>CAVONV010000022.1:0-591981 GCA_963697355.1 uncultured Acidobacteriota bacterium
TACTCACTCAGCTTGGCCTTGAGCTCAGCAATCTTAACCCGTGTCATGACTATAATATAGTCACATCTAGTCATTTTAGCAACTCGGAATTGTAGTAGTGTTGGGGACCGACTCGGTGAAGCTTATGCGAGCGGACGGAGTTTCCAACATTTTCCCGTTCGATGGGGTCTGACCCCATGACGCCAAGGTTCGGAATTATGTGGAAACTGCGGGTGGGCGTGACCCCCGAAGGCCCCGCCCCCGGGTGGGGAGGGGGCCTTGTTGGGAGACGGCGGTCTAGATCGCGAGTAGGCTTTCCTCGACGAGTCCTTGGAGTAAGGGGATCTTGTACTCGTTGTAGTCGAGGGGCTCGGCCTCCTTGACGGCGGCTTCGGCGGCCCGTCGGGCTCTTCCTCGTCGATTCTCTTGCCGGTGATTTCCTTCTCGACGGGCTCCGATCGCCAGGGTTTGGGAGCTACGCCGCCAAAGACGACGCGAGCTTCGCGGGCGCACGCCACCCTCCTCACGGATGGCGAGGGCGACGCTGGCGAGTGCGAAGTCCCAGGTCCCTCGCTCTCGGGCCTTCCGGTAAGAGCTTCTTCCAGCCTTCGAGCGGGGGCAGGATAACTTCGGTGACGATCTCTCCGGCTCGAGGACCGTCTCCCTCTCGTGATCGTCTTCAGGGAGAATGTAGAAGGACTCGAGCGGAATCGTTCGCTCACCCCCGGGACCGTCAATCTTTACCTGGGCACCGAGGGAGATGAGCGCCGGAGCCGTGTCCGAAGGGTGGACGATGACGCAAACGCTTCCTCCAAAGATGCAGTGGTAGCGGTTGTCGCCATTGACGGCGAAGCACTGGGCACCGCCCTTTTTGGCGCAGGGGAAGTCACCTCGGAAGTACCAACAGCGGGGCCGTTGGCAGAGATTGCCTCCCGAGTTGCCCTGATTCCTGAGCTGTGGGCTGGCGACGGACTCGGCGGCCTGGGCCAAGCCGGCGTAGCGCTGACGGATCATCTCGTTTTCCGCGACCTCGGTGATGGTCGTCAGGGCACCGATGCGAAGGCCCCCATCCGCGTTTCACTGATTCCGTCGAGATCCTTGATGCCGCTAAGGCTCACGACACTCTCGGCATCGAAAACCTCGTCACGCAGGCAACCGAGGAGGTCGGTTCCTCCCGCAAAGATCCGGGCTCCGGACGAGGAGAGTGGTCGAGCGCCTCCTTGACCGATCCCGGACGGATATAAGCAAAGTTCGGTAGCATGTCTCCCTCCTCTAGCCTTCTTGCTGCCGACAGCATCAGGGCAAGTGTGGTCGGATTGAGGACGTTCTCGGTCATTCGAACGCCGGTAGCATGGTAGACCGCGTTGGCGATGGCGGACGCCGTGGGAATGGTGACCGGCTCGCCGAGTCCCTTTGCTCCGGTGGTGTTGCACTCGGTATCGTTGGGATCGATGGGGAGTGAGGTGATGTCGTCCGGGACGTCCATGGCGGTGGGAATCTTGTAGTCGTGCCAGTTGCGTTGACCATCTTCCCGGTTTGCCCGTGATCCAGCACGCGCCGCTCGATCATCCCGTAGCCGATGCCCATGACGATGCCGCCGTAGACCTGGTTGTCGTAGGTCTTGCGGTTCATGACACGGCCGCTGTCATGCGCCCCCAGAACCGGAGGACCGTGACCTCACCGGTCCGCTTGTTGACTTCGACTTCGCAGAACTGAGCCGCAAAGGGCTGGACGGCTTTGCCCTCGGGATTCGGTCCGCGATAGCCGACGCCGACCACGACGCGCGTTCGCCGGAACTCCGGCATTTCGCCGACTTTGACCTTCCGTTCCGGAGTCGAGCTCGAGACAATCTCGTCTCTTTCGCATGCGGAGATCCGAAGCGTCGACTTCCAGTCTGTCTGGCGGCCATCTGCATGATCTGGTTGCGACAGTCGATGGCTGCGGCCCTTACGGCCGGCGACTCGGTAGGAATGGTCTTGCTCCCGCCACTGGCGGTGGCGAACTGGGTCGTAGCGGTGTCAGCATGCTCGACTTGGATACTCTCGGCAAGGCTACACCTAGCTCTTCCGATACGATCATGAGCCATGACCGTTTTGGTCCGCACCCGATATCGCTGGCGCCCATGTTCAAGTTGACACTTCCATCGGCAAAGATACCTGACGATGGCCGTCGATGGGGGACCACCTCCTCCGGCGGCCCAAGTGCAGCCGGCCATTCCCACACCACGAACGATGGGACCGTTGCCGGGCTTTTTGTTGCGAGCTTCGGCCCAGCCAAAGGCCCTCGCGCCTTCTTCGAGACATTCCTTGAAGCCCGTGCTCGTGTAGGGAATGTTGTCGCGTGCTTGGCTCACTGCGGTCAGGTTTTTGAGCCGCAGGTCCACGGGGTCCATCTTGAGCTTTACGGCGAGATCATCGAGCGCCTGTTCGAGAGCCCAGTTGCCCTGCGGATGTCCGGGGGCCCGCATGGGGCGTTGCTCACCGGCGTTGATGAGCACGTCCTGGCGCGAAGTTCGGACATTCGGACACAAGTAGAGATCGCGGACCTGGTAGTCGGTACTGCCGGTGCCGCTCGACGGGTAGGCTCCTCCGGAACCCAGGGCTTCGAACTCGATGGCCGTGAGCGTTCCGTCTTTTTTCGCACCCACCTTGACGCGCATTTTGTCAGCCGGCCGATTGCCCATCGACTGAAAAGTCTCTTCGCGTGTCAGGAAGTGTTTGACGGGCCGTGCGGTTTGTCTCGCCAGCAAGGCGGCGGTGAGGGTGTATTTCCCGATGGCTAGCTTGCTGCCGAAACCACCTCCCATGTAGTGGCCGATAACCCTGACGTTACTAAGAGGTAGGTCGAAGGCTTGGGCCAAGCCCGTATGATTGTTGTAGACGCCCTGAGTCGATTCCCAGACCGTGAGCCGGTCGCGATCCCACCGGGCCACGCAACCATGAGGCTCGAGTGGCGTGTGGATCTGGCAGTGAGTGAAGTAGGTTTCATCCACCACGGCGTCGGCTTCCTTGAATCCCTGGGCAATGTCTCCCCGTTCGTAAACGGCGGGGTCGCCCATGCTGTTGCCGCCATCTTTCAGGGCCGGCGCTCCGGGTTTCATGGCCGCTTCTTCATCGACGACGTTCGGAAGGACTTCGTAGTCGACCTCGATGGCACGAACCGCGTCCCAGGCTTGAAACGGCGTTTCGGCAGCGACCGCGGCCACGGCTTCACCGTGGTAGCGGCAATGAGGATTGAAGAGTCGACTCGTTGGGCCTTCCCGGGTCATGTTCCAGGGGATTTGGGCACCTGGAGTCTTGTCCGTGATGATCGCGTGAACGCCGGGCATCTTCTCCGCCTTGGCAGTGTCGACCCGATTGACCTTGGCGTGAGCGTGCGGGCAGGTCAACATGGCGGCGTAGAGCATGCCGGGGAGGACGACGTCGGAAGGGTAGACCGCCGTCCCGCTCACTCTTTCGTAAGCGTCAACGCGGGTCAGAGGCTCACCGACGACCTTGGTGTTCTCCCATGGCTTCGGTTCATCAGCGGATTCGGGGGTCGAGGGTACGGGACCTTCGATGTAATACAGTTCTTCTTCAATCATCTAGGCACCTCCTCCCTTGAGTCCGGACGCGCGTTTGACGGCAGCGAAGATGTTCTTGTAAGCGCCGCAACGACAGAGATTCCCACTCATACCCTTGCGAATCTCATCGAGGGAAGGATTCGCGTTGTCTTTCAGCAGGCCTTCCGCCGCCATGATCTGTCCCGGCGTGCAGTAGCCGCACTGAAACGCGTCATCTTCGGCGAAGGCCTTCTGTGTATCGCCGAGCTCCTCACCCTTCATGAGACCTTCCAGGGTCGTGATCTCTTCGGCCCTCGACCTCGAGACAAAGCGTCATGCAGGCGTAGCGTGCTTTGCCGTCGATGAGAACGGTGCAAGAGCCACATTCGCCTCGCTCGCAACTGGTCTTGGTGGCGGTGAGGCCAATGCGCTCGCGAAGAACGAACGCGAGAGTCCACCGAGGTTCTACCAGTAGGCGGTAGGCTCGGCCGTTCACGTTGAGCGTCGTCTTGGTGAGCCCGGAAACCGCCTCCGCTTTGGGCTCGGACTCTGCGGCCTTCGTGCCGGCCAGCGTCCCGATGGCTGCCACTCCGGCTCCGGTCGTCGTCAGAAACGCCCGGCGGCTGACACCCTTCGACGGGGGATCTTTGGTTTTCTTCGTGTCCTTGGGCTTATCCGTCATCCGATCCTCCTATTGGAAACAAGAAAAAAGGGGACAGGTCCCTTTTTTCCAGATAGCCTGGAATCCACATGATGGCGATGTACTTAAGGTCAACTTGCATGAGGTGCTCTCAGGAGACAGCCTGAAAGGACGCTATTGTAACTCCAGAGGCGAGGTTGTTGCTAGTAGATGTGTGGTTGGGGACAGTCCCAACGAGAACTCATTTCGTATCAGTGTTTTAGGTGGGGACAGTCCCCGATATCTTGAGGTGTCGTTTCTTTCGTAAGGGCAACCGGGAGTAGGTTGCTTCAACGCGCCTGATAGATTGCGGGTCGGTAGCGGGGGATGGGGATTAGTTTGCCGGCCTCACGTGCTGCTTCCAACCAGGCAGTCTTCGCGCGCTCGACTTCGGCAAGCGCCTTTGCCGGACTATCGCCGAATGCCGAACAGTACTCCAGGTCCGGTATGTCGGCAATATAGCCGTCGTCTTCTTCACTGTAGAAGATGTTGATGTGGTAGTCACTCACCTTTGTTCCCTCAGTTCAAGATGATATCGCTCGATTAGCTTTAGCAATTGTCGGATCTGGTAAGGTTTGGCTTGTCCTTATTACTTCCTGCAAATTGACCAAATTATGTTCCGGGTCGCCAAGGGGCGCGTCCGAAGGGATTCATGATTTATAATAAAAGTGTTATGGCTGCAACGGCGGCGACAGTAGTATACCCGCATATCACGAAAACCTCGAAGATCATGGGTGGACGTGCGTGCATCGATGGGACGCGCATCCGCGTCATGGATATCGCCAACCTTCACGAGACAGGCTACACACCGGAAAAGATAAGAGAAGAGTACCCGCAACTGAACCTGATTCAGATCTACGCGGCGCTGGTCTATTACCACGATCACAAAGCCGAGCTCGAAGCCTGCTTTGCGGAAAGCGAAAAATGGGTGGCTGAGAACGAGCGTGAACGCGCCGAGTATCTAGGGAGATGAGCCTTTCGCCTACGGAATCCGCCACATCAAGCCGAGTGAAACGAATTAGACGCTTTTCTCTAGCATGTGAGGTTCTGCTTATTCTGCGGGACGTCACTGGCTTAGCTTGGCGCTCGCCAGCCGGTTGAGGCTGACACCTGCTTCGGCTGCTTCCACTGCGAGTTGTCGATGAACGTCAGGCGGTATGCGTAACATGAACTTGCCGCTGAATCGACGTGATGCAATAGCCACGGGTACCGGCTCGCCGGATTTCTTCATATCGGATACCACGTCAGCGACCACCTTTCTGATCCCTTTGAGGGAGTCCTCGGGTGTGGTTGCGAGCCAACTCAGGCTCGGAAACTCCGCGCACAATCCGACATACTCCTGATCCTCGTCAGACCAAGTCACGCGATAGGTGTAGCGGTCATTTTTGAGAGCCATGTTCCACCTCGATTCGTTCAATGGCTTGGAGAACCTGCTTGACCTGGTACGTCTTGGCTTTGCCACCCTTGTTTTGTATGTTGACGCGCGGATCGCCCGGCCATGGTGTCTTGTAGATGCGGTGACTCGTTCCGCGCTTCCGCGGTTTGCCGAAGTATGCCTCACATACCTTGCAAAGGTCCCGGAAACCAACGTTGTTCGGATTCCGGCGCATCTGCTGCAAGATATCCCCAACGCTAGCCATGCCAATAGCATGATACCATTAATGATACTATAGAATCCAATGGCAACTATGAATGGGGACAGTCCCCACGAGAACTCATTTCGTATCAGTGTTTTAGGTGGGGACAGCCCCTGAACTTGATGACATGAAGGTTTGGCTTTTCTGGGCTGGTGGTATTGTGTTAGTCTCCGGGCCAGTAGTCTTGGTCCTGGAGCTTCGAAAAAGTGGCGCGATTTCTATCGTTTCCAAGACGGTTTGTGTCTCCACCGGGGGCGGAAGATATCGAGCGGCTGAACCGCCAGGTTTCGGCTTTGGTCGAGCTTGGGCTGAAACCTGCCGGCTCGGTAGCCGAGGTGGACACATCGGCTGCTATCGGTGACAGATTCAAGACGTCGGAAACACGCCCGGCCATGGGCACGCTCGTCAGTCTCTCCACATTCCATTTCTCGGAAACCCAAGCCCAGGATGCGATCGGTCGTGCGTTCGAGGAAATGGAGCGACTCATCGACATTTTCAATCGATACGAGTCCTCGACAGCCTTGGGGCAGCTAAATGAAATCGGGCGACTCGAGGACTCACCGCCGGAACTTTCCGAGGTCGTGGCTCAGTCACTTTACTTTCATCGCGTGACTCTGGGGACGTTCGAAATGACGGTGGAGCCTCTGGTGGATTTGTTTCGGAGCCGTCAACCGTCACGAAGGGAACTCTCAGAGCTTTTGGAGCTTGTGGGCTCGGCGAACGTCGAGCTCGATGGGCCTCGGATCGAATTCAAACGGGCTGGGATGGGCGTCACGCTGGACGGCATTGCCAAGGGTTACATCGTCGACAGGATGTCGGCGGTCTTGTCCCTTCATGGTGTGGACAACTTCTTGGTTAATGCGGGCGGGGAGATTCGGACGAGTGGGACCAGAGATGGCGAGCTTCCCTGGACGGTGGCGGTCCAGGACCCGGCGAAGCGCGAGAACTTTCCGGACAAGGTTCTGATGAACCAGGGCGCGATTGCTACGTCGGGGAGCTATGAGATCTTCTTCGATCAGGAGCGACGCTTTCACCATCTCGTTGATGCGGAGACGGGGGAATCGCCGCAGTGGAGCGTGAGTGTGTCGGTGATGGCGCCGACGACTCTCGCGGCGGACGCGCTGGCAACGTCGCTTTTTATGATGGCGCCCCGGGAAGGATTGCGGCTCATCGATTCTCTAGCCGGGTGTGAGTGCCTCATCGTCGACTATCAGGGGAGACAGCTCCGGTCACGGGGCTGGAAGAGCGCGAAGTCGTCTAGTAACTAGGGGCAAATTGGGGTCAGTTAGGGGCAGTTAAGGCAGGTGAGTATGGAGAAATCGGGCCTCAGGATCTCGCAATGGACGGCACTGGTCGTTCTGAGAATGTTGATCGGTTGGCATTTCCTCTACGAGGGGATGGTGAAGGTCCTCAATCCGAATTGGACGGCGGCTGGTTATCTCGCGGAATCTAGGGGCGCGTTTTCAGGTTTCTTCACCTGGCTCGTTGCCGACCCGACGAGATTGGCCACCGTGGACTTCCTCAATACATGGGGTCTGGTGCTGATCGGACTGGGATTGATTGCCGGTTTCCTGACGCGGTACGCCACGTTTTCGGGAATGCTCGTTCTCGTTCTGTACTACCTGTGCAACCCACCCTTTCCCGCCTACACCTATTCCATGCCCTCCGAAGGGAGCTATCTCATCGCCAACAAGGTCTTGATTGAGGCCGTCGCCCTTTGGGTGTTGTTCGTCATACCGACGGGAAAGGTGGCTGGATTGGATCGATTGCTGGGAGCTCGGGAAACATGAGTGAAGAGCCCAAAAAGAAAGAGAGCGATAAGCCTAATATCGGTCGAAGGGATGTGGTCACGGCGCTGGCCTCGATACCCGTTTTCGGCGCCTTCTTCGCAAGCTACTTCTCCAAGAAATCGCGGGATGACTACAAGAAACAACAAATCCTGAACGAGCTCGGGATGAGCAAGGAGCCGGCCGGAGCGCCCCAACCGGTGTCGAGAAAGCCGGGCGAGACGATCCGTCTCGGCATCATCGGTTTCGGTGGGGAAGGAGAAGCGTTGGTCCGGGCGGCGGGTTTTGCACATCCGGACTGGCCGAAGCCGCGGGAACAAAGGGGCCGGCAGTTCAGGCCGGACACGAGGCATCAGGATTTCTTGAGCCAAGACGATTTGAAGGTGGAGCTCAAGGGCGTGTGCGACATTTTCGACGTTCACGCGGAGCGGGGGCTGGCGGCTTCGATGAACGACCAGCGACCCGGTGGCGGGGCGGGTCTCGAGGGAGCCAAACGTTTCCGCCACTATCACGAGATGCTCGAAAGCTCCGACATCGACGCCGTTCTCATCGCCACGCCCGATCACTGGCACGCTCAGATGATCATCGACGCCGTCCAGGCCGGCAAGCATGTTTACTGCGAGAAGGCGATGACCCGGACGGAAGAAGAGACGTTTCGCGTGGTCGAAGCGGTGAAGAGCTCCGATGTGGTTTTTCAGCTCGGCCACCAGAATCGTCAGCTCGCGAGCCACGAGAAGGCACGGGAGATCGTTCAGAAGAACGTTCTCGGGAAGATTACTCTCGTCGAGACGACGACCAACCGCAACGATCCCGTTGGGGCTTGGGTCTACGACATCCACCCTGATGCTAGTCCAAAGACCATCGACTGGGAGCAGTTTCAGGGCCCCGCGCCCAACAAGGTGCCGTTCAGCGCGGAGCGGTTTTTCAGGTGGAGGTGCTGGTTCGATTACGGTACCGGCCTTTCCGGCGATCTGCTCTCGCACGAGTACGACGCGATCAACCAGATTCTCGATCTAGGGATTCCGAAATCGGCGATGTCTTCGGGAGGAGTTTATTTCTTCAAGGACGGGCGCGACGTGCCGGACGTCTGGCAAGTCGTCTACGAGTACCCGGACCGGGACCTAACGGTGATGTATAGCGCCACTCTTGCGAGTGACCGGGCGCGAGGGAAGGTGCTGATGGGGCACGATGCAGCGATGGAAGTCGGAAGCGGCATACGGGTCATCGTCGACACGGGCTCGACCCGGTTCAAGAACTTGCTCGAAGAAGAGGTCGTCGATAACGAGCTGCCCGTGCTTTCCTACCAGCCGGGATACAAGGGCGTCGATGCGATTACGTCTCCGACGGAGGAGTACTTTGCCAGCCGCGGACTGTTGTTTACCTACAAAGAAGGCCGGCGCGTGAGCACGCTCCATCTTCACGTGGCGGAGTGGTTGGATTGCATTCGGAACGGTAAAGAGCCAAGCTGCGGCATCGACCGGGGCTTCGAGGAAGCCATCACCTGCCACATGGCGACCGAGTCCTACCTTCGTGGTCGCAAGGTCGAGTGGGATCCGGTTCAGAGGAAGATTGTTTAGCGTTATCTAGTTGCTGCGAGGAAGGCGAGTAGGATGTTGAAGAAACGGCTGGGCGTCGGTTTTGTTGGGGCGGGATTCGTCACGAAGTTTCATATCCAATCGTGGGTGGGCGTGCGCAATGCGGATGTGCTGGGGGTCGTCAGTCGGCGAGAGGAGTCGGCACGAGAGGCGGCGGCGCTTTCGCAGAAGCTCGGCACCGGGGATGCCCAGGTGTTTCGTTCAGTCACCGAGATGGTGGCCCATCCCGATATCGACGCTATCTGGATCGGTGCGCCCAACTTCGCGCATCTCGAGATCATGGAGGAGATCGTTCGAGCCATCGAATCCGGCAAAGGGGAGCTGGTGGGTGTTGCTTGTGAGAAACCGCTCGGACGGAACACTCGAGAGGCGCGGAAGATGCTCGAGCTGGTCCAGAAGGTCGGCATTCTGGATGGCTACTTGGAGAATCAACTCTTCGCTCCGGGCGTGGAGAGAGGCAAAGAGATTGTATGGGCTCGGGGAGCGGCTTCGAGCGGCAATCCCTATCTGGCGCGGGCGTCGGAGGAGCACAGTGGGCCGCACACGCCGTGGTTCTGGGAGGGGGAGCTCCAGGGCGGTGGGGTGTTGAACGACATGATGTGCCACTCGGTCGAGGTGGCTCGTTACATGCTCACTCCGCCCGGAGCGAGCCGTGATGTTCTGAGGCCGGTCAAGGTGACGGCCTATGCCTCATGTTTGAAGTGGCAGGATCCTCACTACGCCAAGATCCTGGCGGATGCGAGTGGAGGGAAGACCGACTACATCAACCGTCCCGCGGAGGACTTTGCTCGATCGTTGGTGGAGTACCGGGACGCTGCCGGGGAGAGAAGAATCGTCGAGACGACGACCTCGTGGTGTTTCGTGGGTGCCGGCCTGCGTCTGAGCATGGAGCTTTTGGGGCCCGAGTACTCGATGTCGATCAGCACTCTGGATTCGGGCTTGAAGGTGTTTTTCAGCCGGAATGTCAGGGGTGGCGTGGGCGAAGATCTCGTCGAGAAGCAGAACGCCGAAATGGGGCTCATGCCGGTCGTGAGCGACGAGCCTTTTGAATACGGTTATACGGGAGAGAACCGTCACATGGTCCAAAGCTTCCTGGCCGGCGAGCGCCCGAGAGAAAACTTCAGCGACGGCGTCAACGTGACCGAGCTTCTCATGACGGCCTACATGAGCGCCGAGCAGGAAAAGACCATCTCGTTTCCCCCGGCTGAGCTGGAATCCTTCGTCCCCGCTGTGGCCCGCGGCCAATGGAACCCCAAGTTCGGGGCCTGACGGAGTTTTCCACAATTTCCGAACGCCTGGGGTCTGACCCCATTCCGAACGCTCAGAATGTCGATGTCATTGGAGGCGTTCTAGTAGCGCCTTGGTAGCTCGGATGCCTTCGGGCTCACTCAACTGATCCCCTTCATACTCGATACCGATGTAGCCCTTGTAGCCGGCGTCGAGGACGATCTTGATGAGACGCGGGTAGTCGACCCGGGACTCGTTTCCGTCCTCGTCGAAGTCGTACGACTTGGCGCTGACCGCCTTCGCAAAGGGCATCAACTCCTCGACGCCTTTGTAGTTGTCGTAGTTTTCCGTGTCGCTTACCCGAAAGTTACCGAAGTCCGGGAGCGTGCCGCTGCGCGGGTGGTCGACCTTCTTGATGACTGCTGCCAACCATTGCCCGTTGCTCGAAAGCCCGCCGTGGTTTTCGACGATGACGTTGATTTCATGCTCATCACCGAACTCGGCGAGCCGGCGTAGCCCGTCGGCGGCGAGCTTCATTTGTTCGTCCCAGCTCCCTTCACTGGCAGCGTTGACGCGAATGGAATGACACCCCAGGAACTTGGCGGCTTCGATCCATTTGTAATGATTCTCGACCGCGGTGGTGCGGGCCTTGTCGTCTGGGTCGCCCAACCGACCTTCGGCATCGCACATGATGAGCAAGCTACGGACACCTTCGTCGGCGGCCCGAGACTTCATCTCCGCGAGGTAGTCTTTGTCCTTGGCGCGCTCAAAGAAGAACTGGTTGACATATTCGACCGCGTCGATGCCGTAGTCGCGTCGCGTGCTTGTGATGAAATCCAGGTGGTCGAGGTCCCCGTTGTTGAGAGCGCGATGAAGCGACCATTCAGCGAGAGAGATCTTGAAGAGCGGTTCTTCTATGCCTGCTGCTGACCGTTGCCACAGGCCGAACCCGGCAGCCATAAGCGCTGAGGTTTGGAGGAACTGACGACGATTCCAAGTTCTCATTGGCGTTCTCCTTTGGAGTAGGAGGTATCAATACGGTGCAAGAAAACTGTCAGGATTGACGTAAACGAATCTCCTGCTTATAGTCCCGGAATCATATAGCACGGGGTGAGCGATGAAAAGATACACCGTCATATCGATTCTGTTGTTGGCTTTGGCCTGTTCGGGGCCGGTGGAGGAACCATCTTCGGAGGCATTGGATATGACTCAGGCGATGCTGGGCCGTTGGAATGTAACCGTTGTGGGAGAGGATTCCTATCCGCTCTGGTTCGAGCTCGCCGAGGAGAACGGAGAGCTTGCCGGGTTCTTTCAGCCTCGGGGCGGGCATGCGATTCCCATCGACACCGTGGAGGTTTCCGGGGACCAACTTACGTTCCGCGTTGCGGAAACGGGCTACAGCGGCACATTGGCCAATGACGGGTTGAAGGGCAACGTGATACTAGAAGGCTCCCCGAGCCGTGAATGGGTCGCGGTGCGAGCACCTGAGTTGAAGCCGACCGAGAATCCCGAGTGGGGAGAGCCCATCGAGCTCTTCAACGGCAAGGATGTGAGCGGATGGGTTGCGAGAGATCCCTCTCAAACCAACCAGTGGGCAGCCGAAGACGGTGTTCTCGTCAACAAAGACAAAGGGTCCGATTTGCTGACCGAAGCGACGTTCGGTGATTTCAAGCTCCATATCGAAGTCAACTGTCCCGCGGAGAGCAACAGCGGCATATATCTCAGGGGCCGGTACGAGGTTCAGGTTCAAGACGACTACGGCAAAGAAGCGCACAGCCGCCACTTGGGTGGACTGTACGGCCGCATCACGCCGACGGAAAACGCTGCCAAGCCGGCTGGTGAATGGCAAATCTTCGACATCACTCTTCTGGGCAGATGGGTGACGGTGGAGCTCAACGGAAAACGCATCATCGATCATCAAGAGATCGCCGGGATAACGGGCGGGGCACTAGATTCAAATGAAAGCGAGCCCGGCCCCATCCTGTTGCAGGGCGACCACGGCGCGGTCTCCTACCGGAACATCGTCCTCACCCCCGTGGCTCAATAGCGAACACCCTGGGGCCCCAGCCGTTAGCGTTCGGAATGGGGTCAGGCCCCACAGCGTTCGAAAACTGTGGAAAACTCGAGTTTCCACAGTTTTCAGCCACGTGGGGCCAAATGTCACCGAGTGTCAACGCTCCTGTCTGCTCAACAAGTTCCGTTGACCTCTTGCTAGTTGAGCATATGGAATCGGTGCTAAAATGGTTGCAGGATAAGCCATGAGCAAGGTCGAGAAAATTGAGCATGAAGTCCAAGGCCTTTCTCCAGAGGAACTCGCAGAGTTTCGCGACTGGTTTCTAGAGTTCGTCTGGAAGGTCTGGGATCGCCAGCTCGAGGTTGATGTCCGGGCTGGAAAGCTCGATTCCCTCGCTGATGAGGCTCTCCGTGAGTACGCAGCAGGGAAGACCAAGCCCCTGTGAAGCACCTCGCTTCTCCAGCCTTTTGGTCCCTCTAGCACTCTTTATCTGCAGAGATTCAACGCCAATCAGACCGGGCATTCAAACTTCTCAAACAGGATTCCAGGCATCCATCCCTTCATTTCAAGAAGGTCGGCCGTTTCTGGTCGGTCCGTGTGGGTGCGCGCCATCGAGCGTTGGCCGTAGAGACAGAGGACGATCTTGTTTGGTTTTGGATTGGAACTCATGCAGCCTACGACAGGCTTGTTGGCTAACGCGCGCCTATCTGGAGCGGACGTGTGTCAACGTTCGGGCCTGAGCCCAATCGTCATGGTCCTTTGTCAACGAGATCGCTAAGTTTTCCATAGTTTCCGAACGCGTGGGGTCTGACCCCACGGCGTTCGCTTTTGTTGGGCTGGGGTTAGGATTTCAGTTTTTCGTTGGTGAAGTCCCAGTAGAGGGTCTGTTTTCTCTTGATGGATTCGTTGACCATGTGGGCACAGGCGGCGGCGCGGTGTCCCATCAGAGCGTCTTCGACGGGTGGCTTCCTCGTCCTCACGGAGTCGAAGAAGCGGGCCAGGTGGACGAGAGTCGCGTTCTTTCCCCACTCTTCGTACGTCTCGGAATGCATCTTCATTTGCGGCTTCCAAGTGTCGGGTGTCTCTAGCGCTTGAGTTTTCGGGTCGTCGTAGTACTGCTTCGACAACTCCTCGGTCCAGGAAGTGACCACCCATCGGTTGTCCTCATAGAGATTTTCGGGTGTGAAAGTGAGATTCCCGCCGCGGAAGGCAATGCTGCCCTTGGTCCCCAGGATCTCGAAGCCGGATTCGCTCGACGATTGATTGTTGAACGTAGAGCTCAAGTTGACCGCAAACCCCTCGGGATAGACCATGATGCCGTTCACGGTGTCTTCGACTTCACGGGAGTCTTTCCAGCGGTAGAGCTGACCCGACGCCGTCACGCTTTCGGGCATCTTGGCGTCCATGATGAAGTGAATAGAGGTCACGAGGTGAACGAAGAGATCGGTGGGTATCCCGCCCGAGTAGTCCCAGTAGCAGCGCCAGCGGAAGAAACGTTCGAGGTCGAAGGGCCTGTCGGGCGCCGGCCCCAGGAACTGCTTCCAGTTGCACGTGGTCTCGTTGGCGTTGGGAGGAATGGGGTAGAGCCAAGCACCGCTGGCCGTGTTTCGATTGTAAGAAGCCCGTATCATCGTGACCTGGCCGAGCCGACCTTCTGATACCATGCGGCGGGCCATCTCCTGGGTGGCCGAGCTCATCCCTTGGCTGCCGATTTGATAAATCCGTGACGAGCTCTTCGTGGCGGAAATGATCTCGAGACCTTCGTCGATCTCGAGGGTCATGGGTTTCTCGATGTAGACGTCCTTGCCGGCGGACAAGGCGTCCAGCGACATCTGACGGTGCCAGTGATCCGGCGTGCCGACGAACACCGCGTCCACGCTCTTGTCATCTAGAATCTTGCGGTAGTCGTCAACGATCCGCGCTTTGTCCCCGGTCAGCGAACGCGCCCGTTCGGCCCGCCCCTGGTAGGCATCACAAACGGCCACGATGTCGACTCCCGGTAGCTGGCGTGACAGGTGCATGAGCTCCTGGGCCCGCGCACCCGACCCCAGCACGCCGACCGTGACGCGATCGCTTGCGGCACTCTGCGCGAAGGCGTCCGGAACCAGTGTCGCTGCGGCGGCAGCGAGAGAGCTATGTTTGATGAACTCGCGACGATTCATGGGAGCCTCCATTTATCAGTGGGTCGCTCGCCTCCTCGGCTCGCGCCCGCCCTCGCTCTTCGCTCGGGCTATTCACGGCCAGATTCCCTCGCGCCGTCGGCGCGATTTTTCCGGTGGGCAGTCCTTTGAGGTCTTCCCGGAACATCTGATTCCTTCGAAGCAGCCCCAACGCGGACGATTCTCCTGGCCGGCGGCCCTGAGGGGCCGCGCTCACGCGTTAGAATTCAAAGAGCCAGAACTCAAGAACTCAAGAATGCTATTCCTTATACGAGATGATTCCGATGCTTTCCAGTGCATTCATGTAATCGATGACATCAGACAATGCAACCGGCCCGCATTCGACGCTGACGGCCTCTTGTATCTCGAGAATGTTGAGCTTGCCGTCGACAAAGGCCCCAAGCTCGTAGCGCTGGAGCGCTGTGAAGGGGTCGTCGTATCGCCGCCCCATCTCGGCGAGCTTCTCCTCTACATACTCCATGGATATCGGCCCCGGAAATGCCGGGCTACGAACGGGAACCATGCCTTGGGCCCGCTCTTCTAGTTCGGTGAGCTTCGACGCGGTGTCGGCGGTTTGCCCCTCTCGCGCTGCCGGTGGAGCGCCCTAAGAGCATCCTTGTCGGTGCGCAACTGAGATGAGAGGCGGCTCGTCAGCGTCTCTATCCGGGCTGCAACGGCCGGCTCATTTGGAAGCAACCTGGAGACGGATGCCAAAGCCTGCTCTTCACGGCGGTAGGTCCAGCGGACCATGTTCAAAGCTTCCCGCAATTGCTCTTCCGAAGGCTCTCCGCTTTCGACATGAGCCCGAGCGCGACCGGCCGCCTGCTCCAATCGAATCAAAGATTGCCGCGACATTCTATCGAGCAAATCCAGCCCCGCTTCACCGTCCATTTGGGCGATGGAGGTAGCCAACATGGCGCCGTACACCACCGCTCGCTTCAGTTGGGTGGGGTCGCTCTTGTCGGGAGTGTCACCGCTCGAGTGGTAGAAGTAGTCGGGCCAACTGCCGAGCATGGTCGAGGGTATGTTGATGACACCTCCCATAAAAACGTAGTGGTCGCTTCCGCCGGAGTAAGGCGTGACCTCGGCTTTCCAAGCTTCGTGAGTCCCCAGCGGCGAAACGACCACGAAGGGATCAATGAGCTCGCGCCCCGGCTGGTAGTCGTGCGCGAGCATGAAGTCGAGCTCCATGGCCAACAGGTCGTTCAGGAAGGAAGGCGTCGAATCCGGCGTGCCGGTCACACGAAACGTCGAACCGCACACTTCCTGGTTCTCGCCGACCATGTCCATGTTGATGACCGCCACCGTCTTTTGCGTCTCGTCGAGGTGCTTGGCGACATAGGCGTATGATCCGTTGATCTCCGGCACCCAAAGGAATCGAAGCGTTCTCCTGGGGCGGGGGACAGCACCGGTCGCGATGAGGTGTTGAAGCGTTCGTGCGGTTTCCAGAATACCGGCACTTCCGCTGGCATTGTCGTTGGCGGAGGGTCGGCAGTGGTCGAGGTGAGCAACGAGCCAGATCTCCTGGTCACTGAGATCCGTTCCGGGAATCTGAGCCGTGACGATGCCGTATTCGCCGGGAGACAGCTCGGCATCGACCTCGGCGTGAAGCACGACTTTTTCGCCTTTGTCGAGCAGTCGCTTCAGGCCCCAGCCCATCCGCTTGGAGATGCAAAAGCCGAACGTGGAAGCTTTCCCATTGTGTTCGTGGGTTCGTATGTGATCCCACGTGATCAAGTCTGGAAAGTCGTCGAGGTAGTAGCTGCGGTACGAGATGACACCCAGCGCGCCTCGTTCGAAGACCGCCAGACGATGCACCGTCTCAATCCGTCCCTTCGTTTGTGGGGAGGAGGCCAAGACCAGCTTGCCAGCGACATCTTTGCCTTCGTAGTCCTCAGGATTGACACCCTCGCCGACATCGACGAGCTCTGCCTCGACGTCGGCCGTGCGGCTGTTGCTCGCCAGCACGATAGGGTTCTCAGCCCAAGAGACGAGGTGTTTCTCGACCGGAGAGACCAGGCTCAAGCGAGCCGAGCGGACCGTCCACTTCGGCAGGGTCTTGTCCGTTGAGTAGAAGAGCTTTCCATCGGAAGGAAACCGCTCGACACGAACATCCTGGAGTCCGATCTCCTTGGCTTTGGCCTCAACGTATTGCGCGGCATCGAAGTAGCCGTCGGAGACGAACCACCGGTGATGGAGCGTCAGATGGCTCACGTGGTTCCAAGCCCGGTCGCCCGACGCGGTGTCGATGATGGCTTTGATTTGCTCGAGGGTGAGGCCCGGTGGGGGAGTCTCGGCACGAGAGGTCAAAGGGAGAAGAAGAAACAGGGGCAGCAACAGTAGGATCAACGAGGCTTTTCGCCGAGCTTACTCATCGGGCGTCTCCTTTATTGGTTGTACTTTTCTTTCCACTCGGCGTGCTCGGCCTTGGCCTTTTCACGAAGCTCCTCATCCAAGAGCAAGCGCAGGTGGACGGCGGCCGACACCTTGGCCGTTTGCACGAGCGCCCAGTGGCCCGCTTCACTGATGGTGAGGTCGGCGTTTTCTTGGGAATGTCCTGCGCGTTCCGGGATACCGTTGACGGCAATGCCGGGATGACAACCCGGGATCTCGATCGTGGCAAATCCGGTCTCTTCCCAGAACCGTGGCACGGATTCTCGGCCGGGATTGACACCGCCGTACTCCATCGCGTACTGAAAGGCCACGTCGTTGAGGCTGGCGACACTAATCCCCGGCACATACTCGCCGTAGTGATCGATATCAACCGTGGTGCCCGTGGCCATGGCGGCTCCCTTGGCCATGTTGTCGAGCTCTTCGACTTTGGCCTCGATCATCTCACGAGCTTCGCGGGGACTCACCGCTCCGACCGGTGTCGTGTCGATGAGGTGCCGGACCCAAATCGTTGCCGAGGCCATCTCCGGAACGATGTTCGGCGCGACGCCTCCATCGCTCACGATGCCGTGAAATCGAAACTGGGGCTCCGAATGCTCGCGCATCATGTCGACCGAATGAAACAGGAGCAAAACGGCGTCCAATGCGCTTCTGCCTTCGTAGGGCCGCTGGGCATGAGCGGATTTGCCGTGAAAGGTGTATTTCATTTGCCGAATGTTGCGCGGGGTGAATCCACCCGGAGAACGAAGCGTTTCGGCTGGAGTGCCGTGGGTCCTCATCATGAAATCGATACCCTCGAGGTAGCCGGTCCTGACCATTGCCGCTTTGGTCGGGGGGCCGACTTCTTCGGCAGGGGTGCCCACGACGTAGAGGCTTCCGGGAATGTCATGCTCTTTCATGATCTTCGCGAGAGCGACCATGGCGCCGATCCCGACCGGCGCTTGCATGTTGTGCTGGCAGCCGTGAAAGGGCGGGTCGCCACGCAATGCGTCGTACTCCACCACGACACCCACCGAGGGATGGTCGGCTTTGTGCTTGAACTTGGCTTTGAACGCCGTGGGGATCCCGGGAGGGCCGTCGTAGTCGGTAGGGAAGCCGCCAACGATTTTCAAGCGATCGAAACTCTCATCGAGCCCCGGAACGCCGCGCTCGACGATGAAATCATGCTTCTCGAACTCGGCAATGAGCATCTTGGCGGCTTCGAACTCGAGAAAGCCCGGCTCGGGATTGTGATACATCCAATCGTTCATTTCGATGAGGCGGGGACTCAATGAATCGATTGCGGCGTCAACTTCTTTCCTGAGCTCGGTACACTCGTTTCGCTTCTTCGGGGATGCCCTCGAGTAGCGTCGTCTTTGTCTGACTGCGCTCCCAGAGCTGTCGCTGTTATCAATGCCAGAAACCACATCCACATGATCGAACGGTTCATGATGACTCCTTCACAGTTTCCGAACGCTTGGGGTCTGACCCCATTCCGAACGCTTCATTCACTTTTTGGGGACGATGACTGCATCGATGTTGCTTTCTCGAATCAGCTTGTTGAACGCTGCCACGTCGGTCAGCAACCCGTCGCGAGTGGTGCGGTGGGTTGCCCACTCGGACTCGAGGTCATTCAGTCGTTCTTGTGCTCCTTTGGTGACCGGTGGCTCGGCTCCGTCGACGGAGGCGATCAAGGCCAAGACTTGGTTGGCGAGCTGGTTCTCGAAGTTGATGATGTCCTGGAACGTCTTTTGCTTGGGTTGGATCAACTCGCTTTCCCACTCTTCGATCTTTTCGACCAGCTCCTGACCTGCCTTCTCGATGTCCTCTCCGCTGTCTACGTCCTTGGCGTTTTCTATGAAGGACTCGATTTGCGTTTTGACAGCGCGCATGCGAATGACCGATGTTTGGATGTCTTCTGCCATCTCGCTGGCGGCCGCGAGGAAGCGCTCCTGCTCTTGATACTCCGACATGGACGCGGACCGTCGTGGGTCGGGGAGCAGCTCCAGGTCCTGCACCAGCACCTTTTCTCCGACAGAGAGCCGCACCTTGTATTGCCCCGGAGGCACGAAGCGCCCATTGAGGCTGCCGAAGACCATGATGTCGGGAATCTTGGTGAAGGCCTCGCGTCGGAAATCCCAAGACAACCTGTTGAGTCCTTCTTTGAGCTCCTTCAACTTGGATGAGTTTTCGTTCCCTGCCTCTTCGGGGTCCGAAGCATCGGGATCCGAAACGTAAGTACGAACGACCTCTCCGCTTTCGTCGAGAATCTCCAAAGTGACCAGCTCTTCAGGAACCGCCTTCAGACTGACAAAGATCTGGGCACCGTCCGGCGGATTCTTACCCACGGGTCCGCGAGGTTCCTGCCCACCCCAGAGGACTTGAATGGTCGGGCGGGGCTGGAAGAGGTGAACGTCGGCCTCCACCGTTTCCGCCGCGATTTGCTGCACCGGTGACAGGTCATCGAGGATCCAAAACGACCGGCCTGAAGTGGCGGCAACGAGATCGTTGTTCCTGATCGTCAAATCGGTAATGGGGACGATGGGCAAGTTGATCTGCCACTTGTTCCAGTGGGCTCCGTCATCGAAAGAAATGTACATGCCGAGCTCGGTCCCCGCGTAAAGAAGTCCCTTCCGCACGGGATCCTCCCTCACGACCCGCACCCAAGCTTCCTCGGCGATACCCTCGACGATCGGAGTCCAGCTCTGGCCGTAGTCGTCGGTCTTGAAGATGAACGGAGTGAAGTCGTTGAACTTGTACTTCGAGAAGGTGATGGTGGCCGCGCCCGGATCGTGGGGCGAAACATCGATCGAGTTGACGAGACCCTCGCCGATTCCCGCGGGAGTGACGTTGGTCCAATCTTGGCCACCGTTTCGAGAAATGTGGACGAGACCGTCGTCCGTCCCCACCCAATAGACCCCTGCCTCGTGCGGGGACTCGGCGAAGTAGTAAATCGTGTTGTAGGTCTCTCCGCCCGCGCCTTCGTTGGTGATGGGCCCTCCTCCGGGCCCGTGCTTTTCAACTTCGTTCCGGGTGAGGTCGGGGGAGATTTGCTCCCAGCTCTGCCCCCGGTCCGTCGTTTTGAAGACGACGTTGCCGGCATGATAGATGGTCGTCGGGTCGTGAGGGGAGGCGATGATGGGAGCGTTCCAGTTGAACCGGTACTTTTGATCTCTAGGGTAAGTGCCGAGTCCCAGGAACGGGTAAGCCATAATCGACTTGGTCTCTCCGGACTCTCGGTTCCACACATCGATCAATCCCTGATAGCACCCACCGTAGACGTCCTTGGGGTCGTCGGGGTCGAAGGCCAGGTAGGCGCTTTCGCACCCGGAGACCTCGTGCCAATCTTTCCAGCCGATCCCACCCCGCGCGGCGCTGGCCGTGGCTAAGGACGAGTTGTCTTGTTGGCCGCCGTAGACCCAGTAGGGAAAGCGGTTGTCGGTGATGACACGGTAGAACTGGATCGTCGGCTGGTTGTCAGAGCTCGACCAGCTCTTGCCGGCGTTGAACGAAACGTTGGCGCCACCGTCGTTGGCGTTCACCAGGATGCGATTGTCGTTGGGGTTGATCCATAGGTCATGGGTATCGCCATGGGGCACCCTGACTTGCGTAAATGACTTGCCCCCATCGGTCGAACGCATCACGGGTGCGTTCAAGACGTAAACGGTCTCTTCGTCGACAGGGTCGGCAAAGACCTCCATGTAATACCAAGACCGAGCCTGGATGATCCGTTCCTTGTTGATGTGCTTCCAAGTCTTCCCGGCGTCATCGGAGCGGAAGAGGCCGCCTTCCTCCGCTTCGATGTTGGCATAGACGCGGTCGGGATTGACTCGAGAGACGTCGATACCAATCTTGCCCATGAGCTCCGGGAGCCCTTCCGTAAGCTTTTCCCAGTTGTCACCGCCGTCCGTGGATTTCCAGATGCCGCTTCCTTCGCCACCGGACTCGACCTTCCAAGGCAAACGCAAGTGATCCCAGTAGGACGCATAGAGGATGCGAGGGTTCGTCATGTCCATCGCCAGATCGCTGGCACCGGCTCGCTCCGTGACGAAGTGGATCTGTTCCCAAGTCGACCCGCCGTCTTTCGAGCGATAGATGCCTCTTTCTTTCGTGGGGGCATGAGGGGCACCCTGAACCGCGACGTACAGGAGATCGGGATTCGCGGGATGGATGCGGATTCTCGATATCGCTCTCGAGTCTTTCAACCCAAGATGTGTCCAAGTTTTTCCGGCATCCGTCGACTTGTAGACGCCGTCCCCATGAGAGGTCATGACCCCTCGCACGGGGTGCTCGCCCATTCCCACATAGATGACGTTGGGGTCGGACTCTGCCACCGCAATGGCACCGACGGAGCTCGTCTCGAAGAAGCCGTCCGAAATGTTGAACCAGGTGATGCCGGCATCGGTTGTCTTCCAGACGCCGCCCCCGGTGGCGCCGGTGTAGTAGGTTTGAGGATCGGAGGGAATGCCCGCTACCGTCACCACGCGGCCACCCCGGAAGGGGCCGATGAGACGCCACTCCATGGCTTGAAAGGCCTCGTCCGGATAACCGCCCTCGGGTGGCTGAGCGAAAGCGCAAGGGATCGCCCACAGCAACGTTAGAACAAGAGCCATGGTGTGGATCGTTCGAGTCATCAGTGCCTCCAAGATATTTGGATCATCGCCTACCTCAATCCCATCTGTTGACGAAGAGAACGAGAGGCGTTCGAAAGGAGAGTCGTATTGCGGGAAAGCCCGCGTCGAGCGGCGGTGGCGCTCAACGAGGCCTGTGGCGATGCCGCGGTGTGGATCGCGTTTCTGAGCGCGGGGTTGGTCGCCACATGAAATAGAAACTCGTCTCCGAGCTGCTCGAGAAGAGCGTTCAGGTTTTCGGGTGGCGTGCGCAGTTGTTGAGCCATGACGCTTTGCAGGCGAGGACGGTCGGCATCAGGAAGGTAGTCCGCCAGGCGCTCCGTCGACTGTGGTGCCGGCCGCGGTGCGCGAAGGGCCATTGCGGCAAGTCCCGCCGCAGGTGCGGTGGCCGGAAGCTTGGCTTCGAGCAATCGATCCGCCCTCAAGATGCCGACACCGTGTTTGCCGGTGTTCCAGCCCGGGGGTCTTTCGAATCCTTTGGTGAGAAGGAGCTCGCGGAAGACCGACGCCAATCGGCCGGCCCCGTACTTCTTGATGAGACGTTTGCGCGAATGGTAGGCGAGCCAAAGTGCACAGGCTCCCGCGACGGTGGCTACGGCAAACGAGGTGCCGGATCCCATACGCACGACGTAGGGCTGGTTGGCTTGCGAGAGTGTTTCAGCACACCAGACCGACTCGCCCGGTGCCGATATATCGACCTGGGAGCCTCCCGCCGAGCTCGACCAAGGCTTCGCCCGGCAGTTGTGGGCGGCGACAGCTAGGACCTGATCGTATCGCGCCGGGTAGACGACCCACGGCCAGACGTTGCCCGCGGCGGCGAGCACGATGATGCCGTTCGAGATCGCGCGGTCGATGGCCCGTTCCAAAAACCGACTCGGGAACGGTCCCCCAAGACTCATAGAGATGATGTGACACCCTTGGTCGACGGCCTCGTGTATGGCCAAAGCGACGTTCGTGAAGTCGAAGTGGATCACGCTGTCCGCCACCCGATATGGAATGAGCTTGGCCTTGGGTGCGGCGCCGGACACCCAATCGGCGTTCGCCGACGGATTGTGATCGCTCATGATGACACTGGCTGTGCTCGTACCGTGTCCCGGGAAGGATCCATCGAGTGGATCGGTCGCGTCCCAATCGTCGTCTTCGTAGTCGTAGCCTCTCGCGGCGAGAATGCGGCGCTTCTTGGGCTTGGGGTGCCAGATCTCGTCGTGCCGTGTGTAGCCCGTATCGGGGTGGGCTATGACGATGTGCTTGCCGAAGCGTTTGCCGTCGCCGTGATCGGGGAGAGGCAGATTCCAAGCATCGTCGATACCCGAAATCTGAAGACTCCATACGGGATTGTCCTTAGCACAAGGCAGTGGCTCCCCGCTCGGCAAAAATGAAGCGGCTCGAGCTTCGTAGGAGGTGAGATGGATTTTCGGATCCGGCTCGATACCGGGACTTCGAAATGCCGGCTCGGCACAGGCGACGTCTCGATCCGCGGCGAGCTTCGTTGACAGGTCCCAGGCTTGGCCGATGGGAAGGTCGCGGCCGGACCATCTCGAGACATGGAAATCGTTGAAGCTCTCGGAGAGCGGCATCACCCCCCATTCTCCGACCAAGTGTCGTTCGACGGCTCGAACCGCCAGGTCGAAGGCTTCCCTTGGGTCCATATCCGGTGGACCGACTTGGATGACGATTCCCGTGCAACGGAGCTCGGACTGAGGCTTTTTGGGTTGGGGACTCATGCCGGGAATTCTATCATTTGCGGCCACTGCCAATGAGGTCGAACTGACAAGTGAGACACGACGGGTGTGCTGATAGAGCTCTGACTGACCTCTGGTGTCTATCAGGTTTTAGGCGCAATCTACTTTCTCCTTTCTCCTTTCTACTAGCTTCCCCGGGCAAGGGCAGGGGCAAGGGCAAGGGCAGGGGCAAGGGCAATGCGGCATGGGCCCTTTGGGCGCGGCTGGCGGGTTGGACGGGTACGGGAGCGCTTGCAGCGCCGACAGGCCTTAGGATCGTCAGTCAATCGTCAGTAAGTCTTAGGCAGTCAAGCAGTCACGCAGTCACGCAGCCGTCTGCAGTCAGACCGGTCATGATTTGATCATCTCGTCAACGTCTAGAGTTTACTCTTCCGACACGTCGCGTTTGACCCATGGTGTCGTCCTTTTTCCGGTGCTCGTAACGAAGGGGAAGAATCAACGCGAAGGCGCGAAGGTGCGGAGACGCGGAGTTCAATTGGCCAAAGACGGTGGGCAGATTGGCCCTTCCCACGATCTGTCCGCCAGTCCAATAACTTCAACGACATATCTCGGGCTGGGCAGGGGCGCGGGCAGGGGCAGGGGCAGGGGCAGGGGCAAGGGCAAGGGCAGGGGCAAGGGCAGGGGCAAGGGCAGGGGCTCGGCTTCGGGGAGAGGTATCAGCGACTCCCGACTGGTAACAGGCTAAGAGAAAGATTCAACGCGAAGGCGCGGAGACGCGGAGTTCAATTGGCTAAAGACAGTAGGCAGACTGACCTTGGCGACAATTTGTATTCAATCAACTAACTTCCACTAACATCTCTCGGGCAGGGGCAGGGGCAAGGGCAAGGGCAAGGGCAAGGGCAAGGGCAAGGGCAAGGGCGAGGGCAAGGGCAAGGGCAAGGGCAAGGGCAAGGGCAAGGGCAGAGGGCAAGGGCAAGGGCAAGGGCAAGGGCAGGGGCAGGGGCTCGGCTTCGGGGAGAGGTATCTGCGACTCCCGACTGGTAACAGAACCAAGAGAAAGAATCAACGCAAAGGCGCAGGGTCGCAAAGGGTAGTGAGTAGAATTCACTCACCGATCATCAGAGCACGGCGATTGCGAGCGTCCACCACGGATCTTTTTCAGCCGAATCACTTCTCTCGGGCACGGGCACGGGCAAGGAACACATTTCAACATTCGAAGAGAAAGATCCAACGCAAAATACAAAAACGCTACGATGCTCTCGGGCAGGGGCAGGGGCAGGGGCAGGGGCAGGGGCAGGGACAAGGGCAAGGGCAAGGGTATCTGTCGGTTCCCAACTGGTAACAGACTAAGAGAAAGATTCAACGGGGAGGACGCGGAGTTCGTTTGGTGAAAGACAGTAGGCAGATTGGCCCTTCCCACGATCTGTAGCGAGCCGAATAACTTCAACGACATATCTCGGGCAGGGGCAAGGGCAGGGGCAGGGGCAAGGGAAGGGCAAGGGCAGGGGCAGGGGGCGGACGTGCCTGATGCCCAATAGATTAAACAAGCGGGCGTGCGAGGGTTGCTTCCCCTCGGCACGCCCGCACTCGGACCGGGCAATCAATTATTCGGCGGCGTAAGACCACCGTCCCGTGTCACCTGCTCGTCCTCCATATCTCTTCTCATTGATTGATGAGAATTCCGTTCAAGAAGGCGTTTTCGACAGTGGCTCCGTTGGAGTAGAGCGAGGTGTCGACGCGGAGGGGGAGCGTCGGAGTCCCTGACGACGTGTAGAGCAGCACTCCGTTGCGGTAGTACTTGACCGTCCCTTCCTCGAGGCTGATGCGGAGCGTGTCGCCGGCGGCGTAGTCGGCGTACGAGCCGCGGCTGGATCCGCTCTCAAAGACCATGAGCCGACCTGTCGGAGGGTAGGTGTAGAAGGCGAAGTCAATGTCGGCGTAGGTTTGATCGGAGTCACCGTTGCTGAGGCCGAACATCCCGTAGCCGGGGTCGGCGGGCACGGTGAACTCGATGAAGCCGTTGCCATTGAGAGCGCGGGTAGAGGCAGCTCCTGCATTCCCCCAACCGTTGGTGGCGGTCTTGGTGATGGAGTTTCCGGATGACGGAGACACCCACGTCGTTCGTCCACACGACCGGCTCGTTCGAACTAACGCTGACGAGAGTTCCCGAGAGCGCGGCGTTTTGGACGGTCGCCCCACTGGAGTAGAGGGAGGTGTCGACAATGAGGGGAAGTGCTGGGGACTGTGACGAGGTATAGAGCAAGAAGCCGTTGCGATAATACTTGACGATTCCGGCCTCGAGGCCGATGGAAAGCGTATCACCGGCGGCGTAGTCGCCATAGGTGCCGCGACTGGCTCCGCTTTCAAAAATCATGAGTCGACCTGTCGGAGGGTAGGTGTAGAAGGCAAAGTCGATGTCGGCGTATGACTGGTCGGTGTCGCCGCTACTGAGCCCGAACATGGCGTAGCCGGGATCGGTAGGCACGGTGAACTCGGCGTAGCCGTCGCCGTTGAGGCCGCGAGTGGAGGCAGCTCCTGCATTTCCCCATCCGGTGGTTTCCGTCTTTGTGATGGAGTTTCCAGCGATGGACACACCTGCGTCGTTCGTCCACACGACGGGCTCGTTTGGACCGACATCCACGAGTGTTCCTGCAAGCACGGCATTTTCGACGGATGCGCCGTTGGAGTAAAGGGAGGTGTCAACGCAATGAGGGAGCGCCGAGGTCTTCGAAGAAGTGTAAAGAAGCGAATTGTTGAGATAGTATTTGACGGTTCCGTCCTCGAATTTGATACGAAGTGTGTCGCCGGCCGCGTAGTTACCGAATGCGCCACGGCTAGATCCACTCTCGAAGATTAGGACCCGACCTGTCGGAGGGTAGGTGTAGAACGCGAAATCGATTTCGGAGTACGTCTGGTCGGAGTCGCTGTTGTTGAGGCCGAACATGATGTAGCCGGGATCGGCAGGCACGGTAAACTCGGCGTAGCCATTCCCCGACGATGCCACGGGTCGACGCCGCCCCCGCGTTACCCCAGGCGGTGGTGTTGGTCTTTGTGATCGTGTTAGCGGAAACGGAAACGCCGACGTCGTTCGTCCATACAACGGGCTCGGCGAAGAGTCGATCCGACGTCGACGAGAGCTCCTTCGAGCATGGCGTTCTGAACGGTCGCTCCGTTGGAGTAGAGCGACGTATCGACCCGGAGGGGGAGCGTCGGAGCCTGCGACGAAGAATAGAACAAGAAGCCGTTGCGATAGTACTTGACGGTCCCTGCCTCGAGGCTGATGCGAAGCGTGTCGCCGGCGGCGTAGTCGTCGAACGATCCACGGCTAGATCCAGTCTCAAAAATGTGGATCCGACCTGTCGGGGGGTAGGTATAGAAGGCAAAGTCGATGTCGGCGTAGGTTTGATTGGAGTCACCGTTGCTGAGCCCGAACATGACGTAACCCGGTTCGGCGGGCACGGTGAACTCGACGTAACCGTCGCCGTTGAGTCCGCGGGTGGATGAGGCTCCCGCGTTGCCCCAGCCGTTGGGATCGACCTTGGTAATGGAGTTTCCGGAAATCGAGACGCCAATGGCATTCGTCCACTCAACAGGCTCGCCGGTGATCGGAGGCTGCGAGCTGAGCAATGCGAAATTTGCTGTTGATGTCGCTGCTCCGGTGACGTTGACCGGAGTACCGTTAGCGGATTGCAGCCGTTGCAGGCGATGTTGTCGAAGAGCTCGTCTTCGTAGCCGATGGTGTTGTAGGTCGCGACGAAATAGGTGCCGACGTAAGGGGTTGAGTCGATGTAGTGTCCCGAGCTGTCGGTTTGTTCTTGCACGACCAGAGAACCGGCGTCATCGAATATTCTCACCTGAACGCCTGCGAGAGCGCTGCTGGTGTCACTGTCCGTGACGGTTCCGGCAATTTGACCCATGACCGGCTGCGAACTCAGCAAGGCGAAATTGGCAGTTGACGGTCGAGTTGTCCGGTGACATTGACCGGAGTGCCGGTTGTCGGGTTGCAGCCGTTGCAGGCAATGTTGTTGAAGAGCTCGTCTTCGTAGCCGTCTGTGTTGAAGGTCGCGACGAAATAGGTGCCGACGTATAAGGGTGCGGTCGTGTAGCTTCCGGAGCTGTCGGTCTGTTCTTGGACGACCAGAGAACCGGTATCATCGAACACTCGTACGTCGACGCCGGGGAGGGCGCTGCCGGTGTCCGTGTCCGTGACGGTTCCAGCAATTTGGCCCGTTTCGGGTTCGGAAGCGGCGGTTAGAACGAATCCGCGTATCTCACCCGAAAGCTCACCGAATCCCACAATTTCGCCGGCGTCGTTGATGTCACGGGCATAGTTGAGAACCCATCCTGTTCCGGTGGGGATGAGATCGTTTAGATCCTCGAGTCCGTTCGTGGTATCGAAAATAAAGGCATGCTCCAGACCCGCGTCATTCCACATGACGCCGACCATCTCTCCCGAAGCGTTCATGCCGTAGATTTCGCCGTAAGGAAACGCGGTGGGCATATTGACAGCCACGGGGGCGGCACTCGGATTCGGCCAATAGTAGGGATAGCATTGGTTCGTGGACGCTACGACGTGACCGCCGATCAGGTCTGAGTCGTTGATGGCCACAGCATGCCATTCGCCTTGTTGTGTGCCCATGGTGAGCGCGTGCATGCCGCCTGAATAGTAAATGAAGGGAAGGTAGGCCCAGCTGCTGTCATTGGCGACGCCGACCACTTTTCCGTTGTTGTTGACGTCGTAAGAAATGCTGTATCCGTACTGGTACTGGGGCCACGTGTCGTCAAACGTTCCGAGATCTTGGATTCCGGATGAGTCATCGAATAGAAAGGCATGAAAGGGAGAAAAGTCACCGGCGTCGTTTGGGATATCCGCATAGCCGGTCACTTGGCCGAGATTGTTGATGTCGAAGGAGCGGCTGGCGTGTCCTTCCTGGCCCGTTGAGGAATTGACGAAGGTGCCGATGTCGAGGATGTAGTTATCGGAGCTGTTCCAGCGTACCGCACGGACGTGTCCGCCCTCGTCGAAGGACAAGCCGGAAGCTAGACCGTCGTCGTTGACACCCCAGGCGCTGGATTCGCCGCTCAGGGTGGAAAGGAACTGAGCGCCGGATACAGCATCCCATATGAAAGCCTGACGATTGATATCATTATTGCTAACGCCGTCTGCATTGCTGAAATGGCCGACGACCTGTCCGAGATTGTTAATTCCGAGAGCTTTGCTCCGGATGTGACCGCCAGGTGGTATTATTGCTGTAACATCATATTCGCTGGTGCTTTGTGCCAGAATGACCGCGTTGGGATTCTCGGCTCCGATGAAAATGGAAAGACCGAGAACCACTGTCCATAGTGCGATCGCCCCAATGCTCTTCGTAAACCTAATCGTCATGTTGTAGCCTCCCTACATGGTGTTTTTGTAACAGGAATCCGCGTAAATCCTTGTGATCTGGTGTGGTTGGGATAATCCCCCGCTCAATGTGGGAATAAACACACACCCGTTCGAAGCTTTTATTCAAAAATGATCGATTAGCGTTTAAGAATATTGGGGGTATTACACCCCACGACATGATCGAAAAACGAGGCGATTCAGCGCGGGTCGAGCCGCCACTTCGACGTGCAGCGATATAAAGACGTGTGGATGATTTGATTTTTCCCTTGCCCTTGCCCTTGCCCTTCCTGCCCTTGCCCTTGCCCTTGCCCTTGCCCTTGCCCTTGCCCTTGCCCTTGCCCTTGCCCTTGCCCTTGCCTGCCTTGCCCTTGCCCTTGCCCTTGCCCTTGCCCTTGCCCTTGCTCCTGCCCTTGCCCTTGCCCTTGCCCTTGCCCTTGCCCTTGCCCTTGCCCTTGCCCTTGCCCTTGCCCTTGCCCTTGCCCCTGCCTCTTGCCCTTGCCCTTGCCCTTGCCCTTGCCCTTGCCCTTGCCCTTGCCCTTGCCCCTGCCCGAGCCCCAGCCCGAGAAATTATTGTTCGAAGTAATCCTATAGAATAGGCAACGGATTCAAAGGGATGGGTTTTCTAGGAGTGAATGATCATGGTTAATGTTGGCGAGAGACTTGGAGTCCGTTGGTCGTTTGTTTTCGTGTTGCACCTCATTGCGGCGGCGTCATTGATGAATTGCCAGCCGAGCGAGACGCCTTCTGATGTAGAGCCGTTGGAGCTCGATCTACCGACACGATTTCCTGGCGCAGACCGGGTGGTCGCTATTGGGGATCTCCACGGCGATCTCGAAGCCACTCGTGCCGTACTGCGTCTTGCCGGTGCTATCGACGATCAAGATCGATGGATTGGTGGAAACCTCGTCGTCGTACAGACCGGAGACATCTTGGACCGGGGAGGCGATGAGCTCGAGATCCTTACGTTGCTCGAAGATCTGGCCAATGAGGCTCGGACTGCGGGTGGCGCGGTGCACGCTCTCAACGGCAACCATGAGATCATGAATGTGAAGCTCGACTTGCGCTATGTGACTCTCGAAGGGTTTCTGGATTTCCTGCCGACGCCTTTGACCGAATCAGACACGGTCGTGCCCGAGATGGTCGTGAGCGGCGTGGAAGGGCGCATCAAAGCCTTTCGTCCGGGCGGGCCCGTTGCGCTTCGTTTGGCCGAGCGCAATGTGGTCGCCATTGTTGGTGACACGGTGTTCGTCCACGGGGGTGTGGTTCCTCACGTGGCCGAGTACGGGATAGAGCGACTGAATCAAGAATCACGAGCTTGGATGCGAAAGGAGAGCACCTGTCCTCCCGTCGAGCTACTTGCCGAGGACGGGCCGGTTTGGAGCCGACATTACTCGCGTGAGGTGGACGAAGGGGACTGCCGTTTGCTCGACCAGGCTCTCGAGATGTTGAATGCGAAGCGAATGGTCGTCGGGCATACGGTTCAGGACGCCGGCATGACGTCGGCTTGCGAAGGAAAAGTCTGGCGAATCGATGTCGGCCTGGCGGAGCATTATGGAGGCACTCCCGCCGTGCTGGAGCTATCCGGCGATAGCGTCCAGGTTTTGGCACGGGAGTAAGAAAAAGGCGGGACAGTCTTCGATGAATCGGAGATTCACCCGAATTACCACCCACAAACCTGTGGAGATGCTTCGGGCATGGGCAGGGGCACGGGCAGGGGCAGGGGAGAATCAATCAATCCGGAGATTCATTCGTGACCATGAAGAGAATGAATCTTCATATCAGGTCCCAGTCAGTCCTCTGTGAGATAGGGGTCGCTATTCCAACGTTGCGTCGCGGTGTCTAGACCCAGGCTGTTGCTGAGCCGGCTGTAAACGTCTCTTCCTCTGATGACGTATTGCGAGGTTTCTGCGGCGATGCGAGAGCTTCTCTGTCGATAGAGGCGTGCGTTGCGCGTGCCACCGTTGTACTCTGCCAGGACCATTTCGATGTCACCCTTATGGATGGAGTGCAGCATATCTAGGTACAGTGCTGCCAGAGCGGTGTTTTTCTCAGGGTCGTATAGCATATCGTCCGAGTAGCTCCAGTCGAGCTCCTGTGCGAGCAAGCGCCCCGTTGCCGGCCAGATCTGGTAAAGCCCTTTTGCATTGGCGTGACTCGTGGCGAAGGGATTGTACCGACTTTCTATGATGCCGATGGACAAGAACAAGATGGGATCGATCGAAGGGTACTTGTTCGAAGATTCTTGAAGGAGTTGAGCGTAGCGGTAGGCATCGTCTGGATCCAGATCGGGATTGGTTCTGAGGATCTCGTCCTGGATGGCTTGGACCAGATGCTGCTGCTTGGCCTCGAAGTTCATTGTTGTTTCGAGCCAGTGGGTCTTCTTCTCGAAGTGGGTCGCTGATGTTCGAACCCGTTCCTCAGCCACTGAGCTCCATCGGTCGGTTCCACCAATGCAGAAGATCAACGGGACGCATACGCCAAGAATGGCAATCCGGTACCGTCGCGACTGTTTTTGTTCGGCTAGCTGGTAGGCTGAGACTTTTTGGCTGATTCTTCTTTTTTGTTCCAGTTTGATGCGCTGGGATTCCGGTAGCGTTGCGAGTCGCACACCATGAAGAAACCCGTCCTGGTTTCCGTCCAGCGGGAATCCTCCCCGATGCCAGACGACTTCCCCATCCGCCATGAAATAGCTCGGATAAGGATGGTGACCGATGCCGAGGCACACCTGTCGGCCCACATCAAAGAACCTGTCTGAGACCACACAGGCTCCCACCTCCGATAAGTTCAGGATAGTCCCGTAGGCCCGCTGTAGCTCCCGATTGTCGAGGGATACCATGATGAGCTTCGAGGTGGGGGAATCACTATCCCAAGGCACGAATCGGGACGCGGCTCGTCTATCCTCAACGGATGGGTTGTTGTGATCGTTGTCCTTGCCGGCTCTTCTCGCGATCCATCTCCCCATACCACACTCCTATTAAGGGAGCAGGTTGGGGATTACGCCAAGAAACTAGATTGGGGGATAAGTAAGAATGCCTTGTTTTGGCCGCGTCGTCAAGTCTCATTCACGAAACGGCGGGCTGGTTGAGACCGAGTGGTGTGTGTCAGCTCGATCCTGCACTTTGCCAAACGGCCCAACCGTAGCAACCCGAGTTATAGGTCAAGCTCGACAACTCCTGCGGCGTTGGAGGCACTTCGCAACAGTCCACGGAGCCGGCGTTCGTTCCGCGTTTGAGATTGTCGTCACAGGTTGATTCTCGCCCCCTGCTGATTAGGACGTTTTCTCCACCCGAAGCCTGAAAAACCAGCCAGTAGAAATCGCCTTCGGTAATGGTGCGGTCCGTGTGGACAGTGTCCAGCAGGAATAGATGGTATTTTTCGTTTCCCACAACCGTCCAGTCGTAGTTGGGGACGTATCCGCTCACTTTGAGTGGGCCGATGGTCCCGTTGTTGTCTTCGTATACCGCGTATCCCACTTCGTTGTCGGTTTCCCGGCCCGAGGCGAATCCCCACAGAAAAGCCCGGAAAATATCGGCACTTCCCGAAGCTTCCGCGCGGACTCTAAACGTTTTCCATACGTGGTCATTCAACGGTGCTCCGGCATAGCCGTTGACTTCGGGATATCCCACGAGCTGGCGTAGAGGATCGAGGTTTGGAGTCGATGTCGGAGCCTGGGGCGCCGTGGTCGTTGTGGTTGTTGGAGTGGTGGCGGTCGGAGGGGGCGTTGAACCGTTACCACAAACCACCAGGAGAAGGCCCGCCGCCAGGCCCATAGGAATTTTGCCGCGCACACTGCACCTCCTCGCGAAGTCGAGATCGTTTCCAATCGCGACGCCGTCGCTCTTCATCCGTCAGGCTGATTCTGGGGTGCACGGAAGGGGAAGACCACGGCGAGCAGTCCCAACCCCAGCACAGCCGTGACAGTCCTCTATAACTATATGTTGAGAATAATCCAGTGGGCCTTGATAGTCCAGTGACGGCTCTGGGTCGGCAGGGGGCTCTTTTTTCGTGCCGTAGGAAGATACCCACTTCGGTTTAACAGATTGTACAGTGGGTATGACACCACATGCACAGGCGCGGCTCTAAGTCTTCTGGAGTCGTGAATGTCGTTTTGTGTTTGTAAGAGGTTGTTATTAAAGTAGTAATAGGATTGGAGTTCTCGTGGATCTTTGGCGCCATCGGTTGGTGCTGCCTTTAGTGAGTGTATTTACCCACGTTATTTGTCGGGGGAATTCCCCCACTCAATGTAACAGTTATCTTTCCGTTCGACGTTTAAATTGGTTACCTGAGCGCGCCGTCGAGGTGACACATCATGAGTGAGGTTTGGATTGGTCGTACGAGGCGGACCACGGGATCCATCGTGGCCGCGGTCGTCGATCGCATTTTTCCCTCTGGAGACATCATGAATCATATGAACGACTCGGATGGAACAGGTTTTTGGAATGGTACTTCTGCGTTTCGCGTTTTGTCGGTCTTATTATCAGTGTTCCTCCCGTTATCCGGCGCGCTGGCCCAACCCACTGTTACAGGCACGAGCGGGGAGTGGGAGCATGGAAGAAGCGTGACGATCGTGGGAGGTGGGTTCGGCATCAAGAATCCCGCTGCTCCTTTGTGGTGGGACGACGGCGAAGGGCAAGTTCTCAACAACCACAGCGTCGTGCGCTCGAGATACAACGATGCTTGGCCGCGTAGTGTTACCCAAGACGGTGGCGCATCCAATATTCAGTATCGTGCCTCCGGGCATCGGGGAGTCGGTACACCGCACAAATTCAGCGACACTTTTATCACCGGTTGCCATGACGACCAAGGCGAGTGTCTGGGCGGTGAAGTAGGGCAGAATGTCGGTCTCACCGTGAGCGACGGCAACAGGCACGAGAAATGGTATGTGAGCTACTATCTTAGGTTGGACCCGGCCTGGCCGATAGGAGGGGGCAACTACAAGTATTTCAATTGGGAAACGACCTCTCCGTACCTCATGTACTCGAATCCCTTCTGCTACGACAACGTCAATGGATGTACGGGCGGATATCTCGACGGCAGGCGTGCTCCTGACTGCAAGGAATCCTGGTGGGGGAGCCCACAGCTTGTGCAAGTGCTGGATATGAATACCTGTGGTGACTGGTTGTGGGATCACGACCCGTCTCTTTATGGTGGTCCTGTCGTTACAGGCGATCGTGGTGTCGCCAACCCTGCTCATGGTTGGATCAAGGAAGAGCACATCCTGTCGACGGCCAACAGTCCGTATTTGTTCTATCAGACGCTTGTGAACAACGTGGCGATGCTCGACACGACCCGAGATGAAGAGGGTGATTGTCGGCATTCTGACCGGGGTGCGAATCCGTTTGGTGGCGTGACGATGGGCGGTTTCTGGAAGGGCGGAATGTGCGGCAACAATCAAGACGATTTGGATGACAACGCTTGCCGGTACTTTGACGACGTGTACGTTGACTCGACGCTATCCCGCGTGATTCTGTGCGACGCGCCCAACTACAACTCGTGCCGAATCCTCGAGCCGCAACCCCCAACCGCCTGGACCGGCAACTCGATTGTCATCAAGGTGAATCAAGGGGCGCTCGGTCAGACGGCGTATCTGTATGTGTTCGACGCCAACAACAATCACAACGCCACCGGATATCCCATCCAGTTCGGCCAAAGCGGCGGCCAATTGGTCTTCCCTCCCGCCAATCTGAAGATCGGACGTTAGGAATACGGGTGACAGTCACCACTTAGATTATTGATGTTGAGTTTCTTATCGTGGTGGCTGTCACCAATCGAGTTTCCACAATTTCCGAACGCCTGGAGTCTGACCCCATTCCGAACGCGTTATCAGAAACGAGAGGGCTCTTGAGAAGGGCACGGGCCCAAAGCTTCAGTTTTTCTTTTCCAACGCCGGCGGTTGCCGTCGGGACTGATGGGTGGGAGGTTCGTTCGAGAAAATCAACGAAGTAGCCCATTTCCAGGAGGCGCTCCACCAGCGAGCGGTACAAGGACTCTTCCATTGACGGTTTTCGGGACAACACCCACAAGTATCGTCCGTCGGAGTCGCCGACTACAGAGTATTGATAGTCCTTGTCCAAGATGAGAATCCAGTAGTCTCCCCACGGCGCAAGAGGAAAGAACTTGACCTGGAGTTTCGATGGCGTGTTGGGATCCGCTACTCGGGCTTTTCCTTTGGCTTCTTTGACCTCCCCATTTTTCGATACACACCGATTGAGAACACTGATGAGACCGTCGTCTCGCAACTCGTAGGTTGCCGTGGTCTCTGAGCAGTCCTTCTGGAAACGGTTGGGAAACTTCGCAATCTCGTACCAAAGTCCAGCGTAGCGTTCGAGCTCGACATTTTGAACGGTCTCAGGCACGGTCGGGCTATCTCTTCTAATCGGATCGCTTCCACAGGCGGTGGTAAGAATGATCGAAACCGCCGATACGGCGGTGATGACTAACGAGCGCATACTCACGAAGAAGCCTCCTTTTAGTTCCTTAAGTAATCGTTCAAGCCGCGGCGCTCGCTCATCGCTCGCAACCGCCGGAGCGCATCGACCTCGAGTTGACGGACACGTTCGCGGGTGAGATTGAGAGTATTGCCGATTTCCTCGAGGTTGTACTCGGAGCTGAAACCGATACCATACCGCATCCGCATGATGAGTCGCTGGCGATGTGGGAGTATTTCGAGCGCCTGCTGAGTTTTTTCTCGCATATCGCGATCGACCACCACTTGCCAAGGAGATGTAGAGCTCTCGTCCGTCTGAAGCTCCCAGCGGGGGCTCCCGTCTTCGACGGCCAAAGCGTCCAATGACTCGAGCTGCGGGATCGCCTTGAGGGAAGCATCGACTTGTTTGGCCGGCGCCCCCACGGCCTTCGAGATTTCCTTGATGGTGGGTCGGCGTTGGAGCTGTTCCTCCAAGCGCCCCTGTGCTCGGGTAGCCACGCGGGCGAGCTCCAGCTTGTTGATGGGAACTTTGATCGTTCGGGACTTTTGCGACAGTGCGCGTGTGATGGCTTGTCGGATCCACCAAGTTGCGTAGGTCGAGAACTTCAGGTTCCGTCTGGGGTCGAACTTCTCGACCGCCTGCATGAGTCCGATGTTGCCTTCCTGGACGAGGTCGCCCAAATCGAGGCCCATGTTCTGGTAGCGTTTGGCGATTGAAACGACGAGTCTCAGATTGCTTTCGATCATTTTTTGGCGAGAGCTATAGAAGCTCTTTCGGGCGGCGTTGGCCTCCGTTCGCGTAGTAGGCTTCTTTAGTTGGCGTTCCGAGCTCTGCATGGCTCGAGCGACCTTTTGCTCCTTTTCTCGATTGAGTAGGGGATACCGGTGGGTTTCCTTCAGGTACAGTCCCAAGGTGTCGATATCCACACCCGCTATGCTGTGGTGATCGCGCTCTTCTGACTCCGTCTCGACGGCATCGAGTCGGATATCCTCGTATCTGTCTGAAGCCATCTTCATGTCCTCTCTTTCAAGTATCATAGGTTAATGATACAAAATATAGACAAGAGAGCGTCTTTTGTCAATGTATAAACATAAAAATGATGTTAATAAATGTAAATAATATTAATATAGATCGAATAATTGAGAAAATGTTTCTCACCAAAGTCTAGACAAGAATCGATTATTGGTGACTGTTACCACTTAAGTTGTTGATTATTAATGGTTTGTCGTGATGACTGTCCCCAATGGGCGTGGGTAGAAAAGTAACAACTCTGGGCCAGTTTTCCACAGTTTCCGAACGCCTGGGGTCTGACCCCATTCCGAACGCTATAGGTTTTTGAGGTCTTCTTTGATGTCTAGGTTGCGGATGAGGCGGTGGAGATAGTTGGGATGGAGGCCGAGTTGCTTGGCGGCTTCGGTGTAGCTGCCGCCTGCGTTTTTCACGGCATGGAGAATGAGCTGCTTCTTGGTCTCCGCGAGTGTATCGTGATACGACGCGTCGGCGGTGTCCGAAGTCGGTGCTGCGGACGGTTTGGCTTCCAGGACGTCTTCCGCTAGATCCTCGGGCAAGATCGTATCCGTTGAGCCGAGAACGATACCTCGCTCGATCGTGTTCTCGAGCTCTCGAACATTGCCCGGCCAATCGTAGTTCTTCAGGTAGGTGGTGGCCTTGGATGAGATGCCGCGCACCCGCCGCTTGACCCTCTTGCTGTACTTGGCGACGAAGTAGTTGGCCAGTAGAGGAATGTCTTCGCGGCGTTCTCGAAGAGGCGGCAAGGTGACGGAGATGACATTGAGCCTGTAGTAAAGATCCTCTCGGAAGGAGCCTTTCTTCATTTCCTCGGCGAGATTCTTGTTGGTCGCCGCAATGAGTCGAATGTCCACGGGGATGGGACGAACTCCTCCCACTCGATCGAACTCGCGATCCTGCAGTACTCGGAGGAGCTTGGACTGGAGCGAAATCGGTAGCTCGCCGAGCTCATCGAAAAATACGGTCCCTCCATCGGCGAGCTCCAGCTTGCCTTTCTTCTGGCCGATGGCGCCGGTAAACGCACCCTTCTCGTGCCCGAAGAGCTCGCTTTCCAAAAGATTCTCGGTGAGCGTCGTGCAGTCGATCTTGACGAAGTGGTTCTTGGCTCTAAGGCTGTTCTTGTGAATCGCGCGCGCTGCGAGCTCTTTACCCGTGCCGCTTTCTCCATAAACGAGGACGGTGGAGTCTGTGGGAGCGACTTTGGAGATGAATTGATAGACCTCGCGCATGCGCCCGCTCTCTCCGACCATGCTGTGATCGAGACCGAAATCTTCTTTGATGAGACGATTTTCAATCTCCAAGTCATCGATGCAACGCGCGTTCTCCAAAGCGGCGGCGCCGATGTTGGCAACGGCGGTCAGAAGCTCCAAGTTGTCGGTTTCGAACCGGACGCCGGGGACGCGGCTATCGAGGTAGATCACACCGGTGAGCTGATCGCCGACGACGAGAGGTAAACATAGGACGGATTGAACTCGAGAGCTGATGAGGCTCGAGGCCTTGGCCATCTCTTCATTGTCGGGCAGTTGATTGCCGAGAAAGGCCACTTTCTCCGTTTGCACTTTGTCGAGAATGGTCCGGCTCACTGGAATGGGTTGATCGTCGGTATCCGGTTCGTTGGGTCGGTGTCGGACGAGCTCCGAGGAGAACATTCCGGGCTCCTCCACCCCAAGGAGGATCACGCCGCGTTCCGCAGGCACAATCTCGAACATCTGATCGAGGAGCTCATTTTGCAGTTGCACCACGTCCGTCATGGAAACGATGGAATTACCCACTTTCAGAAGGGTTCGGAGGTCTCTTTCAACCGTCGATGCGGGGAGCTTCGCGGCGGCCATTCTGTCGGGATGGAGATAGAGTGCGTCTTCGCGTCGAAGCTGCGTTGTGGAACGAAGGGCGAGCTTGCCCTCATCCATTTGAATTTGGCTGGAGCGGGCGGCCGGGTCACCCTCGTGCAAAAGAAAGACGAAGACCGAGTCTGCGATCTGTATCCGATCTCCCGGTTCCAGCAGCCTTTCTTTGATGGGGACGTTGTCCACGAAGGTGCCGTTGTGGCTTCCCAAATCGATGATCTTGAATCGGTCGTTTTCTCGCCGAATGACGCAATGTTGCCGCGAAATCCACCCCTCGTTGATGTGGACTTGATTGACCGGATCGCGCCCGATGGAAATCTCGTCTGCGAGCGGGAATTCCTTTTCCTGTAGCGGACCGCTCAGCGCAACAAGCCTCGGATTTTCAATCACGGAAAGCCCCCGTATTACCTGTGTTTTAGTTGTCAAGCGCCGGAGCCCTGCGCAAGAGCTCTTGGAACCAGCTGAGGACAACGTGAGCTTGGGTCGCCACGAGCTCCTTCTCGCTTCTGACCATTATAAAGGTTTGGCCGTCCGGAGTGATGTCGTAGCCGGGGTAGGCCACGCCGGCGTCGTCGTAATGGGTCTCAAAGAGCGCGCGCGGCCTGGACGCGTTGAACGGTTCTTCGCTCGCGATGCCGACACTCATCATCCAATCGCGATTCCTGTAGAAGAGCCGACGACCGTTCGGATCCCATACGGGTTCGTTTCCGCCTCCGTTGGAAATTTGCCATTTGCCCTCGGGACCGGGAAAAGCTCGTATGTAGACTTCATCCTGCCCCGTTTCGTCCGAGACATAAGCGATCCAACGGCCGTTGGGCGAGAAGGCGGCTCCCGCTTCATTGAACGGAGAGTTGAGAAACGGGAGAGGTTTCCGCTCCTCCATGGGAAGGAGCCATATATCGAAATTCGACTCGGGGTGAAGCGCCGAGAACGCCAGCGTATTGCCGTCGGGGGAAAAGGACGTGGCAAACTGTGGATGCGGGCTGGTGAGCAAGCGCTCGGCGCTGATGCTTCCATCAGCGGGCTTCCAGAACAAGTTGAACACACCCTCGCGGTCCGAGCTGAACGCGATGCGGGTTCCGTCCCTCGTCCAAATGGCGGCGGCGTTGTGGCCTTTGAAGGTCAGCCGGGTCATCGTTCCCCGCTCGCGATCGAAGAGCCATGCGTCCGACTCGTCTCCCGATTCGATGGTTGTCAACAGCTTGGTGCCGTCGGGAGACACACGGGGTAGGTGGACGCCTAGACGGGCATCGGTGAGTGGCCGTGCCATGCCCTGAGAATCGACTTGCAGGAGGGTTGCCGTTCCCTCGGGTGCCGTGGACTCGCTACCGCCTGGGACGTAGACCAGTGTTCCGTCCGAGGCAAAGGCGTAGAAAGCGGCTCCGCTCTGGGCGTCGGTCCCGACGCCTTCATCGACTATCGAAACGGGCGTCCCAACGGGCTCCATTTTCTTCAGGTCGAAGGGCACTGCAAGCAGTCTCTTGTCTCGCGCAAAAACCAGATGTCCGGTGGGGGCGTAACGGGCAAAAAAGGCGTCGTCGATGAGCGTTTTTTGCTCCTTGGTCTCGAGCGAGACAGCCTCGATGTGAAACTGACTGCCCGTCCAGGCGGTGTAAATAACCCACTTTCCGTTGGGGAGGATCTGTGGCCAACGATGGCTCCTAGTCTCACTCTCGGCGTCGAGCTCGGTCAACGGCTCCGGCGTTCCACCATCGGACGACAAGACAAAAAGGCCGCTAACGGTCAAGGGGCTGAAGACGATCCTTCCCTTGGGTCCCCAACTCGCGCCGCGGGGATTCGGGCTGTCGCAAAGGATTCGGGGGGCACCTCCCATGAGGGGTGTGGTGCGGAGCTTACCCTCGGAAAAAAATCCCAGCGTTTGACCGTCCCAGGAGAAGAAAGGGCTCATGCCCCCGTCGGTGCCGGTGATGGGAGCGCCGGCGAGCTGATCCATGGCTTTCACGTAGAGCTGATTTCTCGCACCCGAGACCGTGAAAGCCACACGCATGCCGTCGGGAGAGATGGCCAACGAGTCTCCGTGGCCGAGCGACAGGGGAGTGTTCGTCGGTAGTCTGAGAACGAACCGCCGGATCGGCGGTCGGACGGGGTCCGCGGCGCGATTGCCCCAGACGGCCATTCCCAAGACGATGAGCGTCATCAGACCGGCCAACGCCCATGGAAGGTGGCTCCCGAAGGAACGGGGCCTCGAATCGGCTTCTTCTTCGAATCCGTTTTCTGAGAGCGAGCTCAGTGCTTCGGCGATCTCGATCCGCGCATCCGCGATGTCGTGCAGGCGATCCTCCGGGTCTTTTTGAAGGCAACGGCGAACCAACGCCAGGATGGATTTGGGGCACTTCCGCCGGACGGGCTCCCAATCGGGCTCTTTCTCGAGGATGGCCGCCATGGTGTCAGAAACGGTCTCACCCTCAAATGGATGTCGCCCGGTGAGGGTCTCGTACAAACAACAGCCGTAGGACCATATATCGGTTCGCTTGTCCAGGGATTTCCCGCGCGCTTGCTCGGGGCTCATGTATGCCGGCGTCCCCAGAATCAGTCCCTCACTGATCCTGCCGTGGAACGTTGCCGTGTCCTTTTGCGGCTTCGCTTGAAGCCCCGAGGAATCACTCCCTAGGTCTTTGGCGAGACCGAAATCCAGAAGCTTGACTCGACCCTCTGCCGAGAACTTGATGTTGGCCGGCTTGAGGTCGCGATGGATGATCCCCTTTTCGTGGGCGGCTTCGAGCGCTTGGGCGATTTGGAAAAAGGACTCGAGAGCATCTTGGAGCTCGAGGGGTCCGGAGTCGAGCCTCTCGGCCATTGTGGGCCCCGGGATGAGCTCCAGCACCAGATAGTGAACGTCACCGAATTTTTCTAGGCCATAGATCGCGGCGATGTTGGGATGGTTGAGCGAAGCAAGCAGTTGGGCTTCCCGTTCGAATCGCTCGAGCCGGTCAGGTTCTTGGGTGAAGGCTTCGGGTAGGACTTTGACCGCCACCTCACGACCCAAGGTCGTGTCCTTGGCCCGCCAGACCTGGCTCATGGCGCCGGCACCGAGCGAGTCTTGGATTTCGTATATGCCAAGACGCGTACCGGCAGCCAAGGTCATTTCGTCCAACCCCTCCCCAATGAGGTCTCTTGTCGATCGTCCAAACCCGTCCAATAATAGTCGATCTCTCCAGGAGCTGCTACCTGGAGTTAGGTTTGTATCTTCTTTTTAATGAGATTCTTGCGAGCGAATCACCACTCCGGCGTATTTGAAGCAACGCTGATCCTGTTGTGATGTAGAATAAGCAAATTGGGGAAGCGATTTGGGGACAGACCCCACCACGTCAACAACCACATGTTCCAAGGCATGCTGCAAAAGTCCGTCCTTTTCTCGATACTCCTAGCTCTGCCGAGCCTTGGCGTTGCCGCCGAGCTTCATCCGGAAACCGTCAAGGCATGGGAGCGCTACATCGCGCTGACGGAAAAGAGGATCGCCTCGGAGATCGAATCCAATGAAGGTTTTGTCGTTGGGGATTTCTTTGAGGCAACGGAGAAGAGTGAGTTTCGCCGTGCCGTGACGGCAGGTGAAGTTTTCATTCAGAAGCTGGAGACACTCAACGAGGAAGGAAAGAAGATCGACGTACCCAAGGGCATGATTCACCATTGGTATGGTGCGATTTTTGTTCCCGGCGTCGAGCTGGACGAGGTGCTCGAGTGGGTGAAGGATTACTCCGACCGACATCTCCACTATGAGGAAGTGGAAGACTCGAAGCTCCTGTCCCGCGAGGGTGAGGTTTACAGAATCTTCCTGCGACTCAAACGAAAGAAGGTCATCACGGTTCATTACGATTCCGAGCACGTCGTGACGTACCGTTCTCTCGACCCCAGCAAAACGGTTGCCGAGAGCTATGCCACCAAGATCGCGGAGCTCGAGGAACCGGGAACGCCCCGGGAGCGCGAAAAAAAGCCGGGCGAAGATCGCGGCTTTCTTTGGCGGTTGAATTCCTACTGGAGGTACCACCAGGCGGATGGCGGCGTCCTCGTCGATTGCGAGTCCGTGAGCTTGAGTCGAGGCGTTCCCCTCGGCATGACCTGGCTGGTCCGATCCTATCTGAACTCTGTCCCCAAGGAATCTCTGGAAAACACACTAAAACCCCTCCGCCAAGAGCTCGCCAACCCCTGAGCGTTCGGAATGGGGACCCCAGGCGTTCGGAACTAGTGGAAAACTGGCCGAATGTTGTTACTTTTTTGCCCACGCCGCGGAATCGGGGGCTTGCTTGCTGGGAAATCACGGTGGGACTGTTGGATAGGGACTATCCTTACGGTTAGGTCAAAACGGGTTTCTCGATTTCTGTCCTCTCACTCCTCAAGACAATAACTGTATCAATCCCAGTTGTTTACGGCTGTTCTTTCGGCCTGGGCGCTCTTGGTACACCCGTTGCACTACTTGACGACTGTGAAGCCGGCAGCGGCCGATCTTCATGTGACCAAGGCGCGTAGGCTGCTGCTGAGCTTCACCTCGAACTCAACGGGGATGAGGATTAGGGAAAACAAAGGAGGAGACGATGAGCGAGGAAACAAAACTTCACGATCGCGAGAACAACGGGTTCTCTGCCGCGGCGGAAAAGCGACTTCTGATCTGGATGGCCAACCGTATGCCGCGCTGGGTGAACTCCGATCATCTAACGCTACTGGGGTTCTTCGGCATGATCATCGCCGGGCTGAGCTTCTGGGCTGCCTCCTACAACCGGTTGGCGCTCGTCATGGTCGTTGTTGGCTTGACGGTGAACTGGTTTGGCGACAGCCTCGATGGAACTCTGGCCCGAGTGCGCAACAAGCTTCGTCCGAGATACGGCTTCTACGTCGATCACATGATTGACATCTTCGGAGTGATGGCTCTTCTGAGCGGGCTGGCCCTTTCCATCTATATGAGCCCTGTCGTGGCGGGCGGGCTATTGATGGCCTACATGCTGCTCAACATCGACATCTATTTGGCCACGCATGTGTTTGGTGTGTTCAAGCTTTCGGTATGGAAGTTCGGAGGCACGGAGCTCAGGATCTTGTTGGCGGTCGGTGTCCTGGCGCTCGCTTTCCGGCCTGAGGTTCATTTGGCGGGAGAGGTCTATCCGCTCTTCGACGTCGCTGGTGTGGTCAGCATGGTGGGGATCTTCTTGATGGCTGTCGTCTCGGTGATCCGCAACACGATGACGCTCTACCGGGCGGAGACGATTCACTAGATTGAGATGTCGGCGAAAGAGAAAGGGCTAAGAATGCTTCTACGTTGGTTCAAATTCAATGCGGTCGGCGGAATTGGCGTCGGTGTCCAGCTCGTGGCTCTGACGATTCTGGCAGGTCAGCTCGAGTTGAACTATCTGGTGGCGACCGCCCTGGCCGTTGAGACGGCGGTGATTCACAACTTCCTGTGGCATGAAAGGTGGACCTGGGCCGATCGTTTCACCCAAGGACGACAGGGATCATGGCGACGATTCCTGCAGTTCAACCTCACAACGGGAACGTTATCGATAGTTGGAAATTTGCTGTTTATGCGCTTTTTCGTTGGTTCTTTGGGAATGCACTACCTGGTGGCGAATCTTCTGACCATCGCGGTCTGCTCCGTTCTCAACTTCATGGTGAGCGACCGGCTGGTCTTTCAACCCAGCCTCTGGGAAACCGGCACCGTAAAGACCAATGAATCTTTGGATGGATAGAGGGGTAGGGACAATGGACGCTTTGGTTTTTGCAAATATGAAGCAGCGGCCCACGAGGGCTCTCGCCACGATGATGGGTATTGCAGTAGGAGTCGTGCTGGTCGTCGTTACGGTCGGATTGGCGCGCGGCATGCTCAACAGTGCGGGTAAGCGGGAAGGTGCCGTGGGAGCAGAGCTCATGTTCCAACCTCCCGGTAGCTTCGGCGTCGGTGCGACGACCACACCGCTGTCGATGCCTGTGGGATATGCAAAGGTCGTCGGGGAAGTCGATGGCGTCGAGGCAACGACTCCCGTGGGACGCTACGTCCGAAGCGGAGCGGGTGGCCTCGGTTTCGAGCTCATTGAAGGCATCCTCTTCGAGGCGAGCTCCGACATGGCCACCTATGCCGAGATTACCGGTATCGAAATCAAAGAGGGTAGGGCCCCCACCGCGGCGGACGAGATCATCGTCGATCGTCGCCGTGTGGAGGATCACGGATCGGGCGTAGGCGCCACGATGGATCTCCTGGGTAGGGAGTTCACCATCGTGGGGGTTTACGGGCCCGAGGTGGGGGCGCGCATCAAGATGCGTCTCGACGCGATGCAGGACATGTTGGGCACCGAAGGCAAGTGCTCATGGGTCCTGGTCAAAACGGAGACGCCGGACATACAAGAGTCGGTGGCCGCGCGCATCGAAGAAGCTTTTCCGGGAAACCAGATTATCTTCACTCGTGACATTCCGAGCTTTTTCGAAAAAGGCATTCCGAGCTTGAGTGTGTTTCTCAACGTCGTCATTGGCCTGGCCATTGTCATCAGCGCGCTCATCGTGCTCCTGGCCATGTACACGGCGGTGACCGAACGCACCAGGGAGATTGGAATCTTGAAGTCCTTGGGAGCTTCGAAGCAGTTCATCATTGCCGCAGTGGAGAAGGAAGCCATCCTCATCAGCGTTCTTGGTTCCGTAGTCGGACTTCTTATCGCGGTTGCGGCAAGGGCGGCCATCATGGGCATGACGCCGCTGCTCGTGGAGTTCGAAATGCACTGGATGCTGCTGGCTACCATGATCGCCATGATCGGTGGCGGCCTGGGGGCTCTTTATCCTGCCCTTCATGCCGCAAATCAAGACCCGGTCAAGGCATTGGCTTACGAGTAAAAACATGTGGGTCGAAAGATCTGCTTAGCGAATAAGGATGGGACAAGCCATGAATAACAGGAAGACACTCGATGGATGGAAGATGGTTGCGGTTGGAGGGGCGGTGGTCGGGCTCTTGTTGAGTGCGCCCGTGAGTAGGGCCGAAGACATTTCCACCGTCGAAGAAGTTCTCGAGCGCATGGCGGCGGCCTACGGCTCCGTCAAGAGCTTGGGCGCAGATCTCGAGCAGGTGAAATCGTATCCTCAGCTCGGAATGACGGATCCACCGGAAAAAGGTGTTCTCCATGTGAAGCGCAAGAGCGAGAACAATCTCCTCATCCGTTTGGAGATACAACAACCCGAGCAGCGCATCGTTACCGTTGGCGACGGGCGCTACATGCTGTACCAGCCTGGGATCAATCAAGCGATCGAGGGCCGAGTCGATACCAAGACGTCGAGCTCTTCGGGTACGAGCTTCATGTCCTACTTCATGGGAGACCTATCGGGCGCCAAGAAGGACTATGACTTCGAGTTGGTTGGAGAGGAGCAGGTAGGGCCGCACCAAACCGTTCACCTTCGCTTGACGGCCATCCCCGGCGGAGAAGGTTACTACCCGCAAATCGAGCTTTGGGTGGACCAGGACCTCTGGATTCCCGTGCGCCAGGAGCTCGTCGAGCCCAACCGGAGCGTCACGACGCTCGAGTTCGGCGATATCCGTATCAACGATGAGATCAATGACAATGTGTTCAAAATCAAGCTGCCGGCGAACGTCGAGCGCGTCAAAGGCTGACAGGAGGAGCTCGATGAAAAAGAAGAAGTACGACGGGGCAACAACATCCAAGTTTTTTTCACGGACTGCGGCAGTTTTTCTGATGACGCTGATGGTGGGATTCAACGGAATGAACGTCGAAGCGGCCACACTCAAATCAAAGACCGTCGAGGCTTGGGAGGGATACGTTCAGCTCACAGAAGAGAGGATCGCTCGAGAGCTCGTTTCGGATGAGGGGTATTTCGTTTTGGATTTTCGCCCCTCCGAAGAAGTCGAGGATTGCCGCGAGAAGTTGGCTGCCGGGGAAACTTGCGTTCTCAACATGGCGGAGCCGGGCGAAGGCGGAGAGGAGACGGAGATCCCGTCCGGAATGGTGCACCATTGGCTGGGTAGCCTGTTCATACCCAATGTCAGTCTGGACGAGCTCATGACGTGGGTCAAGAGCTACAACGACCATGAGCAATACTTCGAAGAGGTGGAAGCGTCAAAGCTTCTATCGAAAGAAGGTGATGTCTACGATATCCTCCTCCGTTTGAAGCGCAAGAAGATTGTGACGGTTCACTACAACACCGAACACCGGGTCGAGTACCGACAGCACGATCCGCATCGCGTGTCGAGTAAGAGTCATACGACCCGGATCGCCCAGATTGAGAATCCGGGCACTTCCTCCGAGCGAGAAAGACCCGAAGGTCGAGATAGCGGCTTTCTTTGGCGGCTGAACTCCTACTGGAGGTACAAGGAAGTCAACGGGGGCGTCCTCGTGGAGCTGGAAACATTGAGTCTGAGTCGCGGCATCCCCGCCGCCGTCAAATGGCTCGTTGCGGGTTACGTGAACTCGGTTCCACGGGAGTCTTTGCAGAGTACGTTGACCTCCATACGAGACGGCGTCACGGAGCCGACGACAGCTCGGAAAGGAGTCGCCGATCGTCCGCCCGCACTAGGCAACCTCTCGAATTGATCCCACGCTCGGCCCGAGCCGAAGAATGGGGACAGTCCCCACAGGAAAACACTTGTTTTCATACAATTAAGTGGTGACTGTCCCCATTTTTTATTGCACGAGATCGCGTTACAATGTCTGATCGGGCTGAATGAAGGGATTTGGATGCGCAACGCTGACAGGATGGTGACTGACGCGTTTCTGCTGACGCGTCAGTGGCGAGACACCCCGGATGGGGTGGAGCTTGTGTTCTGGGCCGCGTCGTCGGCCGGGCCGGTGCGGATCCTGCTCGAGCGCCAAGAAACGCTCTGCTTCATCAGGCGGCTGACGACCATCGAACCTTCGCTGATTCCAGAAGATTCCTACCGCCGGAAGTCCCTCGATTTGATGACGCTCGATGGGATGCCGGTCGACTGTCTTTACTTCAAGTCACAACGCGGGATGACGGAGGCAAGTGCCCGGCTCAAAGGGGTCGGAATACGCGTCTATGAGTCGGATATCAAACCCGCCGAGCGTTACCTCATGGAGCGTTTCCTCACCGGACCTATTCACGTCGTGGGTGCGCACAAGAAGCGAAGTGGTTACATTGAGTTCGTTGATCCGAAGATCACTCCGGTCGAGTATCGACCCCATTTGAGTGTCATTTCGATCGATATCGAGACGGCTGATTTCGACGGTGACCTCTATTCGGTTTCAGTGACAGAGGGGGATAGAGCCCGAGTCTTCGTTGTCGACAACGAAGAATGGAGCGAGACGGCTCGGGAAAAGCTGAAAACCACCCGGCCCGGTGTTCACCTCAGCCTGCACAAGGACGAACGGAGTCTCCTTGCCGCGCTCTTCCCTTGGATTTCCGATTACGATCCGGATGTCCTCATCGGCTGGAACGTCGTTGAATTCGATTTGAGTTTCCTTCAACGCCGTTGTCGCCGTTGGAACATCCCGTTTTCTTTGGGACGTGGGGGAGATACTGCCACTATCTTGCCTGCGGGCGCGATGGCCCAGAAGGGAACCGCCAGGATCCCCGGCAGGGTGGCGCTCGATGGCATCGAGGTTCTCCGCGCCGCTACCTGGTCCTTTGAAGACTTCAGTCTTGGGGCAGTGGCCCGCGAGCTTTTGGGCAAGGACAAGCTTCTCAGCGGAGAGCAGGATCGGGTCGAAGAAATCCAACGACTCTACCGAGAAGCGCCCGATGAGCTGGTGGCTTACAACATCGAGGACTGTCGTCTAGCCGAGGAGATTTTCAAAGAGGCCAAGCTCGTTGATTTTGCTCTGGCTCGTACCCGTCTTACCGGTCTCAACCTCGACCGGACGGGTGGCTCGGCTGCGGCATTCGACAATCTCTATCTGCCACGTCTTCACCGCAAGGGACACGTCGCACTCGACGTGGGAGACGTTGATTTGCACGACGAGAGTCCGGGCGGATACGTCATGGACTCGAAGCCGGGACTCTACAAGAACGTCCTCGTTTTGGACTTCAAGAGCCTCTATCCGAGCATCATCAGGAGCTTCAGGGTCGATCCCCTCGGGATGGCCGTTCCCGGTGATAATCCTATCGAGGGTTACGAGAGTGTTTCCTTTGCGCGATACGGTTACATCCTCCCCGATATTCTGGCCGAGCTCTGGAAGGAGAGAGAGGCGGCTAAAGACGCAAACAATCAGCCCCTGGCGCGTGCCATCAAAATCATCATGAACTCTTTCTATGGCGTGCTCGGTTCTCCAGGATGCCGGTTTGGTGATTCTCGGATTGCTTCCAACATCACTCTGCGTGGACACGAGATCATGAATCGCAGCCGAGAGCAAATCGAGGCGCGAGATTTCACCGTTCTCTACGGGGATACGGACTCACTGTTCGTCTTGCTCGGTGAGGACTACAGTGAAGCCGAAGCGATCGCGGCGGGCAAAGACTTCGCCAAGATGCTGAATGAGTTCTGGTCCGACACATTACCGGTGGAGTACGGCGTGGAGTCCCATTTGGAGATCGAGACGGAGGAGCTCTATTTGCGGTTCTTCATGCCGACGATCCGTGGCTCGGAGAGAGGGAGCAAGAAGCGCTACGCGGGATTGGTGAGGCAGGGGGAAAAGACGGAAGTACGCTTTACGGGGCTCGAGAGCGTTCGCTCCGACTGGACGCCGCTGGCTCGCCGGTTTCAGCGGGAGCTCTACCAACGCGTGTTTCACGATTTGCCTTACGAGGACTACGTTCAACAAACGGCGGCCGATCTCATGGCGGGCCTTCTCGACGACGAGCTCGTTTATCGCAAACGGGTCCGCCGGCCTCTCGAAGACTACACGAAAAACGTTCCTCCTCACGCCCAAGCGGCTCGAAAGTCCAATCGGCCGGGAAGGTGGATCCGATACGTCATCACGAACAAAGGGCCCGAACCTTTGGACAACAATCCTTCTCCCATCGACTACCATCACTACCTGGAAAGACAAGTCGCTCCGGCCGGAGATGCGTTGCTTCAGTGGATGGGGACGTCGGTCAAAAAGATCCTGGACCAACAGATGACGCTGTTTTAGATGGGGCGGTGAGGTATTTCCCCTCGACCGCCTTGAGTAGCAGTCAAGCAGTCAGCAGTACGTCACTCTCCGAACCCGACTGCAGACTGCAGACCGTTTGAACGGCCAGCAAAGACGTACAATTTCAGGGAAGTCAGTTTGGAGCGGGAGAAGAACCTTGTTCGAAAAGGCGTTGGTAGGTCTGAGAGGCTGGTATCACAAGCGCGAGATAGAGGCTGCGGTACGCCACTATGCCCAGCAGACCGGGAGGGATGCACAAAAGCGCCATGCCTACTCGGAATCGGGGTCCTTCCAGTCTCAATTGCAACGTCTCTTCACTCTCGGCACGGCGGAAGAAACAGGCGAGCTCAAGACCATCGCTTCGAGCGCTGTGAACATTGGTCTCTCCAACAAATACTACCGCCCCGCTGACCTCCTTTCCGACATCATCGACGAGCTGGAACGACGAACCTATCTCAGCACGGAGCCGGACGGGGAGGCTCCTTTGGGAGAGCTCGAGCCTCACGGCCGCAAGCTGAAGATCGAGCAAGTCATGAAAAGCTGGTTGGTACCGCTCAAAGTCGCGTCGGTGGAATCGCTTCTTCAACGTCTCGCTCAGGACAAGGACCCTTCGCTGACTTATGCGGCCCTCGGACGCTTCGAACGTGTGACAGCGCGAGTTTTTTCGTTGGTGGAAGAAGCCGAAGTCCGTTTCGTCGAGGAGCACCTCTCCGATTTTCTGCAGTCGTGGAAAACCCAGCCTCGTCAAAAGGAGCGGTTCCGTGAGCCTGCGGACGGATTGGAAGACGTTTTTCAATGCTGGATCGGCGAGATCAGGCCCGAAGGTATCGATGGCCTGCGCCTTCGTGGTGCCGACAAACCTTTCCGGCTTACGACCCTCGTACCTGAAGACCGCCAGCATCTAATCGCCGCGACTCTCCAACGCCTCCGTTGACGTTTTGGGTCAATCAGGCCAGACACTGATGTTGACGACGGAGTTTTCCACAATTTCCGAACGCCTGGGGTCTGACCCCATTCCGAACGCTTGGGGGCTCAGTCGGGATGGCGGCGTGCGTTGCATAACGCGGGCTATGAATATAATGTGTTGCCGGTCGCTAGGTGTCCAAAATACGAAGAAAGGAGCTAGTCTTTGAGAAATCGACTGACTCGATGGTTGTTTTTGCTCTTGTTCACGCTACCTGGAATTCTTCTGGCCCAGGAGGCGAGCTCCGACTACCGTGACTTCGATGCGGTGAAGCAACAGCTCGAAAGCTGGGCTCGCGAGCACCCGCAACGGCTCGAACTGGAGAATATTGGCTCCTCCGCAAGTGGAAAAGATATTTTTGTGGCCCGAGTGGCCGGCAAAGGCGAAACCGAGCCCGACAAGCGCCCCGCGGTCTTTGTGGGAGCGAATATCGTTGGGTATCACAACGCGGGCACGGAAGCCGCGCTCCACCTCATCGAGACACTACTCGGTGACGGCGAAGAGCTCACTAAGTTGCTAGGTGAGAAGACCTTCTACATTGCCCCGGTCTTGAATCCCGATGCGCACGGCGGTTTGTTCGCCACGCCCAAGCATCGTTTGACCGGCAATGACACGAAGATTGATCGGGATGTCGATGGGCTCTTTGGAGAAGACGGACCGAACGACCTCAACAATGATGGTCGGATTACCTGGATTCGCATTCCGGATCCCCAGGGGGACATGTTGCCGGATCCCGATGAGCCGCGAGCCCTCATCAAGGCCGATCGCATGAAGGGGCAACGCGGTGAGTACAAGCTCGTCATGGAAGGCAATGACGATGACGGGGACGGCCAGCTCAACGAGGATGGTCCCGGCGGAATGGAGCCGGCGAGGAACTTCGCTCACGCCTATGAGTTCAACTAGCCCGAGACAGGTCCTTGGCCCGGCTACCTGCCGGAGTCCAAGGCCGTGATGGACTTCTTGCTGGCCCGGCGCAACGTGGCGGTCACAGTCGTCTATGGACCTGCCAACCATCTGTTAGCGCCACCCAGAGGCTTCGGCGGAGGGGGAGACCTGGGGACTATGAAGTTCAAGCCTCCCCAACGTATGGCCCAATTCATGGGGCTGGATCCCGAGCAGGAGTACACGCTCGATGAGGTTTGGGAGATTGTCAAGGATTCTCCAATGGTGGCCCAAATGAACGTCACCAAGGAGCAGTTGGCTCAGTTCATGGGTGCCGGTGCCGCGACCAAGCCGAACGACGACGATTTGGGGTACATACAGAAGCTGGCGGAGTCCTACAAAGAGCGGCTGGAGAAAGCGGGTCTCGACAACAAGCGCTCGGCCAATCAATCCGTTCGCGGCGGTTTGGCGCCTTGGCTTTACTACCAATACGGTGCCATGGCCATCGAGTTGGACGTTTGGGGAATTCCCAAAGCCAAAAAGGAGGAAGCCAAGGATGAAGGCGAGGCCTTGACCGTGGACCGCATGGCGGAGATGAGCTCGGAAGAGTTCTTGGCACTGAAAGATGAGACGATCGATGCCTTCCTCAAAGGGCTGGGGGCTCCGCCTCAGATGACAGCGGCCGGTTTGAAACAGCGTATCGAGTCGGGGCAAGTGAGCCCGGCACAGATGGCACAGATGGCACGGCGCATGGAGGAGGCGGCGGAGGCGACAGCGCGAGCGCGGTTGACTCAGCAGCCAAGGATGAGGGGACATCGAACGACGTGATGGCCTTCATCGACGAGCATGCGCCCGACGCGTTCGTTCCGTGGGCCGCCGGTAACGTTACCCGATGGGTCTTCAGCCGAGGTGGGAGGCGTCGATCCCTTCATCGAGATCGCACCTCCCTACAGCCTTCTCGAGCCGGCGCTCAAAGTGCACACGGAAACCATCTTGGAAATGGCCACCAAGCTGGCTCAATTGCAGATCGTCGACCAGAAGGTCGAGTCCTTGGGGAGCGGGATTTACCGGATAACGGCCGTCGCGGCAAACCGCGGTTTCTTTCCGACGCACACCAAGCTGGCTCAAAGGGCAAAAACCCACCTTCCGGTGCGCCTGGAGATGACGCCGAGCGAAGGTGTCGAGATCGTGACGGGTCCCCGTTGGTTGACATCCGAAGGACTGGACGGAGAAACGGGAACGCTCGAGGGCGAATGGCTGGTCCGTGTTTCCGGAAAGAATCGGCAGGTGACAATCGAAGTTTTCTCCGACAACGCCGGCCATGATCGTGCAACCATTTCCATCGAGGCGGGGAGCTAACCATGGTGCGTCAAATACATCTGTTAACCGTCGTTCTAGCAGTCCTGACCCTTGTAGCGGGTGGAAGCGAGCTCATGGCTCAGACCCTCGAGGCGAAGGTGCCTCCGCCGGACCCACACTTCAATCGTCTGAATCACAATGACGAGATCGTTAGGTTCCTGAGAGGTTATGTTGCTTCTTACCCGGACTGGGTCAAGCTCGAAAGTATCGGCAAGACCACCGGTGGAAGCGATACGTGGCTCGTCACCATCAACAATCCCAAGACAGGTCCTGAGCTTTCCAAGCCGGCCATGTTCGTCGACGGCGCCACCCACGCCAATGAGGTTCAGGGAACCGAGACGGTGCTCTATCTCATCGATTACATGCTCGACAACTACGGCAAGCTGGACAAAGTCACCGAGCTCATGGATCGAACCGTTTTCTACTTCGTGCCCATGGTCAATCCTGATAGTCGAGCCAAGTGGTTCGATGCTCCCGCTACGCCGAATTACCCGCGAACCGTTCCGGTGAAGATCGATGACGATCGAGACGGCCGAGTGGATGAGGACGGCTACGAGGATCTGGACGGCGACGGCGAGCTCACCCAAATGCGGAAGAAAGTACCTTTGGGGCAAGGCCGTTTTCGCCTCGATCCCAACGATCCGCGGCGATTGGTGCCCATCGAGGAAGATGAACTAGGCGACTACATCAGATTGGGTGGCGAAGGAATCGACAACGATGGTGATGGCCTCGTGAATGAAGATGGGGTGGGCTACGTCGATCCCAATCGGACTTTCGCCTATGGTTGGGCTCCGCGCTACGTTCAGCCGGGCTCGACCGACTATCCTCTCCAGGTTGCCGAGACCAGAAACATCGCCTTGTGGGCCTTGGAACATCCCAATATCGCGGCGGCCCAGAGCTTTCACAACACCGGCCGGATGATTCTACGCGGGCCGGGTACCAAGGCGATGGGCCGGTACGAAGTTTCCGATATCCAGGTCTACGATCGGATCGGCAAAGAAGGAGAAAACATCATTCCGGGGTACAGCTACTTCATATTGTGGAAGGACTTGTACTCGGCTTACGGTGGAACGATCGACCATTTCTACGGAATTCATGGTGCGATCGCTTTCTCCAACGAGCTCTTCGGGCCTCAGCAAGACTTCGACAAGGATGGTGAAGTCACAGAAGAAGAACGGCTCAAGTTCGTGGACCTTCTCACGCTGGGTCGCATGACCGTGGAATGGAAGGAGTTCGACCATCCGCAGTACGGGAAGATCGAGATCGGCGGGTTCCGCCACGATACGGGACGAGTTCCCGAGGGCTGGATGCTCGAAGAAGACTGCCATCGTAACGCGTTGTTCGTGCTCTATCACGCGCGCCAACTGCCGAAGATCCGTTTCGATGATCCAACGGTCGAGAAGGTTGATGGCGATCTCTACCGAGTGCACGTGCCGGTCGTCAACGAACGATCGATACCGACGGTGACCGCTATTGCCCGAAAGAACAAGCTCCATCGTCTCGACCTAGCGACGGTCGAGGGTGCCAAGGTGGTGGCGAGTGGTATCGTGAGGGACCTCTATCTCAACAAAGTCGATCTTCAAAAGCATCGTCCCGAAAGACTCATGGTTCCTTCGGTCGAAGGGCTTTCCACGCGAACGCTGTTCTTCCTCGTCGAAGGGAAGGGGAGTATCACGGTCGCCTACGACTCCGTCAAGGCAGGGAAGATTAGTCAAGACATTGAATTGAGATAACAAGAAAGAACTCGAGAACTCGAGAACTCGAGAAGAGATTAACGCAGGGTCGCAAAGACGCGGAGACGCCAAGACACAGACAGGATCGGTCAAGAAAGAGCGTCCGGGCAGACACTCGAATCTCGATTCGGATCTTCTTGGCGCCTTTGCGACTCTGCGCCTTTGCGCTGACTTCTTCTCTTCAATTTGTTGCAGGCTCGGGAGTGCCGGTGGGGTGGGGGACTGTGGTGCGCCCGGCAATTTCCATAATCTCTGCTAGGGAATCCAACGGGATGGCCTGTTCGGCGTCGGACTGTAGCAGGGTGCGTTCCGCGCCGGGGGCCAACACTTCGATGAGCAGACCGTGGACGCCGGCAGCCAGGGCGGCTCGGCTCATGGAGGGGACGAGTCTCCAGTCGCCTGTTGCGTGAGACGGGTCGCCGACGACAGGGAGAGGCGTAACACGTCGCAGCGGCTCGATGATGCATAAATCGAAGATGTTTCGAGCATAGCTCCAATGGCTCGATGTGCGGACACCCCGTTCGCACAAGACGATGTTTCTGTTACCCTCTTTGGCGATGTACTCCGCGGCGCAGAGCCATTCCTCGAGGGTCGCGCTCCAGCCTCTCTTGAGAAGCACAGGGATTCCTGCGCGTCCCACTTCCTTCAAGAGCGGGAAATTTTGCATCGAGCGCGAGCCGACCTGAACCATGTCGGCCGTCGCTACGACACGTTCAACGAGCCGTGGATCGAGTACTTCGGTCACGATCCCGAGTCCCGTCTCCCGGCGTGCCGCTTCGAGGATCTCGAGGCCTTCTTCTCCGAGTCCTTGGAAGGAGTAGGGGCTCGTACGAGGCTTGAAGGCGCCTCCCCTCAGGAGTTTGCCTCCTACTGTTCTGATGCCGCGAGCAATCTCGAGCGTCTGCTCATAGGACTCCACAGCGCAGGGTCCTGCGATGATGACGGGAGACGTGCCTCCGATTTCGACGCCGCGGACTCGAACGCGGTGGGTCGTCGATGGTTCCGAGTGCTCGGGCCAACACTTGCGGGTCACGCTGAGCTCGGGTAAGTCGGACATGATGGCTGTCTCGTGCTCCGTCGATTCCACATCAGTATGGCGAGTAACACCGTCGAAACAACCAATACTAGCGACGCTGGCTTTTGGGGTCAAGGACGAGGGTAGAATACGTGTTTGATGGGCAGCCCGCCTTCGCTTCGCACGTCTGAACTAGAGCGGAGCTACGGCGAGACCTTGTCCGCCTTCGCATAGCTTCGGCGAGACTCGCCGATGTCGCCGGCCCATCGATCGATTCAGCGACGGAGGCGGTAGCCGTTGACCAGAGACGACGACCAACGGCGTAGGCGAGTCAGGCAGTCAGCAGGCGCGGCGGAGAATGCCAATCGTGCCCAACCTGTGTTAACCTCTTATTCTTGTCAGGGATAGCCCGTTGCCCTGCCGAGCGCCGTGTGTAGCGTTGTCGAGGATCCGGATGAAGCGCTCGAAATTGACAATTCTCTTTGCGTTCACTTTGTCGTGGAACGGGTGTATCGCGAGAGCTTCCGATTCACCGCTCACTGAGCCCATCGTTCTCACCCAGCTGCCCACGGAAAGAGCGGCTCTGGCGGTTGGGTCCGCGGATGGGATGCTACCGGCCGAGCTCGGTAGCGGCGCACGCATCGTTATCGTGGAACCGGGCGGCACAGTCCGCCTGTTGTCGAAAGGCTTTGCCGGCGCTACCGATCCCAGCGTCTCTTTTGACGCGAAGAAGATCGTTTTTGCGGGCAAGAAGACCCTGTCAGATTCGTGGAACATTTACGAAGCGGACGTCGATGGTTCCGACATCCGGCAGATCACCAACGGACTGGGTGATTGCCGCAATCCAGTTTATCTGTCGACCCTTTACACCATCATATCTACCGAGCCCTGGTACCAGATTGCCTTTACCAGCACCGAAGCGGGCGAGCTCAACGAGCGCGGAGCTCGTACGGCAACCCATTTGTATACCTGCCGCTTGGACGGAACGGAAGTCCGTCGGCTGACCTTCAACTTGTCCAGTGACCGAGATCCGTTCCTGATGGATGACGGGAGATTGGTTTATGCGACCTGGGAACGCTCGACGATGGTTCGCGGTCCGCTAGGTCGCATTTCGCTCTTCACCGTGAACGCCGACGGCACCGACATGTCGGTCTTTGCTGCAGAGGAGGGTCGGCCTATCAAGCTCATGCCCTCGACCACCACAAAAGGTCGAGTGGTTTTCGTCGAGAATGACAAAGTGCCCTGGGATGGAGCCGGCCGACTGGCGAGTGTCGAGCTGAGACGGCCGCTGCACTCGTATCGTCCTATCGACACTGGGGACGACAGCTATTTTCACTCTCCGTCACCTCTTCCGGACGGACGGGTTCTGGTGTCGCGTCGCTCGAGCTCGTCCGGTCACGCGGTTGTCGCACTGGATCCCGAGACCGGAGCTTCCGAGCCCGTTTTTGATGACCCCGACCACCACGATATCCAGGCGAAGCTCCTTCGCCCTCGACCCGAGCCGGATGGACGCTCCAGTGTCGTGACCGAGAAAGACCCTCATGGCGAGCTCTACGCACTGGATGTCACGATTTCGGATGTGAAACAAAAGAATTGGATGGACCCCAGTGCTTCGAGATTGCGCGTTCTGGAAGGTATCGCCCGCGACATGAAAGACGCGGATCGGAAATGTCAGAACGGAATCCCCTCACTCGCCCAGAAGCGACTCTTAGGGGAAATTCCCATCGAAAAAGATGGCTCGTTCTATATCAAGGTGCCGGCCGATACACCGATTCAGCTCCAAGTGTTGGATGAGAACGGAATGGCGCTACGAACCTGCGGTTGGATTTGGGCGAAAAATCATGAGCCCCGAGGCTGCATCGGCTGTCATGAAGATCCCGAGTTGACCCCAGAGAATCGTTTCATCGACGCCGTGAAGAAACCACCGGTGAAGTTGACTCTGCCATCTGAGAAAAGGAGAACCGTGGACTTTCGCCGCGACGTGATGCCCATCATCAACGCCAAATGCGCGACGTCCGGTTGCCACGAAGTCGGTGGATTCAAGCCTGTTCTCAGTGAAAATGAGACCGCGGAGGTTTCTTGCTATAGCCGCCCGTACAGGAACCTGCTCTCCGTCATCAAGGGCTACATCGATCCTGGGCAGGCCCGAACCAGCCCTTTGGTGTGGTCTCTCATTGGGAAGAACACATCGCGTCCTTGGGACACCGTTGCTGGCGTGGTGGAGGTCCGTCCGATGCCTCCACCGGGCTCCGAGCCGTTGACCGAGCCGGAACGGCGGACATTCATCGAGTGGATCGATCTCGGTGCTTTATGGGACGGTATACCCGAGCAAAGAAACGAAGAGGGGCCAGGAGACGCAAAATGAGTCTTGCGAGACCACTTATCTGGGCTTTGGTTTTGTCGCTCGACGTGGCTCCACTCGATGCGCAAAGCGAAGACGCTTCTCCATTGCCCACCTTCTCGGATGTAACGGCGGAGTCCGGGATCGAGTTCAAGCATAGCTTTGGAGATCTCGAGCTAACGAACATCGTGGAGGCCACAGGGGCCGGTGCCTGTTTCTTCGATTTTGACAACGACGGGAATCTGGACCTCTACGTCGTCAACGGTGCTTGGAATGAGCGCATCAATGATAATCGAGGCCGGAAGCTCAAAGGTATGCTCTCGAACCGTCTCTATCGCGGCAATGGCGACGGTACGTTCGTAGACGTGACAGAGAAGAGCGAAGTGGGAGACACGGGTTTCGGATTTGGGTGCTCGGCCGCGGATGCCGATAACGACGGAGACCTGGATCTCTACGTTCTCAACTATGGTCCGAACGTCTTCTTTAGAAACGAGGGAGACGGAACGTTTGTCGATGATTCCGAAGCGTCCGGCCTGGCAGATGGTCGGATGAGCCTCTCGGCGCCGTGGCTCGATTACGACAACGACGGTGACCTCGACGTCTACGTTGCCAATTACCTGGAATACGATGAGGGCGCCATCCGCGCTTACTATGCCGCCGATGGATATCCGGGACCGTTGAGCTACGCTGCGCTGCCGGACGCGCTCTACCGCAACAACGGAGACGGGACCTTTACGGATGTCACCAAGGAGGCCGGCCTGTCGAAATCCGGTGGCCGTGCCATGAGCGCAACGGCCGCGGACATCAATAATGACGGACAGGTCGATATCTACGTCACCAACGATGCAACGGAGAATTTCTACTTCGAGAACAAGGGCGAAGGGAAGTTCGAGGAGAGAGGACTCTATGTTGGTCTGGCCTTCGGCGAGAACGGGCAAGGTGTTTCATCCATGGGGCCCTTCTTTGCCGATGTCGACCGGAACGGGCACTTGGATGTCTACATCCCCGACATGACTTACAGCAGCCTGTTGATGAACCAAGGAAGTCACTTCGTCGACCGCACCGCCCGCTCGAACGTGGCACGGATTTGTGGTCAATACACGGGCTGGGCGGGTCTGGTCTTTGACTATGACAATGACGGATACGTTGATATCTTCGTGGCCAACGGTAACGCCCACCACGAGTATACCGAGGAAGACGTCTTGCTCAGAAACGATGGAACGGGGAAGTTCACGGACGTTTCTACACGCTCCGGCGACTACTTCAAGACCAAGCACGTCGGAAGGGGAGCCACTTACGGGGACGTTGACAATGACGGTGACTTGGATGTGTTCATCGTGAACCTGAACAGTGAAGCCAAGCTCCTGAGGAACGACGGCGGAAATCGTAACAACTGGATTGGCATCGTTGCGACCCTTCCTGAGCTCAAACGTGACGCCGTCGGAGGTCGCATCACGGTGAGCGTCGGCTCGCTCCGGCAAATCCAAGATCTCATCCCGGTGCGAGGTTATTTGTCGCAGGTCGATTCCAGGATGCACTTCGGCATTGGCTCGGCCAAGCAAGTCGATTCCATCGAGATCCGCTGGCCGGATGGCAAGATTCAACTTTTGAAGAATGTCTCTGCCAACCAGTATCTCGAAGTGGGGCTGGACGTGGAAAAATGAAGAAAGCAACACGATACAGCTTGGTCATGGGCCTTCTCCTCGTTGCGTGCGCCGCTCTTGCGCAGCAGGAAAAGGATCCGGTCTACGTTGGGGTGGAAGTCTGCAGCTCCTGCCATCGTGGGCCGGGGATGGGCCATCAGCATAGTAAATGGCTTCTGTCCAAACACGCTCGCGCCTATGCAGTGCTTGCTATGCCGGAGTCGCGACAGATTGCGCAGCTCAGCGGTATCGTTCAGGAGCCGCAAGAATCTGCGATGTGTCTAGGCTGCCACGCCACGGGTGCGGAGGCGGAGGAGTGGGAAAAGGACGACACCTTCCACATCGAAGACGGTGTCCAGTGCGAGAAGTGTCACGGCCCGGGAAGCGAGTACATGGATGCCGAGACGATGACGGACCCCGAAGCGGCGATGAAGGCCGGGCTCCGGATGCCTGTTGAAAGAGACTGCTTGGTCTGTCACATCGAAAAAGGCTCGCACGTGGCGGTTCACAAATCCGCTCAGCTCGACATCCAAGAGGCCCTCGCGACGATTGCCCATACCACGCCGGAGAACTGGACATCAGGGGCGGACATCGGTCGAGAGGGTGCAACGGATGAGGTGCCCGGTTACGTCGGAGCCACGGCCTGCGGTTCGTGTCACGCCGGCCCGGTGATGGGCTATCAATACAGCAAATGGCGCTTGAGTGGCCATTCACGTTCGTACGCCATTCTTGCGACGCCGGAAGCCTATGAAGTGGCCAAGGGGAGAGGTATCGAAGGCTCTCCTCAAGAGAGCGACGAGTGCTTGAAGTGCCATGCACCGGCCGATGCCTTGCTCGAAGAAGGTGTGAGCTGTGAGGTGTGCCACGGAGCGGGCAGCGAATACATGCCGGAAGCGGTGATGATGGATCCAACCGCGGCTCGAGAAGCGGGTTTGAAAACGGTGACGAAAGAAACCTGCGTCGTTTGTCACTACCACGATCGCTTCGACTACGAGGAGTACTTGGAAAAGATTGCCCATCCCAACACGCCGCCTCAGGTCGCCGAAGAGGAGCCTAGATATAAGACGCCTCTCAATCTCGCCATCTCGCCCGACTCCCGCGAGCTCTATGTGGCCTGCGAGAGCTCGGGGAGCGTCATCGTGGTCGATGTCGGAGAGAAGCGGAGCGTTGCCGAGATCGCTACGGGACGTCAACCGACCGATGTGACTTTCTCACCCGACGGTTCGCGTGTTTATGTCAGCAATCGGTTCGAGGATACGGTCTCGGTGATTGATGTGTCGTCGCGGCAGGTCATTCGGCGGCTTGCCGTCGGTGATGACCCGCACGGTGTGCTGGTCGACGCGACCGGGAAGCAGTTGTTCGTGCTCAACACATCTGAAGACAGCATTTCCATTTTTGACACGGAGTCCTTCGAAGAGGTCAAGCGCCTTCGCGCGAGCCGCGCCCCATGGTCACTCGCCATGTCCCCCGATGGCGAGCGTCTCTTCGTCACCAACACGTTGTCACGGTTTGTGGAGTTTCGGGAGCCGTCGATGTCGGAGGTGACCTTTGTCGATCCGGCCCGAGGGGTGGTGCAGGATCGATATGTCGTTCCGGCCGCTAACATCGTTCAAGGCGTTGCCTGGCATCCGAGTGGTGACTACGCTTTTGTCACGCTCAACCGGACGAAGAATCTGGTGCCTATGACCCGTCTGATGCAGGGTTGGACGATCACCAACGGGATGGGGGTGGTATGGAAAGACGGTCGCGTGGCGCAAGTCCTCCTCGACGAGCCTCACCTTTGTTTTCCCGACCCTGCCGATGTGGCCGTGACTCCGGACGGAAATCACGTGCTGGTCACGAGCTCGGGCTCCGACCGTGTCGCGGTGGTCGATGTTGCCAAGCTCATCGCTATGCTCGAAGCCTCTTCGGAGGAAGAGCTGGAGCGCGTCATTCCCAATCATTTGGGGAAACCCACGGAGTTCGTGGTGACGCACGTCGAGACGGGGAAGAGTCCGCGCGGTGTTTTGGTCACGCCCGATGGGAAGACCGCATTCGTCGCCGATGCGCTCGATGACACCGTGACGGTCATCGATATGGAACGCTTCGAGGCGACCGAGCGCATCGATCTCGGTGGCTCGAAAACCATCACGGACGTGCGTTTCGGCGAACAACTCTTCCACAGCGCCGACATCACGTTTCACCGACAATTCTCCTGTCACACCTGTCACCCGGATGGGCACGTGGATGGGATCACTTACGACATCGAGCCCGATGGACTCGGTGTGAGTCCTGTGGATAATCGTACGCTCCGCGGGATTCTCGATACGGCGCCCTTCAAATGGGAAGGGACCAATCCCAGCTTGTCACGCCAGTGCGGGCCTCGATTGGCGGTCTTTTTTACACGGATCCAGCCTTTCACGCCGGAAGAACTGTCCGCATTGACGACTTACATCGCGACGATTCCTCGTCCCTTGAACCGTTACCGGCCGTTGGGTGCCCCTCTCACCGAGGCGCAGCGGCGAGGTAAGAAGGTCTTCGAACGGACCATGGCCAACGATGGTCGCATCCTTCCGACGGAAAGCCGTTGTGTGACCTGTCATCCTCCGCCCCTCTACACCGACCGATCGGTGCGGGACGTGGGGACGGAGATGCTCTTCGACCGGGAGTCTAGGTTCGATGTGCCCCACTTGAACAACATCTACGGCAGCTCTCCTTATCTCCACAATGGAATCGCCGAGACGCTCGAGGAGATCTGGACGCGGTTCAATCCTGATGATCGACATGGAGTGACGAACGATTTGACCAAGGACGAGCTCAACGACTTGATCGAGTTCTTGAAAACACTGTAGAAACGAAAGATGAAATTCACTGGATGGTGGTTGGCGGTGGCGATGCTTCCCGCACTTTCTGTGGGGCAGCCGCCGGCGAAGCTGCCCTACGTTTATACGGAGTGGCAACAGTTCACCGTCGCGGACGGCCTTCCGAATGATCACATCTTTGCGGTGGCCGTAAGTGGTCACGAGGTGTGGGTGGGAACCGAGAACGGCCTTGCCCTCATCGACAAGAAGAGCGGCAAAATCAAGAGCTGGAAGGAAGAAGACGGGCTGCCTTGGCGTGTCGTTTCTTCTCTAGCCGTCAATGAAAAGACGGGCGAGCTTTGGATTGGACTCTTTGGTGGAGGGCTTGGCTCGGTTCAGCGGGGGCCGATTCGATCACTGGCATCAGCTCAACAGCGGATTGGTCAATGATGTGGTCTACGGCGTGGCCGTGGAGAACGACCATATCTGGATCGCCACGACGGCTGGCGCCAACCGTTACAACACCTTGACCGGCGAGTGGGCGATCTTCACGGAGAAGAACGCGCCGATGGAAGAGATTTGGAATTACGCCGCGACATACAACGATGGCAAGGTGTACCTGGGCGTTTGGGGAAGCGGAGTCCTCGAGTTCGATGTGGCTTCGGAACGGTGGAAGGTCTATTTGGATCCGGATGGTGAGATGGAGATCGACCTCTATCGGGATGACGGCATCGTCCATGTCATTACGACCGGCGTGAGCTTCGTCGATCAGATCCTGTGGATTGGCTCGTACTTCGGTGGTTCCCGATACGACGGCCGGCACTGGCGTGGGTACTACGCTCACGAGTGTGGATTGCCCAGTGATTTCATCAACGCGGTCCGGGGACGAAGCGGTGACGAGGCCTGGTATGCCACCGATAAAGGTCTTGGTGTGGTCACGGATTTCGAGACCGATACTTGGGTGACCTACACGTTGGTTCCCGAGAACCACTCGGGTAGGGCGGTGGTGAGCCGCGGTACCGAAGTTCTCGAGACCATCGATATGGATGTCAACATTCCCCACAACTATGTTTTGTGGACGGAGCTGGACGGTAACGACGTGTGGGTCGGCACTTCAAAGGGGCTGTCATGGGGCAAGGGCAGCGGCTACTACCGAGGCCTCGAGGGGCGAGACCTCATCTCCGGGAAATGAAACCTATCATGAGGCTGATGGTGCGTGTTCTCGTTGCTGCTTTCGCCGTTTCGACGCTCGGCTTGTCGCAGGTCGGCGATGAGAAGAAGCCTGCAGAGAAAAGCATCGCGATCGATGACCCGGCCGTTATCGAAGTCCTCGAGAAGATCCATTCCGTGAGCCCGTATGAAGTTCCGAATCTGGGACTCCGCGAAGATGCGAACTATGCCTCCACCTCGGAGGACCTGGCGCCTTTCGGTGGCGTCAAGCCTTTCAAAGAACACTTCCTTCTTCAGATGGAGTACACGGGTCCGGGCCGTGCCATCCCCGAACCGGAAGATATCGACTCGGTCAAGCTCGGCTTCATCGGACCGATCATGGCGACGGTCTCGGTCGCGACCGGGGGGAGGAGTCATGAGGAGCCTCTAGGCATTCAAATGCTTCGGGGTGCCCGCCTTGCTATCGAGGAAGCTAACGCCGAAGGCGGATACTTGAAGCGTAGCCTGCCGTTCGAGCTCGTCATCAGCAATGACAACGGACTTTGGGGCTCCTCGGGAAACGAGATCGTCGATTTGGCGTACAAGGACAACGTCTGGGCCATCTTGGGCACGATCGATGGTGCCAACAGCCACATCGCGATCCGTGTCGCTTTGAAAGCGGAGCTCGTGATGGTGAACTCCGGTGACACGGACCCCACCTTCATCGAGACGAACATCCCTTGGGTCGTAAGAGTCATTGGAGACGATCGTCAGCAAGGTTATTTGCTGGTGGACTATCTTTACAAGAAACGGGGAGTTCGAACGGGTAGGGATCATTCGATCCAACAATCGGTACGGTCGTTTCGGTGTTCGCGAGATACGGGACTGGAGGTCGTCGACTCGGTCGTCCCATTGCGCTCGAGATCAACTACCACTTGGGGACGGAAGATTTCTCACCACAGCTCGACCGGCTCGAAGCCGCCAACGTCGATGCCGTCGTTCATTGGGGCGACGGAGAAGATGCAGCCCACGTTCTCAATCAGATGAGGGCGAGGGGCATGGACCAGCCTTTCTTCGCATCCGACCGATCCGTCTCGGACGCTTTCGTACGCATTGCCGGCTCGAACGCTGAGGGTGTGATGTGCAGCTACCCATGGAATCCTGAGCGGAAAGACGTAAAACTGGATAGGTTCCGAAAGTCGTTTTCTGAGCGGTTCGGGGTCGAGCCCGATACTTACGCGGCTCATGGATACGACGGAACGCACATGTTGATCTGGGCCATACAGGTGGCGGGGTTGAATCGCGCCAAGATCCGAGATGTGCTCGCGTATCGAAGCAAGCCATGGCCAGGCGTCACGGGCGACATCCAGTTGAGCGCCGCTTTGGATGATGTCGGGGAAGTTTTTCTGGCAAAGTTCGAAGATGGAAAATGGATGTACTACTCGAGGGAAGAATTAGGTCTGAAGGAAAGAAAGAGTGAATGAAAGGAGGAAGGAGGAAGGAGGAGGAAGAGGCGCGACTAGCCAGGCATAGCCCGGCCTACCCCAAATCGACTTATGAGAATAGTCCCCTGTTGGTTGGTTATTGGCGTCTTGAATGCTCCCTTGGTGTGTCTCGGCCAAGAGCCTTTCTACCGGCTTCGGGAACACGAGTCTTCCTACAATGGGCCAGGGAGGGGAGATCTGGAGCCAAGTGGCTTGGAAGAAGTCCTCATCGGCTACTTCGGGCCTGGCGACCCCGACCATCCTGAGGGCGGGGACCTTTGGCTTGCTGCGCAATTGGCGTTGGAGGATGCCAACCGAGAAGGTGGCTACCGAGGGCTGCCGTTTCAGCTCAGGAATTGTTGGTCGCGAGATCCTTGGGGTACAGGGATATCGCAACTAGCTCAGATGGTCTACTCGGAAGACGTTTGGGCCATTGTCGGATCCATCGATGGTGCTTCGACCCACCTGGCCGAGCAAGTCGTTGCCAAGGCTCGTCTGCCTCTGCTTAGCGCTGTGAGTACGGACAAAACGGTCAACCTCGCCAACGTTCCTTGGATGTTCTCCTTGCTGCCCGGCGATCACCAAATCACTCCCGTCTTGGCTCGCGCCATCGTTGACCGAGTCGAGGATGCGCCATTTGCAATCGCGTCCTCGACGGACCACGACTCTCGCGTATTGGTCGACGAGCTTCGCGTGGAGCTGGCCGGGCACGACGCAGTCCCTTCTTATCACCTGCAGTTCCATCCGAATGGGAAGCGTCGTGCGACGTCGTCAATCGAGTGATGCGGTCGTCCATTGAAACCGTCGTGATTGCTGCAGGAGCGCATGACTCTGGTCGCTTGGTGCAGGCATTGAGGGCGGAGGGATTTCGAGGTGACATTTTCGGTGGTCCTTCTTTCGGTCGACGCGCCTTCATTGAAAGGGTTCGAGATGGGGTCGTCGTGTTCCCTATCCTTGCGTCTGTGGAGGATTCGTTCAGACAACGATTCCAAAGACGATTTGGCCGAATGCCTGACTATGCCGCCGCCCAGACGTACGACGCACTGCTGCTTTTGGTCAAAGCGATTCGTAGCGCGGGTCTCAACCGATCGAAAATCCGCGACGTTCTGGTGGAGCTCGCCCCTTGGACAGGAGTCAGCGGATCCGTCGAGTGGGACCCCCTCGGCCAAAATGTCCGCCCCGTTCGCCTACAAGAACTTGGTGACAGTCACTGAATATTCATTCTTGGAGACGGTCGTACTTCCGTAAGACTTCCCTCAGTTGATCGTGAGGAAGCGCTACCACCTTTCGGTTGTTCACTCCGGTCATCGTCTCCGCCGCCACCAGCGCATTGACGATCGCCTCCTCGGTGGCCTCTACCGTGGCCTGAAAAATGGGATTCAGGTTTGAATTGGGAACCATTTTGAGATCTGCCGTGGCGTCAGCACCGCCTGCCCCCGCATTCGCGGTCGAAAAAGCAATGAAGATGTCACCCGAGCCATTACCCGATGTGCTTCCGGTTCGAGCCACGCCGAGCGAGGCTCTCCGGGCCAGGCGCTTCAATTGGTGGGGCAAAAGGGGAGCATCGGTAGCGACCACGATAATGATGGAGCCTCCATCGTCTTCGCGCGAAGGAACGTCCTCCGTGATCTCACGCCCCACGGGAGCCCCGGCAATAGTCAGCTGAGTTCTCGATCCGAAGTTGGCTTGGACCAGCACGCCCACCGTGTGGCCGCCCGAGTCGGTGGGGAGCTTTCGTGACGCCGTTCCAATACCGCCCTTGAAACGGTAGCAAATCATCCCCGTTCCGCCGCCCACGTTTCCTTCTTCGACCGACCCTGCTGCCGCCCTGCTGAGTGCTTCGTGAACGTGCTGGGGCTTGACGTGAAAACCGTTGATGTCGTTGAGATAGCCGTCGTAAGTCTCCGCAACGACCGGCAAGCTCCACGGCTGCAACAAGCGATCGGTTTCCGATTGCCACGCAATGAGGGCGTCACGGACGGTGCCAACACTATGGGTATTGGTGATGGCAACGGGGCCTTCGAGGAAGCCGGATTCTTCCACCCACGTCGTTCCCGTCATCTCGCCGTTACCGTTCAGCGCAAACCAGCCGGCAAACACAGGGTCGTTGTAGGCCTTACCGCGCGGAAGGATCACAGTGACGCCGGTCCGGACCGGCCCTTGTCCGACACGTAGATCTCCCTCACCTTCGATGAGTGTCGTGTGCCCTACTTCGATTCCTGAAACATCGGTGATGGCGTTAAGGGGTCCGGGCGTTCCGTCAAAAGGTACGCCTAGTTCGCGGGCTCGCGGTTTGGATTGAGCCATTGAGTCCTCCGAACCGGCGAGAACCGAGACCAAGATAGCGAGAAGGGTGGTACGGAAGAAAAGACGTCGCATAGGTCCTCTGCTACTTTGGTGACAGTCACCACGAGAAGTCATTTCGTATCAGCGTGTTAAGTGGTGAACTGTCGCCCAAAGTGTGGGGAAATACCTTCAGTTTGTGTGTTGGAAGTACACCTTGTCGGTGATCTTCCAGCCGTCCTTGAGCTTCAATAGCGACAGGTAGTCGGTGTAAACGTGCTTTCCATCCTTGGAAAGCTCAATCTTCGCCGAAGCCGCGATACCGGTCACGTCGACGTAGACGAACTTGTAGTCCCACTTCTGGTCTTCCGGTTTGAAATCGGGGCTGGCTTTTCTCTTGTCGATGGACTCGATCCATTCATCGATGGGGTACTGGCTCAACTCACCGTCTTTGACCCCATGAATCTCGAAGACGGGGTGGAAACCTTCCCGCATGCTCTTGGTGTCGAGGTCGTTGAATGCACCGTTGAGGTAGGCGGCTTTGATGAGGCTCTCGACCTCATCCTTTTCCATGTCGGCATTGGCGTAAACGAACGCCGTCGTTGCACCAACGGCCAAAGCCAGAATCCCAATAGAAATCAACAAATTCTTTTTGGTCATTTTCTCCCCCTGGGTTTTGCGCCCTCCTGCATCGGACAACTCACGGATTCTCCCCCTTTGTCGTCCACTCGTCAAGATTCCAGGGAATATTTCGGGCCCTCAGGTTTAATCCCTTTGAGCACCGAAAAAAACTGAGCGAGGGGAATTCAAGATGCCTGGAAGTGAAGACGCGAAACGAGGTCAGCATAAGGTAGAGCACAAGAGTCCCATGGTTCGCCGTTGGATCCTAGTCGCAGCCGCGGTGGCCGTGGCGGGGTTCATGGTTCGGAACGCGATGTTTCGGGCGCGACCCGCCTCCCAGACCTATGACCACGATGATCGTGGCCGTACCGAGACTCATCCGTCTCGAGTCGGACGAGAGACTTCCAAGGTCCGCTCGAACGATGTGCCGGTTGATAAGCAGGACGACCTAGCTGCTGGACTGCGGGAAGGTCTGGGAAGTGTGATGGAACCGGAGAAGCCGGAGCCCGCGGCGGAGCCGGTGCCGGAGCTGGTAGATGAGGCGAGTAGAAAACGCAAGGACGAAGCAGATCAACTTTTCGAAGCTCAGCAAAGGAGAAAAGAGGAGTTTCCAACACTGTTGCGAGACCAAGAGGAGAAGAATGCACCTTCGAGTCGACGTATTTCGGGTGAAGTCGACCGAATGACCATAGGGGGCAAGACCCGTCCTCTCGGGATCGTTCCTGACGACGTTGTGAACGCTTTTCTCGATGAGCGCAACGAGGTGGACGGTCTCGTCTTCAAGGATGCGCGCGGGTACTGGGCCAACACCTATCTCCCCGGCGACCCGGCGATGCGCTTTCTATACGCGCGACTTCGCAGCTACGACATGCGGGCTCTCGAAGCCCTCATGGGAAAGCCGTTCCGACTGCACAACCGTGTTCACCGAGTTGCACAACCTCTCGACGCTCCGGTGAGCTCCAGCTTGGCCGTTTATCTTCAGGCGGATCAGAAAAGCCTGGCGGGTAAAGGCCGTCTTCTGGTTCAGGTGGGTATCAAAGGCATCGAGCGTCAGGCCGGTCGGCGGCCGGCGATGAATGTCGGTGTGATACTGGACCTACGCGGTGAGATTCCCATCGATGTGGCCTCGGGGATGAGAGCGCTTCTCACCGAGCTACTTCAGGCGAAGGAGCTGGGAGACCGCATCCGTCTCGTCGTCGCCGGACGCCCGGGAGGACTGGTCTTGGGAACCGAGGACTTTCGATATGGTCCGCTTTCGGTGATGTTGGAGCGCTTGCTCGAGAAAGAGGAGCCTCTCGATGGCGAATCATTGAGTGTCGACGAAGCGATGTGCGCCGCCCTCACCGACGTGACCAACGACGATGACCCGAACGCCACGTTGGGTAGCAGCACCGTCCTTCTCTTCACCAGCCAACCCATCGGCGATGCGATGGAGCGACTCGTCACTTTGTCGCACAAGAGCGCCGTCGCCGGGATTCCCGTGTCGGTACTCGGTGTGGGTGCAGATGTCGATCCCGAGGAGATGGAGCAGCTTGCTTTGGCCGGACAAGGCCACCGTCGGCTTCTCGAACGTCCTTCCGAAGCCGCGGGCATCATCGATCAAGAGCTCACGGCTGCGAGCCGAGTGGTTGCTCGTGCCGTGCGCCTTCGCGTCCGTCTCGGCAAAGGACGTCCAGCTCGTGGATGTCCTTGGTTCGGAGAGTCTCGACGAATCTCGCGCCCGCCAGGTTCGCGACGCCGAGCAAAGCATCGACCAAAGACTGGCCCGCAACCTGGGAATCGAATCCGACCGAGGCGACGACGAGGACGGGATCCAAATCGTGATTCCGAACTTCTATTCCGCCGACGAGCACGTGTTCTTACTGGACGTCGTGGCTCCGGGCTCCGGGCCGGTGGCAGACGTCACGGTTCGTTACAAAGACTTAGCCTTCGTCCGGAATGCGGTGGCGAGAGCGAGCCTGGCGATAAAACGTGGTGATGCAGCAACAGGCGCACTGGAGTGGAACGTTGTCGGGAACTTGCTCTCCTTTGAGCTGGCCCGAAGCCTCGAGCTCGCTGGAAATGCGTTGGCGCGAGCCGACGCCGGTGAAGCGAGTCGCGTGCTGACTCGCCATCGGGATCTACTCCATGGGCTCGGCTCCAAGCTTGCCGGAGTCGATGCCAGCGATACGAGAGACTCCCTCAACCTATTGAACGAGTACATCGGGCTCGTGGAGACCAATGCGATCCAGCAAGATGCACTCCGGTGCTTCTTGGCGGATTCGCTGCGCTATGCCTCTTGGTTGAAGCGACAGCCTCCGATGGGACCGTGACGCTGAGAAGAAACGAGGTAATGACCATGACGATTAGAACTCACTTGCTGCTGTTCCTCTTGACCGCCTCGTGGGGATTCGCGCAGGAACAAAAACAAGGTCAAGTACAACTACCGCTCGACACTTACATCCAGTTGATACAAGCGGCCCAAGACCCGGGGCATCGTCCCGCCCCGGTGGGCTACGCCCTGGGTAATGCCAAGGTCTCGGTCCAAGTCGGTACGACCGAACCTCGAGCTACGGCCGAGATTCGAGTGGATCTCTCCATCGAGGTTCTCGAGAACGAGTGGGTCTTGATTCCCGTACTGGCTTCCGGCACGCCGGTTGAGAGCGCGAGCGTCGGTGGGAAGCCTGTCCAGCTTCTTGCAACGCCTCTTGGACTCGCCTGGAGTACGAAGACGTCGGGCTCATACGCGATGAACCTCGTCTACCGAGTCGATGCGATTCCGTCAGATAAAGGCTTCAGTCTGGCCGTGCCCGTTCCACAGGCTGCAGCCACGCAGCTGACGGCGGTTCTGCCCGGCAAGAATCTCGACGTCGCTCTGATTCCAGCAGCCGGTGTCAAAATCACACCGGGCGGGAATACCACTCACGTGAGCGCCACCATTCCGACGACATCGGGTGTGCAGATCTCCTGGCGTCACCCGGGACTTCGGGGACATGCCGTGAGCCGCGCCGGCTACGTCGGCCGTCTGGCCGGTGAGGCCGTGCTGTGGCGGGGAGAGTTGCATGTCGAGCTCTTTCAAAACGAGGCCGTCATGTTACCGTTACTGCCCCGTAGCGTGACGTTGAGCGACTTGAAGGTCGATGGCACGACGGCTTCCATCCTGACGGAAAAGGACTGGTTCGCCACCGTGGTCAAAGGGCAGGGCGCCCACCGAGTCATGATCGAGTTTCAGGTCCCCGTCGTTCGCAACGACGGGCCGCCACGGGTGGATCTTCAAATCCTTCAAGTTCCTGTTTCTCGTTTCGAGCTCACCCTGCCGGGTCGCAAAGAGCTCACGGTGACGCCAAACGCCAGCGTCCAACGAAGGGTCCAAGGAAAAAACACCATAGCTATCGTCAATGTCCCCATGACGAGCCAAGTGGCATTCACATGGTCCGAAGCGGTGCCCGAAGACATTCGCGCCGAGCTGCGTTCGAATTCGGAGATCTATCACACGCTCTATGCAGAGGAAGGAGTCCTTATTGGCCGGGTCACGGTCTCCTATGAAGTGAAACGAGGTGAGACGCATACCATCGAGCTCGCGGTGCCCGACGGCGTCCAAGTCAACCAGGTCTCGGACGATTCAGGGGCGGTTGCAGATTGGCGACTCTCCGACAACGGACGCGGTCGGCCTCGGACGCTCACCGTTTTCCTCAACAGGCAGCTCAGGGATCGGCTCCGGTTCGACGTTTTCTTCGATCGAGCTCTCGGCGTTGAAGGCCAAGGGGTGAATGTACCTTTCTTTCAAGCGTTGGGCGTTCAAAGGCAACGAGGCATGTTGGCTCTTCTTGCCAGTCGAGACATTGCCCTTGCGCCGATCGGTGAGCCTGAAGGAGCTGGAGTCACGCGAGTGGGGGAGAATCAACTCCCGGAGTTCGTACGCGAGTCCATCGAAAAAACCGTCGCTCACACGTTCAAGTACGCTGAAGACTTACCGACGCTCGTCGTCGAGGCGACAGTGCCGGAGCGCGTCGTGGGTAAGTTCGATACGCAGATCGACACGCTCGTGACCTTGGCCGATGTGACAATGACGGGATCTACGAGTGTCGAGGTTCACGTGAAATCAGGTGCCGTCGACGGGCTCGAGCTCGAGTTGCCGCAAGGGGTCAACTTGTTGAACTTGACCGCCCCGTCGCTTCGGGATTACCAGACGCGAACGGAAGACAACCTACAAGTCGTGGCCGTTGAGTTCACACAGGAAATGGAAGGAGATTTTCGTCTCGAACTGTCCTACGAGCACATTCTCGTCGAGGATGGCAGCGAGGTCGAGGTTCCGCGGCTTTCCATCCGCGGGGCGGAAGTCGAGCAGGGACGGATCGCCGTCGAAGCGAGAAGCGCGGTGGAGATCCGACCGTCCGCGACCGATCAACTCTCCCCTCTCGATATCAGCGAATTGCCGCGCCAGCTCATTCTCCGGGCCACCAATCCCATCCTGTTGGCTTACAAGTATGTTCATACCGATCGGCCGCACCGCCTGGCCCTCGAGGTGAACCGGCACCAGATGTTGGGTACACAGGAAGCGGTCATCGATCGAGCGGAGTACCATACGCTCTTCACGCGCGATGGTCTTTACGTCACCTTGGCGCGGTTCGACGTCAAGAACAGTCGCAAGCAGTTTCTTCGCGTGGAGCTGCCCTCCGACGCCGAGGTCTGGTCGGTTTTTGTCAACGGCAAGGCCGAACAGCCGGCCTTGTCGCGGGGTGACGAAGAAGGTGATGAAGAGAAACTGGCCGTTTTGATCAAGATTCTGAACTCGACCGAGGGCTTCCCGGTCCAAGTCGTTTACGCCACGCCGGGCTCTCGCATCCGGACGCTCGGCCGCCTTCGAGCCTCCTTGCCGCAACCCGACATTTTGGTCACCCGTTCTCGTTGGGATGTCTATCTCCCCTCGGAGATGCGCTACGCCGCACCCAGAAGCAACATGGCGGTCGTTCATGGCGGCGAGCTCGTAGCGGCTCAGGAAATGAGTGCGCGGCTCAAGGAGCTGGAGGATTCCGCCGGTTCGAGGCAAGCGCTAGAGCCTCTCTATATCAATGTGCCGACCTCCGGTATCCACTACGCGTTCGAAAAGCTCTACGCCAACCAGTCCGGTCAAGAGGCGTGGTTTTCCATCGGGTACGCCACGGCGCGGGGAGCGTTTTTGGGTCAGATCGTGAGTTTCCTGGGTGTCTCGTTGTTCTGGGCGGGAGCCTGGTTCAGATGGCGCAAGGACGAGAGGGTCAAAGCCCGTTACGCACAGATACTATCGGTAGCCGGTCTACTCACCCTCGTCATCACCATCGGTTTCTTTCACGCCGGCGCGACGTTGCCGCTGGTCATCTCGGTTTTCGTTGGCATCGCCTTCTTGGGCTTGAACGCCAAGGATCGGTTGGCGCAGTGGCGACGGACTTCGGCACAACCGATCTCGGAGAGCTGAAGGATGGGTGGCAGGATCAGGCCGGTATTGTTAGAGCTTCTCGGTGAACTCCGTCGGCTTGACGATGGCGTGTTTGTGCCGCAGCGCCAGCAAGTCGCCGTCGCCGGTAACCAGGTAGTCGGCTTGAGCAGATATCATAGTTGCCAGGATCGGAGTGTCATGAGGGTCTCTCGGTGTGTCGCCGATCTCCTCATTCCGTTCTGCAACCTCGGCACGTAGATAGAGTTGTTTGATGAACCGTTCGATGGTCTCGTCATCCCAATGCAATACTTTGCGTATCTTGGGATAAGCGAGAACTCGCGCAATTTCCGTTAGCTGTTCAAGGGAAATGACGAGCTCAAAGCGCGCTTCACGCCAGGCCGTAACGATGCTGCCGGGGACAACATGAGGGTACGCGAGGCCCGAGATGAGGACATTGGTGTCCAGGACGACTTTCAATTTCTCCTCAGCCTTTGGTGCGAGCCGCTTTCACGGCTTCTTCTACAAGTGCCATTCCTTTCTCAGGAGCAACCTCTTCAAAGGCCTTTGAAAGTTCTGTCGTCATCATGTTGAATGCTTCGTCCAGCTTTCGGATTCTCTCGAACAGAGTGACATCGACGATGGCCGCCACGGGCTTTCCAGCCTTCGTGATTAGAATTCTACCGTTGCGATACTGCACTTCATTCAAGAGCTCGCCGAGGTTTTGTCAGCTAAGAGATCAAATTCCCGTTGACTTGGCGCTGCGCGCGGAATGCCAGCATATCTTCAAACTCAGGAATACTCACGCCTGGCCACCGAACGTGACGGTCTTTGACTCGTGGGTCGAACCTTACAAGAAGATTGCGAGCGATGCTGGAGTCGTACTCACAGACGCTCAAAGTGCTGCAACTGATTTGCGTGAGTACATAGCAAGTATCGAAGATCTCGCATAAGAATTTCAACGATTTCGGTTGACTACCCGTCTAAATGAGTGGGTACAAGTGCGATTCGCGCTAATCAGGCGTCTTATGGATTGAGTGGCGAGCCGGCCGGTGGGCGGCGGAATCGGAGGCGGAAGATCGTGAATTCCTTTATGAGAGTTCTCAGTCAAGTGGTTTTCAAGTTAGAGAAGCTGCCCGACACGCTTCAGCAGGATGTACGTTTCGCGATCAAGAGTCTCTGGAAAAGACCTGGTTTAACGACGGCGATAATCGCGATGCTCGCGGTCGGGATCGGCGCCAACGTCGCCATGTTCAGCGCCTTTCATCAGGCGTTGATACGACCGTTGCCTTTCGCCGAGCCCGAGAGTCTCGTGTTGGGCCGGACGACTTTCAACGGCAACATCAATCCCGACATGTCCGCCTACGATTTCTTCGACTATCGTGAGCGGAACGAGGTATTCGAGTCGGTGGGCACGATCGTCACCTCGCCGGCCAACGTGACGATCACGGGTGGTGACGAGCCGGAGCAGGTCTGCTCTGTTTTGGTGTCCTGGGATCTCTTTCCCACTCTCGGCGTTCCGCCGCCACCGGAAGACACTTCACGCCCGAGGAGGAGGAACCGGCGGGCCAGACGTAGCCATGCTCAGCGGCGGCTACTGGCATCAGGCGGTTCGGAGGATCGCCCGACGTCATCGGGCGCACGATCCTCGTCGACGGCGAGGCCCAGACGATCGTCGGGAGTCATGCCGCCCGACTTCGATTTCCTGCACGATGCCGACCTCTGGATTCCGATGCGGCGTGACGGTCCGAAGGCAAACACTAGAGGGTGGCACAACTGGCTGATGGTCGGACGACTCAAATCCGGCGTGACGATAGAAATCGCCCAAGCCGATGTCGACGTGATCTCGGCACAACTCGCCAGCGAGTACCCGGATACCAACCGTGACAAGGACGCTCCTGCTGACAGAGCTCCACGAGGCCGTTGCGGAGGACTATCAAACCACCTGTGGTTCTCCTCATGGCGGCGGTCGGTCTCGTTCTGCTTGATCGCCTGCGGCAACGTCGCCAGCCTGCTGCTGGCGCGAGGTGCGACGCGCCGTACGGAGTTGTGTGTGCGCTCTGCCTTGGGCGCCTCCTCGTCCCGGTTGGTCCGCCAACTGCTCACCGAGTCCGTGGTGACATCGATCGCCGGCGGGTATGCGGAACGGCCCTCGCGATGTGGTTTCAGAAGTTGATTCTACATGTCGTTCCCGTCGACGTACCGGGCATGGAGAACCTGGGAGTTTCCTGGCCGATGCTGGCCTTCGCCCTCGCCGTGTCAACGGTATCGGGTATGATTTTTGGAATCATGCCGGCTGTCCAGGCGACCCGGGTGAACGTCGCGGACAACATCAAGTCAGGTACCCGCACAACCGACGCTCGCGGCCAAGGTTTCCAAAGCAGTCTCGTCGTCGCGCAGGTGGCAGTATCCGTGATTCTGCTCGATCGGGTCTGGGCTGCTGCTCAGAAGCTTCGCCACGCTCCGCGCCGTGAAGCCCGGATTCGACACGCAGAACTTGCTATACCACGGAGATCCGGCTTGCTTCGAACAAATACCCCGACGAGGCCGATGCGCATCGAATTCTTCTCCACGCTCGCCGAGGAGCTACGAGCGATCCCGGGTGTCACGGATGTGGCCGTGATCAACCAGTTGCCGATCAGGAATCCCGGCAACAACCCCGCCGTCTATGCAGCCGACAAACCACCACCGGATCACAGCGACCGCGTCGGCGCATAATAGGCGCACCGTGCTTCCGGGTTACTTCGACGCCATGGGAATCCCGTTGCTCCGTGGGCCGCGGGATTGAAGCGTCGGACACAGCCCAAGCACCTAAGGTTCTGGTGATCAACGAGACAATGGCTCGAACGCTCTTCCCGAACGAGGATCCTCTAGGACGACCGGTCAAAATCTGGGAGGACGATGACAACTACGAAGTGGTCGGGGTTGTCGGCGATGTGCGAGTAGGAGGGACTCCAGTACGCTACCTCGGCTCACCATGTACGGTTCGTACTTCCAGCAACCTACGCTCACCATGCGTCTCGCCATTCGCACCGCATACGAGCCGACCTCGTTGGCGGAGGCGGTACGGAGCGTCGTGTGGAGCCATGACCGAGACGTTCCGGTTGCCGGACTGACGAGCATGGACGAGATCATCGCCCGCAACGTTTCCAACGAGAAGGTCGTCGCTCTCTCGGTGACGCTCTTCGCGTCCGTAGCGGTGCTGCTTGCCGCGTTCGGTCTATATGGAGTGCTGGCCTACTACGTCAGCCGTCGCACCCACGAGATCGGTATATGTATCGCACTGGGCGCAGAAGCGGGAGATGTCATTCGACCGATTCTGAGAAGAGGCATGTCGCTCGTGGCAGCCGGAATCGTGCTAGGTCTGGTGGGAGCGTTCTGGGCCACCCGGCTTATTCAGCAAATACTGTTCGACGTAGCGCCCACGGACGCAACAACCTTCGTTGTCGTGAGCGTCGTCTTCGCGGCTGTTGCTCTCGTCGCATGTTTGATCCCGGCACGAAAAGCGCTCCAGGTGGATCCGGTTACTGCTCTCGCGGCGCAATAAAGATGTTCGCTTCTCCCTCCTCCACGCGAAGCTGGCCGCAGCCGTTTTTGCGAGAAAGGCCCTGGGAAACCTCCTACGGAGCCAGAGCCGATCGAGTTTCTCGCGGCCGACCTCTTCTAGCCCGAGTCCCGGGAGGAAGTAATAGGCGATTCGCCCGGCAAGAGACTCCGAACTCTGTCGGAGAAGTTCCGGCGAAGCGCTGCCGAGCACAAGAAAGCGAGCGCGGAGAGGGCGACGATCGGCGAGCACTCGGAGAACCGGGAAAAGCTCTGGTCTGCGGTGGATCTCATCGAGGACGATGAGGCCGCGAAGACCTTCTAGGGTGAGCATCGGATCGGACAGCTGATTGAGATCCCAGGGGTCTTCCAAGTCGAAGTGCCGAACCTCACCCTTTCGCCGCGCAGATAGCATCCGGGCGAGCGTTGTCTTCCCGATCTGCCGCGCGCCTACGATCGAAACGACGGGATAGTTTTTCAGCAGCCTTTCGAGCTCAGCCAAATGCCCGGGTCGTGGAATCATTCTACGTTAGTCGACCATGAAATTTTAACATTGTATGTCGAATTTTCATGGTTGTAGATGCACTCTCTCAACTCTCGACCGAGGACTGTCGACCGATTTCGTTGGTGTTGAGATCAGAGAACCGTTCCGGCACGGCGCTCGCCGGTGGTCAAGTGGCTCGTGGCGGCCTCGGTGGCGTTGCTCGTGGCTCTCGTTGGGCTGCTTGCTTATTTCCTTCGACCTCTCTCCATAGATGCTCTGCCCCGATTCACCAATCCGGTCCAGATCACCTCTGCGGCAGGGGTAGAAGATTTTCCTACCTGGTCTCCGGATGGAGCCCAGGTGGCGTTTCAGTCGGAGCAGAGCGGCTATTCTCCCCGGCTCGGGGTCCGTAACACGAGACGCCCTCCAAGAGGCGTCAACCTAACTTGACACCCTGAGCCCCCGTTTCCCCGGGAGCTCGCCACCCTTCAGGCACCTAAACCCTTGGCTTGACAACCCTTCTCCCGAGCGGGTGCGATTGGGCACGGTTCTAGCCCTACTCCCGCCACTATCAAACGGATCCTTTGAAATGTGAGTGTGGAGGCGAACTCCGCGTCATCGCTTTTATTACCGAGCGCAAAGTCATTCGAAAAATCTTAGATCATCTGGAAAATCGATTGCGAGACTCTCGCGCTCCGCCTCAGCCATAGCGTCTTGTGCTTGGCAACAATTCCTGCGCCTCCCTCCAGGACACATCACAAAACGTCTGTCTTCATACCCCCCCGGGCCTTCTGCGGCGAGTTACCTGAAACCGCTTTGACTGGCTCCCTACACCGCTGTTAACGTCGCTTACGCTGAACTGCGCGTCGTAGACCCACCAAAGCTGGGAAAATACGGGTCCCCGGTGCGGGGATAGGTTATGATTTTTCCTATCCTTCCTCAGCTTTGAGGATATAGATATCGTACCCCGGTAAGAAGGACTCCACTCGAATGAGCTTCAGCTCAAAACCGGCGTAGGAAGCCGCGTTTTCTATTCTTTCCCTCAACGTAGGCCTACCTGGATCTACCTTTTCTCCGAACGCCTCCCGTTCCAGGCCAATTTCCGAGTCTTTCGGCCCTTCTCTATTTGTTCAGCAGGTATGTGTCTGTGAACCTCGTCAGACGCGACCCCACAAGCGCCGATCCCGCGGCCGAAGGAATCCTCCTTCTGGTCATGCTCATTGTGGAGATTGGGTTGGCGTACACGGTGGTGCCGGTTTTTCTCGAGCTCCAGGGGCGAGAATCTCTAAGGGTTTTCAACCTTTTATTTGGCTTGGTGACGGTCCTATTATCTCCTTCAATACCGTCAAGAACCAGATCTATAATTTGTATCAAAAGCTGGGTGTCAACAGCCGGAGTCAACTGATGCACCTGGTCTTGAAGAGTCGCGAATACCGTATAGAAGAATAAACTCTCGTTTGAGGCTGGCCGGCGGAGGTTGGACCCATGATCCTGCTACCCTTGCTTCTCGCATTCTTCATCCTCGTCCTGATCCTCGGCATCGCGTGGCTGCTCGCGGAGCGTGGCAAGACGACGACGCGTCACGGCTCGGAAGTTGTTCGTGAGGTATTCGAGTCGAGATTGAAACGCGAAGCACGGCTTTCAGGCCGTCCTGCCATTTATAGAAAGACCTGGGCGAAGGGAGTGGGAGTCGCCGTCGACGTCAACGCCTCCATGAGCTACGGAGAGATAAAGGCGGCTCTCCTGCTGGGTCAGTACGGCAAGGCGGCCCCCGGGTTGATGATTTTCATTGGCCTTTTGGGAACGATGATTTTTCTCGGCCTGACCTTGCTGTTCATGACATCTTTGAGAATTGTCGGGGCCTTGGTTCTCGGTTTCGGAGCCATCGGCACCATTCAGTGCGCCAATTGGTTTCGCCAGGCGACGCCGGTATTTCCGATTTTGCCGGCCGACAGCCCGCCTGAAGACACTCCGGAACAAGAGGCTAAATGAGCCACCGAACAGGTCAGAGATTATTAGGAGAACCTACCGATTCTGTAGTTCCTTGTCGAACTGCTTCTTCGTGAGATAGTGATAGCTCAGCAGTTCGCCCTCGTGCACGACACCAAAGGTGCCATAGGCCGAAGGTGAACGGCTTCTCACCTGTTGAGCTTTCTCGCACGTGACCACTCGAGTGTCGAGGTCCTTTTCCCGGGCCGCCTCCACAAGGATTCGAGCGGCATCATCAATGTATGGGCATTGGTCGGTTCTCACGATCGTCAGCCCAGAGCCGTACTTCCCGCTTCGTTTATCCCAATCCCTTGGGAAGCGCGGCATCCGTGCTTCACCGAATCGCTTGACCATCAGCTCGAAGCTCGGAGGCGCTTCATCGGCGCACTCGAAGCCGATTCGTTCGAAAAGCTCTCGGCCGGCTAGCCAGACGCGGGAGCTCGTGACCATAGCAACGCCATCAGCACCCATCTTCTTGGCGTCGGCGACGCAATGCCGTATCAGGCGGGACCCATAGCCCCTATTTTTCCATTTCCCCACGACCCAGAGACAGTGTATGACTACGTAACCGTCGGCCTGAACCGGCCGCCAGGCCACTTCTGCGGGAGCGTACTCGATGAACCCGACCGGCCTTTCACCCTCGACGATGAGTTTCAGCTTCAAACCTTCCTTGAAGCGTTCGAGAAGCCAGTCGTGCTTTCGCCGATAGCCTTCCGACTTCCGTCGACTCATGAAGCAGAAGAAGCCGTAGCGGTCGATGTTGTCAGGGTTGACGGTTACGATTCTCGATTTAATCACGGCCCTCCTCCGGTTTTGTCGGACGGTCAGGAAATACCAAAGAACCGGTCTAGAACTTCTCCATCAAGTTTCCGAGGAGCGCCAGATGCGCTTTTTCCTCATCGGCGAGACGATGAAGCACTTGGCGCGTGTCGGATTGTTCGACTTCGGTGTGAGTATCGGAGATAGAGATCGAGCCCCTGGGCTTCGATCGCCATGGCCATCGAAATGACGTCTTTCACGGTGTCCAGTGGGTAGGTCGCAATCAGCTCCTCGGTGGTCGCGCCACCCTCCATGACGGGTGGCAGGACTTGCTCCTCGAGCTGTTCGGGACTGTCGACTTTCGGTTCGTACTCCCGGTAGAGGTCGAAGACCGTCTCTTTGTGACGCACTTCGATGACGGCGAGCTTGTCGAACAGTCGTGACGACAAGGGATCGGCATTGTCCGAGCTCATTCGCTCATAGAAATCGCGAAGGCCCTCTTCCATGGCGTAAGCCACCAGCAGGATTTCGGCCGGAGTCTCTTCTCCGCTGACGAAGCTCATCCCGATTTCGCTGCCCCCGATGGCCCTAAGTCCCTGCCAGGCCTGGATACCGCCCTTCAGATTGTAAACATCCTTGAATCCCTGGCCGGATAGAACCTGGGCCGCCATCCGGCTGCGATTTCCGGACCGGCAGTAAACGATAATGGGCTTCTCGGGATCGAGCTCACCCAGTTGGTCGAGAATCTCGGGAAGCGGGATCAGAAAACCACCCGGGATGTCGGCTTTCCTCATACTCCACCGGCTGACGCACGTCGAGCAAGGTGTAGTCGCCCTCTTTCCTCTCCGCCAGAAAAGCCTTCGCCTCCCTTGCGCTCATGTCTTTGGTGGGCAGGAAATAGAACTTCCATCGCATGGGCGAATCCTTTCCTTCCTCTTGCGGCGCGGCAAAGATATCACATCAAGAAGGCGGACTCCGAGTGGTCAGAAAGTGGGAACATCGAGATCGTTGCGAGCGTATCTGTTCTACTAGCAGACGGCATCGATCTGCCGTTCCGGGAGGCTGCAATATGGAGACGCTGTTTCAGGATCTGAAGTTCGGTACTCAAGCTCCTTTGGAAGGACAAGAGCTTCGCCATCACCGCCGTCGCCACCCTGGCGCTGTGCATCGGTGCCAACGCAACCATATTCAGCGTCATCAACTCCGTGGTTCTGAGTCCGTTGCCGGTTCCCGAGTCGGATCGCATCGTCCTCATGTACAACAGTTATCCCAAAGCCGGCGTCGAACGTGCGTCCAACGGCGTGCCGGACTACTACGACCGGCTTCGTGAGCTGGACGATCTCATGGAGGAACAGGCCTTATACAGCGGTACGGGCCTGACCCTGGGTGCCGAGGGACGACCGGAACGCGTCAGCGGATTGTCGGTGACGCCTTCATTTTTTCGCCTGCTGCGAACCGAACCGCACCTCGGACGGATCTTCACGGAAGAAGAAGGCGAGATCGGCAATGAAAAGAAGGTGCTCCTGAGCTATGCCATCTGGCAGCAACTCTACGGCGGAGATGAAGCGGTCCTGGGGAAGGACCTGCGCATCAATGACGAGCCGTATGTGATCGTGGGAGTGATGCCGGAAGACTTCATTTATCTCCGCCCCGACACGCGACTGTGGATTCCGCTGGCTTTTACGGCGGAGCAAAAGTCGGATGATAGCCGGCACAGCAATAGCTGGGAGAATATCGGGCGCCTGAAGCCCGGCGCAACCCTGGAACAGGCACGGGCGAAGCTGGACGCCTTGACGGCCGCGAACCTCGAGCTTTTTCCGGCGTTCAAAGAGATACTCCTAAACGCCGGATTTCACGTACAGGCACACTTTTTGAAAGACGAGGTCGTCAAAGATATCCGAGGGACACTCTACTTACTCGGAGCAGGTGTTTTCTTCGTTCTTCTAATCGGCTGTGTGAACATCGCCAACCTCATGCTCGTGCGAGCCAGCGTTCGCGGAAAAGAATTGGCCATGCGGTTCGCCCTCGGGGCCGGCCGAAGACGCGTAACCCGGCAGTTGCTGACCGAGAGCGTATTACTGAGCGTCCTGGGAGGATTGTTCGGATTGGCGATTGGAACCTTGGGCCTTGGTGTGCTTCGCACCATCGGGCTCGATGAGATCCCTCGCGGCAGCGAGATCGAGATGACCGGTATGGTCATCGGTCTGACTCTCGCGCTTGCCTTCGCCTTGGGGATCCTGATCGGAGGCATTCCAATCGCTCACGTGATGGGCTTGAAATTCAACGATGTGCTGAGGGAAGAAGGTCGCTCAGGTACAAGCGGCCGCGGATCGCGCATGGTTCGCCGAGGGTTGGTGGTCGTACAGGTCGCGGTTGCCTTCGTCCTTCTTATCGGTGCCGGTCTGCTTCTCTCCAGCTTCCGGCAGGTCTTGAGGATCGATCCGGGATTCCGGGACAGTGGATCGGTGCTCACAGGGAGAGTCAGCCCGCCGCGGACACGTTACGAAGAAGAGAGCAGCCTTCAAGCCTTCACGGCTCGGGTCCTCGAGCGGGTCCGTTCGCTGCCCGGGGTTGTCCACGCCGGAGTCACGAGTCAGATCCCCTTCGGCGGCAAGTTACAGTGACAGCGTCATCCTGGCGGAAGGCTACGTCATGCAGCCGGGTGAGTCCACTGGTGTCGCCCAGCCGGAACGTCGTGACGCCGGGCTACTTCGAGGCGATGGGGATTCGACTCATCGAGGGACGTTTTTTCGACGAACGCGATACGGAAGATTCCTTGAAGTCGGTCATTGTCGACGAGCGGTTGGCCAAGAAGTTCTGGCCGAACACGAGCGCCTTGGGAAAACGATTGTACTTTCCTACCAGCCCCCAAGACCTCATGGCGATCACGGAAGAAACGGAGTTTCTCTCCGTGGTCGGCGTCGTGGGCAACGTCAAGCTCCGCGCTCTCATCGATCCCGACGAGCGTGTGGGCGCCTGTTACCACCCGTACAAACAGAACACGCGCCGGGGAATCACCTTGGCGATCAAGACCACCACCGATCCAACGAGCCTCATCGGTCCCGTCCGCCGCGAGCTGGGTCGGAATCGATCCACAGTTGCCGTTCTATGACACCCAAACCATGCAGGAGCGTATGGATGCGTCTCTCGTCACGCGGCGCTCCCCGATGTTGCTCGCGCTGGTCTTTGGGGCCGTCGCTTTGTTCCTTGCCGCTATCGGCATCTATGGCGTTCTGGCGTATCTCGTGACCCAAAGAACGAAGGAGATCGGGATCCGGATGGCCCTCGGCAGCGACGCGATGGCCGTCTTCCGCCTCGTGTTAAAGGAGGGTGTGACCATCGTGTCCATCGGCTTTGCGCTCGGGATGGTCGGGGCGGTCTCGCTGGCGCGCTACACGGAAAGCGTCCTCTTCGGTGTCGAGCCTCTAGACGGCGTGGTTATGATCGCCGCCGCGGCGATTCTCGGCGCCGTAGCATTGATTGCCTGCTCCGTACCCGCCACGCGGGCCACCCAGATCAATCCGGTCCGGGCTCTGAGCGCCGAGTAGTCCTTAACCCTCGACGGTGTTGCCAAATCCCTACGCCTTTTTCCCTACCGTGTCCTACAAGTCCTACAAGCCGGTGATTTAAAAAAGTTTATTATCTGACTCCTTTTCTGTGACTGGCAGGATTTTTGCAAATTAAACTCGGCGCTTCAGTTCCGGATCGATTAGCCTAGAGCTTGTGACTCCTTCAAAAGCTCGTCGATGATGGGCCCTGTGGCGTTCGGTCTTCGTCATGTTGCCGACCGTGCTCGCAAAGACAGTATAATCTCCGAAAATCATGGATCAGGTACAACTTCCCATCATCGACGGCCGCAGAAGTGCGGGACGAGCTCTCTTCCGGAGGTCCGCGGTTCCCGTGGCCTACGGGGAAGGCTTCTATAGGGAGGAGCGCGACGGGCTCGATGTGTTTCGTTGGATGTCCTCGCAGGGCCAGTTGGACTTTCAACCTGACGGACGCAAGCGGTTCCTAGAGATTTCCATTTGCTGCGAATTCGGGGACCTGTCCCAACATGTGACAGTACGTGCAGGCAACCATGAGGAGACTCTCGAGCTGGTCAGAGGCTGGGGAGTGCTCTCGGTCGAAGTGCCTCCGCATGCCGATCGCATTGACCTCGAGACCAACAAGCTGTTTCCCAAATCCTACTACCCTTCCGATGATCGCGAATTAGCCATCCGCATCCGACGACCGTTCGTTCATACCGATGCCGAGCGTCACGACGACGTGCGACGTCAGTGGAGCAACGCGGTTCTCAATACCCGCGAAATGCTGGAGGGGAAGACCACGTCACTATTCCGCTTCAGAAAGACCTGATCAAGCACCGTGTGAGCGTGCGAATGGGAACCGGCGGGTAAGGTACGTACAGGTTGACACTTCACCGTAAACTTCTGTTGACACCTTCGCTGCCATCCCGACGGGATCCGCAATCTTCAACCCCGTCATCACTTACCAACTCGTTGGCACTTCCGTACCGACGAGTTCGATCCTTCTCGAGTGCCTTCATCGTAATCCAGTCGAGGTCGCCTTGGATCTGCCTTTCCAAGGCCGGGGGATCCACGCGTCGATTCTTGGCGCTTGCCGTCGAGGTCTCACCGAGGCCACTGAGGCGCGTACTGGGCCTCGGAGGATCGTCCTCCCGAAGCTTTCTCTGAATTTCGGCCAGACCCGCCTTGAACAGCTCCGTTCGATCGAAGGGCTGAGCACCCACGAGTAGCTCGTACAGCAGAACGCCCAGAGAGTACACGTCCGTCCGGGTGTCAATATCGAGATTGGTCATCTCTGCCTGCTCGGGGCTCATGTACTCGGGGGTACCGAGGAGCTCCCCCAGTTCAGTGTATGCGCTGTGTTCTGTCAGGCGCTGAGATGTCGCCTTCGCCACACCGAAGTCGATGATCTTCGGAATAGGCTTGTCGGGCGGGATCATGATTGGCGACTCCTCGGTCAAGGTTGTATCCAAACCGATACGCGTCCACACAAACGACAACGTGGCACGAACATAACGCCGCTACGTGTTGTTCGCTTCGATTCCAGCTGCCAATAACGCCTCACGGGTTTGTCCTCTGCAACCCGCACTACCCTGACAGAGCTTCGCACTTCTCCGCTAGTCTGATCCGTCACGCTTTTTTGCTGTTGCCGAGCACGGTAGCGCCTCTGACGGTCACGATGATCGAGGCGACCCTCTCGACTCTGCTGGTGTCGACAGTTGGCATGACGACACTGTTCGCGCCGACCGGACTGACGGCAAGCCTCGCTGCAGTAACGATGTCCTCGGTCACAGGAGCGGCAGATGCAAAACAGCTTGCCGCAGTCTCCATAGACACAATGCTTCTGGCGCAGAACCACTTGCAGGACAACGGCCATGCCCCTCCGCCCGGAAGAGACTGGACAATCGGGGCCGACCATGAGAGGCTCAACACACTCTTAGTGTTGGTTCCCGTTTTGGTCGGGACCATACCGAAACCCCGGTCGTGCTATGACCGGGGTTTTTGTCTTTCCCTTCTGTTTCGGAACACTATCAGAACTCGGTGGGCACTCGCGCCCTGTCGGCGCGAGATGATGCTGTATCCCTATCTCCCGGCTTATCGTTCAAAAAGACGCAGGTTCAGGTGAGCGTTAAGGCCGTCCTCCTGGCTGTCGCGAACAAGTGGCGGGGCGTGAGGATGGACGCATTCACAGCTCGGCAGGTCGAAGAGCTCCGAAAGAAAAAAAACGTTCATCGATTCGACCGAAAAGCAATCAGCAGCTTAACGTGTTCGGGGAACCATGCGGAGATTTGACAGGAAGATAAGGACTTGACTTGGGCTATCGTTTTGTATATGGGTTCAAATAATAGGGGGGGAACATGAGGAAAATGTTGCTACTCTTCGTCACTACACTAGTCTTCGTATTACTCAGTTCAACAGCAACGGCGTTAGACTATTCGCGGAAGTCAGTCGTAGGGTATTTCAACGGTGACGCGTTCTTAGACAGGGTTATCAGTGATCCTAAGAATGACACACTTTATATCTGGTATGGTAGGGGGATGGGGACTGGGCCTGACCAAGCCCTCTCAACTGTCCCCGAATGGAGCATGTATTCAGATTATTTTCCTGGAGATGGCGATCTAGATCTCGATAGGGGCAAAGGCGCACCAGTATCCGAGACAATAACAAGGTCAGATCTTGACTCAGAAGCACTGAATGGTTGGACTACAGCACTTGGTTCAAGCATGGCAGTTGGAGATTTCAATAATGACGGCCTTTCTGACCTGGCAGTGGGCATGCCACTGGCCACGGTAAATGGAAAGCCGGCCGCAGGGAAAGTTGCAATTATTTACGGAGGTGTGAAGTTCCCAGCTCATCACCGGTTGGTTTCACAAGATACTCGTCGGTCTTGGGGACGCGCTGAAGAAGGTGACCAATTCGGAGAATCTCTAGCAACCGGTGATTTTAACTGTGATGGATATGATGATCTCGCCATTGGCGTGCCAATGGAAGACATGGGAAGAATCGAAAACGCTGGGGTAGTTCATCTATTTTATGGGAGTTTTTTAGGCCTCTATACTAACAATCACAGACTGAGAGAGTCCAATATACGCGGTGAAAGACAGTCCCCAGGGGACGTTTTTGGTCAATCCTTGGCTGCCGGCCGGTTCAACGGTGAAATGTGTCATAGCCTTGCTGTGGGTACCCCTGGAGAAGACATCAATGACCACTCCAATGCCGGCGCTGTCTACGTGTTCTATGCCCGAAATGGTTCAGGATTGAGCCATAGGAGAGTACAGAAAATTCATCAAGATTCAGGATTGGTGGGGAGCATTGCAGAGTCTGGTGATTATTTCGGCAGTTCCTTGGGGAGTGTTCTTGGTAACTTCGATGACCTCTGGATAGGCGCAGCTTTTGAAGACTTTCCCACCTGCACCGATGAAAACCAGGTTTTTTATCATCGGCTGAAAGGGAGCGCTACAGGTATTGATGTTTGGGCTGGAGACAGCACATATTGCGGCCTCTTTCCTCCTGATTTTGTTGAAAAACACTTTGGACGGATTACCGAGTTTAACACCAGCCACGGATCGATAGCATTCTACTTCCCCGATATGGATCCAGCGGCAATGGAACTTAGCGTGCTCATTCAGGGGAGCAATGCTCCTCCCGACGACCCCCACATTGCTTGCGAAGCAAATCCAATTGTCTATCACAGATACGCAACTTGGATTACAGAGGCCTTCAATGCCAACGAAGCCCTCATTGCACCGGAATTCGATAATAGAAATTTCGGCAATATTGAGGAATGCCTCAATGACCCGGATGGAGACGGAGTTAACGAACACCACTACCGAACCAATGGTGGTTTCCGGTATCTATGGGGAAATCAGATCCTCGCCGACGAGTGGGTCAATCTTATCGTTGACGACCTCCAGAAAGTCGGTTTTGATACGGATGGGAAGTTTAAGCTCTTTGGTCACTCTGCTGGTGGACAATTTGTGTCCCGCTACCTGTGGAAACACGCCGAAAGAACAACCCGAGTCATCATCGAGTCTGCCCGTAGTTACTTGAGTGACGACATACAAACACCTTGGGCTGATGGCATGACACCATTTGATGGTACCGAGCGTTGGCCCGCTTCCCCCGGATTGCCAGAATTGGAAAGACCCGCTTTTTATGATCCAGGTGAAATGGGAGGTCCGGAACATCGCTGGCCCGAAATTATGCGGAATCCAATAACAATCATAGTTGGCGAAGAAGACGGTCATGAGGTCCTTTCTGATGGAACAACTGTGGATGATTGTACAAGATTGCACCGGGCACTAGCGTGGCAGGAAGATCTAAACCAAGACTATGCAGGTCCATATGTGTCTCCTAGTGGAGATAGGTTTCAAGCCCTAAGAATAGAGTACTGCGTTTACACGGGTGAAGGTCATGGTGCAAGATTAATGTCCGATGAGGCAGCCTCGATTCTAATAAATGGTGTGACTGCGGGAAATTGTGTTACAAGCCCTACAATTCCAGTTCGCTGTCTGGGCAAAGCGCCGTATCCTTATGATTGAGGATACAAAGGGTATGTAAGATACCTTTCCAATGTTCATAGGTATCGCCATAAAGTGCGGCAATGGCCTTTGTATCTCGCGCATTCAACAGAGAAACATATTCTTGCTCTTCGCGGGTTTGAGTGGGTCATTTTCGTGGCATAGATCGTAAGAAAGCTTTTGCCACAAGGGTCCGCGGGCTTTCCTGGGCATAAAAACCTGTCACAATTTTTCGGTGACGTAGTAGTCTGACCACGTGAAAGGTCCGAAGTCGATTCGAGAGCTGTTTGACCCTGCCCCGATTTATTGGTGCGGGCATCGCGAAACGCAGAAACAGCTCCGTGTCGGTCACGGTTTCAAATTCATATAGGTTTCCGTCTGGATCGTACATGGGACGTTCGTATTCGTGAATCGGGGCAATGCCGCAAATAGCGCGGGTGTCGCGGCAGCGACTGCATTCTAAGATAGAGGTAAACTCGAGTCGTTGTTTCCGTGGTGCCGAGGGCCGGAATTGAACCAGCGACACAAGGATTTTCAGTCCTTCAACGGGGGTAGACTCAGTGGCTCCTATGTCCCTTATTTACCCTTACAATTTCGAGAATCAACAACTTAGAGAGATTCCTAACAATGCTAGGGTGCGTTAAGAACCATTAAGTTCCCCGCTGACTAGTCAAAGACGAGTTAAAGACAGACTTACACCTCTTCATCTTTGGACGCTCTAGGACAAACCCATCGAGCTAGCTGAGCCGACTATCGACTCTACGCTCCAAAAGAAGTGGACCCCAATTTTTAGACCAGGTGTTAAGGTGGAAAAGGTAGCCTGCTCCATTATAAAAGGAGCAGATGAAAATGAAAGGGAAACGGACGAAACACACATCGGCATTCAAGGCGAAAGTAGCGTTAGCAGCGTACCGCGAGCAGGAGACGGTCGCGGAGCTATCGCGACGTCACAAGGTACACGCCAATCAGATCTACAAGTGGAAACGTCAGCTACTGGAGAACGTGGCGCGGGCGTTCGAGAGCGAAGAGAGCGGAGGCGGGGAGGCGTCCTCCCGGGAGGCAGAGCTTCTGCAGAAGATCGGGGAGCTAACGGTGGAGCGGGATTTTTTGTCACGGGGGCTCGGTCGATTGCGATGAAGGCACGTCGGTCGTTGGTCGAAGCTAACACCGAGGTGTCGATGCGCCGGCAGTGCGAGCTGCTGGGCGTGAATCGGTCGAGTCTGTACTACGAACCCGTCGAACCAGATGCCGAGGAGCTCTCGTTGATGCGCCGGATGGACGAGCTTCATTTGAAGCACCCGTTTTTCGGCAGCCGGAAGATGACGCAGACGCTCAAAGCGGAGGGTATCCACGTCAACCGCAAGCGCGTACAACGACTGATGCGGTTGATGGGGCTGGAGAGCACCGCGCCGAAGCCGAACACCAGCAAGCCAGCCCCGGAACACGCGGTTTACCCGTATTTGCTGCGGAATTTGAAAGTTTCCCGGGTGAATCAAGTCTGGGCCGCTGATATAACCTATATCCCGATGGCGCAAGGCTTCGTCTTCCTGGTGGCGATCATCGATTGGTATTCACGGCGGGTTCTGGCGTGGCGCTTGTCCAACACGTTGGAGACGAACTTCTGCGTGGAGGCCTTGCACGAAGCCCTGGCCCGCTACGGTTGCCCCGAGATTTTCAACACGGACCAAGGTTGTCAGTTCACCTCGGAGGATTTTACCGACGTACTGCTGGAACACGAAATCAAGATCAGCATGGATGGCAAGGGCCGCTGGCTCGACAACATCTTCGTCGAGCGGCTCTGGCGCTCGCTGAAGTACGAGGAGGTTTACCTGTACGCTTACGACACCGTGCTCGCAGCTCGCGCGGGCATCGCTCGTTACTTCGATTTCTTCAATGACGAGCGGCCGCACGAGGCGCTAGGTTATCAGACGCCCGCGAGCTTCTACGATGGGCTTCTCAGTGAGGTTGCTTGATAGGATGATACAAACAGCCAACCGCAAAGCCGTCGACAGGGTGGCCGTCGCTTTCCACTCTCACTTGCCGGAGGCTCCCTTCGGTCGCCTCCGGGCATTATTACGACGACATCTTCAACCGGGCAGGCTACACCTTAGCAGAACCCTGTTTTGGTCCAAAGAATGGGGTTCATTACTTTGGAGCCTACTCTTCGAAAGCGCGGGCTTATCGGAATAAGCGAAGCTTCACCCTTACGTCGCTCGGCAACACACCCGCCACGGCATCCCAGGACGAACCCAAGCTCTCGCCAAAAAAGCGAGCTGCTCTTAGAAAAAGTTGGGCTCAACTTATCAAGCGCGTGTAAGAAACATGTATTGACTACACCCGGCCCGACGGACGAGGTGTGGCGGTGCCGCATCACTCACCCATTTCATCCCTGGAAGGGGCGGGTGCTCGAAGTTTTCGAGCACCGGCAGGACTGGAATGGAGATCGGGTGTATTTCCATGATGAAGGCGGGTGCTTGAGGTCTGTACCTGCAGGCTGGACAGACGTAGCCGGCACGGACCCGATCGAAGTCATCGGCAAAGGCCGAGCTCGGTTTCGCATCGATGACCTGATTCGTCTGCTCGAGGTGATCGAGAGTATTCCAGCGGAACGAAACGACCCTGAGGGACATGTGTAAAGTATATTATGTCCTTATTGTAAAGACTAATTTGTGATCATGATTTTAGGCGATCCGTAGCCTAGGAGAGCTTGGATAGAGCTATGCTATATAAGTTGATATATTGCATAATAATAAGCGAATATTATGGTTTGGCGAGTCAAAAAAGACTTGACATTCGTAAATGTAATCACATAATAGGGCTTACTGTTCCGCGAGGGATACGAGATGAGCCGTTCCAAACCAAACCACGCCAAACGCCAGATATTACAAAAGCATGGCTGCCTGCACCCTCATCCCGAAACGCTCAGCAACGAGCTGTTTGTCCAGCAAGAGTTTTTCGACCCCGCAGACCTGGTGCAGGTCAAGTACGAGATGTTGCGTGGTGTCCGTGTCGAAGGTCAGCCCGTTCAGGATGCCGCGCGCGCTTTTGGTTTGTCTCGTCCGACCTTCTACCAGGCTCAGGCAGCCTTCGAGCGCTCTGGCCTGCTTGGCTTGTTACCCGCAAAGAAGGGACCCCGACGCTCCCACAAGCTTACCGAGAAGGTCATGGACTTCGTCATGGAGGAGTTGACGGTCGATTCGGCACTACAACCTCCCGAGCTGGCACGGCGCATCCAACACCGCTTCGATATCACCGTTCACCCGCGGAGCATCCGACGGGCGCTATCTCGCCGCAAGCAAAAAAAAACCGAGTAGAAACTTCCGCTGGGAGCTCGGCTCCACGGACCGATATCGAAACTGCCGACTGGTCCCAGCTGTACGAACAGCTCCGTGGCTGGGTCCTCCGGTCTTCGGACGAGCCGTGGAGCGGTCCGCGTCCCATCGGATTCGGCGTTATCGTTCGAAGCGGCATCTGCGTTTGGCTCGAGACGTGCTCTTGCTGGACGCCGCTCATCGAACCCAAAGCAAAACATTCTTGCGATCTTCCGGCAACGCTTGCTCAGTCGGTCCAGGTTCAACTCACGATGGTGCTTGCCGGCACTTTGTTGAGTCAATCGAACCAAGCACAAGGAGGGACAAGATGACTGTAGAAGTCTCGAAGGTTACCGCACATCATTTAAAACGCGACGCCTATCTCTACGTCCGCCAGTCGAGCGTGCGTCAGGTCTTTGAGAACACGGAAAGCACTGAGCGTCAGTACGCGCTGCGCCAGCGCGCGGTGGCTTTGGGTTGGCCTGTAGAGCGAGTCATCGTCATTGATTCCGACCTTGGGCTCTCAGGTGCCTCTGCGACGGAGCGGGAGGGTTTCCAGAGACTGGTGGCCGAGGTGGGGATGGCTCGTGCGGGGATCGTGCTTGGGCTCGAGGTCTCGCGACTCGCCCGCAACTCGACCGACTGGCACCGTTTGCTCGAGATCTGCGCCATCACCGACACGCTCATTCTTGACGAGGACGGTGTCTACGACCCGGCACACTTCAACGATCGCCTGCTACTCGGTTTAAAGGGCACCATGAGTGAAGCCGAGCTGCACGTCATGCGGGCGCGACTACGAGGTGGCCTTTTGAACAAAGCGCGCCGGGGAGAGCTCCACCTTCACCTGCCTGTCGGTTTCGTTTATGATGTCGATGATAAGGTCGTGCTCGATTCAGACCTCGAGGTGCAACAAGCGGTGCGCTTGCTGTTTCGGACTTTTGTTCGCACCGGTGCCGCGCGCCAGACGGTGAAACATTTTCGTAAACACGACCTTTTGTTTCCTCGGCGCATGTGCACGGGTGCTCACAGGGGCGAAGTGATCTGGCGACCACTGGAGCTCCGCCAGGTCGTGTCGGTCCTTCACAACCCGCGCTACGCTGGAGCCTTTGCCTTTGGTCGCTACCGCTCGAAGAAGCTTCCCGATGGACGCACCAAGCGCGAGCTCGTGCCACGGGAGCATTGGCACGCCCTGATTCTCGATGCCCATCCCGGCTACATCACGTGGGAGGAGTTCGAGCGCATCGAGCAACGCCTGCGAGATTGTGCCAAGTCGTATGGTGCGCACCGCCGCCACGGTCCGCCTCGGGAAGGTCCCGCCCTGCTCCAGGGCAGAGCTATCTGTGGGCTGTGCGGTTGTCGGATGGCGGTCCGCTATCACCGTCGCGCTGAACAGCTCGTCCCCGATTACCAGTGCATCATACGTACAGTCCAAACAGCAGAGACTCCGTGTCAGGTCATTCCAGGCGCCAGTGTCGATGCGGCTATCGGCAAGCTTGTGGTCGAGGCCATGACGCCCATGGCCGTCGAGGTGGCGCTTGCCGTTTGGCAGGAGATCCAACAGCGCCACCAAGATGCCGATCGCTTGCGCCACCAGCAGGTAGAGCGCGCTCAATACGAAGCCGATCTCGCTCGCCGCCGATACATGCAGGTGGACCCTTCCAATCGACTGGTTGCTGATTCACTCGAGGCCAACTGGAACGACAAGCTGCGAGTCCTTTCTGAAGCTCAAAATCGCTACGAACAACAAAAACAACTCGATGAATCTACCGGCAACCAAATCGATCACAAGCGCGTGCTTTCCCTTGTCAAAGACTTTCCCGCAATATGGAACGACCCGAAAACTCCCCAGCGTGAACGCAAACGAATGCTCGGTCTGCTCATTGAGGATGTCACCTTGATCAAAAAGGAGACCATCACGGCACAGGTCCGTTTTCGTGGCGGTGCCACGACCACCCTCACACTTCCACTGCCGCTCAACGCCTGGCAAGGGCGCCTGACTCCTGCTGCGACCCTTCACCAGATGGATGTACTACTCCAAGAGCACACCGACTCCGAGGCGGCTACCATCCTGAACGAGCGCGGCCTAAAAACCGGAGCTGACGGGAAATTCTCAGCCGAAAGGATACGATGGTTCCGCCACGTCAAAGGCATCAAGAGCATGAAGCAACACCTGCTCGATGCAGGCTGGCTAACCACCGAGCAGTACGCTGACAAACTCGGTGTCCATTACGCTACGATCAAGACTTGGCGAACCAAGGGACTCATCCGCGCTCGCAGGTGCAACGACCGAGGTCAGTGGCTCTTTGACCCGCGCGAGAACGATCCACCAACTCCAAGGGGCAGCCGTACGAAACTGCATCAAAACGGAGATAACCGCTCTTACTCCAAACCCGCTGCAGGAGGTGCAGTATGAAACGGTCTCCTATCAAACGGATCCTTTGAAATGTGAGTGTGGAGGCGAACTCCGCGTCATCGCTTTTATTACCGAGCGCAAAGTCATTCGAAAAATCTTAGATCATCTGGAAAATCGATTGCGAGACTCTCGCGCTCCGCCTCAGCCATAGCGTCTTGTGCTCGGCAACAATTCCTGCGCCTCCCTCCAGGACACATCACAAAACGTCTGTCTTCATACCCCCCCGTCCTTCTGCGGCGAGTTACCTGAAACCGCTTTGACTGGCTCCCTACACCGCTGTTAACGTCGCTTACGCTGAACTGCGCGTCGTAGACCCACCAAAGCTGGGAAAATACGGGTCCCCGGTGCGGGGATAGGTTATGATTTTTCCTATCCTTGATTTTTCCTATCCTTTTGGGGAGCTCCTGCTCCTGCTCGAATCGCATCATCATAACTGTGTCCATAGCGTAAAGCTCCACAAGGCGTGAGACACGTCTTCGAGGAGCTCGTCTTTGAGATCGCCGACGTTGTCTTTCGGACCTTTTCCGCCCGTTCTCGTTCTTTCCATCGACTCCGGTGGTCATCTCCTGACGTTCGACCGGGATTATCGTCAGATCGAATGGCTCGATTGCACCGTCCTCGGTTCTGAATAGCGGTGACTGTCACCATGTATTGCTAATGACCGGTCACTTCTTTCAGAACCCGCAAGAAGTTCTCGCCGAGGATCTTTCGAATGTCGTCGTCACTGTAGCCTCTTTCCTGAAGGGCCTTCGTAATGCGGGGGTAGTCCGTTACGTCTTCGAGTTCCATGGGCGTCACGTCGATGCCGTCGAAGTCCGAGCCGATACCGACGTGATCAGCGCCTACGAGCTCGATCACGTGGTCGAAATGAGCCATGACCGACTCGAAGGGAGGCTGGCCGACTTCCAAAGGGTTGGTTTGGAAGCTCCGATGGCGTTGGGCGGCGAGATCATCGAGAGCGGCCGGATCCCGGTTGTCGGGAACCTGGAAGACCTCCATGACCGATCCCCCGCGCTCGGCTTCGGCCCGGTCCTTGTAGGATTGGTCGATGAACTCGGGATAGAAATTGATGCCGATGACGCCTCCATTCTCGGCGATGGCGCGAATCATATCGTCGCTCACATTGCGGGGGTGATCACAAAGAGCGCGGCAGGACGAGTGCGACGCTATCACCGGCTTTTGGGCGATTTCCATCACGTCCCAGAACGCTTCGTCGGAGACGTGCGAGATGTCTACGATCATCCCGAGCCGCTCCATCTCCTTGACCACTTCCACACCAAAGGGACTCAGTCCTCCCCAGCGGGGCTTGTCGCCGGAGGAGTCGGCCCAGTTATTGGTGTTGAAGTGGGTGAGGGTCATGTAGCGAGCGCCCAGGCGGTGGTAGATCCTCAGGAGTCCCAGGTCGTCTTCGATGGCATGCCCTCCCTCAATCCCGATGAGCGCGGCTATCTTTCCTTCGGACACGATTCTGCGCACATCCTCCGATGTGGTCGCAAGCTCGATCTGGTCGGGGGCCGACTCGAGGAATCCGTAGAGGGCGTCGATCTGCTGAAGGACTCGGCGCGCCGAGTGATCCGACCCATAAATAGGGTCGGGCCAGATGGAGAAGAACTGGGCGTCGAGACCTCCCTCGATAAAGCGGGGGATGTCGGAGTGCCCGTCGGCAAGCCTTTGGCGGAGGTCTACGCCTTCGATGAGGTCACGCTGGATGACGTCGTTGTGCCCGTCAATGACGAGGGAGCTCATGTGAAGGTCACTCTCGCTTCCGGCGGTGGTTCGGGCTGCCGGTGAAGCGGCCGGGGTGACGGAATCGCTCGTGCAGCCCGTAAGAACGAGCCAGCCACAGGTGAAAAGCGTAAGCATCGTCCGCGATTTCATGGTTACCTCCTAAAAGTCGGGACGAAGTCTACCACCATGTAACTTGGACCTGACACTCTATCGGAAATTTGACTGCTCCCCGTTATGGAGAACCCCTACCCGAAACAGGTTTGGAGCCAGGTGGAGATGTCGCGGATCTCCTCGGGGCACACGGCGTGTGCCACGGGGTAGGTATGCCACTCGACGTCGTAGCCCGCCCCTTCGATCGCCCGGCGCGAGCGCTCGGCGAACGGGAGGGGAATGAGCGGGTCGTACGCTCCATGGGCGAGGAAGACGGGAAGGCCGCGGTTGGCTTCAGAGCCCTCGGCCCGCACGCGGTCGGGCTCCGGGTCGGAATCGGGATAGTGGGTGGAAATGGCGAGAACTCCCGCGAGTCGTCTCGGGTGGCGGAGTCCGGTGTAGAGGGCGACGACCCCGCCCTGGGAGAATCCGGCCAGGAGAATGCGCTCGGCCGGAATGCCGCGGTCGAGCTCCCGCTCCACCAGAGCTTCGAGCTGTACGGCCGAAACCTCCAGGTGCTCCCGGTTGAAATCGGCCCCGCGGTCGAGGCTCAAGACGTCGAACCAGGCCCGCATCCGCATCCCGGCGTTCAACGTGACCGGACGGACCGGTGCGTGCGGAAATACGAACCGCACGCCCAGATCATCCGGCAGACCGAGCTCGGGAACGATGGGGACGAAGTCGCTCCCATCCGCGCCCAGTCCATGAAGCCAGATAACCGTAGCTTTGTGTGCGCCTTTTGGATCGAGCTCGATGCAGTCGAGAAGGGGGTCAGTCATAAGGCCAAGGTTATGAGGTTTGACCCTCGGATTCAAGACGAAGAAACTCGATGTCGGTCGTGACGGACCCCTTGAGCTTACTCGTACCGGAGAGCCCGGAGCGGGTCCATGTGGGAGGCCCGCCGGGCCGGGAGATAGCCCGCGAGAACGGCTATCACCGCAAGAAAGCCGATCGCTCCCAGAATCGTCACCGGGTCAGTCCCGCTCAGCTCATAGAGAAGGCTTACGACGAGGCGGCTCCCGGCGAGCGACACCCCCACACCGATGGCCACTCCCAGGAGGAGCATCCACATGGCGTCCTTGACGACCATCCACAGAACGTGCGACCGTGCCGCACCGAGGGCCATGCGAATGCCGATCTCGTTCGTTCTCTGAACGACTCCATGGGCCATCACGCCGTAGAGCCCAATAGCGGCGAGGAGCAGGGCAAGGAGCCCGAAAAATCCCGTCAGCTTGCTGAGCAAATTCTCCTGCCGAAGTGACCGGTCTGCCTGCTCACCCGCCGTCATGACGTCGAGGATGGGAAGCGTGGTCGAGACGTCTCGAATGGCCTGGCGAACCTGCGGTGCCACAGCGGCGGGATCGCCCGCGGCTCGGACTTCGATGGAGGTCACGGCGTACATGTTCTGCAACACGGGAAAGTACACCAGGCGCGGGGTTTCGTCCCAGAAGTCTTCGTAGACGATGTCCTTCACCAAGCCGACGATGGTGATGGAGGGTGTGGAGGCGTCGTCATCGAGACGGAAGGTCCGTCCTATCGGCGACTCTTTGGGAAAGAAGTGCCGCGCCATCGTCTCGTTCACGATCGCGACGGGCGATGCGCCTTCCCCGTCACTCCAGTCGAACGTCAGGCCGGCGAGGAAGGGAATGCCGACGGTCTCGAAGTAACCCGGCGTCACCATACTGCCTTGGATCGAGGTATCCGAGTCCGACTGCGCCTCGAAGCCGTCGACGACGATCTCCGACCTCCACTGACGACCGGAGAACAGGGGGAAGAGCGACATGGAGGCCGAGCGAACTTCGGGTATGGCGGCGATCCGATCCACCAGCTCCCGGTAGAGTCCGGGGAGCTGTTCTTCCCTGTATCCCGCTCCCTGGGGATCGATCTCCACCTGGAGCACTTCGTCGGCCGGGAAGCCGACGTCGACGTTACGCAGCGTCTCGAGACTGCGAAGGAAGAGACCCGCCCCAATCAGGAGAACCAAAGAGACCGCCACCTGGGACACGACGAGGATGCGCCGCAAGTTCCAGCTTTGTTGCTTCGGGTCGGCGACGGCGCCCTGATTCTTGAGCGACGCGTTCAGATCGACCCGCGCCATATGGAAGGCGGGGGCTAGACCGAACAAAACCGCGGACACACAGGCAACCCCCAGCGTGAACAGAAGAACCGAGCCGTTGAGAGAAGCTTCGATGGGTACGGCCGTACCGCGGCTCGAGATCAGCACCAGCAAGAGGTCGATGGCCCAGCTCGCCAGGATGAGTCCCACCGCACCGCCGAGCAGGGACAGCATCAGGCTCTCCGTCAGGAGCTGGCGCAGCATACGCGTCCGGCTCGAGCCGACCGCCAGCCGGAGCGCCACTTCCCGATGGCGTTCCGCCGCCCGGGCCATGAAGAGATTCCCTACGTTCGCGCAGGCAATCACCAACACCAGCCCCACGACGACGGCGAGCAGGATCAAGGGGCGTTCGTAGCGGGCCCGCAGAAACGAGAAGCCCTTCCCGAAGGGCGCGAGCTCGATCGTCTTCTGAGCGATCTGCGCCTCGACCTCGGGAGCGATCGCCGAGCCGGCTTCGTCTCTCAAGACTTGTCGGAACAGGTCGGTGACCCGCTCGCCCGCCTGAGCCTCCGTCACCCCCGGCTTCATGCGACCCACGACACGAAGCCACAGGACACTCGACTCCGAGAGGCGCGAATCCTCCCAATCTCGACTCGTCTCGCGCATCAGCTCCGCCTGCATCATCATGGGAACCCAGACGTCCGTCGAGAATCCCACCCACGTTCCGAGAAACTCGGGCGGCGTCACACCGACCACGGTGTAGTCGGTGCCGTTCATGCGGAGCACGCTCCCGATGACGGCAAGGTTGCGACCGAACTTACGGGACCAAAAGGCGTAGCTGATGACGGCTACCGGATGGGCGCCCGGGGACCGATCCTCCTCGGCCGTGAACGTCCGGCCCTCCACCGCCGGCACTCCGAGCACCGAGAAGAAATTCCCCGTCACCAGGAAAGCTTCGGCTTGTTCGATACCCTCTTCACCGGGCGAGAGCTCCGAGCTCACGTAGGCGTTGACGGGAAAGCTCGACATCGCGGTCAGGCCGGAGAACACCTCGTTGTGATCGCGAATCGCCTCGTAATCCGGATACGAGAAAAAGACCGTATCCCGCTCCTCCGGCCGATCGACTTGCATGGTTCCGGCGCCGAGACGCGACCCGAAGGCATAGAGCTCCTCGGGCGAGCTCACCGGCAGAAGGCGCAGAAGCACCGCGTCCATCAAGCTGAAGATGGCGGTGTTGGCGCCGATGCCGAGGGCCAGCGTGAGAACGATCGACGCGGCGAAGCCCGGATACCGGTAGATGGTCCTCGCCCCGAATCGGACGTCTTGGACCAGAGTATCGAGTGCATGCGCCGGCCCGCCTCGACGACGGGCGTTCTGTGCGGGCAGTTCCTTCTCGTGGTTCGACATGGTTCTCTTCGAGCTCCTTCGCCCATCCCATAGCACGGCCTATGCCATGATTCGGATCAGCTCGAAACGTCGGCTGGTCAGCAAGATAGGTGCAGGAGTCGGCCCGCCCGGGCTGGACTGTCGTCCCGCGACCGAACACCATCTGGCCATGCTCGGACAGGCCGACTCGTTTGACTGGAATGCATCGACCCGGCGACTACGCGTGAAAAGCGTGACAAAGCCTATCGGGACAGTAATCCCATGATGAAACGAAATTACCTCGGGGAATAGTGAGGCTCGAGCCGTCTCACTCGCACCGTAGCGCCACGTTGGGATCCACCCGTGTGGCGCGGCGCGCCGGCAGGAGGCAGGCCAGCATCCCGATTCCGAGCAGAACGCCGGCGACGCCGGCGACCGTTGCGGGATCGTAGGCTTCCACCCCGAAGAGGAGCCATCTCAGAAACTGTGTAAGCGCCAGAGCGGCTACTACTCCTATGCCTAGGCCGGCCGCGACCAGCTTCAGGCCGTCACCGAGGACGTTTCCCAGCACCTCGCTGGTCCGCGCTCCGAGGGCGATGCGGATTCCGATCTCCCGGGTCCTCTGGCTGACCGAGTAGCTGGTGACACCGAAGATGCCGATGCCCGCCAGTCCCAGGGCCAGGCCGGCAAAGGCCATCAGAAGATGGGTGCTGAAGCGCTCCCGGGAAACCGAATCGCCTATCATCTCGGTCATCACGCGGGTCTGGTAGATGGGTTGCAGCGCGTCAATCCGGGCCACGGCGGCCTTGACCCCGCGCACGGCGACGGCGGGATCGCCTGTTGTGCGGACCGCCAGGCTCATTGAGCTCCAGGAATCCTGGTAGACCGATCGGTACCAGATCGGGATGTCTCCTTGCCGTGCCCCCGAGTGGTGCACGTCTCCCACCACACCGACGACGGTGTGCCATGGAGAAGAAGAATCATCGGCTCCGCCGGGCTTGATTCGACGGCCGATGGGGTCTTGCTCTCCCCAGTATTTTCTGGCCAACGACTCGCTGATGATGACCACCGGCTGGCCCTGGGCGGCGTCCTGGTTCGTGAACGAGCGGCCTCGGAGGAGATGGGAAAAAGATTCGCGCTGTCAACGAGAATCGCAAGCTCAAGGATGCGATTGCCGATCTGTTGAGGCGTGGGCTGTCCCAGAAGACCGACAAGCCGCAGACGTTGCGCCATCGGGTCGAGCTCCCACTCGTGCAGTGCGCTCATAGAGCTGGTCCTCATGAGGAGATGACCCCTGAGCGTGTGGCAAAGATCCTGCTCGACGAGGAGGCTGACGCTCACCGTGGACCTCTGCGATAGCAACGTCTGGTTGGCTCTGATTCTCTCTAAGCATGTCCATCATTCTGCGGCCCGGGAATGGTTCGGTGGTGTCGAGGAGCCCGCGTCGGTCTGCTTCCGTCGGGCCACCCAGCAGTCCTTTTTTCGTTTACTCACGAACGCTTCCGTTTTGAGTCCGTACGGAAATCCACCCTTGACGAATGAGCAGGCGTGGAACGCATATGACGCACTTCTAGTGGACGACCGGATTGTCTTGTGCGCGGAAGAACCGGCCGGGCTGGAGAATCGTTGGCGGCGCTTCGCCGTGCGCGATACGGCATCACCTAAGATCTGGATGGATGCGTATCTCGCTGCTTTTCCGCTTGCTGGCAGACACCGAATGGTGACGACCGACATCGCCTTCAAGCAATTCCGCGGATTGGATCTCGAGCTTCTCGGGAAGCGAGCTTCAAGTTGAGCCGTGTTCGGCTGGTGACGTCCTCCTATTCCAAAGTCAACGTGATGTCATTGTCCCGGATCGATTAGCCTAGAGCTTGTGACTCCTTCAAAAGCTCGTCGATGATGGGCCCTGTGGCGTTCGGTCTTCGTCATGTTGCCGACCGTGCTCGCAAAGACAGTATAATCTCCGAAAATCATGGATCAGGTACAACTTCCCATCATCGACGGCCGCAGAAGTGCGGGACGAGCTCTCTTCCGGAGGTCTGCGGTTCCCGTGGCCTGCGGGGAAGGCTTCTACAAGGAGGAGCGCGACGGGCTCGACGTGTTTCGTTGGATGTCCTCGATGGGCCAGTTGGACTTTCAACCTGACGGAGGCAAGCGGTTCCTAGAGATTTCCATTTGCTGCGAATTCGGGGACCTGTCCCAACATGTGACAGTCCGTGCAGGCAACCATGAGGAGACTCTCGAACTGGTCAGAGGCTGGGGAGTGCTCTCGGTCGAAGTGCCTCCGCATGCCGATCGCATTGACCTCGAGACCAACAAGCTGTTTCCCAAATCCTACTACCCTTCCGATGATCGCGAATTAGCCATCCGCATCCGACGACCGTTCGTTCATACCGATGCCGAGCGTCACGACGACGTGCGACGTCAGTGGAGCAACGCGGTTCTCAATACCCGCGAAATGCTTGCGGGAAAGACCACGTTGACCTCGACGCCGCCGCAGCTCGGAATCGACCTGCACGGGGCATGCAACGTCAAACCACCTTGCGTCTACTGCGAGTGGGACGACTCGAAGGAGAAAGAGGGAACGAACGTCGACAGGCCCTTTACCCTCCAAACGCTTGACGAGTACGGCGATTTTTTCGGCAACACGGCACGGCTTCAAAACTGCTCTATTGGCGAGCCGTTCATGAAACGAGATTTCGACGATCTCCTGGACGTTTTTGGAGACCGCGGCAAGTTCCTCGAAATGTCCACGAATGGTCAAATTCTGACCGAACGCAACATCCGAAAGCTTCTGGGTCGCAACATCCACCTCTATATCTCGTTGGACGCCGCTACTCCCGAAACCTACCGGCGACTACGAAACGACACATTCGAGCGGATTCTCGCGAACATTCGCCGTCTCGTGGAAGCAAAAGGGGGTGTTCAAGGACTCCCCAAAGTCTTTTTGGTCTTCATGCCCATGAAGGCGAATATCCACGAGCTCGCGGCTTTCGTGAAACTTTGCGCCGAGCTACAGGTTGACCAGCTGGTGTTGAGGCCCCTCAACACCACTCTCGGAAACGCACTGAAGTGGGACAGGGCGGGGTACCATTTCGACTACGATCAGGAGATTCTACCCTTCGAACAACTCGTTCGGGCGAGCGGGCAGGCTGCTACTCTTTGTCAGCAATACGGAGTGGCGTTCGTCGATCAGCTCGACTTCGGTGGCGAGCTCGAGAGCCTGTTCGACGCTGAATACGCTGCGGGCCGGGATATGACGTTCGACACGCCACCTGTTCCCGCAGAGGTTGCGGCGCCTGTGGAACCGAAAGCCGATGAAACGACTGCGGGCCTCGAGAGCCAAGAGAAGCCTTCTCTTGGATCAGAGCAATGGCCCATTTGCACGGAGCCATGGACGAATCTCTACATACTCCGCCGGGGCGTTATGCCGTGTTCCTACGGCTTCAAGCCCATTGCGGAAATGGACGACTACCGCCAAGCTTGGAACTCCCCATTGCTCCAGGAGATTCGAGCCGACCTCCGGAACGGAAACCTCCACACCTATTGTCTGAGCTCCAAAGCTTGCCCTATCCTGCGGAAGTGGGAGCGAGCGCACAAGCTGTCCTCCTCGCAACGAGCATCACTTTGGATCCGCCGGCTTTGGGAAGGGGTGAACGCTGTGACCGGAGGTTGGCCCCGACGAGGTCTCCGGAAGCTCCGCCCCTTGATGCTCAAGAGATGACGTCTTTGTGTCAGTTGTCTTGAAGGCGTCCATTGAAGCTCGGCAAGAACAGCTTTTGGCGCAACAACTTCGCCGAAGCGATCGGTTGGAAGATGCAATCACTTTTTTTGCAGGTGGGCGTCCAAATTTGAACCAGCCTAGCCGAGCCACGATGACTGGTGTGGTTTTCGACGAGGACAGCGCATATAATCCCGTCGTCGTCAGTGGGTCTCTTTGGAGAGGATTGGTTGCCACAATGACTCTAAGAGTGGAGGTTTTATGTCACGCCGTACCATTAGTACCGACAGCGCGCCGGCCGCTATCGGACCCTATTCGCAAGGCGTCGTTTCTGGAGGACTGCTATTCACAGCGATGCAAATTGCACTCGACCCGGGCTCGGGTGAGCTCGTGGGTTCGACGGCTTCGGAGCAGGGGCGACAGTGCCTCGAGAACATTCGTGCGGTCGTGGAGGCGGCAGGCGGCTCGTTAGCGACCGTGGTCAAAACCACGATTTACCTGACCGACATTAGTCAGTTTGGAGCCGTGAACGAAGTCTATGCGGAGTTTTTCGGCGAGAGTCTCCCGGCGCGAGGTGTCATAGGAGCATCGGCTTTGCCCAAGGGAGCGCTCATTGCCATTGAAGCTGTCGCGAACGTTGAATAGTCATACGTAAGGAGTAGAAGCAATGACTTTACTACTGTCACGGAAGGACGTTGAATCCCTTCTCACCATGGAAGACTGCCTCGAAGCCGTGGAGACCGCCTTTACCGAGTTCGCTCATGGTAAGGCGGTCATGCCGCAGAGGGCCGTTATCCCTATTTCGGATCACAAGGGCATCTACTTGGCGATGCCGGCTTATATCGGCGGTGATATGAACGCCCTCGGACTCAAGGTCGTCACGGTCTATCCGGACAATCCGTCCAAATACAAGCTTCCCACCATTCTGGGTACGTTGTTGCTGAGTGATCCCAAAACCGGAAAAGCTCTAGCCATCATGGATGCCGGTTACTTGACGGCGGTCAGGACCGGTGCGGCGAGTGGTGTCGCGACCAAGTACCTGGCACGCAAAGACTCGAAGATCTGTACGGTCTTTGGTGCCGGGGTTCAAGCCCGAAAGCAACTCGAGGCCATGAACATCGTTCTGGATTTGGAGAAAGCCTATGTCCTAGACGTCGTGAAAGACGCGAGGGAGAAGTTCGCCAAAGACATGAGAGTGGAGTTGGGCCTTGAAGTCATCGCGACGGAGGACGCCGAGGCATCCGTGCGCGAAGCGGATGTCGTCGTCACCGCATCGAGCTCCCATGATCCGGTCTTCGACGGGAACTGGCTGAAACCCGGTACGCACGTGAACAACATCGGCTCCCATACGCCCGACGCCCGGGAGATGGACACGACGACGGTCAAGCGTTCGAAGTTCGTTGCGGATCTCAAGGAAGCGAATCTGGCAGAAGCGGGAGACATCATTATTCCGATCAAGGAAGGTGCCGTGACCGAAGATCATATCTACGCCAGCCTGGGCGAGATCATTATTGGTCAGAAGCCGGGTCGCGAGAATCCCGAGGAGATCACCGTCTTCAAGTCGTGCGGTTTGGCCATTCAGGACGCTTCCACCGCGCAAGCGGTTTACAAGGCCGCTCTCGACAAGGGAGTAGGGACGGAAGTGGAGCTGTAGAGCAGTCAGTAGTCTGCGGTAGGCCCGGCCGTACCGGGCGACGAAGGATCGGTCAATTGTAGCGAGATTGCCAGGCATAGCCTGGCCTTCGACGAGATCAAAAATGGTTGAGAGCGAAGTGAAAAAGAGTCGGTTTCACAGCTTGTTCTGGAGATTGGGTTTTTGGATCTTGGGAACTTGCGGTCTCATTTATCTTGGGACGCTCGCCTACTCCTACGGCGTTTCCCGGGAGATGGCCATCCGCAGTGCGGAGAAGGAGGCGGTGGAAGCCACCCGTGCTTCCGTCAAAGAGATCAAAGAAGTTCTGGAGTCTATTGAAGAATCCACACGTCTTCTGGCAAGCGTGCTCGGAGTCGTTGATCCTTCGGAAGAGGAACTGGGGCTTCTTCTTCAATCTTTCGTAGCGACCGATCCCAAGATCTATGGGTCGGCTGCGGCTTTCGTACCCTTTGGCTTCGACGAATCCCGCGAGTGGTTTTCTCCTTACTATCATCGCGAGGGGGACGAACTCACCTTTGCGGATTTAGCTGCGGACAACTACCGATACTGGGAGTGGGATTGGTATACGGACGTGGTGGCCTCGGGCGAGCCGCAGTGGTCCGAGCCTTATGTCGACGAGGGCGGCGGCAACGTCTTGATGGTCACCTACCCAGTGCCGTTCTCTCGTGAGACGAGCAATGGGCTCGAGCTAAGAGGAATGGTCACTGCGGACTTGTCACTTGAATGGCTGCATGACGTCGTGCGCTCGATTCGAATCGGCGAAACCGGATATGGCGTCATCCTGTCGCGAACGGGTCAAATAGTCTCCCATCCCGATGAGAGCCTTATGGATCGACGTCAGCCCATATTCGATTTGGAGGAGTTCGACCCAGAGCCCGAGGTGGCTGAAATCCTGCCACGCATGTTGCAGGGAGAAGCGGGATTCCAATCTTTCTATGACCGGTTCCGTCAAAAAAGAGCCCGCTTGACCTATGCGCCGGTGGGAAGGGCCGGTTGGTCTTTGGCGGTTATATACCCCGAAGATGAGCTCATGGCTGATGTGCACAGTCTCTTCCTGAAACAGTTGGCAATACTCGTTCTCGGTCTCGCCGTACTCATGGGTGTCGTGTGGATCCTCTCTCGTTACTTTACTCGGCCCATTAAAGCGCTTGCCACGAGCGCCGGTCTCATCGCAACCGGAGATCTGGACCTGGAATTACCGGCCGTGACGTCCAAGGATGAGATCGGTGCCCTGACGGGGTCTTTCCATCACATGCGCGACTCGTTAAAGACGTACATTCACGACCTTCAAGTGACGACAGCGGCGAAGGAACGGCTCGAGAGCGAGCTTCAAATTGCGCGAAAGATTCAGATGGACATGCTACCGAAGGGGGACATCGGTGGTGGGGAAAACGATGGCTACGAGCTTTCCGCAAAGCTCATCCCCGCTCGTGCCGTGGGAGGCGACCTCTATTACCATTTCGAGTCCAATGGGAAGCTCTATTTCATGATTGGCGATGTCTCCGGGAAGGGAGTTCCCGCGGCTTTGTTCATGGCGCGCGCGAGAACGCTTTTCGAGACAATCGCTCAACTCGAATCCGACATCGGTGCCACGGTGGCGGCCATGAACCGCAGTCTCTGCAAAGAAAATGAAGCCGGGATGTTCGTCACTTGCTTTGCCGGCATCCTCGACGGCGCCACCGGCGTGCTGCGCTTTGCAGTGGGAGGATTTGACCCTCCGGTGTCGCTCTCCGGCAACGGAAGTGAACCTCAGTTCATCGAGTTCGAAGGGGGTCCGGTGCTTGGTCTTCTCGAAGTGCCTCATTTTGAGACGAACCTTCGGACAATCGCCCCCGGTGAAACACTCGTCTTGTTTACGGACGGTGTGTCGGAAGCACTCAACGAAAAAGAGGAGTTCTACAACGCGGAGAGGCTACTAGACGTTTTGGCTGACGTGGGGTCACGACCGGCATCGAAAGTTTCGACGCTCGTCATGAAATCCGTCAAGGACTTCGCCGGTAACGCTCCTCAATCCGACGACATCACCGTGATGGCGCTTCGCTACACCCCAACGGGCGGATTGTCCAAGGCTGAAGAGTGAAGCGTACCCTAGAGCTCCCCAATCGTATTTCGGAGTTGGGGACGATGTTGGATCAATTGGAATCCCTACTGCTCGACGAGCGCTGTACGGAAGAACTCGTGGGTGAAGTGCGTCTCATCGCGGAGGAGGCCGCTTCGAATATCGTTCGGTATGCCTTCGATAGTGGGGAAGAGCGCCGGATCGAGGTGACGTTGTCGTGTAATCAAACCGAAGTGAAGTTGGAACTACGCGACGACGGAAGGCCGTTCAATCCTCTCGAAGCTCCGCCGCCGGATCTGGATCGGCCAATGGAGCAGCGACCCGATGGTGGCCTCGGTGTTTTTTTGATGAAATCCTTGGCGGATGAGGCATCGTATGCCCGTGAAGGCAACACCAACGTCTTGGTTCTGACGAAGCGCTTGTAGAACCGCGACGTCTACATCGCCTGTGCTTTCTACGATATAATCGCCTTCCAACTAACTTGCCTCTGGCAGGGGCAAGGGGTGAGGGATCGGACAGGGGCACGGGCACGGGCAGGGGGCATCCGCACGAAGTTAGTCTCCGATGCGGTGGACGTCGCCTGTCTTGGCCGTGCGGATGCTGATCATTGACATCAATAGACAGAGGACGAGGAGCTTATTATGCCGCTGACAATACGTGTCGTGGATTCGAGAGCGTTTACGAAAACCATCTCTTTGGAAGGGCGTCTCGACAACCAAACCGCGGTGGAGCTCGACAAGGAGCTCGATCTCGTCTTGGAGGCGCCCATGAAGGTGCTGGTTTTCGACCTCGAGGGGCTCGAATACATCAGTAGCGCGGGTATCCGTTCTATTTTCAAGGCGCAGAAATCCATGAAGACGCGGTCCGGTGAAACTCTGATCGTCAATCCACAGCCTGCTGTGCAGAAAGTCTTCGATATCATCAAAGCCGTCGATCTCAAATCGGTTTTCACCAGCATCAAAGAGCTGGATGCCTACCTGGACGCCATGCAGCGTAAGATCACGGAAGGCGAGTAGTACCCGCTGCTCCTCGAACGGGTTTCCGGAGATCGCGCTTGAACAGAGCCACCTTTCTTTGTTTGGCCGGTTCGCTGTTGGTGTTGTCTGCCTGCTCCAAGAGTCGCTATGCGCTCATTGATCATATCGGTGAGGTAGAGACTTTTTTCAGGACGGTCGCTATCCGAGTTTCGCTGTCGAGGCCGAACCGCAGGCGACGATCGACCTGTCTCGCGACGTCCGCCGCTCGCTGACCCCGCCCTTTCCTGGCCGGATCGTGTTTCTCGAGGTCGACGTCCCGCCCGCGGCTTTTCTAGAAGTCGCTCCGGCGTTGGTATCGGAGCAGCTCGTCAGAAGGGCTCGCGTTGAATTCAGAATTTGGCTGGAGCTCGAAGGAGAACGGTTCGAAGTCTACCGGGAGCCCTTTCGAGCAGGACAGGCCAACGAGTGGCATCACCGGCGAATCGCTCTTGACGAATGGGCCGGTAAGAGGGTGGCACTGACTTTTGAGACCCGGCCCGTTCCTGACCGAGCGAGAGTTCTCTGGGCCGATCGGATTCAAACCGTATGGGGGGAGCCCATCATTGCCTCTAGCCCGACCCGACAATCAATAGCGGAGGCCCTTCGCTGGTCGACATCCGTCGGAGAATGGTTGGAGCGGCAAGCGGTCATCGTCGGGATCTCTGCGGCGGAGACGCAAACCACCTTGAGGTTCGCCTTGAGCTTGATCGTTGGGGGTGTTGTGTCCCTCTTCATCAGGGAGCTCTACAAGCGTTATGGGACGACTATTGCCAACCGGGAGGAATTCGCGAATTTATTTCCTTTGTTTACATTGACCACCATCGTTGTCATTTTTGTCGTCAAGTCTTCATTGGCTTTGTCGTTGGGTCTTTTCGGTGCACTTTCCATCATCCGTTTTCGTTCGGCCATCAAGAGTCCTGAAGAGCTTGTGTATCTGCTGTTTTGCGTGGCAATAGGGTTGTCGCTCGGCGCGAACCAGGTGCTGTTGAGCTTTGTCGTTTTGGGCGTTGTGGCTCTTTTCGTTTTCGTCCGTCCTTGGGCTGCTAGACCTGCGTCTCAACGTAAACTCGTCCTGACCATGTCGGGAGTCAACGAGTCTTTCTTCGACCAGACCGGAACGAACGTTGCCGAAAAGGTCGGAGAAATCATTGGTGGTCTAACCCTGCAGCGCCTCGATCGTGACGGCGACCAGTTCCAATTACGTGCCATGCTTTCTGTGGACAGGTCCAGAGAGCCCGCTGGAATCGCGGCGAAGCTCCGCGAGGAAATGCCCGGTTTCGAGTTTTCGTGTGTGGACCTTGATGATGTGTTGTAGCCCGGATTGGATTGTTGGCGCCTGTCTGGATTGACTGGGCTCTAACCAGCCATCACTTCGGTGCAGGTATGTTCGCGAATTCAACGAATCCGGCCGCTACGGTAAGCGGCAATTCTCTCGACCAGCTTCACTCGCTCCCTCGAAAAGTTGAAGACCAGCTGCGGAACGACATAGGGATTCCTACCATCCAGCTGAGGTGATCATTCCTTCTCGATCCCTTAGCCCGGGCGCTTTTCATACGCCATCGTTAGCGTGGCTTCTAGATCAGCGTGTCTAGATTGACGTAGGAGACCCGAAACTGAGGTATTTTCGTCTGGAGTCGAGACATCAGAACGGAGGTCTCTTCCGGGTTCTCGAGAGATACCGTGCAGCGGAACTGGACTTCGCCGTCTTCTAGGTCGAAGCGCTGGACGGTGAGCACTCTCGTCAGACTCTCGAGTATGGCAACGACGCCGGCGCCCTCTTCTTTGAAGAAGGGCTTTGCGTCACCTGTAACAGTGAGGAGCAAATTGTGGCGCCGGGCTCGTTTGCCGAGAAAATGACGTCCCAAGATGAAAGCGGAGATGATGAATACCGCGACGAAGGTCAGCAGGCGATGCTCGGCTCCCAAGGCCAGACCAACTCCGATACAAAAGAACAGATACACGAGCTCCTCGGCAGTTTTTATGGCGGCGCGAAACCTCACGATGGACAGTGCCCCCACGAGCCCGAGCGACAGTGCGAGAGAGGACTTCACGACAAAAATAATCGCCACGGTGGTCAGCGTCAACATGGGGAACACACCCGCAAACTGCTCTCGATTGGAAACCGATGAGCTGCAACGTTTGTAGAGCTCTCGAATGTATATCGCCAGTATTCCGCCGATGACCATATTCACGGCACAGTTCCACACCATGCGGATTTCAGGGCTCAAACTGTTAATCCAACTCATATAACTGGTCAGCACGGTTTCTCTCTTCCTCGGTTAATCAGGTTCCAGGCCATGTGTTATTCGTAAGCGTCTCGATGATGGCCGGGGACGAGTCCCAGCAGCCGACAACCCATGACGTACTTGGACGATTTCGTGAGTACCGGGCGAAGAGGTGCCAGCACATAGGGAAGATCCGTTTCAGCACCGACAGGAGCTTTGCCTTCGATAACCACTAGATCCGGAAGGGGCACACCGAAGCTCGTTCTCACTCGTTTCGCTCCGGTTTGGTCGTAGCACCGAATATCGTAGTCCAAGGTGATTCGGATGGGGGTCTCGTGAGAGGCGAAGTGCTCCCTTTTGTAGCAAGTCATCAAAATGGGCTCGGATCGAGCCATGAGCAGTGCGGTCTCATTGGATGGCAGAACGCGACTAAGGTTGCGCTGGATCTCTCGAAATCCCAGGGGTCGGAGTGCCACGGACGACTCGATAGCTAGCCTTCGTTTCTCGAGGATGTTGCCGAGACGTCGCTTGACCTCGTAGAAGAACTTCGTGTCATGGTCGTCGTACCATCGGAGGCGGAGTTTTCCCCTCCTCTCTACTCCGTTGATATTCTCGTGACAGGCGCTGAGGGCGTGATCATCGAAGTAGATACTGCTGACATCAGTCGACATCTTATCGAAGACGATGCGTTGGCAATTGACCTCGAGAATGCTGCGGAGCTTTTGGAGGTCGGCGAGGGGTAGGGCATATTTGATCTCACGACGTTGACTCGCCGAGGCGGTCTCGAGGCCCGGGTGGTCCTGCATGCTGAACAAGGATGTCGTGGTCGACGTATTCACAGAATCACCATAGGAAGCGCGATCAGTTCCGTTGGAGACACTGTGCACTAGAGAAGCTCCCGAACGCAAACTCGAAGCGTGAATATGTGCTCTTTCTCGAACGGAGACTCGCTGTAACGCGCATCAGAAGTCGAGAAACAAACGAGTTGGGGCTTTCAGGTTAGAACAGTGTGTAGATGAATGGTGCTGCAGCGCTACCGCTGAGCAACACCAAGAGCCCGAGACCGAGAATGGCCAGCAGGATGGGGATGAGCCACCATTTCTTGTTGTATTTGAGGAACTCCCAAAACTCCGCAACGAGGCCGAGGTCTTTTTCCTTTGACAGTGCTTCGAAATCGTTTGCCATGTTTCAACCACTTCCAACTAACTTGCCGCGGGCAGGGGCAAGGGCACGGGGCATCCGCACGAAGTTAGTCTCTGATGCGGCGGACGTCCTGACCGTGCGGATGCTATTCAATATCAGAGAGGGCAAATCTTACCACGAGCGCATTATTGGGGACAGTCCCCACTGGAAAGTCCTTGTTTTCAAGTAATTAAGTGGGGACAGTCTTGAAATGAATGAATTGGCTTTTCTTCAGTATTCTTGCGGGTCGGCTTGCCGGGCGAATTCTGAAGCATCGTCCGTCTTGAGCAAGACTTTGTCGAGGATGCGGCTCTCCGCACCGATGAGGAATCGTGTGGCATCGTGCAGCCAGCCCTCGGGTTTGTTGAAGGGGCAGACACGGATGCAGTTGGCGCAATCCAAGCCGGTTTGAGCCCAGACAAGTTTGGTTTGCCTTTCGGTAGCCTGCGGACAAGGAATCCGCCGTAGTCGCGAGGCGAGGCTAAAAGCTCCCACTCACCGACTTTTCCCATTACCGTTGCCGCGGGCAAAGCCAGTGCCGTCCATCCGAGCCGTTGCAAGAATCGTCTTCGGTTGAGCCTTCCTTCAGTCATGGCGCATCCTGACCTTTCTCAATCTCTGCAATTGTATTGTCTACAGTATAGAATTCCGTTTTTCCAGTGTGGTTGGAATCGAGGACAGAAAAAATGAAAAAGGGACGACTTTCCTCAAACATCATACGAGTTCTTGGCCTCCTTTGGCTCGCCTGCCCATCGGCCGCGGTTGCTCAGGAAAAGCGAGCCATGACCGTAGATGACATGCTCGACCTCGTGAGAATCGGGGATGTCGCGATGGCACCCGACGGCTCCAAGGTGTTCTACTCGGAGCGCAGGTTGAACTGGGAGACGAACAAATACGAAAAAACGTTCTTCATGGCCTCCTCCGACGGGGGAGTGGCGACACCTTTTGTCCGCAAGGACGGAGGGGAACGCTTCCGCATATCACCCGACGGTCGATACCTTTCCCTTTTGCGTAAAGTTGATGAGAGGCCTCAAATCTTCCTCATGCCTTTGAACGGCGGTGAGCCATGGCAGTGGACGAAGCATCTCGGAGAGATCACGGACTACAAGTGGTCGGGCGATGGCAAGAGTGTCGTCTTTGTGGCTAACGAGGCCATGAGCGAGGAGGCGGAAAAAGAGCTCAAGCTAGGATTCGATCCCATCTACGTCAACGAGGGCCCGAGCGGAAAGAACCATGGTCGATGGACTCATCTGTGGCGCATCGACCTCGAATCGAAAGAGGAAGAGCAGGTCACCAAAGAAGAGATGTTGATCGACGGTTTCGACCTGTCCCCCGACGGCGCCCGCGTCGTTCTCACGGCCCGAAGAGACAATCGTGGTAATTTCCCGTTCCTGTCGGAGCTCTATGTCGTTCGAGCAGATGGCTCAGATCTCAAACGATTGACCGATAATCGAGCTCTCGAGCGTGACCCGGTTTGGTCTCCGGATGGGAAAACCTTCGTCTTTCATGCCTCGGACGACAAAACGTTCGATCTGAGAAACGGCTACCTATGGATTACGAATCCCGACACCGCCGAGCTCAGGAAGCTGGAAGGACAGCACACCGGAGAGATCGATCATCTCGTGTGGACGCCGGACGGAAAGAGCCTGCTCTTCAACGAGGTGCACGGAACGAATACGAATCTCTATCGGATGAATGTCGAGTCCGGCCGAATGGAAGCTCTCACTCAAAGAACCGGGACTTTTCGGGTCGCAAGCTATTCCCAGGATCGGACTAAGGTTGCTTATACCTTCAATGATTTTGATACGCCGACGGATCTATTCGCTGCCGATCTAGACGGTGAAAACTCCGTCCGGCTCACTCATGCCAATCCCTGGATAGAGGAAGACATACTTCTGCCCAAGAGCCAAGTCGTTCGTTGGGACAGTCACGACGGTATATCCATTGAAGGTATCTTCATGCTTCCCAACGACTATCGGCAAGGGATCCGAATACCGCTGATGCTGCAAATTCACGGCGGCCCCAGTGGTTACTGGGCCAACGCCTTCGAGCCGGAGCTTATCGTTTACACGGGCCTTGGCTACGCCGTACTCGGCCCCAACGTACGGGGCTCGAGCGGCTACGGAGACGATATCCTTCGGGGCTTGATGGGAGACATTGGTGGCGGCGAGTACCACGACTTGATGACCGGCGTCGATTACGTCATCGAATCGGGCTACGCCGACCCGGAGAAAATGGGTGTTGCCGGTTGGAGTTGGGGTGGTGTGTCCGCGGGCTGGGTCATCACTCAGACCAACCGCTTCAAGGCGGCTTCGGTCGGTGCCGGAGTCAGCAATTGGATCGCCGAAAGCGGTCCCGGTTTCAACTGGGATATTTCCAACTGGTACGCGGGCGGCAAGCACTGGACCCAACGGGACGAGTGGCGCAAGCGCTCCGCCGTCAACTACGTTGAGAACGTCGAGACACCGACATTGTTCTTGCACGGAGACAAAGACCAGACGAGCAGCACCAATCAGAGCATGGTCTACTTCGACGCCCTCCAAGAGCGCGGCGTTCCCACTCGTTTCATCAAGTTCCCGCGGCAGGCTCATGGTATCCGCGAACCGAGGCTCCTGAGGGTCAGAATGGCGGAAGAGATCGCTTGGATGCAGAAGTACATTCTGGGTGAGGCATGGAGTTTGGGGGAGCGGGAGAAGTAGATTGCTCGCTGCTACGCTGCTTGTATAGGCATCCGAAGTATTGAGATCCTCGATGAGCGTCCCGTGATGGGGTCATAGCCGGATTTCTCCGAACATTGTGATGCCGAATGGACGGACGTTGGCGACTGGACTACCATAGAGATATGGATACGATGGGAAGATTGCCACCGACGACTGTATCCCTACTCGAAGACGATACGAATCCGTACTTCCTCTGGTGGGTGGATGCCACCGTTGGTGATTTCAAAGCGCACTTGGCTTCACCGGATTTAGAGGTGCGGGCGTATTGGCTTGGTGCGCTTCTCAGAGAGGCCAACACGCGGGACGTGTGGCTTTTCACAACCGAGAACGATATTCGATCGATGTGGAGCCGGCTTGCCCGTCACCTGGGGCGCTCCCGAAGGATGTGGTCATGGCTACTTGGGCTCCCGCAGCCTAGTTGGCCCCCCACGGAAGCCGAACGTGCCTAACACATTCGATCGGCGCGTTGTCCCTACCTGGGTGCTCGAGTTCATCCGCCTGTGTCAACAGCGAGTGCCGTGCCACCTCGGAGGCGGCGCCGCGCTGTCAGGAGCTTATCTTGCCCATCGAGTGACCGGCGATGTTGATCTTTTTTCCCACGACGCTGAAGAGATGCGCCTTTTGGTCCGTGTGCTTCCGGACGTCGCTGGTGAAGCAAAGGTTGCCGTGACCGTGCTTCGTGACGCCGGTTCCCTCGTGAGGGCGAGGATGGAATCACCTGAAGGCACTTTCGAGATTGATATCGTGCACGAACCGATCTCCGATATCGAGCCGCCGTCGGAGCCGATCGAAGGAGTCGTCGTCGAGTCACTTGTCGATCTTCGCGCGGGCAAACTGACGTGTATCCTCTCGCGTTCGGAGCCTCGTGATCTTACAGACCTGTTTTTTCTCGACCAAGCCGGCTATCCGCCGGAGCGAGACGTTGAAATGGCGATTCGAAAAGACGTGGGAATCGATCCCGGCGTCTTGGCATGGCTTCTGTCCGATTTTCCGACAGAGCCACTCCCAAGATTGTTACGCCCGTTGACACCAGCAAAACTCCTTGCGTTCCGAGATGAGTTGGCGGAACGACTCCGGCGTCGTGCGATGCCCTAGTGCCGCTGCAGCTACACGGCTGTCGGGATTCCAACGCGATTCTTTGACAGACTCTGGCCTGCACGACAGTATGGTTGAAGGAGGAATCGATGCGCCAGCATGTTTCATTTGTAAGTGTCGCCGCCTTTTTTGTCTTTGGTCTAGCCAGCGTTCTCGCTGCCGAAGATTGGCCCCAGTGGCGGGGAAAGAATAGAGATGGCGTCTCAGTCGAGACCGGGTTCCTGAAATCATGGCCGGAAGGCGGGCCCCCTCTACTATGGAAGGTCGATGGGATAGGAAGCGGGTTTTCATCGGTCGCGGTCGCCAAAGGCCGCATCTACACGATGGGGGCCGTGGGCGGCAAGGAGTACATCTTCGCCCTCGACGAGTCGACTGGAAATCGAGATCTGGGGAGCTCCTAACGGTGGGTTGTATCGGAACAATCGTGGCGACGGGCCGCGAGGCACACCCACCGTGGACGGCGATCGACTTTATGCTCTAGGTGGACGGGGAGACTTCTCTTGCCGCGAGGCCGAGACGGGCCGGGTCATTTGGGCCGTCAACCTCCTGGAGGAGTTCAAAGCGAAAAACATCAAATGGGGTATCAGCGAGTCGCCCCTCATTGTCGGAGACAAAGTTCTGGTGAACGCGGGTGGGCGTGATGCTTCCATTGTGGCTTTCGACAAGAACGACGGGTCGGTTTTGTGGAAGAGCCAAAGTGACGAGGCGGGGTATTCATCGGCGGTTTATACGGAGATCGGTGGCATTCCGCAGGCCATCTTCTTGACTGGGGAACGAGCGCTGGGATTGGACGTCCGAAACGGCAAGCTTTTATGGTCATACGACAGGGTTTCCAACCGGACCGCCAACGTCGCCACGCCGGTCCTGCGCGAGCCCTATGTCTTTGTTTCCTCGGCGTATCAGACTGGCGGGGCGTTATTGGAGTTGCAGCCTGCAAACGGTGGGATTGGTGCGCGTGAAGTCTACTTCCAAAACAAAATGCGTAACCATCATATGAGCTCGATCCTGGTCGGCGATATTCTCTACGGGTTTTCGGACGCTATCTTGACGGCCATACGGTTCACCGATGGCGAGATCGTTTGGAAGGACCGTAGTGTCGGCAAAGGCTCGCTGGTCTATGCCGATGGTCATTTCGTGGCGCTGAGCGAAAAAGGAGTCGTCGGTCTCGTTGAGGCCACGCCGGAAGGATACCGGGAGAAAGGGCGCTTTCGACTCCCCGATCGATCCGGCGAGAACACCTGGGCACATCCGGTCATCGCCAACGGTCATCTCTACGTCCGGGATCAGGGAGTTCTCCGCAAATACGATATCAGAAATAGTAATTAGCATCCGCACGTCCAAAACAGGCGGACGTCCACCGCATTAGAGACTAACTTCGTGCGGGTGGCGCCTGCGGAAGCTAGTAGCCAGAGGCCAGAAGCCATTGACCAGTAACCGGTTAACAGTGACCAGTGAGAGCACACCCGGACGGCGAGGCAAGCAGCCTGGCCTACAAAAAAGCTCACAATGCTTTGTCGAAGTGTTTGGCAATAAGCATCTTGATCAGCGATTGTCGAGGTACCCCTAGACGCGAGGCTTCGCGATCCAGGCATTCGATCATCCAGATTGGAAAGTCGACGTTGACCCGTTTCTGCTCATGGGCAGGACGTCTCGGCCTCGTCAGGTCGAGGTACTTCGAGACGTCCTCGCCGTCATCGAACTTCTTGTCGAAGTCCTTAGCTTGGGCTTTCATAGAGTGCGATCTCCTCCTGACGTGATCGGCGCACCGAAATGATGCGAATGCTCTGCTCACGATACGTGATGACGCCAGACCAATGCTTGTCTTCGATCCTCCCAATGACCAAAAACCGTGATCCGTCGGTTGTGCGGACGGGAACCTCTATCAAGTCCTCATCGGCCCAGAGCATCTGAGCTTCGACGAAATCGATCCCGTGTTTTCTCTTGTTCGAGCGGCTCTTAGGCGGACCAAACTCGAAACCCATTGTATATAAGTTGTACCTTAAGTATACATTTACCACGATCGGCAGAGAATGAGAGGAACAAGGTTCGTTTCTTGTTCAGAACTGCTTGAAATAGTCTTCGTTGCTTCTGCGCTCTCTGGGAGAAACCCAATAACTGGCTGCGGCCTTGTCAAATCCCCTCTGCAAGGGGTCTCTGCCGACCAATCGAAGAATCAGACCGACCGGTGTGATCACTCCGTAGAAGAGGAAGACCATGATGACGTAGGAAAGGCACAATCCTATCGGGTAGGTGATGAACGTCAAGATCAAGAATGGGGTGCGATTGAGTGCGGGCGCGACCATTGAGAATAGGCCCAACACGAGCCCTGTTCCCAGCAACAGACCGGAAATGAGCGCCGTGGAGTCGCCGAAGTCGAATCCCAGTAGTCCCTTCTTCAAGTAGCCGAGCGTGGCAATGGTGCCCAAGGCAACGACCGCGATATAGCCGAATTGCCGTAGCTGTTTGTTCGAAGGCTTGAGGTTGATCTCGAGCATTTCTCCAGTTGTCCTCAATCGAGTTGAAACTTGGCAAGATGCATATCGACTTCGTGCTCCTTGGCCTTTGGTTGCTCCTGTTTCATCAGAATGAAGTTCTCAATGACCAACGCGTCCATGTTCGTGGCCATGAAGCATCGGTAAGCGTCCTCTGGGCTGCAAACGATCGGTTCTCCGCGGACATTGAAACTGGTGTTGATGACCACGGGGCAGCCGGTCTTGTCCCTAAATCGTTTGAGTATTCGGTAGTATCGCCCGTGTCGCCTCTCATCAACCGTCTGGACCCGGGCGGAGTAATCTACATGAGTGACGGCGGGTATGACGCTCCGGAGCTGATTGAGCTTCTCGAGTCCCGTGGCGTCCCCGGTATTTGCATGGGTGCGTTTGTCGTTATTCACCGGCACGGCTAGCAGCATGTAAGGACTTTCGACCCGCTCCGTCATATCGAAGTACTCCGGCGCATTCTCGAGGATTACCGAGGGGGCAAAGGGTCGGAAGGACTCTCGGAACTTGATCTTGAGGTTCATGACCGACTGCATCGCGGGCGATCGGGAATCTCCCAATATGGAACGATTGCCTAGTGCTCGAGGGCCGAACTCCATGGGCCCCGACATGTGACCGACGACTTTTTCCTGAGCGATGAGTTGAGCGACTTCTTCGATAAGGTCCTCTTCTTTGGCGAACTGGCGGTATGTTGCTCCAGCGGAATCCAAGAAGGTTCGGATCGATTCATCGTCGTACCGAGGACCGAGTAGAGATCCTTTTTGAAGGTCACCCGAGTCGACCACCCTGGGTTTGTCCAGGAGTTGATGCCATACGAAGAGCGCTGCTCCCAACGCCCCGCCCGCATCTCCGGCGGCGGGTTGGATCCAAATGTTGTCGAATGGACCTTCGCGGAGGATTTGGCCGTTACCTACACAGTTCAAGGCTACTCCTCCGGCCATAACAAGATGGTGAAGTCCAGTGAGTTGGTGGGTGTAGCGGGCGACCTTGAGCATGATCTCTTCGGTGACGGATTGAATGGAAGCCGCCAGATCCATCTCGCGTTGGGTCAACTCCGATTCGGGACGACGAGGCGGGCCCCCGAAAAGATGTTCGAATTTGCGGGACGTCATCACCTCTTTGCGACAGAAGGCAAAGTAAGACATGTCCATCCGGAAGGATCCGTCGGCCTTGAGGTCGATCAATTTCTCGAGGATGACGTCCCGGTATCGGGGCACACCGTAAGGAGCCAATCCCATGAGCTTGTACTCACCGCTGTTAACTCTAAAACCGCAGAAATAGGTGAAGGCCGAGTAGAGGAGTCCCAGAGAGTGAGGGAAATGGAGTTCCTTGAGTATCTCGATCCTGTTGCCTCGCCCGATACCGATACTGCCGGTCGCCCATTCGCCGACACCATCCAAGGTCACGATAGCTGCCTCTTCGTAAGGGGAGGGGTAAAACGCACTGGCCGCATGCGATTCGTGGTGCTCGGTAAAGACGTACCGGCCGCCGTATTGGCCAGACAACCCCTTGTCCAGCTGTCTGCGAATATGGAGCTTCTGCTGCAACCAAAGCGGCAAGCCCTTCAGAAACAGCTTGAAGCCGAAGGGTGCGTAAGCGAGATAGGTCTCGAGGATACGGTCGAACTTCAAGAGAGGTTTGTCGTAGAAGGCGACGAAATCGAGCTCATCCGGCCCGATAGTGCCTTCCGTTAGACAATATTGGATGGCATTTGCCGGAAACCGATGATCGTGCTTCTTGCGAGTGAAGCGTTCCTCTTGAGCTGCGGCGATGATGTCGCCGTCTCTCACAAGGCACGCGGCACTATCATGATAGAAAGCCGAAATGCCGAGAATGTTCATCGTCTGCCTATCCATCCCTCACTTTCGATCGTCTCCGAGCACATTTTGAGACGCGCCGATCATGGAAAAGACCGTAATGTCGTCTCGAGTTGGTGATTATATGGTATCTGGGAGGCGTGAGGCTCGGTCAACTTTGGAACCTACTCAACTTCTCTCATCAGTAATCCTTCACATGAAGCAAGTGTGCAGATAAGTGGGTCCCCTGTAATGCGTTGACCAAACGGTCGTCTGCAGTGAGCAACGGACACTTCAGCCATATCGCTAGTGCTAAATACAAAGAATCATAGACCGTGCGTTTGGTATGAATTGCGATCTCGACAGCCCCCTCGAGTAGAGCCTGCGACGAGTGGATTTGTAAAGGCACTATTGAAATTGCGCGAATGATGGCTCGGACGTCGGACTCGTCCAATTCGTTTCGGACGTGTTTCTTCCACAGTATATTGCCGAACTCCGGCAACAGCAGGTCTGGCCCGTTCAGCTGACAATCCTCGTTCAGCAACCGCGCTGCGTTGTCGGAATACACTTCCGGCACATACCACTTGACTGCAACGCTTGCATCGACCACACATTCCGTCATCGCTCACGATCCTCGGCTACCAGTACACCGCTATCACTATGCGATCCGTTCGACAGGTTCCGGCGTATCATTTGCGCCAATCGACGAGCTTTTGTTCTGTCGGTCTTCACGGCCTGCACCAGAATGTGTTTGAGCTCAGCTTGTAATGATCGTCCTTGCTGCTCGGCTCGCCGCTTGAGTCGGGCGATGACCTCATCGTCGATGTTTCTCACGAGTACTTGGGCCATGATCTCCTCCTTAAGACGCAATACTATCATAATGATAGCATTGTTCCGACACCGCAACCAGTGCCAAAAGGCGATGAATGAACGGTGGATTTCGGGCCCCTTTGCTGTTGTTGGTACCAAGGTGAGGGAAGCGGTCTTCTCGAAGTTGTGAGCTTTAGCTATCCGTCCAACTCAGGGTGTTGGACAGCCGGCCACCTTCCGCGAGAGTGACCGTCGCTATGATCTGCGCGCTGTTGATGTCTTCGACCCACGTGCCATCCACCTCGTGAAGGAGGAGCGTTGATCGCGGTGAGACGTTTTTGTCTGCTAGGGGAATGCTTCCTCCTGTGAAGCGACCCGCGACGTTCCAAACGATTTCGAGACCGGTCAGGTTGATGGAGCGATTCCCGTGATTGTGAACTCTCACACTCAATTGGTAGGGCTCACCTGGATCCGCGTTGGGCGGCGCCAGCTCGATGATGAGCTCTGCCGGGAACTCGGGACCTGCCGTAGCCACTCTGATTTGCGTCCCATCGTCCAGCGCAAAGCCTCGAGACTCGTGCGCCGTTCCAGGGGCGGGTTTGTATTCCGTCGAGCCTCGCGAAAACCGGCGTCCCGTGGGAGCCAACCGCTTTGCGGCCGTCGAGAGGTTCTCTAGTTCGAGCTCCTTGACGACGAGCTCGGTCCGCAGTTGGCCGGCCGCTAGGGCGTATTGACTGGCTTCCATTGTCTTGCTTTGAAGCTGGTTTTCGAGGTGGGTCTGGCGGGACCGAAGCGCGTCCAGCTCGAGTTGAAGGCTAGCGGTTTTTTGACGGAAGGCCTCGTGGGTGTCTTGGTCCACCGGAGCTCGGCTCGTAATGAGGGTGGGTGGCTCCGGTGGACCATGCGGATGAGGCGACGAAGAACCCAAGAAGAGAGACGTGTAGTACCCGAAAGCGTAACTTGCAATGGAGATCACGACGACGAGCGCCGTCAAGATCAGTCCGATCTGCATGAATGCCGCAGTTCGGATGGTGATCGTTCCCTTGTCGAGATTTTGCGCTCGCCCGTTGGTCTCGAGCGCTTCGGGACGGAACTGGCTTAAAAGGCTCGGTTGTTTTTCTTTTTTCATTGTCACGTCGACCGTCCTCCGGCTCCGAGCGTGGATGCGCTGGTGGAGCGATCGGCCATGAAGAAAGTCGGGGTCACCATGTCAATGAGGTATGGCTAAGCAATCAGCAGGCCAACCCGGGAATCGTCGCGATTGAATGTAGAGGTTTCTAAGTCAATCAAATGTAATGACTTAGTGGGTGTTGAGGGGTCTTTGACGAGAATGACTGTGGGGCAGTACGGGTCCTTTTCCCCTCGATCTAGGGCAATATTCCCTCACTTTGGGGGTATTTCACCTCGCTCTCAGGGAGAGAACCCATTGGCTTGATCGATGGGAGGTCCGTCGAGATTCCAGAAGGAATCGGTCAGGCCCACTTCACGAAAAATCGCTCCTGCCTCGAACCTGGAACGCAGGTTCCATTCGGGATTCATCCTGCCTTCGTACCAACGCTCGGCTAGTTGCCAACATTGCTCGATGGACAGTACCGCTCCGCGTTCCACGGAACTTCTCTCACACCAAATATCGAGTGCTTCTTCCGACCGGAAGTAAAGGATCGTTGCTCACGTGAAACCGATGTCATTCCAAAAATCGTTGGGGCAGACGACAAAATGGATGAGACCTTCCGTCGGTTTTGGTCGGCCGTCCTGAAGCCCAAGCTCGACGGGTTCTCCCGTTCCCGCGCAACGGGTTCGCGTGCTCGTATCGCGAACCCCAACTACAACGGGGATACCGAAAGCATCCCAGGCGCAGTTGGCCCAATAGGTTCCACGAGATGTTTCAACGGGATAGTCGGTGACCACAGCAGAGAACGGATGGGCCATCCAGATATCGAATGAGTCGGGTTTCAACGCGATGGCATGGTGGCGAGAGAGTCGCGTGAGGCTTTGTTCGATTTCTTTCGCCGGGACACTCATTTGCTTTGCGAGTGTTTCCAACGAGGGTGCCTGGGTGGTTCGTGCGAAGTGCTGATAGATCTCTAGGCGAAGATCTTTGTCGAATGGGGAGGGCGTCGGCGTATCAGGCGTCATGGGTTCTCCGGACTCCAGTCGGGATTCGGAACGGGCATTTTAGCGTCGACATGCCGACGCCAGTTGTCGAGGAGTTTCTGTAGCTCTTCGGCTTTCTCGGGCAAGGTCGCGGCAAGGTTGTGGATTTCGCCGACGGCAAGAGCAAGCAACAACAGTATGGATACGGAAATATCCCGGCTCATGAATAGCTCTCCCTGGGAGCTCGGACTAGACTCGCGACATGGTAATTCCTGGACTCCGCAGCGGCAACTCGTTCGTGATAGTGTCGGGCGTCTCGAACCACTCTCTAATTTGACCTTTCGCGGCCAAAAGAGTATTCCAATGCTCGGTTTACGTTTTGGGCGCGGCCGAGAATCCTACCGCTTTGACGAGTTGAAGGCCGGGCTGGAGAGGAGAGTTCCATGCGAATCATGCTGGCCCTGTTTGGGATATGGGTAATGATGATGACAAGTGATGACAAAGCCTCGCCTCCTGTGGCGAAAGTCGCCCCGCATGAGTTGAAGGCTCATGGGGACACACGCGTCGACAACTACTTTTGGCTCAAGGACCGTGACAACCCCGATGTCGTCGCCTATTTGACGGCGGAGAACGACTACCTCGACGCTGTGATGAAACACACCGAAGCGTTTCAAGAAACGCTTTTTGAAGAAATCAAGGGTCGGATCAAGAAAGACGATTCGTCGGTCCCCTATTTTCTTGAAGGCTATTATTACTACTCGCGGTATGAAGAGGGCAAGGAATACGCGATCTACTGCAGAAAAAAGGGCTCGCTGGACTCACCTGAGGAAATCATGGTGGATGCCAACGAGCTTGCGAAGGGGCACGATTTCTTTTCCATTGCCGGGCTAAGGGTGAGTACAAATCGGAATATTTTGGCCTATGGAACGGATACGGTTGGACGCAGGTTCTACACTCTTCGTTTCAAGAACCTTGTCACCGGCGAGATGTACGAGGACGTCATACCCGACGTTACGGGCAACCTGGCATGGGCCAATGACGACAAGACTCTCTTCTATACCAAACAGGACCCGGAAACCTTGAGGTCGTACCAGGTCTATCGGCATGTCCTGGGAACAGAGCCCTCGAGCGATGTTTTGGTGTTCGAGGAGAAGGACGAAACGTTCAGTTGCTACCTCGACAAGACCAAATCGAAGAAGTACATCATGATTGCTTCCTTCCAAACGCTCAGCTCCGAGTATCGGTACGTCGACGCGGAACGGCCGGAGGGTGAATTTGCCGTCCTTCTGCCACGCGAGAAAGAGCATGAATACTCCGTCGACCATTACAAGGACAAGTTCTATATCCGCACGAATTGGGATGCGAAGAATTTTCGGCTGATGGAAACGCCGGTCACCGCCACCTCCAAGGAGAACTGGAAGGAGGTTCTTCCACATCGAGCGGATGTTCTTGTCAACGGGTTCGAGCTATTCAACGAGTATTTGGTTGTGAACGAACGGAAGGAGGGACTCAACCACCTTCGCATCATTCCTTGGGGAGGGGGCAAAGAGCATTACGTCGAGTTCGAAGAGCCTGCCTACTTGGCCTACGTCAGCACGAACATGGAGTTCGATACGCCGGTCCTGCGTTATGGCTATACCTCCTTGACCACTCCGAATTCGATCTACGACTACAACATGTCGACAAAGGAAAAGAAGCTCCTCAAGAGGGAAGAAGTCGTAGGTGGTTACGAGCCCGCCGACTATCGCACCGATCGCCTCTGGGTTACAGCCCGAGACGGAACGAAGGTTCCTGTTTCCATTGTTTACCCGAAGAGCATGAAAAAGGACGGGTCGAGTCCCTTGTTGCTCTATGCCTATGGCTCCTACGGCTACAGTATGGATGCTACGTTCAGCTCTGCGCAGTTGAGCCTGTTGGAGCGCGGGTTTTCGTACGCCATTGCCCACGTGCGAGGTGGCCAAGAGATGGGGCGGGCGTGGTACGAAGATGGAAAGCTCTTCAAAAAGAAGAACACTTTCACTGATTTCATCGACTGTGGCAAGTTTCTTGTTGCTGAGGGCTACACCAGCCCCGATCGCCTATTTGCCATGGGCGGTAGTGCGGGGGGGCTTCTCATGGGTGCGGTGGTCAATATGGCACCGGAGCTCTTCAATGGTGTTGTCGCGGCGGTACCTTTTGTCGACGTGGTGACGACCATGCTCGACTCGGATATTCCTCTGACCACTGGCGAGTACGACGAGTGGGGTGACCCGAACAAGAAGGATTACTACGACTACATGCTGTCCTATTCTCCGTACGACAACGTGGAGGCCAAGAAGTATCCCCACATGGTCGTCACGGCGGGGCTACACGACTCTCAGGTGCAGTATTGGGAGCCGGCGAAGTGGGTGGCTAAGTTGAGAGCGATGAAGACCGATGACAACCGACTGGTGCTCAAGACCAACATGGAGGCCGGTCATGGTGGTCCATCGGGCCGGTTTCGCCGCCACCGGGAGACGGCGCTCGCTTACGCGTTCATGTTGGATCTCGTGGGGATTAGTAAGTAGGGTAGAGCTCACCGTTCGTCCGGGGGCCGGCGCCGGCGAAGAGAAGACACTGACTCAATTCGGTCAATGGCATAAGGGGGAGACCCGCAACTCGAGGAGGCTATTTCGGAAGTCCTGAGGCTCATCGAGCAGAATCCACCGAAGTTCGCGGAGCCTCCTGCTTTTGAGAAGAGAATTGTGAAAGAGAAGTAGGCCCGACATTCAAGAAATCAAGAACTCAAGAATTCATCAATTAGTAGGGTGTTGGTTGGCTTAACAGTGGTACTCGATCCGAGTTCTCGAGTTCTCGAGTTCTCGAGTTCTCGAGTTCTCGAGTTCTTCCTGATCCTATAGCAGGCCGAACCAGCGGGGGAGGGTTAGGGCTATCGCGGGGATGAACGTTACGAGGAACAGGGCAACGATCATCGCGATATAGAGAGGGACGAGCGCCCGACTCACGTCCGTGATCCTCGTTTCGGACACGCTGCAGCCCAAGAACAAGACACTCCCCACTGGCGGTGTGCAAAGACCGATACACAGGTTGAGTACCATCACAACGCCAAAGTGAACGGGGTGGAGGCCAAGAGATTCCACGACAGGCAGCAAGATGGGCGTGAAGATGAGCACAGCAGGAGTCATATCGAGGACCGTTCCGACGATCAGCAGGACAGCGTTGATCGAAAGAAGGATCAAGGCCTTGCTGGCGGTCATCGACAAAAAGAACGTGCTCAGGGCCTCGGGTATGCGTTCGTAGGCGAGCACCCATGACAGCGCCATCGATGTTCCAATGAGGAGCATTACGATGGCTGTTGTTGCCGAGGCATCGACCAGGATTCCCGACACCTCCCGAAGCTTGACCTCGCGGTAGACGACGACCGCGAGGATGAAGCTGTAAAGGACCGCGATGGCCCCCGCTTCCGTTGCCGTGAAGTAACCGGCCACGATACCGCCAATCACAATGATGACCATGAAGAGTGAGGGCAGCGCCGCGACCGCGCGACGAAGTGTCTCGCGACCTCCAACCTTTGCGTCTAACGTGTAGTTTTGGCGCCACGAAATCCATCCCGCCACACCCATGAGCATGAGACCTACCAAGAGTCCCGGCAGGTAACCGGCCACAAAAAGTGCCGCGATCGATGCACCTCCGCTTGCCAAGGCGTAGACGATCAGGATGTTGCTGGGAGGAATGACGAGGCTCGTGGTCGCGGAGGAGATGTTGACGGCAGTGGCGAAGTTTTTTTCGTATCCTTGTTCCACCATTCGGGGAACCATGAAACCGCCCACGGCGGCTACCGCTGCAACTGCGGATCCCGAGATGGCACCAAACATCATGCCGGCAACAATCGTTACGTAAGCTAAGCCACCGGGCAGCATTCCTACCAGGGCGCGCGCAAAATTGATGAGCCGTCGAGCAATCCCGCCGCGGTTCATGAATTGTCCGGAAAGGATGAAGAAGGGGATAGCGAGAAGCGTGAAGCGATCCAATCCCGTGGCCATGCGTTGGGCGACTGTGGTTGCTGCTACACCCGCATCGACGCTCAGGACCAATGTGACAAGAGCAGCGAGGCCGATACCGGCGGAGATCGGGACGCCGAAAGAGAGGAGTCCCATGAATGTAACGAGGAGCACCAGAGCGTGGAGAGGTTCCATGACGGCTCAGCTCCTTGCGTGCCCTCGAAGTGCTTCAAGCATGGACATCACTGAATAGAAGATCATCGCGAGACCGGAGATGGGCAGGGCAAGATAGATATAGCCGCGCTCGATCTCGAGAGCCGCGGAGGTCTGTCCCATGGCCAGGGTCAGGTCAACGAGGCGGAAGCCACCGACAATAAGCACCCAGAAGGCAAAGACGATGACCGAAAGATGCGTAACAAGGTCGAGACGCCTCTGAGCGGTTTTACTGGAACGCCGGTGCAGCAGATCAATGGCGAGGTGGTAGCGTTTGCCGAAGCCGTATGCCGCCCCGAGGAGCCCGAGCCAGATCAGCCCAAAACGCACGAGCTCTTCCGTCATCGAGCTCGGATCTCGGAGCACGAACCGAGTGAAGACTTGCCACAAGACCGCTATGACCATGCCCGCCATGAGCGTTGCCAGCAGAAACTCGAGTGCTCGATCCACCAGATGGCGTAGTCGGTTCACTGCACTGCCCTTATCTTTCGAGATAGCTCGAAGAGCTCCGGTCGAGCGCGATACTCTTCGTAGATGGGCTGGACCGCGTCTACGAAAGGCACCTTGTCCGGGCGGAGGATTTCTACACCCGCGGCCTCGACGCCTTCGAGTGCTTCCTCGGTTGCTTTTTGCCAGAGCTGGCGCTGCAACAGGGTGGACTCCATTGCAGATTCCCGCAGCATGCGCTGCTCCCCCGAAGACAGTGAGCGCCAGAGAGAGGTCGCAATGAGTAGGACATCGGGCGTCGAGGTATGCTCGTCCAAGGAAAAATACTTGCAGACTTCGTAGTGACGTGAGAGGTAGAAGCTCGGTGGGTTGTTCTCTGCGCCATCGATGACACCTTGTTGCAGCGAGGTGTAGAGCTCCCCCCATGCGATGGGCGTTGCCGACCCTCCGAGAAGGCGAATCGTATCCATTGCCAGGGTGCTTTCCTGGGTACGTATCTTCAAGCCTCTTAAATCCGTCGGGTGTGCCACTGGTCTATCTTTGGTGTAGAAACTTCGGCTGCCGGCATCGTAGTAGGCCAACCCCCGTAGGCCGACGGACTCGCCGGAGAGGAAGAGCCGTTGTCCAATGTCTCCATCTAGGACCGCGAAACGATGCTCTTCATCTCGGAAAATATAGGGAAGACTCAATACGGCGTAGCTGGAAACAAAGCCCTCCAAGACACTCGCAGAGACTTTTGTTATTCCGAGGACACCGATTTGAAGAAGCTCGATGCACTCCCGTTCTGTTCCGAGTTGTTCGTTCGGATGGATATCGACGCGGAGTGCACCGCTCGATTTTTCCTGCACCCGTTCCGCGAAGAAAACCATGGCCTCGTGAACCGGATGTGATGTGGGTAGACCGTGACCCAACTTGATAACGCGGCTTCCCGTCGTTTTCCCGCAAGAGGCCGAAACCGCCACGAGGCAGAGCAACAGCGCCAGCCGTTGGGTGAGCATTACTCGATCTCTACCTCCCGGAGCCAGGATTCCGCCCCTCGGTAGTTGTCGAGATTGCCGATATCGAGACGGCTTCCCTTCATCTCATGGGTGTAGACGGGTTGTTGCAGGGCCAACCAGCCGATGAAATGGCCTATGGCATCCGAGTCTCTCTCCTCCCGGAGATATCAATCGATGCTCGCCACAGCCGATTCTGTAAGGAGGTAGAAAGCGGGACAAGCCCATTCGCTCAGCGGCTCTTCGGGTTTTTCCCAAAGCCGCTGGATACGGCCGTTCGAGTCGACTTCCGCGACGCCCGTCCTCTTGAGCCGCTTCCTGTCCTTTTCTTTGTACGCGAGAACGAGGTTTCGGGGGTGGCCGAGATAGTCTTCGATGAAGTCCTTCATCTTGAATCGAAACAAATTGTCGCCTGCCGATACGAGCAGTGGGGCCGGAGAGCTTTGTCGAGATACGGCAAAAGCGAGATCGCCGATGGAGCCCAGGCGTTGCTCGTCCTCCGACACTCCGTCGTTCAAGACGCGGAAGCGGATAGCCGGGTAGCATAACGAAAGGCCGCTCGCCCAATGCTCGAAGTCGCACGCGAAACGTCGGTTGCTGACGACGCAAATGGAATCGACAAGTGTTGTTTCGGCGAGCTGGTCGACCAAATAACTCACAATCGGTTTACCGGATACCTCGAGGAGCGGCTTGGCGGTGTGGCGCGTTAGGGGGTAGAGTCTCGTGCCGAAACCAGCACAAAGCAAGACGGCCTTCATACGATGCGAATCCCGTCTTCACTTTCCACGAGGAAGGCGCGGGCGCGCTCGGCATGTTGCGGGAATAGTGATTTGAAGGTCTGTTCGACGTGAGAGCGAATCCGTTCCGTCCCATCGGCGGCGATCAGAGCCACCGAGCACCCACCAAAACCGGCGCCGCTGAAACGCGCTCCGTACACACCCGGAGTTTCGACGAGAATGTCTTGCAGTTTGATCAGCTCTTTCGAGCCCGTCTGATAATTCGAAATCGAGCTTTCACAAGATGCACTCATGAGCTGACCGAAGGTCACGAGGTCGCCCTCTTTCCAGAGCTCGATCCCCTGCTGGACGCGGGAGCGTTCGCCATAGAAATGACGGCACCGCTTCTGCTCGTCCGGCGTTAGCCGTTCTTCGTAGGCTCTCCACTCTGCTTCGGCGAAGTCCCCCAAAACGCGAGCGTTCGGTTTGCCGGCAAGAGTGGCAAGCCGTCTGGCCGCAGAGAAACACTGTTCCACTCTTTGGTTGTATCCTGTTTTGGCGAGGTTTCGGGAGATACCGGTATAAACGACCAGGATCCGAAAGTCAGGTGCCGAGGAGCCCAGAGGAAGAGCCTGCCAAGAGACTTCCCGTGTGTCGATCGACAACAAATGTCCTCTTTGGGCACCCACAATGGCGGCGTGATCTAGAATCCCTACGGATACCCCCACATGATCCCGCTCTGCTCGAAGCGCGACGGAAACCATTTCGGAGGGGGAGAGCTCGAGACCGTTGACTTCGGCCAGAGCCCGTACATAGCTCAGAATGACCGATGCCGAGGAGCTCAGACCACCGCCCGGCAAAGCTCCGACAATCACTCCGGTGATGCCTCGTGGCGGGGCCGGGAGGCGATCGAACAAGGCTCGGGCTGCTGCTCTGGCGTACCTACCCCATTCGGTGTTCGAGGACTCTCCGGCCCCCGGGGTGCGCAAGTCGAAACGGAGCTCTCCGGAGTAGTTCTCGCTCGTGATTCGTACCTCAGAGGATTCGGACGGAGCGAAGGCGAGAAGCGTGTGAGTGCTGACAGCCATTCCCAGTACAGGACCGTATTGATGGTCGCTGTGGGCACCTATAGGACAAATCCGATACGGAGAGACAACCACCCGAGTTGAGGTGGCCGGGTGTCCGTAGTGGCCTAGTTTCCCGCGTTGGCGCTCGATGAGGTCCGTTAGCACAAACAAGCCTACGGCGTAGGGGCTTCGGACCAGTCTAGCTCGGACCCCCGAAAGCTGTGAGGAACGAGGAAGACACCCATCATGGCAATCCAGCCCAGGATCACCTTCCACCGTAAGGGACGACGACGTAGGGCCGCCAGGGTCGCGGGAAGCCAAGCAAAGAAGGCGAAAAGCGTCTTATTGTCCGTGAAGTCCTCACCGAAGGGCCAACCGGTCCAGAAGGCACCAAAGGCATATTTCTGCACGATAGGACCGAGGATGAGTCCACCGAGAACAAGGAGGACCATGGCTGCAACGACTGAAAAAGCGGCCTTCGACTCTTTTCGCATGACTTCCCAAAAAGCATAGGTCGCGAAGAGCATGCTGGAGAACATCGCAATGACGTGGGGTACGAGGACGGCCGACGGTACGGAGCCCTTGAACCTGGCCACCGCCGCTTCGCTTGCCGGGATCGAATACTGCTCGCCGGAGGGTGATTCCAGAACCAATTGGTACTCGACTTTTCCGGCGGGAGGTTGATGGGGGACGCCCGCGACCAACGCGCTCCCTTCTTTCGACATAGGCACCCGTTGCCACGTTTCGTCGGTAGGATAATGTCGCCAAAGCATGGTACCCACGAGCTCGTTGTCTCCGATCTCGAGGCGAATCGGCAGATCTCCCGCGCCTCCGTGGGAGCGGAGGAGTCTATAGGTCACCTCTTGAGATCCCACGTTGAGACGGCCTCTCAAAGGATAGGTGGGACCGGAAAGACGCTGGAAGACGGCAAGACCCAGCGTAATGACGAGAGCGACGAGCCACAGCAGCAAGGTGATGATTGTGCGACGCATAGTCCGAGGATTCTATCGATCTTGTCGCCGAGAGTCGACACTCATTCCGCCGCTGACTTTTCCCGTTGGGGCTCGAAGCCCCTTCTGATGTATAATCCGGGGGCAGTATTTATCTGTTGCCCGTAGGGCCCTCCCCAACGGCTCTCCAAATGTTTCTTACATTGATACAAGGAGCCGTTTCACCATGTCATATGTAGCAGGCGTCTACCTTAAGAACACACCGGCTTCCCAAGCTCGCAACGATCTGAGAAAGCTCAGAAGCAAGCTTCAGGACTTGAACTCCCAATACCCGGAAACGCAGAAATTCCTTTACAAAAAGGGGCTTTCGCACGTATCGCAGCTCGATCGAACGGGAATGAAAGAGCTTCGGGAGTATCTAGAAGGACTCTACAAGGGATCGTTGCACTAGGGGCGACGAGAGCCCAGACGCCCGAAAAGGGACTTCGGTCTAGGCCCGGATCCGACCTGTACCTGCACTCTTGAACCGGCCGATGACTCTCGCGGAGGTCACGTTGCGCTTGCCAAGAGCTGCGAGGAGCATCTCTGCTTTGTCGGTTCCGACAGAGATGAGCAATCCTCCTGACGTCTGAGCATCAGCCAGCAGAATTTGATCGACTCTCGAGAGATGGGGAGACCAGTCGATGTGGGGCGAAACGTGATTCAGGTTGTCGAGCGTTCCGCCGGGGACGATGTCACTTCCGGCAAGCTCCCTCGCAGATTCCAAAATGGGCACGGAGCTCGGATCAATCTCCGCATCGAGTCCGGAGGCGACCGCCATCTCGCGAAGGTGACCCAGTAGTCCGAAGCCCGTCACATCGGTACAAGCGTGGGCTCCCACCTCAACCATTGCCTCCGCTGCATCTTTATTGAGCTCGCGCATGACCTCCACCATACGTCGAACGGTCGCCTCATCCGTCAACCCCTTTTTTGCCGCCGTGGCCAAAATGCCCGTGCCGATGGGCTTCGTCAGGATGAGAACATCACCCGGTCGAGCACCGGAATTCGTTAGGATCCGATCCGGATGCACGGTGCCCGTTACGGCCAGGCCGAATTTCGGCTCCGTGTCATCGACGCTATGTCCTCCGATGATCGAGATACCCGCTTCACGCGTGACCGCGGAGGCGCCTTCGAGGATCTTCTCCAAAACAGAGAAGGGTAATCTCTTGGAAGGAAATCCCACGACGCTGAGAGCAAAAATCGGCTTGGCTCCCATTGCGTAGATATCGCTCAGAGAATTGGCGGCGCTGATGGCGCCGAAGTCGAATGGGTCGTCGGCAATGGGAGTAAAAAAATCCACCGTTTGAACCACGGCCAGGTCGTCGGTGAGCTTGTAGACGGCGGCATCATCCGCCGTCGCCGTGTGAACCAACACGGCCGGGTCGTTGACTTCTGGAAGTCCGCGAAGGACCTGCTCGAGATCTTGAGGCCGCAGCTTACACGCACAACCCATTCCATGGGTGTAGCGTGTCAGTTTTACTTCGTCCTGTTGCCCCTCGCTGCTGACAAAGCCGCCTTCGGTTCGTCCCATGCGGCGGACGGCCTCTGCCACGATCCCAACAGCGGTATCGATCTCTTCGGCTGTCGTATTGCGACCCACGGAGAAACGCACGGTTCCCATGGCGTAGTCCATCGGAACTTTCATGGCTTCGAGCACCGTCGATAGGTCGACGCCTTCCGCGTGACAGGCCGCGCCGGCCGACGCGGCCACCCGTTCTCCGATCTCGGCAAGAAGGGTATTCGCTTCGACTCCACGAAAACTCACGCTCAATGTATTCGGCAAACACTGTTGTCTTCGGCCGTTCCATCGGATCTCTTCAATTTCCCCTGAAAGACCTTCCCAAAGCCGATCGCGCATCTCCCGAAAGTGCTTGCGGTTGTGGTCGAGCGATTCGGCGGCGATTTCACAGGCCTTGCCAAGGCCTACGATCTCCAAGGTGTTTTCGGTTCCGGCTCGCCTCCCCGCTTCGTGGTCGGCACCGTGAATCAATCGGGGTAGCGTCGTTCCGGAACGAATGAAAAGAGCCCCAATTCCCTTTGGTGCATACAGTTTGTGGCCGGCGAGGCTCAGGAAATCCACGCCCAGCTGACCAACGTCCACCGGAATCTTCCCGGCCGATTGAGCCGCATCCGTGTGGAGGAGAACACCTCTTTGGCGCGTCATTTCCGCTATCTCAGCGATCGGCTGGATCGTCCCCACTTCATTGTTCGCGTGCATGATGGTGACAAGGATGGTCTCTGGCGTGATAGCCGCCGCCACTTGGGCTGGATCCACCCATCCCGACTCATCGACGGGGAGGCGAGTGATGCGGAATCCGTCCTCTTCTAGCGTCTTACATGGCTCGAGCACAGCCGGATGCTCGATGGCGGAAGTAATGATGTGCCGGCCCTTGGAGCGGAGGTTGCGAGCAACGCCCTGGATCACGGTGTTGTTCGATTCAGAGCCGCCGCTCGTAAAGACGATCTCTTCCGAACGGGCTCCTAGGAGCCGCGCCACTTGTCTGCGGGCACGCTCTATGGCGGTCCGTGACTCGATACCATAACTATGGCTGCTCGAAGGGTTTCCGTAGTGCCCATAGAGGTAGGGAAGCATTGTCTCGGCGACCGCTGGATCAATAGGAGTGGTGGCATTGTAATCGAGGTAGATCGGTTGGTCCTTGTTCATGGCTCGTATTGTGATTTAAAACCTCCCTCAGAAACAAGGATTGAAACGAGTGGGTAACCTGTGAGAATCTCAGGCCTGGCGGGCAAGTCGAAATGGATCCAAGAGCTATGGAGCCCTTCGGGAGGGCGTTGCGGGCTTTTTTCGAGGATGACCCAACCGCGGAGTTGAATATCCGTAGGAACGATGGCCTCGAAACCTCGCTTCCCATCAGCCATTTCTTCCGAGAACCGAGGGAGCTGACTCCCCTCGAGAAAATGGCGATCGACGGCTGCGTGGGGCGCGTATTGGATGTTGGCGCCGGAAGTGGACTGCATAGTCTGGTACTCGAGGGAAGAGGCCTACGAGTCACTTCGATTGACATCAATCCTGAAGCGGTGGAGGTCATGAATCAGCGGAGCGTGATGGATGCCCGTTGTGCCGACATTTTTGAATTTCGGGGCGGGCCTTACGATACGCTTCTGATTTTGGGACACGGGATCGGTATGGTCGAAACGATCGAAGGCTTGGGTCATTTTCTCTCGCACGCAAAAGGACTCATGGCTGATGACGGGCAGATGATATTGGACTCGCTCGATGTGCGAGTGACGGACAGACCTGTCGACCTGGCCTATCACGAGACGAATCAAGAAGCTGGGCGCTATAGGGGCGAGATACGAATGCAGTTCGAGTTTCAGGGCAAGTCGGGGCCCTATTGCGGCTGGTTGCAGGTGGATGCCGAAACGTTGAAAGATCACACACAGTCACAGGGATGGGTTTATGAGCTCATGCATCAGGAAACCGATGGCAACTATTTGGCTCGTCTCAGAAAAAAAGAGTAGACAGGGAATATGGCGAGTCACGACCGCAAGACGCTCGAAGCGTCATTGATACCTGCGGACAAGGTTTACCGCAAGAAGGTCATCTTAGTCTACGTCATCGTGGTCTCGATAGGTGCGGCTGTCATCGGATGGGGACTACCGTGGATGCAAGAGGTTCTCCGGAGTCGCAGTACCGAAGACGCTTTGGCGACGTTTGACAAGAATGTTGCTGATGCCAGGATTGCTATCTCGAATGCTGATGACGAGCATCTTCTGTCGCCGTGGTCGCTCGAGGCCGGTGGAAAGCCTGTCTTCACGATGCCCCGCATCGGCGTGATACGCAGCATGGTGATGAACCACATGATCCATCACCGTGCCCAGCTCGGCCTGTACTTGCGGCTCAACAACTTGGCTGTGCCGGCGATGTACGGGCCGACCGCTGACGAGGCTTGATGAAAACGGTCCGGCGTCGTCGATAAACTGAGGTTCTGCTTTTCACAATGACGGTGGTCCCATGACAATTGAGTTGCCGAAGGAAGTCGAGAAACAGCTGATCACCTCCATCAAGCGGTTCTTCGAGGAGAATATGGAAGAGGAAATCGGTGAGCTCAAGGCGCGGCTCGTTCTCGATTATTGTGTCCGTGAGATTGGCCCAACGGTTTACAATCAGGCCGTATCAGATGCTAAACGATACTTTCAAGACAAACTCTCCGACCTGGATGGCGTCTGTTATGTGCCCGAGCTCAGCTATTGGAAAAAGAAGAGTCCATAGGAGCCATCCTTGTACTTCGCCTTGATCCATTATCCGCATGTTGGTGTCGAGTTAATCGACGCGTTTCGGAGAAAGTATGACCCTACGGCGAGCCTGCTCGAGGCCCATATGGCAGTCATGTTTCCGGTCCCGGCTTCGGTGGGGTTCGAGTTTCTCGTTGAGCATATCGAGACGGCTCTCCGAGCGTTTCGTCCGTTTTCGATTCAACTGAAAGGGTTCAGCAAATCCCATGACCATTGGCTCTTGTTGACGGTCGACAAAGGTCGTCGGGATGTCATTGAGCTCTTTGAGCAGATCTACACGGGTCGAATTGCGGAGTATCGTAGACATGACATTGATTTCAATCCCCATGTCGGACTCGGATTGTTCATCAAAGAAGACGTTCGTTACGACATGTCATCGGGTGGTGTCGAGCCGGAGGATCTCGACGAGCCGCGGTATCGGGAAGCCTTGAGAGAAGCTCGAAGCTTGCATCTAGATTTCGAATCACGTGTGGATAAGCTTGATTTGGTGGAGTTACCAGCGGAGATTCTCGACTGGGCGTTCGGGAAGAGAGCTCACCTCCCATACGATGTAAGAGTCGTCACGCGCCGGGAGTTCACCTTAACGGGAGAAGCCCACTGACGTTGGGGGGCTCGAGGGAGATTAGCGTGGCTTATCAGCTCGACAAGGACAAGGAACTGACCCAAGAACATTTGGTCCGTCTGGAACAAATGGAAGATCCAGGTACGGTGGCTTGCCTCGAAAAAGTGGGGGTTTCCAAGGGTTGGAAATGTCTCGAAATATGATTTCCTCGAATTGCAGCACAATCCCAGCTTTGCATGGCGGGAAAAACTTACGATGGCGGCGTGGGGCAGACGTCCCTCGGTTGCACCATAGAGGACCTTTAGACCATGGCGCTGAAGAATAGACCTATTTCTACGGCAATCAAGTGAATACCGCTCGCTACGTCATTGCTGTATTGGTTTTGATCGGACTGCCACCGGGCGTTTGTCTGTGGTTTCTCATCCATCCGTTCGCCTCGTTTTGGCGAACGAAGGGACCCGTTTGGACCTACACGATCGTCGGGCTACCCATGGTCGGACTCATGGCGTGTCTTTTCTGGGCTCGGAAGACATTGCTAGGTGTCGATTTTGGAACAAGCTACCCGTTAGTCCTGGTATCGATGCTGCCTTTTGCTATGGCGGCGACCATTGCTGTCAAGCGAAGAAAACTTCTGACGTTCGGTGTATTGGCCGGCCTACCGGAGCTCTCGGAAGCACGTTACCCCGGGAAATTGTTGACGGTGGGGCCGTATGCCAAGATTCGTCATCCCCGCTACGTTGAAATCCTCCTCGCAACCTTCAGTTATGCTTTGTTTGCCAACTTTATGGGAACCTACATCTTGGCGGCCGTTGCTGTACCGGTGATCTTCTTCATCGTGTTGATCGAGGAAAAGGAGCTTCGGGAGCGCTTTGGAGAAGCGTATGAGCGGTATTGCGATAATGTGCCGCGGTTTTTTCCAAAGCTGACGAAGAGATAGCCGACGAAAATCCTCGAGATTTTTCATTTGTGCATTGGCATGTGGTCGAGTTTCCGCGTCGGTGATTTGGAAACGGGTCAAGAAAGGTCACGGGAAGCCCGGGCGTTAAAGGGGGGCGGCTCGGGCTTCCCGTGTGGGGACTCAAGAGGTTCAGGCCCGATTGATTGGGGGGTATCCAGCCTGACCTGCAACGAAAGATACACTCGCTCGAGGGTCTGGTGCAGTGACATGGATCGGGGGAGAAGTCCCCGATTTGTATGTGTGTAATTACCTACATCGCCATCAGGATCGGGCGTGGTGAAAATTCTGATTCGGTAGTGCTCGACGACAAAATGTAGGATATTACCTGCGACAATATCGCCCATGGGATAGGGTATTTCACCTTGGACGGATCCCGACCTTCCATTGGTTTTCGTTCTATCCGCTTGGGCTGTGGCGAATGGTTTGCGTCCGTGCGCTGTACTCTGCCGGGACCTACCGTGGTAACATAACCCCTTCGAAAGACCTGTTTCGACCCATCTACTGAAAGGAACTAGGAGACTCGAATGACCGAGGAACTACTAAGCAAATATGAAGACCTAGAACGCCGAGTGAAAGACGTTCGAGGTTATCTTTGACGAAGCTGCTCTGAGATCGAGTCAGGAAAAAATCGACCAACAGTTGTCAGATCCCTCCATTTGGGACGATCCGCAGGTGGGCGAGAAACTCTCTCGGGAGCGTGCCCGGGTCTTGGCTGATCTCGAGCTGATCCAGCGGCTGAACGACCGCGAAGATGAAGTGCGGACCCTCATTGAATGGGCGAACGAAGGGGAATCCGTCGATTCAGATCTGATAGCGCAACTCAAACAACTCGAACAAGAAATCGAAGCGGCTGAAGTCCAGAAACTGCTTGGCGGTGAAAACGATGCGAAAAACGCCATCGTTAGTATCCACCCTGGTGCTGGGGGCACGGAGTCCCAGGATTGGGCAGAGATGCTGCTGCGGATGTACCTCAGATGGGCGGAACGCAAGGACTTCAAGACCGAGATGCTCGACTACCAGGAAGGAGATGAAGCCGGGATCAAGAGTGTGACGTTTACCGTCGGTGGCCCGTTCTCCTTCGGTCTGCTCACCTGCGAGGTAGGCGTTCATCGGTTGGTACGCTTGTCACCTTTCGATGCCGCCAACCGTCGACACACGTCGTTTGCATCTGTTTTCGTTTACCCGGAAATCGACGAGGAAGTCAATGTCGAGGTCAGCGAGAAGGACCTGAGAATCGATACCTACAGGTCGAGCGGGAGCGGTGGTCAGCACGTCAATGTGACCGATTCCGCGGTCAGAATCACCCATATTCCGACAGGCATCGTCGTGCAGTGTCAAAACGAACGTTCTCAGCATCGTAACCGGGATTCGGCGATGAAAGTGCTCCGAGCCCGCCTTTACGACCTGAAGCTCCGAGCGCAGCAGGAGAAGATAGACGCCATGCACGACGGTAAGAAGGACATCGCCTGGGGAAGCCAAATTCGATCGTACGTGTTCCAACCCTACCGTATGGTCAAGGACCACCGTACCAAAGTCGAGGTGGGCGATGTGGATCGGGTCATGGACGGTGATCTCGACCCGTTCATCAAGGCCTTTCTGTTGACGAAGCGTCCGACGCCCTCTGGCTCTCAGTAAGTCGAACGCGGAGCAAGTCGCCCGATCTCGGCGTGGGACCACTCCGGCCTAGATCTTCAAGCCCAGTAGGTTCCAGTGGCTCAACTCGAGAAGGAGTCGGTTTCGCGCGGCTCCTATTTGCTGTGGTTTGCGTTCGCGCTCCGCCGCGACTCACGTACAGCCGAGGTGCGCGCGGGGATTGGTCTCTTTGAGGCTACTGAGCTCCTCAAAGAGTTGACGCTCGCGATCGCTCAATTCGGTAGGGGTAATCACTTGGAGCTTGGCAAATAGGTCGCCGTGCCCTTTTCCTTTGAGGTGCGGCATGCCCTTTCCTCGCAATCTCATGTGGCGGCCGCTCTGGGAGCCAGGCGGTACCTTGACCCTGGCTTTTCCTCCCATGGTAGGAATCTCGATTTCGGCACCGAGCGTCGCCTCGGTCACCGTAACGGGAACCTCCACATAGAGGTCGTTGCCTTTGTGTTGGTAGATGTGATGTCGCTGAAGCCTGACTTCGAGATACAAATCGCCGGGTGGCCCTCCCATGACACCGGATTCGCCCTTTCCTGCCACCCGGATTCGAGAACCGTCTCCAACTCCGGCGGGAACCTTGACTTCGATTTGTTGATCGGGGTTGGCAGGACCGGTTTCGAGAAACAAGCGCCTCTGTGTTCCGTGGTAGGCCTCTTCTAGCGTGATTTCGAGCGTGGCAGAGACGTCACGGCCCTTCGCGGGTGCCACTGAGTTGAAGCCGCTTCTTCGGCCGCCACCGCGAAAACCGGTGCCTCCCGCCCTGCCCAAAACCTCGTCGAGATCGATACCTCCGCCAAAGAAGGTCTTGAAGAAATCAGAAAAACCTCCAGACGGTTGACGACCGGGGCCTCCACCGAACTCGACGTGGAAGCCTTCGAATCCTGGAAAGCCACTCGGCTGGGCATCTGCATAGCGCTCGTATTGCTGCCAGTTGGCTCCCAACTGATCATATTTGCGTCGCTTTTCGGGATCGGAGAGTACCTCGTTCGCTTCATTGATCTCCTTGAAGCGTGTCTCTGCGCCTCGGTCACCCGGATTGATGTCGGGATGGTACTTCCGAGCTGCCTTGCGGTAGGCCTGCTTGATTTGTTTGTCTGTGGCGTTTTTGGGAACGTCCAGAATTTGGTAATAGTCCTTGTAATCCATCTAACTAGCAGTCAAGCAGTCGAAGTAGACAAGCATTCTGCGGTCGGGTGAGCGCCCGACCGCTGAATGGAACCGTGACTTCTTCCTTTCCTACTGAATGGGTGCTCCGGCTTGCGAAGAGGGTGCCTCCGGCGGAGGTCCGGCCGGTAGCATCTGCTTCTTCAAAGACGGAAACACAATTTGGAGCGCTTCGTCCAGGTTCGACACCGGATGGATCTTCATCTCTTTCTGGATTTCCTCGGGGAGATCTTCCTCCATGGCTCGCTCATTCAGCTTGGGAATGATGACCTCTTTGATGCCGTAGCGATGTGCCGCCAGAAGCTTCTCTTTGATGCCACCTACCGGCAGGACGTGTCCTGATAACGTGATCTCACCCGTCATCGCCACGTCATGACGAGCGGGTGTCCCCGTCAATACCGAGACCAAAACGGCGACCATGGTGACACCAGCCGAAGGGCCGTCCTTTGGGATCGATCCTTCGGGCACGTGCAGATGAAGGTCCAGTTCCTTGTAGAAATCACCCTCGAGCCCCAGTTGTTGACCTTGTGATCGAACCCACGTCAAAGCGGCCCGCGCAGATTCCTTCATAACGTCGCCCAATTGTCCGGTGAGGGCCAAGTCTTTCCCGCCCGTTACCTTCTGGGCCTCTACGAAAAGGATGTCACCGCCGACGGGGGTCCAAGCCAGGCCGATGGCGACACCCGGAACCTTGACCCTATCCTTGATCTCGCGCGATAGGGACGTCGGAGCGCCGAGAAATTCCTGAAGACTCTCTTCCGTTATGGTGAGGGGATCCGTGACGCCCTCTGCCCATTTCCTTGCGATCTTTCGGCAGATAGCTGCGATGGAGCGCTCGACGTTACGAAGCCCGGCTTCTCGCGTGTAGTTCCGAATGATTCCCGACAGTGCTTCCTTGGTGAATGTAGGTGCCATCTCTTCTTTGATGCCGTGATTCTCGAGCTGACGGGGTATTAGATGACGTTTGGCGATGGCGATCTTTTCCTCTTCGGTGTAACCGGCGAGGTGGATAACCTCCAGGCGATCTTTGAGTGCCGGAGGAATGGGATCCATGAAGTTGGCCGTTCCGATGAAAAGCACCTCTGAGAGATCGAACGACAGATCCAAGTAGTTATCTCGAAAAGAGTTGTTCTGTTCGGGGTCGAGAACCTCGAGCAAAGCCGAGCTCGGGTCGCCGCGGAAATCCGTCCCCAGCTTGTCGATCTCGTCGAGCATGAATACGGGATTCTTGGACTCGACGCGGCACAAGCTCTGGATGATTTGTCCCGGAAGTGCGCCGATGTACGTTCGACGATGGCCGCGGATCTCCGCCTCATCTCGAATGCCACCTAGACTGATTCGGGAGAACTTGCGCCCGAAGGCTTTAGCGATGGACTTGCCAAGGCTCGTCTTACCTACACCTGGAGGTCCCGCAAAACACAGAATCGGGCCCTTTATATCCGGTTTCATTTTGAGTACTGCCAGGTACTCCAGTATTCGGTCTTTGACCTTCTCGAGATCGTAGTGATCGGTTTCAAGAATCTCCTTGGCCTTGGGAATGTCGTAAACGTCTTCGGTCCGTTTGTTCCAGGGTACACGAACGATCCAGTCGAAGTAGCTGCGTCCGACGGTGTACTCGGCGGATGACGGCGGTATCTTAGAAAGTCGATTGAGCTCCCTCAATGCTTCTTTTTTGGCTTCTTCCGGCATGCCGGCTTCGTCGATCTTCTGGCGAAGCTCGTCGATCTCCTTGGCGTTTTCATCGGTTTCGCCGAGCTCTTTCTGAATCGCTTTGAGTTGTTCGCGCAGGTAGTATTCCCTCTGGGTTTTTCCCACCTCGCTCTTGACGGTGGATTCGATTTTGTTGCCGAGCTCGAGAACCTCCAGCTCGCGGAGCAATCCCTCGTGAATTTGGGCTAGTCGCTTCTTGACGCCGACGGTTTCCAGTGCTTCTTGCCGTGTCACCGTGTCCAGGCTGGGCAAGTTCTGGGCGACGAAATCAGCCAATCGACCTCCGTCGTTGATGGCGGACGCCAAAGAGCCTACCTCGTCTGAGAGATGGGTTGAGAGCTCGACCACTTTTGTAAAAACCGAATGGACGTTTCTAGTGAGTGCGTCAATCTCGATGGCGTCTTCGGCGGGCTCGACATCAGATAGAACTTCTATGTCTGCACGAATGTAAGGCGAGACCTGAACGACATCCAACACGCGAAATCGGAAGGAGCCTTGAACGACGAGTCGGATCGAGCCGTCCGGCATGCGAACGGATTTGTGGATTTTGACACCGGTGCCGACGGAGTAGAGGTCGGAGGCACCGGGGGATTCGATGGCGGCGTCGTTTTGGGTGACGACGCCGATGAACTCTGAGCTCTCACCGCTCTCGTTGAGAAGGCGCACGGTGCTTTCTCGCCCGACTGCGAGGGGCAGGATTGAATTCGGGAAGATAACGGTATCCCGCAGAGGTAGAACCGGTACGGCTTTGTGGATCTTCTGCTCGGAGATACCCGTCTGTTCTTCTTTGGTCATGGTTAGTTTCCTCTATCTTGCCGTCCCGGGCCACTGTGCCGGCCCGTTTGGGCTCTCTCAGTGACGTCAAGTCGTCACCTGTTCTTTATGGATCTTATCACAAATAAAATATATATATTTAGTCTAACTTGTCAAGTTTTAATAGTAAATTTGTAATATCTTTATTTTGATGTACTTATGATGCATTATGATGTGGGTGCGTCGGACTAAATCTTATGAGGATAGACTAAGTTCTGGCGAGATCTCGACCTACTGTGTCCTTGGGTAACCCGAGGGCTCTGTTCCTGCAATGAAGCCCTCGAGGATCACATCTTTCCCCGATCCGTGGGCGGGATACCCCGTGTGTTTTTCGACGGGGACGAATACGATGTTGGATGGAATAGGGAAGTCTTCCACGGGTCGCTCTGCCAGAGTTTCTTCCATGAATGTCAACCACGCAGGCAGTGCGGCCTTGGCTCCCGTTTCCTTGTCGCCAAGGGGGATTTTCTGGTCGTGGCCGACCCAGACTCCGGCAGCGATTCGTGGGTCGAAACCGATGAACCACGCGTCGGTGTAGTCGTTTGTCGTGCCGGTCTTGCCACCCAAGGGGCGACCGAGCGAAGCGGCCCGAATAGCCGTGCCTCGTTGTACCACGCCTCTCAAGAGGCTGGTGACAATATAGGCCGTGTCGGCCCGAATGGCAGAGAGTGCTTTGGGATGGGTCTCTTCGAGCAAGATTCCCGTCCCTATCAGTGACTTTGGTGACGAGATACGGCCGCATGCGAATCCCTTGATTGGGAAAGGCCGAGTAGGCCGAAACCATTTCAAGAAGCGTAGCCTCCGCGGCACCGAGGACGATACTCAGATAGGGAGGAATAGGACCCGAAAGACCGAGCCGGCGGGCCATTTCGGCGGATCGTTCTGGACCGATTTGTTCATTGAGCTTGACGGCGGGAACATTTCTCGACCCTTCAATGGCGCGGCGAAGTGTCACCCAACCTTCGTACTTCCGGTCATAGTTGTGCGGCTCATAGAACTTTTCGACGGAGTTGGGATCTTCGTAGCGAACCGGTTGATCGAGCAAAAGCGATGTCGGGGTGAATCCTGAGGTCGATGGCCGCAGCATAGGCAAAGGGCTTGAAAGCCGAGCCCGGTTGGCGCATCGCCTGTGTCGCGCGGTTGAACTCGCTGCGCTCGAAGTCGAATCCGCCGATCATCGCCTTGATTTGACCCGAGCGAATATCGAGACACAGAAACGAGCCTTCTACCTCCGGCTCTTGGTCGAGTTTGAGCACGAGGAGATTCTTCTCTTCGTCTATGGATTGGATTTGGAAGTCGGTGACGTCTCCGATCTTGAGGATGTCGGCTGGATTCTTTGACCTCGTCCATTCGATGCCCGTGCCATCGAGCGTTGCCGTGTAACGACCAACGCGGACATCAACGGTCTTGTTGCCGAGACCCGTCACGACTCCAGAGAGCACCTGACCTTCTTCAAAGGGTTCCACCCAATCATCAGCGACATAGTCTTCAATGAGCCCATCACTGTCTCGATGGATGTTGAACTGGATGGGGCGGAAACCTTGCCTTTTGTCGAGGTCGCGCAACGCCTTGTCCAGTGCCTTTTCTGCGGATTTCTGCATGGGGATGTTGAGTGTGGTATAGACTCGAAGGCCTCCACGGTAGATACGTTGACTGCCGTACTTTTCTTGCAGGTACCGGCGGACGTCTTCCACAAAATAGGGAGCCGTCGTTCCTGCAGAGCCTCGGCGCCGCAAGTTCAAGGGTGCCTCTTTGGCACGTTGCAGATCCGCTTCCGAGATGAACCCCTCGGCCAACATGCGATTGAGCACGTAACTCTGGCGTCGGCGAGCGGCGTCGAAATCGACATAGGGACTGTACCGGCTGGGTAAGGGAGGGAGTCCGGCTATAAGGGCAGCTTCTGCCAGGGTCAACTCCCGAGCGTGTTTGTCGAAGTAGTATTGCGCAGCTGCTTCCCAACCATAGAGTCCGTGGCCGAGGTGGATGTGGTTGGCATAGAAGTTCAGGATTTCATCTTTTGTGTAGTTCTTTTCGATTTGGAAGGCGAGAATGGCTTCTTTGACCTTGCGTTCGTAGGTGGTCGTGCGCGTGAGAAACAGACTTCGTGAAAGCTGTTGGGTTATTGTGCTACCGCCTCCCACGATTCGGCCTTGAAGCTGATTCCTGATGAAAGCGCGGGCGATGCCGAGAACATCGATGCCCGGATGACTGTAGAAGCGCTTGTCTTCGGCGGCGACGAACGCCTGCTTGACGTGGTCGGGTAGCTCGTTTAGGGAAATCACCACTCGTTTTTCAATGGCAAATTCCGCAATGACCGTACCGTCGTCCGCGAAGATCTGGGTGATGATGCTGGGTTGGTATTTCTCGAGAGTTTCCACCAAAGGCAAATCGGTTTGGTAAGCCAAAAGCAAACCAGTCAAAGAACCGCCGGTTGCCGCTAGAGCAAACAGGAAGACAAATACTAGGTAGCGAACGAGTTGTTTGCCCCGACGAGACGCTTCTGGTGATTGCGGTGGAACAGGTTCTTCGGCGCGCTCATCCTTTTTGAGCGTTTTTTCAATCATGAAACCATTATAGTTCAGAGAGCTCGGTCTGTGTTAAAGCGTTCCCGAGCTCGTTGGGTTGAAAGCTGGAACTCGAGAGCTCGGGAAATCAGGAATTCGGGAATCCGGATCTTCCTTCTCGTATTCTAGATTTGCTGATTTCCTATTGGTGTTCGTACTATTCCCTGCGGGTTAGGATGTCGGTCAGGGCTTCGGGAAGAAGGGGGTGTTGGAACCTGTATCCGGTTTCCTCGAGCCGGCGAGGGAGCACTTTTTGACCGTCCAGCAAAAGCGCCTGAGCCATTTCGCCGAAGATGAGCCGCAAGGCAAATCCCGGTGCAGGGGCGATAGCGGGGCGACCCAACGCCCTTCCTAGCTCCTTGGCAAACTCAACTTGTCGTACGGGTTGGGGCGCCGTGGTGTTGACGGGGCCACGTAGTGCGTCGTGATTCAAGACGAACCTAATGATCGCGACCACATCATCGATGTGAATCCATGACATCCATTGCTGGCCACTTCCCATCGGTCCGCCAAGCCCCAGCTTGAAAGGAAGGAGCATCTTGGCCAACGCTCCACCTTTTGTCGACAGGACCAATCCGATGCGAAGATTCACGGTTCTTGCCCCAAAACTCTCCGCCCGCGTAGCTTCGGCCTCCCAGTCTTGGCACACCTCGGGGAGAAATCCCGAACGGGGCGGTGAGGTCTCATCGATCTCGTCGTCACCCCGATCACCGTAGAAGCCGATTGCAGATGCGGCCACAAGAATCCGAGGCGGTTGCGGTAGCTTCTTTGCCGCTTCGACGATAAGACGTGTGCCTGCCACGCGGCTCTGGCGTATCCTGTCCTTTTGTGCTCGTGTCCAGCGGTTGGAAATGGTCTCGCCGGCCAAGTGGACGATCGCGTCTGCTCCGTCGAGGACAGAGGGGTCGAGCTGCCCATTGGCGGGATCCCAAAAGGCCGTTCGGATGGGGTAGGGGGGCTTGCGAACGCGTCGAGACAGAGCGATGACTTCGATCCCATCTCGAGTCAAATGCTCGACGAGCTTCTGACCGATGAGTCCCGTGGCGCCGGTGACGGCAATCTTCATGATCGTTTCCAAGTCCAAGTGAGTATATCTTTTTGGTGGCACGGCTGCATTTCCAGTTGATGGGAAGGTTTGAGTATAATCAGCGCCGCTCGAGTCCTTGTCTACCCGGGCTCTACAAGAACCGGCATAAACCCAGGAGGGCTAACATGCTGCGATTCCTTGCCCCGTTTCCGCGGGTGGTTTTCATCCTCTTCGTCGGCCTTGGCTCGGTGGCGGCGCTTTGGGCGCAGGACGAGGTCCAGGAGCCGGAATCCGCTCCGGACGCCTTGTCGCCGAGAAACGCGAACTACGAGATTGAAGTGCGTCTTGATCCCGTGAGCAAGATGCTCGAAGGACGACAGATCCTCTCTTGGCGCAACGTTCAAGAGATGCCGACAGACCAATTGTGGTTTCACCTCTATTGGAACGCTTGGCGAAACAACCGTAGTACATGGATCCGGGAGAACGAGCTCCGCGGAAGAGGGGATCGCCTCGCGAAGGTCAAAGAAGGGGATTGGAGTTTTATCAACGTGGAATCCATACGGCTCCTTCCCGGAATGGGATATCCAGAGAGCGATCTGACGTCGAACGGTCGGTTTGCTTCACCCGATGATGGAAATCCAGACGATCGCACGGTCCTGGTCCTCCAGCTCCCCACGCCCGTTGGTCCGGGTGAGACGGTTCAAGTCGAGATGGTCTGGCAGGCGAAGATTCCTCGCACCTTTTCGCGAACGGGTTTCCGTGGAGACTACTTCTTCTTAGCCCATTGGTTTCCCAAGCTGGGTGTTCTGGAAGAGACGGGCTGGAATTGCCGCCAATTCCATGCCGGCACGGAGTTCTACTCGGACTATGGTGTCTACGATGTGCAGATGACGGTTCCCGAGGACTTCGTGGTGGGTGCAACGGGAAAGCAAGTCGAGCGCAAAGTGAATCCCGACGGTACGGCGACTCATGTCTACCATCAAGAAGACGTCCACAGTTTTACATGGACGGCGAGCCCTGACTACGTGGTCAAAGAAGCGAGGTTCGAGGAACCGGGCCTACCTCCGGTGGACATGCGGCTTCTCATCCAACCGGAGCATGAGCAACAGGCAGACAGGCATTTCGCGGCGACCAAAGCCTGCCTCCTCCACTATGGGAAGTGGTTCGGTGCTTACCCCTACGATCACGTCACGATCGTGGATCCGGCCTACGGAAGCGGCGCCGGCGGCATGGAATACCCAACGTTCTTCACTTGCGGTACGCGCCTTTACAACCCCTTTGGCGGCGGCTCTCCCGAAGGTGTCACGATCCACGAATGCGGCCACCAGTTCTGGTTCGGTGTCGTAGGAAACAACGAGTTCGACCACGCGTGGATCGACGAGGGACTCAATAGTTTTTCGGATGCTCGTACGGCGGCAGAAGCCTATGAACCAACCAAACTCGTCCGGCGCTACCTGAGTCTGCCCGGTTCGAGGCGTGGCTTTCTCCCCGTCCTCTTCGAGGATATCGAGAGAAGCCGTATCGATTCCGATGGGCTGGATGGGTATCGCGCCGCTGCTGCATCGGATGTGCCCGATACTCCGACCTATCAGTACTTCCCGGGCACGGGTGGAGCCATTTCTTATAGTAAGACCGCAATATGGCTGCACACGTTGGAGCGGTATTTGGGGTGGGAGACGCTCCAACCGGCCATGTCGACGTTTTACGAAAGATGGAAATTCAAACATCCTCGTCCTCAGGATTTCTTCGACATCGTGAATGAAGTGAGTGGGCAAGACCTGAGTTGGTTCTTCGACCAAGTGCACCACGACGCCGTTGTTTTCGACTACGCGGTCGAATCGGTCAAGAGTGGGCCGTCTGAGCTCAAGGGATTCACTGGTGAGATGGGGGAGTTGAAATACGTCGAGCCTGAAGGAGAGCCCACGACGTATCGAACCGAGGTCGTGGTTCGGAACAACGGCTCCGGCGTATTCCCCATGGAACTGCTGATGGTTTTCGAGGACGGCTCGGAGGTCCTCGAGCGGTGGGATGGTAGGTACCGATGGAAACTCTTCGTTCACGAAGGAGCGACCAAACTCGACTACGCGGTCATCGACCCGGAACGGATCCTTCTTCTCGATCTCAACTACACGAATAACAGCAAGCGCATCGAGCCTCTCGATCGTTTGCCGTCTCGGAAGTGGGGTTCGAAGTGGATGATTTGGCTACAAGATCTAATCGCCACATTCGCCTTTTTCATCTGAGGGAGGGAACGAAATGTTGAAAGCATTGATTAAGGGATTTTGGCGGGTCATTTCGTCACCGGGACTCATTGTTTGGCTGTGGCTGGTGAGCGTTGTCGTCGCACTTCCTTTAGCGTGGGTGATGTCGGAGTCGATTGAGTCTTCCCTCGGGGGAAGTCTGGTGAGTGACAAACTGCGAGAAGGCTTCGACATGGAGTGGTTCGGTGAGTTCGAATCGGAGGCCAAAGGGCTGGAGACGACGTTCACGCCGACGGTGACCGGTGTCGGTGCCTTCTACAACAATCTGGAAGCCTGGCTCTCCGGAGATTTGTTCGAGATGTATCCGGGCTTAGTAGGATTGGGTGTCCTGTATGCGCTCCTTTGGGCGCTCTTCATGGGAGGAGTGCTCGAGCGTTACGCCGGCTCAGAGGGTATGTTCAACCTGAGTCGCTTTTTTGCCACCGGCGGTAAGTTCTTTTTCCGGTTCGTCCGCTTGGCGGTTCTTTCCGGTGTGCTCTACTACCTGGTGTACCGCCTCGGCGGCTGGTTGTTCGTCTGGGTGGAGGAATCCACGCTCGACGTGACGGTAGAAAAGACGGTCTTCGCACGACTTGTCCTAGCGGCCATGGTCGTAGGATTCTTGCTGACGCTCGTCAATATGGTCTTCGACTACGCCAAAATCGCAGCTTTCAAGGAAGACAGGAGAAGTATGTTGCTTGCGGCTCTCCGAGGGCTGGGTCTGGTGTTTTCGCATCCGTTGAAAACGATGGGGCTCTACTATGCTCTTGTTGCGGTATGGTGTCCTGTTGCTGGTTTTCTATTCAGCGATTGCGCCGGGGGTCCACCAATCGACGACCATGGGAGTGCTAGTGGCTTTCCTCATCGGGCAAGGCCTTTCTCGTGGCAAGGCTCATCATGCGTTTGTGGTTCTACGGAGGTCAGATGGCACTTTACGAGACCATCACAGCGATGCCGGTGGAACCGGAACCTGTTTCCGAAAACCTAAGTTCAGAGCTCCGTGGGCGAGGAGTGGCAGCGTGAGCAAAGTCTTGCCAATCGTTTACGGTCGAAATCTCAACTCGTTCCCGAGCCCGAGCCCGAAAAATGATGAAGCACGAATACTCACCATAGAGCCTCGTCCTTGTTTCGTGGTCAGTCTGAAACGAATGGTCCCTTAATTGAAGCCCATCGGGCGCGGGCAAGGGCAAGGGCAAGGGCAAGGGACTCCTTTCGTAACAGGCATGTTGTTTCCTCGGGCTTGTTCAACGGTGGCGTTGTCCTTTGACCTCCCCCTGAAGAGCATCGATCGCGGGTCTCGTTGACCCGCCACCTCCCGAGTGCATACTTTTTCGTTTTGACTGAATTTTCTTCTAAATCCGCCATATTTGGTGTGGTAGGCTTCAATGACATCAACATCTAGTGTCGTACATTTCCGGCCGGTTGCGGTGACATGCGTGTTTCACCGCGTTGGTGTGTGTAGGACGGATGAGAAAGGAAGGGTAGGACAACCAAATGGTGGAAAAGCTCCCCAACATGGAAGGTGCGGAAAAGCTCGAAGAGGAGGCAAGGCCGAGGGCGTCCGACGAGAGCCAGGCGCTTCACATTGAGCTACAGTGCGAAGCGGAACGTATTCGGGCCGCCCTCGGTATCGTCGGTGGACAGGCGATTCTAACTCTAGTCGATAAAAGAGATTAGTCCATCGAGCTCTTTCTGAGCTCCACCGAGCCATCAGAGGTTCTAATTGAGAGCTGGTGGCCTCCGCCATAAAGCGCTCCCTGGAGCCGATGATCGGAGACTTTCCCCTCCACCGTCAATGGGTGATCCGATTCAATATTCCCATCGCTAACCCGCACGTCTAAATTCACCCCAAATCCTTCGGGTAATTCCACGCGGATCGAGCCATCGGTCGTGGCCACGCTCCAGTCGGCGTTCATGACGAGTCCGAACGGACCCGGATCGCAATATTGCCGTCCGTCGACTGGCCCGAAGCCCTCCGAGGATGCCTTCGAACTCCAGGTCACCGTCGACAGTCCTTGCCTCCACCGTGCCGGCCACTCCTCGAAGCTCAGCATCGCCATCCACCGAGCCAGCGTCGATTTCTCCCGAACAATCCGTAACGGCAAGGTCACCGTCGACGGTTTTCAATTGGAGCTTCCCTTCTATTCCTGAGACTGCGAGGTTGCCGTCGACGCTCTTGACGTCTGCGTTGCTGCGCTTAGGGGCGCTAATCTCAATGTGGACATAGACTTGAGGCCCTATACCCCAAGAGAAATTCTTAGGATACTTGGTCTCGACTTCGATTCGGTTGTCCACTTGCTCGATGCGCACCGTGACCTTCTGTGCCACGCTCTCGGCTTCCGCTTGGCTGTCGGCGCGCTTGACCTCCTTGATGGCACGGACAATGACTTCGTTGCCGGCATGTGCCGTCAATTGTGTTCGACCATCGACATTTCGAACGAAGATTTCCGGCACTCCAGCGGTTGTAAAGGTCTTCTCGATGGTCTCCACCTCCTGCACCGCGGCTCCTGCAAAAGGGGCACCCAACAAGAGGAATATGGCGAGCCAGGTCATTGCGGATGTTGCCCTGAGCTCTCGGTTACCGATGATCGAGTACGAATCCATGAACAGCCTCCTTATCGCTTCCTATTCAATGTCTTAGGCGAGAATTTCGGTCCAACGGTTTCCACAAATCTGAATAAATATAAATCATTTAAATGCAAACACTTAATTCGTTCAGGCACTCCCTCAACAGGCGATGTGGATTTTATTGTGCAAAAGTCTCAGGACCGTTTCTGACACTTGGGTCACACTGGCTTTTCGTGGGCAGCCTGTGGTATTTAGACGTGTTGCGGCCCAGTGGAAAACCGCGATTCGATCGCTCGAGGGGGTAGCGACAGCCGCCGCTGGTGTTGGGTGGACGTTCACCGTAGAGGTAGACAAGGAGTTGATTATGATAAGCATTTTACTGCCGAGTTGTTGGAATGGGCGTGTTGGCTGTTCTGACTGCCACGCTTCTTTCATGCATCGTTCGGGCTCAAGGACAAGCGTCCCATGACCATCGTGGATTTGGTCAATGTTCCGTCTCTGAGTGCCCCCCAGCTGTCTCCAGACGGAACGCAAGTGCTCTACGTGCTGGAGGAGGCGGATTGGAAAAAAAACAAGAGGATCGGCCATATCTGGCGCATCAATTCGGACGGTACGGATTTGGTAAAGATGACCAACGGGGAGACGGGTGAAAACTCCCCCGGTGGTCCCCCGATGGCAGGTGGATCGCCTTCATTGCGGTGAGGGACGAGACGGAAGAGGAAGAAGACGACCATGGTCAGGTGTTCCTTCTTAGTAACGAAGGCGGAGAAGCGCAGCCGCTGACGGAACACGAGACTCCCGTTTCGAACGTTCAATGGACCCCTGATGGCGAGTTCATTTATTTCCTTGCCAACGAACCGCTGAGTGACGAAGAGGAAAAGCGCAAGAAGGTCAAAGACGACGTCTACGCATTCGACGAGGATTACAAGCAACGGCATTTGTGGAAGATCTCCGTCGCTGACAAAGAGGAGACAAGGCTCACCGAAGGCGATTTTTCGGTCCTCGGGTATGAGCTTTCGCGCGATGGAACCCTGGTCGCTCACCACCGCGCACCGACCCCGCTATATGACGACTCAGATGAAGGCGAAGTCTATGTCATGGGTGCCGATGGCAGTGGCGTGAAGCGACTCACCGACAACAAAGTCGCCGAGAGTGGGGCCGAGCTCTCTCCCGACAATTCGACCGTTCTTTTCACCAGTGGCTCCAGTGAATCTTGGGACACTTACTACAACAGCAAGATCTTCCTCGTTCCCGCGTCCGGAGGACAGCATCGCTTGCTTCAGAAAGAGGCACCGTACAGCGCAATGGGTGGCACATGGTCCGCGGATGGCAAGTCGATATACTTCAGCGCCCAAACCGGGGTAAGGACGGAGCTCTTTCTATTAGATGTGGCGACGGAGAAATCGACGCAAATCACGAAGGGTGACCATTCGTTTCGCGGTTTTCACTACGTTCCCGAGCTCGGGAAATGTGTCCTCAATATCAGCGATCCCACGAACGCCGGTGATGTCTATATCATCGAGCCCAAGGCCGGTGCCACGCCAAAACGCATCACGCATGTCTTTGATTACCTCGCTGAGGAATTCCACCTTCCCCGTCAGGAAGCCATTCAATGGAAAGGTGAAGACGGTGTGACGGTAGAGGGTCTTCTCTTCTATCCCCTCGACTACGAGGAGGGGAAATCCTATCCGCTATGCGTTCCAGACCCACGGGGGACCGGCATCGGCGGACACCTTCCGATTCGAGGGCTGGAGCCGGTACGTGCAGGTGTTGGCGGCTCGAGGATGGGCGGTCGTGAAACCGAACTATCGTGGCAGTACTGGCTACGGCGACGATTTCCTGCGGGATATGGTGGGTCATTATTACAACCAAGCCCACAAGGACGTCATGGCCGGTGTCGACTACCTGATCGAGGAAGGTATCGCTGACGGTGACCGGATGGTCAAGGTGGGATGGAGTGCCGGTGGCCACATGACGAACAAGATCATCACTTATACGGACCGTTTCAAAGCCGCTGCATCGGGCGCCGGCGCGGTGAATTGGATCTCCATGTACGGTCAAAGTGACGTTCGCATCTACCGCACCCCCTGGTTCGGAGGGACCCCTTGGCAGAAGGATGCTCCGATCGATGTGTACTGGGATAACTCGCCATTGAAGGATATCTGGAAGGTGAAGACTCCAACCATCGTGTTAGTGGGTGCCAATGATGTGCGAGTGCCACCGCCACAGTCGGTGGAGCTCTATCGTGCACTCAAGACCAACGGAGTACCCACCCACCTTTACATGGCCCCTCGTGAGCCTCACGGTTGGCGTGAGCTCCACCACGAGCTCTTCAAAGCAAATGTCGAGCTCGACTGGTTCGAAAAGCATGCCCTAGGGCGAGACTACACGTGGGAGAAGGCGCCCGTCGAGGATAGCGAGAAGGAGAAAGAAGAGAAGGAAACGAGTGGACAGTGACCCGTAACCAGTGAACCGTAACCAGTGAACCGTAACCAGTAAGAAATGCCCCGTCGGTGAATGCCGGCGGGGCGTGTTTTCCTGTGTTCGTCGATGAGCCGAAGGCGGTCGACTTGATCGACATCGCAGGCGACGCCCGCCGCGGTCTGACACCGAAGTTTCCCACCTGATTCGGTCGTAAGAGGGAAAGCTTCGCATCAAAAATGTACTCTAGTGGAGCGCTCTCTACCAGTCTCCGACGGATGCGAACCGGCGCGGTCGATGACAAAAAAGAACCCCGGGGAAGGTTCCCCGGGGTGGGCTGAAGCTCTTGAAGAAAGGTTAGGTTAGAATCGGACCCTCGCGACCAGGCGAGCAATGCGAGGAGCCATGATTTCCTCGAGACGACCGAAGCTGCTGGAGCTCATGTTGATGTACCGGTTGAGATTCGTGTTGCCGTTCAGCGCGTTGAAAAGCTCGAAAGCAACAGAAGCGCTCCGGCTGCCAAAAACGAAGTTCTTAGCGAACCTCAAATCCAGGTTCATGATGGTGTCGAGCTTTATCTCGTCGACCGCGGTAACGGCCAAGACGCTAGTCGTTCCATCCAAATCACCTTGGTAGATCTGATGATACCAGGGCTGAGGGTTCGTCGAACGAGCCATAAGTGTCGTAGCCGGTGGAGGCGCCGGAGGTCGACATATCGGTGATGGCGATGCCGTCCAAGCTCCAGGTGTTGTTCTTCCACATCGAGCCTTTACCAAAGTAGCCCGACTCTTGGCCGCTTTCGCCTCCCGCCACGTTCAGTTTGTCCACTTGAACGCCGGGTACGGTCCGCATGAGAGCCCACGGATCGCGCGACGTGGGAACGGAGTGCGGCCGGCCCGGACCCGTTCGCACGCTCCACGCTGCGAGTAAGTGTGCGGCAAAGAACTCACCGCCGAGGTGCAGAGGACGCGGAGGGGACCGTACACAGAATCCAGCGGAGAGTTTGAGGACAGTACAGGATAGTTACCAGTTCACTCGCATCAAAATGCAGAATCTAGCTATAGCTAGTTCCCTTTGGGCTAGTTCTCGATTTTTCGAAGAAGGACTCGGACATTCTCAATATCGGCCCTGTATCTTTCCTGCGGAGCTTCACGAGCGAATCGCTCCAGATAGGGCACCGCCTCGCGAGGCGAGCTGTCGGCCAAGGCTATTGCGAGGTTATAGAGAGCATCGAACTGTCTCGGGGCGAGCTCGACGGCGCGTCGCCAAGATTCAATGGAGCGCGCCGTGTCCCCGGTACGTGCGTAAGCCACCCCCAGCGCGTTGTGAGCGCCGGCAAGCTCGGGATCGTAATTCAGAGCCTCCCTCAGAAGCCGCAGAGCTTCCTCTACGTCCCCCCGATCCAAGGCCATCGAGCCCAAGCTGCTATAAGTCTGGGCTGAGCTAGGATCGAGCTCGAGGACAATCTCGAACTCCCGGCGTGCCTCTTCGACTCTTCCCAGCCGTCCATAAGCGAATCCCAGGTAGCTGTGTCCCTCGGCATAGTTCGGGTCACGGAGAACGAGATCTTCAAGAAGACTCGCGGCCTCGCCTTCCTCGCCCCTCTCTATAAGGTACGCACCGAGCAGTGCGATGAGTGACATTTCCTGCACACCCTTCCCGACCGCCGACTCGAGGACCTCTATGGCTTCATCGACACGTCCTACCTGGTGCAGAGCGAAGGCCAGCTTCTGGTAGGCCTGGGAGGAGCGAGGTTGTTTCCGCACCAGATCCTTCAGGATGGCCGTCGCTTCTTCCCTTTGCCCTTGGGCAAAAAGGACGGACGAGTCGTCATAAGCATTACTCAGGTCGATGAGCCGTTTTGGGTCGTCGTCTTCAGTGTATCGAGACTTGCGACGAGTCACCGGCGTGGTGACATAGCCCAATGCCTGGAGTCGCCTGACGGTTTCCAGGTCAGGAGCAGATGTCTCGACTGCCCCAGCTTGGTCGGTTATCCTTTGAAGCTTTTCCTCGAGCTGACGCGCACGCTCAGGCGCTTGCTCATAGATGTTACTTTTCTCCTCTCGATCCCGTTCGAGGTCGTAAAGCTCCGGGATGGGCAAACTGATGAGCTTGTAGCCACCTTCGACGACACCCCGTAGAGGCGCCCAGTCCCGTGTCAGGTAAACGTTGAGGGCCTCGAAATAACTGATTGGCGGGTCGTAACGCTTTTCGCCGCTCAGGTACGGCCGCAGGCTCTGGCCATCGACGTTGTCGGGATGCCCCACACCCAAAAGGTCGAGCACAGTCGGCATGACGTCGACATGACGAACGACGCCGTGAACACCTGCGTGGGAATATCTTCTTGCGACCAAAGGATCCATGGGACTCGAAGCGTCGTGTTGTAGGCAAACGTGCCGTGCGTTCTCTCCCCGTGATCCCCCAAAGACTCCCCATGATCACCAACCACCACGACGAGGGTGCGGCTCAGGAGGCCGGCCGATCTCAGACGATCGAGAAACGACCCGATGACATCATCCACATAGGCCACCTCTGCACCGTAAAGGTCGCCCGGGTGTGCGGACCGAAAAGCAGAAGGCGCCTCATAGGGTGCATGAGGGTCGAAGACATGAACCCATCCAAACCACGGCTCCTGCGCATTCTCCCGGATCCACTGCTCTGCAGGCGCAATCACCGCTTCCGCCCGTCTCTCGAGCTCAATGAAGCTCAGTAAAACGCGTTTCTCACCCAAGTAGTCATCGTAGACGTCGAAGCCACGGTTCAGCCCGAAGCGGGCATCGAGTACGAACGCACCGATGAAGGCACCCGTGTGGTAGCCGGCCTCTTTGAGGATCGTGGTCAAAGTGGGAAGCTTCGCGTCCAAACGGAACGTTCCGTTGTCATGAACACCATGCTCGGTCGGATACATCGAGGTAAAAATGGAGGCGTGGGCGGGAAGAGTCATCGGCACATGGGCCAAAACGTCATCGAAGCGAATCCCGTCCGCGGCTAGACGGTCCAGATTCGGGGTGAGGCCGGCCGTCGACCCATAGCAGCCGAGTCGATCCGCACGCAACGTATCGATCGTGATTAGGAGAACGTTGTACCCTTTCATTGCACCGGCGGAAAACGATTGGAGCCGTTTTTCGGTTCTTGAAAATCGCCAGCCAAGCCATGCACCCCCCAGCACGATCAGAGCAAGAATCAGAATTACGAGCAGGCTTCGACCGGAAAATCGGCGAGATCGTGCCGAGACAGGTTCTATCCGTTTTCTGTGTTTCTTTCGTTTGGCCATAATCGACGGTTTACCCCTCGAGCATACTCCGGATTACCTTTGGGAGAAATACGTTTCGTGCACACAAAAAAAGAGCCCCGGGGAGGCGATCCCCGGGGCTGTCATAGTCTCTCTAGTTTCTAAGTACGCTAGAAGCGGACGCGTGCAACCAAACGGGCGATGCGAGGAGCCATAATTTCCTCGAGACGTCCGAAGTTGCTGGAGGTCATGTTGATGTACCGGTTGAGATTCGTGGCACCGTTCAAGGCGTTGAAGACCTCGAATGCAAGCGTTGCGCCTCTGCGGCCGAAAGTGAAGTTCTTGGCGACACCTCAAATCCAGGTTCATGATGGTGTCGAGCTTGATCTCGTCCACCTCGTTGACGGCTAGGACGTCGCCTGTTCCATCCAGATCCACCCTGGTAGATCTGATGATACCAGGGCTGCGGATAGCCTGGACGCGTGTAGATGTTTCCCGAGATGTCGAAACCGTAGGGAAGCTGGTAGAGGCCGCTGATGTTGAGCTGCCAGGTCGCGGTGGTGAAGTAACCGAGGCCCGATCCGGAGGAACGGCGTAAGACTTTGCCGCCGTCGATACGGACGCCGCCGGCATCCGCCCCATTGAAGAAATCGCGCGTGTGCGTCGGATTCTGGATTGCCGCGGCGCCGTCGTAGTGCTCCCTCCAGTCGCCCCAGGAGAAGGAGACCCGGCTCATCCACTTGTTGGACAAGCGCTTGTTCAATGTGAGCTCGATACCCTTGTAAACGGTTCTGTAATCGGGATGGTTCTCGAGTATTTGTCCACCTGTAACCCGTATCCGCTACCCCGTCCCTTAGCACGTACGGCACGGAAGTGTATCCGTTGGTGGTCACCGGTTCACCCTGCTCGTAGTCGGCCGTGGTCACGCCGATGAACGGATACCACTCGATGTTGGTGGACCGGCGCCAGGTAAAGGCGGCTCCCACTCCGAGATCCGTCACGATCTCTCGATCCAGCCCGACCACGAACTCGTAGTCGACATCGGCCTTGTAATCCGGGTCGATCTTGTTCGGTGTCTCACCGACGGCGCTCGGATCGTTGGGATCGAGACCGCCGAAGGTCCGGAGATTGTTGAAGTCGATCTCGCTCAAATCCACGCGCCCGTCCCCGTTGTCATTCCAGGGGTACTGGAGGTACGCCGAGGACCCGAGGGGATTATCATAAGTGGTCTGATAGGTCTGAAGCTGCCCGTGATACCGGGAGAACGACGAGCGCAGGATGGTCTTGAATTCCTCGTCCAAGGAATAGGTGAATCCGAATCGGGGCGAGATGTTGTTCCAGTGGACGCCGGTCCCGCCGCCGGGGTAGCTCAAACCGGGAAGGAGGTCCGGAATCAGTGGATTTCCCTCTATCTCCGTGGGTTTGTTGACGGAGTCCTGCTTGTCCCAACGCAGACCCGCATTGATGGTCAAGCGGTTCAGACTGAAAGTGTCACCGATGTAGCCACTCCAGTAGGTCGTCTTGCTGCCGTAAAGAGCATCTCGGCGGAAACGGACCTCGTCCCTGCCGTCGGCGTACAGATACAGTTGGATACTTGTCGCCCTGATAGGTGCCGCTGGTGTTACTCTCGTTTTGCTTCCAACCGAGACCGAACTTGATCTCGTGCGAGCCCTCACCCTGGGTCAGGAAGTAGCTGGAATCGCCTTTGAAGCTCTTCTGCGGTCGCAAGAATCGGCGATCCCACGGCGCACCAGTGGCGACGCCGGCCCGGTAGTCGAAGACCTCGTTGTTGTTGTTACGAGGCGCTAGGGTGAAGCCCGTGTCGTAGTAAGCGCCCTTGATGGACGAGGTGAAGTTCTGACTCCAGACCCGGTTCCACTCCCCCTTGTTCATTCCCTTGGCCCCGGTCGTATAAGCGCCGCCCTGGTCGTATAGGTGCTCATCCGCGTCCGTTAAACTTCCACCCGTCGAACGGCCGGTCTTGGTCTTGGAGTTGATGAAGTAGAAGTAGGAGATGTTGTCCTTCGCGCTTGCCTGCCAGTTGGCCTTGGCCACGATGTTTCTGAGCTCCGTCCGGTCACTGGTCTGGGTGAGGGTGATGATTTGGATATCGTTGTCCCCGAAGCTGCCGTAGGCCCAGAGCTTGTCCTTGATGATGGGGCCGCCGAAATCGACGCTCCAGTCGGTAATGTTGTCGGTGTGGTTGGCCTTGTCGCTACCTGGAGCCGTGGATCGCCCACGAGCTCGTCGGGGATGTTGGACGACTGAAGGGCGTTGTCCGCCCAGTTGAAGGCGAAGGAGCCTTGCGGCGTGTTGGTGCCCCGCTTGGTCACGAAGCTCATGTGAACCCCGCCGGTGGCGGAGGTGATGTCGGCGCCGCCCGTCGTGACGCTGACTTCATCGAAGGTGTCGTAGGTGTAGTAGCCGGGAGAGGAGCCGGAGGTCGACATATCGGTGATGACGATACCGTCCATGCTCCAGGTGTTGTTCTTCCAATACGCGCCCTTGCCGAAGTAGTTCGACTGTTGGCCGCTCTCGCTTCCCGCCACGTTCAGCTTGTCCACCTGAACGCCGGGCACGGTCCGCATGAGAGCCCAGGGGTCGCGTGAGGTGGGAATGCCCTCCAGCTCATCGCTGTCGACGGTCGTCTCCGTCCCCATCTTGCGGATGTCGACGACAGGAGTCTCTGCAGTCACCGTGATGGTCTCCTCGACGCCCGAGATAACCATCGCGAAAGTTGAGGTCCACGTTGGTGTCGGACGCTCAGAATGATGTCGCGGGCTTGCGTGGCAAAACCCGACAATTCGACGGTGACAGTGTAGTCTCCATGGTCGATGTTCAGGAAACGGAACCGACCCGTTTCGTCGGTGACGGTTGATCGTGGAGCCGACATCACCCGACAGCGTGGTGACCACTCCGGGCAAAACCGCCGCGGATTCATCCGTCACGGTGCCGTAGATGTTTCCTTTCGCGACTTGTGCCAGGGCGAGGGGGGCCAGCCCCAAGAACGAGGGCCACCATGAGGATCAACAATCGTTTCATCAGAACCCTCCTTGATGAACGTTAAGGAACGCTCATAGAACGCCAAGCTCCCGAATCTGAGCCTTGTTACAGCAAAGATCGAACCAATTCTGTGTTTTCAATATGATGAGTGTGCCGGATGAAAAACGTTTGAAATGCATCATCTCTTTGATTCCAATTCATCTGCCGGTTCAGAGAATTGCCTTCAAGCCTCATGAATTCCGTTCTAGTGATCCAGCTCATTGGATTTACATCCATGTATTTGGATAAATCAATAATTTGAATTCTTTTGAACTTTGAAAATGTGGATAAGGTGCGACACGATGCGATGAAGAGGGCTGCTTGATTCTCTCTTTTCTTGGGCGAAGTGAGGTTGCCTGTCTAGCGCTTTCCCTGGACGCGGGTAAGGGCCTGCTCGAGCTTGACTCGAGCTTTCGCATGGTCGGGCTTCAGGGCAAGAGCACGACGGGATGCTGCCTATCTATTTCTCCGGGTCCTGTTCGGCAGTGTAGTAGTAGCCTTGTCGAGCCCTCACTTCGGCCCGTCGGCTTTCTGAGTTGGACACGAACATCGTGCCATCCTTCTTCCCGCTCACCTTGCGGGTAATAGGTCAATAGATACCTCGTCTTGATTTCCTTCAAGATGTCTACGAAGTTCTTCTCGAGTCGTGAGGATGAGCCCACCGTGAGGAAAGCGCCTCCGCTTATCGCGGAGATGGAGCTCAAGAACTGTGCCTCGCTGGAAACGGTTGCGACGCCGGTTTTCGCACGGTTTTGGCCAGTGCCTGACATGGCATCCAGGGTTCGCACTGCATCTGTGTCACTCAGTCGAAGGTTACTTACTGCGTAGATCACGGCGTTGGATTGCTCTTACGGTCTGCAAAATGTCATCTTCAGTGAGCCAGCTCAAGATGTCCTTTCCGTCCGTGAAGAGCAAAATGATGGGGCGATCGAGGCCTTCGGTGATCTTGAGGGCGCAGAAGAGCGCATCCTTGAGGGCGGTTCCTCCTTGAGGTTCTATTCGCGCCACATCGGCTCTTACGGATTCCAAATCTCGGGTTGGCGGGCTTGCCAACTCCATGATGAGGTTGAACGTCAGCAACGCCGCTTGATCCAAAGTGTCCAAGTCGTCCAAGAAAGCTGAAGCCGCCTTTTTAAGTTGCTCTAGTTTTGGTCCCTGGACACTTTCGCTTGCGTCGAACAGGAGGATGGCGCTCAGGGGGACGTCTTTTGCCTCGATCAAGTCGATATCTTGCGGCACACCGTTGTCGTAAACCACGAAATCCTCGGCGGTGAGGCCTGAGACTGACTTGCCGTTACGGTGGACATAAACGTCCATTGTTACGGCATCGACCGTGGCTTTGAACACGGGTGTTTCTTGGGCCGAGACGAGTGCTAGCAAAGGCCCGAGAGCTAAACAAGCCGCCGACTTCGTCAAAGCAAGATCTCCCGTCTCATTTGTCGGATCCCGTCAATAAAGCGGTCACGACAGAAGTAGTATTGCCAGAGCCCACCATGTCTCGAACGTTCTTTTGGGCGGAGGGCTTCTTCGATGATTTGCTTGGAGAACCTTTTCTCGCCGTTGCGGTGAAGAGCGTGTCCGAGGGCGAGCTGAGCGACCTGCCAGTTGGGCTGCAATCGAACAGCCTCACGAAAATGGATTAGGGCCTCGTCGTATTGCTGTCGGTCTTCGGCAAGACGTCCCTTGAAAAGATAGGCTGTCCCTCGCAAGAAGCTGTTTCGGCTCTTATCGATCACCCACGACAGCTCCTGTAGCGCTTCATCCCCTCGTCCGGATTGCTGGAGGAGTCGACCCAATCTCAAATGGGCTTCGGCGTTTGAGCCATCGAGCGCGAGAGCTCTTCGATAGAACGACCCGGCTTCCTCCAGTTGAGATTGGCTTGCCGAGAAACCTCTGAGTTTGGCAAGCATAGAGCGATATTCTGACGAGTTGGTAGGTGGAAGCGCTCCGTTGGAAGAACGAAGGGCGTCTTCTGAGCTGCTTGCCTGCACCAAGCTCATGGTTTCTCGAACGGTGCCGAGCGCTACGAGAATTTCTCCGTCGTCCGGCGATAATTCCAGAGCTTGATCGAAGCTCGCCAATGCAAGGTCCTCTTCGAGTTGGCTCAAATAGTAGTAGCCCATAGCGACGAGCCAACGACGCCGGAAACCGGTTTGGTCGACGGTTATTCGCATGAGCTCTGAGGTCATCTGCAGGTGGAAGTCTCTTCCTTCGATGTCTCCTCGATAGGGTGCCGTGACGGCCAGTTCGGTGTGGAGGAGAATAGCAGCCCAGAGGTCCTCGTCGGATGTTGAAGACGGTTTCAGCTCGTCAATTGCCGCCGTGATGTCGCCGGACTTCCAGCTTCGAAGATCGCTGCTTGCTTCTGACAGGTGGCCACGGCGGTACGAGGTGATGGTTTCAAGATAGGCCTCGACTAGGCTTCCTTTTGGTGGTGCCTCTGGTTGGGTGGTTGTCGATGTGCCCAGAAGAACGGAAAGCAAGCCGGCTGATAGTAGTGTCGATCGCGTCAAGATGAGGCTCGTTGTTTCTTCATGGGGATGTGCCGATCCTAGATCGAGTGGTCACTGACACTCAAGCGCGTCCATCAGGATTGTATTCGTGACATCAGCTTTTCGATCTCATCGATTTCCTTTGGGACATCCTTGCTCAATACTTCGCAACCATCTTTGGTGATGAGAACCGTGTCTTCTATCCGAATGCCCAGGTTCTTTTCGGGGTAATAGAGGGCAGGCTCGATAGCGAAAACCATCCCTTCCTTCAATGGGATGTCGCTCGGTCCGACATCATGAACGTCCATTCCCACGTAATGGCCGATACCGCCCGTCAATCCGCGCGGGTCCAGACCTTTTTCTTTCATGACCGCGGCGACGTGCCTCCGAACATCCTCCTTCGTGACGCCTGGTCGATAGGCTTCGATGCAAGCTTTTTGTACGGCGAGGACGATTTCATAGACCTCCCTTTGCTCGGGAGTAAATTTGCCGGAGGCCGGCCATGTTCTGGTGATATCCATCGTCTGATAGGCGAGGTTGGCTCCGAAATCCATGAGTATCAGATCGCCGTCTTCGATTTTTCTCGATTTCTTCGCATAGTGCCAGACGCAGCTGTTGGGGCCCGATCCGACAATCGAAAACTCACCGGTGGCTCCATTCTTCAATACAACATGCATTGCGGCCGCATGTAGCTCATATTCGTAGGCACCGGGTTGCGTCGCCACGATGGCTTGTTTGACGGCCTCCGCAGAAATCCTTCCGTTCTTCCTCAAAATCTCGATCTCTTCGGCGGATTTGATGACCCGCAACTCTGCAACGAAGGGCTCGATGTCGTTGATCTCGACAATGGGGTAACGTTCTTTGAGCTTCTTGATGCGATAGTTATCCAGAGAGAGGCGATCGTTGTAGTGGGTCCTCTGCGTTCTCCCGATGAAGATGCGATCCTCCCAAAGCTTCGGCGACAATCGGACATGGAATGTGAGTCCGTTGTTGACGGTATTGCGGGCGAGAAACTCATCGAAGTAGTTGAGGGGGTACACATCTGTCATTCCCGTTGTTTCCTTCGCGTCGGGCTCCGACAGCAAATTCGGTCCTTCGACCATGTTCTCTCTTGGATTTTGTAGAGGTAAGAACAGGTAGGAATTCTTTGTCTTGGGTGCCATGACCAAGATGGCGTTCATATCCTCTATTCCGGACAAGTAGTAGAAGTTGTTATCTTGTTTCCGCGAGTCCGGCTCCCCGAATAGGATGATCAAACCGTCTTCGACTCGTTCCATCAACGCATTCCTGCGTTGGACGAACTCTTCGGTCGAATAACCTTCCGTCTGGGAAAGGCCAGCCCGTGAGTCGTGAAGATGATCAAGAGGGCAATGGATAAGGTCTTCATGGTCGAGTCTTTGCTCATGGGTCGCCTCCTGCTCCGAACCGTCGTGAATATAGAGGGTGGTGCGGATTCTAGATCGAGCGCCCACGGACACTCAAGCGCTTCGAAGTTGACCAATTTAGGATCCAGATGCCGGCGAGGACAAGAAAGAAATAGGCAGGCATGACGAAGCGTGGCATCTGGCCGGAAGGGAAGTTCTGGATATAGGCAAAAGGAATCAGGTGAGCGAAGTAGGTGAGAGTCAGGAATCTGAATCGGGTCATCGTCGCCAGGATTAGCCCCAGGACCCCTGTCGTGAGGACCATAGTGTTCAACCACGGAAAACGAAACAAACCGTTCCAAAACGTACGTAGGGGAAGTGTAGTCAGACCCTTCAAGGTGCCGGCGGTGAGCTCCCGCAAGCTATGGAGCCCCAACAAGTACCGGGAGAGACTCACCTGTTGGGGAGCCTGTTCTGTTTTTTCGGCGTTCAGCCAAAACTGCGTGTGGAAACTGACGGCGTAAAAGGGATCGCCATGATCGAGATAGCAATTCAATAGAAATGGGCCGATCAGAGCGAGGACAACAAAGAAGGATGTCAATGCGTACTTCGAGCCTTTTTCTTTGCGTAGGTCCCATGCCTTCAACAGTAGGAGAGGTACCACTAGGCTCAGTCCACTCAATCGAATGAGACACAAGGTGGCCCCGAGAATGCCTGTGACAGCGGCGTCGACCCACCACCGTTTGGTTTCACCCAGGAAAATCCACCCAACAAAAACGAGTAGAAAAAAGACATAGGTACTCATTCGGTAGCCCGTGGGTGCTTCTAGGATCAGCCACTCGTGGAGTGTCACCGGTACGAGGGCGGCTAGTGCCCACCAGTTCGTCGCTAGTCGGGCAGTGAGAAGATAGAAAAGCGGGAGAACGGCAACGGAAAAAAAGAAGCTTTGGATGAGGATCCCGATCTCGCGTCCTCCAAAGAGCCAGAGGAACGAACTGACCAGGGAGACGTAGAAAGGCTCCCGGAAGGAGGCGTCGTAGAATCCGAAGAGGCTCATTGACTGAGCCCGATCCAGGTAACTGCGCACGTCGGCCCGGTACGGGTCGTCTGGAGCGTTTTGCGGGTTGAACAAACTGTAGCTGGGAAGTACCGGCTGAATCCATTCATGGAAGCTTCCCAGGGATGGACTTTCCTCGACGAGGTTGGAGCGGACTAGAAGTGCGTCCAAACGCAGAAGTAGTCCAAAAAGAATGAGAGCGGTGGCCGCAGCTTGTGGTACCCAGGACGCGGCTGGTGGCGAAGTCAAGATCTCCTTCCAGGCGCGGCGCGACTCCCCGGTGCGGAGAACCCAACCGAAAGCGAGCGTCCACCAAAACAGCCATGAAGCCAAGCAGAGGCCGGCTTGCCACTCCCGTCGATTCGAAGCAATGATCTGGAGGTCCTCGGGTCGACTAGAAACGTAGTGATCGAGTCCCAACAACTCAATCCAGGCCGGCCGATCCCAGGCGACCTCCAAATGGGCCGGTCCACCTTTTTGAACGTAGTGGAGTTTGAAAGGGTGGAGCCCCGATTCGAGAAACGTCGTGCCGGATTGTTCTCGAGACGACTGAGTGAAAGTCCAGTCATCGACATTGAGAGTGCAGGCGTCGTCGCAAGACAGAAAGAATCTATGCTGCCCGGTTCGCTGCACCAGGACGTACCCTTGGATATCGAGAGCAATGTCCCGCCGCCGCCCAACGATTTGATGGAGAAATCTGCGGTGGCCGAGGCGGAGCGAGTCGATGCCCAAAGTCTCGCCGACCGGTCGGGCGGGATCGGAGGGACGGGATACTTGGGCGACCAAGCTCGGTGGAGTATCAAAAATGGACTGGTGCCAAACTGTGAGTAGAGCAGCGAGGAACAACAATGCAATGGCGGCAAATAGATGCCTAACTATCGAGGGGCGTTGAGGTGAAGCAGGAACGAGAAAAAACGCTGCGAGGCCGAGGAGGAAAATCCAACGAAACTCGAGACCCGCAGGCTGTATGGAGCCAAGTCGAATGCCGGATTCGCCGGCTAATCGGATACCCGCCGCCGCGACGAGAACTGCAAGAAAAACGAGGCTCCTTCTGCTACTAGGCAAGATGGCCATCAGTGCGGTGACGCCCTCTATTCCTGGCGATCGTAGACATTGCGAACGACGAGGGGTTGCTTGAATCTCTTGCTTTCGAATCTGACCATGAGTGACATGGTATTGCCATCCGATGAGGGGAGGTACACTTCTGTGATCGTGCCAACTTTGTCCAATTTCTGTTCGACGACCACCCGATCACGATCTCGGCTGCAAATGGTCTCGAGTTTGGTCCCATCGGGGGTTTGCCTTTTGTGTTCCTTTCCGTCCACGTAGAAAATGCGAACACGGCCGATGCCATCGTCAATGCGCAACTCGCTGGATTCCTCGACGATGTCGAGCTCCTCCGCAAACTGAACGAATGTAGCAATGATGTACTGTAGCCGTTCTTGAATCTGAGGTATATCCTCGGAGGGGATGTTGCGGCCACCCTTGGTCGCTTTGTCGAAGTAGGCGCGAGCGGCCTCTTCGATCTTCTGTTCTGCGTCGTCGCTGTCGTCAGGATTTCGCAACCAGTGCCCGCTCAACGAAGCAGTGCCCTGGCTAAACGTCGGCTGCGCCAAGAAAAATGTCGAAACAGTGGTAACTATCGCGAAGAGGAGAAGGAATTGACGCGCAGAACTTGCAAACGGACTCATCATCGTTAGGCCCTCTCCAGCGTCATGCCTTCTACCGTTCTTGTCTCATCCACCGTAGTGAACGCGCCTTTCTCATTCTTGCTGACGGCCGCAAGCGCGCAGTCCGCGTCATGGGTAAAGAACAATCGGATACCGCGTTCCATCTTGTCTTCGAGGAACACACGTTTCTCGTCGATCAGAATCTCGGGGTATCGGTCGTATCCCATTGTGACGGGTAAGTGCACCCACGGTCGGCCGGGAATGAGATCGGCGCAAAAGACCACTCCGCCTCGACCACCGACCTCGCTCAAGAGGAGGCCGGGTGTGTGGCCTTCGCTGTAGGTGAACCGCACCTGATCGCCCAGTGTCGTGGAGGTTTCTCCGTCCAGGATCTCCAAACGCTTGCTTGCTTCCAGGAGATCGAGCAGGACCGGGATGAAGGAGGCACGGTCTCTGGAGTGTGGTGACTTGGCTCGTTGCCAGGCTTTCTCACTGATGATGTATTTGGCTCTTGGAAACAGCAAGGACGGCTCGGCGTCTTTCCTGTAAGCGGGGAGGAGGCCGCCGGCATGATCGAAGTGCAAATGGCTCAAGACGACGGCGTCAATCTCGTCGTGCGGGATACCGCGTGCTTGCAGGGAGTGGATTAGGACGTGGTCTTCCTCAACGACGCCGAAGCGATCTTTCATCTTAGGAGGGAAAAAGGCTCCGATTCCGGTCTCGAAGAGGACATTGCTACCGTCGAGGTCTTTGATGAGTAGGCCGCGACAGGCGAGGGGAATTCTGTGTCGTTCGTCCGGTGTGATCCATTTTTCCCACAGGGCTCGTGGGACGTTGCCGAACATAGACCCACCATCCAATCGCTGTTGATTTCCTTCCACAGACCAGAGTTTCATGGGCATTCCTTTCATTGAAACAAAGGGTACAAAGGAGCAGTCAGGCAGTCAAGAACTCAAGCAGCTCAAGTACTCAAGTACTCAAGTACTCAAGTACTCAAGTACTCAAGTACTCAAGTACTCAAGTACTCAAGTACTCCTTACTCTTTCCTGGCCTCTGCCTACCGCCCACTTCTCGCTCGTTTTACTCAATCCACTGGGGCTCGCCTTCGGGAAGGAGCGCCAGGAAATCTTCGAGTGCTTTTTCAATGAGGTCCACGTCTTTTCCATCAAAGGTGATCTTCGTTCGGTATTTCCGGTCGTTCCAAGCTGGGTAGGAGCCAATATCCACTTCCGAATGCCTATCGACCAGTTGATCGAGCGACGTTTTCAAGTCTGGCTCATCCATCTTGGTGAAAACAGATCGTGTGATGAAAGGACGGTCAGACTGTATGTGCTCTTCGATGATGGGAAGCTTCATCCGAAAGACTTCCGGAATCCCTGGAAGGATCCATACATTCTTCATCAAAGCTACCGGCCATGGCGAAGCGGAAGCTGAAATGAGCTGAGCGCCTTCCGGGATGCTGGCTAATCGGAGGTGTCCCGCATTCAAGTTCTCGCCATAGTGCTGCTCGAAAAGCTTCACGAGGTCGGGGTGGGCAACAATGGGGACATCAAAGGCGGCAGCAATACCATCCAGCGTGACGTCATCATGAGTGGGTCCAACACCGCCACTGGTGAACAGGTAGTCGTGGCTCGAGGCCAAGGAGGAGACGTCTCGAGCAATTTGGTCGCGCTCGTCGGGTATGAAGACGACGCGCCGAAGCTCGATCCCGAGCGAGCGAAGAAGCTGTGCCAACTCAATGAGGTTGGTCTCTTGGACCTTTCCGCTTAGAAGCTCGTTTCCGATGACGAGGACGGCAGCTGTTTGACTCATGTTCCTTTCAACTGGTTTGGAGAGTTTGCATGTTTTCACCGGGCAGTCGGCCAGTCAAGCAGCCTGCCTTCGCTCCGTACGTCTGAACCTAGGGCGGAGCTACGGCGAGGCGTAGGCGGGTCCGCCGTCTTGTCCGTGCGAAGGATAGGCGGTGGTGCGCATTCGATGTCCACTTGACAATTCGTGCCTGGGTGGCGGAACGACAATCGCTCCGCGTGAAGGAAGTATCCGGGATCGCCGGGCAAAGCCGTTGTCTCTGGTGAAGGCACACCGCCTGCAGGATAAAGAGGGTCGCCGTCCAAAGGGAAGCCGGCAGCGGCCAGATGAATGCGGATTTGATGGGGCCGTCCCGTTTCTATCTCCACCTCTACGATGGACGTTGTTTCGCGGGATTCCAGAAGACGAGCTCGGCTCCGTGAAGGCTTGCCGGTCTCGCTCGCGGCATGTACGTTACCCAAGACCGGGTGGAACACCGGTCCAATGGGAATCTGGATTTCGAGGTCGCTTGCTTCGAAACGACCTTTGACCGACGCCCTATAGAACCGCCGGATCCTACCTTCCTGCCACGCCGAGGTCATCGACGAACGCGCCACATCCGTTCTTGCAAAAAGAGCCAGTCCAGACGTGCCTCTTCCCAATCGGTGAAGGGGAGTGGCTTCCGGAAATCGGCCCTGGACCAAGTACAAGAGCGTTCGTGTCAGATACCCACCGCCCGGTATCATGGGAAGTCCTCGTGGTTTGGCTACCGCTAGGAGATGGGTGTCGAGAAAGACAATGGCGAAACCGGTGGGTGCTTCTGGTTCGTGCCAGGGAGGCCTGTGCCAAGTGAGGGTTTGGCCTGGGCGGAGCATTGTCTTTTGCCCAACAGGCGTACCGTTCAGGCGAACCCTTCCAGATTCGATTCGCGCCTGCCATTCCTCTTCCGATGAGTGTTGGTAGTTGGTGATGAGATACTCGAGCAGATTAGCTCCGGTAGCGTTTGAACCTAGCTTTTCGCGGTATGTGAAACCTTTGTTAAGGGTCATTGAATTGCTTTGAAAGGTCCTTCACCCCGCCCGTTCGCCGTCCTGTCCGCCGTCTAGTCCGCCGTCTTGTCCGCCGTAGCCTTGGCGAAGGTGGAAGCCTTGGCGAAGGTGGAAGCCTTGGCGTAGGCGGAAGCTTTGGCGAAGGCGGAAGCCTCTCCCTGCAAAGAAGAGGGAACAAAGGCGCCGAAGCATTACTTCTTCCCTACGACATAGGCGATCCATGCAAGCTCGTCACCGCCCCGAGTAACACGACGAAACACACCGTTACCTGCTCCTGTTTTTTTCTCCGTTCCCTCCCATAGGACATGGATGTCCTGGAAGCCGGCGTCGGCCATGAGCTCCTGCATTTCGGGAAGTGTCCAAAGGCGCCAGTCATAAACGAAAGCATTCCTCATTCGACTTCCGTCTCGGAAATCGAAATGGATCTTGCAGAGGATATGATGGGAGACGGGATCAAAATCAACTTGGTCCCAGACGTAGTTGAAGCCGGACATGCGTTTCTTCTCCTCCATCAATTCCTGGGATTGAGGGCCACCCCATGCATCCATGACGAAAAGACCGTCTTCGGCGAGAGAACGGTGAGCGTTCGAGATGTAGGCGCCCAAGTCTTTTCTGGTCTTGAAGACGGCGTAGCTGAAGTTCATGGCCGCGATGATGTCCGCCTTGGGCGATCTCACGTTGAGAACGTTGTCTTGGATCAGCTGGACTCGTTTTTGTTGATCGGCAGACAAGGCGCTGAGGTTGTGTTTTCGACCCCAATCGAGGGTTGGGCCGTGAAAGTCGACCCCAACCGCACGGTTCTTGCGATGGCGCTTCACAAACTCGCAAGAGAGGATCGCCGTTCCACAGAAGTCCTCCCTAAAGAGACGCGCCGGTTTGTCGTTGGTCTTTTTGTAGAGGCGGGCCAGAAAACGAGCATCCACATCGGGGGCTTGAACGCTTTTTTGATACAGGTCGTGTTTGTCGCTGTTCCGAGCCGTTAGCTTGCGCTTTGTCTTCGGTGCCATGTCTTCTTCTTTGCTGAATGAAAGGGTTTTTCGACCGTTAGTGGATGTTGGTAGGTTCGCTGAGCGTGAAGGCGGCAATGTCGGCATCGAACATCTCACCGTCCTCGGTTGACATTTGGTATGTACCTCGCATGGAGCCGAACGGTGTCGTCAAAGGACAGCCTGATGTGTACTCAAAGGACTCGCCTTTGGAAAGCACGGGCTGTTCACCAACGACTCCTGGGCCGCGAACATCTTCACGACGTCCTTCGGCGTCCTCGATGATCCAATGGCGGCTAATGAGGCGTACCGTCTTGGGACCCTCGTTGGTGATCTTGACGTTGTACAGGAAGAACCATCTCTTGAATTGTGGTTGGGAATGCGAGGCCGAGTACCTAGATTCCACCTGAATGCGCACTCCTCGGGTGACGGCTTCCGATTTGAACGTGTGCTCCTTGTGGTGTGGAAGTGACAATTTGTCGACCATATCTTCTACCGTTTACCCGAGCTCGAAGCATGGGAGAGTCGGGTGAGAATAGTTGATGTCTTGATATTTTGGCAGTCCCATTGTTGGGACACGGTGAGAGATCCTAGCATAGCTTACAGTGAACTCTATGGCCTATTCCTGCTTCTGCTCTCTACATCCCGGACAAAGTTCTGATCCTTGACCCGGTCCCCATACCCCCGTGCGGTTTTCTCTATCTTCTTCACGGCCCAAGACCAGAGGCGACCGAAATGACGCTCGGCCTGTGCCAGATCCTCGCGAAGTGGACCATGTCCGCTCAAATAGCTCTTTTCCAAGTCGGCGACCACTTCAGGTGGGGCGAGTCGAACAAACATATCGAGCGCCGCGAGAAGCAGGAAAAGGTCATCGGCAAGGCCTATGACGGGAATGAAATCGGGTATCAAATCGATCGGACTAGCCACGTATACAAGAACACCGAGAAGACCGGCCTTTAGAGATGTGGAAACCCGTGGATCTCGGAAAAGGCCCCAGGCGAGGTTGACAAGGAGAGGAACGCGCGGCAGGTTCTGCCGAAGCCACTCCCGAGCGGTGCCTTTGAATAGAGAAATCATGTCGATTAGTGTACTCCGGAGGTGCCGCACGGGTCTATTTGGGCCGGAGCACGCAGGAACTGACTTCGTGCGGAGGCCCCGTGACCCTGTCCGGGGGGGAGCGACCAGAGGCCAGTCCGCCTCTCTGCGGCCTTCGGCGGACCCGCCGACCGCCTTCGCATTAGCTTCGGCGAGTCTCGCCGAAGTCGGTGGTAAGAATCGGCGTCACCGACGGAGGCGGAAGCCACCAGCGTGGCGCAATGGGCGAAGGCGGGTGACCAGTAACTAGAAAACAGTGACCAGTCAGCGAGGCACAGCTTCGTTCGGCTGCATGCCCCTGCCCGGAGGAAGTTAGTTGGAACGAGTCAGTAGAGTTCGCGCCGAGCCGGTTTGAGTCTGGGACGAGGTTTGTCGTATGGTGCAGGTGCAATAAATGCGTACAGAAAGCTGTGAGGTGATGTGATGCGATCAAGAGTCTTGTTGAGTCTAGTTGTTCTGCTCATTGGTACCGTTCGCGCTGCCCAGGCGCAAAGAGAGGCGTTTACAGTGGCTGACATTACGGCCCAGCCCGGAGAGACAGCCTCTGGGATCATATCGATCCCGGCTGCAGATGATCCGGAAACCGAGCTACCGGTGACTATCGTTCATGGGATCGAGCCCGGGCCGGTCTTGGCTCTGATTGCCGGAAATCATGGATATGAATACCCACCGATTCTTGCTCTCCAGCGCCTCCGTTCCATGTTGGACCCCAAGAAGATGTCAGGGACGGTTCTCATCGTACACATCGCCAACATGCCTTCTTTCCTGGGCAGGACTATCTACTACAGCCCGATTGACGGCAAAAACATGAATCGGGTGTATCCCGGCAAAAAAGACGGCACAACGTCCGAGCGCATTGCCTATGTGATTACCAAACAAATCATCGATCAGTGCGACTATCTCCTGGATCTCCATTGTGGCGACGGTAACGAGGACCTGCGGCACTATGTCTATATGCCTGTGACAGGCGATGAGAAGATGGACAAGGCGACTCGGGAGATCGCGATCGCCTTTGGGATCGACCATATCGTTGTGGATCGGAACCGACCGACGGACCCGGAGGCCTCGATCTACTGTTCCAGCACTGCTGTGACGAGGGGCAAGCCAGCGATCACCGTCGAGTCCGGCTACTTGGGAACAACAGATGATGCCCCGACCCATCGGATTGTCCATGGTGTGGTGAGTCTCATGCGCCATTTCAAGATGGTGGAGGGACAACCGGATTCTGTCGAGCACCCCATATTTCTCGAGCCGACCGAAGTTCTCCTAAGCCCCGCCACCGGATTGTTATTTCCCAATGTTCAACGGGGCCGCACGGTTGCCAAGGGAACGGTCATCGCCACCATAAAGGACTTTTTCGGAGATACGATCGAAGAGGTCCGTGCTCCTTTTGCCGGTGTGGTTCTCTACGTCGTCGCCACGCCGCCGATCACCAAAGGGGAGCCCGTAGGAATGATTGGAGCCATCAAGCCTTAGATATTCCGGCGCCTCCAACTAGGTATGATATTCCGCGATTGCCTTTGTTGCAGTTGGCAGTCGTCGATCCGGTATCGCGAGCCCATCTGCAACCTTGGTGGCCGCAACGTTTCCCGTTCGGCGATGGAAAGTCCAGAATCCGTTCTGCGAGTCGATTGTTGGACTCACAGTTTCTGTGCAAATGTCTGTGGAAAAGCTGTCTAGGGGTGGCATGAGACCGCATTTGTTAATGCTCGGTAACAGTTTGCACAGACTTTGAGCAGCGATTGTTTCGGTGTAATTGCCGTTTCTTTTTGCTTTGTTGTGTGTTTTGGGAGTATGACTCGAAGAGACAAAAGACGCTATTAATGAGGTGGAATTCCCTCGAACCGCCGTTGTTCGTTGTGGAAGAAGAGTCGCCTGTCCGCTCTTTCTTCGGCCACTAGCCCATGAGCCGCATCCAGTCTTCGAGCGACGGGACCTTCATGTAGATGTTGCTCTGTCTCTCCTCTCCCAGTGTTGAGGTCGGTTGGTCTCCGTAATCATGACCGGGGAAAAGGACCACCTCGTCCGGTAACTTTGCAAGACGTTCGGTCAAGCTGCGGTACATCTGTTCCGCGTCACTTCCGGGAAGGTCAACGCGGCCGCAACCCTTCACAAAGAGCGTGTCTCCCGAGACCAGTCGATTTTGGACCAGGAAGCATTGGCTTCCCGGAGTGTGTCCCGGCGTGTGCAAGACCTGAACCTCGACAGCTCCCACGAGAATCTTTTCGCCGCTTTCGTGTAAGACCAGGTCGGAATCTGAAGTACCGGTCACCTTCTTGATGCCTTCGGCTTCAATTTTGTGAACGTGAACTTTCACACCCTTGACCTCGAGTAGCTCCGAGATGCCCTCGACAGGTAGACCAAAAAGGTCACCGCCGACGTGGTCAGGATGGTAGTGAGTCGCTAGGACGCCATCGACCTCGATGCCGTCGTTTTGCGCGACGTCCAGTAGACCTCGAACGTCCCAAGCCGGGTCGACCAGAAGGGCTTTTCCGGCCGTTCGATCACCGATGAGGTAGCAGAAATTCACCATTTGACCAGCGACAGGGTGGTTGGGGGCAAAGTCGCGTCCGGCGAGGAGTTGTCGAAAATAGAGGTTGTTGTCGTTCATGGTGCCTAGTCTAGCGTGACTACGGTCAGGGAAGAAAGCCCCGCTCTCTTGATGATAAAATCCTGGGATGCTTGCGACGAGATGGCGCATCTTGGTCTTTGCCGTCCTGGTAGGTTATGGAGGAAGTTCGGCAACCGGACAACCCAACCGCCGGAAGGTCATTCTTTTCTCCTGGGATGGAGCAGCCTATTGGGCTACTTCCCATCTTCTTTCGGAAGGCCATCTGCCCAACCTACAACGACTCGTCGAAGAGGGTGCTTGGTCCGACGGGATGATTACCAGTTTCCCGTCCAAGACGGCAGCGGGTCACGCCATGTTGTGGACGGGACACTATGGCCATACGAGCGGCATCACGGGCAATTCGTTGCTTCTCGAGCCTGCTTTGGAGCACAGCCGGTTGGAAAGCCAAACAGGATTTTTCTCGACTGGCCTCAATCGAGAGCCGATATGGGTTATGACGGCTCGCGCGGGCCTCGATACCTACACGTTTCACGCGACGCAGTCCTATCCATTTGGCAGACAGCTCGAGCTTCTGACGCCGGCTCATCGCGAGAACCTGCATATGCTCTATGGCTATACTCGGAACACGGTGCCCGCCGAGCTCTATACGAGCGAAAGCACTCCCGTACGCCCCTCCAGCGGATGGGCGATTCCGGAAGTTCGAGGGCAAGAAGCAAGGGAATTTCCCATCGAAGCCGGTGAGGAGAGCTTTTGGGCGGTTTTTTTTGATGACCCTTTCGATACTGCCGAAGGTTGCGACACGCTCGGTGTGGTACGGGAAAAGCGTGACACGTCGTTTTCTGCCCTCATCAAACCCGGAGATGAGTTTTCGATCCCCATCGAGACCAACTCCAGAGGCCAATCGATGTGGTTCTCGCTCCGCGTTTTCGAGCTGGACCCATCGGCATCACGATTCTTGGTGTACAGAAGCTCCGCGGAAGCGGTTGAGATGTCGAGACCTGATGATCCGGATGAAGGTGACTTGGGCACCCGTTGTTTTGCCGGGAATGGTGGAAGCTCGTTCTATCGCAAGGGTGGCTTTGGGACAAAGCTCACCGACGGTGGCGAGGGAGAAGCCGAGGACCGATTCGTGGAGACTCTGACCCACGTTACGGGTCAACTCCAAAAGCAAGTGGAAAAGGTACTTGAACGAAGTGAGTTCGATCTCCTGATCATGTATTCTCCGGTTCCCGACGAAGTGGCCCATGTTTTTACGGGATATCTCGATCCGGCGGTACCGGGATACGACGAGACATTGGCGAAAAGGCTGTGGCCGGTTATGGCTCGAGCTTTCGAGACTCAGGACGAGCTTCTTGGGTGGGTGATGGAACGAGCCTCCCGTGTTGGAGCCCATGTTCTTCTGGTTAGCGATCATGGAATGGCCGGCACCCATCGGCTTCTCAACGTGAACGTGGCTCTGGAAAGAGATGGGCTCCTTGCCTTGACTCCCGAGAGAAAAATAGACCTGTCCCGTACGAGAGCGCTACTCCTCCCGTTGTCGGATGCCAGCGTGGCTGTCAACACCGTCGACAGGAAAGGCGGCATCGTGCCGATGGAAGAAAAGGAGACGGTATTGGAACAGGTCCGCAAAGTGCTCGAGACGGTCAATGACCCGGAAACCGGCAATCCTGTCGTCAAGGGTTTCTTTCGGGCTTCGAGACAGGGACTCTTGCAGCCCGGCGGGACAACGACAGGTGACGCTTTTCTCGACTTGCTCCCTGGCTACTATTTCTCCAGCTCAACGGAGAATGACGAATTGATCACGGTGACCGCACCGGTCGGAAACCACATTTTTCTGCCGACCCGCCGAGATATGCTGGCTATTTTCGGCGCTTGGGGACCGCGGTTTCGGGGCGGGGCCCGTCTGCCTCGAATTCAGGCCATCGATGTGGTTCCGACCGTACTCGATCTTCTAGGGCTGGATATTCCCGAGGACTTGCCGGGGCGGAGCTTGCTGCCAGCAAAAGCGCTCATTGGCCGGGAGGATCGCTAAGGCGGGCTCGACTGCTGTACTGCTCGACTGCCCAACGAAGACGTAGAGGTGCAAGGAGGTCGGTCAGTACAGGGAAGGGCCCGGGTCAAGCTGTTCGTTCCCGGGCAGATAAGTGTTCGATTGCGGACACTTGTGAGCAATGATTTAGAAATCAACTTCTCTTGTCCCTTCATTTTCAGGTATTTAGATTTGGGGAACAAATGGCACGCCAATTGCGCATATATATGATGGAGGACGACTATGGATATCCAACGAGAAGGCGTCGCACGGAAAAAGAAAATCCGACGAGCCATCTACGCGGGCGCAGGGCTGTTTGCCATTTTGTTGATAACATTGGCGCTATCTAGACTCGAACCGGCTGCCCCCAGTGTCAAACGAGCGACGGTATGGATGGATGTCGTGAAACGCGGGTCGATGCTCCGACAAGTGCGAGGTCCTGGGACACTGGTTCCGGTGGAGATCCGGTGGATTGCGGCGCGGACCAATGGTCGTGTGGAGCGGATTCTGACGCTTCCAGGCGTTATCGTCGAAGCCGATACCGTCTTGATTGAGATGAGCAATCCCGAGTTGGAACAAACCGCGCTCGATGCCGAATACCAGCTTCGAGCCGCCGAGGCTTCCTTGGAAGACCTCAAGGTGCGACTTCAAAGCCAGCTCTTGAACCAGCGCGCCACGGCCGCAAGCGTGCAGGCCGAGTTTAGTCAAGCCAAACTTCAAGCGGAGGCGGATCAAGATCTGCACAATCAGGGGCTCATTGGAGATCTCACTCTCAAGTTGTCTCAAGTAAGGGCCGACGAACTGGTGACGCGGAACGAGCTCGAGCAGGAAAGACTCAAAATTGCTTCCGATTCCGTCGAAGCACAGCTAGCGGCGGAAAACGCTCGGGTCGAACAGGTCCGTGCGCTCTACAGACTTCGCAAGAACCAAGTCAGTGCGTTGAAAGTACGCGCCGGCATCGCCGGTGTCCTTCAGCAGATGCCGATGGAGGTTGGACAAGAAGTGACGCCGGGAACGACGCTGGCCAAAGTGGCCCAGCCGGAGAAGCTCAAAGCCGAGCTCCGTATTGCAGAAACCCAAGCGAAAGACATCGAGGTCGGTCAAAAGGCAAGCATCGACACCCGCAATGGTGTCATCGAAGGCGAGGTTATGCGAGTCGATCCTGCCGTGTTAGAAGGCACTGTCACAGTGGATGTGGCACTTGTGGGTGAGTTGCCCAAAGGAGCGCGGCCGGACTTGAGCGTTGATGGAACCATCGAGATCGAGCGTTTGGAGAACGTACTCTACGTGGGACGTCCTGCATACGGTCAAGCGAACAGCACGATTGGCCTCTTCAAGCTTCTCGAGGATGGAGAGACTGCGGTGCGAGTTCAGGTCCGTCTCGGTAAGAGCTCCGTCAACACGATCGAGCTCATGGAGGGATTGCTCGAAGGCGACCAAGTCATTCTCTCCGATACTTCCGCTTGGGACGCTTACGATCGGATTCGTTTGAACTAAATGATGGTGTTCGGGAAAGAGCAGTAAAGGGAGGGGAAGATGAGTGATTCATCGGGTGCATTGATCAGTCTTAGCGGTGTCACGAAGGTCTTTTACACGGATGAGGTCGAGACTCACGCTCTGGCCGGGATCCACATGGACATCGAAAAAGGGGAGTACGTGGCTATTGCAGGACCCTCGGGCTGCGGAAAATCGACGCTTCTCTCCATTCTCGGTTTTCTGGATTCTCCGACCGACGGTGAGTATACGCTCAACGAGAAATCCGTGTCCAAGTTGAACATGTCGGAGCGCGCGCGCATTCGCAACCGGGAGGTCGGATTCATCTTCCAGGCGTTCAACTTGATCGGCGACCTAACCGTTTACGAGAACGTCGAGCTGCCGCTGACCTATCGCGGGATGCCTTCCTCGGAGCGCAAGCAGAAAGTCCAGGAGGCCTTGGAAAGGGTGGGCATGGCCCACAGAATGAAGCACTATCCTTCGCAGCTCTCGGGTGGCCAACAACAAAGGGTGGCCGTTGCTCGGGCGGTGTGCGGAGAGCCCTCTATCCTTCTGGCCGACGAGCCAACAGGTAATTTGGACTCGACCAACGGCGAAGCGGTTATGGAACTGATGAGCGAGCTCCACAAGGCTGGTGCCACGATCTGCATGGTGACCCACGATCCTCGTTATGCCAAGTATGCGGATCGTGCCATCCACCTTTTCGACGGTCGTATCGTCGAGGAGAATGACGAAAGCACCTAGAGCAAGTCTAACAGAAGCGGTATGAGCGGGGGGCTTTGGGCCTCACCCAGCCAATAGGTGGTTCTAATGAAGACTCTATGGGGTGACATGCGGTATGGGTTTCGGCTGCTAGTCAAGCAGCCCGCGTTCACCGTCGTCGCGATTCTGACGCTGGCCCTCGGCATCGGCGCGAATACCGCCATCTTCAGTGTGGTCAACGGTGTCTTACTCGAACCACTGCCCTACGGGGATCCGGATCGTGTATGCCTCGTCTATGCAACTCGGGCGAATGAAACTCGCGGTTCTGTTTCCGCTGCCGAGCTCCTCGACTGGAGGGAACAAGCGAGCTCTTTCGATGAGCTCTCGGCCGTTTTTCCCTTGCCCATGACTCTGACGGGTGTGGACGTTCCCGAAAGAGTGGATGGCCTGCAGGTCACACCGAACTTCTTTCAGGTGTTCGGTGTCGAAGCTTCGTTGGGACGGGCTTTTTCAACCGATGATCCTCGAGGGGAGCGAGAGGTTGTCCTCAGCTATGAATTCTGGCAAAAACGGTTCGCAGGTGAAGCGAACGCGGTCGGCCGTGTCTTGCAGCTCGACGATGTCGGCTACACGGTTATTGGCGTCATGCCGCCGCGTTTTCAGTTGAACTCTCGAAATGCAGACGTTTGGGTTCGTCCGCCTAGAGATATACCGGCGCCTCCCATGGATCTTCCCGAAGAGATGGACTTGGCGACGACAAGAGAGCTCAATTGGCTTACCGTGGTGGGAAGCTTGAAGCCGGGTGTGTCTATTGTTGATGCCCAGACCGAGATGGACGTCATCGCCCGGCGATTGCAGGAGGCCTTCCCCGAGGATGCGACCGGACGAGGTGTCAACGTTGTTGCACTAGAAGGAGCAGGTCGTGGGAGCAGTGCGCCCGGCTTTGCTCATGCTCTTGGGAATCGTCGGCCTTGTCCTCCTCATTGCTTGTGCCAATGTTGCCAACCTCCTTTTGGCCAGAGCTGCGGGGCGGGAAAGGGAGATAGCTATACGGACGTCGCTTGGAGCCGGTCGGCTGCGACTCATCGGTCAGCTCCTAACAGAGAGCCTTCTTCTCTCGCTCCTAGGCGGAGCTATCGGTTTGCTTTTTGCCTTTTGGTCATTGGACCTGATCCTTGGGGTAAGCCCGGAGGTTCTACCCAAGATCAGCGTGATCGAGCTCGACATGCAGGTCCTTGTTTTCACGTTCGCCATTTCAGTCCTCACGGGTCTCCTTTTCGGTCTCCTTCCCGCACTGCAGGCCTCCAAGCCCGATTTGCAGGACTCTCTTAAAGAAGGTGGGCGATCGAGTGTGGGGTCCAGGCGCTGGCGACTCCGTGCTTCACTGGTCATCGTCGAGTTGGGATTGGCATTGGTGGTTCTCGTTGTCGCCGGTTTGATGAGCCGCAGTTTCCTCCAACTATTGAGCGTCGACCCCGGCTTCAACCCCAAGAACGTCCTGACGGCGGTTGTATGGTTGCCGGAATCGAAGTATGCGGACGAGACACAAATGGCTGATCTTTATCAACGGATTCTGGGGAGAGTCGGGTCGTTGCCCGGAGTCGAGTCGGCGGGTGCTGTTCTCGGAGTTCCCATGGGAGGTGTGTCCGGCAATCTAACGTTCAACATTGAAGGCCGGGCGGAGCCGCCGCCGGGTGAAGAGTACCACGCGGGTTTTCAGACCGTGAGTCAGGACTATTTTCGAACCATGGGGATACCGATTCTACGGGGTCGGGACATCAGTGAGCGAGACCGCGAAGAGGCTCCTTTTGTGGTCGTCATCAACGAGACGATGGCGCACCGATATTGGCCCACCGAAGATCCCGTTGGGCAGAAGATTGATTTCGACGACGATGAATTGGCGGAGATCGTCGGAGTCGTAGGAGACATCCGGTTTGATGGTCTCGACCGCGAGCCTCGGCCCGAGGTCTACATATCTTACCAACAACAGTCGCTACGATTCATGACCTTGGTCATCAAAACCCATGGCAATCCTCTCGACTCGGTGGCAGCGGTAAGGAGCCAGATTCTCGCGGTCGACCCCGACTTACCGGTGTTCAAAGCCGAGAGCATGGAACAGATCGTCAACGAGTCGGTGGCCCGGCCGAGATTCAACATGTACTTGCTTGGCGTGTTTGCGCTCATCGCATTGATGCTGTCTGTGATAGGCATCTATGGGCTCATGTCGTACTCTGTGAGTCAACGAACACACGAAATTGGAATCCGTATGGCGATGGGGGCCCGAGCGGGAGACGTCATCGGGATGATCGTAGGGCAAGGTATGCTGTTGGCTGCAGTCGGGATTGGGATTGGACTCGTCGCCGCTCTTGCGCTGACACGAGTTTTTTCCAGCTTCCTTTTTGGTGTCGCGACAACTGACCCCATTACCTTTGGGATGGTGACCCTGTTGCTGGTGTTGGTGACGCTGGTGGCCATTTATGTCCCTGCTCGTCGTGCCACTCGTGTGGATCCTTTGTACGCACTCAGATATGAATAGACTCAGTCGGTGGGACGCCAGTGTCGGATGGGCGAGCACCAGACCTTTGAAAGTGTCGAGATTATGATCAGACTTAATGACCTCGAGAAATTCTACGAATCGAGAGCCGGCAGGACATACGTTCTGCGACGTATTACATTCGATGTAAAAGAAGGGGAGTTCATCACGATTATGGGGCCGTCCGGCTCGGGCAAATCGACCCTACTCCACATCATGGGAATGCTGGACGGCTCCTGGACGGGTGAGTACTACTTCTGGGATGAGCCTGTCCACCAGCTCAATACGAAAAAGCGGAACGAGCTTCACAAGGCGAACATCGGTTTCGTGTTCCAGGCCTATCATTTGCTCGACAATCTGACCGTCTACGAGAATCTGGAGATCCCACTTTCCTATCGCAACATCAAGCGTTCAGAGCGCCAAGCAATGGTGGGCGATATCCTGGATCGTTTTCACATCGTTGGCAAGAAAGATCTCTATCCCAACCAGCTATCCGGAGGTCAACAGCAGCTCGTCGCAGTGGCCCGTGCCGTGATCATGAATCCGAAGTTGATCCTCGCCGATGAGCCGACCGGAAACCTGCACTCGGCCCAAGGTAAGGAAATCATGGAGCTCTTCAGCCAGCTGAATCAAGAAGGCACGACGATTATTCAGGTTACTCATTCCGAGGCGAATGCATCGTACAGCCGAAGAATTATCAAGCTCTTCGACGGATGGCTCGAAAAGGAGTGAGCCGTGTGGGTGACGATTCGGTGATATCCGGACCTCGAGGGCGGACCATGAGTACATCCGACAGTTCCGCGCCCCGGATCCTGGTCGCCGACGACCAGCCCGACGTCTTGGAGGCTTTGCGCCTCTTGCTCAAAGCCGAAGGCTATCAGACGGAGACCGCCACATCGCCAGAGGGTATCTTGGGCTCCTTGGAGTCTGAGGACTTCGACATTCTGCTCATGGATTTGAACTACGCTCGAGATACGACATCGGGACAGGAAGGTCTCAATCTTCTGAAACGGATTCAGGTTCTCGACTCTACCTTGCCCGTCGTCGTCATGACGGCTTGGGGAAGTGTGGAGCTCACCGTAGAGGCGATGCGGAGGGGCGCTCGAGATTTCATCCAAAAGCCTTGGGACAACGCACGTTTGCTCTCCATCTTACGGACGCAGCTCGAGCTCGGGCAGGCATTGAAACGCGGCCAAATGCTCGAAGCCGAGAATCAAATTCTACGTCAGGACCAGCCCCAGCTCGTCGCCGAGTCTCCCTCGATGAAACCTGTACGAGAGCTCATCTCACGCGTGGGACCCTCCGATGCCAACGTTGTCATCACCGGAGAGAATGGAACGGGGAAGGGCGTCGTCGCCCGAGCCCTGCACAGCGTTTCGACCCGTGCCTCCAAACCGATGGTTACGGTCAATGTCGGCGGGCTTTCGGAAGGTGTCTTCGAGAGCGAGCTCTTCGGCCACGTCAAAGGGGCCTACACCGATGCTAAAACGGATCGGGTGGGTCGATTCGAGTTGGCCGATGGCGGGACGTTGTTTCTCGACGAGATCGCCAACGTGCCGCCGTCGCAGCAGCGAAAGCTCTTGCGAGTTCTCGAGACGGGAGAGTTTGAACGGGTCGGCTCATCGAAGACCCGACACGTCAGCGTTCGTATCTTGTCGGCCACCAATGCGGACCTGGTCGATGAAGTGGCTCAAGGGCGCTTTCGGCAGGACTTGTTGTTTCGTTTGAATACGATCGAAATTCACATGCCGCCGGTCCGGGAGACGGAAAGAGGATATTCCGATTCTGGCTTCAATCTTCTTGCGACAACATGCCCAACATTACCGAAAGAAGATCGGTGGATTCGAAGACGAAGCACTCAAGTCTCTCGTCCAGTTTCCCTGGCCCGGTAACATTCGAGAATTCGATCATTCCGTCGAGCGGTCCGTTCTCATGTCCAAGGGAGAACGGATCAAGTACAGGACCTCGGATTGAGGGCTCCACGGATGATGCACCGACCAGCTTGGAGGATATGAATTTGGAGGAGGTCGAGCGTTTCCTCATTCAAAAGACCCTGACGCGGTACAATGGTAATGTCACTCAAGCGGCGAAATCGCTCGGGTTGAGTCGTAGTGCTCTGTACCGCCGATTGGAAAGGTATAGAATCTAGACCAAAGTGCTCGTGTCCGGAAACGTGGAACCGGAACAGCTTGGAAGAAGTGGATCGTTGCCCATCAATTTGCCTCCACCCTCTTACGGTGCCCCTCCCTGAACCTCGATTCAGGAGGCAAGAGGCAGAAGAGGATCAGCCATGACGCTCGTGTCATGGCGATGGCTCTTGCCGCAGGACTCCCGGGCGTACTCGTATCGATGATCATGCTTTGGGGAGGAGACTACACACCCAAAGTGCAATGGACCCTCACGGTGCTCATCGTTGGCGTCTGGCTAGGATTCGCTTTTGCGGTGAGGGAGCGGGTCGTCATACCACTTCAGACCCTTTCTAATCTCCTTGCGGCCCTGCGTGAAGGTGACTATTCGATCCGTGCTCGAGGAGCACGAGCCAATGAGGCTCTCGGTCAGGTCATGCTCGAGGCAAATGTTCTCGGCGAGACGCTTTACAGGCAACGCATGGGAGCCGTGGAAGCTACCAAACTTCTCCAAAAGGTCATGGAAGAGATCGATGTGGCTGTTTTCACCTTCGATGAAAAGGAACGTCTGCGCCTGGTAAATCGGGCCGGTGAGAGGCTTCTCGCGCAAACGGACCAGCAACTTATGGGCCTCACTGCAGTCGAGTTGGGCCTGCACGAGTGTTTGGAAGGGGAAGCCGCCCGCACCCTCCAGAAATCCTTTCCTGGGAAATCGGGGAGGTGGGGACTGCGCAGAAGTGTCTTTCGTGAGGGCGGTTTGCCTCATCATATGCTCGTCCTCACCGATCTGAGCCAAGCCCTCCGTGAAGAGGAGAGGCAGGCTTGGAAAAGACTCATTCGCGTCCTCCGTCACGAGATTGGCAACAGCTTGGCTCCGATCAAGTCCATGGCATCGACCCTGCTCTCCCTTATTCAACGGGAGCCTCCGCCGCATGACTGGAAAGACGACGCGCAGCGTGGATTGTCGGTGATCGCCGACCGGTCAGAGTCTCTAAGTCGTTTCATGGAGGCCTACAGTCGTTTGGCTCGACTTCCCCAGCCCACGTTCCAGACAGTCGATGTCGGGGTGTGGGTCCGCAAGGTCGTCGCTCTGTCGACCAGGCTTCCCGTCGAAATCGTTGCCGGTCCCGAGTTGAGGATCCAGGCTGACGGAGATCAACTCGATCAGCTTCTCATCAATCTCATCAGAAATGCAGTCGATGCTTCCCTCGAGACTGGTGGTGGGGTCCGTGTCGGGTGGTCATTGGGACGCGGTGGGCGAGACGGACTCGAAGTGTGGGTCGAAGATGACGGTCCGGGCATACCGGAAACGGCCAATTTGTTCGTTCCTTTCTTTACGACCAAGCCGGGAGGTTCGGGCATTGGGCTGGTTCTCAGCCGTCAGATCGCAGAAGCTCATGGCGGATCGTTGACGCTCGAGAATCGGAAGGTGGGCAAAGGATGCGAGGCCTGTCTACGGTTGCCGCTTGTTGAGGCAGCATAGAAGAGGAAACGTGATACCCTGCTAGTAGGAAGTAAAAAGTAGGAAGTCTACTTTATTCTTTCTCCTTCGTCTGGTAAGAGGACTTGGTCGTCTACTTCCCATCAATTCCGACACGATATAATGTGTCTTCATTTTGATGATGAAGGCAGAAGATAGGCTCTCTCGCGGTTCTTCCTCCGATCCTCTGTACGAACGGCTTTATCTCATCCTCGCTGCGCTTTTTATTGCGGCTCTCGTTTCCTGTAACCTCATCTTTCAAAAGTTCTTCACATGGGAGCTGTCATTTTTCGGATGGCGTTACACGTTCCAGCTGTCCGTGGGTATCTTGCCCTACCCTTTGACCTTCCTTGTAACCGACGTCTTGTCAGAGATTTACGGGCGGGAACGAGCCACCCGAGTCGTCACCAGCGGGCTTTTTGCGAGCTGTTTCGTTCTAGGGCTCATCTTCGTGGCCGATGTGGTTCCGGCGACTTCCTGGAGTCCTGTCGATGAGGCAACCTTCAGTCGGGTCTTTGGACTCTCTTGGGTGGCCGTCACGGCCTCCATGGCGGCCTATCTCGTCGCGCAGTACATGGACATTCGGTTTTTCCTCTTCTGGAGACGACTCACTCGAGGCCGCCACCTTTGGTTGAGGAACAACGCGAGCACGATTTCCTCTCAAGTCCTCGATACGGCGGTCGTGAATGGGCTACTCGTCGTCATGGGTGCTGCGGGGATGACCTGGGGCCGATTTCCGCAGCTTTTCTGGAACGGAGTCTTGTTCAAGTGGGTGGTGGCGCTGGCCGATACGCCGGTGTTCTATGCGGCGGTTTTACTCCTCAGAAACAGATTTCCATCGGAGGTGGCGGTCGTCGAGAAGGAGGAACGGATCCTTTCTAGTTGATGGCATCCACCAAAGTACGCATACTGAGGTGGCTCTTCAGAATGTCAGGACCGACCTTCTTGCTCAGATACACTTTGGATTCACGGTTGTCGATAACGCTACGCTCGAACTTGATGACTTCGAAGTGGAGGTGGTCGAGCGTGCCACGCATGCCGTAGAACTTGTTCTTTGTTTTTACGAGGATTTCCTTGAATCCGTGCTCGAAGGCCCATACTTCCTGCTGCTCGGTAAGAGCCCGGAAGAATCCCTGCCCACGCCAGTCGCTTCTGGTTCCACCAATCCAGCTGTAGAGGATTCTCCTACCTTCAAAATCGATGGTGTCACGGACATGATCCAGGAGATCTCGCAAGTTCGGGTCGGTCTCGCGAGCATAGAGCTCGTGGCTCACCTTGAACGACACCGGCACGATCTGGGATGGGTCATCCGGGAGGTGAGCCTCGGTCATCAATATACAGTGAATCCGGTCAGAGAGCCGAGCCAGGATTTCGTCGGCGGTCTTCTTTCGATCGAACTCGCCAAAGAACTCTTCGATGTATTGGATTTCGAGGGCACCCCGTTCCAGGGGATATTGTTTGATACGATACTCCCTGTCCTCGTGCATGTGGGACATTATATACGGAACGGATAGTCTCGTCGTCTCGATCGTCGGGAGAAACGGAAGGGAAGAATGATGCAGAACGGGAGTTACAAGTTGATAGAACGCGAGGTGTTGTTGGGGGCAGCGGGCCTATTGTGCCTGTCTTGTGCGGTCTATGCCCAAGCGCCGCGTCAGACACAATCTGACGACTACACACGGTATGAGCTCCTCGAACCCGAGACCGAGAGCTTTAGAATCACCTACGATGTCACGGCGACGACGGCCGGCGCCAAGTACTACTACAATGCGATTCGGGTCGGAAGCAAGCCTACCGTTCACGCGGTCTACGACCTGATGACAGGTCGGGAGCTGGAATGGAGTATCGTTGACGGCAGCGTGGCGAAGCAGGGTGGCGTTACGCACGCCAACCCAGAAGGGAGCTACATCCAAGTCGAGCTCGCTCGAGCGGTCCCCGAAGGAGGCGAGGGCAGGATTCGAATCGACAAGACCTACAAAGACCCCGAGAGTTATTTCCGGAAAGACGACGATATTGTTTTCTCTCGCTCATTGGGGATCAAGAGAAATGCAATCCTGTTGCCTGCCGGTTATGAGCTCATCAAATGTAACTTCCCTTCACAAGTCGTGACCGAGACGGACGGGCGAGTCAAGGTGAGCTTCATGAATCGGGGACCGGCTGGTGTGCCTTTCGAGGTCCATGCTCGTCGACTACCGTCCCAAAAGGATGAGACCGGTGTTTCCAAGAAGGTCGAGCAGCCGGATTCACCTCCTTCCATGTCGGGCCGTCCCTCGGGTGCGAGGATCGACTACACGTTCTCGGAGCGTGCATTTCAAGACAGAGAAATCGTCTATTTCCTTCAACAGCCGGAAACGCATTCGTTCCGTTTGTATCATGACTACACGGAGGACAGGGAAGGAGTCGATCGCTATCTCAATGTCGTTCGAGCAGGAAGCCGTGCGACCCATCCGTCCGCAAAAATACTGGATACCGGCGAAACCCTGAAAGTGGAGACTCTGAAGGGCCAGGAGATCAAGGAGAAGGGTATCGATATCGGGAGCGAGGTGACCGAGGAAACGGAAGTGGTCGTGATTTGGTTCGAGCCGGTGAAAAAAGGGCAATCGGTCAGACTCCGGATCGAAGAGACCTACACTGACCCGGGACGCTTTTTGATAGCGCGTGACGAGTTGATTTGGGACCGGAGCTTCGGCCGTCCCCGAAATACCGTCATTCTTCCGGAGGGCTGGTACGTCACCACCAGCTCGATTCCAGCAGTGGTCGGCGAAACAGATGACGGCCGCATCCAACTCGACTTTGTCAACGATCGTCCAGGCAACATCGATGTTTATTTGAAAGCGAAGCGTCGATAGAAATGTAAACGCTCGCGTGATGCTGCAAAAACTCTTTCAGTGCTTGCTTCGGCCAGAGGTAGCTACAGTATCCACCTGATTCATATTGGCCACAAAAATGGATGAAATGACCCTCTCCGCTCGACTGGACGGGGTATCGTATTTGCACGCTCTCCATCAACTTGCGCTAGGAGCTTGACAAGGGGAAGAAGCGATGAGAGCGAAGGTTGCCGTGGTGGCCCTCTTCAGTTGGGCTACCATCATCACATGCGGTTTCGCGGACCGGAGAGATCAGGCACATCAGCCCGAAAAGGTCATGGACGTCGTCGGTGTGGAGCCGGGGATGGTGATCGGCGAAGTCGGTGCGGGACGAGGTTACTTCACATTCTGGTTGTCTAGTCGTGTCGGCGAGGCGGGGAAGGTCTATGCCAACGACATTGTCCCGGGCGTGTTGAGATCCGTTCGCGAACGGTGTGAGAGAGATGGTATTACCAATATCGAAACGGTCTTAGGGGAGGTTGACGATCCGTTGCTACCGGAGGGCGCGCTCGACATGGTCTTCATCGTCAACGCATTCCACGACCTCACTCATCCAGTGGTGTTGCTCAATAGCCTAATATCCAGTTTGAAACCGGGGGCGACGGTCGTCATCATCGACCGCGATCCTGAAAAGTACCGGTCCGCCCGCGACCATTTCCTGAGCAAAGAAGAGGTGCTCGAGACCATCGCTCAATCGGACTTTGCGCTAGACCGAGTCGAGACGTTTTTGTCGGAACACAACATCTATGTCGTTCGCCCAAAGAACTAGTCAGGGGGAAAGCATGAAAACCCGTTTCCTGTTGTTGGGACTGACCGTGGTCCTCGTGTCTGCAGCCCATCCCGTGACTCCTGATGTCCACGGGGATTATCTGGGGCAAGAGCCGCCGGGAATGACGCCGGAGAATCTTTGCCCCTGGAATCGTATCGACGGAGAAAAAGGAACTGAACTCGGTGTTCACACCGGATGGAAACGAGTTCTACTTCTCACTCTCACAGGACGGCCGCTACATCATAATGGTCATGCGTCAGGAGAACGGTCGATGGACCGATGCGGAAGTGGCTTCATTTTCGAAGGACTACCGCAACGTGGACATGGCCGTTTCTTCTGACGGACAACACCTCTATTTTGGGTCCAACCGGCCCCGAGCAGGGGAGAGTGCTCCCCGGGAGGGTTTTGACATTTGGGTGGTGAATCGGGCCGGTGCCGGGTGGGGGGAACCGGAGAATCTGGGGCCACTGGTGAACGCTGGTGAGCATCAGATTTACCCCACGGTAACCCGGGATCTGACGCTTTATTTTCAGTCTCGACGGGAAGGAAATATCGGTGGCTCGGACATCTATCGTTCCCGGTGGGTGGATGGGAAGTATGCAAGGCCGGAAAACCTGGGAGACGCCATCAATTCCGAAGCCAACGAGGGGGATGTTCTCATTGCACCCGATGAGAGCTTCCTGGTCGTGTCCACGCGGGGTCTTTCCGATAGCCTCGGAGGGAGCGATCTATACATCAGTTTTCGCCGCCCGGATGGGACGTGGACCAAGGTCAAGAACATGGGACCGACCATCAATTCCGAGGCAACTGAATACTGTCCTATGCTCTCGCCCGATGGGAAATATCTCTTCTTTACCAGCACTCGAAGTGGCGACGGAGACATTTATTGGGTGGATGCCAAGGTCATCGAAGAAATGAGGCAGACCTACTGAAACCCGATTCGCCCCGATCTACGACCATAAACCTGCGTAGACGCTTCGGGCTGGGGCAGGGGACAATCGATCCATCCGGAGATTCATCCGAAACCATGAAGATGCCGAAGAAGAAGCGATAAACCGATGCGGAGCAATTCACGAGGCCTAACACCGATGGCGAACGAATAGGAGGTCGCATGCGTGTGATGGTTTGTACCCTGGCAATATGCATGTTCGCCGTGCTTGTGGCGGCACAGGATCCGGTCCACACCGACGGGGACAAGTACAACCTCGTATTGGAGAACGACCGTGTGCGCGTCCTGGAGTACCGAGACAAGCCCGGCGACAAGACGCTGTTACATTACCACCCGGATTTCGTGATGCACGTGGTGAGTCCTTTCACGCGCCGTTTGACGTTCGAGGACGGTCGCACCGTCGACCGGAGCTTCACGGCGGGTCAGACGGTCTGGATGGAAGCGCAGACCCACATTGGCGAGAACATCGGAAGAACCGACACCCACGTGTTCATTGTCGAGCTCAAGGAACCAAGGACAGCTCCAAAGGCGAAATGAACGGCCAAAGGGAACAGCGGGCGGACCGGAACGCGTCGAATGCGATGAAGCTGTCAGTCCGAGCCGTCACGGCCCTTGCTGGCGCAAGGTCCGTGCCATCTCAGCCAGCACTTAACGCAGACGTTAGCCCGACGTCGCCAATAAGGAGTGATGTTTGGTGTTCGATGGAAGAATTCGGAGCGCCACGTTTGCAACGATCAAACACTTCACTCGAGTAGACGGCGCGGCATTTGAAAGGTGCCGCCGCAGCTCAGTTCACCTGTCTAGTTGGCGGCAAGCGGCCGACTCAAGCGTTGTCATTCACGGAAAGGACAAACGATCATGCCCAAGGGTCATAGAGAGCGACACCGGACTGGACGAATTGGCTGGCTCCGGGCTGCAGTTCTCGGTGCAAACGACGGGATCGTGTCAACAGCAAGCCTCGTCGTCGGTGTTGCCGCCGCGCACGCATCGCGAGGCGACGTAATAGTTGCAGGTGTCGCGGGATTGGTCGCAGGGGCGATGTCAATGGCTGCCGGTGAGTACGTATCGGTTAGCTCACAAGCAGACACCGAGCAGGCTGACATAGCGCGCGAGCGTATAGAACTCGAAAGCGACGAGGAATACGAGCAAGAGGAACTAGCTTCAATCTACGTGGATCGTGGCCTGGATCCGCTGTTGGCGAGACAGGTCGCGGAGCAACTGATGGCCCATGATGCTTTGGCTGCACATGCGCGTGATGAACTCGGGATCTCCGATAATCTGAGTGCCCGACCAGTTCAAGCAGCGTTCGCATCGGCAGGCACCTTCGCTGTGGGCGCAGCTATGCCGCTTCTGACAGTGTTTCTGGCGCCGGAAGGTAGTGTGGTGCCCGTCGTGTCCGGAACCTCGCTTGTGTTCCTTGCGGCGCTGGGTGTACTGGCTGCGCGCGCCGGCGGGGCCCCAACGATGAAAGCCGCTACTCGCGTAACCTTCTGGGGTGCACTCGCGATGGGGTTGACAGCCGGCATCGGCGCCTTGTTCGGTACGATTGTTTAAGGGTAAAAGAGGGCATACTGTGCGTGGCGCCACCTAACCCCACCGGAGCAGACGTCGCGGATTTTCAATGCGAGGCGCCGCTAATCAGTTCTCGCCCAGCAGATCCCCGAAGGCGGGCCGGCCGCCGAGCGAGACTTTGAAACCGTAGAGCGTCAGCGCCACGACGACGGCCAGGGCCAGATACGTAGGGTGCGCGCCATGAATGCGGGCGTGCCGCTTCGGATATCGTGCTTCTCGATCGCCCCCGCCGCGGCGGCTAATCCGAAGTCGGTAATCCGGGCCTGACCGCGGTCGTCGAGCATGACATTCGCGGGCTTCAGATCTCGGTGCAGGACTCCGCGACCATGCGCCGCGGCAAGTCCGGACGCTAGCTGTCGAGCAATCTGGATCGCCTTGTCTGGTGGAAGTCGTCCAATGCGGCGAAGGAGCGAGCCTAAGTCTTCGCCGTGGATGTACTCCATCGAGAGAAACACGAGCCCGTCGGCTTCGCCGATGTCGTAGACCCGGCACACATTGGGATGCGCGATCTGGCGGGCGATGCGGACCTCACGACGAAATTGCTTCAGCCGTTCCGGACTCGAGGCAAGCCCTTCGGGAAGAAACTTCAGCGCCACCGGCTGCTCGAGGGTCAGGTCGTCGGCGCGGTAAACCTCGCCCATCCCGCCTTCGCCGATACGATCGACGATGCGATAGCGCCCCGCGAGAACGTCGCCGGTGACAAACCTTGCGTGTGCCGTCGGCGTCGGCGTCCTCGTCCGAGTTGGTTCAGCGGAGACTACCTCGAGGGAAACTCCGCAGGAAGAGCAGAAACGACTCCCCACTGGTATTTGGCTCGAGCAAGAAGGGCAGTGCACGGGGATCACTTCTCCTTCATGGCCGCCGGCCCAAGATGGAAAGGATGGGCGAAACCAAAGTGTAGCACCGTGCGGTCACCCGGTAAAGTTGATAATCTTCACTTTCGCCGGCCCATCGTGTATCTCGTGCTGTGACGAACGTGACAACAGTAATGGGGCGTTGTAGAACATTAGAAGGTGAGAATTTGCTAGCGGACCAAGCAATCTGGATGATGCGATCATGACAAACACGCTCACGGCTGTCCTACTTACCGTCTTTTTGAGCCTATCCCTGTCGTGCACAACAGACCCGACGGTCTACGATGGGCCGGACCCCAATATCCTATGGATCTTCCTCGAAGACACTGCTCCACTGATGGGTGCGTACGGTACAACAATCATTTCGACGCCCAACATCGACGAACTTGCGGAAGCCGGCGTCCGATATACGAATGTGTTCATGCCTGCACCTGTTTGCTCGGCCAGCCGGTCGACCATCATCACGGGCACGATGTCCACGACTCTCGGGCTGCATAACCACCATAGCTCGCGGACGGACGAATCCGCAATCTACCTTCCGGAAGGGTTCCAGACCATCCCCGAGCTCTTCAATGAAGCAGGGTACTTTTCCTTCAACAATGGCAAGGACGACTACAACTTCCACTACGACCGTCGCGATCTATATGACCAGGACTACTCGCAGCATCCCCTCTATGGAAAACGTGGTGACCTGATCGAGCTCGCCGAGCTGAAGAACAGGCAGCCGTTCTTCGGCCAGATTCAGCTGTCCGGCGGAAAGGAGATCTTCTCGTCCGCCTTCAAAGAGTCGGTCGCGACGCCCGTTGACCGAGCCATGATTGAGCTGCCGCCTTACCTGCCTGCCCATCCTGCTATCGTGGAAGAGTACGCGAATCACCTGGACGCGATCCAGATCACGGATCGAAAGGTCGGCCTGATCATGGACGAGCTTCGCGAAAACGGCCTGCTCGAGAACACGATCGTCTTCTTCTTTTCGGATCACGGGATGAGAATGACGCGAAACAAGCAGTTTCTTTATGACGGCGGCATCCACGTGCCGCTCATCATCGCCGATTTTCGGAAGCAGGTTTCAGTTGACGCCGGAACGAAGTGACGACGCGCTCATCAGCGGCCTCGACCTCGGGACAAGCGCACTGGCGCTCGCCGGCATTCCGATTCCGGATTATATGGAAGGCATCAACATCTTCGCCAAGGATTTCGACGGTCGCGAGGTCGTCATCTCAACGCGGGACCGCTGCGACTTCACGATTGACCGGATCCGATCCGTGCGTTCGAAGCGATTCAAGTATATCCGCAATTTTCTCACGGACCGGCCGTACGCGCAGCCGACGTACATGGACGTCGATGGCGTCGAGTTTGTACGGGTGATGCGGCAGCTGCACGCCGAGAACAAGTTGAACGCTGCTCAGTCGCGTTTCTTTTCGGACGAACGACCGGCCGAGGAATTGTACGACCTTGAAAACGACCCATACGAGTTGAACAACCTGGCGGGCGACGCTGACTATGTGGGTGTTCGGGAAGAGTACGCAGCAATACTAGACAACTGGATCGACGAAACCGACGACAAGGGGCAGTACCCAGAGGACATCGAGGGTTTGAAGTTGATGCTGGGCATTTGGGGCGAGCACGCTACGAATCCAGAGTACGAACCACTCAGGCGGAAATATGAAGGTCTCGCGGGGTCGCAGTTTGGACTAAAGAGTCAGGGGTGGAAGCCGGTTGGCCAATGATCTGAGGATCTATCCGCGGAGTTTGACCAAGATCTCTATGCCAGCCGCCACCAACTGGGCACGTGTGGAGCAGCCGGGGAATTGACATTGCCCTTTATCCCGCGCGACGACCTGCTGTCTCACCGCCAAAGCGATGCCTTTCTTGTCCTAGGCATCTGAAAATTCAAGGGTGTGTTTCTTTTGGTAGCGATAGCTGTGGAAATCCGCGAACACGTGTTCGCAGCAGCCTGTCCGTGATCTTGATTGAAGGGTCTCGATGCACCCAAGACAAGTTATCCGTGGCCTTCCAGTCGCTCGAGAAGCTCTTTGAACCGGCGGCGGCTGACATCCAAACGGAGATCCGTGGCGAGAACCACTTCACCGTAGCCTCCAACTAGCGGGGTCACCTCTTTGACGGCGTTCAGATTGACCATTGCAGCGCGGGATATTCTGCAAAAAGCACTTGGGTCGATCCTGTTCTCCAATTCATTGAGCGTAGGCTGGATCCAATAGTAATCCTTGGCGGTGACCATCTTACTCAGGCCACCTTCAGAGGCAAAATAGACGATATCGTTCTGATGGATGACGTGGTATCTATTTCCTTTCTTGCCCAAGAAGCGGGAGGGACGGGAGCCCAAAGCTCTATTGGCTCTGTCGATTTGGGAATCCGATTCCTCGCTCGAGGCGGCGCGTGCACGTTCGATGGCCTTTGCCAAGCGTGCCCTATTGACGGGCTTGAGTAAGTAGTCAACGGCGTGGACATCGAAGGCGTCGACGGCATATTGGTCGTACGCGGTGCAGAAAACGATGGATGGGCGTGGCGACGAAAGTGACGCCGCAACCTCGACCCCGTTCACGGCAGGCATCTGAATATCTAGGAACACGAGGTCGGGTCGAAGTCCCGTTATTTTGGCGATAGCATCCTCGCCGTCTTCCGCCTCGGCGACAACCTCGATGTCCGCGAAAGGCTTCAGAAGCTGTCGCAAACGATCGCGGGCAAGCTCTTCATCATCGACAATCAGTGTTCGGAGCATTGTCATCATCTCGAGCTTGATTCTAGGTCGCTTGTGTTGTTTTTCAAAACAATCATGTGGGCAAAGAGCAACCGAGACTACCTTTTGGGCTTTTCGATTGGCAGCTCGATCGTGACAATGGTGGCACCTGCTTGGTCGTCTCGAACGATCTTCAAAGAAGCCTCGTTGTCGTAGTAACCATAGAGACGCTCGCGAACGCTCCTGACGCCGTGAGCGGTCCGATGGCTGTCGGGTCCGGGGTCTATCGATTTGTCGGGAAAGCCGGGGCCGTTGTCTTCGACAGCAACGAGTAGACGGCCGTCGTGCTGCCGGGCGCGAATAGAAATGGAACCGGTTCCCCGGACGTTCGCCACTCCGTGCTTGACGGCGTTTTCCACCAAAGTCTGAACAACCATCGTGGGGACCTCGAAGTGTTTGACGCAGTCTTCGATTTCGATGGATGTCTCGAGCCGATTGCCAAATCGGGCTTGCTCTACATCCAAATAGGAGCGCACGAAATTGATTTCATCCTCCAATCGAGCCCACTCCTTCTCGGAGCCTTTCAGTGTGTAACGGAAGACTTCGGACAACTGCTCTACAGTTTGCTCGGCCCGCCCTGGATGCTTGTGGATCAGCCCGGCGATAGCGTTCAATGCGTTGAACAAGAAATGGGGATTGACTTGGGCTCGAAGTGCTTTTAGCTCGGAACGACTCGCATGGACCTCGAGCTCTCTCTCTCGTTTGTCCTGCTCACGTTTCTTGTGCTGCAAACGCACGTTCTCGAGCATGTTGGAAAAAACATTGGCAAGGGAATTCAGCAGATCGACGTCTTTGCTGAAGTAAGGTGTGCCTTCCAACCGTTCACCCAAATAGATGAAACCGACCGCGTCTCCATTCGTCCGAATCGGTATCTCGAGGATATGCTCGGTGGCGGGGGGTGAATCTCCGAGAGCAATACTCGTCTTCGCCCTGAAGATGTCCGATAGCTGGTTCTCCGCATGATGAACGAGCTGGTTCTCGGTCGTGGCGCTCTGTACCGCGGTGAGGAAATATTGAACCGCCTCCGCAGGACCGAACCGCCTGCCAAGCCATACGCGATCCAGCCAAGACTCCAGCTTTCGGTACAGCCATGGGAGGCTGAGAGCCACGGGAAGCAATGTAAGGGCCAATATCCATGGCATGAGATGGCTCGACGAGCGGTCTTGCGAAAGATGTCGGACGACGAAGAAGTAAGCGACGAGAAGGGTGAAGACTAGGAAAGAGAACGTACCTCGCTTGACGAAGATGTCGAAGAAGGTGAATCGCTCGAGGTAGTACGTATTGACGAAGAGAAAAATGAGGGGAAAAGACCTGGCAGTGAGATTCAAAGCCCGCTCAATCAAGGAATGACCGAAAAAGGGGAGCTGGACGATGGCCATGATGATGACGAGGAGTCCCAAGAGCATCCATGCCCATTTCTGATAGGCACGGAGCCGGTACGGGTCCTGCGTCATCCGCGCGCCGGATGGGGAGGGGGTCAAATAGACAATGGACGCACAATAGACTCCGGCCACGACAAAGAGCCCAACTAGGCCGTAGTTGAACCACGGAATGGATTCGGTTCCCCTCCCGAGGAGGGCGACGGAAACCAGCACCAGTGCCAAGGTTGAAGAAGAAACATATGTTGCAATGAGGATGACACGCCACGGCTGAGAGCTTCTTAGCCTGGAAATGCACCCGCTGTAAAAGGCCTGCATCATCACGGCGGGCCAAAGAAGGGCCATATCCAAGATGACCACTTCAATTGAAAGACCGACATTCCTCGAGTAGAAGGAGCCAAAGACCGAGATCAAGTTGACCAGGAACCAAACGGCCGAGTAGAAGGTGAGAAAAAGGTCGACCCGCGATTCAACGGTGTTTTGGCTTCGTTCCTGGAGCCATGAAATCCCCAGCGCGCCGTAGGATAAGGTCCCGAACGCGAAAAGGAGAATGGCAGTGATTTCAATGACGGCCATAGAACGATAGTCCTCGATCGCATCTTATGAGCATTGGCTTTCGATGCAAGTACGAAACAGGTGAGTGGTCGTGAAGCCGATTGAACGGTCACGGCGCAGCAGTGGTCGGTGGTCAACGCGCGTCAAAAATCGGGGAACAGGGATGGATGGGGATGAAAAGGCAGAATCGGATGGTCGAAGGGAGCCTTCGAGAAGAGCGAAGGTCAGCTCTTCATGTCAGTTCTTGAGGAGAGCCTCGAGGGTCTTGCCCTTTTGCACCTCTTTTGCGGCGAGATCCGGTTTCCCTTGGCGATTGTAGATATCGGCCAAAACATAGTGGCCCATTGGGGCGAAAGCCGAACGGGGATTGAGCTCGAGGCCTTTCTTGGCCATTGAGAGGGCTTCATCCAAGTTCCGCTCCATGTCGAGGTAGAGCTTGGCTAAGGACAAGTACCCTTCAGCAAAGTACTCATTCGTTTCTACGGCCTTCAAATAATGCTCGAGTTGCGTTCTACGGTTGCCGAGGTAACCGTAGAGTTTAGCGAGGTTATAGTGCGACTTGTAGCTCTTGGGATAGAGCTCGAGCTCTTTCTCGTAATAGTCAATGGCAGCCTGGAAGTCCTTTTTGTGCTCGGCGATCAGCGCTAGGTTGTAGTTGGCGTGCCGAACGTCGGACTTCTTATCCAGTGCAGATCGGATTTCACGCTCGGCCCCTTCAACGTCACCGCGCTCGATAAGGACCACCCCCAGTGCGTTTTGCGCAGCGGCCATCTCCGGCTCGAGTTTCAATGCCTCCCGCAGTTGGCCCTCGGCTTCATCCAGCTCTTTTCTGTCGATGAGGATTTGGGCGGTCTCATATCGAATCTGCGGATTATTGGGGTCGAGCTGCATGAATCTCCGGTACCCCTCCATAGCCTTGTCGTCTTCACCGAGTTGCCGATAGGCGTTGGCCATGTTGATGACCACGAGGTCGTAGTCCGGCTTGAGCTCGAGGGCCCGTCCGAAGTTGGCGATGGCTCGCTCGTATTCGCGCCGTTTGAAATACTCGTTCCCCAGCATGAACCAGGCATCGATGACTTGGGGATCTTCGCGAGTAACGCTCTCGAGAGCTTCGATGCCTTCTGTGGATTCCGGGTCGCGCCGAGAGATCTCTCGTGCTTGTATCATGAGATTGTAGAGCTTTATTTTGTCTTTTGGATCGGAAAGGGAGGCTCGATCGGACGGGGAACCAAGCGGCTCCACGAATGTACCGATATAGCCCAAGGCGGCCAACCGGTCACGCGTATCTGGATCGATTTCGGCTCGATGCCCGGTCTCACGGGGCGCTTCCATATGTTTCTCGAGCTCCGCAAGGCGCGCCCGGAGCTCTTGGACGATGTCAATATGTTCTCCAAGTACGTTGTCAACTTCTGTTGGATCCGCGCTGATGTCATAGAGCTCCGGCAGGGGCGCATCAATGTACTTGTAGTCGCCCAAACGAATCGATCGCAGGTCGCTCCACCCGAAGTGAAAGAGTGGATAGACGGCCTCTGAGTATGCCGGTAGCTCGAGCTCCTGCACATCACCGGTCATCAGCGGAACCAGGCTCTCTCCTTCGCCTTCTTCCGGAGGAGCAATATCCAGTAGGTCCAAAACGGTAGGGAAGACGTCCACACCACGGACGACGTCTTTGACGCGCATGCTCCGCGTACGCTCGTAAGGAGCACGGATGAGAAACGGAACACGCATGACTCCATCGTACAGGAAGAAGCCATGGGTCGACTCACCGTGTTGCCCGAGGTTTTCGCCATGGTCTCCCATGATCACCACTACCGTTTTGTCCATCAGATCTCGTTCGTCCAGCCAGCTCAGTATCCGTCCAACCTGAGAATCGGCGAAAGCGATCTCGCCTACGTAGGGTCGATTCGGATAGCGAGACTTGAAGGGTTCGGGCGGCTCATAGGGGGAGTGCGGGTCGTAGTAATGGACCCAACCAAAGAATCGGGAAGACTCCACACTGTCGAGCCATTCCAAGGCGCGATCGGTGACCTCGTCGCCAGGACGGTTGATGGCGGCCAGTGAAAGAGTCTCCTCTTTGGACAAATCAAAATCATCAAAGTAGGTGTCGAACCCCTGGTCGAGGCCCCACTTCGAGTCCAGCACATAGGCTCCGATGAATGCCCCCGTCTTGAATCCACTTTGACTCAGTAGCTCGGCCAGAGTGGTCTCTTCTTGGCCCAGATAGAAACCGCCGTTATCACGTACACCGTGAGCAGGGGGCGACTTGCTCGTAAAAATGGTCGAGTGTGCCGGTAGGGTGAGTGGTGCGGAAGCGACCGCCTGTTCGAACAGCACGCCTTCCCGAGCTATGCGATCCAGATGAGGCGTCTCGACACCGGCAAAACCGTAAGCGTGAATGCGGTCGGCACGGGTAGTGTCGAGCGTAACAATGAGCAGATTCAAATCAGATGCTTGGACATCCTGAGGCAAACTCCCCAAGACGTGACCGGTGGGGCTCATGTTGACTTTCGGCCATAGAAGCCATACCGCGACGCTTATCAGCGCAATGAAGGCGCTACCGGCTATGAGAGGCTTGAACGCGTGTGTTTTCTTTGAGCCATCATCGGTCCGTTTGGGAAGAGGGCTTCCTTTGGCTTCTTCGTCGTTCCGTTTTGCAGGACGGCGACTCCTTGATGTGGATCGCTTCCGTTTCCTGGTCAATTCGTACTCTCCAGCCGGTCCAAAGCCAGACGCGCATCATACAGCATCGGGTCAATGTCGAGTGCCCTGCGAAAACGCCGGGCGGCTTCTTCTTTCGCTCCACGTTCCGCGGCCATGGAACCCAGCTCGAACTCTGCTACAGCCAATTCTGGGTTGAGGCTCAAGGCTTTTTCAAAAGCCTCGGTGGCTCGGGCTGTCATCGCGGCCCGGCGGGCCACGATGCCTTCCACTAGATGACCATAGAAATAGTTGGGCTCAGCTCCGAATCCTCGCTCGACGTAGTCGAAGGCTCGATTGAAATCGCCTTGCTCCGCGAGGCACAAGGCGGCATCGAGGTAGACATCGGCGCTTTGAGGACTCAGCTCGATGGCCGTATCGTACGCTTTCATTGCGGCGGAGTAATCTTCTTCTCCGGCCAAAGCTCGGCCGAAGTACTGGTGGGCTTCATAGCTGAGAGGGAACTGACGTGCAAGCCGGCCAAAACCCTGGGCCGCTTTCTGACTGTTACCATCGTTCAATGCCTGGAGCGAATCGTTGAATTTCTCGATATAGGCCACGTAGTCCGCGATTCGATCTTTTGGGTCTTCAACACCTCCGGAGCCGAGAGATACGGTTCCGCCAACGTAACCGAGACTTCTGAGGCGTTCGCGGGTCTCTGAATCGATGAGACCGGGACCGGTTGGGACTTCGGCGATGGCCATGTTCTCCAGTTCTAGCGCCATCTGTTCGGCGACGGCTTTCTCGACGTCGATCAAGTTCTGAGTCTCGCGTGGGTCGTTCTTCACGTTGTAGAGCTCCGGCCGGGGAGCTTCGATGTACTTCCAATTCCCGTCTCTAAGCGACCGCAGCTCGCTACAACCGAAATGCAAGTATCCAAAAGAGCTTTCAGCGTAAGAAGGTGGAGAGCTCTTATTTGCTTCTTTCCCGAGCCGCGGCAATAAGCTCTCGCCATCGAGACCGCTGGGTGGAGTGAGACCGAGGAGAGCCAAGATCGTCGGCACCACATCGACGTGGCGGACCTGATCCTGATAAGTGAGATTTACCGGCAGTTGGGGGCCGGCCATCACGAGCGGAACTTTGAGTGCCGCATCATAGAGGAAGATGCCGTGCTCGGGCTCGCCATGTTCGCCGAGGCTTTCACCATGATCCGCCGTGAACACGATGAGTGTTCTCGAGCGCATCGATTCCGGAATAGCCTGGAGGAGCTGACCGAGAGCCCAATCGGCGGTGGCGACCTCGGCGTTATAGGGATCGTCGGGCCACTGATCCGCGAAAGCGCGGGGCGCTTCGTAGGGGCTGTGGGGATCATAGTAATGAGTCCAGAGAAAGAAGGGCTCTTCGATGCTTTTGAGCCACTCCTCTGCTTCGCTGGCAACTTCGGGGCCAGGTCGTTCCAAGCTCGCAGGAGTGAGGTGAACTGTACCCGTCGCGAAGCGATCGGTATAAGTGTCAAACCCTTGCGAGAGCCCCGTATGACGATTCAACACGTAGGAGCTCACGAACGCGCCGGTCCGGTATCCCGCGGCCTTCAGTGTCTCCGCCAAGGTCTCTATCGACGGTTCCAGTGGAAAGCCGGCGTTGTCGCGAACGCCAAGTCTGTTGGGAAACTTCCCTGTCAACAGAGCAGCATGGGAGGGAACCGTCAGCGGTGCATGGGCCGAGGTGTCCAAAAAGGTCACCCCTCTTTTTGCCAAGGCATCGATTGCAGGCGTCAGATTCTCGGGTCCTCCGTAGACGCCAATTCGGTCCGTTCGCAAGGTGTCAATGGTGACCAACACCAAGTTGGTGTTCGTGGATTCGTGGATAGGCAATTCCTCGTTTGCACAAGAGAATAGCAGCAGGAGAGGGATCACCACGTTCTTGGGTGATAAATTCGTTCCGCTATTTGTGAATAAGAGCCGACGCATTGTAAGTCCTATAACTCCATAATCAGTATACAAAAACCACTCAATGAAATCCCAAATGATGGGTGTGGATCCGAACAGCCCAATCTACCCTAATCCGACGAATTGCCTGCAGGGAGAAAGGGGACACAGATAGGCGTTTTGGGTTCGTTCGTTGCCGCCCGGCGCACAATAGTTGAACTTTGAACGAGCCCGCTATGGGGAATCGAGTCTCTCGACGATCGCAGGAAGAACGCTCCCGGCCGCCTCCCGAAGCACGTAGTCTGCAGACGGATCCATCGGAGTTTCGTCCTTGTTGATGATGGCGAGCTTGGCGCCTCGGCGCTTTGCTCGGGCTGGTATGTCTGCCGCTGGGTAGACGACCAATGAGCTACCGATGGCGAGAACGAAGTCACAAGCTTCTGCCTCCTCGAAAGCGGCACGGAGGACATCAGTTCTCAAAGGCTCGCCGAACATAATGACGTTGGGCCGGATCATTCCCTGACATTCGGAACAAGAAGGCGGGATTTCTTTTCCGGACATCTCGTAGACCTTGTCAAAGCCGAATCGGTGGCCGCATTTCAGGCAAAAGTACTTTCGCGTGGTGCCGTGGAGCTCGATGACCTCGGTCGATCCGGACTGCTGGTGAAGCTCATCAATGTTTTGGGTGATGACCGCCTGGAGCCTGCCCATTTTCTCGAGCTCGGCCAAGGCCCGATGGCCTGGATTGGGTTGGGCGTTTTTGACCATGGGATAGCGGACGTCGCGGAAAAAGTTCCAGTAATAGGTGGGGTCCCTCAAAAAGGTGTCGATATTGGCGTAGATGTTGGGGTCGTATTTGTTCCAAATGCCGCCTTGTCCCCGATAGGTCGAGATGCCGCTTTCCGCCGAGATCCCCGCCCCCGTAAAAGCAATCACATGCTCGGCATTCCGAATGTCCCTAGCAATCGATTCAATAACGTCCATGGGCTTGATTCCTGAAGAAGAAAGAAACGCAAAGTCGCAGAGCCGGAGAGCCGTGAAGAAGAAACCGCAAATGAACGCGAATCAACTCAAATCAGAAAGGGGCGAAGGAGAAAGAACAAAGGAGGAAGGAGCCAGCAGGACGCATCGCGCCCTCCTTTCTACTTCCTCCTTTCTACTGTCAAATTGTGTTGGACCCCCGAATTCTAATAAATAAGCTCTTTCCATCGCTTCCCGGCGACCAGTTCCGCTTTCCGTCTCTTCCACTTCTCTTCGGACCCGGCCATCTTCGAAAAAGCCTTGTCGAGTGGCTCTATCATTTTGTCGAGACCGGCGACAAAAACATAGGTATCCGGTTTTTGGACCATCTCCCAGACTTCTTTGGAGTGCTTTTCGAGAGCTTCCTCGAGGGGGATGGGATCGTCCATGTGCGGCCGTGGACTGATGGCGGCAAAGGCCTTGAACGTGTCTTCGTCGTAATAGTTGACGAAGTCGTTCTGCTTGTCGTTCATATAGAGCATCTCGAGTCCGCTTTTGGCTCCATAGAAGAGCCTCACCTTGCCGCTCCACCCTCCCAAGTCCTTGTAGATGTGCTTGACGAAGGCCCTGAAGGGCGCAATGCCGGTGCCAAGGCTGATCATCAAGATGTCAGCGCTCTTGTCATCGGGAACTTCGAAGGCCAGACCGTACGGTCCGGAGATCTTGATTTGATCACCCGGTTTCCGGTCGCACAGGTAGTGGGAGGCGACGCCTTTGTACTGCTCTCCACTGACATCATCGATGTAAGAGACGCGCTTCACGCAGATCTCGACCGTCGGATGACCGCCGTTCCCAGGAGTACTCGCAATGGTGTAGAGGCGGAAGTGATCTCCTTGTCCGAATTCATGAGGGCCTGGAACGATGACACCAATGTTCTGTCCGACGTCGAACTTGAAGTCCTTGTCGCCCACGTCGAGAACGATATTTCGAATCTCATCCGTTTCCTCGGGAGTGATACGCGAGGTTTCTTTTACCGTCGCCGTGTAGGTATGTTCAAGTTCATAGTCGTCTAGTCGCATTTTTGGGTCCTCCCTGAGAATCAAACACTTTCTCGAATCACTACAGAGTGCGAATCACAAGCCTCTGCGTCATGGTGACCGCCACTCTTCGTCGTATCACATTGGCCGTCATGAGAACAGCTACCGCAGCCTTTGCGGGTTGCCAAGGCGTCTACATCGCGGCCGACATCGGGGAACGTCCGCTTCCAGGCCATCTGAACAGCCACCCACGTGAACATCATGAGGAGGACGGCCCCTATGGTCAATAGATACGGAAACAAATGGGTCAAAGCTCATCCTCCGAGACCGGCGAAGCCGGTAAACGTCAAGGATAAGAGACCGGCAAGCATTAGAGCCATCGCGGTCCCACGCACAACACCGGGAACGTCGGAAAGATCCAACTCTTCTCTCAGGCCAGCCATGATGACGATGGCGATAGTGAATCCTGCGCCTGCACCAAGTGCATAGACCAGGCACTGAACGAAATTATACCCCCGGTTGGTCTGAAACAAGGCCAATCCCAAGATGGCGCAGTTCGTGGTAATCAGGGGCAGGAAGATTCCCAGTTGCCGAAAAAGCGTCGGGCTCACTTTCTTGATGAACATCTCCACCGTCTGCACGGTCGAGGCAATAACCACGATGTAAGAGATGAGCTCCAAATAAGGAGCATCAATGGCCACGAGCAGCGTGTGAATTCCGAAGGCACAGATCGAGCTGATGAGCATGACGAATGTCACGGCTGCTCCCATGCGGGACGCGGTGGCAATACTCCCTGAAACGCCAAGGAAGGGACAGATTCCCAGGAAGTAGGCCAGGACGAAGTTGTTGATGAAACAAGCGTTGATGAATATGAATCCGAGGGATTCTTGCGTCATTTGGCCACCGCCTTCGCCTTCTTGCGTTCTCGCATGATGCTAAACACCAGCAGCCATGCTCCGAGGGTGAAGAAACCGCCACCGGGAAGAAGCATGATGGACCAAGCCTGAAAGCCGTCACCGAGCACGGGTATGTCGAAAAGCGTTCCGGCCCCGAGAACCTCTCGGACGACGCCGAGGCAGAGCAAAGCGAATGTGAAGCCGACGCCCATTCCCAAAGCATCAAGGATGGATTTGCCGAGGGAGTTCTTCGAGGCAAAAGCCTCAGCTCTTCCCAGTATGATGCAATTGACAACGATGAGAGCGATGAATGCGCCGAGAGCCTTGTGGACATCGAGACTGATGGCCTGGATGAGGAAATCGACGATGGTCACGAATGTGGCAATGATGAGAATGAAAGAGGCAATGCGCACTTGCTTGGGGATGAAGTTGCGAAAGAGCGACACCAGCGTAGACGACATGACGAGAACGAACGTCGCTGCGACGCCCATGGCTAGAGCATTGATAGCCGTGTTGCTTACGGCCAGCACCGGACACATCCCGAGAACCTGGACAAAAACGGGATTCTCCCGCCACAGGCCTTTGATGAATGTGTCGGTGTCCATCACGGGATTCGAACCTGCTGGTGCAATGTTGCTCGTGCTCATGATTCGTTCCGCTTCAGTAGATTCACCTGATTGTACAAGATGGGGAGCATGTACTCGGTGCTGCTGCGGAGAATGTCACCGACCGCCTTCGAGGAGATGGTCGCCCCGGTGATGCCGTCGATTTGCCAAGGCTGTTCTTTTTGTCCGGCTTTGACGGCCTCGATAGGATGCTCGAGCGCTGAGCCGTCACTTGTGAGAGTGGCGTCCAAGGCCGCAAAGTTTGCCAAGAAATCCTCGTCCTTGATGATCTTGTCTCCAAGGCCGGGTGTCTCTTTGCTTTCGAGAACTTCCATTCCGATGACCTGTTGTTTCTCGGGCGAGTAGCCGTAAATCAACCGGATGGTGTCTTGGAATCCTTTGCCTTGAGTTTCCATGGCGACGCCGACGAGTCGGCCGTCACCGTCGTAACCGGCGTAGATCAGAACCTCCGTCTTTGGGCTCTCCCTCGAACGGAACGAGCTCGCCCGAGTCGGTCACTTGAAAAGAAGCCCGTGTGGCGGCTCCTGGAATCACGTTGAAAATGGCCCTTTCGAGAGCTTCGGCTTTGTTCCGAGTGATGGTGGGCAAGGTCGCTTGGAACGTGAAAACAATGAGCAGGGAGCAGAGGACACCCACGCCGCCCAATGCCCGAATCATGTGCCAGCTGTTGGGCGGTTCGATGGCGAATTTCATGTCGGGAGCGCTCATGCCGCTTGGCTCCTTTTCTTCATGCCGTAGGCGCGAGGTTGAATAGCGCGGTCGATGAGCGGAACACAGCCGTTGGCGAACAAGATGGAGTATTGAACGCCTTCCGGTAAACCTCCCCAAAATCGAATGACCACGACTAGTCCGCCAATCATGACGCTATAAATGACGGTACCGAGGTTCGTGACCGGGGATGTCACCATGTCGGTGGCCATGAAAATCGCGCCGAAGACGAGACCGCCGGCAAAGAGCATGAACTGCGGCGTAGGATAGACCTCGGGATTGACGGCATGGAAGATGGCGGTCAGAACGACAACGGTCAGAAAGATGACTGCTGGGATCTGCCAGTTCATCATGTTGCGATAAACCAAGTAGGCGCCACCAAGCAGAATCAAAAGGCCGCTCGTTTCACCCGTCAGAGCCGCCGATGAATCCCATGGCGAGGTCGTAGGACTCGGTAGACTGTTGGTCGAACTTCATTGCCGCCAGCGGTGTCGCCCCGGACACAGCGTCGAAAACGGGCTCTACGAAAGGAAGTGTCAAGGAAGAGGACAGAATCGACTGGAATCGGCCTTCGAAGAATGGTGATGACCAGGTCGTCAGGGCAACCGGAAAGGCACCTTGGAGGACCGCTCTTCCTACCAGGGCCGGATTGAACACGTTGTAGCCGAGACCGCCGAAGAGAATCTTTCCAAGACCAATGGCGAAGAAACCGCCGGCAGCCGCCATCCAGAGGGGAAGCGCTGGAGGAAGCGTCAATCCGTATAGAAGCCCTGTTACGGCCGCCGACCAGTCACCAATCGTCGATTCCTTTCCCGCGGCGCGGCACAACCAGTGCTCGGTCACAACGCAAGAGAACGAAGCGACGAGCAACAGCAGAACGGCCGTGAGACCATAGGAGTAAACGGCAAAGGCGGCGACGGGCAGAGACGCCACCACCACATTCCGCATGATGACGTCGGTCGATCTGACCGCTCGCAATGTGCGGTGATGTGCGGATTTCGAGCGTCTTGGTTGTTCACGAGGCCGCCTTCTTTTCTCTCGTTCTTTTCGTTCTTTGAGCATGGCTTTGGAGATGCGAAAGTACTGAACCAAGGGAATGTGGGACGGACAAACGTAGGAGCACGACCCACATTCGAAGCAATCCTAGAGATGGAATTTCTCCTCCATGAGTTCGTATTCTCCGTTTCGGGCCAAGGTTCCCATCCGCGTCGGATTGAGGAACATAGGACAGGCGTCGACGCAGTGGCCGCAGCGGATGCAGGGGTAAACCTTCTGCTCCGATGAGCGCCTGTTCGTTTTGGGTGAACGCGACGATGCCGGATGTTCCCTTGGTGATGGGGATGTCCAGGCTGGAGACGAGCCTGTCCCATCATCGGACCGCCGAGAAAGACTTGGCTGACATCGTCCGTCAGTCCGACGTGGTCCAGGGCAAATCGCAGAGGAGTGCCGATGGGAATGAGATAGTTGCCCTTCTTTTTGACCCCCGGGCCGGTGATGGTGATCACCCGTTCCATGATGCCCCGGCCGTGAGGAAGCAACCTTCCCATCTCGGCGGTGGTGGCGACGTTCTGGACCACGACGTTGACATCGACGGGCAGGCCGCCGGAAGGGACTTCCCGGCCGAGAAGGGCTTTGATGAGCATCTTCTCGGCGCCCTGGGGGTATTTCACCTTGACGAGCTTCGACGGAGACGGGTCTATCGGCCGGGCAAGCCGCCTCGAAGAGCTTTGACGGCATCGGGCTTGTTGGCTTCGATACCGATGATGGCCTGCTCGGCGCCCGTGGCTTTGAGGAGGTAGCGGATACCGAGAAGATATCATCGATCTGCTCGAGCATCACACGGTGATCGGTCGTGAGCCAGGGCTCACATTCCACACCGTTGATGATGACGGTGTCGACGTGCTTCGGTTCGGTGATGCTCAGCTTGACGTGAGTCGGAAATGCCGCTCCTCCCAGTCCGACGATCCCGGCATCCTGAATCGCGGCGACGATCTCTTTCTTGGAGGCCGTTTCGACATCGCAGGGTGTCCCTTCGATGACCTCTTGGCTGGAACCTGGGATAGGGTCGGATGTAGATGCTGGGGATCATCTTTCCCATGGAGCTGGGTGCCAATCCGATGCGCTCGACGACGCCGGAGGCGGGGGAGTGCATGGATACCGAGACGAAACCGCCCGGTTCGGCGATCTTCTGGCCCCGCACGACTTCTTGTCCCTCTCGAACGATGGCTTTGGCGGGAGCTCCCGTGTGTTGTGACAGGGGGATGATCATCACCGGCGCAAAGGGAAACCGGCGGATGGAGAGCCCGCTGGTCTCGCCCTTGTTCTCGGGCGGATGAATCCCGTGAGCAAACGTTTTCGTCGCAACTGCGTGATGTGTCGACATATTAAGTGATGTCTTCATTACTAGTTGATCAGTCACCAGTTACCAGTGACCGGTAACCAGTAGACCTACTGTTCACTGAGCCTCTGGTCACTGGTCACTGATTACCGGTAACTGTCTTCTAGTTGAACTTCTCTCCTCGCTTGATCCACTTCTCGATGTCCTTCTCGGAGCGGTCTGCCGGAAGTCCCGGATGGATGATTTTTGCTGTGCACTTCTCGGCAGCCTTGACGATGTCGCGATACGGACCGCCCTTCGGATCCTTGATGATCGCTTTCTTCTTGTCGTTGTAGACGAAGATCTTCTTGTTGAGGTTGGTGCATTCGTCGCAAGTCGTGCATAGGTCGGTGTCGATCCAGGGAGCCATGTAGTCGCCGTCAACAGGCGGGGCTATACCGGGAGCACCCGCCACGGCAGCTCCACCCGATGCGGCTGGGAGAGCAAAGCTACCTTCGCCTCCGGCCATCTGCATCAGAGTTGCCGAAGATCTTTTGGACGACGTCGGTCCGGATCTGGTTCTCGAGATCAGCGGCCGGAGCTTCTTCCGGTTTTGACTCCGGCGATGGCCTTCAACATGATCCAGAAGTCCAGTCGTTCCTGAGAGGAGATGACCAGCGGTTCTGCCACCAGGACTCGGGTGAGACGTTTCTTGCGATCCACGAACCAGATGTAGGGGAAGAGTCCTTCCCGCTCCCCTTCGTCCATCCGCAGGAACTCGTGGAGGGGAACCATGTTCTCGTTCCACGTATCCGGTGGAGCGACGCGGAAGTGCTTCCGGAAGCGGGCCTCGGTAACGGCAAAGTCCGCGAAGGTCAAGGGAATCTCCATGGTCTTCTCGCGGCCGTCCTCCATGTACTTGAGCTCGTACGTCGGCCAATCGTCGTCGATCTCGGGATTCATCTCGAGGTCGAAGCACTCTTCGGGAGTCTTGCCCAAGTCGGGATTGTACCGGAACAAGGGATAGGCTCTCGATTCGGTGGCCAGCTTCGCTTGGTGCCTGTCCGAGATCGTCGGCGATGCCGTGCTCCGGCTGACAAGACGGTGTAGAGGTTGAAGAGCGCCGGTCTTCGCGCCATCAAACCGTCGACGAATCCCTCGATCATGTGGCTCGGATAGGCCAGGTTGCTCTGCATGACGTAGGTCGTGCGGTGCGCCATGCCGATCAAGCCGATCTCCTTACGAGATTCCTCTTTGCCCTTGATGGCCTTGCCGTACTGGGCCATATCCGAAATCTGACCGTAGAATCCCGAGGTGCAGGCCTGACCACCGGTGTTGGAGTACACCTGGGTATCGACCACGAAGATCTTGATGGGCTTGCCCGACATCATGGCTCGGGAAATGTTCTGGAATCCGATGTCATACATGGCTCCGTCACCGCCCATGGCGACGACCGGCGGGCAAAGCAGCCACTCTTCGTCGGTGAAGTCCTGCCACTTGAAGTAGGTGAAGAACTCGATCGTGGGTGGCCGGGTCGTACTTTCCGTCGAGCTCGAGCTCGGCCAGCCGGATGGCTCTGAACCCATCGGCCATCTTGGACATGTGTCCTTCGAAGACGCCCATGGCCATGGAGGCGGAGTCCTGGAACAGATGGTTGGCCCAAGGAAACGGGTAAGGGTTGAAGGGGTAGGTGCTGCCCCAGACCGATGTACAGCCGGTGGCGTTGATCATTCCCATGTTCGAGCGCCCCTTGCCGGTGGTGCCCTCGGTGTATTTCCACCGGAGGTCCTTCAACTTGGTGAGGAGTCCCGTGACCCGTTTGAACCATTCCGGATCGATGGGGTTGGTGCCCTTCATGCCCTCGAGCTTGGCGGCTACTCCGGCCAGAGTGAGCTCGGTGTCTTTGAGATCCTCCATCACCTTGCCCATGGCGCCGGCGTCGCCCACGTCCATGTTCTCGACGAGCTTCATCTGGATGTGTTTTTCCACGCGTCCGATGAGCTCGTTCGAGATACTCCGATGTGCTTCTTGACCCGCGGTTGCATCAGCGCTTCCACGGTGGCGCAGAAGATGTGAATGACCGACTTCTGGGAGCAGCCGAGGCAGGCGCCGTCGCCGCTTGCTACGGAGTTGTAGACTTCCTTGTCGAGAAGGATGGTATCGAGCGCGCCGATTTTCTCCTCCAGATTATCGACCCGGATGAATTTCTGCGGCGTGGTCGGCAGATCCAACCAGAAGCCCCATTTGTCCTTCATCTTCTGAACGGATTCTTCGGTTTGGGTGACCGTTCTCAAGGCGTCGTCGTCACAAACCGTAACGCACTCGTTACAGCCCTTGCAGGTGTAAGGATTGACGGTGATGCTGAGTAAACCGCCGCTCCCCTTGGCCTGCTTTCTCATGGATGGTGTAGTAGGGTCGGGTGACGGCGAACTGAAAGTCCCCGATCTCTTTCTTGAAGAGGTCGAACTCTTTCGAGAGCTCTGTTTTCTCTTCGCCTTCGAAGCCACCCTCTCTCAATGTTACGTTGATGGCTTCGTCCATGAGCTTTGCGACTTCGGGATTCGAGCCGTTGGTATTCGCCTCGACGAGGTTGCGGAGCTTGCCTTCCATGATCCGAAGAGCCTTGGGAAGGTGTTTGATCGCCGTTGCCGTTCTTCTTCACTCGATCGACGACGGTGTCGAAGACCGACGAGACCTCGCTTACCAGACCGGGGATGGCCGTATCCGGACAAACGGTCCAGCAGTTTCCGCAAGCGGTGCAATTTTCCGGGATCCATTCCGGATGCTCCATGCGGATGCCGGTCATATCGCGAATGACGCTCGTGATGGCGGGCATCCAGCTCAAGCCGACAAAGGGGTCGGTGATGATGTCGTTACCCATTCCCCGCATGTAGAAGTTGCCGGTCTGTTCCCAGAAGCGGTGGATATCGGTACCGGGAGCCTGGCTCACCGGTTGCTTCTTGAGCATAATCGGAAGGGGCCCCTCGAGTGGCACGAGAGCCTGATCGACGGGTTTCGACTCCTCTTTCAACACCTCTGCGGGAATCTCGTAGAGCTCGTCGTAGCCTCTGCGGACCACGCGGAGGTTGTCCTCGACGACGCGTGCGCCCTTGCCGCCGAACTTGGATTGGAGCTGGTCCTTGATGGCGTCGAAAAGCTTTTCTTCCGTGAATCCGGCGTTCTTCATGACCGGGGAGGCCTTGAAGAAGGCGCCCTGGAAGGCGATACCCTGCATGCGGAGCATGAGCTCGGGGTCGGTGGCTTCTTCTCGGGCGATCTTGAATCCGTCGATGAACCACACCTTGATGTCGTTGTCCCGGATGATTTTCTTGTACTTGGCGGGAACGTCCGCCCAGACCGCCTCGGCTGACTCATGATCGCTCTGGATGATGAAGACGCCGCCTTTCTTGAGGCCGGCAAGCGCGTTGGTGTGCTTCAGCACGGCCGGGTCGGGGGAGAGGACCACATCCACGTAGTAATACTCGCAGTTGATCTTGATGGGCTCGGGCGCCGCCGAAAGGTAGTAGGTCGTCGGCTGGCCCTTCTTCTCGGAACCGTATTTTGGATTGGCCTTGATGTGGTATCCGAGCAGGTCGAACAAGGTCATGGCCAGGTTCTTACCGGTCGTGATGGCGCCCCAACCTCCGATGGAGTGGAACCGAGCGGTGATGCTGTTCTTGGGCATGAGGTTCGGATTCTCACTGCCGCGGACCGAAAGCTCTTTGACCTTGGGGTAGCCCTCGGTGATCTGCTGTTGGTAAATCTCCTGTTTGGGAGTGAAGGCTTGGTCACGGATGAAGTCGATGGAAAGATAAAAGAGCTTCTTTTGCTTTCCATCGGGAAGCATGTTCTCGATGGTGCCGATGAGGCCCTCGGGCTGGAGGTCGCGGCTTCCCATACCGTAGGAGCCCGAGTAAAGCGGCGGAACGTCGGAAGCGATCTTGTAGGTTTCGTAGCCGGGGTAGACGGCAGTCCTTGGCGTGGCCGTTCTCGATGCACTTGGTGACCGCAGCGCGAATCTCCCGCATCATCGGCAGGTCGACCGGCAGGGGTTGATCCAGACGCTCGAGGACGGAGACGCCCTTCTTGCCTTTGATGACCTTGCTGATGAGGTCGCCGGGGAAGGGCCGCCACATGGTCATACTGACCACGCCGACTTTGATACCTCGGGACTCGCGAATGTAGTCCACCACTTGCTTCCGCGCTCGGAATCATGCTGCCTTGGCCGATGATGAGGTAGTCCGCGTCGTCGGCTTTGTAGGTGTTGATGCGATGATAACGACGTCCCGTCAGCTCGGCGTACTCCTCGAAGCACTTGTCGGCGATTTCCTGAATGTGATCGAAGAAGAACGGGCGCTGGGCGGCCACACTCTGCATATACGAGTCTTGGTTCTGCACGATGCCGGCCATCACGGCGTTATCCACGTCCCAGAGCACGGGGATTCGCCGGCGTGTCTCACCGTAGATGATCTTCTGAGCCGGTGTCGGGACACTCGATGATGTCATCGGGACGACCCAAATACTCCAGGATCAGATCTCGTTCCGGCACGACGAGAGACTCGATGAGGTGGGTTGTGAGAAAGCCGTCTTGACCCAAGGTGCCGGGAGTCAACGAGAGCTCGGCGATCTTGTGAGTAATGATATTGAGATCGGCTACCTCTTGGGCGTCTTTGGCAAAGAGCTGGAAGAAGCCCGTGTCGTCCATGCAATGATAGTCGTCGTGGCCGGCGTGCACGTTGAGTGTCGCCTTGGTCATGGCGCGGGCGCCCATGTTGAGGACGTAGGTCAGGCGCTTGCCGACGGCTGCATAAAGCGACTCGTGCATGTAGGCGATACCCTGTCCGGATGAGAAGTTCGAAGCTCGAAGACCGCTCATGGACAGACCGGCCGTGACGGCTGCTGCTGCATGCTCTCCTTCGGGCTCGATGAAAATGAGGGGCCGATCGGAAACGTTCAGGTGACCTTTGGCGGCTTCTTCCGCCCAGAATTCACCCATCTGGGTCGAAGGCGTGATGGGATACGCACCCGCTGCGTCGGTGGATTCTCGCTCGCACGCGATAGCGGCGGTGTTGCCGTCCATGGCATCTCGTGTTCCGGGATACTTGAAGGTTTTTTCTTGCTTTGCCATAACCTCGTCCTTTTTTTAGGTTGCCCTGCTGGCAGTGGGAGTTTCCTTAAAACTTTCTTGGTTTCTCGACCGTATTCGGGTCCGTCTTCGTTCATCCAGACGATGGCGCCCGTCGGGCAACGCTGGATGGGTTGCTTGGTGTTGTGGTTTTTTGTGTAGTTGATCACCGGCAAATTGTTCTCGATGACCACCAGGTCGTCCGGAGCGTCCATGGCGCAGCGTCCACAGGCCGTACAGGCGACTTCGCAATCTTCCAGAATCTCGTCTCCTGCTTCTAGGTTTTTGCACGCCACCCAAAGCCGATGGCTGACGGGGTGGAGGGAGAAGAGGTCCTTGGGGCAAACTTCCACGCAGGCGTTGCAGGCCGTGCACTTGTCTTCGATGACGACCGGCATGAAATACTCGGTCCATGACGATTGCGTCGAAATCGCAAACGACCTCGCAATCAGCGAGCCCGAGGCATCCCCAGAAGCAGCTTTTTCCGCCACCTCCGACGAGCGCCGCGCTCCGGCAGTCGCTGTGTCCCTCGTAGTGCGCCCGTTTCCGTGAGACGTTGATGCCGCCGGCACATGCGAGTCGTGCCACTACTTTTTCCTCGGCGCCTACGTCAACCCCGAGAAAGGCAGCGATTTCCTGACGGCCTTCGTCGGTGCTCACCGTGCACTTGCCGGGCAATGCCTCCTGCTTGACCAGTGCTTCGGAAAAGGCGCGGCAGCCGGGGTAGCCGCAGGCCCCGCAATTGGTACTGGGAAGCAGTTCTTCGACCATATCGATGCGTGGATCTTCGGGGACGAAGAGCTTCTTGTTGATCAAGACGAGGATGATGGACAGCGCGATGGCGATGCCACCCAGGGTGAGAACCGATGTTAGAACAACGAGCATAGTTGAAAACGCTACATTCTCATGGTTTTGCGTTAGAAAGGCAAGCCCCGGATTGTTTCATTGGGTCTGGCCGGCCCGAAAACCCACTACGTGCACAAATGCAGAGCAAGGGGGGAGAGCAAGGCTCGTGCCAGCATGGGGGCAAGGCGAACCGTCCGTCGCTACGCCGTGTGATTGGTATCCCTTAGGGCGAACCGGCCGCTCGGTAAAAGGCGTAAATATAATCTGGAGTGTGGTTTAGTCCGGGAAAAGGCCCGAAGACTGTGTCAAATCTCTCACCCGGCATAGCCAAGGGCATGCCGGGTCGTGACCTGCTTGATCATATTTAGTAGGCGGCTTCGCGTGAAATGGCGAATCGGCTGTGTGTATTGACCTATTTGCATCATGCAGTTAGCCGTAATCACATCATCGCGACGAAGAGGCACGGCCTGGTGTTGACTTCAGGAGATGTTCCTCGGGTGTAATATGGTATGGGGGTTGCAAATTCAGGTCGGATGGCTCCATAGAAGGGAGTCTGCTTATCTGCGAGCAGGGAGAAAAACGAGGCAAGGAGCGGAGAGATTTATGGGTAGTTTCATCATTCCAGCAGCCATCATGGCAGGTCTGGGATTCTTCTTCGCCACATTGTTGGCGGTCGCCTACCGCTACTTGCGCGTCTATGAAGACCCACGGATTGAGCAAGTCGAAGAGATGCTTCCCGGATCGAACTGCGGGGCTTGCGGTGAGCCTGGTTGTCATGGATTTGCAGAGAAAATCGTCGGTGGCGAAGCCCCACCAAGCAAGTGCACCGTTTCGAGCCCCGACGGCATCGATCTGATCGCGGATTTCCTCGGAGTTGATGCGGGCGAACAGGAGAAGCGAGTGGCGCGCCTTCATTGCGCCGGGGGCAAGACTGAGGCACAACAGATCGCGGCCTATGAGGGGTATTCGAACTGTACGGCGGCTCACATGGTTTCAGGCGGTGGAAAAGGATGTCCCTGGGGTTGTCTCGGATTGGCGGACTGCGAAATCGCTTGCACTTTCGACGCGATTTATATGAATGACAACGGACTTCCCGTGGTCGACATCGACAAATGTACCGCTTGTGGTGATTGCGTGGATGTTTGTCCACGAGATATATTCGAGATCATCCCTCTCGGACATCATCTATTAGTGCAATGTAAGGCTTTGTTGTCGGGGGATGAAGCAACGGAGCTTTGTGTGGTGGCCTGCGATGCTTGTAGCCGCTGTGCCTCCGACGCGGCACCCGGGCTCGTTCGTATGGAAAACAACCTACCCATCGTCGACTATTCGGCCGGTGGACCTGCGAAACCCGAAGCCACCTACCGTTGCCCAACCGGAGCCATCAAATGGGTCACGGGCGGGCAATTCTCCACCAAAAAGTCTCCACCCGAAGCGCAAAGCGAGAAGCGCTACCAGTCGATTCAGGTGTAGAAGAGAGAACTCAAGAATTCAAGAATTCAAGAATGGTTTTGTGGGCCGGCTGACCCGCCGAGGCGGGCGCCGGCCGGTTCAATCTATTAGAAGAGAAGTCAAGGACTCGAGTACTCGAGAATGGGGGATGGTCGTGTAACTGCGTTTAGGTATTGTCAAGTTGAGGGCGTCAAGGCCGAATCGACTCCAAGATATGGTTGACGGCGCTTCCTCGAGCCCAGAATTTTGGGCGCGATTCGCGCCAACTTGACAGTACCGTGCAGGACGTCGTCACGGGGTTGTTCCTGATCCTGGACAACCAGTTCGACGTGGGCGACATGGTCGAGATCAGCGGTCAGACCGGCGTGGTCACCGAGCTCGGACTGCGCACCACGCGGCTCAGCAACTACCTCGGCCAAACCGTGGTGATTCCCAATCGCAACATTACCCTGGTCAGCAACTACCGCCGTGGCGCGCTGAAAACCGTCATCGACGTCGCCGCTCAGGACCCCGAGCAAGCGGCGGTCATGGCTTCCGAGCTCCAGGAGATTAGCGGCGAACTGGCCCGCCAGTTCCAGGGGACGATCCTCTTCCCGCCCGACCCCCCGACGGTGGTGAACTTGCAGACGGGTGAACACTTCGTGCGGGTCGTGCTCGATCTGTGGCCGCAACAGCAGGCGCTCGTCGACAGCCAGGTCGTGCCGCGCCTTCGCGAACTGCTCGCGGCGCGCAAACTGGAGATCCCGAACAATCGGGTGGCGGTTTTCTTCCGGCTCCCCGAACCGGTACCGGTCTCCCGTGGCAAGAACCGCGGCTGGGTGCCCCCCCCCGAGCTGACCCGCGGACCCGGCGGTCGTTAGCCCACGTTGTCCATGGGCGCTTCGCGTCACGCACACCCTGTCTCGTCAGGTTCGGGCGGCGGCACATGTTGCCAGTCGACTCGTCCCGCTGTGACCGTTTGCGTGCATGCAGCCGTTTCGGCGGCAATTGTCCGAGCGATATCTATTGCCTAGTTATTCGCTGATCATTCCGACTTGTCAGTTCTGGCGGAGTATATGTATCGGGTCGACCCGGGTAGCGCGACTTGCCGGAACGTAGCACGCGCAAAGCGCCACGGTTACGAAGACGGCGGACACAGCAACAAAAGTCAAAGGATCGGTGGTCTCGACATTGAACAGGAGACTTTCCAGATGGCGACCGAAAACCAGCGCACCGAGTATGCCGATTCCAATGCCGAAAAGGGCGAGCGACAAACCCTGGCGCAACACCATCGTGAGGATGTCACCCCGCTTGGCGCCAATCGCCATCCGAACTGCAAACTCGGGAAGACGCTGATGAGTGCCGAAGGACATGACTCCGTAGATACCTACCGAAGCCAGCACCAAGGAAAGTGAGGCGAAGAGGCTCAAGACGAGCATGACAAAGCGTCTGGACGCCAGTGAATCCGCCATGAGTTGGTCCATACCGGCGATGCCATAGACCGGAAGGTCCGGATCGATTTGGAGAATGGCATCTCGGGCCACGGTGGCTGAATTCAATGGTGCCGCTGTTGTGCGTAACACAAAGGTCTTCCACCTGAGCCACGAAAAAGCCCTCTGGTTAAACGGCGCATAGACTGCCGGTTGTTCTTCGATGTCCAAACCAAAACTAGCAACATCTCCGACGATTCCAACGATAGTGTGTGCTTCCGTCCCTCGCCCTTGGAAAACCCAGTGAATGGTTTGGCCGACGGGGTTTTCGTCTGGCCAAAAGCGATGCGCCATCGTCTCATTGATCAAGATGACACTGGGTGCGTTCTCGGTGTCGGTGTGAGACAACGCGCGACCCTGAAGTAGAGGTATACCCATCGTCTTCAGATACTCTGAGTCGATAGCTCGGTAGTCGGCACGCGGGAGTTGGTCCGCGGGTACCTCACGGCCGCCGATCTGGAAACTCAGATTGGACGATGTCTCACCGAAGGGTACGGCGCTCACCATGGATGCTGAAGTGACACCCGGTAGTGCCGCTAGATTCTCCAAAGCCGAACCAACGAACGCCCGTTGCTTGGGAACGGTGTCGTATTTGTTCCCCGTTAGAAACACGTTCAATGTCAGCAAACGATCGGGACTAAACCCCGGGTCCACGTCCGATACACGTGCGAACGTGCGGATCAAAAGCCCTGAACCAACCGTGAGCATCAAGGTCAGGGCGACTTGGAAGATAACGAACAGAGCTTGTGGAGACCGTCGCCCGGCTCCTATCGAGGACGTTCGCCCGCCCTCTCTCAACGCCGTTGTCGGGTGCATGCGCGAAATGGCGAGCGCCGGGGCGAGACCGAAGATGAATCCGGTCGACAAGGACAGAACGAGTGAGAAAGCAAGGATGCGATGGTCTACGCGGATCTCCGCCAGTCGAGGAAGACCATCCGGCCCCATGGCCTTCAGGGCTTCGACACCCCAGTAGGCGCCTAAGAGACCGAGACAGCCGCCGGCGAGAGACAGCAGGAGTGCTTCCGTGAGGTGTTGTTTGATGAGGCGGCCGCTGCCGGCCCCAAGCGCAACTCGAAGTGAGATCTCCTTGGACCGGGCCGTGGCCCGTGCCAAAAGAAGATTAGCGACGTTCGCACAGCAGACCAGCAAAACGAGCCCGACTGCGCCCAATAAAATCAAGAGGGTAGAGCGGATGTCACCTGTCACGGCGGTGTGCAGAGGAGTGAGTATCGCGCGCCATCCTGAGTTCGTATCGGGGTATTGCTGCTCGAGTTGCCGGACAATGAGTTCTATGTCGGCCTGGGCCTGCTCGAGGGAAACGCCTTCGTGGAGTCGACCCACCGTTCGCAGGAAACGGCCGATGCGAGACTCAGAGACGTTACCGGCGAGCGTGCCCCAGAGCTCGATCTCCGGATCCGGGAAACGGAAACTCGGAGGCATGACACCGACGACGGTATGAGGGAGACCGTTGAGCGTGACGGAACCTCCGACGGCCGTCCGCTCGCCACCGAAGATCCGCTGCCATAGCCCGTAGCTCAAGACCACGACGTTCTCACCGTCGGCAACATCATCTTTCGCCGTGAACGTACGACCGACGAGGGGTTGCACGCCTAGGACCGAGAACAGATTTCCCGATGCCCGTATGCCAAGGATCCGTTCGGGGATGTTTCTTCCCGTCAGGTTGAATGTCCAATAGGAGAGTGTTGCTAAGCTCTCGAATGTCCGAGTTTGGCGTTGCCAGTCCAAGAAATCGCCATAGGAAACTCCCATCCGGTCGTCGCCTCCGGCGGGGTCGACCGTGAATATGCTGACCAGTCGATCGGGGGAGTCATAGGGAAGTGGACGGACCAACGTTCCATCGACGACACTGAAGATCGCGGTGTTGGCACCGATACCGATGGCCAACGCCGCCACGGCCACGAATGTGAATCCCGGGGCTTTTGCCAATGCACGGACGCCGTACTTGAAATCTTGCCAAAGCGCTTCCATGGTCGCCTCCCTGCCAATGGCACTAAATACACTTCGAGCACTATGATTTGGACGATCGAGGAGGGAAGCCGGTTAGCTTTTTTTGTGGACGCCGTTCAGGCTTGTAGGGTGAAAGCTCTCTCGATTCGTCAATAGATGGAGAACGGAATGGGTGCTCTCTGTCACTTGATTGTCGTTTCCTGGACTGATAGATCTCCGCTGCTATGAGTGATCTTCGGTTTCCCGATAGCCCCGTATTCTACCGCGTTCTCGATCGCAGCTACCTCGAGGTTGTGCGAGGGGAAGGTGTCTTTCTCTACGACGCGGCCGGCCGACGGTACATGGATGGCTGCGGCGGCGCTCTCGTTGTCAACATCGGTCACGGACGGCGGGAAGTGGCAGCTGCAATGGCGGAGCAGGCAGGCCGTGTGGCCTACGCGCATGGTTCCATGTTCACGGCGAGCGTCATCGAGGATCTCAGTGCGGCCCTCGCGGAGCTCCTGCCGGGCGATCTGGATAAGATCTATCTCGTCCACGGTGGAACCGAAGCGACCGAGACCGCGATCAAACTGGCGCGCCAGTTCCATTTGGCGCGCGGCGAGACGGACAAGCACCGTGTCGTTGGGCTTCGCCCGAGCTACCACGGCAACACTCTAGGCGCTCTGTCCGCGTCGGGTCGCGAGCCTTTGAGAAGGCCCTACGAACCGATGCTTTCGGACTTTCCCCGAATTCCTGCTCCTTATTGCTACCGTTGCCCCTGGGGACTCGCACCACCGAAATGTGCCGTGAAGTGTGCGGATGAGCTCGATGTTCTTTTGGGAAGCGAGGGCGCGGGATCGTTCTCCGCTTTCATCGCCGAGCCCATCGGCGGCTCGTCCACGGGCGCCACGGTGCCGCCTCCCGGCTACTTCCCGCGCATACGTGAAATCTGCAACCGGCACGATGTTCTCTTCATTGCCGACGAGGTGTTGACCGGGATGGGTCGTACGGGGCGATATCTCGCTTTGGAACATTTCGGCGTGGTTCCGGATATGATTCTCCTCGGCAAGGGCTTGAGCAGTGGGTACATTCCGGCTGGGGCGCTGGGCGTCGGGACTGCGATCGTGGAGACCGTGCGGGAGAAGTTTGGCAACTTCACACACGGCTATACCTACTCTCATCATCCCGTTGTGGCGGCGGCGTGCCGGGAGGTTCTCGCGGTTTTGAAGCGGCAGCATCTCGTCGAGCGGGCGGAGACGCAAGGACGCTACCTTTTTGAGAAGCTCCAAGATCTCCAGCAGTTTCCCGCCGTGGGTGATATCCGAGGACGGGGGCTTCTGGTGGGCGTGGAAATTGTGTCCGACCGCAAGACCAAAAAGCCGTTTCCTCGCAGCCGCAAATGGATCGAGGAGCTCACAAGAAGAGCTTTCGACAAAGGTCTTCTCGTCTACCCTTCGACGGGTTGCGCCGATGGGGTGGAGGGAGATCTATTCAATCTGGCCCCTCCGTTGGTCATCGAGGAGGGGGAAATCAATCAAATGGTCTCGATTCTCAAAAAGATCTTCGAGGAGATGGAACCATGACGCAACTCGACGTTCCAGACATTCGCACACCCCTTCCGGGTCCCCGGGCCAAAGAGCTCATCGAGCGGGACCACCAGTGGGTCTCGCAGAACTACATCAAAGACTATCCCCTAGTGGTAGACCGTGCCGAGGGGATGGTCGTTACCGATCTCGACGGAAACCGGTTTCTCGACTTCGCCGCGGGCATCGCGGTTTGCTCCACCGGACATTGCCATCCACGAGTCGTCGATGCCATTCGGGATCAGGCCGGACGCTTCTTACACATGTGTGCCACGGACTTCTACTACGCCGAGGTGGTCGAGCTTGCCGAACGGCTGGCACGAGTCGCACCCGGATCGAGCGCGAAGCGTGTTTTCTTCACTAATTCCGGTGCCGAGGCTGTGGAGACATCCATCAAGCTGGCCCGCCTCCGGACCGGTCGCCAGAAGATCCTGGGTTTTTTCGGCGCGTTTCACGGACGCACGTTGGGGGCGGGCTCTCTTACGTCCAGCAAGGCCGTTCAAAGGAAAGGCTACGGTCCCTTCGTTCCCGAAGTGCATCATACCTATTACGCCACCTGCTATCGCTGTCCTGTGGGCCGTCAGCCGGAGAGCTGTCGTTTGGAGTGTCTCGATCACCTCGAAAAAACGCTCTTCAAAACGATCGCACCGCCGGACGAAATCGCCGCCATTGTCGTGGAGCCGGTATTTGGTGAAGGAGGTTACTATCCACCCAAACCGGGATTCCTCGAACGGCTGGCCGAGCTGGCTCATCAGCATGGCATACTGCTCATTGCCGATGAGATCCAGTCAGGGCTCGGGCGTACAGGTAAGATGTTCGCTTGTGAGCACTACGGTATCGAGCCGGACATGATCCTGCTCGCTAAAGGTATCGCTTCCGGCATGCCCCTCGCCGCGGTCATCGCTCGCGATGATGTCATGAAGTGGAATTCTGGAGGACACGGCAGCACATTCGGGGGGAACCCCGTATCCTGTGCGGCGGCGCTGGCGACGCTTGATTTGATCGAGGAAGGTCTCGTCGAGAATGCGGCGCGGGTAGGTGCTCATTTGAAGAAGGGATTAGAAGACCTGCAGCTGCGTCACTCGACCATCGGTGACGTTCGGGGACTGGGGTTGATGATCGCGATCGATCTGGTCAAAGATCGCAAGAGCCGAGAGCCCGCACCAAAGGAGCAGGCGAGGGTGCTTCTCGAGTCTTTCCATAAGGGACTCATCCTACTCGGTTGTGGAGCCAGTGCCGTACGTATGGCGACTCCCCTGACGGTAAGCGAGCGTGAAGTCGATCGAGCGCTCGAGATCTTGGACATGGTGTTGAGACAACCGTGAGTGGCAAGCTTCTCTCGATGAGCGAAGCCGTCCGGCGTTTCGTCTCCAATGGTGATGTGGTGATGGCCGACAGACTCACCCATCTCATTCACTTTGCAGCAGGACACGAGTTCATTCGCCAAAAAAAGAAAGACCTCACGCTGCGCCGCCTGACCCGCACCAGCGTCTATTGAAATGTACCTGTCTCATCCGCGAGAGACGTTCGGCCGGTGCTCGAGTGACGCTGGAGTTATCCGGGATGCCTGACGCCCCGCCGGCGATCTCCCCGTCCCTCCTCGGCGGATTCCTGATTCTATATGTTCTTGGGATGTACGGTCTGGCTTTCGTAGCTCAAAAACGGATCCGGACCAACGAGGACTTCGTGGTGGCGGGCCGGCGCCTTCCACTCTCTTTGGCTTGGGCCACCTTGCTGGCAACTTGGTTCGGTGCGGGAACGTTGTTGACGGTTACCGATGAGGTGAGCCGTCACGGCGTCAGGAGGGCCGCTCTTGATCCACTCGGCGCCGGAATCTGCCTGATCCTTGCTGGCTTGTTCTTTGCCGGCCCCCTTTGGGAAATGAAACTTCTCACTTTGGCGGACTTCTTTCGCCGACGCTTTGGAACCCGGGCGGAACTGCTGTCCGCGTTCATCATGGTGCCCACCTACTTCGGGTGGATTGCCGTCCAGTTGATGGCTCTCGCTTCTCTACTCGAGCACTTTTTCAACATCCCGTTCACTATCGGAATACCGTTGGTGGCCGTCATCGCCATGGGCTACACACTTCTGGGTGGAATGTGGTCGGTCACTCTGACCGACGCGGTGCAGATCACGCTGGTGCTGGCGGGGCTGGTCGTGCTCGCGGTGAACGTGCTCATGACGCTGGGAGCTGGAAGCGCAGTGGAGGGGTGGTTTCGCCTGACGACGGCCTTGCCGAAAAGGTTACTCGAGCCGGTGCCTTCGGAGTCGTTCCGGGCGGTACTCACATGGCTTTCGGTCCTCCTGGTGGGGGCACTGGGAAATATTCCGGGACAAGATTTGCTCCAACGCGTCTTCGCGACCAGAAGCGCGAGGGTGGCGCAACGGGCCTGTATACTTGCCGGCATCGCCTATTTAGGATTCGGTTGCATTCCCGTTCTGCTAGGTCTAGCTTCCCACCTGCTCCTGCCCGGAGGCGTGGAGCGGTCCGTTCTTCCAGCGCTGGCTCGGCTTTTCTTCACTCCCGCTGCGCTGGTTGTTTTTACGATCGCGCTCACCTCGGCCGTATTGTCCACGATCGACAGTGCGATTCTCTCTCCCGCCAGTGTTCTTGCGCAAAACGTGTTCGGACGCGGCAAGGGGAGGAAAGTGTCGTTGCTCACCTTGAACCGTCTTTCCGTGGTGCTCGTCACTGCAGCGAGTGTGATCGTGGCCTTTGTCGGAGATAGCGCCTACGGTCTCCTCGAAGACGCTTATGAGCTTCCCTTCGTCGCACTTTTCGTGCCGCTGTCGATGGGACTATTCGTAAAGTTGAGGGGGGAACGTCGAGCGGTCTTCTCCATGGCTGTCGGTGTCACGCTTTGGCTCATCCACTACGTGGCGGCTTGGGATACCTTTCTGCCCTTTTGGCTCGAGCCTCACGGTGTATCCCTCCCCGTGTCGCTGAGCGTCACCACATGCAGCTTGTTAGCCTATCTTGGGATTGGATCCGGTGATGAAAAGACGCCAAATTGCTAGGTCGTGACCGTCCTTTTGGTTGTGGGCTTGCGGCATCGGGGGTGAAGAGAATACGCTCATGACGTTGAATATTCCCTCCAAGGAAGTAGGTGAACATGGGAGGAAAAGCGGTTTTCTTGTTAATTGCCTGCATTCTGAGCATTCCTTGCTGTAATGAGGATTCACGTTCTATGGATGAAGCACAGACCATTTTGACCGGCGGCGAGATCCTGACGCTCGATCCTGAGATGCGGGTTGTCGAGGCTTTGGCCGTGGGAGAGGGGAGGATCCTCGCTCTTGGGTCCGAATCGGATGTCTTGGCTGCGACTCGAGGGCCGGCGACTCGGATAGTCGACCTGGGGGGAAGAGTCGTTGCTCCATCGTTCAAGGATCACCATCTCCACGTCGTCGACGTGGGATTCTCTCTTCTCAACGCCGAGCGGGAGGGAGCTTTGTTCCTCGATTTATCTGGAGCCCATTCCCCGACAGAGATCGCCTCGCGGGTTCGGGAAAGAGCGGCAGAGACACCTGAAGGAACGTGGATCCTGGGCAAGGGGTGGAGCCAAGGTGCTTGGGGAAGTCGGGTCCTTCCGACACATCACCTGCTTACCGATGCTGCCCCCCGCCATCCTGTGTTCTTGACACGCACCGACGGGCACTGCGGGTGGACCAATGCCGAGGCGCTACGAATGGCAGGTATTACGCGTGACACGGAAGATCCCGCCGGCGGATCCATTCTCCACCTGGAAGACGGATCGCCTTCGGGGATCTTACTCGAGCGGGCCAATGAAGCCGTGGTCGCCCTGATCCCAGGACCGACCGATGACGACGTCGATGAGGCCTTTCGGCTTTCGGTCCATGAGCTCGCCGCGCGGGGCATCACCGAAGTTTACGACGCCGGCTTCCTGGCGTTCCCCGGGGTAGTAGGCATGAATGTGCCCTTCGACCGTTACCTAAAGATTCTGAGGCGTGCCGATGCGGAGGAGCCTCTTCCGCTCCGGGTGAATCTAATGATCCCTTCACCTAGCGTGCTCGCCGATGAAGTGGTGGAGAAGCCTGATGCATTCGTGTTCTCTCCCCGCCTCAGAGTGACCCATATCAAGCTGTTCCTCGACGGCGCCATGGGAAGTCGAGGCGCGGCGCTCCGGTCCGCTTATTCCGACGACCCGTCCTCCCGGGGTGTTCTTCGGATGTCGGCAAGAAGAGCTCGAACGTGAAGTGATCCGGGCCATTGAGGCGGGGCTCGACGTGGCGACTCACGCGATTGGCGACGAGGCTGTGGGACAAGCGCTGGATGTGTATGAGTCTTTGTTGAAACAGAAACCGGAGCTGGCTCCGCGGCGGTTGCGAGTCGAGCATTTCTCCTTTGCTTCCGACAATGATATCGAGAGGGCGTCCCGTCTAGGGATTCTGCTGGTGGTTCAGCCGGGCTTCATCTACCCCGACGAGGCAGGCAATACCATGGAAGACGAACGCTTGGGCGAAGAGCGAGCCCGGGGAGCGTACGCGCTGGCTCGGCTCGAGCAGCTCGGTGCCGCAATGGCGGGCTCCTCTGATGACTTCACGATTCCACCTTCTCCTTTTTGGAACTTCTATGCAGCGGTGACGCGCAAGAATCCGGCGGGGGCACCGCTCGGCGGATGGCACAGCGGCGAAAGGCTGACGAGAGAACAGAGTCTCCGCTTGTTCACTCGTTTCCACCCACAGGGAGGTGGGCGGGGAGAGACCCTCTACTCCTCGTTGAGAATCGGCGGTCCTGCCGATTGCGTGGTCCTTTCGGCGAATCCCTTGACTGCGAAGGAACCGAACATACTCAATATCCGCATCCATGCCACGATGCTCGGCGGCGAGCTCTCCTTCCATGACGGGACGTTGACGGGGCTTCAGGTTCCCTAGACCGACAATACATCACTGCAAAGTAAGCACATATCGACTTCGGAACCGAAGAGTATTAGACTTCCTTTTTGGTGGAGGAAGCGAAGTCATGCGATGGGCTCCTGCCGTTATTGTCGTTCTCGTGCTCTTTGTTCCAGGAGGACTTCGGGTACCACAAGAGGCCCGGCCGGCCGATTGGGTTCTCCGGGACGGGGCGGTCTACACTGTCGATGCCTCGCGTCGGTGGGCGGAGGCCATAGCCGTCACGGACGGCAAGATCGTCTACGTAGGCACTTCAAAAGGATCGGTACCTTTCGTCGGGAGCGATACGGTGGTCGTGGATCTTGCCGGCAAGATGGTGCTTCCCGGTTTCCACGATTCGCACCTCCATCCCGTCAGTGGCGGAATCGAGCTCGGCCAGTGCAATTTGAGCGGGACGGAGACGGCCGACGAAGCGCTAGCAGTGGTAGGAGCCTATGCCGACGAGCATCCGGACCGCCTTTGGATCCTCGGAGGTGGTTGGGACCTTCCGCTCTTTCCATCGGAAGGACCTCACAAAGCGGTTCTCGATCGGATCGTGTCCGAACGGCCCGTTTATCTCACGGCCGCGGATGGGCACTCCGCTTGGGTCAACACGCGGGCTCTCGAGCTTGCGGATGTCGGCAGAGACACACCGGATCCACCTAACGGGCGCATCGAACGCGATCCTGAAACGGGTGAGCCAACGGGCACGTTGCGAGAAACGGCGATGGATCTCTTTCAGGACGTCTTACCCGAAGCAACGATGGAGGACCATGTCGACGGCTTGCGGCGTGCACTCGAACTGGCCCATCGACTCGGCATCACGTCCCTTGTGGAAGCGTCGGCTTCCAAGTCGATCGCGGAAGCCTATCTCAGATTGGGCCAAGAGGGGAAGCTGACCGCCCGCGTGCTTCTGTCGCTCTATGTGGATCCGCTCAAAGACGAGAACCAAATCGATGATTTGAAAGCAGCTCGAGGACGTTACCAGGGAGCACGTCTTCGAGCCGACAGTGCAAAAATCTTCGCAGACGGTGTCATCGAAGCAAAAACGGCGGCTCTCCTCGAGCCTTACCTCGGAAGCTTCGAGATCAGCGGGGATCTCATCTTCTCTCCTGACGTCTTGAAGACATATGCTGTAAGACTCGACAGGGAAGGATTTCAGATTCACATCCACGCCATCGGCGATAGGGCCATACGCGTGAGCTTGGATGCTTTGGAGGCTGCCCGTAAGGTCAACGGAGACTCGGACCTTCGACACCACCTGGCGCACATCGAGCTCTTCCACCCGTCCGACATCGGCCGTTTCCGAAAATTGGGCGTCGTGGCCAACTTCCAGCCTCTGTGGGCATACGCGGATACCTACATCGCCGAGATGACGGAGCCCATTCTCGGCCCGGAGCGCTCGCGCTGGCTCTACCCTATCGGGACCATGGTGAGTTCGGGCGCCGTCATCGTCGGCGGGAGCGATTGGTCGGTTTCGTCCATGAATCCTCTTGAGGCCATTCAAGTGGCGGTAACAAGACAGCGTATCGAGGCACCGAGAGGTGAGCCGTGGATTCCCCAAGAAAGAGCGTCACTCGCCGCGATGATTGCCGCCTACACCATCAACGGCGCCTACTTGAAGCACGAAGAAACGGTGACCGGCTCGCTGGAGGTGGGAAAATCGGCGGATCTCGTCGTGCTCGACCGTAACCTCTTCGATGTACCGCTTGAGAAAATCCGTGAGGCAAAAGTACTACTGACCCTCTTCGAGGGCGATGTGGTTTTTCGCGAAACGACCTTCTTGAGCGAAACATCACATTGACGTAACCGCTTCCGGACATTGTTGATGACGCTGACTTTATTCACTCTTGGAGAAGGTGCATGAAGCGAACGCGTTTGTTTCTCGCGACATCTTTGTTGCTCTCCACGGTGGCAACCGGTTCGATCACCGTGGAGCGTTTTCGTCTTTCGAATGGGTTGACGGTTCTCGTGGGGGTCGAGAGGCGCCTTCCTCTGGTCCATGTGACTTGTCTCTACCGGATAGGCGGTGCCAACGAACAGGCCGGTACCACGGGCATCGCGCACTTCATCGAGCACATGGCGTTCCGGGCCACCGAGAACGTATCCAAGTCAGACCTCACCGGCGCGATCGAGAGAATCGGAGGCCGTTGGACCGGCTACACGTGGATCGATCAAACTCACTACGCATCAACTGTGCCCTCGTGGGCGATGGAGACTGTCCTCTCCATCGAAGCGGAACGGATGTCCGGCGTCCTGTTCGAACCCGCCGAAGTCGAGCGGGAACGAACCAGCGTCATCGCGGAGCTACAGGGATACGAGAACGATCCCGCTTCCATTCTTTGGGACCTCACCGTGGCGACCTCCTTCGAGATCCATCCATATCGTTACAATGTCATCGGATACCTGACCGATGTGCTGTCTATTGAGCGGGACGAGGCCTATCGATTCTATAAGGATCTCTACGGCCCCAACAATGCCGTGCTCGCGGTCGTTGGCGACGTCGATCCGGCTTTGGTTCGGGAGAAGGTTGAGCGGTATTTCGGCGCTTTGAAACCCGCTACCCGCTCCCCCGAGGTTCGTGTTATCGAGCCGCCTCAACGGGCGGAGAAAAGACTCGAACTTCCGTATCCGGGGCACCAGAAGAATCTACTCACGGTTTTTCGGGCTCCAGAAGCAACGGATTCCGACTTTCCTGTGCTTCTTGTACTCGACGGCATCCTAGCCGGTGGTCGTGGCCTTTCGTTTGGGGCCCAGGAGGCTTTGCCATCCAGTCCTCTCCATCGGGCCATCGAATCGGCGGGCGGCTTACATGCGTTCACGAGCTTGACTCCAAGTCGCGCCCCATACGTTTACGCGATTGGGGTATCTTCGAGCACTGCCTCTGACCTCAAACGAGTGGAAGCGTCCATTCAGATACTCCTCGATCGACTGGGCAGGGCGGGCCCGAGTGAGTCCGAGATCGTTGCCGCCCAACGTCGGATTCGGTCCAAGATCGCATATGAAACCGACACTCTCGGTGAGGTCGCTCATCAGCTGGCTTACTACGAAGCGCTCGGGACCTGGGAGCTCGCTGATTCTATTAGGACCGCCGTCAAAGACGTGACCAATACCGATATCCAAAGCTACGTGAAGAAGTACCTGCAGCCCCATCGACGAACCACGGGCATCCACATCCCTGCCGAGATCGAGCCTGAACCGACGGTCGAGATACCGAAGCTCGAGATACCCGATCCAGTGGTCACGCTGCCGTCGCCGGTTCCCGAGCGCGCGCTCCGACCATTGGAAGAAGCTCCGATGACGATGGTGCCAAGCGTCCTTTCGAACGGTGTCGCACTTCGAGTTGTCTCCCGTAGCGGAGACTCGGCTGCTCTTCGTGTCCGCCTCGCCTTTGGAAGCGAGCTCGATCCGCCGGAGCAGGAAGGCTTGGCAATGGTCGCGGCTCGAACGGTACTAGACGACTCGAAGCTCTCCTCACGACTCGCGGAGCTGGGAACGCAGTGGAACAGCTCGGCCGAGTCGGTCACCATGTATATGGGTCGTGAGTACTTCGATCTTCACATCCGCTTCCTTCCGGATGATCTGGTCGAGGTTGTTGGAGAGGTCGCGAGTGTTCTGGGTCGGCGGCAGTGGTCGGGCATCGACATTGAGCGGGTGCGTATGGGGCTTCGGGAGGAAGCGGCCGCCGCGGCGGGTGATGCATCGTGGATCGCGGAGAAAGAGGCGGTCGAGTTGGTCGATCCGGGATGGCGACCGAGCCATGGTACGCCCGCATCGGTTGGCGCCATTGGTCCCGAGGACGTCAACGCCTTCCTTTCGGCTCACCTCATCGGCGGAGCCGTGACGGTCGGCTTGGCGTGCCCTGGCGATGCGGAAGCCCTGGTCAGAGAGCTTTCCCGCGCGTTCGCTATTCTGCCTTCAGGCGAGCGATCACCTTCGCGAAGCAAACGAGGCGGTCCCACGTCCGCCGAGCAGGAGGTGGGGATCGTTCTTATGGCAGGCAAGACACAAAGCGAGATCGTGGCGGCGCTTCCGGGAATCGAGAGGAGCCACCCGGATTACCTGCCTCTTCAGCTCTTGAACTACATACTGGGCGAGACCGGTTACGCGGGCCGGCTGGGAAAGGAGCTCGTCGACACGGGGCTTGCCTATTCCGTCTACACGATCCCTCAGTTTGGACGCCGTCCCGGACCTCTACTGATCAAGACGAGCGCAGCTCCGGCCAATCTCGAGGTGAGCCTTACGAAGATACGAGAAGTGGTTCGCAGCATGGCGGAGGGTGGCGTCGAAGAGTGGGAGTGGAAGGAGGCTCAAGCTTTTCGGTTGGGCCGGCTCACTGTGGGCATCGACTCCGTCGACAATCTCGCTCTGGCCCTCGTGAATGCAGGCTACTACGGTGACGACTCACTGGATTTCGAGGCTCGTTCGAAACGTGTTCTGGATTTGACCCGGGAGCGCCTAAACGAGGTGGCCCGTCGATATTTTCGCCCCGAGCTTCTTCGGATCGGCGTGGCGGGAGACGTGCCCATACCGTCACCAGACGGTGGCACGGCCAGTCAGTGAGCTGGCAAGAACGAGTCGAGAACGACTCCGGATTCGCGGTTGGCCACTACCTGATTGGGCGTAGGCATGGGTTGAAAGGAACAAGACACGAGGACACCAAGGCGGCGCGGAAGACCTGTCCGAAGGATATTTGGCCTGTCGCTCAGCGGAAACTCGACCAACTGAATGCTGCCGTATCGCTTCATTCTTTTGATCTACCACCGAGCAACCGGTTGGAGCAGCTTGGCAAGAGACGCCGGGATCAACATAGCATCCGTATCAATGACCAATACCGACTTTGCTTTGTGTGGACTGAGGAAGGACCGGAACGGGTCGAAGTCACGGACTACCATTGATTGTCGCTGTGGGCGGGAGAGAGGGAGGTAAGACAGCCATGATCCGTATTCCGACCGACGGTCCGCCAACACATCCGGGTGAGATGATACTCGAAGAGTTCTTGCGGCCACTCGATATGACTCAAAGCGAGTTGGCCGAGAGGCTAGGCGTGTCGTTCCCGAGAGTGAACGAAGTCATTCACGGCAAAAGGGGGATTACGCCGGATACAGCACTTCGTCTCGAGAGATTGTTCGGGATGGAAGCGCAGTTTTGGCTCAATCTCCAGCTCGTTTGGGATCTGTATCACGCCAAGCACTCGCCTTCGAGCAAAGACATTGCGAAGATAAAACTTCATCCTCGTTTGGCGAAGCGGGGGTCTTGATCGGTCAAATCTGGAATGACCTGAATAGCGTTCGTGCACGTTTACCTCTGACCCCAACGTCCCGATTCTCCACGAATACTACCAATGACACAGTTGATGACCAGCAGCTCAAGAGATAAATCAGTCCATATCTCCCAGATCGATGGGTTCTTTGCCAACGGCGGTTATCCGATTGAGTTCCTTTTCTTTTTTTCACGGCCCATCGAGACCATTCGCATTCGTCGGGCGTTACGCGAGATAGCCGCTGATTTCTGGCCCGTTTTCGGACGGTATGAACGTGGTACCCTTTGCTTCGAAGAATACGTTGAGCGGTACCATTTCGAAGAGGTCATTGTCGATCGGGACTACGAGCCGTCTGCGCCCAGCATCGAGATCCACCGAGAGTACTGCAAAATAAACCCTGTGGTTGACCGCCAGCTTTTTTTCTGACCGTCATACAACACCGTAACGGCACGTTGGTGATCCCCAAGATGAACCACCTAGCCGGCGACGGCTACAGCTTTTTCTATCTGCTCTCGGTTCTGGCGGCGGTGACGCAGGCGGCCCGGAACGTTCTCAAGCGCTATGCGATCCGCCGTCGCTTCAGGCCATCTCATCAGCGGACGGTATTGCGCGAGTTCCATTTCCCTCTCCATGACCTCGAGCGTCCCATCGAGCCTGCGGGCCTACAGACTGAGTTTGTTGAAGTAGCGAAAAAAGAGGTCGAAACCCGCGTCCGGGAAATGGTCTCTGGGCAGAATGGAAGGATGTCGGCAAACGACTTGTTGTCGGCCATGGCGGTGAAACGGATTTTCGGCCAACAGGGGGCTTCCTGGGGAGATGTCTTCACCCTGACGGTGCCGATCGATGTGCGCAGGGCAGTCAAACCATACGGGCAGAGGTACTTTGGAAACGGTCTCCGGTTTCATGTGGCTTCGTTTGCACCGCTAGAGCTCCACGGGATGGGTGACCATGAGGTTGCCCAAGCCATTCGGCAATCCATGCCGACGACCGACCGGGACAGCTATGTAGAATACTTGCGAGGAATCGAGAATTGGATTGCGAAGGGCAAAACGGAGCTTCTGAGACCCTATGATCCCGAGACGGGTTGTCTGGTGACCAACTTGTCCAAGATGCCCGTGAAGCGCCTCGATTTTGGCACGGGAACGCCCGATCACGTCTTCCCGCTGACGGTCGGAAGAAACTCTGCGGCGGTGCTCGATGACTCGGAGAGCTACGTCCTGCGACTGAACTACTAACGCTCGTGCGATCAGAAAATCTTCATCGGATTGCCGACGGCTACTCGCCGGAGCTCTTTTGGCTGCATGCCAAGCTCGGCATGTTCGAGTTCAACAAGGGGGAGAACACGCTGGGTGTCGAGGCGCTCATACCGAATTCGGAAGCATTGCCCGGGAACCTGTTCGGTTTGGACTATATTTTTCTCATCAAGAAGTGAGCCTGTGCTTGCCAGCACCCGACGCCTTTATGTTGGAACTATCCGAAGGCGTTCTCGTGGACCTGTCACATTTGGACGTCCTTTGGGTCGATATTCCAAACGGATAGCTCGAGCACGATTCCGTTGGGATCGGTGAGCGTGATGGTGTCGAGGATCTCGTGTGAGATCGTCGTGTAGGGGATACTCCGCTCGTCCAGCCTTTCGATCAGACCTTCATATTGTTCGCGGGTAACCGTCAGGGCCGCGTGGTGGAACGGGCCCGAGTCAGTTTGCAGGTGATTGCCGGCATCGTTCAGTCTCAAGAAAGCCAGGAGCTCACCCCGGCCCATATCAAAGAAAACTTGAGTGGATTGAGGGTCGCCGTCCATGGTGCGGATACGGAGCAGCTTCAAGCGAATCACCTGGGTGTAAAACTCGATGGTGCCTTCGACGTCTCGGGTGACGAAGGCCATGTGATTGACACCGTCGGCCTCGCTCTCGAAACCCGTGTAGAGGTTGCTTTCTATGTAGCTCGAGATGAGGTGCTGTCGTTCCTCTTCCGCTTTTTGCACCGTGTAGGTAGCCACGGCCGGTGGATTGGATTCGGAAGGCGGGGGTGGCGATGTGCACCCGAGGAGGCCCGTGGCCATCATGAAAACGGCGAGTGGGATCGATGTCGAATCTGTCATAGTGACCTCGATAGCGAGCTAAACGCACCTGACTGTAACACTGTAATTTCGGATCGGATGGTCGATCAAAAGTGGTCAGCTTCTCAAGCCTAATCCAAAAGAGTTCTCGGGGTCCAGGTAGAGGCCGGGGGCGTTCATTCGTAACGAAGTGCAACCAAGGGCTCCACGCGCACCGCTCGACGTGCAGGCAGAAGTGCGGACACCAGCGTGACGGTTCCGAGCAGCAATACGATCCCCGTGAACATCCACGGATCTCTGGGGCTCACACCAAAGAGCAAGCTCGTCATGAACGGCGTGATGAAAAAGGCCGCGAGTGAGCCGATCACGACCCCCAAGAAGGTGAGACGACCTACCTCACCAAGAACCATGCGTAGAATGTCATTTGCTTTTGCACCTAATGCCATTCGAAGTCCGATCTCTCTTGTGCGCTGGCTCACCAAATAGGTCATGAGTCCATAAAGTCCCACTGCTGCGAGGATGAGAGCTACTGTCGCAAAGGCGAGCATGGTGACTGAAGACACACGGCGGGGAACCATTTCGTTCGCCAGGTATTGCTCGAGGGTGCGGACGCGGTAGATGGGCTGTTGAGGGTCTAGTTTGGCGACTTCGGCTCGTATGGCGGCGGCCAAAGTCTCGGCGTCGGTCTCTGTTCGAACAACAACCGTCATGTACCTTTCCGGTTCTTGGAAGTAAGGCCGGTAGGTGGTAGCTCGAGATTCCTTATCCACACCCTTATTCTTGACGTGTCCGACTACGCCGATGACCTGGAGCCACGGAACGTCCGATTCGGGATTACCACTTAGCTTGATGCGTTTGCCAATGGGGTCTCCATCAGGCCATTGAGCTTCGGCGAACCTCTGATTGATCACGGCCACCCGTGGGGTGTCTTCTCTGTCGCTTTCCGTGAAGAGCCGTCCTCTCAATAAAGGTATCTCCATCGCGCCAAAGTAGTCGGGACTGACGACGAGGCCGTCGGTGACTGGAATTGAGTTAAGTTCGGGTGCAGGCCGGCCCTCTATCACGAAGCCGTAATCCGAGCCCCAAAGGAGAGGATCCGTCAGGCCTACCGCACGAACTCCGGGCAGGCTCTTGAGATTCTGTTCCAGTGAATGGTAGAAAGCCGTCGCCTCATGCGACTCGGGGTATTGTGCTTCCGGAAGACCGATGGCGACGGTCAATGTATCATGGGAGTTGAATCCGGGGCTTTCGAGCATGACGGCAATGAAGCTTTTCATCATCAAGCCGGCCTCCATCAAAAGCACCACGGCCAACGCCATTTCGGCGACAATGAGTGTCCGACGAATCGTTCCACCCTGAAGCTCTCCGGAAGGGCTTCGTCCTCCTTCTTTGAGCGATTCGGTGAGGTTCGGTCTGGAAACGGACAAGGCCGGCAAGAGGCCGAACACGATGCCTGTCGTGAGAGCCACCAGGAACGTGAAACCAAGGACCATGAAGTCCACGTCGATCTGGTGGTAAATGGGAGGCGCTGAGGCAGGGATGAGAAGAGAAATGAGCTCCACTCCCCATACAGCGACGAGAAATCCGAGGCAGCCGCCAAGTAGAGACTGGATCAAGCTTTCCACGAGCAGTTGGCGCATGATCCGCTTCCTGCTTGCGCCGAGGGCCGAGCGGACGGCGATTTCCTGAGAACGGGTCGAAGCTCGGGCGAGAAGAAGATGAGCTGCATTCGAACAAGCGATGATGAGGACCAAACCGACGGCGGCGAATAGGAGCAGGAGCGAGGGACGCATATCTTGAACGTGGAAACCCTGGAGGGGATCGACTCGAACGGTTTGTCCGGTGTTGGTAGCTGGGTACTCGTTTTCCAGTCGTTCCGCGATAACGGCCATCTCCATTTGGGCTTGCCCCAAAGACACTCCAGGCTTTCGTCGAGCCGTTACGGTGATGGCAGGATGGCTTCCTCTGTTTTGGCGCCAAGCTTCGGAAAACCGTCCGATGGGCAGATAGACGTCGGTGCCAGAAGCGTGCATGGGTATGGGATAGAGGAAACCAGATGGTGTGACACCGATGACCATGAAAGGGACTCCGTCGAGATCTATCGTCTTTCCGACAATAGAAGGATCTGCGGCAAATCGACGTTCCCAAAATTCATGGTTTAGCATGACGACATTCTCGGCGGCCGGTCGGTCTTCCTCTTCGAGAAAGCCACGTCCTAGTGCCGGTTCAACATCTAGAAGCGTCAACAAGTTGGCAGAGACCATGAACACCTGGAGACGTTCGGGTTGTTCAAATCCCGTTAGGGTGCAGCTGGCAGGTTTGTGTGCCGCTATGTGCTCGAAGACCGTTGACGCTTCCTTCCAGTCCATAAAGTTGGGATAGGAGACGGACATGCGTTCAATTCTCTTTGAGCTTTCAGTCAGGAACACCAAACGTTCGGCATCAGGGAACGGGAGGGGGCGCCAGATCAGGGAGTAGACCACGCTGAATACAGTGCTGATGGCTCCGAGGCCGATAGCGAGCGTTAGGATCGAAACGACGCTGAAGCTACGATGCTTCGCTAGCATCCTGAGGCCGTACCGAATATCTCCAAACGTGCCGCGCATGTGAACCTCCTGTGGCATGGGCGATGCAACAGGTGTGCCAAAAAATTAGCATCTCTGAGAGGCCGTCCGATGGTGCATTCTCGTCTTTTCTCTGATGAAAATGAGCTAGGCTTGAAGAGCCGCCGGGATTTACGGTTCATCTCGAACTCAAGATCGGACATCGATATTGTCAATACCGGGCAGTGGCTCACAATCGAGTCAGTTTGGGCCGTTTTGCCGATTTCATTGGCTCTTCTGGTTCATTCTGGCTAATGTGTTAAGAGTTCGAGCCGGTCTACAGACTGACTCTGAAAGAAAGGGAGTAGGGAATACATGAAGAGATACCATTTGGCCGTTCTCGTTATGAGCCTAGTTGCCGTCGCGCTGGCGGTGGCGGTTCCAGCCGCTGCACAGGGTAAACCCAACATTTTGGTCGTCTGGGGAGATGACGTCGGCCAGTCCAACATCAGTGCCTACACTAGGGGGATGATGGGCTACCGGACGCCCAACATCGACCGCATCGCCAAAGAGGGAATGATATTCACCGATTATTACGGTGAGCAGAGCTGTACCGCCGGGCGGTCGTCCTTTATCACGGGTCAAAGCGTCTTCCGGACCGGTCTCAGCAAGGTCGGACTGCCGGGGGCAGACCTCGGGCTTCAAGAGGAAGACCCGACGATCGCGGCCTTATTGAAAGGCCAGGGATACGCCACCGGACAGTTTGGAAAGAACCACCTCGGGGACCGGGACGAGTTCCTGCCCACGAACCATGGTTTCGACGAGTTCTTCGGCAACCTTTATCACCTCAATGCCGAAGAGGAGCCCGAGAATGAAGACTATCCCAGCGATATGGTGACCGCCGATGGACGGACGTTTGGGGAGCGGTTCGGTCCTCGAGGTGTCATCCATAGCTACGCCGACGGACGTATCGAGGACACCGGGCCCCTGACCAAGAAGCGGATGGAGACCGTTGATGACGAGACGGTGGCCGCGGCGATCGATTTCATCAAACGTCAGAACGCGGCGGACACGCCCTGGTTCGTCTGGTGGAGCGGTACCCGAATGCACTTCCGGACCCACGTGAAGGCGGAGAACCGCGGCATTTCCGGCCAGGACGAGTATTCCGACGGCATGGTCGAGCACGACATGCACATCGGTCAGTTTCTCGATCTCCTGGATGAGTTGGGGATTGCCGACGACACCATGGTCTTTTATTCGACCGACAACGGTCCCCACTACAACACCTGGCCCGACGCGGCATCGACCCCCTTCCGCGGTGAAAAGAACACCAACTGGGAGGGCGGTTGGCGAGTACCCGCCATGATTCGATGGCCGGGTAAGATCGCTGCGGACTCGGTGACGAACGCGATTGTCCATCACATGGATTGGCTGCCAACCTTTCTTGCGGCCGCTGGAGAGACCGACGTCAAAGACAAGCTCAAGAAAGGCGGGTACCAGGCCATTGGCCGCACCTATAAGAACCACCTCGACGGCTACAACATCCTTCCGCTGCTCACTGGCCAGACGGATGAGAGCCCGCGCAAAGAGATCTTCTACTTCTCCGATGACGGAGATCTAACCGCGCTTCGTTATGAGGACTGGAAACTCATCTTCATGGAGCAGAAGGCCGAGGGGACCTTTCGGGTGTGGATGGAGCCTTTCGTTCCGCTGCGTGTCCCGTTGATTTTCAACCTTCGCCGCGACCCTTACGAGCGGGCCTCGATCACCTCGAACACGTACTACGACTGGTTGCTCGATCGAGCCTACCTCTTGGTCCCCGCGCAGACCTACGTCGGCCGGTTCTTGCAGACGTTTCAAGAGTTCCCACCACGTCAGAAGGCGGCGAGCTTCAGTCTCGATCAGGTGATGGAAAAGCTGGCGCCGACGTCACACTAAGCGATTTCGATCTTGGGGGCTTTGACTCGACAGGGTCGAAGCCCCGCTATTTTTCCTGCTATGGAGAACCGAAATGGGTAAGAAGAACGTCCGACCCGTGATGAGCCTCTTGTTCGCCGTCGGACTATGTGTTTTGGCCACGGCGTGCGGTGCACCACCGCCGGCGCCGGCGAGACCATCTGACGATCCCTTGCCTTCTTGGACCGAGGGCGAGACGACACAACGGATTGTGGAATTCGTCGAGACGGTGACCAACGAGTCGAGCGCTCGGTACGTGCCCGCTTCAGAACGCATCGCCGTTTTCGACAACGACGGGACCCTATGGTGCGAGCAGCCCATATACTTTCAATTGCAGTTTGCCGTCGACCGGGTTCTAGAAATGGCCGCCGACAATCCTCAGTGGAAAACCGAACAGCCGTTTCAGGCCATCATAGATGGTGACAAAGAAAAGCTTGCCCAAATCACGGAGAAGGACCTGCTCGAGATCCTGATGGCCTCCCACGCAGGGATGACCACCGAGCAATTTGCAGAGCATGTGCGCTCATGGATCTCCACGGCCAATCATCCTCGGTACGGTGTCCTCTACAAAGAGCTCGTGTATCAACCGATGTTGGAGCTCCTCGAGTATCTGAGAGCCAACGGCTTCAAAACCTACATCGTTTCGGGGGGCGGCATAGATTTCATGAGAGTATTCACAGAAGAAGTCTACGGTATCCCTCCCGAGCAAGTGATGGGAAGCAGTATCAAAACGGAGTTTCGCATGGTCGACGGACAACCCGTCTTGTTCCGTATTCCCGAGCTGAACTTCATCGATGACAAAGAAGGAAAACCGGTCGGGATCCATCAATTCATCGGTCGACGGCCTATTGCTGCTTTTGGTAACTCGGACGGTGATTTGCAAATGCTCCAGTACACGGCGGCTGGTGATGGGGCAAAGCTCCTCTTTCTCCTTCACCACGACGATGCCGAGCGGGAGTACGCTTACGACCGGGAGTCCCACATAGGCCGTTTAGACAAGGCGCTGGACGAAGCCCGGGAAAAAGGATGGGTCGTCGCTAGCATGAAGAGCGACTTTGGGACCGTTTTCGCAAAGTGATGATCGATCGCCGCCTTTGAGAGGCTCGGCATCCGCCGAGCCTCTCGCATTGCTTCGCCAAATCCGACCGTGCTACATTCTGATTCCTGATTGAGGCGAGACCCCTAGTTCATTGTGCACGGAGGGCTTGTGATCGGGGTGATAGACATGCTTGGGCGGGCTACTGTAAGACGAGTTTTGATACAGCTTGCATCAATTCTGCTGCTCAGCATCTTCTCAACATCTCCGCCACTACTAGCTGGACAGTCGCTGCCGGGACTCTCAAAACCACCCGCGCAAGAAACGGAGGGCGAGCCATCTGAGGCGGCCGCCGTCGTTCCGGCAGAGCGTGCCAATCCTCGCGCCACGATGCGCACATTTCTGCTCGCCATGTCAGAGCGCGAGTGGGATCGGGCCATCGCGACGTTGGATCTACGACACGAGAACCTTCCCAAGGATGTCCTCGACACTCGCGGGAGAGAAGTGGCAGCTCAACTCAAGGCTGTCATGGACCGAGTGGCCTACGTCCGTTATGAAGAGATTCCTGAGGACTTGGGGGAGCGCAACCGATACGTCTGGCGAACGGTCGAAGGAAACCCCATCGCGATCGAACGCGCCGAGACCGGCGAGTGGCTCTTTTCTCGAGAGACCATCGAGCGTCTTCCCGATCTTCTAAGTGCCGTCGAGGATAGCGCCGTCGTAGAGGGCGTGGAAGAAGTGCCTCAAACGCTTGCCATGTGGCTCCGGGACGAGATGCCTCCGAGCTTGCGACGGGGCGGATTCATCCTCGAATATTGGCAATGGATCGCCTTGGCCATTCTCATCTTCGTCGGAGTGGTCGTCGACCGTGTTTTGACTTTTGTCCTCGAGCGCATCGTAGCGGGACGCCTGGCCAAGCGTTTGAGCAAGAGAGATATCGATGATGGTCTCGTCCACGCCGCCATGCGACCCTTCGGCTTGGTCGCGATGGCGGTCCTGTGGTGGTTGGGCCTACTCGTGCTCGGGCTCCCGGCTCAAGCACTCACGATCCTGCTAGTCGCGGTCAAGTTTGTTGCCATCGCGTCGATCGTCTGGGCGGCCTACCGTATGGTCGATATCCTCGCGGCGATCCTAGAACAACATGCAGCGGGTACCGAGACGCGATACGACGACCTCCTTGTTCCCATGATCCGAAAGTCGGCGAAGATCTTCATCGCGGCCTTCGGTATCGTCTTCTTAGCAGACAATCTCAACATCAACATCACGAGCTTGCTCGCCGGTCTTGGGATCGGCGGTATTGCCTTCGCATTGGCGGCTCAGGACACCGTCAAGAATTTCTTCGGATCCGTGACCGTCCTTCTCGATCGCCCGTTCCAGGTCGGAGACTGGATCGTCGTCAACAACATCGAAGGGACCGTGGAGGAATTAGGATTCCGTTCCACTCGTATCCGAACGTTCTATAACTCCCTCATCACACTACCGAACGCGAACCTCATCAGTGCTCACGTCGACAATTACGGGGCGCGACGTTATCGGAGGTGGAAGACGTATCTTGGGGTGGCCTATGACACTCCGCCCGAGAAAGTCGATGTTCTGTGTGAGGGGATACGAGAGCTCGTACGACGACACCCCTATACCCGTAAAGACTATTTCCATGTCTACTTGAACCAGTTCGGAGCCCACTCTCTCGACATCTTGCTCTATATTTTCTTCGAAACACCCGACTGGGCTACGGAGTTACGTGAACGGCACCGGCTGGGCGTAGATATCCTGCGTCTAACCCGCCATATGGGCGTTGAGATCGCCTTTCCGACGCAAACGCTCTATCTCAAACGCGGTGGTGAAACAGAATCGACGCCGATCAATGCGGAATACGGGCAAGACGTTGTGGCGGACAAGAAGCAGGTTCGGGAGGACGTCGTCAATTTAGTGGATGCCGCTCTTGGAGGCAAAAGGCCCCCTCCTGTGACATTTGGAACGAGTAGCGTCGACGGCGAGTCCCCAGACGGAGCCGATGGGTAGCAATGAGGACTTCCAAACTCATCATAATAGTCAATATATATGACTAGGGCCTTTTTGAGGCCGGGGCTGCCGGTGCTCAAGACGATTCCAGCCTTGACCACCGTGTTGGACATCGCCGCCAGGGTTACCGCCCGCGAGGCAACCCCACCCTCGACCTCTCCACCGGGCTGGCTCAGCTCAGCCATCGACATCGTGATGGCGTCGACGTCGGTGAGCCCGGCCAGAACCGACGATACGTAGACGCCTCCGTCGCCGAATTCGGTCTGTGCCACTCTGGAGACCAGTAGGATCACCGCACATAGGGCGCCAAAGCTCAGTGCCGGACCGAGCTCGAAGGGGTTCGAGAAGTCCATTCCCTCCTCGTCCGTTGAAGACTGTCCAAAGAAAAGCGCAACAGCATAGCCCAGGCCGGCCACGGCTGCCATCGGCACCCAGACCTGCCCGAGAAGGTTGCGGTTGACCACCGCAACTTCCACGATAACTCGCGCGAACATCGCGTGGTCCAGGCCACGGTGACCGCTAGGCGAAGGCCTTGGCAAGCGGTCCGCTTTTCTGGCTGCGCTGGGAGAAGCTGAGAGTTACTGCCGTGCTCGAGACGAGCCCACCGAGAAAGCCGGTGATGCCGATGCCGCGCTTGGCGCCAACGATCTTGGTGAGCAAATAGCCAACAAAGCTGATGCCGGAGATCAGAAGCACCATCAGCCAGATCTTGTAGGGATTCAGGACGTCGAAAGGTGGCGCGCCGAGACTGCGGTTCGGTGCCACCGGCAGAATGACCGCGGTAATGATCCCGAACTTCATCGTAGCGAGGACGTCTTCGCGAGTAATCCGTCCCGCCAAGCGATGGAACTCGACTCTTGCGGCCAGGAGCGCCATGACGGTCACGCCTAAAGCCAACACGGAGACGAATTGACCGTAGAAGCTGAGCGCTCCTGCAAGAATGGTGAGAGGGGCCGCCACCTCGCTCGTCATGCCGACATGACCTCGCCGCGCCGTGACGACGTAGACGGCGATAATCAGGCCTCCGGCCAGCACGATCGACGCGATCAGCGGCCATATCGAGCTCGTCTCTGTAGCCAGAAACGCGGCGGCACAGCCTAAGAGCGCGAGAAGCGGGAACGTCCGGACGCCTGCAAAAAGCTCACCTTTTTCCCCACTCTTGAGGTGGTCGTGCTCGCGCTGGAGACCCATTAGAAGGCCGATAGCGAGCGCGATTGCAAAACGATAGAGGATATCGGCTTGGGATCAATGTTCAATAGGCGACGCCGAGATGTTTCGGCAAGACCGAGAACTTCAGCTTCCGTTGTTTCGTGGCTTCGCCGTCGAGATTGAAGTGCACATCCTGCTCGGTCTCGATCGTGAACTCGGGTAACTGCAAATAGTGGATGAACTCGTTGTCCGGATTCTCAGGCGTTTCCAGTTCCGACTTCAGTTTCTGGATCGATCCCTGGCCTTTGCTGACGACCGCGAGGTCGAGCAGCCCATCGTCGAGTCGAGCTTTGGGTGCGACCTCGAATCCGCCACCGGCTAGCCGGTTATTGCCAACCGCCATAAAGAGCATGTTTCCTTCGAGTGGCTTTTTGCCAGGGATGAGCAGTCGTCCCTCATAAGGCTTCAGATTGAACGCCTTGACGATCCCCATGATCGTATACGCGGTGCCGCCAAGTGCCTTTTTCATTTCGACCGGCGTGGTGGCCGTGATCTCCGAGCCGAAGCCTCCACTGGTGACATTGATGAAGTTGCTCGAATTGGCGCGCCCCACGTCGGTCTTTCTTGGTTTTGCGGTGCAGGCGATCTCCAGGCACCGTTTCAGGTCGTTGACCGGTAGCCCGCAGCCGTGGGCAAAGTCGTTTGCAGTTCCCAGAGGTAAAACGCCCAAAGTTGCGCGGGGCCGCTTCTTGCCCTTGCCGACGAGGGCGTTGACCACGGCATTGATCGTCCCGTCGCCTCCGCCGGCGATGATGCGCTTGGCTCCCGCGTCGAGAGCCTCCCGAACCACACGCGGCTTGTCCTTCTTGTTCCAGGGGATTCGGACCCTGAGCTTGATCCCTTTGCTCCGGACGTACTGGACCGCTTCCTTAACAGGGAGCTCGTTTGCAGACTTGCGATGCAGAACTAGACAAACATCGGATGCCATAATTACCTCCTACACCACGGCGGATCTCCGCACGCAACGAGCCTTGAGAGAACGAGGCGTAGCTCGGTACCGCGCTGACCCCTGCAGCCGCGGATTCTCTAGCCCATCCTATCTGAATGAGCCAGTCGCGTATATGGTTCCATTCGGTGTTGCTCTTCCCCGTCGATTGTTGATGGTCGCTGAAGCTGAATCGTTGCGGCGTTCATCCTCTATGACAAGACTGTACCGTGTTGTCGACAGGGTAGTATAGTCCCCGAGCGTTCGTGGTGACTATCCGATATCGGCATGGGAGTCGACCTTGCCGATTTCGGATATTCGTGGAAATCTCGTTCGATGGTGGATCGCTGACACCGTCTAGCTCGTCCCAAAATGGTCGTTGTCGCAAATAAGGGTTGGAGGATAATGCCGATCCGATGCCGCTCCAGAGGAGCTTCGAGAGAGCACGATGCGTATCCTGCACTTCAGTGACGTTCATCTGCCGGCGCGATTGCTTTCTATTCCCATCAGGGACTGGATGGGAAAGCGCATGATCGGCGGGGCCAACCTTCTCTTGGGCCGCGCGCGAAAGTTCATTGATGGACACGAGAAGCTCGTCGCGCTGAATCGCTTCGTGAGAGAGCTTGAGGTGGGTCTCGTTATCTGCACCGGGGACTACACCTCTCTCGGCACACGCGCCGAGCTTCAGGACGCTCGCAAAGCGGTCGGACCCCTGATGCAGGTACCGCTCGGCTACGTGAACGTGCCAGGCAACCACGACATCTACGTATTCGACGTTCTGCGTCAAAAGCGGTGGGACGAGAACTTTGGTGACACGTTCGGCACCGACCTGCCCCAATACGTCGTGGACGGAGGGCGTTGGCCTTTCGTGCGCCTGGTCGGTGACGACGTGGCCGTCGTCGCTGTGAACAGCGCTCGACCCAACCCTCAACCTTGGCGCTCCAGTGGAAAAATCCCGCCGCTGCAGCTCGAGGCTCTTGAGAGGATTTTGGCCGACCCTGTCCTGCTCCGCCGCTTCGTCTTTGTGCTTACCCACTACGCTCCGCGCGCCGAGGACGGTATTCCGGATCGCCGCTTGCACGGCCTCGTGAACGCCGACGACTTCCTGGCGGTTTGCGCGGGTCTACCACGCGGAGCCATTCTGTGCGGGCACATCCATCGGCGCTACAGGGTTCGGGCCGAGGGCGTGAAGCCGCCCATCTTCTGCGCCGGGAGCGCCACCAAGGCCGGCGATGAGGGAGTCTGGCTGTTCGATGTCGATGGAGGCCAGGTGCGTGCCACGCCGGGATTGTGGCGGGACGGCGGCTATGCGCTTGATCCGAGTGCCGCGGTCGAAGTGTGACAGCGCGCGTGGCGCAGGCATCCGTGCTCTTCACACCACGACGTTCTGCCGAGACATGGGATTCGTGCACACAGTCGCGCGGCTATGGCTGTTGTGACAAAGTTCTCCTATGGGCACCGTAGTGAACATAAGCGAGGCGGACATTCTCTGCCGCGAGATCGTATCAGAGGTGGCGACCGTTACCTCGACCTGGGCCCGACCGGGCGCGGTCGAACGGGATTGCTCGGGAAGAGATCATGCTGATGCGCTCCGCATTCGAGCACGAGGATCTCAGACTCGCGCAGAGCTTCCGTCGCTAGGCGGGGTCACTTTGTTTCGTTGGGATCACGACGGTGTGCGACGTTCCAGAGTCGGTCAAATAGCTCGGAGCCTTGCGGAATCCCCGGCGGGGCCACCTGGCGAGGCGTTCCCAACGGCACGAGGATGCGCAGCCCTCCCGGCCGGAACTCGAAGCGTAGTGGGGCGTCAAGCTTCAGCGCCTCACCGTCAATCCCGGCCAGCACCTTGGCGTCCCCGGAATCGACCTCGAAGCGCGGCGCGCACCATTGACGGAAGCCGTCGACTCGAGCGGTGGGATCTGATCTGTCTGCGTCCTGTACTTCTTTCTTTCCTGAAGCCTACCCTCGACGTGGGCGATCGGAAGTAAGAGAAACACGACCACGGAGGGTACTGATTTGCTCGTCTCGTTCTCAAACCAAGGAGCGACAGCTCATAAAATCCCCGTCGGCGTTGGGAGATTTCTATGAAGTACCATCTTGCTCGTGAGAGTAAAACAACTTCCCGGTCAAGATGAAGGCGATGAAGGTAAAAGCGGTGAATATCAAGCCGCTCTGGGCCAGCTGCATCCCTCCAGAGAGGATGAGCCCACTGGTACAGCCGCCTGCCATCCTGGCGCCAAAGATCAGTAGGAACCCACCGATGAGCGACCATACGATCCGTAGAGGAGGTTTCGCGCCCTTGTACTTCTCCCACCGAGAATGAACGAGTCGGAGCTCGAATTGCTTGTTGACCAAAGCCAAGGTCAGACCTGCCAGGAGAGCGCCGGCGAGAAAAAACAACTCCCAATGGCCGGAACCCTGAATCTTGTGGAAGTACGCATTGTCGGTCACACCTGCAATCACGTCGGCCAGGAAGGGATAGCTCGTGGATGCTCCAATCAGTCGACCTGTCGTGGTGTCCAGAATGAGCACGCCGTTCAGTAAGGCCAATCCAATGCCGCTGGCGATCCACTTGCGGTCCGTGCTCCGTTCCTTCTTGTGAACTGCAAAAACGCACCAGATGACGATCGCACCGATTGCCAAGGTGAAGAGGGGGAAAGCCAGGTCGTACTCCCCGATGCGGCTGTACAGTGAAATGGGTCCCAGGTCCGGCCCCAACAAAGGCTGCATCGCCGGCTGGAGCAAGGTGAAGGCGAGCCCGCCGAACAGTCCCCCGACGATCCCCACCCATGCATCGAGCGCACCCTGCCCGGCGGATATGGAAAGGGTTCCGGGACAGTAGCCGAGCACCGCCATACCGAAACCAAACACCAGTGCACCCCAGATCAGACCTCCTAAGATCACCGGCTTGACGTGATACGTGGCGAGACCGAGCTCGACTTCAAAGGCAAGAAGGAGAGTACCGACCCCTATGGCCAGTCCCATGGTCTTTCCGGCGGTGAAGTCCTCGAGCACCGCCATGCCAACGATCACGTCGTTGCGATTGACCCTGGCGTGTTGCATGAGGGCGCCAAAGGCAAATCCAAATATCAGTGCGGCAATCATGATTTTCTCTCCCGGGGTTTCAGCGAGCGTTGTAGGCCCGGAGATAACCGAATTATCGTGGCGTTTTGCATTTGGGAGTATCCGTTTTCAGCAACCTGGCGCCGGACTCGACCTGTAGGACCAAAGTCCTATTTACACATTGGGTGTCGTCAAGTAGTAATAACTTCGTGCGGATGCCCCTTGCCCGTGCCCTTGCCCGATCCCATACCCCTTGCCCCGCCCGCGACAAGTTAGTTGGAAGGATCTACGCAAATGAAGCGGCAACGCGGCTAAAAAACGCAAACTCTAGTGTCCTTCAACATGATCCGCTCGAAGCGAGAAGCATGGAATCCGGTGTGGATCTTTCAGGCTCGTCTTCAGTTGGCTTATTGACACTCTCTAAAATCCGGACACGCCTTGATGTTCGACCCTCACGATTCCTGACGAAGCAAGCATTCGGGGGCAATCCCTACCTAAGTGGTGGATTCCATTTGGCTGGCCGTGAGGACTGTCCCCAATTGATTGCATTACTTCAGCACCTCCGGGACCGGGCGGTCCGGTGTGGGAATCTCATTGACAATCGAAGCAATCAACCAGCGCTCGTTCTTGCGGATGATCTGGAAGCTGTCCACGCCTTGTTGGGGTGGTCGTCCCGAACCCGGAATGCTCGCTTCGTAGAGCACGAGGACGTGGGCGATATCTCCAAAAACCATCGCTTTCTTGCGGATGATTTTCTCGACGAAACCGGTTTTTTCGACGTCGGCTTTTTCAATGAACTGGACGAAGTCGCTGACCCAACCCTCGAGCGAGAACACGGTCATATCGGTTCTTGACGTACGGAGAACAATCACCGCCTGGTCGATGAAGAGCCCTTCTACTGCGGCCCAATCCGGTGTCGTCCCGGCTTCAAAAGTCACATGGTCATACAGTTTGTCGACGACTTGTTCGGGGGTTTGTTCTTGCGAAAATAGCGTCGTCGTGAAAGCCGCAGTGATCAGGGCGAGAATCCAGACCTTTCGGAACGATTGAGTTGCCATGTTTTATCTCCTAGTAAAAGAGAACAGGTTTCGCTGGAAGACGTAGAAGACGAGACCTATCGCGAGCGCGACGACTCCCGCAGCCAATGAGCTCCAATCGGCTCCGGCGATGACAGCCAAGGATGCGAGCGTCGCTAGAACCGGAATGAAGGAGCCTCCAGGTAGACGAAAGGCGTCCTTTCCAGTAGCTTTTCGACGTAGCAACGGCACAGCAGCGCAAGTCGTCGAGTAGAACATGAGTCGTGCCACGGCGCTGATGGCGGCCATCTGGATGAAGCTTCCCGTCAGTGCCAGAAGGAGCGAGATCGCGGAGTAGATTAGGATCGCGACGTGAGGTGTGCGGAAGCGTTCGTGGAGTCGGCCAAAGAACCGGGGGAGCTGACCCTTTTCAGAGAGCGCAAATAGAAGTCGCGGGGCTGCCAACATCGTGCCCGCGTTGCTGCCGCCGATGGCAAGGAGACCACCGAGCGCAATAAGGATGCCCGTGGCGGGGCCGAAGAAGGCTGAAGCGGCGTCGGCTAGAGGTGCTTCGGAAGCGGCAAGATTGTCGAGGGTCCCCACGGAGATGATCTGAATGAGAAGGTAGAAGACCGTGCAAATGCCGATCGTTGCCAGAAGAGCCCGTGGCACGCCCTTGGCCGGAGTCTTGGCTTCACCGGCTGGGATGGGGATGAGCTCGTAGCCGCTGTAGGCATACATGAGCAGCAGTGTGGCTTGACCGAAGCCCGACATCTTGGGTTGTAAGATGCCGCTGAAGTGGCTCCAATCGATGTACCAGAATCCAACGAGGACGAAGCCCGATAGAGGGATGAGTTTCCCCAGCGTGAAGAAATTGATGGTGCGGGAGCCTTGGCGAACGCCGCGATAGTTGATGGCAGCCAAAAGCCCAATGAGCACAGTAAGAACGAGGGCCCGTCCGGCACCTTCGGTGGCTCCGTTCCAAAAATAGCCAAGGTAGAGGGTGAATCCATTGGCCAATGCTGCCTGACTCGTGACCCTCGTCAGAAACATCATCCAGGCCACTTCGAATCCCACAATGGGGCCGAAAGCGGCTTTCGCATATAGATAGGGGCCTCCTGCGTCTCGGAATTGGCTGCCGGCTTCGGCGAAACAGAGGATGATGAGAACATTGACCGCCGCCGCAACGACCCAAACCACGGGGCTCGACGCCTGACCGACAAGGAGCGCCACCGAGGCGGGTAACACGAAGATACCTGCCCCGATCACCTGGTTGACACCAATCGATGTGAGATCCCACTGCCCTAGAGTTCGAACCAGGGTGGGACCAGACGATGCCGAATGTGCGTTATCGGTCTGCATGGGTAGGGGCGCAGGCTCTCCGGCTTATGAGTCCATCAAAATCGGCACGAACTAGCGTCGAGCTCCTCAGTCGTGTGCCACATCTCTATGACTTTATCACCTTCTTGAGTTACGAGCGTTCAGCGCGACGCTTGATGGCCTTGAGGAGTACTCTTCTTATGTAGGCACTTCCCGGATAAACGACACTCCAATAGGCCTGGAACTTCCTTTTGGCTCCCGCATCGGTGCCAAGGACGCGGGTTTCTGTGCTCAACCGGCACCAACCCTGTGCCTTGGCATCAATATGAAGGTTCCAGGCGGCCTTGGCATAGTCAGATTGCTCGAAGTTGAGAAACTCCTCGGGGCCTGAACATCGATACCAGTCGCCGCCGGTGGCCTTCCAAAACTTCCCGACGAAGCCAATGACCATCTCACGCGATGGTTCCTCGGCCAGCAGAAAGAAACTGGAGTTTGGGCCTAGTTCGAACAAGGGTCTCGAGGTGATGCGTGAAGGGGGCGCCTTGCCCGTTAGCAAGGACGGTAAGGATCGCAGAACAACCAATCCGTTCGCAATTCCCAGATCGGAAGCACTCACCGACACAATGGCACCATAGATCCGCTCCGGCGATGCGTGAACTCGGATGGCGTGAATTTCGTGGACGTCATAATCGGGCATGAAATCATCGAGAAGCATTTGGGCTGCGCCCGGCTCGGAACCGGCATCCGAACGGCTCATTCCGAGTACGGACAGCACTGAACCGGCTGCAAGGATTCCCAAACCAATCCTGCGGCTTTTGCGAAGGAAGGGAAGAGGACGAACTATGGCGACCACTCCTAGGCCGAGGATCCCGAGTCCCGTCACGAGCAGCAAGTCGTTCATGTTGCACCCCCATGTTCAATAAGACTGAAATCTCCGTAGTTACAGTAATAACAGAAACCAATGGCCAAAAATTTTTATCGCGAGAGAACCTTCTGAATTTTCATTCCCAACTTCATTAGTTTGAGTATCGTCTCCTTGGGAAGGGATCGCACTTCCTCGAACCAGGATAGGACGCCCTCCAAAAAGCGCGTGATGTCCTTGATTCGGTCCTTAGTATAGGCTTCTTCATCACCACTTTCTTCGAGCTCGTCCATGCATTCGTGGAGCATCTGCAAAGTGGGATCGAGCTCACGACGTTTTCTCTCCTCGAGGAGGATCCGATACATCTCCCAGACATCTTTCAATGATTCGAAATGGTCTCGGCGGTCTCCCATGACGTGAGTGACCCTTATGAGTCCCCAGTTCTGAAGTTCTTTGAGACTGGTGCTCACGTTGGACCGAGCCACAGCCAGAGTGTTGGCAATCTCCTCGGAGGTCACGGGGCGGGGTGATAGATAAAGAAGCGCGTGAATTTGAGCGACCGTCCGATTGACACCCCAACGGGTGCCCATTTCGCCCCAGTGGAGGATGAATTTCTGCATGACCGGTGTCAGTTTCATAGCTTAACAAACCTTCTGATACTTCTGAATATAGAGAATTCAACATTGTTTGTCAAGTCCTTGACGGTTTTTTCTTCAGATTGTTGCTGTTTGTCTTTGAGTCACGCAATCCCTATCGCGATCGATGATAATGTTTGGATTCATCAGACGATGGGAAGGAACGAGGAAACCATGGCAGAAACGGCGCTCATAACTGGTGCTTCCTCCGGCATAGGGTGGGAACTGTCGAGACTATGTGCCGAGGAGGGCATGGATGTGGTGTTGGTGGCTCGAAATGCCGAGAGGTTGAAAGAGCTTGCTGAAGACCTCGTGGAACGTCATGAAATCTCGGCGAAGGTTGTTGTCGGTGACCTGACTGAGCCAGAGGTTCCCGACGCGATCTGCGAAGAGCTTTCGGGGACCCCTGTGGACGTTCTCATCAATAATGCGGGATACGGCTCACAAGGAGCCTTTTCGGAATCGGAGCAGGAGGCGCAGCTCGACATGGTTCGTCTCAATGTCTTGGCGTTGACTCACCTTACGCGTCTCTTTCTACCCGACATGTTACGCCGTGGCAGCGGCCGGATCTTGAATGTCGCCTCGACGGCCGCCTTCCAGCCGGGGCCGCTCATGGCGGTCTACTATGCGAGCAAAGCTTACGTGTTGTCTTTCTCGGAGGCTTTGGCTGAAGAGGTGCGGGGAAGCGGTGTCACGGTCACAGTGCTCTGCCCGGGTCCGACGGCGACCGAGTTTCAAATGCGGGCCAAGACGGAAAGCTCGCGTCTTCGGCGGGTCGGCACGATGGATGCTAGCCGGGTTGCTAAAGAGGGCTTTCAGGGAATGAAGAAGGGGCGGGCCGTAGTCGTCAACGGTTGGAAAAACTGGGTCCTCGTTCAGTCGATCCGATTCTCGCCTCGCTTCGCCGTGCGCAGAGTCGTCAAATGGCTGAATACTGTTGATGCTATTTAGTCTCGGCCCAGTACCAGTGTCACGTTGGTGCCTCCGAATCCGAACGAATTCGAGAGCGCTAGTGTCATCGATCGGTCCGTGGGTATCAAGACCGGAGGGTAGTCAACGATCTCCGAGTCCAACGGTTCTGCATGGATAGAGGGTGCGATCCATCCGTGACGCAACATGGCCCACGTCAAAATGGCTTCAATGGCGCCCGCGGCCGTGACCGTGTGCCCGGTATATCCTTTGGTGGATGAATAGGGGACGTAGTTGTCATTCATGAGGCTTCTGATGGCCCTCACCTCGATGATGTCACCCACCGGCGTCGATGTACCGTGGGTATTGATGTAGTCGATCTCCTCGGGTGAGACACCGGCGTGTTGGAGCGCTCGACGCATTGCGAGCTCTGCCCCTTCTGCTGACGGCTGCACCATTTCGCGTTGTCCATCGGAGGACATTCCGAACCCCTTGATGACTCCCAAGATGGGCACGCCGCGTCGCTCCGCCTCCGAGCGCGTTTCCAGAACGACAATGCCTGCTCCTTCGGAAAAGATGAAACCGGCCCGATCGGCGGCGTACGGCCTGGATGCACGTTCCGGGTGCTCGTTATCCTGACCGTTGTATGCGCGCATGGAGTCGAATCCAGAGTGGAAGTGGATGTCTGCGACTTCGACGCCTCCTGCGATGGCCCGGTCGATGTGACCGTGCTCGATGAATTGGGCGGCAAGGAGAATATTGTAGGCCCCTCCAGCGCAGGCGGCAGTGGCGGTGAAGGAAGGCCCGGTGGTCCCTAGAATGTTGACTAGGTTAGCCGACACGGTGGAGGCCATGACGCGAGGAATCACGGTGGGCGCTATCCGTCGAGCGTTGCTGCTTTTTGCGAGCTTGGATTGGATCTCGATATGAGTCTCAACATCCCCCGTTCCGCTACCCACGATGACCGCGACCTCTCTATTGTTCGAGATATCGAGCGCGGCCCGAGACAGGGCCGACTTTGCTGCAAGCGTGCCCAGGAGGGATGCTCGTCCCATGAATCTTGCCGGTTGCTTGTCGATGCCCAGCGCGGTTGCGGATAGATCTTTGGGATAGAGTCCGAGGAGTTGGCACCGGCAGTTGTTCTCGACGGCCGGCTCCCAGATTTGGAAAGGTGTGGAGTGGCCTCGACGGAGTTGGCCTTCAATGCTGTTCAGGTCGTCGCCCATGTGGCAACAGAGACCGACACCGGTAACGACGACCTCGCGGGATGGATCACGTATCACTTGTTTTGCTACTCCTTTGCTTGACAGAAAAGAGGGTTACCAATATTTTTTTGTCACATCATAGACTCGCGTCCGCTTTTAGAAGGGTGTGAAGGAGGACATTGACTCCGTTAACGATGTCTTCCGGACGGGAAAGCTCTTGGGGAGAGTGACTGATCCCTCCGACGCTGGGAATGAAAATCATTCCGATTGGACCCAGCTGAGCCAAGCTCTGGGCGTCGTGTCCCGCTCCGCTTGGCATTCCGAGGGATGTCAAGCCTAGCGACCGTGCGGATTCGTCAACGAATGAGCGAAGGCGCTCGTCGGTGGGCGCACCCTCGCTGATATAGAACGCATCGAATTCGAATTCGGTACCCGAGTCACGACCGATCGCCAGGGCTTCTGTTTTGATTTTTTCAAAGATAGAGTCGATCTTCTTCATGTCGAGATCCCGAATCTCTAGGCTCGTTGTCACTCGCCCGGGTACGACATTGGGGGCTCCTGGAAAAGCCTGAATCTGGCCTACCGTGCCGACTTGTCGCCCGGGTATGCTGGTCACGACGCGATGAACTGTCTCGATGAAACGGGCCCCCGCGACCAGGGCATCGTGCCGATCGCTCATGGGAGTGGTACCCGCATGGTTTGCGATACCGTCGATGCTCACGTTCCACCGTCTGATGCCCACGATGCCTTCCACGACACCGATATTGACTCGTTCCTTATCGAGGACGGCGCCTTGCTCGATGTGGAGCTCGAGGAAGGCGGTCACGTCGCCAGGACGCCGCTTGGCCTCGTCGAGCTTCGTAGGATCGCCGCCGAGCATTCGAATACCCTCTCGAATCGTTTTGCCGCTATGAGTGACGCGGCCGAGGTCTTTCTCTGCAATCTTTCCGATGAGTGCGCGACTGCCGGTTTTACCGCCTTCCTCGTTTTGAAAGACGATGACCTCGAGAGGATGGCGTGTGGTGATGTCGTTCTCCGCTAGGGTCTGGGCAACCTCGATCGCACCGAGAGAGCCGAGTGTTCCGTCGTATCGGCCGCCGTCAGGGACGGTGTCGATGTGAGATCCCAACGACAAAGGTGGAAGGTTGGGTAGTTTTCCCGGACGACGTCCGACAATGTTGCCTGCGACGTCGACGGATGGCTCGAGCCTCGCCTGACGCATGATCTCGGTGACATATCGCCTTGCTTCGATATTGGCGGGGCTGTATGCGACGCGGCTCACTCCACCTTCTGTGGTGGCGCCGAACGCTGCGAGTTCTTCAAGGAGCTTCAAGACACGCGGGCCGTTGATGCGGAGATCGGGGCGAGGTTGGGACCACAGTGACGGTGGATCGATCATCCATGCCCCGAGGGTAGAAAGCATGGTGTGGTTGAATGTTCTTCGATTCAAATTTTGGCCTCCAAGTCAGGTGCTGCACAAATGAAGGAGGAAGTATAAAGGAGAACGAATGAGGGAGAAAGACCAAGGTTCGACTTGTCGTATTTCCTACTTTCTCCCTCCTCCTTTCTACTTCGTCGAGTCAGTTGGACGCACAAACTTTTTTCTGCTACAAATCAAGGAGGCCAAGTTCGAGATGAACCAAAACCTGACATATATTATCTGAGTTCTTCAACAACGAAGGCGAGGCGGGGATGAGCCACACGGATCGAGGAACGACCAACGACGAGAACGCAGAAAAAGCCCATCTTTTTCTTGTGTCCTGTCCATATGTTTTTCACCATGACAACAACCCCATTACCTACCTGTTTGCAGTGAACTCGAAGTGTCCTCCGGAGGCTCTCGAATACGAAAATTGGGGGCTCGTTGAGCTCGTGGACAATCCCGAGACGGAGATCATCAGAGGCGGACCAGAAGTGGCGAGATTGGATCTTCAGTCACGAGTCCCGGAGCGAGAATGGAAAATCTCCGTCGGGAACAAAAAAGGACTGCTCTTTCAAGAAGCCGTACCCGAAGGGGGCTGGGATGAGAACGCTCTAAAAGACATTATCCCAAAGATTCCCCAAAGCGTCCTGATCATCCAGCAGCGCCTGGAAAACATCCTCAAAATGGCCTGCAATATGGCACACATCAGCTACAAGTTGCATCGCCATCCAGCGCCCTTGTGTGTGGATTGCGTTCAGTTCGGGTGCAAAGGGCCGATGAGCTGTGATCAGCGGACTCCTTCCGAAAAGGACAAGCTCGAAGCGGGGCGGAGGTTTCGGCTTTCCTGACGGGGGCTAGCGCCTTTCCTTGATGAGCTCGTCGATTTCATCGACTTTCCGTTGGTGAGCCACCCACCAATCCGGAGCCTTTTGCGCGTCCAGCTCTTCTACGGTCTTTCCTTGCTGCTCGACCCACGTGTAGTACTTTAGGTTGTGCCAGCGGTTTCGGTTGTGACGTGTCCCTTCCTGAATCCAGTCAAGACCGGCTCCATGGAATATTCCCGTCGCACGAGCCGTTGCTTCCGCCTCGTCCATCACTCCAACCTTCTCATCGAGCCACTTCATGACGCTATGGTAACGGCCGATGTCATCGGTGCATACGGTGACGATGAGGTCGTCTTTGCCCAAGCGGTAGTACTTGGCCGTCTTGATGGCGCCGAGAAGGTTGCAGACACCGCTGATCCCGAAAATGCTCGCGAGGTCACTGAGTGATTCCCCGGGTACAGAAAAACGCTTCTCCAAGGTGTTCCAGCCTATTTCGTTGGTCAATAGTTGAAGCCCCTTGACGCAGGACATGTCGTCGATGCACATCAACGCATCCATGTTGTTGACGTTGTGGATCCAAGTGACATGTTTGTCGCCAATGCCTTGAATCTCGTGGGCGCCATATCCGTTGTTGAATAGGGTAGGGCACTGGATGGGTTCGAGTCCTACGATTTTGTGGTCCGTATACAGTTGTTTCAGCCGATCACCCGCGGCTATGGTTCCGCTGCTTCCCATCGCGGAGACGAAGGCGGCCACACGGCCGTTGCCGATGCCGTGGTCTTTGAGCTCTTGGGCGAGGTCAGCAATCGTGTTCCCCGTGACTTCATAGTGGAAACGGTAGTTGCCCATGACCTCGAATTGGTTCAGAACACGTACCTTGGGATTTTGCCGTAGCTCCCACGTCTTGTCGTAAATCTCTTTGACGTTACTCTCGCTGCCGGGAGTCTTGATGACTTCGGCACCAAAGCTCTCGATCAAATCGAACCGTTCTCGGCTCATCCCTTCGGGCAAAACGACGATTCCTCGGTAACCCATTCGCCCGCCGACCCATGCACCACCCACGCCGTAGTTGCCCGTGCTGGGCCATACGAGCACGTGCTTCTCCGGATCGACTTCGCCGGTGACCACCAACTCGGCAAGGACCGAATAGGAGGCTCCAACTTTGTGGCTTCCCGTGGGAAACTCGCGGCTATAGATGACGACGATGGGAGCGTCTACCGCGGTCAACTCGTGGGGGATGACGGCATAGTAGATTTCGTCGTGTGAACCTCGCCAAGTAATGTTGTAGAGGTTGACGGGGTCGAGCGGGTCCGCCTTTTTGGCCGCTAGCGCTCGTGCTCTCACAGCGGGATCGATGGTGCTCGGTTCTTTCATCTCCGAGAACGTGGGACCTAGTTTCATATCTTTCTCCCAATAGACCTGGAAACATCTGATTCTATTCGAACTCTGGTGCAAAGGATAAACGGAGTCCTATCGGTGGAAGGAGTTGCGCTCGACCGTGTGCTAGGGAGAAAATGCAATCTTGCGAAAGGAGAAACCATGCTGAGCAAAACGTTGGTCGCACATCTCAATGAACAAATTAATTTGGAGTTCTATTCCTCCAATATGTATTTGCAGATGAGCTCATGGTGTGAATTCAAAGGGCTCGAAGGCTGCGCGCAGTTCATGAAGCTCCATGCTCAGGAAGAGATGGGGCACATGCTTCGGCTCTTCAACTATGTCAATGAGACGGGTGCCATGGCGGTGGTGGGTAAAATCAAGTCACCTCCGACCGAATTCAAGAATGTGAAAGAGGTGTTCGAAAAGACCTACGAACACGAGCAAGCCGTCACAAAGAAAATCAATGAGCTTGCCGATGCGGCTATGAAGGACAAAGACTACTCTACCTTCAACTTTCTGCAGTGGTACGTTGCAGAGCAACATGAGGAAGAAAAGCTATTCAAGTCCATTCTTGACAAGATCGAAATGGTGGGTATCGACGACAAGGGTCTGTTTTTCTTCGACCAGGAAATGAAAGGAATGGCCGGACAAAAAGCGGCAGCCGGAGTCGACGCTACGGGAGAGGGACCCTAGTTTCTGGCGCGCAGCTCGGTTCTCGGCGCGCCCAACGTCAGTAAGCAGTGGTCAGTAATCAGTGACCAGCATCCGCACGGGCGGGACGTCCGCCGCATCGGAGGCTAACTTCGTGCGGATGCCCCGTGCCCGTGCCCTTGCCCGATCCCATACCCCTTGCCCCTGCCCGAGGCAAGTTAGTTGGAAGACAAGTGAATCGGGCCTATTGCCTTGCGAGGTCGATGAGCCAGTCGAAAAGAGCCTGCTGTCCCGGGTCTCCGGCGGCCGTCGCTTCCGGATGCCATTGAACTCCAATGACTTCCGGGTGACCTTCCATTTCGATGGCTTCGACGATGCCGTCACTGGTCCAGGATGTGGCCTTTAGGTCCTCTGCTATCCGGCCGGCCGCTTGGTGGTGCTTCGATGAGACGTCGAAGAAGGTGTCTCCGCACACTTTGGCCACTTGGCTTCCCGCCTCCACCCTCACCGAGTGCAATATGGCTTCTCCTCCGTCTTTTCGATGCCTGACATCGGTTCCTACGACATCCTCCAAATGTTGAATGAGGTCTCCGCCGAGCGCCACGTTCAGCACTTGAATTCCTCGGCAAATGGCCAACGTGGGAACTCGCTTGTCGATGAGGGCACGTGTCATTTCGAGCTCCGTCTCATCGCGCTCCGGATCGACGTCGGAGTTTTCGGGATGATGTTCCTGACCGAAATGATGGGGCTCGATGTCGCCACCTCCGGCGAGGACAAACCCATCGATCAGATCGAGATAGGCTCCGATATCCCGCTCGCCCGGCGGGATGATGACCGAGTGGCCGCCACTCCGACGGATCGCTTCGATGTAGGGAACGGGAAGGCTGTACCACTTCGGGTCTTTCGCCTTTCCATAACAGATGAGTCCGATCGCAGGCGCCGATGATTTCATGGTTCCATTTTTTCACGCTTGGGAGAAAATTGAAATTTTCGGCGGTTCCAGATGCGTCGAGCTAAAATGCGGCTGAATTTGAAGCCCAACTGGTTTGGCCTGGGAGATATAATCGACCTTTTGATGCTCTCGAATCCCTCAACACCTTGAGAAGGAGGACACCTTGCCTCAGATAAAGACTATTGGATTCATCGGTTTAGGAATCATGGGAAAACCCATGGCCCAGAATCTGCTTAAAGCGAATTTTCGTCTCACGGCGTATGATCTGGTCCGGTCCAAGATCGATGAGGTCGTTGCGGCAGGGGCAGTAGCTGCCGGTTCGCCGAGTGAGTGTTCAAAAGACAAGGATGTGGTCGTGACCATGCTTCCTGACTCACCGGATTCCGAACTGGCGATACTCGGGCCCGATGGGGTGCTCGAAGGCGCAAGCGAAGGATGCACCGTCATTGACATGAGCTCCATCGCACCCACTGTGTCCCAGAAGATCGCGGTAGCCTGCGAATCCAAAAGAGTCGATTTCTTGGATGCACCTGTCAGTGGCGGGGAGCCGGGAGCGATCGAGGGCAGCCTTGCGATTATGGTTGGAGGAAAAGAAGCCGTTTTCGAGCGTTGCGGCTCGGTCTTCGAGGCGGTTGGCAAGAGTTACGTCCTCTGTGGTGGATACGGTGCCGGGAATACGACGAAATTGGCCAACCAGATTATCGTGGCGGCGAACATTGAAGCGGTTGGGGAAGCACTGGTGCTTGCCAAGAAGGCAGGGCTCGAGCCGAGCTCCGTTTTTCATGCGATTAAAGGTGGGCTCGCGGGTAGCAATGTACTGAACGCGAAGGGACCGATGATGATGGAGGGCAACTTTGAGCCCGGATTCCGCATCCGGTTGCACCAGAAGGATCTCAACAACGCTCTCGCCACTGGTAAGGAACTGGCCGTACCTCTCCCGGTAACCGCGCTCGTGCAGCAGATGATTGGGGCCCTCGTTAACAGAGGAAAAGGCGATGCCGATCACTCGGCTATTGCAAACTTCATCGAGGAGATGGCCGGCACTACGATTGCCGGTGACTAGGGCGCCCTTTTCCCTCAGTCTGATTCGGGCACGCGTAACTGAAGACGGAAAACTCGCTGGAGGCGATATAGAAATACTAAGAACCGCGGCGGAACGTGCCGGCGTCGAACTCGAGATCGTACGGGAACCCTGGAAACGTGTACTCAAAGATGTGGAAGATGGCGTGCTGGACGCAGCATTGCCCGCCTACAAGACGGAGACGACAAGCAAGTTCGCCGTTTTTACGAGTGTTCCGGTGCACTTCACTTGGTATTCTTTGTTTGCGCTCAAAGAATCGGGTCTCGTATACAACGAGCTCAGTGATCTCGCCGGGCTGAGGGTCGCTTCACGTAGAGCGAACGTGCCGGAAATCGTACAGGATTTGAGAAACAACAATCTCAATGTCATCGAGGTCACCGATAGAAACCAGGCTTTCGCGATGCTGGATAAAGGGAGAGTCGACATGGTTGTTGATGCGGAGACCGCTGCTTACGCCTTTCTGGAAGACGGTGACCTCAAGACGGACGTAATGAAACTGACGCAACTGACCAAGCCGCGCGGCTCGTTCCTCTTCTTTTCAAAAAAGTCGGGCGTCTCAAAAGAGATCATCGCTGGATTCAATGAGGCCTTAGAAGGTATGGAGAAAGATGGAACGCTCGCCGAGATCGCCCTAAAAAACAACTATGTGTATGCTCCTCAGCAGTAGCGACGGATACGGTCTGGCTATCAACCGTGCTCGGTGGTAGTCATCCGCTGTCGGATAAGGAGCACGGATGCAGCTCATTCCCTTAACCGACACGTCATTGCCCCAGAACGACAGTTTGTTCCTTAAATCGACACCTCATTCCAGAGTAGAGCGAGAAGTTTCTTCCGAACCCGTTTCCGAGCCCGATCGACTCTGATTCACGACCATTCGACAACTCTGCGCGTTCGAGACATTTTCGTCTGGCAATTTCAATGACATGAAAGCCATCGTCCGACTATGGTAGCATTTCACCTATCGATAGCGCTCATCTTTGCATTGGTGATCATAGCCAGAAGGCTCGTTCCATGGGTGTGTCCCTCTGATGACAGAAGAAAAGCGGGACGTCGTCGTGGGGATAGGTGAATTGCTTTGGGATTGCTTCGCCGATTCCAGACGGCCAGGCGGTGCGCCGGCCAACGTGGCATTCCATGCAAAACAGTTGGGTCACGAAGGGGTCGTATGCTCGCGGGTCGGGAGGGACGAGCTCGGCACGGAGCTTCTCGAGTATCTGGAACGGCGCGGAATGGAGACAAGGCAGGTTCAAAAAGACGTTCGCCTACCCACAGGGTATGTGACGATCGACAGCTCGAGACCGGACGATCCCTCTTATATCATCCACGAGGAAGTCGCGTGGGATTACCTTGAATTTGATGAAGCGCTCGAATCTTTGATGGAAACCGCCTCAGCAGTTTGTTTCGGCACCCTAGCTCAGCGCCATGCGAAAAGTCGAGAAACGATCCGGCGCGCCGTCGAGACGGCGACAGATGCTGTCATCGTGTATGACGTCAACCTACGCCAATCTTGGCATCAAAGGAATTGGATCGAAGACTCCTTGAAGGCTTCGAATATCGTGAAACTAAATGAAGACGAGATGGCGGTCCTATCCGACATGATAGGAACGAGGGGGCGGCGCGACGCTGATCTCGCTCATACCGTGATCGACCGATACAAGCTCGATATGGTCTGCGTCACCCGCGCCGAGCGTGGTACCTCGCTCTATACGAGCTCGGGGACGGTCGATGAGGTCGGTGTCAACATTGAAGTGGCGGATGCCGTGGGTGCGGGTGACGGCTTCACTGCAGCACTCATCTCCTCGCGACTCCGGGGTTGGCCGCTCGAGACGACCGCCTGGTTTGCCAATCGTGTGGGAGCGCTGGTTGCCAGCCGCCAGGGGGCCATGCCCGTCTTGACGGAAGAGCTTGGTCGACTCATCGCCGGTGCGGTGAGGCGACTGCCCAACGATTCCAGGTGAAGTTGTCGAACAGAGGGAAGTGAATGCCACAGCATAGTGGGCGGTACATCCTGCTGGTGAGCGTGCATGGGCTTATTCGGGGTGAGGACATGGAGTTGGGGCGGGATGCCGATACGGGCGGACAGGTGAAATATGTCGTGGAGCTGGCCCGTGCTCTCATCCAACACCCCCAGGTGGAAAGGGTCGACCTCGTTACGCGCCGAATTTCGGATCCGCGTGTGGACTCACAATATGCCACGCCGGTCGAAGAGCTAGCCCCCGGTGCCCGCATTGTTCGCATTCCCTGTGGCCCTAATCGCTACCTACGGAAGGAGTCGCTTTGGCCTCATCTGGATAGTTTCATCGACAACACGCTGCAGTTCTTGCGCGTCGGCGGTCGACCTCCCGACCTCGTTCACGGCCACTATGCCGATGCCGGTTACGTGGCTTCCCGGCTGTCCGGTGTGATGAACGTACCCATGGCCTTTACCGGTCATTCTCTTGGCCGGGTAAAACGCCAAAGACTCATCGAAAAAGGGTCGCGTTCAGAAACGATTGAACGACGTTATCGCATTTCCCGGCGGATCGAAGCAGAAGAGAATTCGCTCGACCACGCGGCTTTGGTGGTCGCAAGCACGAACCAGGAAGTGGAAGAGCAGTACTCTCTCTATGACTATTACCAGCCGCGCAGGATGATGGTGATGCCCCCTGGTGTCGATCTCAGCCGTTTTTCTCCTCCAGGACGGGCTTGGATGAGGCACCCCCGAATTGTCGACGCTCTCCGTCCGTTCCTGGATCAATGGAACAAACCCATAATTCTCGCTCTGTCGCGGCCCGACCCCAGAAAGAACATCACGACGCTCATTCGTGCTTTCGGAGAAAACCCCGAGCTCCGCGACGCGGCCAATCTGGTGATTGTGGCTGGCATACGTTCCGACATCCGGGAGATGGAAAAGGGGGCGAGAGAGGTATTGAACGAGATCCTCTATCTCGTGGACTTCTATGACTTATACGGACGGATTGCCTACCCGAAGACCCACGAGCCGGATGATGTGCCAGACATCTACCGTTTCGTTGCCAATACCAAGGGGGTTTTCGTTAATCCGGCGCTCACGGAGCCGTTCGGCCTGACGTTGCTCGAGGCGGCTGCAAGTGGGTTACCCGTTGTGGCTACCGAGGACGGCGGACCCCGCGACATCGTTTCCTACTGCAAGAACGGCATTCTCGTTGATCCGTTGGACCCGAAAGCCATGGGCGAAGTATTGCTCGAGGCAGTAACCGACCGCGGTCAGTGGAAGAAATGGTCTCGCAGCGGCTTGCGAGGCGTTCATCAGCACTTTTCTTGGGATGCTCACGTCAAGAAATACATGAGCGCTGCTGCCGTCGTGATCCAGCAATCCGAGCGACGGCGGTTTTACAAATCCAAGAGTCGACTCATCACAGCTGACCGGATCCTCATCACGGACATCGACAACACCCTCATTGGTGATCGCACGTCGCTCAAGAAGCTTCTGAATATGCTCAAGAAATCGCGCCGGGGGGTCGCCTTTGGCGTGGCTACCGGGAGAAGTAAGGCTCTCACACTCGCAGCGATGGAAGAATGGAATGTTCCACCGCCGCAACTGCTCATCACCTCGGTGGGGAGTGCTATCTTCTACGGTCCGAAACTCGTACAGGACAAGTCGTGGGAACGGCATATAGGCTACCGTTGGCGTCCCGAGGCTCTGGGCAAGGCGGTGAAGAGACTCCCAGGCTTGAAACTGCAATCTTCCGAGGGACAGTCGTCGTTCAAGATCAGTTTCAACGTAGATCCCGACAAGATACTACCTATCGTAGAAATTGTCCGTTACCTACGCCAGATGCGCTTGCACGCCCATATCGTCTATTCTCATCGAGCCTATCTCGACCTTCTGCCTATTCGGGCTTCCAAGGGAATGGCGCTTCGGTACATCGCCACGAAGTGGGGCGTTCCCCTGGAACGCTGTCTGGTCGCCGGTGACTCTGGCAACGACGAGGAGATGTTGACCGGCAATACATTGGCGGTCGTTGTAGGCAACCACGATCCTGAGCTCGAGAAGCTCCGCGGTGAACCTTTCGTCTATTTCGCTCGCGGTCACTATGCGCGTGGTATCATCGAAGGAATAGAGCACTACAACTTCTTTGAAGACATTCGTATTCCAAAATTGGAGACTGCTCAAAGTGACTGAATCGATCATCGACTATCTGCGGAGCCATCGAGACGAAGCATATTTGCTCTTGCGACGATATGTGAATTTGAACAAGAGCTTCCTGTTGCGAACGGATTTGATGGACGAGTTCCAGAGCTTTGCCGCAGAAAATCACGCTGCAAGCATCGCGGAGTCACCCTTGGGGGTGACGGTACTTGCTGGGCAGGAGGCCGCTGTGGAGAGTCCGTGGTTGTTCCTGGCTTTTCGACCCCGGATTGGCAAATGGCGATACTTGCGATTCCATGTGGAGACGGTGGACGTAGAGGAAATCAGTGCTTGCGAGTACCTAGCTATGAAAGAACGCATTGTTGAACGGACAAACCGGCGTGGACGAGTGGCCGTTGGAAGTCGATTTGACGCCGTTCAATCGCGAGTTCCCTAGGCTCAAGGAATCGCGTTCCATCGGTCAAGGCATGGCATTTCTCAATCGCAAGTTGTCGAGCGAGCTGTTCCAGAATCTGGACAAAGGAGATGAAAGACTTCTAGAATTCTTGCGAGTTCATCAAGTGCGCGGGACGCAGTTGATGTTGAACCAGCGCATCGGAGACGTGGCTGAGCTGCGGCGGGCTACAAGGCGGGTCGACGAGTTTCTCCGGAAACAACTGGATGAAGCGACGTGGAGTCAAGTGGGAAACAAGTTGCAGGAGCTTGGTTTCGAGCCTGGTTGGGGAAAAAACGTTTCGAGGATGCGTGAGACTTTTCGACTTCTCTCTGACATTTTGGAGGCTCCCGAGCCCACCAACCTCGAAGCGTTTCTCTCTCGCATACCGATGATCTTTAGCGTCGTCATCCTTTCTCCTCATGGATACTTCGGGCAGTCGAACGTACTCGGACTTCCCGATACGGGTGGACAAGTCGTGTACATACTCGACCAGACACGTACTTTGGAGAAGGAGATGCACAAGCGTCTCGATGAACAAGGGATCGACATCGAGCCCAAGATCGTCGTAGTGACGCGTCTCATCCCGGAAGCTCGTGGGACGACGTGCGACCAGAGAATAGAGAGCATCATGGGTACCCGAAACGCCACAATTCTTCGTGTGCCTTTTCGCGAAGAGGACGGCACCATCGTTCCCCATTGGATATCGCGATTCGAGGTGTGGCCCTACCTGGAGCGGTTCGCTCTCGAAGCAGAAAAAGAGGTTCTGGCGGAGTTGGAAGGGCGTCCGGCACTGATCATCGGTAACTATTCCGACGGTAACCTCGTGGCGTCGCTCATGTCACGACGCCTCCATGTCACACAGTGCACGATCGCTCATGCCTTGGAGAAGACCAAGTACCTCTGGTCCGATCTCTATTGGCGTGACAACGATGACCAGTATCATTTCGCGTGTCAGTTCACGGCGGATCTCATTGCAATGAACACGTCGGATTTCATCATCACCAGTACGTACCAAGAGATCGCGGGGACAGAGGATAGTGTCGGTCAGTACGAGAGCTACAGCTCCTTTACGATGCCCGGCCTCTATCGTGTCGTCAATGGTATCAACGTGTTCGACCCGAAGTTCAACGTGGTTTCACCGGGTGCCGACCCCGACGTCTATTTTCCATACACGGATGAAGGAAGGCGACTACAGGGAATGCACGACGAGCTAAGGGCTTGATCTTCGGCGATGGAGCGGGTACACCAGCTCGTGGGCATTTGGCTGACCCCGGAAAGCCCATCATCTTCACGATGGCTCGCCTCGACCACATCAAGAATCTGACCGGTCTGGTGGATTGGTACGGCCGCAGCTCCCGTTTACGAGAGCTAGCCAACCTCTTTATCATAGGTGGCCATCTGGATCCTGGTCGATCCAGCGATCACGAGGAAAGACAACAAATTCAGCGGATGCACGATTTGATGGACGGCCATCGCCTCGAAGACAGCATGCGATGGCTCGGGTTTCAGGCAGAGAGAAACCTGGTAGGTGAGCTCTATCGATTCGTCGCCGATTACCGCGGTGCGTTCGTTCAACCTGCTCTTTTCGAAGCTTACGGTTTGACGGTCATCGAAGCCATGAGCTCCGGCTTGCCGACTTTTGCGACTTGCTACGGGGGACCGTCGGAGATTATCGAGCACGGAGTATCCGGATTTCATATCGATCCCAATCACGGCGATGAAGCGGCGGAGACTATCGCCGACTTTCTGGAAAAGAGTGCTGAATCACCCAGAGCACTGGAAACGGATTTCCGACGGCGCGCTGGCTCGAATCGAAGAACGCTACACGTGGAGAAAGTATGGCCAGGAAATGATGACGCTCGCGCGTATCTACGGCTTTTGGAAATATGTCACCAACCTCGAACGCGAGGAGACCCGCAGATACCTGGAGATGTTCTACGGCTTGCAGTACCGACCGTTGTCGAAAACCATTGGTTGTTGAGTCTGTCCCCTGTGAGAATCATTCGAAGAGTGCAGACCACAGCCGTGGAGGGCAGAGATGGCTAACGAAATGAGCAGACGAGAATTTGGAAGGACCCTAGGTGTCCTCGGAGTCGGAGGAACTCTGCCGGCGTTTGGAACCCATGGGATGCCCGCCGCCTCATTCGGTGGTGGTCCTAGAAAAAGCAGCGCAGCACCTTTCGATATCGAGAGTCTGCGTCTCGACACGCCGGGATGCACCAACGTGGCTCACTTCAACAATGCCGGTGCGTCATTACCACCTCGGCCCGTGCTCGACGCAGTGATTGATCACCTTCGCAAGGAGGCAGACATCGGCGGCTACGAAGCCGCGGATCTGGCAGCGGCGGATCGGAAAAATACTTACGATGCCATTGGACGATTGCTGAATTGCTCCGTCGATGAAATCGCTCTGGTCGAGAACGCTACGCGCGGCTGGGACATGGCCTTCTACTCTTTGCGCTTCCGGCCGGGAGACCGCATTCTTACGTCAGCCGCCGAATACGCCAGTAACTATATTGCCTATTTGCAGATTGCGAAGCGAACCGGGGCGGTTGTCGAAGTCGTTCCGGACGACGAACATGGACAAGTTTCTGTCGAGGAGCTGAAGAAATCGCTCGCCAAGGGTGGAGTGGCTCTCGTGGGTCTGACGCACACACCAACGAACGGCGGACTCGTGAATCCAGCGGAGGAAGTGGGGCGCCTCACTCGTGAAGCCGGTGTGCCGTACCTACTCGATGCCTGTCAAACGGCTGGCCAGTGGCCGCTCGATGTCGATGCCATCGGATGCGACATGCTGTCGGGTACCGGCCGCAAGTTCCTGAGAGGACCGCGCGGTACTGGATTCCTCTATGTCCGCAAAGCCATGATCGGTAAGCTGGAGCCGCCGCTACTCGATCTCCATGCAGCCAAGTGGGTGGAGCTCGACAGGTTCGAGATCGACCCGACGGCCAGGCGCTTCGAGAACTGGGAGCAGTACGTCGCGGGCCACATCGGTCTCGGCGTTGCCGTCGAGTATGCCCTTGATCTAGGTATCGATGCGATCCGTGCGCGTGTTTCACATCTTGCTGATCGGCTGAGGGAGCTGCTCTCCGATCTTCCGGGAGTCACGGTCCGTGACCTGGGGCGGGAGAAGTGTGGCATCGTCACCTTCACCGTAGAAGGGCAAGACCCCACCATGCTACGGGACAAGCTCCGCGAACGTCAAATCAACGTCAGTGTTACGTCGCGTTCGTCCACGCGGCTCGACATGGAAGCACGAGGACTCGATGCGATGGTGCGGTCGTCGGTTCATTACTACAACACGGAAGAAGAAGTGGAGAGCTTGATATCTGCAGTGAAAGAGCTGTCCTAGGATTTGTTTCCGACCTCGAGACAGGTTGTGTCGTTCCGCACCTAAGTTTTGCGCTTTGAGGAAGGCCCGTGCCCATATGTTACCAACGGTAACAGTGCTGCTCTCGATAGGCCGGGGGGGATGGTATTAGCCGATACTCAACCTGTTGATTCCATTGCGATTAATTTTGCCTCCCGCTGAGCCGATGACTTGGCCTCACCTTTGCAACTCACAGAATAGTGAAGGAGCTGGGCAACTCCGCTCTGCGAACGTGAAGGGAGGAATGTCATGCCTGAAAACACGGTTCTTGGCGGTGCCGGTCCAGTCGTATTGGACCGGGCGGTTTGGGTGGAGCCGACCGGCGTCAGTTCCGCGGTGGTACGCCAACTTCTTCACTACGAAGGGGGGAAGGCCGTCGAGACGGAGACGCCGTTCACGTCCTTGAGCGAGGCGCTTGCCTATGCACGCGAGCTCTATCGAGACGAGTCGTCCTGAGACTCCCAGATCATCGGGTGAGCTCAAAGGCAAGAACAGCCTTGCCGTTCCAATCGCCGGTTTGCGCTTCCCGCTGAATGCACTGAAGTAGCCCGATACCCGAAAGCATGCTGAATACCGGGCAGGGCTCCGTCTTCCTCAAACAGATAGGGTCACCGTCGGGTGGTATGCGATAATGAAGGCACTGCAAAGCTTAATATGAAAGACGGTAAGGTCCGAAGAGGAGTCAAGCGCGCTGCTTTGGCTGTTTTCTCTGCGAGCCTTTGGCTGTCGCGTTGCCAAGATGCCGGTTCATCGGTCCTCTACGATCTCGGAGGAGGGTGTCGGCGCAGTGGGCGGTGTTGCGAAGCCCCCGCGTTGCGGGCGAGCTGGCTCGTTTGGTACGCGCCTTTCCTCAGATGGGCGTTTCTCAGTTGGCAACAGCATGTGAACGGTTTCGTCCTGGAAGAGAGGCGACGGGCAGACAGGCTTTTCGTCTTTCGTTGCACTCATTTCGAACCGGCCTCACGGTTATGCGATAGCTATGACTCCCGTCCTGGAATGTGTCGACACTACCCCCGTGCCCTCATTCATCAGTCTGCACCGGAGTTTTTCCCCGGTTGCGGCTACCGAGCCCTTTCGTCGAAACGACGGAATCTCCTCACGGTCTTGGAATCCCAATCGCTGGATGACAAGCAAATGCATCGACTCAAGAAGGGCCTCTATCTCGAGTAGCTGCCGCTCGCCGTTTCGAGTTCGTCCTGCGAGTTCTCGCGCACTTGATTCCGAAGCATCGAAGTGGATACTTAACGCGGAATCCGACGAGGGTGTGAAGACGATCTCGCCCCACATGGCGACGGCCAAACTGGATTCGAGACTACCGCCTAACATCAGACCTGACGAGGCCCTCGACAAGATCCGCAAACACCTCGACGACGACGGTTTCGGCGATATCCAAATCCGCAAGCTCTCCGGTTATCCATCGTCACAAACCTCGGTCGAGGCGCCTTTGGTCGAAGCCGTTATCGGTGTGTTCAACAAGTGAGGACTAGGCCATGGTTCGGGTGCCCATGCCCCTAACGAGTATATGGTCATCGAGCCCAAGGAGGGGTCGAGTGTCGCGGGACTTGCTGAAGTTGAAAAAGGGTATGTCGATCTAGTGTTCGCTCTTGCAGCAAAATAGAAAGCCGGATGGTGTCTTGTATTGTTGTCGCTCGATAGGAAGCGCGAATGACGACTCAGTGCTAGTCATTCTTCTTCGATGGACAAAGTAACGTCATAAGAGATCTCGATGTCTTTCCTCAACGTGTGAAAAACGCTGCAGTATTTTTCGAACGAAAGCTGGATGGCTCGTTCGATACGATCCTTGGGAATCGCTCCCACGATGTCGAACTCGAAGGTGATTTTACGAAAGTACTTCGGCGGTGAGTCATTTCTTTCTCCGGCGACGGAGACGTTGAGCCTTTTCAAATCGCCTCGCATCTTCTGAAGGATCATGACGACATCAATCCCCATGCAAGCACATAGCGAAGCCAAGAGAGCCTGCATGGGGGATAACCCGTTTTCAGAATCGCCGTCCAACTGCAAGGCGACGCCATCGGTTTGAGCTTTGAAGAGCAGACCACCAGACCAAGAGAGGTCGATTCTCATCGCATCGTCAGTCTCGTTCATCAAATTCATCCTTCATCGACGCTATTTGTATCGAAGTCAAGCGAGCGGGTCCGAGTGCATCAGAAGAAGAGGCCGAAAGCATCGTGATCTCACGGGTACTGTTCGGTCTTTGTCGGTGGGAACCCAGGTTGGGGTAGGCTTGTACGAACTCCATCGAACCTTAAGGTTCATTGCCTAGGTATTTAATGTATATATTATTACCTTTAGGCGCTGTCGAATGGGAGCCAGACAAGCCCAGTTCGTTTGGGTTTATCCCTCGATGCCTCGAACGGGTCAACAGATAGTCGTTCAAGGCCTCGAGGGCCGATATAGGTCCGGCGGAGACATTGTTGTGACTGCCTCCTTTCTAGTGCCAGCCGCCCTATGCGGCTCGAACTCTTACTGCAACTCATACACCCATACTCCAGCGAAGTCAACGAAAAACTGATCTTGAATTGTGGACATCGAATGGGTGGAGGTTGCCTAGCGTTGAGATGGCGGTCGATCAGAGGTCCGTGTATACTGATTCAACGCTGGCGAAGTGTTCAATGGGGCGGAATTCAATGGACAAGTGTAGGAATATCGACTCGTCTACCGGGTGCGGGCGATGGAGACGCTAGGAGCGCAGTCTTGAGCGACCCCAGAATCCTCCAATACTACGAAGCCGTGCTGGCCATGCAAGAGGGACGTTACGACGTTTCTTTCCCGGGTACTTCCGACGACGATGTGTCGAGATTGGGGGGGGCACTACGTGATCTGGCTCGTATCCTCGAGCTACGTTTCGAGGAGATTGAAACCCTCGGGAGGATCACCGAGCGAGCCAATGCCAGTTTCGTCTTGGAAGAGGTCTTGAACTTCCTCTATGAGGGGTTTCGTACCATTGTTCCCTATGATCGTATCGGGCTAGCCCTTCTGGAAGACGATGGGAAGCGTGTGCGTGCTCGCTGGGCACGTTCCGAGTCGAGAGAACTGGCCATCAAGAAGGGATACTCCGCTCCTCTCAAGGGCAGCAGTCTGGAAGAAATCCTGCGTACAGGAAGGCCGCGGATCCTCAATGACCTCGAGGCCTATTTGCGGGCCCATCCGTCGTCCGATTCCACGCGTCGGATCGTGAAAGAAGGAATGAAGTCCAGTTTGACTTGTCCTTTGCTCGCATTGGGAAGACCGATAGGTTTCATTTTCTTTTCCAGTAAGAATGTGGATACCTATCGGGGTCAGCATCAAGACCTGTTCTCGAGGATTGCCGGTCAGTTATCGGTTATCTTCGAGAAAACTCGACTCTATGAGCGCGCGTTGCAGGTTAACCGTGGTCTGCTTGCTATCCAAAACGAGTTAGAGCACCAGGCGACGCACGATGTGCTGACCAGCCTATGGAACCGCGGTGCCATACTCGAAGCACTAGAAAAAGAGATCGCGAGATCGCGACGGGAGGTGAGGCCTCTCTCGGTCATCATGACCGATATCGATCGATTCAAACAGCTCAATGACAACCACGGTCATCAAGCGGGAGACGCGGTTCTGTCTGAAATCGCAGGACGTCTCTCTTCCTCGTTGAGAAGCACTGAGTGGTTGGGAAGATACGGTGGGGAGGAGTTCCTCATCGTCGTATATCCGTGCGACGAGGAGTCTGTTTCGCGTTTGATGGAACGGCTACGCGCGAGCATTTGTTCGAAGGCAATACAAACCAACGGGACAACGATACAAGCTACGATTAGTCTTGGTGCGGCCGTTGGGTACAACACGCGTCGGATTGATGCTGAGACATTTGTTCGCGTCGCTGATGAAGCGCTCTACAACGCCAAGAAGTTGGGCAGGAACCGGAGCGAAGTGAATACAATTGAGGTCGAATAACTCGAGATGCGTCTACTCAACTCCTTCCGGGATGAAGGCGATGATCCGGAGGGGGGCGCCGCTTCCACCCGCAATCTTCATCGGTAAGGCAATCACATAGCTACCCGCTTCTGGTAGCTCCTCCAGATTTGCAATGTTCTCGAAGCCGGGCATTTGCGCCGGATAGAGGACCTGGTGCGTCTCGAACATTTTCGATTGACCGTAGTCGATGCTTGGAGTGTCGATTCCGACGGCGTCGATATCTCTCTTGTCGAGAATCCACTGTGCAGCCTCAGGGGAAATACCGGGAAAGTGAAGCTCGGCCACCGCTTCAGCACCTGTTTTCTCGGTACCCAGATAGCTCATTCGGTCGGGCCACCGTGAGCCCCAGCCGGTCCGGAACAGCACAATCGCTCCGGAGGGTATTGGTCCGTGAGCGCTCTCCCAGCGTTCGAGATCGGTGACTTGAATCTGATAGTCCGGAGAGACTTTGTCCGTAACATCTATGACGACTGCGGGACCGATCAACCGTTCGAGGCCCACTTGCTCGGTGGTTTTTGCTCCTTCGGCGAAGTGGACCGGGGCATCGAAGTGCGTACCGCCATGCTCCGAACCGCCATAATTGTAAGAGGAATAGAAATAGCCGTTTTCGGACTGGCCATAGAAAACTTCCTCGAGCTCGAAGGGTTTGCCCGTGGGCCAATAGATGGTTTCAGTGGAAAACGAGTAGGTGAGGTCAACCCAGCGGCCGGCCTTGGCATCGAAGATGTCTGCAATTTCGAGCTGTGGTGGTGTCGGCGTCGGTTGGCAAGAGAGTACCGCCAAACCGAAAAGGACGGCAAGGGCCATTTTGTTCGACATGTTTCCCTCCGGAATCGTGGAGACTCAGACCTACTCGAGCATCATGCCTCGACGAGCGGGTCGATGGCAAGGTCCTAAGCGCCCTCAAAGGTACTATTGTGTATGGGGAAGTCACGGTGTGATGTGTGCCTAAGTGATAGATGATGAGTGATTTAGTTAACTACTAAATTATTAGTTGACAGCTCGATCAACCTGCGCTAATTTTCAACTAATGATTTAATAGTTCGGAGGCCATGATGCCAAGAAGACGATCCCCGACCCTGACGGATGCGGAGCTTAGGCTGATGGACATTCTTTGGGACAAGGGGACGGCTACGGTGGGTGATGTCGTCGATGCGCTGCCTAATTGCAAGTCCCTTGCTTACAGCACCGTCCTGACCACGCTCCGAATCCTGGAGCAAAAAGGGTACGTCAGACACGAGAAACACGGCCGTGCCTTCGTCTACCATCCTGTTGTGAATCGTAGGCAGGCGAGCCAAAACGCGGTTCAGTACATACTGAGCCGCTTCTTTGACAATTCTCCGGAGCTCCTGCTCCTCAACGTACTGGAGAACGAGAACATCGATCCGCTCGAGCTCGAGAGATTGAAGACGCTGGTGTCGGAAAGCGAGGAGGTGGACTCATGACGAGCTGGTTGACCGGACTGGAGGCGACAACAGTTGCCTCATGGGTCGCGGCGCTCCTCAACATGCTTTGGCAGGGGGCGGTGTTGTTTGCCATGGTTTGGCTGGTTTCGCACATTGTCCGAATCGTCAACGCAACGACGCGCTACGCGATCTGGTTGGCAGGTCTCGTCTCGATTTGTTTGCTTCCCCTTCTCAACTTGGCCGTGCCGTTCGAGAACAACAAGCAACAAGCGCCTCAGGTAGAGAGCCTCTCGACGGGATCGCAGAGCCTCTTGTCGATAGCCGAACCCACTCTTACACGACGTGGTTCATGCCACCGGTCGACCTTGCCGAAGCCGGGCTCACCGAGTTCCGGGGCAACAACTTCTCCATCGGGCCTCAGATGGGGCTCGAGGTCAATGGTTTCGGCAGGCGATGGTTCTACGCCTTCGGCCTCGTCAACGGCAACTTGTCGGTCCCCGCCGGTACCTCACCCGACAGCTCCGTGAGCTTCGTCGGTATGGGCAAAGGTGCTCCCGGGCAAGATTTCTATTGGCAACTCGCCTACAAGCTCGGGGGCATCCCCTTCGATCGGCGCGACGAGGAGCAACCGGAGACGTTGACCGCGGGGGCGGAGTTTTGGCGGGACGACAGTCTCACATTTTCCCTTTACGGGTACCGAGGCACCGCCCAGATTCGATCGGTGGACTTGGAGGAGAACACTTGGCAAGGTAGCGACGACTTCTGGCGTTTGGGCTTTGGTGTCCAGAAGATGATTCGGGATGTGAGCCTTTCCTTCGCCTACCTAGGCGGTAAGAACAACAACCCTTATGGGAATTTGACCGAGCTCCCTGTCAACTCGCGGACGTGGCACGCGGAGGCTCTAGGTTTCGTCTATCCTTGGTTGCTGCCCTACTTGAGGTACGAGTCGCTGCATCTCGACATGCCCTCCGACGTACTCGGCATCGCTACCGGACAGGACATAGAGCGTTTGATGGCCGGCGCGAAGTTTATGATCCGACCCAACGTGAGCTTCACGATCGAGGGCGCCCACTACATCACCGGCGCCGAATTGGAGGAGGGTTTTGACAAGACGTTGTTCATGCTACTCGCGGTATAGTTTTGATCCCGCGCCGGCAAACGTTGTCCTGCAGCACCTGCTCGTGGTCGGATGTGGAGCGGCGGCTGCCGGGGAGCTCCGCACCGAGGGCGGGAATGACAGTGGTACCGTCACCGGTTCGATTCGTCTCCACCGCGCCACCGTACACACCGGCGGTTCGAAGCACGATCGGGACGTTGTTATCTTTCTCGACCCCGTCGGGGCGGCCGACCAGCCGCTGTCCGAGGGTAGAGCGACCATGGACCAGAGGGGGCTCGTGTTCGTGCCCCACGTGCTCGCGGTGCAGAAGGGAACGACGGTCACCTTTCTGAACAGCGACAGCGACCAGCACAACGTGTACTTCCTGAACGACAACACCGGTGAAACGTTGGACATCGGAACCTGGGGCCCGAACGTGAGCGTTGATCACCGGTTCGAAGAAGCAGTAGTGGTCATCACACTCTGCAAGCTCCGCTTGGAAATGGCGGCCTACATCGTGGTGGTGGACAGCCCATGGTTCAGCATCGTTTAGATCGACGACTCGACGTCGACGGCAAGCTTCTCGATTCAAGGCGTCCCTCCGGGGGAGTACGAGCTGACCGCATGGCACAAAAAGCTCAAACACAAGGGTGGCGCGGCTCGAATCACCGTCACACCCGGCGGGAAGACCGAAACCGAGGTGGTGATCACCAAGGCAAGATATGCCTCGACATCGGATTGACCACCGGATTTCTCCGGAGATGAGAAGAGGAGACCGAGATGCCGTTCAAGGCAGTCTTGAAAAGGGCATCCAAGTGGTGGCCGGTTGCGGCGGTGGTTGGGATCGTCGCGGTCACGCTATGGCTCCTTGGCTTGTCAACTCCGCCTGCCACAGCCCACCATGACATTTCGATTACGGCACGCCAGTACGCGAGCCCCACCATATCGTGGTCAATCGTGGTGACCGGATATGCCTGCGCCTCATCTCTCAGGATGTCGTCCACGGCTTTTTTCTCGAAGGCCACGATATCGAGGCCGAGGTCCAACCGGGGAAGCTCACGTTCAAGCTCCGACACCCATCCTACGAGGAGACGTTTCACGAGGTCGAAGACGTGACGTTTACGGCTGTTCGTCCTGGGAAGTACCGATACCGTTGCTCGGTCACTTGTGGAACGCTGCACCCTTTCATGCTGGGTGAGTTGGTGGTTCGTCCGAACTCGATATTCTATGCGGGGGCGATCGGGGCCGGCGCGGTTTTCCTCGTGACCTTCGTATCGATGTTCTCAGGCGGCACATCCGACCAAGTCGGACGTTTCTCCCGGAACCCCTCTTCGCGGATCGATCTTCTTCGACGGTTCCCTTGGTTGGATCGTTTGGTCTCTCGACGAGGGTTCCAGTTCGCACTGATCGTTCCCAACTTGGTCGTGCTGTTTTTCTTCATTATCGCCGGTTTGTTCGGCTCACCCATCGGCAATCGCAACATCATCGTTACGGTCGTCTGGATACTATGGTGGTTCTTACTCATCACGTTGCTGGTGCCCGTGGGCGGTCGCGTCTGGTGCATGGTCTGCCCACTGCCCTTTCTCGGTGAGTGGTTCACCCGTAGACGTCTCGTCAGTGTGCGTCCGGAGGCGGAGAGCTCCGGGTCGTTTAAGTCTGGGGGGCTCAATCGGCGTTGGCCAAGGCACTGGTCCGGGTTGTGGTTGCCGAGCTTCCTATTCCTGGGGATGTGCTCTTTCTCCACCATTCTCGTCACACGCCCCGCCCTCACCGCCGTGGTCCTCGGGGGCATGGTTCTGGCCGCGCTCGTCGTCCATAGCGTGTTCCGGCGTCGGAGTTTCTGCCGATACCTCTGTCCGTTGAACGCCTGGATGAGCCTTTACTCGATGACCGCCATGACGGAAGTCCGCCCTCGGGATAACGATCTCTGCACGAGCTGTAGCGAACGATCCTGCGTGAGGGGCACTGAAGAAGCATGGGGATGCCCTTGGCTGGTCAATCCCTCCAAGCTGACCCGTAACAACTTCTGCGGTCTGTGCATGGAATGCGTCAAGTCCTGTCCGAACCACAACCTCACCATCCGTGCAAGACCCTTTTGCTCCGACATTGCCATCCGGGGGTACGACGAGGCTTGGATGGCCTTCATCATGATCACGCTCGTCTTGGCCTATTCGGTGACACTGCTCGGCCCCTGGGGATTCATCAAGATGTGGGCGAACGTCACCGAGGTCGGCAACTGGGGCGGCTTCGCTTTGCATACTGCGGTCATCTGGTTCGCCGCCCTGGTTGTCGTGCCCGGCCTTTGGTACTTGGCCGCGTCGCTCGGACGTCCTCTCGCCCGGTCTGGCGACGTCCCAGCAAAGGTTCTTTTCGTGCGGTACGCCTACCTGCTGATCCCTCTCGGGCTGTTGGCATGGACGGCCTTCAGCTTTCCCCTTCTCATGGTCAACTACACCCACGTCATCTCGTCGTTGTCGGACCCTCTTGGATGGGGCTGGGATCTGTTCGGTACCGCTCACCACCGTTGGAGTCCGCTGTTTCCGGAATGGATCCCTTACATACAGATTCCACTTCTTCTGATCGGACTCGGCATATCTCTGTCGCGAGGGAAGTGGATCGCTCGGGAGTTGTTTCCCGCGCGTGCCGCCGCTGCCCGCAGCATGATCCCTCACGGCGTGGTTTGCACTTTTATCACGGTGGCACTTCTTCGACTGTTCGTGGGGTGAGGTCATGAATAGAGAAAGACTCGCTGCGTTGGTGGTTGTCGTTCCCATTCTTCTCGAGGTCGCCGCCATCAGTTGGTACGGTCGTGCCGACGTGAGCGTACCCGACGACTCCGAGGCCGTGGTCTTCGAGCTCACCGGAGTGGCGGCTCAAGGCATCTGGACACTCGACGAAGTCAACGGGCTCAATTATTGGTGGAAAAATTTCACACCCGCCACACTCTTCGTGCGCGAGGGCGAGTGGGTGGACATCGACTTGCGCAGTGCCGATCTCTTCCACCGGTTCTATGTGTCAGAGTTTTCTGTCGGCCCGGTAGACGTGGAGCCTGGTCATACGGTAAGGATTCGCTTCCAGGCTCTTCGTCCCGGGATCTTTCAGTACTACTGCACGTCGATGTGCGGTAGTTGTCACTTCTACATGCGCGGCTGGATCGTGGTGACGGCGGAAGGCGAGGAACCGGTGTTGCCTCCGTCGATTCAGTGTCCCCTTTGCCTACCCGATCCGGGCCCTCCACCCCAAGGTGATGATCTGGTGGAGCTCGGGGCTTACACGTATCTCAAAAAGGGGTGCATCACGTGCCACGGCCCGGACGGCCGAGGCGGTGTGGAGAACGTGAACTCCGCCTACAAGACGATCCCGGCACACAACACGACGGCGCAAAAATTGTTCCTCCAGTCGCGGGAGGACGCCCAAGCCCTTGTGGAACTGGTTCACCAGACGACCGATCTGTCCGCGTTAGTTGAACCGCCGGAGATTGGCAGGTTCCCACTTGTAAGAACTCGATTCGAAAACGCCGAGGAGCTCATTCGCAAAGGGAGGTACTCCGCAAAGCTCCAAGCGACGGGCCCGGAGCCGCCTCTTCAGATGCCTGCCTGGCAGCATCTGATCGAGGAGCGAGAGATTGACGCTCTTCTGGTTTACTTCGTGTCACTCCAGCCATGGGAGGAGGGTTGATCGATGGGGATTGCCGGCGGAGCGAGTTGGTGCCGCGTGATCCTGTTTGTGCTCGCTCTCGAGATTTTCGCCGTGGTGGCGATCGGCATCGCCGGCCGGACGCCCGGACAACAGTCCGACAGAGTGCGCGCTGTCAATAAAACGCTGGTCGGACAGTTGCGGCTGACCGACCTTGCTCTTTGGTCTGGGGCCAGCTACTGTCGCCACCCCACCCATGCGGACCTCTTTGCACCTCATGGCGATCACCCATCGGCGCTGGATCATTTTCCGGCGGGCTCGGTGGTTCCGCCGCGTCCCGCGGGCGCGCCCGCAACTCTACAGGCCCTCGAGCTCGACGAACCATGAATCGTCATATGAGAGTCTTTGACTTTGCCGTCTCGTCCTTGATGAGGAACCGTTTCAAGACCTTTGTCGTCATATCGGTCTACTCGTTTCTGATCTGCATGCTGGCTTCGCTCCTGCTCTACGTGAAGGCTTTGCGCGAAGAATCCCATATCCTTTTGCAAGAAACGCCGGAGATTATCGTGCAAAGGCTCAAGGGAGGGCGCCACGAGCTCGTTCCCGTCGAAAGGGCGGAGCAGATTCTCGACCTCCGCGGCGTCCTTTCAGCAACTCCGAGGGTCTGGGGCTATTATTATGACCCACCTACCGGAGCGACCTACACGTTCTGGGGAGCCCGATCCGTTGCTCGCGAAGCGCTGGAGTTCGAAGAGGGTGCGCTAACCGGTGAAGGGGAGCTTGGCGCTTGCGCTGTCGGTCACGGGGTCGCGGAAATTCGTTTCCTGGGAATTGGAGATCGGCTACCCATCAAAGGTGCCGATGGCTCTCTTTTCGCGCCACGAGTCCAGGGGATGTTTGCTGCGGACTCGGCCCTTCTCACTAATGATCTCGTCGTGATGCCAACGGACGCGTTACGACTCGTCTTTGGAATGGAACCGGGCATTTGTACCGACATCGCGGTCGAGGTCCACCACCCGCAAGAGGTTGTGACCGTGGCGAGAAGGATCCAGGAGCTCTGGCCCGACGTCCGCACCATCACCAGGCAACAGATCCTGCAGACCTACGATGCGGTGTTCGATTGGCGCGGAGGCTTGTGGGCCGCGCTTTTCTTGAGCAGCGTCGCGGCTTTCGCCATCTTGGTACGGGATAAGGCGACCGGGCTTTCCGCCGAGGAGTATCGTGCCATAGGAGTGCTCAAGGCGGTCGGCTGGACCACGAGGGACGTGATGGAGCTCAAGCTTTGGGAGGGAACCATCATCTCCCTAACCTCCCTTCTCACCGGTCTCATTGCAGCCGAGATCCATCTGCTCTGGCTCGACGGAGCTCTCTTCACACGAATTCTGAAGGGATGGTCCGTGCTATTTCCCCCGTTCGATATATCCCTGAATCTGGATGCCTATGGGCTGGTTCTTTGCCTCCCATTCGTTGTGATACCTTATGTGACTGCAAGCCTGGTGCCCTCCTGGCGAGCGGCCATCACAGATCCCGATAGCGTGATGCGAAGCTGATTGCCATGATAGTCCGAACGTTCGCCGTCGCCCTGCTCGTCACCATGAACCTTGGTGGCTGCGCTCCGGCGCCGCCCGTGCACCAGTTGGTCCAATGCGAAGGGGACGTCTTGCTCATCCCTCGAACCACGGTCGAGGACGGAAAGGTCCACTTCTTTACGTTCATTCACGACGGGACGGGGGTGAACTTTCTGGTGCGCACCGACGGCCAGGGCGTTCTGCACGTTCATCTAGACGCTTGCCACAGTTGCTACAAATACAAAAGAGGATTTGTGGTCGAAGAATCCGAGCTTGTGTGCATCGCCTGTCGGCTCGCCTACCGCATCGAGGACGAGGTATGGGATTATATCGGTGCCTGCGCGCCGATCTCGATCCACCCATCGCTGGAAGGCGACAGTCTCGCCATCCCGCGAAACCTTCTGGAGAGAGCGGCCCGCTATTTCTGAGTTCCGGTGATGTGCATAAACCCCTCTTGAACGCTGTCAACGGCGTCGGCCGTTCCGTGCCTCTCCTAGGCTGTCAAGGAGAGCAGATTGAGAACTGATCGGTGTCGGCCGGGGTCAGGCTGTATTACAATCCGTGACGCCATGTGAGAATGACGGGGGCTGTCCCTTTTGAGGACTGCCCCGTTAGGAGGGCGCCGTGAGAAAGCAGTTCGGGGTTGTTCTTGTTCTTTGTTTCTTCGCTGTTTCCAGTGTCGTTGTGGCGGGCGAGATCGATCGCCTCACCAAAGACACATTTTTCGAAATGGAGAGTCTGCAGACCCCCATTATTTCACCGAATGGACATTTCATTGTCTTCACCCGGGAATGGGTCGACAAGAAGGAGGATCGGTATCGGAGAAACCTATGGATCGTCGATCGGAACGGCCAAAGGTTGCGCGAGTTGACGCGTGGTAACTGGCGCGACAGTTCACCGGTTTGGTCGCCGGACGGCGCTCGCATTGCCTTTCTTTCGGACCGGGACGGTTCCGATCAAATCCACGTGATGTGGCCTGACACGGGAGAGGTGGCTCAACTGACGCACTTGGAGCGGACGCCATCTAATCTGAAGTGGTCCCCCGATGGGAAGCTCCTAGCGTTCAACATGTTCGAGCCGGATGACGATCCCATCCTCAAAGTCGAGTTGCCCAAGAAACCCAAGGGAGCAGAATGGGCCAAGCCGGCGGTCATTGTCGATCGTCTGACATGGGCCCGAGATGGCCGTGGCCCCCTCGAAAAGGGATACACTCATGTTTTCGTCGTCGACTCTGTCTTAGGAGGAACGCCGCGGCAGGTCACGAGTGGAGACTACGACCACAATGATCCGGAATGGTCTACGGACGGGAAGAGCCTTTACGTTTCAGCGATCCGCAAACCGGATGCCGAGTATCTGAGGGGCAACACTGAGCTCTTTGCTGTCGATCTGGAAACCCTGGAAGTGGAAGCCATCACCGATCGAAACGGACCGGACCGAGGCCCGAAGATCTCCCCCGATGGTCAGTGGCTTGCGTACACGGGAAACGACGACAAGAACTACACGAGCCATCTCTCCGACCTCTATCTGATGGATATGAATGGGCGCAGCAGCCGCTTGTGGGCTGGAGACCTTCCCAACTCTCCGTCGGCCGTGACGTGGGCGAAGGACAGTTCCGGGGTGTACTTCACCATTGGCGAGAAAGGCGTCGACACGATCTACTTCGCACCCGTCAAGGGTGAGCTGCGGAGGGTGGTCGAAGGCAATCACACATTGAGTGGGCTTACTCTTGCTGACAATGGATACGCGGCTGCTTTGAAGTCGACCTTCACGCGGCCGGGTTACTTGGTGGCTTTTGACATCAACAAACAGTCCGAGATGACTGAGCTCGTGGATGTCAACACGGATGTTCTGGGTCACGTCAAGCTCGGGGAAGCAGAAGAGCTTTGGTACAAATCCAAAGATGGGCTCGATATACAAGGGTGGATCATCAAGCCACCGGATTTCGATCCCAACAAGAAATATCCGCTGTTGTTGTGGATCCACGGCGGTCCTTGGTCCATGTACACGGTACGTTTCAACTGGGCTTGGCAGAATTTCGCTGCCAACGGATATGTGGTGCTCTACACTAATCCGCGGGGTAGCACCGGCTATGGACAGGATTTCGTCAACGGAATCCAGTTTTCCTACCCAGGCGAAGACCGAGACGATCTGCTTGCCGGGGTGGATGCTGCCATTGCCAAAGGATTCATCGATGAGAACAACTTGTTTGTCTGCGGCGGTAGCGGCGGTGGCGTTCTCACCGCTTGGCTCGTCGGACATACCGATCGGTTCACTGCTGCGGTCTCGATGCGTCCGGTCATCAACTGGCATTCCTTCGTGGGAACCACTGATGGGCCGAATTGGTACAGACAGTTCAAGAAGTACCCTTGGGAAGATCCCATGGAGTACGCGGTGCGCTCGCCCCTACACATGGTGCCAAATGTGACGACACCCACAATGGTGATGACCGGTGAAGCGGACTTGAGGACGCCGATGTCGCAAAGCGAGGAGTATTATCGTGCTCTCAAGATGCTCAAGAAGGAGACCTTGCTCGTTAGGATGCCGAACGAGTTCCACGGTTGGAGGCGTCCTTCACATCGACTTTTGCAGCAATTGTATTTGATGGCCTGGTTTGAAAAGTACAAGCGGCCGAGTGGGGACAAGGCGACGGAGGACGCTAGTCAGTAGGCGGTAGCCGTTGGCAGTGCAAATCGGCCCCCAACGCAACGGCGAGAGCGGGTGGCCAGAGGCCAGAGGCCAGAGGCCAGAGGCCAGTGAAGAAGAGAGGTTAGAGCCACATAATGCAATGGCCAGTAGGCAGAAAATCAGTAGCCCGTAAACAGCCAAGTAAACGGTGGCCGGTGAAAAGGTCAGAACTCAGCCGGAAGCCAGGTAGATGCGAATGAAAGACAAAGATCCGACTTGTGTGTATGAGACGGAGGGAGAGGTCGAAGCCCAACAAGTCCGCTCCTTTCTCGAGGCGCACGGCATCCCGTGCGTCTTCCACGGTGAGTCCCTGCGCAAGACGCATGGATTGACGTTGGACGGGCTCGGGCAAGTGGCTATCCACGTGCCAGAGGAGTTTGTCGAAGAAGCCAAGGAGCTTCTGGCCAAGGCCGACGCCGGTGAGCTGAGCCTCGAGGCAGAAGATGAGGGGACAGTCCCCGACTAGGATCCTGACTGACACTCTGGCCAGCGAGCGCAGTTTGCTTCAAGCGGACTTGTGCGCCCAACGTCAACGCTCCTTTTGTCCTTCCTTTTGTTTCATCGCACGCGTGCCGGATCTGGGACTATCCACCTACTCCGCGAGGGACGCAAAAGCCAAAGAACGAACGCTGGGCCAAATCCGAAGATCATGAACAGTAGCTGCTCGCCTAGTTGGCCATCATCGGATTGCACGGCGACGACTACTCCGTACAGAAGAAAGGGGACGAAGAGGAGCAGCCACCCGAGAACTGTCGGTACCAACGCTTGGACGATGGAAAGGAAGATAATGGCGGCGTACAGCGCTACACCGCGCCACCAGCCGGCATCCTCGTACGCGTGCCCGATGAATAGTAGTGCTACGAGCGCTGGGAACACATACGGACAGCGAGGTGCTCCAAGCCGTTTCCGGACTAGAGCGGAAAGCATCGATACGAATCTCAACGCCGACCCCCACTACTCATATCCTGCGAACTGGCGAGCTCAGTCGCCTCTGGCGAGACGAACCGCGATTGCAGTTCTCGGAAGTAGTCGTCGAACAGGTGCACAACTGAATGGGGGGCTCCCCTCGGCTCAATTTTCGTGAACTTCCACCCAACGTCAACACTTGAGAACGTGAGCTCGTTCCAGGGAAGAAGGATCGCCTTGAAAAAGAGAGTCGCGGGGAAGACAGGCTCCAAGTAGATACCCTGTTTGCTGGCGCTAACCCTGGCCCATGCGGGTAGTAGGTACGGCAGGCCCAAGTAAAGGTAGCGAATATAGGGCCCCCGGGTCGGTAGTTCGATGCTGGCCCGGTAGTGCCGCTGCAGTCGCTTCCAGCCGCCCATCCAAGTTGTGCATGTCAATATGATCAGCCACGTGGCCACGATAAGCAGAATGGCGAAGAACGCATTCATCTCAAGGGATTTCCGGTCTGTTCGCCGAACGACGTAAATTATGCACTCAACTTGAATCGGGTTTCTAATCTGTCCCAATACTCAAGTGAGTGTTATGCGCTCTGCCTAGATTGAGCTCTTTTCCGAGCCCGGACTACCACATCCACATCACAATCAAGGATGTGCAACAAAGACAGCAACTGCCCGATGGATTTCCCATAATTGGTCTGATCGAGTAACCGGTAGAACTGGCTGGCTGAAGTTCTCGTGTTGAGAATCCGTTGAGGCACATGGCCGAGATTCTCGAGCAGGCCGTTGACATCTCACTCGAGAAAGACCTCGGTGCTATGCGGTACAAATGTGCTTAAAGATCCTCAGATCTTCGACCCGTCTTCTTGGCTATGCGAGCGAGCATCCTTGGACCTATTTCTTCGTTGTCGTGGAAGGGGAAGACATAGTCGGGCCACCCCGACCTTGTGAGTGTTCGATGAGAACCCTTCTGCCTCTTAATACTCCAACCGATCTTAAGGAGAGCAGACAAGACTCGTCGAGCGCGGGTACTCGACCATTTGCTCATGCGGCGTCAAAAGTAATTTGGAGGAAATCCGATCCCGCTTCACCGTGCTCGAGTTGATCAGCCACCACGCGCAAGGCCAAGGCCTGAACCTTTTTCTTGGCTTCATCCGGAGTTACACCATAGACCATAACCCCCGGGAGATCAGGCACTTCAGCTATCCACCGGCCGTCTTCTTCTTGCTCAATCTCAATTCTGAAGGTCATATGAGCGGGACTCCAAGCCGTCTGAGTATATTGTACTCTCCCAAAGAAGCCAGTGACAGTCTGATCGGTATCTGTACAACAAAAAAAGCAGCGGCGTGGCCGTTGGTTTACGTCACTGCTATTTTGTGCGCATCCAATTCGCCCGAGCACATCACCGGCGTTCGCCGAAGGGAAAGGTCATGTCCGGTTGTTCTAACAGGTGTCCGCCGAGACTAGGACAGGTATACCGTGGTGCCGGTCCTTACTGCTGCCTCTTCTTGTAGTCCTCTTTCGATTTGTAGGGTGGGAAATGGTGGGGCAAGATCTCGTAGGAAGTCTCGCCGAAGGCAGCCGGGTTCGAGGGGATATGCCGGGACATTTCCTCCTTCACGCTGACGTATTCCGGATCGTTGGCCAGGTTCGTCCACTCCTCAGGATCGTTACGATGGTCATAAAGCTCTTCACTCTCATCGATGTAGCGAATATAGCGCCAGTTCTCGGTTCGAATGGAAAACTCTGAGACGTCGTAGGTCGTTATGGCCGGGTAGCTCCATTCGGCTTCCGGGTCTCTCAGCAACGGCACCAAGCTGCGTCCGTCCAAATGCTCCTTGGGTGGCAATCCACATAGCTCCAAGAGCGTAGGAAAGATGTCGACAAGGGAAACGACTCTATTACAGCGATCGCCGATTGATGATCCTTCGGCGAGTCCCGGCATGCCTTCCGGAACCTTGAACATGAGTACCGACTGGGCAACATTCTCCCAAAGCGCGAACTTCCGCCAGTGCTCCTTCTCTCCAAGCTGCCATCCGTGGTCGGACCAGAGGATGACGATCGTATTGTCTCTATAGGGGCTGGCTTCGAGCGTGTCGAGGAGCTTTCCCACCAAAACGTCCGCAAAGGCGATGGAGGCGAGATAACCCTGAACGGCTTTTTTCCACTGTCCAGCTTTGACGACGTGCTCATGGTACCCGCCGCCCCGATAGGCGATATCCCGAGCTCGCTGTCCGAGGTCGTCCAGATCGTTCTCCAGGATTTTGGGTAACTGAACTGATTCCAGTGGAAACATATCGAAGAACTCTTGGGGAACGTACCAGGGGACGTGGGGCCGGTAGATCCCGGCGGCAAGAAAGAAAGGCTTGTTGTGTTCCCTCTGTAGCTGCTCCGAGATCCATTGGACCGATCGATAGTCACCCGTCTCTTCGATCGGTATGTCGATGGGAGACCAATCGAAATCGCCATACATGTTGTGGAACGTTGGCATATTCACCGTTTCTCCAGGCTTGGGGCGGTGATAGTCAGGCATGTGTTTTTCTTTGGAAGGGTAGTACTCGTTCCAGGAGTCTGGGTCGGGTTGATTGTTATGGAAGATTTTCCCCGCACCAGCGGCCCAATAGCCACTAGCCATGAAATACTGCGGAAGCGTTTGGGCATCCGGGAGGACCTCTCTCCACACTTGATAGTTCGAGTACATGCCCGACGAATAGGTGTGAAGTCCGGTCAACAAAGCGGTGCGCGAGGGATTACAGGCGGGAGAGGCGCAGTAGGCGTGAGTGAAATCGACGCTTTGTGAGGCTAGGCGGTCGAGGTTCGGTGTGACGGCTTGAGGATGACCGCCGAGTGGCTCAATCCAATTGTTGAGGTCATCCACCGATATGAACAAGACGTTGGGTTTGTCGACGACTGCTCTCGTGCTTTCTTCCGGTGTGTCGGTTCCACAGCCCAAAGCCACAATCGAGAGAATCCCTACCACCGTCATCGCCGCTCGGAACTTCGTGTTTGCGTGCATGCTCGTCTCCTGGAGACGAGCATTATGTCCTCTGAAACGGTACCCGTCAAAGAACGTGGGCGCGTACTCCAGAAGCTTGCGATGCGATGGGTGTTCGTTGTGGGATTCTGTTTCTTTGGGTTCCGTGCGGATTCGTGATAAGGAATGGGTGAAAAGTAGGACAAGTCTAGGAGGAAGAGAACCGATGTTGAAGGATGTCTATGCCGACCATGTCAGAGCCCTTCAGGAGCGAGTCGAGAGCGTTTTGGACGCCGCAGGATTCGATGGCTTGGTGATCCATAGTGGAACGCCGCTCCGTTACTTTGCGGATGACTGGGACGCACCTTTTAGAGCTACACCCCATTTTCTACATTGGTTGCCGCTCGAAACCTCCGGCAACCTCCTTTTGATACGAACCGGCAAAACACCTCTTCTCGTTCACTACGCGCCGGAAGACTTCTGGTACGAACAGCTTCCTCTCGGTGAGCCGTTTTGGGCGGATAGTTTTGAGATCAAGCACGTCGGTAAATCGGAACAGGTTTTTTCTGAGTTGCCGAAAGACGGAAAGCTGGCCTTTCACGGCGACTGCCCCGCTTTGGCGGAGGAAAACGGATTCGAGACGGGGGTCATCAATCCGGACGAGCTGATGGCCCGACTCGACTGGAATCGCGCCTACAAAACACCCTATGAAGTGGCTTGCATCGAAGAGGCCACGAAGCGGGCAGCGGTAGCTCATCTAGCGGCAAAACAGGCTTTCGAGTCAGGTGCTTCCGAGCTCGAGATCCACAGAATCTACGTGGAAGCCCACGGAGGTACCGAAGCCGATTTGCCCTTTCAGAGCATTGTCGCCTTGGACGAAAAAGGTGCCATCCTCCACTATGAAAAGAAGCGTGCCGAGGGCGGGGGCAAAGTGTTTCTCCTCGACTGCGGCGGGCGTCACCTCGGATATGCCAGTGACATCACAAGGACCTGGACCCGTCCCGAATGTGACCCTTTGTTCCGTCAGATGGTAGAGCGATTCAACGCGTCGCAACTCTCACTCTGCGACGAGGTTCGGCCAGGCCTCTCCTTTCCGGATCTCCACAAGAGGGCTCATGTCAAGCTGGGGGATCTTTTGAGCGACGTCGAAATCCTGCAGGTCTCAGGCAAGGAAGCCGTCGAGCGGGGCCTAACGCGACCTTTTTTCCCCCACGGGCTGGGGCATTTTCTCGGAATCCAGGTTCATGATGTGGGAGGGCACCAAAAAGAGCCCGCCGGTGGTACCAATCCTCCTCCTGAGGAGTATCCGTTGCTGCGGACAACGCGAACGCTCGAAGAGGATCACGTCTTTACGGTGGAGCCGGGCCTCTATTTCATCGAGATTCTTCTTAGAGACTTTCGTGGCGGCAAGGACAAGGACGCCTTCAATTGGCCGCTCATCGAGCGATTGAGTCCTTGTGGGGGTATCCGATTCGAGGACAATGTCGTCGTCACAAGCGACGGCCACCGGAATTTGACCCGGGAGTACCTGCCCTAACGAAGTTCCCGCCCGTCTTTTTGAGGAATCTGGGTCCCTTCCTGAGGAGGGACCCAGAGAGTCCACATTCTCGCCTTAATATGGTCCGGACCTTTTCACAAATTCGTGCTTGGCGTGTTATACGCAATGAAGGGACGGAGCGGGTGAAGACGAGATTCGAGGATCTACTCGAGCGACACGAGAAGGAAATATACCGTTTTGCCTGGCGGATGACGGGCAACCCAGATGATGCAGCCGACATCCTCCAGGACACATTTCTTGGTGCCTTCAAAGCCTACCGGAAGCTTCCTCTCGATGCTAACTACCGAGCGTGGCTCTATAAGATCGCCAGTCGTTTGGCCCTCAATCATGCGCGCTCTGTGAAGGTCCGCCGTTCGGTGCCGCTCGATGAGGCATCCCACCTGCCGGAGCGAAATGGAGACTTGGAATCACTCGTGGAGGTAGAGCGGCTGACCAACGTTCTCGAGGGAGTCTTGGGCCGGCTCTCCGCTAGGCAAAGAGTGGCTCTTATGCAAAGAAAGTATGAGGGGCTCTCCTATCGTGAAATTGCAGCCACGCTGGGTTGTTCGGAGGAGACCGCGCGAGCTCATGTCTACCAAGCCATGGAGAAGGTTCGGCGTGGATTGGACGTTCCTGCGAAACGGGGCGGCAGGAAAATGCAGGGAGGTCGTGATGGATAAATGTGGTCGGTTCGAAAGGGTTCAAATCATGAAGCTACTGGGTGAAGCTTCTGCGAAGGAGCAGCAATTCGCTCACCATCATGCCGAGGTCTGCATAGAGTGCCAGCGTTCGGGTGAGAGAGACCGATGGCTCGATGCCGCTTTTGACCTGGATGCGAAAAAGGCAGGCTCCGGATTCTCTTCCGCTCATCGGGGACTCATGAGTGCTCTTCGTGACAAGCGGGCTAACTGTGGGCAGGTCGAGGGCCCTTTTGGAACGGTGTTTCTGGCGGCGACGGAGCGGGGCCTTTGTCGTGTCTCTTTCAAGCGAACGGAAGAGGACTTTCTCGAAGAGCTCGAAAAAAGGGGACTGTTACCTGAGCGGGCTCCAAATAAAGTGGACAGGGAGGTGCGTGAGCTCGAAGCCTACTTCGACGGACGGTGCAAGAGTTTCAAGGTTCCCGTTGACCTTCGTCTCGTGACACCGTTTCAGCGGCGAGTGCTCGAGGCCACGGCGTTAATCCCGTTCGGAGATGTGGCGAGCTATAGCGAAATCGCCGAACAAATCGGTCAACCCAAGGCGAGGCGCGCGGTAGGAGGAGCTCTTGGAAGGAACCCCGTTGCCATTGTTGTACCCTGTCACCGAGTGATTGCTGCCAACGGCCATATCGGCGGCTACACAGGGGGGCTCGAGATCAAACGCGAGCTCATGCGCATCGAGGGTATTCGCTTGGACAAGGAGGATTCCTGATGCACACGGATAGCCCAAACCATTGCACGACACTCGAACGTCACATTCAGGACTGCGAGAAGTGTGACGGACAGGTAGAGAAAGAACTGATATGTATTTTTCCAGAGTCGAATATCTGTCTGGATTGTATGGAGGTGTCGGAGAAGCGACAGCTCGAAGAAGACCTCCGAATGACACAGGAAATCAACAAATCTTTACTCTCGCGATTCGATCTGCGGTCGGGTTCGTGGGAAGTTGGAATCCACTACCACTCTTCGAGGATCTTGAGTGGAGATTTCTACGATGTCGTTTTCGACCCATCGTCCCGTGTCCTGGCGATTGCTCTTGGGGATGTTGCGGGCAAAGGTATTCCGGCAGCGCTCCTCCGGACGAGTCTTCAAGCAACGTTGCGAGCCTTGAGCGGTGAGGATACTGCGCCTTCTAGAATACTTGAGAAAGCAAATCAACAGTTCTCGCTCGTCTCCCACCCTGGTAGATTCGCAAGCGCTTTTTTCGCGATCGTGAATGGGGGTCATTCGATGGTCTTCGCCAACGCCGGGCATCTACCACCTCTGTTGAGGAAAGCATCCGGGCGTTGGGAAAGATTGAATCCCACGGGACCAGTGCTAGGCCTCTTCGAAAACGTGAGTTTTGAGCAAGGCGTTTGCTCCGTGGAGTCCGGAGACCTTCTGATTCTCTATACGGACGGCGTGACAGAATCTCGCAATCCGTCGGGGGAGTACCTCGACGAGAAAGGGCTCATCGAGACGTTCGAGAGGCTCAATGGGGAAACGGCTCAAGAGGTCGCAAATCTCTTGGGAGAAGAGCTCGATCGATACACGCTCGCCCCGCCTGAAGATGATCAGACGCTATTAATTGTACGGCGTCTCTGACGAGAAACAGTGGAGGGATATACCATGAGGGAAATCGACAGAATCAGGCGCCAGTTGCGCAATGCTTTGGAGGCCAACGCCTGGCATGGCCCCTCTCTTCTAGAAAACCTCGCGGATGTGGCCGCGGATGAGGCGAGGGCTCGGCCGAACCCTGAGGTCCATTCCATCTGGGAATTAGTGCTCCACATCACGGCATGGGTACGGGCCGGTATCTCCGGCACGACAGGGAAGAGGATAGACGTGCCCGATGAGGTGGATTGGCCTCAACCCGGAGAGTATTCAAGGACAGCCTGGGAAGATGCCTTACAGGACATGAAGGAGGCGCACCGCGAATTGGACGAGGTCTTGTCCCGTACGAAGGATGAGAGACTCGACGAGACGGTGGTCGGCAGGGACTATACCGTCTACAAGCTGTTGCAAGGTGTCATCCAACACGACTTGTATCACGCCGGCCAAATTGCGATATTGAAGAAGTCCTGAGACAGGACCGGGGCTTTGGGCGGTGATTTGGAAGGGATGAAAATCGATTGGCCTCCCCATATTGATCACGGCCGAGATTCCGTGATATAAACGCCCCTCTTTTCAAACGACAGGAAACAAGGATGAAGCGCGCCAATGGAAACCCTTGCCGTATTCATTACGGCTGATGTTGGAGGGACAAATGAAGAAAATGATCATGGCCATTCTTGTATTGGCTATTTCGACTCCGCTGTTCGCTCAGAGCCAAACCGACGTCATGGAGATGACCCGAGATGTCATCCGGACCGAGAGGAAGGCCCTCGTAGCGGCGAACATGCAACTGAGCGATACGGAAAGCAAGATGTTCTGGCCGGTGTATAACGAGTATCAAGAGGAGATTCGCAAGATCAATGACCGACGCCTAGAGCTTCTCCAGAGCTATGCTTATGCTTACGAGAATTTGACCGAAACACAAGCTGAGGCTTTTCTCCAAGAATCAATGGACATCCAGAAAGCCAAGCTGGAGCTTCAACAGACGTTCGTGCCCAAGCTTAGAAAAGTGCTTTCTCCCAAGATGGTTGCTCGTTTTTTCCAAATAGACCGCAAACTCGATGCGATCATCGAGTACGACTTGGTTGGCGAGATCCCCCTCGTCAGAGGTAAATAGTCGCATTCAACCCAAAAGGGGAGGAGCTCCTTCCTCCCCTTGAACCTTTCGACATCCAGTCCGGTTGGGGACTGCTCACCATCGATCGACAATCAAGCTGGAAAAAACAAGGAGACCACAGGAGGCCCCCTTATTGTCCCTTGAATCGCCACTCGTTGGCTGTAGCGCCACGCGTTGCTTGGTCTTCTTTGCGTTGCTGGTGACCGGAAGTGTGACCGGGCTACCCCACCTTGTCGGACAATCGGCGGGGAAGACAGTCAAAGAAATACGCATCAGCGAACTGAAGCATACGAAGCGGGAGACCGTTGTTCGTGAATTGACATCCCGAGTGGGAGAGCCTTTTCGAGTAGAGAATATCGAGAAAGACAAGGAACGGTTGGACCGGCTGGGAATCTTCAGCTCCATCGAGGTCCAGGCGATAGAGGACAATGATGAGATCGTTATCGATATAGAGGTCAAAGAGACCTTCCCTTATCTACCGATGCTCAGCATAGAAGTCACCGATGAAAACGGTATTTCCGCGGGACCGGGCTTGAGAGCGGTCAATTTGTTCGGGAGGGCGGTCCGTTTGAACGCATCGATTCGTTTCGGTGGGGCGACGAATGCCGAAGTGAGACTCACCGATCCCTGGTTTGCCGGCGATCACGTTTCCTACGACGTTCGTTTCTTCCAAATGGATCGGGAGAACACGCTCGATGACTTCCATGAGGTGTCGAGCGAAATCAACGGAAGGCTAGGTAGATACCTGGGTGACAACGGTCGGTTGGGAGGGAGATTGGGATTTCTATCCCTCGGCAGCGACCGCGATGGTGTGACGCTGTCCGCTGACAACCGCGACAATGTTCCGTCGGCCGGTTTTTTCCTTGGCTACGACAATCGGGACCTGGTGACAGATACGCATCGTGGATGGTGGAATGAGTTCGACATGTCGAAAAACGCCGGAGACGCGGACTACTGGACGTTCGTTTTCGACGTGAGAAGATATCAACCCATCGCCCAAAGGCACACATTGGCCTTGTTCTCGTTGTTGACACTTCAAACGGGAGAAGTGGGCAAGGACATACCCATTTACTTGGATTTCCACATCGGCGGCACCAATACGATACGTGGATGGGACCTCGGCGCCCGCTCGGGCAAAAACCAATTCATCAACACGGTGGGATACAGGTACACTCTGGTGAAGCCGAGACCATTCAAAGTGTTTGGAACCCACCTTCATCTGGGTTTACAGCTTACGGCTTTCGGTGACTTTGGCAGTGCCTGGGACGAAAGCAAAGAGTTCAAATGGGACCATTTCATCGAAGGATATGGGTTTGGCTTGAGGGTGCTCGTACCATTCGTTGACATGATTCGAATGGATTTTGGCTGGGGAGAACCTGGGGGAGGACTTCGTTTTCACTTCGCCTTGTTCGAAAAACCCGTGATGCAACGGTTGAGGGTCAGGTAGGAGAGCGGAAATATGGACAAGAGATTCCTTATCGGCGTAGGTCTTTTGATCGCTGGAACAATCTCTGTCGGCGTCGCTCCGTCAGAAGCGGCGAGCTTCGAGGTGGGCTACCGAGCGATCGAGCGATTCATCGTTCAAAGAGTCATGACGGACGGTGGACGACACTATATGGAAGGCCAGCCCTCTGACGATTGTCGATATGCCTTTGTGCAAGAGCCACGTGTTGCGGCGGTCAGTGGACGACTTCAGATCACGTTGCTTTTTGCGGGAAGAGCCGGCGCCGTCGTGGCGGGGAAGTGTGTCGGCCCAGGGGATAATTTTGATCTGGTGGTCTCTGGAGTTCCCGAATATGACGGCGGAGAGCTTTTTCTCTCTGAGCTGAGAGTGGAAGCGCCCGACACGGCCTACTTCAAGATCGTTCGACCGCTCGTCGAGAAGGATTTGAAAGAGAGTCTTCGATACCCTCTTCGAGACCGACTCGACTATGCCGCAGCCTGGGTTTCATCTTCATCGGTCGCCGAAGCATTGTCACTTGGACTGTTCAATATCGATTCGATCACTGTGGGCCAAGACAATCTTCGTATCGATTTTGAGTTCGGTTTGTCTTTGGGCAAATGACACTGGGGTCAGGTAAGCTTGCCTGACCTTTCGGGTGGGCTTCGTGCCTAGAAACGGACACCCACACTGAAGTGCAGAGTGTTGATCTTCAACGTCTCATCGGTGAGGATGTTGACCCACTTGAAGGCGCCACCGACCGTCATTCGTTCCGACAGATTGACTCTTACCCCAGCTGTAAGTCCTAACGCTCCATTCGTCTCATCGAGTTGAGGGTCAACCTCGTCAGTGATGTCTTCGCCGTTTTCGAAGAATCTGAGGGCAGGATCGACTTTGCCGACTCCGGCATCGAACTGGAAATAAGGAACGATGTTTCCTCCCGTGTAGAAATTGTATCGTACTCCGGCCGCCAAATATTGCGTGGGTATCTTTCCTTCGATCCGTAAGTTGGTGACACGAGAGGCCAAACTCAACAACTGTAGAAAATCATTGGTTAGGACATCCCTCATATTCTCGTAAACGCCGACGATTTGAATGCTTCTGGTAATATTGAATCCTGCCTCGGCCCCAAAAACACCCGAAGTGGTTTCGGCGAAGCTTAAACCCACGAGTCCTGTGGCGAAGCCCTTTTCCTGGGCCAAAGCACTGTGGGATGTAAGAACACCCACACAGATGACAAGCATCATCATTTTGCGCATAAGTCCTCCATCTGCATAACCACCCTATTATTAACAGGTTCCGAGGCGCCGGGCCAATGTTTTTGAGCCACACAACCCAACAGAGATCGGAGTCTCGTCCGATGGCGGCGCATGAATCTTTCAAACGACAGGGGTCTCTCTAACCTGCACATGGAAGTAAGTGGTTATGAGGCAATGGTTTAGGTGAGTTTCCTGATGGCCGGGCCGGAAGTGCGGTATTCATGGCGACTCGATACTCTGAGCTCATCCAGCGACCCATTGTGGTGAAAGGGCAACGGGCATCCTGACTCGGCCGTTCGAGCGCGTTCAAGAGCTCCGCTGAAGTAGACTAGAAAGGGTGTTGAAGGCGAAGGAACGATTGGCTTACTATTCTGTCGCCTCGTCGCCATTCGGCGGGGCAGTGCCGCATATGGACTGAAAACCTAGAAGCGCTCAAGGTCCTATAAGCCCTAGAAGGAAAGCGCTTCCAAGTGAGATGGCCCAACACTTCACAGGTGAGTGGGGGCGATACGGATTGCTGTGATTATTCAAGGGTCGCGGTACAGGTCATTCATTCTAGGTCTTGCTGTGCTCGTAATGCTGGGCGAGGCCTATGCTCTAGACCCGCGGAAAGCGGTCACGCAGTACGGTCATCAAACCTGGCAAACCGATAACGGTTTACCCCAAAACGCTGTGACCGCCATCTTGGCGACCCGCGACGGATATCTTTGGATTGGAACTCAAGGGGGACTGGCTCGTTTCGACGGACTCCGCTTCACGACCTTCCATCGGGGGAATACCGAGGGGTTCAAAGACAATTTCATATCTTGCCTGGCAGAAGACGAGGAAGGACGACTCTGGATTGGAACTCGCGGCGGATTGCTCCAATATGATGAAGGTCGTTTCACAGCCTTTTCCACAGCTCAAGGGTTGCCCATAGATTACATCAGGGCTCTCTATGTGGACCACAACAACAGGCTCTGGATTGGAACCTATGGTGGAGGATTGAGCTATCTCCACGAGGATCGATTTCACACTTTCACAACGGAAGATGGACTCTCTCACAACCTCGTGAGGGCCATTCATGAGGGTCAGGACGGTCGTTTATGGGTCGGGACGGCCGAAGGGTTGAATTGCCTCGAGGACAACGAGTTTTCCTCCTACACTTTCTCCGACAGCCCTTCCGCTAATTCCGTACGGTCCATCTACGAGGATCGGAGAGGTGTCCTCTGGATTGGGACGAATGGAGGTGGATTGTACCGTCTCGAGGAAGGACGGTTCGAGAATCCGGAACGATATGAGGAGCTCTCGAATGACGTCGTTTGGTCCATACTCGAAGATCGAGATCACAACCTGTGGATTGGGACGGGGGATGGACTCAAGAGGATCGACCAAAGTGGCGTTGTATCCACGTTGAGAAGCGGGAGTGGTCTTTCCCATAACCTCGTAGGCCCACTCTTCGAAGATGCGGAAGGGAATCTGTGGGTTGGAACCCGCATGGGTCTCGATGTCTTGAGAGACGGCAAGTTCACGATGTATACGACGCAAGAAGGTCTTCCAGATGATTTCATCCGCTCGGTTTATGAAGATCGGGCGGGGACACTCTGGGTCGGTACCGGCGCCGGTGGATTAGCTCGGTTGAGACGAAATGAATTCGAGGTCTTGACGACGCGAGAAGGCCTGGCCCATATGGAGGTGCGATCGCTCGTGGAAGATCGTGACGGTGGCTTATGGGTGGGAACGCGACAGGGGTTGACGCGATTTTCGAACGGGAGCGCCGAGTCGTACGGGCGAGCGGAGGGTTTGACTCACGAGTACATCAACGTGGTTTATGTAGACAGTCGTGACGATCTGTGGATTGGTACAAGTGGTGGTGGGTTGTTCCGTCGTCGAGGAAACGGACCTGTGGAGTCGATTGTGCTCGACGATGAGCCCACGACGAGAGTTGTTCGATGCATTTTGGAAGATTCACGGGGCCGGATGTGGATTGGCACGGAAGGCGGTCTGCAAAAGCTCGAAGGAGACGAAATCATTCGATACACGGAGGAAGATGGACTGTCGAACGATTTTATCTTTGCCCTTCATGAGGATGCTGATGGAATGCTATGGGTCGGCACCGCCTATGGCCTCAATTGCTATGACAACGGGAAGATAGACGCCTTTACGAGTCAGGATGGCCTGTTGGAAGAAGTGGTTTTTCAGATCTTGGAAGACGACCAGAACAACTTGTGGCTGAGTGGCGGTAGGGGGGTGTCCCGCATCGGACGAAGACAGCTTCTCGAGTTTGCTCGTGATAGAGCCCGAAAGCTGACGCCGGTGACCTATGGTAGGGTCGACGGTCTTCACGCAAGCGAATGTAACGGGGGAACCCAGCCGGCTGGGTGGAAAACGAGGGACGGTCGATTGTGGTTTCCTACGGTCGAGGGATTGGCTTCCATCGAGCCTGACCGTATCCAAATCAACCACCGCTCCCCTCGAGTCGTCATCGAGAAATTGACGGTGGGCGACGAAGCTTTCGACCCGGTGGCGGGACATAGGTTTCCGACATCGAGAACGGCTCTGGAGATTAGCTACACAGGTCTGAGTTTCATAGCGCCCGAGAAGATAAAATTCAAGTATCGATTGGCAGGGTTCGATGAGGATTGGATCGACGCGGGTACGCGGCGGGAGGCTTTCTACACCAACATTCCTCCTGGAGAATACGTGTTTCAGGTGTTGGCCTCCAATAACGATGGAGTCTGGAGCGACGAAGGTCCTTCTTTTGCCTTTGTGGTGGAGCCACCCTTCTACCGGACGAGCCTTTTCTATGCTGTCACCGCAGTCTTGTTCGTCATGCTTGGTGTGGGTGCTCATCGCATCAGAATGAAGAGGAGAGTAGCCCGGGAGAACAAGCTCGAGAATCTCGTCACCAAGCGTACATACCAGCTTGAAGAAGCCAACCAGGCTCTAGTCGAGATGGCCCGTCGGGATAGTATGACGGGCGTCGCGAACCATCGTCATCTCATGGAGCGGTTGGACGAGGAGTGGCGTCGGGGCATCCGAGCCCGCACTCACTTGTCCGTTGTGATGTGCGATATCGATTTCTTCAAGAACTACAACGATCGATACGGTCACGAGGCGGGAAACCAATGCTTGTTGATGATAGCCCGAGCATTGACGGAGGCTTTGGGACGTCCTGGGGATCTGGTGGCTCGTTACGGTGGCGATGAGTTCGTGATGATTCTGTCCGGTAGTGATGCCGATGGAGCTAGAGCCTTGGCAGAAACGCTGCCCGACCGCATCCAAGAGAGACGTATTTCCCATGAGAGCTCGCCGGTTGCGGACGTCGTCACCATCAGCGTTGGTGTCTCGACCGTCATTCCTACGCAAGAAGCATCAACGGGAGATTTGATTTCCGCCGCAGATGCCGCCCTTTATGAGGCAAAGAACGCCGGTCGAAACTGTGTGCGTATTTCGGAAGTGAAGGTTCGTAGCTCCTCCCGCGACGCTTTGTGACGCTGTTCGTCGTAACGTGATCTTTGCGAACATGTACATGAATGGGGACATGTTAGTCCTCTCTCGAAGACGAATCCTCCAATCCCATGGCTTGTTTCCAATGAGTTACGGCTGATTCAGCCGGCACGAGTTTTGCTTTAAGCACAGATAGCGGAGCCAACGCAGTCCTCGGGCACTGGCGTCTCGAGAGCCCTAGGAGGGGAGGACTCGTCATGTCGAAAGTGATCAGCGGAGCCCCGGGGGGGATTCTGCTCTTCGTACTCGCCCTTGCGGTGTTGAGCCCGATTCACGCGACCGGAAGCGTCGAAAAAGATCCGTCGGACAAAGCCGATTTTCTTTTCGGAGTGCCGAAAGCGTCGTTCGCTGCACGAGGCGGGTGGAGCGTTGCGGGTGCCAAAAGCGAGATTTTTGAGTTTGTCCAGGATCAGCTCACTGTTGAGAAGGGCGATTTCAACGCCCCCGTTTGGATCCTCGACTTCGCCTACCGAATAAACCCCCGACTCGATGCGATGTTTCGATTCGGTTACTGCGGTGCTTCTGTGGATTCCGAGTCCCGAGACTACGTTGACCAGGATGACAATCCAATTCTCCAGACCACGGAGCTCAAGAAGGTCCCGTTGACGGGAAATGTGAAGTTCTACCTGATGCCGCGCGGGCGTGAAATCAGTCGGTTCGCATACGTCCCGGAGTCGTTTGTACCCTATGTAGGCGGTGGCGGAGGGTTGCTTTGGTATCGGTTTCGTCAGGTCGGTGATTTCGTCGACTTTGACGATATGTCCATTTTCCCCGATACGTTCAATTCCGTTGGCTGGGCACCGACGCTCAACATCTTTGGTGGGGTCGATATCAAGCTCAGCCCCCGGTTGTTCCTGGCGGTGGAGGCGAGTTACGATTGGGCAAAATCGGATATGGGCGAGGATTTCGTGGACTTCGACCCTATCGATCTATCCGGATTTGCGTTGACTGCAGGCCTCCAAGTCGTTTTCTGAGAGGAGTGAGTGTTATGAACAACGGCCGATTGAAAAGTGTCAGCCTAAAGGGCCCCGGCCTCCAAGAGCTCACGTCCCGATGCATACCCTTATCCGTAGGTCTATTGGTGATCTTCGTCGGTCTCATTTCGACAGGCGGTGCCTTGGCATATGAGCAGGAGCCGGAAAGCCTCTCTCTCGGTGAGTCCAGATGGTTGCCCTGGACAGGTTGCTGGGAGATGGTTCTTGAAAGCGTCGACTATAGGGAGGAGGACCCAGAGGACAACGTCCTGGTGTGTTTGTCACCTCAACCGGATGGCCTGGGGGTGCGGATAACGACCTTGACGCAGAGCGAGCGCCCCTTCGAAGAGAGTTTTGTTGCAGATGGCGCTCGACACCACGTTGAAGAGCCCGGTTGTCTTGGTTGGAGGTCAGCCGAGTGGTCTCAGGACGGCCATAGACTTTTCATGAATTCAGAGGTGTCCTGCGAGAACAACAAGCGAAGGGTGGTGTCGGGCATCAGCATGCTGCAACGAAACGGTATGTGGATGGACATACAAGTGATCGGTTCCGAAGGTGTGAGGGAATTGGTCATCCGTGAGTACCGTCGTGCCGATCCTGATAAAGCCAAAGAAGCAGGTTTCGAAGGCTTTCCCTTCGGCAAAGAGAATGTCTCTGCGGCCTGGATGGAGGCCTCTCGACCTCCAACGGTAGATGATGTCATTGAAGCTCGACAGAAGGTCAACCCCGTGGCGGTCGAAGCCGCCTTGATGGAGGGGGAATCCGAGCTCGTCATCGATGCGGAAGCTCTGATCAAATTGTCAGATGCCAGTGTGGACCGAGAGATCATCGATTTGATGGTGGCTCTTTCTCATCCTGACCGTTTTACGATTGGCCGCACGGGTTACGTCAGCGATGGGTCGGAGAGGCGCGTTAGTGGGGGAGGAGGCGGAGGAGCTGGATTGGGCGGTTACGGCTTTTTTGACGATTACTATGGTCCTTACGCTTTCAACGACCGATACGCCTATTGGTATCCTTTCTACTTCGCTCCTTTTGGCTTCTATGGCTATTCCAGAATGTACACGCCTTATGGAGGCAACTACACTATTTTGGACCCCGGAGAACCTGTTGCGGACTCCCATGGCAAAGTGATCAAGGGTAGGGGGTATTCAAGGGTCAAGCCGGTAACGGCGAGCTCCTCCGGTGGCGGCAGCGGACGGGGGGGCCTAACGTCGGGGAGCGGGTACTCCAATCGTGACGGATCGTCCCACGGAAACGTCGGGTCGAAAGGTTATAGTGGAAGTGGAGGGTCGTCGGGGCGCACGGCAAAGCCAAAGAACAAGAACTGACTCACAGGTCGACGTCGGACCGTCGACAAAAAGCCAAGGGTTATTGGGCGGTAGGCGGTGGACGGTCAGCAGTCGGGATTCAATTCACTGCTCACGGGCGACTACCAACTACCAACTACCCTACCGCTTACCCACTTCCAACTAACTTGCCTCGGGCAAGGGCACGGGGCATCCGCACGAAGTTAATCCCTGATGCGGTGGACGTCGCCTGTCTTGGCCGTGCGGATGCTGGTGACTGACTACTCTGCCATATCCACGATCTTACCGGGATTCATGATGTTCCGGGGGTCAAGAGCTTTCTTGATCAGCCGCATGGTATCCATCGCCGCACCATGTTCCGCTTCGAGGAATTGGCGTTTCCCAAAACCGATGCCGTGCTCACCCGTACAGGTTCCGTCCATGGCCAAAGCACGTTTCACCAATCGTGTATTTAGGCGTTCCGCTTCTTCTAGCTCGTGAGGCTGCTCGGGATCGATGAGTATGACCAAATGAAAGTTGCCGTCGCCCGCATGGCCGACAAGCGGAGCGGTAAGGAAGCTCTTCGCAATGTCGTTTTTGGTCTCGGTGATGCACTCCGTCAATCGCGAAATGGGCACACAGACGTCCGTTGTGAGACCTTTGCAGCCGGGACGGAGGGCGAGAGCCGCATAATAGGCGTCGTGGCGGGCTTTCCAGAGTCGTTCCCGTTCCGCCGTCTCGGTGGCCCAACGAAACGCGCTTCCGCCGTGATCACCCGCGATTTCACCGAACTCTCTCGCTTGAGCCTCCACGGATTTTTCGTTGCCGTGAAACTCCAAGAAAAGAGTCGGACGCACTTCGTAATCCAGTTTCGAATACCGGTTCACCGCATCCATTTGGATTTCATCTAGGAGCTCGATGCGAGCCACGGGTATGCCCGATTGTATGGTGAGGATGACGGCATCGACCGCGGATTCGATGTCCGGAAACCCCACGACTGCCGCAGACATGGCCTCGGGAATGCCGTAGAGGCGGATCGTGACTTCGGTGATGATACCGAGCGTGCCCTCGGAACCGACGAAGAGCCGAGTGAGATCGTAGCCGGCAGCCGACTTGCGGGCTCGGCGAGAAGTTCGAATGACTTTGCCATCGGGAAGAACGACAGTGAGGGACAGTACGTTTTCCCTCATGGTTCCATAGCGGACGGCGTTCGTACCACTGGCACGGGTGGCCACCATTCCACCGAGCGTTGCGTCCGCGCCCGGATCGATCGGGAAGAAGAGACCCTGGTCTCGGAGATGGTGATTGAGAGTCTGGCGAGTAACTCCGGGTTCGATCGTTGCGTCGAGGTCTTCAGCGTTCACCGAGAGAATCTTGGTCATCTGGCTCAAATCGACAGATACGCCACCGTGTATTGCGATGACATGTCCTTCGAGAGATGTCCCGCCTCCAAACGGAATGACCGGAACGAAATGGTCACTGCAAATCCGAACGATTTGGGACACTTCTTGGGTGGAGCTCGGGAAGCAGACGGCGTCGGGCGGCTTCGGAGCATGCCACGATTCGTCTTTGCCATGGTGCTCGCGCACAGAGGACGAGATTGAAAGGCGGTTTTCGAGGAGCTGCTGCAGCGCGCTAATGGCTGCCTCGATCTTGATAGGACCCCTACTCATGGCTTACTCCGCGAGACTCACCGATCGCATGGCTTGTGTCGACTATGAAGAAATCAATTCCACTTCGAATCCGACGCCACGCTCGGCGTCGAGAACGCGGTCCGGTGATACGGGAACTTGGTGTTTCTTTAGATACTCCAAATCACTTTCCAGCGTTTTCGTCTCGAGTGTCAATCGTCTCAGCCCGCGATGGCGAGGCGGCGACGAATCGTCATTGATGAGTCGAAGCAAACAGTTGTCTCCGAGTGGAACTCCGTTCTCGCGGGATTCGAGTCCGAAGCACCTGGCGAAGCGCTCCTGGGCTTCGTCAACGTCGTCCACAACCGCTGTTAGCTGAGGCGCTCGGTAGACTCCGAGCTTCGTGCTGACGGGCTTGCTTCGGCTCGCATCGGGATAGTTCCAGCTCGACGTATGAGGTTGTATGAGCTCGACGGTGAAACCGATGCCGTTCTCAGGATAGACGAAGGCTTCGTAGCCATCATTGGCATCGAAGATTTTGTCTTCGAAGATGGGTATGTTCTGGTCGCGTAAACGCCCTACATCCTTTTCGATATCATCGGTTTCAATGGCAATATGCTCGAGACCTTCACCGTGATCTTCGATAAAACGATAGACTCTGGTCCCGGGGTTCCAATTGAAGACGACATGAATCCAGCAACTGTCGCCGAGAAGAACGCGGGCATCATGTTGCATTCCCTTGGATTGGTCATCTCTAAAATCCCGGGTCCGCATGCCAAGGATTTGGTCGAAACGGTTCCAGGCTCTGGTGAAGTCTCTTACGACAATGCCAATATGTTGGAGTCGAACAATGGCCATGTTTAGTCCCTCGGGTTTCGTCGGGCTCTCGCCACGAACCGGCCACGGCCTCTCTCCACCCGCGGCACCCCGTTCTCTGCGACGATCTCTCCGCGAGAAATCGTCAGAGCCGGAGCACCTTGGAGATGCATCCCCTCGTATGGAGAGTAATCGACGGGCTGGTGCAGGTTCCGGTAGTCGAGGATCCATCGTGTCTCCGGATCCATGACAACGATGTCGGCGTCGGATCCGGGGAAGAGCGATCCCTTTTGCGGATAGAGACCGAAGATTTTCGCCGGATTCGTGGCAACGAGCTCCACAAATCGGTTCGCTGTGAAGCGCCCTTTGACGACACCTTCCGAAAACAAAATAGGTAGTCTAGTCTCGATTCCCGGAAGACCGTTCGGTATCCGGGTGAAGTTACCACGTCCCATCTCCCGGTCTTTGACCGGAAACGAAGAGTGATCGGAAGAGACTTGTTGAACGTCGCCTCGTTCCAACGCGTGCCACAAGGCCTTCTGGTGTTCCGGATCTCGAAGAGGTGGCGTGCAGACATACCGAGCGGCTTCGAACCCATGTTCGGGCGCCAATTTTTCTGAACTCAAGCTCAAATATTGAGGGCAAGTCTCGGAGAAGACTTTGGTCCCTCGGTTGGCCCAGGTCGAGATGACTTCCACGGTCTCTTTGGAGGTGACATGAGCGATGCAAATGGGTGCTCCCATCATATCGGCGAGGGCAATCGCTCGATTTGCCGCTTCGGCCTCGGTCACTGGAGGGCGGCTGTTCAGGTGGCCCGTGGGACCTGTCTCGCCTTGCGCTAAACATCTTCGTATGAGGTGAGCGATAGCTCCGTCGTTCTCGCAATGGACATAGGCCAAGCCACCATGGTGCGCTAGTTGTTCAAAAACCTTGACCAGGTCGCCGTCGTCGATTCTCTTGTCGCCGAACGTCGTAAAAAGTTTGTAGGAGACACAGCCCTGCCCGATGAAGGTCGGTATTTCGGCCAAGACCTCGTCACGAAGATCCGTCAAAATGACATGTAGGCTGAAGTCGACAACCGATTGACGCGCCTCACTCATCCGTCGACGAATGGCTTCTTCGATGGAATCACCCTTCTTTTGGAGTGCGAAATCGATGATGCAAGTGGTTCCTCCGCAGGCCGCTGCAACGGTACCGGTATAGAAGTCGTCTGCGGTGACGACCCCTAATCGTTCAATGGGATGCTGAAGGTGGACATGCGTATCGATTCCACCCGGCATGACGAGGAGACCGGCGACGTCTCGAGTCTCGCCATCCGTCGTGAGGTCTTTTCCAAAGGCTGCAATGCGGCCGTCTCGGATGAGCAAGTCGGCGCTCACGGTATCCTTGGCCGTCACTAGCGTCCCATTCTTAAGAAGCAGTTCTTTAGTCATAAGTAAAACCCAATGCGAAATCGCAAAATAAGGAATTCAAGAAATCAAAGAACTCGAGAATTCAAGAAGCCTACCCAAGAGTCTCAGGACCGCCGGAGCAGATTCCGCTATTCCTGATTTCCTGCTTTCCTGATTTCTTGATTTCCTACATTCTTACTCCTCACTGTGCTGTTCGGCCTTCATCTTGGATCTTCTGCGCAAAACCGCGGATACGCTCGATAGCCTCTTCCAATCGCTGCTCGTTTTCGAGGATAGAGATTCTTACGTAGTTTTTCCAACGTTCACCGAACGAGGTCCCAGGGAACATGAGGACCTTTGCTTCGAGCAACAGCCGTCGGCAGAACTCGCTCGCAGGTAGTCCGAAACGGGAAATGTCCGCCCACATGAAGAATCCGCCGCCCGGATGGCCGTAAGGAATATCGAGAGACCTCAAGCCGTCCATCATTATTCTTCGCCGACGGGTGAACGTCTGCAGTATTTCTTTGCGGCCTTTTTGGGATCCGGTGAGTGCCGCAAGAGCAGCGTATTGCGAAAAAAGGGGGCACGAACCGGAAATCGCGGCCTTCAGGCGCGTCGCGGCTTCTATGAAATGAGGGGGTCCTATGAGGTAACCCACGCGGAACCCGGTCATCGCATAGGTTTTTGAGAAGCTCGAGAGAATAACGGTCTTGTCACGCATACCCTCGCACTGAGCGATAGTACGAACCTCGACATCATCGAAGACCAATCCCTCGTAGACTTCGTCGGAAACGACCAAGAGATCACGGTCACGACAGATGGCGGCTATCTCTCGGACGGTGTCGGAAGAATTGAGTGCCGCCGTGGGATTGTTGGGATTGACGAAGACCAGAACCTTACCCTCACCCGCTTTGACTTTCAGGTTTTCGGGAGCCAACTCGAATCGCTGGTTATGACCCGAAGGAATTCCGATGACTTCGCCGCCCGCAGCCTCCACGGCCTGATCGTAAGAAGAGTATCTTGGGTCTTGAACGAGAACGCCATCACCTGGATTGACCAATGCCAGCATCGTGAGGAAGAGGCCTTCTTGGGCCCCGTTGGTGATGAGGATCTCCGAATCCGGGTTGAAGGAAAGAGATTTGTTGTTCTTGAAGTGCTCAGCTAGAGCTTCGCGAAGGGTCGAAAGTCCACTAGCGGAGAGAGCCCCTTCTTTGTTTTTCATCAACTGGATGGCATCGTGAATAATCTCGGGAGGTGTGTCGAGATCCGGGTCGCCGGCCCCGAGGCGGATCACATCTTCCATTTCGGCAGCCAGCTCCATCAGGTTGTAGCGGGCTTGTGTGGCGCGCTCGCCGGCTCCCGGTGTGGGCAGGTTCACGATCCCTCCTTCGGGGCTGGGCCCAAAGCATGCAAAGCAGCACGCTGAGACGGAGCAGCGCTACAGATGGACAGTGCCTGCTTCCATGTGCGACAGCGGGTGAAGATGTCCCTGGGTGCCATGAGAAATGCGACGCGAAACGTCGAGAGCCCGTCTAGCGCATCGAGACTTCCCACAAATAGACTCCTCTGCGCGTGGGGAGGAAAAGAGCCCTGCAAGCCAGACCAAAGGGAGGAGTGCAAATCGACCACATCAGTGCAGTCGTTTGCGGAGGGGGCGACGAGAGCTTCTTTTTGCATCTTCATGTCGGAATCCCACTCTCGATAGATCAGTTTGATAGGGGGACCGGTAGCCGTCGCTTCGCCGGGGCGCACCGTCTCCATTCCCATCAATGAGAACAACCCTCGGTGTTTGCAGACGCCTTTCGACGATGCGACGACGGTGCCAGGGCTCAATCCGAGTCCCAGAACGACAACGAACAGCGCTTCCGACACGTCGGAGGTAATGAGGACATTGTCCATGGGGTCTTCCGCATCCGGTGTCGGACCTCCTGCCTCGACGACGGCTCGGGCAATGCTTCTCCGTAGCTCCGGTACACCAGGTCGCACGGTATAGTGCGTGTCACCGTCGAGTAGCGCGCGTTCCACCGCAGACAACATGTCTTTGCCGACCTCGTGGGTAACGCTCTTTTCGTCGACAAGCGGCGTATCCGAAAGGGCAATTAGGCGGTCGGCGAGTACGAGAGGATGATTCATTGGGTGTTCTCCGCCAACTCCGTGGCTCGAGTGGGGTTCAAGGCGAGTCCCTTCTTTCGAAGCTCTTCGGAAAGAACCTGAGCATCGAAACGATATCCGCTCACCTCGCCTCGCAGTCCGGCGAGGTATAGAAAGGCCGGCACGATTTCGACCGGGTCATTCCATGCCTTTTGCTCTTGTTCCGAGAGCCGTTCGAATGCGTCTTCGCTCATAGAGGTGGGCTTGATCTCTGAGTCCCGGTGTCACGGTGTTGATACTGACCGGAGAGCCTGAAAGCTCGACCGCCAATGCCCTGGTCAATCCCTCCATCGCGAATTTGGAGCTGCAGTAGGCTGATTCGTCCTTGAAACCCAAAACGCCGGCTCTCGAGGACACGTTGATGATGGAGCCCCCACGTTCTTTCATATCGGCTAGAAATCCCCGTATCAAGAGGAAGGGGGCATTGAGGTTGACGTCTAGGGTCTGTCTCCATTCCTGAAAACTGAGATCCTCGATCGGCGTCAAACGCAGTGTCGCGGCGTTGTTGACAAGGACATCGATCCGCTGAGCCCTTGCCCGAACGTCAGCGATGAGCTCTTGGCAAGCTCTCTCGTCCGCGAGGTCCAGCGCAAAGGACTCGACTTGCCCCCCCGTTGAACGGATTTGTTCGAGAGTTTTTTGGAGCTCGGACTCCGTCCGGGCACAAATGGTGACGCATGCGCCTTCGCTGGCCAATCCGATGGCGATGGCTCGACCGAGACCTCTCCCCGCACCGGTCACGACCGCATGCTGGCCGGTGAACGCACTTTTCATAAGAACCCTCGAAGCAAATAGGCGCAGGCGAAACCTATGTAGTTCCCGAGCGCGTAGCCAAAGATACCCACGATGATTCCCGGTGTCACGAGCCTGTTCCACTTCATTGCCATGGAGAGGGCGAGGGCCGAGCCCGGTCCACCCACCGTCGCCTGACTCGCGACCGAGATTGTAGGCAAGTCCATTCGTAAGAGCCAGCCCACACCGTAAAGAACAATCGCATGGATCATGAGGATTAGAATCATGTAAGCGAAGAGGGAGGGACCGGCCTTTATGACCTCACGTACGTTCGATGTGGCGCCAATAACGATGAAAAACAAGTGCAGGGCAAAATAGGAAAGGACTGCCGCCCCTTTTAGTTTCTGGACAAACGGAAACTGTGCCGCAATCACTGCCAGGGTCGTGAGCCATAGGACTTCCGGAAAACCGGGAACGTAGGGGCTGAAAGTCCGTGAAATCCAGAGCGCGGCAAGAGGAAAAGCAGCCAAGAGCGCCAAATCACGGATGTTGATTTCGGTCGAGGTCCAGTATTCCCGTGGATTCGTGTCCTGAGTCTCGTCAGCACCTTCTTCGATAAGGGGCTTCTTCAAGTGCGCCCGGTAGAAGGGACCGAGCAGGGTGAAGAGTCCGACCTGCGTCAACAGCCAGGGGACGGTGGACAAGTTGTCAGCCACAAAGGCGGCCGCGAAGAGGTTGGGTGTCATCTCCAATCCGCGTGCGACCGCAGCGAAGTTCATGCCTCCACCGACAAAAGCGCCCGCGAAAGTCCCACCTAGTTTCCAGGTTTCTTCTCCGAGAATGGGGTTGAAGAGCAGGCTCGCTACAAAGGCCCCCGCAAAACTCCCCAAAGCCGCGAGCCCATAACAGATGATGAGTCGACTGCCTGCTTTTTTTAGATCGGCAAGGCGTGAGGACAAGATGACGAGGACGATTGCGTAGGGCACCGCCAGCTCATAGACGCCTTGGTGAATGACTGAATTGTGAGGGATGACCCCCACGTTGGCCAGGGCGATCCCCAGCAGCGTACAGACGACCGCCGAGCTAATTTTCTCAATGACTTGGAAGTGCTTCTCCAAGGTTCGCGCAAGAGCCACCACAAGAAACATGAAGGCCAGAAGCGCTAAAGGACTATCAATCACGGAGCGTCCGCAGACTCGTAGGTGGCATCGCCACAGAAGAGCGTCCAATCACCCGCTGTGACACTCGGATAGGTTCGAACACCGAACAAAACTCCGTCACAAGGTGCGTGAAGCTCCTCAACGGTTTCACCAAAGAGGTCGGTGATACGCATCAAGCGTTCGCCTTTGCTAATCGGTTTCCCCAAGGGGATCGCAGGATTTGGATCCAGCATGCCGCTTTGGGACGCGAGGACGACCTGTTGTCGTCCTCTCCAATATCCGGGAGCGTACTCAGCTTCGCCATCGAGCATTTTGTAGTGACGGCAAACGTTGTAGAAGGCTTTCTTGAGTGTGTCGACGTTGTGGCGGAAAGCACCCGGCATGGTGGCGGCGCACCCGCCGAGCTCCACCGTTATGGCAGTCTTCCCTTGTTCCATCATGGCCGCCATCGGAGAGCCGACGGCTCTTGGAACGTCCAAGAGAATCTCCCATCCCGTGCCCATTGCCCGGGCGAGCTCGAAGCTGTGCCCATCGCCGGTCGCGGTGAATATGGTCTCTGCCAAGTAACAGATGTTGCCCCCCGAATGGATGGTGAGCTCCAGGTCGGCAACGGAACCGACGACTTTGTTGTGATGGTCGGCAATCCGTTCCGTTAAGTAGCCCTTGGGGCGACCGGGGTAGAAACGATTCATGTCATGGCTGTGCAGGTCGCGTGGATTGCCGCGAGACATGGCGGCGAAAGCACTGACGTTCATCACGGGTACACCGATGAAGACGCCTTTTAGTTTCTCGGGGTCGAGCTCTCTGGCCATTTCGGCGATGGCCAGGGTCCCTTCGTGCTCATCACCATGGATGGCGCCATCGATCAAAAGGACCGGGCCATCCGATTTGCCGCATACGACCACAACGGGATAACCAAGAGGCGTCCCATCGACGCGAGTCGCGACTTCGATATAACCGGACGTTTTTTCACCTTCTTCACAACGAATAGAACCGAGCGTCATCCGTGGCATAGAAATCAACCCTCCCGCAGTTTTTAGTCCCTCAATCCGAACGCTTCCATGGATGTTCCAAATTCAAACAACTTTGATCAAAACTGTCCGGCCTCCACTTGATGCAGTGGTTCTTCACCCTTGGCGACTCTGGAAATGTTCTCGAGAACCTGACCGATCAGCTTCCGTTGGCCTCCTCCTGAGCCTCCACCCGTGTGAGGAGCGAGGACGACATTGTCCAATTTCCCAAAGGGGTGATTTGCGGGAAGTGGCTCCTGAACAAAAACGTCGAGCCCTGCCCCCGCAAGACGTTTTTCACTTAGACAGGCGGCAAGGGCCTCTTCATCGATCAGGCCTCCACGAGCCGTGTTGATGAGAAAAGCCGTCGGCTTCATCAAGACGAGACTCTCGGCGTTAAGGAGTCTTTCGGTTTCCGGCGTGTGGGGAACGTGGAGACTAACGAAATCTGAATCGTGGAGAAGGTCGTTGAACGTTGTTTTGCGGACACCGAGTATTCGTTCGTATCTTTCTGGAATGCGATGTCTCTGATGGTAGAGAACGGACATATCGAACGATTTGGCGCGGCGGGCCACTTCTCGGCCGATTTCACCTAGACCAACGAGACCCAGCGTTTTTCCCCGCAGTTCACCAACGTCCTGAAATCCCAACCAGTTGAATGCGAACTGCCATTCGGATGTATTGGAAGGGCTCAGGTCTCTTTTGATGTAGTCTCCTGCCACGACCCCCCGATGACCAGGTAGGATCTTTCGGGTCAAGGCCAACATCAAGGCCAATGTGTGCTCTGCAACAGCGATCGCGCCGCCGTGCGGCATCACGGCTACCGGCACACCAGCTTTTTGCGCGGCAACGAGATCGACTCGGTCGGGCAAGCGTCCCATGACTTGCACCAACTGCAGCGCTTTTCCGGCTTTCTGAATCAAATCGGACGTAATCAAGCGGTGACGGGTGACCAGGGCGTTGGCACCGGGGACCAAGTGGGCCAGTTCGTCCATGCTCGTCCCCTCGGGGGAGGCGAATCGGTACTCCTCTCGGGGGATCTGCTTGCTGAAGATATCGTGGATCTGCTCGGGCAAAGGATCGACAGCAACGATGTAAAACCGCTCGTATGTCACGGCGGGAATTCTACATTCTTCTGGGAATGACTGCCAACCTCTCCGCTGCTCTATAAACGGCTTGAATCAGTGGGCTGTCAATACGTTGCTGGGGCAATCGTCAAGTTGAAGTGCGAGAAAACACAGAGGAACCGGTCGTTCATAGACTTTCGGAATCCAGGAGAACAACGTGGTCGTGATTAAGCCGCCCCATCGCTATTATCCATGACCAGTCGTGAACTAATGCGTTGAAAGTAAAAGGTTTATATGTTGGGTCGAAAATAGGGATTGCCGGCGAGACAAGCCTTGACAAGCGAGTGGGGTCCCTCTTATAATCAAGCTGCTCCATCGGAGAAATGGTTTTATAACGTTTTTAAGAGTGCCTCGGTGGGGTTAATAAAGCCGAGGGGCCCCCGGGCCCGTACATTAATTATCATGCGGTGCCGCTACCATCCAATAACCGAACCCGCTGATTCATTCCGCAAATTCATTAACCTCGTCCGCTTCTACTTCACATAGTCCTTCGGTAGCCCATCAAAGGCACGAAGGGGCGCTTCGGCGCCCCTTAATTTTTGTTGGTTCAAGCTTTTTGGGGAGGGTTGGCGATGAAACTCCAGTTCGCGTTGCTTCCAGGAGATGGCGTGGGGCCCGAAGTGGCCGCTGAGGCAATGAAGGTCGCGGATAAGGTCGCTGGTGTCTTCGGCCATGAAATAGACGCAAAGGACCACCCGTTTGGTGGTCAAGCCATAAGCCGTACCGGAGAGTGTTTTCCGATTGAGACCCGCGAGGCCTGCCTTGCCAGTCAGGCTATCTTCCTCGGAGCCGTGGGAGATCCCGCCTTCGACCATCTTCCGCCTCAGGAGCGTCCCGAAGCCGCCATCCTCGGCCTGCGCAAGGAGCTCGGAAGCTTTGCGAACCTTCGTCCTGTGGTCGCCCAATTCAATCCATCGTACTCCCTGTTCCGTGACGATGCACTACAGGATGTCGATCTCCTTTTCGTGAGAGAGCTAACGGGAGGATTGTATTTCGGGGAGCCCCGAGGCATCCGCGAAGAGGAAGGCCAATGGCGCGCCTGGAACACATTGGTCTACACGGCGCACGAAGTGGAAAGGGTTGCTCGAGTAGCTTTCGAAGCGGCTCAACTCAGGAAGAAACACGTGACGTCGGTCGATAAGGCCAACGTTTTGGAAGTTTCGAGACTCTGGCGGCAAGTGGTGGAAGAGGTTTCTTCGGACTATCCAGACGTAGCGCTCGACCACATGTATGTCGACAGAGCCGCGATGGAGCTGATATCCAAGCCGGCTCAATTCGATATTATTCTTACCTCCAACCTATTTGGCGATATTTTGAGCGACGAAGCGTCGGTTCTTGCAGGTTCCTTGGGCCTTCTTCCTTCCGCCAGTCTCGGAGGCCGGGTCGGGCTCTATGAGCCCGTTCACGGCTCAGCTCCGGACATCGCTGGCCAAGGAGTGGCCAATCCGCTGGGCGCCATATCGTCCTTGGCGTTGATGCTTCGCTACAGCTTCAAGTTGGAGGAGGAAGCCCGTGCCGTTGAGCTTGCCTGTCAATCGGCGCTCGAGGAAGGTTACTTGACGGCTGATCTGGTGGGTCGGGAAAATGCCAAATCAACCAACGAGGTGGGGGACTTCATCGCCAAGGCCGTTGGGAACCTGAAGTCATAGGAGCTGAGTGGGCAGTCCGCCTGTGTAATGGATTCCGCCTTCGCCGAGCTTGCCGAAGTCGGAGGCAATGAATTGACACCGACGACGTAGGCGGGTGCCGGGCGAGCTAATCACTTTCCGCTTCTAGGCGGAGCGCTTCTTTGGCCCGTAGTTTGGCAGCGATGAACTCCTCATGATAGACGTGGAGCAATTTCGCCACCTTCCGGATGAGATGTTCTTCGTGCATCTCTATTTGTTCGTCGCTAAAAGCGACTCGCCATAGCAGTTCTACAATGTGCTGTTTTTTTTCGGCAGGGAAGCCCCGGTCGATGAGATGGGTAAACTCGTAGAGGGAGTTGGATTTTTCGGTCTCTTCTTCGGCGAGGCCTATGAGCTCTACCGTTTCTTCAGGAGATAGATCGAAGACTTTTTGGATGGCGTCTTCGACCATCTGCCGCTCGCGGTCATCTACCTTGAAATCGGCACGAGTGAGCTCGATGAGCAATGCCGCCGTCGCGAGCTGCAGAGCATGTTCTGATTTGTCATCTCTACCTTGCGCGGCGGGTTGGATATTGGACTCAAAAAACTGCTGTATGCTTTTCAACATCTACCGGTACCAAACAAGGATTAGCCCTAAGAAACGAAGAAAAAAAAGAGGATAGCCAAGGGGAGAGTCCACCACGGGGACAGTCCCCTCTATCCCCCTTTTTCTTCTGTCCCTAACTCACACAAAGGGTGAACCATTCCGGTCGGTCAAGTCAAGAGGCTTCCCGGGCGTCTCACGATCAAGTGGTTGCGGGCACTGGGCTGATCCGTTTCGTTGCAGTGAGAAACAAGGCGCCGAAACCCCAAGCGACGATGATGACCTGCACCAGAGCTCCCAGATAGGGAATGTATCCAGCGATATGAAGGATGGTGAGACCCAAAGCCAATTGTCCCAAAGTCTGACCCTTTGTTGCTGCCTGCCCGAGGATCTCCCGGCCCAGCCATGCGCCCACGAAAATGGGTGCAGCGTATAAGGCCACGAAATACATGAGGATTGCAGTTATTCCGACAGGAAGTCCTATGAGTGTCAGACAAACGATGAGAGCTATGACGGGGATGGTAATCAGTGCCACAGCACCGACGAGCATCGCCAGGCCCGATCTCGCGGAGGAATCGACAATTCTGCGGGAGGGTTGTGGGAAAACAAGAAAGATAACGATGCCAAAGACGAAGGCAGCCGCCCATTTCAACACGCCCGTGAGGTAAGTTTTGCCGGATGCCCACTTGGGGGTCTCTTCTTTGATGGTGATTTCAAGCGGTGACGACAGCCGAGCCTGCGAGGATACTTCGGGCTCCTCCATGCCATAGAACTTGGACTCACCCTGTATTTCCGCATCGGGGCCGATGGTTAGAGACCGGCCTCCCATCAATAGGCCGCCACCAACGTTTCCGTTGATCTTCGCTACTTCGACGCCGAGGAGGACATCACGGCCGGTATGTCCTTCCAGCGAGACTCGTTCGGCACCCAAAGTGACACTCCCCGTGACTGCGCCTTCAGGATGAAGCTCTATCTTCTCTCCGCCGGAGGTCACGTTTCGGCCCACGCTGCCGCGCAAATCGAGAAACTGACTTCCGCTTCGCACACTGCCATCGACCTGGCCGTTGATCTCCACTCTTTGGCAAAAGGCAAAGACATCTCCAGTCACGTGCCCATCGACGATCACACTTTGCCCGGCGGCAAAGAGATCTCCATCCAGAGTACCTTCTATCCGTATCGTATTCGCGGCAACGATGAGATCGTTGTCGAGAACTTCGTCCTTTGACAGGACGTATCGATCCACGTCGGTCACAATAACGGCAGCTTCGGCAGGGAGGGAGAGCGTGAGCAAGCCGATGAGTGTAACCAAGAGCGTTGTCGACGGCCTCGCGAAACGCCAGCTTAGTCGAGCAATGGAAATCAATATCAGGGCTGAGAATAGAATCAGCGCTCCCTGAGTCAGGTTCTGTCCCATGTCCGTCCATCCTTCCCAAAAGAATCCCTGGAAGAGCAATACGCTCAAGAAGGTCTCGTAACCTACTCCAACCGATTGGAGGTGTTCCCACCAGGGCATCAAGATCGTGCTCCAAAACGTGTAAAGGCCGACCACGGCGAAACCGATGACGGCTATGAGAACCCAAGAGAGATTCTCCGTCGTGTCCGGCAGTATGCGGGCGGGTATTGGTTCGTCCGCTTCCGTTAGTGACTCACGCAGCAACTGTGTTTCTCGCTCGAGCGCATCGACCTGTTTCCGGCAGGTCGGGCATCCGTCCAAATGTGCCCTGACTTCGGCAGCTCGAGCGGGTTTGAGCTGACCGTCGATGTAACGAACTAGAGAGAGCTCGTCAAAGTGATTCATGATGTCGCTTCCTCCGTCAGCCATTGCCGCATCTTGTGGCGTGCTCTAAGCAACAACACCCCGACAAAGGACGTATTGACCCCCAGGGCCTCTGCAATCTCTTCGTAGCTAAGCTCGGCGTAGTAGCGCAACGTGATGGCAAGACGCGCCCTGTCTTCCAATTTCGCCAGGGCCTCGCGTACCTGCTGGTGGCTTTGTTTGTCGAGCAGCACTTGTTGTGGGTCGGGATCGTTCGTTTCGAGCCTAGAGATCTCGGTATCGCCGGTCCCGGTTTGTCCTTTTCCGCGGCGTTGTCTCAGCAAATCCCAACAATGGTTTGCCGCGACACGATACAACCATGCCTTGAAAGGTCGCTCGGGATCGTACTGGTCCAACCGAATTTGGGCCTTCAAGAAAATCTCCATGGTGGCATCTTCTGCATCCTCCTGCGTCGGGAGGACGCGACGACAAAGTCTGTATACTGAAGGAGATAGCTCTCGGTAAACGTCTCCCCAAGCGTCTCGGTGACCCTTTTGGGCCTTTACTACACCTTCAACCAGGGTTGACTGAGTCATTCTCCCTCAATGGTTAATACGTTCTGTGTGGCGAGTTATTACAGGTCACGGGAATGGTTTCTAGCGTCAACAGTGCCCTGAACCTAGTAACAATGATGCCGACTTTGATTCCTCATTGCGTTTTGGGAATTTGGCCCCCAGGCCCGGAGGTCAAGTTCTAGTAAATTCTCGAATTCTTGACTTCTCGAGTTCTTGAGTTCTTATTGGCGTTCATGCCCACTATTCATACCTCAGGGCTTCGATGGGGTCGAGGCGAGAAGCTCTAATCGCAGGTACCATGCCGAAGACGATGCCCACGGTGGCGGAGAAAAATAACCCAAGGGCAAAGGACCACCAGGGCAAGGAGATCGGGAAACCAAATCCGAAATGGACGGTGAGACCGATCAAGCTGCCCATCAAGATTCCGAGAATCCCTCCCACTGATGTCAAAACGGCGGCCTCGACCAAGAATTGCCACAAGATCTCTTGTCGTCGGGCCCCAAGCGCCTTTCTTAGGCCGATCTCGCGGGTGCGTTCGGTTACCGAAATCGTCATGATCGCCATGACGCCGATGCCGCCCACCAAAAGCGCAATGGACGAGATGACCACGAGCGCCAGAAACGTCGCTTGCGTGAGTTGATCCCAGACTTTGAGCGCAGCGTCTTGTGTCACTAAGTCGAAATCGTTGGCCTCGTCCAATCTCAAACCATGACGGATCCGCATGATCTCTTCGACTTCTTGCATGGCATCTTCACGTGTAGCGTCTTCCCTTGGGACGATGGCAATCATGACGTCTCGGTGGATGCCTCCTTCGATGCGCAGGGATCGAATCCCGAAATGTGATTGGTACTTCGTATAGGGGATGGCTGCAAAGTCGTCTTGGCCGAGGTTGAATCCCCCCGGGCTTGGCCTGTTGCTGCAAACTCCGACCACAGTGTAGGGCTGGTTTCCGATCCGGACCTCTTTGCCGATCGGATCGGTGCTCAAAAACAAGTTTTGGTAAGGGGTTTGACCGAGAACAACCACCGCACGTCGGTGACGGACTTCCGTGGCTGTGAAGAATCGCCCTTCCTGCAGCGGGATGTAGTTCACATCGGGGAATTTCTCGGAGACACCGAACACGACGACTTGTTTAGACCGCTCGCCTCCATAGAAGACGCGTTCCATCTGTGGTGACATGTTGCCGCCGAGCAATGTATCCACCCACCGCACCGAAGGTGCCTGCCGCTCGATCATCTTCGCATCTTCGATGGTTAGATTGGGTCTTCGAATGAGATCCGTGAAGTCCTTTCCCGACATCAAACTGACACCCGAGAACTTGGCGAGGAATATGGTTTTCGGACCCATCTCTTGCATCATTGAGCGGAGCGATTGGTCGAATCCTCGAATGATAGACGTCATGCCGACGATGGCGGTAATGCCGATCACGATGCCGATAATCGTGAGCGCGGAGCGGAGCTTGTTGGCTCGCAACGTATCCATCGAGATCCAGAAGATTTCTCCGAGTATACCCAATCGCATCTTGACTACTCTCGTCGCAAGGCATCAATGGGATCCAGCCGAGCCGCCTGCATGGCCGGGTACATGCCGAAAAACAGACCCACACCGGCCGTCATCAAGATGCCCAGGGCGATGGACCACATCTGAACGTCCGCCGGTACAGGGGTCAAACTCTCGATGGTGAGGGCGACGACGAAACCTAGGGCAGTGCCCACGATCCCTCCCGTCGTGGACAACGTGACGGACTCCATGAGAACTTGCCAAACGATGTCCTTGCGCCTTGCGCCAAGAGCTTTGCGAAGCCCAATCTCCCGCGTCCTTTCCGTGACGATCATCAGCATGATGTTCATGATGACGATACCGCCCACGACCAGGGATAGCGCAACGACACCGACGAGAACCGCGAAGATCCCTGACGTCGCCGACCTCCAGAGCTCGATGAGGGTTCCCGAGGTGAATATGCCGAAATTGTCCGGCTCTTTGGGCTTGAGCTGCCGGTGAATGCGAAGGGCGACTGTCGCATCCTCCATGGCTTGGTCCAGCATTTCGGGTGTTCGGGGCTTGACCGCCAGGTCGAGCGACATCCGTGAACCAAATATCTTCTGAAACACACCCAGGGGTACGAGAGCGAATTCGTCCTGGGACTGACCGAATACGGCACCCTTCTTCTCACTGACGCCCACGACGCGAAAGTGAATTCCTTGTATTTTTATGCTTTTTTCGAGAGGATTCTCCTCTCCAAAGAGGCGATCTGCCGTACCCCAACCGAGGACGGTCACCGGCCGGCGACGCCGAATCTCGGCCTGAGTAAGGAGTCGTCCTCGCTCTGCATCATAGTTACCGAACCACAAATAGTCCTCGCTGACTCCCTGGACCGCGGCCCGTTCGAGGACCTTGTCTCGATAGCGGATCTCGCCTTGGCGTTGGGACCGGGCCATGACGGCCTTCACTTCGGGTGAGAACTTCAAAACGGCTTCAGCATCTTCCATCGTGACCCGGGGGTTGTTGCGACGGGCTTTTTCGGCTTCGTCTTCATCGAAGATGAGTCCAACACGGTCGATGCGAAAAGCATCGGCGCCCGCCTCGGACACGATGACGTCCGTAACCTTGGTGTTCATTCCTTGGATAAGGGAGACGACCGCAATGATCGAGGTGACGGCGACAATGTTACCTAGGACGGTGAGGAGCGATCGCAGCTTGTTGGCCCAAATGGCGTCGAGAGCGATCCAAATTGCCTCGAAAAACATGGCGGATAAGGGCCCTGTAGCCTTTCGTTACTCTTCGTTCTTTCCCGACTCTTCCACCTTGACGGATGCGCCGTCGCGAAGTTCCCGTACGGATGAAAAAGGTCCTGTAACGACTCGGTCACCCTCGTCGAGGCCGGAAAGGATCTCGAAGTACTTCTCTCCGGCGATGCCGACTTCGATAGGTCTAAACTCGACCTCGTTGTCTACAACGACGAATACCCCTTCAACTTCCTCCCGCTTGTGGTCGGGAGGAAGCTCATCGGAATCCTGGCCTTTTTTTCGGGGACGTCTCTTTTTCTTATCGGTCTCCTCGCGAACGAGCTGACCATTGTCGTCGAAAGTCACTTCCCGAACCGTCAATGCTTGTATGGGCACGGAAAGGGCGTCTTTACGTGTGGCCGTGGTGATGTCCGCTGTGCAAGAGAAGCCTGGACGCGCTCCAGGAACCTCGACTTCGAGGGTTACCTCTACCTCGAAATTCGTCGCTTGCTGGGAACCACCGACGGCCGCGACCTGGAGTGCGCTCGATCCAATCTTCGTGACTTGACCCTCGAACTCTTTATCCGCCAAGGCATCGATGGCCACTTTGGCGCGCTGACCCAGGCGAACGTCCACGATGTCGGTCTCGTCCACCTCGATCTCGGCTTGAATGACGGACATGTCGGCAATAGTCATTAGTACCGTTCCAGGGTTGTTCATCGTACCGACGAGGACGGTTTCACCTTCTTCGATGTTGAGACGACTGACGAGGCCGTCCATCGGGGCCTCGATGGTGACCTTGCTCAAATTATAGTTAGCGCTACGTAGGTTCGCGATCTCTTGTTGGAGTCGCTGTTCCTGGGCGAGGACCTGAGCCTCGCGGGATTGGAGCTCACTTTCTCTCACACGTAGCTCACTTTCCGCCTGATCCAAAACCTCACGGGGAACGAGCTCATCTTCGTGGAGCTCTCGTTTCCGCTTCACGTTTTGTTGTGCCAGCTCGAGATTGGCTCGTGACGCATCGACATTGACCTTGGTTTGCTTTACGCCTTCGCGAGCCGCCTGAATGCCGGCTTGTCCGCTTTGGACGGCACTGGCATAGAGCTCAGGGTCGATCTGCAGTAGGAACTGTCCGGCTTCGACCGGCTCACCCTCCTCGACGGCTAAACGAGTGACCTTGCCGATAGTGTCGGCACTGATGTTCACTAGCCGTTTGGGCTGGATCTTGCCCGAAGCAGAAACCACGGCCGTCAGGTCACGTCGTTCGATGGTCTCCACTTGGACGTCCACTCCCTTTTTTCGTTGGAAAACGAGGTTCACAGCGATGACCGTGATGGCAAGGACGCCGACGGCGGCGCCAATGACGATTTTCTTAGTGCGAGGATTCATGAGTATGCCTCAAAACACAGCAGCTATCACCATTGCGATCAATCCGTAGAGAACCAAAAAGGATATGCCAATGGACTTCGCCTTTTTCTTGCAAAGGATGGCCAAGCCGATGGCGAGGATAATGATCCACCACACGTGGAACAAGTCGATGACCTCCGCGACACCGTAAAAGAAGCTATCTTCATCGTCCATGAGTTGAAATGAAGCCAGTGATGTTGGACTAGGTGATATAGCGTCACGGAAGTAGTTGAGTGGCCACATGAACATATGCTGGATCGCGCCAATGACGCCGGAATGGACCACAACGGAAAAAAGCTGACGGAACGTGGACGTGGCCCCGAGGATCGCATTGAAGATGACAAAAAAGACCCCAGAGATGACAAGGGTGATGAGCGGGCCTGCAATCAACGCCGTTGTGATATACATGGGTCCAGTGTAGGGTTGGATCTTCTCGATGGCCTCGATCTGCTGGTCGCTGAGCTCTCCCGAAGATGAGCTCGCGCGGCTCAGGGCCTCGTCCATCCACGCCTCCTGACCCACACTGGTTGAGAAGAATCCGCCCATGAAAACGGCAGATATGATCGACGTCAACAAGAGCATTCCAAGCCAACGGGGTCTCTGGACGACTTCGTTATAAACCGCAGTTGGAGAGAAGATGATACCAAAGAAGCGAGACGTGAGACTCATCGGCTCTCGTCGGACAACGTCCGTTGAGGAGGTCTGACTATCCATTGATTCCTCCCTGGAGATGTTGGTGACTTTGCCTAATCGCCGTCACACTGGAACATTGCACCCCGTTTACTCCGCTGCGATTCTTCGGAGATCGGCCAAGACGTCGTTGGGTTCCCAATCATTACCGCGATAAACCTCACGTAATCGACCTTCAGGATCGATCACGCCGGTACGAAGAGAATGGACGAAATTGTCGAGCTCTAGTACGTAGGTGAGTCCAAAGAACTTCGTGACGGCCAAAATCTCCTCTTTGCTACCGGTGGCGAGCTCCCAATGTTCGAACGAGCCGGAATGCTCCGGTATTTTGGTGCTTGCGTACTCTCGGAGAATCGCCGGAGTATCATATTCGTGGTCGAAGCTCACCGTCAGAAGGTGTGTCCTGCGATAGAGCCCCGGCTCCGCCTGAAGATCCTTCTCTAACATCGCGAAATGGCCCGTCATGCGAGGACAGAACTCGGGCAGCGGACACCGAGTGTAGATAAACGTGATGACGAGCGTCTTTCCGCGATACTGTTCTATGTGGATGGGCTCACCATGCTGGTTGACGAGGGTGAAATCCGGCACCGGCTCGCCCAAGATGGGCTCACCAGGAATGGGTGGCAGCGGCGATGGATCCCCGGTGCCCTTTTTGCGAACGACGAGATCCTGCAGCCACGATCGTTCGTCCGAAACCACCAGCGTGGCTTCCACCTCATCGCCCGGGGACACCGTCTCGAGCTCCGAGGGGTCCCGGACGGCAAAAGGCATGGTCATGGCTTGCATGAATCCCTGGATCTCCTCGTGGGCTATTGTGAGTCGGTTCGAATCACCATCGATACTGATGACCTTGCCGGAAAGCTCGTAACGTCGTCCGTTTGTTTCTTCATCCGACTGACAGGCTAACGAGAGCAGGACGAACCCGACGAGCCAGGCCGTTGTCAACTTTCTCATCGCTATGTTGATATACGTTACAGGACTTGGTTTTGTTGTCCGAGCACTTCACTATTCTCGAGTTCCCGCCTCCGCCGCCAGAATCGCTCAGCGGCCGCTACGAGTTCTCGAGTTCTTGAGTTCTTGAGTTCTTTCTTACCTGACCAAGTGAAACTCCGTTTGCCGATTCAGGATCCACTCCATAGAGCCGTCTCGGTTCATACCGGCATCCTCCTCGAGAGCCATGCGCACCTTCTGGTTGTCCCACTCCGGAACTTCAGCCATAGCGTAGAGCTCGATGGAATGCCAAACGTTGGGCACGAACTTCACATCGCCTTTACCCGGCACACCTTCCTGTCGGTCCCAGAGCCCGATGATGGGACCTGGTCCGTGTCCGTAATCTCCGACCGGATGGCAGTAGACACGACCCTCGATGCCCTCGCGGTTCATTTGTGCTAGCGAAGCAGCGAGGACCTGATTTCCGGTGAGGCCGGGTTTCGTATTCTCCATGACGATGTCCTGGAGACGGTTGCCGACGGCAAGTGCTTTCTTCAATCCGGTGGGAACGTCTTTTTCGCCGTCCCGTAGCACATAACCCATATGCTGGGTGTCGGTGCAAAGTCCCATGGCGAAGATGCCGAAATCGGTATGAAGGAGGTCACCTCTTTGGATCACGACCTCTCCGTCGATTTGTTCGCCTTTGCGCTGGACGCTGACCGATGGCTGAAACCAGGAGTCCATGCCCCTATCGTGTACGGACTGCCGAAGCCACCAGACGACATCCGTGGTCGTCGTCTTCCCCGGAGTAATGACCTCGTTGGAAAAGGCGGTGTCGATGAGCTTGTGCGCGATCTGCATCATCAGTTGGTAGCTGGGGAGCATCTCAGGGATGCGAATCGCGAGGTAATTCAGCGGGAGAAGCTCGGCGCTTACCAAGCGCGAGCTCCACTTGGGTCCGAGAGCTTTCTCGAGCAACTCCAGTTCTCCCGCCGCCATCCCATTCGAGAAGGCGTGATCATGAGAAATGTTGATGGCGATGGAGCTAGGATTCCGCTCCTCGACCACTTGGCGGAGGGCTCTCCATTGAGCGTCAAGGAAAAGCTCTCGGCCAGGATTATCTGGGTCCTTTAGAGAGGTATAGACGCCGTCCTGCGTGCCTCCGCCGAGTGACAGCCTTTCGACGCCCTTGCCTTCTCCTTGATCATGGAAAACAAAAATGGTCCGGCGTCTTGCTGCGAATCGCGTGGGCGATACGAGAGCGCGGAAGACCGGGTCCTCGTTGTACTCGCTCATTTGGACGATCCACATTTCGACGTGATACTCTCTCATCAGGTCCGGAAGAACAGTCTCCAACCGCTTTTCGAGCCAACTCTGGCGTATTCTGGCTTGTTCACGAAGTGACGGTAGGCGTGGAACCTCCTGGGCATCTTCGGCGGCAGCGGACAAAGCTACCGAGCTCAACAGGATAGTTCCCAGTAGACCGGCTAAACGTCCCACGGTTCGTTTCATTTCTAAGCCCTCCTCAATAGCAGGGGACGTCGCAGCGCCACGAACGTCCCTTTCGGGGAACACGGACGACAGAACAGAGAATGCGCCAGCCCTCGTCGTGGCAAGGGCCGGTGAACGTTCCGCCTTTTTGATGCGGAAATGTACCACAAGCATTGCTCCTGCGCATTGGGATAGCTATGATGCAGTTACATTACCGAGGGTTATCGTATTGCGAATAGGACGTTGGATTGCTGTTGCGGTCGTTGCTTTGCTGGGTTTCGGGTTCTACACCATAGATAAGATGGCGCTTTCCTACCTCACGGGACAACGTCGTGTTCCAGGCCGTGACTTCTGGGGTGGACAGGTACCCATGGACGGTCCCGTCCCTGGATTTGCGTTCCTTGGCAGGTTGGAGGCGTCCGAAACCCTCCCGGGATTGAAGGTGGTCCGTCCTAGGGAGACCGGTCGAGAGCTCGGCCTCAAACCGGGCGATGTGATTCTTACCGTCGATGGGAAGTCCTTCAAGGATAGTCGAGAGCTTCACCAGGAGTTCATCAATAGCTATGGTGCCGGGGATGTCGTCACACTCAGCGTCGGCAGGGAAGGAGAGCCCACCCAAGAACTGCTTCTGACTCTCGAGCCATTCCTTCGACATCCAGGTGATCTCGGCCTTCCCTATTACGATGTGGAGATCACGTCCCGCAGTGGCTTCAAGTTGCGCGGTTGGTTCATTCCACCTCCTGCGCGCAGCGATGGCCGGGCCGGCATATTTGTTCATGGTGCCAAATCGTCCCGATTCCAAGCGCTCGAGCAGGGTGCGAAATTCTGGCACCGGCGAGGCTATGGTCTTCTGGCCATGGATTTGAGCGGTCGCGGAACAAGTGGCGGTCGATATGTGACGTACACGGTCAACGAGCGGCTCGACGTTGAGAGTATGCTCCAATGGCTTCGGGAACGAGAAGAGATCGATGAGCGCAAGGTGGTCCTTTTCGGCACGTCCAACGGAGCCGGCTCCGCCATTTATGCTGCGGCGGGAGATACGACCTTGGCAGCGTTGGCGCTCGATGCTCCTTACAGTGATCTATGGGACGCCTCCGGGGAAGAGCTAACAGCACGAGGATACCGGCCGCAGATTCGATATCCACTGGCCCTCGCGGTGGGCTGGCGTGCCGGTTTCGATCTTCGGACCATACGTCCCGGTGAAGTCATTACAGAAATAGAGGCGCCTGTCCTCTTCTTGCACGGGGATGCCGATCGTCGCGTTCCTCCTCATCACTCCGAAAAAATGGCAGAAGCGCGCCGAAAAGCCCGGTTACCCACCGAGAGATGGGTGCTTCCGGGAGGGGAGCACGGATTCGACAATTACCCGCCGGAGGGAATCTTCTGGAGCCGCATCTTGGATTTCTTCGACCGGTCTCTTGGTGGGCCCCCGCCCGATCTGGGACTCTAATGTCTGCGATTCACCTGAGTTTGTCCGGAACCCAATAGTCAGTTCTTTTTGCGGTAGGAGGGAGGTTCCATGCGATACCAGCCCATTTTTCGTTTGTCGGTGTGCATTCTGACGTTTTTCATTGCCTGGGCGGGATGGATCCGGGCCGAAGAGGTCAAATGGACCCCCGAGCTTGCTTTGAAGGTCAAGCAGGTGGGAGATGTCGTGGTTTCGCCCGACGGCGCCCGCGTCGCTTTCGGAGTCGGGGAAGCCGTCATGGAAGGAGAGAAAAGCGAATGGCTCTATCACATCCACATCGCTCGGTCCGACGGCTCTCTCAGTTATCAACTCACTCGCGGCTCGAAATCAACGACATCACCAGCATGGTCGCCGGACGGTGAGTGGATCGCGTTCATTTCCGCAAGACGGGGTGAGACGTCCGCCATTTGGAGAATTCGGATCGATGGCGGTGAGGCCGAGAAGCTGACCGATGAGAAGGGTGTTATCTCCAGCTTCGTTTGGTCGCCCGATGGCTCTCAAATTGCCTTCACAATGTCTGAGCCGCCGAGCGAAGAAGAGGAGAAGGCGGAGAAGGAAAAACGAGATGCCCGTGTAGTGGACGAGGACCTAAAGATGTCGGACCTCTATCTCTTGTCAGTCGAGGAGAACGAAAAAGGGGAGCGGGAGGTCCGGAAACTGACCAAAGGGGAATCGAGCGTTGGAGGAGCCTTTGGTGGGGGAGACCCGAGCTGGTCTCCGGATGGCAAGTTCATCGCTTTTACCCACTCCCCGAGTCCCAAAGTCGATGATTGGACGAAAGCCGACATCTCTGTCGTTGACTTGTCCACGGGAGATATCCATCCGCTGGCGGCAACGGGTGCCGCCGAGGGTAGCCCTTTGTTCTCTCCGGATGGCGAATGGATTGCTTATGTCGCCAGCGATGTGCCACCTACCTGGGGCTTTGCGTCACGTGTGCATGTCATCAAGGCTAGCGGCGGTGAGCCTCGCGCTTTGGCGGACACTCAAGATCTCCAGCCCGCCATCATCGGTTGGACGCCCGATGGGTCTCGAGTTCTCATAAGCGAGACAGAGAGAACCGTCAATCGCTTGAGCGCCTTGCCTGCGGATGGGGGGCCAGCCGTCGGTCTGGGTCCACCTGACCTCATGGTCGATGGTCCCACCCTCAACATTGTTGGAACGCACATCGGTTTTTCTTCGCAGGCCCCCGACCGTCCTCCCGAAGTCTTTGTCACCCAACTGGCGGATTTTGCCCCGGTCCAGGTCAGCAATGTACAAGACCTTCCCGAGGTACCTATAGGAAAAACAGTGACCATCCAATGGAAGTCGACGGATGGAAAAGAGATTGAAGGGCTCCTTACCTATCCGGTGGGGTACGAGACCGGGCGATCTGTGCCTCTGCTCGTTATCGTGCACGGAGGACCGACGGGCGTTTTCGATCAGCGGTTTATCGGTGAGCGTGGTGCCTACCCCATTGCTGCCTTTGCTTCGGAGGGATACGCTGTCCTTCGCTGTAATGTGCGGGGAAGCAGTGGCTACGGTAAGGATTTCCGATACGCGAACTACCAAGATTGGGGTGGCGGTGACTATCGCGACATCATGAGTGGTGTTGATCACGTCATCGCGTTGGGTGTCGCCGATCAAAACCGTCTTGGCGTGATGGGGTGGAGCTACGGCGGGTACATGACCTCTTGGATCATCACCCAGACCGACCGGTTCAAGGCCGCTTCGGTCGGGGCTGGAGTGACCAACCTCATGTCGTTTACGGGCACCTCCGATATCCCTGGCTTCATCCCGGACTACTTTGGCGGGGAGTATTGGGAGGTTTTCGATGTTTGGCGGTCACATTCTGCCATGTTCAATGTCAAGGGAGTCAAAACTCCGACACTTATTCAGCATGGAGAGAGAGACATAAGGGTCCCCATTTCCCAGGGTTACGAGCTCTACAACGCATTGAAGCGACAAAACGTCCCCGTCGAGATGGTCGTGTACCCGAGGCAGCCCCATGGCATCAGGGAGCCAAAACTCCAACTCGAGGCCATGAAGGTGAACCTGGAGTGGTTCGAGAAGTGGATTCCAACCGCGGGAACGTAACGCCGGGAGTTCTCACAGAGAAAACGCGTAAATACTGTCAATAGAGAATGTTATGCCTTTGAGTCGTCGCGCGTGTGAAGTAGAATAAAAAATCGCACGTTTGCCGGAGGAGAATAACAAACTGCTATGAACAATGTGATTGTTGAAAATCCCGAGAGAGTGAAATCCGCTGAAGTCGTTGTGGGCATTCCTTCCTACAACGAGGCCGACAGCATCTCCTATCCGACCGATGTGGCGAGTCGTGGGCTGGTCGAGTATTTCCGGGAGAAAGAGTCCGTCATTATCAATGTCGACAACCACTCGCCCGACGGAACGAAGGATGTCTTTCTTAGTACGCCCACGCAGATTCCGAAAATCTACATATCGACGCCGGAGGGAGTGAAGGGAAAAGGCAATAACTTTCGGAACTTGTTCGAGGCGGCGGTGGAGTTGGGTGCGAAAGCCATCGTCGTCGTTGATGCCGATTTGACCAGCATCACTCCGAGTTGGATTCACTACCTTGGGGAACCTCTGCTGGACGACATCGACTATGTTGCTCCAATTTACGTGCGCCACAAGTACGACGGGTCCATCACGAATCACATTGCCTACCCCATGCTTCGGACGCTCTTCGGGCTACGAGTTCGACAACCTATCGGTGGTGATTTCGGTTTCTCTGGAAAACTGGCAAGAGCCTTCCTTTCGGAGAAGCTATGGAACGACTACATTGCCAACTTCGGTATCGATATCTGGATGACCACCATCGCCATTGCGCGAAATTTCAACGTGTGCCAGGCGTTTCTAGGAAGTCCCGAAATCTCACAAGGCAAAGGACCCGGCAAAACATCTCGGACCGATGTTTACGCAGGTCATCTCCACGCTTTTCGACTTGCTCAATGATTTCGAGTACATCTGGAAGGATACCTATCAAACCCGGCCGAGCAGTATCTACGGTTTTGGACTGGGTGTCGATGAGAAGCCCAGCGACGTTTCCGTCGATACGGATATCTTGTTCGAGAGTTTTCAAAGCGGATTCGAGAAGTATGGCGACATCTGGCAGACGGTTATTCCCAAGCCCGAGTATCTGGAGCTCAGCAAGTACAGAAAGATCAGAGAAAAAGAACCAGTTCTACTATCCGAGCGATCTTTGGGCTCGAGTCCTCTTCAGCTTTGCCGTGGCTTACCGAAACAATGGTGGGGTCGACCGCGGCGAAATGATCGAGTCGATGATTCCGTTCTATCACTCGAGAATTCTCTCTTATGTCAACAAAACGGATGAGTTCAATACGAAGGAAGCGGAAGAGTATCTGGAGAACATCAACCGGGTATTCGAGAGAGAGAAATACTACCTGATTGCTCGATGGAACCAGGCGCGCAAGAGACTCGGGTCCATGCTCATCCCTTAGGCCATGTGACTCAACGGCGTTGGGGCGCGACGAGCTTGTTTGAACCCGTCGCGCCCATTCTCATTCTCGAGTTCCTGGGTTCTTGATTTCTTGAATTCCTACCTTCTCGACCGCTGGAAATTGAGCCTTAGTGTCCTCCGGACTTCAGAAATGTCTCTGTGTCGGTGACCTCGGCATAATACCTGGACAGGGTTGCCAAAGTTCCATAGTGAACGTCCTTTGCACTGATCTCGACCGCACCGAATTTGAGTGCGCGGGTAGCACAGGCATCATGGATGACCGTGACGTCGAAATCGAAGTCATGCGCTGCCCTTGTCGCCGCTTCGACACACATGTGGGTCATCATGCCTGCTATGACGATCTTTTCTATGCCTTTTTCTTTCAAGTAGTCTCGCAGATCAGTATTCTTGAACGCGTTGACCTCGTCTTTGGAGATCACCTTCTCTCCTTTGATCGGACGGACCTCCTCACGGATCTCGCCTCCGGGTTCCGAGTTGTGGCGGACATGAACAATGAGAGCCTTAGCATCCCTGAAGGCTGCAATGAGTTTACTGGCGTTTTGGCTGGCGGACTCAGGTTGGACGAGCTCCGATTTCCCGCCTTGAAAATAGAAATTCTGGATATCGATGAGCAATAGTGCGGTGTTCGTTAAGGTGGTCTTCTCTTGTGCCGTAACAAAGTTGGCAAAAAGGACAAAGAAAAGGGGTATTATCAACGCGCCGAGAAACGTCACTTTCATTCAGACCTCCACATTGGGGGGATTGCCCCAAGACGTCATATTAACTGATTGGGGTCGCTCCCCAAAGAACAACCAAGGAGTCAAGAAGTGCCGAATTACCGCACGAAGATGTGGGTCGCGTTCGTTATTGCTCTTGGTGGATGGACCGCGGGCTCCGGGTGCCAGAAGCCGAGCCCGTACCCGGAGAGTGTTGGTCCCACCACCAGCTATTCTCGTGTTGCCGAAGCCTTGACAACGCTTATCGAGCACGAGATGGAGACAAAGGGTTTGCCGGCACTGTCGATTGTTGTGGTTGATGACCAGGAGGTCGTTTGGGCGCGGGGTTTCGGATGGGAAGACCCGGACCTCGGTACACCGGCGACGGCGCAGACCGCCTACCGGGTAGGCTCGGTGTCAAAGTTGTTCACGGATATCGCTATCATGCGGATGGTAGAACGACAGGAGATCGAGCTCGATGCTCCCATTGGAACGTACCTGCCCGACTTTGAGCCGAAAAGCTCCTTCGGTAAAGAGATCACATTACGTCAGCTAATGTCCCATCGAGCCGGGTTAGTGCGGGAGCCCCCGGTGGGCAACTACTTCGATGACACGGAGCCGTCTCTCGAAGAGACGGTTGCGAGCCTCAATGAGACCGCCCTGGTCTACGAGCCGGAGTCGCACACGAAGTACTCCAATGCCGGAATTGCTGTGGTCGGTCGCGTTCTAGAGAAACAACGCGGCGTTCCCTTCGAAGACTATCTGAAGTCAAATGTGCTCGAGCCTTTGGAGATGGAAAGGAGCGGTTTCCGCCTCGATTCGGAAATCAAACGAAACTTGGCCACAGCTTACATGTGGACCTACGATGGTCGAGAGTTCGCAGCACCGGGTTTTCAGCTCGGAATGGCTCCCGCAGGAAGTATGTACTCTAACGTCCTAGATCTGGGCAAATTCATGAGATGTCTTTTTCGGGGCAGTGAGATAGGTGGAGGGAGGCTCCTCGAGGAGGAAACGCTCGAAGCGATGTATTCGCCGCAATTCGGTGACGGCGGATTCGGACTTGGTTTCGCAATTTCTGAGCTCGATGGCCACCGACTCATACGCCACGGGGGTGCCATCTACGGATTTGCGACCGAACTAGCTTTGCTCCCTGAGGAAAAACTGGGCGTCGCGGTTGTGACCACGATGGATGGTGCCAACAGCGTGATGAGTCGTATTGCACAACAGGCGTTACGTGGCGCGATTGCTGCTCGAGAAGACCAGGACTTGCCCGAGATCCAAATCACCCGTGCTCTAGAGCCTGAGCTGGCAAGAAAACTCGCTGGTCGCTACGAGTCGGCGGAAGGCGGAGAGGAGGTCGAGCTCTTCGAACGCGCCGGACGCCTGTGGCTCCAAGCGTCGGATCTAGTTGTCGAGGTTCGAGCGCTGGAAGAAAACAGACTCATCGTTGATGACAGGTTGAGCTATGGTCTCGAGCTTTGGCCTCTCGGCGACACGACACTGCGAGTGAACCGTCGTGATTTTGAGCGCGTTACCGCGGAAAAGCCGGCGCCAAGTCCCGAAAAGTGGCGCGGTCTCATCGGCGAATATGGCTGGGACCACAATACCCTCTACATTCTCGAAAAGGACGGTCGGCTTCATGCGCTTATCGAGTGGTTTTTCCTGTACCCACTGGAACAACTTTCGGAAAACCTGTTTGCTTTCCCCGACTCGGGTCTTTACGAAGGAGAGCAACTTGTCTTCAAAAGAGATGACGAGGGCGTTGCTACGGAAGTGCTGGCCGCCAATGTACGTTTCGAGAGGCGGTCGGTGGGAACAGAGGAAGGTAAGACATTTCAAATAGAACCGCTTCGGCCGGTCGAGGAGTTGCGCGAGGTTGCTCTAGCGGCAAAACCTCCTCTCGAAGAAGGTGACTTCCGTCGGCCGGAGTTGATTGAAGTCGTCACACTCGATAGGTCGATCCAACTTGACGTTCGCTATGCGACCACGAACAACTTCATGGGGGCGGTCTTCTACGACGAACCCAAGGCGTTTTTGCAGAGGCCGGCTGCCGAGGCACTGGTTGCAGCGCACAAGGCCTTGAACAACCAGGGATACGGTATCCTGATTCATGACGCCTACCGGCCATGGTACGTCACGAAAATGTTCTGGGATGCCACACCTGAATCTCAAAAGATCTTCGTTGCCAATCCCGAGAATGGGTCGAGACACAATCGAGGGGCCGCCGTGGACGTGACACTCTACGATCTCGAGAACGGGAGGCCGGTAAGGATGGTCGGAGGGTACGACGAGTTCTCGGAACGTTCTTATCCCGGATACCAGGGGGGAACCTCACTGGAACGCTGGCAACGGGAGTTACTGCGTCATGCCATGGAAGCCAAGGGATTCGAAGTTTACGAGTTCGAATGGTGGCATTTCGATTACAAGGACTGGAATCGATACCCCATACTCAACTTGTCATTTGACCAGTTGGAAGTACAAGAACCGGTTCATTAGGTGTAGCATCTAGCGGGCCAGCAAGTAGGATCAAGACAGTAGAAGTAGAAAGTAGGCGGAAAAAAGGGAAGCCTGCTCCTTTCTCCTTCATACTTTCTCCTATTATCGTGACTGGAATTGACTGGAATAATTGACTTATGGCACTCAAAGATCTGTTAACTGTCGACGGAAGAAAGAAGTTCAGGTTGGAGCGGCTCACCAAAACGCTCCTGGAGCGCTACGCGCAGAGCGAGGCGCGGATGGAAGCAGCCGAGAAGTTGCGGTCTATCGGCAGCCCTCAAGCTATCCACAGTCTCGCGCGGCGATTCTCCGCCACCGCCGAGAATTTGGGAATCGATCAGGACGAAAAGCAGCACGTCCGCAACATGCTCGTCGCCTTTGGTGAGGCCGCAGTGGAGCCCGTGATTAGCTACATACGGAGCTATGATAGGGTGACCTGGGCTATACAGGTTCTAGAGGAGCTCCAACCCGCGGATGTGCTCGTCAAATTCCTATTGGAGGCACTCCACGAGGGTGACCCGGTCTACATTCGTGGCGAAAAAGCCACGCAAATCATCAAGGCTCTCGAAAGCATGGAAGACCCTTCCATCGTTGAGGGCATCATTCCCTGTCTCGCGAGCCCAGACGATACGGTGAGGATCGCCGCGATCGAATGTCTCGAAACCAAGGCCGACGAATCTGCTCGCGAGCCTTTGTTGGAGACGCTGGTCGATCCGGATGAGGATTCCGCCAGGGTCCGGACGCGAATTGCCGAGGCCCTTCTCAAGTTAGGTTGGGACGTCAAAGGATTCCGGAAGAAGGTGGATGAGAACCTTCCCGAGGGATTCCGCGTCACCTCGAAAGGTCGCGTCACCAAGGGCTGATCCAGTGCGCACCTGCTACCCTAAGTTGAAGCAAACCATCCGGATGTTAGTCATTTCTTCGATGGCGAAGCGAAGTCCCTCACGCCCGATGCCGCTCATCTTGTTGCCGCCATAAGGCATCTGGTCGACGCGGAATATGGACGTGTCGTTCACCATTATGCCGCCGACATCGATCCGCTTGATGGCTTGGAAGGCCTTTTGGATATCGTTCGTGTAGATACCGGCCTGCAATCCGTATTCGGAGTCGGCCATCATTTCCAGAGCTTCATCAAAGTCCCGATGAGTCACCAGAGACACGACGGGAGCGAAGACCTCCTGGCACATGACCTTCATCTCGGGGTGGACGTTCGTCAATACAGTTGGCTCGAGTACACGGCCTCGTCGCTTTCCGCCGATGAGGAGCTTGGCGCCGCTGGCGACAGCTTCTTCAATCCATTGTTCGGCGCGCTCCGCCTCCTTGTCATCGATCATCGGCCCGACATCACAGTCCTTTTCGAGGGGATTACCGAGTTTGAGATTCGCCGTTGCATCCAAGAACTTCGAGATGAACTCCTCCGCAATGGCTTCGTGGATATAAAGCCTTTGAAGGCTGATGCAAACTTGGCCCGAGTTCGCGAAGGCCGACACGACACAGCGAGGGACGGCTTTGTCGATATCGGCATCCTCTTCGATCAACGTTCCGGAGTTATTCCCCAACTCTAGTGTGACTTTCTTGAGTCCGGCACGAGCCATGATCTGCGCACCTACGGGAGGACTACCGGTGAACGTAATCTTACCGATGCGTTTGTCGGTGACGAGCCAATCGCCCACGGTGCCGCCGCCGCCGAAAACGAGGTTGAGAGCTCCTGCCGGCAGACCTGCCTCAACGAGTATCTCCGCGAGTCGAATGGCCGTTAGAGGCGTCGAGGTCGCTGGCTTGAGAACGACTGTATTGCCCGCCGCTAGGGCCGGGGCCACTTTGTGTGCCACCAGATTGAGAGGGAAGTTGAACGGGGATATGGCGGCGATGACTCCGACGGGGGTGCGGATATAGAAGCCCATTCTCTTTTCTCCGCCGTGAGAGGCATCCATAGGCACGGTCTCTCCGTGAATCCGCTTGGCCTCTTCTGCCGCGAACTGAAAGGTCTCAGTTGCCCGTGCCACTTCACCCATGGAGTACTTCCATGCCTTACCGGCTTCGCGACAGATGAGTGTCGCAATTTCTTCCTTGTTGTCGTCGAGGAGCTTTGAAGTGCGGGAAAGGATTCTTGGCCCGGGCGTGGGCGGGCATTTCCGAATAGGAGATAAAGGCCTTCTTCGCCGAGTCCACGGCCCGTTCTACGTCGGTCTTGGAAGCCCGTGGAATTTCTCCAATCACTTCGCAGGTGTACTTGTCGATGACCGAGATATGTTCCTTACCGGCCTCCCAGTTTCCATCGATGAGCATTTTGTGTGTTGTGGCCATGGCGTTTCTCCTGTTTCGTCCCAGAACTCAAGAACTCGAGAACTCAAGAACCCAGAATACAAGAACTTCGAATAGTCTTCAGGCCATAGTGTACACTTTCGAGCCAAGTCGAAGGCATTTCATTTTTAGGGATTGACTGGATGAACTTATCGGTCGTTACCGTCGTACTGCTGGTCGGTTATCTGGCCGGGATTGCCGCTTTCGGTTCGTACCTTGGCCGGAAACGAAGTTCGGTCGATGACTACTTCTTGGCCGGCCGAAGTGTACCTTGGTGGGCCATCGCGGCATGCGTGGTGGCTACGGAGACTTCGACTCTGACGTTTACGAGTATTCCGGGTTTTTCTTACGTTGGTGATTGGAGTTTTCTCCAGCTCGCCTTGGGATACGTGCTGGGAAGAATACTCGTTTCTGCCGTTCTGGTTCCGGCTTATTTCAAAGGCGACGTCTTTACTTCGTACGAATTACTTCAACAGCGATTCGGTCCCTCCGTCAGGGGCGTGGCCGCAGCGGTCTTTCTCGTTTATCGGACGATTGCGGATGGAATCCGACTTCATGCGGCGGCCCTGGTCATCGCCATCGTTGCGGGTGTGCCGGAGTACATATGCATCTTGGCGCTTGCAGCCGTGATGATCCTCTATACAGAAGAGGGCGGAGTCAAGGCGACGATTTGGACCGACGTCATACAGATGTTCGTCTACCTAGCGGGCGCTGGATTGATACTCGTCACGCTTGGACGCGTGCTTCCCGGCGGGCTGGGTGCCGGAATCGCTCGCGCCGCTGCGGCGGGAAAGCTCAACATTTTTGATCTTTCCTTCGACCTTGCGACCACCTATACGCTGTGGGCTGGGCTCATTGGTGGTGTTTTTCTCACCCTAGCTACCCATGGAACCGATCACTATTTGGTCCAACGTCTCCTCGTTGCCAAGAGCGCCAAGGCGGCTCGAACAGGCCTCGTCGTTTCGGGATTCGTCGTCGCTGGCCAGTTTGCTTTTTTTCTCCTCATCGGAAGTTTGCTGTGGACGTTTTACCAAGGACGACAGTTTGCTCGGGTAGATGAGGTACTGCCCACTTTCGTTGTCAATGAACTGCCACCCGCCTGGATGGGATTCATCCTCGCGGCGGTGGCCGCTGCGGCTTTGTCGCCGTCGCTGAATAGTCTCGCTTCGACGACATTGAAGGACTTCTATGTGCCCTATGTCGAGCCGGGGGCGAGTGAAGCGAAACAGATACGTCTGGGTCGAGGCTTCACCGTCTTTTGGGGATTGGCCCAAGTCGCGGTAGCCATGGTCGCGCAACGGGCCTCTTCGGCTCTCGAGGCCGGGCTTGCGGTTCTGTCTTATGCTTCCGGGCCCACGGTAGGTGCATTTTTGCTGGGCGTATTGACAAAGAAAGCGAACACTCCGGGCACGCTCGTCGGAATGTTCACCGGTTTGATCACTCCGTCGGCAGTGAAATTCCTGTACCCCATCGCCTGGACCTGGGATGTGGCTGTGGGGGCCAGCACGACTTTCGTGGTGGGTTGGCTGGTTTCCGGACTATTCAAGCAAGATTCTTGATTGCTAACTTTTGAACGCCGGAAGCACTTCTTCTCCCAGTATTCTTATAGCTTCCGCCTGATCGATGCCGTGTGGGCTGCCGAGCTCGAAGATGTCGACTCCGGCATCAAACAGGTCCTCCATCTGCCGAATGATATCTGACGGTGTTCCAAAGCAGCAGAATCGACGAAGAGTCTCATCCGACAGGGCCTCTGCCGCTTTCGACACCTCGCCGTTTTCCAGTGCTTTCTCGACTCGTTTGAGCTCGTCCTCCGGAGGACGATAAGTCGGGTCGAGGTTTCCAGTCACGTTGACGTACATCGCCGCGCGACGCCTCGCAATGGCTTCTGCCGTTTTGCGATCCCGGTCCACGACGGTCACGGCGCCGAAGACGAGTCGGATCTCAGAGGAGTCCCGTCCGGCTTTCTCGGCACTGGTCCGGAGGTATTTCTTGAACACAGGCGCACTTTCTGGATTCGCGCAACCTCCGACCTTGAGCATGTCGGCGATCCGCCCGGCCAAGGCGGACGTCTTTTCACCCCACGTACCGATGAGAACCGGGAGCTTCCGTTCGGGGATCTTGAATCGAAGATAGGCTTGAGGATCCACTCTAAAGAACTTCCCCTCGTAGAGATTTCGTTCCCCGATGAGCATTCGCTGAACGACCTCGACCATCTCCCGAATGGCGGTGATAGGTTTGGGTTGGGCCACGTCGATAGGTTTGAAAAAGGCCCCTTTGCCCACACCCAGATAGGCGCGGCCTCGGCTCACATCATCCAGAAGCGCCATGTTGGCAGCCACGGTAACCGGATGGTAGAGATACGGATTGACGACCGCCGGGCCCAGGAGAGGCCGTTCGGTATGCTGGGCGAACTGAAGAAGGGCAGGCCATGCGGGTTGGTAGAAGAGATCCTCATAGACGGATACGGTCTCGAAATCGTACTTGTTCGACGATCTTTCCGAGCGTCGCGTAGTGCGAGTACGGCTTGTCCGTCAAAAAGGAGATGCCAAGGCGGCTCATGGATCCAGTAGGGATGATGCAGCGGTGAGCGCGTCGGGTGACGGTTCCTTCACCCAGACGCGATCCCGCTTCGTGAAATCTACTCGTTCAGTGCTTCCCAGACCTTTCCTACCATCTTGGAAGACGGCTTCAGGGTCTTGTCGCCTTCATCCTTCCACTTGGATGGGCAGGCCTCGTTTTCCTTGCGAGCGAGATAAAGATTCGCCTTGAATCGGCGCATGAGCTCATCGATGTTTCGGCCCAGATTGTAGAAATTCACCTCGGAGTTGAGCAACGTACCATCCGGGTTGATGATGAAAGTGCCTCGTAGCGCGAGACCCGTGTTCTCGTCGTAAACACCGAAAACGCGAGACAGATTCCCTGTGGGATCGGCGCCCATGGGATAGGTGACGTTCTCGAGCTCCTTTTCCGACTTTTTCCAGGCAAGGTGGACGAACTGTGTATCCGTGCTGACGGTGATGACTTCCGCACCCATCTTCTTGAACCGATCGTACTGCTCTGCCAGAGCAGCCATTTCAGTTGCTCAGACAAAGGTGAAGTCAGCAGGGTAGAAGAAGAGGATGGTCCACTTGCCCTGCTGACTTTAGTGTGCTCAAGGTGAGGCTGCTAAAGTCATCTTTGACAGGGTCATAAACGTCGTAATCTCGAAATCAGGCACGTTCTGCCCAACCTGTAGTCCATAGGTCATTCACTCATGTGTTTCTCCTTAGGCCCGATCGAAAGATCTTGCCATTGTATTCTTTAGTCGACGATTGCAGTTCACTGCCACGGGGCGGTTGATTTCAGTGGCAGCCCGGAACCGTCAATAGACACAAAAGACAAGGAGGATCTGCAAAGCTTCAATCTCTTGTCGACTGCGCTCTGGTTGATCCGACCCTCTGACGTTCTCGATGTTCTTGGGTTCTGTGAGGCATCCGCACGAAGTCAGCTCTGATGCGGCGTACGTCTGACTGTCCGTCTGTCGCGGATGCTAAGTCAGCTCTCCGCTGTCCAGCGTGACCTCCCGATCCGCTCGATCTTCATCACGACCCGCTCATCGGGATCCGGGCAGGCGACGCGATTGTCGGCGGACATCCAGTCATTCTCGTCCAATTGCTCGTTGTTTGGCAGGTAACAGTGGCAAGACGGAGGCCATCGCATACATACAGAAGTGACGTCCGGGAGGAATGAAGACTTGGTTGCTGTTGCGGACTTCGAAATAGTCTCCTACTTCGAGGCCGCAAACCGATCGGCCATGGATCTCTGCCACCGTGACGCGCAAGTCGTAAAGTTGGAATGTTGTTTGCTTTTGCGTCTGCTGTGTCAGTCATTATTTCTGTCCGTGATTGCTTGGTTAAAGAGGTTGAAGGTGACTCCTCTTCGCATTGGACTGCGGCCCTCCATCGCGGCTCGTCTTAGGGCCTGCAAAACGCCATCAGATGCCATCCAAAGCGTCGAACGAGAGAGCGGGGAAGCCAGTTGAAGGGATCGACGAAGAGGTGATTGTAGACGAATCCTTTCCAGCCTCCGTGAAGCTTGGAACGGACGGGGAACCGCTCCGGGAACGATCCGGACTTGGTCGAAAGCATCGAGTAGGCGACGGAACTCACCGATCGAGTATTTTCTCAGGACCGGTGCATCTTCGTGCTCGAGTGCGACCTTCATCAACTTTGATAGCGCGTTGAGCCAAGAGATACGGTTGTAGACCATGAAGATGGCCTCTCCGTCGGGAGTCGAGCACCCTCCGGCATTCTTCCACCATTCGCCTCGGCTCCGCGGTGTACTGCAAAACGCCGTGCCCATACACCACATCGAAGGTTTTGTCTTCGAAAGGAAGGCTCTCTCCGTTGGCGAGTTGGAAATCCACCGGCACACCGGAGTGTTGGGCATTCATCTTTGCAAGCTCGAGTCGCCGTCGTGGACAAGTCGACTCCGACGGTCTGAGCGCCACCTTTGGCAAAACGAACCAAGTCGGTTCCAATGCCGCAGCCGACCTCGAGTAGATGTCTTCCTCTGGTATCCGTTGAAATCGACGACTCGCGGTAGATAGCGAAGCTTGTCGAATCGATAGACATCGAGATCATGAAAGAACTCACTGGTTCCCGGCTCATGAGAAGTCATCTCTAGGTCGTGAATGCGTTCGTTCCAGTAAGTCTGAACTTCCGCAAGAAGCGATCCCGGCTGGACGTCCAATTCCTTGGCTTTGGTGGGTTTCAATCCTCTACCTCTTCTTCTAGCGGTTCTGTCGTTTTAGGCGAATTATTATAGTATCTACGGGACTATGAAGAGAGATCTGAAGTCGCTCGAAAACCAGAAGTATGACCTTGTCGTCATTGGCGGCGGCGTTTACGGTGCGGCCATTGCCTGGGACGCGGTGTTGAGAGGATCTGTCGGTCGCTTTGGTGGAAAAGGATGACTTCGGGGCTGCGACGTCGTTCAACAATCTCAAAACGGTTCATGGCGGTCTCCGTTATCTGCAACATGCTGACCTGCGACGCATGCGGGAGTCCATTCGTGAACGGCGCACGCTGATGAAGATCGCTCCCCATCTCGTCCATCCTCTTGCGTTCCTCGTGCCTACATATCGGGAGCTCAAGCGTAGTCGGTTGGCGATGAATGCCGCTATGGTTCTCAACGATCTGGTCAGTTTTGATCGAAATCGCCTGACAGACCCGCAAAAGAACCTCCCTCGAGGACGGGTGGTGTCGCGAGCGGAGTGTCTCGAGCTGGCTCCAGGAGTCCGAGAAGAAGGATTGACGGGAGGTGCCATTTGGTATGACGCACAAATGCACAACGCTGATCGCATGACCCTTTCGTTCATCCTGTCTGCGGCGAGAGCGGGTGCGGAGGTGGCAAACCACGTCGAGGTGACGGGATTGCTCAAAAAGGGTTCACGTGTCGTGGGTGTCGAAGCCCGGGATCGGCTGGAGGGCGAGGAGCTCCAGATCAAGGCAAAGGTGGTATTGAACGCCGCCGGGCCATGGGTCGACAATGTTCTGAGCTTCCTCGGCGAAAACGCTCATCCGCCGCTTTTTCATTTCTCGATGGCGATGAATCTTGTGACGCGGCCGGTCGTCAATCGAGTAGCGGTGGGCGTGACTTGCCGGAGGAGGCATAAGGACGATGATGCAGTCATTGGTACGGGGAGCCGCTTCCTTTTCATGATCCCTTGGCGCGATTACTCAATGATAGGCACGAGTCACGCACCCTATGATGGAAAGCCTGAACCATTGGAAGCAGCCGAGCAGGACATTCAGGAGCTACTGAACGATATCAACGAGTCTTATCCGTCGGCGAAGCTAGGGCGAGAAGACGTGAGGCTGGTGCACCGCGGCCTCCTGCCCATGGTCCCGAGCCCGAAAAACTCGAGCGACGTGACACTCGTCAAGCAGTATCTGATCCGGGACCACAGAAGCGTCGGCATCGACGGACTCATTACGGTCATTGGCGTCAAATACACGACCGCGCGCGACGTGGCGGAAAAGGCTGTGGACGAGGTGTTCGAGTTGTCCGGCAAGCAGGCGCCCATTTCACGCAGTGGGACGACGCCGCTTTACGGTGGAGATATCGATAGGTTCGACGATTTTCTCGAGGGAGCGAAGGGATGGAACTCCTTGGGCTTGCCGGAGGATCACCTACAGCATCTTCTCTATACTTACGGGACCGCCTACACTGATATTCTTTCTTATATCGAAAAAGACCCGGATTGCGGGAGGCCTATCACGGAGGGCTCACCGGTCCTCGAGGCGGAAGTGATACACGCCGTTCGGGAGGAACAAGCCTCGGATCTGCCGAGTGTCGTACTTCGCCGAACGGAACTGGGATCAGCGGGTCATCCAGGCCGAAACTGCTTGGAAAAGGTGGCGGCCATCCTAGCTAGAGAGCTCAAATGGAGTGAATCTAAAACGAGCTCTGAAGTGGACGGCCTCGAGGCGATCTACAAACGCAGGAGCTGATTTGTCAGAGCGGAAGCAGCCCGTCGAGAAATTGAGGTCCTACCAGAGCCTGTATCGGGCCATGAAGTCGTGGCGAACGGCTTCAGTCTCCCTTCTTTCTTTCTCGTCCGGTCTTCCGTTGGGCCTCGTTTGGATCGCCATTCCGGACTGGATGCGGGACATCGGGGTCGATATCCGCATCGTAGGTCTGTTCACATTGGCTCAAGCTCCTTGGTCGTTCAAGATGCTTTGGTCGCCGTTCATGGATCGATACGCCCCGCCGTGGTTCGGGAGAAGGCGAGGCTGGGCGGCCATTGCCCAAGTGGCGCTCCTGATCCTGACTCTGATGCTGGCCGGTGTAGGACATCATCCAGACAGTCCCTGGATTGTAGCTGCGCTCGCTCTAGCGATTGCCTTTGCCTCGGCGACTCAAGACATCGCCATTGATGCCTACGCGGTCGACGTACTGCGTCGCGAGGAGCAGGGTGTGGCGGTAGGGGCACGGGTGGCCCTCTATCGCGCCGCCATGGTCGTGGCCGGTGGACTGAGTATCACGCTTGCTGGGAAGTACTCCTGGCCTTTGGTGAATATCGGCCTCGCCTTGGCTTACGTTCCGATGCTCATCATCACATGGAAGGCGCCGGAGCCAGAGGATAAGCCGGTGGCTCCAAAGAGCCTCAAAGCAGCGATTTGGTATCCCTTCCTCGGTTTTCTCTCCCGGCACCGGGCCCTGGAGATTCTCGCTTTCGTCTTTTTCTACAAGTTCGCCGACAACATGGCTGACGCGTTGAAACGTCCCTTTCTCAACGACATGGGCTACAGCGATTTCGATCGGGGTGTGGCACTCGCTACGGTAGGGCTAGTAGCCACACTCGTAGGGGTGTTTTTTGGTGGTTTCGTCACGACGCTCATGGGGCTTGGACACGCGCTGTGGGCTTTTGGATTCCTGCAGATCTTCTCCAATATCGGGTACGTCCTCATTTCGCAAAGCGAGGTCAATCGCCCCCTGATGTATGGAGCGATCGGCTTTGAGACGATTACGCAAGGGATGGGGACGGGGGCTTTTTCCGTCCTTCTCCTTCGCATGACTCAAAAACGGTTTTCCGCTACTCAGTACGCCCTTTTCTCCAGTCTCTTCGGGTTGCCCCGGATTGTCGCCGGCCCATTTGCGGGCGTTCTCGTGGATGCCATCGGTTGGACGACTTTCTTCTGGTTCACTATGGTCTGCGGCATCCCTGGGATGATTCTGCTCTGGCGATTCGTGCCTCTCGGTGTTCGTGAGCCTAGGTTCATCGTCGAGCCTCCGCGTCGTCGCGCACCTTTATCCCCTGGCCAGTTGCTGGGGCGCGGGTTTGTAGGTGGAATCATTGGGGCTGGTTTCGGAGCGCTGTTCATCGCCGTTCTTTCTGCTCTCAAAATGACCAGAACGGATGTTCAGAAAGGATTTGACCTGGCAAGCCCACTCAACGCTTTGTTTCACCCGACTAGTGTTGGTGATTGGACTCAACTCGTTGGACTGGCGGCGTTCGGGGGCATCATCGGCCTCCTGACCGCCGCGGTCATTGCGGCGCGGTCCGGCGCCAACTTCGACATTGGCGAGGATGCGAGCCCGGCGTTCGAATGAGCTATCCATCCAGCTTCATTTGACAAGGGTGTCGTAATGAGGATAGCGTGCCTAACATATTAGTTGCTCGTCTACCCAGACGGTCGCTCGTGCTGAAGCGGATGCGAAGGCGGTAGCAACAGTCCCATTCCTCTTGAAACGACAACAGTTCAGTACATAGAGCGTGTTCCCTCCAGGGTTCGTCATCTGCGACCCAAAGGGGCGATGGGACCTACGGGCCCTTCAAGGGCAAGGAGGGTGATCCATGCGTTGGTTGACGGTCGCAGCATTAGTCCTGGTTTTCCTGGTCGTCCCTCTCGGTGCTCAAGACAAATACCCCACGGTGAATTACAAGCAGGCCGAAGGACACATGGGGGAGATTGTCTGGATTCAGGGCACGGTCCTCAAGGTCGTCAAAGAGAGCGAAGGAACCTATCTGTGTTTCAGCAACAATGAAAAGTATGTCCGTGTTCTCGTTCCGACGGAACACGTGGGAAACTTCGAAGGGGGATTCAAACATCGCTACGTCGGGAAGAAGATCAAGGCTGTCGGGAAAGTGAGCAAGTTCGGTTCCCATCTCATTCTCGGCATCAATGAGCCCAAGCGGATCAAAGTCGTCGAGGGCTCCACATAGTGTGAAGACCCCTAGCCATTGAGAAGCCCGAGGATTTTTCCGGGCCCCTGACATTCGAGCGTTGGGGTAGGATAATCCGCTCGCGGTCCTTGATTCCTGTCAGGTGAAGGGACCTCTCGCAATCTCGTATCTTGTCAACCCCTGCCGTTTTGTGGCTATTGGAGAGTCCTTCTCCAAATCATGGCCGGTCGCTTTTTCTGGAGGGAATAGAGAGAACAAAGGGACCTGTCTCCTTTTCCACATATTTTGACGTGGGTTTGACGGTCTCGGATTAGGGTTGGCCCTGAAGCGAACACTAGCAAAGACGCCACTCCACGAAAGACGAGCTACAGTTGCTTCAGGTTTGACTGAATCACGGACCCACCTCCCATTTTTCACCGCGATGGTCAGGGCCTTTTGTTGTGTCACCGAGTTGATTTGCTGAGTTTTTGTCGCTTCAGGGGCAATTTGAAGCGTTTGGCACTCTGAGGTTGAGGCGAGTAGTATCTTGCGGACGCTTTCGAAAGAGAGGACCTCGCGATGAAGAAGCAAAAAGCGGTACATCCTTACATCCCCAATTCCGTTCTTGATGTGCAGGAAGAAATGCTCACCGTCATCGGGGCGGCCTCAATCGATGAGCTTTATGAGGACATCCCCGAGAGCCTGAGGTTGCGGGAGCCAATGAAACTCCCCGAACCCCTTCTTGCAGAGAGCGATCTCAAACGGCACGTCACCGGTGTTCTTTCTCGAAACCAGACCTGCGAGGAATACATCAGCTTCATCGGTGGGGGTTGTTGGCAGCACTACGTTCCTGCAGTCTGCGACGAAATCCAGCAGAGATCGGAATTCTTGACCGGCTATGCGGGAGAGCCATTCGAAGACCACGGCCGCTTTCAAGCACTGTTCGAGTACGCCAGCATGATGGGTGAACTGCTCGATCTAGATGTGGTCAATGTGCCCACATACGACTGGAGCCAGGCGGCTGCTACGTCGATAAGGATGGCCGCCCGGATCACCGGTCGTGGAACAGTGCTGGTCGCCGACACGACGGCACCGGATCGATTGTCTGTTATTCAGAACTACTGCAAAGGAGTTGTAGCGATATCTCTCATTGAACACTGCCCTGATACGGGACAGGTGGACCTGACAGATTTGAAAAGCCAGCTGAACGACGGTGTGGCCGGTGTCTACTTCGAGAATCCGTCCTTTCTGGGTTGTATCGAAGACCAAGGGCAACAGATTTCTGACCTCGCGAAGGACAACGGTGCTTTGAGCCTCGTAGGTGTGGATCCCATCACGCTGGGTGTCCTGTCTCCTCCAAGTCACTACGGAGCGGATATCGTTTGTGGGGATATCCAGCCCTTGGGTATCCATATGCAGTTCGGTGGCGGACAGGCCGGTTTCATTGCCACCAGAGACGAGGAGGGTCTCGTTATGGAATACCCCTCGCGTCTGTTTGGCATCGAATCCACCAGCGTTCCCGGCGAATACGGCTTCGGAGATGTGACTTACGAGCGAACCTCGTTTGCCGATAGAGAGAACTCCAAGGAGTTCATTGGAACGGCAGCGGCGCTTTGGGGAATAACCGCGGGAGTGTACCTTGCTCTCGCCGGGCCGCAGGGGATGAAGGACGTTGGGCAGGCCATGCTACAGAAGTGTCTTTATGCTCGAAAGAAGATATCTGAGCTGGGAGGCGTTCGTTTTCCCTTGCCGCGAGCCACCTGCTTCAAGGAATTCGTCGTCGACTATAGTCCGTCGGGGAAATCCGTCCGGGATGTCCACGAGGAGCTGTTGAAGCAGGGTATTTTCGGCGGTTTGGACATCTCGAAGTCCTTCCCCGCGCTGGGTAACGCTGCGTTGGTTTGCGTCACGGAAATACATGGAAAAGAAGATATCGATAATTTCGTGCAGGCGTTGGAGCAGGTTGTCGGTTCTTGACAAGGAAGAAATGTCATGGGAATGGATTTGAAGACGAAACTCAGGAAGTTCCATCAGGCGAAATGGGACGAGCCGGTGATTTTCGAGCTCAGCCAACCGGGCGAGAGAGGAATATTGATGCCCAAAGCAGAGGCGGGCATCGAAGAGGAAGTGGGAGATGGCCTCTCGGCTCTTCCCGAGCACATGGTCCGGAAGCAACCACCCGCTCTGCCCGAGTTGTCTCAGATGCAGGTGTTGAAGCACTATCTGAGGCTTTCACAGGAGAATCTAGGGGCAGATCTCAACGTTGATATAGGCCAAGGGACCTGTACCATGAAGTACAGTCCTAAAATCAACGAGAAGTTCGCGACGTCGCCAAAGTTCACTGAGTTGCATCCTCGCCAGCCGGAGAGTACAGCGCAGGGAATTCTCGAAATCATTTACAGACTCGATCTGTTCTTGCGCGAGATTTCCGGACTCGACCATTTCAGCTTTCAACCCGGAGGAGGCTCGCAAGCGATTTTGGCTATGGCCTCCATAGTGCAGGCCTATCATGAGAAGCGTGGAGAGGCTCAGAAGCGAGATCAGATCATTACGACGATATTTTCTCATCCATCCGACTATTCCGCGGCCAGCGTCAAAGGCTACAAAGTCATCAACTTGTACCCCAATGAAAAGGGAGTGCCCGACGTTGAAGCGTTGAAAGCCGCCATATCGGAAAGAACGGCCGCCCTCTTCATTACGAATCCCGAGGATACGGGGATCTACAACTCTCGGATCGAAGAGTTTACCGATCGAGTCCATGAAGCAGGGGGATTGTGCGGGTACGACCAGGCCAATGCCAACGGTATTCTCGGCATAACGCGAGCAAGAGAGGCCGATTTCGACATGTGCTTCTTCAATCTTCACAAGACCTTCTCGTCACCTCATGGTTGCGGAGGGCCGGGCAGTGGCGCCTTAGGGGTTGTGAGTGCGTTGCACGACTACTTGCCTGTACCTGTCGTCGATTGTGATGGCGACAAGTACTTCTTGAATGATGGTCTTCCTTCAACCATTGGTAAGGTCAGGAGCTACTACGGCGTTATTCCGGCGGTTGTTAAAGCCTATTCTTGGATCATGAGTCTCGGCGCGGAGGGCCTGGAAGAGGCGGCACGGGTTGCGGTGCTCAACAACAACTATGTGCTGAAGAAAGTACTGGAGATCCGGGGGGCGAGTGCCCCGTACGCTCACGGGCGTCATCGAATCGAGCAAGTTCGCTTTAGTTGGGAGAAATTGTTCAATGAGACCGGCGTGGGGACATTCGACGTGACCTGTCGCATGGCGGATTTCGGCTTTCACATGTGGTCGAGCCACCATCCCTTCGTTATTCCAGAGCCGTTCACGCTGGAACCCACGGAATCTTACTCGAGAGCTGAGCTCGACGAGTATATTGCCGCGCTGAAGCGCATCTCCGATGAGGCCTATGAGAGTCCCGAGATGGTAAAAGGAGCACCTCACTGTAGCGTGACGCACCGGCCCGGACACGACAACCTTGACGACCCCGACAGGTGGGCGGTCACGTGGCGTAGCTATTTGAAGAAATGTGAACAGGGGAAGAGGCCGCGAATATAGGTAAGAACATAGAAAACCGCAGATCCGTGCCCGGCTGCAGACTTCGCGACTGCCCAGAGTAACTTCCCCCGGGAACGGGCATTGGGCAAGGGCAAGGGGCATCCTCACGAAGGCAGTTCCTGATGCAGCGGACGTCCCACCCGCGCGGATGCTCCTTCCTCCTTCCTCCTTCCTACTTCCTACTTCCTACTTCCTACTTCCTACTTCCTACTTCCTCCTGTATTCTTCCACCGCTATGAAAAGAGTAGGCCTCATCATCAATCCGATCGCTGGGATGGGTGGAAAGGTCGGTCTCAAGGGGACGGATGGGGAGGGCACTCTGGAGCGAGCTCTCACCTTGGGTGCTTTTCCCGAATCGCCACGGCGAGCCATTGACGCCGTTCAAAAGCTGCTGCCGATTCGTGAAGAGTTGATCATTGTCACGGCTCCGGGAGATATGGGGGAGAGCGCTGTCAGAAAATGTGGGCTCGAGCCGGAAGTTCTGGGGATGGATGTGACAGAACCGACAACGGCGGAGCATACCCAAACCGCGGCGGCACAGATGCTGGAAATCCAAGTCGATTTACTGTTGTTCGCTGGGGGCGATGGGACGGCCAGAGACATCGTGGCGCGAGTGGGGGAGAACATTGTATCACTCGGTATCCCAGCAGGCGTGAAAATGCACTCGGCTGTCTTTGGGGTGAATCCGTTTCGCGCTGGAGAGCTCGCCGCACATCACCTCTCCGATAGGTCCCGCAAGACACGTACCGCCGAAGTGATGGACATCGATGAAACGGCTCTTCGACAGGGTCACGTATCCGCTCAGCTCTTCGGCTATATGACGATTCCTTATAGGGCTGGACACGTTCAGGGTCTCAAAGCCGGGAGCACCGACAACGAGAGTTTGGCACAGAGATCGATCGCTCGCGAGATCGTCGACGGCCTAGAAGAAGATGTCGCATACATCGTTGGACCGGGGAGCACCACTGCGGAGTTGATGAAGCTCTTGGGCTTGGACTACAGCCTAGTGGGTGTGGATCTGATTTACAATAGGCGTCTGGAAGGTAGGGACTTGAGCGAAGAGGACCTGTTGAGATCGATGGGCGAACGCAATAGCAAGATCATCGTTACCCCGGTGGGCGGGCAAGGGTACCTGTTCGGGAGAGGGAACCAGCCAATCAGTGAACGGGTTATCCGGCGAGTCGGCAAGGAGAATATCGTCGTCGTCGCGACACCGCAGAAGCTCAGTTGTCTTCGCGGCGAGCCCCTGAGAGTGGATACGGGTGTCCCCGACGCCGATCGCTGGCTGAGCGGCTTTTGGCGGATCGTCACCGGCTATCGTGCTATGAGTGTCTATCGCGTGTCGTTCGTCTGAGACCTCGAGTTTTCACAAACGAGACAGGCAAGGAAAACATGCAAGGATTGGATGGAAAACGTGTCGTCGTTACGGGTGGGGCCAGTGGGATCGGTGCCGCAACGGCATCCCGATTCTTGGCGGAAGGATCGAAGGTCTTGGTGTTGGATCGAGACCAAGAGTCGGGAAAGAAGATCTCCCTGGAACTGCCCGAACTGGCTGGAGTCGTGGACTGTGACGTCTCCGACATCGTTCAAGTGCGGCGCTCGATCGAACGGGCGGTCCAAACAATGGGTGGAATCGATGTTCTGATCAACAATGCCGGTATCAGCATCCGTCACGATTTCCTGGACATTACCCCCGACGAGTGGGGGAGAGTGCTGTCCGTCAATTTGACCGGTGTCTTTTACGTGGCTCAAACGGTGGCCCGACACATGGTGGAGGGTGGCGGCGGCGTGATTCTGAACACGGCATCGACCAACGGGATCATGGGGTATCCGTACTACTCCGACTACAACGCAAGTAAGGCTGGTGTGATTGAGCTAACGCGTTCGATGGCCTTGGAGCTTGCTCCAAAGATTAGAGTAAATGCTGTCGCACCCGGATATGTACTCACACCGATGCAAAGAACAGAGTATACGGATGAGATGTTGGAGGAGGTCAATAGCAAGATTCCATTGAAGCGTCACGCCCAGCCGGATGAGGTTGCCGCGATGTTTGCGTTCCTGTCCTCGGATGAGGCGCGATACCTCACCGGACAAGTGTACATCGTGGATGGTGGTGAGATCGCCGGCGGATTGGCCAGTCGTTGAAGTTGGACGGTGTGAAGAAGTAGAGAGTAGGAACAGTCCACCGCATCAGGGACTGACTACGCACCGTGCCCGAGCCCTTGCCCGGGGAAGCAAGTGACCAGTGACCAGTGACCAGTGACCAGTGAAGAAGATAGGTCAGAGGTCAGAAGCCAGTGAACAGATCAGTTATCAGTAGACAGTAACGAGCAAGACGCCTCGTAGGAGTAGGCTGCCTCTAGATGATGCCGATGATCAAGAAATTCGCAATAGGTTGTTGGCAATTCATCAAGCGAAGATGGCACGAACACGACCGCGCCTCGGGCGCCGGTTCTTTCTACTCTTACGAGGAGATTGTCCTCGACGAGAACGGACGACGGACGTTAGAGAGGCTCTCTAGTCGTCGGATCGTCCGGAGGCGATTCGGCGGCAACAGACCGCGTTTTTATATGGGTGTTTTCCATGAGTCGAGGGAAGTGGCGCTGGATGCTCCTTCCGGGCAAACCGGCTATTTCAGTACAGCCGGAGACTATCTGTTCGTTGAAGGTTTGACCCAGGAGGGAGAAACGGTTGCCTTTTGGTGTTACCCGTTTTCTAAACAGAACCTCGAAAAACTGCAAAGGACTATTGATGAGTTGAGTGGGTAGCCTGTCCGAGCCCCTGCCCGATCTTTGGTACGTGGGAAATTGGAACCGGTCGACTCAAGTTTGAGCTACTACACTTTGGTTGCGGTGGTTTCTTCTTCCTCCTTCCTCCTTCCTACTTTTTCCTTTCAGCAAACCGTGCTCGGCAATCGATCTGCGAGAGCTTGGAATTTGTCCAGATACTCTTCTATTTTTTCAATGGACTCTTGGTCGAGGCTCGTGAACGCCAAACCCACACCGGGCGACGGGCTGTTTCTCGAGGAGATATCCTCCTGGCGACACCACTTCGCATGTGCCTGGAGCTCGATCTGACCCAGTCGCCAGGGGAGAGACAATCGGAGCGCGAGAGGCGTTCCCAAGGCAATGGGCTCTCGTGTCGCAAGGAACGTGCCGCCTCGACTCAAATTGGTCACATATGCTTTGTGAACGTCTCCCCCTTCATCGAGCCTAAATTCGGCCCTAATCAGGACGGGAGCGAATCGTGCGTCTTTTCGGTTTGTGTCCAATTGTCCCCCTCCGTTCTCGCAGAGGTGTCTCGCTCGAAGCGAGATAGTTTGGCTTCGAATGCGCGTAGCTTGGAATGCAGGTAGTTGTTTTCTAGGGTTATTCCAGCTTGACCAATGAAGAGCTCTAGGCCGCGAAGCCTGCCTATGGGTCGACCACTTCTGGCATTGTCGCCATAGAGAATGACTAGAACCTCGCTGTTGTTGATCATGGGGATGAGGGTGCATTCGGAAGCACGACCTCTGCCGATGGACGAATAGAGACATGCCTGCAAACTGTCTAGCTCCGCGCTGAATCGATCTGACTTTCTGCTGTAGGCAACTTCCGCGAACGGCCGAGCCTGCTGGATGTTGAACGAGATAGCCTGGGCCGCTTCGATACTTGCTTCTTTAGTGGAGAGGAACCCGAAGCCTCCGATCCCACAGGCTTTGTCTCCCCTTATTAGAAACAGAACGCATCGCTCCAGGTACTTGGAGGCAACTTGAAGGACGAGCCGGGATACGTCGATTGAACGCTTGGGATCGAGCAAGCGCTCCGTCATGGAGGCAATGTAGTCAAGGAAGGGTGCACTGCTCTTGTCTTCAACTACCGAGGGTGTGGGGTCCGCTTCTTCGGTCGGTTCCGTTGTACCCAATCCGTGCAAGAGGCGAATAATGGCCGTGCCGAAATCTCTGAGATCTCTTTCATACACTTCAGGATCTAGCTTGGACAAGGCGGGTTTCATGGCAATTCTTTTGATGCCGAATGATTTCGCGCGCGACCGAACTTTGGGTGACAGTTTTTCTGCCATGAGCAAGATGGATGCCTCGTAGTCGTTGTGTTTGATGGATCTCGCGACCTCCAAACCGCCTCGAAAGCTCTTTCCGGTCGTCGTCGGCATGCTGAGGTCTGTGACAACCAGAAACCTTTGGCCTGAAATGGCAATCTCGTTTGCCATGCCCATCGCTTCCGCTGGACCGGTAGAAATGTAAACACGGTATCCGGCATCACGTAGAACGTTACCTAGAATCTCTCTCACGAGGGGTTCGTCGTCGACCAGAAGGACTGGAGGTTGTGGTGTCTCGGACTCCGTTGGAGGCTCCAGAGCGGGTCGAGTAAATACCTCGGTTTTGCCCGTGGGTGGTCGAGCCTCCGGAGGCGTCGTGTCTGCGGGAGTATCGGTGCTTCCTGTCGACTCGAGGAGCTCGGCGGCTTCGTTTCTTTCATCATCAAGCTCTTTAGCTAACTCGAGTAGCAGTCCTTCGGGATTGATGCCGTTTTCAATGGCGAAGGATGCCACGGGTATTCCTTCTAGTTCGGTAGGCACAGACTCGGTCACCTGAAAATGAAATCGACCTTCCTTCAAGGCCGCCAATTCTCGAAGAGATGTCTCGATTTGTTTCCTCAAAATGGTCAGATTCTGTGCCCCAAGTGGGTCATCAGCGATTTGATGGAGGTATTTGATGGTGGACCGAGAATAGGCGCACACGACCAGTCCCCGGGCGAATACGATACCCCCTCCGCCCTGTGGACCTGCAATTTGCATATATCCGGTTTTCTGAGCGAAAGCCACGATCTGGAGCATGTCGATGAGAGGTAGGTCCTCCAGTTGGCCCTTGAGACCCGCCTTGGAAGCTGGATTCAAAGTCAATAGATGCTCTCCCGAAAACTCCGGTCGTTGCGGCGCTCGAAATCGGTTAGTCCAGAAGCTCTTTTACTAGGCTTTGCAGCTTGGCCCCCGAAATGGGTTTCAGCAAATAGGCGTCTGCCCCAAGCTCCAGGCCGCGGTCTCGATCGGCCTCTTCACCCAAGGTCGTAATCACAATGATGGGAAGTGCCTGCTTGGCCGGCTTGGAGCGTATGTGAGTGATGAGCTCGAGTCCGTTCATCTTCGGCATGTTGATATCGGTGAGGACGATATCAATCGGCTCGGAGTCGAGCTTCTCGACAGCCTCCGTCCCATCCGACGCTTCAATGATTCGAAAGGCGTCGCTCTTCTTCAGCGTGAGGCTAATCAGCATTCGAGTCGTCGCCGAATCATCAACCACTAGAAGGTTTTTTGTGCACATGGGAAAGTTCCTTTTGGGTTTATTTGCCTTTGCGGATCACGATTTCATCAACTGCACGAATCCTTCGATCGTTTTCAACTTGCGATCCATGGTCCGGTGCAGGCGAGCGTTTGCCAAAGCCGTTGCGGCATCTTCAGCTAACAACTGGAGCAACTGATGATCGATTGACGAAAAGCTGGGTTTTTGGCTCAGCAGCTTGTAGATGACGATGACTCCGACCGCGTTGCTGTTCATGTGGAGCGGCACTGCGGCCATGGGCAAGCGGGCCTCTAGCTCTGAGACACCTTGTGGCTCGAAGTAGAAAGCTTCGCCTGAAGAAGCGACTTCGCCGATAACTCCTTCACCGGCAGGGAGCGTTCTTGCCGGGATTTTCTCGTCGATTCCTTCACCTGCCATGAGCTCGAGGGCGTTTTTTTTCTCGTCCAGGAGAAACACGCCGAAGTCTTCAGCTCCCACGAGCTCGACGAGGATCTCCAGAATGATCTTCATGACCTGAGTGGGCTCGACGGTGGCATGAAGGCGGTGACTTGCGACGTAGAGGTTCGTGATAGCGTCGCTTTGTTCTTGTACCTCCACGCACATGTTGGCGAAGTCCTGGTTCTCCTTTTGCACGCTCTCGATCCGCTTTTCGAGCTCAGCCACTTGCTCCATGAGCTGGTGGTTGACTTCGATGAGCGTGGGGTTTGCTGGGCCACCCGTTCCGCGCTTCAATTCGGAGTTTTCATGCAAAAGACGCGCTACTTCTTTCCGAAGTATGACGATCTCCTCTTCCATTTCCAGGCCCGCTTTCTTCTGCTCGACCAAATCTCTACCTCACTTTGAGCTCCTGAACCTCTGAAGTATCGAGTGCTCGAGTCTCTATCTCCTTTAGTTCGTCGTTACGGCGATGTTCACGACCACCTTGCCATGCGTCGTATCGAGTGGTACGACGAGCGTCTCCATCTCCAGGCCCGAGATAGTCAAGTTCTCGCCGATGAGAATGGTTGGAGGGGAGACCCTGAGCTGGTGTCCGGCATCGTTCAAGGTGGAGATCGCTCGTCCTGTGACCATGCTGGTGAGCTCAGCAAGTGTGTCTTGTCCCAGCACGCCGAGCTCAGAGCAATCTTCACCGTTCATCGCTTGGGCGATCCCCACGGCGCTCTCTCGCGTCATGTTGATCAAAAGCCTTCCGTTAGCTTCGCCGGTAATCCCTACTATGGTTGCCACACCCAATCCGGCAAGCGTTTTCGAAGAAAGCTGTGGTTCTCCGACTGGAGTACGCTCAGATAGAACCTCCTCGAGTACCGTCTGAGCTGCGTCTAAGAAAGGACGTATAAAGGTGTATCTCACTAGCTCTCCTTCAATACGAACTTGACCACAGATGCGACTTGCTCGGGTTTGACTGGCTTGATGAGGAAGTGTTTGGCTCCGGAGGCAAGGGCCTTCTTGATCATGTCCTGGTATCCCATCGAGCTCACCATAACCACCTTTGCCGAATTGTCCTGCGCGAGGATTCCCTCGACGGCTTCGATACCTTCCATTTCAGGCATGGTGATATCCATCAACACGAGATCGGGATGAAGTTTCGGGTAGCGCTCGACCGCCTCTCTGCCGTTGTTGGCGAAGCCGACGAGTGTCCCGCCGATCGCCACCATCATCTTCTCCATGTTGCGGCAGGCGAACTGAGAATCGTCCACTACCATGAAGCTGAAGCTCGAAGCGCCATCTTTGTCTCCGTCTTTGTTCTTCATGAGAGCCCCCCTTGTCCAAGGTCGAGCGAGTTGAGATAGACCGCTATCTCGGAGAGAGGCAGAACTCTTTGGACTGATTTCCGGTCGATTGCCGCCTTTGGCATTCCGAAAACCACAGAGCTTGCCCGGTCCTGGGCAACGGTATGTCCTCCGGCGGCTCGGATGGCTGCCATTCCATCTGCGCCATCCTCACCCATACCGGTGAGGACCACTGCGGTCGCACGTTCACCGAAAATCTCCGCCGCCGAACGGAACAACACGTCCGCCGAGGGTCTCATTCCTCTTACGGGAGGGGACTTCGACAGGACGACAGTCGGAGAAGAACCGATTTGCTTTACCTTCACGTGGTGATCACCGGGCGCTACCGCCGCTTGGCCTGGAACGATGGGGTCTCCATCGACAGCCTCCCGAACGGGTATGGAGCTCAAGTCGGCCAGATGTTTTGCGAACATTGACGTGAAGCCTTCGGGCATGTGCTGGACTATGAGAATAGCGGCCGCAAAGTCGGAACGGATCTGGGGTAGCAGGTAGGACAAAGCGTGAGGCCCCCCTGTCGACGCGCCTATGACGATGACACGACCCGCGCCATTGGCCGCTGCGATTCTTGGAGACGGATCCCTTGGGGCGCGATGGGGGCGTGACTCGAATCTGCCGATCTTGACACCGACCGCGATACGAATTTTTTCTATGAGCTCGTCACCGATAATATCTAGTGGTGCTGAGAGCACTCTTCGTGGCTTGGTTACGAAATCGACTGCTCCCGCAGCGAGGGCATCTATTGTGACTGAGGCACCTTTCTCCGTATGGGCCGAGACGAGTACGACAGGTAGGCGGTGGTGTTTGACGATTCGCTTGAGAGCCGTCAAGCCATCGACGTTTGGCATGTCGAGATCGAGTGTCACGACGTCCGGTTTTAGGTCTTCCACCTTCTTCAGCGCGAAGGATCCGTCCATGGCGGTTCCTACCACCTCGATGTCTTCGGCCACTGAAAGCATCTTCGCGAGCAACTTTCTCATCAGCGCAGAGTCATCGACGATAAGAACCCGAATAGGATCGTGCTTCTTCATTGTTGAGCTTCCGTACGAATTTGAGCCCGTCGTTTTCGATCGATCAGACCACGAAGATTCAAGATCAGGACGACTTTCCCATCTCCCAGAATGGATGCTCCGGCAATTCCCGGGCTCTTGACAAGAGGATCCTCTAGGGGTTTCACGACCAGCTCGTGCTCTCCGAGTAGATTGTCGACGACCAGTCCAACCCGGCGTTCGGCCTCGCCGGCAAGTATGACAAAGCCGCGGCTTGCATCGCGTCCATTGGGATTGTCCAAACCCAACGCATGTTGAAGATCCACCAAAGGCACCACTCGGTCTCGGATCCTAAAAACGTCTTTTCCTAGAACACTGCCGGCTTCCTCTGAGCGCAACCTCACGATTTCCAGAACACCGGACAAAGGCACGGCAAAAACTCGTCCGGCCGATTCGACGAGTATCGATTTCAAGATTGCAAGTGTAAGTGGCAAACGTATGATGAATCGTGTCCCGTGAGCGGCCTCAGTGGAGATATCGATGGTTCCTTTCAAGTCTTCGATTGCTTTCCTGACGACGTCCATTCCGATGCCGCGACCCGACACGGTCGACACACTGTTCCTCGTGCTGAATCCCGGTTGGAAGATCACGTTGAGGACCTCTTCTCGGGGGAGAGAGTCAATCTCTTGCCGGCTGGCGAATCCGAACTCAACGGCGCGGTCACGCACCAATTCGAAGTCGACACCAGATCCATCGTCCTCGATGAGGATATGAACATGATTCCCTTCGTAGAACGCCGCCAATTTCAACTTGCCAGCTGTGGGCTTGCCATACCTCTGTCGTTCTTTTGGCGGCTCGATCCCATGGTCGATGGCATTACGTACCAAATGAAGCAGCGGGTCGTGCAAGACATCCACGATACTCTTGTCCAGTTCGGTCGAAGCGCCCTCGATTTCGAGGTCGATTTCCTTGCTGCTTGCGATGGATAGGTCTCGAACGACGCGAGGGAACCTCCTGAAGACATGATCCACCGGCACCATTCTGATCTTCAGGACCACCGACTGAAGCTCGGTCAGGGTACGCTCGAGGATATTGTTGGCGGTGTGCAATCGGGATACCGCCGCTTCGTCAGATTCCGAGATCTCGGACAGAGATTGGCTGACCATCGAACGGCCAATGACGAGCTCACCCACCAGATTCATGATCCGGTCGATCTTTGCCACATCCATTCGGAGCTGATCGGGCGTGGCTCTCTTGGGCGGCGTCGTGCTGCCTACCGCGGCTTCGTTTGCGGTCGGGCTCTGCCGGTTCGAATCGTCTTCGTAAGCATGGTCAGGCTCTGAGGAGGGAGCTACCTGGGACTCGATCTTGACTCGCGAGCTTATCCCAGTTACACGCGCAGCCTTTTTCAAATCCTCCGATGGGGAACTGGATTCGAGGAGCACCGTCCATGTTTTTGATGTTTCGATGTCGGGAGTGTCCGGGTCAGGATGGCTTTCGACGAGCCGTGCCAGTGTTTCGAGTCTTTGCCGGACGAGAAACGCGCCGGCGGAGTGCATCTGGCATTTCCGGCTGAATGTGAGCGTGAGACGGTGGCGTTTGGATGAGCCAGTTGTAGCAGAAATCGAATTTGCCAGTCGACGGCACAGCGGCTCGATGTCCATGACCGGTTCGGGTGGCTCCGAGCAGTAGCTTTCCAGCAACGAGGTCATTCCATCACCGCATTGGAGCAACGTATCGATCTCCTCACTATCGAGAGACTCGCTCCGACTCTTCAATGAATCGAGCAAATCCTCGAGCCGGTGGGCCAGCTTGGCGAGTTGCACGAACTCGAGAGACATAGAGTCTCCCTTGAGCGTGTGGACCACTCTCTGAATGGCCTTGAGAAGCTCGGCTGATTCAGAATTGTGCTCTAGCTCGAGTACACATCGGGCATATTCTTGAAGTAATTCTGCTGCCTGAGCACGGAATGTCTCCTTGAGTGTCGCGATCTCGTCTCGAGACAAGTGCATTTCAGCAGTCATTGATACTGCACCTTGCGATAGGCTGTGCCTTTGTTGTGGTGGACGAAGCTCAGCTCATCCGTTAGACCCAGTACCGATTCGGAGTGACCCAGGAATAGGTATCCGCCGGGACTGAGAGCCTGTATGAACTTGTTGAGTACTCTGATTTGTTCTTCAGGGTCGAAATAGATGAGGACGTTACGACAGAAAATGATGTCGAGCTCTTTGAGCCCATTATCATGTTTCAAGTTATGGAAGTCGTAGATCACCTTGCTCTTGAGCATCTCCCGCACGGCGTAACCCTCTGAGCAGGGCTCGAAGTATCGATTGAGGCGTTCAGGAATGATACCGTCCAGACGGCTGGCTTCGTATACTCCGCGAGTCGCAGTCTCCAGAACGGAAAGTGACAGGTCCGAAGCAAAGATTCGCACTTCCCAGTGTTGCCAACGGCGCAGCGTCTCGAGGATCGAGATTGCGATCGAGTAAGGCTCCTCACCCGTTGAGCATCCAGCGCTCCAAACTCTCAGTCGTGGACTCTCCCGATTTTTCTTGGCCTCGATGACGGTTGGAAGAACGATTTGCTCGAGCAGTTCGAATTGGGGGCGATTGCGAAAAAAGCGGGTTTCGTTGATCGTGAGAAGATCAAGCAGCTTCATCAATTCGGCTTTCTGGTCGTCGCCGCTACCTTGAAGATAGCGATAGTACCGATAGAAACTCTTCTTGCTGCTGGAAATCACTCTTTTTGCAATACGTGCACTGAGGAAGCTCTTCTTGCCATTGGCGAAAAACAGTCCACACTCCTTCAGTATGAAGTCCCGAAACAATCGGAACTCGTCGTCGGTCATGTGAAGTTCCATCAACTTGATGCGATCCTCACGGGCTCAATTGCATCGTTGTTCGGGTTGGTGACCGCCGCTTCTTGTCCCGCAGTGAGGACCATACGCAAGTTCAATAGAATGGCCAGTCGCCCGTCCAGTTTCGCAACTCCCTCCAAGAAATCGGCCTTGACGCCGCCAATCATTTCCGGTCGGGAATCGATCGCGTCTTCCGAAACCTTGATGACCGACGTTGCCTCATCGACGAGGAATCCCACACTGATGCCGTCGAGTTGGATCACGAGAATTCGGCTGGATGCAGTGATTTCGGTTCGGTCGAGACCTAGGTGAAGTCCCAAATCCACCACGGAGATGACCCGGCCGCGCAGGTTGATGACACCGAGAACGAACTCTGGTGCGCCAGGAACCTTCGTGATCTCCTGAACGCGTACGATCTCCCGAACGGCGAAAATATCGACGCCGAACGTCTCTTTACCAATTCGGAAACAAACGAGATGTGCGGTTTTCACGATTCCCTACTCCTTCGAGCGTCGCTGCAGTTTGTTGGCGTAAGGACAGACAGTTGCATCAAAAAAGCTTCGAATATGGCTCTTCCAAGGCCTTTCTAGCAATGAGTGTGCCAGTGGGAGAATCGAGGTTTCGTTCGGATACGGGTGACCAGCGTAAAACGCAGTGTGTGCTGTTTTCAATAGGTTGGGGGGGATTGTCGCCAGATGTCGTCGATGGAGCTGACATGATCCGGGAACGGTTGGGGGACTTACCCGACACCCTCTCTTTGGGGGTGTAGGACAATAGCAACGCAAATACGATCGAATGTCAGAAGGATGTTGTCGGAGATCTGCAAGGATCCGTAGAGGGTTTTGCCACAAGGTCTTAGCCGATCACGACTTGGTGCAGACCCAACTCATGTGTGGCATAGGCATTGCAGTGGGTCCGCATGTGAGGAGTATTGACCATCCATTACGATTTTAGGAGAGCGTGGCGGTGAGAAAAACTATCTCTCAGATGTCCATTAAAAACAGGTTCATCTTCTCGGTCGGGTTGATGATGTTGCTGTTTTCCTGCTTCACTCTCTATTTCTTTCCAAAGAGACAGCGTGAGGCCAGTAAAGCCTCACTAATCAACAAGGGTGTAAGCATCGCTAAAACCCTGTCGATCAACGCTGCAGCCGGCGTCGAGTTCGAAGACCAGGCCTCTGTGGGGCAGTCCTTCGAAGGCGTTCGGGCAGACGCAGACATTCGCTACGTTGTGGTTTGGGATGGAAAGGGTCAAGAGTTCGCCGCTTATTCAGATAGCTCGAGACCTGAGCATGCCGGCGACGATTCGGAATGTTCAGCCTGCCATGCCTCAGGCCAAAGCACGACGGCGATCCAGCCCGTATCGACAGCTGGCTTCGAGAGTCTATGGGAAAACGACTATCTGAAAGTTGTCGGGCCTATTCGTAACCAATCCGGCGCTCGATTGGGAACACTTCAGATGGGCATGTCGACTGCGAGGATCGACCGTGATTTCCGAGGAAGCATCTTGACCACAACGGTCTTCTGTCTGACGGTTACCTTGATTGCCATGGTTGTCATCTATTTTCTCGGCAAACAGACGTCATCGCCGATCACCGAATTGGCAAGGGCTGCCGAGAGAATTGCCAAAGAAGAGATGGCCTTTTTTGTCGAAGAAGTCAACCTCGTTGCCGGTGGTGATCTCACCCGTCACATCAAAGTCACCCCTAGGCATGTCCCCTCCGATATGGGTGGAGAGGTCGGTCAGATGGCAAGTGCCTTCAACTTGATGCAGGACAAATTTGCGGAAGTGGCCGAAGCTTTCACGAGTATGTCCAGTGGCTTGAGAGATATCGTCATTCACGTTCAACAAGCGGCAGATGGCGTTGCAGGCGGCAGTGAGCAGGTTGCCAAAGCAAGCGGTGCGGCCGTTCAAAACAGCGAGGCAACCGTATCTGCGGTGGAGACGATTACAGCAACGATGCACGAGATGAACGCCAACATTCAAAACGTTGCACGTAGCTCGCAATCTCAAGCGTCATCGACAACTCAGACTCTAGCATCCATTGATAGCCTGTTGAGCTCGGTCCAGATGGTAGCCAAGACTGTGGAGAGCCTCGTAGAGATCGCCAAACGGGCCGATGCATCGGTCAGGGAAGGGCACGAGGCAATGAACGCGGCAGCCAAGGGGATGGGCGAGATCCGTGACGTGAGTAACACCTCCTCGAAATTCGTAGAAGGGCTTGGGGTGACCGCTGAGGATATCGGCAAAATCGTTGGAGTCATTGAGGATATTGCAGAACAAACCAACCTTCTTGCTTTGAATGCCGCGATAGAAGCAGCGCGTGCCGGCGAGCACGGATTGGGTTTCGCAGTGGTAGCGGATGAAGTCCGCAAGTTGGCAGAGCGAAGTGCGAAGTCGACGGGGGAAATTTCGGATCTCATCCGCAACATTCAATCGCATGTCGCGGAAGCGGTTCGAAACATGTCGAGGACCACGTCGATCGTGGAACAAGGCATGTCACAGACCGAGGAGCTGAGCGCGAGCCTGCAGCGGATTGACGTCGCGGTTTCCGATGTAGCGAAGTGTTCCATGGATATTGGCAACGCAACCGCAGAGCAATCCGCAGGTGCGCAGCAAATTGAGCAGTCGACATCGAGATTGGCGGAGCTGACGCAAGAGATCAGCGCCGCGACCGAAGAGCAATCATCGGGCACGGAGCAGGTCGTGCAAGGCGTGGAGCGCATGAAAGAAATGGTCCAACAAAACGCCGAAAGTTCTTCGGAATTGGCGTCGTCAGCCGAAGAACTTTCTCGCCAATCGGCATTGATGAGAGAGTGGGTCGCCCGTTTCCGTCTAGAGGATGGCAAGAACCCGAACTAACCCGATTCCCCCACAGCGCACGGGCCCGGCGGCTCTTGGGTTTGAGGTCATCGCTACCATCTACCCCATGAACGCTCGACCGGTTAATTCTTAAACGGTCTGTCACCGGTCACTGGTAACTGGTCACATGACCGCCTACTGCCTACCGCCCACTTTCTTCGCCACTCTTCATTGGCCTCCGACCTCTGATCACTGGCCTCTGACCTTGTCTACTGCCCACTGATAACTGGCTTCTGGCCTCTCTGTCTTCACTGTTCACCAGCATTTGCTGCGCCGTGTTAGGCCAGCCCCCCTCCGTCAACGATCAACGACGTCCCGGTGACGAAACTCGACTGGTCGCTAGCCAGAAAAAGTGCTGCCTTGGCGATGTCCTCGGTGGTTCCAACCCTCCCAAGTGGCCTGTTGGCGGCATCGGCCATGAACTCGTTTTCCTCTCGCCGCATTTGTCGGGCCTCGTCTCGGAGCATTGAAGTGTCCGTATCACCGGGGCAAATACAATTCACACGGACTCTATCAGGACCAAAATCAATGGCCATGGACCTCGTGAGCAGCACGACAGCCCCCTTGCTGGCACAATAGGCTGCGGCTTGGGGGCCGCCGACAAGGCCCCAGCCGGAGGAAGTGTTGATGATGGTCCCACCACCTCCCGAGCGCATCACCGGAATTGCGAACTTGGACATGAGAAAAATCGACTTCACATTGACGTCCATCACGCGATCCCAATCCGTCTCGTCTAGCTCGACAACCGATTGGCGGACGATGATGCCCGCATTGTTGAAGAGGATATCCAGTCCACCGTACGTTTGAACGGCTTGCTCGACAGCGTTCTGGCAGTGGTCTCGGCGAGTTACGTCGCATGGTACGAAGCGCGCTTTGCCATTGAGTCTCTCGATCTCATTGACGATGTCCTTGCCGCGCTCGGCGTCGATGTCGGCCGAGACGATAGAGGCTCCTTCTTGCGCAAAGAGTAACGCCACCGCACGTCCAATCCCCGAAGCCGCTCCGGTAATGAGTGCAGTTTTTTCTTCTAGTTGTCGCATGGTAAGAAATCAAGAATACAGGAATACCGGAATTGAGAGTGACATCGTCCTCATGCGGGTGGCAGCAATAGTGTTCGCACGGTGCCGACTTTCTCTCGGGTCTCGATCACCAGCTGAGCCTTGATGTGTTCGAGTACCGGCAGAACGATGTCGTTCTCAATCGTTCGAAAGCGACGTTCAAGGGGCCATGAAAGGTACCGTGTTGCCGGGCTCTTCGGATTGAGGGCAGCCGCATTGTCGAAGACGGCCACCCGGATTCCTTTGTCGGTCATCTGAGCCAACACCTGAATAACACCGCCGGATGAGATGCCGGCGAGGGAACGCCTTGCATCTTCCACCAGTTGAGAAACCACGCTCCAGAGGAGAAATGGCTCGGCTCGTACCGGCGACATGTCTTCTTTGGCTTCGACGTGCAGGCGAATTCCGGATTGAGCCAAGGGCTCGCGTATCTCCGTTTCGAGCTCGGTCAGGAGTTGGGCAATCGAGGTGGGAGCGTTGGCGGGTAGTAAGCCAACCCCCAAACCCAGCACGGATTGGCGCATGGACTTGAGTTTTAGAATGTTGTTCTCTATTTGAAGAAGGTGTTCGGTGAGCCAATTCGGTGCGTCAGGTTGCTGGTGAAGTCGTGCGGCCGCGGACTCGATTTTCGATAGAGGTTCTTCGAGCCATCGAATCGCATGTCGGGCCAAACGCCCGGAGAAGGCTTCGGAAAGGGCTCTCTTGGTGCGGTCCGACGCAAAGGTGTCGGAGGCGGCTTCCATTGTTGTTCCGACTTGAAGGGCGGCACGTTCCAGGTAGTCCATCAGAGAACTGTTGGGGAGCGATGCTTCCTGCGGCAGATAGAAACACAACAAACCGATGGGTTTCGTGGAAAGACCGACCGGCAGACTGACCACGGCAACGCACTCGTTCCCGGCTCTGTCAATGGCGTGGTCGAGCGGCCCGGCCTCACCGCGCTTCTGGATCACGGGTCCACCTGTTCTCAAGAGTGCGTTGGCTGCGGCGCGACTATCAATAGGGTCGATTTCTAGCCCGTGTAGGACGATCGGTTCCAGCTTTCCGTCCGGTCTCAAGAGCGATAACGTTGCCATTGAGGTGTGCAGGCTCCGGGCCATCCGGTTGACGAGCGACTTTAGGGACTCGTCGGGTGAAGCCATTTTGTCCACTAGGAGGTTTCGGGCCAGGTCGGCCACGGAAGATAGTTCCTCCAACCACTGAAGAGCCTCGACCTTCTCTTCACGTAGTTTGCCGATGTGATCGCCTAAGCCTGAAGCCGCTTCGGCGTAGCTTTCAATGAGCGATTGGGCCGCGCGCGAATCTTGCAGCTCCGCTGCCGCGGATGCCCGAGGCTCCCTCGAGAGGGGAGACATCTGCGGGGATGGGATCTCCGTCGCAGGCGGGGTCGCCGATCCGGAAGATTTCGTAGGGGCCGCTGCAGTTGGAGGAGTAGCGGCGGGAGTTTTGGCTTGAGACGGAGTCAAATAAAGAGACGTTCGGGGTTGCGAGGGTGTCTTCACCCGAACGATCGTTGGTGGACGCTGGGATGTCTGAGGTTTGGGATCGAGCTCCTTGAGCTCTCTCCGCTTCTCCGCGACACCGGTGACTCCGAAGGTTTCTCGCATCGTACGCTCAGTCCACTCCACTGCGGACCGAGGATCGTCCAAACTGTCCCCGATGTTATATCTCGTAGAGAGCTCGGTCATCGTTCGGCGTAAGGCCGCGGCGAATGTTTCCAAAACGCCCTTTTCGTGGATGGCGATGGCCGGAAAACTGTCTGAGCTTCGGGCGTTCAAGCCGCGCTCCATGACGTCCACGTCGGTCGTGTTGGGTAGATCGCGCTTGTTGTACTGAAAAATGACCGGTAGTGACGAGGGATCTATTCCGTGACCGAGCAGATACTCAGTCAGTTCCTTCATACTCTGTAGATTCTCGTCCCAACGGTCGGAGGCAGAATTGGCGACGAAGACCACAGCGTCTGCGTTTTTCAGCAGCATCTTCCGTGTGGCGGCGTAGAGGCGTTGTCCTGGAACTGCAACGATTTGGAAACGTAATTCGTAGCTTCTGAAGGCCGGAGTCGTCAATGGAAGCAGATCAAAGAGGATCGTGCGGTCCTGTGCGGTATTGACAGAGACCAGATCCAGCTTTTTCTCCTTCAACGCGCGTCTGTGCAGCGCCTGGAGATTGGTGGTCTTACCACCTGCAGCCGGACCGTAATATAATATCTTGGCCCGTATGAAGTGCTCGCGATGGTTAATCTCTACCACTTTGAACCTCTCTTTGGCTGTAGTTCCTTGTGTATCTTCACTTTATACTGCAATTTGTCCGATTTTTCGAGCCACAAAAATGAAAAATGCATCTGTGAGACGACTAGCAACGACAATCGTGACCCTCTTCCTGTGTGGGGAGCTTCAGGCTTTTGAAGGCCGGGTCACATATCAAGATGGAAAAGCAGTCAAGGATGCCACGATTTCCGTTCTCGGTTACCGCGGCTCGAGCCGGACCAATGACGACGGAGTCTTCATCTGGACGCCCGATCCATCCCCCCCTTTCGAAGTTCTAGTTGTGCTGCCCGGCGGCCAGTACATGGCTCCGGTCCTCGTCGAGGAACTGCCGTCGGAGGGGCAGGTTCTAATCACCGTTGAGCCACTGGTGGCGGAAACAGTGATCGTGACGGCAGGGGCGACTCCCAACATCGAGGCGCCGCCGGCGAGCGGAATGAGTACGGTGCCCGAAGAGTCCATCGAAGTCCGGCATCCGGTTCGATTGACCGATACGATCCAGAGCGTTCCCGGAGCGGGTCGAGTCTCCGACCTGCATGCAGCGGTGCCCACCCTACGAGGATTGGCAAGAGGGCGAACGCTCATCATGATCGATGGAGCGCGGGTTACCTCCGAGCGGCGGGCTGGAGCAAGCGCGATGTTTTTGGACCCTTTCTTCCTAGAGGGTGTCGAGATATCTAGGGGGCCGGGATCGGTGGCCTATGGCTCTGACGCATTCGGCGGGATCATTCATGCGCGCACCCGTCATCCGGAACCCGGGTCGGGCACGAGAGTTCGCATGAGAGGCAGCCTAGGAGCAGGATTGCCCGAAAAGAACTTCGGAGTGGAGGTGCGTCAGGGGCTTGAAGAAGGTGGGATCGTCTTACAGGCACGGTATCGCGACTTCGATGAGTACTATAGTCCGGAAGGGCGGGTCACCGATTCTCAAGCGAGTGACAGAGGTTTTTTGGCGCGTTTCGGGCATGAGGTCGGTCGGGGAATGCTCTCCGTGGGTTGGCAGTCCGATCACGGCAGAAATATCGGCCGGCCCACAACACGTTCCGATCGGATCAGAACCTCCTATCCGCGCGAGGATTCGGAACGTCTCACCCTGTCCTACGATTTCGACTCCATGGGTGGTTTCACGCGTTTGGGGTTGGTGGGATTCATGGGAAGCTCCCGGTTGATCACGGAACGGGACACCCTTGCAACACAGACGTCGGTCCGACGCATTCTGCGCTCGGATATTGATGCGGATGATTACAGTTTTCGTGGTCTTGCCGTCCGCCCGTTGAAGCGCGGCCGTCTGGAGTTCGGAATCGATCTCAACGGGAGGTTCAATCTCGGTGCTCTGAACACCCTAGATATCTATGACGTTAGTGGTGACGAATACCAGAGCTTTGAAGAGATAGCGATCGAAAGTGCAAACCGAAACGATACGGCAGCATACACCAGCGCCGAACTATTGCTCGGAAGCCGGATTACGGCTTCTGGCGGCTTGCGTTTCGACTACGTAACCACCCGAAATGATGGTGGTTTTTTTGGGGAGCAATCCACGGCGAACAACGCCTTTTCGGGTTTTGGAGCCATCAAAGCCGACCTAGCGCGTGGGACGACGGTCACGGGTCAAGTTTCGAGCGGATTTCGCGACCCGGGGCTGTCTGACCGATACTTTGTCGGCGCCAGTGGTCGGGGTGTAGCAACCGGCAATCCGGAGCTCGGGCCCGAATCGGCCCTTCAATATGATGTGGCTCTTCGCTTCATGAGGGCCGGCCTGCGCTTGGCCCTGTACGGTTATTACTATCGCATTTCAGATCTCATCGAACGGTACGAAGAAGGGGATGACCTTTTCTTTTTCAGAAATCGCGGTGAGGCCCGAATCCAAGGGCTCGAGTTCGAGCTCCAGGGAAAGGCCGGGCATGGGCTTAGCTATGAGGTCGGCGCCCAGGTGTCGGACGGAGTGACCTTGGATGACGATGTTGCCCTGGACGACATTCCTGCTACAAACATACAGTTTCAAATTCGAAAGGAATTGGGGACGGGTCACTATGCTCGAGTTCAACTCGGAATCTACGTTGAAGACAATGACCCGGGCCCCACGGAAATCGTCACTCCGAGCTTCGTCACGTTGGATGTCGGCGCTGGCCTGAAGGTGGCCGAACCATTGAGACTACGCTTCGTCGTCCGCAATCTTCTGGACAGGACCTTCCCGATCAGTCCCGATAGTCGTGCCGTTCTTGCTCCCGGAATCAACGGTGTCGTAACGCTCGTCGCGGAATTCTAGCTCCTATCGATTCATCGATAGGGACATCCAGTGGACGGCTGTGATTGCCGAGGTTCCTTCGTGTGACTATGAGTTGTTTCACACACTTTATTGGGGCATCTACCCCCTGCAAATTCTGTGTGGATTCTGAATTCAATGATTTGAAGTATAAGAGCTCGTGGAGTGTATGTGTGGAGCATGTTTTGAAAAACGGGACAAGTGTCCAGTCGATATTCACCATTCTGAAGGTGTGGGTGGGTTAGTAAGTCTCCCAGATCGTAGAATAGACCGACTAGGGTAGTTGGCTTATGTCTTTCATGGGGCAATTGCCCCATCTCCGCGCGTCCATAAAATAACTAAACTATTGATATTGTGTTGTTTACGTTGATCAATGCATTTGGCATAAGGGTTGCGTAAAAATGGACCAGTATTGGGTTTGATGGGGTGACACAACGTGAATGTCTATTTCGAGGCATTTTCGTGGGTCGTGCCAAGTGGATAAGGGGTTCGTCATGAACAATGGGGACGTAATGGACGTCTTGATGGACACGGCAGATGGTGCTTTTGCAGTGGACTCAGAGGGCCGCGTTCTCATGTGGAACCGATCGGCGGAACAGATCACGGGGTTGAAGGCAGCGGATGTCATCGGCAAGAGTTGCTGTGACGTGACCCGAGGTCGAGATCCCGCCGGCAACATGGTGTGTTTCGAAGGCTGCCATGTGCGCACCATGGCCCAGCAAGGAGAACAACCGGCCCACTACGATCTGGTACTTACTCACGCCAACGGAAAAAAACTCTGGTTGGACGTGAGTACCGTGTTGGTGAGGGGCAACGAAGAGACCTTCCGTGCGCACGTACATATCTTTCGAGATGTCACATCGAGACGGGAGCTCGAGACCTATTTGCGGCGAGCTCTGGGCGAGCGATTCGAGACACTTCGGGATCCCATCGAAGCCATGGAGAAGCTCACGAATCGGGAACGAGCGGTGCTCAAGCTCCTTGCATCCGGCTTGCCAACGCACACCATCGCCCATCGCCTATCCATCAGTCGCGCCACGGTGCGCAATCACACTCAGAACATCCTGAACAAGTTGGGTGTCCACAGTAAGCTGGCCGCCGTGGCTCTGGCGTACCAACACGGACTGGTGCAGTAGGCGAAAAAGTCGGCTGACAGGCTGTACTTTTCTTGTTCTCGGCCCGGGTGGAGCCAACCGCCTGGGCCTTTTTTTTTCTTGTCGCTGTGTCGTTGTAGAGTAACCTCGTGCCGTGCTGGGGCGAGTTTGGTAGAACGCCAGCAGACTTGGACTCAACGAAAATGAAGTATCGAGAGGCAAAAAGAGGGACACTTTCGGTGAGGACCGTGGAGCAGGGTCTCGAAGGTCTCGAGTGAGCGAGGGCAAGAAGATGCGGGCGTGGCCGGGTGTCGTTGGCCAGTACGGGGATCTCCTCGATTTCCCGCATGAGGCTCGGCCCGTGACTCTGCTGGAAGGGGGCACGCCTCTTGTGCCTGTTCCTGAGTTGGCACAGGAGCTCGGTGCGCGAGAAGTTTGGGTCAAATTCGAGGGACTCAATCCCACTGGCTCTTTTAAAGATCGGGGCATGACGGTGGCCATGACCGAGGCCGCTCATCGTGGAGCTAAAACCGTCATTTGCGCCAGTACGGGCAACACCGCGGCGAGTGCCGCGGCTTATGCTGCGCGAGCCAATCTGCGCTGTCTGGTATTGATTCCTCGTGGAAAGGTCGCTTCGGGCAAACTGGCGGGAGCCATGGCTCACGGCGCACGTGTCGTACAAATCGAGGGCTCTTTCGATGAAGCGTTGTCCTTGGTTCGAGAGGTAGCAGACCGGAAGTCGGTGGCCTTGGTCAATTCCCTCAATCCGTTTCGGATCGAAGGGCAAAAGACCGCTTCCTTCGAGATATGTGACGTTCTCGGTGTTGCGCCCGATTGGATCGCTATGCCGGTTGGTAATGCCGGAAATATTACCGCCTTGTGGATGGGCTTCAAACAGTACCATGAGCTCGGGGGATACGAACTGCCGCGAATTCTCGGCGTTCAGGCAGAAGGGGCCGCTCCTCTCGTCGATGGCGCCCCGGTGGATTACCCCGAAACGATTGCGACCGCGATCCGCATCGGCAAACCCGCGAGAGGGCCGCAGGCAACACAAGCAGCTCGCGAATCAGGGGGGAGAATTATCGCCGTGACCGATGATGACATTCTCGAAGCTCAGAGACGTCTGGCTTCGCAAGGTTTGTGGGTAGAGCCGGCGTCTGCCGCCGGAGTGGCTGGTGCGACTCTCGAAGTTGAAACCGGGCGCTTGAATTTGTCTGGGAAGCGTCTGGTCTTCATCTGCACAGGTCATGGACTCAAAGATCCCACTATCGTAACGGAGAGGTTTCGAGAGCCGGAGACCGTCCCCGCAAGCCGCTCGGTCATCGAAGGGCTCGTCGAGATATGAGAACCGTCCGTCTGAGCGTACCGGCCTCGACAGCGAACCTGGGACCCGGCTTCGACTCTCTCGCCTTGGCCCTCGATCTGCGTAATACACTGCAAATGGAAAGCATCAAAGACGGATTGATCATGGAGCTCGAGGGGGAGGGCGCGAAGGAGCTTCCCAAGGGGGCCACAAGCTTGATCGCTCGTGCCGCTCAATCCGTTTTCGAGCATGTCGGGCGGAGCCCTTCCGGGTTGAAGGTGACGAGCGTTAACAACATTCCCTTGGGCGCGGGGTTGGGCTCCTCGGCGGCAGCCACGGTGTCCGCCCTGGCCGCGGCCAACCTGCTGGTGGATGGAGGATTATCCACCGGCGAGATGCTGCGATTGGCCCGCCATTTCGAGGGCCATGGAGACAATGCTGCCGCCTCACTTTACGGAGGGCTCAATCTGGTTACAGAGGCCGGGGGTGAGGTTCTCGCCCGTCAGGTGTCTGTTCCCTCTTTGCGGGTTGCGGTTGCTCTACCGAGTTTTGGCCTCTCCACAGACACAATGCGCCGGGCTCTACCTGAAGAAATCCCGTTGAAGGATGCCGCCTTGAACGTAGGGCATGCTTTGCTGACCGTTGAGGCGCTCCGCTCGGGCGACTATGCGCTCTTGGCCCGAGTCATGACCGACCGGTTGCATGAACAGGTTCGTTCCCGCCACATTCCAGGATTCGAGAAGGTTGTCGAGGCTGCGCGTGAAGCCGGGGCTGCTGCGGTAACGCTATCTGGAGCAGGTCCTAGTTTGGTGGCCTTTGCGCCCCGTGGCCTTGAGAGGATCGCTCAGGCGATGGTGAAAGCCTGGGCTGACCTCGGCGTCTCGGCCAGGGATCTGGTTCTCAATACCGCCGAGCAGGGTGTGACGAGCGTGTAATCAAGAATGTTTGGCGGGCTGCAATATTCTGGTTAGAATCGGTGCGGCTTTTGATAGAAAAAGCGAAGGAGAGTTGCAGGCAGATTCGTTCTCATCACAAGTGCCGACCCCTGCACCATAGCAGCGCTAGGAGGAACCACATGAAATCACGGTATATTTCTTTGATTGCGGTCACTTTGTTCATGGCGATCGCAGGAAACGCTTGGGCCCATTGCGAGATACCTTGCGGCATCTACGATGACCAGGCGCGAGCCGATTTGATCGGGGAGCACATCAAAACGATCGAGAAATCGATGAATCAAGTCGTGGAGCTTAGTAGTCAGACTCCGGTCAACTACAACCAGCTCGTTAGGTGGGTGAACAACAAAGAGCATCATGCCGACGAGATCCAGCATATCGTGACGCAGTACTTCATGACCCAACGCATCAAGCCGGATCAAGAAAACTATGAAAAGAAAATCACCCTCTTGCACAAAATGCTGTTGGCGGCGATGAAGTGCAAGCAGACTACAGATCTGGCGAATGTGAATGAATTGACGTCGCTGCTGAAGGAGTTCGAGGGGCTGTATTTCGGTCACTCTCATCGGCCTTAACCAGTGATCAGTCCGCCTACCCAAGGCTTCGGCGGACCCGCCGAAGCTTGAACGGTGGAGAACGTTAGCGAAGGCGGGTGACCAGTGACCAGTGAGTTCGCTGGTCACAGTCTACTGTTCATTTTCAAGTGTGCACGATAACTGTTAACTGTTCACTGATAACTGGTTACTAGTGACTAGCTCCTGTCTCCCTATACTTTTGCCAGGCCGTCATCGAGGGCTTGTAGCAGGTCCTCTACGTCTTCGATCCCGACGGAGACTCGAACGAGTCCATCCGTAAGGCCTCCTTTCTCACGTTTTTCTTTCGGCACACAGGCGTGAGTCATGGAAGCCGGATGTTGAATGAGGGAGTCCACGCATCCCAGCGAAACGGCCAAAGTGAAGATCTTGATTTGATCCATCAGTTTTCGACCTGCCTCGAGACCTCCTGCAATGTCGAAGGAGACCATCCCGCCGAACTTTCCCCCCATTTGTTTCTTGGCTAGCTCATGATACGGGTTGTTCTCCAGACCCGGATAGTAGACTTTCTCGATCTTTGGGTGTTTCTCGAGGTATCTAGCAATCTCGATGGCGTTTTCGCAATGTTTTTCCATGCGAATGGGCAGCGTCTTGAGTCCGAGGTTGACCAACCACGCGTCGAAGGGGCCAGGATTGCCTCCCACGTCCTTGATCACGTTGTAGGCTTTATTTTTGACATCGTCGCAAACAGTGGTCATGACACCCCCTACCACCGTGCCATGGCCGCACAGATACTTCGTGGTGGAATGGACGACGATATCGACGCCCAGCTCGAGGGGACGCTGAAGATAGGGAGTGGCAAAGGTATTGTCCACGATCACTTTCATGTCCGGGTTGACATCTTTGACGATCTTCACGAGGGCCGCTATATCGGTGATCGCCAGCATTGGATTGGTGGGGGTCTCGAACAGAAAAGCCTTTGCTTTGGGATTGGATTTGACCATCTTCTCAACGGCATTGAGGTCAGAAGTATCCACTTCAACGAAACCGACTCCGAATCGGGAGAGGACGGTTTCAGCAAGGTGCTCCGTCGCGCCGTAGACGACGTCTCCCAAAATCAGTGTGTCGCCGGAATCGCAGACCGACAACAACGTAGAGGCGATAGCGGACATTCCGGATGCAAAAGCAAGAGTAGAAACACGAACGTCGGGATTGCGGAGCTTGACCTCTTTGCCTTCCAAGGCATTGATCTTTGCCTCGAGCAACAACACCGATGGGTTGCCTAAGCGAGTGTAAATGTATCCGGGACGTTTGCCGGAAAAGATCTCAGCACCTTGCTCTGCGTTTTCGAAAACGAACGTAGAGCTTTGATAGATGGCTCCCGTGTGAGAAGAGTGTTGGGGTTGCCCGACGTGCTCTCCTGAGTGAAGCGCCCGCGTGGCAAAACCACAGTTGAGGTAGAACTCATCTTTGTATTTACCCGATTTCGAATCTTCCACTGTGGCCTCCCGTTTCCGTGCTGGTATGATGCTGTGAATCGCTTGGTTCAATTGAGAACTTGGGTAGCAAATGGCTGGACCGCTTCATGGCGGCCTACAATTCTATCTAGGTGAGGCGATGGAGGGAAACGCGATCTTTTGTGATGGGCGGATCCCGAGACGGCCGGATACAACAAAGTGCTAGTGAAGTCGGAATGCCGCCGAAACGGGAGGTCTTCCGACCTCCCATCGTTATGCAGGCGCGGATTGGAACGTGGCTATTTCTTTCCTCTGGCGGTTCTCATTGCGGAATCCACTCCTCGGCTGTCTTCTGACGAAGGAGGGTAGGACGACTCTTCCATGTTGCCGAAGAGCCGGGGGTTGTCGTGAATCGACTCGATGGCTACGAGAACGTCTCGTCGGCTGATTTGGCCGAGGAGCTGCCCAGAGCCATCCATAACGGGTATACGTCGGATCGGGTTCTTGGTAAAGATCGTTACTACGTCGAGGATGCTGGCATCCGGCTTGACGGTAGTAACCGGGCAGGTCATATAATCGGCGACTTTTCCTTCGGGAAGCCCATCGAAGGCTCCGGCCGTCATGACCTTGAGACAATCGAGCTCGGACAGAATTCCCATCAGATTGCCTTCGTTGTCTACGACAGGTGCCCCAGAAATCCCTTTCTTTATGAGGGTGTGAATAGCTTCATAGATATCCGTGTCCGGAGAAAGAACAATGAGTTTCCGGGTCATGATATCGGTCGCCTTGCGCTCGGGCATACTTCCTCCTTCTAGTGGTCGATAGTGATGCTTGGCCAAGTTGGAGAACCGCCGTCTCCAGTTCGTGCCCATCATTCTCCTTATTAACAGACCCGGAAACAAGTGGAATTTTTGTCGAATGGTGTCGGACGACAGAAGGAGATCTAGGCCGAAGGCGTGGGGGGTGGGAAGGGCTGGGGATCGGCTGTTTGCTTTTCGAGGCGCTGGCGCTCACAATCTCGAGAATTCTCAAACGGACAGGTGAGGACGTTGTGAAAGGGGTAAAGGTATTTCTACTGGCAGGATTGGTTCTGCTCGGAGCCAGTCCTAGGAAAGGAGGATATCCCATGCAAAGTGGGGACACCTCCGGATTGACGCTCGTTGAGGGGCTCAAGGTGGGACACTTCACCCTAGCGGAACGACCCACCGGCTGCACGGTAGTCTTGGCCGAGCAGGGTGCGGTGGCTGGAGTAGATGTGCGGGGTGCTGCTCCAGGCACGCGAGAGACCGATCTCCTCGATCCCGTTAACACAGTAGAACGAGTGCACGGTGTGGTGCTAACCGGTGGGAGTGCTTTCGGGCTGGACACGGCCTCCGGTGTGATGCGCTACCTCGAAGAAAAAGGGGTAGGATTCGACGTCGGGGTTGCCAAGGTGCCGATTGTCCCGGCCGCCGTTCTATTCGACCTTTCCGTTGGCGCTCGGCCGGAGGTTCGTCCTGGAGCGGATTGCGGATACAGAGCCGCGGCAGGTGCGACCGGCGGATCGGTATTGGAAGGCAATGTTGGTGCCGGCGCGGGGGCAACGGTTGGCAAATCAGCTGGTTCCACGCGGGCTATGAAAGGCGGCATCGGTACCTCCTCGATCCGTATGGAGGGTGGTTTGGTGGTCGCCGCTCTTGTCGCCGTCAATGCCTGGGGAGATGTCGTCGATCCCCGATCAGGGAAAGTCGTCGCTGGTGTGAGGACCGAAGATGGACAGGGGCTTGCCGACGCCAGAAAGCTCTTCCTCGAGGGCGCCTTTCGAATGGGGGGGTGGGGCCGTAGCACGACCATTGGTGTTGTGGGAACGAATGCCAAGCTGACCAAAGCCCAGGCCACCAAGGTGGCTCAGATGGCACAAGACGGCTTGGCACGAGCCGTCGAGCCCGCACATACTCCGTTCGATGGTGACACACTCTTTGCTTTGTCCACGGGCGTGTGGGAAGGCGAACCGAGTTTGGTCTTGATAGGTGAGCTGGCCGCCCAAATGACCGCAGAAGCCATTGTTCGTGCCGTGGAAAAGGCGGAGGGAATCCCCGGTTATCCCGCAGCACGCGATTTGATTCCTAAGTAGTCTTGAATCTTCATCTCATCGTTCTAGTCGCTTATTCCATCGGCCTGATTTTGCTTGGAATTGGGATAGGACGTCTCGTTCGGACGTCGGACAAGTTTTTCGTGGCCGGCCGACAACTGAGTCCTTTGCTGCTCTTCGCTACACTTCTTGCCGCCAACATTGGCGCCGGGTCCACCGTTGGAGCCTCCGGACTAGGCTACCGAGATGGAGTCAGTGCCTGGTGGTGGGTCGGCTCGGCCGGGATTGGGTCATTTGTGCTGGCTTTTTGGGTTGGACCTCGCATATGGAGGATCGCGGCGCAGCACGAGCTTCGAACGGTGGGAGATTATCTCGAGCTGCGCTATGGTCCTTCGGTTCGCGGGATTGTTGCGGCACTTCTCTGGCTGGGTACTTTGTCCATTCTCGCAGGCCAGCTCATTGCGTTGGCTTGGGTTCTGAACGTCGTGGCAGGTGTACCCAAAGCGGTGGGTTGTCTCATGGGCGGGCTGGTGATGACCATTTACTTTGCTGCCGGTGGGTTGCTCACTTCCGCTTGGGTCAACATGGTGCAACTCATCGTATTGATCATGGGATTTGCGGTGGCCGTGCCCATCTCTCTCTCGGCCGTGGGGGGACTCGAAGTCGTTTTCCGAGCGGGCTCGAATGTCAGCGAAACTTACCTGAACTTCTGGCAGGGAGGCGGCTCGGGCTGGACCTATGTGGCTCTTCTCGTACCTGCATTCATCATCTCACCAGGGCTCCTGCAGAAAGTCTACGGCGCAAGGGATGAGAGAACCGTAAGGTGGGGGGCGGGCCTAAATGCCGCCGTCTTGATGGGTTTCGCGGCAATACCACCCTTGTTGGGAATGATCGCCAGGGTTCACCACCCCGATTTAGTCAACCATGAGCTGGCGCTCCCGACGCTATTGGTCAGCGACCTCCCCATTCTTGTCGGGGCGCTCGCTCTCGCCGCGATCTTCTCTGCCGAGGTGAGCTCTGCCGACGCGATTTTGTTCATGCTGGCGACTTCTTTGTCACAGGACCTTTATCGTCGCTTCCTCAATCCCGGTGCCAGCGATTCCCTCGTTTTGAAGGTATCTCGGATGGCGGCGGTGGTTGGCGGCGGTCTCGGAGTGACTTTAGCCGTTGTGTCGCCCACGGTAATTGACGCCCTGGTCGTCTTTTACGCCTTGCTGAGCGTGAGTCTATTCGTGCCCATATTAGCGGGTCTTTATAGCGGGAAAGGGGGAGCTCCCGAAGCATGGGCCGCCATTGGTTCGGGTGTTTCAGCACTGTTGGTCGTTCATTTGTGGACTGACGGACAAGGCTTTGGGGTGTGGAGTCCATCCCTCGTGGGAGTGATGGGAGCGGGGTTGGGTTTCTTCGTGATCTTGATGGTGCGTGGTCGAATGGCACGCGGAGAAAACTAGGTGAAGGGGATAGTCCACAAGGGACCGTCCCCTTACGAATCCTAGAAGCGGAAGGTGACGCCGGCCGATAGCTCGAGCTGGTTCGAGTAGTCCGGGTTGACCAGTTGGTAGCATGCCCAGGGCCACCACGGGCTGCACCAGATACCGGCCGGATCATTCTTGATGTGGGTCGGTGTCCAACGGCCCATCACTTGGAAGCCAATATTTCTTCCGGCATAGGCCTTGACACCGCCACCCCAAGTCGTCGAGAACTTCGTCGAACTGTCGATGTTGTTACCTTGTACCTCGCCGGGACTGTAGTGGGTCGCACCCAACCCGCCCAAGAAGAACGGCCGGACCGCATCGTCCTCGTCGGCGAAGTTATAAATAAAAACTCCGTGGTAGTTGTTGACGTTGAGATCGGCGAACTCGGTCTTGGTCGTCCCGGATGCTTCGAGTTTGCTGTCCTGGCGGTCGAACAGGAAGCCCACCTCAATGTTCTCGCTGACAAAAAAGCCGAGAAGGAATCCATAAGAGATCCCGCTCGTTGGGTTGATTTTGTCATACCTCTCCCCATCGAAGACGATGGGATCGATGGTGAAGCCCTCGCTAAACGTGTAACCGAAAAGGGGAGTAATCTCGACTTTGTAGTCTTGAGCCCACCCAGTCGATGCAAAGAAAATAGTCAATAATGCGGTGCTCGCTAACGTTCTTAACACGTAAATCCTCCTGTTATTTCTCTCGCACGGATCGGCGGGACCCGACGTGCCTATACTTTGTCAGATATCGGTCCAACTAGATTAGCGCGCGGGAGTGCTGTCGGCCAGTTTTTTACATGCAAATGAACGCTGACAGCCGCTGATGCGGGGTCCACGACCGCCCACCTGACTACTCTGGCACTCGAGTCCTCGGGTCCTCCGGTCCTCGGGTACTTGAGTACTTGAGTACTTGAGTACTTGAGTACTTGAGTACCGATTCAGACATACAGCAATACTCCCTCTGCGTCCTTACCCGTCGCCTGGCGGAGGGCTGCCATGTAGATGGAGACCTGCTTCCGGTAGTCCTCCTGGCCGATGTCCGTTCGAATGTCGGTTTTGAAATCCACGACCGTCCACGATGAGCTCCGCTCGTCCTGAAAAACAAGGTCCGGGATACCCTCGATGAGGGTACCTGCTGGATCGCGATAAATGAGCGGTGTCTCTCGGTGGCAGAGGTTTTTGGTGTAGGAGGATGCGGCTCGTTCGAGTAGAGGATGCTTCAACGCGCGGCGAGCGGCATCCGCGGCGGCCTCAATCTCCTTTTGTGTATTTCCGAGTATCCGGCCGAGGGAGCTGGCTAGAGCCTGTAGGCTGTCTTTCCCGGCGCTAAGATCGGCTGCAGCGAGCAATTCGTGGACGAGAGTTCCGAAAGCCTTGCCCACGGGCCGTCCCGGAACGCGCTCGACAACCTCAACCTGCACATCTTCAATCTGGACAGCCTCCGTTTCGACCTTCCGGGTCACTGAGATGACCTTCATGCTCTCCTTGCCCCCCCGCTCCAGTAGGGACGCACGGCTCTTGCTCCAATCGTTGTGAAGTCTTCCGCCCTGGTCGTCCGCCGATTCGTCCGTGGGCTGAAGAATGTGGAATCGACGAATACCCGGTTTTCCGGCAGGTGTTTCCTCCAGTAACTCGGGGTCCCACCAGACGACCCGGTGGCCTCCCTGCCGTGGCTTGTGCATTCCGGGACGGATACCTTCTCCAGGGGGCACGGGTGATTTCGAGGGTCGATCGATGACCGTATCGTCGCCGAATCGGGGGCATCCTGGGGCCACGACGGGAAATCGGTAGGTTTGACCTGTGGGATACAAAGAAGGTGTCAAGGAAGACACCCAACTCCGGCTGCGAGGTTCATCCGCGACGGCTGGGACGACGAGGATGTCTCGAGCTCGGGTGGCCGCGACATAGAGGAGTCTCTGGCTTTCTGCGGCCTCCCGTTTCGATTCGGTTTCCTCATGGTCCAGTAGCTCCCAGGGCGCATTTCCGGCTAACCGTACAGCAAAGAGCTTCTGGTCCGAGTCCACATGACGGGAAGCCGACTCACCAAGGGGGCAAGCGATGTCACTGAGGACTACGACCGGGAACTCGAGTCCTTTGGCCCGATGGACAGTCATCAACCTAACGCCTTCGACACCTTCTTCGATAAGAGGTTGTTCCGCCGCCTCTCCTTCTTCAGCGAGCCTCTCTAGGTGCTCCACGAAAGCTCGAAAAGACAGCCCACCGGTGGTCTCGTAGTCTCTCGCGAGTTGGAGGACCCGGAGCACGTTGGCAAGAACTTGATCACCGGCCTGCCACAATGCAAAACCTGCCTGGGCCCTGGTCTCGTCGAGCAGTTGCCGGATCGTGAGCGCGATGGGACGCCTGTTCCGGCCTTTGTGAAGTCGAGCGAGGATTTCGAGGCTGCGGGTGACGTCCGCCGCGGAAGAATCCGAGCTCGCGAGCTCGTCGGGTAGCTTCTTGAAGGGGTGGAGGGTCCCGTAGCGTGAGCGGAATAGAAAAAGTGACTCGTCAGATAGTCCAAAAAGGTAACCCCTAAGCGTGGCGAACACCGCGAGCTCATCGTCGGGTCTCTCGATCGAGGCCAGTGCGTTGCGCATCGTCTCGATTTCTTCTCTTTGATGGAAACCTCGTCCTCCGACGAGCACGTGGGGGATATCTCGGGCCTGTAGCGCGTCGACGTAGGGCTGGGTGATGACCCGGTCGCCCGATATAAATCGACGAAAAAGCAGACAAACATCCGATGGCTGAACCGGGTGAGGGTCGGGATTGTCGCGTGACGTCACTTGCCAGCCGCTGGTCTCGACTAACCATTTGATCCAAGCGGAGACCGCCGTAGGCTCGGATTTCTGGATGGCATAGTTCGCGAGGTTGCCCCAGTCGCTGTAGGGTCGCGGTATAGGAAGTGCCACCACCGCGGGTTGACCGTCCATCGGCTCGCGAAAGCGCTCGATGGGAACATAGGAGGCTTGTCCCTGCTCCTCCGACCCCATCATGACATCCGACATCGAAGCGTTGACCATTTCCTGAATATCAGGTACAGCCCGGAAGCTCACGGTTAGATGAATGAGCTCAGCACCTTTGGCAAGAAGCTGGCGTTTGATTTGCTCGTACAGGGCAACATCGGCTCGGCGAAACCTATAGATCGATTGCTTTGGATCGGCGACAACGAAGAGCTTACCCGTTTGGGGCCGGACCTCGTGCCAGTCATCCTCATCCGGGTTGTCGGAGGACAAGAGGAGCAGAATCTCGGCCTGGAGAGGATCGGTGTCTTGAAACTCGTCGACGAAAAGATGTGTGAAGCGATTCTGGAGCTCCTCGCGAAGCGAGGCTTGGTCGCGCAACAAGTTGCGGGCACGGACGAGGAGGTCCAAGAAATCCAAACGGCCGGCTTTTTCCATGAGGGTTTGGTAGCGCTCTACGAGAATCCCCGAGCTCTCCCCTCAGGTTTGCGGCTCGGTCGGCGCCCGCCCTTTTCTTGAAGTCCGCAAGGGTTTCTTTGAGAGATTCTCTCTTGTCGATGAGATCATCACGTAGAACTCCTTCGGCATAGGGTCCTCGGCCCTTCCATTTGCCAAGATCCAATGACGGTATCCGATGCTCGAGATAGTCGTAGTCTCGGCTGCCGCGCGCCTCTTCGTGTCTCGTCAACTCGACGGCGAACGATCGCAATTCGGCAAATCCTCTGTAGAGGTAATCATTCGGGTTACCACACTTCGTCACCTCGCCGGCAAGTTGAAGCAAGTGCGTGATCAACTCATCGATGGTCTCTTCACGATTGAAAGGCCGGACCTGCCACGGAGTGGGAAAGTCCCTCCGATCGACGAGGTCTCGGCCTGCTCTACTGAAGAAGCTGTATCGGCCCCACTTCTCTCGAAAGCGGCTGGCGCAAGATACGACGAACACCGACTGGCGGAGAGGCGAGTTTTTCTTCGAGCCAGTGATCGAATGCCCTACGGTAGATTCGTTCAGCCTCGTTCTCCGTCGCAACCTGGAAAAGAGGGTCGACACTCGCTTGGAGGGGACGTTCCTTGAGGAGGTCGGAGCAGAATCCGTGTATCGTTCCGATATGGGCTTCTTCTAGTTGGGCCAGGCCCTTTTCGAGCCTCTTTTTCGTGCTTCCCTGGGCTTGGCGTCGAGCTTTCTCCAGCGCCGTTCTCAGGCGTAGCTTGAGCTCACCCGAGGCCTTTTCTGTAAATGTCACCGCCACGAGGTTTGCTAGTTCGCCATGGCCGCTGCGTATGACCTCGATGATGCGGGATACGAGCGAGCTGGTCTTGCCGGTTCCTGCTGCGGCCTCCACGATGAGCGTCCGGTCGAGCGCCGTGCGGATCGTCTCCCGGGCATCCTGGTCGACCAACCCGTTGGTCATTGAATGGCTTCCTCGTAATGATTACCAGCCTGCTGGCGTTCTATCCACTCTTGCCACTGCCCGTACCTGGGAAACCAGAGGATGAAGGCGATGATTGAGACCGTCAGTAGAATATAGAAGATTCGCGCGTCACCCGTCACGATGAAACCTGCGAGTCCGTACATCGCAATGGATTCGGAAAGGACCAGAGTTACAAGTGTGGTTCTCGTCAACAGTTGGAGGTGCTCTTTGCTATCTCGAGCGCTCCTGCTGTCTTTCAGTTCGGTTCCGGGACGCGGTGGAGCGGTCCTAAATGTGCGGTTTCTGATGCGCCATGCGAGAAAAAACGTTGCTAGGGAGATCAGGAATAGGACATCAGTGAGCGTGGGGCCGTCTTCGGCGGGTGATATGCCCTCGAACGAGCTGCTCATCTGTTGGAAGACAGCAACGACGATTGCATAGACGGGAAGTGTGAACGCAATCGCACCAGAAATGATGGCGGTTCGCCGGTACGCGACTTTCAGACTTTCCACAAGATCCCCTTCCTTGTCAGGTCAAGTTTCTGAGCCAATTCAATGGTGACAGACGAGAGTCCTTTTGTTTTCGTGTCGCGTTGACCTCGGCCCGAGGTCCACAGACTGAGCGGTAGTCACAAAATCTGCAGCCGAATGTCGGTTTCGGGGCTGCCGGGAAAAACCCTTCTGCGATAACGGTGTCCAGTCTTCGTTGGAACTCCTCGACAACGCTAAGCGTTTCTTCATCCGGTACGATGCGTCTTTGTTCGTAGCCTCCGATGTCGGTGCAGTAGTAGAGACGAGATTCGGCCACTTCACGTCCAGTGAGGGATTCGAATGCAAGGGCATATAGGACCGGTTGCAGAGTCTCGCCTCCGTTGACGACTGCTTGTGGGGGAACCCAGGCCCTACCGCTTTTGTAATCGGTGATGCGCGCTCTGCCGTCCTCTCCTTTCTCCACTAGGTCAATAGCACCCCGGAGGCGGAGCCCGTTTGAGAGGACCGCTTCATGGAGAACGCTCTCGGGGTCGGCCGGGCCCCGAGGTCTCATCCCAAAGGTATATTCACGATGTATCGGAATCCAGCTTTCCGACGATTCCGATTCTCGTCTAATCCAACCACGTAGGTCCGTTCGGATGCGATCGGTCTCATCCTGCCAAATGCGATCGATGGCGGGGGCGAGCTCCTCGGCAAACCTCGCCGTGACTTTGGCGAAAGTCGCCTCACAGACGGCGAGTGCCGCCGTGAGGTTCTGGGGCCCGATAGGGAGGAGTCCTTCATCTTCCAGCTTCTTTGAAACCTCGAATTGAGCCTCATGCATGATGCGGCCGCGGGTGAGAGCATCCATATGAGTGACATACCCGATGGTATCCCGAGGTCTGAGCCGGATGATGGCATGAAGAAAGAACCGGTATGGGCACCATGCGTACTTTTCGAGGGCTGTCACGGAATAGGCGCGAGCCGCAAGACGAGCGTTTGCCAACGTCTGCGACCGTGTCTGAGGAAGGATCGAGGAATCCGTCTGGGGGATAGAACTTTCCGGGTCGGCTCCGGAGGAAACGCATCCTCAAAGAGCGAGCGAGAGAAGGATTCACGGTCATGAGGTAGCGACCTGTGCCTCGTGCCTCGAGCTCGCTCGTATCGACTCGAAGAGCTTCCGCGAGAAATGCCAGGTCCAACTCGGTCTCATCGATGGAGCCCATCGCTTCTCGTGGGGCAGGCCAGCCCAAACGAGCTCCGCTGGAAGCAGCCGCTTGTTTCTCCAACGCTTCGAAGTCGGGGAGCTCTCCCTGGCTTGCCCGCACCACTTCGAGGAGATAGAAGGACGGGACTTTGGAGCGACCCTTTTGAAGATCCACAGAGGGGTAGCTGAATACGATTCTTCTGTGGGCTGCTCCGGCAGCGAGGCGGAGAGCAAGACGCTCTTCTCCGATTCGGTCCTCTTGCTGCGGGAGGCTGGGAGAGATTTCCTTCCTCCAACTGTCAAGAAGGAGGGGATCTTCGACGATCTTCCTTGGGAACATCCGCTCAGCGAGTCCCGGAACGAGGACCACCTCGAAGCTCATACCGCGTGCCGCCTCGATGGGAGCGATCCAAACTCGTCCGTAGCGGTATGGAGGAGGTTCTTGGGACATGAGGGTTAGTCGTTCTGCCAGCACTCTGCGTACTTCAAAGATCTCGACGGGACCCACGGAATCCATCGGCGCGAGCTCTCCGAGCAGTTTCAACACGTTGTCAGGGGATGCCAGAGCGCTGGAGGCGAGTAACTTCAGCGCATCTAGCCAGACGCGCCATTCGGCTCTCGCAGGTAGTTCGCTGAGGATACCGATTAACGGCAAGGCAAAGCGCCTCAGGTGTCGGAGATCCTCCAACTGGCGGACGATGGCCGCTGCTTCACTCCCCTCGGGGTCTTCGATTTCTTGGAGCCTCGCTCGGAACTCATTCTCCAAGCCAGCTAGCCGTCTTTCCCATCGGTCGCGCCCTCCGATGACTGCCGCGTCAACAAGCAGCTTTTCCCAACGGCGAGGGGCCCGAAGGGTCCCTTCAATGGCGGGCTCGAGCTCGGGCTCTCGAACCTTAGTCGGTGATGCAAAGAGATCGAGCTGTTCTGGCCCTCCCGTGGCAACGGTCGGGCTGGGGGCAAAGTCGTGACGAGGAGCGACCCAGAGATCCTCTTTTGTACGAGACGGAGGAGTCCCATCTTCAAGGCCGGGCAATTGTCCCAAGGAAAGATACTCGGCGAAGCGGCTGGCGCTGAGCTGCTCGGCCGCGCAGTCCATTAAAGACAAAAAGGCCCGTCCAGCGGGATCCGGGCGAGGAATTCCGTTCGCAAAATAAGCCGGTACACCTGCACGGGCCAACGCGTCTTCCAGCAGCGGTGTGTAGACCTCTGGTGAGCGCAGCAAAATGGCAATGGAGTCGAAGGGGACCCCTCTGCCGGCCTCTTGGTGGATCTCTCTCGCAAGTTCGACCGCTTCTTGAGCCTCTCCTGGTGCAGAGAGAATTCCAACTTCGGTGTGGGATGACGAAGATATGGGCGTTGGAGGGGTCGATTCACTGAAGAGGAATCGTTGAAGCTGCTGAATCGGTCTCGATTGAGCGGGGTCCGGCAGGGTGACTTGGGGTGAGCAACCGAGGATGCGCTCGAGGGCGGCTAGTGTTTGTTCATCGCCGGCGGGTACGGTGGCCAATACCCGTGGCGATTTTCGTGCCAGAGCTGCGACCAGTTTCTGCTCCCGCGGGGTGTTGAGGGCAACGTCCAAAAGCAACGTGGGAATACCCACGGGTGGAGTCTCCCGGTGCTCGACCACGCGACGAGCGGCCTCGAAGACCTGGGCTCGGTCCGCCACTCCGGCGTCCAAGGACGTGGCTTCAAATCGTTCCAGGAGCTGACCCAACGCCACCATGAGCGGAGTCGCCTTTGCTGTGAGCTCTTGTGGCACGATTTCATGAAGTCGCAGCTCTCTGAACGTCGCTGTCAGAGCGCGTGCGAATCCCGGCCAGTGTGCTACCGATTCGTAAGGTCCTAATTGTCCAGAATCGAGTAGTTGCTGGACCACGCGAGCGGCGATGGCTTCCTCCGCGAGTCGACTTTGCGGGCTGATGCCTTTGTCTCCAAGCACAGGTAGCGCGAGCTGATACGCCAACGTGTCCAGTGTCAACCTGCGGATACCGTGAACCGCTCCATGGACTTCGGCTACTTTCGAACGAACTGGTCGGCGGATTCGAGGTGGGCGCACAAGATCAAGATCTCGCCACGGTTGAGGAGGGGCTCCAACCATTTGTTCGCTTCCGCGAGGCGTGCTGATGCGGAAGGTGATTGGAGGATGTGGTGTTCAGACATAAGTCAAAGCAGTCAGCAGTCGAGCAGACGGCGGTCCATTGGAACCTGTTGCCAAAATCGACTGTAGTTTATAACGAAGGAGTGGCGATGGCGATGGTCGTGGGCCTCGTCACTTCTCGTATTTGCGGGACCCTCAACGATGAGCGAATTGGCGGCGGTGGAGCAAGTCAAGCTCCCAACGATGAGCCGTCTCGTGACGGGTCTCGAGCATGACGGACTCGCCCGTCGCAGCCGGGATGGCCGGTTCGTAAAGGTAAGGCCGACCGCGAGAGGCCGGAAAATCTTTGAAAAGGCGAGGGCGAAACGTCTCTCGACGCTCACTCGTCGACTCGGGAACCTGTCACCTGAAGAGTTGGCCGTCGTTCAGGAGGCAGTACGTAACTTGAGGAGTGTATTCGACTAAAGGTGCATTGCCTTCACTCCATGGGTATCGTGGGTTGAACCTAGGTGTCTTGCTGGACTAAAATCACCCGGTTGAGAATGTGATGAAATCGCTACATGTCCACACGTCGAGTTCATACCCCGAAGGGAGGGCGTCATGAGAGTCCGTCCGGTTTGGATGGTGGTTGTTACTATGGTCTCGCTGTCGCTGGCCGTTCATCCCATCTTTGCGCAGGAGAAGTTGAGCGAAAAAGATGTCCAGAAGTTGATTGAGGAGGCGGAAAAGAAAGCCAATGACGACAAGCCGGCTGAAGCAATAGAAGCTTATAGGAGTATCGTCGAGGACTATCCAGACAATGGGGAAGTGCAACTCAAGCTCGCCGAGCTTCTTCGTGCCAACGAGGAATGGTCGGGCGCTGCCGACGGCGTACAGACGAGCTTCTGACCACCTCACGGGTCCGGATCAGGGCAAAGCCTACGAAGGTTTGACGGTCGCGCTCACAAAACAGGCCAATTATGAGCAAGCCGTGGAAGCGGGACAAAAAGCGCTGGCTGCCAATCCGGAGAGCGCATCGACTCTCGTCAACCTTGCTTTCAGTCTTGCGAAGACGGGTAAGCTTCAAGAGGCGTGCCGATACCGCACGTAAGGCGCTGGATCTAGAGCCCAATAGCGCCATTGCTAATGCGACGCTTGGTGAGGCTCTGCTGGCGGATGGAAAATTCGATGAAGCGGAAGCTTCTTTTGGTAAGGCGCTCGGTATCGAGAGCGAGAACGCCGAGGCGTTGGCGGGAATGGCGGATATTTATCTCCGGAAGGAGCAATACGACCAGGCTATCGAGTCCGCGACACAAGCCCTCGCGCTCAACGACAAACTGACGCGTGCTTATGCCATACGTGGAATGGCACAGAGTGCCAAAGGAGATACCGGAGCGGCCTATTCCGACCTTTCCATGGCCGTCACGGTCAACCCCAACGATCCCGACGCCCAGTTCGCCTTCGCTCAAGTGTATGAGAAGCAGGGTAACTTCGGAATGGCTGCCACAGCCTATAGCAAGGCGTTGGAAATGAATCCCAGCTTATCCGAGGCCTACGAACCTCTCGTGAAGATTTTGGTAGACCAAGGAAGATATGACGAGGCGATCCGCAAACTGGAAATAGCTACCGAGCGCCTACCGGAATCGGCGGTGATCCTGTCTCTTCTGGGACAGTGCCAGTACTTGGAAGGCCAACCTGACGCGGCACTCGAAGCCTACACGAAGGCTCTCGCTATCGATGCCGAGATGTCAAAGGCCCTCGCCGGCAAAGGCAAAGTTTTGCTGGACAAACAAGATGTGGCCTCAGCGATGCCTTTGCTCCAAAAGGCTGCTGAATTGGAACCCGAGAACATGAGTATTTTGACGGACTACGGCGGAGCGCTCGTAGCGAACCAGCAGATTGATGAAGCGATCCCCTATCTGACTAAAGCAGCGGCCTCGCCGGACTACAACGACCCCGGCGGACTCTACAATCTGGGTTTTGCTCTGCTCAGCAAAAAGGAATACGCCAGTGCCATCGAGACGTTCGAACGGGCCATTGCATCTTTGCCCAACTGGGCGGCTCCGTACGTGGGGCTCGGATGGGCCGTTTTCGGCGATATCCCGGCCGGTTGCCCTTGTACGGCAGAGGACAACGCAAAGGTTCAGAAGCTCACAGAAGCTTACAACAAGGCCGTTGAGCTCGGAACCGACGATCCCGGTCTCAAGGAACGTGTAGATGCTTTGGCAAAGGGAGAGAAGGTCAAATAAGAACTAGGCGACAACAAAACGAAAATAGGGCTTGTCTCTGTAATGGGGGCAAGCCCTTTTTTGATTGCGTCGTTCATGAAGTAGGAAGGAGAAAGTAGGAAGGAAGGTCTCTTTCCATTCGGCAACATCAGTTTACAGGGCTACATCCTCCTTCCAACCACCTTTCCCCGGGCAAGGAGCATCCTCACGAAGTCAGTTCCCGATGCGGCGAACCTGCCGGCTGTGCGGAAATCTCTTCTCCTTACTCCTTCTCCTTCTCCTTTACACCTACTCATACTTATTCAGCGACCAATCGTAGTTCATGAATTCTATGGGAACGTCCGAGCCTCGAGCCTCGATCCAAGCACGAACTTCGTCGCTCGCATATTTGCGGATAAAGGATGCTAGGTCCTTCTCCGCTCCTTTGTATCCCGCGGTAACGAAATCCGAGCCGTACCATTCCATGAGCTTCGTGACTTCAAGCCTGTTGCCTTCCACTCTGACGTAGTCGGGCGAACTAAGTGTGGTACGCGTCAATGCTTCAAACTGCTCATAAACCTGCTTGCCGGTGAAGGCTCTTGTCGGCATGGGAGGGCACGATACGGAGGCACAATTGACGGCGAAATGTAGTCTCGGGTCCTTGAAGAAAGGGCGGAGGATGTTGTGCTCGATGTTATTGAGGCTCAGTTTGAATCCCCCGACGTTGTTTCGCTCGAGGTCGAATACGTCCGAGATTTCCCGGATGCTCTGAATCTGCGGAGTGCCATGGTCGGAGACTTTCTCCAGCACGGTTTTCACCGTATAGGCGTTGTAGGCATTGGAGAAAAGAGCCAAAATCTCATTTTTTCGCAACGTTTCAATATCAGCATCTGAAAGGGCATCCAAATAGGTATCGAGCTTGGCTTCTTCTCGTTTGAGACCCGAGTAGTCGAATCGTCTGCCGCCTTCTTTGGAATAGGCCTGAAGGATTTCGTCCCACGTTCCGTGGTCAAACGTCATGTCGCCGTGCTCGATCCCTCGTTCGATGACATCGCCGATATCTCCCCGAACAGGCTCGGCTTTGGGCGCTAGGCAGGCGACGAAGAAGATAGCGGCGGAAGCCGCGGCCAGTGTGTTCGTCTCAATGACTCGTGACAAACTTTCGAACATATGATGTTTCATTGGTTTTTTTCTCCACTCACGCCAAGAATCATAAACAGCCTTCAAAGGGATAGCTATTAATCTTTCCACAGCCATGTGACCTTGATCGGAGGTTTGCGAGAACGACCAAAGGTCGATGATAGGGTAGGATGAGCTATGATCTGAGGGTATTTTGGTCGTGCAGTGAAAGGAGAGATTCATTGAAGATAACCAGGTTCATCGTTTGGACTCTTGCTCTACCGTGCTTGGGCTCAATCGCGGTGGCTCAAACATCTACGACCCCTATCGAACGGTTGAGAGATGCCATCCAGCAAGTGGTCGACGGCGTCGAGGGTGAAATGGGAGTGGCCGTCAAGCATTTGGAAACCGGCCAATTTCTGGAGGTGAATGGGAACGAGGCCTATCCCATGGCGAGCACGTTCAAAGTACCCATTCTGGTCGAGCTCTTCAACCAGGTGGACCAAGGAAAGTTGAGTTTGGATGAGATGGTTTCTCTTGAAAACAGTGACATTCATCTAGGAAGCGGGCAGCTTCGCAAGTTCGCCGTTCCGGGAGTCTCGCTGTCCATGGAGAATTTGGCGTTGCTCATGATGCGGATCAGCGACAACTCTGCAACGGATATGCTTCTTGAACGAGTAGGTATCGAAAATGTGAATCGTCGCCTGGCGGAGATCGGAGTGGATGGAATATCCGTGAATCGGTCGTGCCAAGAGCTCATCTTGGATTGGCTCGGTTTCGACATCGACAAGACGCAAGGGATGAGCTACCAAGAGATCGAAAAGATGTTGAACGACTACGAACCTCGACCGGGAGAGATGGAAGAAGCGGCCGAGAAGTTCGCGAAAGACCCTCAGGACACGGCTACTCCCATTGGGATGAATCATCTCCTCGAGATGGTCTTCAAAGGAGGTGCCGCTAGCCCAGCCTCCTGTCAGAAAATGACGGACGTACTCCTCAAGTGCGAGACCGGAGGCAACCGTATTCGTGGGTTGCTCCCTTCTTCGGTGGATGTTGCCCACAAAACGGGTACTATCGGGGGGACAGTCAATAACGTAGGTATCATTTACCTTCCTCACAAAAGGGGACATGTTGTCATTTCGGTCCTTAGTAAAAACATGGAGGACCAAGAGAAGGCGGAACGAGCCATCGCCGAGGTCTCCCGGTACGCTTACGATTACTTCCTCTTCACCACCCCGGAGTGATTGACGTGCCTTTTTGGACGAGAATACAATAACTTATGTACGAAGCCTTCTACGGGTTTCGAGAAAAACCCTTCAACCTGACCCCTGACCCGAAGTATCTCTACCTTTCCGCGAAACACGGCGAAGCCTTTGCTCATCTAGAGTTCGGGCTGAAAGAGCGGGGAGGTTTCGTCGTCATCACCGGCGAGGTGGGAACGGGGAAGACGACGCTCTGCCGGTACTTTCTCGATCGGTTAGACGAGAAGACCGAAAGCGCTTTCATACTCTATCCGGCACTCACTTCGGTCGAGCTTCTTCGATCGGTATGTGAAGATCTAGGAATCGAGGAAAAAGGGTGGAGCGCCAAGGAATGGGTCGATATCCTTCATCGCTTTTTGATTGAGTCCCGGGCAGAAGACAAGAATATCGTTCTGGTGATAGACGAAGCGCAAAATCTCGATTCTAAGGTGCTCGAGCAAATACGACTGATATCCAACTTGGAGACGACAACTGAAAAACTGATTCAGATCGTTTTGATCGGGCAAACGGAGCTTAGTGATCTTCTGTCGCAGAACGATTTGCGGCAGCTTGCTCAACGAGTAACCGCCCGATATCACCTGGGTCCCTTGACTCGTGAGGAGACCAATGGGTACATCCGTCATCGGCTCGGCGTCGTTGGGGGGGCTGGCAAAGTATCGTTCTCTCCGGCTGCTCTAAAGGAGATCCACCGTTTTTCCAATGGGATACCCCGACTCATCAACCTCGTCTGTGACCGCACTCTTTTGGCGGGTTTCGTGACGAACCGAAGGGAGATGGATGGTCAGATAGCCCGCCGCGCCGTAAAGGAGCTCGAGAACGTTCCCGCCGGTTTCAAGGCCAAGAGATGGTTTCGGTCTTGGAGAGTCTGGGGTGCGGTAGCAACGGTCATCCTCGTATTCTCGGCGTTAGCATTGAGCCCAGGAGTGCAACGCCTGGTGCCATGGTCAAGAGCCCCCGTGGCGGAGTCCGCTCGAGAGCTCGAAGGAACTGAGGATGCACCGGTGGCCCCCGAGGAAGTGAAATCAGAGCCGCTGGTGTCAGGGGACGAGTTCGAGCTTCGTTTGCGAACCCTGTCGCACGGTTTGTCCAGACGAGGGGCGGCGAGAGTAGTTCTTCAGCAGTGGAACGTTGGCGAAGCAGACGGTGGGGTTCCTTACTCGACCAACGACAGCTTGGCATCCATCGGTCGCCGTGCAGGGCTTGAAGTCACTGAGCTGGTAACGCACTTGGAGCAGCTCGAGAAGCTCGACGTTCCTGTCATTCTCGAACTGTTCCATACGACGAGGAACGACACGTGCTATGGGGCATTGCTGGATCTGGACGAACGGAGGGCGATAATGTCCTACGGTCCCGGTGATGTCACAGCGGTCCCGATTTCCTATCTGGAACGCTACTGGAATAGGAGAGCTTTCGTATTCTGGAACGATTTCGAGAAGGCGGGATCAATGCCAAATGGCGAGATGCAGGTGGGGTCATGGATCGAACTGTGCCTTCGCGACCTGGGATTCTTGCCGAAGGACGGCCGTGTCTCGACGGCGGAATTGCGTACGGCCTTGGTGCGCTTTCAGGGGAGCTCGTTCTTGGTGGCGGACGGCGTTGCGGGGCCGAAGACGCGAATGACGCTTTATAGTCTTTCAAATCGCTACCCGATGCCGCGTTTGAGGGAGCCATGAGTTTCATTCTAGATGCTCTCAAGAAACTGGAGCGACAAAAACAAGGGGAGGGCTCGCTGGACGAAGACGGCCGGACAACGATGCAAGGAGGTCGTCATTGGGGAGAGGAGCGGAATAGGAGACTGTATGGATGGGGAAGCGTTGGCGTTGCCCTGGCGGCGTTGATCGTTGCCGCGGTCGCCCTATATCGCTCGCAGCAATCGCCCTCTCCTCCTACGTCACCTTCGGAGCCTCAGGCGAGCACCGTCATGCCCGAATCGTCGACGCCTCCGGCGGCGGACCGCAGCAAAACAGAGGAAGAGTCTTTGTCAACGGAGTCCAACAAAACCGAATCGCGACCAACGACCACTGTGGTTCCGCCTCGCCCTTCGAGCCAAGAGCCAAAGGCCGAAACGCCGGCTGCCGCGGCCGCGGAGGACACCGACGTCGCGGCAACTGAACCGTTGCCTCCGGCACACCCTGTCAGGCTGCTCGGGCGCAATGCAACGGATCGCGCGGTGGATGGCGCGAGCGAAAACGAAGTGGGGGCTCCGTCATCGGAAATCCCAGAGGGACTTCCGGAGCTCGTGTTGCAGGGTACTTCCGTCGTCGAGGGAGAGCCGGTCGCCGTTGTCAATTATCAACGCCTTTTCGTGGGAGATTTCATCGAGGGCGCTCGCGTCATACGAATCTCCGATAGCCTCGTCGAGTTGGAGTTCAAGGGGAAACGCTTCAGAATCAGCTTCTAACGCGATGACGGACAAAATGCTGCACTGGCTCGAATCCGAGCGTGACTCCATGCTCAATCTTCTTCGCCGGATCGTGGAGTATGAATCTCCGAGTACGGACAAGGTTGCCTTGGACGGTCTGGGACGAATGCTTGCGGAGGAGCTCGAGGCGGCCGGAGCGGCTGTGCGCTTCAATCCAGCCAAGCTTCATGGAAACCACCTTCTCGCAAAAGTCGCCGGAGAGGCGACCGATGCCAACGTCCTCGTGCTTGGCCATATGGACACGGTCTGGGGGATGGGTACTCTACAGTCGATGCCGTTTCGCATCGAGGAAGGTCGAGTCCACGGACCCGGTGTTTTCGATATGAAGGCCGGGCTCGTTCAACTGGTATTCGCACTTCGAGGACTGCAACGCTTCGAGAGGCGACCGGCTGCGAATGTGCTGGTGCTCATCAATTCTGATGAGGAGGTTGGAAGTCACTCTTCCCGGGACCTCATCGAAGCCCAAGCACGTCGTTGTCGAGCCGTGCTAGTGCTCGAGCCGTCACTACCCCCGGACGGAAGAGTCAAGACGTTTCGAAAAGGAGTGGGAGTATTCAATCTTCACGTCAAAGGTAAAGCGGCGCACGCGGGCCTCGATCCTCGTAGCGGGGTGAGTGCGATTGAAGAGTTGGCGCGACAAATCCAGGCCCTTCACCGAATGACCGATCACGAAAGAGGTACGACCGTCAACGTTGGAACCGTTCGCGGCGGCTCGAGGGTGAATGTGGTGGCAGCCGATGCTCATGCGGAGGTCGACTTGCGGGTGTCGACGCTCGCCGAAGCCAAAGTGATGGAGTCGCGGATCCTTGGCCTCGAGGCTCTTTTGGACGGAACGGAGGTCATCGTCACAGGAGGCGTCGATCGTCCCCCTCTCGAGCGGTCAGCGGGCGTGGTTTCCCTGTTCGAAAAAGCCAAAGCGGCTGCTCGAGAGCTCGGTTTTGACCTTGGCGAAGGTTCTGCCGGAGGAGGTTCTGACGGCAATATTACTGCGGCTTTGGGAGTTCCGACGTTGGACGGACTGGGTGCCGTGGGGGATGGCGCCCACGCCACCCATGAGCACGTCATCCTGGACGAGATGCCTCGGCGCGCGGCGTTACTGGCTCGATTGCTGGGGTCGATTTGATGAGGATGAGCCGCTGGATGTCGGTCGACGTTTCTTTTGACGTTGCTTCGTTGTTCTGAATCTTCTCTTCACACTTCATCCGCTGTTGTTGACTTCTGAAACCCCCTCTGTAGAATGGTTGCCTTCATGCTCGTTTTGGGTCATTTGGCCACGACTGGTGTCGCTGCAGGCTGGGTCGGCAAGAATGTCGACCTTCGGTGGGTGCTTGTCTTTGGACTTCTGGCGGACCTGTTCGACAAACCTATCGGGTTGCTCTTGTTCCGCGAAAGCTTCAACAACGGTCGCATTTACGGCCACTCACTGTTGTTCAATTTAGTCTTGACGCTTCTACTTATGGTGCTCCATAAGCCCCGCATCTATTCCCTGGCCTTATGGCTCCACCAATTCTGCGATCTCATGTGGACTCGGCCCGGGGTAGCTTTGTGGCCTTTCACGGGGCCCTTCACTTACCGTGATTTGCCATTGGAACAGTGGGTCATTGCCTCGTTGAGTCCTTACCACCTCGTAGCCGAAGTTGTTGGATTCGTCGTTGTGCTCAGTTTCGTATCTAGAAACAGATTGCTCGATCGGAAGCGTCTTTCGAGTTGGTTGCGAACGGGAAGGTTGTCGCTAAAGAGGAGTTCGACGTACCAAGGAATCAAGAGACTACCGAGAGAAGAAGTCGGAAAGGACGCGGGAAACCTTGTCTACGGAAACGGATCGGCGACACCATCTCGATAGGGCGATCTTTTTGAGCGCAGTGACGGTCCTGTGGAACATTCTGGAAGGACTCATCGCCACGGCAGCCGGAGCTATGGCCGGGTCCGTTGCTCTTATCGGATTCGGTGTGGATTCGTTCATCGAAACAGCAAGCGGGCTGGTTGTCGGCTGGCGCTTTTTCCTCGAACGGCGAGGCGGCAGTCCGGCAAGGGCCGAGATGCTCGAGAAGAAAGCGGCCAAGATTGCTGGAGCTCTTCTTCTTTGCCTCGCCGTATATATAGTCATCGACGCTGGGCGGCGTTTGGCTGGCTTCGGAAGAGAAGCTGAGAAGAGCTGGATAGGCATCATATTGACAATGGTATCGCTCGTGATCATGCCACTGCTCGGCTGGAGCAAGCTGAAGACTGCTCGAGCGTTGTCGAGCCGGGCTCTCCGAGCCGATGCCTATGAGACGATTACTTGTGCTTGGCTTTCATTGACCACTCTAGTCGGGCTTGGACTGAACGCCGCCTTGGGATGGAGCTGGGCGGATCCGCTGGCCGCTTGTGTTTTGGTGCCGCTCATCGTTCGGGAAGGACTCGAAGGATGGCGTGGCGAAGACTGTTGTGACGACGACGAAGACTGTCGTGACTGAAACACTTCTGCTATCATTGAGTAGGATCCCAAAACATTTCAGGGTCGAGCGCGTATGAAACTGATTGCATGCCCGGAATGCAAACGGCAGTGGGATGTCAGCCGCTATCGGGTGGGGCAGAGGCTTCGGTGCGTTTGCAACCACGTCGTGGTGGTTCCACGACAGCGTTCTTACTCTCCGGAGGTGCATCATTGCGAGTCCTGCGGTGCGCCAAGAGTCCCGTCTTCCGGCGATCCTTGTAAGTACTGCGGTTCCATCCCGACAAGGGACGCGGCTAATTTGAGCCTCGTTTGTCCCTTCTGCATGCGTCGAACGGCGAAGACCAGCCGTTTTTGTTCCAGCTGCGGCAAGTCCATACAGCCCGGTGCTCTCAACGTCAAGACCGGAAAGCTCCCTTGTCCGCGCTGCGCGAAGACCCGACTCATCAACCGAAGAGTCGGCGAGTTCATGGTTGACGAGTGCCCGTCCTGTTCTGGAATGTGGGTCGATATCGCCGCCTTTGAGCGCATCGTCAATCAGCAGGCCGAGCGTCAGGATAGGGAGTTGCGCCATGAGGGGGCGGGCGGCGGCCAGCCGGTTCGGACGAAGCTGGAACCGGAAAAGGTCGTGTATTTGAAGTGTCCGGATTGTCAACGACACATGCATCGCAGAAACTTCGCGCGAGCAAGCGGAGTCATCATTGACGAATGCAAAGAGCATGGAGTGTGGCTCGACTGCGACGAGTTGGGAAAGATCGCAGCATTTGTTGCCTCCGGCGGTTTGACCTATTCTAGGCAGCTCAAAGAAATGGACGCTCAAGCGGCGAAACCCACCGACTACGCTCCGATCCCTGCTTTGTCCCAATTCCCGGCTCTAAAAAGCTCGACAGGCCAAGCTCAGACGCCACTGGGGTCAGTGCTCGAGATCATTTGTGGATTGTTGAGCTGATCCGACCCGGCTTGTTCACGACGGCTGAATAGGGTACATTTCGCAGTTCGATCGACGGTAAACACCCGCAAGGTCCCAATAGGTTGTCGCCAATGGTGCGAAAGATTCAAGTCCACACGAAGAGCCAAGGTCTTCACGAGTTCACAAGAGAAGTGGAGAGCGCCGTTCGAGAGTCTGGTGTCCGAGATGGACTCTGCACGGTTTTTGTTCAACACACTTCAGCTAGTCTCACGATCCAGGAAAACGCTGATCCCTCTGCGCAGCGGGATCTAGAAAATTGGCTGAATCGACTCGTAGAAGAAGGGGATCGCCTCTACACCCATACCGCGGAGGGTCCCGATGACATGCCCGCCCATATCAAATCCGCGCTTACAGCGACATGCCTCACGATTCCAATTCAGCAGGGGAGCCTTGGGCTGGGGACGTGGCAAGGTATCTACCTTTGGGAGCACCGCCACAGCGGTGGTCGACGAAGTGTCCTCGTTCACGTGGCCTGAAGGCGCCTGTTCGTCACAGGCTACTCTAGCGCGTTGACCTTGGCTGCAAATACGAAGTCGGCTTCACTCAAACCGTTGATTCTGTGGGTCCACAAGGTCAGCTTAACCTTGCCCCAGGCTAGATAGATGTCGGGATGATGACCTTGCTGTTCCGCTAGCTCACCGACTCTCATGGTGTAGTCGAGGGCCTGGCGGAAATCCGGGAACGTGGCCTGCATTTCCAAATGGTGTCCGTCGACGACTTCCCACTTTCCGCCTAGTTTTTCATGCAGATTCTTTATGAGTGCTGCAGTGAGAGGAGGTACGCCCTTCTCGCAGGGCACGCAGTCCATTTTGGCCAGTTCATTCGTCACGATTGATTCCCCCGTAAGACACCTGTATTTACCTCAAGGATACCCTGTTCACCTCTGAAGCGCCAAATTTACTACAAATATTCCTTGCTTTTTCTACTTTTATTCTTAAGAATATATAGAGAAAGTGAGGAGAACAACAATGATCCTTACGAAACGTCAGAAACAGGTTCTGGACTACCTTCGAGACTCGATCGAAAAGAACGGCTATGCGCCGAGCCTAATCGAGATTTCCAGGCACTTCAATTTGAACTCCATTTCGACGATCCACAAGCATCTAATGCATTTAGAAGAAAAAGGGCTCATTCGAAGGCATTGGAATCGAGCTCGGGCTATCGAAGTCGTTTCTTCAGGACCCAATCCGGAGGCACGAGATGTGCCCTTGGCGGGGCTCATATCTGCCGGGCAGCCCATTGAAGCGGTGAGGGCAAATGAGCTAGTGGCCGTTCCCGAAGACATGATTGGCCATCGAGATGTCTACGTGCTCAAAGTCAAGGGCGAGTCGATGGTCGACGAGCAAGTGCGCGAGGGAGACTACGTCGTCGTTGAGAGTCGAGCCGAGGCGCGTAACGGGGAAATGGTGGTGGCTCTACTGGATGGGGAGAACGTGACTTTGAAAAAGTACTATCGAGAAAAGGAGGACATTAGACTCCAGCCGGCCCATCCAACCATGAAACCCATTTATGTGAAAGAAAACGACCTGAAAATCCAAGGAGTAGTCATCGGCCTGCTTCGTAAGTACTAGTCGTCAGAGGTGGAGCAAAACAATGGAAAAAAAGAAATCGATTAATTTTACAGTCGTTCCAGACGAAGGCGAAGCAGTAGAGCGTCACTACGCCAATTTTTGTGCAGTTAACCATACCCCTTTCGATTTCACGCTGAGTTTCTGCGAGATGAATCCGCTGTCGGAAAGGGAGATCGTCGATGCGCCGGAGGGCTCGACACAAATTGTCAAGGCCCCTGTCAAGTTCAAGGTTGTCGTCCCCGTACAGCTCATCCCTGCTCTGGCTGCGGCTCTTCAGGAGAATCTCCGTATCTATCAGGATGCCTACTCGAATGTGGGGTGGGGAAAAAGCAAAGTCCATTGAATTCCAAAGGGTTGAAGCAAGATTGAGATGGCATCGCAAAAAGAAACAAGATGGGTCGTTCATCTGACCCTCGAGGATTTCTCGAAAAGGCGGGCTCGAAGCGTCGAGGAGGCTATCGGACAATCTTGTCTAGTCAACGATATCCTTGAAAAACACCAGCCCGGTTGGCAACGACCATCTGCGGACGAAGCGGTCTTGGTCACTTCTGCTCTAGCGAGAGAAGACGTCGACACACTTCTGAGCTGGATTGAGTCGCTTCGCGAGAGCATCCAGAAGACAGCTGAAATGAACGCTTCGGTTGGCGTTGCTGCGACGCGTCTCGCGGCCCGGACGGCATCCCGCCTTGCTCGCCCGAGTGGGCTGTTACTGCTTTTGCCGGGCTACGAGAGTGGCTTTTTGGCATCAGTGTCGCTCGAAGAACTCGACGAGTTGCGGTCCGGACAGGCTGCGGCGCTACGGCAAAGGGGAATCCGAACACTAGGGGACCTATCCGAGTTGAAGCTCGGGGAGGCGAGGTCCGTGCTGGGGCCCGATGCGGTGAAGCTGATGAGCCTCGTTCGAGGTGTCGATGGTCGGGTAGACCGCATTGGGGACGGCAGAATGGAAAGAGCCGTGAGCGCTCTGTGCCGTCGCGCGGCGAAAAGGCTCTATGACGAGCGTGTCGGGGCACGCGGAGTCGAATTGTGTGTGTTGTATCGAGATGGAGTCTCGCTGGAAAGGTACACCATTATGCCGCGACCTGCCCGAGTTTTTGGAGACCTGGAGCGTTCGGCCCTGAGTCTTCTGCGCTGGTTTCCGACGCGCCGCGAACCGGTCGTGGGTCTCTCTTTGACCGCAACCGGATTGTGCCACTTGCCAGACCGACTTCCATTTAATGCGCGACCGCGAGATGTAAGGGTCAGCCTGGGAAGAATCTAGTCCGTACTCGAGAGCTCGAGGACTCGAGAAGAGCTAGCTTCATTCCAGTGCTCAGTGCTCGGGTGCTTTCGTTTGAATCCGAACTTCGAATTGTGGGGTTTCCATTGCCGGTGGGGTACAAATACCACGGGGGAAGGGTCCACGTCGGTGTAAACATGTGCCATCATTGGTGTTACGCTCTGGGGAGTCGCTGGATTCCAGGAATACCTTTTGCATCCTGTCCAATATGCGACGAAGCACAGAAGAGTCTGAACGACGGAAACACCCGCGAGTCTGTCCAGCAGGAAATATCAAGGTCCGCCTCTTGATCCCAGGACAAATCGAATCGGGAACGCTGGTTGATCTGAACAATGCCGGCGCCTTTGTGGCTTCCGACCTCGTCCTTGATAGGGGAGAATGTCTTCACGTGCAGCTCGATATACCCGGCGTCGAGGATGCGACGCCGCTGGAGGCTGTTGTCTCGCGGCGCAGCGAAGAGATTCAAGGCAGAACCAAGACGATTCCAGCCGGCCTTGGGCTCGTGTTCGTGGGAAGCACGGTCGAAGAGCGACAGCTTATCCAGCAAGTGGTCATGAGCATCTTGACGCTCGACCGATTGTGTTTCGGCTATGAGCATCAGATGCGGGCAAGAGCGCTTGCCAAAATGAATCCGCGCGGAACGGACACACCCAAATCCAGCGCTCTACAGCGATAGGGCTCCTTTTTGGGGCGATACCTCGGCGTTTACCAGCTCACGGTCCCCAAAAAGCTCCCGATAAGCTCGAGGCAGAAAAGCCGCGCCCAATAATGCATTGCCCAACATGAAGGTCAAGTGCGCCGCTAGACTGTAGGCCAGGAGCGCCGAGGCTTGTCCGTCTGTTTCCCCATGAAAATAGATCCAGGCGGCCTGCGTGGTCCCCAGATGGGCGATAGTAATGGGCAGGGCGCCAACGATGAAGATGATGGGTAGTGTCGCCAAGAGACTCAAGAAGGGAAGCTCAATCCCGAAACTTCGGATCGCGTATGTGTGGACGGCGGCGGACGCAATGAGCAAAGGCGCTTTCAGTAGTAGCACTTGAACGTAGCGCTTCAAAGGCGCAATCCGAAACGTTCTTAGCAGTTGCCAATTCGGTGGCGTGAGGAGGCGTCCGACAATCTGGAGATGCCCCTTGATGTAGAGGAGAAAGACGCACCATGCAATGGCGACTGCAAGCGGTACAAAGAAAAGCGCCTTGGGCGCTCGATCGGCCACCAAACACATGCCGATGGTTGCCCACAAGACGAGGTGTGTTTTCTGCAAGAGATCGAGGAAAAAGATGCTGCTCGCAATCTCGAGAACCGGCGCCGCCATTCTTCGGCTCAAATAAACGACCATGGCACCTTGGGAGAGCTTGTGGTTGAGAACGGAGATCAGGTAGTCGACGGCACGCACCGGTAGAAGATCCCTGTACTTGATTGGGCCGTGGAACCAACGCACCACGGCAAGGAGTACCAGAGTGTCCAGGGCGAAGTATAGGACGGAGAAGGGTATAAGGGCGCTGAAAAAGAGTGCGTAGTCCGCGCCGGCCAAGGCTTCCTTGAACCTCCCGAAAGGGACCTTTCGGAAGATCAAGACGAAGATGAGAATGGTCAAAACCGGTGCAACAACTGGCCGGATTTTTTTCCAGGTCGATGCGAGTTGCGTCAAAGAATGGACCTCAGTCCGGTGATTCGTATCCCAGCATGTTTGCTGGAATGAGCCTTGTTGACTTGGAGAAGAACTCCGGTCATGGCCTCGATGGTTCTGGAGTTCCGAAGCGGTCCGGCATCGATTCCTCTGAGGCCGGTTCGTGCAATGAGACCGATTGCCTCTTGTCGAGCCTCGGCGACATCGCCACAGACGAGGACGTCATCTTCGATTTCCTTGTCGAGGGCTCTTAGTCCGACAGCCGAGACGGTTTGAAAGGCTGCGACGACCCGAGTCCTTTCCGTCAGTAATTCTTGAGCCTCTTCGGCGGCCGAGGGCCTGTCGAGTGGTCCGGGTGGCCAAATCACTGTAGCGACCATGACGAGTTTCCTCTCGAGGTCTTTTTGGAGCATTGCGAGCGTTTCCAAGTGCCCTTGGTGAGGAAGTGCCGAGACGATTGCCTCCGCTCGAGAGGCAACGTCACTGTTGGTCAGACCGCGGACAGCCTCATGACCCAGTTGCTTGTTGAGCTCGAGTGCCACGCTTGCCGCCTTGGCCGCATCCCGTGAGCCCAGTAGAATCTCCACTCCGCCGTGAACCCAGCGCAATGCCAGGCCTTGGCCCTCTTTTCCGGTCCCACCAAGAATGCCAATCAATTTGTTCGGTCCATCTAAGTTTTGATTCATCGGAACAAATCCTTTTCAGGGGCTCGGATGAGGTCCTTTCCCTTACCGCGGCCGGGCTTGAAAGCGTAGCCGCGAATGAGAGCGACGGGGACTCGGTCGAGTTTACCCATGACGAGCTCCGCTGCCGCCGCCAATTCATCGGCAGCAGCAATGAGTGTTGCAGTAAGCGGTCTGCCTTGCGGGTCCTTTTGGCCCTGATAGTCGACCAGCGGAACCATCCCGTTGACGCCGATAGCGACGTTGGTGAGTCCTTCCCTCCAGGGTCTACCAAAGGTGTCCGAGATGATGACAGCGATCTTGACCTTCATTCTTTTTTGAAACGTGCGTTTCAGCTTTGCGGCGGAGCGGTCTGGATCTTCCGGGAGGAGGGTCACGGTGTCCATATGTGGGATATTGGACGCATCGACACCTGCATGAGCACAAACAAACCCATGGTTGGTTTCAGCGATGAGGACACCCCGGTCCATTTTTACGATACGGCGGGCCTCGGACAAAACGACTTCAATCGAACGTGCGTCTTTACCGGCTTCGCGACCGAAACGTTCGGCCAAGCTTGAAGGAGTGATCTCATCTAAACGGACGAGTCTGCCCTCGGCTTTGGATACCACCTTTTGCGTGAATACTAGAATGTCACCGTCCTGGATTCTTAGCCTCTGGCGCCGGCAAGACTGCTCGACCAGGGCCACCAGATCGCTATCCGGAGTCACTTCGGGGATGCCCTGAAGACCGAAAATTCGTATCTCACGATTCATGGTTCTACCTTAAGAAACATCTCACGACCGAAAGAACGCATTATCTCAGCAACGCCCACGGCACCCAACTCCCGGAATGTCGAATGGGCGGTGTGAAAGGTCAGGCCGAGGAGTGTGAGGTGAAGAGGCCGATGGAATCGCATTATCGCGGGCGTGTGTCCATCGCGTCGGTCGCCACTTTTTCTTCCGTGCTGACCGTGTATTTCTTGTAGTCGGAATAGCTGAATGTCATGTGACGGTTGTATTTCTTGAAAAAATAGAAACGACCTTTCAAGAAAACATCGATGCGGTCCAGCAGCCAAATTTCGTCACCTATGTGGACTTGCTCAGCCACGGCTTCCGTCCCCTTGGATATTCGTCCAAAGAGACCTAGGGCGAACTTCATTTCGTTTCGGAACCGAATATGAAGTTTGGCGATTTGATTCCGAACAGGGTCAATCCAAATGGTCCCTTCGGTTCGGTGAAGGAGCTTCGTAGCCCGCGAGTGCGGTTTGTAACCAGGAAGAGGCGAAAACTCGAAAACTCGGACCCGCCTACCACTGAGATCCGCATCGGGTAAGGCGGAAAACTCGAAGACCTCCAGGGCTTCGCGGACCCGGGACTCGAAGCGCCCCACGCGGCGCTTCAAGTTCTCATTCTTGTCCTCTAACTCCGTCGGAGAGAGCTCGAGACTCTCTTCTATGTACTTCTGGAACTTCTCCTCTTCCTTTTGTACTTCATTCTGAGTGAGCGGCTGTCCGTATTTGGCAATCAGTCGGCGGTACTCGCCCCCCGGAGCCGGTGTGACTTCGAAGGTTTCTTCCTCCCTGCGCCTGGCCGTTCCGTCTTTGCGACTATCCTCGGTTCGAACGGTTTCGATATAGGTATATTGACGCTGAAGCTCTTGGTTCCTTTCTTGGTTCTCAACGACCCGCAGAAGGAGGGCCCGCGCATCTTCTTGGGCGGGTGCAGGTATCAACGTGGCCGATAGCGTCAAGAGAAGAATCATGAAGTCAGATGATATTCAGAAGCGCGCATCGCGAGCAAGTGGTGTATTGGCCCGGTCAAGTCGTTTTGTATTGTTACAATTCGTAACAGAATCAGTCTGAGACGGTTACGGCCCGATTCCGATACAGACAATGATATATAGTGAGCAGCATCCGCACGGCCAGGGACATCCGCCGCATCGGAGACCAACTTCGTGCCCCTGCCCGAGGCAAGTTAGTTGGAAGGACAGGAATGGGTAAAAACGACGAATTGCAGCTTATTATAGCCGATGACCACCGTCTGTTCCGACAAGGACTTATGGCGCTGCTCGAACCCACGGCGTTTTTGGTCGTCGGAGAAGCGGGGAGCGGACTGGAGGCTGTGGAGAAGGTGCTCGTCTCGAGCCCCGACGTCATCCTATTGGATATCTTGATGCCTGGCATCGACGGCATCGAGGCGGCCAGGAGAATCAACAACGCTAGCTCGAGGACCCAAATCGTTTTCCTGACCGACCATCACAACGAGGCTTACCTTCGTGAAGCTTTTGACGCCGGAGGCCGGGCCTATCTCCACAAGGATTGCTCCTTTGAGGACCTCCAAAAGGCTATTCGGCATGCCGCGCGGGGCGACTACTATCTCGCAGGGCCTTCCGGGCAGGATTTGGTCGTTGATTACATCAATGCGGTCGTCAAGACGCAGAAGCCCGGCGGGATCATGACGCGCCGGGAAAGAGAGATTGCTGTGTTGCTGGCCGACGGCTATTCGACGAAGGAAGCGGCTGTTGTTCTGGACATAAGCGCACGGACAGCAGAAGCGCATCGGGCCTCTATCATGAGGAAATTGGATGCCCGTAATGTGGCAGACATCGTTAAGTACTGTATACGCAATCAGTTAATAGACTTGTAGCTCCTGATAAGAGAGGTGTAGGAAGTAGAAAGTAGTGGCATTTGCTTCCCCCTTCCTACTGACATGCCCCGGGCACGGTCTCGGGCACGGGGCAGACGCGGACGAATTCAGTTCCTGATGCGTGGACGTGCGGACCGTGCAGGTGCTTCCTCCTCCTTTCTCCTTCCTCCTTCCCCCTTTTCTCAAACTACGTATTAATACGAATATCTCTTCTGTCGGGAAGTCCTTAATATGGCTCGGATAACCATTTTGTAGAAGTGAAAAGGTCAACAAGGAGGATTTCGAAGAAATGTCTGATTACGTGTCCGAGGTTATGGAGTGGGTTAAGGCCAAGAATCCGGCCGAGCCCGAGTTTCACCAGGCGGTCCAGGAAGTCGTCGAGTCGTCGCGCTGCGTCATGGACAAGCATCCCGAGTACAAGAACGCGAAGGTTCTCGAGCGGATCATCGAGCCCGAGCGCGTCATCATGTTCCGGGTCCCCTGGGTGGATGACCAGGGGAACATCCAGGTCAACCGCGGTTTCCGCATCGAGATGAACAGCGCCATCGGCCCTACAAGGGCGGCCTCCGCTTCCATCCTTCGGTGAACTTGGGCATTCTCAAGTTCCTGGCTTTCGAGCAGGTTTTCAAGAACTCCCTTACCACTCTGCCCATGGGCGGTGGAAAGGGCGGTTCTGATTTCGATCCCAAAGGGAAAAGCGACAACGAAGTGATGCGTTTCTGTCAGAGCTTCATGACGAGCTTTGCCGTCACATCGGCCCGAATACGGACGTGCCCGCGGGCGACATCGGCGTGGGCGGCCGTGAGATCGGCTTCCTTTTCGGGCAGTACAAGCGTATTCGCAACGAGTTCACCGGCGTTCTCACCGGTAAAGGGCATCAACTGGGGCGGCTCCCTCATCCGGCCCGAGGCGACCGGCTATGGTGCGGTCTACTTCGCCGCCGAGATGCTCAGCACTCGGAACGAAACCCTGGAAGGCAAGACATGCTTGGTCTCCGGCAGCGGAAACGTGTCCCAGTACACCACCGAAAAGATGCTCGATCTCGGCGGCAAGGTGGTGACGCTTTCCGACTCCGGCGGTTATATCTACGACCCCGAGGGCGTCGATCGCGACAAGCTCGCCTATGTGATGGATCTCAAGAATGTCCGCCGTGGCCGGATCAAGGAGTACGCCGAGAAGTACAAGAGCGCGACCTACACGCAGTCGACCCCGGCAAGGACTTCAACCCGCTTTGGGATCATCAAGGCCGATTGCGCCTTCCCGAGTGCCACCCAGAACGAGATCAATGCGAAAGACGCCGCCAATCTGCTGAAGAACGGCGTCTACGTCGTTTCCGAAGGCGCCAACATGCCGAGCGTACCCGAGGCTGTCGAGAGCAGTTCCTCGAGGCCAAGATTCTCTACGGCCCCGGCAAGGCTGCCAATGCCGGCGGCGTATCCGTATCGGGACTCGAAATGTCCCAGAACAGCCTGCGGCTCTCCTGGACCCGCGAGGAAGTCGACAGCCGGCTCAGCGGCATCATGAAGAGCATCCACAGGCCTGCGTCGACGCTTCCGAACGCTTCGGAACTCCGGGCAACTACGTGAATGGCGCCAACATCGCCGGTTTCCTCAAGGTTGCCGACGCGATGATGGACCAGGGAGCCGTTTAAGAAAAACGGTTGTCTTCTCCGAGTAGAATGGGAGCGGGGTGGAGTAATTCCGCCCCGCTCTATTTTTTGGGGGAGAAGCCACCGTGCCGGAGATCGAACTGCCCACCAAGGCACCCTGGTCGCGTTCGGAGCGATTCCACGGTTTCCAAGATTTGATGCGGTCATCGGGTCCAGGACATCATCCTGGTCGCGAGCCTTTACGATTCGTTCATTCTTTCCGAAGACGGTAAGCTCCACGAGCTGCTTCTGGACGAGTTCCTCGAGCTCGATCTTCATTACACACCCGGTTTGACCAGCGTCTCCTCGGGAGAAGAGGCCCTCGCCCTCGCGCGGGAGCAGAGCGGCTACAACCTGATTATCTCCTCCATGCATCTGGGGGATATGAGCGTGCTCGATCTGGCGCGGAGGCTGAGTGAACAAGTCTGAACGTACCGAGCATCCTTCTGGGATACGACAACCGAGACCTCACCGATTTCGTCAACAGGCACGACGTTTCCGATATCGACAAGATCTTCCTGTGGCAGGGAGATGTCGCGTATTCTTCTCGCTATCGTGAAGTACATCGAGGACAAGATGAACGTGGCCCACGATACGGGCGAGGTGGGCGTTCAAGCGGTCATCGTCATCGAGGACAACATACGCTTCTATTCATCGTTCTTGCCGATGATCTACACCGAACTCATGAAGCACTCTCACGGTCTGCTTCCGGAAGGGATCAATCTTTCCCACAAGTTGATGCGTATCCGGGCTCGACCGAAGATTCTGCTTTGTAGCACCTATGAGGAAGCTTGGCACTATTTCAGCACCTATCCTGAAGAGATGCTCGGCATCATCTCGGACATCGAGTTTCCCCGCGAGGGACGACTGGACAACGAGGCGGGGGTGAAGTTCGCCACCGCGGTCAGGGATATCCGGCCGGACGTGCCCATCATGCTTCAATCGAGCCATCCGAGAAACGAAAAGCTCGCCCGCTCGGTGGGTGCTTCCTTCCTGCTCAAAGGCTCACCGGTCTTATTGAATCAGCTCCGAAGATTCATGGTCGAGAGTTTCGGCTTCGGTGATTTCGTTTTCCGAGGGCGAAGGGCATCGACGTCGGGCGGGCCCATGATCTGAAGAGCTTGGAGCAACAGCTTCACGCGTTCCCGAGGAGAGCCTCGGCTACCACGCCGAGAGAAACCACTTTTCGAACTGGCTCAAGATGCGAACCGAGTTTGCCCTTGCCCATCGTTTGCGGCCGCGCAAGGTGTCGGACTATCCCACGCTCGAAGATCTGCGGCAGGATCTCATCCGTTCGCTCCACCAGTACCGTCGCGAACGGAATCGCGGCATGGTCGCCGATTTCGATCGGAGACACTTCGATGCGAGTAGGAGTTTTACTCGAATTGGAGGCGGCTCGTTCGGTGGCAAGGCCAGAGGGCTCGCGTTCATCAATGCTCTTCTCAACGAGTACGGGGTGGACCGTCAGTTTCCGGGCGTCAATATCGCCGTGCCTCCTTCAGTGGTTGTTGGAACGGACGTCTTCGACCGCTTCCTGGACGACAATGATCTGCGGGATTTTGCGATCGGGACCAACGACGACGATGAGATTCGAAGAACGCTTTCTCGCGGCACCTTTTCCGGAGGATATTCGAAAGGACCTGGCGTCGTTTCTGGATGCGATCCACTATCCGCTCGCCGTTCGCTCGTCCAGCCTGCTCGAAGACTCGCAGTATCAGCCCTTCGCCGGCATCTACGAAACCTATATGCTGCCGAACCACCATCAGGACGTGGAAGTCCGTCTCGAGCAGCTCATCGACGCCATCAAACGTGTTTACGCATCTACGTTCTCGGTGCATGCCAAGGCCTATCTGAGGGCTACGCCTTACCGGCTGGAGGAAGAGAAAATGGCGGTCATCTTGCAGAAACTGGTGGGATCGGTTCACGGGGAGCGGTTCTATCCTGATTTTGCCGGGGTTGCAAGGTCATACAACTTTTACCCGACCGCTCCGATGACGAGCGAAGACGGGATCGCTGCGGTGGCGCTCGGACTGGGAAAGACGGTTTGCGACGGGGGGACGTGTATTCGTTTTTGCCCGAAGTATCCGCGTCACTTGGTCCAATTCTCTTCCGTCAAAGACGTTCTCCAGAACTCCCAGAGACACTTCTTCGCCTTGGAGCTCAACGACGGCGACTTGAACCTCGACGGACATGGAGGCGTCGAGCTCGTCGAGCTCGGTCTGGAAGCGGCGGAGGCAGATGGCACCCTGGCCGCTGTGGGAGCGACCTATTCTCCTGAAAATGACGCCGTCTACGATGGTCTTTCGCGCCCGGCGTGCGGCTAGTCAATTTCGCACCGGTTCTCAAGTATGGTCTATTCCCTTTGGCCGACATGCTCGACCTGTTGCTGAAGATCGGAGAGCACGGTACGCAGGGACCGGTTGAGTTGGAGTTTGCGGTGAATCTGAGCGGGGGAGGAAAGAGAACTTTGGGTTTCTGCAAATTCGACCGCTGGCCTTTCGCGTGAAGTGGAGGAATTGGAACTTGACGATGTAGAGACGCCCCAGCTCCTTTGTCGAAGCTCGACCGTGTTGGGCCACGGGAAAATCAGCGCTCTCAAAGATATCGTTGTCGTGGATTTCCATCGTTTCGAACGGAACCAGAGTCGCGAAGTCGCATCCGCCGTCGCTCGTTTCAATAGCAAGTCTCTGCGGGAGTTCCCTATTTGCTCATTGGTGTCGGCCGGTGGGGTTCGAGCGATCCGTTTCTGGGGATTCCGGTGACCTGGGATCAAATCGCAGGAGTTCGCGTCATTGTCGAGGCGGGTTTTCGGGACTTTCGCGTGACTCCTTCCCAGGGGACACACTTCTTTCAGAATCTTACGTCTTGTCGTGTCGGATATTTCACGGTCAATCCAGAAGTCGGAGAGGGTTTCGTGGATTGGGACTGGCTCAACCAGCAGGCTGTGGCGGAGAACGGTTGCGTCCGTCATCTACGGTTCGATGAGCCGATCACCGTGAAGATGGACGGCAAGAAGAATGAGGGCATCATCTTCAAACCGGGACAGGGTGCTTGAAAAGGAGCCCGTTTTTCGGGCGTCGAGGCGTCATCTTCCGTGGCGCGAGGAGTGTTTAACCTCATCCAATCCCCAAGCCCCTGATTCACAAACACACTCACATTCGAACGCTGCCCCGTCCCGCCGGAGTAAACGGTTGAAAAAGGGGAGCTGATATGAAGATAGAGCCCTAGTCTCGGACGAATCATAGTACATGGAAGACTGTCCCTTTTCTTGCAGTAGTCCGTGCCCGCGCCCCAGCCCGATGCAACTCTGTGGTACATACGATGCAAACGGTTTTCAGTGGGAACCGATCGGGCTCGGGCGGGGGAACGGGCCAGGAAACGGGCACGGGAGAAATCAGGTTTTCCGCTTCTGCAAAAACGATGGCTGACATGAAGATTCGGCATCTTCAAGGTTTCGGGTGAATCCCTGATTCATCGAACACTGTCCCCTTTTTTCTGGCTGGGCTTTCGGCCTGACTTATTCTCATTGGCTCGGAGGTGACTTCCTTGGCTATGGGCGGGTAGTCGGGACGGCGGAATAGGATTTTGACGTCCCGCACAAGGGCCAGACATCCCCAGGACACCCATCCTACTAAAAGAGCTGTCGCAGCGATTCTTCCGACTCGTCCGCGTGTGGCCAGGCGGTCGGCGAGACATCCGTAAACGGCCACCGCGAGGGGTAAAAGAACTAGATCGTCTTTTGTGAATTGAAAGATATGAGTATCTCCAAGACCGGAGCGCAGGAAGTTGAGACCCAGAAACGTGGCGAGAGTGGCAATGACGAGCGGACGTGTCATCCGATTTGGGAAATATCGCCTGAGAAACGGCAAACCCAGGAAAACAAGAAGACCGAAGAACGGTCCATAGAAGATGTTCACTCGGCGAGCGGACATCTTGATGGCGGCAAGGGGAGTGAAATCGAACGAGATCAATGGTTCGGATGTCCCTGGCAGCGTAGTCGAGTCGAGCCATTCTGGCGTGAGCTCCGGCAGGTACTGGCCATAGAACAGGGCGATTGCGAGTAGAGCACCGACCAGCGCCCAAAGTGCGACCCGGACGGCTCTACCCTTGTCTTCGGGTTCTTCGCTGCGAATACCGATCGCGAGAGCAAAAATCGGTATGAACATGCCAAGGACAAGAGCGCTTCCTGCGTAGGAGAGTAGGGAAATGGCGATCATGGCGGCCAAACCGACACCAGTCCCGAAGCGGTTCATCCTTGGGAAAAAGAAGATGAGGTAGAGTGCGACCAGCGTATCCCAGAAGTGACCGAACATGGCGGCATAGGAGGCTACGGTCAAACGAAACGCGATAACAGGAGCCGTGGCATGAAACCAAGTGGCCAGAGCCGCGGCTCGAGATGAGCCACCCAATCGGTGAATCAACGCAAACACCACGAGCGCCTCGATACCGATGAGATAAGCGGGTACAAACTTCATCCAATCATCGACGGGGAGTTGAAGAAGACTCAGCGGATATATCGTAAGGTAGAGCAAGGGAGGATAGGGAAATGCCAGCCATTTCTCCCCAACGAGCTGCAATCCGAGCAAATGTCGGTGCTGGTTTGCAATGTGGTCCGAAAGAAAACCGCTCAAACCTTCCGTCCATATGAGCGAGACGAACTTCGAGTGCGTTCTGACATCGGGGTAGTAAAACTCAGAATGAAAAAGGCCGGCAAGTCGAATCAGAGTCCCCAGGTAGAAAGCGAGCATGGCCCATCGGGCCTCGGGACGCGAAAAGACAGAACCCGAGGCTCCTCGGCGCAGGTAGAAGAACGAAAGAACGAGAAGCGAAGCGATGTGGAATCGCCAACCGAGGAGACTTGCTGCATGAAGCGGCGCGAGCTTGTGAAAGGAGACCCAAACGGCCAAAGCCGTCGTTGCGCCGAGGCCCAAAAAGAACGCGAATCGAACCGAAAATCCGATGAGTCGAGCAAAGATATACAAGCCCGCGACAATCCCAAGAAGAAAAAGGAAGGGTCGCAACTTGGGAAGAACGCGACCTTTCGGGCGGATTTGTATCCAATCGAAAGCAATTCCAAGCGGTCTGGCATCGGCGGATTGAGCTAAGAATACAATCTCGATGTTCTTGTGGGGTGCGGGGTTGGACTCGAGGTGGATCGTACGGACTGTGAAGTCTTGCTGGGGGACCTCGAAGCGATCCACTTGGAGGGAGCCGATGAATACGCGGATTTGTGCGGGAATCTCCATGTGCCGCTTGTATCGGAAGGCGATATCGACCGGAGCCTCATCCAAAACAAAAGGCAAGCTCACACGGCCCCGCTTTTGAGACCAGTGGATGAAGGTGGGCTCGTTGATCTCGAAATCTTCGCGAAAGCCTGTGACGTAAGAAAAGTCGTTAGGTCCAAAGGAAAGGAAAATATCTCCCGGGAGTTGGTAGGAGATCAAGAAAACAACGGAAGCGATCAGGAGGAGTCCGATGGACCCAATGGCCTCCGACTTCATGGGTCGGGAGAGCTCCCTGCCGGCATGGATGAGCGTGACGGTCCTTCAATGTCGAGGCTTGCCATGTAGTAGTCACAAATGCCGCTGCGGAATATCTGTTCATCCTTGAGTTGCAGATGGGGAACGAGGAGACGTCTGTAGCCTTCGGCATGACGGATGAAATGGCCGTTTTCCACCCAATGCAGGAGTCGGCCAGCCAGATTCAACTTCGACTCGGTGGGGATGTCCTCGATGACTAGTACACGTCCACCGGGCTTCAATACGCGTGACAGGCCACCGATGACGCCCTCCGCATCTTCGTCGCTCAAATGGTGGAGGAGGCCGAATACGAGAGCTTCATCGAAACTGCTTTCCTCGAACTCCAGATTCCGAACATCCATCACCTGGAAGGAACCGCGATAGTGGCGTTTGGCGTAGTTGATATACCGGTGGTTGATGTCGACCCCGAAATAGCCCTCTGGATCAAAAAGAACGGAAAAGGCCCCCGGCCCACAGGCAACATCCAGGACCCGGTGACCTGGCTTCATGGACAGTTGCTCTCTAATGGTCCGGTGGATGGCTTTGAAGTTGTCCTCGAGTATCCCTCTGGCGAAGAGAAACAAGCCTGGTTGATCCGATAACTTCTCAATGATGGAATGTAGCATCTCTTTCAAGTGTTGTTAGTCTGAAGGGTTGATGTCTCCGTGTCGCGTGATTTCGCGACAGGGGGCTCCTTACCCCTTTAAAAATCAGGATTTTACATGAAATTGTCAACGAGCGGAAGTCTCTCTCTGAGCGACCCTAGACGGCCTTGAGCGCCTCCTCCAGGTCAGCGACCAGATCTTCCGGATGCTCGACGCCGACGGACAGCCGCACCAATGCAGGTGTGATACCCATTGACATCTGATCCTCGGCTGTGACGTCTGAATGGGTCATTGAGGCGGGGTGCTCCGCCAGTGATTCTGTGCCGCCCAAGCTGACGGCCAGTTTGACGAGCTGTAGGTTGTTGAGCAGTTTGAAAGCTTCGGCCTCTCCACCGACGATCTCGAAGGATACGATGGACCCAGGGCCGGTGCACTGCTTGCGGTAAAGATCGTACTGAGGGTGGTTTTCGCTGATGTGCCCCAGATAGCTGACACGTTGTACTTTGGGGTGGTCATCGAGAAAGTCCGCAACATAGCGCGCGTTCTTCATCTGACTCGTCATCCGCAGTTTCAGGGTCTCCAAGCTTCTCATGAGCATCCATCCGGTCCAAGGAGTGCTCATGGTACCCAAGAAAGTTCGTAAGGCCCGCACGCGGTTCACAAGGCTCAACGGCCCTAGGCAGGCTCCGGCAATCACGTCGCTGTGACCTCCTATGAATTTCGTTGCGGAGTAAATGACCAGGTCGGCTCCGTGTCGCAAAGGTTGCTGCCACACAGGTCCTAGAAACGTGTTGTCCACGATCACAGGCGCCGCTTTGTCTTTGGGGGCATGCTCTTTGGCGATTCGGGCGCAGGCTTCGATGTCGACTAGATCGTTCGTGGGATTGGCTGGTGTCTCGATCAAAACGGCGGCCAATCGTTTGGATGCCTTCTTATGTTTGATAGCCTCCTTCATGGCTTCCTCGCCCGCGCCTGCGCGGAAGCCGACTGTTTCGATGTTGAACTCGGGCAATATGTGCCGAAGGAGGTACTCGGTACCTCCATAAAGAGGATCACTGTGAAGAACGACGTCGCCAGGACGAGCCAGAGTCAACAATGTTGTGGCTATGGCGGCCATGCCGCTTTGAAAGACCGTGCAGGCTTCTGCGTCGTCCCACAATGCCAATCGGTCCTCGAGGATTTCGAGATCGGGATTATTGAGTCGGCTGTAAATGAGCCCCAGTTGCTCCGTGGGCTCTTTCTCTCTTAGTCCGTAGGCGAGCTCGAAGAACGACTTGCCCTCTTCAGCCGTCCGAAAAACAAACGTCGATGTCTGAAATATTGGCGATTTGATGGCTCCTTCGGAAAGGAAGGGATCATACCCGTAGCTCATCATCAAAGACTCGGGATGGAGCTTTTTCTTGCCAATGTGACGTTCTTTCTTCACCATGTACCTCCTTCTTGATTCAGATTTGCCCTCAGGCTGAGTCTGACACGGGAATGGAGTCACTCGACGGCGTCTCGGCGGCTTGAAGAACATCTTTCTGATAGATTCGAATGACCGAGAGCATGAGCGAGAGAATGACCGGGCCCACAAGAAACCCCACGGCACCGAATGAGAGGACACCGCCCAGGATCGCGAAGAACGCCAAGAGCGGGTGTATCTGAGCCGTCTCCCGCAGGAGGATCGGTTTGATGATGTTATCCGAAGTGCTAATGACCAGAGTGCCGTAGATCAAAAGACCGATGCCGTGCCACAGAGGTGCCGTAAAAAGAAGATAGACCGCCGCGGGCACCCATACGAGGGGAGACCCGATCCCCGGAATGATGGCACCAAAAATGAGCATCGTCCCCCAGAAAATCGGAGAAGGGAGACCGAAGATGCTGAAGCCGATCATGGCTAGAATGCCCTGGACAACGGGAACCACGACCATCGAGTAGAGAACACCTTTGACCGTCCTAGCGAGGCGATCGTAGACCTCGTTGGCCCTGTCGGGCGTGACAGGAGCAATGGCTCCCAGCTCGTTTCCGAGCTTTTTTCCGTCGCGTAGGATGAAGAACAGCGTAATGAGGAACAAAATGAGATCGAAAAGTGCCGAGGTCAATCCACCGATCGTTCTTTGGACCAGGTGGTTTGCGCCGGATGCAAGTCGGGAAAGAGCTGGGGACACGAATTCGGACATTGGAGGAAGTCCGGACCCCTCTAAACTCAACCATTCGCGCAGCTGAGCGAACCACGGGAAGCGTTCAGGAATCTCCTTTCTCCAGAGTTCTCTAAGCGCTTCGGGCTCTAGTTCAGGTCGAATCGTCTCGAAAAAACCCACGGCTTGATTTGCAAGGAGGACGCCATAACTCAATAGGGGCACCAAAATCACGACCGTTGTCACGGTCACCATCAGGGTGGCAGCTAACGAACGTCGGCCGCCCAGCACGGCCGTCAGGCGGTCGTAGAGGGGACCGAGCATCGCGGCCACGGAGGCGGCAACGAGTACAACGACTAGAAAATGCCGGAATACGATGAAATTGAGAAGGAGAACGACGAAGAGTAGAACCAAGAAGGAGTAAATGACTACTTTGGGGCGACGCGGAGTCAAGTCCTCCTTCCTCCTTTTCGGACTGGCCCCGTCACTCAAATCTCTTCTCGAGCTTGGTTGATCTGACAAAATCGCCCCTTGTGGATTTCAAAAGGAATTCTACCGCATATATTCTTAGGTTGGTATTGAGGTTCGCTCCATGGGTCTGTGAAAGAGGACCATGGAAACGAGGTCGAATTAGGGGTATATATGGACTGAAGGTGTTTAGTGCTGCATGGGAAGATCCCGGGAAATCTCAATCAATAGTCAGATGGAGGTTGGATCATGGTCGACGTAAAAAAAATCTTGTGTCCCACCGATTTCTCCGAATTCTCGGCATGGGCGTTGGACCTTGCCCTTGGATTGGCTCATTGGTACAAATCTGAAATCACTGTCATGCATGTCGTACCCAGAGTCCTGATGCACCCAGAGTACTTTCCCTACATGCAAGAACCGGTGCTCCCTTCTCCGGACGTGAGGAAGCAGGCCCAAGAAGAGCTCGACCGATTCACCGAGAAGGCTCAAGAGGCTGGAATCCCTACATTGACTCGACTCGAGGAAGGAGATTCGGTCGAGGAAATACTCGAATACGCCTCAGAATTGCCGGCGGACCTAGTCATTATGGGCACCCACGGCCGACGTGGTTTCGAGAGACTCGTTCTCGGCTCCGTCACAGTGAAGGTCATGCGGAAGGGTGTTTGTCCCTTGCTCACGGTTTCCAGCGAGCCAAGAGGCATTGGAGAATCCCAAGATGGTATTTTCCGAAAAATACTCTGCCCCGTGGATTTCTCGACTTCGTCGGTCAAGGCTCTCGAGTATGCTCTCTCCTTGGCTCAGGAGGGCGATGCTGCTCTAACCTTGCTTCACGTAGTGGAGTCTCTCTTCGAGGGCGAAGGGTCGAGTGAGTTTCGTTCGAAAATGGTGACGAAGGCTGTCGAGAAAATGAAAGCAGCTGTTCCAGTAGATGCGACCAACTGGTGCCACCCCGAAGAAATAGTGCTCACGGGTCGTCCCTACCAGCAGATTCTCGACGTGGCGCGAGAGCGAGAAGCGGACTTGATCGTCATGGGAATTCACGGCAGAAGCACCGTTGACATGATGTTGTTTGGTTCGACGACAAATCACGTTATCCGGCAAGCACCTTGCCCTGTTCTGACCATACGTTCCGGTTGATCCGAGAACGAAACATCGTCGAATGAGTTACTAGCAAAGTCGGACTCGAGGAGGTTTGGATGTCACTGGTGGGAGCCCGGAGCTCATACCTACGGTTCGTGATGCTGACCATCAGCATTCTTGCGGTCCTGTTGGCTTGCCAGATGGTAGTTCCGGACGAAGAGCACGAGAGGAATCTCGTACCTCAGAGCTTCGTCGAAGGGGCGGGAAGCGAGCCGACACTGCCCATCGCGCCAACTGCACAGGTCAATGATCTCGAAGACCGCGTGATGCGTCTTTATGAACAGGCCGGCCCCGGCGTCGTCAACATAACGAGCCGGACCATCAACTACGACTTCTTTTGGAATCCCGTACCACAGGAAGGTAGCGGTTCGGGATTCGTATACGACCGACAAGGCAACATCGTCACAAATTTCCATGTCGTGGAGAGCGCCAGCGAGCTCCATGTCACGTTTTCGGATGGCACCATCGCCCAGGCCGAAGTCGTTGGAATTGATCCATCGAATGATCTGGCGGTCATCAGGGCCGACCTCAACGCTTCACGACTCAAATCGTTACCGCTAGGGGATTCAGATGACTTACGGGTGGGGCGTTTCGTAGTAGCGATTGGGAATCCATTCGGCCTCGAGCAGACACTGACCACCGGTGTCGTTAGTTCTCTTGGCCGGATCATCCAGAGTCCCGACGGTCGTTTCATTGGTGAGATCATTCAAACTGATGCAGCGATTAATCCCGGAAACTCGGGCGGCCCTTTACTGGATCTCGAGGGGAACGTTGTTGGCGTGAACTCCGCGATTGTCAGTCCGAGTCGCGCCAGCGCGGGCATCGGATTCGCCATCCCAGCCAACACGGTCGGTCGGGTCGTTCCGGAGCTCATCGCAAAAGGACGATACCCGCATCCTTGGTTGGGCATCACACCGATCACGATCGGACCGAACTTGGCTTCGGCTCTGAATCGAGCGGGCGCTCGTGTGCCCCCGGGTGGCGGCGTTTTGGTGGCGGAGGTGTTGAGACGGGGACCTGCGCATAGTGCCGATATTCGTGGAGCACAACAGATCGTTCGAGTGGGAAACTACAGGGTACCGTTGGGGGGAGATTTCATCCTTTCGATCAACAAAGAGTCCATAAGAGATCGCAGGGATCTCAACGTCATCTTGGAGACCCAGACCCGGGTCGGTGAGCGCGCCACCCTCACGATATGGCGGGAGGGCCGCACTCAAGAGGTGGAAGTAGTCCTTGAGGAAAGGCCTGATAGCAGAAGATAGAAGTAGAAAGTAGAAACTTCCTACTTCCTACTTCATCCCTTTACGAGAACTGTTGTTCCAGTGCCGCCAAGACTCGCCTCAACCGCTGGTCGGCCTCCTTGGCCGCTTCGTGGAGCTCCGCATTCTCGATGATGCCGAGCGCCACCAAGGGAGCCATGACCGCGACCACGGAAGTATCCTCAGAATCCGCTTCGTAAACCACGACATTGCAGGGAAGCAAGAGCCCTAAATCGGTCTCCGCTCGTAGGGCCTTGTGGGCGATGGGTGGATTGCAGGCCCCCAGAATGACATAGCGACGGAAATCCACATCGAGTTTTTTCTTGAGGGTCTCCTTCACGTCGATGGTGGTAAGAACTCCAAAACCTTCGTCCTTCAATGCAGTCGTTGTGCTCTCGATGGCTTTTTCGTATGGCAGATTGATCTGGGTTCTGATGCCGTAAGCGGTGTCTTCCATTTGATCTCCTCCTTGTTCTTTGTGACCAACCCACTCTAGCAGAGTCTGTGCACCTGAAAGCGCTAAAAAAGCATGTTCTGTGTTCTTAGAGAACGAATCCGCGGAAAAGGTTTCAAGCCGGCTGAACATCCCAGAATACCGTCATATCCGGCCGTGAGCATTCGAGCTCGATAATTGTGGCGGATTGCCCCCCGTAGGTTCCGCGAGAGCCTTGGCGAGGGCCTGCCCTTGGTTTTCAGTTGCCCTCAGCTTGACCGCCGGCAACAACTATGCCTATGATTCGGTGGGCGGCCACAGTAAATCCTTCCAAATAGGTTGGTTCTCGCTTTCCAGGCCGGAACGAAGCTTGGGTGAATCTTATGCAACATCGACCACCATCTATTGCATCTGTTGATTTCGAAACGACACCTTTCGTAGCGATTTGGGAGACGACTCATGCTTGCGATTTGGCATGCAGGCACTGTCGGGCTGAGGCAATCCCGAAAGCCGCACCGGACGAGCTGACAACGAGCGAGGGCAAAAGACTTCTCGGTGACCTGGCAGAGATGGGTACGCCCATTTGTGTCCTTTCCGGCGGTGACCCAGCCAAAAGAGAGGATTTGTTCGAGCTGGTCAGCCACGGCGCCCGCCTAGGCATGCGCATGGCGACCATTCCCGCTGCTACGCCTTTGTTGACTCGTGACCTGGTTACGGGTCTAAAGAAGGCCGGCCTCGCTCAGATGGCCTTGAGTCTCGATGGCCCCACTGCTGAGGTGCACGATGGCTTCCGCCAGGTCCCAGGGGCATTCGACATTACATTCAAGGGTGTTCGTTATGCCCAAGACGCGGGACTCCCGCACCAAATCAACACCGTGTTCAGCGCCCACAATTGGGAGCTTTTCGACGAGATGGCTGCTCTTGTCAAGAGTCTCGAGCCGGTATTCTGGGAAGTCTTTTTTTTGGTGCCGACCGGCAGGGGTGCAGAGCTAGAGCAAATGAACGCGCTCGAGTTCGAGGGTCTCTTCGAGCGTCTTGCAGACTTTGGCCGAGAGGTCAACTTCATCGTCAAGATTACCGAAGCTCCGCACTATCGTCGTTTTCTCATGCAGCAGAAAGCGAAAAGCGGGCCGAAGACTTCCCAGTCCGGTCGACACGGAGGGCATCCCACCAAGGAGAAGGGGACTCTGCCTGCACACATGAGACGCGATTTTGGACCGGGTGGTTCAATCGGTCTCGCGCCTAAAGGCGTGAATTCAGGCAAGGGCCATCTGTTCGTAAGCTACAACGGAGAGATTTTTCCCAGTGGATTCCTACCGTTGAGCTGCGGCAACGTTCGAACAGATTCCCTCTCTGAGGTCTATCGGGGGCACAAGGTCTTCCGTGAGCTCCGGAGTCCGGAGCTCATCAGGGGAAAGTGTGGCATTTGTGACTACCGTGACATTTGCGGAGGGTCACGGGCGAGAGCCTACGCCATGACGGGTGACTATCTTGGTGATGAGCCCTTTTGCGCCTACGTGCCGGGCGGCGGGGAATCGACGGACGCAAGGTGAATCTTCGGAATTAGGATCAATAGAAGTCATCAATCGGCGTGAAGTTGTGTCTCCGCAATGATGGCTCGCGCTCTTTCGACGATTTGCTCTGTTTCCTGCGATCCGTTCTTTTGCTCTTCTTCCAAATGACCCAGGACGTCGTAAAAGGCGTTCCACGAAGATTTCTCATTTTCGTAGGCTTGCTTCAACCAGCTAGGCGTGTTTTCAGCTCTGTCCAACAAGGTGCCGAGCTTTCTTACCCCAACGGACAAGAATTCCTCAACATCGAGTCCGCCACTTGATTGTAGCGCCTTCAAGCTGAAGGCAAGTAAGGCGGTCGTGAACGGAGTACGACTCACGAAGCTTCCCGTAAAAGGCTCGAGCGAAGAGTGAGTTTCTTCCCAGCTCCAAGGCAATCCATGAGCATACAGGGAGAACAAGATCATCCGCTCATAATCACCGACGCTTTTTCCGGCCGCCGCTGATTGGATGGCACCTGCTGCAAAGCTGTGCTTGTCGTGACGCATGATGAGACCGGGCATATGCGCGTAGCGCAGAACACGCGCGCCCTTTTCATTGAGCACCGACATGATATAGGCCTGATCTTCGGCACGACTTATTGTCGACAACGTGAAGGGACGATATCGACAAAGAGCGTCTACTCGAATCCCGTTGGTACCCCCGGTCACGTGAATTCGACTGAGACACCTATGTTCACCGTCTAGGTTGCTTCCGTCGTAGCGGGTCATCATTTCGGCTTCGGTCGAAAGAGCCTGGGGCACTCGAGTTGCAAGCACCCATTGGTCGGGTGGAAAAGGGGGGTGTGCCGGTTTTACATCAGGTGTGAAGAGACCTTGGTCGATATCAGCCTGATTGACCAACGCTCCTGCGATCATTCCCAACTCGACGGGTTTGCCGCTTGCGTCTCGTCCGCTGGCGCCCCAAAGCGGGGTTCGGAGAAGCTCGAAGGCACTCTTGCTCAGCTCTTCGACGAGACGTTCTTGGGGAAAGACTTGATCGAGATCGATCTTGAAGGTTGCTTTCAGTCCCGGATTTCTTACGGTTTTCCACAAAGCGCTAACGGCCTTCAAGAAGTTGTAATGTCTCCCGTAGGGCCCATCAACTCCGAAAACCGTCTCGAAGGTCCCCGGGGCCGCACCCTTTTTGTCGAGGAGCCGTGCAGCTGGGTAAAGGACATCCTCGGTCAGGCGTTGGGTGTCTTCTTCGGTGAAGATGTAGATGTCTAAGTCGCGGACGTCCGTACTGTGCCTCAGAATGGACTCGATGTAAGGACGGGCGATTCGGTGAAGCCCGGGATGTGTAACGCTCACGGATAGGACGACTTGGAGACGGTCCTCACTAGAGGCGGTTCCGCGTTCCTTTTCGAAAGCGAACATTTGGGACAGCCCGCCGAGACCGTAGAGAATTTCGTTGTTCTCTGGTGAGACACCGATTTGAACGGGGTGGTCGTACCAGTACTTTTGCTCACCTAAGTTCTGGGATTCCAGAGCACGTCGAATCGTTTCGCCCAAATGAAGCTCGGTGGGCGGAGTGTTCTCCGGTGGCACCGTCAGCAAAGCATTTGACGTCCAGAGGATTTCTTTCGCGGGGTGCTGGATGGGAGTAGGGCACAGGGACTCGATGGTCACTTCGCGCTTTTTCCGCAACCAGCGCACCTTTTGGTCCCAGCCGTTGGCAATACCTGCGGCTTCTGGTAGAAAGACCGTCCAATAGCGTTCGGTGAGATTCTGTCGTGTCATCCTTCGGATTTGCGAGCGCTTTGGCGAGCGTCTCGATGTCGGTCCGAATGTCTCCGTGTCTTTCTAGTACTTGTCTGATCTCGTGTTCGATAGCTGCGATACCTTTGAGTAGAAACGAAGCCAGTTCTTGGTGCTGGGATTCTTCCCTTGCTTCGGACAGAACCGCGGAAGCGCGGGCTCGCGACGAAGAATCCGGTTCGGAGGACAGAACCTCTAGAAATGTGCGGCACAGCTCTTGTCCTCGGGATTGAGGAGAGGAGGAAGATGCGAGACCGAGTAGGTGGTGTATGGCAGTTCGAATGTGATCCATAGATGCTCCTCAACGATGGGTGTGGTGTGCCATGCCGATCGTGGTACGGACCATAGGTCAGCAGTCTATGAAACTGTTGCCGCTCTCTGTGATTGGAGGTTGCGCTCCAAGACCTTGGGGTGAGGCAGTTGAACGATGAACTCCGCGCCCTGTCCGGAACGTGAGCTGACAGAGATCCTACCGTGGTGAGCTTCGACGACCCTTCTACATATCGGCAATCCGAGACCGGTTCCCCGTGTTTTGGTCGTATAGAAGGGAACGAAGATGCGGTCGAGCTTCGATTTGGGTATGCCATTACCTGAGTCGCGGACCGAGACCTGAATCCCTTTGGGATCTGAGAACGTACTCACAGTCAAAGTTCCGCCTTCGGGCATGGCTTGAATCGCGTTGATAAAAAGATTGGATAATACCTGCCCGAATTGTTGAGGGTCGACCATAGCCTCCGACAAACCCGTTTGGAAGTGGCGGACCACGTTCACCCGGACCTGCGGAAATAGCACCACGACACCCAGAGCATTGTCGATCACTTCATGAAGATCGGTGCGTGCCAGTTTGGCCACCTTGGGCCTCGCGTATGTCAAGAGATCCCGTACGGTGCCGTCGATTCTGCGGACCTGCTCGAGGACCTTTTCGACAACGGGACGCCTCTCATCCTCGTCCGGCAACGTTTCGCCGAGAACTTGAATGGCGCCGGCGATACCGGCCAGGGGGTTTTTTATCTCGTGAGCGAGCCCTGCAGCCATCTCGCCTAGGGTTGCCAGTTTCTCGGAATGTGAAAGCTGTCTTTCCAACTCTTGTAGCTTGTCCAGGTTGTCTTGAATCGCTCTGCAGCCAACACACTCTTTGACCTCCTCTCCGGATTCTTCCCTGCGGACGAGTACCGAGATGTCTTCACCGGATTTGGTCAAGCGCTTGGTGAGAAACTCACGAGTATAGTTGTTTTTGTCCTCGAGAGATTTCGTACCATCAGGGACCAGCTTTTGCGCGCTCTGACCCAAGATTTCACCGGGACGGTAGCCGTAGAGGAGCTCAGCACCTCGGTTCCAATAGACAATCTCACCTTCGGGGTCGATGCAGACGATGGCATTCGTCGACTCTTTGAGTACTTCCGCTAGGTGGTGCTCTCGATGTTCTACCTCGAATTCCATTTTTCGGAGTTTTCGATGTGTCAGAAGGACGACTAAGAAGGCCACTAGAATGCTGACACCCAAATCGCGAGCTACATGAAAACGCCAACGCGCCACGTCGGAGAGCTCGGGACTGATATATCGCTCCAGAGCATGTGAACCGGCAAAGAGTAGAGCGGTCAATAGGGCTATCCCGGCCACGAGCTTCCATAAACGTTGCTTCTTTCTCATATGAGACCGCCGTTCAGTCGGAAAGCTGTTCCTGGAGCTGGAACTTCTTCATCTTGTAGCGCAACGCATCTCGGCTGATGTCGAGGAGCTTGGCCGCTCTGGTTTGATTCCCCCTGGCTCTAACTAATGCCTGCCGAACGAGCTCTTCCTCGACTTTCTCGAGAGACGTCCCGTCCTCCGGGATCGAGAATCTCGGGGAGGCCGAAATCTGAAGATGAAGGAACGTGTTTGACCGGTTCGATGGGAAGCGCCGATACGTCGATGAGCGGAGGTTCTTCGAGGATCATGGCCCTCTCTATGAGGTTCTTCAGCTCACGGATATTTCCGGGCCAGTGGTAGTCCATGAGAAGCTGCACTGCGTCTGGAGTGAGTCCTTCGATTTTTTTCCGAAACTTCCGGTTGTAATGCTGAATGTAATAGTCTGCCAGGAGCGTGGCATCGTCGCCGCGCTCTCGCAAAGAGGGCAGAGTGATGGTAATGACATTGAGGCGATAGAAGAGATCTTGACGGAACTTGTCTTCCTCGACCATCGTCTTGAGGTCGCGGTTCGAGGAGGCGATGACTCTCACGTCTACCGTGATGTCTTGAATACCGCCGACGCGTTTGTAAGTTTGTTCTTCCAGCACTCTAAGGAGTTTTGCTTGGAGACCTAGTTGCATCTCGCCGATTTCGTCGAGGAGGAGCGTACCGCCGTCGGCCAACTCCATCATGCCCTTTTTCTGTTGTCGAGCGTCGGTGAATGCCCCCTTTTCGTAACCGAAGAGCTCGCTCTCAACGAGATTCTCCGGTAACGCCGCGCAGTTGATGGCAAGGAACGGACGATCGGCCCGCACACTGTGATAGTGGATTGCTTTGGCGAAGAGATCCTTACCCGTTCCACTCTCTCCTTGCAGCAGAATCGTGCTGGCGGGACTAGAGGCAACCTTCTTCACCATTTCCACGGCGTCCATGACGGCTTTGGAACGACCCACAATATTGCGGAAATCGAAGCGCTTTTTGTCGCGCTCACGGAAGTGTCGTACCTCCTGTCTGAGCTTGACTGCTTCGAGGGCGTTGGAGACGGTTACCGCAAGCTCGTCGAAGTTCAACGGTTTGGGTACAAAATCGTAGGCTCCCAATCGGAGTGCGGTGACAGCGTCTTCGAGAACGCCATAAGCCGTCATCATGATGACCACGACTCTTGGGTCTTTTTCTCTAATGGTACGCAGCACATCGAGTCCGCTCATATCCGGGAGGCGAATGTCCAGCAGAATAAGATCGGGACTCTCCTTCTCGGCCATATCGATGGCGTCCTTCGCATTGGCGGCTTCGAGGGTTTGATAACCCCAATTCGATATTTTTTTTCTCAACGACCATCGGATAAGGTCTTCATCGTCAACAATGAGTATCGTTTCCTTGGGCATTTATGAATATCCTCTCCGAGCTTCCAACTCGGTTGACATACAACATGAGTCCTTCGCGAGGGCCGACACTTACCGGCACCTTGACTGCTGCCAAGTGTTCGTGCTAAGCCCTTGGCTAAGAGAAGAATGCGTTATGTGACTACTGCAGCGTTCGGGCTTCTGCTCATCATGGCATTTCTGAGCTGGGTGCATTCCGGAGCCCTGTATGTGGGTGCCGAAAAATGTAAGCTCTGCCATCGCAGTATCTACGAATCTTGGACCCGCACTGCGCATCGTCATTCAACGGAGCGACTCTCGGTCCATGAACGCACGACAGACTGCATTCGCTGCCATGCTACAGGGTCGAACGCGCAATCTGGCGTTCAGTGTGAAGCCTGCCACGGTCCCGGCGCGGACTATTCGTCCGCTGAAGTCATGATGGACCCCGCGAAAGCACGTGAGGCGGGCTTGATAACACCGACCGAGTCTCTCTGTCGCGACTGCCATGGCAGCGGACTGCCGAATCACTCCTCCCGTTTTTCGATGCCAGGCGAATCTGACCGAGCGCGAACCGTCCACAAATATTGACGATGCCAGGTCTTGCGCTCGGCCCACCTACGCCTCCCGGATCATAGTACAAACGCTTCCTGGGGCAAACCACCACCTCCGGCCTAATTGCAGGGTGTAATTCTATTAAGTAGTTTATTATTAAAGAGATATATGTATTATGAGCCCTAGGGTCAGGAGGGAAGAATTCTGGAATTTCGCAAGAACTGAGCGAAAACTCGCACCACCATTTGCTCTAGGTGGTATTCCTCATTCCGAGAAGCAGCAGGAAAGGTGTTTTAGATGCTTTCCCGGTTATTCGAGATTTGAGCTTCTCCGTGTTCTCGGTGATATATTTGGCCAGGGTTTCAGTCGGGGAGGGAGTAGATGAGTCGTCGAATTCGAATCACTGCTGGTCAGGTGGAGCTCCGTGCAGAGCTCAATGACTCGCAGACGGCCAACGCCATTTACGATGCTCTGCCCATAACGGGTCATGGAAATCGTTGGGGCGAAGAGATTTACTTCGAGATACCTGTCGACGTGGCACTCGAACCTGGCGCCTCGGAAGACGTCGAGGTCGGGTCGCTTGGATACTGGCCGCCCGGAAAGGCATTTTGCATCTTTTTTGGACCCACTCCGGCGTCCTCAGGTGACGAGCCGAAGGCGGCCAGTCCCGTGAATACCATAGGGAGAGTCAATGAAAATGTGAGAGAGCTCAAAGACGTTCCCCACGGGCAAGAAGTGCGATTGGAGAGGGCGGGACAGTGGCCAGAAGCTAGTGACCAGTGACGAGAGGCCAGTCCGCCCACGGATAGCTTGGAGCGGACCCGCCGACCGCCTTCGCATTAGCTTCGGCGAGTCTCGCCGAAGTCGGTGGCAATGCATTGGCACCACCGACGGAGGCGGAAGCCAACAGAGTGACGCAATGGGCGAAGGCGGGTGACCAGTAAACGGCGGACAGTTGTCCAGCGAACACCAAACTTGAAAGCTTGACTGCTCGACGGCGTAGTGAAGACATCGATTGACACGGAAGGAACTAGAAGGAGTCCATCTTGAGGACTGCTCGTGCTTATCTCGTCGTTTTGATGATTGGTGTTGCGGCAATTCTTGGGCTCAAATGGTATGTGGAAAGGGACACCGGTCCGAATCTCGGGCTAGAGGAGATAGCGCAGCCGGAATTCATCAAGACCCACCCCGAGAAGGCGCGGCGCGCAGCTAGTGATCTTCTGAACAAGGCGCTCGACTTTCGTATCAGCAACGATGGGGCGGAGGAGAGGTTCGAGAAAGCTTGTCGACTGGCTCGAGCCGTCAGTCGGCAGCTCGACGACCCCTCTATCGAGGAAGCCTGCAGCTTCTACGAATCGCTCGACCGGTCCGGGACCCTCACCAAGCGTGAAGCGGACCGACTGACGGACGAATCAGAGTCGGCCTACCGCTCGGGTAAAAGGCCTGAGGCTAGCGAACTGGCCCATCGGGCGCTGATACTCTACGAAAAAATCGGAGACAGTTGGGGTGAGTTGCGAGTCGTCCATCTTCTGGGAAACATCCATTGGGTATCAGGGGAGACGGACGAAGCCATTGCGCAATACCATCGTTTGCTGGATGGAGCCAAGACGATCGGAGACCGCAATCGTGAGGCCGCAGCTGTCAACAATCTTGCTCGGGTCGAAGAGTGGCGAGGGAACATAAGAGAGGCCGAGTCCGGATACCGGCGGGTCGAAGAACTGGGAGACCGACATGGCCTGGCTCGTATCAGAGGATTTGCTCTGCTCTACCGAGGCAACCTCCTACACCGACTCGGGATACCGGAACGAGCGGCAGACGTCCTGGAGGAATCCGCGGGTGTTTTCCACGATTTGGGTGAAGGGCAATTTGAAGCGGCGGCCGCCTCGAATCGGGGGGCGAGCCTTCAACGAATGGGTCTCCACGATGAGGCTTTCGAGGCCTATCGGCGTTCTTTGGCGTTGCGCTCGCAATCGGAGAACCCTTCCGGGCGTATCGGTACACTTCTACAGATTGCAGAGCTACATTACGAAGGCGGTGATGCGGAACGTGCCACCGAATCGCTCAATGAGATCCTCTCCCTGACAGAGGAGGCAACTGACGCCGCGTCGAGATCGTTTAGGTGGGGTGCTCTTATTACAGCGACAGATATCGACCTTGCCTCCGGTCGTCTCGAAGCGGCCCGAAGGTCTCTCGAGGAGGCCGAGGACATTGCGGAGGAGGTGGGGCACACCCTCTATAGCGTGGAGCTCGACAGACGACGAGCGGAGCTCTTCCGGCTCGAAGATGACCCCGAAAGAGCAGCTGGAGTCCTCGAAAATGCCGTCGCGGTGATCGAGCGGCTTCGAACGAGTCCGGAGGCCGAGGAGGACCGCGTCCGTTTTCTCGAGGCGCAGGATTCGGTCTTCAAAGATCTAGCCGGCATCTATCTCCGTCGCTTGAACCGTCCACAGGACGCATTTGTGATTCTGGAAAAGTGCCGTTCGCGAGCGTTTCTGGATTCTCTCGAAGGTGGTGCTTTCATCGCGTCAGATCCCTCAGGAGCACCACGAGTACTCTTGGGATCATCGGCGGAAACCACTGATCTCGATCATGTGGTATCCAAACTTCCGAGCAACGCTACGCTTCTTCACTACACCGTCGCGCCCAAATGGCTTGCCGTGATGATCGCCGATTCGGGAGGAAGACGCACTCACGTGGTCATTGACATTGCGCAGGAGGAGCTCGAGAGTCTTGCGACTTCTTTTGTCGAACAAACGAGTGGCGAATCAACTCAAGGACGAGATCCCTACTCTTGAAGGGGAAAGACTGTCTCACCTACTCTTGGATCCTTTCATCGCTCTCCAAAGTGAGCAAAAGGCTCTGGTCATTGTTCCAGATGGAATCTTGTTCTCGATCCCCTGGGCGGCCCTACCGTTTCGAAAGGGCTATCTAGTTGATGAGCACGTCATCTCGATCGAGCCCAGTGCTTCTGTGTTCGTCCATCTTGTCGGCCGTGCTCCGAGACAACGCAGACCTTCTGCACTCCTCGTTGCCAATCCATCCGGTGGGCGTGTGGTTGGAGGGGTCACGCCGCGTCCCCTCCCGGAAGCGGAGAAAGAAGCAAAAGAGCTCGAGAAAATCCTATCGCGAACGACCTCACTCGTCGGTCGGAGTGCGAGTGAAGAGGCCGTGAGAGCTGAGACCGGCCTGCACGACATCCTTCATTTTGGCACCCATGCCTGGATCGTTTCTGAGAGTCCATTGAGGTCGTCGTTGTTACTGGCCGGTAGCGACGGACAAGTGGCGGATCCACAACTGGTGCCGGTGGCGCCCAGGGACGGTGTCTTAACGGGCTACGAGGTTCTCGGGCTCGAGATGAGACCGCAGGCTATGGTTACGCTCGCGGCATGTAAGAGCGTCGGAAAGGGACGTCGGCGCGGAGAAGGTGTGGCCGGCTTGGCGCGGGCGTTTTTTGAAGCTGGGGCCGGTACGGTCATCGCTTCGCTATGGCCTGTTGAGGATCGTGCAACGCGCGAGCTCATGGTTCATTTCTATAGGGGGCTCGCAACAGAAGGGAAGTCTGCTGCCTCTGCGCTTGCTGAGGCGCAATCCGGGCTGTTGAATGGTGTCGCGGGGGAGCGACGACGACATGCGTACTATTGGGCGGGATTTGTTCTGATTGGAGACGGTAGATAAGAGTCGGGCCGGCGAAAGCAACATTGAGGTAACGAAGGGAGTCGAGCATGAAAACGAGAGCACTATACCTATGGATAGGTTGTGTGGTTGGATTAGGTTTGTCCGCGAGCGATCTGGCGGGATCTCAGGAAGGCGATGAGCGAAGTCGAAAAGAGATTGTGTTGGAGGCCATGCACTCCATCTCGAGCCATGAATTGTTCGGATATGTGGAGCTTCTCTCTTCCGAGAAATTCGGAGGCCGGCTGACTGGGACCGAAACCTACAATCTATCTGCCGCCTGGGTGGCGAGCCTCCTGAAGGAATGGGATGTGAAACCGGCGGGAGACAACGGGACTTACTTCCAGAATTTCCCGAATCCCTACACCCTCGTTCTCGAAGGGTCAAAGGTCGTTCTTCATATTCCCTATGAGAACGGAACCACGATAGACAAGCATTACCAATATCAAACCGATTTTCTGCCGGGCTCTACATCCGACAGTGGTGAAGTCACGGCTGAAGTGATCTATGTCGGCTATGGGGTCACGGCCCCTGAGCTCGGTTTCGATGAATACGAGGGCCTTGATGTTACCGGGAAGATCGTTCTTGTCGAGCCGGAAGCGCCGGTTTCTCCCAGCGACGAACCCGAGAACTTCAAGAAATGGCGGGCCTACTCGTTTCATCAATACAAAGTGAAGAATGCCAAGGAGCACGGAGCGGCGGGAATGATCTATGACTATCACATCGCCAACCCGAATTGTCAGTTCATCGAAGGTCTCGTGTTGACCTATGTGGCGCCATCCATTGCCGAGGATGTCTTTCAAGGAACGGGCAAGACTCACAAAGAAACCAAGGAGTCCATACAAAAGACTCGTCGCCCACAGTCGTTTCAGACAAAAAAGAAGATGACCATCAAGAATGTGACGGAGCATCATCCGGACGGCATTGCAAAGAACGTTCTCGGGTATATCGAAGGCAGTGATCCCGCTTTGAAAGAAGAAGTCGTGGTTATCGGCGCCCATCTCGATCATCTCGGTTACAACCACGAGATGATGCCGGGGGCAAACGACAACGCTTCCGGTGTGGCTGTGGCGATGGGTGTGGCGGAAGCTCTCTCCAAGATGCCGGTGAAACCCAAACGCTCGATCCTATTCGCGTTTTTCGGCGCCGAAGAACAAGGCGTAAGGGGGTCAGAGTATTATCTCGAGAATCCCTTCTTCCCCACAGAAAAGACATTCGGACTCATCAATCTCGACGGCGTTGGGAGGGGAGAGAAGATTCGAGCTGTTGCGGGGAAGAGATATCCCGAATTATGGCGGTTCATAGAGGTGGCCAACCAGAGCTACGTCCATCGCGTGGTGGAACCGACGGACTTTCACAATTTGGCGAGGCCCCGACTCGATGCCGCTCATTTCATGTGGGCCGACATCCCATCGATTTCGTTCGGTTCTTATGGCGCGCCTGAACTACCGCAATCGGTTTACCACAAGACCTATGATTCTCCGGAGATCATCACGCCGGAAATCATGGAGGATCTCGGACGCATCATCTTCATTGCCGTGATGGAGATGTAACTCAAAGGAGAAAGCGCGGAACGGCTCTACGGCTCGATGATGACCGTGACGACCTGATAGTCAACGGCTTCCGTCGATACGGCGGTGGCGACGGTGACGAAGAATTCGCCTGTCAGTCCACTGGTAGGGGTCACCGTGAGCAGGCCGGTCTCAAAATCAACGGAATACTCCAAATTGGCCGGAGCGACGACTGGAACGGCCAGGCCGTTGGCCGACAAGGTTTGCTCGTCCAAGTAGCGGGCGGGGTTGCCTTCCACATCAATGGCTTGTACCTGTACGGTCACGGCGGTATCTATCTTGGTGCGAATGGGAGGAATGTCGGCCAAGAACGGGGGGCTGTCGATCGTGTCCGGAACGATATCGACACGAAAAGTTCGCTCGGCCTGTTCTCCATTCTGATTCGTCACGGTTACGGTGACCATGCTGGTTCCGGTGGTGCCTTCGGGCGCTTTTAGCATGAGCACCGCGTTCTGATTGTCGACGAAGACCTCGGCCCTTTCGATGATGACATCTGCCACGGGTTTGTCGCCCGCTCCCACAGCGACGTTACTGATAGCGTCACGAACCTCTTCCCCCTCGACGAGGAGCCCAAAGATGGAATGGTTGAAGTCGAGGTGTCTCGTTTCGCCTTCGGTAACGAAAAACTGAGAGTCGTTGGTATCATCCCCGGCCTTGGCCATTGAAATGAGTCCGGTTCGATTGTGCTGTAGGTCCACGTGAAATTGATCATCGAAATCCGGGAGGTCTGATCCGCCCGTACCGTTTCCTAGTGGGTCTCCACCTTGGATGACGAAATTGTTGATGACTCGATGAAAGATGACCCCGTTGTAGAATCCGCTTTCAGCCAACTGACTGATCCGCTCCGTCACGCGTGGGACGCGTTGGTCGAATAGTTCGTAGACCATGACACCGAAGCCGGCAACGGTAAATCGCAAACTGCGATTCCCTTGAGTGATGAACGTCTTGACGACTTCGTTGTTACTGCTCGCACTGAATGTAAGGGGCTGCCCGTCAGGGTCCGTTCCGTTTAGAGCGATGTGCAAAGGAGAGCCCGAGAGGAGAGAAACCTCGGGAATCGGGGCGAGGGTGGGTGTGGCGGCCGAGGTGGGATACACCAATAAGAACAACGTCCCGCCGATGAGCGCAGGTATGAACAGAGCATTCTGCAGGGCCTTCGATTTGATGAACACGATACCTCCCCGGTCGACCGGTCAACCATGAAGCCCTATATTAGCCTGAGCTAGTCTATTTTGCCCTGTTAAAGATGTAAAGTCAGTATGGTCGGGGACAAGGTCCGTAAGTCCGGGGGCAACGGGTCCAGCTATTTCGGGCTCGAGGTCACTCGTGTCGGAGTGCCTCGGCGGGGGCCACTCGGACCGCCCGAAAGGCCGGTACGAGACAGGCGACCACTCCCGTTGCGAGCATGGTTGCCATGACGACCGCAATGGCCAGCGGACTCCAGGGACCGACGCCGTAGAGAAGACCCTCGACGAGTTTCGAGATTCCCAAGCCCAGTCCTATGCCGATGAACATGCCCACGGACAATTGGTAGAGACCTTGCATGCAAATAAGGCTCAGTAAATCAAGGGTTTGAGCTCCAAATGTTCGCCGCAGTCCGAGCTCGGCAGTGCGTCGACGCACGGAAAACGACATGACACCGTACAGTCCGATTCCTGCCAGGAGGAGCGCCGCAACCCCGAAAATGACGAAAAGCGATCCGAAAACATCGACGAACCAGGTTCGATTGCTAATGATGCTGGATAATCGTCCCACGCCGTAAAGAGGCAGGTTGGGGTCCAGCTCCATCACCTGCTCGCGAACCATCGAACTAAGCGCCAGGGAATCCCCTTGGGCTCGTATGGCGATACCGGCGTATCGGCTTGGATTCTGTTTCAATGGAACGTAGATTCCTTCCGGTGGCTCATCGAACAAGGAGCCCGTGGTCATCACATCGGGAACCACGCCTACGATGGTCATCCAGGGGCCGGTGTCTTTACCCGCCCAACGTAATCGTTTCCCGAGGGGGGATTCGCCCGTGAAGTATTTCTCGTAGAAACCCTGGTTGATGATGGCGACGCTCGGCGAGTTGTGATCGTCGCTCGGTCGGAAATCTCGACCTTCGAGAAGGGTGATATCGAACACCTCGAAGCTACCAGGAGAGACCGTAACACGCCGGGCTCCCGGGCGGTCCTGATCCTTTGGGTAAATCGTCGTCTCGATCTCAAATGGAACTTGAGCTGCTCCCAAGGCCGGAAACGACGAGACAAAAGCCGTGCTTCTCAAGCCGGGCAGAGTCTCGAGCCGAGATTCCAGACGGTCGAAGAAACGTCTGCGACTCTCGTCATCGGGATAGTCCGTATCGAAAAGTGCGATCCGAGCCGTGAGTATGTTCTTCGTCTCAAAAGGGTATTCTCGGTTCTTGAGGGCCACGATACTCATCGCCATGACGCTCGACGCCAATAGCAGGGCACAGGATAAGGCAATCTCCATCATGACAATCGCTCGGCTCCATCTGCCCAGTTTCAAGCTCGAAGTTCCACGGGACTCGTCCTTCAACGTTTGGGTCACATCGGTCCCCGACGCGCGCAGAGAGGGAAGCGTCCCGGAAAGAACGGCGGCAATAAACGTGAGAAACAGAACAAATCCGACGACAGTGGCGTCGATACGGAAATCCATCCAGAAAGGTGGCGGATTGTCTACGATGGCCTGGTTGAACAGACCGATCCCCAAGTAAGCGACCCCGAGCCCAAGAGTCGAGCCAATGGAAGTCAGGACCAAGGTCTCCGTGAACATCTGGACCCAGAGCCGAAAACGACCGGCACCGAGAGCCGAGCGTACAGCGATTTCCTTGTGCCGAGCGAGGGTTCGCGCGAGGAGAAGATTGGCCACGTTGGCGCAGGCGACGAGTAGAACACCAAAGACCGCAGCCAACATGGTGAAGAGTCCCGCTCTCTGTTCGTAGGGGAAGAATCGATGAATATAGGGCTGAACAACCGTGCGACGGCCTTCATTGGTTTCCGGGTAGTCGATCTCCAACTGCTCTCCGATATTCGCAAGCTCCGTTGATGCCTGCTCTTGGCTCACTCCGTCAGCTAGGCGACCCACCACGTGTAAAGATGGACCTTGGCTGCGCTCCAAAGCCAGAGCATCGATACCGAGTGGTATCCAGATGTCGTGCGATTGGGGGAATCTGAATTTCTCGGGCATGACGCCGATGATCGTCATGACTTGGCCGTTAGCTCGCAGTGGAGTCCCTACGACGCTGGGAGAACCTTGAAACCGGTTCATCCACATCCTATGGCTGATGATAGCCACTGGTTCTGCCTCCGGACGGTCCTCCCCGTGGCGGAAGCTTCGGCCTCGAATGGGCTGCACCCGAAGGACATCAAGAACATTGTCGGTGAGAAAGGCGCCGTCATACCGCTCCGGAAGTCCCTCGGATCCGCTTACATTGATAGTGCCTGTATAAAAAGCGGCTAGGCCGTCGAAGGAGTTTTGTCGCTGACGCCAATCCTCGAAGTCATGGATCGAGACACCCGCGGCTTCGACAGTCTCCGAAATCCTGACGCATCCTATATGCATCAGTTCTTCTGGTTCCGGGAATGGCAAACCCCGTAAGAACGTCCCGTAAACGATACAGAACATCGTCGTCGTTAGACCCACGCCGAGTCCGAGGGCGAGCACTGCGGTGGTGGTCACTCCCTTGTGCTTAATGAGCATGCGGAGACCAAAGCGCAAGTCGTTCCACAAAGAGTCCATGGCGTACTCCAAAGGGGCTCGCCCCGTCTCAGCGCTGTCTCCTGTTGGTGACCCACAGGGACACACGGGTCCCAATAGTCGACGCTTGATTCTCTATACGCAGATTCGAGTCCGGAGGTTCCTACTTCTTCTTCTCGTCGGTGCGAACAAAGGAGGACCAGGTCGGGTAATCTAGTTCGCCCGGTTCCCAATCCGGATTCTCATAAGGGTCCGGAAGGACCGGTGGCTCGACATCGGTCGGGATAGACGAGACATATTTCTTGCCGCCCATCATCTCGTCGAACTCATTCTTCATCGCCGCGAGTTTGTCGGGTTGTTCGAGGATTTCGACAGCTGTCGCGGCGAGGACCTTCGTTGCAACCATGAGACCTTTTTCCCCAATGGAGCCGCCGGAGCAGGCGACATTGGCCCAGTGATGACCGGGTGTTCCCAGGACGAAGGTCGCCGTCCCCAATCCAACGGTAGGTGCAATGAGGGAAACTTCGGCGACATCCGTGGAGCCGGAGCCGATGTAATAGTCTAGATCACGCTTATTTGGAGCCTTTAGGGGGTCGACCTCGGTCGCGAGACCTTTCTCTTCCCAATCCATCGCTTTCTGGATTTCTTTGGCGAAGGCTTGTTCTTGTTCGGTGAACTGCGGAGGGCCGATGAGCTGAAGATTGCTATGCATGATCTTAGCCCCTTCGGTGTTGTCGCGCACGTGGTTGATTGAGGTGTAAAGCCTCAAATTGTACTCGGTGTTGGTCGCCATGGAGGCAGCTTCTGCTATTTTCTGCATCCGCTCGTACATCTCGTCCACCATTTCACGCGTGCCGCCTCGAAGATAGAACCAGGCTTTGGCGTAACCCGGCACGATGTTGGGCGCCTTGCCGCCTTCCATGATGACGTAGTGTAATCGGTACGAGGGATGGAGGTGCTCCCTATAGTAGTTCGCCATGATTCCCATGAGCTCGATGGCGTCCAATGCGGACCGACCCTTCCAGGGGGCTCCGGCGGAGTGAGCCGTCCTTCCATGAAAAGCTACGGCGAAAGAAGTCAAGTCATTGGCGCTTTCGCCCGTCGATACACGGTTCTTGTCAGCCGGATGCCAGTGCAAACAGGCATCGATCCCATCAAAGACACCGTCACGAGCCATGAAAGCTTTGCCGATGACACCTTCTTCATTCGGTGTCCCAAAGAGAATGACGCTGCCCTTTGTTTTTCCGTCCTTAATCGACTGTGCGACTGCCATTGCAGCGCCGACGCTTCCAGCACCAAACAGACTGTGTCCGCAGCCGTGCCCCGCGGCTCCTTTTACGACAGGATCGACGTTCGGGACCGGTTTTTGGGATAAGCCACCCAAGGCGTCGTATTCAGCCAAGATGCCGATGACCGGTTTCTCCGTGCCGAAACGAGCGGTAAATGCTGTCGGCATACCGGCCACACCACGCTCAACAGTGAATCCCTGCTCTTCGAGAGCATCGGTAAGAAGCTTCGCCGACTTGTACTCGAGCATACCCGGCTCTGCGAATTTCCATAGGTCCATCGAGAGGCCGTTGATCAAATCATGGTGGGCTTCGACCCACTGGACGGCTGCTGTCTTGGCATCCGTCCACTTTGCGGGTGGAGGAGTGATCTCATCGACTGCTTCGTTGCCGGCAAAAGCTACAGGCCCTGTCATGAGTAGCAGGACGAGAAGGAAATAAAGATGGTTACGTTTCATTGTTAACAGCCTCCTGTGAATCGGTCTTACTAGGGCACCTCACCGATCGGGCGCGCATGTCGATGCCGGAACGAACACCATAGCCGACAACCCAAACAATGCCTATTGAGAGGCGGATCTTATGGGTCCGTCCGAGGCAAGTCAAAATGTCCTTTTCGGCAAAGGGCTACCGTCGGTATCCTTGAGCGATGGGCATCCTCCAGCCAGTGCCGAAGGCACGTGGCGTGACCTTGAGAGCCGGCGCTGCTTGGTAGCGTTTGTATTCATTGGCATCAACTCTTCGTATGACTTCCTCTACCGTTCGACTATCGAAGCCGAGAGCGACGATCTCATCAATCTCCTTCGCGTCTTCTACGTAGGCTTCTAGAATGGGGTCGAGTACTTCGTAGGGAGGAAGCGTGTCTTGGTCCGTTTGGTTCGGACGCAATTCTGCGGAAGGCGCCTTTCGAAGGATAGTTTCAGGAATGATCGTTTTGTCTCGGTTGATGTACTTGGCGAGCTCATAGACACGTGTTTTGGGAACATCCGCGATAACCGCCAATCCACCCGCCATGTCACCGTAGAGCGTGCAGTAACCTACCGCCAACTCCGATTTGTTGCCGGTGGAGAGGACCAAATGGCCGAATTTGTTGGATATGGCCATAAGGATGTTGCCTCGAATGCGAGCCTGGACGTTTTCTTCCGTTACATCCGACTCTTGTCCTCGAAAGACGGGTTCCATCATCTCCAGATAGGCGTTGAAGGTCGTATCGATCGGCACCACTTCCAAGCAGATACCCAAATTCGTCGCGAGAGCTCGGGCGTCGGTCTTGCTTCCTTCCGAGGAATAGCGTGAAGGCATGCTGACACCGAGTACGTTGTCCTTGCCCAGCGCCGCGACAGCGAGAGCGACCGTCACCGCGGAGTCAATCCCCCCCGAAAGACCAACGACGGCCCGTTGGAACCCACACTTGACAACGTAGTCTCGAGTCCCGAGTACGAGCGCTTTGTAGAGATTCTCATCGAGACAAGGGGTCTCCCATTCACAACTTTTATCCGCATCGGTGTCGACCATCAGGAAATCCTCCTCGAAGGCCTTTCCACGGGCGAGTAGTGCACCGTCCGCTCCAAATGCCAAGCTGTTTCCATCGAAGATTAACTCATCATTCCCACCAACCTGGTTGACATAGATTACGGGTTTCCCGACCTTATTGACTCGATTCTGCAGCATTCGAAAACGGACGCTTTCTTTGCCTGTGTCGTAGGGAGATGACGAACAGTTAATGATGATGTCCGCGCCTTCGGTCACGAGCCTTGCGACGGGATCGACTCGGTAGAGCCTCTTCGGCCAAAAGTCGGGATCATTCCAAAGATCTTCGCAGATCGTCACTCCGAGCCGCCGACTGCCATGACTTACAGGCGCGTTGTTTGCGGATGGCTCGAAATAGCGGTTTTCGTCGAAGATGTCGTAGGTCGGGAGGAGTGTCTTTCGCGTGACGGAGACGATGCGCGATTGACGAAGAAGAGCACAGGAGTTGAACACCGATTTACCGGTCTTGCTCTCGTTCCGCTCTGGAAATCCCACTAGGGCAGCGGTTTCTCCGACATCGCCGGCGAGGTCTTCCAGTGCTTCCCGGCACTGTTTGACGAAATGGGGCCGTTCGAGGAGGTCCTTCGGTGGGTATCCTGAGACACAGAGCTCGGATCCGACAACGATGTCGAGTCCCGCTTCCTCTCCTTTGTGGAGGGCTTCTCGGATGATCCGTAGATTCCCCTCCAAATCTCCAACCGTTGGGTTGATTTGAGCCATTCCGATACGCAATTGAGCCTCCTACGCAGGGGAGTTTAGCGCCGGGTGGCACCTGGGATCCAGTCTGGATGCATCGGCGTTCTCGGTTCGGTTCGTGACCGTAGTTATGAATCGGGGTACTAAGGAGCTTGACCGACACCACGAGATTATGAGACCAATGGGCGACATGGCTCGAGGCGCAAGACGAACGAACGCTCCGAGCGTTGGAGAGAGCCGTGACGATGAACAGGATGGCATGGATGTGAAGCGTCGGCATGTGGAACTGAGCTCTGCCAGTAGTATGAACGTTGTCGATGCCATTCAGATGGCGGCGGAGGCGTTTGCGATTGCGGAAGGATTGGACGAGGACAGATCCCATTTTCTGGCCATTGCCCTTAGGGAAGCGGCCGTCAACGCGATAACGCATGGTAATAAGGGTGACCATCAAAAGAGAGTCATCCTCACATTCAGAAACGATAGCCGAGGGAGTCTCCTCTACGAAGTCAGGGATTTCGGAGAAGGATTCGACCCGAAGGAGTTACCTGACCCCCTCGATCCGGAGAACATTCGCAAGGGAAGCGGCCGCGGAGTTTTCTACATGAAGAAGTTCACCGACCGGGTTGGCTTCAAATTCCCTAATGACGGAGGAACGGTCGTAGAGCTCGAAAAGAGACTTTCGGAAGAAAAGCGCCTTAGCACAAGGGCAAAGCGAAAGCACAAACAGCGAGACGGCTGAGGATCCATCGTGAAGGAGCGAGAAGAAAACATCATCGAAGTGTTGAAGAAACTCGCAAGAGACACTCGAGGCGGTCTATATCGTGAGGCTCCGGTCTATCGCGGTCCCATCGAGGGGCAACGTACGCCGTTTAGGACCCTAGTAGGTTGCCTCATCAGTACCAGAACCCGAGATGAGCAAACGACGAAAATATGCCATCGTCTTTTTAGCGTTGCTGGTTCACCCGAGGAATTAGCGCGATTGTCGGTTGAGCGTCTAGAAGGCCTGCTATATGGCGCAGGATTTTACCGGCAGAAAGCCAAACAATTGAAGGTGCTCTCCCGTTTGATCTCCGAAATGGGCGAGGTGCCACAGTCTAGAGGGGCATTGGTACAACTTCCAGGCATCGGTCCCAAATGCGCGAACATCGTGCTCGCCAGTTGCTTCGGTAAACCTGCTATTGCGGTCGACACACACGTCCACCGTATATCGAATCGAATGGGATGGGTCGAAACTTCCCAACCGGAGGAGACAGAGGCGGCACTCACGCCCAAGGTGCCCCTACGGTGGCGACGTCGTGTCAACGTTTTGCTCGTGGCTCACGGACAACTCGTCTGCAAGCCGATTGGTCCTTGCTGTTCGGAGTGCCGGGTATACGCGCTATGCCAAAGAAAGAACGTTCGTCCCCGCGGAATGCGCAGGGGCAAGGCAAGAAAGTGAACGTGAGCTCGCGAGGCCGGTCACTGGAAGGCCGGAGCTGTGGTAATCTCTGACCAGCGTTGACGATATTGGGATCGCCACTGGCGAGGCGAAATTCGAGGAAAATGCATGAAATCAGCGACATCGGAAGGCAACTCGTCAATACCTCGTTGCTATGGGGCATAGGGGCGTGCCCGAGGAACATTTCCGAGAGGTTGATGGATTGTGGCTGTCTTCAATCGGACTCGGAACCTACCTCGGAGATCTGAGTCAAGAGACCGACGAGCTCTACCGGCAGGCCGTCGAACGGGTCCTTGAATCGGGCTGCAATGTGATCGATACGGCGATCAACTATCGACATCAGAGGAGTGAGCGCAACATTGGGGAAGCGTTGAAGGTCCTCGCTACAAAGGGATTTGACCGAGAGCAAATCATCATAGCGACCAAAGGCGGATTCGTGCCCTTCGATGGGGCTCCGGATTCCGATCCTCGAAGCATTCTCGAGAAAGACTATTTCGAGACAGAGATCTTGGACCCGGCCGATGTTGCGGGGGATTGCCATGCGATGACGCCTCGGTTTCTCGAGAATCAGCTCGAAAAGAGCCTCGCCAACTTGGGTGTCGATACGATCGATATTTACTACATTCACAATCCTGAAACACAGCTTTCGGAAGTCGACCGCGTTGAGTTCATGAGAAGACTCCGTGGAGCGTTCGAGTTCCTGGAATCAGCAGCAGAGGCCGGAAAGATCCAGTACTACGGCGCAGCAACCTGGAATGCGTTCAGGCAAGCCGCTCGAGCGAATGATTATTTGTCTTTGGCGGAGATCGTGTCCTTGGCCCGTGATGTTGGGGGGGACAAACATCGATTCCGTTTTGTACAACTTCCCTACAATCTGGCGTCAACGGAAGCGCTGACAACCCATAATCAAGTCGTTCAAGGCAATTCGCTTTCCGCCATTGTTGCGGCCGACGAACTGGGAATGCACGTTTTGGGGAGCGCCAGCATTGCTCAAGGAAGGCTGACTCAAGGACTCCCGGATTGGTTGGGGAAGTTGCTGAGGGGTTGCGAGACTGATGTTCAACGCGCCATTCAGTTCGCGCGTTCTACACCCGGATTGACGACGACGCTGGTGGGGATGAAACAGACGAAACATATCGAAGAGAACTTGGCTGTAGCCAAGATCCCGCCCACACCCATGGAGGATTTTCTCAAGCTTTTTGAAGTGGACAAACGATGACAAGCGAGAGGCCCCGCTTCAATATCTTGTTTGGGAGGCTAACCGTTTGACTCTTGACGCTCGATACTTCTATGCTGTTGCGAATGATGAAGTGTCGGTCAATCATTTCCCGGCTATCGGAGCTTGATCTTTTCTTTGCTGATCGTTTGTTCGCCCATGGGTCGACGGATGTCGAGAAACGAACGATATTCGTCGGATGTGCGCTAGATCACCGCAGGGGGCGGTGAATAGGAGTATTTGATGTTGATGTGGTGGGGTGGAGACCCCAACCCTAAAAGGTGTGTGGGAACCTACGTACCCCTAACCCCAACCGGGGGCGTACGGGGCCCCGCATTCCCCCCCTTCGCCCCGCCACACCAACCACAAACGGATTGGCATCGGTTTTTCTAACGAACTAATCTTCGCAGACTCTCGTCTCTGACCTTGTCTACAGTCTTTTGACAATAAGCACAGGAGGTGCCTAATGGCCAGTTTAGCGGATAGGATGATCAAGGCAGCGAAACTCGACGTCCGGACTTATGAAGAAGTTGAAGCGGACCAGACTGCAACCGGTCAGGCCATGACGGTCGTGGTGATTTCGAGCATTGCCGCTGGAATCGGTTCAATTGGGGTGCTCGGTCTGTTCGGCATCGTTTCAATCACAATCGCCGCGCTCATCGGTTGGTTCGTCTGGGCTGGAGTGACGTACTTGATCGGAACCAAACTCCTGCCCGAGCCTCAGACGAAGGCAGATATGGGTGAGTTGTTGAGGACGATCGGGTTTTCGGCATCGCCCGGAGTGCTCCGGATCTTCGGAATCATTCCTGTTATTGGAATGTTGGTTTCTTTTGCCGCGAGCATCTGGATGCTGGTGGCGATGGTCATTGCCGTCCGACAAGCTCTGGACTACAAGAGTACCGGACGAGCGGTTGGCGTCTGCATCATTGGCTTCGTCATCCAGTGGATCGTTCTCTCGATCATCATGGTCATGTTTGGCGCCGGCGCCGCGATGACGGGTGGTTCGTCCATGTTTTAGCTGAAGGCGTTCAACCCGGGTGAACTCGCGCCAGCGGGACCGTGAGGCGCCACGGATATGACGCAGGCGTTCGAGCTCCTTTCGATTCGGGTGCTGGAACGCCCGGAAACCTAGAAGTTGATGACGAGGGCTGTGCTAAACGTGGTGTCGCGCGTGTCAGCCTGAACCGGTACCAAAATATCCAGCGGATTCCCAAGGGGAAACTCCAGCGGCACCTCGATGAACGAAGGAACGCGGGCGAATAATTCTCCGAGCTCACCGAGCGACGCACGACACGGTTGACGCTCGAGTCACCGAGCTTTCGGCTCGGGAATCGCGATGTCGATGGTGTTCACTTCGCCGAGACTGCTCAAGGGTTTGTCAAAATCTTCCGCTCGTCCCACCGCTAGAATGATGAGCTTGTCAGGGTTGATGTGATCCTTTGCCGCTTTCAGGATGTCGTCCGTTGTGACTTTCTCGATATTCGCTTTGTAGGTCTCGAGAAAGTCTCTCGGATACCCATAGTAGTCGTAGGTCATCAACCGCTCCACGATTTTCGCCGTCGAATCGAAGTTGAAAGCGAAAGAGTTCAATCTGCCGTCCTTGGCGAGACGGAGCTCTTCTTCACTGACCGGTTCCTCCGTAATGCGGCGGACTTGTTTGAGAATCTCTTCCGCCGCCTGTACGGTACTTTCTGACTTTGTGTTGCAGAATATGAAGAAAGAACCCGGTCGGTCCCATCCGGCTCCCCATGAAGCCGAAGCGGCGTAAGCGAGTCCAAGCTCGGTTCGAATCCGCTTGACGAGTCTCGAGCTAAAACCTCCTCCCAAGATTTCAGACATCAATTGTAAGGCGAAATAATCCGGGTCATCTCGACGTCCACCCAAATGTCCTATGCGAAGATTCGTTTGGTTGACATCGTCCTTCGCGATGAAGTTGACCGAGCCTTTCCAATCCGTCGGGACCTCGGGTATTCCTGGAAAATCCACTGTGGTCCTTTCCCAAGGACCGAAAAACTCTTCGACGAGCGATTTGACTTGGGCCGTATCGAAATCACCCCAGAGGCCCAGAGCGGTCTCGTTGGGGTGGAAGTACTTGGCATGAAATGCTATGAGGTCTTCGCGTGTAATGGCGTCGATCGTGGCGTACTCAGCGGTCCTGCCGTAGGGACTTTCAGGCCCGTAGAGTATCTGGAGGAATTCTCGACTCGCGATACCCATGACGTTGTCATTTCGCCGGGAAATGGCTGTCCGTTCCTGAACCTTGGAGAGCTCGATTTTGTCTTCCGGAAAGGCGGGATTCCGTAGTAGGTCGGCCAAGATTTCGAGGGTCATAGGTAGGTCTTCTCTTAGAGCAAAAATCGAAGCCGAGGCGGAGCTCGTACCGATACCGGTTTCAACAACGGCACCGGCGTTTTCGAGCCTGCGGTCGATTTCTTCACCCGGGAAATTGGCTGTGCCGCCGGTCCGCATCACTTGACCGACGATGCTCGCGAGACCCACTTTGTCTGTGGGCTCGTAGCGGTCCCCTGTTCGGATCAATACGACCCCTTCCACTTTAGGGAGGGAGTGATCCTCGAGTAGATAAAGCTTCAGTCCGTTGGGTAGCTCGATCTGTTCGACTTCCGGGACACGGATGTCTCTCAACGGTGGGTAGATGATCTCACTCCAGTGCTTCTGGGCACTGACAAGCGGTGGGGAAGCCGTCAGCAAAAGGGCGAGAAGGAGGAAGCCGGGCAGCAGGTTGAACCGTGAGTCTTTGTGAATCCTCATTAGTTTGCCTCCTGATTGCCACTCGGTTGGGCGGGAACATCGGATATCAAGTAGGCCACCGTCCTATTCCGCTCGGTGAAATACTCGTTAGCTACTCTTTGGATATCTTCCCGACTCACCTGGTCAATGGATTCAATGGCTCCAAAGAGGTTCCGCCAATCTCCGGTCAGGACATCGTAGTAGGCTAGTTGGGATGCCAATCCGGCATTCGAGTCTAGAGCGCCGATGAGATCGGCTCGCGCCCGGCGTTTGACGCGCGAGAGCTCTTCTTCGGAAACGAGCTCGGCTTTGAGACGGTTGATCTCCACGAGCATGGCTTCTTCGTTCTCTTCGTTGGTATGTCCTGCCGTGGGAAATGAATAGAAGAGAAACTGGTTCGGGTATTTGTTACCCGGGAATCCCGGAAATCCACCAGCGGCCATGGCGATCTTCTTATCTTGGACGAGACTTCGATAGATGCGTGATGTGCGGCCACCGGAGAGGATATCTTGGACGGCATCGAAGGCAGCGTCGTCGGGATGATTGATGCTCGGTTTGTGGAAACCCAAAAGAAGGACGGGTTGGGACTGCGCATAGACCTCGAGACGCCGTTCTCCTTCCTGTGGAGGTTCCACGGTCCATAGCGTTTCAGGTCGGGGCCCCTTGGGGATCCGACCAAAATAGAGCTCGGCCAACCGGACGGCTTCCTTCGGGTCCACGTCTCCCACGATGACTGCGGTGAGGTTGGGTGGCGTGTAGTGCTTCGCAAAGAAACGTCTCGCTTGGTCGCGCGTCATATTCTCGAGGTCGGACTTCCAACCGATAGCATTGCGGCCATAGGGGTGCGCTTTATAAGCGACGGACAGATACTCCTCGATGAGCTTGCCTACCGGCTGGCTCTCCACACGGAGTCGACGCTCCTCGATCACGACGTCACGTTCCTTGTAAAACTCGCGGAATACGGGGTCGAGAAACCGCGCAGACTCGAGGGAAAACCAAAGCTCCAGTTTGTTCGAGGTGAAGTTGATGTAGTAGGTGGTCGAATCGAATCCTGTACCGGCATTCAATCCGACTCCGCCGTTCTCCTCGATGATTCGGCTGTACTCATCGCTTTCAGCGTAACTTGCCGCGTCTTCTTTGGCCTTGTCGAAGGCTTGTTGAAGCTCTTCGAGGCGAGTTGCATCACCACCGGACCTTCTTCGTTTCTCCTGCTGAAGGGCGGCGTAGGCTTCGTCAACCTTCGCAAGTGCTTTCCTCTCGGCCTCAATGTCTTTGGTACCGATATCTGAAGTACCTTTGAAAGCCATGTGCTCGAACATGTGGGCCATGCCGCTCACACCGGCCTCTTCGTCGACGGAGCCCACGTCAGCGTAGGTATGAAAAGAGACCACCGGAACTTCATGACGTTCCACGATAATGAACTTCATACCATTCGTGAGCTGATGTTCGGTAACGGATTCTTCGAAAGCGGTCATGTCCTGCGCCTGGAGGGTTGTGCTCAGGAGAAGGACAAAGAGCGCGACGGCGAGTCTTCGTAGTGCCATGGATTTACCTCAAAAACGAATAGGAAACTCGAGTCTCCCTCAATCTACCTTCCGAAAAACGTGCGGATTTAGTATAGCGCGAGCTTGGAGGCAGCCGACTCAGCGAGCGGACTTGTCTGTTTCAATGCGGGGCCAGATGGCGGGACCCAACTGGACCGTGAGCTCTCCGGCGTCGCCCCAGGTGGCATCGGTGTCCAATCGAATGTCATCTCCCCTTGTAGACATTCCCACCCGGGTCAGAATCTCCTCACAGGAACTAGGCATCACCGGGAGTAGCAGGATGGCGGCAATCCGGACCGCCTCCGTCATATCGAAGAGGATTGTACTCAGCCGATCCGACTGGGCCGGGTCCTTTGCCAGAGCCCATGGGGCGTTCTCGTTGATGAACTCATTCGTGGCATCGATGAGGCGGTATGCGGCTGCTGCGGCGTCCTGGAGCGCAAGCTGCTCCATGGATTGCCGATAGAGCGCCACGGCTTCCTCTGCCAGGGCGGGAAGCCGGCTGGAGGCTGCTCCCGAAGGGGCAATGGTGCCTTGTCGGTACCTTTTCACCATTGATGTCGTTCGATTGACGAGGTTTCCCAGATTGTTAGCGAGATCGGCGTTGTAGCGACCTTCGAATCGCTCCCACGAAAAATCACCATCCTGACCGTACGTAATCTCCCGCACCAAGTACAACCGCAGTGGGTCCGGTCCAAATCGGTCTGCGGCGTCGAGCGGATCGACCACCGTTCCCAAAGTCTTACTCATCCGCTCGCCCTTGTGGTACACGAAGCCATGGCCGAACACCTTCTTGGCTAACGCTACTCCGGCACTCATCAACATGGAGGGCCAAATGATGCAATGAAAACGCGTGATGTCCTTGCCGATGATGTGAAGGTCGGCGGGCCACCAACGGTTGAAGAGCTCGTCGTTCTGGCCGAATCCCACAGCCGAGATGTAGTTGATGAGTGCATCGAACCAGACGTAGACGACGATCTCGGAATCGAAGGGAAAGGGGACCCCCCACTTCTGGTTGGCCCGGCTGATAGAGATATCGTCCAAGCCGCTATCAATCACGTTCAGAATCTCGTTTCGCCGGATAGCGGGCTCCAAAAACCCGGGATGGGCATTGTAGTGGTCGAGAAGAGGCTTCTGGTATTTTGAAAGTTTGAAAAAGTAGTTCTTTTCTCGTATCCAATCGGGACGAACGCGATGGAGAGGACAGTTTCCCTCTTCGAGGTCCTTCTCCTGTTTGAAAGCCTCGCAAGAGACGCAATACCAACCTTCGTACTCGCCTTCGTAAATGTCTCCTGCGTCCCAGATTTTCTCGAATAAGGTGGTCACCGATGTTTTGTGGCGGGGCTGGGTGGTCCGGATGAAGTCGTCGAAGGTGATATCGAGCCGCTTCCAAACCTCGCGAAACTCCGCCTCCATTCGGTCGCAATACTCAATGGGTCCGAGGCCGAGCTCCTTCGCCCGCTTCAAGACGTTTAGGGAGTGCTCGTCGTTACCCATGAGGAAATAGGTGTCGAAGCCCGCCAGGCGCTTGTAGCGAGCAATGATATCGGCGCTCACCTTCTCGTAGGCCGTTCCCAAATGAGGACGGCTGTTCACGTAGTCGATTGCGGTCGTGAGGTAGAACTTGGCCATGTTTTGTCCCTAGGCTATTTTCCCGAGCCCGTCCTGAGTGCAATAGAGCTTATCTCGAGCGCAGTCATTCTATCGCGGCTAGGGTGTTCTCTGGAAGACATTTACGGCCTTGAAACTTGACAGGTGGGTCTGTCGCCGATAGCATCGCCGCCGGATGTTCATCCTCGGAAAGAACCGAGCTTTTCGCAATCGACATATCAATTGTCGTACCCGTACCTCTACCGCACCCAAGCCAAAAGGTGTCCCGGAAAGGAGCGATTTATGGCAGCAGAGCGACTGTTGAGGCGACGGCGGTGTTGGGTCCTTGCGGCATTTATGGGATTTGTTCTGCCGCTTCTCGGAGCACCATACCTGGGATCAGCCGAAAGACCCAACGAACCGCCCTTCTTTGCGATTCAAAACGCGCGCATCGTCACAGGAACCGGCCAAGCCATCGAAGGAGGGACGATTGTTGTGGCCAATGGACTGATTTCCGGCGTGGGAGCCCAAGTGACGATTCCGCCGGAAGCCTGGGTTATCGACGGAACGGGGTTGACCATCTACCCTGGGTTGATCGACGCACTAGGAGACTTGGGCCTCGAAGGCGGAGGTCCGCCCGCGCCGAACGCCGGTCGAGCCGGTGGCCCCCCATCAGGAGGCACGAGGCAGCGCGAACCGGCCGCCAAAGGACCTGAGGATCGACCCAGCACGACTTCGTGGAAGTGTGCTGCCGATGAAATCAAAACGGACGATAAGCGTCTCGAGAGCTGGAGGAATGCCGGATTCACATCAGCCGTAACCGTACCGAAAGAGGGCATATTGCCCGGGCAAGCGGCCTTCATCAACCTCGCGGGGGAAAGACCGCGCGAGATGGTCGTTAAGACACCCGTCGCCCTCAAGACGAGTCTCGATCCCCCGGGTGGATTCAGGAGCTTTCCTGGCTCCCTATTTGGTGTCATGGCCTACTTGAAGCAGGTGTTTTCCGATGCGGATCACTACAAAACAGCTTGGTCCATCTATGAAGCCAACCCAAATGGTGTCGAGAGGCCTGCTTACGACCGTTCTCTCGAGCCCCTGATTCAGGCCAAGACCGACAGTTGGCCGGTGCTCATTCCCGCACAATGGAGCAAGGAGATCAAACGAGCCCTCAAGTTGGGTGACGAGCTGGGCGTCCAAACCGTTATTTATGGTGGACATCAGGGTTACGCCGCCTTGGATGTCCTCAAGGAGAACAATGTACCGGTACTCGTGAGCCTCGAATGGCCTGAGCCGTCCAAGGACGCCGACCCGGAAGCCGAGGAATCTCTCCGGGTGCTGCGTCTGAGAGACAAGGCGCCATCGACTCCTGCGGCGTTTGAAAAAGCCGGGATCAAGTTCGCCTTTTACTCGGATGGGTTGAAGGACCCCAAGGACATCATCAAGAAAGCCGGGAAGGCCGTGGAGGCGGGATTGTCGAAAGACGCCGCTCTTCAAGCTCTGACGCAAAACGCCGCCGACATCTTTGGTGTGGGTGAGAGGCTCGGAAGTCTGTCGAAAGGAAAGATCGCTAACTTGATCGTCACCGACGGCGATCTTTTCGGCGAAGATACCAAAGTCAAGATGGTTTTTGTCGACGGGCGCAAATACACCGTCCGTGAATCGGAAATGCCGGAACGCCCGATGCCCGGCAGCGGATCGAATTAGGAGGCCGACCATGAAACACATACGAATTATCGGCTTTGGGCTATTGGCCCTGCTGCTGCTCGTACCGTCGGCTTCGAGGGCCCAGTCCGACGAAGTCACGGTCATCCAGAATGCGACGATCCTCACGGTGACCCAAGGCAAGATTGAGAACGGTTCGATTCTGATCCGGGATGGGAAGATAGAAGCCGTGGGCCCAAGCCTGGAAGTTCCCTCAGGTGCCAAGCTCATTGAGGCCTCAGGGCAGTTCGTCATGCCCGGCATCATCGACGCCCATTCTCATCTCGCCATGGACGGGGGAGGAAATGAAGGCAGCATCGCCGTCTCCGCCATGACGGAGGTCGAGGACATCATCAACCCTGATGACATCAACATCTACCGAGGGCTTGCCGGTGGTGTGACCACGACAAATGTCCTCCATGGAAGCGCCAATCCCATCGGAGGCACCAAGGCCGTCATCAAACTACGATGGGGTAAGGATGCAGAAGGTCTCCTCATGAAGGGCGCGCCTCCCGGCATCAAGTTCGCCATGGGTGAAAACGTCAAGCGATCCGGTATGCCCTCCATGCCCGGCACCGAGCGGCGGTACCCCGCGACACGGATGGGGACACTGGATGTGATGCGCGAGGCCTTCAAGGAAGCTCTGGAATACCAGAAGAATTGGAAGGAATACGAGGCTCGGAAGCAAGCCGGAGAACAAAATCTCATCCCACCGCGACGCGATCTGGTTTCCGAGCATCTCGCACAGGTCCTCGACGGAACGAGGATGGTGCATTGCCACGCCTACCGGGCTGATGAAATTCTAATGATGCTCCGCCTTGCAGAAGAGTTCGACTTCAAGGTGCAGACGATGGAGCACGTGCTCGAGGGGTACATGGTCGCCGATGAGCTCGCAGAGCACGGAACGATTCCGCTGACGTTCTCCGACTGGTGGGCTTACAAAATGGAGGCTTACGAGGCGATCCCCTATAACGCAGCGCTCATGGCTGAAAGAGGCGTGACGGTCGGTATCAAGTCCGATAGCGTGGAGGAAGCTCGGCATCTGAACCAGGAAGCCGCCAAGTGCATGAAGTGGGGTGGAATGACGGAGGAGCAAGCCCTGGCCATGATCACCATCAATGCGGCCAAGTCTCTCGGCCTCGAGAGTCGAATTGGCTCGATTGAAGTTGGAAAAGATGCCGACCTGGTCATTTACAACAAGCATCCCCTCAGCGTTTATGCGGTCCCGCAGAAGACCATTGTCGACGGCGTAGTCTATTTCGACAGGGAAAAGGATCTCGAGATGCGAAAGGAGCTTGCAGCGGAGAAGAAGACTTTGTTGGAAAAGATGAAAGAGGAACAAGAAAAAGCAAAGGCCGAGAAGAAGCCCAAAGGGAAACCGACTCCAGGAACCGAGGAGGTGGGGCGATGAAAGCCAACGGCCTGATTGGAGCACTTGTTCTATCACTCGTTTTCTTTCTGCTTGTGCCGGCGAACGCCGATGAGAGCTCGACTTATGTGATCCAAGGCGCGAAGATTTACACTTTGGCCGGGCCTCCCATCGAGGACGGAAGCGTTGTCATTCGCGACGGGAAGATTGCCGCCGTGGGGACGAATGTCGACCTACCTTCCGACGCTGAGGTCATCGACGCTTCCGGCCTCGAGGTTCATGCAGGGTTGTTCGATGCGGTAACGCGGTTGGGCCTCACCGAGGTCGGCTCCGTGCCGGCTACCAATGACACGACCGAGCTCGGAGAATACAATCCACAGATCGTTGCAGCAGATGCGGTTTATCCCGCCAGCGAGCATATTCCTGTGGCGCGGGCGAATGGCATCACTCATGCCGTTTCGGCGCCCGGATCGGGTGGTGGTGGATTTGGAGGGGGCGGAGCTTTTGGCATTGCCGGACAAGGTACATTGATGAATCTCGACGGGTGGACGATCGAGGAAATGACCATCGAGAAGTCCGTCGGCCTCTTCATGAGCTGGCCCACCATAAGTACCCAGTCATTCGACTTCGCCACCTTCAGCATGAAGGAAAAACCTTTCAAGGAGGTCAAAAAGGAATACGACGACAAGCTCGTGGACCTCGAAGAATGGTTCGACGCCGCCCGACACTACAAGCAGGCGGCGGAGAAAGGCGCCCGAGAGAATTTCGAACGGGATCTGAAGCTCGAAGCTCTCGTGCCGGTCATCGCTGGGGATAAATCTCTCATCATCTACGCTCAAGACGAGCGACAAATCAAAGATGCCGTGGAGTTTGCCGGTAGGCAAAAAGTCAAAATGATTCTGGCGGGGGGTGCCGATGGCTGGAAAGTCAAGGAAATGCTCGCGGAAAAGAACATCCCGGTGATCGTGGGCCCGTCCCAGGAGCTTCCTCGCCATGAAGACGAGCCTTACGACAAACCGTTCACGAATGCCGCCGAGCTCAACGCAGCCGGAGTCAAGGTTGCGTTTGCCACATTCGGTGCGGCCAACGTTCGAACATTGCCCTACGAAGTCGGTCACGCCGTGGGATTCGGTCTTCCGTGGGAGGAGGGCTTGAAGGCGATTACGCTCTATCCCGCTCAGATCCTTGGTGTGGACGACCGATTGGGAACGGTTGAGGAAGGCAAAATGGCTAACCTCATCGTTACCAGCGGCGATCCGTTGGAAATCACAACCCAAGTGAAATACCTGTTCATCAACGGACAGCTCACCAGCACAGACAACAAGCACAAGCGTCTCTACGAGAAGTATCGAGCTCGTTAACGGTTGTTTGCTACCTCCCTCAACTCGCCGTCGGCGGGTGAGGGAGGTCGTTGTCTTCGTTGCTCTAACCCCACTATTAAAGTAGGATTTTGTTCCCACCGTTGCTATCATCGGGCGGCCATACAAAGATTGATTTGAGGAGTCGACATGAAGCAATCATTGACATTGGGTGGCAATTCGTGGCGCCGGATCACGATATTGCTCGTGGGTGTAGGGATGGCTGTTACATCGGTCATGACCATCCAACACTTCTTCGACACCAACTATCCGACTTCCATCTACGCCGGCTCTTTTTGTGATATCAACGCATTTTTCAACTGCGACAGCTCCGCCTATTCAGAGATTTCTGCGATTGGAGGAGTACCTCTTGGATACTTCGGTCTGTTCTTGGGCTGCGTCGTGGCACTGGGAGCGGTTTTCCCCTCGGTGACGTTCGAACGAACCAACAAGACGATGAACCTTTTCAACGTCATTGGGGTTGTCGTGCTTTTCGCGTATTCCGTTTTCATTCTCGGAAGTCTTTGCCTCCTTTGCGCCGGCTACTACGTCTTTTCCGTGTTGAGTTTCGTCCTTTTTTGGAAGTTTGGTATCGACAAGAATGAAACGAGCCTTCTTTCACGATGGTTTCACCCTTCGATTAAGTATTTGGCAACGTTCGGGGTCATGGCCCTAGTGGGCGCCTATGGCTTTTTTCTGTACCACAATGCCAAGAAAGAAGCCCAAGATGGCGGGGTTTCTGCGCGGGTCGTCGAACAATATTTCAATTTACCCATCGTCGAAAGCCCGAGCATCGTCTCACCGATGTGGTCCGTGAAATCCACCGAGAATTTCGAGGACGCACCTATTCAGGTCATCGAATACGCCGATTTCCTTTGTCCGGATTGTCTGTATCTTTTCAACCAAATGGAACGTCTCAAGAAAGAATTTGCCGGTCAGATCAACATCGCGTTCCAGTTCTTTCCTCTCGAAGCAAAATGTAACGCTGTAGTGGACAAGGACCGACACCCGGGGGCTTGCGAGCTTTCCTATATGGCGGCTCACGATCCGAGTCGGTTCGTGGAGATGCACGACGAGATCTACAGCAATTTTTTGGAGGCGAAGAAACCGGAATGGCGAGAGGAATTCGCCAAGCGATACGGTGTCGAAGATGCCGTCAATGACGAAGAAACGAAAGACCTTGTTCACCGGATCATCCAAACGGGTGCGGAGTACGAAAAGAACTCGGATAGGTGGGAGCACGGCATTCGATCGACCCCCACGATGATTATCAACAATCGATTGGTCATCGGGACCTTTCCTTACTCCCACTTGAGAGCTATCTTTCGAGCCCTCGCGGATGGGGCTGTTCCTTCAAGCCAAGAAGAGCAGAAGAAATTCATGGAACACTGGGTCCCTCCTTCACCCTGAACAAGGAACGGAATGAACAGAAAAGAGAGGAAGAGTGAGTTGTTGACGGACAAAGCCAACCTGTCGGAGAAGTTCTCGAAGATCAGCGAGCTCTGGAGCCCCAAGATCGTCGGGGAGCTCAACGCTCAGTATGTGAAGCTCGCTAAGGTGAAAGGCGAGTTCATCTGGCACCGGCACGAGAACGAAGATGAGCTCTTCTTGGTCATCAAAGGCTGTCTTACGCTAAAGCTGAAGGAAAAAGATGTCGTTTTGGAGGAAGGGGAGTTATTCATCGTTCCTCGCGGAGTCGAACACAAGCCGGTCGCCGGCGAGGAGACCCACATCCTGATGTTCGAGCCCAAAGCAACCTTGAACACCGGACAAGTCCGAAACGAACGAACCGTAGAGCGCCTCGACAAGATATGAAATGGTGATAGTCACTACCTAAATACCTTAACCATTTGACCCTACAGTCGTGATCGTCATCGATCGTCGCGGTACACCATCCCACCTTTCATCACCCATTTCACGCGCTCGAGCTCGGTGATATCCTTCAAGGGATCGCCGCTGACCGCAATCAAATCAGCGTATTTGCCAGTCTCGATCGTTCCCACACGATCTTCCCAGCCTATGACCTCGGCGGCAATGCTCGTGGCCGATTGGATAGACCGCATCGGTAGCTCCCCAAGACGCACGCGGATAGTGAACTCCCGGGCATTGTGGCCGTGTTGGAAGACCCCAGCGTCCGTGCCGAAGGGGATGGTCAGTCCTGCCTCCAAGGCCCTCTCGAAGGTAGCATTTCGATAGGCCGCCATCTTTCTCGATCGTTCGATTTGCTCAGGTGGGATCCCGAGATCGTGGCCTTCTTCGAGCTCAGCGACACCAACATACAGAGTGGGAACATAGTAGGTTGATGGGCGCGCCTTGAGCATCTCGATACCCTCGTCATCCATCATGGAGCCATGGTCGATTGTCCTTACTCCGGCCTGAATGGCAGCCTTGATGCCTTCCGCGCCGTGAGCATGGCAACCGACGAAACGTCCCCATTTGGAGGCTTCTGCGACCGCGACCGCTATTTCCTCGTCTGAATAGAGTTGAGCACCCGGAGGAATCCCTTTGGATAAGACGGCGCCGGTCACAAGTATCTTTATGAAGTCAGCCCCGTGCTTGAGATTCGTTCTTACCGCCTGTCGGACGCCGTCCACCCCATCAGCGAGGTTTTTTACCAACGGCAAATCAACATAAATCGAGAACTGTCGGGCATCACCGGCCCCGCCAGTGGGGGAAACGTAGTTGCCGGGAACTTGTAGACGCGGCCCAGGTACGGCGCCCTTGTTGATGGCATATCGGAGGTCGATATCCACATACGGCCAAGTGGGACCCATGTCGCGACAGGTCGTAAAACCTGCCATTAAGGTGTCTCGAGCGTTTTTGGCCCCGAAGAGGGCTGCCTGGCCCGGAGTGGTTGTCAGAAGGACCTCCTCCCAATGGAGTCCGACTTCATCCGTCAGATGGGTATGGAGATCAATGAGACCCGGTAGAAGGGTGGCCCTGCCGAGGTCGATGATCTGCGTGCCCTCTGGGACCGCGAGGTCTCTTCCTACGGCCTCGATGCGCTCGCCGCGGATAACGACGATGCCGGGTCGTAGAGTTTCCTCAGACCTACCGTCGATGATTTGCCCCGCTCGAATGGCGATGAGTTCGTCTTGCGCCGAGGATAGGGCGGGAAGAAGACAAAGAAAAAGAACAAACAGTGCATGTCGCATGGTTTTTCTCCAAAGGATAGAAATCAGAGAGGGTCCACGACAACGGCAATGGCCTTCATAAGTAAGTAAACGCCCATTCCGGGCTCGAGTGCAAGAGACTTCGACGCCGATGGGCTGATATGTGCTCGAAAAGGAACCGGGGTATTCACTAGCACCTCGATCGAACCGTTCTTGTCGAATATTCGACTAATCCGGCCAGAAAGGAAGTTGTGAGCGCTCGTCCGCGCGACCTCATCAACGGACAAGATGATTTCCGCCGAGGAGATGGTGACCGCGACCGATGTACCGGTCGGTAGTGTCGATGAGGTGGAATAGACTGTTACACCGCCTAGATCGATTTCCGATAGCCCTTCGTTTCTATGGTGGGCAACCAGCGTACCCGAGAAAACGTTGTCGGTTCCGACGACCTTCGATGCCTCTGCAGATGAGGGGGCGGTAAAGACGTCCGCGGCTGGTCCCGCGGTTACGATCTTTCCTTGGGCCATGAGGATGGCCTGGCCTCCGAGGCGAAGGGCCTCGACACGGTTGTGAGTAACGTATAGATAAGGAACCTCATGTTCCTTTTGGTAGTCGATGAGGTCTTTCAGCACGGATGCCCTAGTCAGGGCATCGACTCCGGGCAGGGGTTCGTCCAGTAGGAGGAGGCGCGGTTCTGCCGCGAGGGCGCGGGCAATCGCCACGCGTTGTTGCTCGCCTCCGGAGAATTGATGGGGCTTTCGCTGACCTACGTGAGCGACATGGAAGCGCTCGAGAAGACGCTCGGCCTGGTGCCGATTGCGTGGGGTGGACGCGTAGCGGACGTTGTCCAACGCGCTCAGGTGAGGAAACAGAGAGGGCTGCTGAAAGATCATTCCGAGACGCCGACGGTACGGGGGGAGCATGGTGCGGCTAACCGCATCAAAAAAAAGCATTTCGTTTAGGCTAATTCGTCCGCGGTCGGGCTGTGTCAAGCCCGCCACAGCTCGAAGAAGTGTCGTCTTTCCGGCACCAGAAGGACCAAAGATGACGGTGGTGAGGTCCCTCGTTTCGAAGTCCACGTTGATGCAGAATTGCTCGCCGTGCCCGGTCAAGCATTTCTCGAAAGAGGCAGACAAGATATTCATGGGCTAATCCGGGCGGCGAGGCTCGAAACGAGCCGCTACAAGAACCACGACGACGGAGACTCCCGTGAGGACCAATGCAAGGACCATGGCCCGATCGTCTTCACCTGAAGCGACGGCTTCGTAAATCGCCAGCGGCATCGTCTGTGTCCGTCCGGGGATGTTACCGGCTACCATGACCGTCGCTCCAAACTCGCCAAGGGCGCGAGCGTAGGAAAGTACTCCACCGGCTACGAGGCCCCGCGCTGCGAGGGGCAGGGTGACCCTCAGAAAAGTCTCGAAACGCCCTTTCCCGAGACAAAAAGAGGCTTCCTCGAGTTGATGGTCCACCGAGCCCAACGCTGCTGAGGCCGAACGTACCATAATGGGCAATGCGACTACCGCAGCGGCCATTGAAGCTGCCTGCCAGCTAAAGGGGACTGTCCAACCGGTTAGCCTTGTCAATGGCTCCCCAAACCAACCTTTACGGCCGAATAAGACGATGAGGTAGTAGCCTGTCACCGTAGGTGGAAGAACCAGCGGCAAAGTTAGCAGGGCATCAAGAACCGTGCGCCCGGGAAATCGGAACCTCGAGAGGAGCAAACCAAACAAGATGCCCGTCGGAATGACGAAGAGACTCGCCACGACCGACACTCGCAGAGAAAGTAACAAAGGGTGGAGTAGGGAAGAGTCCATTCCCTAAGACTCCGGAGGAGAGAAACCATGGGATCCCAAAACCTCGCCTCCAAGCTTGCTTGTCGCCAACTCGACGAACCGACGTGCGGCCTCGGCCATCTCACTCGAAGCCACCGCAGCGATTCCGTACCTAATAGGAGAGTGAGAACCTGGCGGAGCTTCTGCAAGGATTCTAATGTCGTCGGGCAAGATTGCGGCGTCCGTGCTGTAGACCAGCCCCGCCCCGACCTCACCTTGGGCCACATACTCCAACACTTGGCGCACATGTTCGGCGAACACGAACCGCGATGAGAGCTTCTTCCAGAGCCCTAGACTCTGGAGGCACTCTCGAGCATAGGTGCCTGCGGGCACGGTCTTGGGATTCCCGAGGGCGATACGGCTTGTCGAAACCAGTACCGACCAATCGGTACTAAAAAGTGAAGAATCTTTGGGTACAATCAAGACGAGTCGATTGCCGGCAAGAGGTTTCCGGGAATCAGGTATAAGTAGATGTTGGCGCTGCAGTTCATCGAGAAATCGGACCGAGGCGCTGGCATAGACGTCAACCGGCGCACCACGTTCAATTTGGGAACTTAGAAGTCCACTGGCGCCGAAATTCAACTGGACTCGGGTGTCGCTGTAACGTTCCTGGTATATTGTGACAAGGTCTTCCATGGGACCTTTTAGACTGATGGCGGCCGAAACCACCAACTCACCCGAGGCGGGAGCCGTCCCACCACAGGAAAAGCCACCGAGGCAGACGAGCAGCACAGACAAGACGGATAAGCTCCGAAACTTCATGGCAAGCGGATTATAAGTGTGAAGCTGTGATGATGCGAAAAAGGGGAGTGAATCATGGATTCGCGCACGAAAGGCGCTGGCTGGAATTCGCATTGATGCTTCTGTTGGTGCCTTGCTCCGCGATGGCGGAGCGTGCGCGAGATCCCGCTTCGGCTACTGCATTCATCCGGGTCATAGGGAAGATTCGCATCGAGTATCAAGATGTTTGGAACAAATCCATCGAAGAGAGGGACATCGAGCTGGGAACCGGAAGTGGATTTGTCATCTCACCCTATGGACACGTTCTGACCAACTACCACGTCATCAGTGATGAAGAGATCCTCAAAAGCGTAGAGGGCGTGGACATCAAACTGCACATGGACGTGGAAAAAGTGCTGGTCGTTTTTCCTCCGAGTGGAAACGCCCCCTCTGCCGCCGTCGAGTATGTTGCGTCGATTGACGCGGTCGATCCCGATTTGGATTTGGCGGTGCTCTCTGTCACGGGCGCAGACTTACCCTACATACCTTTTGGAGATTCTGACGCCGTCGTAAGCGCTCAGCCCGTTCGTGTGTTTGGATTTCCGTTTGGCAAACGCGTCGAGGTCGGAAGGACGTCGTTACCGGACATCGTGCCTAAAGTCAGCGTCAGCAGCGGTGCCATATCGGCGAGGCGGGGCGTTGGCGAGAGCGAACACGATTTGCTTCAGACGAGCGCCACGGTCAATCCCGGGAATAGTGGCGGCCCTATGGTGGACCTGGAGGGTTTTGCTCGAGGGGTGATCCGTTTGAAACTGGCGGAAGCTGACGGTATCGGATTCGCCATTCCCATCAACGAAGTGAAGGATTTCCTGGAGTCCAGCGGGCTGGACCAGCTTCTGCCGGTCGGTCGTCTGAGACTGGGTCCAGACCAGATGCTGACGGAGAAAGGAATATCGATTCGATTGCCTGAAAGTCAAGAAGATGGATCTCCCTCGAGGTTGCATGTCGACACGGGGCGCGAATCGGAGGAAGTGGCGCTCGTCATCGACAGGGTTGTCACTCCGTGGAGTTTGGCGCAGATGGAGACGGTTCTGATCTCCACTCAGACCTTCGAACGCTTCACGTCATCGGGTGGAGAGAACGAAACCGTGAAGTCCGAGGACGGGCTGGCGCTTCTCGGTAGAACAGTCGGCGCCATCAAGGAAAATGGGGCTCCATACACCATGGAATACGCCATTTTGGATTTGGGTTACGAGAAGCTCGTGGCGCGTTTCCTGGGGCCGGACGAGGTGGTGGCCTTTAATGCATCGGTTCTGCGCGGCTCGCTCATGAGTCTTTCAGCCGAGCCAATGATGACGGCGAGAGTTGAGCGAGGCTTGGAGGTGGAATGGACGAAGGTGCCGCTGCCGGCTCCCCGAGCTCCGAACCTGGTGATGCCGGCCGGCTGGATTCTGGAAGAGGGCGTTCGCGTTTCCTGTCCCAGACTGCCTTTTCCCGATTCTACGCTACTCGCTTCGCCGGTGGGAGACTACACCGTGAGTCTTGTTGCTACTTGGTGGGCGGAGGGGATCCATCCGGATGAAGCCACCGCATCTTGTTCCGATCAGCAAGGCTCCCTGGGACCGAGCTCTTATTCGTCGGTGGGGGAATACCTGGGAATCTCTTATCAAATTGAAGGTGTTTACCTGGAGGATGATGGAGGCCTCCTCCAACTCGAGCTCATCACACCCTTGGATAAGTACGACTTCGTCTATGAAACCTTCCGTGACTGGACGACCCAAAACCGGCAATAGCCCCCACAAAGGGGACAGTCTTCGATGAATCAGGGATTCACCCCAAAATCGTGTGGATGCCGAATCTTCATATCAGCCATCGGTTTACAGAAGCGGAAAACCTGATTTCTCCGTACCCGTTTCCGAGACCGAGCCCGATGGGTTCCCATTGAAAATCGTTTGCAATCGCATGTGCCACAAACCCGCGTAGACGCTTCGGGCACGGGCACGGGCTGGGGACAATCGATCCATCCGGAGATTCATCCGAAACCATGAAGATAATAAATCTTCATATTAGGTCCCACTTTTCCTAGTTCAAGGTAACGACATCCCATAGATCTCTATAGAGACCACGGTCGGCGTTGTCGAGGAATTGGCGAATATTTTGCACTAGGGAGACGGTGATGTGATTTCCAATCATTTTCGGATGGGGTCGGTGCAGGTTTGCATATGCGCGAATAAGGACACTTCTATCGTCGATAGGAAGATGTCGGACGTTGTCGACGAAGCGAAGCCATTTCCTCTGCCGGAACAAATAGAACTCGACATTCGAGACATAGAGAGCCGCTACGGTTTCTCCTCTTGCGGTGAGCAGAGAGCCCAGGCTGCGGAATGTATGCTCGCCGGCAAAATCTCCAATCGCCGGAACAATGAGATTTCTTCGGTGCATGTCGCGTACGAAATCATAGCTTTCCTCCGAGGCTAGCCAATTGCGGTAGTTGCGGTCCAGGTCGGTCTCCAGAAGGAAGTCCCTCAGGGACGGAAAAAAAAGGAGCGCCAACTGTCGTACTTGATGTCGAGACCGTATCGATAGAACTCCCCGTAGATGCGCTCGACATCTGAGAGGTCGGTGACAGTCAAGTTGAGATCGTCCCAAGAGCTCAAGACATCCAGCACATGGTCGAGCTGTTCGTTGAAGAACCTCGGGTTGGGTACGGACATCTCCAGGCAATCCACGATTGCGGCGATGTCGGCCGTATGGGGGAGAGGTGGCCCCGGAATCGGCCGTCCCGTCAGAAGCGAAAGATATTCTTGGCGAGACTCAGCCTTTTCCATCAGTATTTTGAATAGGAGGTGTTCGAGCATATTGTCCCGCCGGATGTCGATAACGAAGGCGATCCGGGGACGGATGGTCGAGATATAGGTGAAGTTCTGATTGGGACCGACACCGACATAGACGCCGTCTCGAACACTGAGCTCCGACAACTCATCGATGATGTGAAGGTAGGAGGTTTCGTTGGAAACATAGTTATTGCTCCAAAAATACCCTCCCTCCTCTGAGAGTTGTTGGATCAAGTCAGCGAACTCCGCGCGATCCAGGCTGTAGGGTGGTGGGGGGGAGGTACCATGACAACTTGGCGAAGTTGATAAGACGGCGAGGAGGGGTAGGGCGAAGAGCGCGTTCCGCAGAAACATATCTACAGTCTCTGGTTGAAGCGACGGACCTCAGTTCAAAATCCGGTGGACACGAATCCGAGGGAGTCATCGATGTGGGCCACCACCAATGCCCAACCGTGGGGTTCACCCGGATGCTCGACGAAAATATGCGTAAGGCCTTTTTCGGTGAGTGTGTTGTCCAGTTTCTTGAGACCCAGGTCCAGGTGTACGAGGCCGTTATAGCGATCGGCCGTGCCATAGTCGAAGTATAGAGGAAGGTTTTGGGGTGCGTTCTTGGCCAGTTCGAGCGGGTTGTTAGCGTCGTAGTACGCCTGGTCGAAAGGGTTGCCATAAACGGAGGAAAAGATTTCACTGAAGAAGAGAAATCGCCGTGACAATTTCACCTCTTCCGGAACATCAAAGGGATTACGGATGGGAAAAACAATCGGCGAATGGGCTGCCGCTGCTGCATAGCGGTCGGGGTACCGAAGAGCAATCTTCAGCGCACCGTATCCGCCCATCGACGTTCCGACGAGGGCTCGCGAATCTCGGCCCTTTTCTGCGCGATAGTTGCTCTCGATGAACACCGGAAGCTCGTTGACCACGAAATCTTCGTAGTTGAGACTGCCATCCTTGTAGTTGGTGTAGAAGCTGCGCCCGCCATTGGGATGGACGATCAACATCTCCGGTATTTTCTCCGCCAACATGAGCTGTTCGATTTGCTCGGGCAGATTGCCGTAACGGCTCACGGTCCAGCTCGTGTGATCGTTGAACATCCCGTGGAGGAAGTAGACGACGGGATAGTCCTTTTGTCCTTTTTGATATGAAGGCGGAAAAAACACACTGAACTGCCCGGGACCTTTCAAAGCCTGGCTTTCTATTTCCAGAAATTCGACTCTCGAACCACCATGGAGGTCGATGGGCGAGGTGTCTTGGCGACGCCTATCATCGCGATCCCGCTGGCCGAGAACCAATGCCGCGGTCAATGGAATGACAAGTAGAAATCCCAGTACAAAGAGCGAGGGTCTTTTCGAGCGCATATTCACTCCGTCAAGCTGATTGTAATTGCGACGACGCCCCGGACAATGGGAATTCTGCCGCCGCGTTTCGAGCCAAGGTTGTATTAGAGCATAGCACAATGAAGCATCTCACTGGGAAGATGTGTCTTTGGGACGCTGAATCGAGGAGCTTGACCTCTCTAAGGTGCTGCAATATAAAGCTCGAGAGTTGATAACGTCTACGTTTGACATGATGTTTTCTTATGGTAAGGAAGCGGAACAATAAAAAGGAATCGGTCATGATAGTAAAAGGTCTCATCAATCGGTCGTTGCGCGTATCCGTTCTCGCCTCAGCCATACTCGTTGGTTTTACCCTAGTTACGACCAACGCGGGGGAGAAGCGACCCGTCATCGTCGAGGACATCCCGTCCATGAAGACCGTATCCGATCCCCAGATGTCTCCGGATGGTACCCGAATCGCCAAGGTTAAGACGCCTCCACTTGTTCAAGTGGGGGAGAGCGAGCGCCGAGTACCCAAGACTCAGTCATTGAGTATTACACGGCTCTCAAGGACCTCGGAGCCCCTACCGAGTTGGTGATCTATCCGAGGCAACCGCACGGAGTGCGGGAGCCCAAGCTCGTCGTAGACTTGCTCCAACGAAACATGGACTGGTTCAAGAAGTGGGTGCTTGAAGGCGGGCAGCAACCCACGAACCCCTGAGAGGAATGCATTCAAAGATTCAAAAAGCTTGTGGCGAGAGCGGATGAACATGACCAAAGAAGAGCGATTCAAAGTGACGGTTCACTCTGGTGAGGGGAAGGAGCTTGGTGAAGTCTCCGCGTCTGTTGCGTGCCCTCGGCAATATGAGCGTGCTGTGATTCTAGCTCACGGGGCAGGAAAGAACATGGATAGTCCTCTGCTCATTGGTATGCAGAATCATTTAGCCGATAATTCGATTGCCGCGGTGCGGTTCAACTTCCTCTACACTGAAAAAGGAAAACGAGCCCCGGACCGGAGGCCTCAACTCGAAGCTTGTTGGCGGGCGGTCGCAGATTGGACCCGGGACAAGCTCGCGCCGGAGCAACTCTTCCTTGGCGGCAAGTCGATGGGAGGCCGGATGGCTTCTTATTTGGTGGCCGACGGCTATCCTTGTGAAGGGATTTTTTTCTTAGGATATCCCCTGCACCCTCCGGGGAAGACCAATCAATTGAGAAAGGACCATCTTCCCTCCATCAAGGTGCCCATGCTATTTGTTGCGGGAACGAGAGACTCTCTATCGAATCTTGAGCTACTTCAACCCATCATCCAAGAGCTGGGTCCCAAGGCCGCACTGCATTTGATCGAAGGTGGGGACCACTCGTTCAAGGTGCCCAAGCGCAGCGGAAGAACTTCCGACGAGATTCAGGACGAAATCGCCCAAGTGGTCACCCGCTGGCTCGTGACTATCTAATGAGCACGACCTCCATCGAAGCTTTGAATCGAAGCTACCATCCCATCTGGTTTGAATGAGGAGTTTTTGTGGTGCAACGACGAAGAGACAAGGTGCTCGGTTGGCTGCTCGAAGGTGACCCCTCTATTCGATGGCAAGTACTTCGGGATATCGTGGGCGCCGCGGAGAGCACGTTCGAGCGCGAACGTCGAAAAGTCGGACGTTACGGGTGGGGAGCACGTCTCCTCGCAAAGCAGGGCTCAATGGGCACTTGGGCCGGAGGCTTGTCGGACGATGGCGGGCTTTATCATCCGAAGTGGATATCTACGACTTATACGATGATGCTCCTGCGCGACCTCGGTTTGCCGCCGAAGAACCGTAAAACGAGGAGGGCCTGTCAACTGTTGCTGGACAAAGGCTTGCAGCGCGACGGTGGCATCAACTACGGATGGGGCGGACGAAGCGAGACCTGTATTTCAGGAATGGTACTTTCCATCCTCTCCTACTTTGAGGTCGAAGATGACCGACTCGACGTCATTGCCGAGCATCTGCTCGAGAGACAAATGTCCGACGGTGGGTGGAACTGTCAACGTCCTTACGGTGCAACCCATGCATCCGTCCATACCACTATCAGCGTGCTCGAAGGACTTGCGATGTACGAGCGGAGCCGCAAGCGCAAGATCCGCAAAATGTGCGATGCGCAACGGCGTGGTCGGGAGTTCCTTTTGGACCATCGATTGTTTCGTTCGCATCGAACGGGAGCTGTCATCAAGCCCATTTTCTTGAGGTTTTCTTTCCCAACCAGGTGGCACTATGACGTTTTGCGAGGGCTCGACTATTTCCAGGCCGTCAACGCCAAGCGTGACAAACGCCTCACAGAGGCGATTGATATCGTTCGCAGACACAGGCACAAGGACGGACGATGGCGTCTCGAGAACACGTTCAAAGGCAAGACCTATTTCGAAATGGAACGCCAGGGTGCGCCGAGCCGATGGAACACCCTTCGATCGCTGCGAGTGCTGAAATGGTGGAACGCTCGCCGGGGGGGGTGACGTCGGCAGGCTAATATGAGTTTGACGATTACGAACGGCCAAGTTAGAAGGTGCCACCATCATTGCCGATCCCGAGGATCAGTTCTACGGAGACCGTCGGTATGGGGCCGAGGATCCGGAGCGACATCAGTGGTACTTTGCCCAGCACGTCCGCGATGTTGCGCCAGAAGACATGGAACCGCACACATAGCAGGGGGGCACCAAAGTGATTTGTTCATGCGGAGGTAGGTCGAAAAAGGAATGTCAAGAAGCCTTTGATTCCTTATTGGCCAAGGACTTCTCGGACTTCCGTTACGGAAGAGCGCACCGGCTAGTCGTCGATACCTACTCCTTGCAACATCCTGAAAAGTACATGATCTCCCCTAAGTCGTTCGCCGCCCATCTGACGGGAATGTGTTGTGCCATGGAGCACGAGAATGACCAGGATCTTCCCAGACTATTGCAGAAGTGGCTGAACGGGAAAAAGCAACTGGATAAACCTGAATTGCTTGGAGAAATGGGGGACCTGACGATATCGCATATCATCGGTGCCGCGGACGGATCTGAACACATCAAATTGGTCCAGGAGTGGGCTCGTGATGTGTGGAGTGCCTACTCCATTTATCACGATCTTGCGAGAAATTGGATCAGGATCGCACAACGCGAAGCCAGTTCAGAACTCAAGCACTCAAGGACTCGAGAATCCACGTAATTTGTGTGCGAGGAAGAAGGAATCCGAATTCTAGGATTGGGCCCCGACGACCCTGACTGGGAAAGGATCGACTGGGATTGGTGCTGTCCTCGAGATCTAGACGCTTGGAAGCGATTGGAAGAAAAGAGGTTACAGGCCATCGGGAGATAGTAGCGTTCGGGAGATCTGGGGTGGCCCACGATCGTCCGGGTGTGCTCACGAGGTCTTGTCATGCGTGCTATGAGAGGTGCTTTCGAAAGCAAGGTCCGCCGACAAGTACATTCTTTGAAGGAAGAGCCTCACAGCAAGCTGCTATTCGAAACGGCGAACAAGCGACGAAAATGGCTTGGGTGCCGTGCCCGGCGAGACGCGGAAACCTGGACACCAAGAGAAGCTTTTGAGCTTCTTCTCATCGAGTACATGGGGCTGACGCGTGACACGGTTCCCATTGTGTCAGAGAAGGAAGACGAGATCGTATGGGACTCGATGAACGAGTGTCCGACCCTAGATGCATGTAACCGACTAGGATTGGACACCAAGGTAGTCTGCCGGGACGTTTACGAAAAGTCGACTCAAGCGTTTTTGTCGGATCTCGATCCTCAACTCAGATTCTGGCGGAGCTATGATCTCATTCGTCCTCATGCTCCAGCCTGTAGAGAAGCTATTTACAGAATCGATTTTGAGTCAATGATGCGGCTCGCGATTGAGGAAGCAGAGATCTCTCGATCAGCAGGTAACGAGGCTTCTGGCGCGGTCCTTGTATGGGGTCAAGAAGTGATTGCCACAGATCATGAGACCGTTTTTGAGGATCATGAGCCGAGCGCTCATGCGGCCATGCGTGCTATCCGCAAGGGCAACAAATCTCTTGACGATTGCAACCTCTGCGGAGGGGTGCTATTCACAACCTGTGAACCTTGTGCGATCTGTACCGCGCAAGCCATACGCGCCAACCTGACCACTATTGTCTATGGCGCAGCGTTAGAGGATGCGGCAAACACCGGAAAAAGGCGGATTTCTTCGAGCTGTGAACAGGTGGTAGAGAGAGCGCACATTTGGCTCGAGGTCATAGGTGGTGTTCTAGAGGAAGAGTGCAGATCGGTATCGCTGTGATGTATGGAGAAGGATGATGACTGGAGTTGATGAACCAGAATGGAAGGGTTGAAATACTTCTACGAGCTCTACGAGGGTCTGCCTCGATGTGGACCCGGCGACAACGGCTCTACGCGTAGAGCCTATTCTTCGATGTTGGATATCCCGGAAAGGCCCGATATTCTGGATATCGGGTGCGGTACGGGGATACACACCTTGGAGCTTGCAAGAGTCTCCCGCGGCAAGATCATCGCGCTCGACAATCACCAGCCGTTCTTGGATAGGTTGGTGGAAAACGCCCGGGAGGAGGGACTGGAAGACGACGTGCATGCATTGTGCCAATCCATGCTCGAAATGGAGTTTGAAGAGGAGTCCTTCGACGTCATCTGGTCGGAAGGCGCTTTGTACTTCATGGGATTTCAAAATGGATTGCGGAAGTGCCACAGCCTCTTGAAGGCCGGAGGTTACGCCGCTGTTAGTGAAGCCGTATATCTGAGGCCGGACCCACCGAGCGCCGTCGTTGAATTTTGGAAGAGTGAGTATCCGGACATCTCGGATATTGATGGCAAAATAGCCGACGTCGAAAAAGAGAACTTCAAACTCATTACCCACTTTACTTTGCCGGAAAGTGCTTGGCTGGATGCCTACTACGTTCCGATGGAACAACGAATCGTCGAGCTCGGTGACAAGTACCGAGACAATGAAGAGGCCAGAAGCGTACTGAGTGACGCGGAACGTGAAATAGAATTCTACCGTACATATTCTTCCTATTATGGCTATGAGTTCTTCGTGATGCATAAGCCTTCACGCTAAGATGCTTCGAAAAAAGCCGAGGAATTGAATCCAACCAAGGTGTCCTCTTGACCTCTCTTCAACCATCGCGCTAGGATGCGAAAAAGTCATACGCGCAGTGAGCCAGCGGTTCAATCCTCATGTTAGTCGGAGAGGGCCTATGACGGATCGTCGCATTTGGTTCGATCGTTCGTTCGAGCTTGGGTTACCTTTGGAAGCTTTCCCTGACGTCTTGGAGCGTATCCGTGGCACTCCGGCAAGGTTGGAAGATAGAGTAAGGAACCTCGAGCCGGAGAAACTGGTTGTCGAAGTGCGCGGAGCGTGGTCGATTCAGGCGAATGTGGGCCATTTGCTCGACCTGGAAGAGCTATGGTCGGGTCGCCTCGACGAGCTACTCGCAGGGAGAAGACAGCTAAGAGGGGCTGACCTCGAGAATCGTAAGACTCACGAGGCAGAGCACAATCGTCGATCGATCGAGGAACTGCTGAAAGAGTTCCGATCGACACGAATGGCGACCGTTGCTCGGCTGGAATCACTCTCGGATGAGGATCTTGGACGCCAGGCGCTTCACCCGAGACTCGGACAGCCTATGAGTGCCGTTGACCTCTTTTTCTTCGTGGCAGAGCACGATGACCACCACCTGGCGCGCATCACTGAGATTCTGCGGCTAACTCGATGAAGGGAGTTTCGTATGGCAAGAGCAGAGAAAGTGGACTTCACCAGTCTAATGAAAGTTCCTCCGGAACGGGCTTATGATGCCATCGCCAGTGCAGCAGGCCTCGATGGATGGTTTACGAAGGGGGCCAAGGTCGAAGCGAAATCCGGTGGCCGTATCCAGTTTCGATGGGAAGACTACGGTCCAGATGGGTATGCCGGCGAAAATGGTGGCCCTGTACTCGAAGCCCGCCGGCCGGAACGTTTCGTGTTCCAATGGACCACGGACTCCGGTGGCTACGACACCACCGTAGAAATCGACTTCGCACCCCATGAGAAAGGGACGATGGTTCATCTCGTGGAACAAGGCTATGAGGATAGTCCAGCGGGGATGCAAGACTTGTTGAATCGTGCCACGGGTTGGGGATGTGTCCTTACTCTGATGAAGTTCTATTTGGAGCATGGTGTGACCTACTGAGGAGCTCATGTGTCGAAACATCAAAACGCTATTCAACTTTGACCCACCGGCTTCGAAGGAGGAGGTCCGTGCTGCCTCCGTGCAATTCGTCCGCAAGTTGAGTGGATTTACCAAACCTTCGAAGGTCAACGAAGCCGTCTTCGAAGGTGCCGTAGACGACGTCACCAAGATTGCCTATCAACTACTCGAATCCCTCGTGACTCAAGCCCCCCCTCGAAATCGTGAAGTTGAAGGCGCCAAAGCTCGTGAGCGGGCAGCAAGACGCTTCGGGTAGTTCTTACAAGTTCGAAGTTTCTTCTGACCGGCTTGCCTCGCGCGCGTCGCCTCTGCTATTCTCCGGTCACGATTGATTGCGGTCCTCGAGTCTATTGTTCTTCTGCACTTGGGGGTGTTGTCCATGGCAAAAACGATTCGATTTCGACTCAATGACCAGCCTACCGAGATTTCCGTCGATCCCGAACGTACGTTGCTCTGGGTCTTGCGTACGGATATCGGTTTGACCGGAGCCAAGTATGGTTGCGGTGACGGGCTTTGCGGCGCCTGCACCGTTCTCGTGGATAGCGAGCCCGTTCGTTCGTGCCTGGTGTCTGTTGGAGACATTGCCGGAACGGAAGTGCTCACCATCGAGGGATTGGCGCAAAGCGATAAACTTCATCCCCTGCAGCAGGCATTCGTCGACCATGATGCGCTTCAATGCGGTTACTGCACGCCGGGTATGATCTTGGGAGCCTATAGCTTTCTCTTGAAGAATCCCGACTCCTCGCGTGAAGACATCGTTGCGTACATGGACGACCACTTGTGTCGCTGCGGTAGTCACGTGCGGATTCTGGCGGCCATCGAAACGGCGTCTCGCTCGATGAAGGAGGCCAACAATGAAGGGCGAAGGTGAGGGCGACGCTCGACCGCCGGGATTTTATCCGCCTCGTCGGTGGTGGGGTCACCATCGCCTTTACGGTGAGAGATCCTCTCGCGCTTGCGCAGGGAGGTCGCGGCTACCCAGAGGATTTCAACGCTTACCTCCACATCGGTGAGGACGGCCGGGTGTCCTGCTTGAGCGGCAAGATCGAAATGGGCCAGGGCATCGTCACATCTCTTGCCCAGATGCTGGCAGAAGAGCTCGATGTTCCTCTGGCTTCGGTCGACATGGTCATGGGGGATACGAGCCGATGCCCGTGGGATGCGGGTACGTTCGGTTCTCGGAGCACCAAGTATTTCGGTCCGCCGTTGAGAAAAGCGGCTGCCGAGGCAAGGGCGGTGCTCTTTCAGTTGGCTTCGGAGCATCTCGGTGCGTCGCTGGATCAGTTGATGGTCGAGAACGGGAGGGTCGTTGACTCGAGGAATCCCCAAAAGGCGGTGACCTACGCCCAACTCGTCAAAGGGAAGAGAATCGAACGTCGCTTGGATGGAGACGTTTCTATCAAGCCTGTTTCGAAACACCGCGTTTCCGGGAAACCGACGCCTCGTGCTGATGCGAGGCAAAAGGTCACGGGAGAAGCCCTTTTTACGAGCGACATACGTCCACCGGGTATGTTGTATGCCAAAATCTTGCGGCCACCCGCGCACGGTGCGAAGGTCGTGAGTGTCGACACAGCCGATGCCGAAGAGATCGAGGGCGTCCGAGTCATCGAGGACGGTGATTTCGTAGCCGTCTTACATTCCCTTCCGGATGTGGCGGATACGGCCCTTGGCAAGGTGCGGGCTCAATTCGATGTCGCGGAAACGCCCTTGGACAATCGCACGATTTTCGACCATCTCGTCAAAGTGGCTCCCGCCGGAGAGGTGGTCACGGAACAAGGGCAGCTTGAAGAAGGGAGGCGTCTCGCTGAGAAAGACTTCGAGACCGATTACCTCAATCAATACGTTGCCCACGCGCCCATCGAGCCACATGCGGCCGCTGTTCAGATTGAAGGGAAGAAAGCGACCGTTTGGGCTTCTACACAGACTCCCTTTCGGGCGCAGGAAGCGGTAGGCGAGACATTGGGACTTCCGTCCGAGAACGTGAGGGTTATCACGCCGTTCGTAGGAGGAGGTTTCGGAGGCAAGACCAATACCCAACAAATCGTCGAAGCGGCTCGACTCGCCAAGTTAGCAGGACGTCCCGTGCAGGTGGCCTGGACCCGCAAGGAAGAGTTCTTCTATGACACCTTTCGCCCCGCCGCCGTCATCAAGATCAAATCGGGCTTGGACGCGCGGAATCACATCGTTTACTGGGACTACGACAACTACTATGCCGGAACGCAGAAGCTCGCAGCCTTTCTACGATATTCCCCACCATCGCGTCCTCTCGAGGGGGGGGCGGAGGGACGGAGCGCATCCCTTCGGTGTCGGAGCGTGGCGAGGGCCGGGCAGCAACACAAACGTGTTCGCCATCGAGTCCCAGATCGATGTAATGGCCGAGGCCGCGGGTATGGATCCACTTGCGTTCCGATTGCACAACTTGAAGAACAATCGAATGAAGCGGGTTCTCAACACCGTTGCCGAGAAATTCGGTCATCAGCTCGATAAAGGGCCTTCCGGTCGGGGATACGGTTTATCCTGCACCGATTACCTCGGGACCCATGTCGCCACGATGGTCGAGGTCGAGGTGGACAAAGATTCTGGCAAGGTCCGGGTCAAGCGGGTCGTGTTAGCCCAGGATATGGGCGAAGTCATCAATCCGCAGGGCGCCCGATTGCAGCTCGAAGGTTGCATTACCATGGGTCTGGGTGCAGCCTTGACGGAAGAGATACGGTTCAAGGGAGGAAGCATTCTCGACGAGAACTTCGACACCTACGAGTTGCCGCGCTTCTCGTGGCTCCCAGAGATTGAGACGGTACTCGTCGAGAATCCCGACATGGAACCACAAGGGTGCGGGGAACCCGCCATCACGACGATGGGCGCGGTGATCGCCAATGCGGTTTACGATGCCGTCGGGGTCCGAATGCTGGAGCTTCCCATGACACCGGAGCGGGTCAAGAGGGCGTTATAGGTCAGGGGTACAGCAGCTTGCGGTCTGGCTCGAGCGGTCGCGTGCGGAGTGGCTCAACCCGAGCTACAACCATGACGCATGGTTCTTTGGCGTAGCGCCACCAATCCCACGTTGGGCCGGCTACACGATTGGCTTCGAACGGGTCGGCCAGTTTCTGACCGACAATCCCTCGCGGCGCCCTTCCGACCTCTACGCGGAGTCGCCCGCCTCCTTCATTCCCATCGACGAGTGCACGAAGGGTCGAGTCGGAAGCGCCCACCGTCCGGCGCAGGGAAGTTGCACTGCCGGTTGTCGGATTTGTTGAAAGAAATCCCGAAGAATGGGCTACCGAAGTTCGCCAAGGTCCCCTCGCTATCCGAGCAACGGCAGAATCCTCGCATCAAGCCAATGACCCAACGTTTCGCCCACGTTGGGTATGGTATTCTCCCGCCATGAGAACAGAAAACACTTGTGCTGACGCTGTGACTTGCTCGGACGTGGCTGTCTCCTCGCAAACACGGGGGAGGGTGATGTACCGTTCACGCTCGGGCTTCTTGTTAGCCGTCGTGCTTCTCTTGGCGGTTGTGGTTTTTGGCGGCAAGACAACCGTGCAAATGGCAAGCTCTCGAGCGGAGGACGCCCAAAGACCCAACATCGTCCTGATGTTCCCGGACAACCTTGGTTGGGGAGAAGTGGGCGCCTATGGCGGCGTCCGGGGCGTGCCGACCCCCCAGATCGATAGGATCGCCGACGAGGGAATCCGTCTTAACAACTTCAATGTTGAGAACTCCTGCACCGTCTCCCGCATTGCACTGCTCACCGGACGCTACGCCGCCCGGGCCGGTGGGACACAAGCCACGGGCATGACGCTGTGGGAGGTCACCATCGCCGAAGCCCTCCAAGAGCAGGGCTACGCGACCGGGCTTTTCGGAAAGTGGCACGTGGGTGGTGACAACTGGGAGGGCCGACGCGAACCCCAGCATCAAGGATTCGACGAGTGGTACGGGATTCCGGGCACCAGCACGACGGCGCAATTCACATCCTTCGAGACGTGGGATCCGGCCACGATGGAAGAACCTTACATCTGGGAAGGCAGGGCGAGGGAGCTCTCGCGCAAAGTAAAGCCGTACGACATGGAGACGCGGCGGACGGTTGACCGTGAAGCGGCGGAGCGGGGAATCGCATTCATGGAGCGGAACGTGCGCGAAGATCGGCCGTTCTTCTTCTTTTACCCAATCACCCAGATCCACTTTCCGACGCTGGCGCATCCCGACTTCGCCGGCACGACCGGTGCAGGGGACATTGGCGATGCGATGGCGGAAGTGGACCACAACGTAGGGCTCGTCCTCGAGGCCATCGATCGGCTGGAGATCGCGGCGAATACGATCGTTTTCTGGTGTACCGATAACGGTGCGGAACGACGGCGGCCATGGCGTGGCTCCGCGGGTCCCTGGAACGGCTTTTACAACACCGCCATGGAAGGGGGAATCCGGACGCCGTGCGTGATCCGCTGGCCCGGCCGCATCCCCGCGGGCCAGGTATCGAACGAGATCGTGCACCAGATGGATATATTCCCCACACTCGCTGCCGCGGTCGGCGCCCCGGAAATGGTGCCCACCGATCGTCCGATAGACGGCGTGAATCAACTCCCTTTCCTCGAGGGTAGGCAGCCCCACTCACTGGGTCTCGGTCGGGATCATGATGAGCAATGGAGTCTTCTCCATGTTCAGGGCTTCCACCTCGAATTTCTCTAACAGGGAAAGCAGCCAGGAGCGGGCCGGCTGTCGCAGGTTGTCATAATGCTCGCATATTGTCGCTCCAGGGAATGTGGTCAGGTTTTCACTTATCCAGTTACCCCTACGGCCGAAAGAACGGCGCTTCGTTTTCCTCCATCATGCAATCCCATAACACCGGTGCCAGCCAATCCATCCCGGCGTCTCCGCCAATGGGTGCTCCTGGAGGTGCGGTCGAGGTGTAGACGGGCGGTATCGACTCAGACGGGCGCTCAATGAAGCGGCTGATGTCGCTCACCAGCAGCAAATCGTGGGCGCGCTCGGCCTCATCCTGGGCGGCATCGTCCTTCAAGCGTTTTTGCAGCATCTCGAGCCTGAGAAGCGCGATCCCGCGGACTTGCGCGAGCGGTGCGCGGCCGGCGAGCCACATGAGTCGGTTGGTGAGCACACGTTGCGACGTGCGGAGAATCTCTTCCTCGTAGGGATTCGTCGCCATGCCCTCGAAAGTGGCTTCGGTGAGCCGATCGATGACATCCTCGAGTCCGGGGAGTGTGGGGTCGATCGCGTGCTGACCCACGACGCGCGCGGCACGATCCGGTTCGAGCACGAAACCGATGGTGATGTCGGAAGCGATGGCCGCTGGGGCCAGGACGTCGAACGCGGACCCGGTGGTGCGCGGAAAGAGCTCACGGTGCGCTCCGAACCCCATGGGACGAGGCGGTAGTCTGTCGATCACAGCCTTTGGCACGGCAAGCTCCGAAGGTTTGAGCGTTGCCGTGAGAGCTTCGAGCGCAGCGCGCTGGCGCTCCTCCGAAGGCCTGGTGAAGGGTTCACGCCGGTCGCCTCGGAGGGAGTAGATATAGTCCTGTCCTCCGAGCACGGACGATGCCGCCTGCACCGCCCAGCGATGATAGAGATAAATGGGGACGAGCGCTTCTTCGATTGTCGCCATGGGAGCGTCCTTCTTGATGGTTTTTTCTCCCATGCGGTCGAGCGCGGCACGCCGTACCTTCATCAACCGATTGAGCTCGGCAACGACGTCTTCGCCGTTGTTCCACCAGTCGGCTTTAGGGCTCACCTCCATGTCCTGGTTGCTCATGAGGCGAAGGTCCTTCTTCCAGGCTTCGTTCAGGATGCTTCCGAGAGCTTCTTCTTCGTCGACGCCCTCAGGGAAATGTTGATAGCCGTACTCGATCGTGACTTTGTCCCATTCGCCAACGCCGACATCATACGCGTCGGAGAGGTCGATGGTCCCGTCGGCTCGCAAAATCTCGAGGGGGTGGGGGTAGTCCATCACCGAAATCCGCCCTTTCGAGCTGTCGTAGTAGTTGTGGGACAACCCGAGAGTGTGGCCGACCTCGTGCACGGATAGCTGGCGCAGACGCGCCAGGGCGGTCTCGGCAAGGATGGGAGGGGTCTCGGTTCCGGTCTCATAGGGAGAGAGCAAGCCCTCGAAAATGAGGTAGTCATGGCGGACGCGGAGCGAACCCAGGGTCACGATGGCCTTGATGATCTCGCCTGTCCGAGGATCGACTACGGTCGAGCCGGAGCTCCAGCCACGCGTCGAGCGGTGAACCCAATTGATCATGTTGTAGCGAATGTCCATCGGATCGGCGCCCTCGGGTAGCATCTCGGCCCTGAAAGCGTTTCGAAATCCTGCGGCCGCGAACGCCTGATTCCACCAGTTAGCGCCCTCGAGAAGTGCAGAGCGCATCGGCTCTGGAGTACCAGGGTCGAGGTAGTAGACGATGGGCTTCAGGACATCGCTGACTTCAGCGGAAGGGTCGACCTTTTCAAGTCGGTGGCGGCGCACCCAACGTTGACTCATCGACTCTCCGAGGGGAACGGCGTAGTCTTGATAGAGCATGCCACCGTAGCCATCGCGGGGGTCGGTGCGACGAGGTTTGTAACCCGGCCCCGGTAGCTCGACGAAAGAGTGGTGCTGGCGAAGTGTGACCGCATCGGCGGCGGGTGTCACGCTAGCGACCGTTCCCGTGAATAGCCCGCCTCTAGGACCTCCCCCGACGGCCCCTGTTGGAATGTCGGTGCCGACACGGGTCGGTCCCTCAACCGGACCGCGCGCGTTGCCGCGACCCGGAGTCGCTCTCTGTCGCTCAAAGGTGATCACAACATCGACTTCGGTGTTTTTGGGAAAGGCCTTCGTCTGCGGTAAATGGATGGCGCTCCGCGACCGATCGACACGGTAGTTACCCAGTCGCGGTGCCACGTTGGTGGCGTCGCGCAGGAAAAAATCGGTGGCGTCCACCAGCACACGTCCGCTCGTCTCGGCGGCAAGGGTGAAACCCCAGAGAACCGAGCGTGCGAAAGCGTCCTCGACGGCGCGCTTCTCCGCGGGATTGTCGCTCGTTGCGCGGAAATCGTAATTGGGCTGGACCATCAGAATCTTCGGTCCGATGCGCTCGAAACGCACGATCCGGCTGCCCCCGTTCTGCCCACGGTCGAGCCCGATGTCGTTCGAGCCGAGGCCGGCAGTGAGCCCGTTGGCGTAGAGGATCTCGGTGTCGAAGCGGGAGATCTCCATCCATAGCTTGCCGGTCTGCTCGTCCCAATAGAGCGGTACGAAACCGTCTAGCTTCTGCATATCGGACACGTGTCCTTCGATGCTCGCCGGCGGAGTCGTTGCCCCGCCCCGTGACGGAGGCTGCGTGGTCTCCGCGTACAACCCGCCGGCGAGGACGAGGAGGACAAAAACAACGCTCTGAGTGATCAATGTCGTATGTTTCATGGTTTCCTCCCGAATACCTAGAATGCTAGTGACGTGGGGCGCCATGTTAACGCACCTGGATCTCGATGCTCAATAGGGCCCCTGGTTCGTTGGTCGCACCGGAATCTCGTCTTGGCGCCTACTGAGAGAAGCCCAAGCATTCGAGCTCTCCTGTCTCGCCGATCCCATGATCGGCGAGTGCCTGACCGGCCGCGGCTACCGCCTGAGAGGGTTTGAGAATGTCCTGGGACGGAGCCTGCCACTCGATCCTCCATCGACTCGGGGCGGCGACATCGAGGTCTCGTTGAGCGCCCAGGAGGAGTTGGCCACCTGGCTCGACGTAGTCGTGACGGGCTTCGCGAGCCCCGACGAGCAGGGCTTGCCCTCCCATGAGTCGTACCCGCGTGGGCTGCTGGAAGACGTCATGGCCGACATGGCCGCCGCCGAAGGGTTTGCCCGCTACCTCGCGCGGCGCGACGGTACGGCTGCGGGCGGGGCGAGTATGCGTCTAACCGAGGGGGTCGCACAGCTGTGCGGCGCCGCGACACGCCCGGAGCACCGCCGACGAGGTGTGCAAAGCGCGTTGCTCGCGGTGCGCCTGGACGTTGCGAGCCAGGCCGGATGCGACATAGCGGTGGTCACCACTCAGCCGGGCTCGAAATCCCAAGAGAACGTACAGCGCCAGGGATTCGCCCTGCTCTACACGCGCGCGGTTCTTGTCCGGGAAGTCTGACTTGCGTCACTGTTTTGGCGAATCCATCCTCTTTCGGACTCGCTCGATACGATCCTCGAATCGGGCCAAGTCAGGAAAAGACTGTTTCTCGGCGAAATCGAGCGCCGTCTCTAGGCTCTCGAGCGCCAGTTCGAGCTCACCCATCGCCTCGTAAGTACGCCCGAGACCTTCATAGGAAAGGGGTGAATCGGGACTCAGTTCGATCTGGTACTTGTGCAACTCGATGGCTTTCTCGTACTTTCCTTCCCGTGTCAATCGACTGCAGAACATCCGTAGAGACTCTGGATTGATGCCGATATCGTATCCGTAGAGATCTGCCAGCTTCGACCGGTACTGTTTCAGAGCCGTTGGTCCATCGTTCAGAACGGATTCGGGGATTTCCCTCCAGTCCTGAAATATCCACTTCAATCCGTCGTATCCCGCTTTGTGCGAAATCGACCAGTGGTCTTCGTCCTGCCAGGACACGTGGTGAAATCTCAGACCCGTCCGGGGTTCTTCATTGAGGATTTCAGAAAAAGCGTCGAAGCTTTCATGAAGTCCTGGATCCCGATCATTGCTTATGGCCATGAATAGAAAGTTTCTCGAGAAATGCTGTCGATTCAGCCAGCCCTTGACGTTGTTGAGCATATACTGCTCATCACCGTCATAGATGAACCAAGGCGTCCCGGCAATCGCTCCGTTGAACACCGTGGGCTGGGTCATCAGAGAGTACAGGCAAAAAACGCCGCCCCACGAACCGGAGAGCAGCAATCTGAATGGTTGGGTTCGGTAATGAGAATCAATGAAAGGGAAGAGCTCTTCCTTGAAAAAGGAAATGAATCGATCCGCTCCTCCGCTGTCAGGTCGTGACGGAATCGGCGTGGGAATGAGATCCCCCGAATCATAAGTTTCCACATGGACGTAGATCATGTTGGGGATCTGCCCGCGTGACAGATGTTCGACACTCCCAGCGATGTGAAGAAAGTAGGTCTGCACCGAATACAAGACGGGGTACTTCTCCTTGGACTCGGCATAGTCGCGAGGAAGCGCGACTGACAAGCGGATGTCTTTGTTGTAGATTCTCGACTGAATTTCAATGGACTGGCCGATGACGATGTCTTCGCTCTCGAGTTGAGCGAAAGCGGAGTTTTGGAAAAAAAGACTCGTCATCGAAACGAGCACCGTCTGGAACGCAGAAGTGAACCTCATAGCGGGCCTCCTTCCCAGGTTGCCCTAGATTACCTCACCATCTCTCAGGACAAGCCAACCACCGTGATGTGACTGCCTTACGTTCGGTAGCAAGGCCGCACTAGTAAGGGTTTTTCTTTGAGGCCGTAACACGCAAAACGGCGTCGGAATGAACAACGTTACCGGTCGGACACGGTCCGTCCAACTCTTGCGCTCCGCCTTGCAGCAGCCCGGTGGGTCAGTCGACCTTCAATACACGCATCGGTTCGACCCTAGCCGCCCGACGGGCGGGGACGTACACCGCCATCGCCGCCACCAGGATCAGCATCAGAGGAACGGTTCCGAAGGCGACGGGATCGATGGCCTGCACGTTGTAAAGCATGCCTTTCACTAACTGGGCCGCACCGACGGCGCCGGCCAGTCCCAAAACGATGCCGATCAATGCGAGGGTGAGCCCTTCTCGCAGCACGAGCTGAACGACTCTCGGCCGGTCCGCTCCGAGCGCTACGCGAATGCCCAGCTCTCTTTGTCGCTGAGCCACTGAATAGGCCATCACCCCGTAGATCCCCACCGCCGCGAGCACCAAGCCCAACACTCCAAAGATACCCAGAACCGAGCCCCCTAGTCGCGACGGAAGGAGCGCGATGCCCATGTGATCTTCCATCGTCCGCACATCGAAGAGTGGCATGTTCGGGTCTATCCCGCGAACGGTCTCGCGAACTCCCTGAAGCGCTGCCTGGGGATTGGAGGGCGTGCGCAGCACCAGGGTGAGGCCAGACTGGAAGAGCTCGCGTTGGGGCAAATACATAAACTCGGTCGGTTCTTCCCCCAGGCTACGGTACTTCCCGGTCTCGACGACACCGATGACTTCTCGATCTTCTCCCGCGGTTTGGACAATCTTGCCGAGCGCCGATTCGTTGGGCCAGAACCGGTCCGCAAAGCGACGATTGACGATGATGACCGGGGAGCCGGCCGCATTGTCCTGACGCGTGAAGGTTCTTCCCTCGAGGAGGTCGACACCCATGGTCTCCAAATAACCTTCGGTGACCATGGAGTAGTGCAGGCTCTTGCGCTCACCCTCCGCAAATTCGTAACCAGGAATTCCCACGCCTCGATCACTGCTACCGAAGCCGAGAGGAATGGAGTTCGTGAACCCCACTCCGCTCACGTTGGGTAGGGCTTCCAATTCATCGACGAGTCGATCGTAGAACTGTTGGGTCTGCGGCTCGTCGAGCCCTTGAAGGCCGGGATCCATCGAGGCCATCACCAAGTTCTCTCGGATCATCCATGCCGGGATCGATTTCGGTCGCGGACTGCAGAGCCCTCAAAAAGAGGCCGGAGCTGATGAGCAAGATGAGGGAGAGCGCCATTTGAAAGACCACGAGCCCACCGCTCACGCGAGAACGCCCGCCACTTTGGCTCGATTCTCCCTTCACCGCGGTCACCAAGTCCGAACGGGATGCGTGAAGAGCGGGAGCCAACCCAAATATCAATCCGGCGGCTATCGAGACTCCCAAAGTGAACAGCAACACCGTGCTATCGATACCGACGGTAAAGGCAAACGGGCCGTCAATCGGGAGCTGAATACGGGACAGGACTCCGGTGACGAGATAGGCCAAGCCCACACCGGCAAGACCGGCCAGAAGGCTAAAGACCAGGCTTTCGGTAAAGAGCTGCTGTAGGATGCGGCTCCGTCCGGCGCCCAGGCTCAAGCGGATACCCATTTCTCGGCGGCGCTCCCGGGCCCGCGCCAGGAATAGATTCGCGACGTTCACACAAGCAATGAGCAAGAGGAGAGACACGACCGCCATCATGACTGTGCTCATGCCGACCTGAGCGTTCCGGAACATGGGGTGGATGCCGGCCTCCGACTGGTAGATGAGCGTGGTACCTCGTTGACCTTCGTAGGCATCCGGTAGCTCCTCTTTGAACTGGAGCAGCATGGCGTCCATCATTTGCTGGGCGTGATCGATGGTCTTGCCCTCACGAAGACGTCCTACCACGTTCATCATGTTGTTCCCGCGAGACTCCAGGAGGTTGTTTCCGGGCATGATCTCGGCTTGCATCATGATGGGCACGTACAACGGAACATCAAGAACCGTCATGGGCCCCTTGAAGGCGGGAGGGGCGACGCCGACGACCTCGAACGGACGAGCGTTGATGTCGATGACACGACCGATGATGTCCGGGTCTCCTCCGAACCGGGCCTGCCAAAAAGCGTGCCCGAGAACAGTGACCGGATGCGCGCCCGGGCTTCGATCCTCCTCGCCGGGAAGGAAAGGCCGCCCGAGTGCAGGGATGACCCCATAAGTCTGAAAGAAGTTGGCGCTTACCACGACAGCCAAGATGCGCTCGCTCCGACCATCGGCGGAGAGCGAGACCGGCGCGATAAACCACGCTGCTGTGCTTTCGAAGACCTCTCCGGAGCGGTCGCGCACGTCCTGGTAGTGCGGTATGGAATTAGAGCCGTAGGCGATGCCGGGCCATTGGCGATAGACCTGGACGAGCTCTTCGGGACCGGCGACTCCACCCAAAGGGCGGAGTAGCAGTCCGTGGACAGCGGAGAAAGTGGCGGCGTTGAGACCGATGCCGAGCGCTAAGGTCATGATAGCGATGGCGGAGAAAAGCGGGCTCTTCACCAACATGCGCAAACTGCACTGCAAGTCTTTGAACAGGTTATCGATCACGATTGTCTCGATTCTTGTTGGGTTCACGTCACATGAGCGTCGGAGCGGCTCGCGAGCCGTCTAGGGCTGGTACGTGCCGGGTTCTCGGAATGTTCAATGAAATCCAGGGAGAGTCCATGAGGCGGTTCTTCAGTCTCGGTGAGCACTCATCCTGGTTGCCAATGTGGACACACGAGGCTACATTTAAACATATGAAAGCAGTAGGGATAAGTGAGCTGACGAATCACCTCAGCGAATACGTGAGAAAGGTCCGGGGCGGAGAATCCGTTCTTGTCACAGACCGCGGCGAGGTCGTTGCAGAACTGGGACCACCCGGTGAGCTTTCGAGAGAGGACCCGGCAGATTGAGCTCTTGAAGCTCTGGCCAGGCGTGGTGATGTGACCATCGGCGCGCCCAATCAGCCTGATCTCTACCCCACGCTACCTGAAATCCTACCCAGGGTACGGTGCAGAAGCTGCTCGATGAGGAAAGGGGAGAACGCTGAACGTTTACGCGGAGTCCAGCGCCGTGTTGGCGTGGCTTTTGGGTGAGGATGATAGCGAGCGCGTCAGAGACATCCTGGCTTCTGCCGGAGTTGTCGTTGCATCCGATCTGACGCTTGTTGAATCCGATCGTGTCCTGAACCAGGCAGTGACGACAGGGCAGATGCGGGAGGTTCAGGCAGCCGATCGTCAAGCCACACTCAATCGCGCCGCCTGTCATTGGATTCTCTTTCGCGTCGACGAGGAGATTGTGGAGCGCGCCCGCCGCCCTTTCCCGGTCGAACCCATCCGAACGCTCGATGCTTTGCACCTCGCGAGTGCGTACGTGATAAGGACGTTGCTGCCGCGACTCACCCTCCTCAGCCTGGATCAGCGAATACGCGACTGTGGCCAAGCGATGGGATTCGACGTTCTTCCGGTATGAACCAGTCGTCCAGCAGCGCCGTGCTCATTGGCCCGGTTCGAAGTGGATGCCGCGGGCCGCCGGAGCGGCCCGCGATCGTTACTCGCTCAGCGCCGACGCCAACCCTCCACCGGACCGGGATGGAAGAGCTTCTCGGGCATCATCACGCCATCTCTTTTGAAGACGCTGCCGTTCTTCATCACGAACTCGACGTCGCGCATGGCGTCGATGTTCTCGAGCGGATTTCCTTTCACTGCTATGATGTCGGCATACATACCCGCTTTGATGGGGCCTCGTTCCTCGATCACGTCTGCTGCTTTGTAACCGTTGATGGTCATTGCTTTCAAGATGTCCGGCGCGGGAATGCCGGCAGCCTTCCAAGTCAATAGGAAGTCAATGGTCAGTTCTCCTCGGGTCATCCATTCGCCGGTCTTCAAGTTCCGCATGCGATCGTTCCAGTAGTCCATGTCGGTCGAGAACGTCAGGGGTACCTTGTTCTCGTAGGCGCTCTTGAGTTTCTCAACGTCGACCTGGAAACGCTCTTCGCTACCGCGGTAGATCGTGTAAGGGGTGTCCGGTCCCAGCCAGGAAGATCCCCTTTTGAGCCATCTGGCGGTGGTGTTCGGGGGTCAGCGCACGCCCGTGGGCAATGATGTGGATTCCTGCGTCAATGGACCTTTGGGCTCCCTCGGGTGTTTGTACGTGACCCTCGACGAGACAGCCTCCCGTAGCCGCTTCTTTCATCACCAACTGAATGTCTTCCACCGAGTATCCCCACGGCTTACAGTCGATGCAGAGCTTGATGGTCTTGGCCCCAAAGAGCATGTTCTGTCGAACCGGCTTTGATGATCTCGGCTGGAGAGTCGGCGTCGATGTACTCGGGATACATGATGTCGTGGTACTTGTACATTTCCGGGGTGGGCCAGAACTGTCCGCCGGTACTGCCGATCATCGGGCCGGAGGGAATAACCGTAGGGCCCGGCAACCATCCCTGTTCGATCGCTTGACGCAAGGCAGCAGTCGGCGTAGAGCGCGTTGTTGCCGACGTCGCGAATGACGGTGAATCCGGAGTTGAGTAATTGGATGCCGTTCGATGCCATCTGGATGGCCCGAAGGGCGGTGGAGTCCATGATATAGGTGAGATAGTAGTAGTTGTTCTCCGGCACCTCCTTGTAGGTAAATGCCATATGAGTGTGTGCATCGACGAGGCCGGGAAGAACACTCAAGCTCGAGAGGTCGATGACCTCGGCGCCAGGCGGGATGGTGACGTTTCCACCCACTTCCTCAATCTTTTCACCCCTTATCAGGATCGTTTGATTGGCGGATGACGGTGCCTGTTTCGGGGTCGATCAGCTGTCCAGCCCGGATTGCCATCACCTTGGGATCGGGAAGAGGCGGCGGCTCGGGAGGCGCTTGAGCTTGCACGGTAACGGCGGTTAGGACTATCAGGAGTAGGACGACGTTGGAACATTTAACCATGGACATCCTCCTTAATTGAATGGAAAGAACCCACCAGGAGACAAGCGTGATGCGAATGAGTGGGAGCAAGAATAGTACTAGCTGCAGAAAGAAAGCAAGGAAGGCGTAGACACGATGCCGGCTATACACGCTTTTTGATGACGAATTGAAAGCGTGAAACGGCTGGCGACTCTCGTGATTTGTTGCCAAAATTGTGGTGTCTGCCTGCTCGAACATCATACTGATGGCAGTACATCGTCAGCTTCTCTGAGGAGATTAACGTTTGACGGAAAGGATCGACCGTGGTGAAACAACTACTCTGCTTCTGCATTATCCAGATCTGCTTTGCGCTTCATGCCACAACTCAGGACCTGGAGCACTTTTTGCGCAGCGAATCGAACCATGAAGCCATTGCCGCGACCGGCGTAGAATCGCTCAACTGGATGGCAGGCCATTGGCAGGCCGAGGCCTTCGGCGGATTTGCCGAGGATCTGTGGGCACCCCCGGTGGGCGGACAGATGGTCGGGCTGTTTCGTTCCTATACCGCAGAAGGGATCAATTTCTACGAAATCGTGATTCTGCTGGCGGTCGAAGGGCGCCTAACCATGCGGTTGAAGCACTTCCATAGCGATTTGCGTGGGTGGGAGGAGAAAGACGATACAGTAGACTTTCCGCTGCTGGACCAGGAGGGTGAATTCTGGTACTTCGAGGACCTCACCATACATCGCGAAAGCCATGAGAAGATGACCGTCTACCTGCGCATCAGCAACCAGGGTAAGACCAGCATCGTGCCCTTCCGCTACAAAAGAATTGGCTGAACGTCGCGGGGCCCGCGTCCGTGGTCCTCACTCGGGCCCGATCGTAATGCGGCGTCTCCGTGATGGGCGTGAGTTCCGGCTGGCCGCCACACTCCCCATAACCGATCCGCTCGGTACTGGATTCACTTCGCTCAACGGTTGAAACTCGACACCCGGAATGTTAGATTCTCCGCCCGAGTCGATCGCATTGGCCGTTCGGAGGAGCTGTGGAGCTGGAGAACAAGACAGACCACGCGCACGAGACGATCCGTGAGCACGTGGCCGAGGATCAACACCGGTCTGCTGCGCCCCGCTGGTTTACCTACGTTGCCTTGTCGACCTTGCTCATGGCGTTGCTGTCTGCATCGGCGGCGCTCATGGCGGCGATCAGCGCGCACGAATCCCTCATGGAGCGGAGCCAGGAGATCCTCGACTTCGTCGCTCTCGAAACCGATCGGGTGGAGGTCGAAGTGCTCCAGTCGAAACACGACATCCTGCATCAACTCGATGGGAGGCCACCGGACTCCGAGCTCGCTCGCGTCAAGGCCTACCGTGTAGACGTGTCACGACGGGGGCGGAGGTTTCTAACGAGGAATCCCTCTTGCGCGCGACCACCCACGCCCACCTCGTCTTTGCCATTGCCGTGACGCTTCTTTCCATCGGAATCACACTAGGGGGAATGGCCATCATCGCGAAACTGCGCTTCTTGTGGATCATCGGCCTCGTCTTTGGTTTCGCAGGTGCCGTGAGTATCGTCCTCGGTTTCCTTAACATGATGTGACCGCCCGCCTGCATCCTAGAATCTGCGCAGGTTCGCGAGGTGGGTGCGGTCGAAGTAATCAAGCCGCAGATGACCGTGACCGCCATAGGTGGCGAAGAGTGCCGGAACACGCGGATTCTGGCAATGAGCTGCAGTTCTGGGACCATGACGTGCGGGTTTTCAGGATGAGCTGCAGGTGCACCTGGCCATGAGAAGGACCTCCCCATTATCGAATCGACAACCTTGATATAACAAGTGGACCGGGCACTGCATGATGACAAGCTCATCAGCGACTTGACGAGCGTTTTTGGGTTGAGTTGCGGGCATCCCGGAAGTCTCAGTTTCGAGACCTTCTATAGCCAGGCTCGATGAGGGGATGGTTCAGTGAAGTGACGCGGCGATGTCTAGCATCCTTCGAGCCTGAGAGGGGATTCCCTGAGTCTCATAGAATTGTCCTAGGGCTCTGAAGTGCTCGGGATTCCTAGGGTTGAGTGCGGCGGCTTTCAGCAAGCTCTCTTCGGCTTGATCCTTCCAATTCTCGTTTTGGGCGAGTGCCAGTCCTAGCAAGTGGTGATACTTGGCTTCGGACTCCCACAATCTGATGGCATGTCTGCAAAGTTGAATCGTCTGCCAGTAATCTTTGAAGAGATAGGCATTTTTTGCACGCAGAAATATCTCTTCCTGTTGACGCTCGTCATTCTTCTGTTGCGCCACATCGTCCCCAGTGGTGGGCTCTTCCGCAACAAGGACATCGTTCTCAACAAGGACATCGTTCTCAATGGGGTACTCTTCAAAAACAACGAGATCGTCGTCATTAGGGAACTCTTCAATCACAATGATCTCGTCTTCATCTTGTTGAGGAGCCGTTAGTGTCTGGAGGAGCGGATCCTCTTCTTGCTGAGGGATTTCCTGCGCATCGGCATTGTCTAAAGAGGTTGTTCCCTGAACGGCGGTTGTTACCTGCACGCTGGACATGTCAGGTTTAGTTGGCAGGATGTGTCCCTGTTCAGTGTCCTGTAGCTTGATGATTCCGAGCTCAATGAGGTTGAGCAGCGTTCGTACGGTTGTTTTCTCGGGAAATGGACTATCATTGAGGATCTTGCGCGGCGGCGATTGTCCGTCGACTCGAGAGAGAATGAATGCTTCGTCTGGACTCAGGTCGGGGCGCTGAGTGACATTCGGGTTAGCAAGGCGGAGCGGTCGCACTTCTTCTCGCAGTGCTCTGAGGTATGGCGGCAGGTTGCGATCGTTCGCAGGGGCGCTCCCTGTCGGTTTTGTCTTCACGGAGCCGAACGTTGCCTCAGACACTGGTCGTGGGAGAGCCCGCAGATCTTCCATGAGCGCTGCGCCGTTCTGATATCTTTCCTCGCGATCTTTGTCCAGCGCTCTCGCGATGATTGGGCTGAGTCCGGGCGGAAGACCAAGATGGGTCCCGTCGAAGATCGGCGCTGCAGAGTTGCATGCAATTTGGAGCAGCACTTCTTTTGCACTTCCGCCGGGAAAAGGTCTTTCACCGGTTAGACACTCATGGAGCACACAGCCCAAGGAAAACAAATCTGAGCGGCCGTCAACATCTCTGCCCTTGATCAGTTCCGGGGACAGGTAGTCGGGCGTTCCAGCGATTGTTTTCTTGGTGGTGAGGTCGGAAAAGGAGTCAGTTCTGGCAACCCCGAAGTCGGTTATTCTCACCTCATTGGACGAAGTGAGCAGGATGTTTCCCGGGTGGAGGTCCCGGTGGATGACTTTATTTTTGTGGGCGTAGTCCAGTGCGCTCGCCAATTGTCCAACGAGCTCGATGGTCTCGGAGAACGCTAGACGTTTCTTTGATGCCAATCTCGACTGAAGCGTCTCTCCGTCCACAAGATCCATGATGATGAGGCTTGCATTCGGAGTGGACACGATGTCGTGGATCATGACGATATTGGGATGCCGTAGCTTTGCCGCCAGTTGCGCTTCGCTCAGGAAGAGACTTCTAAGATGCTCCTGGGTGGACGAATAAGGCGATGTGTGAAGACGAAAGGACTTGACTGCCACGTTCTGACAGAGGATCTTGTCTCGCGCGCTGTAGACCGAGCCTGAGGCACCTTCTCCAAGCTTTGACAGAATCTCGTAGCGGTCTCCCAAGGCTTTGATGCCGAGCTTGGATTCAGGAGTCCCGTCCTCCATTAATTCGCGAAGACCTAGAATGGAATCCTTCATTTTTGTTACCCGCCTAAGGTCGAAAAACCAATGCGACAGAAAACATGCAAGATTCATGCCTTCCTGGCTTGCCTGACTTGGTTCGTTAAGTGCTTTATTGGTAGTTAGTTATGGGCGCAGTATATTCCGTACAAAGTTCGAATCGTAGCGAAAACCCCACATCGCGAGCATCAGGCATTGCAAAATGTGCTAGAAGCTTTCTTCGGATGCTCTCGTCGGCGGTTTGTGAGAGAAGAGAAAGCAAGCAGCGTTCTCGCTCAAAAAAGTATGTGAAGAACCTCAGGAATGGAAAACTGTGGTGGCGATGCAACCTTTGGCCGGTAGGTCATCCCATGTGCTGGGAGATAGCGAGGAAACCCAGCTCCGTTCTCAAAAAAGCGAGCCGGCGTCTTTCTGATCTATCTCCTCCTCGGCGAGTCGCGGAGCGAGAGAAACGCCGGCGCTGCAGGATTGCCTGCTTCCTACAGATGCCGCTGCAGTCCACTTGCCTGGGAGCTTGCTGCGCCTGCGCTTAGCCCCTCGTTGCGGTCGGGAATCGTTTTCGGCCGGGGAATTGCGGAAATGAAGGGCGTCTCTGAGACTCTGCACCTCACGGTAAAAATACAGTGGGGTAGGCCGTTCCCCGTTGAATCTGAGCCTGTTCAGAAACTCGATCTCCTCTTCAGTGGCATCGCCCCTCAGGAAAGTGTCGTTGAGGAACTCTTCCAGCCCCGGTTCCACTTCGAAAGGAGCTTCGGTTCCCTGTTCCACGAACTCGAATCTCTTGGGCTGCCCGGACATCAGCCGCCGATTCAAGATGATCTCGATGCCAAACGTCGCGAAGTCGATGTCCCAGGACTCGATCATCGGATCCAGGAAAGAGACGCAATTCTCGTCCGATACGTGGAAGACATCCGAATCCAGGAACTCGAGAATGGCGACGCGCACCTCTTCATAGCGGCGATCGCTGAGTTGAGCGACCAGGTGAAGCCAACTTTCATTGTCTAGTTCTCTTTTGGCGAGGGTCTGGACGACATCCAAGAGCTTTTGGGTGACCAGGCGTTCGAGCTCGCCGAACGGTTGCTTCTCAAAAATGACACCCATTTCCTCTCTTTTGTCCGGGGCACATTTTCGGAGGATCAGCTTTCGAACCTCCTGAAACAAGGGCTCGGGAGGGTCCACAACTTTTCTTTTGAATTCTTCGTCGCGCTTGAGCTTGGCAAGTCGCGAGAGGCAACCGTTGGGAAGCTTCAAATACTTCTCCAACTTGGAGTAAATGTCCGTCCGTTCTGGGGCTGGAGGAACTTTTTTTCGACTCAGAAGCTGAGAGATGTAGGGCGCGGTGACTTCGGCAGCCGCCGCCAGGTCTTTCTGCTCGAGGCGCAGTTCCTCCATTCGCTGCCTGATGACAAAAAGCATGTCCATAGATCTTCTCGACGATTAACTTGGATTGCTTACCTATAAACAGTATCGCAGATACAACTTGACATTGCAAGTTAATTAACTTAATATTGTTACATGTAGGCAGGCTACCGGAAATGGTATTAACTGCGCTTGGTTATATAGCGCCGCACCCTGGGGGCACCGCCAATCCAAGAGGCGCCTGTCAATCGCGCTTGACGTCGCGAAGAGAGGAACAACTCATGAAAACAAGAAGCCCATGGTGGGCCAGTCCATCTCAGTCTCTGTTTTTCTTTGCAATATTGTCGATCGCACCTGGGACCGCACTGGCACAAGCCGACCGGTCCGAGCGGCCTCCTAATTCTCACGGCACGCCGTACGGTAGCAATTGGGAGTGCGACCGCGATTACATGAAGCTCGATCAATCATGCGTCGCCATCAAGATGCCTGCTTATGCGTTGCTGGCGATCGCACCTGGGACCGCACTGGCACAAGTGGACCTGTCCGAGTGGCCTCCTAATTCTCACGCGAAGCGGTACGGTAGCGGTTGGGAGTGCGACCGCGATTACATGAAACTCGATCAATCATGCGTCGCCATCAAGATGCCTGCTTATGCGTTGCTGGCGATCGCACCTGGGACCGCACTGGCACAAGTGGACCTGTCCGAGTGGCCTCCTAATTCTCACTCGAAGCGGTACGGTAGCGGTTGGGAGTGCGACCGCGATTACATGAAACTCGATCAATCGTGCGTCGCCATCAAGATGCCTCCTTATGCTTTTTTAGGGAGTTTCGGTGACACTTGGGAGTGCGACCGCGGTTACCGAGAAGTCAACGAGGAATGCGAGGTGGTCCAGGTACCGCCGAATGCCTTGCTGGATTACGGCGGGCACGGGTGGGAGTGTCGTCGAGGTTATCGGGAAGTCGACCAATCCTGCGTCCAAATCCAGATTCCTCCCGATGCTTTTCTGGACTATTCGGGGGAGCGATGGGAGTGCAACCGCGGCTACCGACCGGTCCAGGAAGCCTGTGTCTCAGTCGATGTGCCACCGAATGCCTTCCTGAATTCCCGTGGAAACGGTTGGGAGTGCGACCGAGGCTATCAGAACGTCGGCCAGTCGTGCGTGAAAATCGAGGTCCCGGCGAATGCGTATCTCGACCGCAGCGGAGACCGTTGGAAATGCGATCGCGGATACCGGCCTGGGGGCGGCAAGACATGTGTGCTAGTCGAGATACCTCTAGACGGCTACCTCGCGCGTTCCGGGAACGAGTGGGAATGCGGTCACGGCTTCCGGAAGAGCGGCGAGTCCTGCGTCCCGATTGAAGTGCCTCCGAACGGCTATCTCAAATCTTCGGGCGTTGACTGGGACTGCGACCGATATTACCAAAAGAGCGGGGGTTTATGCGTAGCCATCGAGGTTCCTGCAAACGCTCACCTCAACTCGTCCGGCAACGACTGGGGTTGTGATCGGGGCTATCGGCGATCCGGGAAAACTTGTTCGCTGAGCGAGTAAGCGGTGGCCGCAGGTATTTGAGCGGCCAACGAAAGCGCCGGGGATCCCAAGAGCCAATAGCGCCGTTACCGCTGGCACTGGTTGCGATCGAGTTGCCTGCCACGTCACTCCCATGGTGGGCTCTAAGTCCTCGCATCGCAATCGGCTTCGTCGAGCACCAGAATCTTAACCCCTGGACAAGGTCGTTCCGCGTGCTCCAGCAGACGGACCGGATTCGCCGCCAGGACATCGACACCGCGGCGCCGTCTCTCGATTTGGGGACGGATGTCGAAGAAACCCGGTACAAGTATTTACTTGATCGTTCCTCCATGCGTGTCGCGATGGTAGAGAACAAACGACCTCATGGTGGGGCCGATGTATTCCGAGCCTTTGAACCCGGCTGCTTTGGCTGCCTCATCCACTTGCTCCGGCGACGCATCTCCTCTGCCCCCGAACTCTTGTCCATCGCGAAAGAAAGCGAGTGAAATGATGTCCCAGGGCGCACCTTCGACCTGGACTAGGGTGAAGCGCGTGCGTTGGCCGAGATCTTTGAGATAGGCGTTTTCCATTTCCCGCTCTTTGTGGAGCTCCGCCCGCTTACCCGCAAGGGCCACGAACATCTCGGTGTGAAAGTAGCCGGCCTCGGCGAATGCTTTTCGAAGATCTTGTAGCGGTGGTCCCTTGACGATCATGTCCTCGTGAAAAGACGAGTACTCGTAGTAGAGTCGGCTGAACTCCTCTTCGGATAATCCCGAAGCCGTTGCCGCTTTTTTACGTTGCTCGACTCTCTCCGGGGCATAGTACTTGCTGAAGCTCTCAATGGGGTACATGACCAACAAATCCCACTGATCACCCTGCGCGTGGCGCATCCGCAGGGGAGCTTCGTCACCGGAAGTTTCGTACACCGACATTCTCTTTTCAAAAAGGTCGATCAATTCCAGCAGCTTGCCGGGAGCGGCGCGAACCATGGTCATTTTGTATAGATATTCCGCCTCGGCCACTTGGGTTGAAAGAAGTAGCACTGCCAGTAGTACGATTCTCCGCATGATCGTCTCCTTTTGGAATGACGGGATCTAGACACCTTACAGCGTGAGATTATAGCTGGAAAAACCTGGAGATAAAATACTTGGCGCCTCGTACAGGCTCTGATGTAGCTCAGAAGAGACTTCTGACTCTCGCGAATCCGCCGACACCAACCGCGCCGCTCGCGCCCCGACGACAAGACGGGCTGCATCCAATCGCGGCGGAACTGGGACGTTTGGGGCAAAGGAAGACCTTTTCCGCTTCTCGGAGAGCAACTCACCGCCACAAAAAGACTTCCTCTACCCACTGCTCATCTGTCCCTCTTTCACCACCCGAACGGGGACCTTTTCTCGAGCGCTGAGCCGAGTCAAATCATCCAGTAGAGTGTAAACGACGGGCACCAAGACCAATGTGAGCAAGGTCGAAGTGATCAAGCCGCCAATGACCGTGACGGCCATAGGCGCTCGTTGGGAGCCTCCGGCACCCAGTCCCAAGGCAATGGGTAACATGCCGAAGACCATCGCTGCGGTCGTCATGAGGATGGGACGCAGACGGACGGGGCCTGCTTTGAGCAAAGCCTCGTTCCTCTCCATGCCGTCGCGTTCACGCAAGGTGATGGCATAGTCGATAAGGAGGATCGCGTTCTTGGTGACCAAGCCCATGAGCATGATGATCCCGATCAAGGCAAAGATACTGATGGTGTGTCCTGCCAAGAGAAGTGCTCCGATAGCTCCAATGAGCGACATAGGAAGAGAAAGCATGATGGTGAAGGGGTGTACAAAGCTACCAAACTGGGAGGCCAGAACCATATAAATCAGTATCACTGCGAGGAGCAGCGCAAATGACAAATTCCGGAACGATTCGCCCATCATCTCGGCCATCCCTTCGAAGTCGACGACGAATCCTTCGGGTAGCCCGACCCGTTCCACGATGGCGTTGACATCTTGAATGGCCGTTCCCAGGGTTTTGCCTTGGAGGTTTGCCAAAATGGTGATTTGCCGCTGTCGCGCCTGGTGGTCGATTTGAGTCGGTCCCGTGTCGTCGACGATGCGGGCGATGTTCCCGAGTTGCACGGTCTCATTGGAGCGTGTCCTGAGGGGGAGCGCTTCCATACTCCTCGGATCGTCTCGATCGGACTCGACTAACCGGACTCGAACGTCGTATTGTTTTCCGGCTTCTTGATACTTGGTGATCTCATCCCCACCCACGAGGAGACGAACCGCGGTCCCCAGCGAAGCCGCATTGATACCGAGGTCGGCTGCCCGGTTGCGGTCAATGATGATCGAGACTTGCGGCTTGCCTCTCTCGAAAGTCGTGTCCAGGTCAACGAGGCCGGGGGTTTTGGCCAACTCCGCGACGATGCGGTCGGTCGCCCCAACGAGCTCCTCGAGCGACGCCGTTTTGGGACCTCGAACGTTGACCTGCAGTTCGGCTTCTCGGGACCCTGCGCCGCTGATACGTGCGACGCGTTCCACCGAGATACGGACGTCCCTGATGGTGCTCAGCTCTTGCCGGACTTGATTCATGATTTCGCGTTGCGTTTGCTCGCGCTCGCCGGCGTCCACGAGGTTCGTCAAAATGGTGGCTTGGTTGACCTTCTCCAGGGAACCACCACCAATGGTGGTGAAGATGTTTGCTACTCCGGGGTGAGTCCTTATTATTGCCTCGGCCTCCTTGACGATCTGATCGGTCGCATCCAGAGACCAACCGGGATCCGCTTGCACGATGACGTTGAATTGGGATTGATCGGCCTCCGGAAGGAACTCCGTGCCGATGAAGCGAAGCAAGAAAAAGCTGAAGAAAAGGAATCCGAGGCTGGTAGCGACGACAACCCAACGCCGACGGAGCGCCAAAGCCAAAAGGTTCCTGTAGCTCCGGTCGAGTCCGGCCAACCAACCTTCGATGGTGCGATAGATACGGCCGTGTTGCTGCGTTGCTCCCAAGAACTGCGACGACAGCATGGGCGTCAAGGTAAAGGAAACGAACAACGAAATGAGAACGGCAAAGGCGACGGTGATTCCGAACTCATAGAAAAACCGTCCGATGAGTCCTTCCATGAAGGCGACCGGAATGAACACCGCAACGATAGAGAACGTCGTTGCCATGACGGCTAGACCGATCTCGGAAGTCGCGAACTCGGCGGCATCCCGACGACTTCGACCTTCCTCCATGTGACGGTAGATGTTCTCGATGACCACGATCGCATCATCGATCAGAATGCCGACGGATAGCGAGAGAGCCAACATGGTCAACATATTCAACGAGAAATCGAACCAGTCGAGGACGTAAAAGGTACCGATGATCGACGTCGGGATGGCGACAGCCGAGATGAGAGTGGTCGTGACGTTTCTCAAGAAGAAAAAAATCACCAATACCGCCAGAGTCCCGCCGAATATTAAGTGGAACTTGACGTCGTTGATGTTCTCTTCGATGTACTCCGAAGTGTCGTCCGCGAGGACCATGGAGTAATCTTCTGGGAGTCTGCTTTCAACTTCGGAGAGTGCGCTCTTGATTTGGTGGGCCACGGCGACTGCGTTCGTGCCCGATTGGCGCCGAATGAGTAGGGAAACGGCGCGTTCTCCATTGAGACGGGAGACACTTCTCTCGTCCGCCATGCCGTCTTCGATGAGAGCGACATCCTGGAGATAGATGGGCCCGGTCGGTCTCTGGGTCACCACGATTCGATCGAAATCATCGGGATGCTGGAGACGACCGCGAGTCCGCACCACGATTTCCCTCGGACCGGTCTCAATGCGACCACCAGGAACTTCGAGGTTTTCGAGCCTGAGTGCTCGAACGACGTCGTCAACGGTCAAGTCGTACGCGGACAGACGGTCCATGCTAATCCAAACGCGGATCTCACGTTCCCGTCCTCCGATGACCTCCACCGAGCCCACTCCATTCACACGTTCCAGTCGTTCCTTGACAACATCATCGGCATATTCGGTGAGCTCACGAATCGACCTGGCCCCTGATAACGCCACGGCCATGATCGGGGCCGCATCAGGGTCCATCTTCTGAATGATGGGAGGCTCGACGTCGTCGGGCAGATCGCGTCGGATGTTCGAGACTTTGTCTCGCACGTCCTGTGCCGCTTCGTCGACGTCTCGTTCGAGGTCGAACTCGACGATGACGATGCTTACGCTCTCGCTACTTTGAGAACGGAGACTCTTGATACCGCTGATGGTGTTGAGAGATTCTTCCAATCGCTCCGTGACGTCGGTCTCGACGGTCTCCGGATCGGCTCCCGGCAGAATCGTCGTCACTGTGACGACGGGAAAATCCACTTTGGGAAAGAGATCAACGCCTAGCCCATTGTAGGCGACCAGGCCGAAGACCACGATGGCCGAAATAACCATCGTAGTGAAGACCGGCTGACGAATCGATGTGCTCGATATCCACATGGGATCCTCTTAGAGCTTGACTTTGACACGATCGCCGGCCCGGAGAATGTCTACCCCGGAAACGACGATCCGATGGGTTGGCACGAGACCGGACAATATTTCGACCTGGTCCTCTGTGACGCCGCCGACTTCTACGGTAATGAGATCGACATGGTCTCCATCGAGGACGAACAGGTTCTCCGTACCACCGCGACGAAAGAGCGCCGAGCGCGGCACGACGAGTGAATTGGGTGCGGGGGTTAGAGGAACCCGAACGGATGCGTAATATCCGGGTTTGAGCTTGTAGTCATGATTGGGAACGAGTGCCTCGACGTGAATCGTGCGACTCGCGACAGCCAAAGAGGGAAAGACGGTGACGATTTTGCCCGAGAATGTCGCGCCGGGAAGAGCGGTCACCGACGTGCTGACCTCCTGACCTACCTCGATCCGAGCCGCATGCTTTTCCGGCACTTCGAATTGAAGCTTGAGGGGGTCGATCTGGATGAGAACGATCACGGGGTCGCCGGGGCGCATGTACTCACCCTTGGCGCATTTTTTCTCTTTGACCACTCCGGCGAAGGGCGCCACGATGGTCATGTCGTCGAGGGTTTGACGTGCCAACGCCAGAGAGCTGTCGGCACCCTCCACGGCAGCCGCGGCGGAGTCATGTTGCGCTTTGAAGGTATCGTAGGTCCCCTGGGGGATGGTGCGGTCGGCCAGAAGAATTTTCTTGCGGTCGAGCTCGCTCTTTGCTCGTTCGAAATTAGCTTTCGCTTGCGCAAGGGCCGCGTCAGCTTGTCTGACGGCGAGCTCCGCCTTGGTTTTCTCGAGAAGAACTAGAACCGCTCCGTGACTCACTCGAGTACCTTCCTTAACGTGGATCTCTGCCACCGCGCCCGAGGCCTCGGTGCTGATCGTGGCCTCTTCATAGGCGACAAACGAGCCGGGTGCGGTTATCTCGATGTTGAGAGGATTCTGGGAAGGGGAGGCGACCGAAACTTCAGGGAGGACGAGCTCCGCCGCAGCCTCGCCATCCTCTAGTGGCTCTCCCGCTCCGCAAGCCAAGAGGCTTGTGAACACAACGGCCTGTGCCACTTCATAAAAATAAGGTCTCCGCTTCATTGTTTTCCTCCGGAAGGCTCTGGTATCAAATCGCGAACAAACGTTCCAATCGCCCGTTCCAGTTCGTAGATGGCAAGCTCCAGCTCGTAGGTGGCAAGAGCAAATTGACGTTCGGAGCGGGTGAGCGTCTCGTTCGACGCCAGAATATCGAGGTCTGTTGCCTCTCCGACACGAAACGCCTTTTGCGTGGAATCGGCATTTTTTCTTGCAAACTCGACTTGTTGTCCCAGCATGTCGACGCTCGCGGCTTGGGTCTCGATGTTGAGGTGAGCCGTGCGCACCTGTTGCTCGATCCGTTGGTAGAGCAAATCCCGTTGAAGATCGACCTCACGCATCTGAGATTTGGCTGCAGCCACTTCGGAAGCTCTTCGAAAACCGTCGAAAAGCGTCCAGTTGGCGTTAATGGCAATGGACGACAGGGTATCAGAAGGGAAGTTGGACCTTTTCTTGACGAAAGTGCCGTCAATCCGAACGTCGGGGTAGTACTGCCCGCGTTGTCTCTTGATTTGAAGGTCGGCGATTTCTCGCTGGAGTGTCAGTCCCTGGAGCTCGGGCCGATTCTGGATTCCCTTCTCGATGAGCGTTTCGAGGGTATCCGTGGGTCGCTCGGGTTTCTCGGGAGGCGCTATTTGAAAATCACCCTTTATGCCCGTCAAAACCGAAAGCTGCTCTTTGGCAATTTTGAAATTGTTCTGAGCCTCGAGGAGCTGACGCTGAGCCTCAGTGTGGGCCACTCGAGCACGGAGAACCGCCGTTTCCACGGACTCGCCTGCTCGAAAGAGTGATTCGGCGGTACGAAGTGTCTCTTCGGTGACCTCGACCGATCGACGAGTGATGTCGATATTCTCTTGGATGGCTAGAACCAGGTAGTAGGCGCCGGCGACCTCGAGGAGGGAGTCTTGTACGGTGGTCACATACGATTTGCCGGCCACGTCCACTCCGATTTCCGCTTGCTTCTTCAAATTGAGGTTCCGTTGCCCGGAGAAAACGGGCTGTGAGACTACGAACGCAATGTTGTAATCATATGCGGGCAAGAGCCTGAGCTGCTGTCCTTCGATCTCGATCTCGGCGGATGCGAAGTTGCGGGTGAGGACTGTTTGATTGAAAACGGCGGGTAAGAGGAGAGATTTGGCTCCGCGCCGAGCTTGTTCTGCCTGCACGACCCTCTCACGCATGGCACCGATTAACTGGTAATTGTCCAAGGCCATGCGGTAAGCCTCTTGAAGCGTGAAGCTTGGAACCGGCGATTGTTGCGCCTCCACCGAGGGGGAAGGCAGTAGGATTAGGAAGCAGCAGAGCTTAATCAACAGTGATTTGGGCATAGAAACGCTCCGAGGACTAAATCCACTCACGATGATTCGATCTCCCGATTCTGAACTTCTTTGATACCAGCGCTAGTGAATCTCACGATGTGGTGGATGGCTTCGTCGAAGTCGAGCAGGGGAATTTCCTTGGAATCTAAGTCGGCAAAGTAGACTTGCAGGTTGTTCATATGGGATAGCTGTGCAAGGAAGGAGTGAATGCACATCTGCAAGGACTTCTCTTTCAGGTTGGGACAAGCGGCCGATATCGCTTGTGAGAGGATCTGCTGAAGGGGCTCGATGATCTCTTTCAATCCAAATTGAGGGTCGAGACGAGGTTCGGCGAGCTCTCGATGAATGAGCGTCATCCAGTTCCGGGTATCGCTCGGACTCCGAGCATTGCGTGAAGCGCGGGAGAAGGCTTCGAGGACCGACTCGACCGTTGGGTTTCCGCCACTCTCTTCCAGGATCTCATTGACGGCGGCTGTACCTCTTTCCCGGGCCGAAAGCTTATGCTGCCGAAAAACCTCGCGATACAAATTTTCTTTGCTCCCGAAGTGGTAGTTGACGGCCGCGACGTTAGAGCCCGCCTCGTTAGCGATGTCACGGACGGAGGTTCTTCGGAAACCTCTTTCCGCAAACAACTTGCGTGCTGCGGCGAGGAGATTCTGCATGGTCTGCTCGCCCTTGCCGCTATGTGCGATTGCCGGACCTAATTCCATGCCTTCCTCCCAAAAAAAAGCTAGTCTATCAAATCTCTATTTGAAATAATAGTTTCAAACAATCATTTGAAATGCGACCCAATCGATACGAGTCAAAGCCAGATGGCAAGCTGAGAGCCTGAGTGTCCTCGCCGGAGCGCTGACGTGACGTCTCCCCAGCGACCGAGGACCCAATCAAAGTAACACGCGACCTATACAGATTCTTGGTTAGTGGGCTGTACGAACTCCAGCGGAACGACGGGCCGCCAGTTCGCCTTGCGTGAGTCTATGGTGTCAAGCCGGGGGAGTAGCTCGTGACGAACTCGAGAAATTTGGAAATCTCGACCATGTCCTTCCCCTTGAAGCGGATGCTGTGGGAGTCGATGCGTTCCACGATGGAGAGATATTCCAAAAGGAGTGAGGGAAGGTAGTTCTTGAAACTGATCTCGAGCTCCACCGGCGTGGTCACCTCGTACGGTTTGAACTCGGAAATTCGCCCAAGTGCCCGTTTCACCACTTCGCCAATGACGTCATTCGCTGCTCGAGGGGTCATGGTGCGCGCCGAGTGAAAGCTGTAGGCCCACTTGACAACGGCTCCTTCGACGTCACCGAGGAGCTTCTTGGACTCGTCGATAATCGCATCGTCACCCGAAATCATCACGACGGGAACCCCGAAGTGGCCGGCGATGGCGGCGTTGATAACCGCCTCGGGGACTGACGTTCCGTTGAGACGGATATCGGTGAGGCTTCCGCTCGAGATGGTGTGGGCTCGTACGCCCTTTGTGTTGTGAGTGCTCGAGTGATACCCGATGAAAAGTGCCGCATCGAACGTCTCATCGATGCCCTGCATCATCATGAGAGGTCTCGGCCAGGATCGGACGATCTGAATATCTTTGGGAAGTTTGTCGATCAGGATATTCTCGCCGTTGCCATGTGAGTCGCTGACGAGAATCTCCGTCGCTCCTACGGACCTTGCCGCTTCGATGGCCGTGAGAACCTCATTCGTCGTCCACTCCCTCGCACTCTGGTACTCGAACCCGCTCGGACCCAGATGGTCGCCCGTGACAACACCCGCAACGCCTTCCATATCGACCGAAATGTAGACTTTCATTTCCGCATAACCCCTTGCCGTCATCACAAGAAACATCAACATCAAGACTGTTCTTCGAACCGTTATGCCCATGATTCACCTTCCTTCGAATAAGTGTCGTGATGATGTCACACTTGTTCGCGAACCACTGCTTGAGCCTGAGCTACATTGTGCACCAGCCATCGAAAGCTATGCCAGGTCTAGTCTTCTATCGCGCTCCTCCTCGATTGCAGACGGTGGGCGTTATGTACAAGTCCTACGCTCTATTCGGGGGCATCGACAAACTGGCCGAGTCCACAGATTTATTAGATATATTGTTGCCTTTGGAATCTACCTCAGAATCGAGAGACTCCCCGAGGCTTTTTCTAGATACGGAATATCCACTAACTTGTAGGTTAGCTTGTCCGATGCGGAAAGGTCGAACACCTGAGACAGCAGGCTTGTTACATCATCTGCGGCCTGCTGCGGGTCGTCACCAAGTTCCATAATAAGGCATTCAGAAACACTGTCGCTTTCGTGGGCGTCAACGCCTAAACAGTAGGTTGAAGCTGCGAGGCCTCATTGCCGGCACGACCTCGTCAGCTTCAACCGAGCGTTAGACGCTGCCTTTTAAGCCGACGCCCTCCAGTTCATCGACAGTTTGCGCTTCTTTGCTGCGCAGTCACGGAGATATAGATTAATAAGCGTTTGATATGGAATCCCTGTCTCGTCTGAAAGGTTCTTGAAGTAGTCTATCGTTGGCCCATCAAGGCGAATCGTGATCTGTTTCTTCAAACGTTTGGCGTATGGATTCCGTTTGGCTTTCGAAAAGTCGTATTCTTTTCTCATCTTCGCAATCTCTCCCGATATTGCCGTTGCTCCTGATTAGTCGCTTTGCGTGCGTTGATGAGACGTATAGTGTCACCTTGACGTATGCAGTGACATACGACAAGAAGTCTCATAAAGGAACTCAGGCCAAGCAACAAGAAGCGATCTTCGCCTGATGAATGTTCTGGGTCATCGAGCAACAAGGCGCGCTCATCCAGAAACACTGTAGTGGCCTCATCGAATGAGACGCCATGCTTGCGCTCATTCGCACGTGCTTTCCGAGGATCCCACGAGAATCGCAGCTTTCCCATACACCCTTATTGTACCTACGTTGTAGTTACAAAGCAAGGTGCACGCCAAACGCTAAATGCGCCTGGCAAGTCTGGATCCTGCATGGCTTCGTCGTGACTCTCACCCATAGTTGGCTCGAATGCTTCTGCACCTACTCGACCTTTCTTTAACCGAAACGACAAGCAATCCTCCCACCGTTTGAGCGCTTTTCTTTTTCTCTGGCGGGTTGCAGTGGTAGGTAGGCACGCGTCACGGCAGAGCCAATCTTGTGATGAAGACAAAATGCGATGAGAAACCGTTCCACCTGGAGAGCAGTCTGCGACGCCATGGATCTACGCAGATCGTGTATGTTAAATTCATCGAGTCTGCGACCGCGGAACCAAGCTCGCGGTCAACAGGAGGTCGAATGAAGCTCGAGCCTTTCGAAATGGAACGGATGCAATCCACATGGGAAAACGTCGTCGAATATGACATGAGCGAGAGCGGGGTTCAGCCTGTAACCTTGAGAGAGCTCACGGAGATGGGCTTCGACCTCGAAGGGGCAATGGACACGCCTCTCGGGTACAGCCAATCGAATGGAACGCCGGAGCTCCGCAAGCTGCTGAGTCAACATTACCCAGGTGCATCTTCTAATCACATCGAAGTGACCAACGGAACATCGGAGGCAAACTACGTTGTTGCACTGAGCCTGCTGCAACCGGGTGACGAGTTCGCCTTGCAGGTCCCCAATTACATGCAGATGTGGGGGATTCCCCGAAGCACCGGTGCGACAGTCAATCGTTTCCACCTGCAGTTGGATCGAAACTGGGAAGTCGATTGGGAGGAGTTCGAAGCGGCGGTCAACGAGAAGACGCGCCTCGTCTACATATCGAACCCCAACAACCCTAGTGGATCCGTCCTGTCCGAAGAGGCGATGAAACGCATTGTCGCGCGTTGTGACGAAGTAGGGGCCTATTTGCTGGCCGACGAGGTCTACCAGGGTGCCGAAATCGACCGTGAGTTGACGCCGAGCTTTTGGGGTATGAGCGAGCGTGTCATCGTGACGAGCGGTTTGTCGAAAGCCTACGGAATCCCCGGCGTCAGGATTGGATGGATCATAGGGCCGGTGGAGATCGTGAGTGAATGTTGGACGCAGCACGACTATTTGACCATTGGACCCAACAAACTTTCCGACGCCATCGCTAAGGTCGCTGTCGAAAACCGCGAAAAGCTCTATGGGAGGACGAGACAGATATTGCGTCAGAATCTGTCGATTTTTCGAGAGTTCGTAGCAGAGTTCAAAGGTTTCCTGGCGTTTCGAGAGCCTGTGGCCGGAGCCATTTGTTTGACCCGTTACGACCACGACATTCCGAGCTTGAAGTTGGCAGAAAGAATCCGTACTCAGCAAAGCACACTCGTGGTTCCAGGAATTCACGTCGGTCTGGAAGGGCACCTTAGAATCTGGATGGGAGGCAAGCCCGATTTCTTGAAGGAAGGCCTCCGCAGGATTGGAACAGAGCTGAAAGCCCTTTCTGCTTGACGACCTGATTTCTTCGGTCGAACTGGAAGGCTAGCCTCGTCTCGTTCGGACCCGACCCTTCAACCATTCGCACCACTCCGCTATGCCGGAGCTCGTGGTGCAAGAGGTCTCGAATATCTCCAGCTTGGGATTGATGTCGAGGGCGTTACGCTTGATGACATCGGGACGGCAGTTCACGTACGGTATCAGGTCTATCTTGTTGATGATCAAGACAGAGGCATTCCTGAACATGGCAGGATACTTCTTGGGCTTGTCGTCACCCTCGGTTGTCGACAGAATGACGACTTTTTCGTCTTCGCCCAAATCGTAGTTTGCGGGACAGACGAGGTTTCCCACATTTCTCGATGATCAGAAGCTCCACGCCGGAGAGTTCCATTTCGGAGAGGGCATCTCCCACGAGGCGGGCCTCCAAGTGGCAACCGCCATGAGTCACGATTTGTGCCACGGGAACCTTGTAGCGAGCAACCCGCTGCGCATCGTAGTCCGTTTGCACGTCGCCCTCGATCACCGCAATCTGCAGGGAACCGTCGAGCGTCTCCAATGTGCGTTCCAAGATGCTCGTTTTGCCTGAGCCTGGTGAGCTCACCATATTCAGACCGTAGATGCTGTGACGAGATAAGAGCTCACGGTTCTTTTGTGCCAGCTCATCGTTTTTCTCCAGGACGCGTCGTTCGATTTTGATGATGCTCATGGTTGCCGTCCTATTCGTCTTCCAGTGCAACCTCGACCACTTCGAGCTCGGTTCCCGTAATGAACTGCAAATCTTTGCTCCCGCAACACGGACAGACATAGGCAGAACTGTCGTCTTTCGAAAACGTCTTTTCACACGAGAGACATCGAGCCTCAACGGGAACATCTTCGATGTCCAATTGAGCACCACGTAGCGGTGTGTCGCCCACGATAGAGCTGAAGCAGAAATCCAACAATCTCGGCAGGATCCCCGAGAGAAGGCCCACTCGAACCTTGACGGACCGAACGGCTCCGTTCGACTCATCGGGTAGGTGCTGCAAGACGATATCTACGATGTTCTGCGCGATCGAAAGCTCGTGCATATCCTTATTGCCGGGGAGGGCACGGTCCCAATCTCCAAAGCCCGCCCTTGACGCTACCTTCTTATTCTCGATTTCTTGATTTCCTACATTCGATTCACAGATTAAAACAAACCACTCTCGTTTCCGTCATTTCTTGGAGGGCGAAACGGATACCCTCGCGGCCGATGCCGCTGAGCTTCGTGCCCCCGAAGGGCATGACATCGAGGCGGTAGTCGGTCGAGTCGTTGACGATAACCCCTCCGACATCGAGTCCGCGGATCCTTTGTAAGCGGCGCGGATACCTCAGTGAATATCGCGGCGTGAAGACCGTAGTCGACTCGGTTGGCCTGGGCTATGGCCTCGTCGAGTGACGAAACCCGATACAAAGAGACCACCGGACCATAGACCTCATCGGTATCCAGCCGAGCCCCCTCGGGCACCTGCTCGAGCACCGTCGGCGCGTAAAGTGCCTCGTTTCTTTGTCCACCGACCAGCAGCTTCGCGCCCTTTTCGATGGCCTCATTGACCCAACTCTCGACGCGAAAGGCTTGTCCTTTGTTGATCATTGCGCAAACGTCGGTCTTCTCGTCGAGGGATGACCCTGCAACGAGGTTTGAAACCTGCTCTACGAACCGATCTCGAAAAGTCTCGTAGCGATCTTCGTGAACGAATACTCGCTGTACACCGAGACAATTCTGCCCGGCCTGAGCGAACCCACCGTCCGTGATCGCTGGCACCGCACGGTCGATATCGGCGTCGACATGAACAATCACGGGAGAGTTGGAACCAAGCTCCATGGAGAGTTTCTTGATGCCGGCGATGCGAGTGATACGATCGCCCGTCTTACGCCTCCGGTGAAGCTCAACAGGCGCACATCCGGCATGCTGGCCAGCGTTTCTCCTACCTCCAGGCCGGGGCCGGTAACGACGCTCAATCGGCCTAGTGGGAGCCCAGCCTCTAGAAGGTCCCGGGCCAAGGCGAGGCGCCAAAAGGGAGTAGCGCTCCCCGGTTTGAGTACCACGGCGTTGCCCGCGGCAATGGCCGGAGCGATCTTGTGTGCGGCCACGGCCAGTGGGTCGTTGAATGGAGTAATGGCGCCGATGACGCCGACGGGGAATCGGAAGTAGTAGCCTTCGCGGTTCTCGGCGCCTGCGCGGCTCTCGAAAGGCAGTGTTTCACCGCTCATGCGACGGCCTTCCTCGGCCGCCAAACGTAGAATTTGGACCACACGAGGGGGCTCGCGCCGTGCTTCGGTAATCGTCTTGCTGCCCTCGAACGCTATCGTCCAGGCATATTCGTCCACATGTGACTCGACTCGATCGGCGGCAGCCATGAGGACGTCATATCGCGCATGCATCGGGAACTCGTCTTTCAACGATGTTCTTGCCCTCACAACGGCAATCTTGACGTCCTCTTCCGTCCCAGAGGGTACCGTGCCCACGAGGCGGTCATCGAAGGGATTGCGGACTTCGATCTGTTTGTCGCGCGTCACCCACTCGCCGGCGAGGTACATGGGTGCGTTCTCACGTGCTTCTGCAAGAGTGTTTTTCGACGGGATGGCTTCGACCATGATGGCGTCCTCCGTATGGGTACTGCAACAACAGTTAGTAGAACATCAGGAATTGAGCACGACATACCAGACCCACCGCGTTAGGTCCCGGTTCTCCGCGGCCGGAGACCCGATGCGATCCGATTGTATCAGGAGAAGCGTTGGTCGAATAGTGCGCGGGATGGAAGGTGAAATTCGAGAGATCGACACTGGGAGACTCGAAAATCCACGTCTCCCAGTGTTTGTTCGGATTTACTTTTCGGCGTACTTGACGCTGCAACCGTAGGGTTTGGTTTCTGGCGTGGTCACCGGGGTGCCGGCGAGAACATCAGTCAAGGCGGTTTTTACATAGTTGTTCGGTTTTTCCGACTCGCCCTTGGGATCGTCGTCTATCGCACCGGCGTAGACTAGCTTGCCATCTTTGTCGATGATGAATATGTGCGGGGTGGTCTTCGCATCGTACATTTTGCCGACTTCACCCGTGGGATCGGAGAGTATCGGGTAGGGAAGACTGTTCTCCTCCTTGAATGTCTTGTTGTCGGCGCTGGTGGCATAGTGCGTCGTATTGATGGTTAGCCAAATCACGCCTTGGTTCTTGAACTTGTTGGCCAACTTGGTAAAAGTCTCCGCCTCGTAGTGGCGTTTGACGAAGGGGCAATCATAGTTGAACCACTCCAGGACGACGACCTTACCGGCGTAATCCGACAAGCTCACCTTGGTACCGTCTTGGTCTTCGAGCGTGAAATCCGGAGCGGGCGAGCCCACTGATGCCGTCACATCGCGGGCCGGTGAGGCGGCGAAGGCGACGGTGGTTGCGAGAGCGAGCATGGCTAACGTAAGAATTGCATTTCGATTCATGTCCTATTCCTCCTTCGGGAGTTTAGTGTTCTCCTGTCTGAAACTACTTTCTACCTTTGAGTGGAACCGCCACTCTTATTGCCCTTTGGGCTCCATCCGATTCCTTGTAGGTAACGACGACGGGAAGGTCGTTGGAAGAAAGCTCGTGGCCCTTGAGGAGCGAGACTTCGAAACGAATGTCGGCTCGGGATCCTTCCACTTCAACCTTCGCATCCGACACACGAAGCGAGCGGTCCGAATAGGGAAACCACTTCACTCGCTCCGCGGCGCTTTTGAATTTCAAGGTCATGGTGAACTCACCGTGAGAGCCGTCTAATGGCAGTTCACCCGCCGTCGAGGCATCGACGTTGGCCGCAAAAGCTTCGATCGGAAGACTTTTTTCCCATCCTTTGAAGAGCGCCGTATTGTCCGGCTCCGGTGAATCCGATACTGGAAGGTTCCACTCTATATCGGCTTTTCCCGGGACGCAGACGTCCTTGCAGCTCAGCCATCGGATTTTTGCACGGATGGGGATGTTGGTTACGCCCGTAAGGTCCCCAGACACAATCACTTTGGCTGCTAGGAGAACCGAGTGCTCATACCCATAGCCGAGAATATCCCCGGGTTGCATGAAGCGCGTCGGTGCGGGCCACAAAATGGGTCCAGCTTCCATCCCCTCGGGCAGTTCAAAATTGACGGAGGTCGCCAAGCCCGAATCTCCTGGATTGTGCCAGTAAATGTGCCATTCCGGTTTCATTTCAAACAAGACACCCAACGTGAACGTCTGACCCTGTTTTGCAGCGGTCACATCGGATACGACGTGGGCCGTGACCTGGTCTCCTTGAAGCTGGAGCGCTGAGGCCGGGGCTGTCCCCAAGATCAGTAGAATTGCTGTGGTAAATGTGTCTCTAAGATAGTGCATTTTTACTATTTAAGACCTCCAGTGTCGGCCTGTCAAATCATTTGTTCAAGCATTTTGGTTGGTTTGCCGGCAAGGTGATGACCTCGCTTCAATACGTTGCACATCAACACTTTACAGCCTCAGGTTATCTAGGAGTCCCGAAGGGGGATTCTCTCTAAATCGGATAGGTCCGAAAAGGGTCCTTTCCGTCCAGGTTGAAAGCGAATCTTAAACATGGCCGCTAGCGACGAACACCATCGCGTTCCTCATCCATAGAGATTTCTTGTTGTTGAAGATCTCGCCAAAGCCTATCGGCCTTGCTGAGGTGTTCTCGGCTCCAGACTTGGTAGCTTCCCAAAATCACAAAGGGAAGAAGCACTCCAAGAACCCAAAGCTTGGCCGAGGAGCGGATTCTTTCATCCTTTTCCCACCGAAAGAGTTGCGAGGAGACAAAAGTGGCTAGGATGGTTGTCGCAGCCAGAGCCAACACCGAGGACCAGTTTTCCCAAAGTGTTTCTCCTCGATAGAAGATCCCCTGGAAGCCTGTGACGAGATACGAAGCTGGGAGGAACTGAGCGACGACGCGAGCCCACTCGGGAAGCGAGCTGATGGGGAATGTCGCTCCACTCAAGAACAACATGGGCATATATAGAAGTTGGACCAAGATGTTGCTTTCCTGCATCGAATTGGCCACCGATGCCACGATGAGTCCTATGGAGCGGAAACAAACGACACCGACGGAAACAAGGACGAACAACGACAACCAGCGTTCCGGCATGGGCATCCCATAGGCGAAATGAGCCATCCCCATGACGATGACCACCGTTGGGATGAAAACGACCCAACCAGTAATCATGGATGCGACCAAAAGGGGAGTGGGGGAGACCGGAGTCACCTTGAAACGTCGTAGTATGTTGGCTTCCCGCTCTTGAGTTGCGCGCACGCCAGCCCCGAAGAGTCCGTTGCCCAATATTCCGAGAATGAACACCATGCCGACGACGTAAGCGATTCCACCGCCGAGTGCTTCACCCATGAACTGAGCAAAAACGAGGAAGAAGATAACGGGAAAAAGATAGTTGAAGAAGAGAACCGACCGGTTCCGCAGTGCGAGTCGGAGGTCGATCACGATGAGCGCAGCATACGACCTCAATCCCTTAGCCTCCTTCCCGTCATTTCAATGTAAACATCCTCAAGGGAGGGGCGCTTGAGGTGAACGTCGGACAACTCGACGCTCTTGTTTTCGAGCCACTTGACGAGGTCCACAAGAGTTCGTGCGGGTTTCGCCGAGTGAACGACCAGGGACAGACGGTCTGGGCCGAAGTGATACTTCTCGGCGCCCTCCCAAGTGGCTTCTTCATCCGGCATAGGGTGTTCGCTACGGATCTCGATGATCGATTGCCCGACGGTCTGCTTACGTAGCTCTTCCGGGGTTCCGATGGCGATGATCCGTACCTCGTCGATGATGGCGACCCGGTCGCAGAGTTTTTCCGCCTCTTCTATGTAGTGTGTCGTGAGCAAGATGGTCCGTTCCTCCTCGCGAAGTGCTTGTACCAGACTGTGAATCTCGTGACGCGCCTGAGGATCGAGTCCGGTTGTGGGCTCATCTAGAAAGAGGACCTGGGGCATGTTGATGAGAGCAAGCGTCAAGGCCAAACGCTGCTTTTGCCCCCCGAAAGGTGTGAGTAAAAAGTGTTTCGTTTCTCCCAAAGTTGCAGCCGGCGAAGGAGCTCCTCCCCGTTCGTCGAATGGGAGTAGAGCTCGGAAAACAGCTTGACGGCTTCCTTGACTTTGATCTTGTCTGGAAGGTTCGTGGCTTGAAGACATACACCGATGCGATCCTTCAGCTCTTTGCTCTGAACCTCGGGATCGAATCCGAGTACGCTAACCTGTCCGTCCGTCCGTGGTCGGAGACCCTCCAGAATTTCCACCGTCGTCGTCTTTCCTGCACCGTTGGGACCCAGGAGCCCAAAAACCTCGCCCGCTCGTACGTCGAAGTCGACGCCCCGAACGGCTTCGAGCTCGCCGTAGCGCTTGAAAAGTCCACGAACATGGATAGGATGTGTTTCCGCCATAGAACCTGTGATCATGACACATTAGTGAAAGCGATGCCAGACATGAAAGCATTAAAAGCGAGACCGACCAACAGCGTCCGGACCGACAAGGACCGTTCCCGCTAGGGTATAATGCAAAATTCGGTGAGTCGCTCCCGACCGCCGTCATTCTCGAGACAAAGATAACGCAATGGAAACAGTAGAAACGATTGATCAGTCGGCGCGCAAGGACCTGGCTTCGGTAAAGGACGAGCCGACACTGGAAGCCTGGCGAATTACATACCTGGGACGCAAGGGACAGGTGACTTCACTCCTCCGTTCGTTGGGAGAACTGGCACCGGACGAACGAAAAAGGGCCGGAGCAGAGGCCAATCGATTGAAGTTGGAGCTCGATCAAGCCTTTGCCGAGAAAAAGGCTGAGTTGGAGCACGCCCGCATCGAGAAGACCGTGGAGGGCCAAATCGATGTCAGCCTGCCCGCGAGACCCCTTACCGAAGGTCGCCTTCACCCGGTAACGCAGACCTTGCGAGAAATACTGAACGCTTTCGTTGCACAGGGTTTCTCGATTGTCGAAGGACCCGAAGTGGAGCTCGACTACTACAACTTCGAAGCGCTCCGTATTCCCAGGGACCACCCGGCGCGAGAGCTCATGGACACCTTCTATATCGACAAGAGTGACGCCTCGGATACGAAGTTGGTTCTTCGCACTCATACATCGCCGAATCAGGTCCGCTTCATGGAAAAGAATGACCCGCCCATTCGGATCGTGGTGCCCGGAAAGATTTACAGGAACGAGGCCACCGACCCTACACACGAATGGATGATCACTCAAGTCGAGGTATTGGCGGTGGACCGGGGACTCACATTGGCCCATCTGAAGGGGACGCTCTTCGAGTTTGCAAAGCAGCTCTTTGGACAGGAAAGAAAGATCCGTTTTAGATGTGATTACTTTCCCTTTGTCGAGCCAGGTGTCGACATGGCTATCGATTGTTTCATTTGTAACGGGGAAGGGTGTCGCACCTGTAAGCATGAAGGGTGGATTGAGATCTTGGGGGCGGGTATGGTTCACCCCGAGATTCTCGAGAAGATGGGGTATGACCCCGATGTCTACACCGGTTTTGCCGCCGGTCTCGGTGTGGAGAGGGTCACTTTGCTTCGTCACGGCGTAGAAGACATCCGCCATTTCTATTCGAACGATTTGAGATTCTTGAGGCAATTCTAGTGAGAGCTCGAACGCTCAGAAACCACACTCTAGGGAAGAGATCATGCTGGCACCGTTGAAGTGGCTCGAGGATTACGTCGATGTGAGCCTATCCGATCAGGAGATCGCTCATCGACTCACGATGGCCGGTCTCGAGGTCACGAGCATCGAGCGTGTCGGGGAGTCTTGGGACGATATCTCGGTTGGCCGGGTACTCGAGGTGGAGCGGCACCCCAACGCGGATCGTTTGACCTTGGTAACCGTCGATGACGGTAGTTATCACTACAAAGTGGTGTGCGGGGCACCCAACGTAGCGGCTGGACAGAAGATCGCCTATGCGAAGGTTGGGGCGCGTCTCATTGACGGGCATTCGGGAAAGCCGACGGTTTTGAAGAAAGCCAAAATCCGAGGCGTGGAGTCGGCGGGGATGGTCTGCTCGGAAAAGGAGCTTGGCCTCTCCGATGAGCACGAGGGGATTCTCGTTCTCGCTGAAGATGCGCCACTGGGAATGCCGCTGAGAGAGGTTATTGGCGACTCGATCTTCGACATCGACATGAAGCCCAATCGGGCCGATGGACTTTCCATTTTGGGGATCGCACGAGACGTCGCCGCCTTGACCGGAGGAAAGGTCCGCGAGCCGGATCTCGAGTTTCCTTGCGAAGGTGGACCCATTGGAGACCGAATAAAAATCCGCATCGACGACCCGGACCTTTGTCCACGATATACGGGAGCTCTAATCGAAGGCGTTGAGATTGGCCCGTCTCCACCCTGGATGCAGCAGCGGCTAGTGGCTGCTGGAATGAGGCCGATCAACAACGTCGTGGATATCTCCAACTTCGTGATGCTGGAGCTCGGACAGCCCATTCACGCCTTCGACTACGACACCATCAAGGAGCATACCATCATCGTTCGGCGTGCCATCCCTGGTGAGAAGATGACCACATTGGATGGTATCGAGCACACCTTTGGTCCGGAGAATCTCCTGATCACCGACCCGGGAGGCCCCGTAGCGGTAGCGGGAGTCATGGGGGGACTCGACACCGAGGTGACGGAGGATACAACGAACATCCTTCTCGAAGTTGCGACCTTCAACCAAGTCAACATTAGAAGAACCGCCATGGCTCTGAAGGCTCAAAGCGAAGCATCAAAGAGGTTCGCCTGGGGCCTGCCTCAGGAGCTCGCCGAGATCACTTCCCGCCGATGCACAAAGCTTCTTGTCGAGCTCGCGGGCGGGAAAGCAGCGCAAGGCATCATCGACGCCTATCCCGCCAAAGCGGAGAGAGTAGAGATCGCGCTCGAGCAGAAAAGGCTGAAGCAAGTCCTAGGGATTGATGTTCCTTCGGAGAAAGTCGTCGAGACTCTGACGTCTCTCGGATTGGGCGTGATCCAGGAATCTTCTGGACGCTTCAAAGTCACCGTTCCCTATTGGCGAAGGGACTTGAAGATCCCGGACGATCTCGCGGAAGAGATTGCTCGAATTATCGGTTACGACGAGATTCCGATAGAGCCGATCACCGGACGTGTTCCAGCGCAAGTCCCTCAACCTCTGCGAGACCTCAGGGAAAACGTCCGAGATATTCTCTCTGCGGCGGGGATGCAAGAGGTGATCACCTATCCACTGACTAATACCGAGACACTGGAAAAGGTCATTCCGCCGGAAGTCCTGGAGCGACAGAATCCCCTCGCGGTCGTCAATCCTCTCAATGTCGGCCAGGAACGGCTACGGACGAGTTTGAGGGCTTCCTTGCTCAATGCGATGGCCTCGAATCAGCGTATCCAGCCTCAAGCCTTTGCTCTGTTCGAGACCTCGAGGGTGTATTTACCGAGCGAAGCGCAACTCCCGAATGAAGTCGAACAGGTCGTCGGCGCGGTGATGGGACGGAGAAGCAACAGATGGGGACGGGCCGGCAACGAAAGGTTCGATTTTTTCGACGCGAAGGCCTATGTCGTGCGTCTCTTCGAACGGTTGGGGCTCGAAGTCGAGTATCTGGCGACCGAAGAGTACGGTATGGTGCCGGGACGAACGGCCGAGATGAGAGTCGCGGGAAACAGAGTCGGCGTCATCGGACAGGTGCATCCGAGGACGGCAGCCTCATTTGGCATTGAACAAGATATCTATTTGTTTGAAGTGGTGCTCGATGACGTCTTACCTCTGCTCGCGCCGGTACGGGGATATGAGGTTCTTTCTCGCTACCCGAGCGTGGAGGAAGATCTCGCGGTGGTCATCGACGAGACAGTTCCCGCCGAGGAGGTTCGTGCTGAGATCTTGGGGCATCCTCTGGTCGTCTCCGTGACGGTTTTTGACGAATACGTTGGAGATCAGGTGCCGGAAGGCAAGAAGTCCCTGGCGCTATCGGTGTCCTATCAAGCGAAAGACCGGACATTGAAGGAAAAGGACATTTCCAAAGCACGGAGTCGTATCGTTGACCGACTGCGTAAGGAAATGGACGCCGAGCTCCGCAGCTAGCGAGTGGACACCATGTCGCAACGATGCAGCATTGACTACTTCCTCCTTCCTCCTTCCTCCTGTGATGCCGACGGCGGGAACACCCGGTTTCAAAGGATCTCAATTGCCTAGAACCAAGCCGTCGTTCGCCACCTACTTATTCGACCTCGACGGTACGCTCATCGACTCGGTGGACCTCATTCTTACCTGTTATCGCCATACGGTGAAACAACATCTCGGAGAAGTACCACCCGATGAGATATGGACACGAGGTTTGGGGACTCCACTACGGAACCAACTAGCTTACTTCAGCAAGGATCCGGAAGAGATCGAGGCGATGGCGAAGACCTACCGTGAGTATCATCACCGCCATCACGATGAGCTCTTGAAGCAGTACCCGGGTGCGCTCGAAGCCGTCCGGGCTCTAAAGAGGCCGGGGATCAAGTTCGGTGTCGTAACCAGCAAGATGCCGTGGAGCACTCGCCGGGGATTGGAGATTTGCGGCTTCGATGGCCTATTTGAAGCCCTCGTCACGGCCGACGATGTGAAGAAACACAAGCCGGAACCGGAACCCGTATACCGTGCGCTGGAACTACTGGAGGCAAAGGCTTCTGAGACGGTATTCGTCGGCGATTCCCCCCACGATATGGCTGCCGGCCGGGCGGCCGGTGTCAAGACGGCCGCAGCCCTTTGGGGGCCTTTCGACCGTGAAGCTTTGGAACCTCACGAGCCCAGCTATTGGCTCGAAGAACCTGCCGACTTATCCAAACTATAGAGGCGCTGAGCTTCGTTGTCAAAAAGACAAATGGAGATGTCGTGATCCTCCGAAGGGAACAAAGGAAGGGATTGGGAGACTTATAAGCTGAGTACCTCAACCTCTAGATTCTCCTTGACTTCATGCTTTCCTTCAAGGAGTCGGTCAATGGCATCAAGTGTCTTCGCGTGGTAATAGCGCTCCCCGCATTGACTGCAAACCTCGGCGTCCACGTTGAGAACAGCATTCTCCAAGTCGCTGCGTTCCAAGTCATCATCCCACATTTCGTCTTCAGCGTGAGACGACAACTAGTAGTTGCGGTCGACGATCCTTTGTCGGATTTTCTGAATCGTTGCCATGATTGCGCAGAGAAATCATCTGAACTACAGCTAACTCATTATAGACTATAGCGAGTCTGGCGGAGTCAGGACCAGTTATAGTCAATAACTACCTGTCCCGAATTACACTCAAATCTTCATATCAGGTCCCCTTTTCCATGCCTCCGGGAGACTGATATGATCCACGCCGTTTCCGTGATTCCAGTCCGTTTGCCATCGATGCTTCATTCAGTTGGAGAAACAAGATGAGGAAATTGGTTTTCTTTGTTCTGGTGACCTTTGGCTTTGGGTTCATTTCTTGCCAACCCACCCAACCGCCTGCCGACCTCGTTCTGATGAATGGGGAGATCTACACCATGGAATCGGCACAGCCGTGGGCGAGCGCAGTCGCTGTTACCGGCAATGAGATAACGGCCGTTGTCGATGACACCGATGCAATTGAGGATTTCGTCGGTCCGGAGACCAAGGTCGTTGATCTTCAAGGGAAGTTCGTGATGCCTGGCTACATCGATGGCCATACCCACTTCGATGGATTCGGTGCTATGCAAAATGACGCCGATCTGCTGGCCGTATCTGAAGACATCGGACTGCTCAAAGAGCTCGAACGTTTGGTGGGTGTTTTGCCGGAAGGCGAGTGGATCACGGGCGGAAAATGGGATGCCCATCGGTTGTGGAAGGCCGATTGGCGAGAAAGGGAAGAGCTCAAGAAAAACCGCTGGCATCCGCATCGGAATACAGTGGATCCCCTGACACCCAACCACCCGTGCTTTCTGAGTAGTTGGGACAAGGACCTTTACTTCGCCAACACGCTCGCTCTAAAAGCCGCAGGTTTGGAAACCGCAAAGCTTCCCGGCATGAAACTGGGAGATGACGGCATTCCGACCGGGCTGATGTTCGCCGGCTCTCCAGCCATCGGAGAGATCGAAGCCGTCATCCAGCCGAAATCCGAGGAACGCGTACTCAACGAGATGCGCGCCGGACTTGCGAGGCTTGCCGAGCAGGGAATTGTAGAAATCCACGATATTACCGATAAGGGATACCCCGAGCTTTATGCAAAGCTTCAAGCGTCGGGTGAGCTCACCAGTCGTGTATGGATGCGAGTCGATTTGTCACGAAGCGCTGAGATGAAGGAAAAGGGGATCACCATGGGTGTCCATCCGGTCACGGGTAAACCGGATCCGTTTCTACGTTACGGAGCTTTCAAGGGATATATGGATGGTCTCATGGGCTCGCATGGAGCCCTGCTCCGGGAGCCCTACTCGGACAAACCAGAGACGTCGGGCCACTATCGTGACCAATCGAGCGACGACCCACCCGGATATGCGAAGCCGAACCTTGAGAAGATCTACCAGTACATGAAGACCGGCGTGGAAGGCGGTTATACCATCGACACCCACGCCATCGGAGATCGAGGCATCGACTTCGTCTTGGATGCTTACGAGCGTTTGGCGGAAGAGACCGGCAAGGACAAGGTGGCTCGCTCGAGAATCATTCATGCCCAAACCGTTCACGACGAGATGTTCCCGCGTTTCAAGGCACTCGACGTGGTTGCCGAAGTCACTCCCAGCAACGTTCAGGATGACATGAGGTGGATCGTCCGGCGCTTGGGCCCGGAGCGAGAAAAACTGTCGCATCGCTATGGCAGCTTCGTGAAGAACGGTATCGTCATGAACGGCGGGTCGGACATCCCGGGAGCGCAAGGGGCAACCTTCGTGAGTCATCCTCGATCCATGATTCATGCGGTGGTCAACCGCACTCAAGACGACGGGACGCCTGAAGGTGGCTGGTACCCGGAAGAAAAGCTCTCCATGCACGATGCCATCAAAATGTACACCTTGGACGCCGCCTACTCCGTCTTTGCCGAAGATGTCAGGGGCTCCATCAAAGTAGGGAAGCTGGCGGACTTCACAATATGCGACATCAATTTGATGAAGATCGATCCTGCCGACGTCTTGAAGATGAACATCGAAATGACGATTGTTGATGGGAAGATCGTCTATGAGAGAGGTTCTGAAACGTAAAAGAAAGAACTCAAGAACTCGAGAACCCAGAACTCAAGAATCCAGAAAAAGAAGTTCCGGAATCAAATGCGGAGGTGCAAGTCCGCTTGGCGTCCGGGCGATGCTTCCTATTTCTGGCTTTTTCTTTTCGCTCAAGGGTCGGCTCCTGTTTTTTGATCAAAGACCTTGCCGCCCCTCAGGATGGGGACACCGGCCAACGCGCCGGTGTGCTTGCCGTCTTTCAGCGCGAACACTCCGTTGACCAGCACGTGACGCGTCCCTTCAGAGTAGTGGTGAGGTTCTTGGTAACTCGCTCCATCCCGGATGTTCGCTCTATCAAAGACTGCGATATCGGCGACCATTCCGTTTCGTATGTAACCTTGCGCAGCAGGTAAGGGAAGCGAGCCGTTTCACAATGGCCTCCATGAGTTTGGAAACGAACGAGACGTAGTTCTAACTTTTTAGAGGCATTTTGTCGAATTGAGAATACGGCAGTCAACGATGACTGCCGCTTCCTAGATCGCTTTTAGTCGGTGTCGACGTCTTTTTTCGGCGCCTCCCAGGAGAAAGGTTGAAACGCCTCGTCGAGAGGCGTGTGGGCGATGTGGTTGGTGGTGTTGCTGAGAGTCTTTTGGGCGACCCCGGTAATAACTTCGAGAACTTGAGCTTTGTTGAATCCAGCCGCCAAGAAAGACTGGATGTTTTCTTGAGTAACCCAACCGCGTTTCTCGACGATGCTGCTGGTAAATATCCGGAGCGCTTCGAGGCGTTCGTCCGGGATGGGCTTCCCGTTGCGGAGCGCCTGGACAACCTCTTCACCGACTTTCACCATTGTCGCCACGGCCGAGTGAGCCGCCATGCAGTAGGTGCAGCCGTTGTCGAAGCTCGTCGCAAGAAGGACCACTTGCTGTTCTGCGGGACTCAAGCTGCTTCTCGAAAAGGCGTCACCAATGGTAGCGTATCCTTCTAGGGCAGCCGGGGACTCCGCAAGAACGCCGAAGAGATTTGGAATGAAACCGAATTTCTTCTGGGTGCTCTCGAGGATGTCGCGAGAATTCTCCGGTGCGTCTTTGATGGTATAAACCTTGTAATCGGGCATTGTGGACCTCCTCCTATGCAATGTAGCTGCCTATCGGTAATCCATCTTACGATAGCCACGCTCGTTTCCAATCGATGTTAAGGTCTTCACAGATTGTGACATTGAGGTGGCGAGTCTACGTCACCGGGTTCATCTCCGAGTCGGAGGTTGGGTAAGGTTGCCGAGTACAGAGTCCAGGCGTTGTCCACTCTTGATGTCGTACGAGATGAAGAGGACGTCAGCCGCAGAAGCCGCCTTTTCGTCGAAATGGGAATCGCCCACTAAAATTGCGTGTTCGTTCGAAACTCCGAGAGTTTCCAGAGCTTTGAAAACCATATCTGGCGCGGGCTTTCCGCGCGGCACATCCGTTCCGCCCACAAGAACATCGGGGTTCAACTCGGCATGCCCAAGCACTTCCCGGGCGATGGGGCTGGGCGTGTTGGTAATGACCCCAATCCCGATGCCATTACCATGTAGCGTCTGAAACACTTCTTTCGCAGAGGTGTTCGCTCGCACATATTCCTTGAAGTCACGAAAGTGCTGATTGTAGTAGGTCGCAACCTCGTGAACGGTGTGCCTCGTAAAGAAGAGCTCCACGTCGAGATCGGGTCCTTGTCCCCAAATGTCCTTGAATTGTTCGGGTGTAATGGCTGCGTAACCGAGCTCCTCCGCCGCTGTATTGATGAGCCGAAACCAGGCCTCGTAGCTATCGACGAGAACCCCGTCCATGTCAAAAAGAACAGCGCTTTCGGTATGGGCTTTCATTGAGGGATCATACCGTAGGAAGGTTAAACCTACGTAAATAGATATGATAGTGTAGTGAAATGACCTTCATTCCCGTAAGTGGCGCTACGAGCGGTGCAGCCGCGGCCGCTGCGGAATTGATGCGCAAGGAGGAAGAAGAGATGACGACCTACACACGTGAAGACCTCACGGAAGGTTGGGAGTTCAAAATCCTCCGCTCCATGACTTCTGCCTTCAAGAAACCCGAAAAGCTGCGCGCGGCTCTTGAAGAGGAATCCAAGGCGGGTTGGGTGCTCGTCGAGAAATTCGACGATGCGCGACTCCGATTGAAGCGACCGGCCAGCGCAAAAGAATATGATGCCCATCTCGGTGTCGATCCCTACCGTAGCTACGTTGGCATATCCCAGGGGCGATATATCTTTTGGATCCTCCTGGTGTCCGTAGGCATTCCTCTATTAATAGCTCTCGTCGTTTTACTGCTGAACCGATGAGGTCCGGGTGGAATCTCTAGCCGACTATTTGGAAGACCTTCCTCGCTTGCTCCCCAGCGCGATCGCGGTCGTACTGATCGTCGTCCTTCTCTATGCGGCGCAGCGATTTCTCGACAAACGCATGGCGCGAGTCTCGGAGGGACGATTTCGCCTTCAGCTCATCATGCTCGGGTTATCGCTTGCCGCCGTCATCGCGGTCATTATGGTGCTGCCTCTATCCGACACCTCGCGGTCACAGTTGCTGGGCCTCATAGGTGTCCTTCTCAGTGCGGCAATTGCCCTATCGTCGACAACATTCTTGGGCAACATCATGGCGGGGGCCACCCTCCGAGCTGTTAGGGCTTTTCGTACCGGTGATTTCATCAAAGTGGGAAATCACTTCGGTCGAGTGTCAGAACGCGGTCTCTTCCACGTCGAGATCCAAACTGAGGACCGCAATCTCACGACGCTTCCCAATCTCTACTTGGTCACACAACCTGTGACGGTGGTTCACTCAACCGGAACGATAGTGTCAACCACACTGTCCTTGGGGTACGACGTGGCGCAGTCTCGCATCAAAGATCGTCTCCTGGAGGCGGCGCGACAAGCCGATCTCGAAGAGCCCTTCGTGCAGATTGTGGAATTGGGCGATTTCTCTGTGACTTACCGCATCGCGGGGTTGTACAAAGAGGTCAAGCATATTCTGTCAAAGAGGTCCGAATTGAGGTCGAAAGTCCTCGAAGTGCTTCACGGCGCCGGAATTGAAATCGTCTCTCCGACATTCATGAATACGCGAGCCATATCTGGCGCAAGGTTGTTCATTCCTTCCGTAGACACACGAATCGAACCGGAGTCGCCAAAAGTCGAGCCCGAGTCGATGGTCTTCGACAAGGCGGAACACGCGGAGCTGCTCGAGAATTTGAGGGAACGACTCAAGAGCATGTCAGATGAAATAAGACAACAGGAAGAGCTCTTGGGCCAGCAGGAGTACGAAGAAGCCAAGGGCCGGGTTGAACATCAAATTGAACACCTGCGGACACAGCGCGAACGACTTGAACGATTCTTGGAGAACGAAACAAAAGACGAAGAAAGCTGACAACTCCTACACGCAAGATCATCGAGGCCTGTCCGTAGAAACAATGTCGCAGGATTCTTGAGTTCTTGAGTTCTTTACAAATCATAGAGCGTATCGTCGATCGAAGGGGGCTTTAAGCGCCTCGCAAGACTCTTGAGACCTTTCTTGCCCTTTGGCAAGAAAGGGTCTTCTTGTTCGAGGAGATCCCCCATTTCTTCGTCGATTTTGTCGGGGTCCTCTCCGGCTTCCATTCGGCGCATGGCTTCCTCCATTCCACCACCGACTTCCATTCCTGTGGCGTCGTAGAGTTTTCGCATGAGCCGAGCCATTTGGCGGGGGTCGTCTTCGCCCACGCCCTCAGCTTCGGAGGCAAGTTCCATCATCGCCTGTTCCATCTTTGATTCGTCGATATCCGGCATTCCGTCTGCGGCCGGTTCGGCGAGGCCCTTTGATATGGCGAAGGTCGATACCTTGCGCTGGAGCCTGGGTTGTTTGCACTTCGGACAGGAGGGCTTTTTCGTCGTGTTCACGGACCTAGAGAAAAAACTGAAGATAACGTGGCATTCAGAACAGTAGAACTCGTAGATTGGCATTCTTCCTCCGAATGAATGTATCGAGTGCGCGGTCGCGGAGCAAGCAGTCAGTCCGCTTCCGCCCTAGCTTCCGCCTTCGCCAAGCTTACGGCGGACGAGACGGCTGACGAGATAGCGGACCCGCCGAAGCTCCACGTGCAATCAAATGCGGCGAAGGCGGGCGGCCACATCAGGTACGTTAGATTCTGACAGCCCGGCGTTTATTCGCACTTTGCAGTATTCTCTCCCACTAGAGAGAAGAATACGTTTTGCAGCTAAAATAGTGCAACAGCAAGGTCGGAGGAGCAAATGAGAAGACGGCTTGTTCTACTATCGTTGTTCACATGTGGAACCATTACCATGGGCTCGGGGGCTCCGGTCGAGGGAAAATCACCTTACGTTATCGTGCTGGGAATCGCCCAAGATGGCGGAGTCCCGCAGACCGGAACAAAGGAACATCCGGGATGGAGCGACAATCGATTTCGACGATTCGTCACTTGTCTCGGCATCGTTGATGAAGACACGTCTCAAAGATGGATGCTGGACGCCACTCCGGATTTTCCCGAACAACTGCACATGCTCGATGAGATAGCCCCGGTAGAAGGCAAACCGGGTCTGGACGGCATCTTCCTGACACATGCCCACATGGGGCACTACACCGGTTTGATGCATCTAGGGTACGAGGTCATCGGGGCCAAGAGTGTTCCTGTCTACGGCATGCCGAAGATGGTTGAGTTTCTCGGTACCAACGGGCCTTGGGATCAGCTCGTGCGATATCATAATATCGAGTTGAGAAGACTGGAGGACGGAGTTCCGGTTAGACTCAACGACCGCATTACGATCACACCATTTCTCGTGCCCCACCGCCAGGAATACACGGAAGTCGTAGGATTTCGCGTTCGAGGTCCGAACCGCTCAGTTCTTTTCATTCCGGACATCGATCAGTGGGAAGATTGGGACGAGTCGGGAATCCGCATCGAAGATGAGATTGCCAAAGTCGATGTGGCTTATCTCGACGGCTCCTTCTACGCAAACGGCGAGATACCGGGACGGGATATGACGGGCTTCCCCCATCCTTTCATTACCCATAGCATGGAGAGATTCCGAGCTTTAGCCCGAGAGGAACGCGACAAGATCCGTTTCATTCATCTGAATCACACGAATCCGGCTCTCGATGTGGAAAGTGCGGCTACAAAAACCATCAGAGACAATGGATTTCATATCGCCGAGGAAAAAGAGCGCATTGTGCTTTAGCTGACCGTATTGATTCTCTCGGGAGAAGTTCAAAGGAAAAGCCGTGAAAACCACACATGGACGAGTCGAATCTTGAACCTTCCCGTGAACGACGAGGAGGCTTATCTCGGTTCGAGCCCCATCAACTATGCGGATGGTCTCGCTGACCTGCTTCTCGTCGTCCACGGTCTGATCGACGACAACGTTCACTTCCAAGATGCGACGCGCCTCGTACAAAAGCTCATCGAGATGAGGAAAGATTTCGAGGTCATGTACTACCCGGTGGAACGCCACGTGATCGAGACGGAAGCAAGTCGGTACGACTACGTCAAGCGGCTGACGGCATTCTTCGACGAGCACTTGCTCGAAAGCTAAGAGTCTTTTGGTGGGGTCGTGGGGTAACTCGACGGGTCGATAGCCGCTTCGATGAGAGTGGGACCGGATGTCTCGAGCGACCACTTGAGGACGTCATCAAGTCGGTCTCGATGAGAGACGTGTCTTGCCGGAATGCCGTGGGCCTCGGCGATCTTCACAAAATCGGGAGCCGAGAATTCCGTGCCAAAGGGCTGTTTGCCGGAACGCTTCTGGTGCGAACGGATCAAATCGAGAGCATTGTCTTTCATGACGAGGACGGTGACGGAGGTTCCCACGGAAGCCAAGGTGTTGAGCTCACCCAAGGTCATCATCAGCCCCGCGTCTCCGGTCAGGCTCACCACCGGGGTATCGGGCAATTGCAGGCTTGCGGCAATGGCTGCGGGAAGCCCGTAGCCCATACTGGATAAGCCGTTGGATACGAGAAATCGATTAGGCGTGAAGGCAGGCCACTCCAAACAGGCAAATATCTTGTGAGATCCGACATCGGTCGTCAGGAGGCCCTCTCTAGGAAGACGTTCTCGAAGAACATGAAGCACTTCCTGCGGCGTCACGGAGTCGGCAGACGAGGTAGAACGGACTAGTCTCGGATACTTGGCGAGATGTTTGGCGACCCGCACTTCGCCCCAGTCGTCGTCAGCACGCGGCGTGCTGGTGCGCAATCTTGCGAGAACAGGTTTGGCGGGGCCCAGTAGTTCAGCGGCCAGCGGCAACATCGGATCCCGGTTAGTCCAGTTGCCGACCCAAATGAGGGGTGCAGGATGTTCCCACGGCCGAACCAGCTCGACGACATCGAAGCCAACCGCCAAGACGCAGTCTGCTTCCTCCAGAACGTCGTAGACGGGATCCGTTCTTGTCAATCCGATGGTTCCTGCGGAGAGGGGATGCTCGTCGGTTATCGCGCCTTTTGCTTTGGGCGTCACGATGACCGGTGCCCGCAAAGACTCGGCTAATTGAACGAGCTCTGCATACGGACGTTCGGGTTCGAGACCGAGCCCAGCCAGGAGCACAGGTCGAGTCGATCTGCCGATGAGATCCCGTGCGATCTCAATGTGCTCGGAGGATGGTGCGAACGAGACACTCGGTACAGCTTCGGTTCCCGATTCGACTTGCCAAGAAGCCTCATCATTACTGATGCGGAGATGCACCGGCCCTGGTCTACCCGTCATTGATAGCGCAATAGCATCACGAACCATCTCGGCCGTGTCCTGTGCGGTGAGAGGAAATGATGCTTTTGTGATCGGTTTGAACAAAGCACCGAGATCGAGGACCTGGTGGGTGTGGATGGAAAGAAGCTTCTCCGGCGTTTGCGCCGTGATGAGGAGGATGGGCGCTCGATCCAAAAAGGCATGAGCCACTCCGGTAACGGCATTGGTCGCTCCGGGACCCAGAGTGGTAAGACAAGCTGCCGGTTTCCCGGTTACACGAGCCGAAGCGCAGGCCATGAAGACCGCTGCACATTCACGGTGGACGAGAACGAAGCGGATGCTGCTCCGGCGGAATGAATCGAGCAGCTCGACGGTTTCTCCTCCGGGCAAACCGTAAACCGTATCGATGCCTGCCTCTATGAGGCAGGAAGATAGAACGTCGGCAACCGTGGTCATAAGAGGGGCATCTTATAGGAAAAAGTGTGAAGCAGAAAGGAGACCCCAACGGGTGAGCGGAGTATGTGTGGCCGCTCGGCTTTCACTCCAGTTCTGTCCCACTCATGTGAAGCTAATGGCCGATGAATGCATCAGATGCCGGTGGGATACTCGAGGAGGAATCACCAGGTCTGAAATGTTGTAGGGCAAAACCTACAGAGTGTGCCTAAGACAGTCTTCCAACTGACTTGCCTATGGCACGGGTACGGGGCATCCGCACGAAGTTAGTCTCCGATGCCGCCGACGTTGCCTGTCTTGGCCGTGCGGATCCTGTTCAGAGGATAAAAGAAAACAAAAAAAATCGATTGAGAGGAGAGAATCGCCGAAAAAGTCGTCTAAGTACTGAGATCTTCGAGATCGCCGTTGAGGGTGACGTTGAATGGCCTCGAAACGGTTGGGGAAGAGAAGGACATACGTCGCTCTCATAGTTTCCCGAGGGGATTGGGGAGAAGGGGGGACCCATTGCTGAACCATGCCGATGCGAGTGCACGACGAGTCATGGGTGGTTTCGTTGCCACCAGTTCGTCCATGTTGGCGGTGCTAGAGCAAATCGAACAGGTTGCCGGTTTCGATGTCGCAATCCACGTGCGTGGCGAGAGTGGAACAGGTAAAGAGCTCGTAGCTCGAGCCATCCATGACTGCGGAGAACGATCCGGGAGTCCATTCGTGGCGATAAACTGCGCCGCCATTCCGGATTCACTTCTCGAAGCAGAGCTTTTTGGACATGTGAGAGGAGCATTTACCGGAGCGGAACGGAGTCGTCCGGGTCTCGTCGAAGAAGCCCACGGTGGAACGCTTTTTCTCGACGAAGTGGCCGACCTGTCGATGCGCGGGCAATCGCTCCTGTTGAGGGTCCTTCAGGAAAGGGAGTTCAGGCGGTTGGGAGAATCCGCCACGCAACGAGCCGATTTTCGTTTGCTCTCCGCCACTCACAAACGACTCGAGAACGCCGTCAAGGAAGGCTCTTTCAGGGAAGACCTTTTCTTTCGGCTGAAAGTCGTGGATATCGAACTGCCCGCCCTGAGGAAGCGCAGAGACGATATCTTACCGTTGGTCGAGTACTTCTTGACCAAAAAGTCGGCGCAGCTCCGATTGGCGAGGCCTCTTGTTACACAAGGAGCAAAGAGAGCCTTGATGGCTTACTCCTGGCCTGGAAACGTGAGGGAGCTCGAGAACGAGATCGTCCAATCCTTGTTGCGTATCGGCCAAAGCAAGTTTTTGGAGTTGAACCATCTTTCATCGAATATCAAGGGGCGAAAAAACTCTCCACTTCGTTTTGCTTCGAGTGATTTCGAGAAACAGTACCTCGAAGACGCTCTCGCACGGCATGGAGGCAATCGAACACGTACGGCGCGTTTCTTGGGCCTCACACGACAGTCGCTTTATAACAAGCTGAAGAAACACCGCCTGTTGGTAGCGGTCCGTAAGGCGAGCTGAAGAGAGTGACGCGCACGTGTCGGACACCGTCCTCAGCGTAAGCATTGCATCGCCCAATGGAGCCGCATACAATCGCTCTTCTCGCTGATTGGGTAGTCTAGTGTTGAGTCGAACTGAGGTATGTCACTCGATGACTGGACTCTGAAAAAGCAGTAAGAAGAGCAGTCGGGCAGCCCGCCTTCGCTCCGCGCGTCTGAACCTAGAGCGGAGCTACGGCGAGGCCTCGCCGTAGCCGTTGGTCTAAGATGACCGCCAACGGCGTAGGCGAGTCAAGCAGACGAGCAGCCAGTCGGTTGGCTGGCGCGTCCTGCAAAGCGAGGCGCGACATTCCGGTCCATTTCGTTTTGGAGAGAGGAGTTACAACATGAAACAAGTGCGCCTTTCGTCGTTCTTGTTATTGGCAATTGCGGGATGGATTGGCGCGGCCGAAACAACCCCACAAGAGACGAAAATCTACTGGGGCGACGAGGTCCCTGCGAATTGGAATGGCCAGTGGCCGGAAAATCTGCAAACGGTACCGGAAAAAACCAAATACAGTCGGACCACTTCGACCTATGAAGCTCACGAGTTCATAGATGTCATGAAATGGAACAGCGAGAACCTGCACGTTGTCAATATGTTCACGAGCACTCTCAGGAAGGTTTCGTCGGCCGTGGTTCTCGCCAACCCCCGAGTGACCTCTCCCGAAGAGGCGAAGGCATCGGGCAAGCCGGTCATCTACCTACAGGGCACCATCCATCCACCGGAGTCGGAGGGAAAAGAAGCGCTTTTGATGCTCATGCGTGACATTCTACTCGGCGACAAGAAACATCTTTTGGATGATCAGATCCTCATCATTTGCCCGGTGTTCAACGTCGATGGCAACGACACCTGGAGCACCAAGCAAGGAACACCGCACCTTATCGGCACTAGACGAAATGCACTCGACTACGACCTCAACCGAGATGCCATCAAATTAGAGACCATCGAAGTCAACGGGTTGTACGAGAACATCTTCAACAAATGGGATCCCGTGCTCGCCTTCGATGCGCACGCCATGGGACGGGTCAAACACGGCTACGCCATCGTCTATGCCACCTCAACGGTTACGGCGGCGCACCCCGGGCCGCGGAGCTACGTCTTTGACACGATGTTCCCGGCCATTCGCGAGAAAATCCGTCAAAACTTCCATCTCGAGACCTTTACACATTGCATGTATGACGAGGAGAACTGGCCACCCACGGTCTGGAGTCACGAGAAGGCCTTCTGGACAACGGAAGGGAAGTTCCTCACCGCTGCCTACGCGTTACGAAACCGGATGTCGGTCCTGGTCGAAACCCCTGGACATCCATCGTTCGAGCGAAAGATCTACGCTCAATACGGGTTGATTAACGAGCTTTTGGAATACACCAATGAGCACGGACGGGAGATGGCAGAGATTTGTGAAACGGCTGACAAAGACGTGGTGGAGCAAGTATCGACGAAGGCTGAATCGGGACACCTAACCAATTTCGTCGAGGGAACCTATGAGTCATGGGGTAAGGTTGATCTTCTCGCCTATGCCGAGAATGAGCCCGAATACATCCCAGGAACGAGTGTGGAGAAGACGGTGCCAGCTTCCGCGAGTGGACCGCCGGAGCTCATTCCTGACGTGGAGCACCTCACGAAGCCGGTTGGGATAAAGGAAGCGATGATGCCGCGTTGGTACGTTATTCCAGCAGAGCTCGAGGTGCTCGTCGAAAAACTGCGAAGGCAGAACATTGCTGTCGAAGTGTTGGAAAAACCATTGGTCGCTTCGGGAGAGCAGTTCGTCGTCGACAAGTTGACCAAAGTACAAAGCGGTGGATACGCGATGACGAAACTGGAGGGCGGTTTTTGCAGGACAGATAAGAAGGAGTTTCCCGCGGGCACCTACCTCGTCGATATGGCCCAGCCCCTTGCCAACCTTGCGTTCTACAGCTTGGAGCCCCAGATTGGAGACGGCTTTGTCGGTTGGGGTCTTTTAGACGAGTACCTGAAGTCGATTGGTGTTGAACAGCGTAGTGTGGTTTACCCGATATTCAAGGGTCTGAAGAAGGTTGAAACGTCTGAGACAGAGTAGTACGTCTTCAAGCTGCTTTCTTCGGATGATCGCTCATTTTTCGAAGTATCGATAGCCAATTATCCAGGTCAAGCAGAATGGACTTTGGGAAGCACGGGACGGATGATCAAAATGAACATCTTACATTTTACAGCGGTTCAGAGGAGTGCCTTTTTGAGGCTCCTTTTTGGGGTCTTGGCTCTGGTAACAGCGGGCGCGGTATTCGCGACGCGAGGGATGGAGGGCTATCTCCACGACGATACGGCACGGCGCATTGTCGTCCTGATCGCCCTATCCGCGATCGCCTTTTGGCTCGTAGACTCGATGCTGACGAAGCGAACGAAAGAAAGAGGTGACAGCGTTCTGGATGAGCGCGACCGGGTCATTGTGTGCCGTGCCACCCATTGGACTCTGGTCGGAGTGCTTGTCTACATCGCTGGAGGTGGCATTGTCCTAACGGAGATCTTCTACGATGAAGGACAAATCTCCGTCTCTTACGTTTTCCTGGGAGCTATGAGTGCCTTGTTGGTCTCGCTCATTCTGCAGGCAGGCATGATCTTGTGGGCGTACTGGAGAGATGCTGACCGTGTCGACTTCTAGAATCGAGAATAGAATCCGGCGGCTGCGTTTCGAGCGAGGCGAGATGACCCAGCAAGAGCTCGCTCGACGTGCCGGATGCACTCGACAAACCATTATCGCCCTCGAACAAGGAAGATACGTTCCGTCGTTGGTTTTGGCATTTCGTATCGCCGAGTCGCTGGGCGCACCGTTGGAACAGGTTTTTCACATGGAGAAGCCGGACATGGGAGAAATTGAGGCGCTCGGGCAACAATGTTCCGGCGTGGCTGAGCGTCGGACGGGAAAGTGCGGCGGAACGTAAGAAGAGCTTGAAGAGTTCCTGATGAGCAAAGTGAAAAACAGATTGAAGTCCGGTGAGGCGGGGGCGGAATCCCAACCAGGAGAGGGATCTCGGCGCACGGCTCCTCCCCAATTCCGCCCCCGTCGCACTCAGGGGCAAAAACTAGGTTGTCTTACAGCCTTGGCCGCCTGGATCGCCTGTTAGCTGATATCCAAGCTAATAACCATAAAGTTTGACTGTTGTCAAGAAAAAAAACGCGCTTTCTTTGCTTCTTGTTTGTGGTCTAGAGTCGGTCGACAGGTTCCAAGACGCCGCATATAATGACCCCGCTTTGTCAGTTTTGAGTGTGTGATAGGAGGACGCTCATGTGCATGGATAGAAGAGATTTTTTCAAAGTATCAGCGGGAGCGGCAGGATTGGCACTACTGAGCTCAGAGACGAGCGTGGCACGTGCGATAGCGGACTTGCCCGAGCCCATCCAGAAGCTCAAACCGATGACCGACGGCATCAAGCCCATCACGGACGATGAGCGACGGGGACGGATAGAAAAAGCGCAAAGACTCATGGTCGAGAACGGGATGGGCGCCATCTATATCGAACCTGGGACGAGTTTCTTCTACTACACTGGAATGCAGTGGAGAGGTGGCGAGCGGATGCTCGCCGTCGTATTGCCTGCCAAGGGTGAGCCGGCGTATGTCTGTCCGGCCTTCGAAGAGGAACGGGCTCGAGAGCTCGTGAAATTCGGGGACGACATTCGTACCTGGCACGAACACGAGAGTCCCTACAAACGCGTGGCGCAGATTTTCAATGACCGTGGAATTACGTCGGGTAAAGTCGGAATCGAGGAAAGAACTCGGTTCTTCTTGTTCGATGGAATTCGAAAAGAAGCTCCGGGTATCGAATACGTTAGTGCTGACCCTGTTACGATTGGCTGTCGTGTGATCAAATCTGCTAATGAGCTCGCTTTGATGCAGAGGGCTAACGATATCACTCTCACCGCCTATAAGGCGGTGGTCGCATCTTTGTGGGAAGGTATGACGCAATACGATTTTCGTGAGATTTCAACAGCGGCTCATAGCCAATTGGGTGTTCAAGGTGGCATCGGTGCCAATTTTGCGGAGGCATCTGCTTTTCCCCATGGAAGCAGCAAAGCCCAAAAACTCAAAGAAGGGGATATCGTTCTGATGGACGGTGGATGTGGGGTGGATGGTTATCGTTCCGATATTAGCCGGACAGTTGTATTCGGAACGCCTACGGATCGTCACCGAGAGGTATGGAACCTCGAGAAAAAAGCCCAATCGACTGCTTTGGCGACGGCGAAGCCGGGTGTCGCTTGCGAAGCCGTGGATGCCGCTGCACGGAAAGTCATCACCGATGGTGGTTTCGGTCCGGATTACAAGTACTTCACGCATCGTGTGGGGCATGGAATCGGATTGGACGGGCACGAGTGGACGTATCTGGTCCGTGGCAACAAGACGCCGCTACAGCCAGGGATGTGCTTCAGCAACGAACCGGGAATTTACATCTATGGTGAGTTCGGTGTAAGACTCGAGGACTGCATGTACATCACGGAAGATGGAGCAAAGCACTTTACGCCTCAGAGCCATTCCATTGATGAACCATTTGCTTGAAAAACATTGCTGCAAATGATCGCGGCCCCTGCATCCCGATACGGGGTGACAGGGGCCTTTTTTTGGGGGAGTCACACGTGAAGAGAAGAGATCTCGTTTGGATTCTCATCTTTGTCAGTTCATGGGTATTGGGAAGTCACGAGGCGGTTGCAGAGAGTCGAGATGAAACGATCCTCGAAGGATTGAAATTTCGTTCCCTAGGACCCGCGGTCATGGGAGGACGTATCGACGACATTGCCGTCATGGAATCTCAGCCTTGGATATTCTATGTCGGCACGGCTTCCGGAGGGCTGTGGAAAACCACGAACAACGGCACGACATGGGAATCGGTGTTTGATGGGCAATCAACCTCCTCGATAGGAGACGTCACCCTATCCCCCACGGATCCTGACATCGTATGGGTTGGAACGGGTGAGCCCAACAACCGTCAAAGCTCTACGTTTGGAGACGGTGTCTACAAATCAACGGACGGGGGAAAAACCTGGCGACACATGGGACTTCGTGACACTCAAAGCATAGGGCGAATCGTCATCCACCCGCGGAACCCAGACATTGCCTACGTCGCGGCCCTCGGGCACCTTTGGGGAGCCAACGAAGAAAGAGGCGTATTCAGGACGACCGATGGGGGAGAGAGTTGGGAGAAGATGCTCTACATCGACGAAGATACGGGAGTCGTCGATCTCACCATGGATTCCGTCAATCCGCAGATCCTCTACGCTGCTTCCTATCAACGACGCAGAACTCCCTGGGGATTCAATGGAGGAGGTCCGGGAGGCGGCCTGCACAAAACGACGAATGGTGGCAAGACTTGGACGAGACTGACTCGCGGTCTGCCGAAAGGGGACAAGGGTAGAATCGGCGTCGATCTATATCGGAAAGACCCTCGAATTCTCTACGCGTTGGTCGAGGCGCAAGAAGGTGGACTTTTTCGCTCCGAGGATCGCGGGGAGAGTTGGGAGCGAGTCAACAAACTCAACCCTCGACCCATGTATTACAGCAAGCTCCGGGTCGATCCCAACGACGCCAAACGGTTGTATGTCTTGGGCGCTCCTTTCTACGTATCCGATGATGGAGGAAAGACATTCCAGCGCAATACGGACATGACACCAGTTACGATATCGGAGTTCACGGAGATCACCATTCGTCTTTGGGTCGATCCTGCAAATAGCCGGCATCTCATTCTTGGCGGAGACGGTGGTCTGTATTTTTCCTGGGATGCCGGCAAAACGTGGGACAAGATCAACAACATTCCCATAGCGCAGTTCTACGCCATTGGCGTCGATATGCAGGAACCCTATTTCATCTATGCAGGCGCTCAAGACACGCATTCATGGGGCGGTCCGAGCGCAACGCGCAATCACATCGGAATCCTCAATGACGATTGGTTCCAAATCAACTTTGGGGACGGCATGTATCAGCAAGTGGATCCCACGGACCCCAATACCGTCTATACCGAATCCCAAGGTGGAAACATCGTTCGTTTCAGCCGCAGGACAGGTGACCGGAAAGTTATTCGACCACACCCTTCCGAGGGAGAAGAGTCTTACCGATTTCATTGGACTTCTCCGATTCGTATTTCGCCCCACGATGCCAAAACGATCTACCTCGGAGGAAATCGTCTGTTTATATCCAGAGACCGGGGAGAGACCTGGACGGCCACGGGTAGATCTCACCCGGGCGGAGGTGCGAGATGAGCTGCCCATCATGGATATCATCCCCGACGAGAAGACTCTTTCACGTCATGACGGTACGTCCCACTGGGGCACCCTCACTACGATTGATGAATCGCCATTGAAACCTGGCCTTCTCTGGGTGGGAGCCGATGACGGTTCGGTCCAAGTTACCGAGGACGGTGGAGCAAACTTGGAGCCTTATCTCGGGAAAATTCCCGAATTTCGACGACCGGAGGGCGAGCGTGAGTCGAGTCGTGGCTTCTCACGCTTCCGAACGGCGGGCCTATGTGTGCTTCGATCGGCACCAGCTCGATGACTTTTCTCCCTATATTTTCACGACGGATGATTCGGGAGGGACTTGGCGGTCCGTATCCGAGGATCTGCCCGACGTCGGTTGGGTCAATGTGGTCGTTGAACATCAGAGAAACACCAACCTTTTGTTCGCAGGAACTGAAACGGGACTTTTCGTCTCGATCGACAGGGGTGAGAATTGGTTCCGCATGAAAGGTAACTTCCCAACTGTGCCCGTGGACGATCTCGTTATCCATCCTCGAGACAATGATTTGGTCGTGGGGACACACGGCCGTTCGATCTACATTTTGGATGATTTGAGTCCGCTCGAGCACCTCACGCCGGAAGTGCTGCATTCTGATGTGGAGCTGTTCGAGGTGAGACCCACCTATCCTTTTCTTCCTTGGAAACACGAAAGCTATGGAGCCCAACGACAATTTGTTGGAGAAAACCCTCCAAACGGAGCTATCCTGACGTATTTTCTCGGAATGGATGGAGAGGATGAGGTCGTCATCGATATCCACGACGACAAAGACAACCCCATTCGGACGCTCGAAGGTGACGCCAGAAAAGGAATGCGTCGGGTTGTTTGGGATTTGAGGGTTCCTCCACCGGAAGGTGTGGATGGGGCAAGAGGTCCTCTGGTGCCTCCCGGGGTTTACAGGGTCCGTCTCACCGTAGGATCTCAAAGTCGAGAAACAGAGGTCGAAGTTCGAATCAATCCTGTATCGGGTATATCGTCGGAGGAACTGACCGAACGTTTCAATTTTCTCATGGAATCGAGGGGACTCGTCGCTGAACTAACGGATGCCGGCCAACGCGCTAAGAAGATCATCGAGCAAATCGACAAATTCTTGGAAGGACCTGGCAAGGAGGCTCCGGAACCGTTGCGCCGCGGCTGCGGAAGATGTGTTGAACGAAGCCAAGTTGGTCCAAACCGAGCTCGTGGGGCCCGGAGGCAGATCGTCATTCCGCCACCCCAGCCTTGAAATGCAAGTCGGTCGGTTGTTCGCTGAGATTGATGGTGATGCGGTACGGCAGGGAACTTTTCACGGACCGACAGCGATTCAAAGTGCGAGAATGGCCACCTTGAAGCAGAAAGCGGGTGTTGAGCTCGAACGCTTGGAGCAACTGATCGAGACAATCGTTCCGGAGCTCAATCAAAAAATCGAAGCGGCGAAGCTCCCTTGGATCAGAATAGAGTAGAGAACCCAAGAACTCAAGAATGCGGACAATCACTACGCTCTCGTGGAGCAACGACGCCTACCTAATTGCGGAATTGCGTAGCACGTAGAGTGGTGATTGAAGCATGGCATATCCGGAAAAAATGTGATCTCAGGATTCTCGAGTGGTTGAGTGCTTGAGAACTAGAGTTCTGCTACGAGGGCTCAGATGGTGACAGTCCCCACTATGGACTTTCTTCCGGCAAGACGTCGGCGATTCGCTGGGGAAGCTTCTCCGGCTCTTCTCGACTAAAGAAGTCGATTTCTTCTCGCAGTCGCATCAAGTCTTCGTCGGTGTCGACGTCGTACCAGTCGATGAGGTAGGTGAAGCTCCGCTGAGCGCGGTTGAGTGCGTTTGCCGTTTCCCTGAGAACCGTGGGCTTTCCCCAGGAGATATCGTGGAATGTCTCTGGTATGTACTTGGAGCAACCCAATAAGTAATATCCTCCATCGAGCGAAGGTCCGAGCACAGCATCGTAACGAGCTAGGATGTCGAAAGCCTCCTCTAAACACCGTAGCGGTACTGTCGGGCTGTCACTTCCAAGAACCACGAGTCGCTTGATGCCATCGTCGAACGCCTCGCGAAAGGCACTCTCGAGCCGTGTTCCGAGGTGATCGCCTTCCTGAGTTCGAATACTCCACTCGGATGGGATCTCCAGCCCCGACGCATCACCGCTCGGTTCACTGAGGTACAGGCATCGTTCGAGTTTCGGCCGGGAGATGGACAACAGTCTGTGCAATGTGTCTTCTACCAAAGCTTGATGGAGGTCCAGAGCTTGATCCGTTGTGAGAGGCGGGCAAAGTCGTGTTTTGACTTTGCCAAGGTGGGGTACCTTGGCAAAAACGACGAGTCTTTCCTCGGCAGGAGCGCTTCTCGAATTCATACTCTACGGCCGGCGAATAAGAGTGCTTCGAGCACCGCTCTCAAGACGGACGAATGGGAGGATCTCACAACGATCCTTGGACTTCTGGTCTTTGGATAGTAGGAGCTCCAGTGAGCTGCGCGAGCAAGCTCTGCAAAGCTTCGTTTTCCGGATTGGCTGTCAACCCTCGTTGGCAAACACGGATGGCTTCTCTGCTGTTACCGATAGAAACCAACGCGCGGGAGGCCTTTATGTAGGGGATTACGCGGTGTGGCTCCAACTGAACGAGTTGCAGATAGGTATCCGCGGCGGTGGCCGAGTTATCCATTCCCATATAGGCATCGCCCAATTTCTCCACGACGGAGGGCTCTTCTCCGTTGAGCTTCAAGTAGATGTGATAGGCGGTTATCGCCTCAGCATAACCGCGCCGTGCCGAATAGAGATCACCGAGCAATCGATGAGCCTCCGCTTGAATCGGTGTGGCCTCGGCGGCTCTTTGAAGCTCTGAGAACGCTTTCTCCTCGTCTCCCATAGCCAGACAGGCGCGGCCCAGGGCGAGCGCGGCCGGTCCATTGGAAGGATCCATTTTCGACGCCGATTCCAAAGCTGCGACGGCTTTTCCAAGGGCCACGTGGTCACCGCTGCGCATTCCTTCTGCCAACCAGAGCTCTCCCAATCGAAGATAGGCTTCGGGCAAATTGGGATCTTGTTCTAGAGCCAAGTTGACGGCTTCGATGGCCTCACCATGTTCTCCTCGTAATCGATGCACCTCAGCCAGATGCAGGTAGGTAAATGGGTCCTGGGGCTGCTGGTCGATCTCGAGTTGAACCAGCTCCAGCACCTTGGTGGCGTTTTTGTCGCTGAGGTACAAATTGATCAACGCCGAGCGGACATCTTTTTCATCGGGACGCAACTCCAAAGCCCGAATGAAATCTGCCTCGGCTTCGGAGTTTCTATCTAGGGATCGATAGACTGCACCACGAAGATAGAGAGCTTCGAAGAAGTCGTCTTGAAGCGCGATGGCCCGCGACAGAGCGTCAATTGCCTGTTCTTCGCGGCCGCCGCGAAAACAAGCAATCCCTTGCTGGTAGAGGATGCTGGGAACGTCGGGGTCGAGTGAAAGCACCTGGGAGTAATGACGGGCAGCTTCTAGAAATTCACCTCTCTCATAGTAGATATCCGCTAAACGGAGTGAGACCGTTGCCACATCGCCTGACAATGTCGATGCTTTCAACAAGTCTTCAAGAGACTGAGCAAGGTCACCCTGCACCTGATGGGCCTCGGCTCGTTTTAGGTATCCTAAGGAATTGTCTGGTTTCAGATTGATTGCGGAGCCGTAGGCCCGGGCCGCTTGATTGGGAAGTTCTTCTTCGATGAGTTGATCGCCGAGTTTGATGAGTTGGAGATACTGGTAGTCGCGACTGAAAACCTGATACATGGCCACGCAGAAAACGCCGGTGGTCGTCAGGGCCAGGATGGGTAATATGAGTCCTCGCATCAAATCCTTGTAAGTCGCGTGAAGATAGAACGTTACCAGACCTTTCCATTCGCGTCAAGACGCCGGCGCCTTGGAACCTATGAGCACCTAGTGGTGTCTAATCATATGAGAACTGTACCATCGGCGTATGTGCACCGTTGTCTCTTGTGGTACGATTCAGGCTAGAGGGAGACAAACGGGATCGTGAACATGCGCCGACCATATGAAACCGCCATGAAAGAGCCGACAGCATTGCTCAGGGTCGAGGAACTGCTCGGGCTCGAGTTGGTTCGAAAGAAAGAGCCAGAGCTCGGCCTGGAAGAATCAGCGCTTATCGAGCGTTGTTTGAGCGGGGACGATACGGCCTTCGATCTCATTGTCAGTCGGTATCAAAACATGGTCTTCAACCTCTCGCTCCGCCTGCTGGGCAAGCGTGAGGAGGCCCTTGACCTCTCGCAAGAGGTCTTCTTCCAGGTTTATCGTAAGCTGGGGAGTTTTCGTCGAGATGCGTCTCTCCGAACTTGGATCTATCGTATCGTCGTCAACCGCGCGAAGAACCGTCAGCGTTGGTGGCGTCGGAGAGAGCAAGAGATGACAGCCTTGGCGGTCGAAGATGCAGAGCGCGACAATTCTTGGGTATTGAGCGCTGCTCTGAAGACGGATCAATCCAACTCGCCCGACGAGGCTTTGCAGAGAAAAGAGTTGGGAGAGATCCTCCACGAGGCGATCGCAGACCTTCCCTTCGACCAGCGTATCATCCTGCTGCTCAAAGAAATCGATGGACTCTCTTATGATGAAATCGCGCGCACCCTGAACCTCGCGCTTGGCACGGTCAAGTCTAGACTGGCGAGGGCCCGAAAGGCGCTTCGGGACCGGCTCGACCCCGGGTTAGTTGGATTGTAGAGGTCCAAGACATGTTTGAGCACGAACGTGTCCGACGTTTGCTTTCGTCCTATTACGACGGTGAGCTGTCTTCATCGATGACAGTTCGAGTCGAACACCACCTAGATAAATGCGAGTCTTGCCAAAAGCAATATGAGAGTCTCGCTCTTGTCGCGAACGCGGTTCGGCATTTACCGCGTCAGCAAGCTCCGGAGTCCTTGGCTGGAATGATCCGCCGTCGGATCAATGAGGAGGTCAAGGGCATGGTTCCCATCTTGCGTGGGGAACTGCTGAGCTCGCGCGCTCGGCCCATATTGGTGCCGGCCCTTAGCATGGGTGCGGTTCTTACGTTGAGTCTCGTTGCGGGTGTTTTCGCTTTGGGTTGGTATCAAGAGGCCACTCTCAAAACACCGCCCGTCGCTTTGGTCACAACGACCGTAGATCCTCTGTTTCTCGAGGAGAAGATGACCTCTCCCAGAATCCGTCATGTGGATAACATGCCCTATGGGGATATGGAGAGCGGAATGGCAGGGTCACTTCTCACTCTTGCATCCATCGACCAAGCGGGAACGATTCACGGCCTCCACGTCATCGATGGAGATGGTGACGAAAAGATGCTCGGCCTCATGCTCGATGCGCTTCGAGATTCGGGATTCGAGCCGGCTGAGGTTGGTGGGCGAAAAGTGGGGACCAACTTCTTGTACTTCTTCACCACAACGGAAGTTCGATCGGCTCGGAGTCACATCATTTCGGGCGTCAATCGGCTGGCTGCCAGCGTATCCTGATACCCATTTTCACCGATATTGCCCCGTGCAGTCTTACAACCGCACGGGGCTTTTTGGTGATCATTCGATCGGTTTCACGACGATTTTCTGGACTCCTTTAGTATTGACCATCTCATTGAAAGCGGGAATCTCATCTGCTATGAGTTTTGAGAGCTCGCTTTGTGCCGTAGATAGCTCGCTCTGCAATTCCTTGTGAACGGCTAACTGTTGGGTGGTAGGAGGAAAGTCCGCGGAACCGTCCGCCACGTCGCCTGCCAACAAGGTGAGTTGACTGTAGAGCTTGTTGGGAGCTCGGAATGATTTCAAATCTCCCTCCGCCAGGATGGGCTGGAAATAGCGGGATTCCACAGCAACGAGCTTCTCATCGAGAGCTCTAGCCGCTTCGAGTAGAGCCTCGTCACTCTTCATTGCTTCAAGTGCCTCCATCGTCAAACGAGACGTAGAGAGCATTCTCGGTTCCTGCGTAAAGTAGTCCCTTTCGCTTGGGGTCCTCGCGGACACAGTGTGTGTAGCTGAGGACACCCTTCGGAATTCCAGAACTGATGAGTTTCCAAGTCTGTCCGAAATCGGTGGTCTTGAAGATCCAGGGATCCCGGTTGTTCACTTGGTGTCCATCCACCGAGATATAGCAAGATGGAAGATGTCGAGGTCGCCCACGAGGTGGACAGAATGGAAGGGAATTTGTTTTCCGCAAAACGCGTTTGCTGGGACCCGGCGCGCCGAGCGCCGGGTCCCAATGACGGTTGCAACTACCCCATATACGGATAACGGTAGTCGGTCGGCGGAGCGAAGGTCTCCTTGACCGTACGAACACTGGTCCAACGCATCAGGTTGGCGATACTGCCTGCTTTGTCGTTGGTGCCGGACGCACGGCTCCCGCCGAAGGGTTGTAGCCCCACTACGGCGCCCGTGGGCTTGTCATTGATGTAGAAGTTGCCGGCGGAGTGACGAAGCACCCTATAGGCTTTTTCAATAGCGTAGCGGTCGGTGCCAAAGATGGCACCCGTAAGGCCGTAAGGTGATGTGTTGTTGCAGGTTTCCAGGGTTTCTTCGAAATCCTTGTCTTTGTACACGTAGATGGTCATCACCGGGCCGAAGATTTCCTCTTCCATGAGCCTGAAGTGCGGATCGGTGGTGACTACCGTGGTGGGCTCGATGAAGTATCCCTTCGATTTGTCGTACCCGCCGCCGGTGATGATCTCAGCGTCATTGGAGCCCTTGGCGTAGTCGATATACTCCGTGATGGTATCGAAGGCCGCTTCGTCGATGACGGCACCCATGAACATCGAAAAATCGCTGACGTCACCCATTTTGATCGTCTTGACTTGGTCGATCCACATCTCCTTGAACTTGCCCCACATCGACTCGGGGATGTACATACGAGAAGCCGCTGAGCACTTCTGCCCTTGATATTCGAAGGCTCCGCGAAGTGCGTTGGGCACGACCTGTTCCACCAAGGCGGAGGCATGGACGAAGATGAAGTCCTTTCCGCCCGTCTCGCCGACGATTCGCGGATAGGTCTTGTAACGATCGATGTTGCCTCCGATGGTTTTCCACATCCCTTGGAACACCTCGGTTGAACCGGTGAAATGTACCCCGGCCAGCGTCGGTTGCGACATCACCGGATTTCCGACTTTCCCGCCCGAGCCTGGAATCAGATTGATAACGCCGTCCGGAAACCCAGCTTCCTTCAGAAGCTGCATCACGAAGTACGCCGAATAGACCGCAGAAGATGCGGGTTTCCATAGAACCGTATTTCCCATCAAAGCGGGGGCTGTGGGAAGGTTGGCGGCAATGGATGTGAAATTGAAAGGAGTGACTGCAAAGATGAAGCCCTCTAGAGCGCGGTATTCCACGTAATCCCAAATTCCCGTTACAGACTCGGGTTGCCTCCCATAGAGTTGCTCCATGTAGGCGGGATTGAAGCGCCAGAAATCGATGATTTCGCAAGCGGAGTCGATCTCGGCTTGGTATGGCGTCTTCGACTGGTTGAGCATCGTGGCACCATTGATGATCTGTCGGTACTTCCCGGCGAGAAGCTCTGCCGCCTTCAACATGACGGCAGCGCGGGCTCTCCAGTCGGTCTCGGACCAATCCTTCCAGGCTTCCGCCGCGACTTTGACGGCTTTGTCGACATCCTCAGTCCGGGCCCTATGATATTTCGCGAGCACATGACCGTGATCGTGCGGACAAACGCACTTGGCGAGGTCACCCGTCTTGATTTCTTCTCCACCGATGATCACCGGAATCTCGTACTTGGTACTGAGCATCTCCTTGATCTTCGACTGAAGCGCATCTCGCTCGGGGCTTCCAGGCGCATAGCCCCAAATGGGCTCGTTTTTTGGAATGGGTACGTTCAGAATGGCATTCGTCATGTTCTTCCTCCTCAGTTGAATCTGCTCATGACCGAATCTCTCATTTCTTCGGAAGACAGAAAAAAAGCAGCGCCTAGTCTATCCCAGGTCGACTCTCAATAAAAAAAAGAAAGCGGCCGGCGCATGGCTTCAACTATTCTGGGGTAAAAAGATCTGATGGCGAAGAGCAAGGCGATGGAGAAGTAGGTCAGCGCTGCATTGCAGAATAAAGTAGAAAGTAGAAAGGAGCCTTAACGGCACTCTGCCGTCTCCTTCCTCCTTTTTACTTTCTCCTTCTTTCTCGCCAAAAATGGCCTATGATCGGCGTCGAGGTTGATATGGAATCCACGAGCATACTGAATGACGTTCTTGGTCCCGTGATGAGAGGTCCGTCGAGCTCGCATACGGCAGGAGCCCACCGAATCGGCCGAATGGCTCGCTTCCTCCTGGACGATGAGCCTGTCGCGATGAGACTGACCTTCGATCCAAAAGGCTCCTATGCGCCCACCTATATACCTCTTGGCGTCGATATCGCGTTTGCGTCGGGAGTCATGGGATGGTCGATGCTGGATGAGGACTACTTCAGTTCAATCGAGCGCGCCAAAAAGCTCGGTGTCGATATTGAGTTCGTCGTTGGACCTTTGGAACACTCGGAACATCCCAACGCGGTCCTCATGCAAATGGACTCGAAGAGCGGCAAGAAGCTTCTCGCAGGTGCTGATTCTATCGGAGGCGGGACCGTTCGGTTCACATTCCTCGACGGATGGCCCGTGCATTTGACCGGGAAGTGGCACGACGTCCTCGTCGAGACGACCAAACCGGCAGCGGCCCAAATCGAGTCGATCCTCACGGCCGACGGCCTGGTTGGCGACATCATTCGTCGAGAAAGAGGTGATGACGTTCTCCTTCACGTCCATCGAAGGGCACCCCTCGGACCTGAGGTCAAGAGTCGGATCAAGATGACGGAAGGTGTGAAGGTAGTCCGAAACTCGGAGGCTATCTTCTATGTGCAGCAAGGTGAAGATCGCTATTCGAGCGCCGCAGAAATGCTCCTGGAAGCAGAGAACAGCAAACAATCGCTCGGCCAAATCGCGTTGGACTACGAATCAAGATTGCTTGGTTTGTCCAAAGACGAAGTATCATCCGAAATCGTTAGACGATTCGAGATCATGGAAGCGTCGGTTCGTAGAGGCCTCCACGACCCCAGCGTAGATATGCTCCTCCTTACTCCAACCGCCCGCAAGCTCTTCGAGGCGGAAGCACTGGGTCGAGTGGCCATTGGTGGAATCCACACGCGTGCGGCCGCAAGATCAATGGCCGTGATGCACGTTTGCAACAGCCGTGGAGTCGTATGTGCCGCTCCCACCGGTGGGTCTGCTGGAGTTCTGCCCGGTGTCGTATTGAGTTTGATGGAAGAGATGGGATTGGCACAGGAACGAGTCGTTCTTGCTCTGCTTGCCGCATCGGCTGTGGGTTTAATCGTCGCCAAACGAGCGACCTTTGCCGCTGAAACCGCTGGGTGCCAAGTAGAGATAGGGGTGGCCGGTGCGATGGCGGCAGCAGCGGTGGTGGAAGCCGCTGGGGGTAGCGCCCAGCAGGCCGCGGATGCAGCGGCGATATCCCTGCAAAACACCATGGGATCCGTTTGTGACACGGTTCAAGGTACCTGTGAGATCCCTTGTCATACCCGTAATGCGATTGCTGCTTCGAGTGCTTTTACTTGCGCCGATCTCATCCTTGGGGGTTACAGGAATGTCATCCCGTTGGATGAGACCATCGACGCTTCTTATGCCGTCGGAAAAGCGCTTCCCCGTGAGCTTCGCTGCACAGCGGCAGGAGGTCTAGCCGTCACCCCTTCTGCCCGGTTCTTGCCACGGCTGAGATGAAGACTTCGGATTCTCAAAGGAATGGAACAATGAAGTTGCGCCCTGCCTTATGTTTCGCCGCCGCGCTTGCGACCGTCGTGTGTCTTGGTGTTTTGGCCCAAGAGAGTCATATAGCACCGGACATGGCAAAACCAGGAAAGATCGAGCCGTTTGACCTGGGAAACGTCCAATTGCTACCGGGTCCGTTTCACGAAGCTCAGGAACGCAACCGTCGCTACCTCTACGCGGCCGACATCGATCGGCTGCTCCACATGTTTCGAGTCACCGCGGGTCTTCCTTCAAGCGCCGAACCATTGGGCGAATGGGAAAGTCCGACGATAGAGGTTCGCGGTCATACGCTGGGACATTATTTGACGGCTTGTGCGCTGGGTTACGCGAGCACCGGTGACGATGAATTGAGAAATCGGGCGGACGACATCGTCAAGGAGCTGGTGAAGTGTCAGGAGGCTCTAGGCTCTGGTTACCTGAGCGCATTTCCCGAGTCGTTTTTCGATCGCCTGGAATCCGGCGAAAAAGTCTGGGCACCTTGGTATACGATCCACAAAATTATGGCCGGGCTGCTCGACGTCTATAGGAACTGCGGAAACCGACAAGCTCTCGAGGTCCTGGAAGGAATGGCTTCCTGGGTAGAAGCGAGAACCGAGCGGCTGACGCGGGACCAGATGCAACAAACGCTCGATACCGAGTTCGGAGGAATGAACGAACTTTTTTACAGGCTCTATTCACTGACGCACGAGCCCATGCATCTCGAACTGGCGCGACGTTTCAACCACGACAAGGTCTTCGTCCCTTTGTCCCACCATCGAGACGAGCTCGAGGGGCTCCATGCCAACACGACGATCCCAAAGGTCATCGGCTTTGCCCGGGAGTACGAACTGACCGGCAGCCCATCGTTCAGGAGAGCCACGGAGTTCTTCTGGAATCAAGTCGTCCGGGCCCGCACTTATGCGACCGGTGGGACGAGCAACTATGAACATTGGAGAACCCCACCCTATGAGCTGGCGAACGAGCTCAGCGTTACCTCGCACGAAACCTGTTGTACCTACAACATGCTCAAACTGACGCGTCATTTATTTTCTTGGACAGGTGACCCAAAATACGCGGACTACTACGAACGGGCCCTTTTCAACGGGATACTATCGACCCAGAGTCCGAGCGATGGGACGCTAATGTACTTCGTTCCTCTCAACTCCGGCATGTGGAAGATGTTCCTCAAACCCTGGCACTCCTTTCTCTGCTGTAACGGAACCGGAATCGAATCCTTCGGCAAGCTCAACGATAGTATCTATTTTCATGATGACGAAGGCCTCTACGTCAACTTGTTCGTGGCGTCGGAGCTCAATTGGCCGAAAATGGGATTCGGTTTGAAGCAAGAAACGCGTTTTCCTGACGAAGAGCTTACGAACCTCACGGTCAAAACACAACGTCCCACCGAGCTTTCACTTCATATCCGGATTCCTCATTGGATTCAAGATGGAGGAACGGTTGAGTTGAATGGTGAACCACTCGAGACGTTCTCGAGTCCGGGGAGTTACTTTACAATAAGGAGAACTTGGCAGGACGGTGATCAGTTGAGAATCGGCCTCCCCATGCGTTTGTATTTGGAACCACTTCCCGATGACGAACGTCGGTCCGCCATCCTCTATGGACCTCTTGTATTGGCGGGACGTTTGGGCACAACCGGCATGACGGACTCAATGATCGAAGGTTACAAAGAGCCCGAGACCAATCTCATGTGGCTGCGTGAAGTCAAGAGCCTGTTTCATGGACCCGCCGTTGAGGCACCGGTCTTGGTTGTCGAGGATGACGATCCCCAGCTATGGTTGAAGCGAGTAACGCGAGAGGCCGTAGCTTTTGAGACCGACGGGGTAGGCCGCCCCAATGATGTAGAGCTCGTTCCGTTCCACCGGTTGTTCGGGGAGCGTTATGCCGTCTATTGGGAAATCCTCGACATTGATGATTGGCAGCGACGTCAAATCGCATTGCAAGTGCCGGAAGGTGCCGTTGACCACATCCAATTCGGAAACGCTCTTTCAGAGAGAACGCACAATTTTCAGGCCTTCGAGTTCGAGCGAGGTCCGAAGGGCGCCGAATGGGTTCAATCGCCATTCTGGCTTCAGGTCGATCTCGATGTCTCGACAGGCGATGAATTGACCCTCAACTGTACTTTTTCGACTCACAAGTCAGCCGAGTTCGATGTCCTGATCGACGGCCAAACTCTTGCGAGCGAAACGTTCGAGTTCTTGCTGGAAGGCGAGTCTTTGATTCGAGACTACTCGGTTCCCGTGGAGTTGTTTCTCGACAAGGACCGGGTCACCGTGATGTTCGAGGCTCACTCCCAAAAGTCAACGGGAAGAGTTCTTGGATGCTCCGTGATGGTTTCTGATAACTAAGAAGCAGTAGAAAGGAGAAAGTAGGAAGTAGGAATTCTCACATGACATCTCCTTTCTCCTTTATTCTTTCTCCTCGCTGTCTAATTCTCGACTGATTGTCTGCTCGACTGCTTGAATTCTTGAATTCTTGACTTCCCATGGACTAGACTGCTACGCCTGTGCATCTCGGAATCCAAGTGCCAACCGCTTTGAGCTCGATAGCGAGTATGCATCATGTCGTTTAACGGCCTCGATTGGATGGTTGTCGGTCTCTACTTTCTAAACAAAAGAGGTAAGCCATGTCTGTCCAAGTCACAGTAGGTGACAAGGAGTTCTTCCCCGGCATCTCCAAAATCTCGTACGAGGGTCCAGACTCGGACAATACTCTCGCGTTCAAATACTACGACGAACATCGAGTCGTGGCGGGTAAGCCCATGAAAGACCATTTCAGGTTTGCCGTCGCATACTGGCATTCCTTTTGTGGTACGGGAGTCGATCCGTTCGGCGATCCAACCCGACCACTTCCTTGGTCGAGTCATGCGGATCCGATGACGGCCGCCAGAGAAAAACTCGATGCCGCTTTCGAGTTCATAACCAAGTTGGGAGTGCCGTTCTATTGCTTTCATGACCGGGACCTTGCTCCCGAAGGACGAGACGTCAAGGCATCGGATGAGAGCCTTCGCGAGATGGTCGCGATGGCGAAGAAGAAACAAGAAGCGTCTGGAGTGCGACTTCTGTGGGGCACGGCCAACCTCTTTTCCCATCCTCGATACATGAACGGAGCCGCAACCAACCCCGACTTCCACGTCCTGACACAGGCCGCAGCGCAGGTGAAATCGGCCATTGATGCGACTATAGAGCTCGGTGGCGATAACTATGTCTTTTGGGGAGGGCGGGAAGGTTACCTATCACTCCTGAATACCGACATGAAACGGGAGCTCGATCATCTCGCCATGTTCCTCGGAAAAGCGCGAGACTATGGCCGGGAACAGGGCTTCGAGGGAACTTTCCTCATCGAGCCCAAGCCCATGGAGCCCAGTAAACACCAATACGACTACGACGTGTCGACGGTTATCGCTTTTCTCCAGCGCTACGGTCTTGCGGGGGATTTCAAGCTCAACATCGAGAACAATCACGCGACTCTTGCAGGACACAGCTTTGCACACGAGATCCAAGTTGCTGCTGATGCCGGTCTCTTCGGGAGTCTAGATGTCAATCAAGGTGACCCCCACAACGGATGGGATACCGATGAGTTCCTTCACAATCTCTATGATGCGGTGGAGATCATGCTCGTCTTACTCTCTAATGGCGGGTTGACCAAAGGTGGAATGAATTTCGACGCTAAGGTACGCCGCAACTCCACCGATTTGGAAGACCTTTTTATCGGCCACATTGTTTCGATGGACACGTTGGCTCGGGCACTGGTGATCGCCGACCGTATCCTGCAGGACTCCGACTATGTCGAATTGAAACGAGCGCGATACGGAAGTTTTGACAAGGGTCCCGGTGCAGCATTCGAAAGAGGGGATATCGGTCTGGAGGAGCTTTCCCGATTGGCTACCGAAATGGGCGAGCCCGAACAGAGAAGCGGGAAGCAGGAGTATTTCGAAGGCTTAGTGAATCGTTATCTGCGATAGCGCGGAGTAGAGTCATGGCGCAACTGTTCGCGGGACTCGATGTTTCCACCCAAAGCTCGAAAATCGTCGTGATCGACTACGAAAACGACGACGTTGTGTACGTCGATCTCGTATCCTACGATGAGGATCTGCCTCACTACGGTACGAGAGAAGGCGTGATCCAAGGCTCCGAAGAAAGTGTGTCTGAATCCGACCCAAGAATGTGGCTTGCCGCCGTCGACCGAATCTTCGAGAAGCTTCAAGCATCCGACCTACCGCATCACGAGATACGCTCGATCTCAGTCTCGGGTCAGCAACACGGCCTCGTCGCGCTCGACGACGAAGGAGTTCTGACGCGATCGCGAAGCAAACTGTGGAACGACTATTCGACGCATGAAGAATGCCGGATCCTCACCGAACGCCTTGGCGGCTTGGAACAAATGATTGAAGCGGTCGGCAATTCCCAAAGAACGGGTTACACGGCACCCAAGATCTTCCACATGGTTCGCCACGAATCGGAGGCTTTCGAGAAAACCGCCACATTCTTCCTCGTCCACAACTACGTCAACTGGTACCTGACCGGCGGCGTGCGGGTCATGGAGCCCGGCGACCTGTCGGGAACGGCGCTTTGGAATCCGAGAACGAGGAAGTACTCCGAATCGGTACTCAATGCCATCCATCCTCGTCTCAGGAGCAAGCTTCCCGACGTCCAACCTTCGGACCGCTCGATCGGGAAGATATCATCGGATCTCGCGGTGCGATTCGGATTCTCTCAGGAATGCACGATCGATGCGGGGAGTGGCGACAATATGTACGGTGCCGTGGGAACAGGCAACGTAGAGCCCGGGATCGTGACGGTCAGCCTGGGTACCAGTGGCACGGCGTACTCTTTTATGAAGGAGCCCTTCATCGATCCTGCGGGTGAGATCGCGGCTTTTTGCGACAGTACGGGTTATCATTTGCCCCTCCTTTGCGTATCGAATCTGGCCAACGGATACAACGGGGTCTTGCGGCAATTCGATTTGAGCCACGAGCAATTCAACGAGATTATCGATCGGACCCCACCTGGGAATGACGGGCATCTGCTCATTCCATGGTATACGGGAGAACGAACGCCCGATCTCCCCCAGGCGGCGCCGTTGTATTTCGGTTTTTCTCTAGATGGGTTCACGCGAGACAGATTGTGCCGAGCCGTTCTCGAGGGACATGTTTTGAATCTCTGTACGGGGTTCGCTCGCATGCCTCTAGAGGTCAAGGAGATCCGGCTGACGGGAGGGCTATCCCGTTCCGACGCCTGGTGTCAATCTATCGCCAACCTGTTTGATGCAGAGGCTGTCCCGGTCGTGGGAGAGGGAGCCGCGCTCGGAGCCGCACTCCACGCAGCTTGGGTGTGGCAGAAGGAATTTCGACGGGCGGTCTCCCTCAAAGAGGTTGTTGAACGCTTCGTCAATCCGGATGAGGGGCGACGTAAGATTCCGGAGGCCGCCAGTAGAACGGTCTATCAACAACAGAAGCGGCTATTCGAAGCGTTGAGCCGCCGTATGCGCGGATTGACGGCGGAGGATCCTTTTCGCCTGCGCGCGGAGATGATGGAGTCATAGGAATGTATAAACTCAGAACGATCGCTCCTTTGTTGGTGTTCCTCATTTGCGGAGTCGCTTGCAGTATGGAAGAACAAGAGCCGGAACCAGTGGAACAAAAAGACACAGTAGGCATTGCCAAAGAAGCCTTCGGGCTCATGCCCGACGGTACCCCGGTGGATCTCTACACCTTGACGAACAACAACGGGTGCGAAGCCAAGATTACCAACTTCGGCGGGATCGTGGTGTCGCTAGTGGTCCCCGACCTTGAGGGGAATCTATCCGATGTCGTGCTCGGGTTCGACAGTTTGGATCCGTACCTCGTGAACACTCCACACTTCGGTGCACTCATTGGCCGATACGGCAACCGGATCGGAAATGGCCGGTTCGTTTTGGACGATGTCGAGTATCAACTAGCTACCAACAATGGTGAGAACCATCTCCACGGGGGACTTCAGGGCTACGACAAAGTGCTCTGGAAAGCCGAGGTGGTGAAAGACGGTGAAGGCGAGGCCTTACGACTCCGATATGTGAGCAAGGGTGGTGAGGAAGGTTATCCCGGTGAGCTCTCCGTTGAAGTGAGCTATCGCCTCACCAATGATGACGGATTGCAGATCGACTACAAAGCCACCACGAATGAGAAGACCGTCGTCAACTTGACGCATCATTCCTATTTCAACCTCAAGGACGCTGGGGCAAGCAGTGTTCTCGAGCATGAGATGCAGATCGTCGCGGATCGATTCACTCCGGTGGATTCAGGACTCATTCCCACGGGAGAGCTGCGAAGCGTCGAGGGAACAGCTATGGATTTTAGGCAATCCTTGCCCATAGGTGCCCGCATCGAAAATGACGAGGAACAACTGAAGTTCGGTGGAGGTTACGACCACAACTGGGTTCTGAACAACCAGGATGGGACTCTCGCTCTTGCCGCGCGGGTCTATGAGCCTGTCACGGGGCGAATACTGGAGGTGTTGACCACAGAGCCCGGACTTCAGTTCTATTCCGGTAACTTTCTCGATGGGACCGAAGACGGCAAGGGCGGTGTACGTTACGAGCACCGGTCCGGGTTTTGTCTGGAGGCTCAGCACTACCCTGATTCCCCCAACAAACCCGAGTTCCCATCAACAGTACTCGAACCAGGCGAAGTCTACACTCAAACAACGATCTATAGATTCTCAACAAAGTGATAGCATCGCCGACATTGCAGAATCGTGCGGAGCGAGCGCCGGAGCGAGGCGAGGAGCCGAGCGACAACGAGAAGCGCGCAGGGCGCGGCCCCTCAGGGCCGCCGGCCGGTCCGCCTTCGCCAAGGCTACGGCGGACCCGCCGAAGCTCGATTTATCAAAGGAGTTGAGCGTAGGCGGGGAGGAATCACAAAACGATGCCAACTAACCGCTGGGAGCAACGATGGCATCCTCTTCGTGAGGAATGGGTCATCGTGTCGGCTCATCGTCAAGAGCGACCCTGGATCGGCGAAACGTTGGCTTCGCGGGGAAAAGAGGCGCCGACTTACACTCCCGACTGCTCCTTTTGCCCGGGCAATCAACGCTCGAGTGGGGAGCGAAACCCCGACTACTCCGCGACGTTTGTCTTCGATAACGATCATCCTTGCGTGGCTTTGGATGCGCCCAAGAGCCCCCCTTCTCCGGTCGGGATCTATCAATGCCGAGCTGCAACGGGAATCTCGCGGGTCGTTTGCTACCATCCGATGCACAACCTGACTTTGGCCGAAATGGAACCGAAAGCGGCGGAAGATGTTGCGGCAACTTGGCAGAGAGAATTCACCAATCTAGGAAACCGGCCCGAAATCCAACATGTCCTCATCTTCGAGAACAAAGGAGAAGCTGTGGGGGTCTCGAATCCGCATCCTCACGGACAAATCTACGCCACAAACTTTGTTTTCAAGACGATGGCCAATGAGGCCCGGGCTTGCCGTCAGTATCATCAAGAAACGGGCAGGATGTTGTTCCATGACATCCTGGAATCTGAAATCAACGATGGTCGCAGGATCATCTGCCAGAACGAGACAGCCATGGCTTTCATTCCCTACTTTGGCCGATACGCCTACGAAGTTTTCGTGGCGCCGAAAAAGATGCATCCGAATGTGGCGGCGCTCTCGGATACCGAAATCGTCGATCTCGTCGAGGTCCTTCAGAAAGTACTCGTCAAGTTCGACAATCTGTGGCAAATGAGCTTTCCCTACGTCATGCCCCTCCACCAGGCACCCACTGATGGCGATGATTACCGTTCATTTCATTTTCACATCGAGTTTCACCCTCCTTTGCGGAAGCCGAACCTCCTCAAGTATCTCGCTGGCCCGGAAATCGGCGGAGGCAATTTTCTGAGCGACACGGTTCCGGAAGAAAAAGCCGCCGAATTGAGAGCGATGCCCGACATCCACTACAGGAAAAGCCGGAAATGAAGTCGAACGTTGCGGAGCTCCTCGAACCGATACGAAGAATCCACGAGCAAATCCGTGCGACCATCGTCAGCGGTTTTGAACGATCGAACATGGACGAGTTGGCGTCGGTGGCAAGCGACGGAGAGGGAGACACCCTCTACCGCATCGATCGACTGGGAGAGCTACCCCTTCGCGGGCTTTTTCAAGAAGAGATCGCGCGGAAAGACGCGTTGCTTTTGATTGCGGAAGGACTTGAACAGGAAAAAACCGTCGTGTTGCCGACAGGCGCCTCCGAACAAGATGCGGTATGGCGTATCATCGTTGATCCCATCGACGGTACACGAGGGTTGATGTATCAGAAGCGCAGTGCCTGGATACTGACCGGAGTTGCCCCTAACAAAGGACCCCGTACCAGTCTTCGAGACATCGAGCTTGCTGTTCAAACGGAGATCCCTCTTGCGAAACAACATTTATCGGACGTGGTCTGGGCCGTTCAAGGAAAGGGAGCTGGGGGAGAGCGTTACAACCGTTTGACGGGAGAAAGGCAACCACTTCATCTCCGGCCTTCACGAGCTTCGACGATCGCCCACGGTTTCGCCATGGTCTCACGGTTTTTTCCCGGAATGCGTGACGTGTTGGCGGCTGTTGATGAAGAGGTTGTTCTCGAGGCGCTTGGACCGGTACAGAAGGGGAAGGCTCACTGCTTCGAAGACCAATACATCTCATCGGGTGGACAACTCTATGAGCTGATGTCGGGGCACGACCGTTTCGTCGCCGATATCCGACCCTTGATGGAGCCGCTTTTCAAAAAAAGAGGTTTTGCCTTGGGAATTTGTTGCCATCCTTACGACCTTTGTACCGAGCTCATCGCACGGGAGATCGGGGTCATCGTCACTGATGAATACGGGCAACGATTGTCCGCCCCGCTCGATGTGGAAGCAGAGGTAAGTTGGATCGGTTATGCCAATGAGGAGATAAGAAAACAAATGGAGCCACTGTTTCAGCACGTCCTGCGTAGAAGGGGCTTGTTGGATCCATAGATACGTGGACACAGGTCTCGAAGACTGTATCTGACGGCTGGCTTCTCGCGACTGCTCGACGACCAAGTAACGATGAGTGACAACCACGACTGGCCCGACGCTGAAAGCTTCGTTGCCGAGCTCCGTCGGTACGAAGAGCACCCGCGTTTGAACGAGCTCTGGGACCCGAATGCCACAACCTTCTTGACTCGTGCGCCGGGACGTCTGGACGTTATGGGCGGAATCGCCGACTACTCGGGCTCCTTGGTGCTGCAACTGCCACTTCTCGAATCGACGTTGGTGGCTCTACAGCACGATGAATCGCGGAGTTTGACGCTCGTGAGTTTGAGCGGGAACCGAAGCGATGATTCCGCAATATTCAGGATGCCCCTCGATGATCTTGTCGTGAACGGAGAAACCGCCGATTACGAGTTTGCCGAGGACTACTTCGGAAGAGTTCCGTCCCTCGCATGGGCGGCCTATGTCGCCGGAGCGTTCCTCGTCTTGATGAAGGAAAGGGGAGCGCAGTTCTCTAGAGGCGCTCGCATCTTCATCCGATCCGATGTTCCCGAAGGTAAGGGGGTCGCCTCCTCGGCCGCACTCGAAGTGGCCGCTATGAAGGCCATCGATGCTGCCTTTGGACTCGCTGTCGCGCCGCGGGACCTGGCCATTTATTGTCAAAAAGTCGAAAACCTCGTCGTCGGTGCACCGTGCGGGATCATGGACCAGATGAGCTCCGTCTTCGGCGAGGCCGGTCGGCTGCTGACGTTGCTTTGTCAGCCGGCTGAGCTCCAAGGCAGTGTTGCTATCCCTCGAGAGCTCGCCTTTTTCGGGATAGACTCCGGGATTGCGCACGCTGTTACCGGAGCGGACTACACCTCCGTTCGCGTCGGGACCTTTATGGGTTACCGTATTTTGCAGGAATGGGCTGGAGAAGACTTCGGGGGCTACCTCGCCAATCTCCCCCCCTCTGAGTTCGAGCAACGCTATGCATCGCGCCTACCCGTGACGATGACGGGAGAGGAATTCATCGAGCGATACCACCGTACAACGGACAGGGTGACCAAAGTCGAGCCTTCCTTCTGTTACAACCTGCGTCAACCGACAGCGCACCCGATTTACGAGCACCATCGTTTGCGGATTTTCACGCAACTGCTAAGAGGCGATCCGATGAAGAATGCGCCCCTTCTTGGGGAATTGATGTACCAGTCTCATGCCAGCTATTCCGCATGTGGCTTGGGCTCGGAAGGAACGGACCGGCTCGTCGAGCTGTCCCGTGCGGCGGGACCTTCTCAGGGAATCTACGGCGCGAAGATTACCGGAGGAGGAAGTGGTGGCACGGTGGCCGTTTTGAGCGCGAGCGATGCCGAAGAAACCGTGCTAGGTATCGCCCAACAATATGCGGATGAAACGGGATATCGACCCTACGTTTTTACAGGCTCTTCAGATGGAGCTCGATGCTTCGGCCACCGCGAATTGAAACTATGAAAAGATTTCAAAGTGTTCTCGTTGGTCTCGTCTTAGTAAGTTTGAGCGAACGACCGATGTGGGCTCGAGAAAATGACTATCCCATCCGGCCGGTTCCTTTCACCCAGGTGCATCTGACGGATTCCTTTTGGGCGAAACGCATCGAGACCAATCGTCTTGTCACGATTCCTTTTGTCTTCAAGATGAACGTCGAGACCGGCCGGGTCGATAATTTCGCCAAAGCGGGCGGTCTAAGAGAAGGGAAGCACGAAGGGCAACGCTACAACGACACGGACGTCTTCAAAGCGATTGAAGGAGCCTCTTATTCCCTAGCGGCTCACCCCGATCCGGAGCTCCAGAAAGAGCTCGATAATCTCATCGCCGTCATCGCCGCTGCACAGGAGGAAGACGGCTACCTCTTCACTGCTCGAACCATCGATCCAGAGAACCCTGTCCCCGGCATCGGTGAGGCTCGGTGGTCCAATCTGGCAGTGAGTCATGAGCTCTACAACGCCGGGCACCTTTACGAAGCGGCCGTCGCCCATTTTCAAGCCACGGGCAAGAAGACACTCTTGGACGTCGCTCTAAAGAACGCGGATCTCCTCGTTAGGACTTTTGGCCGAGACAAGCGAGCCGGTTTTCCAGGGCACCAGGAAATCGAGTTGGGGCTCGCGAAACTCTATAGGAGCACGGGGAACAAGGAGTATCTCCGGCTGGCACAGTACTTTCTCGAGGTCCGTGGGAGTAACGTTCATCTAAAGCGCTATCCGCCCGACTCTCGATTCGCTATCTACAATGACCCGGTTCAGGTTCAGGCACACCAACCGATTCTGGAACAAGAGGAAGCTGTCGGTCACGCTGTCCGTGCGGCCTATATGTTCGCCGGTATGGCCGACGTTGCGGCGCTTGCTCGAGAGTCCAAGTTCATTACGGCCATCGAGCGCCTTTGGGTGAACGTGGTCTCCAAGAAGCTCTATCTGACGGGCGGCATCGGCGCGCGGCATGATCGGGAGTCATTTGGCAGCAACTACGAGCTACCCAATAAGACCGCTTATAACGAGACTTGCGCGGCCATTGGCAACGTTTTCTGGAACTACCGCTTGTTTCTACTTCATGGAGACGGCAAGTATCTCGATGTGATGGAACGAACGCTCTACAACGGCCTTGTCTCCGGGATCTCTCTCGACGGAGATCGGTTTTTCTATCCTAATCCACTGGCGTCCGATGGCGTCTACGAGTTCAACAAAGGCGTTGCCACCCGTAAAGAGTGGTTCGACGTTGCTTGCTGCCCCGGCAATATCGTCCGGTTTCTTCCATCCGTTCCCGGCTACGTCTACGCTCAAAAGGACGACGACATCTACGTCAACCTCTACGTGCAAGGAACCGGGGAAGTCGACTCGATGCGGATAGTCCAGGAAACGGACTACCCCTGGGCCGGGACTATCAAGCTCACGTTCGAGACCGAGCGGCCTCAAAAAAAGTGCCTCCACCTACGTATCCCAGGATGGGCGAGTGGGGAACCTTTGCCGAGCGACCTCTATCGATATAGAAACAAAGTCCCGGATCAACCTTCACTCCAGGTCAATGGACGCGAAGTCGAGATTGAGCTCGTCAAGGGATTTGCCCGCATCCAACGAACTTGGAAGACCGGCGATGTCATCGAGCTTGCCCTACCTATTCCTATTCGAGAGGTCGAGACTCACGCCAAAGCAAAAGAAAATCTCGGCAAAATTGCGCTCGAAAGAGGTCCTTTGGTCTATTGCGCCGAGTGGCTCGATAACGGCGGCCGGGTGTCACATATCGTGATCGAGGATGACGATGTCCTAGAGGTCGAGTTCAAAAAAGACTTGCTCGGGGGAGTCGGGGTCATTACCGATCGCGAGAAGACCTTTATGGCCATTCCTTACTATGCATGGTCTCACCGAGGCGTGGGGGAAATGGCCGTATGGCTTCCTTGCGGGAGTCGGGAGTGAGGGCAGAGATGAATATGAACAAAAAGCAATGGATATGGTTGAGCCTTTCAATAGTGATGCTGGCCCGCTGTTCCGAACCGCGAGAGGACAGAGACTACCCCTATCGGCCTGTGCCCTTTACAAGCGTCACTATCAATGACTCCTTTTGGCAACCTCGGCTCGAAACAAACCGGAAAGTCACGATTCCCTACGCTTTTCAACAATGTGAGAAGACCGGTCGCCTCGATAACTTTCGCATCGCGGGAGGGATAAAGGAAGGAGATTTCTGCAGCGAGTATCCATTCGATGACTCGGATGTCTACAAAATCATCGAGGGTGCCTCCTACACGCTCCATCTCGAATATGACCCAGAGCTCGACCGATTCCTGGACGAGTTGATCGCAGAAATAGCCGCGGCGCAGGAAGATGATGGATACCTCTATACGGCCAGGACGATGAAGTCCAAAAAACCGGTGAGATGGGTAGACGAGGACCGATGGAGCAATCTCTATCTTGGTCACGAGCTCTACAACGCGGGACACTTTTACGAGGCGGCAGTGGCACATCACCTCGCCACCGGCAAACGGACGATGTTGGACATGGCTATCAAGAACGCGAACTTGGTGGCCGAGGTGTTCGGTCCGGGCAAACGTCAGGCGGTGCCGGGTCATCAGGAGATCGAGATCGGATTGGTGAAGCTTTATAGGGTGACGGGAAACCGGAAATACTTGGACCTCGCCCAGTTTTTTCTCGACCAACGGGGGAGGGCGAACGGACGTGAGCTTTTTGGTGAGTATTCGCAGGACCACGAACCGGTGACCGAACAAACCGAAGCGGTCGGCCATTCCGTCAGAGCGGTCTACATGTTCTCAGGTATGGCGGACATCGCGGCGATAACCGGCAACGACGCGTACGTGGAGGCCATCAGTGGTTTGTGGGACGACGTCGTCTCGGGGAAAATCTACCTGACCGGGGGCATCGGAGCTACGGGTGAGTGGGAAGGGTTCGGTAAGAGCTACGAGCTGCCGAACGCAACGGCCTACGCAGAAACTTGTGCCTCGATCGGCAACATTTTCTGGAACCACCGCATGTTCCTGCTCGCGGGGGATGGAAAGTACTACGACGTCCTCGAGCGGGTTCTATACAACGGACTCATCTCGGGCTCCGGTTTGAGCGGGGATTCGTTTTTCTATCCCAATCCGTTGGAGTCCTACGGGCAACACCAACGGGACCCGTGGTTTCCCTGCGCCTGCTGCCCGAGCAATCTATCTCGTTTCATGCCTTCGCTTCCGGGATATCTTTATGCGTCTCGAGACGACGCTATCTATGTCAACTTGTTCGTCAACGGCGAGGCAGACATCGAGCTCGGAGGGCAAACCGTCCACTTGCAACAACAGACGGACTATCCATGGGAAGGCGTGATCAAGCTCTCGGTCGACCCGGAAACATCCGATACATTTGCCATTCATGTACGGATACCCGGTTGGACGCGAAACGAGCCGATTCCAGGAGACCTGTACGAGTATTTGGAGCCAAGCGAAGAGAAGGTGACCCTTGCTGTCAACGGAGAGACTCTCCCTCTAGACATCGAGAAGGGATTCGTCCGGATCGAACGGTCATGGAAAAAGGGCGATCAAATCGAGCTCGTCCTTCCCATGCCCATTCGCCGCGTCGTGAGCCACCCCGATGTGGAAGCCAATCGGGGTAAGTTGGCCTTGGAGAGAGGACCGCTCGTCTATGCCATTGAGTGGCCCGATCATAACGGCCACGTGAGCAACTTGGTGCTCCCGGCTGACGCCAAGCTCGAGGTCGATCGGCGCGAGGAACTCTTTGATGGCGTCACAGTGATCAAAGGAAAGGCGGTTGCTCTCCACGAAGTCGAACCCCATCGTCGGGAGATCGAGCTCACCGCTATTCCATACTACGCCTGGGCCTATCGAGGTAACGGGGAAATGGCCGTATGGATTTCAAGAAACGAAGATGCGGTGCGACCCATTCCCAAACCGACGCTGGCTTCACAAAGCAAAGTCTCCGCATCGGGTGGCAAGACCCTCATCGGCCTCAATGATCAGTGGGATCCGGCAAGCTCCGAGGATCGTAGCCGACCCTATCTTCACTATTGGCCCAACAAAGGCACGGTTGAGTGGGTGCAGTACGATTTTCCAAAGATGAGCAAGGTGTCTCGAGTTGGCGTTTATTGGTACGACGACACGGGGAGGGGAGATGTCCGAGTGCCGATGTCGTGGAAAGTGTTGTACCGCCAAGGCGACGATTGGATTCCCGTCAACCCAAAGGGCGCTTTTGGTGTGACGAAGGATGACTACAATTGGGCGGCTTTTGAGACGGTTGAAACCACGGGCTTGAGGTTGGAGATCCAATCACAACGTGAGTTTTCAGTCGGTGTTTTGGAGTGGAAGGTCGAGTAGATCAGGCATGATGATTAACAACGGTGGGGAGATACGTTTGACTGGAGACTGCTTGACTGCTCAGTGAAGACATACGATGGCGGGAAAATGAGTTGAAAGTCACTTAACGGGAGGAAACACATGTTACCAATGAACAAGAAAGCGATTCCTCTGTTTACGCTCTTGTTGATTCTTGCGATAGTTGCGGTGGGGGCAGCCCAAGAGGTGGCTCCGGCACCTGACCGAGGTGGTCAAGGAGACGGACCTTTCGAACGTTTGATCATCCGTGGTGTCACGATCATCGACGGAACCGGCGCGCCGCCGGTAGGTCCCGCCGATATCGTGATCGAGGGGAACCGCATCGCGGAGATAAGAAGTGTGGGTGCGCCAGGTGTTCCCATCGATGACGAAGGGCGTCCGAAAGGTGCTACCAAGGAGCTCGATGCGGATGGGATGTACATCCTTCCAGGGTTCGTCGACGCGCACGTCCACTGCGGGGGATACCCAAAGACTCCGGAGGTGGAGTACGTCTACAAGCTTTGGATGGCCCACGGAATCACAACGGTGCGAGGCGTTCCCTGTGGACCGATGGAGTGGGACCTCAAGGAAAGAGAGCGGAGCGCCAAAAACGAGATCGTCGCCCCACGCATTTTCGTTTACCACGTACCGGGAACCGGGTGGGACGGCGGACCGATCCATACACCGGAGAAGGCGCGCGAGTGGGTTCGTTGGGCCAAGCAAAAGGGACTGGATGGCATCAAGATCTTCAGCTTTCCGCCGGACATCATGGAAGCGCTTCTCGACGAGGCCAACACACAGAAACTCGGGTCTATGGCTCACTTGGCACAAACCATGGTGGCGGGCGTCAATGCCCTCGACGCGGCTCGATTGGGATTGACGACATTGACTCACTACTATGGCCTTTTCGAGGCACTGTACAAGGATGCCGATGTGCAACCCTGGCCGGTAGACGTGAATTACAACAACGAGCAGCACCGGTTCGGTCAAGTGGCTCGCCAGTGGAACATGATCCACGAGCCGGGAAGTGAAGAGTGGAACGCGTTAATTCAAGAGTTCCTCGAGCATGATTTCATTCTCGACCCCACGATGACGGCTTACCTTGCCAGTCGAGATGTCATGAAAGCCAGGAACGCCGATTGGCACGAGAAATACACCTTGCCTTCGCTTTGGGACTACTACGAGCCCAATCGGGAGAACCACGGTTCCTACTACTACGACTGGACGACTTGGGACGAGGTGGCGTGGAAACACTTTTACGAGCGCTGGATGCTATTTCTCGATGACTACAAGGATGCGGGAGGTCGAGTGACCGTTAGCTCGGATGCTGGATTCATCTATAACCTTTTTGGATTCTCCACCATCGAAGAGATGGAGCTACTCCAAGAGGCAGGCTTTCATCCTCTGGAGATTTTCAGGGGTGCCACGAAGCACGGCGCGGAGTCGTTGTTGGAGCCGCTGGGCAAGACCATCGACTTCGGGGTGATTCGACCGACCTATTTGGCGGATTTGGTCATCGTGGAGGAAAACCCAATCGCCAATCTCAAGGTCTTGTACGGAACCGGACATAGAAGACTCAACGATGATACCGGCAAAATAGAACGTGTGGGTGGCGTCAAATACACCATCAAAGACGGAATCATCTACGATGCCAAGGAGCTTCTAGCCGATGTGGCCCGGATGGTAGAAAAACAGAAGATGGAGAGGAAGGCGACGGAGAACTAGCTAAACAAAGTACGCGAGCGCTCAAGAACTCGAGTACTCAAGAATGGGGAGAGCCGGGGAGGAGAACCTTCCCGGCTTTTCTTTGGAAGTTGGCACTGCGGCGAGTTGACGTTAGCATGTGCCGTGCAGCGCCGAAGTCAAAAGCCAGGAGAGCAGTGGTGACCCGACAGTTGATGGCGTCTCTTGTCGTACTCTGCCCGCTATCCTTCCATTGCCACAAAGGGCCACGACCCGACGAGAGGCCCAATATCCTCAATCAGCTGATGAATTTGGCTGAAGACGAAAAATTCAAAGCCATTACGGAAGAGCTTTCTCGGCAACTGAACGAAGAGTTGACCCGAACCGCGGACCCGCGAATCCAAGGTCGCCACGAAGAGGTGTTCTACATACCGCGCTATAAGAATCTAGAGCGACGTGAAACTCGATGAGTATGAGATAAGGAAAGACTGTCATGTCATTTGGAGTCAAGAAAGACAATAAGGTCGAAGAAACTCGGTCGGGGAAAAACATCGTCAAGGCGATTACAACCGAGACGATCGTCTGCTTGTTCGCAGTCTCCGCCATGTTTGCGGTCTTCTGGTGGAAAATGGGACTCGCCCACATGTTCAAGACCATGATGGGTACGGCTCACGACTTGATCCTGAATACGGTCTTCTTTCTCATGGGCGTCATCATCCTTGCCGGCGCCTTCACGTCCTTTGTCTCGGAGTTCGGCGTCGTCAGCATCGCTAATCGGATCCTCTCGCCTCTCATGAAACCGCTCTTCGGTTTGCCGGGAGCGACCTCGCTGGGGGTCGTGGCGACTTATCTTTCGGACAATCCCGCGATCATGCCGTTGAGTGGCGACAAGGGTTTCTTGAAGTACTTCAAGAAATGGCAGGTGACGACGCTGGTCAACCTGGGTACGGTCTTTGGTATGGGTCTCATCGTGACCACCTTCATGTTGGCGCAATCCACAGGGAACCAAACGTTGGGTCGAGCCGTCTTGTTGGGAAACATCGGCGCCATACTCGGGGGTATCGTCAGTGTCCGATTCATGGGCTATTTCGGAAAAAAGAAATATGGCGTCCAAGACAACGTCTTATCCGAGGAGGAAGAGGGATACGACATCATGCGATACCGGGAGATCCGAAAGGGAAACGTCCCACAGAGGATCTTACAGTCCCTCCTCGACGGCGGCGTCCATGGCGTCCAAACAGGTCTCGACATCATGCCGGGGATCATCATCATTTGCACCATGGTCATGATGTTGGCCTATGGACCCAAGGATGGCATCTACACAGGCGGCGCCTACGAGGGGATCGCGTTTTTTCCTTGGATCGGCGGAAAACTGTCGTTCGTCATCGAGCCGCTCTTCGGGTTTTCGAATCCAGAGGCGATCGCCTTTCCCGTCACATCGATGGGTTCGGTTGGGGCTGCCATCGCCATGGTGCCCAAGTTTCTGGAAAGCGGCATCGTCGGTGCCAAGGAAATATGTGTCTTCACTGCCATTGGGATCTGCAACGCGGGGTTCTTGAGCACCCACGTGGGCATGATGGACGGAATCAAGGAACGTGATCTGACCAACGTGGCCATCGCAACGCATTTCGTCGGCGGTCTTTGCGCCGGAGTTTTCGGCCACGTTCTGTATTTGCTATTTGGATAGTCTCCGTGAGGGAGGACCGAATGATGTCGACAACAGACAGGTGGTTTTCGACACCTTTGTGGTTGGGCTGTCTCCTATGGGTGGTTTCAAGCGGGGTGGTGATCGGGCAGGAGCGTATGAGTCTCGAGGAAAAGCTGCATCAGATCTTTGAAGCGGAAGCGTTCGAAACGGAGTCCTTTGGGCCGGCAAAATGGCTGGATGACGGGGCTTATTACACGACGCTGGAACCGTCGGAATCCGAAAAGGGCACAAAAGAGATCGTTCGATATGAGACCTCTACTGGAAAAAGAGAAATCCTCGTCGAGGCGTCTCGTCTCGTGCCTCAGGGTGAAACCAAAGCTCTAGAAATTAGCGACTACGCATGGTCAGAAGACAAGAAGACGCTCTTGATCTTCACCAACACGAAACGGGTCTGGAGAAGAAACACCCGTGGGGACTATTGGGTCCTCGAGACGGCTACCGAAGAGCTGAAGAAGCTAGGCGGGGAAGTGGAAGCTTCGACCTTGATGTTTGCCAAATTCTCTCCGGACGGAGCGAGAGTGGCCTATGTCAGGGAGAACAACTTGTACGTGGAGGATATCGCTAGCGGAACGATCACGGCGCTCACAGGCGATGGTTCCGATACCATCATCAACGGCACATCGGATTGGGTGTATGAGGAGGAGCTCGGCATCAGAGACGGTTTTCGGTGGAGTCCAGACGGGAAGCAGATCGCCTATTGGAACTTCGATTCGAGCGGGATTGGCAAGTTCGCCCTCATCAACAACACGGACAGTCTGTATCCCGAACTGACCTATGTTCCATACCCCAAGGTCGGGACGACGAACTCTGCGGTTCGCATCGGTGTCGTGAGCGTGGATGGCGGCGAGACACGTTGGATGGACGTCCCAGGCGACAAGAGAAACACCTATATCGCCCGCATGGCGTGGGCGGGTGACTCCGATACACTGGTCCTCCAGCATTTGAATCGACTTCAGAACACCAACGACGTTCTTCTTGCCGATGTTGAGACCGGCCGAGTGAGGCGAGTCTATCGCGATCAATCCGAGACATGGGTCGAAGTGATGAACGACCTCGTGTGGTTGGCCGACTCTCGAGAGTTCCTATGGCTCAGTGAGAAAGACGGATGGAGACACGCCTATCGAGCTCGGAGCGATGGGACGGGGGACGAATTGGTCACGCGGTTCGAAGGAGACGTGATGGAGGTCGTGGGATTGGATGGTTCCAAGACGTCGCTCTACTTCACGGCCTCACCCGAAAACGCTACCCAGAGATACCTGTATCGCGCGCCGATTGACGGTGCGGACGCCCCCGAGCGCGTGTCTCCCTCCGACGAGCCCGGTACCCACAACTATGACATGTCTCCGGATGGGAAATGGGCCTTCCATACCTACTCTCGGTTCGAGCAGCCTCCTGTCACCGACGTCGTGAGCCTTCCCGAGCACAAATCCGTGCGTGTTCTTGTCGACAACGCCGAGCTCGCAAAGAAGGTGAGAGAATTCCTTGGACCGCCAGTGGTGTTCTCCCAGACGGAAATCGAAGCAGGCGTCGAGCTCGACACATGGGAGCTCAAGCCGCGGGGCTTTCGATCCCGGCAAGAAGTACCCCATCCTCGTCTTCGTTTATGGTGAGCCCGCCGGTACGACGGTGGTCGACCGTTGGGGGGGCAATCGCATGCTCTTCCATCGCGCGGTCGCCGATGAAGGTTTCATTGTCGCAAGCTTCGACAACCGTGGTACTCCAGCACCAAAAGGTGCGGCCTGGCGCAAGGTCATCTATGGGACCGTGGGCGATCTGTCTTCCAAAGACCAAGCCGCTGCGCTCAGGGCTTTTGCCCAGAAAAACGCATTTGTCGACGAGTCCAAGGTGGCCGTTTGGGGATGGAGCGGTGGTGGTTCCAACACGCTGAACTGTATGTTCCGCTTTCCGGAAGTCTTCAAGGTCGGTATCTCCGTTGCACCCGTCCCCGACCAGACGCTCTACGACACGATTTACCAAGAGCGCTATATGGGAATCCCCAAGGAGAATGAGGAAGGCTACCGTGTGGGTTCACCTATCAACTTTGCTGAAGGCCTCAAAGGCCGATTGTTAATCGTTCACGGCACCGGTGACGACAATGTCCACTACCAGGGAACGGAACGACTGGTGAACCGTCTCATCGAGCTCGGCAAACCGTTCGATTTGATGGTCTATCCCAATCGGACTCACGCGATTCGGGAGGGGAAGGGGACTCGTCTCCACATCTACAGCCTGATTGCCCGCTACCTGATGGAAGTCCGCTGGTAATTGGTCAACAGGGCGGGAAAAGCCTGGTGCCCGCCTGAGTCCAGCATTCAAGCAGTCGAGCAGTCAAGAATCAGTAGAAAGAATAGAGTAGAAAGTAGATGGCTGTACCTTCCTCCTTCCTCCTCTCTACTTTCTTCCTTCTTCTTTCTACTACCTCAGTCTATCCAGTCGAGGCTTTTGTTGACGGCCTTGTTCCAGCCGCGGTAGAGCTCCTCGCGGGCAGTTTCTTTCATCTCGGGTTGCCACTTTCGCTCGGCCTGCCAGTGAGTCTGAAGCTCTTCTTCATCTTTCCAGAAGCCAACGGCCAGCCCCGCCGCGTAAGCAGCACCGAGCGCCGTAGTCTCACTCAACATGGGTCGTACGACGGGAACGCCCAAAATATCCGCCTGAAATTGCATCAAGAGCTCATTGAAGACCATCCCACCATCCACCTTGAGGACCGTGAGATCCACCGCCGATTCCTTACGCATGGCCTCGAGTACGTCGCGCGTTTGGAACGCGGTCGCTTCGAGAGCGGCGCGGGCAAAGTGTCCCTTTTCAATGAAGCGAGTGAGCCCAACGACCACACCGCGCGCATCGCTCCTCCAATGGGGAGCAAAGAGTCCTGAAAAGGCTGGAACGAAATAGATGCCTCCGCTATCGGAAACGGATCGTGCGAGAGCTTCGACCTCGCTCGCGGTTTCTATGAGTCCCAGGTTGTCTCGGAGCCACTGAACCAGGGCGCCTGTGATGGCAATGGAGCCTTCGAGGGCATAGGTGGTGGAAGCTTCTCCGACCTTATAGGCAACGGTGGTCAGAAGACCGTGAGTCGACCTCACGATCTTGGTGCCGGTGTTGATCAGCATGAAGCAACCCGTTCCATAAGTGTTCTTGGCCTCACCGGGGGCGAAGCAGGTTTGACCGTAGAGCGCCGCCTGCTGATCGCCGAGGTCACCGCAAACGGGAACGCGGCCCTTTAGGGGTCCGTCGGGTAGTGTGCTGCCATAGAAATTGGAATCGCTCGAAGGACGGATCTCGGGAAGCATTTGACGGGGAACGGTGAACGCTTGGAGTAAATCGTCATCCCAAACGCAATCCCGGATATTCATGAGCATCGTGCGACTGGCATTGGTGACATCCGTGACGAAAGCGCCTCCGGTGAGGTTCCAAATCAGCCAGGTGTCGACGTTACCGAAAACGGCGTCACCGCGTTCTGCCGCCGCCCGGAGACCAGGCAAGTTCTCGAGCAGCCAAAGGAGCTTCGGACCGGAGAAGTAGGTGGAAACGGGCAGGCCTGTTTTCTTGCGAAATCGATCTTGGCCATTGCTACCAGACAGCTCGTCACAAATGGTGTCCGTCCGGGTGTCTTGCCATACGATGGCGTTGCCGTAGGGCCTACCGGTTGCTCTTTCCCAGACAAGGGTGGTCTCACGTTGATTGGTGATGCCGATGGCGGCTAGATCTTCCGCCTCGATCTCGCCCTTTTCCATGGCCACCCGAATGACCTCTTCGGCACAAGACCATATTTCCAAAGGATCGTGTTCTACCCATCCCGGCTTCGGGCAAATCTGTTGATGCTCGACCTGGTGGCTGGCAAAAACGGCACCGTTTCGATCGAAAATCATGAAACGGGTGCTACTTGTTCCTTGATCAAGTGCTCCAACGTAATGCTTCATATCGTGCTCACTTCGACCCACGCTGGTCGGAATCCCGCTCGAGAAGTTTATACTCTTCTGCGGTTCTTGTGGATTGATTCTGATTTGTCTCGTACAATGTCCGGCATCTCGCAAGGAGGTTGATTATGTGTGTTGACAGAAGAGAGTTCCTTCACGTTTCCGCTGGTGTTGCAGGCGCGAGTCTAATTGGCTGTTCGAGCTCAACGACTTCAGAAACAAAAGCAGATTCCGATGTCCCGGAGTTCCTTCAAGGTCTCCGCCCGATGACGGATGGTATCAAGCCTATTACCGACGATGAGCGGTTGGCAAGAATCGATAAAGCTCAAAAACTCATGGTGGAGAACGGTCTGGATGCCGTCTACATAGAATCCGGCAGCAGCTTGTTTTACTACACGGGTATTCGTTGGGGAAGCTCGGAACGCATGCTGGCCATGGTGATGCCCGCCAAGGGTGATATCGCCTACGTTTGTCCCGGCTTCGAAGAAGAACGAGCGAGGGAGCTGATCCGTTTCGGTGACGACATCCGTCCTTGGGAAGAGGACGAGAGTCCGTACAAGAGAGTGGCACAGATCTTCAAAGACAGAGGGATCTCAACGGGTAAGGTCGGCATGGAAGAAAGGGTGCGTTTCTTTCTCTTCGACGGCATCCGGAAGGAAGCTCCAAACGTCGAATACGTGAGCGCCGACCCCGTCACCATCGGTTGTCGTGTGACGAAATCTCCCACGGAGATTGCTTTGATGCAGCGCGCTATGGACATCACCATAGAGGCTTACAAGGCCACCGTGAAGACGTTACATGAGGGAATGACAAAAGGAGAGTTTCAGGAAAACTCTCGGATGGCGCACAAAGCCCTTGGAGTCGACGGGGGGATCGGCGCGAACTTCGGCGAAGCGACGGCTCTTCCTCATGGAAGCATCAAGCCCCGAAATTTGAGAGAAGGGGACGTGGTTCTCATGGACGGCGGGTGTGGGGTTGACGGGTATCGCTCGGATATCAGTCGCACCATCGTTTTTGGTACTCCGACGCAAAAGATGCAGGACATGTGGGACCTCGAGAAGAAGGCACAATGGGCGGCCTTTGAGGCTGCCAAAGTGGGTGTACCCTGCGAGGACGTCGACGCCGCGGCGCGCAAAGTCCTCACGGATGCGGGCCTGGGTCCGGACTACAAGGTTCCGGGATGTCCCCATCGAACGGGACACGGCATCGGGCTCGACGGTCACGAGTGGACCAATTTCGTCCGTGGAAACAAGACACCTTTAGCTCCAGGGATGTGTTTTTCGAATGAGCCCATGATCGTCATTCCGGGCGAGTTCGGTATCCGTCTCGAGGACTGCGTCTACATCACGGACGACGGGGCGAGATTCTTCACGGAGCCCAGTCCGGCGATTGACCAGCCTTTCGCATAGAAAAGTAGGGTTTGGGCAAGGCAGTTAAGACAAGTGGGGAGTGGTCGCGAAGTAGAAGATAAGTAGAATATGAGTAGAATATAAGACGCTGACTAGATCCGGCAGGTTGGATTGTGATCCGAGATCTCAGATATCACCAACTAGGCCTTAATACTCCCATTGATAGCTATTTACGATAATGCGCTTGGTCCAATCGCGTATTGATCCTACGACAATTTGGATCCTGATCGGTGGTAAAGGTTATTCTCTAGAGCAATTGGGCCAGTAAGACTATTGATTTTAGTGGGTTAAGAGTGAGTCATATTAATCACTCTTTTCGTCCTGGTGGGCCTAGTATTTGCAAGGTAACTGACTGGTCATTCACCCTAGACGTGTTTAATGACTTCACATCTTGGAAACTCAACTTGGTAAAACCCCCGTCGGCGACCAGATCGCCGGCGGGGGAAGAGTCGATTCTGTTGAAAAACGCTTCTAACCTTGGACTTCTCACTCGCGAGTGGACTGATTTACTTGGCGTTCGTTCCCATCCAATGGCATTCCGTTTCCGACCGATGGGGAGTCCATCCGAATCGTTGTCTCTTAGCAGCTTATCGAAAGGAGAGTGATTCTATGAGATGGAGAGTCCCAATAATTATGCTGGCCGTCGCTATCTTCTGTGGCGGTTTGGCAATCGCTCAGCAGCAGTACGGTACCTTGACGGGTACCGCAAAAGATGAGCAGGGAGGCGTGCTCCCCGGCGCCAACGTAACCATTTCGAGTCCGGCGATGATCGGCGGCGCCCGGACTGCGGTAACCGGCCCGGCAGGGGGCTACACTTTTCGGAACCTGCCGGCCGGAACATACACGGTGAAGTTCGAGATGTCGGGCTTCGGCACGTTCACCCGTGAAGGAATCATCGTCTCGGTAGCGACGACGACGAGGGTCGACGGGACCTTGAGCGTCGGAAGCATCGAAGAGACGATCACCGTCACGGGCGAATCCCCTGTAGTCGATGTGAAGTCCACCATCACCCAAACGAACATCGACAAAGAGGTTTACGAGGCGGTTCCCACCGGCCGTAATCCTTGGGTCATGGCGGGGTTGGTACCCGGTATGGTCACCGGCCAACTCGATGTCGGCGGAAACGCTGGGATGCAGCAGTACAGCCTCGAGATCAGTGGTTCTGCAGATAGTCAGAAATCGTTCTCCATCGACGGCCTCAAGGTTAACTGGCCGGGAGGTGGGGGCGGCGCCACCATGCAGTACTACGACTTTGCCATGTACGACGAGTATAACTTCCAGACTTCCGCCGGAACCGCGGAGAGTGATGTTGCCGGTGTCTATATGAACATGGTGACCCGGTCGGGTGGTAACGAGCTGTCTGGGACTCAGAGCGCCTACTTCATGAACGATTCGATGCAATCGGAGAGTGCGGCGTCGGGTTGCGGGAACGAGATCGACTCTCTTACGATCTGAACGGTTCACTCGGTGGGCCTCTCGTGCGCGACAAGCTCTGGTGGTTTGGCGCCGGGCGGTGGTGGAGATTGGATCAATTCAATGCGGGCAAGGTCAATCCGGACGGATCACGGATTATCGATGACAACCTCATCCGAAACCTGATGGGTAAAGTGACCTGGCAGATCGACGAGGCTTCCCGCTTCTTTTTCATGGCGAACAAGAACTGGAAGTATCGGTACCACCGGAACGACCTGACCGCGGTGGATTTCCCCACGAGCATCGCCACCAATTTCCAGAAGCAGCCGGCGCAAAACGCGGTCTTCAGCTACAACCGCGTGATCGGGACGGCGGCGGTTTTCGACATCCGATATGGACGGATGTGGGGTGAGACCCCTTACATCTACCAGGAAGAGATCGACCAGAGCGACCTCAGAAACACCCATTTCTACGACACGATCAGCAGCGTCGCCGAGCGATCGGGCCCGTATGAGTATCGGAATCCCAACGTCCGCGACCAGCTCAACGCCACGGTGTCGTACTACGCGGACGAATGGGCCGGAGGCACCCATGATCTCAAGTTCGGATTCCAGTATGGTCGCGACACGATGAAGGAGAACCAGATCATGCATCGGGGATACGCATCTCAGGGCCGTCGGTGGTGTTGCGGATGAAGCACTTTTGTGGAATACACCCTTTACATCTGATGTTCGGGTGAATGATTTGGGCTTCTTCATCCAGGATGCTTGGACGATCGGCGCCCGAGCGACTCTCAACCTCGGTGTCCGCTTCGACAGTATCAAAGGTCGTGTTCCCTCGAACACCAGTCCCGCGGGCACGTGGGTAGGCGACCGGACCTTCATCAGAGATCAATGATGTCCCGAACTGGGGACCCAACGCGGCGCCTCGTCTCGGTCTGTCCTACGACCTCTTTGGAGACGGCAAGACCGCCATCAAAGCCTATTACGGGCGGTTCTACATCCAGACCGGCTCGAGTCATTCCCAGTGCGATGAATCCAGTATTCGCATCCAATGTAGCCGTGCCCTGGAACGACAATGGAGATCTTTTCCTCGAGCCCGGCCCGAGTGGGACCTTTGCGGATAGCCCGGAGCTCGACCTCACTCGGCTGATTGAACAGGGCTTTGTCGGTGGAGCACAATCCACGATCGATCCTGACCTGCAACGGCCTTACAGCGACAACTTCGACATCGGGATTCAGACTGAAATCATGCCCAACTTCTCGGTTGGATTCACCTATCATCGCCGGCAACATCGACGCGGCGTGGGACGGCCGGATCGGAACCGTCCGACCGACGCCTACTCCCCGGTGTCGGTCAACTACGACGATCCCGTCGATGGGCCTTCCACGGTCACGGTTTTCAATGCCAACCCTGACATTCTGACGGGTGGACGCGACCTCTACATCACGAACGTGGACGAGATCAACAGCGACTACAACGGGTTCGAGATCATTGCCAGGAAGAGGTATTCCAACAATTGGCAGCTTCTCGGCGGAGTGACTTACGGCGATCACAAGGGCTTCGATTACTCCAGCGATTACATTCAGCTCAGTGATTTCAACAACCCGAATTTCACCCTCAATCGGGACAACGGTTCCGTATGGACCGATCTCCCCTGGACCTTCAAGATGTCCGGGAGCTACACGTTTCGCCCACAACATCCAGTTGGCAGGGAAGTGGGAAGGACGAGCCGGCGTGCCCCTCACCCGAAGGTTGACGGTTTCCGGATTGAATCAGGGAACGGAAACGGTTTACGTCGGCCCAGCGCGGTGACGGACCGGCCCGAGTCGGTTACGGCATTCGTCGACCTCAGCTTGAGCTGGACCAAAAATATCGGCCGGTCTCGGGTCGAGCCCATGCTCCAGATTTTCAACATCTATGAACAAAGCCACAGTCCTCAACCAGCAAACTTTGGCTGGAAGCACCTGGGGCAGCCCGACTCGGTTCTTGTCGCCGCGGATCATTCGCATCGGCCTCAAGTGGACCTTCTAGTCGTCGACCCATGAGAACGCAGCTTCAAAGCTGCTGACTCTTTACAGTAAGGGGGGGGCTTTCGAGCTCCCCTCACTCTTTTTCGATCACGAAGGGGAGGGAACCGGGTGAGGGAACGCCCGTCTGGGATTTCGTTTCTCTCCTCGACCAAACCTTATTCCCAGCATCGATATCCGCTCGTCCCGTTTCCCTTTTTTTCGACATAGCACTCTAGCAGGTGTGAAAGATGGCGAAAAAGAAGAGCCTCACATTAAAGACCCTTCGCGAGCAGGTCTATGACTACGTGCGGGAGGCACTGAATCGCGGCGACCTGATTCCAGGCGAAAGCGTCAATATCAACGAGATCAGCGAGAAACTGGGCATCAGCAAAACCCCCCTGCGCTTTGCCTTGCTCCAGTTAGAGAACGAAGGCTTCGTCACCATCTTCGCTCGGCGAGGCTGTGTCGTAAAGGTCCTTCACTCTGGAGGAAATCCGCAACATTTATCAAATCATTGGAGCGTTGGAGTCTTCAGTGATCCGATTCAATTTCGACAAAATCACCCCTACCGTCACGGAGAAGATGCGTCGTTTCAACCAACAGGCTCGCGAAGCCCTCGAAGAGGATGACTTCAGCCGCTACTACGAGAACAATCTGAAATACCATAACTGCTACTTGCATCTTTGTGGCAACGAGCTATTGATTCATTCTGTGACCATCCTAAAGAACCGCCTCTACGACTTCCCGAGGAAGAAATGGCACATCAAAGAGTGGGAGATCAATTCCACAGGTGAGCATGCCGAATTCATTCGGTTGTTGGAGGAAGGAAGAGACAAAGAGGCGGCAGACTACATACGCGACGTTCATTGGTGCTACAAGGTCCAAGAAAAGTTCGCCAAGCAGTATTACACCGAAGCGCTCGAGACCGTCAGAGCCGCCCAGTAAATCAGGAGACACGAGCGTTTCGTAGTCTGGAGGAGCCTATGAGTACTAGAAGAGACTTTATCAAGACATCCGGAGCGTTTACTCTCGGGGCCGCGCTGGGCACAGCATGTAGTCCGGAAGCGCAAGAGGGTGGGGGGACGACGGCGTCCGGCACCTCGGCCTCCATGCTCGTCGAGAACTCTGACCACCCAAAACCGGCGACCTACGACCGACTTCCGCTGGAGTGGTATCACGCCAATGTCAAGCGACTCCAGGAAAAGTTGGGAGAACGGGGCTTGGACGGCATCTTCCTCAAAGACCGTTGGAACTTGGTTTATTTTACCGGTCTTTTTCACAGCACGACCGAACGCCCCATCGCGTGTTTCATCCCTGCCGATGAGCTCGCCGTCTACTGGTACTCTCCCAGTATCGACAGAGATCTCATCGAGACCTGGTGGAGCACGGAGAACAACTACTACTACTGCTACCCACATGCTGAAGGAGGTTACCCGAACCGGGGAGAAGTGGTGATGGGGCCGCCTGTCGATCTGCTGGAATGGATGCTCAAAGGGATCGAGAAGCTGGGTTACGGTGAAAAGAAGATAGCGCTCGATCATCAGCCCTCGAGAAATCGGTTCAAGCGCATGACGGAGGTCCTGCCCAAGGCAACCTTCGAGGAAGTCGACGACGTCTGCATGAAGATGCGAATGGTCAAAACGCCCGAGGAGATCGCCTTGATCCAACGGACCATGAACTACTTCAGCCGGATCATGGCTTACGGGCGAGACTATATCCTCGACCGCGGCACGGATGCGACGGACTTCGAAGTCCAGACCGCGACGATGGAGTACGGCACCAATCTGATCATGAAGGACATCGAGCGCGATGGTCATCCTCACACGGCCGTCGGGATCGATGTAGGCGCGAGTTGTCGAACCGGCGCGGGTTGTGCCTACCCTCACCCCAACCAGTTCCATCACAACAAGCTCAAGAAGGGAGACTCGATTCAGATAGCGCTGTGGGGTGGCATCGGCGGCTACGGTGGGGAGCTCTACTCTCCGTGGCAGATTGATCCTTGGCCCGAGGGCGGAGAGAAGATGTGGGAAGTGATGGCGGAAGGCTCCCGGATGCAGATCGAGATGTCTAAAGCGGGAATCCGCTGTCAGGAGATCGCCAAGGCCGTCCACGAGATGCAGGTGGCAAACGGTATGCAAAAGTACCTTTACCAAAGGGTCGCTCATGGCCAGGGCATGGAAGGGCACCAACCGCCTTACCTTGCGCTCGGCGACGAAACGGTACTCGAAGAAGGGATGACCTTCTCGATGGAACCGGGGCTCTTCAATCCAGAGGGAGGATACGGATACAACCCCTCGGATTGCATTCTGGTGACCAAGGACAAGGGCGTTGCCATGGGAAGCGTGCCGAATCTCACCAAAGAGTGGGCGCTCCTCAAACTGTAGGACGAATCATCCACGTCTCGCGGACTCGGGAGGGGTAGGCCTCCGGCAGGCTTACCCCTCCATGCTGCAATCCGAATCTGAAAAGGGCGAAGATGTCTGATGTCAACAAGTCCACGCTGCGACGCCTGATCGAGGAAATGGACCGTGGCAACTTGGACATCGTTGATGAGCTCTTTGCGCCGGACTACGTTTGTTACCTCCAAGGCGGCTCGGTCACCCTGGATTGCAAGGCTCACAAAAAGACTCTCGAAACGTTCTACGCGGCATTCCCTGACTATCACCATCGTATCGAAGATTTGATCGCCGAAGGAGACAAAGTGGTGCTGCGTGTGGTCCGACCTGGCAACGCACAATGCAGGACTTTAGAAGTTTGCCTGCCACCGGAAAGAAGATTTCCATTTCTGCGATGTATGTCTGCCGTTTTGTGGACGGAAGGATTGTCGAAGCATGGATGGAGGCGGATCTGCTGGGCTTCTATCAGCAGATCGGCGCTGATCGACGAGAAAGGGCTCGAAAAGGCGGTTTCGTTTATTCCCAGCGAAGACACGTAGCGGGGGAAATCTTTTGCGCGCGTCGGGCGGGTATCCAGGAAGCGACAAGTGCTGTCACCGCCAATGCGACAGCGATCGCCATGAAGGTCAACGGATCGTGGGGCGATACTCGAGTGAATCCATCTTGACAAAAGCGTTGAGCTTGCATAAGCACCGACGAGCCCTGAGCGCTATACCGATTCCGACATGAAGCATCCCTTGCCCCAAGACGAGTCCGAGAACGTCTATCGGCGCAGCGCCCAACGCCATTCTTATCCCCATTTCCGTGGTTCTTTGCTCCACGGTATGCAACATGGTCCCGAGTAATTGCGGCGCAGGCTAGCAGCAGAGCAGCGACGGCGAAGCAAGTTGAAAGCACCATGAAGAATCTTGGTTCCCCGACGGAACGACTGATGTGCGCGTCGAGAGTCTGGAGCCTTTTCGATTGGAAGGTTGGGGTCGATATTCCATACGGCCTGGCGCACCGGCCCCGCCACGGAAGACAAATCCACCTCGTGCCTTACCACCACGTTCATTCTCGACCAAGGTTGCTGCGCGAAGGGTACGAAGAGCTCAGGTTCCGCTGGCAGGTGGCGGAGTCCTCGTTGTCGAATGTCACTGACCACACCGACGACCGTGACCCAGGGGGTCGCCTCATCCGGTGAAAGACGGAGCCTTTGCCCGAGAACCTCGCCGGTCGGCCAAAGGCGCTGTGCCAGCGATTGGTTCACGATGACGACTGGGAGCTCCTCCACTCGGTGCCCCTTCGAAAAATCACGACCTTGAAGGAGCTCGATTCCAAGAGTTCGGAAGTAGTCCGTGCTGATAGTGTGACCGTTCACCCCGGTCGCGATCGTGCGTGGCGGCGTCGTTACGGTTGGACGCCAACTTACATCACCTAACGGCAGGTCCACGATGGCACCCACTGACAAAACACCAGGAATACGTTCGATGGCGTCCAAAACCTCACTGAAGAAGACCGTTCTTTGCTGATCCGTTTCATAGTCGGACCCTAGGCTGATGGACATCGTAAATGTGTCTTCCACCCGGAAGCCTGGTGTTACTCTCATCAGCCCCAGGAAACTCTTGAAGAGCAATCCAGCACAGATGAGCAGCAGCGAGCGCCAGGCCGTTTCCACGGCGACGCGTATCCCTCGGCGAGCAGTTCGGCTTCCTCCGGAGGTCATGGCCATGGAGCTTTCTTTTAGGGCGAGATCGACGTCGCGGCCAGCGTTTTGGAACGCCGGTACAAGACCGAAAATCGAGACCCTGTCAAGAGGGACAAAGAAAACGCGCACCCAAGCACGCGCAAATCTAGCCCCACTTCGTCGAGACGCGGTGAAATCTCCGGGATAGAATCGATGGAAGGCCTCTTGATACCGAGATAAGCCAACAACACGCCCAACGTCGCGCCCACAAGTGATAGGAGGAGGCTCTCGGCTAGAAGCTGTCGGAGGATTCGCGTTCGTCCTGCTCCAAGTGCAGCGCGAATCGCCAGTTCCCTGGCTCGTTCCACACTTCGGGCAAGTGATAGATGAGCCAAATTCAGCACAAGCGATGAAGCAGCAAAAGGCCGACGGCGCCCATGAACAGCAGGAGGTGCCGGACCATGCTCGCCCACCGTTTGCCGGTGGAGAGAATCGACACCGATGCCGAAGATTCCCTCGACTTCTGGGTTCTCCTTTGCGAAAGGAGAAAGCTCTTCGATATTCAGAGCTTCCGGATACTCCGCAGCGAGCGCATCACCGAGAACCTTCATTTCCCGACGAGCGGTTTCGCTAGAGTGACGTCAGCTCGAAGCTTGCCGAGGACTCTCAAACTCCGGCGTGTCCGATTGGACAAATCGTCGTTGCCGAAAATCAGTGGTGTCCAGATGTTGACATCTTTCAGGTACAAGGCTGTGGGCGGACAAAAATCTTTAGGTAAGATGCCCAAGATGGTCAAGGACCCGTCATCCGTTCGCAATGAGCAGTCCAGGAATCCCAAGGTCCCCCCCGAACCGGCGCTGCCACAGGCCAAAGCTCACCAGAGCAACAGATGAGGATGGGGAGCTGAAATCCTCGTGGGTGAAACCACGTCCAACCGTTGGGGTGACCGCCAACATCTGGAAAAAATGTTCAGTGACCGCCGTGCTGCCCACTCGCTCCGGCTCGTTACCGCCAGCAAGAACGACAGCCGACGTCCGAGAACGGCGGCCATTGACTCGGAAAGCTTGTGCTTCGGGCCTCCCAATCAAGGAAGTTGGGGGAAGAAACCCCCGTGAGTGTTTCCGTCGTCAGGCCTGGGCTACCTACATAGTTGATGTAAAACTCGGGAAATGTTGTACCCAACATCACGAGTCGTGAGGCGTGTCGGTAGGGGAGCGGCCGAAACATCACGGTGTCGACGATGCTAAACACCGCAGTTGTAGCCCCTATCCCTATTGCAATCAAGAGTATAGAGACGAAGAAATAGAGGGGTTTTTTCTGTTGTTGATCGTAGGACGAAACGCAGGTCCTGCGTTAAGTAACTCATCATCTCACTAGATCAATACGATCAACGACGCCCGAGGGTTAACCCTAATCCGACGAATTGCTTGCAGGAAAAAGGGACCTGTCCCCTTTTCCACATGTACTTACGTAGGTTTGATGGAGCTCGGATTAGGGTAAACACCCACTCCGAAGACATTCTTGAGTTCTCGAGTTCTCTGGGTGCTCGAGTTCTTACTAGTACACCTTCTCGCCTTCGAGAACGGTTCCATCCGCAATTTGGACCTGCTTCCCCGATTCGTTACGCAGTCGGACTTCGCCTCTCGCAACAACATTGGCGCCGAAAACGATGTCTCCCTCGATGTCAAGGCTCGAGCATTCCACGAGTGAAGGGGAGCCTGAGGGGAATCGCGTATCGAAATCGGAGACCAACTTGTAATGATCGGAATCCAGCTTGATAAAAAGGGGACCGAGGTCACGCTCGGGATTGGAAACAATGCGGAATTCCTTTGTCAGTACATACGCGTCCGATCGAACCGCCAGAAGCTCGTTCGTGGTCTTGACAGGGGCGAACCGTTGCCTGGGCACACGCATCGCTTTTGCACCTTCGAAAACGCCGATTGCGGCTCCCATTGCCGTCTCGAGCTGATAGACGGTAGGAGAGGTCGGGTCTTGTGGATCGAGCGTCTTGGAGTTGCGGATCAGGGGCAATCCAAGATGGTTGCCCCTCTCACGCATGAGAGTCTCAAATCGGCCAAGTTGAACCAAAGATTGTTGGTGTTGAAGAAGCGGTGCCGCTGCACGTCTTGAAAGGCTGCCATGTCTTCCGAGGGACACTGAGCGGACTCCCTGAGCACAAGTCGACCATCGTGATACTCGGCCAAATGGCCGCCCTTCCGATCCATTTCGGTTCGATCGGCGATTTCCATCAAGAACGGGATTTCGTTTTCAACAAGGTAGCCGAGAATCCTTGCATCTAAATCTGCGCCCAAGTTGTCGGAGTTCGAGACGAACGCGTACTCGAAACCGAGCTCGATGAGTTTCTCGAGCATGCCGCTGGTCACGAGGGCAATGTAGAGATCGCCATGGCCCGGCGGACACCATTCGAGCGCGGGATTGACGGGCCAGGTTGCCGGTTGCAGATTGTCTTGTACTACCTTGGGCTCTTTGTGCTGTAGAAAGCTCAGAGGAATGTCCTTGCGGGTAAGCTTCGGGTAGGCTCGCAGCGCTTCCAGCGCACCGGAGTTCGTTCGGTAGCTGTTCATCAAGACCAACGGGACTTCCGCATGAATGGCCTGCTTTGCGATGACGTCCAGGAACGTTAGCCCATTGCGGACTTGGAGCAAGGACTTGGCTGTCTCGAGGCCCATACTGGTCCCGAGACCACCGTTCAGCTTGATGAGGACCGTCTTCTCGAGAGCCTGTTTCCCTGTCTTGACGGGCCCGTCTCCCAATTGCTCCCAATCCGGGGGCGAGCGCAACGGGCGAAGCTGGGTTTCAGGTATCAGCCCCGTCTCGCCGCTGACGAGCTGGCGATAGTAAAGAGCGAAGGAATGGATAAAGAGATTTGGAAGGCCTTCACGCCTCATGCGCTCCAGAAAGGGAGCAAAGCCGGAAGGGTCCTCTCTCATCCTCTCACCTCCAAGAGACGGTGAGCGGGGTCAATATACGACATCCACCGTTGCAGGATGCTAAAAGGGGACGTCTTCGTCGGTCGCCTGAAAGGGCTCCTGAATATCGGGCTCCGGTGGACTCGAACTGTCTCTCGAGAACTCACCCCCACCTCCGCGACCACCCAGCATAATCATTTGATCGGCCACGACTTCCGTCGTGTACCGTTTATTGCCATCCTTGTCGTCCCATGAGCGAGTTTGAAGGCGACCTTCGATGTAAACCTGCTTGCCCTTGGTCAGGTACTCTTTGGCTATCTCCGCTAGCTTGCTCCAAGCGACGACCCGATGCCATTCGGTGCGTTCCTGTCGTTGTCCGTTTTGGTCGGTCCAGCTCGATGATGTGGCGAGATTGAGAGTCGCAACAGCGGTACCGCCGCGTGTGTGCCGCATCTCCGGATCTCGACCAAGGTTGCCTACGAGTATGACTTTATTGACTCCACGCATTAAACGCCTCCAATAACAAGATTGAGACCCGCGTTCACGGTTGGTAACTTCTGAGTCTCTTCAGAAGCAACTTTGCACTTGCTTCGACCTGGGTTCGCGGATATTGCTCGATGACGTACTCGAGCTGCATAATAGCATCGTCACGGCGCCCCAAGCCCTCGAAGGCCTGAGCTTTTTTGAAGCTGGACTCAGGTAACTTGTTGCTCTCGGGGTATTTTCGCAAAACCGCCTCAAAAGCTTGGAGCGCTTCCTTGAATTGTCGCCTAGCGAGGTAACATTCACCGATCCAATATTGAGCGTTGTCAGCGAGCTCGCTCGTTGGATAGCTGCGGATGACTTCCTCGAATCCCGAAATCGCGAGGGGATACCTTGCGTGATTGTAGTCGGTGTAGGCTTGGTTATAGAGATCGGAAGGGCTGGGAGCGGCAGCGGCCACGCGCGAGCTCTGCTGGGAGGAGTCACCACGATCTGTCGCAGTGGAAGACCCGGCTTCGGTCGTCTCTGTCCCGTCGGGCGAGAGCATGAGCGGTTGTTGACGCTGTCTCAGGGACACGATTTCCTGACGAAGGTTTCCAATACGAGAGTTCGTTTCATCCAATCGCGAGGACAGGACGGAGATGTTCTCCTTGACGTCCTCGAGCGTCGTTTGTGTGTCGACCAGAAGCTGCTGTACGCCATCCGTCTCTTGACGTGAGGCAAGTAATTTCACCTGGCGTTCGATTTCCCCTTGGGCCCTTTGAATCTGTGACACTTGAGCCTGCAATTGCCTCAGTTCGGCGAGAATCAACTCCGTGTCTTTGTTGGCCGCTCGCGTGGAGGCCGGAACCAACATGCGGGTGATGACTGCGGCGGCCAAAATCACAACTGTGTATCGAAAGGCACGCACTTTCTCATCTCCTTTATTTGGATGTGATGACGAAATGACAGCGCCGGTTGCGACTCCAAGCATTCTCTGTGTGAGCCGGATCCAGAGGAAACTCCTTGCCGTAACTGATGGTTTTGAGACGGTCTATGGTCACGCCCAAACTTTGAAGATAGCTGTAGGCCGCCATGGCACGCCGTTCTCCCAGCGCCAAGTTATATTCTACCGTGCCTCTTTCGTCGCAGTGACCCTCGACGAGGATAACAATGCTCTGATACCTGCGCAGCCATTGAGCGTGAGATTCGAGCGTTGAGCGAGCTTGCGAACTTAGGGCAGCACTATCGTAATCGAACTGAATATCGGTCAACGGAGACTGAGCATTGAGGTCTTCCAGCGTCTGAGACAAGATGTCCGCGTCTTCGTCGAACCTCGAGAGGCGATCCGTATCCGGTTGTTCCGCAACGGGTGGCGCTTGCGGAGGTGCCACTGGAGGAACGGGGTCCTCGGCCGGGATCGCTGTCGTTGGAATTCCGCTCGAGGCCGGTTGCCGCGGTTTCTTGCCTCCACAGGCAAGGGTCAGACCAAGTATGACGGCAAGGGTCAGAAAAAAACTCGAGTAAGGCAGTTTATTGAAACTCAATGAGATCCCTCCTATCGAAAGGATACCTTTTGGGGGCACCAAACGTCCCTTCTTCCAATTGTCTTCCCATAAAAAGACTCTGTTCCTCGACACTCGTCAACCTCCGCCAGGTTTGTTAGGGCTGGCCATCGGGGGAAGGCCCCCATTTGGGCGTAGTATTGTTTCCCTCGCGGGTCAATCGACGCACGTTGGTCCCGTCACGGTTCATGGAATAGACCTGAGTGCTTCCCGTTCTGTCCGATGTAAAGACGAGGTGGAGACCGTTGGGAGACCAGTTCGGGCTCTCGTTGCTCCCGCGACCGGTGGTCAGTTGCCGCACCTGTTGCGTCTGTAAGTTGTACACGACGATATCGAAAGGACCTCTTTCGATACGAGAGGCCCATGTAATCTCGCTGATACTCGCGTGAAGGCGACCAAGCCGGAGCATCGTTGTAAGAACCGTCAAAGGAGATGCGCCGGACGTTCAAGCCGTCCACTCCCATGACATAAATTTGAGGTGCACCGGTGCGATCCGACGTAAAAGCTATCTCGCGTCCGTTTGGTGACCAACAGGGTGAGGTGTCGATGGCTCGATGATTGGTCAACCGTTCGAGACCGGTGCCGTCGGCATTGATTAGGTAGATTTCGGAGTTACCATCCCTTGTCGACGTAAAGGCCAACCGGCTTGCCGTCCGGTGACCAAGCGGGAGTAAAAGACATGCCGGGCCCAGCCACCAAATGGTCGCCGCGACCTTCGTAGATGAAGGCGCGATACAAATCAGGACGACCGTTGCGATACGAGGTATAGGCAAGCGCTTTCCCGTCCGGAGACCAGGTGGGGGTCAGATTCAAAGAGCGATTGGCGGTGAGGGGCTTTTGGTTGAAGCCATCGTAGTCCATGATGTAGAGCTCTTTGCTCTGCTCTCCCCGTCGATCGCTTGTGAAAGCCATCTTAGTGCGTGCTACACCTCGGTAGTTTCCGGCCTGAAGCAAGATGTCATCCGCGATCCGATGTGCCATGGCCCGCGCCGAATCCGGTCGACCTTCGTACCGGTTTCCAAACACCATCTGCTGCTCTTTGGTGGCGTAGATTCGAACTTCAGCGACGAGCTTGTCCATCTGGATCTCCGCAGCGCCCAAAACGAGAATGTCCGCTCCGATGGACTCCCACTGATAGTAGTCGATCTGGTTTGGGAGAGTGGGAGTCGTGATGATCTTGTAGCGCTCCTTTGGAACTAGACGGAACACGGACGCAAATTCCAGGTCGGACCACGACACAGCCGTCAAAATCTTGGCAGCTTCTGCAGAAGCCGTTCCACGAACTTCGAACTCGGGCAAGGCCATGTAAACGGGCCGGCCGGGAGTTTGGATCCTGATGTACCAATCGGATCCGGCGGGCTGTTGTGGCTCTGACGACTGAGGGGCCTGCAACCCCAGAAGAAATGGTGACATGGCTAGAGCCATGAACGAAAAGACATCGAATTGGTTTTTGCATATCAGTTCTGTTCGGAGTAGACAAATTGAAGGTGAACACCAACCCGATCCCGCGGATAGGAGTTGGGCAGTGGTGGAAGGGGATCGGAAAGTACTACGGCGCGCTGAGCCGCTCGATCCAGCATCGCAAGACCACTCGATTCTTCGACTTCGAACCTGCTCAAGATGACCATCCTTGAAGATCGTGAAACGAATGACGGCGACGGCTTGGCCGCGTACCGGCACCCTGTTGCCAGTGCTGGTTGATGCTGGCGAACATCTGTTGGACGTAGTAGGAATATTCGAAATCCTGATCGAATGCCGAGCCTCCGCCTCCTTCCCCTCCAAGTCCCAGTCCGGGTACGCCGATCCCTTTGAGCTGTGCCGAGTCGGCACTGGCTGCATCTCTACCGGTCAATCCCGATGACGGCTTAGGGTCCTTCTTCTTCCGACGGCTTCTTTGGAGCATCCGGCAACGGAAGCTGATCGCGATCTTCCTTTGTGGGCCGGACGACTCGAGGCTCCTTTTCTTGGGCTCGGCATCTTCCGGTTCTTCAGGTTCCGCTTTCTTGGCAGGGGCAGGGCGCTCCACCACCTCCGAGCCCTTGCCCAGGTCCGGGCGGAGCGGGTACGATCCAAGCGACTCCCGGTGGAGCTCAAGGGCGCGGACGATCCAGTGAAATGAGTGCCGAGCACCATAAAGCTGAACACAGGCAACGTGAGCCACACCAGACCACACAAGCATGGTCTTGAATGGATCGTTGCTCAGGCGCTAGTGATGTGCTCACCGAGAACGTTTCTCCTCCGGGTAAATGTACTCCATACCTACGACATCCACCCCGGCGTTTTTGATGAGCTCGATCACAGCCATGATCTCTTTGTATTTTAGCTCTTCATCAGCTCTGAGGTAGGCGACTCGGAGACCGCGCACCTCGACCATCGCTGCAGGCGATCTTCGAGTAGCGCTCGGTTCACGGCACGATCGTCCATAGTAGGTGCGCCCTTGCGCATCCATGGTCACCCGAATTCTCTCGCTGGCCTGATCCTGGCGGATTCCTACCGCCGGCAAGCTGACGTCGATGGAACGGACCAACATCGGCGCCGTGATCATGAAAATGATGAGAAGCACCAGAACAACATCCACAAAAGGCGTGACGTTGATCTCGGACAAGGTCTGAGGAGAATTCGGCGGCCACGCGCCAGCTTCAAGGCCTGAAGAGCGTTTCCAGCGGAACCGGAGCCGCCACTTGGAGCACTCCACCGCCGCCTGCCATCATCTCAGGCCTCTATCCTCATCCGAAACCGAGCAGAATCCTCTTACTCGGTACCTTACCTATTATAGATTTATTCCCGCCTATCGATTGAGACTCGGAATCAGGTGAAATTCCTCTCGATGATGGTCAGATACTCCAGAGAGAAATCGTCCATCTCGGTGGAAAGACGTTTCACCCAATTCACATAGTAGTTGTAGAAAATCACCGCTGGTATGGCCGCTGCCAGTCCGGCCGCTGTGGCAATCAAAGCTTCGCTGACTCCCGGAGCCACAACGCTGATGTTGGCGGCTTGAACCACACCGATCCTACGGAAGGCATTCATGATGCCCCAAACCGTTCCAAACAGTCCGATGAAAGGAGTGGCACTGCCTGTCGTCGCCAGAAATCCGAGATCGGGTCTCCAACTTCATCATCTCGGCGTTCGTAGCGCGTACGAGAGAACGGGCCACACTCTCCAGGCTCTTGATGCGCGATGACCTGTTCCTTATCCACCGCTCAACGGATTGCCCTTGTCTCGAGCACGAAGCTGATAGTCAAGCTCATTGTAGCCCGCGAGAAAGACTCCGACCAGAGGACTGGCACGCAATTGTTTGCAAACCGAACGGACTTCGGAAAACTTTTTGCTGCGACGGAAAACTTCGAGAAACGCGCGGGACTGAGCTTCAGCCTTTCGGAAACGCAGTCCATTTGCTCAAGATAATGGCCCATGAAACGAGCGAGAAAAATGCCAAGATGATCAAGACCACGACGGAAACAGGTCCCGCATCTGCAATGAGCTGGAACGGATCGAGTGCGGAAGTGTCTCGAGCGGGATTGTAGTGACTTCTTGTAGAGTCTCCAATACGATACCAACCACTAGATAATGATGTACGTAGGTCACACTACCACAAGGACTTGGGGCCTGTCAACGAATACGCAGAGCAATTCGAGCCTCGAGCACCATGCCACATACCCAACTGAGGCGATCTCGAGTGCGTTTGAAGGAGCGCTGAGTCGTCACTTTCTCGTCTTCCTCGTCGCGGCACAAGACGCTCTTCCTGCTTCTGTGGCGCCTGTGGTACATTCGAAGGTTTGAGAGGCAAGGCAACGCCAGGAGGTCAGATACCAATAAAATGTTGCGATGGATTCGTGTTCGAAACATAGCGGTGATCGAAGAGCTCGAGGTGGATTTCGGACCGGGACTCAATCTGTTGACCGGCGAGACCGGCGCCGGTAAGTCCATTCTGGTCGATGCCCTCGGCCTGGTTCTCGGCTCGAAGTCGACCGCCGAATTGATCCGCAGTGGTGCGTCCAGCTCCCAAGTCGAAGCAGGTTTCGAGCTTGATTCGTGCCCGGACAACTTCCGCCTGAGACTCGAAGAGGCGGGCATTCCGATCGACGAAGGGGAGATCGTCGTCCGAAGGCAAATCTCACCAACCGGCCGCGGGAAAGTGGTCGTGAATGGTACGGCGGGCACGTTGGCCTTGCTGCGCGAGCTCGCCCCGCACTTGGCCGATATACACGGGCAAGGCGAGAACTTGAGCTTGCTCAGACCCGGTGCGGACTTGGAGCTGCTGGACCGTTTGGCCGACAACCAGGATCTGCGGGAGGCGGTGAAATGCTCATTCTCGAACCTGAAAGAGCTTGAAAACAAGCAATCGAGGTTCGATCGTGAAGCGCGCGACAAGAAGGCCCGCCAGGAACACCTCGAGTTTCAGATGGCAGAGATCGACAAAGCCTCCATCACTCTCGGGGAAGACCTGAAGCTCGAAGAGGAGAGAACGCTTCTCGTTCATGCAGAGAGGCTGAGGAACGCGGCCGAGGAGGCTTATTCTCATCTCTACGATGACGAATCTTCGGTTCTCGACCGTCTCGCTCTGGTGTGGAAGCGGGTATCAGAGCTCGCTGAGATCGACCCCCGATTGGTGCCTTTTGAAGAAAACGAATCCGTGGTGCGCCCGCAGCTCGAAGACCTGGCTTTGTTTCTCCGTGACTATCGAGAGGAGATCCGGTTCACGCCCGGCAGGCTCGATGAGGTCGAAGAACGACTCACGTGGCTCGAGAGACTCAAAAAGAAATACGGGGGAAGTCTCGAAGCGGTCATGGCCCACCGCCACAAATGTGCGAAGGATCTGGAGCAACTGGAACACCAGGATGAGCAACTGGCTCTCCTAGAACAAGAAATCGAACGCGAATCCGCACAGTATCTGGAGTCGGCAGATATATTGTCGCGGCACCGGAAGAAGACGGCTGAACGACTTCAAGGTCAAGTAGAAAAGGAGCTTCGCGGCTTGGCCATGGAAAAGGCTCGTTTTGCGATCCAAGTGGATAAGATCGAAGGTGGCGCGGGCGATCGGAGTCGCTGGCGAGAGAGCGGGCTCGACGAAGTGGAGTTTTTGTTCTCGGCGAACCCGGGAGAAGACCTCGGTCAGCTATCTCGCATCGCTTCGGGAGGGGAGTCCTCGCGGTTCATGTTGGCCCTCAAGTCGGTGGCAACCCATGGCGAAACACCTAAGACGCTCGTTTTTGACGAAGTCGATACGGGGATCGAGGGAAGAGTCGCTGATGTCGTTGGACAGAAGCTCAAATCTCTTTCGAAATCCCATCAGGTCATCTGTATTACCCATCTCCCGCAGATCGCCAGCTTTGCCGATGTCCACTACCGGATCGAAAAAACGCTCTCAAAGGGCCGAACATTGACGAGAGTCGAGAGGTTGAACCGAGAAGGTCGGATCAACGAAATTGCACGAATGATTGCGGGGGCGGTGGTTACCGAGAGCGCTCGACGACATGCCGCACAGCTAGTTTCTGATAAGAATTAAGCATTTGAAGTAAAAATCTAAAGTAGTACTTGAGGTCCATTGTGAAGTCATCCCCCAAAACCACGCCCGTCGGGCGCTACTTCATTGAGACGTGGGGTTGTCAGATGAACGTCCACGACACCGAGAAACTGGCGGGAAGTCTCAGGTGTTTGGGATATGAAGTGGCACGAAATGAGGAAGAAGCGGATGTGATCATCCTGAATACGTGCAGTGTCCGCGAGAAGGCTGAAGAAAAGGTCTTTGATCGCCTGGGAAAACTGAAACCAAAAAATAAAGCGAAGGGTCGGCTCCTGGGAATTGCTGGTTGCGTCGCACAGCAACAAGGAGAGTCCATTTTCGCTCGCGCACCTTATGTTGATTTTGTTCTCGGGACCCAAAGCCTCGTGCTCTTGCCATCGGTTTTGGAGCGCGTGAGGACGAATGGCGAAAGAGTGGTGGAAATTGGACGTCATCCCGAGAATCTCGACATCCCACCGGAGCAGATCGAACGGGTGGATGGGGTCAAAGCCTTTCTCACGATCATGGAGGGATGCGACAATTTCTGCTCGTTTTGCATTGTTCCGTTCACCCGAGGAAGAGAGCGGTGCCGCCGGATTGAAGACATCGTCAAAGAAGCGCAAACGCTTGCGGAAGAGGGTTTCAAGGAAGTTCAACTGCTGGGTCAGAACGTCAACTCCTATCGGGACCCTGTGACAGGGCAGAGCTTCGCTAAGCTCTTGGACGCCGTCCATGGTCTCTCGGGGATCGAGCGCTTGCGGTTCACGAGCCCCCATCCAAAGGACTTTGACCGAGCCGTATTCGAACGCTACCGGGATCTCCCTAAGCTATGTCATCATATTCACTTACCTGCCCAGTCGGGATCAGACGCGGTCCTCGAACGGATGCGGCGTGGCTATACTCGAAAGGACTATTTGGACAAAGTTCGAGAAGCTCGAGATCTCGTACCCGACATGGCTATCTCCACCGATCTCATCGTTGGATTTTGCGGCGAAACCGAGGAAGAGTTTGAAGAGACGATGAGTCTCATTCAGTCCATCATGTACGACAGCATTTTTTCCTTCAAGTACTCCCCTAGACCGCACACATTGGCCTACCGACAGCTTCCTGACGATGTCCCGGAGGAGGTGAAGAACAAGCGCCTGGCGCGGCTTCAACAGGCACAAAAGCGGATTCAGGAACGGCGGAACGCGGACCGAGTAGGAGACGTCGTGCAGGTTCTCGTTGACGGAGTCAGCAGGAAAGACGCCAACGTTCTCTCGGGACGGACACCCCACAATCGCGTCGTCAACTTCCCAGGCTCGCCGGCCTTGATGGGGGCTCTTCTCGAGGTCAGAGTGACCCGTGGTGGCCCCAATAGCCTTTATGGTGAGCCACTTACGGGCATCTGACCTAAATCTGGTTGACTTTGTCGAACCTGGTTCCTATATTTAACGAAGTCTGAGTACGGAGGACCATTAAATGGAAATAGAGATGACCATCAAAGGGCTCATGATTGATCCCATCACGAATATGCCCATCGTCATCTTGAAGGATAAAGAAGGCGACCGAGTCCTACCGATCTGGGTGGGCATTTTCGAAGCCAATGCGATAGCGCTCCAAATCGAGAACATTGCGACTCCTCGCCCGATGACCCACGATCTTTTGAAGAATGTGCTCAGTGATTTGGAGGCCAGTGTTCAAAAAATCGTTGTGTCAGAGCTGCGAGACAACACGTTCTACGCCATGATTTACATCAACCGCAACGACAGCATTCTTGCCGTGGACTCACGCCCGAGTGATGCCATAGCGCTGGCGCTTCGCACCAGGTCACCGATTTTCGTTGAGGAAAGTGTCGTGGAGAGTGCAAAGGGTATGGATCTTACGAAAGATGCCACTGATTCCGAGCGCCTCCAGAAGTGGCTCGAGAGCCTGAATCCCGACGATCTTGGAAAATACAAAATGTAGATCTCCCTCTACTCCTTGAAAAAATCCACCCCGAAGACGCAAATTTAGTTGTCACAATCTTTTGCTGCCTCAGCGGTCTCAGCGGTTCAAATTCTGGATTGACGCTTGACACGTATCGTAGAATCCTTGTCAACGCTATCATCAACCGAACCTGGCAGCTGCCGGTTTAGCAGAGCATGAGAGGCCCTCAATGAAGAGTAGGTCACAACAATAGCACTTTTTTTGAAGGAGAAGACGCTTGGCCGTTGTTTTGACAATAGCAAATCAAAAGGGTGGGGTGGGCAAAACGACCACTGCCGTCAATTTGGCCGCTGCCTTGGCGCTCAAGAAAAAATCTACCCTTCTCATCGATATGGATCCGCAGTCGAATACTTCCATTTCTTTTGTTGAGCTCGAAGACATCTCCAAAACCATATATGAGGCGCTTCTCGACCCCTCGATCATGTTCAAAGACGTCATCTACGATACTGGGCTGGAGCATCTGTGTCTCATCCCCGCCAAAATCTCGCTGGCGAAGTTGGAGAGCAAGCTCCTCGGCGAGATCGATGGCCACTTCCGACTGCGCGACAGTCTCGAATCGATACGAAGTCATTACGATTTCATCATTATCGATACACCGCCTACGTTAGGCCTCATTACGGTCAATGCTCTTGTTGCCGCTACTCATTTACTCATCCCAATCCAATCTTCATACTACGCTCTAGAGGGTACGGGGGACTTATTGGAGACGTTCGAGAAGATCAAATCGCGCCCCAATCCTGATCTACGTCTCGTAGGCGTTTTGATCACCCTCCACGACAAACGGACGACCTTGGGAAGGGATGTTAGAAAGAGAATCAAGGAAGTATTCGGCAAGAAAGTGTTCAAAACCGTGATTAGCCGGAGCATTCGATTGGAAGAAAGCCCGGCACACAAGGAATCGATTTTTACTTTTGCTCCGCAATCGAGCGGTGCATTTGAGTACTACAGCCTTTCAGAAGAGGTATTAGCTCGTGTCTAGGAAATCTGGCCTGCCCGGTTCTATTAAGTTCCGCCACGACATGCATTTTGTAGAGGAGCTCGGTTCGAGACCCGGTACCCCGATAGGGCGTATGATCCCTATCGAACAGATCGAGCCCAATCCGAACCAACCTCGCCAGCAAATGGGTGACCTCTCTGAGCTGACGGCATCAATCCGGGAAAAGGGCATCCTCGAGCCCCTTATTGTGAGACGCAGGGGGGAGAGATACCAGATCATATCGGGCGAACGACGCTATCAAGCGGCTGTTCAGGCCAAGCTGACCGAGGTGCCATGTGTCGAGCGGGACGTCGATGACCGAGAGACTGTTGAACTGGCCCTTGTAGAAAATCTGCAAAGAAAAGACCTTACGCCTTTCGAGGAGGCGGAGGCGCTATCTCAGCTAGTTTCGACCTATGAGTATACGCATGAAGAGCTCGCCAAACAGATTGGAAAATCTCGCAGTACCATTACGGAGATGCTGAGCCTTGCCAACATGCCGGACGAAGTGAAACAGCTTTGTCGGCTCGCCGACATTGCGTCTAAGTCCCTTTTAATACAAATAGTTAGGCAGGAAAGCACTGAAAAAATGGTGAGCCTCATTGAGAAGATATCAGAGCAGGGGATGAGTCGAGACCAAGTGCGAAAGGCATCGCGCACGCCGAAGAAAGGCCGACCCAGCCACTTCGTTTTCAAATACGGCACACAAAGTGCTCCGTTCCGATTGCAGATGTCGTTCCGAAAAAGTCAGGTAGAGAGAGAAGAAATCATCGAAGCACTCCGTCGCATTCTCGAGGAGCTAGAAAGTTCTTGAACACTCGCCTCTATGTAGTGAAAAACCCATTTTTTTATTAAAGACATATTGACAGTTTCGACCTATTTTTGATAGATTCGTTCTGCGCCCGGGGAAGGCTCTTGTTCGGTAAGTGCTCGCCGCAACTTGCCTTCTAATACTCAAAATCAAACAACAGAGTCGAACAGTCTGGAGCATATCTGCCCGGCATAGGGGGTGTGTCTTGGCTTATCGGGGTCCTTCACTTCGCGCCGTACGGGAAGAGAAAAAGATACAGCTGAAGCAAATATCGGCCAATACCCGCATCGCCACTCAGTATCTCCATGCAATTGAAGAAGAGAAGTTCGATCGCTTCCCTGGAAGATTCTATTTCAAGAGCTTTACGGGGGAATATGCTCGATCGATAGGTCTCAATCCTGATGAGGTGCTTCGCGATCTTCAATATGCGTACGACGAGTGGTACCATCAACGCGAGCATCGTTCGACAGAGCCTTTCACAGAGGGGTTTTTCACTCGAGTTGCCGGGCGATTTTTGATGCCGCCTGAAGTCTAAGGGGCTCTCCGAAAAATAACGCTCGTCGTCGGGTACCGTCATAGCAATCTCCGGAGAGACAAATCATGCCCAAGACCATTGCTTTAGTACTGGCCATCTTTTTGTTTGGATTTGCGGCTCCTCAAGACGCTAACGGGCCCGAAGTTGGGAGCGAGGCGCCGGATTTTGTTCTCAAGGACTCGAAGGGAGAGTCCTTTAAGCTGGCGGATTTTCGCGGACAGACCGTCGTGTTGGAATTTATCCGAAGCGGTGGGTGGTGACCATTCTGCAAGACGCAGCTCGGTGAGCTGCAAAAGGGCTGGAAGGACATTCAGAATCGTGGAGCTACCTTACTCGTTATTTCCAAATACGATGCAAAAGAGACGGCAAGCTGGCTGGAGAGGAATGAGTGGAAATATCCCATACTGTGCGACGGGCAAGACGTGATACAAAGCTACGGATTGCTGAACGCACCACAGGAAAAATCGGAAAGGGAAGGGATACCCCACCCAGCTACGATCATTATCGACAAGGACGGAACCATCAAGTTTGTCAATGTTTGGGTCAATTATCGCGAGAGGACGTCTCTCGAAACCATCCTGGAGGAACTTGATAAGCTACAGTGATTTAACGATTTGCTAAGACAAAGCCCTGCAATCCGCTCGAGCCAGATGTTTATCTGCGTCTCACCCGCGTTAGCGCCAGATGACATAAAGTATCACTTTGGCTTTCACTGCTAAATTGCTTCTATTTCTAGTAGATCATTGCTCTTTGTGCTACAAACTCTTGCGTGATCTTGTGGCATCACAGGAACTTGAGCTAGGATGTCTCGGGGTCCACCGACTCCTCCGAACTTGGAACCGGCGCTTTCGGAATCACTCGGTCAGGCCGAGCGCATGGCGGGATTGACATATTGACTGAACACGCGTCTGAGGAATCGCTTCGAGCTTTGATGAGAAATTACGCGCAAGGAGTGGCCGTGGTCGTTGCGGATGCCGGCAGCGGTCCACGAGGCGTAACCGTCAGTTCGTTCATTTCGATCAGTCTGACGCCACCAATGGTGTTGATTTCAATCTCCCACGCTTCCCAGTCCCATCCGTTGATTGATAGGGCATCCTGCTTCACCGTCAGCGTTCTTTCCGATGAACAAGGGGCACTTTCCGAGCATTTTGCCCGACCCGACTTGAGCTCTGAGCAGCAGTTTGAGACAGTGCCGATTCGCCAGGGAACTCGCAATACTCCGTGGATTGAGGGATGTTTGGCTCATCTTGATTGCAGCGTTGTCGAACGTATTGCTCAGTCGGATCACACACTTTTCATTGCGCGAGTCGAGCATTCCGAGCTTCGTCTAGAGTCTGGTCGACCCCTGGTTTTCTATTCGGGTGAATACTGGGAGCTAGGCTCGGTCGTTTACAGTCGTCTTCGCCGTTGAACTAATATGGAGCTAGGAACGCCATAATGGGTTGATTGCTATGTGTCCATCCCAACGTAATGACAGCTTTCAAGAGTTCGAAGCGGCTCATTTGTTCTGTCCCCGTTGTCGGGAGGCGCTTCCCGTTCGGAAACACCTACTGTTGGTCCTACCGGACGGAGACCTCTACGAATACCGGTGTAGTCAATGCGGTACGCTGGTTGGCAAAAAAAAAGGGGACTCCAGCTTCGATGAACCTTCCACAAAGCTAGTAAAGTGATGGTTTAGCTTCTAACCCTTAAACTCCCTTCTACGTTCAATTAAGTTCAAATACCGCTCGACGATTTCACGGCCATTGGCAAGAAGCTCTTTGAACTCCACTCCCACCTGGAAGCAGTTGTCTTCCCATCGCGTCCCTGCGTGACAGTGGCAAACGATACCTTGTGCCCGAACCTCGCCGTTTGGAAGTCTGAAGACAAAATCATGGCAAGAGCCATATTCCAAAGGGCTGTTGGATATGAATAGCCCGCCTCCAATGCTAAGGTTGAGAGCGTGGAGCTCAACGGTTTCTTCGATCTCGGCGGGCCGACCTATGTAGAGCCGGGGCTGCTCCCGGCGTTCATTTTCCAGTCTGCTCTTGATGAGATTGTTGATGGTTGTTCTGGTTGCCGGCGGCAGATCACTGAACTGGATGCCTATTCGGTAGTTGGCGTATCCGTGTCTTCCAACGGCGCCCGCCGTCTCGGACATCGAACAGTGAACCACGAAGCACTCGACTCGGTGACTCGAGCCGCCAATCGGCAACGAGAGAACGATCTCCGTACCGGGTTTGAGATATAGCTGGAACTCGATGAGCGCACCGCTCGAGCTCAGGTCAACCAGGTGGGTGTGCGAACGGTAGTGAGTATACCCAGAGAACTCTTTCTCTAATTCGTATCGAGGCGTAACCCGGCGTGTGATGGACTTTTGATCCGTCATTGAGAGCCTCCATTCAAGAGTCTCGTCGGGGTACTAACTATTTATCGAACTAAGGCCATGTCTGTCAAAGACGACATGTTAAAATCTTGATCATGGTGATACTGAACGAGAACGAAGAGAAGAGCGCGGAAGGCAGCACAAAGAAAGGTTGGGTTATTTGGGCTGGACTAGCGTTGGTTATCCTTGTGGCTGTCACGGGATATTTTACCTGGCAGGCCGTATCGGAAAAGCCACCCGACGGAGCCCGCTCCGGCGCCGGCGCCTCCTCCTGAACCCGAACCGGAGCCAGAACCTGAGCCTCCACCTCCGCCCACGCCGACGGTAGGATCTCTCGTTGTCAGTGCAGACGTCGAAGGTGCCTCAGTGTACGTTGACGATGAGGAGGCGGGAAACGCCCCGTATCGCGCTTCAAGTCTGGAACCGGGAACTTACACCATTCGAGTCGTGAAAGAAGGCCACGAGCCTTTCCAGCAAGACGTGCGTATCGTCGCGGGTGAGAGCGCTCGAGTGAGAGCGGCTCTAAAGAAAATAGCCGCGATCCTGCGCGTCGATAGCGATATTCCGGGGGCAACGGTGTTCCTAGATCGCGACTACCTGGGAACCACGCCTCTGGAGGCCCCGGAAATAGGGCTTGGGACTCATGAGCTCACAGCATCTGTCGAAGGCTATGACATGTACTCCGAGACCTTCGAAATGTCGGCCGAGCCGCGAGAGATTATGGTTCGCTTCAAAGAAGTCAAGCTCGATGAGTCTGTCGCTGTTGTGCACAAGCACACTTTTGGGGAGTGCAAAGGGACTCTTAGAGCCACCTTGACCCATGTCATTTACGAGACCGACCACAAGGACGCTTTCGATGTCCCTTGGGCAGGGCTCGAGCGTTTTGAAGTCAACTACATCGAAAAGAATCTCAACATCAAGGTGCGAGGGGGCAAGAACTACAACTTCACGTCCCAAAGCGGTAACCCCGACGAGCTTTTTGTGTTCCATCAGAAGGTCACGGAAGCTAGAGAGAAGTTGAAGGCAATGAACTAGACCCCGAGCCCCTTTCGGAGATAGGCAGCCTAAGCAGATAATTTAGTGTCGTGTCACCATATTGCATTAACGTAACCGACTAAGAAAATTGAAGTTCTTTGTCGACCGCGGGAATAATCACCCAGTTCGAGCCCGCATCCCTTCTAACGGCCTTTCTAAACGTCGGAAGAACCCCATTGGATTGAGTCTAAAATCCCACAGGAGTCTTTCGGTTTCATAGATTGAACCTAGGGTCGACCCGTCTGAGAAAAAGAGCAGAAGGCTCACCAATGTGGCTATTTACGTGAGCCGTTTGTATATGGGCTGTGTCGTTTCCCTCCGTGGTGCAACCTTGGACGCCGCTCTTGCTCGCGGCACGAATCATGCAGGAATTCAGTGATCACAATTAAGTCTTGACTTCTTTCGGAGTGAAGAAGCCTCTGTGAGTAGGCACAGTGGCTCAGCTCCGTGTTGCTGACAGGCCCATCAGAAGTGTCTTTGAACAAGCAGGTCGTCTCGACTCTGAGAAAGCTCGCAAGCGAGAGGCGAAGTGGAATTCTCACTTGCCAAGGCGATGACGCCAAGCGCTACATTGTCTTGAGTGGAGGCGCGATTGTCGGCGCTCGATCCTCGGCCAAGAAGGAGCGACTCGGTGAGGTCTTGATGCGCAGCGGTCATATCACCGAGCAACATTTCGTCGACGTATCTCTCTTTGTCAAAAAGGGGAGACGCCTTGGAGAGGTCCTCGTTGAATTCCAGGTCCTTCAGAAGGACCAGGTGGAAGAATGTCTTCGCCTTCAATTCCTCGAGATTAGCTCATCGGCCATTCTGAGCTCTGCAAAGAAGATGTCTTTCCTGGAGTCGAAGAACACTCAGTCCGATTTGTCGACTCCCATCAACGTCTTGGATGTGGTCATGGAAGCCGCGAGACGCACACCAGAGATCGACGCCTACATTAGCCGTCTCATGGAAGATCAACGGCTGTTGGTCATGACTGAAAGATCAATGAGACTGATGGATAAGATTGCACTTCAACCAGAAGAAGCTTTCATCCTCTCGCGCGTCAATGGGGAAGAGCCTCCAAAATCTGTATTTGAGCTCAGTCCACTGCCTGAGGAGCAAACCGCACGCGCCATCCTGGGCCATATATACGTCGGCATACTAGAGCTCAAAGAAAACCCCAACCTCCACGGCCTAGCTCTCAAGAACTAGGGAGAAGCGCTTCGCGAACAAGCGATGACGCCTACCAAATCAGATGGCTCCAGGATCTACTTTTTTTCGTCTTCCTTCTTTTCAGGAATCTCCGGCTCTGCAAGCTTAGGCAGGGGGTCATCCCAGAGATAGTGGTTGAACCAGACCAAGTTGTGCCACATCACCGCCCTTTGAGATTTCGGTTTGCTGATGCCATGGCCAAATCCTTTATAGACCACCATTTCCACCGGCACACCTCGGTCCTCGAGTCCTTGCCGCAGCTCGTAGCCGTTGGGAATGGGGACCCTTCGATCGAATTCCCCGTGCTGGATGAGCGTCGGTGTAGAGGCTTTCAAGATATGAGTCATGGGGGAGGTCTTTGCATAGATCTCCGGGTCGTCGGCGGGATCATCACCTAAGTAGTTGATTGTGAAGGGGGTGATGTCGGTATTGTAGTAGTAGGTGGCCCAGTTGGAGATCCCGGATTATATATTGGTCCACGATTTTTAGACGCTGCGTATGAGCCTTGTACCCTAATTTCATACCAAGAGACCTCCACAACTGTACACGGCAATATTTGAATAGGTGGTCGAAGAGGGGCTACTCGATGGGGAACGCAGCGAAAAACGACAGGACAGCTTTAGATTGAGTATCAGATAATAATTACTAATCCGATGTCGCAAATATTGTCAAGATTTATGAGGCGTTGATTCAGAATTGGATTATACAAAGAGGGTTTCCAACCTGGCTCAATGTTACCATTGCAAATAATATTTGGGTTGCGGGTTAGATTGGCTATTTTGTTTCCAAAAGGCAGGCTTATCCGTACAAATATCTTGTCAAACATCCAACTATTAGAAATTATGTGGTTTATTGAAATAAGGCATGGCAATCCAATGCAATCGTCAAATTAATAGGTATGAGGTCATATCCGCCCGTTGAAAGAAACTCGCTTTTACCGGCACTCTAATATATTTATTGTGTCTAGTATCATGTGTGTGAGCGTCTCTGTATTTAGGCCTTCCATAAAATCTGGCGGGTGCTTGTCACCATCGACGCGATTCAGTGCGTCCCGCAATTGAACACAGGCGGTTTCATAGTCACAACGCTGATCAAATCGCTTGAAGCTTTCAGCATATCTTTGAAAGCTCTTAAGCGGCAACTCGCAATATGATCGCGTCCTGTAAATTTAATCGTTTCGTTTTCCACAAACTCATCGAAAGAATTGATGAGGTAACTCATAAGTTCACCCGGAGGTACTTCCCCAATTACACCAACGCCCTGAACTGGTATAAATACCTCTGAATAGGTTGCGTTTCTCGATATTCTCAATTCGGCAGAATGGGCTCCGAGAGTCGAAGGTGAAAACTCGACAACAATATCATAAGTTTTTTCATTAGGTATATATATCGAGGGAGGCGGGACATCATTGCAACCTCATCCAGCTTAAAATTAGTGAGCGAAAATATTACGGTTGACGATGAACCGATTGTCACATCACCGAAATCCCATTCCTTGGGGCTGCATTCGCACCTAATGGCAGCAACTTGCATTGGAACCGAAATAGCTTCAGGTCAATTTCAATAGGGTGATATATTCATTTTAATGGGGATAATTCCTCGAAAGTGGGCGTATCACCTTATTCATTATCTGGTCCATAACCTTGTCCAAATAGTTAAGGCGATAATAAACCTTCAGGTAAATCCAGCGCCATGAGACACCTTGCCACTAAATGCACACAGCAATTTATTGTATTTATAACAAATACGGTTTTAATGTCACAACGATTGTTGAAAAGTCAAACATATCAGCAGGATGTTGCCTCGAAGGTGCTAATAATTTACATACCATACCGAGTAATCATCAAGAAGTTGATAATTTTTTGATTTTTTATCTACCGCTTTGAGATAATCAAGTTCAAGTATAAATTCCCTCTGATCGCTTAATCGTTTTACATTTACCACTATTTGTTCATCATAATCTTCATCTTCAAACAAATCGAGAATTTCGAATTTGTCTCTATATGATGGATTGTCTTTTTTGAGTTTTTCATATTCTTTTTTATTACCATGACCAAAAACATATTTTTCTTCCCATGGAAAATCCTCAAGCCCCGTTACAATACATGGGAATTCGATATTTTTTTTCAGATAATGCAAATATTTTGCAACAGTTTCCGGTGATTTTTCCTGCATTTCTTCATTATCCACATCACCGTCTGCAAGAATTGAAGCAATTCTATTTTCCTGGATATCCATCTTTAAATTTACCTCTCATTCAAGTCCAGCTTGCTTGCCATAGGGCCAAGCATTAGAAATTACAACAAATAAGATAATACGTTCTGGCTATAACATTAAAATCCTCCAAATGATAGGATTTTAACCATAGCGCATAGTGACCGGGCATTCAGGTAGGTAATACGTTGAATATTTTGATTAACGCTCCAGCCCTGTGCGTTAGCGACCTGTGCTGGAGCCCTTTCACAAAAGATCACAGTACGAACAATCAAAGATGCTGTAAAATCCGCGAGGACCATCAATCCACTGGAGTTGGTTTTTAGTCCGATGCACGGTCGGTCACAGACCAAATATCTATGGCTGGAAGTTCGGTTCCTGCCTAATGTGACGTAGGCATTCACTGAGTGACAAATCCCGGTATACTTCGAACCACTGGCCCGTGTGTCGCATATAGGACAGATGAAACCGGTTGCCCCCCGCATACTCCATCCGCGCAAAATTGGCGTCAAAGAATGGAGACATGGCATTTGGACCGGGACACGCATACTTCGCGCAAAAGTAAAAGTAGTTTCGGTACCACTTTGTAAAGATATCAACGATATAGTTAAACTGGGGCTTTTGGGGCGGCGGTTTGACATGCTTCGGTCTAAGCTCATCCGATACCAATTTCTCACCCGTGTGCGCGACTTCTGTTTTTATCCGATCCGGAACACTATGTTTTGTTGGTTTTTTGGGGGAGTACACCCATGTTTTCTGTTTCCTGGTCATCTGCCTTTCCTCTGTGGCTTCATTCTGTGGTTTGGGTTCCCTCCGGCTAATTATGTTTGGATTCAGGCTCGCGGGTCTCCGGGTCGCCTTAACTCTTTGGTTTGGCATCTTCCTCTTTTAGTTCTCCTCCTGAATCGTGACAGAACTTTCGGGAGTTCTTGAGTCACAACGGGAGACACAAACCCGGGACTCGTGCACACGGAAATCAGATTGGGCTTTGGCCATCGTGCGGGGCGGTGAGAACCCTGAGTGAAACTGCGACGAAAGGAATCCCACGTTTCGTCTTCCAACCACATGGCCGGGGAGTCGATAGGATGCTGCACTAACCAATGCACCCTGCACTGAGGCCAAATACTCATTGCACAACTATAAATATTTGTCTGGTCCGGCTTTTACCAGGACCCCTAAGGGCCAGCTCGCAAGCAAATGGTCGAAGAAAACCTGATTATAAACCCAATTTGAAAATAGCGTGCCAAGGCGCCCTCAAGGCGGCTTCGTACATCTTTGTTTTATCAATTATCCCACCTCGTTAAACTTCATTATAAATTTTTCTTGTGCTCTAACGACAATATGGATAATCAAATCTGTGTCTGATACTGCTGCGGGACAATTGATAAAACACTTATTAGCTACTTCCAGTAGTTCCACCAGGTGATATGTGCGGGATTATAGGCAAATAAATTTATTCCTTCAACGATTTAATAACATATTTGACACCTTTAAGGCGATGTGTTTCTACCGTTCCGGTCAACAGTGCAAGGGTCGCGAGGACATGCAGGCTGGTGTTGCCGGGTCGGCAATGCGTCGCTGATCATGGGCGACCCCCTTCACTTGGTACAAATCCAATTCCCTATGCAGCACGCGGGTAAGGACACGAGCTAATTGGGATTTTATATTGGACACGACCCATTAAGGTTTCGAATTACCGGCACTATTTCGATATTTTTGATTGTCACCCTAAACTTTTCACTCACAAAGGAGACTGATGAACCATGAAGGCTTCGCGAAAAATATTCCTGGCTGTCGCTCTGAATATCTTTTTTCTGACGGTTTTCACTGTTTGCGGTGTCAGTGCGGAAGTCGTCTATACCGATAGACATTTGGTGCGATATGACAGCGGCGTTGTCTTTGATACTGAATCAGGCCTCGAGTGGTTTGCGGGACCGGATCGAGGCACGAGCTGGGAGGAAGCCAACAGCTGGGTGGTTGGTCTCGAAGAGTTCGGGGGAGGCTGGCGCATGCCGGTCCGTAGCGAATTGGATTCGCTTTACCACGTAGGGGACGGAGTGAATAACATCACGTACCTGTTGATCAATTCGGGTTATTGGATATGGGCCGGTAAAACACGGAATTCCTCATCCAAATGGATATTCAGCTTCAGTTATGGCGGTGAAGGCTGGAACGGCCAACCGCCGGACGACGGCGGCCGGGCTCTGGCCGTTCGTCAACGCACAAGATATTGAACCAGGATGACGGCGTTAAGTTCTAGGTTCCTTTCGTTGGTATGCTGCCAGCATGCACTTTTCCTGGGTGTTCGGCGACACCATTCCTAGTTACCTTCCATGTTACTATCGTCCGTAGTAGGAAATAATAGATGCTTTTGCTAGCGCATGCTGATTCAAAAAGAATCCCACCATAGCTGGTGGTGCGGTTTCGGTTAACTCCAATTTCGCTACATTAAGAGCGTATACTGTGAATACGTACATATGAGGTTTGTCTCCTTCTGGAGGACACGCCCCACCGAAACCGGGCTTTCCATAGTCCGTTACACTCTGGATGCTTCCTTTGGGTGCCAGGCTTTTTTGTGGATTTCCCGCATCTGTTTTAAGCTCACTGATGTCAGGCGGGATGTTAAAAATGAGCCAATGCCACCATCCACTGCCCGTAGGAGCGTCAGGATCATATACAGTGATTGCGAAGCTTTTTGCTTTTTCGGGCGCGTCAATCCATTTGAGAGATGGAGAAATGTTTTTTCCAGTACAGCCAAATCCTGAAAACACCTGCATCTCTGTCAACTGCCCACTTAAATCATCGCTTTTTAAAGTGAATTCTTGACCGAATACGCTTCCAACACCAAATACTCCGAACACAATTACAATTACGATTAAACCAAGCTTTTTCATCATTACTCCTTTATTTTGAGTGTCTGCACATACGTTTTTATCTGAGATTGTTGGATGGGGTGAAATGTATCATAATAGGGAGCACAACAATAAACAACAGATCAGCTTTAGGTTGAATTTCAGGTTTCAATTAGGTATTAATGTGATGGGGTTAAAATTGTCAATATTTCTGATGAAATGATCTGCCGAATCGTATTGACCTTGGGTAACGATTACGGGGAGATCCTTCGCAGACTCATAAAAGGCACGCTGGGAAAGCGACCCAACGACTTGAATGACTGCGAAACCAACTTGCTGTAGCATCATTGCCACACCACTATCGATAAGGCGACGCACGTCCGTGCGCTTGAGCCGATAGAGCAGGCGGTGGCGGTCGATCCGCAATATGCCGTTTTGGATTCGACATCATTTCAAGATGATCGTCAGCACTTGGTTACCCACACGCCTACTTCAAGACTCGACCCCGGAGTGCCAACGAATGATCCCGCTATTGGTGGCACTGATTCAGGCAATCTTGCTACCGCAACGGGAAAATGATCGGTTCCGGCGATTTCTCCGATAGTGGGATCGAACCCCTTCCAACCTGCACCTGGCAGGTAAACCTCAGCCCAGGCATGGGTTGCACCCATATTAGCCGTTGAAGGAGGTGCGTGGAGATAACCGCTCACAAAGCGTGAGGCTAAACCTAACAACCGCGCTGCTTCGATAAATAGCACCGCAAAGTCACGACAGGAACCGGTGCCGTTAGACAGGGTTTGCCCTGCAGTTTGTACGCCAGGCTCTTCCCGCAGTCGATACGACAACGTTTGATGGATGTGGGTGCCAAGCCGATGCAATAGAGTGTATGTCTGAATCCGTTCACCTGGCTGTCATAAATCCGATATCCATTCAGTCAGCAGTTTTCTTGTTTTATGCTCCGGTAACGCCATATAAGGCGAGAGCAAAATCTTGTCATCGGATTGGTAGCTGAACGGGTAGCTGACAGCGTAATCGGCCACCAGAAAGTCGAGTGGCGCCTCATTGTACTGCTGCAGGATAACGTCGCTCTCGACCACAAGCTGGTTGGTGGGCAACTCGAAGGTTGCTGTGGCAACCGAATTTCCTTCCACGTCCCGGTGCCAAAGCAGGGTAGCCGGCGGTGTGATCCTCAGGGTTGAAGACTCAATGCGCAGTTCATGGTCTTCTCTCGGACGCAGGCGCAAGTTATGAGGTCCGAGCCTCACAGTACCGGAGAAATTATAATAGGAACGATGAAGAATCTTATAGCGCTGCATACTTCATCCTATTCTGCAAGTGTCATGTTAGGCCGCATACCAGAGCACCATGAAGTAATGACATGTGGTACCGGCTATAACAAATAGATGCCAGATGAGGTGGCCATACTTTAGCCGCGAATCGGTTGCGAAAAAGGCGACACCGACTGTGTAGGACAAGCCTCTTTATAGAATGCCTTCAGCGCTACACCTGCTATGGCAAGGCACCAAATAACCCCGAAAAGCGTCCAGCCGAATGCGCCGCGGAGTACTCCAAGCGTTAAGGGCGTATATGTGCCCGCGATCAAAAGAAAAATCGCGGAATGCTCGATGACCCGAATGCAGCGCTTAGCCTTGCCCCTTGGCAACGCGTGGTAGAGAGAAGAAGCAAGGTAAAGGAGTATCATTGTTGCGGAGAAGAGACCCGTACCGAAAATGAATGCAGCATCTCCATGCTGTGCGGCGTGTATGATGAGAAATGGCGTTCCGACAAGTGCGGCAACCAGACCTACACCGTGGCTGATGCTGTTCGAGATTTCTTCTCCTTTCGACTGACCACGCTTGGGATTTGAATGAATTGTGCGCACGTCAGTTCCTTATGAGCACAGCCTCTGGCTGCTATCATCCAGTTTGATCGCGGAGGAAATTTTTACGTTTCGGTGAAAAATTCCAAATCGCAAATAACAAATAGCTAAACTGATTGGTTCAGGGTTTGCTGAACTCGAGCGCAGCCTTTTTGTAGGCGATACCCAATTCCTCCATGGCCGTATCGAAAACAAAAAACATAGACCCCACATGCTTATGGCTGGCGTTTCCCCGATTTTGGTATGCGGCAACAGTTTGTCGTCGCACTCTCCGGATATCAGTCTGACAGCAGGGCCTTCAAGAGTTCCGGGCGATACCGGTGATCCTTGAGCGGTTTTTCGCTCAGTTTGTCGATCCGGTCCGTATAGGAGGGGGATTCCCTGCGATAGTAGATCCCTGTCGGAATGCGATCATCCGCCTGGAGGGCGAGTTGGAGTGCGGCGATAAGATCGGATTCGTCGTGGCTTTCTTCTATCGGGTCGATCCTGTCCTTGTACCATTTGTGCGTATTGAGTCGATTGAAGGATACACAGGGCTGCAGGATGTCAATCAGTGCAAACCCGCTATGGCGGATGCCGGCTTGAATCAGGTCACTCAACTGTTCGCCCTCGCCTGAAAACCCGCGTGCGACAAAACCGGCACCCGAGAGACAAGGCCACGGCCAGCGGGTTGAATGCGACGGCGATGACGCCTCCGGGTTGTATTTTTGTCTGCATGCCTTCCTTGGAAGTGGGGGATGCCTGCCCCTTGGTCAGGCCGTAGACTCCGTTGTTGTGGGCCAGAACCGTCACATCGATGTTGCGGCGGATGGCATGCATGAAATGATTGCCACCTTCACCGTAGCAATCGCCGTCACCAGTGCTCACCAGGACGGTCATGTGGTGGTTGGCTATTTTGGTGCCCGTGGCGATGGGCAGCGCCCGCCCGTGGAGAGAATGAAAACAGTTGCATTCCAGAAAATGGGGTGCTTTCGCGGCCTGCCCGATTCCGGAGACTATAAGGATCTTTTCGGGCGGCAGGTCCAATGCGGCAAGAGCCGATTTCATCGCATCGAGAATCCCGAAATTGCCGCACCCCGGGCACCAGTGATTAGGGTAATCGGAATGATAATCGTTAGTTGATACCATTTAACACCTCACTTTAATTTCGTTTTGATGGCGCCAGTAATTTCATCGGCTTGCATGGGACGACCGTTGTACTTGAGCACGGCATCGGTATATCGGTATCCGGTCTGCTGGCGGATCAACTGCCCGAGCTGGGCGGTTCGGTTTTGTTCCACGACGAAAAATTGCGCGGCATTTGCCAGAATCTCACTCACAGCGGCATCCGGAAAAGGCCACACGTCGACAACATGCATACCACCGCAATTAATGCCGTCGGCCCGCAATTGGTTGACTGCCTCTTCCATTGCACCGCGCATTGACCCCCAGCAGACCAACAAAATGTCACTGCCGGCGTGAAAGACTTCCGGCGGGCGGATCTGCCGGCGCATCGCGTCGTATTTGGCGTGACGCTTTTCCATCATTGCATCACGGATCTCGGCATCTTCGGTGATATGCCCTTCTTCATCGTGCTCGTCGCTGCAGACCTTGACCAGGGCGCGGCCGCTGCACGGGAGAGCTCTCGGGGAGATGCCGCTGTCATTCAGCTCATAGCGGCGGTAACGCTTGGCATCATCGAGGTCGTCGTCTGTGACGGTAAACGGGGTGGCCGCTTCGGGTGCCTCAAACGGCTCTTCGGCGACAAAAAGAGAATCGTTGAGGTACTGGTCGACCAGAATGATTGCCGGGACCTGAAACCGGTCAGACAGTTCAAAGGCGCGCGCGGTTACCGAAAAGGCTTCGAACGGGGTGCCCGGGGCAAACACAAAACGGGGAAATTCGTCCTGAGAAGCATGAATGACGAATTGAAGATCGGCCTGTGCCGTGCGGGTCGGCAGGCCCGTAGCCGGCCCTGGGCGCTGCGCATTGACGATAACGATGGGCGTTTCCGTGATGGCGGCCAGTCCCAGCCCTTCGGTCATCAGCGAAAAACCGCCTCCTGAGGTCGCTGTCATGGCGCGTACACCCGCAAACGCGGCGCCGATGACCATGTTCACCGCGGCGATTTCATCTTCGGCCTGTTCAATCACCAGCGGCACTGTCGGCGCCATGTCGACCAGCCGCTGAATGATGCCGGTAGCCGGACTCATGGGATAAAAGGCGCTAAATCGGCAGTCTCCCGCCAATGCGCCGAATGCCACCGCATGGGCCCCGTCAATGAGACGGCCTTTGGGCGATGACATCTCCCAGCGCCATGACCACTTGAAAGGCTCGTCCTTAGCGGCAGCGTATCCATATTGGGCCGCTTGAACATTCTGCGCGAGGCGTTTTTCCCCCACATGATCGAATGTCGTTTTCAGAACGTCTTCGAAAAGATCAAGTGGCGCTCCGAGCAGAGCCAGGCTGGTCCCTGCCGCCACCGTATTGGCGAGAATGAGGCCACCGGCCTTTTGAGCCAACCCCTCAAAGTCCACCATTTTGCATTGATGGTGCTGCGCCATAGTATCTGCATCATCCTTTTTGGGGATCAGAGCCAATCCCTCTTCTGTGAGATCGGGTTGGTGCAGCCCATAGGTCCGGTCATCCAGTGCCACCATCAGGTGAAGTGTCTGGGGCGGACCATGGACAGGGCGGTTGCTGATGCGAAGCTGGATAAAACTGTGACCACCCCGTATCCGTGATTCAAAATCATTGACCGCTATCACATACAAACCCGCCCTGTGACAGGTGCGGGCCATCAGCAGACCGACGGTCTGAATGCCCTGGCCGGCTTCACCACCAATCAAAACACTGATATCCACTGTCATGAGAATACCTCCTAAAACTTTTCCGACACCTCATCTGTTTTCGATGAAATGACGATAGCTGTTGTAAAGCTTTCGCCTTCGCGCTTCTATTCGGACAACATCTTTCTGAACTTCTCTCCCGGCACACTTTCCTTCTGCGAACAGAGATGGGCCAAATCATCGAGGGCATACCATGCCGGTTTGAAATTCAAGGCATATCAATTAGGCTCCCGAATGATCCACTGCCGGGAAAAACGTATAATTTTTGAAATTTGATCGAGCGTCCGACAGTTATTCAAAGGCTTTTGACGACAATCAGAAAAGCTTGTTTTTCAAATCTTCGACCTATCGGCGGCTCACCTCACTATCGACAGGAGCGTTTGCACCACTTGGTCATATATGACCAAATACCCGGTGTAAACGGCGCTGAGTTGTCAATCTATATCGCATTAAGGGAGCATCGCCAGCGCTTTTTCAAAGAAACTCTCACCCCCGAAATTCCCTGACTTCAGTGCCAGACAAAGCCCGGCCGGATGAAGAGAGAACGTCCACGGGACACCGGGTTCGATTTCCGGTCCGATCCGGAGGCTTTTGAGCCCGAGGGCTTGGACCACTGCTCCCGAGGTTTCACCGCCGGCGACAATCAGCTTGGTCATCCCTGCGGTCAGCAGGCGGCGGGCCACCTCCGCCAGAGTGCTCTCAACCAGTTTACCGGACCGGTTTTTCCCCAGCCGGGACTGAATTTGAGAGACGGTTTCAGGCTCGGCCGAGGAGTAAATCAATACGGGATGCCGGTCCATGCGCTCTTTGGCCCAAATGACAACGGTTTCTACATTTTGTCGGCCTTCGGATAGGGCCAGGGGATCAAGTTGAAACCCCGGATAATTCTTCATCATCCGGTTGATTTGCCGCCGAGTGGCCTGGGAGCAACTGCCGGCCAGGACCACAGTCGCCCCTCTCAGCTTCGGGAGTCGGGTCAATCCCCCATCTGCATTCAGCGCGCCGGCTCTGCGGAAGTTTGCCGGCAGACCCATTGCTACCCCCGAGCCGCCCGTGATCAGTTTCAGTTTGGAGCAGGCCGTTGCTATATCGATTAAATTCCTGTTGTTGACACTATCCATGACGGCAAATCGCCGACCCTGGCGGGCCATCCGGTCCAGTTCCTGTTCAATGGCCGGGGGACCCTTTTCGATGATTTGCAAGGGAATCAGATCCACTGAACCGGGGATACGAACCTGTTTCCCCAGAAAGCGCACGAGGTTAGCATCGGTCATGGGTGTCAATGGGTGGTCTCGCATACCGGATTCTGAGAGCAGCAGTCCACCCACGAAAAGGTGCCCCTGGTAAACCGTTCTTTCATTGGCGGGAAAGGCGGGGCAGACGATGGTCAAAGAAGCTTCCAAACGATCCAGGAGGGCTTCTGCCACCGGACCGATGTTTCCTTTTTCGGTGGAATCGAAGGTTGAGCAATATTTGAAAAAGATCTGCCGGGCACCTTGCCTGATAAGCCAGTCGCAGGCCGCCACGGAACGATCCACAGCCTCGGCCGCTGCAACGGTGCGGCTTTTCAGTGCTACAACGGCAGCCGTCGCCTCTGCCGGTAGCGTATCTTGGGGGCGCGGAACACCGATATATTGCACGGCAGTCATGCCGTTCTTGCCGAGCATGAGCGCCAGGTCCGTAGACCCCGTCATATCATCTCCGATGGCTCCCAGCAGGACACTCATTGGATCCCTTCATTATGAGGTGAATTTAAGCGTCGTATGGCCCGGTGCAATCGTTTTTCAAGAGCCTGTTAAGCGTCGAATCCGGCTAGCACAGCTCGGGTAACCTCGGCGGTTCCGTGAGGTCCACCAAACTCAATGGGTTGAATGGTTCCTCTGGCAAAACCGGTTTCAATCGCGGTTTCCAGGCGACGGGCGGCCCTGAGGCATGGTTCCAGTTCATGACGAGTTCCCAGCCACTCCAACATCATGGCCGCCGACAGAAACATGGCTGTGGGATTGGCCTTGCCGGCGCCGGCGATATCCGGGGCCGTACCGTGTGCGGGCTGAAACAGGGCATGGTGATCACCGATTTCGGCACAGGCGGCCATTCCCATTCCGCCCATTATGCCGCCGCCGATGTCCGATAAAATATCGGCGAACATGTTTTCCGCCACCAGGACATCAAAATCCCACGGCCGGCGCACCATATCAAGGGCCATGGCGTCGATGTAGTTAAAGCCGGTGGAAATGTCCGGGTAGAGGAGGGCGCGTTCCTTGAAAATTTTACGGAAGAAGGCAAAGGCTTTAAAGACGTTGGCCTTGTCCACGCAGGTGACGTGACCTTTGCCCCCTCTCGCTTTGCGCCGCCGGGCGAGGTTGAAAGCGAAGTCGAAGAGCCGCTCACACGTGTTGCGGGTGATGACGAGGGTCTCCCGCGCTTCGCGGTCTTCGATCACCTCGCCTTTGCCCGCGGAGGCAAACAGCCCCTCGGTGGATTCGCGCAGCACCACAAGGTCTATTTTCCGGCTGCGCTTGTCGCTCAAGGGGCTCCGCACATTGGGATAGGCCTTGACCGGGCGGACACCGGCATAGAGACCGAATTCAACCCGCATCTTCAAATGAGGAGAAATTTCAGTGCCGTCAGGGAAGCGGACATCCGGTAGGCCCATGGCGCCCAGCAGTATGGCGTCGGCCCGACGGGCTTTCTGCATGGCTTCATCGGTAATATCGGTGCCGGTCTCCCGGTAAAAATTGGCACCGGCCGGAAGCTTTTCGGTAATCAGATGATAGCCGCCGATGTGTTGTTCCAATTGTTGCAAAACCGTCAGACAGACGTCCATGACTTCGATGCCGATACCGTCACCGGGAAAAACAGCGATCCGCAATTCGTTGGTTGTTATCATTTTATTTTCCTATGCCGGCGGCGACCTCTATTTGATGGAACGGTGGCCTGCTATAAATGTTTACAGTAAGATGACCGTATCCGTATGCAGCGTGTTTGCGCTTGTCAAGCAAAACTGTTTCAAAAACGGAAAGACGTCGGGAGAGCCGAACAGATAGGTGTTGAGGCCATGGGGAAACTTGATTTTATGTCGAGGTTACGATTCGATCCATAGAAGGAGAGCACACAGCTTGTTCGCGACCACATTTGACCGCAGTTTTGGAACACCCATCGCGGTCGGATTTAACCGCGGCCGGTTCATGATTTGACGCTGTCGCCGCGTGAGTTTCCGTCTATAGATTGTCTTTTTACTCAACTTCGGCTCGACAAGAGGTTTGACTCTCTTCGTCTGACGGTATTGACATTTTTGCTTGAAGTTAAGGCAAATAGCCGTTAGAAAGGAGCAGATTGCCCACAGGGAAGAAATCGATTCCATTTGGTACAGTTGTGGTTCCTCCAGCCAAGAGGCCTACGCATTTCTACTGCTTTGTCGATCCTGCAGCGGTCAGGATAATCCACCGGTCGATACCATTAGATAAGTTCCTGGCCGACAGATGGTTGCCATGTGGCCACTGCGAAACAGATAATTTTTTAATCCAGAATCTATTCCAGAATCTATGGATCAATTTGTCCTTGAAACTCCGCGGCTTCGGCTTCGCCCGCTTGAATTATCTGATGCGTCGGCAATTCAGAAAGCTGCCGGCGCTCGTGAGATCGCCGATACCATGATCTCCCTTCCGCACCCCTATCCCGCCGGAGAAGCCGAGCGCTTCATTATCCGGCAGCAGTCTGAACGAGAAGCTGGACGCTCGGTGACCATCAGTATAGAACAGAAGCCGGAAGGATGGTTCTGTGGTCTGATCGAGCTGCGTGATATCGATTGCGAGCATTTGCAGGCGGAGTTGAGTTTCTGGCTGGCTGTTGACGCTTGGGGGCAAGGGTACATGAGCGAGGTTATTCATGCAGTGGTGCGATACGGGTTTGCGAGCCTCGGCCTCAATCGGCTCTATGCGCACCACATGTTGCGTAACCCGGCTTGTGGTCGTGTTCTCGAAAAAAACGGCTTCAAGCTAGAGGGCCTGCTGCGCCAGCGTGTGCGGAAATGGGGGCAATTCGAGGACGTGTCACTGTGGGCCATCCTGCGAAAAGACTGGCAGGAGACTGCAAACCAGTGAGTCCGTACAGTGCAAATGCGGCCGATGTGGATGTAGAACTTGGGCGTCCCCCTTCTCAGTTTTCCCCGAATTGAGACCGGATCGTTCAAGGAAAATCGGGTCCGGCGGTCGGGTTTTATAGGTAGCGGAAGCAGCCTTCCGAACGCCGGACTCGGTGCCATTCCATTCTATACGGCCACAGCCGTCGCTTCGATCACCGGGTTGGCCTTGAGGTATTCCAGCCGGTTCAGACCGTTGATGTAAGCCATGGCGCTGGCATTGATGATGTCCGGATCGGCGCCTTTGCCGAGGGACACCAGGCCGTTTTCGCGCAAGCGGACCGTCACCTCGCCTTGGGCGTCAGTGCCGCCGGTCAGGGCGCCGACGGTGAAACGCAGCAGTTCCGATTCGGTGCCAGTCAGTTTGGCGATCGTGTTGAAGGCTGCATCGATGGGACCGTTGCCGTACCCGGCACCCTGGACGCTGCGGCCGTTGATTGCCAGTTTGACGCTGGCCATCGGCAGCACCGTCGTTCCGCAGGTGACGTGGAGGTATTCCAGCTGAAAGATGTCTTTGGTGCGCAGAATGCCTTCGGTGATGATCACTTCCAGGTCTTCGTCGACGACGTGTTTCTTCTTGTCGGCCAGTTCCTTGAATCTCTTGAAGACCAGATCCAGCTCTTCATCCGAGAGGTCATATCCCAGGTCTTTCAAGTGGTCTCTCAGAGCGTGGCGGCCAGAGTGCTTGCCCAGGACCAATTTGTTGGCGCTCAGACCGATGGTTTCAGGCCGCATGATCTCGTAGGTCATGGGGTTTTTCAGCACGCCATCCTGGTGGATTCCAGCTTCGTGCGAAAACGCATTGGCCCCGACAATGGCTTTGTTGGGCTGAACCATGATGCCGGTGATCATGCTGACCAGGCGGCTCGTTTGGTAGATGTATTCGGTCCTTATCCCGGTGTTGACCGGCAGAAAATTGCGCCGGGTCCGCAGGGCCATGACCACTTCCTCCAACGACGTGTTACCGGCCCGTTCGCCGATACCGTTGAGGGTCACTTCGGCCTGCCTGGCGCCGGCACGGATGGCCGCCAGTGTGTTGGCCGTGGCCAGTCCTAGGTCGTTGTGGCAGTGAATGCTCAGCACGGCCCGGCCGATGTTGGGCGTGTGACTGATAATGTAGCGAACCAGATCAGAGAATTCTTCCGGTACGGCATAGCCGACCGTGTCGGGGAGATTGACGGTGGTGGCACCGGCGGCAATTGCAGCCTCGAAAACGCGACACAGGAAATCACGGTCACTGCGGGAGCCGTCCTCAGCTGAAAATTCGACGTTGTCCGTGAACGACTTCGCATATTTGACCGCGTCAACGGCCCGCTCGAGAACCGCATCGCGCGACATCTTCAGCTTGTATTCGAGATGAATGTCGGATGTGGCGATGAAGGTGTGGATGCGGGGTTTAGCGGCATGGCGAACGGCCTGCCAGGCACGATCGATATCGCTTCGTGATGTACGGGCCAGGCCGGCCACCTCTGTTTTCTTCAACTTGCCGGCGATCATGGCCACCGCTTCCAAATCGCCTTCGGAGGCTGCCGGGAAACCGGCTTCCAGTACATCCACCCCCAGTTTTTCCAGCTGAATCGCCAGCCGCAGCTTTTCGCCGGCGTTCATGCTGGCACCCGGCGATTGCTCCCCGTCCCTCAAAGTGGTGTCGAAAATAATGATTCGGTCTTGATCGTTCATATTTTTCCTCCTTTTTCTTGATGCAACAGGGTCTTCGCTAGCCGGACAGGCGAATCCCCAAAGAAATTTTTTTGTCTTCAGGATCGGAGTAAAAAATATGGCGCGAGGGCGGGCCGCAAGACGGCTACGGGAACCTGTCCTGCGGCGTGGGTACCTGCTTTCATTGTTGATATCCTTCCTAAAGCACTTTAGAGTATCCGTCCAACAATGGTAGATTTCGGTCCAGGCCAAGGCCGCAGCGATTTTGCAACCGCCGGCGTAGAAGTCACGCCTTGGCGTGATCGAGGATTGCAAAGCGCGAAAACGCCGGACGGGACCGAAAAATGCCGTCTTTGGATAGGCACTGTTTATGTATTCTGCAGCGCGGCTGCGTTGCTCGAGGCTGAGGCATCTCGTGGCGCCGCCGCCTCGGCTTTCGGGTCTATTTCTCTGGCAAGCTTGTAGTGAAAGCTGTCGGCCAGCGCATGCCAGCTGGCCTCGATGATATCTTCGGAGACACCGATGGTGCTCCAGATGTCTTCATGGTCGCGTGATTCGATGAAAACCCGCACCTTGGCCGCGGTCCCGTCCCGACCGTCGATCACCCGGACCTTGAAGTCAACCAGGCGCATGGCATCTAAATCCGGAAAGAATCGATCCAGCGCTTTGCGCAGGGCATTGTCCAGTGCACTCACAGGGCCTCGGCCTTCAGCCGCGGTGATTTCCGTGCGGCCGTCCACCGAAATCTTGATCGTGGCATGGGCGCTGCAGGGCAGATCCTTGTCCTTCTCGATAGTGACCCGGAAGGATTCCAGTTCGAAATGCGGCCTGAACTGTTCGGTGAATTTTTGTACCAAGATTTTGAAGGATCCGTCGGCGACATCGAACTGATACCCCTGTTCTTCGAGGTCTTTTATGCGGGTGACGATCTCGCGGCTGTCGAAGCCATTGGCATCCAGATCGAGGCCGAACTCACGGGCCTTGTATTCGACGTTGCTCTTGCCGGAGAGGTCGGAGACCAGCACCCGTCGCCGGTTGCCGACCAACGCCGGGTCTATATGTTCGTAGGCCCGCGGCACCTTCGTGATGGCGCTGACGTGAATGCCCCCCTTGTGCGCGAAGGCGCTCCGGCCTACAAAGGGCCGCGTGTTGATCGGAACCAGGTTGGCGGTCTCA
>CAVONV010000023.1:0-1594763 GCA_963697355.1 uncultured Acidobacteriota bacterium
CCACACTCGATCTTGGTGCGGTTCCGATCCTAAAGCGCATGACCCACCTTCCCATCATCGTGGATCCGTCGCACGCAGCGGGTCGTCGGGATCTCGTTCCCTCTCTGGCGCTCGCCGCTCATGCCGTCGGCCCTCACGGCATGATGGTCGAGATCCATCCCCATCCGGAAAGAGCATTGAGCGACGGCCCCCAGGCGCTCCGATTCCCTGACTTCGTGGAACTGATGCGCCGCATCACTCCAGGGAAGAGCTCGCCGAGCGGGTCGAGATGTTCAGCATCCGAGATCGCGGGGTAAGCGCCGGAACCATGAAGCGACCTGTGTTAGACTTCCCCGTCTTATTCACTCCAGGAGGTAGCTCGATGCGAATACGAACTCTGATGACTTTCGTTCTCGTTGCAGTCGTGGCCTCTGCGGCCATCGCGCAGCCGACGGCGGCAAAAGAGGAGAACAAAAGCGATCACAAGCCCATTCTTGCCGAGGAAAAGACGGTCGAGACAGCAGCATAGTGTCCGCATCGGCGGGCAAGAAATACGCTACACGGCGACACCGGGACAACTCGTTCTTCGACGCCCGAACGGCGAGCCGAGGGGGAACATGTTCTTCGTCGCCTACACGCGCGACGGCATCACCGACATGCGCTCTCGGCCGGTGACTTTTTGCTACAACGGCGGACCCGGCTCGGCCACGATCTGGCTTCACATGGGCACGCTCGGACCGAAACGCGTCCAGATGGCGGAGGAAGGATTCCAACCGGCGCCACCCTATCGTCTCGTTGAGAACGAGCACTCGCTCCTCGATGTCACGGACATCGTTGCCATCGACGCGATGTCGGCCGGCTTCAGCCGAGCCGTCGAAGGCGAGGACCCGAAACAGTTCCACGGTGTCCAGCAAGATATCGAAGCCTTTTCCGAGTTCATCCGACTCTACATCACCAAGTTCAACCGATGGTCATCACCAAAGTATCTGCTCGGTGAGAGCTACGGCACGGTGCGGTCGGCCGGCGTTTCGAAGGAGCTCCAGTCGCGCCACGGCATCGAGCTCAACGGCATCGTCCTCGTGTCGTCGGTCATCGACTTCAGGACGCTTTACGAGGCCCCCGGCAACGACATCCACTACGCCGGCTTTCTTCCCACCTATACCGTGACGGCGCTGGTATCACAAGAAGCTGCCGGCGGACGTTCAGGGCAGCCTCGAAGACATCATGGACGAGGCGCGCGAGTTCGCCTTCGGTGACTACCTTCTCGCGCTCACCAAGGGGAATCGCCTGACACCGCAGGAGACCGACGAGATGGCGCGAAAGGTGGCACGTCTCACGGGCCTGTCGCCGGAGTTCGTCAAGCAAGCGAACCTGCGCGTCAACCCGCGGCGGTTTCGCAAGGAGCTGCTACGGGACCAACGCTTGGTGACGGGACGACTCGACAGCCGGTTCACAGGCATCGACGCCGACGCTGCGGGAGAGTCACAGGAGTTCGATCCTTCGAACACGGCGCTTCAAGGAGCCTACACCGCTCTTTTCAACGACTACATTCGAAACGAGCTCAATTGGGAGTCCGAGCTTAGGTATCGTACCAGCGGGCCCGTCCGCCCATGGGACTACAACACCCAGTACCGCGCCGAGCTATCTCAACCTCGTCGACTCGCTCCGGAGCACCATGGCGCGCAATCCCTTCCTGAAGGTCCTCGTCACCAACGGCATCTACGACATGGCCACGCCTTATGCGGCAACGGAGTGGACGTTCGATCATCTCGGATACGAGCCCACGTACCGTGAGCGGGTCAGCATGACCTACTACGAGGCGGGCCACATGATGTACATCCGTCCGTCGATGCTCGAAAAGTTCAAAAAGGACGTGGCGGAGTTCATTCTGAGACACGAAAGATTCAGCGCTCGATACGAAGGAGCAGCCGACCGAACAGCCGTAGCGTTCATCCCTACGAGAGAGGTGTGTGGGGCTAGGATGCCCTACCGCCTCTTCGTTCAGGAGACAATGATGAAACGCCTGCGATCAAGACTACGCCGCGACCCGAGAGGAACTGAAACGAGAGCTCAAAAGACTGCAGGAATTCTACCGGGATGACACGGTGCCTGTGTGGCAGTGATTCCCTGCTGCAAAATAGAACTCGAGAGAAAAAAAGGGGACAGTGTTCGATGAATCAGAGGATTCAACCTTGAAGATGCCGAATTTTCATGTCGGCCATCGTTTTACAGAACCGGAAAACGTGATTTCTCCCGTGCCCGTTTCCGAGCCCGAGCCCGATGGGTTCCCATTGAAAACCGTTTGCGTCGCATGTGCCACATACCCGCGTTCCGGTGCTTCGGGCTGGGGCCCGGGCACGGACTACTGCAAGAACTAGGATTCGTCCTAGACTAGGGCTCAATCTCCATATCAGGTCCCTTTTTTCGATCTTTCCTCCCCTGACAAGAAAAGGGACCCGTCCTCCGGTCCCCTTTTTTCCAGGGTTAGTTTGCCGCCGTGACCGCGGGACCATAGTACAGGGAGTTGAAAAACAGCTTGAATGTCCCATGGGTTTGAGCACGGTTCTGGGGCCGAAAACCAAATAGGATCATCCTACCTTTCCCACATTCCGACCTCGACCAGAGCCGGTTTGTTGTGCAGGATATGATCTCCGATGAGGCGACCGCTCATGAAAGGATTGCCGTTGGGATAGCGGGCGACGACTTGAGATCCGATAGAAACGCATTCTTTTTGTCTGGATTCCATCTCCGTCGATATCGAGGAGCTCAAAGACCGGACTTCCGTAGGAGAGCACGCGGCGGTTTCTTCCATTCCATAGGCGATGGGATGCGTAGTTGTCTATATCGACCTTGAGAATCGCGCTGGGCAAGAAAAACTCGGTGGAGGGATAGCTTTTGGACACATCCCGCAAAGGGACCTTGAAATGTTCAATGGGTAAAAGGCTGGAAACATTGAAGGTGATCAAAGTCCCGCCGTCTTTGACAAATTGAAGCAACGCGGCCAAGCCGTGTTCTCCGATTCCGCCGGCATATTGAGAAGGAACCGTTCCTTCCTCGTGACCATCGACAATGGTCTCAGAAGAGACATTGGTCAGGACAATGACATCGTATTTTTGTTTGAGATGGCCGTTGCGTATCTCTCGCGTCTTGAAGGGTCGTGTAGGGAAACTCCCACTGGTCAAATATCCAGCGGGTCCAACCCTCGTCCATATTGGCAACCCAGGGCTTGTAGAGACCCAACTTCAGAGGCCTCAGCTGCATGAGTCCGCCGGGGGAGCTGCCGGCTTGTATATCTGAAGATTGAACTCTTTGGACTAAAGATTGGATTTTGCTCCCTATCCCGGATCCGGAAGCCACGATAGCCCCCGCCGGGTATTGTCTCCCACCGGAAGTGAAGGGTTTCGTGGCCCACCCGACACTTGGCACCTTCCTTTAAAAGCCGGTTGACGGCCCTGTAGCTGTCCAGGACATTGTGGTCGAGAATATAGGTGTTCCCGCTTCCGCTGACATTGCCGGTCGGAGGTTCCGCCCGCTCGATCGGCGTCAACTGCGCCTCGAGAGGGAAGTCCACCCTGATCGGCCTGCACACCCATTTGGTAAGGCAGTGTCCACCCGGTCAGATCGAAGGTCTGTTCCGGAGGACCCCCCGCATACTGTCGTCGGTCCGGATAGATCTGCGGACCGAGCATGTCGATGACATACGGCCGGTAGGCTTGAGACGTCAAAGCGACATAGGTCCCGGCCGGATATTCGCTGTTTTGTGCTTCGAAAGGTGCCGCCGCTTGATGGAACTCGATCCCACCGGCAATGAGGGTGTTGACCATCTTGACCACGGTGTTGGGATCTTTCTGATCCTCAGGGATGAGATAGGCATAAGGGCGCTTCGCTTTTCCCCTTCTCGATGGAGTTTCTTGCCATGCGGTACATGTTCAGTAGGTATTTCTCCTTGTGCTTGGCCCCCGTCTCCAGGAAACCGATCGCCGACCAGTAGGCGTACTCAACGATATCTCGGAGTCGCCACCATCCACCGGGCCAGGGACTGGGGTAGTTTATGGTTTGGGTATTACCCTGTTTGCCGAGCCCTCCGTGGGCGGCTCCGGAGAGGTCGTCCGCGCTCTGAAAAATCGGCGTGGCCATGGGAGTGCCGGCGGCTTCGAACAGAATGGTGGGAACGTTGTGCCACAGGGCATTGGTGTGGATCGCCGACATCCGCCAGTGGTTCCAGTTGGCATAGTGTATGACGCCGATCTTGCCTTGCTCTTCCAAGCACCGTTCGCATGTAGGCGCCGGTCAGTCCGATCTCGCGGGTGAGCAAGGGATCCAGGGAGTGATGTCGGGGATCGTACAAAGGTGAAAGGAACAGTCGGGCATCCGAGTTTCCCATATGATGCATGTCCATGAAGATCTGCGGGAACCACTCATGATAGAGGATGTTGTTGACGTACCGTGTCTCGATCTGGGTGTGCATGAAAGAGTCGCGGTTGTTGTCGTGTCCGACATAGTGGTGATATAGCCAGGGCATGGGCGATTTCTCATAGGGTGTGCCCAAGTTCTCGCGATACCAGTCGACCACCATGATATTGCCGTCGGGATTCCAGCTGGGGACGAGCAGAAGAATCACGTTGTCCAGGATGGCTTGGATCTCCGGCGAATCATCCGTTGCCAATACGTAGCCCAGCTCCGGGGACATCTGAGTGGGCCCGATTTCGTTGGCATGCATGCTGGCGGTGATCAGCGCGATGGTTTTGCCCTCTTCGGCCAACCGGCCGGCCTCTTCTTCGGAGATTTTGCCCTGGGCGAGTTTTTTTGCCGTCTCTTTGTGCTTGTCCTTCTGGGACAGATTCTCGGGGGAGGAGATGATGGCTAGTAGAAACGGGTTCTCCAAAGTCGTCTTTCCCAACTCCACCACCTCGATCCGGTTGCTTTGTCTCCCGAGAAGTTGGTAGTACTCAACGATCTTCTCCCATCGAATCAACTTGAAATCAGCGCCAGGCTGATGTCCGAAAAACGTCTCCGGTGTTGGGATATCGGAGACTTCAATCGCTTGGCTTCGCGGCGTCAGGCCGATGATGAATGCCGCGGTTAGAATGTGAGTCAAAACTAGTCTTAGCTTCACTTTGGTCCCCTCGATCTGAAAGAAAGTCTTGTGTTTCAACAACGATACGGCTCCAGCCCGGTGGTCTCGAGCTAGCCTTCTCGCCAGTCCTGATCAGGCTGCGGTTTGTTCTGAAGGACCGTCTCGATCTGTTCCATCACGTTGTCAGTGAGCTTTCCCACCACGTCCAGCGCTTGCATGTTCTCCACGACTTGCGAGACCTTCGTCGCACCGGTGATCACGGTACTCACGCTCGGATTCTTCAGACACCAAGCAATGGCTAGCTGGGCCAGCGTTGCACCGAGTTCTTTCGCAATAGGTCTCAGTTTCTTGATCTTCTCTATGCGCTCGTCCCAACCCTCTTGAGCTAGTCGCAACCGCAACCACTGGTACTCGGGGTGGGCTAAGCGGCTGTCATCCGGGATCCCGTCGATGTACTTACCCGTTAGAAGACCACTCGCCAAGGGACTCCAAATCGTGGTCCCCAGCCTGAAATCATCATAAAGTGGGCCATACTCTTTCTCGACGCGTTCCCGGGTGAACATGTTGTACTGCGGTTGCTCCATCGTAGGGGGAATCAAGTGCTCCCGAAGGGCGAACTCGTAGGCTTTGCGAATTTGCTCGGCCGTCCATTCACTGGTGCCCCAGTAAAAGGCCTTCCCCTGTTGGATGACGTGATTCATCGCCCATACGGTCTCTTCGACGGGCGTATAAAAATCGGGACGGTGGCAAAAAATGAGATCCACGTAGTCCAATTGCAGTCGCTTCAGCGCCGCATCCGTGCCCTCAGCGATATGCTTGCGCGACAGACCGCAATCGTTCGGCCCCGCACCTCCCCAAAAGATCTTTGTGGACACGACGAGATCCGACCTCTTCCAGCCGGCTCGCTTGAGAACGCTGCCCATGATCGTTTCCGCTTGACCGCTGGAATAGACCTCTGCGTTGTCGAAAAAGTTGACACCGGCATCGTACGCCGTTTTCATGCAATCGTAAGCCGCACCTTCCCCAATCTGATCGCCAAAAGTGACCCAAGCGCCGAACGAGAGTGCAGAAACCTTCAAACCGGATTTACCCAAGAATCGATATTCCATCGTGGCCTCCTCTTGAAGATGGCGTATCTTACTTCCGTCGGAGCCTAATAGGAAAGAGACAAAGAAGGGATCTCGCGCAAACGATATCTCGAGGAGTGGGAGGCTCTTGGCGGGGGTGGATTACGGTTTCCGAGCTCACGCACGAGCCTTCCATTCTCTATTGAACCGCGCCCTGGTGACAAGGGACTTTTGCGTGCCAATGCTCAATGTCGAGAGAGCCGCGTAGAGGTTGGCCCGCGCTAACGCTTGCCGGGCAGGCAAGCCTTCCGCGAGGAAAACGGCGAAGCTTCCAATGAAAGCGTCGCCCGCACCCGTGGTGTCCCTGGCCTTGACAGGGTACGAGGCAACGAGCTCCATGTCTGTTCCATCGGCGAAGAGTGCGCCTCTTTCACCCAGCGTGATAATGATCCGACGAAAACCTCGGTCGAGGAGAAAGGCCGCACAATCTCTGGCTTGAGCTTCGGTCTGAACCGGATTGCCGGCAATGGATTCCGCTTCCGTTTCATTGGGAATGAAGTAATCCACTCCGATGAACCGTGAAAGATCGAAGGTAGAGGCAGGAGCAGGGTTCAGGATACACGGAATTCCGTGCTTCCGAGCAAACCGGGCCACGTGGTAGTTGGTCTCCATAGGAATCTCGAATTGTAGGACGATCATATCGGCCCGCCGGAGCAAAGAGGTGGCCGCGCTGATCCCTCTCGCCGTGAGTTTGTCGTTGGCCCCTTTTACCACCACGATCCGGTTTTGGCCACGGCTATCTACGAAAATGGGGGCGACACCTGTCGATACACCTTTGACGATCTTGACATGCTTGGTGCCGATGCCCTGCGAACTGAGATTTTTGATGGTGGCAGGCCCAAAGAGGTCGTCTCCCACTCGTGCCACCATGTCGACATCGGCACCGCAAAGCTTCGCCGCCACCGCTTGGTTTGCTCCCTTACCGCCAAAGCCGAGATCAAAATCGTCTCCGAAAACCGTTTCCCCCGGTCGCGGAAAATGATCGGTAAAACTTGTGAGATCGACGTTCGCGCTTCCCACGACGATGATGCGGGGCTTCTTCTTCATCAGCTCCGAACTCCCTTCATTGTTGTTTGTCGTCCTAATAGTCCGTGGTGATGGTCAAGTGGTGGGGCCAGTGGGTCGTGTGAAAGTGCGTCCAGAGACGAGCATCGACCACGGGCTCGATGATCTTTCGGCTGTCCGGTCGGAGCCGGTTGATCTCCTTCGTCAGCAAATGGCAGGCCCAGATCGTGAACGCCCGGATCTCAATCTCCTCGTCGCTATCGGCGGGAATGAGGTGTCGAGCGTTGATAGCTGCCTCGAGCTCATCAGAGTAGGAAATGATCCCGAGCCGCCGGAGCGCCACCGGCACGATGTAGTCGGCAAACACCGTCATCTCTTCTGGGTCCTCCAAGTCAAAAAAGCCGCTGGACCGAAAACGGGCATGGAGCTGCCACATCAAGAGCTGAGCTCGCTTTTGGAAAGCAACGCGACGACCCTTGTAGACACTCGTATCACGAAAGGAAGGAAACTCCGCGAGCAGTCGCTCCAAGACACCCTTTCCATCGGCGTATAGCCTAGGAGGTCCCGATTGGACAAAGCGATGGAACCGGCCTTCGTAGCACTGTGTCAACACGCGCCCGACCTCATGGAAGATCGCCAATCGCTCTTCGAGCATTGGTATGGGAATGTTGCCTGCGAAGAGTTCCAGATCGGGCCGACGGATCTGAGAGAGATAGGTCCCCTCGACCACAGGCCGGCCACTTTCGAAGGCTCGCTTGAGGCATGCAAACATGGCGTCGGAGTCCCACCACTCGGTGCCGCGGTAGTCGGTCTTGAACGTCCTGTGGCTCGTGAAGTCCGTAAAGGCGAAGTTGATGGAGGCGGTGAGAAACATGAAATCCATGGTGTCCCGATCGTCTCCTTCCGGGACCAGCACCGAGCGAAAGTCCGGCCAAGGAAGCTCCTCATATGCCATCCAATCGGCGACTTCATGGATCATCTCCCGATTCAAGCGGACGTGGTGCGAGCCGTCGATGACCGGCGTCAGGGTTCCCAAAATCGGGTGATCCGTCACTGCCCCTCCAAGACTCTTCATGTTCGGAAGGCATCCTAGCACGCCGATAGCGACGAAGCATCCGCTTTAGTGTTCTAGTGAGAATGCACCGCTTGACCACCAAGGGCTGTGACGCTCTGAACCGCCGTAGATCATTTGGGCAGACACCTGATAGGACAAGCTGGGATACAATACAGGGAACACCTTTTTTCTAGGAGGTCTGTTGTGAAGACGATTCAAAACAAGACCAATGCACCATTGCGCGTCCCGCTACCACGTGGGAAGAAACTCCACTTGGGTCCCGGCAAGACCGGGCAGGTTGCCTATCAGGACTTGGAACACAAACCACTTCAAAAGCTCGTAAAGGATGGCAAGATCGAGGTCCGAGGGGACGGCTCGAACGTGGAAACCTCGAAAGAGCAATCTAGGGCTCCTCACGAGGTCACCCACGGCCATCACCCACCGACCTCGCGACAGGTCAAGGGTGACCGTTAAGGAGCGGCTATTCTCGTAACGACTTGCGGTGGGATTTCCAGGCCTCAGGCCCTTTGCGCTGAGCAGAGACAACTCTTGCCGCACTGAGGGCAAGTACATTCCAAGATCTTTTCTTCCGGTCCGTCCGCGATACCCAGCGGACTCAACAACTGATCGCAATCCGCACAATACTGCGGATCGTCACAGACGATGACCGTGTTCTCAGGAACTTCGTTTTTTTTGACTGCGGTCATGGAGTGAGTTGACCTCCTTCCTGATAAAGGTGACATTCACCAGTGCATCTCATTGACACTATTCGAGGTTGAATGGGGGCAGCGTAATGTCCTCCACGCAGGAAGTATCCAGGCCACCGACCGACGCGGTGTCGTGGAAAACATCAATCAGATCGGCGATACAGGGATTCATGACTCCATGCGCACCGGCAGCCACGACATGCAGGCTGTTAGGTAAATGGCTGGCCGCCTCTTCTCCCCAGCGCGGAGGAGTGACCGCATCGATGGTTCCAGACAGGAGCAGAGTCGGAACCGAGACACTGACGTCGTCGCCATAGTTTTTCGGGAGTTTGGATTTTGGCCAGAACTCGCAGATGGACATCTGGTCCCTGACCCGGAAATCTCCTAAGAAGCTGTCACCAATGGCCGCCGGGATCTCCTCCGGATCAATATAGGGAATGTCCTCGGAGCAGGTAACACATAGGAGCATACCCATCGCCAGAGTTTTGAAGAGAGCGCGATTTCGCCGCAAAGCCTGCTTGGCGATGGGAGAGAGGTCTCCCTCGTAGGCTTTATGGATGTAGAGCGGGACAGATCGGCTGCCCTTGACGCTGTACATCATCATACGGAGGGTCTCAGTAAACGTCTGCCAGGAGATCTTGACAGTGACATCTTCGTCAGTAACGGGATGGGTCACCGTCGCATCGGAAGGAGCTTGTTTCAGCCTTTCCAGTACAACAGTGCACTCTTCTTCTACCTTGGGAAATGCGTGGTGGCAGTCGGAATCATCAGCACACTCTTGCAGAATCAAATCCAGAGCCCGCTGCGCACCGTAGGCATGGTAGAGCGGATTGTGGAAGGCGATGGGAGCCACACCGTTCAGAACGGCAGTGCGCACCGTTTCAGGATGCCGCCGCATGTAGACCAAACAGGCGCGGGTGCCGTAGGAGCCGCCCATGATGTTGATCTGGTCATATCCCAACGCGATGCGTGCCTCGTTGATATCGTCCATTGCCGTCGACGTCGAGTACAGGGTTAGATCGAAGTTCTTCTCGAGCTCTGCCAGGCCGGTGCGATAAGCCTCGATTTGAAAAACTGAATCCATATAGGTCTGAAGGTCCTCGTCGCTTCCCACCGAGACCAGTAGAAGGTTGTCTCCTCCGGTGCCGCGTTGGTTGATGACCACGATGTCCCTCTTCTCCCGATAACTTGCTTCAAACCAAGTCCGGGCGAGGTCCGCGGCTCCTTGTCCAGGACCACCGGCAAAATAAAAAACAGGATCAGGCTTGGGGTTGTCCCCTGTAGCATGCAGGACCACGACTTTGAGCGCGATCATTCGGCCCTCTCCGGCCTCGCGATTCTCGAAGACCTTGAACGTTCCTCTGGAGATCTTGCCCGCCTCTTCCGTGTACTCCGTTTCCAACTCCAGTCGAGATTTCAAGATCTCGGGATCGACAGCAGCAGCCTTCTTCAAGTATTCCTGGGGTTTTTCGGAGGTTTTGGAGTTTTGGGTGCAGGAAAAGGAGATGCCCAACACCAGGCTCAGCAAGAGGACGCTCCTCGCCGTCTGATTTGGTTTGAAGTTCATCATGGTGTTGTATATATCAAAGCTTTCTCCTCCCTTCTATCCCCTTCACAAATGATTGAGCATCTGCCAAGTGGTAGAATATTAGAAAAAGCAAGGAAGAAAGCATGAATCCTATTTTCGATCTCCGACTAGCGGTGCGTTCTCTCGCCAAGCGGCCGGGATTCTCCCTCATCGTCATATTGACGATGGCGGTCGGTATCGGCGCCAATGTCGCGGTCTTCTCCTACCTTAGCTACTATACTCTGCCGACCATCGACGCCCCTAAGCCCCGCGAGGTCGTGCGCGTGGAAACGAGTTTCGACGGATCGCCTACGCTCACGAGCTCTTACCCCGATTGGCTCGATATCAAACGAGAGGCCCAGATCTTCGAGCAGCTCGCGGCGTTCCGTTTGTTCGGCGCCTCCATGAAATGCAACGACAAAACGTTGTATACCTGGGGTCATGCGGTCAGTGAAGACTACCTCCCACTTTTCGGTGCCTTGCCGGCTCGCGGACGTTTGATCCAGCCTGATGACGATCGGTCCGAAGCCGAAGGTGTCGTCGTTCTCAATCATCTTTTTTGGACGAGGCATTTCGATGCCGACCCCAACGTCATCGGACAAATCGTCTATCTCAACGGCCGCCATCCTTACACGGTGATTGGTGTGGCTCGCCCCGGGTTTCAAGGCCAAGGCCTCGCCACGGAGATTTACATCCCGCTATCGACTGCAGGTACGGTGATGAGCGGCCTCGACAACCGACAGGACCGACGGGTCCAAAGCCTTGGTCGACTGTCGTCCGACGTCACGGTCGAACAGGCCCGCGCGGCTCTCTCGCCCTTGGCCGAAAGCCTCGATGACGCCTATCCGGAAGAAGAGGCGCGCCAGTTGAACGTCCGAGCATTTTCGGAACCTGTAACCGGCGCGTCGGAGGACCCTTTCGTCTTTGCCGCCAAAATCTTGATGGCCGCCGTCGTTCTGTTGTTGCTACTTGCTTGTGCCAACGTAGCCAATCTGTTGTTGGCGCGTTCGGAATCCCGACGACGAGAAATGGGTGTTCTTGCCGCTCTTGGCGCAGGCCGCGCTCGCCTTTCCCTTCGCCTCTTGTTCGAAAGTCTCATCCTCTCCGTCAGCGGTGGCCTAGTGGGGTTGTTGATTGGCTTTTGGGCGATCAACATCATCGAACACTATCTCCTACAGACCGTTCCCGTGGGAATGGGTGCCTGGGGACAAGCGACGAGTCTCGTGGTGAACGAGCACCAACTCATTGCCTTTGCCGTGGGAATCTCTGTTGTCACCGGACTCCTATTCGGCCTGGCGCCCGTAACTCAGCTCTTTCGTGCCGACCTGGTCAAAGCCCTCAAATCGAATGCATCGGGCTCGAGAGGAAGAAAGTGGCTCGAGATGCGAAAGCTCCTGGTCGTTGCGCAGGTCGCTCTGTCTGTGATCCTGCTCCTGGGTGCGGGATTGCTCGTGAGAACACTCGTTCTCGTCGGCCAGCAAGAGGTTGGCTTCGAGCCTCGCAACCTAACGCTCGCCACCGTCTACATGCCCACCGACCGGTCGAGCGACGAAGCGGAGGCGAGGGCCGCCTACCAAGATTTGCTCGAGCGCACCAGGGAAATTTCCGGAGTCGAGGCTGCCAGCCTGGTTCAAATGATCCCCCTGAGCGGATTCATCCGAACGGTGGATGCGGCATTACCCCACCGTCCAGAAAAAGAGCCCATCAATTACAACATCGTCGGTCCCGGCTTCTTCGAGACCATGTCGATCCCACTCCTCCAAGGACGCGAGTTCGACGGTCGCGACCGCCACGATAGCACCGGTGTCGTCATCGTCAACCAAGCGGCGGCCACTCATTTGTGGCCGGACCGGGATCCCATTGGCCAAAGCATCCAAGTGCAGCAAAGCGTCGGTGTCGAGCAGAGTGCGTTTTACGAGGTCGTAGGCGTCGCAGCCGACAGCCGATACCAGCGGATCGTCGATCCCATCCGGCCCCAGGTTTATTTGAACTTTCACCAGGAGTTCAGACCCCGATTGACCTTTGTCGTACGTTCGTCGACACCGGTTGCATCGCAGCTTCGCGAAGGCTTCCGAGAGCAATACCCCGATATGGCCATCATCGATCTCGTTCCTTTCTCCGAGCAGATCCGTCGTTCCTTGAGCGACCAGCGGATGAATGCCGATATCGCCGTCGGTTTCGGTCTTCTTGGTTTACTCCTGGCGGCCACTGGTATTTTCAGTGTCATGAGCTACGTCGTAAGCCGCCGACATCGTGAATTCGGCATCCGAATGGCCATCGGTGCTACCGCGAGCGACATGTCGAGGCAGGTGCTTGGCGAGGCCGGGAAACTGATTGGGGTAGGTTTAGCGGTCGGTCTTTTATCCGCGTGGGCTCTAGCGAAGATTCTCGCCAGTGTTCTTTACGGGGTAAGCGCTCATGACACCTTGACCTTTGTTGCAGTGCCTCTGGTCCTAGGGGCGATCGGTGTTCTGGCCGCCTTCCTTCCCGCACGCCGTGCGTCACGTATCGACCCTATCATTGCCCTTAGAGAGGAATAGGAGAGCTCCCTTTTCTTCGGCCTCGAATACCGCTTTTCACGTCTGACCCCGCGTGATAAAACCTTGGGTCATGGAACACGACACGATTGCCGTCATCGACTTCGGGGGGCAATATGCTCATCTCATCGCCACCAAAGTGCGTCGTTTGGGAGTAAGAGCCGAGATCCGACAACCCGAGGATCCCATCGACGTTTTCCGACGTTACAAGGGTATTATCATATCGGGAAGCCCCGCCCTTGCGTCCCATGGAGAAGACTCCGACTACACCAAAGAGATCTACGATCTCGACATTCCTATTGCCGGTTTTTGTTTTGGACACCAGGAAATCGCCAAGCACTATGGTGGGGAAGTCGAGCACGGGGGCAGGGAATGGGGGAAAGCCGAGCTCCGTGTTAGCGGCAATAATCCGATCTTCGCGGGGCTTGGTCCCGTCGAGACCGTATGGATGAGTCACTACGACTCCGTCGTCGCCGTAGGGCCTGACTTCGAGGAGCTCGGCCGCACGGTGACCGGTGAGGCATCGACGGAGCATCGTTACGCGGCCATCGGCTCTGATAAATTGCGACGTTACGGCCTGCAATTCCATCCTGAAGTGGACGACACGGTCCACGGCAATCAGATAATTACAAACTTCGTGCTGGGGATTTGCGGATGCCGCAAGACGTGGAGTATGGAAGGCTTCCTTGACGAAGAAATTGAGAGGATCCGCCGGCAGGTCGGTGACGGGTCTGTGTTTTTACTCGCTTCAGGCGGCGTGGACTCGACTGTGACCGCGGCCGTCATCGGCAAAGCCATCGGTTCGGAACGCCTGCACCTCCTGCACATCGACAATGGCCTCATGCGAAAGGACGAGAGCCGACAGGTCGTCGACTTGTTCCACCGCCTCGGCCTCGATGCCCACCTCGAATTCGTCGATGCCGGTGGCGTATTCCTCGAAGCGCTCGAGGGAGAAATCGACCCCGAGCGCAAGCGGCGCATCATCGGCGACACCTTCATCAAGGTGTTTCAAGACCAGGCCGAACAACTCGGGCTCGCCAACCATCTTCTGGGGCAGGGAACGATCTACCCCGACACCGTCGAGACCGGTGGTACCAAACGGGCCGACACCATCAAAACACACCACAATCGCGTACCGATCATCGAGGAGATGATTGCTCAAGGGAAGGTCGTCGAACCGCTTGCCGATCTCTACAAGGTCGAAGTGCGAGAGCTTGGGGAAAAGCTCGGCATTCCCCACGACGTCGTATGGCGCCACCCCTTCCCCGGCCCCGGTCTCGGCGTGCGCTTGCTCTGCAACGACGGCACTCCCGACGAGACGGGCTTCGACAAGGCCGCACCCGACGTCAAACGCATTGCCGATCAGTTCGGTCTGAAAAGCTTCCTGCTCCCTATCCGGTCGGTCGGCGTGAAAGCGGATCTCAGAGCTTATGAGCATCCTGTGCTGTTGAGTGGGGAGGTTCCTTGGTCCAAGCTCCTCGACGCGGCTTCCGCCATCACCGCCGATGTACCCGGCATCAATCGCTGCATCTGGAACTTGGGGCCTGCTCATCCGACAAAGGCTCATCCCGTCGCCGCGACGATCACTCGCGAAAGACTCGACACGCTACGCGAGGCAGACCACATCGTCATGAGCGCACTCTCGGAGCACGGGCTCTACGATGACATCTGGCAATGTCCAACGGTCCTTGTCCCTCTCGCACTGGGCGACGAAGAGGGCGAGCTCGTCGTCGTCAGACCCATCAGATCGCAACGTGCCATGACCGCTATGCCGGTGGAATTTCCACCGCCCGTCCTAGATCATCTCCGTGCCGCTGTCCTCGCGATACCGGGTGTGTCCGGACTCGGTCTCGACATCACCTCCAAACCACCAGGAACCATCGAGTGGGAGTGAGGGGACATTGTATAGTATGCCGTCATTTTACCATGTAAAATGACGGCATGGTGGACAGCCTTTCTCACCTTCGGATCGCAACGCTCCCACGTGGAGCCTTCTTTCTCTTCGGCCCTAGAGGTGTGGGTAAGAGTACCTGGGCGAAAACGAAACTCGCGAAGGCCCACCGTTTCGACTTGCTCGACGAAAGCCTGTATCAGAGTCTTTTGACCGATCCATCAATGTTTGCGTCCGAGCTCCTGAGCCTGCGGAAGGGAAGTTGGGTCGTGGTCGACGAAGTGCAACGAATTCCTGCTCTTCTTAACGAGGTCCATCGGTTCATCGAGGAGCGGAAATTACGCTTTGCACTTCTCGGTTCGAGCGCCCGAAAACTAAAGACAGCAGGAACGAACCTCTTGGCGGGACGAGCCGTTCACAAGAACATGCTAACGATGAGGAGCGAGAACCTGGTTCCTTGCCCGTTACCGTTCCCCCGCCCGCGCCCGATTCACTCCGACAAAAGACCATTCGTTTGAAAAAACGCACGATACAAAGCAGCAGCGCCAGTTTTGATATTTGTGGTTCTCGCTTTACGAATCCGGGCTCGGACTCGGAATCGAGCTGAGACGTTAACCGAGATTTTTGCACATACGTTCCGCCCGTAAACGATTGTCATAATGCCACTTAAGCTGACGCAAATCCTCGCTAACGGAGATCTGAGGCTAGAGACCGTCCATATGGAGGAGGGAAAGAATGGTCCAGCCTACGGCCTTTTCCTTGTTCGAGAAAGGAACAGCAAAAATCCAGTCATCAGCAGCGACATAGCTACGTTGGCTGTAAGCTGCACTTTGTTGAGACCGGACTCGAATGATCCAAGCCGTTCCTCCTGGCCTTGTAGCGATGGGAACTGCCCGGCGAGTGCACGGAAAACATCGGAAGATGTGGGCGGGCTCCAAAAAGGGTAATACCCCATCGCCGCGTGAACTTGTCCTTCGGACTCTCGATCGATCCCGAAGTATGGCGGAAAGATGAACATGATCAGCAACAACACTACTTCGGCAACGAGCACGAGCTTTTGGACGCGATTCATCACCATACCTTCGCGCGCCTGGCGTCTTCTGGCAATTGTGTAGACCAAGTTGTGCCTGGCGAGTAATTTCCTGCCGAAGGATTTCCAAGGAACGGTCAACGACGTCTCAGATGAAACGCCCGCCGGGGAACATCCATTTCCGTTTACAGGTTCGCCGTCTGTTCCACGCTCCTTCGGAGCTGACGGACGTTCTCCTCTTTCGAATGGACATTGGCGACGCAGCCAGGCCCCAGGATCAGCCCCCGTCTCCCGACCTGCTCCCAGGCATCTTTGACTTGGGCGTCGACATCGGCCGGCGTCCCTTGGACGAGAGCCTTGTTGCGGTCAATGCCTCCGATCAGGCACTTGTCGGTTCTCTTCTTCATCTCCGCTAGTGGCGGGCCGAACTCTCGGTCGTGGTAGTTAAACGCCTGAACGGGGTAGTCGAGGACCTGGTCAAACATGATGTTGTCGCCGTGGAGGTGAAAGATGTTGAACCAAGACCGGCCACGAATGGCTTCCAGGACCACGAGATCGTAGCTCCTGGCGAACGCCCGGTATTCGTCGGGGGTCAAATAGCCTTCGTTGGTCGTTTGGCTGGCGAAGAAAAGACCGGCAGCTCCACGCGACACCACATTGATGGCAAAGCGACGGGTCGTTTCGGTGATGACCTCGAGACCATCTGGACGCAACCCTTCGTCATCGTGCAATCTCCTCCCCTAGGCCAGAACGGTGTCTCTTCGAACGTCTCGAGACGCCTTGTTGAGCCCCGCCAACACGCCCCGCATATAGGCAAAGGACTGTTTCATTCCCGGCAGAGGATTGTCGGCGTCGATTTCGTACTCCAAGTTGACGTAACCTGGATAGCTCATTTTCACGAGTTGCGCGAACATCCTCCGGATGGGCATGGCTCCTTCGCCGACGATGCATTGACTCTCCTTTACTTTGAGATCCCGTAGGTCCTTGATGTGGATATCGAGCATTCGATCCCCCGACAAAGCCATGGCCTCTACGATGTCGATACCGGTCCGGGTCGTATGCCCGACGTCGAGGCAGACGCCAACCCTCGGGTCCATATCTTTGATGACAGGCAACACATCTTGTGGGCCGGGGAAGTGCGGATCTTCAGGCCCGTGGTTGTGAACGGCCACCTGGATCCCATACTCCTTCACGAACCGCTCGATGCGAGGAAGTGTCGCTCGGGTGGGCGCAATGACCATCAGCGGCATGCCACACTCTTTCGCGTACTCGAAGTAAAAACGGATGTCGTCGTCATCTTCTTTTTGAAGTGTGATCGTGCCACCGCCCACGATCTGCAGGCCCGCTTCCTTGAACTCACGGAGACCGGCAGCAAATTCTTCGTCTGCGCACTCGTATGGGAGATGGAACGACTTGACGTTCACGTAAGGTGTCCGCAGCTCTTTAATGGCCCGGATGGCGTCCGTCCGCGACAACTCTCTCAGTGAGTAACTTGCCACGCCCAGACGGACCGAAGAGCTTCGCTCTTCTCCATGCTCCTCAGCGATCCCCTTCGGAGACCATGCTAAACCCGCCGTTCCGGCAACAACCGCGCGAAGAAAGCCGCGGCGAGATTCCATTTTTGAGCTCATGCAACCCTCCGAATCGTCAAGCATCCTTGAATATCCCTCCCCATCCCGGCTCGTACTCCCGGCTCCAATACTTCATGGCTTCCGCGTCGTCCAAGATGCGTCCCGTCTTTGGGTCGCAGCCGAGCGCCCGGCCCGTGCGCTGCGCGATGTTGCCCAGATGGCACATCAGCACACCTTTGTAGGCATCTTCTATGGAGGAGCGGGGTTTCTCCTTGCCGCGAATGCTCTCCAGAAAGTTGGCGGCGTGGAGGTCCGTAAGCCTCCCCTCACCGGAAGTATCGAGCGCCGATTCCGGCTTAGCGTAGATGTCTCGTTTGATCTCATTGTTGTCGTTATCGAAGACCACGTAGCCGCTACGATCCATCACCACGGTCCCTTTCTCCCCGTGGATCGACGTGCCGCGAGAACGACCTTCGATAAAGCGGCCGTTGCAGCTCCGTCCCTCCCACGTGATGGTTTTGTCACCCTCGAAGTCGTAAGAAGCCACTTGAGTATCGAAGGCCTCCCAGTCATCCTCGAAATGATAGCGGCCGCCTGCTGAAGTCACTCGAAACGGTAGACCGACCTGCAGTGCCCAGCGGCTAATGTCGATCTCGTGCGAGGCATTGTTGTTGATCTCGCCGGTGCCCCAACGCCAGAACCAGTGCCAGTTGTAGTGCACGACGTTGTCGCGATAAGGCGTGCGGGGCGCCGGGCCCTGCCACAGTTCGTAATCGAGCCAATCGGGCACTTCGGCGGGTTTGCCACGACCGATGGATTTTCTCGTGTTGGCATACCAGGCACGGGCGTAGTAAGGCCGACCGATGATCCCGCCGTGGATCTCCTTGATGATCTGAATGGAGCGAGGTGCTGAGCGTTGTTGGTTGCCCATTTGAACGATGTGTCTGTATTTTTGTTGAGACTTGGCGAGCCACACGGCTTCGTGCGGATTGTGGCTTCCCGGCTTCTCCACATAGACGTGCTTGCCCGCTTGAAGGGCTAGGACCGCAGCGTAGGCGTGCCAGTGATCCGGCGCGGCGATGACCAAAGCGTCGACCGTCTTGTCTTCCAACACACGCCGGACATCAGTGACACCTTGGGGTGGCTTTTCCTGTAGGGCCGGCACGGTGCCGGTCCCACCCTGAATGGCTTGCGGCTCGCTCACGGCAGCAATGGCTTTCTCCGTGGCTCGCCGGTCGACGTCACATATATAGGCGACCTCGGTATTGGCGGACTTGGCAAAAGTCTGAGCAAGTACACGGCCCCGGCCATTGACTCCCATGACCGCCACGACGACCTTGTCGCTGGGCGCCCCAGCACTCCATTCCGGCATTCGGCCGATCACGCCTAATCCCAATCCGGTGGCAGTCGTTCGTTTGAGGAACGTTCGACGATCGATGGGCTTGGTCATTGCTCGCTCCCTTCCACTGACAACTCACGGAGTTTGATGTTTCGGAACCAAACATCGTCACCGTGATCCTGCAAGACGAGGTGTCCCTTTCTCTTGTCCGTAAAACCAGGAATAGGCTGGTACTTGCTGGCCTCGAATTTTGTTTTGAAGTCATCACTATCCCGATCGAACTCGACGACCTTTTCGCCGTTCAACCAATGTTCCCCATGGCTTCCCCGAAAGACGATACGGGCTTGGTTGTACTCGCCCACGGCACGCAATGATTTGTGGTCGGAAGGACCCATGAGGTCATAGAGGGCCGCGGCCGTACGGTTGGGTCCATTCTGAGCGTCGGGATGTTTCTCGTCGTCGAGCACCTGATACTCGTAGCCGATAGCGGCATACCGGGGAGGGGAGGCGGTGGACATCTCTTCCGACACGTTGTACTTGATGCCGCTATTGGCTCCCGGAGACACCTTCCATTCAAAGGCCAGCTCGAAGTCCTCATAGGTTCCGATCGTCATGATGTCGCCGCCTTCGAGTGGTTGTCCGTCCGCAGCGGTAAGAACGTCACCACTCGCCACCTTGCGGATGCTCCCATTCTCAATCGTCCAGTGTCCTTCCGGCATGCCGTTTCTCCCGAGACCACGCCAGCCGGCAAACGTCGCACCATCGAAGAGCAGTTTCCAGCCCTCGGCCCGCTCCTGATCCGTCAAAATGTTGATTGCCGGGGCGGGCTCGGCGGGTTGGACGTTCTCACGAGGGCTTTTCTCGGAAGCGCACGACACCAGCACTGTTAGTGCAACTATCGTAGGAAAGGTTGTTAGAAGTCCCGAATCTTTGCTCACGACGTCACCTCCTCGGTATCATCCGAAACGTGAATGATGGGGAGCCCGAGTGGGTCATCAATGACTAGGGAAACTAGCACGGGCGAGCTTTCGAAAGCAAAGGAAGTAGACTTGAAGTCTCTCCGAAACGTCCCTAGAATCCGAGTCCAAACCATGCGAACCCGGGTCATTCATTCCGAAAGCGACAAAAAGAAGATGAAGCTTCCCAAAGAGTGAACCATGAGCAGACCTATCCACTCCGGCGCCACACCTGAACAGATCGCCAGCGAATTGAAACCCTTGCTCGAGCTCCAGGAGCGAGGCCTATCGCTGGATGACCTGGACCGCCTCTTCCAACAGCACCTCGTCCCTCACTTGGTCCACTACGAGGATCCGGGATTCCACTCTCTCTACAACTTCGTGCCCGACGAGGGAGCGGCATTCGGCGCCCAGCTCGCTCTCGAGCACAATCAAGGCGTCACGAATTGGCAGGTCTCTCCTGGAGGCGTCATGTTGGAAGAGCTCTGTTGTCAGATGCTCTGCCGCCTGTTCGGACTCGATCCGGGAGCCGAGGCCACCTTCATGTACTCCGGAACCTACGCTAACCATCAGGCGCTTTACATGGCTCTTCACCGCAAAGCCGAGCACCATGGCTTCTCGCTGTCTGAAGAAGGCATCGCAGGTTTCCCTGACCCCAGCAGGTTGAAGGTCGTGGCATCTGAAGAAGCTCACTTCTCCATTCGACAGACGCTTCGCATGATCGGCCTGGGCGAGAAAAGCCTGATCAAGGTTCCCGTGGATCGCAATCGCCGCATGGACGTAAGCGAGCTCCGAGAGATGCTACCCACACGCGAAGATTTGGTCGCGATCGTTTTGACGGCCGGGATCTCTTCGACGGGGTCTCTCGACCCCATCCAACCTGTCATCGATCTCAGCGAAGACCGCGACGCCTGGGTCCACATCGACGGCGCCTACGGTTTCCCGTACCGCCTACTGCCGGAGCTCGAAGACCGTTTTTCCGGCGCCGAGCGCGCGGACTCGGTTTGCTGGGATCCCCACAAGCAGTTTGGGGTGCCGATCCCGAGCTCGATCCTCTTTTGTCGCCGTGGGGAGGACTTCGGGCGGATGGCCCTCTACAGTGGCTATTTCAACCGCGAGGGAGAAACGGTTCCCAATCCCGGACTCAAATCTGCACCGTCGACTCGGCCTTTTGCCGCACTACCCCTGGTGGCGCAGATGCGACATTTGGGGCTCGAAGGTATCCGCCGGCGGCTACGTTCACCTATCGAGGCCATCCGAGGACTAGCCGACGAACTCGCCGATGTGAAGGACATCGAGCTCATGAACGTGCCCGATCTGGGGATTCTCTGTCTGCGCATTGTGCCGCCCGGATTGCCCGAAGACGAGCTCGACAGGTTACAGGACTATCTCTACCGACGCACCATGGTTGAAGCCGAGCGCTCCATTTCGATGACCCAGATCGACGGTAAGACGGCGCTCCGCCTGCTCGTCGTGTCGACAACGGTCACCGCCGAGTCTTTGAGAGAGACCATCCGATATCTACGCTGTTTGGTTCCGGACTATCGGGCCGATTGACTCGTCCGGTGTCGGTCGAGGATTCTGGCATCCATTCCTACTATTGAAGGAAACCGACTCCGGCCTCGTCCACATATCATTCACCATTCTCATGCGCATGATCGTGTCAAAACCTCTGCTTTGATTGAAATGAGTGAAGTAGAACTCATCACCCCGCGGAGGAAATGTTGCATCGAATGCCCACTCGGGCTTGGATTTGGAAAACATCTCTGGAGCAAAGACCTGCGGCGTCATCCCGGGACGGTTCTGACCTAGGTACGGACCCTTGAAAACAGGAAATTCATCCCGCTTCGCGCAGCCTGCAACAACCAGGCAGGCTAGAATCCAAGGGCAAAGAGTGGAGCGCCTCATCAACTACCCGTCGTCATCCATGAACTTCTTGTACTCCCCATTCGTCACGGGATATTGGCCGATGTAAAAGGAATCGAGATAGACGATATGAACGGGGAGCTCGATCGGAGCACCTTCATTGAAATTGTCCCCCATGGGAAACTCTCCGGCGGGGACGAGAACGTAGTTCCCATAGCCGTCATTGACAACCTTAACGCCGTCAGCGAAGCGTCCGTTGTTGGTCGCCACCAACAAAACCAGCCAAGACACGAGTACCGCCGAGAGGACGTAGCGCGACACGCTCTTCTCTCCATCACCTAGAGATCAACGATTTCCACCTGCGGTGACCTTCTCGCCTTCTCCGCCGTGTCGGGCGATGTAGATGTTGTCCTCATTCAAGGATGTATCGACCCGAACAATCTCGAAACCCGCTTCTTTCAGCTCCTTGACCATGACCTTTTTCTGGTGACACCCCTCTTCTTTTCCCCAATCCACCTTGTCGGGATCGCATTCCACGATGGCCAAGACCCCATCGGGCTTTAGGCTTGGAACGATATTCCGGAGCAGGGGTACAGGTTGGTCCAAGTGATGGTACACGTTGATCATGAAGGCAATGTCCAGTGCGCCGACAGGTAGTTTGGGATCCTCGACCTCTCCAACGATGATTTCGATGTTTTGGAACCCGGCTCCTTGTGTCCGCTCTCGAAGCTGTTCCAGGTGCTCTTCATCAATGTCGTTAGCGTAGATTTTCCCGGACTTGCCGACGCGTTCGGCCAGCCACATGGTCACGCGCCCTGTCCCGGCTCCAATCTCGCCGATCACTTTTCCTGGGATTGCGCCGATGGCGTCCATGATCTGGATCGGCGGCTGGCGTTTGTTGAGTCGCTTCTCCCACCCCTCTATTTCGAACGATGGTTTCTGCGAAGAGGCGGTACTCAAACTCGCGGGTTGTAGCGTTTCATTGGGGCTCGCTTCGGCCAGAACCTTGTCAGATGCCAACGAAAAGTGCATCTGAATAATGACCCACAGGCCGCCTCGCTTTTCCAGCACCCCGGTCCACCGGGCATCGTTCCAACACATGGGTTTCCCGTCCCACTCCGCGCAATCATCGAGGATCGACGAAAACCACGCGACGTCACCTGATTTGGAAAAGTTGATGCGTAGATCGCGAACATCGAAATGCGTGGCTTTGAACCTTGGGTCCATCCAACCCTCGAACCTCTTTTCGAAACTCTCATAGCCGACGACGGTGCTTTTCGAATCCGGATGAAAGATGAAGAAATCCTCGGTCTGGGACAAAACGCTTTCCAACAGTGGTCGGTCTTTCGTCTGGGCCCAGCCGATCGAATCCCGAATGGCCCTCTCGACAACCGCCCGGTCCTCCTCGGCGCCCTTACTGACTGGGAGTGAAGTCGTGACGAGGACCAAGGCCACGAGCCCTGCCAACAAAAAGAAAAGTCTTCCCGTTCTCATGCCGCCTCCTTCGCGATGACGTGACACCATTCCACTTCCTCTTCCGCGAGCAATCTCTGTGCCGATTGAGGGTGTCTAGGTTGGCTCTTCTTACCCAGATTGGATGTGGAAAGTGGGCTAGTTTTCTGTGACAGGATCCCTACGCGCCCAACTCACGTCTGGATCTGTGTCAATTCTCTTACCAGTCAGGAGAGATCACTCGTGTCTCAAAGCTGAATTGGGATCGATGCGTGCAGCCCTGCGAGCCGGAAAGTAGCAGGCGGCGAGCGCGGCCAACATCAACACCAACGGCACACTCATGAAGGTCAGCGAGTCGACAGGATTCACACCATACAGATATTTGGACAGAATACCGCCCATGGCCGATGCCAACAAAAGCCCCGCTATGATTCCCAAAAGCGTTGTTTTGAGTCCCTTCCCCATCACCAGCTTCAGGATCTCGGATTCTCTCGCACCCATCGCCATTCGGACAGCAAACTCTCGCGTCCCCTGGCTGACGGAATAAGCGAGCACGCCGAAAACACCCGCCACCGCCAGCGCTAGGGCCAGCAACCCAAATATGCCGATGGTCACCCCAGCGGTTCTCGGCACAAAGAGTGCAATGTCCAAATGACCCTTCATCGTTTTCACATCCCACAGCGGCAAATCAGTATCGAGACCCTCGATCTCGCGTATCACGGAAGTGGCAATGACCCCGGGATCACCGAAGGTGCTCACATGGAGACTCACCATTTCGACATAGTTCTGCATCAAGGGCACGTAGAAATAGGGTCGGGGTCGTTCGCCGAGGGTGAGGTATTTCCCGTTCTTTGCAATCCCGATGACTTCTAAGTCTATGCCCCCCGCGTCAAAGGTCCTGCCGAGGGGATCTTCCCCGGGCCAGAAGCGGCGGGCCATGGCCTCGTTGATGACGGCCACCAGCGCGGCATCCTCACGATCCCCGGCGCTGATCCCGCGCCCTTTGACAATGGGGATACCCAATGTCTCGAAATAACGTGGCCCCACAGAGTTGTAGTAGAAGAACATTCTCTCGCCCTGAGCCGGTTCGTAGCCATCGACGGTGACCTCCGCCATGGACCGGTTGACGAGTCCCAGCGGGACGGTTTGAGCGAGAGTGGCGCTTTGTACCGACGGAAGGGACTCGATCTGATCGATGACCTCACGATAAAAGCGACGGCCGCTAGGCTCATCATACTGCCCGAGACCGAGGTTCAATGAGGCGCACAAGACGTGGTCCGGATCGAAACCGGGATCGATCGTTCGTGCATTCTGTGCGCTCCGAAGAAAAAGACCCGCACTCACCAGGGAGACCACCGCAAAGGCAACTTGAGCGGTAACGATAAAGCTCCGCGGTCTCGATCGACCCTTTCTGAGTCCCAGCCACTGGCCTGGGTCGTTGAGTGCGGCTGATTGATCTTTTTTGGTGGTCTGTAATGCCGGAGCCAAACCAAAGACCACTCCCGTCAGCACGGACAGAAACGCCGTGTAGCCCAAGACCCGCCAATCCAGACTGAGATCGAACGCCATGGGAAAGGAAACGGGAGGCTCGAACGCTTGGAGCAGGTCGATGCCCCATACGGCAACGAGTAATCCCGCCAGCCCTCCGGCGGCGGACAGCATCAAGCTTTCCGTGAGGAGCTGCCGAATGATGCGGCCTCGGCCTGCCCCCAACGATTGCCGAAGGGCCATTTCCCTCCATCGACGAGACGTCCGGGCGAGGAGAAGACTCGCCACATTGGAGCACGCTATGAGCAAGACCAGTCCGACCAGCACCAACAGCACTCCCATGAATCCGGTGATCCCCACTCCCTGGGTCAGAATCAGGGGAATACGATTTCGGTTGGCCTCCACCAGCGCCGTTCCGAATCCCTTGTTCGATTGTGGATATTCCTGCTCGAGGTTGGATGCCAGTATGTCCATAGCGGACGTCGCTTTTTCTCGGCTAACCGCCTGCTTCAGCCGACCCACGACCTGGAGCCACCTCGAATCGCGCTGGTCGAGTAGCGACGTTGGATACGGAAATATCTGCGACTCCATCATGAGCGGAACCCAGACGTCGGGTGCGATCCCTACCGTAATGTCGATAAAGCCTTCTGGCGCCACACCAATGACCGTGAATTTGAGACCGTTGATACGGACGTTCTTGCCTACCACATTGCGGTCCGATCCAAACCGACGCTTCCAAAGCCCGTGACTGATTACCGCCACAGGATGCGTACCGGGAGTCGAGTCTTCCTCGGGAAGAAACGCCCGCCCCAGGACAGGTTCCACACCCAGGACAGAAAAGTAGTTACCGGTTACCAATTCTCCCGCGATTACCTCGGCCGGGCCGCCTCCGGATACCTTTAGCGCTATGGGCAACCAGGCATAGGCCGCCAACCCTGAGAACACATCGTTTTGATCCCTCCAGTCGACAAAGTCCGGGTAGGAGGTCATGGCGTAACGAACGCCTTCGGCGGAGCCGAAGAGAGATACCAGTCGCTCGGGCTCCTCTACAGCAAGAGGTCGGAGCAAAAAGGCATTCGCGACACTGAAGATCGCGGTATTCGCACCGAGGCCCAAAGCCAAAGAGAGGATGGCTACGAACGTGAGGCCGCGATCTCGACGAAGCAGCTTCCATCCGTATCGGATATCTTGGATGATGCTGTTCATGGCGCCCTCATATTCCCTATACCGCTTGAAAGCTGCTAGAGCAAGGCCCGTTCCAGGTCTTCGAGCGGCCGGAGGTGAGCCCACCGACCTAGATTTGTGGGTCATTTACATCGATGAAACGGCATGCAGCTTCAGTTCCTTGACCGATTCCGACCTCGCATCATCCCGAGACCGAACACACGATTTGGCCTTTCCACCATTTGGACGAACCCATTGAATTCCTTCGCAACATCGTTCCAAGCTTGAAGCCCGATGCGACGGTTGTCCTCCTCGAGCGAGATCCCGACAAGTGGCCACCGGGCAACAAAGGGAGTCACCGGTCTTGCAACGCCGGACGGCATGATTTCATGCCGGACTGTGTCGTTCTCAGGCGGATCCAAGAAGCCGGCTACGAGCTGTTGAAGCGAGACACATTCCTCGAAAGGGACAACATCTGCGTCATTCGCCCCTCGCGCAAATACGGATTCAAGCACTTGACATACGCTCCCACACGAGGTAGAGTCATCATGTAAGTTGTAGTTTTTCTTTACCTGATTCAGCATTGGACCACGGGAAGAAAACGAAGCCCGCTGGTCCTTTTTTTGTTGTAGCAGCATGGGGTCTACACCTTACCTCGGCCTCGGTCGAGTAATTTCAAAGAAAGGAAGCTAGACCATCATGACGCAAGGTACGGTTAAGTGGTTTAACGACAGCAAGGGCTTCGGCTTCATTCAACGTGAAGACGGCCCGGACGTGTTCGTGCATCACTCGGCTATCAGCGGCTCCGGTTTTCGCTCTCTCAAAGAGGGTGATGCCGTGGAGTTCGAGGTAACCGAGGGTCCTAAGGGCCCCCAGGCTGCTAACGTTCGCACCATCTAGTCAACACCAATAGACTTTGAGAAGGCCTCGTCGTCCATAAAGACGGCGAGGCTTTTTTTTCGTTTGGGGACCTTTGACACCCGCCTGTTTTGGCTGTGCTCACCGGGACGAAGTGGCCGGGGACCCCGACTTAGTGATACTAAACTGGTAGCTGCACTCTCGGCAGCAAGTGGACGTTGATGTCGTTGGAACAAGGCGAGCTTCGTAGACTACTGGGGCGACGGGAAGTTCTTGCGCTGTCCTTTGGTGCCATGGTGGGCTGGGGTTGGGTCGTTCTGGCGCGCGAGATGATCGAGCGCGCCGGCACCGTCGGGTCGGCTTTGGCCTTCGTTGCCGGTGCTGTCGTCATGTTGCTCGTAGGACTGACCTACGCGGAGCTCACGTCGGCATTGTCCAGGGCCGGTGGCGAGATCAGCTTCACTTTTGTCGGGATCGGTCCGACGGCCTCCTTCGTCTGCGGCTGGACACTGGTTCTGGCTTACCTTTCCGTCTGTGCCTTCGAGGCTGTCGCGCTTCCGACGGTATTGGGTTATCTGTTCGAAGGCTTCGAAGTCGGCCACCTCTACACGATAGCCGGTTGGGACGTCCATTTGTCGTGGTTGTTGGTCGGTGTGCTTGGTTCGTGCATCCTTGGTGTCATCAACTACCTGGGAATCCGCATGGCGTCGTTCGTGCAGGCCGCAGCCGCCGGACTTCTGCTGCTCATCGGGCTCGCCTTTTTCATTCCAGGAAACATCCGTGGCGACATGGTCAACCTCACCCCGTGGTTCACCAACTGGGAGGGTTTTTTTGGAGTCGTCATCATGACTCCGTTTCTGTTCCTTGGGTTCGATGTCATCCCTCAAGTGGCCGAGGAGATCCGCATCCCTTTTCGCGCGGTGGGCAAGGTCATCCTCATCTCGATAGGGATCGCGATGACCTGGTACGTGCTCGTCCAGTGGACAGTCGGACTGACGCTCGATGCGGCGGCTCTGCGGCACGTCGAGCTTGCTACAGCGGACGCCATGTCGGCGGTCTACGGCAACCCCTGGGGCGGACGGATTCTCGTTTTTGGCGGCCTCCTGGGAATCTTGACGAGCTGGAACGCTTTCTTCATCGGCGCCTCGAGACTGATTTTCGCTATGTCGCGCGGCGGATTGCTCCCAAAGTTCTTTTCGTATCTCCATCCCCGGTATGGCTCCCCGGTAGCCGCATTGACGATGATAACCGTTATCTCGGCATCGGCACCGTTGTTCGGGCGCCCAGCTCTCGTTTGGTTCGTCGATGCCGGTGGCTTCGCGGCGGTTCTTGGTTATCTCCTTGTCACCGTGTCCTTTCTGAGAATCCGCAAGAAGCACCCCGAGTTACCAAGACCGTACCGTGTGCCGGCTGCGGGAGTCATGGGGCCTCTCGCTCTTCTCGCTACCGTTGTTCTTATTTCTCTCTACTTGCCCGGCAGCCCTTCGTCCCTGTCTTGGCCTTACGAGTGGGCCGTCGTTATCGGATGGACGGCGCTGGGTGTATTGTTCTTCATGGCCGGTCGCAGGCGCCTGTCCGAAATGGGGCGCGAAGAGCAGGCGAGATTGATACTCGGCGACTATGCCAAAAGTCTCAAGCAATGAGGTCAGGCCCCAAGCGTTCGGAATGGGGTCAGACCTGGTCAGACCCCAAGCGTTCGGAAACTGTGGAAAACTCGGACTCGATGCTTCTTCTAGCCTTGATGCTTCGTGTCCTTTACAGTACCTGTTAACCGAAGGAGGATGTCATGGGTGCTATTGCGCTGAGGACTGAGATTCCCGGTCCACGATCCGTGGAGCTCCACGCCAGGCGAGAACAAGCAGTACCGCGCGGCCCGTTCCATGTCACACCGGTCTACATTGAACGCGCTTCAGGCGTCATCGTCGAAGACGTGGATGGAAACCGATTCATGGACTTTGCGGGAGGTATCGGAGTTCTCAATGTGGGACACACCCATCAAAGAGTCGTTGCTCAGATCCAAGAACAAGCTCCGCTCTTCACACACGCCTGCTTCCATGTCACGCCCTACGAAGTCTACATCCGTCTAGCTGAAAAGTTGAATGAGCTCGCTCCCATCGATGGCAGGAAAAAGACCTTCTTCGTTAATAGTGGCGCGGAAAGTGTTGAGAACGCTGTCAAGATAGCGAGATCCTTCACCGGTAGGCCGGCGGTCATCTGCTTCGAAGACGCTTTTCATGGGCGAACGCTCTTGGGCCTTTCCCTGACGAGCAAAATCGCTCCTTACAAAGCTGGATTCGGTCCTTTCGCGCCCGAGGTTTACCGCGTTCCCTATGCCTACTGCTATCGTTGTGCCTACAACCTCACTCACCCTTCCTGTGAGACCTTCTGCGCAACGCGTTTGGACGATGCCTTCAGCCGCTACGTCGAGCCCGCCGCCGTGGCCGCGGTGATCGCAGAACCGGTACTCGGCGAGGGCGGCTTCGTCGTGCCGCCCGAAAACTACTTTCGAGAACTTCAGAAAGTCTGCCGTCGACACGGCATTCTCATCATCGCCGACGAAGTACAAAGCGGCATGGGAAGGACGGGCCGGTTCTTCGCCTCGGAGCATTACGGTCTTCGCCCCGACATCATTTTGAGCTCCAAATCGTTGGCCAGCGGCTTGCCGCTTGCTGCCGTCATCGGCCGGGCCGACATCATGGACGCTCCCGACGTTGGTGGCCTCGGCGGGACTTTTGGTGGCAATCCCATTGCCTGCCAATCTGCTCTAGCTGCCCTGGAAGCCCTGGAGAGCGAGAACCTGCTCGGACGGGCCGAGGACATCGGGAGACGCGTCATGGCGCGAGCAACGAAATGGAAGGATCGATTCCCTCTAGTCGGCGACGTCAGAGGCCTTGGCGCCATGGTGGGGATCGAGTTGGTGGAAGATAGAAAGACCAAGAAACCGGCCAAGGAGGCAGCCAATAAAGTCAGCGCGCTTGCCCTCCAACGTGGTTTGATAACGATCACCGCCGGCACCTATGGCAATGTCATCCGAACCCTGATGCCCCTCGTCATCAGCGACGACGAGCTCGAAGAAGGATTGGACGTTCTGGAATCCGCCCTTGAATCCGCTGGCAGCTAACGAGAATTTGGGGTTTACTTTGCCGTAGTCGCACCAACGACGAAGGCGGGTTTACCTCGCCGAAGCGACTCCGCTGGGGAAGCCGATTGAGTTTAAGTCGCCGCAGCCGTTGGCCTGAACCCATCGCCAACGGCGTTGGCGAGATGTAGGAGAATGACAATGAGCAACCCTAATCGCTATTCGATTCTTTTCGCCTTGCCCATGCTCCTCGTGGCTACCGCATCTCAGGCGACTTCCGAAAGCCACATGGTTACCGTCAACGGAATGGAGATGCACTACGAGACTTCGGGTGAAGGCGAGCCGCTGGTGCTCCTGCATTCGGGCACGCAGACCACTCGCATGTATGACCCCTTCGTCGAGGAGTTTTCAGCGCACTACCGCTTGATCATTCCGGACCTCCGTGGCCACGGGGGCTCCACCAATCCTGACAACAAGTGGACCATGCGCCAGTTCGCGAGCGATGTTTTCGCGTTGTTGGACCACCTGAAAATCGAACGCTTCAAGGCCATTGGCGGTAGCGCGGGCGCCATGACGCTGCTTCACATGGCAACCCAGCAGCCCGAGCGTGTCCAAGCCATGATAGTCGTTGGAGTCGGTACCTACATACCCGCCGAATGTCGAACCATCCTCAGCCAGACAGATGCGAACGACATTCCCGAAGCGTCGTGGGACCTCCTCCGAAAACAACATCGGCACGGGGACGAGCAGATCAGAGCCCTCTACGAATGGGTGGCTTCACTGGCAGAAAGCTATAACGACATGACGTTCACCCCACCTTTTCTTGCCACCATCAAAGCCCGAACGCTCGTCGTCAACGGCGACCGAGACTATTGCTTTCCCGCCTCGATGGCATGGGACATCTACACGGCCATCCCCGAGGCCTACCTTTGGGTTGTCCCCAACGGCGATCACGTGCCGATTCGCGGGGTGCACACGGAACCTTTCACACGAACGGCATTGGAGTTCCTGAACGGAAACTGGGAGCAAGAATGACCTCGCGGACAGGAACGAGCTTGCATTCAGCCCGTATGTTGCTAAGGGCGAATCTGTAAAGAAAATTATCGCTACTCCACCGTGGCACGGTCGATGGCCGTCCCGCACATGCCATCTTGGGCCAAATCGCCCAAGAAAATGAACCAAGCTCCTTAGGCTCGGCAGTAGCCGAGCCGTCAGCCCGGCGCCGGAATTGCAACCTCCGTACGGTTTGACGTTCATCTTTACGCCGAAAGGAACCACAAATGAAACGCTTGCTGGGCACAGGAATACTTCTGAGCGTTCTTTCGCTCGCGTCTTTTTCCCAGACGGAATACGACCCTTCTGAAGCCAGAATCAACGTCGTCCAGCTAACGGACAAGATCTACAAACTCCAATGCATCTCGGGCACATACACCAACACAATCGCCTCGGTTGGAGAAGACGGGATCCTGCTGGTGGACACCGGTTACCCACAGACGTCGGAACCCCTAGCTGATGCACTCCGCAGGCTCGGCGACGGGAAGGTACGCATCCTGATTAACACACACGAGCATAGTGACCATATCGGCGCGAATGCTGCTTTTGCCCAAGAGGCGATGATCGTATCGCACGAAAGGGTACGACAAGCCTATCGTGGCCAGTATTTCGCACTGCCTGGCATCGACCGGCCTGGTGCACCGCAGGTCGTTTTCAGAGACAGCTTGTCTCTTTATTTCAACGGGGAGGAAATCCGACTCCAGCACTACCCGGGTGGACACACCTTGGGTGATATCGTCGTCCATTTCACCAACTCCAAAGTGGCTTTTGTCGGTGACATGGTCTTTGCGGGCTGCTTCCCCAGTGCAGATATCGTGCGAGGCGGAGACCTGAACCGATGCCTGGAGAATACGAGACAGATTATGAGAGATTACCCAACGGACACCCTCTTCGTGAATGGCCACGGACCGGACTACCGTACGGACGATCTAAAGGCCTATTTGGACGTTGGCACAACCACCTCTCAGTTGATCCGGAGCGAAATCGAGAAAGGCCAATCGATGGATGACATTGTCGCATCGGATCTACTAGCGAGCTGGGAAAAGTGGGGCAAGGGCGTCGTTTCCGAACGAGAATGGGTTGCGTGCGTCTATCGACAGCATCTGAAGGAGACTCACCAATCGACCCCTTCTATCTGTCAGCCGCTCACTGAAGCCATCGTTGCTGGCGGCATCGAAGATGCTCTGGAGCTGTATGCCACCCTTAAGGCACACCACCCCGAAAAATATAGCTTTGCTGAAGAAGAGCTCAACACGCTGGGCTACCGGCTTCTCGACCGGGAGAGAATCGCTGAAGCTATAGAGGTCTTCAAGCTCAATGTCGCTGCCTACCCGGAATCGGGTAACGTGTACGACAGTTTGGCCGAGGCGTACATGGTTCAGGGCGACAATGCACTGGCGATCGAATTCTACAAAAAGTCACTTGAAAAAGATCCGAACAATAGTAACGCCGAGGCGATGCTTACCAGATTGGGACAGAAGAAGAATTAGCGCTCTTCGTTCGACCTCTTGTAGCTGATGGAGATCCCGCCACCGCTCGAGTCGACGGTCGTTTCCATGTTCGGCAGACTGTACATGTAGTCCAGAAACTCACCCGTTCCCCCTCGGCGGCCGCCATGCCTTTCTCTAACGTTGTGCGCCGTAAAGCAACCGCCTATTTCGAGCTTGGGCAGTACCGCAATCAGGTAGTTCTTGTACCAGCCCTTATCCGCATCGCTGAACACGAAATCGAAGGGACCTGCGAGTTGTGGGACGAGCTCGTGGGCATTACCAAGCCGGGCGTCGATGGTGTCGGAAAGCCCGGCCGCCTCAAAATTGGCTAGAGCTTCTTTGTATCGGCTCTCATCTAGTTCAATCGTTATCAGCTTGCCTCCTGTCTTACTGAGCGCCCAAGCAATCCAAATTCCAGAGTGCCCTGTGGAGGTCCCAATCTCGAGAGCTTTCTTGTAGTTATTTTTGACGATCAAATCGTGGAGTATCTTGCCGTCCCCTGCAGGGACGTTCATGTCTCCCCATCCCCAATCGTGACGGTCGAGGAAGTCCTTTACCCTCCCGTCAAGGGATTGGCTCTCCTGACTTTTCTCGATACCCAAAGGTGCTGCCTGAAAGGCGAAGCCGCAAACCAATACAAAGAAAAGAATTGTCAACGTTGAACGGACGTTCATATCATTCCCTTCCTCGCTCCCCTAGGACATAGACGCCAGCCAGCGGTGTGTTGTTTCAGGGCAGATTCCACCAATGAATCGTATCCTACGCCCCCCAACCCGCCTTCGTCGCTTCTACGACTACGGCGAGGTAAACCTGCTTCGCCACCAGAGTGGCTACGGCGAGGTAAACGTGCACCATCGCGTCTGACGCCAACATGCACGTGTGCTAATCTTGGTTCGATGCAAGACCTGGGACCTGAAGTGACTCGCCACGAGGGGCGAGAACCGATTCTCCGGAATTTCTACGTTCGCTGGACGGCAGTCTTTGGCGTGTGGCTGTTGATCGCTGCATTCTTTGCGGCGGTCGGTTCTCAGAGTACCTATGAGAAGGGACAAATCGCGGATCCGGAGGAAGCTTTCCTCTTCATGCTGATCTATTGGCTGGCTTGGGCGATCGTCTCACCGGGTATCTTACGTTTCGCAAGATATTTCCACTGGGATCAGGGGCAACGGTGGCGCTCGCTCGTCGCCCATGCCGGATTTGCCGCGGTGATCGCGCCGCTGCAGCTCTACCTCTACCTCGGTTTGAGATTCCTCATTAGCTCCGCGTTGGGCATCACGCGCGGCGCAAGTCCCCAAGGGGGGACCTTTGCGCTGCAATGTCTCATGAACGCCGCCGTTTACTTCATCGTCATAGCGGTTTACAACGCATTTGCTTACTATCACATGTACCATCGGCAGAAATCGGAGACTTCTGAGCTACAGGCCCGACTGGCCGAAGCGGAGTTGGCTGCTTTGAAGATGCAGCTCCAACCACATTTCCTCTTCAACACGCTCAACGCAATCTCGGTGTTGATGAACGAGGATGTGGAGAAAGCGAATCAAATGCTCGTACGCCTGAGTGAGTTCCTTCGCCTTACACTGGACAGCTCCGGACGTCAGCAGGTTGCCTTGAAGCAGGAGCTCGAGTTTCTAGAGCGCTACTTGGAAATAGAGCGCATTCGGTTTGCCGACCGACTCCGTGTGAAAATAGATGTCGAGCCGGCGACGCTCGATGCTCGCGTTCCCAATTTGATTCTCCAACCTCTCGTGGAAAACGCAATCCGGCACGGAATTGCCCCGAGAGCGAAAGGTGGTCGGCTCGATGTCCGTGCTCGCCGCAACAAAGGAAAACTCGAGCTGGAAATTCGGGACGACGGCCCCGGGATGGCGGAACAATCTGCGCCGTCCGGCCCTCGAAACGGAATCGGTCTTGCCAACTGCCAGGCGAGGCTGGCTCAACTCTACGGTGAAGAGCACGCCTTCAAGCACGGAACCTCGTCGGATGGCGGATTCTTCGTCTTGCTCACACTACCTTTCGAGACCATGTCCTCCTCGATCGAAGCTCGAGCATGACGATCCGCGAAACACTTCGAGTGCTCATCGTCGACGACGAACCGCTGGCTCGCAGAGGCATACGCAACCAACTCGATCAACAGGCAATGAGCGTCGACATTGTTGGTGAATGCTCGAACGGCATAGAAGCGGTGGATGCCATCCGTGAGTTTTCTCCCGATCTCGTCTTCTTGGATATCCAGATGCCCGAGCTCGACGGTTTCGGGGTTGTTAGAACAGTTGGCATCGACGAGATGCCGGCAGTCGTTTTCGTTACCGCCTACGATCGTTATGCGCTCGAGGCCTTCGAGGTACACGCACTCGACTATCTCTTGAAACCCATCGACCCTGAACGCTTCCGCGTTGCTTTTAACCGCGCGTCGGGTGAGCTCCAGCGTGACGATTTCCATGAGAAATTGGATGCCGTATTGCACCAACTCCACAGGTTCGAGAAAAAACCGTGGCGGGAGCGGTTTGTGATCAAAGAATCTGGCCGCATCTTTTTCGCCAACGTTGATGAGGTTTCCTGGATCGATACCGCCGGTAACTACATACGACTTCACATCAGATCCCGCTCTCAAATGCTGCGCGGCACAATGGAGGCAACAGCCAAAGAGCTCGATCCGCAGAAATTCGTTCGCATTAGAAGCTCGACGTTGGTCAACATCAAGGCAGTCAAAGAATTTCACCCGCTGTCTAAATCAACCTACAAAGTCGTTCTCCAGGACGGTACCGAGCTCACGTCCTCACGCAAATATAGGGCGAACCTTGACGAGCTCTTCCAGCGTTTCTCTTAACCCTTCCCGATATCCCAGATTCGGCACCGTCCGTCACTAACCTAGACCCATCGGTCACAATTTCATTGTCCATCCGCGGGACGGTGTCTATCTTTCGAGTGGAGCTTGGAAAGGATGGATCATGACGGACTTCTGGCAAGACCTACGATTCGCCCTTCGTGATTTGAGAAAGGGTTTTCTCGTTACGAGCCTAGCCGTTTTCTCACTGGCGGCGGCCATCGCTGGCAACACGATTGTCTTTGGATTCGTGAACGCCCTTGTCTTTCGACCTCTTCCCTATCCTGAGCCCGATCGCATCGTGTTTTTGCGCGAAAACGAGGAGGGTAGCCGGTCCGCCTTGGTCGCATCGGCCGCTAACCTGCTCGATTGGAGGGAACGGAACCGCTCCTTCACCGACCTGGCCGGATACCGCCCGGCGCCCATGAGCTTGGGAGCGGGCGACCGGCCCGAGCCCGTCGTCGCGGCTCGAGTTTCTCCTTGCCTCTTCGACTTGTTGGGGGCTCAACCGATTCTAGGCCGCGGGTTTCTAGAAGAAGAAGGCAATGAAGGGGGTCACCGTGTCGTCCTTCTCGGCCATGCGTTTTGGCAGGAACACTACGATGATGGAGACAACCCTATCGGCGATACTTTGGTTCTGAATCACGAGTCGTACACCGTCATCGGAGTCCTTCCCCAGAATTTCGAGTTCCTCAACCCTCAGGTCGCTCTATGGTTGCCGTTACACTTGGAGCTGGGGAGCCTGGCGCGTGATGAGCGAAACACCGTCGTCGCAGGTCGATTGAAGCCCGGAGTGACCATGGACCAAGCCAAGGCCGATATGACCGTGATTCAGGGACAGCTCGCCCATGAGTATCCTGACGCGAATCGAGGCCTCGTCGTGGAGGTTCTCAACCTGCGCTACGACTTCCCGAACGACCGCACGCGAACTCTTTTCGGTCTCCTACAGGGAGCGCTCGTCTTTGTGCTCCTCATCGCTTGCGTCAATATTGCCAACCTGCTTTTGGTACGAATGCAGGGACGTCGCCGGGAGATTGCACTGCGAAGCGCTCTGGGAGCTGGACGGCCGCGCATCGTGCGACAGCTGTTGACCGAGAGCATTCTTCTTGCAGTCATGGGGGGCGTGCTGGGCTTATCGCTCGGTATGGTGGGACTGCGCGTCGTCTCCAACAGCTTTGCCGGCACCCTCCCGAGTTATTGGGTACCCGTCTTGGATGTCCGAGTGCTGGCAATGACCTTTGGTCTAACCGCACTTGCAGGACTGCTCTTTGGCTTGTCACCGGCCTGGATGAGCACCAAGGTCAATCTCGCGGACGTGGTCAAAGAGTCTGGACGTGGAAGTGCCGGATCGAGACGCCGACTTCTTACGCGGGCACTCGTGGTGGCCGAGATTGCCCTTTCTATCGTGCTCCTCGGCGGTGGAAGTATTTTGGTCAAGAGCTTTCTAGCTATACGGCACACCGACCCCGGATTCGATACCGAGAATATACTGACCGTACCCATCACGCTTCCCAGCAGTGATGACGCCGATCCCGTCGCGCTCACGGAGCGACTTCTTGAAACATCAAACAGTCTCCCCGGAGTGTTGCGGGCCACGGCAACGAATGCTCTACCTCAAAACGCTTTCGTGGCAACATTTTCTTACTCTATCGACGAGAACCCCCCCCCGCCCGACGAGGCAGGTCCGAGGGCTGTCCTCATAGTGACAACACCTGAGTACCGTGAATCATTGGGATTTACTGTTCTCAAGGGGCGCTACTTCGAGCGTGGTGACCGAAGTGAATCCTCCCCTGTGGCCGTGGTGAGCCGGTCCGTCGCCGAGAGACACTGGCCGAAGGAGAGCCCGGTGGGCAAGAGGATCACGCTCCAAGGGACCTCACGTGAGATCGTTGGTGTGGTTGGTGATCTCCAGCAGTCGCTCTTCAATAGAGGTGGAAGCTCGCTGGACTCCATCTACGTTCCCTTTGCACAGCAGCCCGCTCCGAGGCCCTTTTTGCTCGTTCGATGTCAGACGGACCCGAACGCTTTGGCGGGTTCGCTACGCAACGAGCTCACCGCCCTCGACCCGCGGCTGTCCATTGGTCGGATGCAGACCTTGCAGGAGTTCGTCGACCAGTTCTTCTTGGGCGTCAACTTCTTCAACATCATCCTGACCGGGTTCGGACTACTCGCACTTCTTCTGGCCACCTTGGGAACCTACGGTGTACTGGCCTACAGCGTAACGCAACGCTCGCAGGAAATAGGAGTGCGCATGGCCATGGGTGCCAGTCCCTCTCGCGTCCTTCGAATGGTGACACGACAGGGAGCCACTCTAGGTGTGATCGGTCTGGCGTTGGGAACACCGGGTGTCTTGATGGTCTCCCGCGTTCTCGATGGTTTGTTCGTGTCCGCCCCTCCCGTCGAGCCCGTGACCATCGCGATTGTCTTTGCGGTTTTGTTCCTGGCAACGTTGGCAGCAAGCTGGGTTCCCGCCAGCCGTGCAGCAGCGTTGGATCCCGCGACTATCCTTCGCGAGGAGTAAACCTACGTCGCTCCTGCGACTACGGCGAGGTGAACGTCAGTGGTTGGGTGCGGTGTGGTTGCTTTTCTTCATGACCAAGTGCATCAGCTGAGAGCGGCTGTTGACGCCCAGCTTCTGGTATAAATTGTAGATGTGGTTCTTGACGGTATTGAAGGAGATGAATAGCTGCCCCTCGATTTCTTTGTTGCTCTTGCCCTCGAGGATGAGCTCCATGATTTCTCGCTCGCGCTTGGAGATGTTGTACTCACGAACCATGTTCTCCAAGACGGCTCCCTCGTCGTTCGAGGACAATCGCGCGTAGCTAGGCAGAAAGAGGCGTTGGAGCCAAACGACAGGTACGAGATTGAGCCAGAGCTGCGTGGCGGCAGATACAAAAGTACGATAGGGATCGGGCAATAAGCTCGACGCGACAAAGGGTACGTAGCCGGACAGCATCAGATAGGCAAATCCAAGGACGGCTTTCCGACGACTGGGGGTCATCTCGGCGTGTTTCCGGACCGCCAAGACGGCCAACGAACAGAGAATGACGGTCGTGCAGGCGTGGATGATCGCGAGGCTGGTCATCATCGACCATCTGGCAGAATCCAACCTCCACCCTATGAAATGGCTGATGATGAGCAGAGTCATCACCAGGACCAACAAGCGATTGACGGCTTGGAGCCGTCTTCCTTGCAGCTCAACAACGACCCGCACCACCGTGTAGGCCAACCCGATCTCGAGGAGCAGAATCACCAAACGCAACATCGCTTCGAGTGAGGGGTCGGCGGTGGCGGGGTCGTGTCTGACGAGATTGACCCACGCGTATCTGGCGATCAAGTAGACAAAGACCGAGAGGTTGAAGACGACAATGTAATAGAAGAGGGACTTCAAGAAGGGCAGGTCGAATCGACGGCGTATCTGGTAGGTATAGACCGCGGCCCAAGTCCCCACCAAAAGTATGATGATGTGGCCCAGGATGAGAATGTGGTCCATTTTGTTCTACCCGGCCCATCTCTTCCTTGACGACCGATTTCTCATAACATACGAGAAAACATACCGTTAGGCAAACTAGGAAATCTTTCCCATTCCTTTGATTGATAAGTTTTTCCCATTTTCTTTTCTCTCGCTCGTGCCTAACCTTTTGTTAGGGAGGAACCCATGACCCGAGGAACACTAAAGAAAGACATTGTACTGCTGCTAGTCTTGTTCTTTTCTGCTCGATGTTTCGCTCAGGACAAGGAAGCTGATGACAAAAGCATCAAGGCATTGATTCAGGAGGCTTATATCGGCGGCGCATATAACGATGACGATACGGAGGCCATGAAGAAGGGGTTTCATGACCACTCTACCGTTCATCAATTGCACCACGAAAACCTGACCGTCTTGTCACTGAAGCAATGGATGATGCAAATCGATCGGATGAAGGCTGTCCGACCGAACTGGAACAACAGAACAACAGCCGAAATAACGGTGATAGGACTAGAAGGCAACGCCGCGGTGGCTCGAGTCGACATATCCAACAACAAAGTGCCGGAAACTACCGATTTTCTTTCCCTGTACAAGTTTGACGACGGCTGGAAAATCACGAACCGGATCTTCGCGAGACATCCACTTCCGAGCGAAGTTCATAAAGAACTAGTAGAGGAATGGGAAAAGAGCATCAATGAATCATGGAATCCGCCGGAAAAAGTCATCGAGGCAATCGGAGTCGAGCCTGGAATGGTCATCGGTGAAGTCGGCGCTGGAAGGGGCCGCTATACCGTTCCCCTTGCACGGCGGGTTGGAAACACAGGCAAGATCTACTCCAACGACATCGACGAAAACTCACTTTCAACGATCCGTGAACGCTGCGAGCAAAATGGCATCTCCAATGTCGAAACCATCCTTGGAGAAGAAGATGACCCGCTCCTACCTAAGCAAGCTCTGGATATGGTCATCATGGTCTGGGTGTTTCATCATCTTGATCAACCCGCGCCTTTGTTGAAGAACTTGAAACCCAGCCTCAAGCTCGGTGCGCCCTTGGTCATCGTTGGCCCCAAAGACTCGGAAATTGACCTTGAAAAAGAGGCGTTCGGAGGAAAAGTAGAGCCAGGCAGGCCTACCTTGAGAGAAAGAATAGAAAGAGCGGCAGCCGAAGCGGGATTCGAGCTGAAGATGATTCGAGTGGAGACCTTTTTGCCCGGAGACGATATTTATATCCTCAAGGCTAAGATGACCCCGGAATCGACCGACTGAGTCCATTTGCCGTCGTTGAGCTTCAATCAGGCCCGATCGGCCTGACCCGTGGTCAACACGGTGTCAACATCCGCCTTCGCAAAAGCCACCGCGAGACCTCGCGGAGGCGGGTTGGGGTCGGACCAGGTCTGGCCCCTTGTCAACGCCCATCAATGGTCGGGCGCGATGTGGTTGTTTCTAAGTACCAAGTGCATCAGCTGGCTGCGGCTATTGATGCCGAGCTTCTGGTACAGATGGTAGATGTGGTTCTTGACGGTATTGACGGAGATGAAAAGCTGTTCTTCGATCTCTTTGTTGCTCTTACCCGCGACGATGAGCTCCATGATTTCCCGTTCGCGCTTGGAGATTTTGTGTTCACGAACGAGATTCTCCAGGACGGCGTTTTCGTCACCTGTCGACAGCCGGCCGTAGTAGGGGAGGAGAAAGTACTGGATCCAAAGGATCGGCACGAAATTCAACCATAGTTGGTGCACGAGCGATCCGTAGATTTGATAGGGCTCTCGCAACCAGGAAAACGCTAGATAGGGTAGGTAGCCCAACAACATCAGAACTGCGAACACGCGGACAGCCTTACGACGACCCGGGTCCAGTGTGGGGTGCTTCCTGATCGCCGTGCCGGCAAGCGTTCCGATAATCGTGACCATCACGATGAGGACGAAAACAGCGGTGATTCTCATGAGCCAATCGATCGACCCTGTACTGCGATAGAGCATCAGACCGACAAGATAGCCGGCGGCAAAGAGAATGGCGGTAACGACAAACGCCCGGTCCACCGCCTTTAGCTCCTCAATGCCCTGAAGTCTGGCAACAACCTGCACCAGCGTGTATGTCAATCCAAGTTCCACAACGAGTAGCGCCGGAAACAAGAAGAGGAGGACTGGCCGGTCAGTCACCGCGAAATCTTCCGTCAGGACATTGACCATCGCGTACCGCATGATCAAATAGAAAAAGACGGCGATATTGAAGGCTACGATGTAATAACCGAAGAACTTTAAAAAGGACAAGTGGAGTTGCTGGTAGGTCTGGTGCGTCAAGAAAAGCGCCCAGGTTCCGACCAATAAAATGACCAGGTGCCCTAGGATGACGATGTGATCCATGACGCCTCCTCCAGCACACCCCTTCCGCCTCGTGCAGTTGCCTATAACATATGGTCTTTTTGACCTACCAGCAACCTAGGAAACCTTTCTCATTTCCAATAATACATACCTTCTTCCCATTTCTTTCCGATTCGCTCGTGCCTAATTTGGACGGTGAAGGAGGACTGTCATGACGAACGGAATGCTTAAATGGCCGCTTCTCATAGCAGCAGGGCTTGTCGTCGCACGTGTGATCTCTGAGCAGCTCGGTGCTCCCGAGTCCATCAACTTCGTCTTTGGAGTCGTGTGGCTCTATTTCATCGTGCCGTTTTACTTCGTGTCGGCGATCGTCAAAAACGGAAGCACCCGACCGTACCTAGAGCTCCTAGGGAACCTCTTTGCGTTCAGTCTCACCACGCGGCTCATGGTTCTACCGACCTATTGGCTCGCGTACGCCTTTCAGTGGCCGGCAGTTCGCTTCCGGCTGGACGCGGGAGGCGTCGTTGGAGAGGGTGTGACTGCCCTTCAAGGGTACTTGATATATCCCAGTGCTGAACGGCCTCTCCTGGATCCCCTTTGCTGTGATTGTAGGAATGATCTTGGGCAGCGTCGCGCTCTATGTCCGGCGTCGGAAAATGGCCCAAGTGGCCGCCGCCGCGGAGCTCATTTCATTTGCCTTGTTTGGTAGCCGGTTCTGGTAAAGGCAGGAATGCCGGCCGTCCTACGTTCAGGAGTGGAGAAAAACTATCCCACAAGAAAGGGGTGCATCGATGGAAGTTAAAAAGAAGCTCATTATATTGCTTTGCGTTGTGGTTTGCGCCCAACACCTCGTCGCCTCGGAAAAGAAAAAAGCGCCGGGACCCGAGTCGGGCGAGACCGCTTCCGAACAGAACGTTCTCCCAGAGAACCAACTCGCCGCATCGCCTTTTGGCAGTCTCTTAGGCCGGTCACGGATAGGAGCGAGTTTCAGCTTCAGGAGTGGGAACACTCAGCAGGCTGGATATGGGATGACAGTCATTTCGGGCGCCGAAAACCTCGCCTTGGGATTCGGCTACTCCTACTGGCTTCGAGAGGACCTGGCGCTCAACGTCTCCATGTCGTTTCTCGCTCCCGAGGTAGCCGTTCGTGCCGGCCCCGTCTCGTTCAACACCAATGGAGTCGTCGCAGCACTTACAGGTATCCGGTGGTATGTCCCCAGTATGGCGTCTCCAACCGTTAAGCCTTACGTGACGGGAAGCATCGGTCCCTACGTCGGCTCCGGAGTGGAAGTACGTTCTTTCACGGCCAGTAGAGTGACCGAAGTCTCTGCAGGTGGGTACGCCGGGGCGGGCCTCGACATACAGCTCCACCGCGACTTCATGTTGGGTCTGCGCGGCGGATACAATTTCATGTCGGACTTCTCGCAGCCAGTGGCGGGTCGGTACAACTTCAGCGGCTTCCAAATAGGTGTCGAGGTCAGCTGGGTTTTTGGACAGGGCAAGCCGTCGGCCTCTGCGAGGCCCTAACACTAGGATGGATTTCGGCCCATGATGATTTGAATTGCACGTTCGAGCACACGGTCCTGGCCGTTCAAAAGGTAATACTCCGGCACCGGATCGAGATAGATGTCCGGCTCGACACCCACGCCGTCGAATAGCCTACCGGTGTTTTGAAAAGAGGCCATGGAGAAGAAGCACGGCCCGCGTCGGGGTGAAGCACACTCGGACTGGAGCACTCTACATCGCTTGATTCTCATTTGGATTCGATGTCTCTTTCCAGCTCCGCGAAGGGAGTCAGCCACAACACATCGTAAGGGTCTAAAATCAAATGGAGCTTGCCTTCATGGGCCATACGGCCTCTTCGACCCACGAGGTCGTACCAGTGATTCTCCTCACAACCGAGATCCGGCAGGTAAATGCTGACCTCGCACGAGCGGTTCGTCACATTGGTCATGGCTAAAACGTGATGCTTGCCGGTGGGAGACGTCCGAAAGACGGAAAAAATCTGTGGCGACAGCATCAAGACCCGCTGCTCTCCGTTGGGATGGAATGCCTCTTGCCGCACACGGATCTCTGCCGTCCGAACGAGGGACTGGACGATTTGAACGAATTTGCTGTGCGGATCTTTGAGCTCGTCGAGTAGATCTTCTTCGTGCAACACCTTTCGGTTGATGTCCCTCTTCGACTTTGTCCTCAACACGGCCTCGATGTCGTTTCGCGTTCCGACGAGCCCATGAAAATAGATCGCCGGCACCCCCCGAAGCGCTAAAGCGATGCTCCTCGAAGCGACGTACCTTTTGACTTGGTAGGCCAGGTCCTCGCCACCATCGTCCATATTGAGAGAGCTGTACCAAGTCGTGTTGACTTCGTAAGGCTTGTCGGCATCACCCTCGGTCTTGTAAGAGATGAACGCTCCGTGCTCTTTTGCTTTTTCAATCAAGAATTCTATCTCTTCGATCGGCAGGATATTCCTTGCCGCCCATGAGCCCGACGCCGTCGTGCGTGTCGAGCATATTGAGAAAGGTGGTCGTGCTGGAAACGTATTCGAGATCCTGTGCCCAATTGGAAAGATAGGTTGCATCCTCACGGTAGAACGCGTGCAGAACGAGTGGTGGCAGTGCAAAGTTGTAGACCATGTGCGCCTCGTCGTTGCCGTTCCGAAATAGGAGACGTTTTCGTCATGCGGGACATTGGTCTCTGTGAGCAAGCTCACCCAAGGTGCCACGGCATCCATGACGTCTCGCAGGAGCTTGATGATTTCGTGCGTTTGTTCGAGATGGACGGACGGGTACCCGGCTCGGCCCACAAATAGGTCACCGCGTCCAAGCGCAAAACATCGGCCCCTCGACGTACATACAAGAGCATCGTCTCGATGATGTAGATGAGTACGGCTGGATTCTTGTAGTTGAGGTCGATTTGATCGGCAGAAAAGGTCGTCCAAACGTGAACGGGTCCATGGATGGACTGGTATTCCGAAAGAATGTCCGAAGTGCGTGGCCGTACGAGGATCCGTCGCTGCTCCGCAGTCAGAGCATCCGGAGAATCATACGAGATAGCGATGTTTCGGTAGAGGGGATCCCCGTTCAGAAACTCCTGAAACGCTTGACTCTTCGATGAGATATGATTCAAAACGCCGTCGAACATGAGCTGGTATGACTGCCCAATCTCCTCGATGTCTTGCCAAGAACCCAAGTTCGGGTCGACCGTCTCGAAGTCCATCACCGAAAAACCACGGTCAGACGAATAGGGGAAAAAAGGAAGAATGTGCACGGTGCTGAACACCTGCTTTAGACGGCTTCGTTCGAGTAGCTCACCTAAGCCGGCTAGGGGGGAATGGTCTTTGCTCTGGATGAGGTCACCGTAGGTGATGAGGATTAGGTCCTCTTCGGTAAAACGGTCGGTTGGTTCGAAGTGACTTTCCAGTTCGAGGATCTCCTCGGTCTTGTGGGCCACATGTACTTTCAGTACCCGCTCGAGCTCCGGTATCCACTTTTCGGCCGCACTTTCGCCGTACAAGAAGCTCAACCGACCCAGCATACGCTCGCGAACGTCGGGCGGGATCTCGAAAAGCGGCTTCGTGTAGTCGGGAGCAGGGAGGTGGGGCGCATGTCGGAGCTTTCGGACCTTGTCGAGCTTCTCATTTCGGTCATCTACGCGATCTGCCATTTCTTCGCCTTTCCGCTAAGCTCGCCGCACGGGCCGTCTCGAGCGTCTCCACAGAATTCGCCCTTATCTTAGGATGGATGAGTAGGTGAGGTAAAAAACGACAATTGGACGCGCACCCCAAAAGGATTTCCCGATACCGAAGGAGGCCTGTACCTTCTCCCGCGGGATCTCGCCAAGATCGGTTATCTGTACCTGATGGGCGGTGTTTGGGATGAGACCCGCATCCTGCCCGAAGGATGGGTCCAGGACAGCGTCGAGCTCCATGTCCGAGACACCGGCAGTGGCCTTGGATACGGTTATCAGTGGTGGTTGACGCCCTGGGGAAACGGGCAGTCGTCCCTGGCCTATACCGGTCGTGGTTACGGAGGGCAGCTCTTGTTCGCGGTGCCCGAGTACGATCTGGTCGCCGTCTTCACGGGTTGGAATATCTATGAAACGTCATCGCTCAACCGCAACTACGCTTTGAACTCCGTGGTCGATGCCGTCATAGCGACAGACGAGGATTGACCGTATCGACGGCACCACGAACAAGTGACTTTGCTGGCGCTTTAGTGGCGGACGCTTTTGGTGACCATTGGCGTCGACGTCTCCTTGACGTGGTCGCGCGGCGGGGCGCCGTTACCCGATCCCGTGGTCGAGGACGACGAATGAGATGTTTTGTTTAGCTCTTTCGTCCACCGGCGCCATGTCGATACTCCCTTTAAATTTGGAGCCGTCCTCGAGCGTCACTCGAGCCGCAGTGATGTTGCCAAGGAGCCGTCCGGATTCACGAAGCACGACTTCGTCGTCTCCAAAGAGATTTCCTTCCACTTCACCCGCGACGTGGATCGATTTGGCGTGGACGTCTGCTCTCACGCAGCCTTTATTCCCAACCGTCACGCGATGTTCCTTCATATTGATCGTGCCTTCGAGTGTTCCTTGGATCTCTAGATTCTCTTTGCCTGTTATCTCACCCTTGACGGTAATCGTCGGCCCAATCACAGCGATGTCCTTGCGAGCCGGTTCTGGAGGACGGACCGGTGCCTGCGTTGTAGGTTGCGGAGAACGACTCTGAGGCTCATTTTTCTTCCACATCTTTAGTTGACTCCTTTGGTGTGACCTCCGCCGGCGCCTTTGCTCTCGGGGTCAGGGATACCCAATGAAAGTACCCCGGCACGTCCACTAATAATGTGCGTCATATTGTAGTCTTTTGCCTACATCTCGATCGAGGGGTAAAGCACACACTTGTACAGTTAAGTTGTTGTAATAAAGTACCTTACACTCCGAATAACTTTCAGGAACCGACTCCCTTTCTCTTTCCACCCCCTCGAGCGATGCCTCGGGCTCACCCCCATGCCCTTGACGGACTGCTGTTACTACTGTTATAGTATAAATATAACAGTATTTCGATGCTATCTCGCATCGAGAAGGACATGGACGATGCTGGTTTCCATCGACGAGACGGATTCGCGACCCATCTACTCGCAGCTCGTGGCGCAGATCAAGGAGCAAATCATGAGCGGAGCCCTTGTTCCGGGCGAGGAGCTGCCGTCGGTCCGGGAGCTCTCTACGAGCTTGGGAATCAACCTCCATACGGTTCATCGCGCTTATCAGAAACTCCGCGACGAGGGTGTGATCCAGCTCCGGCTGGGCAGGCGCGCCAAGGTCGCGGCGTTGCGCAAAACGCCGGCCGGTCGGGAGGAAGTCGAGTCGCGCCTGAGCGTCCGATTGAACGAGCTCATCACGGAAGCGTTCCACTTGGGTCTGTCGGTGGACGATTTCAAGCATTTGATGGACGGACTCTTGAAGGCCAGAAAGCAGCCAAGGAGGCAGAGATGAAAGCGCTCAAGCACCCCTTGTGGACTCACATACCGGGAGCATTGCTGTGGGTGGCGATGTTCGTCGCGTTTTGGCGGGTTTGGCCGCTTCCCGATCCCGCCCCCGCTCACTTTGGCGGCGACGGAACTCCTGACCGTTGGGGAGCGCAGTGGGAAATCCCCTTGATCGTCCTCTTGGTGTCACTGGTCGCGATCGCGGTCTCCATCGCTGTAGACGAGTTCTGGGCGAGGCAAGAGAAGCGAAAACGGTTCAACTGGGCTTCACCCATCGATGAAGTTTTTCTGGGCTTCCTGAGCGCGATGACATTTCAATATGTCGAGGCGCTCGAAACGACGCCCTACTTCTTCCGTCATTCCTGGTCGCTCACCGGTGGCCTGGTGTTGATAGCCGCGCTCGGCGCCGTTCTGCTCGAGATCATGCGGCCTCATCGCTCGAGCGCTCTGATGGGAGTTCGGGAAGATGTGAGCCAACTAGAGACCGAGGTGGCGTCTCGCCGGAGATCGGGACAACCCTGGGTTTACTGGGAATCGCAGAATCCCAGGTACGTGAAATGGTACATACCTATCTTCGGTGTCGGCCTACTGGCTCTCGGGTTCACGACTTGGAGCGACAACCGGTGGGCCGCGTCGGCCGCTCTTGCCGGCCGGAGCGTTGGTCCTTCTGGTCATCTCCGGTGGTTTCCGGCTGAGTGTTACCGAGACGCGGGTCCGACTGCGCGCCGGCCTTTTGGGTATACCGCTGCTGAAACTCGAACTGAAGGATGTGGTCGATGCCGCGCCCCACGACTTCTCGCCTCTCGCGGACTTTGGCGGCTACGGGATCCGACGCAATCGCGAGATGTCCGCGTTCTTCTTGCAGGGCGACAGGGGTGTCAAGTTGACCACGGCCAAGGGGAAGAAGTATCCTCATTGGCTCGGAGCATCCCGACCGTTTGGCTGCGGTGCTTCGGGCCGCGATCCAGGAATAGCGGGCGGGATCATTCGGAGCGCCCTTGTGACCAAGAGCTAAGACGGCTTCAGGAGACGTTGGAACTCTTGGGCGTCTCTCTCAAATGAGAGGCTTCACTCAAAACGAGTCGCGAACCATCAACAACTCGATATCGTCTCGGCGGAGTGTCCCCACCGCAAAAGCCGTGAGTGTCGAGTTGCCCATGAGGGAAGCACCCAAAGCTGTGGCGATCTGTTTGCGGGTGTCGAATCGCACCAGCTCGAGGTTGTAGAAAGCCCGGAACCAGCTCCGCGTACCCGGACGTTTGCCGATAGGCAATCTCCTGCACCAGCGGTCGGCCATTGAGGATCCATAAGTCCAGCGCGTCGGGAAAATCAGCCACGGCATTGAAGAGCTTGATTCGGGCTCGGTTGGGATTGCCGTTCAGATTGTCCCGAATCTCCTGGACCTCCAAGCCAAACAATCCCAGGACCGCCACGGTGAGATGTTCCCCGATGCCCAAGTTGATAGTCGTTTCCGCCAGCGTGGTTCTCCGTTGTCCGGCCCGCAGAAACTCGATTCGATATTGTCCTGCACCAAAGCTCCGGTATTCGCTGACGCCAGGGTATCGGAGATTGGTAAAGATCACCTCGCCATTGATTCTCACGTCGACCGTGGGTGCATCGTCGGTGAGCGTGGCGGCCCGGAGCAAGTTTTGTGGCGCCACTGCGGCAGGGGGTGGTGGAGCCGTCGGCGTCTCGGGCGTTTCGTCACCGCCGTTGCAACCCATTGATGCAAATGCCAGGTAGGACATGCCAATTCCGACCAAGGCCCATCGACTTGCGAAGTGTTGAAACATCTTCATCGCCTCTCATTGTGAAAACGGTTTGATAAGATTGATTCTAGGGCTGCTGCAACGCGGCTGCAAACTGAAGGGGCCGTGTAAGTCGGAAACTGCAAATAAATGAAAACCACATCCAAAGTTCGGACAGGGAAAAAATCTGCTGCTTCACCATGGTGGGGTTTGCTTTCCGGTGGACATGATCTGCGTTCTCATGAGAAAAAGTGACGGCTTCGCTGGTCCGAAAAGCGGCCCGAAAGTTGCAGTACAATACACTGACAAAACATCCAGTACGGACGATATGTTTCATGCACGTTCATGCTATAGAATTGAATGAATATGCACGGCAGCGCGACGCGTACGGCGGTATCGATGATGGTCTTATAGAGAAGGACTGCAGAAGATGAAAACACTGCTCGACTTGATCCAGGAGTTCGCGGTTTTGAACGAAGCCAAAACGCTTGCCCAGGGCGTGTTGCCACCCGATTCCGAGGAGCGGTGGCAGGAGCTAAAGAAATTCTACGATTTGCTCATGGCCCAAGAGGACTACTGTGATCGCCCGGCGAGTCGCTACAGCACGGACGAGATACGTCAGCGCGTCTCGGCGCGCGTCAAGCTCCGTGTGCGTACCGAAATGGAGGTCATTGCTCAAAAGGAATCGGACTACGTCAGCGCGTTTGTAGGAAACCTGAGCTGCGGCGGAGTGTTGCTCCAGTGCGGCACGCCGTTCGAGGTGGGTACGTCACTCACGCTCCATTTGACCAGCATCGAAAGGGGTGAAGGAGTCGTCTTGACTCGAGGAGATGTGGTGTGGCTCACCAACGGAGTCGCTGCCGGGAACGGTCCACGCTATAGAATGGGATTCTGCTTCGCGACGTTGGAGAATGACGTTCGAAACAAACTGGATTCCTACGTTGTGGAGAGCCTCGAAAAGCGGTTCCGTGTCATTGCCGCTCGTGAAGCTCGATCCGGAGTTCTGTGCGTAGGGAGCAGCTCGAGCTGAACGCTTAGGAGTGCTTCGCGGCCTTCACCGAGCCTACGGAACTTTCTGTCTCGTCCTCGAGCGCCCGTTCGAGGATGGAGCGGTCGTACTCGAGCGAATCATCGCTTCCCATATGCTGCGGTTCCGCGACCGTTGATCGATTTCTCCCTTCACGTTTGGACTGATAGAGCGCTCCGTCCGCCGCCCGGAGAAGGCTCGTCGTGTCCAGACCGTCCACGGGGTAGGTTGCCACACCCCCACTGACGCTCAAGATGCCGAGCGGTTGGTTCTTCGCGAAGGGAAAAGAGTAGTCGGCTATTCTCTCGCGAACCTTCTCCGCGACGATTAGAGCCTGTTGTTTGTTCGTGTTGGGTAACACCAAGAGGAATTCTTCGCCACCGAAACGACCGACGTAGTCGCTTCGGCGCACATTCTCCTGGGCGAGTCTCGACAACTCCTTGAGCAGTTGGTCGCCGGCGTCGTGGCCGTTCGTATCGTTGTAGTTCTTGAAGTGATCGATATCAAACATGAAAATCGACAGGGGCGCCTGCCGCGCCTCGGCTTCGTAGATCTGCTCGGACAAGATCAGTGTGATGTGGGTCTTGTTGTAGAGTCGCGTCAGTCCGTCCATCTGTGCGGTGATCTTCATCTCACTGTAGGCACTCGCATTGTAAACGGCCAAAGCGCCCATCTGGCAGATGACGCGAAGCATCCCCTTCGCCGCCTCGGAGATTCGAGCCGTCTCTGCCAACGCGATGACGCCGACCGTTTCTCCTCTGAAGACCATTGGAGCGACCAGATCGACGTCCAACTTCAAGAGCGGATTATCAGGATCGCGCCGACTGCTTGCCAGCGAGGCGTCTCTCTCGACGTCCTGTTTGGTCATGACCTGTTGAACTTCCGCCGCGGTGCCCAGGAGACCTTGGCCGAATTGGATCTCGTGACCCAGATCGATACCCTGTCCTGAACGGGCGACGGCCGCTACCACGAGGTGTTGGTTACGCGTTGGATCGGTCTTGCTCCGTTGCCGTCTCAGAAGCACCACGGCCTGCCAAGGATTGAAGCAGCGCACCGTGATGTGCAGCAGCAGGCCGGGAAGCTCTCGAGGATCGACCTCGCTGCCCAGCTTGTTCGCGATCTGCGGAAATTCACGGACGAAGCTCATGAGGAGCTGGCTTTCCTTCTGTAGCTGATAGGAAAGCCCCCGAACACTCGAAAGCTCGCACTCCGCGGCAGCGAGCTTCTCAGCGTTTTCGGCAAGCTTCGTCCTTTGGCGCCGGGCTGAGAAGAGAAGCGCCAGCGAGATAGCTGACAGAACCACGAGTCCCGAAATCATGGCGATGTTCAACACCAATCGTTCTCCTTACTTGTAGAAGGAGAAGCCTCTGGTCGCTCCATCGCCTGTAGCAAAATACCCGCGGAAAAACGACCCTTCCGCAGGTCGTGTCCGTAACTCATTGATTCTAAGCAGGTCCATTGAAGACTCAGGATGAAGAGTTATCCAATTTTTATGCCAACCTCGCCCCCACAAATAGCGATGGCCCAATGTGGTGCGACGGGAGAGGACGGTGCAAGCACCTTTAAAACAATCACTTATCCGGGATGCCCGACTCGCCCCGCGCTCAACGTGAAGGCAGCAGAAGTCCTGGAGACTGGACGACGAAGGTAAGACCAAAGGAATGAACGAGATAAAAGGCTACAGTGATTGTAGAAATCCCAGATGCTGGAGCGAGGTCTTGCTAGCGGAGGTCGAGGCTCGGGGAAAGGCACTGGCGGGGATTGCCGTCACGGTCCGAGAGAGACACCGACCGGCTGAGCACCGCGTGGAGTTGCTCTCGAGAGTAGGGCTTACTCAGAAAGTCATCCATTCCGGCTTGAAGAGCCTTTTCACGATCGCCGTTCATGGCGTTTGCCGTCAGGGCGATGATGGGAATGCGACGACTTCCCCCTTTCCCGCTCGCGCCTCCGGATTGCTTTGGCTGCTTCATAGCCGTTCATGAGAGGCATTTGACAGTCCATCAGAATGACATCGCAATCCTTCGCGTCAGCGACCCGGAGCACTTCCATGCCGTTCGCGACGGTTGTCGCTTCACACCCAAGAGCGGCGAGCATACCCTCGCCAACCACTTGGTTGACCTCATTGTCCTCGGCCAGCAACACTCTAAGATTCAACGTCACGTCCTTATGTAACGATTCCTGTCTTTCGGTCGCGCCGTCGTCTCGTTCCGCCATGGATGTGGTTTGTATGAGAGCTTGGCTGATGCAAGGCTAACAAACGCGACTGTCGAAGGGGCTTTCTTATTTCATAGGTGTTCGGGCGGGCTTCGTTGACGCCCTTTCGCAGTGTGGGCACCATGAGAAGGACGGGTATGTCCTTCCAGCGCGCATCATCCTGCAAAGCCCGTAAGACCATGGAGCCGGAGAAACCCGTCATTTCCTCATCGAGTAGAATGAGGTCGCAGAGCTCCCGGCCGTCCGCACTTCTAAGCGATCGAAGCGCTTCGACACCATCTTCCACCGGCACCGGTTCCATCTTCCAGCTCAATAGCTGTTCCCCGAGAATGCGCCGACTCGTCGCGTTATCATCCACGACGAGAACACGTTTGCCGGCGATTTGCGTCCGCACCGCGAGCTCCTCGGCCGGCTTTGGTTCGCCTTTGGCAAAGTGCACGGTGAACCAGAAGCAAGAGCCGATGCCGGGCTCACTGACGACACCTATTTCCCCTCCCATCAAGGCAGTCAATTGTTTGGCGATGGCGAGCCCAAGCCCCGTGCCACCGTAGCGACGTGAGTAAGAATCGTCGGCTTGCGAAAAAGACTCGAAAACCCGATCCCGCGCTTCACCGGGCAGCCCTATGCCCGTGTCTCGGACCTCGAAGCGCAACTCAACGGATTCGGCGCTCTCTTCCACGCTCGAAACCGACAACAAGACCTCTCCTTCATCGGTGAACTTGATCGCGTTGCTGACCAGATTGGTCAACACCTGCCTCAGCCTGGTGGGATCTCCAAGCAGTCGACTCGGCACGTTGTCGGCAATATGGGATATCAACTCGAGGCCTTTTCGGTGTCCATGCTCATCCAGCATTTCAACGGTGTCCTCTACGATTTCCCGCAGTACGAATTCACGGCAATCAATCTCGAGTTTTCCCGCTTCAATCTTGGAAAAGTCCAAGATGTCGTTGATCACTGTGAGCAGGCTTTCCGCCGAATGTCTTATCGTGTCGGCGAAATCTTTCTGTCTCTGAGAGAGTTGTGTGGTTTGGAGTAGCTCCGTCATTCCAAGAACACCGTTCATCGGCGTACGGATCTCATGGCTCATCTTGGCCAAAAAATCGGACTTGGATCGGTCGGCCTCGAGCGCCATGTCACGAGCTCTTTCCAACTCTTTGGCTCGCTCCCTCAGCAGCTCTAGATTCGACAACGCTTCCCAGAAATCCGCATTGAGGGTGCTTGCAACGGAGACTAGAACTCCGCCCCCCACCACGAGCATTCCGGCGATGACGTAGCCATTGGTGGTGCCCGTCCCCGCAGCAGCGAGAGCAGGGGTAAAGTACATGATGCCCAGGAACGGATAGACGGACCAGCGGTCAGGCGCAAGGGTAGCAATTCCCGCGCTCGAGATTCCCACGGTGACCGCCAATCCCAGAAGGGTCGGCTCGATGATACCGTCGGCGTAAATGAGATGACTCCAGAAAATGGTCCATACCAGCGCGGTGGAGACGGTCCCGCTTCGGACCATGAGTTTCCACAGGACGGGGTTCCGTTCATAGTGTCTGTTGAAGCATACTGCCAGACAAAGTCGCGCGAGGCCGATGACAAGCAAACCGATACCCGACAACAAGACGAGAGGGAAGTGCTTTTGATGATAGGTACTGGAAAGTGTCAGAGCTAAGAACAACACGATGTAGATCGCGACACCGCGTATAGTGCGGAGCGCGAGCGTCTTGTCGGCTCGTTTCAGTAGCTCCTTGTCCGTAATGTTGGGGCGTCGAGAACGTGACATCCTTTTCTCTAACTCGAACCGTTCTTCCTGGTAGGTTGCCTCGTCGCTTTGAGAATTGCCGTAACCGTCGTGATAGAGCAACCCCACCTCTATCTCGTTACGAGAAGAGGTGGGGTTGTTGAAGGGTTATTGTTGCGGATCGTCGTTGACGTCCAACCCCGCTGCATCGAGGGACATCAGAGGAATCGACGTTCTCTACCGTGTCCGACCACATGTAGGAGTCCGACCAGAAGTAGGCATCTGACCAGAGGTAGGCGTCGGACCACATGTAGGTGTCCGACCAGAAGTAGGCATCTGACCAGAGGTAGGCGTCGGACCACATGTACGCGTCGGACCACATGTACGCGTCGGACCACATATAGCTGTCGGACCACATGTAACCGTCAGACCACATATAGGCAGCGCCCCACTCGTCGCCGCCCCAGGTGATACGCGTGTCCTCGATAAGAATGACCTCGCCCTCATCGGAGCGCGCAAGACGCGGTGATGGCGCCGCTGCAACATAGCCGGTCTCCGCAAGAGCCGCCGAAACATCGAGCACTCCTGTGCCGACTTCGACGGGGTTACCCGGCATGTCCCGTGCGGAACGCATGAGGCGAGCCTTGACGGTCGCCGGGTTGAGAGCCGGCTCCTGTGACAACATCAAGGCCGCCGCCGCGGCGACCATAGGTGCCGCCATGGATGTGCCGGACAGCTCCAAGTACTTGTAGGAGTAAACGCGATCCGGGAGCAAGTCTTTGAGCAGGGCTTCATTGGAGATGGCGGCTACCACTCTATTGCCCGGTGCGACGAGGTCGGGCTTGATCACATGGTCGTACAAAGTGGGCCCCATAGATGAGTAGGTTGACAGATAGTCGTCGGAGAAATCCGAGCCTGTGCCGTTGTCGGTGAGCGATCCCACCGTAATCACCTTACGGGAGTTTGCCGGGCTTGTGATCGTGTAATGCCCGTCGCGGCCATAGTTCCCGGCGGAGCAGACCACGACTACACCGGCGTCCCAGAGTGCCTCGACTGCCTGCACGAGAGGATCATCGGCCGCTGCTTCCTCCACCGCCTTTCCAAGCGACATGTTGACGACACGGATGTTGTAAGATTCGTGATTGTCGATCAACCAATCCAATCCAGCGAGCACGTCCGATACGTTGCCGCGGCCGCTGTCGTCGAGCACGCGGACCGAGACAATCGGAGCCCCGGGCGCCGCGCCCCACGGCCCGTTGCTCCCAATAATTCGGCATCCCGCCGACGATCCCCGCGACATGGGTCCCGTGGCCGAAAGGATCGTAATGCGTTCCCCATTGTTCGCACCAATCATCGCCCCACATCGGTACAGTAAGTGGCTGCGGGGATGATATCGACGCGCTGATTGACGACTAGGTCGCTATGGGCGCCAACCCCTGAATCAAGAACTGCGACTGCTATGTTGGAGGAAGCGGACACGAACTCGGCCGATCCCCACTCGGGAAACACGGCGGTCTGCTTGGCCGAAGCCAACATGCCTTCGACGGACGCGTCCACGGTGACGAAACGAACTCGGGGATTCGCAGCCAGAGCTTCCAGTCGCTTGGCAGGAATACGCATGGCGCGCATCGGAAGGTGCTTGAGCTCGCGTTTCGCCTTTGCACCCAGGGACTTGGTCCGCTCGCGCTCCGCGACGCTGGGCATTTCACGATAGCTCACGATGACATCGACCATCTCGGTTCCGCCGCGGTCAGCTTTCTCTTTAATCTTCGCGCTCATGGGCAGACGCCTCTTGGCCTCCACCGTCGAGCCGGCGAACTGACCGAAAAGGAAAGCCCCCAACCCCATCGTGACTAAAACAACTGCAAGCGACCGTTTCATTTTCGTCTCCGTATCTGCTTGACGCTTTGTCATAGAGCTTGTCCACATGCCCCTTTGTTCTGCAAGGGCTGTACCAACGACGCACACATCTTTGAGAGAGCCTGTAAGCCGTTTATATTCAGTTGAATAAGGGGCACTCCGGTGACGTTCGCAGCTCCGCTCGAATCTCCATGATGACGCCTTCGTTGAAATAGTGGCGGATGGATCGAAAATGTGACGCCGGTAAATAGAGAACTCAAGAACTCGAGAATTCAAGAGTGAAAAGCGACGAAGAAAAGAAACGCCGAGGCGCTCTTGCGTTGAGATTCCTTTTGTTCCGCGTTGCTCACCGAGCCCGACTGACTTCGACTGGAGTGAGTCCGAAGAAGACGAACGGGAGGTCGGGGCGGGCAGGGGCAGGGGCAAGGGCAAGGGCAAGGGCAAGGGCAAGGGCAAGGGCAAGGGCAAGGGCAAGGGCAAGGGCAAGGGCAAGGGCAGAACGTCCTCACCTTACATGGTGGAACCGGCTTGTTGCTTCTCGCTTCCGCCGAAGGAGCCACTAGGGGGAAAAAGCTGCAGTTTTTCTGACTTCCTACACCCGGTTGGCGTCAGTTTTCGACATCGTCGAGAAAAAATGACGCCTAAACCGTGTCCCTTGAAGACCCTTTCGGATCAGAACTTCGCCAGAGTCCTTTGGTATGCCCTTTGCAGTCCACCCTCCAAAGCTTGGCCAAACAAGTGGACTTTGTAGGGAGATGCCCTCAAGCAAGAATCGGCGTGACCGTCTCACTACCTTGGGGCCGGGCACGGATTACACGTAGCTAGTAGCGAAGATAGAAACGAAATGACGGAGACAAAAAACGGTCGGCAACGCCCCCTAGCTCTAGTCGTCGATGACGACGAAACGATTCGGGTCATGTTGCCGGAAGCGCTCGGCGCAGCCGGATTCGAGGTCGGCGTCGCCAACGACGGACTCGAGTGTCTTTCCGCTTTCAAAGAGCTCAGGCCCGACATCATTCTCATGGACGTGCTTATGCCGGGTATGGACGGCTTCGCCGCTTGTTCCAGCATTCGAGATTGTCCCGGTGGTGAGTACGTGCCCGTCCTCATGATGACCGGTTTGGAAGATGTCGACTCGATCAACCGAGCCTACGAAGCAGGGGCCACCGACTTCGTCACGAAACCCGTCAACTGTGCGCTTCTCGGCCATCGGATGCGCTACATGCTTCGAGCCAAGAAGACCCTCGACGATCTGCAAAGCACCGAAAGTCGATTGGCAAGCGCCCAGCGTATCGCCCGGCTTGGAAGCTGGGAGTGGGATGTTGATGGAGATTCACTGCAGGTCTCGGATGAGATCTATCGCATATTCGGAAAACCCCAAGATAGTTTCGGAAATCGCTTGGAAGGGCTCATCGCTTCCGTCCATCCGGCCGACCTCGATACGGTTCGAAGCCGTTTCGATGCCGCACGGAAGAAAAAGGCCCCTTTCAGCTTCGAGCATCGCGTCATTTGGTCGGACGGAACGGAACGGATCGTTCACCAAGAAGCGAAGCCGAACTTCGACGAATCAAGAAACGGCTTTCAGTATCTGGGTACCGCACAAGACATCACCGATCACAAAAGGGCGGAACAAAAGGCCTATCAGCTAGGGCTACTCTCCGATACGGTTACGGTCATTGCCGGGAGCACCGATTTCGAGAACTTGGCAGCTCGAATCGTCGAGAGACTCCATTACACGCTAGACGCCGAGCAGGTCGGCATATTCGAGTGCAGCCGACAATCGGGCTTCAACCTCGTGAAAGGATTTCCCGACGCGGCGTCCAACCAGAATGGTAAAGAGACTGCATCATTCGAGCTGAACGAGAGACACATCGTTCTGATGGCCAGGGCCAAGGAAACGTCTCGTCTTGCTGTCGGCAACTCGGGCGGAGCTTCCTACGCTGTACCCATGACCGTTCGAGACGAGTGTATTGGATGTCTTTTCCTTGACGGTCGTCAACAGCGACCCGAGCTGGATACATCTGACCTGGATTTCCTTCAGGCCCTCGCTTCACAACTCGCCGTTGCCATGGATCGAGCGCGTGTGGCGGAGCTCGAAAAACGCGGACGGGAAAAGGAAAGGAAGCGCCTCGAGTCCGAGCTCAAGGAGCTTCGTCAAGTCGTAAAAAAGACAGAGCTCATCTACTGCTCGGAGCAGATGGAAGCGCTCCTCGCTATCATCCGCCGCGTCGCGGCGACCGACGCCACCATTTTGGTGACCGGCGACAGCGGCACCGGGAAGGATCTCGTGGCGCGTACCATCCACAAGCTCAGCCCGCGCAGCAAGAAACCTCTGGTCGTCGTCGATTGTGCAGCCATTCCGCCGACTCTCATCGAAAGCGAGCTCTTCGGACATGAAAAAGGTGCCTATACCGGTGCACAACAAAGTCGCGTGGGGCGCCTCGTAGAAGCGGAAGGCGGGACGGTCATTCTCGATGAGATCGGAGAGTTGCCGCTCGAGACCCAAAGCAAGCTGCTGCGGTTCGTACAAGAAAAACAGGTCACTCCGGTCGGGGGTACACGACTCAGAAAAGTCGACGCGCGACTCGTCGCGGTGACCAACCGCGACCTAGCTAAAGAGGTCGCCGATTGGAAGTTTAGAGAGGACCTCTATTTTCGATTGAACGTCGTGAGGCTGCACGTGCCTCGCCTCCATCAGCGACCCGATGACATCCTGCATTTGGCCGATCATTTTCTGGAGAAGTTCTCGGTTCAATATCAGAAGAAAACACTGTGCCATCTCAGCAGTGAAGCCGAAAAACGGCTGCAGAGCTATCCGTGGCCGGGGAACGTCCGCGAGCTGCAAAACCGGATCATGCAAGCCGTCATTCTTTCCGAGGGTGGAGAGATTGGGCCCGAACCGATCGGGCTCACGGACGACGATATGGCGGGAGCGAGTCGTCCCCAGCCGTTGTCCGATCTCCACGATGGACAAAACGGTACTCAAGCGAGGCCGTGGGGACCTCTCGTGGATAGGGTCTCTCCTGCCGCACCACCCAACGGTAAACGACCACCTGCGGAAGTGTGGCAGGAACTGCGGGCTGCTCTCCGAAGAGAGATTGACACCACCTTGGCGCGGAAAGCGGCGCCGATTCCTTTGGGGCGATGGCTCATCGAAGATTTGATTCTCGAGGCGCACCTTGCCGCCAACGAAGTACTGAGTCAGGGCGCGGTTCGGGTCGGAATCCCTGAGGCAACGTTTCGGCGCCGCGTCAAAAAGGCATTGGAACAAAGGGAAGCCGGCCTCTCACCACGTTCCCCCTCCTGGGCTGCCGTCCAGACACTTCTGGCAGAGGTGGTGCAGGTGGGAGGCACGGCCGGTGGTGACTTGCTCAAGCGTGCTCGACAGCTTCTGCTGGAAGATGTGTTGTCGCGCATAACCGACGACGTTTCTCTCGGCTCGGCTCTGATGGGTGTGACGGTGCCCACATTCCGGCGATGGATTCATGGTGAAGAAGAACAAAGAAGTTGAGCGCTTCGTCACAAAAATGGCGACCTGGGCGTCACTATTTTGTCGTTTGCCTTCACTTTTCTTGATGAGCCGTCAGTTATCGTTTTGTAGGGTCTCCCATCATCCGTCTGTCGTGACATCCTTTCGACCCCATCCTAATGACCGCAATCCGAGGTCGGCGGGGACTTTACAGGCGTGGGTAGGAATCCGAAATGAGGAATGGACCCTTCGAGAATCGCATCGTGGTCTCAATGGCATCCCACTTGCAAACGTGGTTGGTCACCTATGTTTGGATTTGCAAGCGGTCGCACGGTTTCGCCAGGCCGTTGCGCCCAGGGAGAGAGGCTAATGGGACGAGCACGGGGAACAACGTGGGGTTTGGGAGGCGTTGCTAGTATCGCTATCGCTTTGATGTCCGGCGCCTGCATGAACAACGAGGCCCCCATGGTTTCGAGTGTCATCCTGCAGGGCGATGACACGGCGGCGGTCGCAGCGGCCGTTGAGAAAGTCGGCGGTGAAGTGACTCACGAGCTGGGAATCATCAACGCGGTGGTTGCTGATCTGAGCCCAAGTCAGATCGATGAGGTGCGCAGGGTTCCAGCGGTCGCGAAACTCTGTCCGAACCGCACCGTTGAAAGCGCTGCCAAGAAGATCAAAACGGACAAGACGCTGGTCATCGTTGAGCCAACGTTAGCCGTCGTTGATTCGACTTCAGTCGCAGCCGCAGATGATGCGGGTACGACCCTGTTCGCCGAGGAGCTCACGGAGACCACACCCGTCGTTGATACGGGTGCCAGTTACCCGATCCTCGTGGGCGCGCATCGCCTTCACCGGGAAGGCATCACAGGTTACGGGGTGACGGTGGCGGTGCTGGATACCGGCATCGGTGATGACTCTTCACTGAGTCGAAACACCAACGCGCGGCTCGCGTCTTGGCGCGATACGACTCCATGACAGACAAGAGCCCCTGGTTCGAGGGTACCGATGACAACGGGCATGGTACCCATGTAACCGGCGTCGCTCTCAGTAGCTCGGTCCTGGACAGGACAGGGTTCTATCGCGGGATCGCACCGGACGCGGATCTGGTGGTGGTCAAGGCCTTTGATCTCCACGGCCAGGGCAACTATGCGGACGTCATCCGTGGGATCGACTGGGTGGTGACTCACAAGGACGATTACGGCATTCGGGTTCTCAACTTGTCCTTCAGTGCCGAGCCTCGTTCGCGCTATTGGGACGATCCCCTCAACCAGGCGGTCATGGCGGCGTGGCAAGCCGGCATCGTGGTGGTGGTGTCTGCGGGAAACACCGGGCCGGGTGCGATGACGATTGGCGCACCCGGAAACGTGCCGTATGTCATCACCGTGGGCGCGATGACCGACAACTACACTCCCGAGGACCTCTCGGACGACCGTCTGACATCCGTTTTCTGCCGCCGGCCCGACGAAGGAGGCTTTCGTCAAGCCGGATCTGGTGGCTCCGGGCGGTCACTTGAACGCGTTGATGGAAAGCTGGGTGACGATCGCCGAAGGAGCATCCGGACTTCCGTAACGACAACAAGTACTTCACGATGTCCGGTACGTCTCAGGCAACGGGCGTGGTGACGGGTATCGTGGCCCTCATGCTCCAGCAAAGTCCATGGCTCACGCCGGACGAGGTCAAATACCGACTCATGTCGACCTCGCATCTGGCTATCGACGCGGAGGGCAGCCTGGGCTACAGCCTGTTTCAGCAGGGCGCGGGTCTGGTCGATGCCTATGCGGCGGTCTACAGCGAGGCAAGCGGCTACGCTAACCAAGGCTTGAACGTCGCCATGGACCTTGCCGGACTCGAGCACTACTGCGGTCCGGCTCGGCAGGACGAGTACGGCAACTACACCATCGAAGGACTCGATGGATTTCTCTGGAACGACGCATTCCTGTGGAACGACGCGTTCCTCTGGAATGACGCGTTCTTGTGGAACGATGCCTTCCTGTGGAACGACGCCTTTCTTTGGAACGATGCGTTTCTTTGGAACGATGCGTTTTTGTGGAACGACGCTTTTCTGTGGAATGACGGTTTCTTGTGGAACGATGCTTTTCTGTGGAACGACGGTCTTGCGGAGACGATGTCGATCAACGTGTGGGTCGACCCACAATAAGTAGTGAGGATGTAGTGTGCGTAGAGAACTATTCACCCTGACCCTAGTTCTCCTGAGTCTCACGGCTCGTCCGGTTGCGGCTCACAAGAAGAACGTCCATTTCGACCACATCTCCATCCGGGATGGTCTGTCTCAGGCGGTCGTCAATGCCATCCTTCAAGACCGGCATGGTTTCATGTGGTTTGGCACGCAGGAAGGACTGAACCGGTACGACGGGTACGAGTTCGAGGTCTTTGCGCACGACCCTTCCGATCCGAGCTCGATATCACACGACTCGATCCGGTCGCTTCACGAAGACAAATTGGGCGTGTTGTGGGTTGGAACGGATGGTGCCGGGCTCAACCGGTTCGATGCGGCAACTGGGACGTTCACACACTTCACGCACGATCCGGACGATCCGCAAAGTGTGAGCGGCAACCGTGTCCGGGTGATCTACGAGGACCGCCGTGGAGCTTTGTGGATCGGGACCGAGGACGGTGGACTATGCCGGTTCAAGAGGGAGACCGAAACCTTCTTGCGTTTCCAGCAGGATCTCGCCCGTGCCGGGAGTCTCTCAGACAATCGTATAACCGCTGTAGTGGAAGATCGAGAGGGACACCTTTGGGTAGGTACCGACGGAGGTGGACTCAACCTCCTCGACGAAGCCCAATCGAGATTCACCTATTACCGCCATGATCCCAATGAGCCCCGGAGTCTGAGCGACGACAGGGTGAGGAGCCTGTACGAGGACGAAGAAGGGCATTTGTGGGTCGGTACTTATGAGGGTGGACTGAATCGTCTCGATCGCGCCGACGACAGCTTCCATCACTATCGACACTCACCTTCCGACTCATCGAGCCTGAGCTCGGATCGGGTTCGCACTATTTGCCAGGACAGCAAAGGCATTGTGTGGATCGGAACCGACGCCGGGCTAAATGAATGGAAGCCGAGCACCGAGAGCTTCGAAAGATATCGAAACAAACCCAACGAATCCCGAAGCCTGAGTGACGACCGTATCATCTCCATCTTTCAGGATCGCGGTGGTGTACTGTGGGTCGGAACGTACGCTGGTCTAAGCAAGTGGAACGCCGTCACCGAAGCGTTCTCCCTCTACCAGCGTGACTCGAACGGTGACGGACAGCTCAGCGCCAACGTCGTGACGGCATTCCACGATGATCCGGACGGGTCCCTCTGGGTAGGGACCTACGGGGGTGGACTCAATCGAATCGATGCCGAAACAGGCCTTTTCACCCACTACCGACACGATCCGGCAGACAAGACCAGCATCAGTGATGACCGCGTCATGTCTCTTCTCGTCGATAGCGACGGAGTCTTGTGGGTCGGTACGATGACCGGTGGTCTCAATCGTTTCGAGCGCGCGAGCGGTACCTTCACGGCTTATCAACACGACCCGAGAGATCCGAAAAGCCTGAGCCGGAACGGGGTGACGAGTATCTTCGAGGACTCCCAAGGCCTTTTTTGGGTAGGAGCCTATCGCGGCGGACTCAACCAAATGGATCGTGCGACGGGAGAGTTCGAGCGGCACCTTCATGACCCCTCGAACTCTCACAGCCTGAGTAACGACCGTGTGCTCGTCATATCTGAAGATCGTTCGGGTACGCTGTGGGTCGGCACGGACGGTGGCGGCTTGAATGAGTTCGATCCGAGTAAAGATCGGTTCACCCGGTACCGCCACGATCCAGAAGATCCAAGAAGCTTGGGCAGCGATCATGCCTGGACGATTCACGAAGACGAACGGGGTGACCTTTGGATAGGAACTCAAGGTGGCCTCAATCAGTGGAGCGCGGAGAACCGGCGGGCGGATTCGGCCGTTTTCAAACATTATGGAAAAAAAGAGGGGCTGAGGAGCTCAGTTGTGTACGGGATCCTTGGTGACGAAAACGGCAATCTGTGGATGAGCACCAACCGCGGATTGTCTCGATTCCGGCCCGACACAGGAACGTTCAAGCACTACGATACGACCCACGGGCTGCAAAGCGAGGAGTTCAACAATGGAGCCTACTTTCGGAGCTCGGACGGTCGTATGTATTTCGGTGGAATCAACGGATTCAACGCCTTCAATCCGATGGACGTTCTCGACAACACACATGCGCCCCCGGTCTTGCTGACATCATTCTTGAAGTTCCATGACGAAGTCGAGCTCGACCGCCCCATATGGGCGTTCGAAGAAATCACCCTCGATTACCGTGACACCGTCATAGCATTCGAATTTGCGGCACTCGACTACACCGCGCCCGAAAAGAACCAGTACAGGTACAAGCTGGAGGGATTCGACGCGGACTGGGTGGACACAGGCACGCGGCGACGTGCGTCCTACACGAATTTGGCCCCGGGCAACTACACCTTGAGAGTCCAAGCCAGCAACAATGACGAGGTTTGGAACGAACGAGGCGTCGCGCTCCTTATCCGGGCGACTCCGCCGCCATGGAGAACCTGGTGGGCATACTGGCTCTATGGTCTCCTGTTTGTTAGTGTTCTTTTTGTAGCGGCGCAAACTCAGAGAAGAAAACTCAAGCGCGTTGCCGAACTGGAGCAGGCCAAGGTACGTTTGAAGGAGGAAGAAGCGGCCAACCGAGCCAAGAGTCAGTTCCTGGCAACCATGAGCCACGAGATCCGGACGCCGATGAATGGCGTTTTGGGAATGACGGACCTTCTTCTGAGTACTGAACTGAACGAGAATCAACGCCGCTTTGCCGAAGCCGCACAGCAATCCGGCGAGATTCTGATGAACATCATCAATGACGTCTTGGACTTTTCCAAGATAGAAGCCGGCAAACTAGATCTCGAAGAGGTTGATTTCAGCTTACGGGAAGCGGTGGAAGAAGTGGTGGACCTTTTCGCTCAGGAAGCCAATCGAAAGAATATCGAGCTCGGTTGCCTGATCTCGGATGAGATTCCCGCTCGAGTACAAGGTGATCCCGCAAGGCTCCGCCAGATTCTAAACAACCTCATCAGTAACGCCGTCAAGTTCACCGATCAAGGCGGAGTGGTGGTCCGAGCCGATTTGTCTGAATTCGATGAGGAATCACTGCTGTTGCGCTTCGAAGTGCGCGATAACGGGATCGGAATCTCGTTGGAGCAGCAGAAACGCATTTTCGACACTTTTTCCCAGGCGGACGGTTCGACCAGCCGAATGTACGGCGGCACCGGTCTCGGGCTGGCCATTTCGAGACAGCTAGCCGAGATGATGGGCGGGGAGATGGGCGTGAAGAGCGCGTTGGGCTCCGGGTCCGTATTCTGGTTCACGGTACGTCTCAAAAAAGACGCGGTCGATGCTGCGCGAGAACCTTCTACACTTCAGTTGATCGGCCAACGGGTTCTATTCGTCGACGGCAACCCAACGAACCAGGATCTGTTCCGCGCGATGGTGAGCGGGTGGGGAGTCCAGTATGAGGTCGCGTCCGACGGCCACAGCGCTCTTTCCTTGCTCAGGAGAGCAGTGGCGAGAAACAGAGCCTTCGACGTTGCCATTCTAGATTTGCGGATACCCGGCCTTGATGGACTCTCTCTAGCCAAAGTCATCAAGGAAGACTGTTCCATCGAAAGCACACGCCTTGTTTTGATGGCATCGGTTCTCCGTACGGGTGACCCCGAGCGCATGTGCGACATCGGCATCGACGCCCGCTTGAACAAGCCATTGCGACAATCCGAGCTCTATCGCTGTCTCACTGAGATCTTGCAGGGTGCCGGCGATCCCTCGAACTTAGCTAATGTAACGCAGCGAAAGAGCCTCGAGCTTGACAAGAAAAGACCGAGACACTACCCGGTTAGTATTCTGCTCGCAGAAGACAATCCGGTCAATCAAGAAGTCGCCTTCGTCTATGCTCGACAACATGGGATGCACGGTCGAACTGGCTGTGAACGGGCGAGAAGCCCTCGAAGCGCTTTCTCGCGGGCACTACGACATCGTGCTCATGGACTGTCAGATGCCGGAAATGGACGGTTTCGAAGCGACGCGTCAGTATCGAGAGCGCGAAGCCCGGGCGCGATCGACGGGTAGCTTAGTCGGCAATAACGGCGGACGCGTCCCCATCGTTGCTTTAACGGCCCATGCCATGAAGGGAGACCGTGAACAATGCTTGGCTGCCGGCATGGATGACTATCTGAGCAAACCCTTCACCCAGGATCAACTGGGCGAGGTGCTCGAACGCTGGTCGGACAGTGCAAGCGGGTATTCATCACATGTAGACAAAGAGCTTCTCACGAAGTTGATCCAAACCTATGTGCATGACAGTCCGCACATCGTGGGTGAGCTCGAAATCGCGATTCGAGACCAGGACCCAGGTGCGATGTTTCACGCCGCCCAAAAACTCAAGGGAAGCAGTGCTGACTTCGATGCCACCCGTCTCGTGGCATTGTGCTCGGAGCTAGAGATACTGGGACGTGCTCAGACGACCGAAGGCGCCGCCGAGGTCTTCTCCGAGATCAAGGCACAATACGAAGACATTCAATCGGCCCTCTCCGAGCGCCTCGAAAAGAGTGCAATCCGAACAGGGGACAGGAAATGAACGCTAGGTTGTCAAGAAAAGAAGATCACTGCCGAGTGCTCACGTGGGTCTTCTGCGCATCGGTGCTTCTAGCCACCAGTTTGACCTCGATGGCCAGTTCGGGAAGAAACATCCGCTTCCAGAACTTGTCGATAGATGAGGGTTTGTCCCAAGGCACTGTGCATGCCATTGTCCAAGACCACCGCGGGTTCATGTGGTTCGGCACTCAAGAGGGGTTGAATCGTTTCGACGGATATAACTTCTTGGTCTTCAGGAACAACTCAAAGGACCCCACCTCCCTCTCGCACGACTGGGTCTGGTGTGTTCATGAAAGCCGGCGCAAGGAATTGTGGATCGGAACCGACGGTGGCGGTCTGCTGAAGCTCAACCCGGATGGAGAAAGCTTCACCGTGTATCGCAACGATCCGGCGGATCCCAACACGTTGAGCAACGATCGGGTGCGCGCCATAGCGGAGGACCAAGAAGGAGTCCTCTGGATTGGAACCGACGGCGGCGGCCTCAACCGATTTGATCCTGGAACGCGAGTCTTCAATAGGTTCGTGCACGATCCATCCAAATCCTCGGGCTTGTCGGACGATCGGATTCGGGCCGTTCAAATCGCTCGAGACGGAGGGATCTGGATCGGAACTGACGGCGGCGGTCTCGACCGTTTCGAGCCGAGCACCGAAGTCTTTTCCCACTATCGTCACAACCCCGACAACACGGATAGCTTGGGCCAAGATAGAATCCGGAGCCTTCATGAAGACAACGCAGGTAACCTGTGGATAGGTACCTATGACAAGGGTCTCGACCGCTTCGACCGGAAAACGGGAAGATTCATTCACACGCGCCAGGGGCAATCCGGAGACCAAGGGCTACCGCATGACCGGGTTCGCGCCATCTATCAAGATCGTGATGGCGTCATCTGGGTCGCAACCGACTTCGGCCTTGCCGAGTGGGTCCAAGACGAGGACCGTTTCGTCAGCTACAAACACCAACCGACGCACCGGAACAGTTTGAGCGACAACAGAGTTATGTCCCTTTATCAAGACCGCGGCGGAGTGCTTTGGGTCGGCACCTGTGGAGGAGTGGACAAGTGGAATCTGCTCACCGGTGCCTTTGCGCATTACCAGCACGATCCGAATGACCCATCTCAGTTGAGCGGCAATGTGGTGAATGCCTTCGCCGAAGACCGGAGCGGCGCCATATGGATCGGCACCTACGGCAACGGACTCAATCGTCTCGAACCCGCTACCGGCTCGTTCGAGCACTTTGAGCATAGCGCCTCGAAACCCGGAAGTCTCAGCGATGATCGAGTCATGTCGCTGCTCGTTGATTCCAGCGACGTGCTCTGGATCGGTACGATGAGTCAAGGATTGGAGAGGTACAATGCCGCCGATGGCACGTTCACTCACTTTCGGAACGATCCCGAGAATCCGAAAAGCCTGAGCTCGAACGGAGTCACCGTGATCTTCGAAGATAGCGAGGGGATTCTTTGGGTCGGCACCTATCGCGGCGGACTCAATCGTTTCGTCAGGAACACAGAGAGCTTCGTACACTACCGATTCGACGCTTCGAGACCCACGAGCCTGAGTACGGATCGCGTGCTCGCCATCTATGAGACCCGTGATGGGTCACTTTGGATCGGCACCGCAGGCGGCGGACTCAATCGTTTCGATCGGCAGACCGGTGCCTTCACCCAATACCGGCACGACCCGGACGATCCGACCAGCCTGAGCAGTGACGTCGCTTGGTCGATCCTCGAAGACCAAAGAGGTGTCCTCTGGATCGGTACGCAAGGCGGTGGATTGAATCGCTGGGAGAGCCGAGATCGGCAAAACCACCGCGGGATTTTCAAGCGTTATGGAAAAGAAGCGGGCTTACCGAGCGCTGTGGTCTACGGCATGCTCGAGGACGCCAATGGTCGTCTATGGTTGAGTACGAACCGAGGCGTTTCGAGACTCGATCCCGCGGCACAGACCTTTCGCAACTACGACAAGGCGAACGGCCTGCAGGACAACGATTTCAACTTCGGGGCCTATTTCAAGGCCACGGACGGATCCATGTTCTTCGGCGGTGCCAATGGATTCAACACCTTTTACCCGACTCAGATTCGAGAGAACAGCCACAAGCCCCCCGTCCTTCTGACCGATATACGAATATTGAACAAGCGGGTTGACTTTGGTGATGGCGCCCTTCGATGTGGAAGCGCTCACGCTCGGTCACGAGGATTATGTGGTGACGTTCGAATTTTCCGCTTTGGACTACACCGCTCCTCACAAGAACCACTACCGTTACCAGCTAGAAGGTTTCGACACCGAGTGGATCGAACTGGACTCGACACGGCGTGCCACCTACACTAATCTGGACCCGGGTAGTTACACCTTTCGGGTAAATGCGTCCAACAACGACGGAGTGTGGAACGATGAAGGCGCACAGCTTGGCATAACCGTAGTCCCACCGCCTTGGCGGACTTGGTGGGCATACATGCTTTATGGTCTTCTCGTAACAAGTGTGATACTCGCCTACGTCCAAGGCCAAGCACGCAAACTGAGGCGGGAGGCCGAGTCCAAAGAAGCTGCGGAAGCGGCCAACCGTGCCAAGAGCGAGTTCTTGGCTCGCATGAGTCACGAGATCCGAACGCCCATGAACGGGGTGCTCGGTATGACCGAGCTGCTTCTCGACACCAAGCTTGACGACAAACAGAAGCACTACGCGGAGTCCGTATTCCACTCCGGTCGAGGATTGTTGGAAATCATCGACGATATTCTGGACTTTTCCAAAATCGAGTCGGGTAAGCTCAAACTGGAAGACGCCTATTTCGACGTACGCCGTGTAGTCGCTGACGTAGTGGAGCTCTTTTCTAAGCGAGCCGAGAAAAAGAACCTCGCGCTGGACCATCAGATCGATGCCGACGTGCCCGTGATCGTTCGGGGTGACGCGACGCGAGTGCAACAGGTGCTCGCCAATATTGTGAACAATGCGATCAAGTTCACCGAAAGCGGATCGGTTGAGCTCAAAGTGGCATGCTCCAAGAAAACGAGCGAAGGGTTGTGGCTGCGCTTCGAGGTCCGAGACACGGGAATCGGTGTTTCCGCCGATGTCCAGAAGAGTATTTTCGACGCCTTTTCTCAAGTCGACGGGTCCATTCGACGAAGACACGAGGGTATGGGACTGGGACTCGGAATCGCCCGGCAGCTCACGCTGCTCATGGGAGGTGAGATTGGTGTGACGAGCGAACCGAGAGAGGGCGCCACTTTCTGGTTCACGACACGCTTCACGGACTATCGACGCGAGAGGCGGAGCAACCCGGATCTGTTTAGCGGAACAACTCAACATCCGTTGCGAGGTGCGAAGGTGCGTTCAGCAACACCTCTCCCTCGCTTCGGCGCGCGGTTGCTCCTTGCAGAAGACAACGTCATCAACCGAGAAGTCGCAGTTGCAATGTTGGATCGAATGGGATGTAAGGTCGAGGTGGTTGCCAATGGCCAAAAAGCGCTCGATCGGGTGCTCGACGAACGATTCGACCTCGTGCTGATGGATTGTCACATGCCAGAGATGGATGGTTTGGATGCCACGAGACGGATCCGCGAAAAAGAATCCGAAGGCTCCGATCTCGAAGAGAAGGGGCTACGTCGACGCACACCCATCGTAGCATTGACGGCGCACGCCATGAAGGGGGATCGGGAACAGTGCCTCGCCGCCGGGATGGATGACTATCTCTCCAAACCTTTCAATCAGGAGCAGCTCGTTGAGGTTCTCAAGCGCTGGTTGCCCCACACAGAAGAAGCACCGGTAGCATCGTCGATTGCAAGAGGAATCAGGTCAGGATCCCATCAATCAAAAGGCTCTCGACAACATTCGCGCTGTCCAACGTGAAGGGGCTCCCAGCCTTCTTGGCAAAGTGATACGAATCTACTTAAGGAATTCCATTCAACAACTGAGCGATCTGGAGAGGGCCGTCCAATCCGGCGATCCGAATGCCATTCAATCGGCGGCCCATAGTTTCAAATCGAGCAGCGCCAACGTCGGGGCCCATATCGTAGCGGCCCGGTGTAAAGAGCTCGAAGAGCTGGGCAGAGCTGATACCTCCGAAGGCGCTGAGGAGCTTCTTTCCGACTTGATGACGCAGAACGAACTTGCGTGCCGTGCCTTCGAAAAAGAGCTCGAAAAATGTGAGGCTAAGTCTGAGGGCATTCTGACTCGCTAAGGCTACCAAGGGGTGACATTCACGCGGGCACCCCAGCCCGATCCGGATCTCCCGAACTTGCGAACGAGGATCTGAGAGTTCTGGATTCAAGAGTCAGTTTCTCCCCCTTCCCCCTCTTTCCCCTTGCCTTGCCCGTGCCCTTGCCCTTGCCCCTACCCCTGCCCAAGCCTTAGCCCCTGCCCGATTCCTTCTCCTTTGCGTCTCGTGTTCGGTCAATCATTCCTTGGATAAAGGAACAGTCCGGACCGTCCCTGCTAGCTTCAAGGGCGGGCCGAAAGAGTGGTTCAGCTAGCGTGACAGTTATGAACTCGGGCAACCGGTACGATATACTCATGGTAGAAGAGGTTGAGCCATGAGCAAATCTGTGCAAGTTCCTCCGCCCGGTTTCGACGAGCTGACAGTCGATGAGCAGATCGACTATGTGCAGGAGCTGTGGGAACGAATCGCCGCGCGCCCAGAGGATGTTCCTGTCTCGGAATGGCACAAGAAGCTCATCGACGAGCGTCTTAGGGAACATCGGGACGACCCGTCGGATGTACGTTCCTGGAGCGAAGTTTGTGGAAGAATAGAAAAGAAACTTCGCGCGAAGCCAGATTGAAGCGTCGGCTCGTACTTCGGTCTGTGGCCGAGCTCGACGTCGTAGAGGCAATCGAACGGTACGAAGGAGAACGAGCCGGTTTGGGGGCACGTTTTCTAACACAGCTCGATGCGCTATTGGAACGAATCGGCCAACACCCTCGTCAGTTCCCAGAGATTGAGAGCGGTGTACGCCGAGGGTTGGTAAATCGTTTTCCCTATGGCGTTTACTTCACCCAAGGCGAAGACGAGATCGTGGTCCTTGCCGTACTGCACCTACATCGTCATCCAGACACCTGGAAAGATCGGTAACAGTTCTCCAGAATCGAACAGGGCCAGATAACTTGCGGCTGAAGCTGACGGTCGGGCCGTAGGAATCAAATGTGAGGCCAAATCTGAGAGCATTCTGACTCGCTAGATCCAATCAAGGCGAAACATTCGTGTAGGTGCTCCTTACCCTTTCACCTGCCCGTGCCCTTGCCCATGCCCGATTTCTTCTTATCGTCCCCTTCGTCTTTCGGTTTGACTCCTACCTCGAGACAACCCACAAGCAAAAACCTCCTGCAAAAAAAAGTGACGCCTAGGCGCTACTTTTGTCGCGTCTCCGTCACTATTCCACCGTTGAGTTTCGCAATTCCGACGCGCTCACTTCGATGCAAACGCACTGTGTCTCGGCGAAACGTCGACCGAAGTTCTAAGTGTCGTAGTTTTTGAGTTTTACAGGAAGAGAAACTTCTCGCTGTCAAACCTTCTAAGGGCGCTCAAAGCGTAGGTGATGGCACATCAGTTGCAGTGTTCTGCACCATATGAATGAGTGCCCAGCAGACGACGTAATAAAGGGGGCGTGAAGTGAGATGCTTGATTCGCAGAACTGGGGTTCTTCTGGTTACCAGCGTCATCGTACTACTGCAATCGGCCGGGACGGCGCCGCAGTTCGATGAAAATCCGCGCGCCGTTATTGTCCAGGCCGAAGACCTGCAGACAGCTACGAACGCCGTTCGAGCCGCCGGCGGGGAAGTGACACATGAGCTTGGCATCATCGACGCCGTAGTTGCAGAGCTGACCTCCGCTCAAGTCGATGAGCTTCGTGGGTCTCCCGCGGTCTCGCGGATTTACGCGAACCGCCTCATCGAGACGGCGGCGAAGAAGACCCGCACGTTGGTCGATACCGATACCCTGGTGGAGCCGGATCCCATCGTGCCATCGGATGTGGAGTCCGATCCGACCCCGGTCGTAGCTTCGGAGATGAGTTATCCCATCCGGGTGGGTGCGCATCGCCTTCACCGGGAAGGCATCACCGGCTACGGGGTGACGGTGGCGGTGCTGGATACCGGCATCGGTGATGACTTTTCACTGAGTCGAAACACCAACCGCGCGGCTCGCGTCTTGGCGCGATACGACTCCATGACAGACAAGAGCCCCTGGTTCGAGGGTACCGATGACAACGGGCATGGTACCCATGTAACTGCCGTCGCTCTCAGTAGCTCGGTCCTGGACAGGACAGGAATCTATTGCGGGATCGCACCGGACGCGGATCTGGTGGTGGTCAAGGCCTTTGATCTCCACGGCCAGGGCAACTATGCGGACGTCATCCGTGGGATCGACTGGGTGGTGACTCACAAGGACGATTACGGCATTCGGGTTCTCAACTTGTCCTTCAGTGCCGAGCCTCGTTCGCGCTATTGGGACGATCCACTCAACCAGGCGGTCATGGCGGCGTGGCAAGCCGGCATCGTGGTGGTGGCGTCGGCGGGAAACACCGGACCGGGTGCGATGACGATTGGCGCACCCGGAAACGTGCCGTATGTCATCACGGTGGGCGCGATGACCGACAACTACACTCCCGAGGACCTCTCGGACGACCGTCTGACATCCTTTTCTGCCGCCGGCCCGACGAAGGAGGCTTTCGTCAAGCCGGATCTGGTGGCTCCGGGCGGTCACTTGAACGCGTTGATGGAAAGCTGGGTGACGATCGCGAAGGAGCATCCGGACTTCCGTAACCACAACAAGTACTTCACCATGTCCGGTACATCCCAAGCCACCGGAGTCGTGACAGGTATCGTGGCCCTCATGCTCCAACAAAGTCCATGGCTCACGCCGGACGAGGTCAAATACCGACTCCTGTCGACCTCGCATCTGGCTATCGACGCGGAGGGCAGCCTGGCCTACAGCTTCTTTCAGCAGGGAGCGGGTTTGGTCGATGCCTATGCGGCGGTCTACAGCGAGGCAAGCGGCCACGCTAACCAAGGCTTGAACGTCGCCATGGACCTTGCCGGACTCGAGCACTACTGCGGTCCGGCCCGGCAGGACGAGTACGGCAACTACACCATCGAAGGACTCGATGGATTTTTCTGGAACGACGCATTCCTCTGGAATGACGCGTTCTTGTGGAACGACGCCTTCCTTTGGAATGACGCGTTCTTGTGGAACGACGCCTTCCTTTGGAATGACGCGTTTCTGTGGAACGACGCCTTTCTCTGGAATGACGCTTTCCTTTGGAATGACGCTTTCCTGTTGAACGATGCCTTCTTGTGGAACGACAGCGTGGTGTGGAGCAACGGTTTAACCGAGACCATGTCGATCAACACCTGGGTCGACCAGCAATAGTCTGCAAAAAAAGCGAGTTGAAAGAAAATGATCACGCATCCATTAGCGAGGAAGATTGGGCGGCAGCCGAGCTGGCGAACCTGTCTCTTCAGAAACACCGAAGGAGTCTAAGATGCCTATCACCGGCAAAGCCATTTGGTCGAGTTTGACGGGCTGTTTCCTGATCGCCGCGAGTTGGGGATTTTTTTCGGAGCCGGTCGATCAGCAAGTCTCGCAGGAGTATGTGGTTCAGGCCTCCTCGGTCGATCAGGCGGCCAAGCTGGTCCGCGATGTCGGTGGAGAGGTGACTCATGAGCTGAAAATCATCAAGTCGGTCGGCGCCAAGCTCACTGAGAGTCAAAAGAAAGCTCTGGATGAAAAGGCGGGCGTCCGGAGGATTTGGCAAGATCGTGCGGTCGCCGCCAATACCGCATGCGGGGTCAGCGGCAATTCCTTCTACACCTACGAGGGAAGCAAGCTGAAGTGGACGATTACCAATAACGGGAGCGGCATCGTCACCATCAATGAAGTCACCCTGGCCTGGCCGGACGACAACGGCGTACTCAAGAAGATCAAGCTCGGTGGTGATGAGGTCTATAAGATCCAGGAGGCGCCGCCCACCGCCACGATCGCCTCGGGCTGGGCCAGTACCGACGTCACGAAACGGCAGCTCAATCCTGGGGAGCAACAGGATCTGGAGCTCGAGTTCGATCACGATCCCATCACAGCCGACACGTTCCACACGATCCATGTCGGCTTCGGCGAGGGCTGCTCGGTGGACTCGGTACCGCCACCTTGCGGCATGGTGGGAAGTCCCACGATTGAAATGCACGACAAGGCTTTGGAATGGGATATTTACAACACGGGCGATTCATGGGCGCTACTGGAGAGCGTCTCGGTCACGTGGCCGGAGTCGAGCCCACGTCTGAAGAAAGTCAAAGACGGCGCCGACGAGCTCTACAACGCGTATCGTGAACCGCCGTTCACGACGATCAGCTCGGGGTGGAGCGGTGATTGGAACCGCCGATCGGTCGAACCCGGCAAGACCATGGAGCTGAAGATCGAGTTCGAGGAAAATGTTTCCCAACTCGTGTCTGACTACTATGTCGTCGCCGATTTCAACGGCGGCTGCAGCGTCATGTTCGATGGCGAGACCCAACAGGCCGCCAGCTACGAGACCAACTCCGGCAAAGACCGGGATACGTTCTACCCGACCATCGTCGGGGCCGACCAACTTCAGCTCGATGGGATTGACGGCTCAGGAGTGACCGTCGCCCTCATCGATACCGGTGTGTGGGACAAGGGAAAGGGTCTGGACAAGACCAGGGATGACGAGTCCCGCTATCTGGTCTATTACGACGCCATCGAAGACAAAGTCGAGGACAAACCCAAAGACGACAACGGGCACGGTACGCACGTTGCCAGTATCCTGACAAGCAGCCGCCGATCAAGAGGGCCCTATGGTTTCACCGGCAGCTACAACGGCATCGCACCGAGCTCGAAATTGGTCGTCGTCAAGGCGTTGGACAGGGACGGTGGCGGCACTTACCTCGACGTGATCCGTGGTATCGATTTCGTCGTCAGCAACCGCAGTACCTACGATATCCGGGTCCTCAACCTTTCGCTGAGTGCCGAGCCCCTTTCCTACTACTGGGACGACCCGCTGAACCAGGCGGTGATGGCGGCGTGGCAAGCGGGCATCGTGGTGGTCGCATCTGCCGGAAACCGCGGGCCGGACGCGATGACCGTTGGCGTCCCCGGCAATGTCCCCTACGTGATCACGGTCGGGGCGATTTCCGACAACTACACGCCTGACGAGCCCGGCGACGATTTCCTCACGAGCTTTTCTTCCGCCGGCCCCACCGTCGAGGGTTTCGTCAAGCCCGAAGTGGTAGCACCGGGCGGTCACATGATCGGTGTCATGGAGAAGAAGTCGCGCATACCCAAAGAGCACCCGGACTTCCACGATGGAGACGGGTATTTCCAGATGTCGGGAACGTCGCAGTCGGCCGCGGTGGTGAGCGGCATCGTCGCTCTGATGCTCCAGTACGATCCGTCTTTGACTCCCGACGATGTCAAATGCCGCTTGATGTCCTCGAGCCGACCGGCCGTCGATGCCAGCGGGAACCTGGCCTACAGCATCTTTCAACAAGGCGCGGGTGCGGTGAATGCTGTTGATGCGGTTTACAACACCGCAACAGGATGCGCCAATCGGGGCTTGGACATTGGTCTCGACTTGGACGGCACGCAACATTTTGGCGGCGCCGCCAACCGGGATGCCGACGGCAACTACTACATCATGGGCCTGGACGCTTACATGTGGTCGGACGCTTATATGTGGTCCGATGCGTACATGTGGTCGGACGCGTACTTCTGGAGTGACGCCTACATGTGGTCGGATGCTTACATGTGGAGTGACGCGTACTTTTGGAGCGACGCGTACTTCTGGAGCGACGGGTACGTCTGGAGCAGCAGTCTCACCGAGACCATGTCGATCAACAGCTGGGTGCCACAGCAATAGGCCAACAGGCGCGCTGGGCCGGAGCGGGATTCGTCCCGACTCCGGCCCTTTTGTTGTTCATAGGACAGTGACCCAAACACCATCCCTTGCCCTTGCCCGATCACCAGTACTCAAGTACCCAAGTACTCGAGTACTCGAGAATGAAGAAATTCGAGAATCCTGAAACGACTCCATCACTTGCTTCCCGCCCGTGCTCCTGCCCGATCTCTCCTTCTTGACATCTCGTCTTTCGGTTAGTCATTCCTTGGATAAGAGTCTGCTTTGATAAACGGACATTCCTCTACAGTCCCATTCCAGTTGCTGGCTGCGAACGGACCACGTACTTGGACTGTCATCCGCAGGTCGAGATTTCGACGGATCATTCTGACGCGCACCCGTCACTTTTTCGCTCGGACCGTCGATCTTCTAGCGACAACCATGAGTTCCTTACATCGTGAGTCGAGCCGGTCAAGCCTTGCAAGAAAAGAAGAAACCAACCACTCACGATTTATCAATCACTTACATGGATTCCCGGCCAGGTCAAAGACATCGATGCGGCGCGCGTCACCCAAACATTGGATGGCACATCAGTTGCAGAGTGAGAGACCGACATGAAATTCACGCCCTGGACGACTGGCGGACAGTGACCGGAGAAGTGATATGAAGTATGCGAAACGAGGCTTGGTGTTTTTGACGGCGGCTGCCGTCGTGGGATTCTTTCTTTGGCACAGCGCGGTGCCAGAGACTGATCAGAATCCTCGATCCGTCCTTATACAGGCGCAAGACCTGAGCACGGCTGCGTTGGCGGTTAGGGAGGTTGGCGGAGAGGTTACCCATGAATTGGGGATCATCAACGCCGTCGGCGCAAATCTGACGCCTATCCAACTCGAAGTGATCCGGTCTCAAAACGGTGTTCGCGTTCTCGACAACCGCAGCGTCAAAACAAGCGTGGCCTGTGTGACGAGCGGCGACGCAGAACTCAGCTTCAAGGATCGACAGGTGAAGTGGTACATCACCAATCACGGCGACGCTCGGCTTCATGTCAGCCGGGTCGAGCTGGTGTGGCCGGCAGCAAACGGAAACTTGAAAAAGATCACCTTCGGTAAGGATATTTACAAGACACTGACGCCCCCGCCGTCAGCGATCATCGACTCTGGTTGGGCCAATGACGAGCGGAAGCTGGATCCGGGAAAGACCCAAGAGTTCCGTCTGGAGTTCGAGCAGACGGCGAAACAGGTCTCGCCCGAGTACTTCATCCGAGTCGACTTTGTCGAGGGATGCTCGGTGGAAATCGGCGTTGCGCCTGACGTTGGCAACGATGAACCTGAGCCCCCGCCGGAAACGGACCCGCCACCTGAATCCGATCCCCTGCCTGGACCGGAGCCCGGCTCCTATACCATCTATGACTATTTCAACGCTGTTTCCTGGGACGGCAACGACGGGACGCAGTCTTGGACGGGCCCATGGGTGGAAACGGGGGACAACGATGGACCCGGACCCGAAGGCGGGAGCGTGTACATCAGTTCTTACGGTCATCTGTACATGAAGAACGCGAACCGAGCCCTCGTTCGTGAGGCCGACCTCACGGGAGCGTCATGGGCCCAGTTGAATTTCTACGCGTGGAGGCACTACAACTTCGACGACGAACTCGATTTCGTGGCCATCGAAATCTCGATGGACGGTGGGAGCACCTGGGATGAGCTGGATCGGCTCTCGGGGCCGGGATACGACTCAAGCTGGCGGTGGAAGAACTACAACATCACTGGTTTTGCCTCGAGCGACACGGCGATTCGCTTCCGTACGTCCGAAGGCTTCGGCGCGGATGACACGCTGAATCTCGACCAGGTCGAGATCCAATATGTCGTCGACGCCGGCGGTAGCGATGGCGAGGGTATCGTTGCCCCCTCAGTTCTCGTGGATGCCGATCGACTGCATTTGGAGGCTATCACCGGAAGGCATATCACCGTGGGTGTCATCGATACCGGTTATTGGGCCCACACAGCGTTGGACTACAACGCCGCGGGTTATCGTCGGATTCGCGCACAATACGACGCCATACGGGGTCAGGTGGTGACGATCAATGGCGCCGCGAGCACCGAGGAAAACGGTCACGGAACCCATGTCACGAGCACGATGCTCAACCGGGAAAAGAATGCAGACATGCAGTTCATCGGCATCGCTCCTGATGCAGAGCTGGTATCCGTCAAGGCGTTCGACGCAGACGGTCGGGCGACCTATGCGGACGTCATTCGCGGCATTCAATGGATTGTGGACAACAGAAACGCTTACGAGATCCGCGTACTCAATTGCTCGTTCAGCGCCACGCCGACATCCCACTACTGGGAGGATCCGCTGAACCAGGCGGTCATGGCCGCCTGGCAGGCGGGTATCGTGGTCGTGACCTCCGCCGGAAACCGGGGTCCGGACCCGATGTCGGTCGGTGTCCCCGGCAATGTGCCGTACGTCATCACCGTGGGCGCGATGTCCGATAACTACAGCTTGGAAGAGGGTGGTGACGATTTCCTGGCTTCCTTTTCCTCCACAGGCCCTACCCACGAGGGATTCTTGAAGCCCGAGGTCGTTGCTCCGGGCGGACACGTCTGGGCGCTCATGCCCGAGTATGCCACGCTCGTGGTGGACCATCCGGAGTTCATGAACGAAGCCTACTACTTCACGATGTCCGGAACCTCCCAGGCAACGGCGGTGGTGAGCGGCATTGTTACTCTGATGCTCCAAGCCGATCCCAGTCTGACCCCGGATGAGGTCAAGTACCAGCTTCTGGACTCGGCTCGTCCGGCGGTCAACAGCGACGGCACCCGTACCTACAGCATCTTTCAACAAGGTGCGGGCATGGTGAACGCGTACGACGCCGTCCATAACTCTGGAACAGGTATCGCCAACGAGAATCTCGATATCGGCCTCGACCTGACGGGAGACCAGCACTACGGCGGGCCCGCGAACCAAGATGGGGACGGCAACTTTTACATCATGGGCCGCGACGGGGACGGCTACTTCTGGGACGGAGCCTATAGCTGGTCGAGTGCTTATATGTGGAGCGACGCGTACATGTGGAGTGATGCGTACATGTGGTCGGACGCCTATATGTGGTCGGATGCTTATATGTGGAGCGACGCTTATATGTGGTCGGATGCATACATGTGGAGTGATGGATTGTCCGAGACCATGTCGATCAACGTCTGGGTCGATCAACAATAGCGTAACGATTCGACGTGGTGGGCCGGAGCGGGATTGTCCCGACTCCGGCCCTTTTGTTTATGTCGGGCAAGGGTGCCAGTGGCCCTGATCGACCACAGGAACTCAAGAACTCAAGTACCCAAGTAACGTGTGGTGACACCTGCCATTTCAGCAAAACTCGTGGTTTTGAGGAATGCGTCAGGTTCAGCTGTTGCGGTTTGGTGCAAGTCGAGCTTGTGACAAGTCAGTCGCGGCTCTATGTTGAAATTGAAATAGCTTTCCAACCAAATCCCTTCTCGAAAAAGTGACGGATAGGCGTCACTTTTTTTCGCGCCCCCGTCATTATTCTTCCGTTGATTTGGCGATTGTGCCGCGCTGATGCGTCGCAGAGTGTCTGTGTCGATACGAGACGTCGCCAAAGCGAGACGTGAGGCTTAAGTGTCATATTTTGATAGCCTTATGGGGACAAGTTTTTCCCCTCGTCGACCCTTCGAATGAGCTCGAAAGCGCGGTGATGGCACATCGGTTGCAGTGTTGAGAGACGACATGAGATGCACCGAGTACGAATGGACATATCGACGGTCGAGATGAGCATGGACTGATGCTACATGTGGCGCGACCGTGCGAGCGAGACGATGTGGACCAACGTATGGGTCGAGCAGCAGTGAGCTTATCCAATCTGATGGTCGGAACAAAGGGAGCTTGACGGATGAACGTATTAGACAGCGAACGACCGCGGCCCTTGATTCTGTTCGCGGACGATGATGAGACGGTAAGACTCGTCACTCGAGAGGCTCTGGAGTCTTCCGGTTTCGATGTCCTGGAAGCGGGAGACGGTCGAGAAGCACTTGCTTTGTTCGTGAAACAGCATCCTGACTTGGTTCTTCTGGACGTCATGATGCCGGAAATGGACGGCTTTGCGACCTGCGCTGCGATCCGAAACCAGCCGGTCGGCGAGTACACACCAGTGTTGATGATGACGGGGCAAGACGACGTAAAGTCGATCCACAAGTCCTACGAAGTGGGCGCGACCGATTTCATCACCAAGCCGGTCAACTTCGTGCTCCTGCGCTACCGTTTGCAGTACATGCTTCGGTCGCGACGCATTCTCGAGGAGCTCGGGACCAACGAGCAGCGGCTCGAGACCGCGCAGCGGATAGCGCGGATGGGTAATTGGGAATACGAAAATCAAACGGGAGCCCTCCATCTGTCGCAGGAGATGGTTCGTATCTTCGACCTGCCTCGTCACAAGACTTCTACCTCCTACGAGGATCTACTCTCCCGTGTCCATCCCGATGATGCGGAACGTGTCCGGGACGGCATCGATAGCGTAACGAAGCAAAGAGTTTCGACGAGCATCGAGCATCGTATCGTCCTAGACGATGGAACGGAACGGTTCATTCAACAAGAAATCGAGTCAGCGGACGGCCCGAGCGGAGAGACGTGGCTCATTGGAACTGCCCAGGATGTCACGGAACGCAAGAACGCCGAGAAGAAGATCCACTATCTGGCCTACTATGACGAGCTCACGGGTCTACCGAACCGCACGTTTATCAGAGAGCAGTTGAAGCACCTGATCGAGTCCGCCAAACGGAAGAACAAGTTGATGGCGGCCTTATCCCTCGACCTGGATATCTTCGAGCGCATCAATGACACCTTGGGACATGATGCCGGCGACACGCTGCTCAAGGATGTCGCCCGACGTTTGTCGAAATGCGTCCGAGCGGCCGACCGCGTCGGGACGGAATCCCATATGAAGCATGACCAGAGCTCTCTGCTCCGAAACTGGGACATGGTCGCACGTCCCAGCGGTGATGAGTTCATCATCCTGATGACCGAAATCGGACGGGCCGAAGACGCGGCAAACTTGGCCCGCCGTATCAACGCGGCTTTGGCCGAACCGTTCGAGCTCCATGGCAACCGTTTAGCCTTGACCGTCAGTACGGGTATCGCCGTATATCCTCGCGACGGTAGAAACACCGAGGCCCTGCTGAAAAACGCCGATGCCGCAATGCACCATGCCAAAGAGCAGGGCGGTAACAACTACCAGTTTTACTCGTCCTCCATCCATGCGAGTGCACAGGAGCGTCTGGCTCTCGAAGCCAGCCTCCGGCAGGCCATTGAGCGCGAGGATCTCGAGCTCTACTACCAGCCTAAGATACACATGAACACCGGCCGTACCGTGGGGATGGAAGCGTTGTTGAGGTGGCGTCACCCCGAGCGAGGCATGATCCCTCCGAACATGTTCATTCCTCTGGCTGAGGAGACCGGGCTGATCAGGCCTTTGGGCGACTGGGTGCTTCGGACGGCTTGTCTTCAAAACAAAGCATGGCAAGACCTGGGATTGCCTCGAGAACGGATTGCGGTCAACGTTTCCTCCCGGCAGTTCAAAGATCGAGACTTCGTCAGCTCTGTCAACCAGATTCTGGCCAAAACCAATCTGGACCCGAGCTGTCTCGAGCTCGAGATTACCGAAGGCACGTTGATGCATGATACCGAGGCGAACCAGCAGGCATTGACCGAATTGAATGCGATGGGCGTAAGCATCGCCTTGGATGACTTCGGCACGGGCTACTCTTCGTTGAGCTATCTGAAGCGATTTCCGATCAATACGTTGAAGATCGACCGGTCGTTCGTCAAAGACGTGACGACCGATTCCGATAGCTCCGCCATCGTCGATGCCATCATCGCATTGTCTCGAAGCGTCGACATCAATCTCGTTGCCGAGGGCGTAGAGACTGCGGAGCAGTATCAGTACCTGCAGAGCAAGGGGTGTCGGGAGATGCAAGGCTACTACATCAGCCGTCCCCTGCCTGCGACAAAATACGCCCGCTGGCTGCGGTCCTATGAAGTGCCGGAGCATGTTTTGGTGGAAGCGTAGATGTTTCAAAGGAACGCTTCCAGGAGTTCGGTTCTCCATAGATCCGGGTCATTGACTCGCGAGGAGGAAGTTCGTGTCTAACGCGCTCAAGATTCTCATTGTCGACGACGATCCGGTTGTGCTCGAGATAGCCCGTATCGTGCTCGAGGGTTTGGGTCATCGGGTATGCAAGCGAAACGAGCCGCTGGGAACCACAGCGGAGATTGTCCGTGAGCAACCCGACGTGGTCTTGGTAGATGTATACATGCCGGTTATTTCGGGTGACGAACTGATACGAACCGTCAAGAGTGGGCTTACTTTGACTAGGAGGAAAGGAGCCCGCTTTCATCCTGTACTCGGGGGCAACCGAAGACGAGCTCGAAAGGCTGGTAGAGGAATCGGGTGCCGACGGGGCTATCCGCAAGGCCGGGGACGCGCTGGATTTTGCCGCCGACTTTGCTCACATGCTTGGTCAACTCCCTCTGAATTGAATCCGTTTTGCGGGTGAAATCGCTTCGTCTTGCGGCTCTCGAGGCGCGCGCGGACTTGGCTATAAGGTTTAACGACCTCGAAGACAACTCTTCCCGAACGTCCAGCTCCCCGTTGGAATGTCCTATCGGTTCCAGAGGTGCTATCATGCACGTAGCGAGTCGTACGGCATCATTGGCCGCTCCACGATCTCGCGAGGAGGAACCGGATGGAGGGCGCGCAAATCGAGTACATCGGATTCACAGTCAACGGGGGGACGCGCGAGTACAAGCTGCGCGCCCGGCAACCCCGCGGCAAGTTCCAGGCTTACACTTTGACTATCTCAAACGAGGCATTTCTCGCTCACCGAGTGCGCTACCAGGACGGCCCTGATATCTGTTTCCTCAAGCTTCAGCGCGAGCTGATCGCCAGCGGCGACTCTCTGCCGGAGCTGCACCATGACGTGACTGACGCCGAGCTCGAGGACTACCGCGTGGCCCACGCCCCGAAGCCGAACAAAAAACGCCCGAAGGTACCGTTCGCGTAACAAGTCTCCTTGTCCATTCTGTCATCCAGCCGCGATCTACGGGAATACTGCAATTTGTCTTGACGGTCGTCAGCAGACCTGCGTTTTGGTGCTTCGGGCAGGGGCAGCGGACAATCGATCCATCCGGAGATTCAATCGAAACCATGAAGATAATGAATCTTCATATTAGGTCCTTTTTTGAGGTACGTCTCCAGGGCAAAAAGGGACCCCTTTTTCCACAACTATTCACTTAGGCTTGAGGGACTCGGATTAGGATTAGCCCTGAAGTTTTGTGCTTCAGGGCTAGAAGTATGAGTTGCTCGGTATCTGGACCGAGAGATCAAACCGCCGGCGAAGTGTGTTACAAGTCTCTATCTTCACCGCAAAGAAGGTAACTTGTGGAAGAAAATTTCCTGAAGGTCGGAAAATGATTAGACAGAGCATCAAATCCCTGCGCCATCTGTTCGTGACTTCCCTGGCGGCTTCTTTCATTTTGTCTGCAACGCCACTCACGAGCGCCACCGATAAATTGAATCCCGAGCTCTTCAGCCAACTCGAATACCGCTACATCGGTCCTGTCGGTAATCGGGTCAGTGCGGTCGCCGGCATACCGGGCAATCCCAGAGTCTATTTCGCGGGCGGTGCCTCGGGAGGGGTATGGAAAACGACCGACGGTGGTGTGCACTGGAAGCCTGTATTGGACGATCAGCCGGTTCAATCCATAGGCTCTCTGGCTGTCGCTCCCTCCGACCCCAACATCGTCTGGGTCGGGACGGGCGAAGCCCATTTCAGAAGCAATGTCTCCCTGGGTAACGGAATCTACAAGTCAACGGATGGCGGCGAGACCTTCGCTCCGATGGGGCTCGAGAAGACGGGCCGGATCGGCAGGATACTGGTGGATCCTCGCGATCCCGATATCGTTTTTGCGGCTGCCATGGGGCACTGCTATGGGCCCCAGCCTGAGCGGGGTATCTTCCGCACCACGGATGGAGGGCAAACCTGGGAGAGAGTGCTCTTCGTGGATGAGAACACCGGCGGTGCGGAGATGGCCATGGACCCCAACAATCCGCGGATTCTCTTCGCAAGCACGTGGCAGTTGGAAGTACGCACATGGGGCAGGGAAAGTGGTGGCCCGGGTAGCGGTCTTTACAAGTCCAAAGACGGCGGTGACACCTGGAATCGTCTCGAGGGGCAGGGGCTTCCTCCTTCACCGCTGGGAAAAATAGCTGTGGCAGTGGCCCCCAATAACCCACAAAGAGTGTACGCGTTGATCGAAACAGGTGACGGGGTCCCTTGGAAAGGTATGGAAACGAGTAGCGGGACGTTTTGGACGTCAGACGACGGGGGCTCGAGCTGGAAACTGACGAGCAATGACCACGGGTTGAATCAACGGCCACATTATTACTCGCGATTCGTGGTGGCACCCGACGACACCAATGAGATCTACTTCTGTTCGGTTCGTCATCTCGTGTCTCGCGACGGTGGTGTCACCACCGAGAGGATGCCCCGAGTAGGACGCGGCGACGATCACCATGACATGTGGATCGACCCCACCGATGGTGACCGGATGATCGTTGCCAGCGACCATCACGTCAACATCTCCATCAACCGCGGCCAATCGTGGATGGGCGTTGCCCTTCCCATCGCTCAGATGTACCACGTGGCGGTGGACAACCAGATCCCTTACTTCGTCTACGGTACCCGCCAAGATGGTCCCTCCGTGCGCGGACCCAGCAACAGCCTTTCTGTGGGTTGGTCGTTGGGTGACATATTGCCGGGAATGTGGCACTCGGTCGGGGGCTTCGAGGCGGGATATGTCGTCCCCGATCCCGTCGATAACAACATCGTCTGGGCGGGAGAAAAAGGCGGGGGGCTCGATCGCTTTGACCTCAGGACGGGTCACGCCAGGCCGGTGCGAGTCTGGTCTGATGATCGCGCGGGCTGGCCGGCGGCCGATGTGAAGTATCGCTTTCAATGGACCGCACCCATCACCATCTCACCGCACGACCACGACAGAGTCTATATTGGCAGCCAACACGTGCATCAAACGACGGACGGTGGTCATAGCTGGACTGTCATCAGTCCCGACCTGAGCACGAACGACAAGAGCAAGCAGCAGATCTCCGGTGGGCTGACCCCGGATAACGACACCCCGGAATACGCTTGTGTGGTTTTCGCTATCGCCGAGTCGCCCTTGGAAGAAGGTGTGATTTGGGCCGGCACCAATGACGGTTTGGTCCAAATCACACGCGACGGTGGCGCCCATTGGACCAACGTCACGCCGAACATCCCCGACCTGCCGCCTTGGGGTACGGTAAGTAACATCGAACCATCCCGCTACGATGCCGGGACCGCCTATATCACCGTCGACTTCCACCAGGTGAACAACCGAGATCCGTACGTCTACAAGACTCCCGACTATGGAAAGAGCTGGAAGTCGATCAGCTCGGATATTCCCAGAAGTGTTCATAGCTATGCGCACTGTGTGCGTGAAGATCCGGTGAGGGAAGGCATGCTGTATCTGGGAACGGAGAACGCACTGTATGTGTCCTTCGATGACGGTGAGCGCTGGACTCCGTTACAGGCCAACCTTCCTCACGCCCCGGTACACGATTTGGCCCTACAGGGTCACTTCAACGACCTGGTGGTGGGCACTTATGGCCGGGGTTTTTGGATCTTGGATGATCTCACTCCTCTCCAACAATTCACTGCGGAAGTGCAGGATTCCGACGTTCATCTCTTTGCTCCCCGACCTGCTTACCGGTTTCAGAGATTGGAAACAACGATGGACATCCCTGACCACGGTCACGCCGGACACAACCCGCCCTATGGTGCTTCCATTAACTACTATTTGAAGGCCGTTCCGGATGGTGATATCCGCATCGAGATTCTGGATGAGGAGGGCCGGAAGATAAAGACCCTTCCAGGAACCCGCAACCTGGGAGTCAATCGAATCTGGTGGAACTTGAGAAACGAACCGTCGCAGAGGACCATGCTCAGAACGAGCCCCCTCTACGCTCCTCATGTCAAGGTTGGGCCTGACGGTTGGAGACCTTCTCGAGGCCGGCCGATTTCCTTCCGGGTGGCACCCGCAACCTACAGGGTCAAACTGGTCGTTGATGAACAAGAGCTCACCCGGCCGCTGGTTGTCGAGAAAGATCCCAAATCAGCCGGGACCGAGGCGGATATTCAGGCTCAAATCACGATCCTTCGCGAGCTCTGGGAAACCAGCAACGCCGTGGCTAACAGGATCAATCAAATCGAATCTGTAAGAAAGCAGATCTATGACTTGAACGCCCGTCTCAAAGACAACGAGGAAGCTTCGACCATCATTGCGGCCGGCGAAGAGCTCGATAGGAAGCTCATCGCCGTGGAAGGGAATCTCATCCAGCTGAAGCACGTCGACGGACAGGACTTTCTTCGGTGGCCGGGGCGGTTCTATTCAAAGTTGGGCAGCCTTGCCGGTGAAGTGGGGAGCACGGACTATCCTCCAACCGCGCAGCAAATCGAAGTGCACGAGATGTACAAAACTCAATGGGCAGCTTATCAGGCTCAATTGGATGAGGTGCTCGATAGAGACCTATCTGCTTTCAACAACTTGCTCAAGCAGCACGAGATTCCTCATGTCATGGCACGAGCTCCGCAGGAAGATGGAGGCTGAGGCGAGCACCTTATCGCTTTGAAGCTCATCGACTCTGCTATCGCTTGGCGGGCTCCTGGGCGCGGGACAGCAACGGGAATGTGCTAAGGGCAACCGCAACAATCCAGGTCCAGCTCGTCCATCGATTAGTGGTCATTGGAAACTCCGTTCCGGTTCTGAGCCAAAGAGTGGCAACCAACTTCGCCCGCCAAGCTCTCGAGGCTATGGGCCAACGGGCGCCAAGTCGATCCTTCGGCCTGGTTCTATCCGCGGCACATTCATTTGGTTCAAGAGTTGGTTCAGGTTTGGCACTTCCTTCTCGATGACTTGGTTCAAATCGCTCAAAAGGCCGTCGAGCTCAGCCGATAGGGCACGCAACCGCTCGCGCTGTTCTTGATTGGGAGGCTTCGTATATCCATTCAATGAGACATAGAGACCGGTCAAGCGCGGGTACAGAGGAACGGGTCTTCCTGGCGGCGGTGGCCCGGTGGCGCCAAGGCGCCGCTCGAGACCACCGGTACGAGAGAGCTTCCTCTCGAGTTTCTCCAGTACGCGGGAGATCGACTCGATGGCAGTGCTTACCTCTTCTGGTAAGGATGATTTCTCCTCGAGTGAACGCAGTTGGCTCTGGAGCTCCTGTACCACCTTGTCGCCATCAGTGGATGACGCCATCATCTCTCCTACCTGGAGAACGGCGTCCAAGTGGGCTCGACGGTCGTCTTCAGTCAACTCGATCCGCGGATCTTCTTCTACCAGAACCCTCGTGGTTGCCTCGGAGGTACCTTTAGCGACCTTGATCGTGTAGACGCCAGGCAGCACGAAGGGTCCGGCTGGAAAAGAGATGGGCCTCCATCCCGGAGGTGGCACGAAATAGGTTTGCTTCTCAGGCGGTTCGACAGGGCGCGGATACCTGAGATCCCAGTTTGTGCGGTTGAGACCGGCTTCCTTCGGCCCCACGAGCTCTCGGATCGGGATGCCTTCGCTGTCCAATATGGTGATCTTGACGTCATCCGCTGCGGACTTCAGGTAGTAGTGAACCACGGCACCGTAAGGTGGGTTCGTAGCGATGAACGTCTGGTGGCCGGTGTTGGCTCTGTGGCGGTGGAGCCGATACATCGTGGCTGGGCGGACGTCGAACAGATGTAGCTCTGAGTCCAGGATCGAGTCTTTCATCTTTACCAATGGTGTGATGTCGTCCAACACATAAACACTTCTTCCATGGGTGCCGAGGATCAGGTCATTGTCGCGTGGATGCACGGCAATGTCGTCCACGGGAACCGTAGGGAGGCTCCCTCCGAATCTGTGCCATTTGAGGCCCCTGTCGAACGTGACGTAAGCGCCAAACTCGGTTCCCACGAGAAGCAGGTTCTCCTCCTGTGGGTGCTCGCGGATGACGGACACCGTATGTCCGGCCTCGACGTTTGAAGCGATCGACTTCCAGCTCTCGCCAAAATCCTCGCTGACATAGATGTAGACACCGAAGTCGTCGCTCCGATGTCCATCGAAGGTCGCGTAGACCCGGCCCTCGGCAAAGCCGGAGGCGACGACGCGGCTGACGTACGTGCCCTTCGGCAGTCCAGGTATCCCGTCAGACACGTTCTTCCAATTCTTGCCACCGTCAAGGGATACCTGCAGGTTTCCGTCATCCGATCCCACATAGAGCACCCCTTCTCGGAGGGGCGACTCGGTGCAGGTTGTAAGCTCACCGAAAGTTGCCGTTCCATCGTGCACGGATAGCGCGCTCGTCATCCAGCACAGCACTCATGATGGGCATGCTGTCGCGATCCGGATCGGTCGTGAGATCGTGGGTCGCCGTCCAAGTGTCGCCACGGTCGGTCGATTTAAAAAGGCGATTGCCGCCGTAATAGATAGTCTGCGGGTTGTGAGGTGAGATGAGGAGAGGGCTGTTCCAATCGAACCGATAGGCGTCCTCGCCCTCTCCCGGTTTTGGCTGGATGATCTTCACTTCGGAGGTCCCGAGGTTCATCCGCTGGAGATTGCCATACTGCGAGGCGAAATAGATCGTCGAGGTATCGGTAGGATCGACTTGGACGTAGGTGCCATCTCCACCCCCGATGAGAAACCAGTCCTCGTTGGCAATGCCCTGTTGGTAAAGAGTCCGTGACGGCCCTCGCCAGATCCCGTTGTCTTGAAGGCCACCATAGATGTTGTACGGCTTCTCCAAGTCGACTGAGATTTCATAGAATTGACCCAAGGGGAGTGTATTGACGAACTCCCAGGTCCGGCCTCGGTCGAACGAGAGATGAACACCGCCATCCGAGCCCACTAACAAATGGTCTGAGTTGGCGGGATTGATCCACATGGCATGGAAGTCTCCATGGATTCGATTGACCAAGTCGGTCCGGAAGCTCTGACCCCCGTCTTCGGAAGTGTACATGCTCGGCCCGAGGAGCCAGAGGCGCTGGTCGTTCTCGGGATCAATCCGAATCTTACTGTAGTATCCCGGTCTCGGATTGGTCGGGCTCCTCCGGGTCCAGGTTTCACCCTTGTCTTCCGAACGAAAGATGCCTCCTTCGGTCGTTTTCGATGACGGCATATACGATGTTCGGGTCCTTACGATAGATCCCTATCCCGATCCGGCCGGTGTCTCCCGTGGGAAGACCTTGGGTCGAGCTTCCGTCCATGTGTCGCCTCCGTCGATGGTTTTGTAGAGACCGCTCGATGGGCCCGCTCCGTTGAATCCAAACACGGTCCGTCTTCGCTGGTAAGCGGCCGCATAGAGAATGTGGGGACTCGTCGGATCCATGGCGAGGTCGGTGATTCCCGTGTCCTCATCGATGAAGAGCCTGTTCGTCCACGTCTGGCCCCCATCTGTGGTCTTGAACACGCCCCTTTCTGGATTGGGCCCCCAAAGATGGCCCAAGGCCGCGACGAACACCACATCAGGATTCCGCGGGTGAATGACAATGCGGCTGACATGGTGCGTCTCCTCGAGTCCCAAATGCATCCAGGTCCGCCCGCCGTCGTTCGACTTGTAAACGCCGTTACCCCAGGAGGAGCTTTGGCGGTTGTTGACTTCCCCGGTCCCCACCCACACCACCGACGGGTCCGAGGGTGCGATCGAGACGCAACCAATAGAGCTAACCGCCTGGTCGTCGAAGATCGGCTCCCAGGTGACGGCGTTATTGGTTGTTTTCCAGAGTCCACCGGAGGCCGTGGCCGTGTAAATGATCCGCGGATCGGAATCCACCACGGCAAAGTCATCGATGCGGCCACCCATGATAGCCGGGCCGATGTTGCGCCACTCCAGTTTGTTCAGAACGAGCTCGCTGAGACGTTGGCTCTCATCACGCTCATCGAGAGGAGGGGTTCCGGGACTTGCTTGGACTACCGCCGCTAGTACCGAGGAAGTGAGCAACAAAAGCACAACGGATTTCATCCTAGTCCTCCCTACGAAACCGACCGATATGTAGCCAATGATAAAGCACACAACGTCAAAAAAGCCCTAAGGATGCGAGACGGAGAGCCCGACGACACTCGCGAAGAATAGCGGATGGACGAACCTCGCAGCGAATCACAGGACGGAGCCCGCGAGGCCCGCGATTAGATAGCAATCAGCCGGACCTCCCACCACGTCTTTGTCAAAGGCGACGGGGCCGCGTCATCGCTACGCAGTGGATGCCGTCACTCGGACTTCACTCACCGTTGCCCGTGTGCTTGGCGATCAGTTCACGAACCGCCGGGAGAAGATCGTTGGGCACCTCAACGAATGTCTGGGTGGTGCTCTCAAATGCAGCTTCATCCTCCGCAACCGATTCCTCGTCGCTTTGCTGCTCGTAGTGGGCGATCACCCTCCGGACCCGGGCCTCGTCCCATCCGTCAGGGTATTCGTTTTGTTTCATCTACGTCTCGTTTGCCGCCGTCGGTACGCCAATAGGGACTTGCCCTGTAATTCACATGCGGTGATTACAAATACGCTTGTCGGCTCAGGGTCAGGCACATACAATCACTCTCAGATAACGACCGTTCTCGGTTTTGCCGATGGGGCTACCCGAGAGCCCTCTCGGCCGGGACGGTCCTCCCCCGGCGCCTCCAGCACCTCCTCAACCTCTTCTCCGGTCACGTCATGATTGTGGATATGAGGTCGACCGGTGGACGGGTCGACATAGAACCGGACCCTCATAGAACAATTGTACCGTGATCGCCTCTCGCGGACGACCACAAGGATCGAGCTCGTCTAACCACCTTTTCGGCGCCTGGCATTGCTGTCCCCATTTGTCCCGAAGTCGATCGAATCGAACCGGTCAGGAAGGACCAGTCAGTTCGTTGCCGACCAGTTTTGCCGTGATGTGAGCGTTGTTTTGCTGCCCAGGCTTTTCTTTCGCGCCCGAAAGAAGCGCTGTTCGCTCCTCCATTTCTTGGTCGTTCTCGACTCCGTTTAGCACGGTTTCCAAAAGCGGGAGCATTCTGGATACTTGACCGAATCGAACGATGAGCTTCCACAACGATTCGAACTTCTTCCATCCTCCCGAATAGGCAACGTGGCGGAGTTTCGATTTCCACTCCCGTTTTTGCGTCGCGGCTCGCAGGATCGAGCCCCAACGATAGAAATCGCGATAGGAACGCCAGTAACCTTTTTCCAGATCTCCTGTGGACATCTTGTAGGGTAGATAGACAGCGTGCCTCGTGTCGTAGAGGTCCCAATGGCGGTGAAGCAAACGGCCTTGAGATTCGAGGCGACGCCACAAACGGGTACCGGGGTAGGGTGTGAGAATGTGGAATGTCGCGGTTTCGATGCCCCTGCTTATGGCCCATTCGACACTACGTTCGAAAACAGACGTGTCGTCTTCATCCATACCGAAGACGAAGCTGGCATTGACCATGACGCCGAGATCGTGAAGGCGTTCGACAACGAGGTCGTAGCATCGATCGAGGTTCGGATGCTTGTGCTGAGCCCGCAGGCTTTTTGGGTTGAGCGTCTCGAACCCGATAAACAGACTGCGCAGACCGGCCGCCGCTGCTTTCTCCATCAATCGAGGTTTCAGAACGGATTGCACCGTCCCACCTGCTTGCCAAACCCGGTCCATTCCCTTCATTGCCGCGAACAGGGATTCGGCGAACTTCGGACTGCCGAAGAGGTGATCGTCCAAGAAGTAGAGGTGTCGACCAGGCAGTCGCTCGATCTCGGCCAGCGCGTCGTCGACCTTTTGCGTGTAGAAGCTCTTCCCGCCGCCAAAGAAGGAATCTTGGTAGCAGAAGTCACAGCTGTGAGGGCACCCGCGGGAGACCACGATGGAGTTGGGAACCAAATACAGATGCCGCTTGATGAGATCACGGCGCACGCGGGGTAGCCCGTCTAGAGTACGAACGCGTGACCGGTAGATCGGCTTGGGGCAACCGGCACGAAAATCTTCGAGAAATCGCCGGCCAAGTGTCTTCGCCGGGCCCGAGCACGATCGTGTCTGCATGCTTCGCCGCCTCGGCCGGCATGGAAGTCACGTGGAGACCGCCCAGGACCACGTAAGCTCCCTTCTTTCGGTAGTGTTCAGCGAGCTGATAGCTTCGATAGGCGGACGTGATGTAGACCTGGATGACCACCAGATTGGGTTCGTCGCTCAGGTCCAGTTTTTCGACATGCTCATCTTGTATCTCGACCTCGTCGTCCTCTCCCAGGTACCCTGCCAATGTGGCAAGTCCCAATGGGGGGAAGAGGGAGTATTTGATGGGTCGAAAGAAAGGGCTCACGGCTTCGGTCAGAGCGGGAAGGATCATTTTTACTCTCATGTGTGCTTGTCTCCGAGTTCAGAGCCATCGCGCAGTCACTTCCAACTAACTTGCCTCGGGCAGGGGCAAGGGCAGGGGCACGGGGCATCCGCACGAAGTTAGCCTCCGATGCGGTGGACGTCCCGGCCGTGCGGATGCTGAACACTGTCTGCTGTTGGGGAATTTGATTTCTACGGAAGGCTAAAACCGCTCTTTGCTCCCATGACCACGATGGAGACCGAACGGGTACGGATCCCGTCCAACTCGACGAGGAAAATGGTCTGCCAGCGGCCAAGCTGCAGCTCCCCACCAACGATGTTGACGGTTTCGGAAGCCCCTAGGTAGAAGGCTCGGGCATGAGAGTGGCCGTTGGGCCGTTCGTCTGCGGGTATCGGTTGGGATCGGACGTCGAGATCGTTGTGCCGATAGAGGCGGTTCTGGGGGGCCCAAGTCTCCAAGATTTCCTCGAGATCGTCTAGGAGGAGCGGCTCGTTCTCATTGATGACAACGGCTGCAGTGGTATGACGAGACTGGATGTTGACGAAGCCGTCTGAGACGCCGGATCGGCGGACACGCTCTTGAACCAGCTCGGTGAGGTCAATGAACTGGAGATGTTTCTCCGAGCGAAGGTGTACCAGATCGGTGGCGACCTTGAGAGTTTTCGTCTCTGTCTCAGTTACGAAGAGGCTTACAGCCATGGTTCCGACTCCTTTCCTGCGGCGCACTGGGTTGTTTCTAGTGGAAAGGTAGGTGATTCGGGGTGGGTTTTAATGAGGAAGAAGTGAGATCAGAGTGAACCTTTACTGAGCCGGCGGGGTCGGCGGGTAAAACCCAAGATCAGTCCGAAACCGAACAAGAGGCCTTCATAGACGCTGATGATGACGCGTGTGACCATCCCCGGGCTTACTTCTCCAAGGAGACGAGCCAGGGGTGCCAGTCCGACTTGAGATCCGGGAAAGGTGCGAGACATGAAATCCAAGCTCATGGCGCCGAGGTGGCTTCCCGTGGCGCCGAGGAGCATTCCGGCCAGAGCGCAAGCCAGCCCCGTAACCGCCGCCGAAACAAAACGCGCTTTGCCGCGGGGTGACGCCATGCCTCCCTCGGCCCGGGGGGTCGTAAGAGCGTATCCGAAACCGACGGCCGCACCGATGACCAAGCCCTCGAATCCACCGGCTACCGGCGAAAGATCCCGACCAAATAACCCTTCCATGAGGAGACGGCCCAACAAGTGGGCGGTCGCTCCTACGGCCCCACCGCCCAGGGCGCCCAATACGACAAGAGCGAGGCTGCGGAACGACCGAGTCAGCGTTTCCGCCGCGGCCAGTCCTCCGCCGACCCCTGCGGCGCCCAGTCCTCCGATGAGCAGCCCGACCAAAGGCAGGGCCACCAATACGCTATCCGATGCACCCGAGCCCGGGCCGAAGCGAAGAACCAGGCTGCCTAGAAAACCCGCCACGAGACCGGCGGCGGCTCCGCCCGCTATCCCGGAGACCCACCGGCTGCCGGCCAGGCGGATGGCACGTCGAAGACGAAGGTTGACCAGGTGTTGGGTGGTGGCGAAAGCTCCGGACTGTCCCACGATCGGAACGATCTCCGCACCCGCAACATCCCATCGCGCGTCCCGCAACATGGCACGGGCCTTTTCGTGTCCAGGACGCACACCGATACGCCGAAGAGCCTCGGATGTGCCGAGCTCGTGAAGCGTTTCGGCCGCTTCTCGACATTCGGACTCCTCGGCGCCGTCGCCCCCGAGGAGGCGCGTAATGGCATCTTCGAAAGGGTCGTTTTGCCGTTGCCCGTTGTTGGCCGAAACGGAGTCCGAAATGGGAAGTGGTGCCGCATCGTCTTCTTCTGTGACATCGGGGAAGACGAAACGGTAACCATGACGAGAGACCGTTCTTATGAACATCGGCTCTCTTGGATTGTCACCAAGGGTGCGACGGAGGATGCGGACGGCTTGGCTCAATGCACCATCGGTGACCACCACGTCGTTCCATACGGTGTCAAAAATATCCCTTCGGTGGACCGCTTCATTTCTTCGCTCGATGAGCAGAAGCAACAGGTCTAGATATCGGGGAATGAGAGGCAGCTCCTCGTCGTGCCTCAACAGCACTCTTCGAGATGGGGAGACGGTAAAATCGGAGAAACAGTATCGCGGCCTCTTGGGCAGATCCTTGTCCATGAGCCCTAAGAATAAACCGTGAGAGACGAAAATAGAATAGGATCATGGGGACATGTCGGACGATCGGCGCCTTTCCGGTGCAACAAAGCTTCCACTCCTCGTGACCCTGGCGGTGGGGGCCGCCATTTGGTTTCTACCGCCTCCACAAGGTGTCGGGATACGTGCCTGGCACCTTCTCGCCGTTTTCGTTGCCACTATTGTGGGGATTATCCTGAAGCCTCTGCCGATGGGAGCCGTTGCGATGTGCGGCATTGTCGCAACGCTCGTGACGAAAACGCTTTCTCTCGACGAGGCATTGAGTGGATTTGCCAATTCCACGATTTGGCTCATCGTCGTGGCCTTCTTGATTGCCCGCGGATTCATCAAGACCGGTCTCAGTCGTCGGATTGCCTACGGTTTCGTTGCCCTTCTCGGGAAAAGGAGCCTCGGCCTGGGCTACGGATTGGTGGCTACGGACCTGGTGCTCGCGCCCGCCATTCCCAGCAATACGGCAAGGGCTGGTGGCGTGGTCTTTCCGATCTTGTTGTCGCTGGCAAAGGCCTACGGCAGCGATCCTTTTGACGGAACTGCCCGAAGAATGGGGGCCTTCTTAACAAAGGTGGCGTTTCAAGGGACCTTGGTCACGAGCGCCATGTTCTTGACTGCCATGGCGGCGAACCCCCTGGCTGCAGAGCTCGCCGCCGACCTTGGTGTCGAAGTGACATGGGGAAATTGGGCTCTGGCCGCTTGCGTACCGGGTTTGGTGAGTCTCATCGTCGTGCCGCTCGTGATCTACCGCCTCTACCCGCCGGAGATCAAGGAAACGCCTGCTGCCGCGGAAATGGCCCGGGAAGAGCTCGCGGCGATGGGATCCATTAAACCGAGTGAGTGGATCATGACGGCGACGTTCGTCATGCTTCTGGTCCTTTGGATCTTCGGCCGCTCACTTGGTCTGCATGCGACCGTCGCTGCTTTTCTCGGTTTGGCTCTTCTTCTGCTGACGGGTGTCTTGAGTTGGGGTGATGTGCTTCAGGAGAGAGAAGCTTGGAACACGCTGGTTTGGTTCGCGGCACTCGTGATGATGGCTTCCCAGCTGGCGACGCTCGGTTTTATACCCTGGTTCAGCGAAACCGTGGGTAACATGCTGGGTGACACACGATGGACCATAGCCTTTCCAGGATTGTGTCTCGTCTATTTCTACAGTCATTATTTGTTTGCCAGCAATACGGCTCATGTGAGCTCGATGTATGCGCCGTTTCTCGGCGTGGCCATTGCTGTGGGGACGCCTCCCTTGTTGGCGGCTCTTACTTTGGGTTTCTTTAGCAATCTCTTCAGTGGAACCACGCACTATGGAACGGGGCCGGCACCCATTCTTTTTGGGTCCGGCTACGTGGATCTCAGAACATGGTGGGGTCTGGGGGCGCTGCTGAGCGTTATCAACATCCTCATATGGCTGGGCCTCGGCGGCCTCTGGTGGAAACTCCTAGGGTATTGGTAAGAATCAGAGTGCTGTGGAGGAGGAAGTAGAAAGTAGAAAGTAGAAAGTAGGAAGTGCAGGACCTGCTCCTTTCTCCTTCCTGCTTTCTCCTGCTTCTCCGACGGTTCCCATTACAGACCGTCGGAATCCGGTGATTTGCCCCTGCCCCCCACTTCACATATGCTGAACACTCGTTATACGTTCGAGTTGAAGTCGATGTTCGAGAGCATCAAGAACTTGTGGAAGCGTGACCCCAGGATAACTTCGCGGCATCCACTGAGCGATCTATCTTCGGGGCAACGTATCGCCACGGCCGTCCTTTTGCTCGAGGTGATTCGTGCCGACCTTCGTGTCACCGGCGCCGAGGTGGAAGTGGTCGTTTCCTCGATTTGTCGTGCTTGTGGCCTTTCTGAAGAGGAGGCGAGTGAGTTGCTTGGGAATGCGGAAGCCAAGCGACTCGAGAAAAATGCTCTGAACGGTGCAACTCGTGTCATCAATTCGGAATTTTCCCGTGAGCAGAAGCGATATCTCCTCGAGCTTCTTTGGACGGTGGCTCTGAGCGACGAGCGTCTGGAAAGACACGAGGACTATTTGGTGCGAAAGCTCACCAGGATGTTGGATATGAACCATCTTGATCTCATCGAGGCAAAGTTGAAAGCACAAGCCGGTTCGGCGGGCGGGTTTCGTACGTCGTGAAAGTGGATGAGGCCATAGTCCGATGAGTGAGCTCATTCTAATCGTCGATGACGAAGCGGGCATTCTCACCGCCGTGTCACAGCTCTTGCAGGACGAGGGCTATCGCACGTCGACAACGGGCAGTGGTGAAGAAGCTCTGAAGCTCTACGCTAAAGAGCGTCCAGCAGTGGTATTACTCGACATTTGGCTCCCGGATCGAGATGGGCTAGAGATACTGCAATCGCTGCGCGAGATGGATCCTCACGCATCCGTGGTCATGATGTCAGGTCATGGGACGGTGCCGACTGCCGTCAAAGCCATCAAGATAGGAGCTCACGACTACCTCGAAAAACCGCTTTCGGATGAGCCGACGCTGCGTGCCGTAGAGGCGGCCGCCAAGGCGAGGAAAGACTCTCTGGGTAGCGAGGCTGAACCACTGGTTCTGGAGATGTCACGGGTACGTGATGATGTGTCGCAACGGCTGAGCCCCCCTCCGGCATTGCCTCTGCTACAACAAACAGGAATTCCGCAGCGCACGGTCCGTGCCGCAAGCGTGATATATGGAATGGGTCTTCACTCGGGAAGCCGAACGGGAATGGTCTTACAGCCACTACCGCCCGACCACGGTATACATTTCCTGACCTTGCCCAAGGGGACCCTGATACCGAGTCACGTGGGGTCGGTGGCAGACACCGACTACGCCACGAGTCTGGTGCGAGACGGAGAAGCGATTCGGACCGTCGAGCACCTCCTTTCGGTGCTTCATGCAAGTGGCATTACGAATCTTCTGATTAAGGTCCACGGCGAGATACCCGTACTGGATGGCTCGGCATTGGAGTTCTGCAACCACATAGAAAAGATCGGGGTAGTAGATCAGGAAGAGCCACGCCGCGAGTTGGTCATTGATAAACGCTATGAAGTGGGGACAGGCAAGAAGACTCTAGTCATCGAGCCCTCGGATCACTTTTCGATCTCGTACATGTTGCGGTACCCACCACCGGTGGGAGAGCAATTCTTCCAGTATGATCACAAGGGTTTCAAGGAATACAAGGAGCAGATCGCTCCCGCGCGCACCTTTGGCTTCATGCGCGACATCAAGATGATGAACGAGTTGGGCTTGGGAACGGGTGGGCGTCTAGACAATTTCATCCTCGTGGGTGACGATATCGTCCTCAACACGGAGCTTCGTTTCCCCGACGAGTTCGTAAGGCACAAGATTCTCGACATTTTCGGCGATCTCTATCTTTTGGGCTATCCGGTGCGCGGGAAGGTTACCGCTCACCTTACGGGTCACCGAGACAACATCCAGCTGCAACGCAAGATTCTCGAGAGTGGCACGAAGCGCAAGATGAAAGCTGAAAGCGTCCCACTGCCCTGAACCCATCCCGAACCGAAAAGGCAATGGGAGCCGGTTGGTACCCGCTTGGATGGAATCGGATCTTACTCCGCCATTGATCTAAGTGCGGGGCCAATGTGCGCCGAGGGCAGCGGAATTAGCCTGTGATCGCACTCAGAAGCTGACGATAGTAGACGTAGTGCGAGAACGGAACATCTTCTCGAACTCGCCCGTCCGCCAGAGGCACATAGCCGCCATCGGCGATGAGAGCTGGTACCTTCTCTTCGAGCTCCTCGCGAATCGACTCTTTGCCTCGACGTAGCGCGTCCAGGTCGATACCTCCAATGAGTCGGAGGTCGCGACCGAATTCCCGTCGAAGGTCGCGATAGTCCATGGTCTCGATATTCACCTCGCAGGCCCATAGGCCATTGAAGCCCCGTTCGAGAATGCTCGGGATCAGAAGTCGAGCGTTGGCGTAGGTGCGAAGGATAACCGTTTCCACCTCGTGCTTGCGTAGCACTTCCAAGACCGGCTCGTAGCTCTCGAGCACGAACTCTTCGTACATTTGGGGCGAGATGAGAGGTCCGTCGTTCCCTCCAATGGGCTCGCTGAAAACGGCGGCATCACAAGTCATGTCGGTCAATACGCGGTCGGCAACCGCGGCATTGAACCTTCCCCATATCGACATGGCTTGTTTCACGTAGTCGGGGTCCTTTTTGAGGGCATACATCACGTGGGTCAAGCGGTCCCATTCATAGACACCCATAGAAATGAAAAAGCCTCGATGCACTCGTAACATGCACACCGTGTCGGCATCATCGAGCTCTGCGCGTTTTTCTTTCCAATCCGGCGGCAAGCGCGCGGGATCGTCAGGATCGAGTCTCTTCTCTAGCTCGGTCAAATCCGCAACACTGTCCGGCCAGTTCTTGAGCTCCGGGTGAGGATCTAGGTCAGGTTGGTTCGATCTCTTCTCGTCGGTCGGCTGGAAACATCCGTGAGAGGTCGGCATCCCGTGAAAGTCCTTGTCGATGCCAGGCTTCGAGCACCTCATCGCGAAGGCCTTCTTCAAAGTAGGGCACGCGGTCCGGTGCGCCGTACTGCATGGTCCGGCGGAAGCGCTCGCGGCTGAGCATATCCTGACCATTTTAAGTCAGAGCAGCCACGAGGACCACCGATGCTTTCTAGACTTTCATCTCTTTCCAGCTACCGCCCCGGAACAACCAGACGCCAATGACCGCCGAAAGCGAGTAGGCGACAGCGATGGCCCAGAAGACTCCGTCGGGTCCCACGTCCAGCGTTTTGGCTACGATCCAGGCAGCAGGAATTTGGAACACCCAGAAACAGAAAAAGTTGATTCGAGTTGGTGTCCAGGTGTCCCCGGCCCCGTTGAAGGCTTGCATCATCACCATACCCCACGCGTAGAAGACGTAGCCGTAGCTGATGATGTGCAAGCTCCGGGTCCCGATGTCCGCCGTCAATGGATCCGTTGTGAATACGCGGATGATCTCCGGTGCGAAGGAGAGGAAGACGACCGTCACTAAGGCCATGAACACCATATTCCAAAATCCGGTCAGCCAGACGGCGCGCTCGGCGCGATCCGGTTTGCGAGCGCCTAGGTTTTGACCCACAAGCGTTGCCGCCGCATTACTCAATCCCCAAGCGGGAAGGATGATGAAGATAACGATCCGGATGGAAATCACGTATCCCGCCAAGACGGTGCTCCCAAACGTGGCGAGAATACGGATGAGAGCGACGTAGCTCGCGGTGGCGATGAGCATTTGACCCACGCCGCCGGCGGAAAGACGGAGCAGCCGGACGATGACTTGCGGAGCGATGAAAAGATCCGCTCGTGTGACACGAAGACGTTTGCCCCGCGAGAGACTCCATAGTTGGTAAATCACTCCCGTGCCTCGACCGATATTGGTAGCAATGGCGGCTCCCAAAAGGCCCATTTCCGGGAAGGGGCCCAGGCCGAAGATGAGGCAAGGATCGAGCACGAGGTTAATGGCGTTCGCCAGCCACAAGGCCCGCATGGCGGTGGCGGCATCCCCGGCACCGCGGAAGATGGCGTTGTTGAGAAAGAGCAGTAGGATCGTGAACATTCCGCCATACATCACCCTGGTGTAACTGGTGCCCATCGCGACCGTTTCCGACGAGGCACCCATGAGCCCCAGTAGGTGGGGGGCAAAGATTGCTCCGAGACCGCCGAAGAAAAGCGCGACAGCGACGCCAAGGCCTATGGCTTGTACGGCAGCTCGTGCCGCTCCCCTCTTGTTCTTTTCCCCCATCCGCCGCGCCACCATGGCGGTGGTGGCCATGCTCAAACCGATCGCAACGGCATAGATGATCTCGAGCATCGACTCGGTGAGCCCAACCGCCGCCAATGCCTCGGAGCCCAAACGGGCGACGAAAAACGCATCGCACACGGCGAACACAGACTCACCCGCCGTCTCCAGCACCATCGGCACCGCGAGAAGCGCCACGGCTCGGTTCAAGCTTCCCGTGGTGAAGTCACGCTCGGTGCCACTTAGCGCTTCACGGACCGATCCCCAAAAACCCTCTTCGTTTTCGAGGGCGGGCGTTTCTCGATCTTTTCTGGTTTCGTCTAACGACATATAAAGGTGTATTTTAGCGTTGAGGCGAGAAGAAGCGAGTTGAAGCTGGAGGAGCGATCCCATGGGTCATCGGAAGAAACCATCAAAGGAGTTTTCTCTTGGCCGACCCATCGCCTACAAGAGCCCTATCATAGCGTAAGGTACAGGTCTGGAGTAGATGAGTCATGACTGATGCCCGTGAAATCGTCCGAAAGCTCCGTTCCATGAGAAATCAGAGAAACCTGGAAGGCATGGCCCGTTATGGAATCAATACACAAAACGCCATGGGCATTCCTGTGACGACGCTCCGAAAGATGGCGCGAGGGTTGGGCCGCGACCACGAGCTTTCCTTGTCACTTTGGGAGACGGGAATCCATGAGGCCCGTATCTTGGCGTCCATCGTGGCGGAGCCGGAACGGGTGACGAAGGGGCAAATGGAGACCTGGGTCAAGGATTTCGATTCCTGGGACCTATGCGATCAAGTCTGCATGAATCTATTCGACAAGACACCGTTTGCGTACGAGAAAGCCGTCGGTTGGAGTCGCCGTAGAGCCGAGTTCGTCAAGCGGGCCGGTTTCGCTCTGATGGCGGCGCTGGCTGTCCACGACAAGAAAGCACCGGACAAGGCGTTTGACCCTTTTTTCGAAGCCATCGTTCGGGAGTCTACGGACGAGAGGAACTTCGTCAAAAAAGCGGTGAACTGGGCGCTCCGGAGCATCGGAAAGAGAAATCGTAAACTCAACACGAAAGCACTTTCGGTGGCGCAAAACATCCTTCAGGTCGATTCCAAGTCGTCCTGTTGGATTGCGAATGACGCGATTCGCGAGCTCAACAGCGAGAAAGTAAGGGTGATGTTGGTCTCGCGCTAGGCTGACTAACAAACATAAGGAGGCAACCGATATGACCGATGAGCGTTTTCCGATTGGGCCTTTTTCGATGGAGGCTCCCACAAGTGATAAGAGGAGAGCTTGGATAAAGGAGATCGAAGAGACTCCGGATCAAGCTCGCAAGGCGATAAAAGGACTTACTCCGGAACAACTCGATTCGCCCTACCGAGAAGGCGGCTGGACCGTCCGGCAGGTCATCCACCACTTGGCCGATAGTCATATCAATAGCTTTGTGCGATTCAAACTGGCTCTGACTGAGGACGAGCCGACAATCAGAGGCTACAACGAGAAACGGTGGGCCGAGACCATTGAGGCCACTGATGCGCCGTTGGATGTCTCTCTTGATTTGCTGGAATCTCTTCACAAGCGTTGGGTTTTCTTGTTGGAGTCGTTGACCGCGAAGGATCTACAGCGAAAGTTCAACCATCCCGATAGAGGTTTGATGACGCTCGATGCGAACCTACAGATCTATGCGTGGCACGGACGTCACCATGTCGCTCATATCGAGGCCTTGCGGGAACGTGAAGGGTGGCGGTGACATTTTTGGAGGCGGGCCCTCTCTCTTGGGGGAGAGAGAGGGTTGGAAGGTCGTTGTGTTGGGAGATTGGATCGATTGCGGCACTCAGATTGCTTCAGTACCTCGCTGGCTGTTTGACGTGAACGAAAACGGCTAGAGCAAAGACGGCTAATGCGACGATTTCCATCTCGATATCCTTTGTCCGTCAATAGGATACTTAGTTTGATGCAACATGGATGTGAGGTGGGTTGGCTGGTTTCTCCAACGTCGGACCGTGGGCAAAACCCTACGACATGACGGTGAACCGCATGACCCCATTGCCACGTTTCTCACTGATCATTCCAGCGCGAAACGAAGAAGACTACCTTCCCCGACTCTTGGATACGGTCGCGGTAGCCCGGGGCAATTTCTACAGGGGACCCGAGGCGGTGGAAGTCATTGTTGCCGACAACCGGTCCACCGACCGAACGGCCGAGATTGCCTTAGAGCGGCGAGTGCGAGTAGTCCCGGTAGACAGGCGCTTGATCGCTGCGGTCAGGAATGGCGGAGCCGGCGCGGCGAGGGGCGAAGTTCTTGCCTTTTTGGATGCCGACAGTCAAATGCACCCTCACACGTTCAATGCAATCGAGCAGTGTCTCGACACGGGAAAGGTGGTTGGCGGAGCGACGGGAGTGCACATGGAACGCATGTCTCTCGGTATTGCCATAACCTACGCGCTCTTCATGCCCTTTGTTTGGATCACCCGGATGGATACGGGCGTGGTTTTTTGTCGACGTGAGGATTTCAAGGCTGTCGGAGGCTACAACGAGAGCTTGAGTTTCGCAGAAGACGTTCGGTTCCTAATGGATTTGAGACTTTTGGGGCGTTCGCGCGGGCAGAGGCTTCATCGACTCAGATCGGTGAAGGCCATCGCCTCCACACGCAAGTTCGATCAGTTCGGAGACTGGCACTACCTGACGGGTTTTTCGCGTGGGCTTTATTGGTTGGTCTTTACTCCCCAAGCCGGCCGCGAATTCGCGCAGAAGTATTGGTACGGGGATATGCGTTGAGCCCTGAGCGGGCGCCCAGCTTCCTGAGCGCCCTTGGATGCTGAAAGGCTGACCTCCTCCTTCGCTACTTTCTCCTTTGCACGCTTCTCCGTTCTCGCCAGACTATTCTGTTTCTGCTTGCATTTCTGCGGCGACGCGATCGGCTTCACGCCATACTCGCAGGAGGTTGCCGCCCCAGATCTTGGCGATGTCTTCTTCTGAATAGCCGCGGCGAACCAGTTCAGCGGTGACGTTCAGTGCTTCCGAAGCGTCGTTGAATCCTGTGACACCGCCACCGCCGTCGAAGTCGGTTCCGATCCCGACGTGCTCTACGCCAATGAGCTTAACGATGTAGTCGATGTGGTCGACAAAATCCGTCAAGGTCGTGGGCCACTTTTCTTCCAACTCAGCCATTCTTGCGCGGAGCTCTTTACCCTTTTCCTCCGACAATTGTTCGAAGTCTCGATAGCCTCGGATGCCGAACTCTTCGAAAAGGGCTTCGCGGGCCTTCTCCATTTCAGGTGGGCTGGGTTTGACGAAACTGCGCACGGCCGTCACCTGCACCGTGCCCCCGTTTTCTTTGAGCGCTTGGAGCTGCTCGTCATCCAGGTTCCGTGCGACATCACATAGTGTTCGAGAGCAGGAATGCGACGCAATGATCGGGGCCCGAGACATCTGGACGACATCGAGCATGGATTTCTTCGACACATGAGAAACGTCCACCAACATGCCCAATCGGTTCATCTCGTGAATGACCTGCTTGCCGAACTCGCTCACACCATTGTGCTCGGTCTCTTTGTCTCCCAGAGCCTCCCGGGGACCGGAAGAGTCTGCAATGTCGTTGTGTCCTCCGTGCGTGAGAGTCATATAGCGGCTGCCGAGTTCATAGTACTTCTCAACGAGCTTCAGGTCTTTACCGATGGCGTAACCGTTCTCGATGCCAATGATCGCGACGAGCTTTCCGCTCGCGTGGATGCGCTCAACATCATCAGGTGAGTAGGCCAATTCGATCTTGTCCGGGTACATTTCGTCGGCCATGCGATGGATAGCTTCGAATTTGGCGTTGGCTTCTTGTTGTGTCTTTTCGTAGTTCTCTGGGGTCCTTTTCGATTGGCCGACGTAAACCGCAAAGAACACGGCGTTCATGCCGCCCTCGGTCATCTTTGGGATGTTGACCTTGTTCTCGTTTCGGAGACCTGGATCGTTTTCGGCGGTCGCAAAATTAGGCGATATATCCACGTGCGTGTCGACCGTGATGACTCGATCGTGGATTTCTCGCGCCTTTTGGACGATCTGCTCTTCAGTAGGCCCGGCCGGTGCTTCGGCTTCCTCGACGGGGCTCGTACAGGATACGAAAGCCAGAGCCATTAGCAATAGGAGCAATTTCTTCGACATGGTGCCCTCCCTCAGGATGAGTTGGACGCATAGCAACGTGGAGCCTAATGGCCCCATGGAAGCTGGCAGCGCGATCCTATTGCAGTAGGCACCGAGGGCAAATGACTGGCACCTGATGTCCAAAGTGGTTATGCTCCACACGCCATGGCCCAGGAGCAGAAGCTGACGTACCGGAGGATTGTCTCCCTCTGGATACCGTTGGCGGCCACTTGGTTGATGATGTCCGTGGAGGGGCCCTTTCTGGCCGCGGTGATTGCTCGACTGGCGGAACCGAAGTACAACTTGGCTGCCTACGGCGTGGCTTTCTCCTTTGCCATTATTATTGAAGCACCTATTATCATGATGCTCAGCGCTTCCACGGCGCTCGTCAAGGATCGCGATTCCTTTTTCAAGCTGCGGAATTTCACTTATGCGCTGAATACTATTCTCACTGCGGTTCAGGTGTTGATTCTCGTAACGCCTGCCTTTGATTTCGTTGCTCTTCGTCTCATCGGTTTACCCGAACCGGTCGCTCGACTCACCTATAGAGCTCTCGTCGTTCTCCTCCCTTGGACCGGCGCCATCGGCTACCGGCGCTTCTATCAGGGCCTCTTTATTCGCTACGACATGTCTCGAAGGGTGGCCTATGGGACGGTCGTCCGCCTGATCGCCATGGCCACCACGGCAATGGTGTTGTATCGCTTCTATGAGATCGATGGCACGGTGGTGGGGGCGGCTGCGTTGGTCGGTGGGCGTGACGGCGGAAGCCATTGCGAGTCGTTTGATGGTGGGAGGAATCGTGCGGCGTTTGAGAAAGACGGAGCGGGACGAAAGTCGAGCCCCTGTTGACCTTCGGGCGCATTTTGAGTTTCTATATCCCCTTGGCGTTGACCTCAACCATATCCTTGGCGGTTCACCCGATGATCACATTCTTCATGGGGCAGAGCCGGATGGCTCTGGAGTCTCTGGTCATCATTCCCGTCGTCAACTCGCTGGCGTTCATCTTTAGGAGCATGGGGCTGTCTTTCCAGGAGGTCGGTATCGCGTTGTTGGGAGACAAAAGCGAGAACTTTGTTCCCTTGAGGAATTTCGCGCTTTGGTTGGGGGTGGTTGCGTCCGTGGGTCTTGGCCTTATCGCTTTCACGCCCTTGAACCATGTTTGGTTCCATCAGGTCTCCGGCCTCTCGCTGGAGCTGCAGTGAGTTTGCCGCCGTCCCATTGAAATATTTACGATCATCCCGTTTCTCTCGGTGCTGACTGTCCTTTCAACGAGCCACCTGGTCAATGGAAGGACGACGCGTCCCATTACGTGGACCTTGGTCATCGAGGTGGTCGGCATCGCCTTGGTGCCGTTTTTCGGAACCGCGTGCTCGATTTGGCGGGGCCGTCGCTGCGGCCACAGCACTCCTCCTCGGCCGCCTGGCAGGAAAGATCTACGTAACCCCCGCTTGCTGGAGAGTCATCATCGCATTTGGATGCCTGTGATGGCTCCTTGGATGAGGTTATAAGCCGCTTGTAACGATAGGCCGTCGTTGTCCCTCTCACCGCTAGGTGTTGAAGCGATGCCGATGCCGGCCGCTTTTTCGTACTTGAACATCTCGCCGAGAGCCGCCGCGAGCTCCACACTCGTTGGCCCGTTTGGCACGGTCAGGGAATGGCCGGAGACTTCCCGCGGGTCCAAGACGTCCATATCGATGTGAACATAAATAATGTCGGTGGTGTCGGATAGTCTCTTCATTTGATGGTGGATGTTATCCGACAGCGTTCGAATGTCGTCGACACTAATCATCTCGATGTCGGAGCGGTCGATGAGCTCTTGCTCCAGTGGGTCGGTGTCCCGAATGCCGGCCATCACGATGTAGCGGGTCGGAAGGGCGGGGTCCAATCCGGATTTGATCCGCAGGTTCCTCAGGCACAGTCCAGCAGATATGGCCACCGGCATGCCGCCCAACATACCGCTCAGCGTCGTCTCGGGCGTGTTGAAATCTCCGTGGGTATCAATCCATATCAATCCGACGCGGAGTGGTCGGCGACCGGGTCCTGCATGTTGGAATCCGCCGAGCATACCCATGAGCGCGTTGCAATTCGCGAGAAGACCGACGTTGAAGGTGTTTTCCTTTTCATTGGCGGCGACCATTTTTGCCAGGTGGCCGTTGGCAAGACCCAAGCGGTGCCAGACTCCGTAGTCTTTTTCCTCTTCATCGGTCAAACGGGCGGTCTCGGTCGGTTTCAGCACGCATCCCATTTGTTGCAGCTTTTCTTTGATGCCACCGTTTTCTAGATAGTCCGGCCCTCCGGACAATTCGGCAACGTTTCGCCCGCCGTGATACGGCATTTTGACGAGAGCGACTCGTATCTTGCCGTCCGAGTCGACGTAGCGCTGTGCAAAAACCAGCGAGGGTAGCAATAGAAAAATGAGGACGATTAGGCAACGTGGTTTCATGGGGAGCTCCTTCTTCGATCTCAATCCGTGTAATGCTACCTGATTCTCCTTTCGGATTCATGCGAGTATACTTTGCCCGGATGCAAGATGAACTTGGGACAGAAAAAAGGGACCTGATATGAAGATTAAGCCCTAGTCTCGGAGGAATCCTAGCACATGGAAGACTGTCCCTTTCTTGCAGTAGTTCTGCCCGCGACCGTGCCCCAGCCCGAAGCACCAAAACGCAGGTCTGTGGCACATGCGATGCAAACGGTTATCAATGGGAACCCATCGGGCTCGGGCGGGGGAACGGGCTCGGAAACGGGACGGGAGAAATCAGGTTTTCCGCTTCTGTAAGACGATGGCTGACATGTTGATTCGGCATCTTCATCGTTTCGGGTGAAACCCTGATTCATCGAACACGGTCCCCGAGCACCATTTGAATGAAGGAGTGGCTATGTCGACGATTCTTTTTGTCGGTACGCATGGGTCCGATGACCCGACGATGGCTACCTTTCCATTCGAGTTGGCAGTGGGAGCGGTTCAAGAAGGTCACAAGGCCCAAGTAGCACTTCTTGCCGATGCCGTGTTCTTGATGAAGGACGCCGTGGCCGAGGAGCTTCATGGTTTTGGCTGTCCGCCGTTTCGGGACGTCTCTGTCCGACGTCATCAAATACGAGATACCGGTTTACGTTTGACGGTCTTGTGCGAGGACCCGGGGGTTCTGGAATCCGACTACGAGGACAAGAACGGCCGTATCTTGACAACGAAAATCATGGTGGACTTGACGGTGAAAAGCGATAAGGTAGTGAGTCTTTATGAAGAATTCACGATCGTGAATGAACTCAAGATTCGACGAGTCACGCGAGAGCATGAGTGAAGAGGGTACTGTTTTGATTTTCCACAGGAACGGTGGACCGGACTCATTCGTACAGAGGACCGAGTTATGAAGACACTGTTGGTGCTTCGGCATGCTAAGTCGAGTTGGAAGGACGTCGGATCTCGAAGATCACGACCGTCCCTTGAACAAGCGAGGGAAGAAGACGGCACCTCAAATGGGAAAGCTCATCAAGGACGAAAATCTGGTGCCCGATTTGATTATTAGCTCGACGGCACTCCGTGCCAAGAAGACGGCGGAAGATGTCGCGAAGACCTCGAAGTACTCGGGCGACGTTCAACTCGAGCCCCGGTTGTATCTGGCCGGTATCCACACCATGATCCGTGTCCTACAGGAGATCCCTTCAGACACAGATCGATCGTGTGATGCTGGTGGGACACAATCCGGGTCAGGAAGATTTGATTCAGAGAGTTGACCGATCAGGATGAGCGGTTCCCAACCGCCGCCCTTGCTCAGATTGAGCTACCCATTGGGCGTTGGAGCGAAATGGAGATCGAGACGCAGGGGAAGCTCGTCAACCTTTGGCGGCCGAAGGAGATCGAGTCGATAGAAGAATATCTTAAGTAATAGATGGAAACAGCCCCGAAAGTAGATTTCACGTGCAAGGTGGGGTTTCCACCTGCAGATCGACTCAGAGCGTGATGTTTCTATCCAAAAGTCCTCGTAATACCTCTATTTGCCTTCCTGCTTGATAAAAGACTTGTTTCCTAAGGACCCAGCCGCTACCATCGGTTGGCCCAAGGGCCCGGCAAATTCCACTTTATAGGCAGAGAATAGAGCCAGACAGATGGAAGCATTGAAGAACTACCTCCTCGCCCTTGGTATTCCAGGGTTGTTTGCGGTCGTCGCTATCGATTCTGCCGGTGTGCCTATTCCGGGTGGACCCGATGCCCTGGTGATGCTTCTTTCTTGGCAGCGGCCGGCGTTGATGCCGATCTTCGCGCTGACGGCTGCCTTGGGATCCGTCCTGGGTTGCACCATCTTGTACCTCGTGGGTCGGAAAGGTGGGGATGTAGCTCTCAGGCGTTTCGGTTCCGAGAGACGAGAACGAGTCATGGCGAAGATGCGCCGGAACGACCTACTGGCCGTCTTCGTAGCTGTTATCGGCCCACCGCCTTTTCCAACGAAAGTCTTCATCCTCACCGCGGGTGCCATCCGCATGTCCTGGAAACGCTTCGTGGCAGCGGTTTTTGCAGGCCGGTTGCTGAGGTTTCTAGCCGAGGGCTACCTTGGCGCGCGTTTCGGGGACAAGGCCGCGGAGATCCTAGGCGAATACTACCCGACTATCCTGGTCACTTTGCTCGTTGCGGCTGCTTTCGTCATCGCGATTCGGTACTTCATGCAGAGTCGACCCGCTGATGCAGCGTGACTTGGGATGTAAAGACCTTGACGGATTTGTAAACGTCTTGTCAGCCTTTTGGGTTTGAGCTCCAGGCGACTCCCTCTCCTCGATATTCGCTAGGTCAGCTTTCCCAGGAAACTGAAGTAAGTCAGCCAGTCTGCGACACCCCTTATTGCCTCTCGCGGCACCGAACTTGCCAGTGACGGGTCTAGTATCGATTGTTGAGGAGTCGTTTACATGGTCGAAAGAAACGTAGGGTTGATTGGCATCGTGACTTTGGTTCTCGTCGCCATGGGGTGTTCTTCACCGCCGGTCGACGAGGTCGCCGAAGACAGTCCGGTTCTATCGGGCCCGTACCTGGGGCAGGAACCGCCGGGGCTGGAGGGAGAGCTTTTTGCTCCGGGAGTGATGTCCACAGAAATGGATGAGCTCAACGCGGTATTCCTCCGGGAGGCAAGGAAGTCTTCTGGTCTCTGCACCTTCATCCGATGAAGTTCGTCCTGGTCCACAGCGAAGAAATCGAAGGGCAGTGGACCCGGCCGGCGGTCGCTTCTTTCTCGGGCCCCTTCAGCGATGTCGACCCTGCTGTTTCGCCGATGGCAAGCGTCTCTATTACTGCTCGAATCGACCTCGATCAGGTAGCGGCGAGCCGGAGGCGAACTTCGACATCTGGTACGTTGAGCGTACGCCCACAGGTTGGTCGGAACCGGTGATTGCACCCGACGAAAGTTACTTGATTGTTGCGACACGTCGTCCGAAGGAGAACTACGGGTCCGCCGATCTCTACATCAGTTTTCGGAATGAGGACGGCTCTTGGCTGCCGCTCGCGAACATGGGACGCGCGGTCAATTCAGAGGGTGGCGAAAACACGCAGATCCTGTCGCCGTGTGGAAAGTATTTGTTCTACACGAGTAGGCAGTACAAGGGCGGCTCGAGTGATTACGACTCTATCCGGGAGGCTTGGTCGAAGCCGCAAAACGGGAGGGGCGATATTTACTGGGTCGACGCGACGATCATCGAGCAACTGCGAGACGCTTCTCAAAAGTGAGGGTATCGGTCACGAATCGTCGTCTTGTTTCATCACATCCTCCAAGGATATCAATTCGATCCCGACCTGCTCGGCAACGTCGTGGATGCGGTGGTCGCGGTAGAACTCTCCGTAGAAGATACGGCGGATCCCGGCGTTGGCGATGAGCTTGAAACAGTTCCAACAAGGCGATGCGGTAACGTAGATGTCGGCACCATCGATCGGTGTGCCGTGCTTGGCCGCCTGGATGATGGCATTGGCTTCCGCGTGGATCGTTGCCACGCAATGCCCGGCTTCCATCATGTGGCCCGCGTCGTCGCAATGCGGCATTCCCGCGATGCTTCCGTTGTAGCCCGTGGCGAGGATGTTCTTGTCTTTGACGATCACCGCCCCAACGTGCTTTCGATCACAAGTAGCTCTCGTGGCGACCTGCTTGGCAATGTTCATGAAATAGGCGTTCCAATCAGCTCTTACCATTTCTTCCTCTTCCATCGCGTCGGATTAGGCAGCTTTCTTCTTTCCGATAAACTGAAAGTAGCGCCAAACGCCGAGCCATGCTCCCCCGGTGCGTTCATACAAGGGAGTAAACCTCTTCCTAAGGCCCTCGAGTAGGTGTCCGCCGAGGCGGACACGATGCATCGCCATCCATTCGGAACAAAGGTCGAAGGGGGTATCGTGAAAGTCCACGACGGCTACGATACCGCTTTCGGCTAGTTCCTCGCTAGCGATTTCCAGAGCTGGTTCCCAGCCGGGATTGAACATCGAAAGGCTGTAGCTGAACAATATGAGGTCGAACGGCTGCGCGGGTCGCACTGGCTCGTTGTAGGCCCGTTGGAGAAAGTGAGTGCGAGCTTCGTGCTGCGCCAGCTTGCGGCGGGCTCTCTTTAGCATATCTGTGGAAAGGTCGAGCCCGTGAAGCTCGGCCGTAGGAAAAATGCGGGCTAGTTTGGCCAAATTCGTGCCCGTTCCGCAGCCGACCTCGAGAATGCGACGTGGGTTTGTTTTCGCCGCAATCGTCTGCACTAGGGAGCTCCGTCCGAGGAGAAAGCTCCAGCGGGTGAGGTCGTAGATTTTCGAGTGAACTCGGTAGTATCCGGCAAGGCTTGCGTGGGTTTCCCGCTCTGTCGAGTCCTTCACGTGGCGAAGCTCAATGAAATGTGAATCGGATTCTAGCACGACACCCGTGCCACCTCTACCGATGGCGTTGCCTATCTTGTCTGTCCAGGAAGATACTGTCTGCCGCTATCTGAACTTGTATACAATAGCCTCCGGCAGCCGTTGGATGTCTCTAAGCTCTCCACGGGTGTCCAACTGGAGAGTGCTCAAATGCCCAAAATGCCTCGTCTCGTCCTGTTTGCGCCTGCATCGCTGTCGTTGTCAATGAGCCTTGGCTCGGGTTCCCAATCACGGAAGATGCCGAACGACCGGTCGCAGGATCATGTCTTTGAGAGAAATGCTCCAATCTGAAGATGAGGCAGCTTTGCGCCGGTTCATCCAAACACAACTGGCTGCCAATCCATGAAATGATTGTCCGACAGTAATCTTATCCGGAAACTTTGTGAGTCGAACGGGCGTATCACTTGATTGGACGGGTCCATATGGACTCGCCCGCCAAATCCACTTTAGCAGGAGGCGGTGGCCATGGAAACGACTCAGTTGATTTGGGTTGTTGGTGGCTTTGCCATCATCGGTGTGGCGGCAGCTCTTGTTTTCCTTTTCAGGAGGCGTCGAGGGTACGAACTAGCCAAGCTATCGGTGGCTCTACGGCTTCGCCCCGAACCGGATCCGTCGTCGCTTCAGGCGTCAGGACTGTTGGATACGGCGCTCCTCGAGAGTGCCTCGGCTCGCTGCCGAAATATCCTCCGCGGCGACGTTCGGGGTGCCGAAGTGCTCGTCTTCGACTATGCGGTGAAGGAAGGCGGCCGGTGGCAAACGCCGGACTCCGTGGCATTCTTCCGTTTGAAGGACAGGCAACTTCCCTCGTTCGAGTTGAAGCCAAGGGTTTCATCGAAAGACGATCGCGGTTTCGAGTTCGAGTCCCATCCTCATTTCAACGAAATCTACGCCGTCACAGGTAGTGATGAGTCGATCGTTCGGGGTCTTTTTGAAGAAAGCGTTCTCGAGTATTTCGAACGCGCAGAGAATCAAAGCTGGGCAGTTTCCTCAAAGGGGAGTTGGATGGCGGTTACCTTTTGGCCCTTGGGAGACCGCGAGCATATTCTCACCCCCAAAGAAGTCATGGGTTTCGTGGAAGACGCCAAAGAATTGTGCGTTCTTTTTCCAGGTAGATCGTTCGACGTCAGCGGTCGGCGGGTGGGGGCTCCTCTGACAGCGTCACGGGTCGTCCACTTGGGGTGAGGACTAATCTGAGAACCACGTTGTCGCTCGGGACTGGGTGTTGTCGGTATCTACCATAACCGCCACAGCATGAAGGGTTCGAGGCAGCGTGCCAAAAGCTCGTTGGAAGTCTTCGAAGATGTTTCTTGTCTCGGACGCCCATTCTCCGGTTCCATCATTGCTGTTTCTTAGCACAATCGTAATGACGTTCGGTGAATAAGGACTCGGGTAGACGGACCCGACGGGCTCGTTGCTTGCCCAGACGTAGCAAAGGGAACGACTGTCTCTGCTAAAAGGATCGTCATCAAAGCCCACAAAGACGCGAGCAGCGTAGTCATCTCCTGATTTCAGTCTCTCCCGGCGATTCGACAGCCTACGGGTCACCTTCCACCGCCAAGAGAGCTCCACCTTCTCGGAAAGCGCGGTCTCCATTGGTACCCACAAGGCGGACGCCGAGTCGACGTCTCGCGGCCATGATAACTTTGCTTCCGTTCTCATCGAGCTCGATATAGCGGGTGGGTGTCGAGTCGAAGCGCTTCTCGCTCCATTCTGCGCCGAGCTGGAGATGCGGCAGTGTGGTGCGGCGGTTCGCGGCAAGTACTGTGACGCTCATCGACATTACGGCCAGGGCGACAATCGTGAGGTTGCGAATCATCTGTTGGTTTCTCATCACAAATCAGACTAGCTCGATAACCTGACCGTGCCAAGAAAAAGGACGTCGGACGGTGGAAATGACTACGTTTTCGACCCCGATGCACCTGGCGGCGGTTCCTTTTCCGCATCGAGCTCGGAGCGGGTGGGTGTCGAGTCGGTTGGAGGCGTAGTTTCTTTGTCTCGGGATTCGTCGACAGAAGGCTCGTGCTTCAGTCTCGGGCACGATCTCGATTTCTTTCTTCGTGTTGACGAAGAGGACGTTACCGATGCCGTCATAGCCGGTGAAGAGCCCCGTTTTTTGATGTCGGAGCGCCTCCCCAAGGAAGCCGACAATGGACAGGTCGGCGTCACGGGACCGCTCGTTGATGATGGTGCGTCTGTCTACGCCCTCCTTGCTCGAAATGAACTCGACGTTTTTGGCGGATATGGAAAGCCGCCCCGTACTAACGAGGTGATAGAGGGCTTCCTTTTCTTTCTCGATGTCCTTTTCAGGAAGGATGTTGAAGATTTGGACCACTGCGCCCTGCCAATCCGGATGTCCGAGAAGGATGTAAGCGAGGAGAATCATGAGGTTGGCGTTCTCGTAATCTCCGCTCGAGATCCAAACATGCAGGCGACGACAGTAACCGAAGCCGCGGTCGGAGCTGGCCAAGATGCAGACGTCGAAACCGGTGGATGTGACGAGTTGATAGTTGTCGATGATGCTCGCGAGCTCCTCGTCGTCCGCCTTCGCATACTCGAAAAGCACCATGTTGTTCTCTTTGCCCGAGATCCCCGGTAGCTGGACGAGCTGCGCAACCCCGGTGGTATAGGACGGGCTGATCATCGTGTCTACGTAGACGTTACTTTCGCTGACGTCGGCCCGACGCACCAGACGTTGGAGTGCTTCTTGGGCCTCACCTTCCGTTGTGCGTGAAAGATAGCCCTCGATGAAGTGGATATAGGTGCCAAACCCATATCGATTGGAGATCCAGCGAAGAAGATCGAACGCGGCCAGACGCTCGAAGGAGGCTTTGGAGATACAAACCACGGAAGGGCGCCAGCTGTCTGTTTCTTGTTTCCGCGACTTCTGCAGAAATACTTGGAGCTGGCGGCTCATCTGGAAGATGGCTCCTTGAACGATGTTGGACAACCCTTGCTTGTCCTCGTTGTATCGGCTGATGAGCATGTAGAGAAGGAACATCGTGAGGACCGCCAAAAGGGCATAGAACTGACTCATTTGGAACATGAGCCACGCGCACATGAGGGCGCCGAGGAGGGATATGTACCACCTGGAGGACGGTAGGGCAATAGCGGGATCGGCCGTATCGAAGTGAGAACGGAGTTCGCGTTCGTGCCGTAGGTGAGTGCCGAAGAACATCGAAATGATCTTCGCAACGAAATCGACGTCTCCCAGAATCACGAAACTCAGAGCAATCACGGCGGTGATGAGTGATGCGTTGACAGGCTCATTCGTCTTACGGGAAGCGGGCAGGCATCCGCGCCGAGGGCCAATGGAAGGCGACGTGGGATAGCTGTCACTCTTCGGGGCGACCAGAAAGGAACCAACAGCCGAAGAAAGAGAAGCAGCGGCAAGGCCAATCGGGATGATGGGTGCCCATAAAGCGATCTCTGCTCATGACGAGTTGGTCGCCCGCTAGCGACTCGGGCGATGCAGAGACGGCGAGTTTGTAGGCCACCATAGTGTAAATCGCCATTCCAGCCAGCGTGGCACTCACCGTGCCCAAGGGGATCGATTTGCGGGGTCTCGGAGGTCGCCCGATAGGCCAACACCTGCCGTCATACCCGTGAAGGCTGGAAAGCAAATGGCGAAGACGATGAAAAACGAGTCGGGGACGGTCGATCGTACGCTGGCACACTGAAAACCCGCGTTGGTTGCGTAGCCGGTATCACCGAGGAAGAACATGAGCAACGAGAGCGCCAGCGTACCGACGACGAAGTAGAGCGCCTTCATTCCCATGCTCGCCCCTTTGGTTATGATCAAAACCGTGAGACTCGACAACCATGGGCAGACCGATTAACCGTTTGTCCAACAAAGGCCAGCCCCAGTTTGCGCCGGCAAAGGTGAGCACCGGGTCAAAGGCTTCCGCGAAAGCAATGACATAGAACGCCACGCTAATCGCTCGTGACAGAAAGAGGCTGACCCCAATGGCGGCGCCCACGATCACACCGAACGAGCGGGAGATGATGTAGTACTCGCCCCCTCCTTGGACTCTCTGATTGGTCGAGATTTCGGCGATGGCCAGGGCCGTTGGTATCGTCACGAGGTGGCCCAAGACGACGATCGACATAACTCCCAGGAATCCCAGGTTCCCAACGGCATAGCCGAACCGCAAGAACAAGATGGCACCGAGGATGGTCGAGATGGAGGTCAGGAATACCGCTGTTGTTCCGAAGTTCGCTTTTCCTGCCTGATCTATGCTCATGATTGAAGATACTAACCCGACGCGAGAAAAAATGCAGGAAATCGTCGTAGTCGTCGATGAAAACTTGTTAAGTGGTGGAAAAACGGGGACAGTCTTCGACGCGAAAAGTAGCTCGGGAAGTATCGAATCCGATCATCCGGTCACTGTGCACGGGCTCACCAAGAAGCACCTCCAAGGTGAAGTCCGGGGCGGCGGTGCGGTGCTGAAGATCCGCACTTCGTCAGGCAGCATCAGGATTAAGTAAGAGACGGTCGGGCGCCTGTGCATCTTGGGCGCCCTTCGTGAGTCGAATTCAAGAAATCAGGAATGAGATCCTTGCAGGGTGGCTTCCTGGAACCGCGCAGCACCCAGTCTTAGCAACGGGGTCAGACCTGCTGTCAATGCTCAGACTGACCGGTGCTGACTGTCCGCCTTCGCCTTTATTATTGGACTGAAGCTTCGGCGGACCCGCCGTAGCTTCAGCGAAGGCGGACTGCTCGACTGCTCGACTGCTCGACTGCTCGACTGCTCGACTGCACACCAAAGACCTCTTGCTCATCGCTTTTCCGGAACCTTTGACGTTTTCCTCTCGTAAATGTTAACAAAGTCGGCATTATGTGTCGTCAGGAGTGAGAGAATGGGAAAAGCTGGACTTTTGGGAGAACTGGAACAACTCATCCTGTTGGCCATCCTTCGCTTGGACGGAAAAGCCTATGCCGTGCCCATATTGGAGGAGCTTCAGTCGAAAACAGGACTTTCGTTGTCGCGAGGCTCGGTTTATGTGACCTTGGATCGCATGGAGCAGAAAGGCTTTCTCAAATCCTGGTTCGCGGAGCCCACGCGAGAGCGCGGCGGTAAAGCCAAGCGGTTCTTTGGCTTGACCCCGGTTGGCGCCGATGCCTTGAAGCGTTCTCGTCACGCCTTGTTGAGCATGTGGGAAGGTCAGGAGCCTGTCTTGGAGGAGCTGTGATGAGCCATCGAGACGCTTTTCCGAGTGGGTCCTCGAGACCGGAGGACCCCGCAACGCCCACTGGGGTGCGCTGGGGTCGTCGATTGCTCAGTATCGCCGTTCCCGAGAGGTGGGAATCCTCTATCGCTGGAGACCTCGAGGAAGAGTGGGGTCTGAAATGGGCAGGGAGATCGGGAGGACACCTGTGGTACCTGCTGCAAGTGTTTGGAGTGGTGACTCGTTTCTCGTGGGAGAAATGGAAGTTGTTGTTCCGTGGGGCTCGAGCTCGAATGTTTCGCAACGGGGATCCAAGAAAACCAAAGAGGCGACTGACTCTGGGTTTGACCTTTTTGTCGGACCTTCGTTATGCCTTCCGGTGTCTTTTCAAGAGTCCAGGCTTCACGGCCATAGCCGTTCTGATCATGGGGCTTGGCATCGGTGCCAATACCGCGATCTTCAGTATCGTCAACGGACTCCTCTTCGCCAATCTTCCTTACAAGAATCCCGAGAACATCGTCCAGGTATTCACGCAAACGGCGGAAAGTAAGCGCCTCGAATGGGTGTCCTACCCCGACTTGCGTGACTTCCGCGATCGAACCGAACTCTTTTCGGCGGTTGCTGCTACCAGTGACGGCGAACCGCTGAATATCGTTACTGAAGAAGGGTCCGACTTCGCCATCGGAGAAGCATTTTCCGCCGAGCTCTTCTCGCTGCTGGACATTCCTCCAGCCCTCGGACGCAGCTTCTTGCCGGAAGAAAATGAGCCAGGGTCCGAGTTCGTGGCGATGATGAGCTATTCGGTATGGCAGAAGAAGTATGGCGGCGATCCGAACGTCATCGGCCGAACGCTACAGATCAACGGACACCCGGTCACGGTCGTCGGCGTCGGGCCCGAAGGATTCAACGGCGCGCTCATCTTCATCACCACCGACTACTGGTTGTCATGGGGGACAGCGGACGCTATCGAGCGTTACATCCACCTCGATGACCGCGAGGACCGCAACGTTCGCATGTACGGACGCCTGCGACCCGGCGTTACCGTGGAAGAAGCCGAGGTTCAGCTACAGACTCTGGCCTCCAACCTCGCAAGTGAATATCCAGAGACCAACGAAGAACTACGAGCCGTCGTCATGTCGGCTGCCGATGTTCGCATCGATCCCGGCATCGACAAAGCCCTGTTTCCGATTTCAGCGTTCTTGATGACTGTTGTCGGTCTGGTGCTGGTGGTTGCTTGTTCGAATCTAGCCGGCCTTTTGCTGATTCGCGCCTCGTCGAGGCAAAAGGAGATAGCCGTTCGACTTGCCATGGGAGCGAGTCGGGTACGGCTCATGAGTCTCCTCCTTACGGAGAGTGCCGTCCTCGGTGTCCTCGGAGGTGCGGTCGGACTCCTCATCGCCTTTTGGTCCGCCAGCGCCATCGTCTCGTACCAACCTCCACTTCCTGTCGCAATATCGGTCAATTTCCAACTCGATGAGAACGTGTTGGCCTTCAACTTGTTCCTCTCTATCGCGACAGGGATTTTGTTTGGCCTCGCTCCGGCCCTAAAGGCATCGCGGTGCGATCTCGTCGGCACGATCAAGGACGAGGTCCCCGCGTTGGACATGGGGCGCAAGCGTTTTACGCTGCGCAACTTCTTTGTCGTCGCTCAAGTTGCGGTGTCGCTGGTTCTGCTGGTCGGTGCCGGCATTTGCATCCGCAATTTGAGCAACTGGCAAAACGTCGACATCGGCTTCGAGTCCGAGCGCACCGCTCTTGCCGTCGTGGATGTCGGCCGCGCCGGTTACGAGACGGAAGAGAAAGGCCGTGCCTTTTTCGAGCGGTATCGTGAAGTCTTGGTCTCATCCCCTAATATCGAGACGGTTGCCGTGACGAGTCGGGTCCCTTTTGGCCTTTGGGGAATGGACAAGATTCCCGTCCAGAGGCCTGACGAAGAGGCGGATCCAGAAGCCAATCTCCCCGAAGTGGATTACTCGCTCGTGACGCCGGAGTATTTCGATGCCCTGGGTGTTCCCATCGTCCGAGGTCGCAACTTCAACGAGCGGGACATCGCGGGCTCGCCGAAAGTCGCGATCGTGAGTGAGGCTTTGGCTCGAGAGGTTTGGGACTCCACCGATGCGATCGGGAAAACCCTAGTCATAGGCTCCCCGGATGACGCGGTACGAGTCGAAGTCGTTGGTCTCACCCGCGACACCATCGTCCGTTCGGTTCGCTCTCCTATGCGGGAGCCGGAGCCCTTCATTTATTTGCCGTTTTCGCAGCGATACGCGCCGGTGGCCGTGCTGATAGCGACGACGTCGGGAGACCCTGCGGCCTTACCGGAGGTTTTTCGCCGCGAGCTCCATGCGCTCGACTATCGTGTCCCACTTTTCGAGTCCAAAACGATGAAGGAGCACCTGAGCATCATGCTTTACTTGCCCCGAATGACGGTTCTCCTCTTCGCTTCCTTCGGTATCGTGGCCATGGTGCTGGCGAGCATAGGACTCTACGGACTCGTTGCGTTCTCGGTATCACAACGCACTCGGGAGGTGGGGATTCGCATCGCCCTTGGCGCTCGAGCTTCCCAAGTCATCAAGATGGTTTTCAAAGAGGGGATGGTGCTGGTTGCGGTCGGAGTCGTGGTGGGCTTGATCTTTGCGGGCCTCATTACGCGACCCATGGCCTCCCTTTTGATGGGAGTCTCTTCGAGCGATCCCGTCACCTTCGCATCAGTGGCACTGTTACTACTCGCTGTGTCGGCCCTGGCTGCCTACATCCCGGCACGCCGCATCGCGAAGGCGGACCCGATGACGGCACTCCGGCACGAGTAAGGAAAGGGAATGCCGGTCGATTCACGCCATTGGACAAGGAGGGTTCGCAAGCTGCCAGTAGCTTCCAACAAACTCACCGCCAGAACAGATTGTTGATTGATCTAAACTGGAGAGGAAGAGGCTTCTTCCTCCGCGAGCGGCACCATCATCCTCATGAGCTGTCGATAGCTGTGATCCACGTCCTTTTGGATCGACTCCATGTGCTCATCCTTCAGATGAGAGAAGCGTCCCTGGCTCTTTAGATAATCCTTGACCGGGACTTGCTCGGGATCGACGGTCAGCTTGTAGTCTTCTCCGTATTCGACTTCGTACAGGGGAAACACGCGCGACTGAACGGCAAGCCGGGCGAGGGTGACCGTGACGCGAGAGTCCACCTTCCATCCTACGGGGCAAGGAGACAGGTAGTGGATCAAGCGGAATCCCTTGGTGTTTTTCGCTTTTTCGAGCTTTCGGTAGAGATCGTCGGGATAGGCGATGGAGGCCGTGGCGAAGTAGGGAATGCGGTGGGCCGCCATGATGGCTCCGATGTCTTTCTTGGGTTCTCGTTTCGGTGCGTCGACCGGCGTCGTGGTGGTCCAACCCACCTTGGGAGTGGCGCTGGAACGTTGGATGCCGGTGTTCATGTAGGCTTCGTTGTCGTAGCAGATGTAGACGAAATTCTCGTTCCGCTCGGCTGAAGCCGAAAGAGCTTGGAGACCAATGTCGAATGTGCCGCCGTCTCCGGCGATCACGACGACCTGAATGTCTTTGTCTCCTCGCATGTCGAACCCGGCTCTGACTCCGGAGGCATAGGCGGCTGATGCTTCGAAGGCGGTGTGGAGAAGCGGTACGCCGGCGGCGGAGTAAGGGAACGGTCCATCGATGACCGCGAAGCAACATGCGGGTGTCACGATGGCTGTTTTCTTGCCGAAGACGCGGAGTAGCAGTTTGTACATCGGCATGGCGCCGCAACCCGGGCAAGCGAGGTGCCCTTGCTGCAATAGATCTTCTTTTTCGGGCATGTCGAATGTCTTCTTGGGCTCGAAGTGCAACTCTTCCATTGCTAGGTCCTTTGCGACTCGGCTCCTATACTCGAACCCAAACCGTCTCGGGGTCCGGAGTTTTGCGCGCGCGGGTCTCTTCTATAGTGTGTCGAATCGTTTTCTCTGTAATGTCCCTGCCGCCCAATCCAGCGATGTATCCGTAGATATTGGGGCGGTCTTCATCGGGCATGGTGTACAACGACGACTTCAACTCTTGGAACCAGATGCCATGATGGCCGTACGAGCAGTTCCGATCCATGACGGCGACCTTTGGCACGCCGGACAGAATCTTCCAGACTTCTTCCTTCGGGAAGGGACGGAACATCCTCAAGGCAAGGAGCCCTACCTTTTCTCCTCGTTCGCGGTACTCATCGATGACGATTTGTGCTGTAACCGAGGGTGTGCCGGACGTGACCAGAATGACCTCGGCATCATCACAATGATAGGGATCTACCAATTTGATCCTTCGGCCGGTCTTTTGCGCCCACTCGTCGGCATAGGTCTCGAAGGTCGGAATAGCGGATATCATTTCTTCGTGTAGTCTTTGGCGGACCTCCTGATAGTACTCCGGCGACAAAAGCCCACCAATGGCCGCGGGCTTTTTGACATCTAGGCTGAAAGCGGGCTCGCGTGGAGGGAGAAATTGGTCCACCAATCTTTGTGCCGGTATCTCGACAGCCTCGGCGGTGTGGGACAGGACAAAGGCATCGAGGATGACCATGACCGGAATGTGGACGGTCTCACCGACCCTGAAGGCCAAGATAACCGTGTCGAGCACTTCTTGAGCAGATGTGCAATATATCTGCATCCAACCCGTGTCTCGTTGAGACAAGCTGTCGTTTTGGTCGGTCCAGATACTCCAGCCCGGCGCTACGGAGCGGTTGACGTTGACCATGACGATGGGCAATCGTCCACCCCCGGCCCAGTGAATGATCTCGTGCATGAGAAGCAATCCCTGGGAGCTCGTGGCTGTGAACACTCGAGAGCCCGCGTACGAGGCTCCGGCACAAGCAGAGAGCGCCGAGTGCTCGGATTCCACGGTGATGAACCTCGTGCGTCCGGGCGCCTGGGAGGTGAGGTCCGCCAATGTCTCTATGATCGTCGTCTGCGGTGTGATGGGATAGGCCGCAACGACCTGGGGTCTGGCTAAAAATGCACCCCACGCGGCAGCGGAATTCGCTGTGATGACTTGGGTCATCGTCTCGACTTCGGCGACCTTGGTCATGATTGATCTCCCACCGATTCCGCTTCATCGGGCGTTGCTCTTGTGACACGCCGAAGATGTATTGCGCCCCGCGGACACTCTTCGACACAAACGCCGCATCCTTTGCAGTAGTCGCATAGGATGTCGTAGCCGGTACCGTCTGCCCGCCGGATGATAGCCGCGTCAGGGCAGAACAGATGGCAGTTGTCGCACTGGATACAGGTACCGCACTTGAGGCAACGCGCTCCCTCCTGACGCACATCCTCTTCTCGCAGTGACTTGAAGTACTCCGCCATATCTTTGACGCGCTCTTCGGGAGGCCTTTCATCGAGAGGTGCAGGTTCTTCGTTCTTGTGATACGCGCGATTGAAGTTCTTGAACTTGGCGATGTCCGTCGAGGCCCCTCGACGCTTCAACGGATCGGGTTGGACGTAGTCCCCTGCCTCGAGGTCGGTGTGAACTTCCGAAGCGAGCTTGCGGCCCATGCTGACGGCATTGCCGACAGCGTCTTCGCCGGCGATGATCGAGCCTAGAACATCGCCGCAAGCGTAGACTCCGGGGACACTGGTGTGGTACTGGAAGTCGACCTGTATGCCTCCGTTGATGTCGAGCTTCTCGTCACAGTCGTCCAGCTCGAGGACCTTGCCCATAGCGACGACAGCTGCGTCGGCGGGTACGACGTGCTCGGTTCCCGCGACGGGAAGCGCTTTCCGGCGTTTCGATTTGTCGGGCTCGCCGAGCTCCGTCTTGATGCATTCGATGCCGACGAGGCGATCGTTTTCGATGACAAAACGGACCGGCTGGGCTTGAAACTCAATGGGGAGTCCTTCGTCGAGTGCTTCCTTGATGGCCAGCTTGGACGCAAGCATCTCCTTGCGGCTTCGGCGATACACAACCTTGACGTCATGACCCATGCGGAGGAGCAGCCGTCCGCAGTCGATCGCGATGTTGCCGCCACCGATGACCACTATCTGCCGGCCAAGGTCTAGCTCGTCTCCGCGTTGGATTTTATCTAAGAGCGCGAGTCCATCGATGACGCTCGAATGGTTTTCGCCGGGGACACCGAGCTCGCGAGAGCGCCCCTGTCCGATGGCCAGAACGACGGCCTTGAACTTCCTCCTGAGCTCCGAGATTCTGACATCTTTGCGAAGCGCTTTGCCCTTCTCGAAACGAATGCCGATTCGTTCGAAACGCCCCAGTTCCTTTTCCAGGACATCCTTGGAGACTTTGAACGAAGGGAGCTCTTGCCATAGGAGTCCCCCGATGCGATCCGATTTTTCGAAAACGGTCACCTCATGCCCGAGCTTTCTCAGGAAATAGGCCGCGCTCAGTCCAGCCGGTCCCGCTCCCACGATGGCTACTGGAGACTTGTTGATCTCGGGAAGCTCGGGAAGCACGTGATGCTCGAGTGCATAGTCGCCGAGGAACCGCTCCACACCTTGAATGTGTACCGCTCCTCCCATGGCTTTGCGGTTGCAGGGCTGTTCGCAAGGGTGTGAGCAGACACGACCGAGGATCGAAGGGAATGGGTTGTCCTCCAAAAGAAAACGAGCGCCGCCCTCGAAATTTCCTTCTTCGGCGAACCGCATCAACTCCGAGATGTCGTTCGCGACCGGGCAACGGTCGACACAAGGCGGCGTCTGATCTTCGAAATAGGGTTCGAGGTATTTCCAGGATCCCGTCCGGTTGACCGTTGTCGAACCGAACGACACCGCCGTCAGCGGAACCTCTTCTTCGGAAGCTCGTTTTGTTGGCTCTTCTTTGTCAGCCATAAGGGGCTCCTTGTTCGAACCTTTTCCAAACCGTCAGGTGGCCGAAGAAACGCGGTCGCCGGACGGGGTGCTCATGAGCACTTTCTCGAAGGCTTCCCTCGTAGCGTCTTGGTTGTTCTCGGCTCGTTTCGGGATCGTTTGTCCGATGGCTTGAACGAGATGCTCTAGCTCGACGACGCCCGTGACCCTTACCAGCGCACCGACCATGGTTGTATTGACAATCGGTGCTGTTTCGGTACCGATGCCGTGCGACGCCGCAATCGAGGTGGCGTCGACAGTGGCTAGGTTCCATGACTTGTAGAGGTCGAAAGCTCGAGGAGGCAAAGATGAGTTGATGATAATCCATCCGTTGTCGTGGAGGCCGGTGGTGACATCGACATGATCGATGAGAGCTTGATCGAGAACCATGACATGGTGGGGGTTATACACATGGGTTCGGATGCGAATCGGTGTCTCACTCAGACGCGCGAATGCGAGAACGGGTGCACCGCGACGCTCGACGCCGAACTGAGGAAATGCTTGGACGTAGAGTCCTTTCGAAAAACCCGCCCGAGCCACGATCTGCGATGCCACAACGGCGCCTTGGCCACCTCGGCCGTGGATCCGGATTTCAATCATCGTTTCGTTCCTTCCACTGGCGGATGCATGGAAGCGCTCATTGGGGGCACCACTTCCGAGGTCGGCTCGCACCTTCCGAGAGCCGCCGAGGCGGGCTACCGATTGTTTCCCTCGAACGGCCTCTTGGAGAACGACCTCTTCCATGCTAGCGAGCAACTTCCGTTCCAGGTCTTTCGGTGGTCGCGGGGCGTTGTAATTTGTTGATAAATAGCTGTTTATGAGAATTAGTGGTATATTTCGGGCTCAGATGCACTTTTTTTGGGGGATATTCCTCAATTTTCGGTTGAAATGAAGCAGACTTCATCGGCTGTTCCTGACCGTTCAGTCACATGTGGCAATGTCAATGCGGCTCGATTCAACCGACGTTGTTTGTCTTGAAGGTCGGCAGGTGTTGTTCGAGAATGTGGCGTTCATTTCATAGGGGTGACGGATTGCATCATGCGCATCGTTCACACGAGTGACTGGCACGCAGGGCGAACCTGGAAAGGAATCCAACGGTTGGCCGAGCTCGGGAATGTTCTCGAACATCTCGGCGACTTTCTGGAGCACGAGAAGATCGATCTGCTCTTGATGTCAGGTGACATTTTTGACAACAATGCACCCCCGCCGGAAGCAGAGAAGCTCGTCTTCAGCTTCTTCAAGAGAGTGGGGCAAGCCGGCATCCCGAGTGTCGTCATTGCCGGCAATCATGACAGTCCCACGCGCGTCGAGGCCTGGGGAACTTTGGCGGAGTTGGTCCGGGTCCATGCCTTGGGTTTACCTCGAAGGGCGGAAGAGGGCGGCGTCATCGAAATCGAATCCCACTCCGGAGAGCGAGCGCAAGTGGCTGCTGTTCCGTTTGCACCCGTTCATCGAATGGTGACGGCTCTCGAGTTGGCGGGAGATGAGAGAAAGACCAAGCGCCAGTACGATGCCACGATGAGAGAGATCTTTTCCCATCTCTCGCGCCGCTTTACTGAAAGCACCATCAATTTGCTCATGGCTCACACGCATCTTGCGGGGGTGACCTTCTCGGGTTCCGAGCGAGAAGTTCATCTCGGGCAACAGTGGGAGACCACACCGCAAGCGTTTCCATCTTCGGCTCAATACGTCGCTCTCGGCCACATCCACCGCGCTCAGCAGATCGAGGCCTCGCCCGCACCGGCGTGTTACGCGGGCTCGCCGCTCCAACTCGACTTTGGCGAAGAGGGTGAAGAGAAGACGTTCGTGGTCGTCGAAGCAGAGCCGGGCCGTCCGGGCCAATGTGAATGGCTCGCCTATGAAGGGGGTGAGAGCCTTCGAACGATTGAATCGAGTCTCGAGTCACTGGAGCGCGATGCGGATCAACTGTCCCGGTCCGGTTGGCTTCGTGTTCGAGTGCCTCTCGCCGCTCCCGACCCGGATGTCAACGGAAAGGTGCGTCGGCTCCTGCCGAATGCCGTTGTCGTAGAAGTGGAGCTACCTGAGCCTCCCACGGAAGCCCGGCACCAACATCCTCCTCGAAGCTCGCCGCCGAGGGAGCTCTATCGAGCTTACAGTTTGACTCAACATGGAAACGAGCCCGAGCCGACGCTTCTCGATGCCTTTGACCGACTCTACGCTGACAGTGAAACTGACTAGTGGGGCGTGCATGAATAAAGAAGACGGCCTCCCCATTCGAACTCGATACTCGAGTAGTCGAGTCCTCGGGTACTTGCGTACTCCGAAGAGGCCATGAAACCGATACGACTCATCATAGAGGGGTTCACTTGCTTCAAGGACGAGCAGCCTCCGCTGGATTTTACGGGCCTCGACCTCTTTGCCATCACCGGGCCCACGGGAGCAGGCAAGACTTCGATTCTTGATGCGCTGATTTTTGCCCTCTACGGAAAAGTCCCGCGCGTGGGAAAGAGCTATGGAGAGCTCATCGCTTTGGGCCGCGACCGCATGTCCATCGTTTTGGATTTCGAAGTCGGCCTACGTCGGTTTCGAGTCGCTCGAACCGGGCGGCGTGGCCGATCGGGTGAAGCACTGCTCGAGGAGATCTCGGAGAATAAAGCGGAACCCGTCACGAGCAAAGTCCACCAAGTCGACAAAGAGATTGTCGCATTGCTTGGTTTGAGATACGAGGCCTTTACTCAAGCCGTTGTACTGCCGCAAGGAGAGTTTGCTCGCTTTCTTCACTCTCAGCCCCGCGATCGAAGAGAAATCATTCGAGACCTGCTGCGTCTTCAAGTGTACGAACAGATGCGAAAGGCGGCCTTTGAACGCGCCAAAGAGAGGAACGCTCACCTGCGGGCCATCGAGGAGCGCCTCGAGCAGGACTACAAAGATGCAACACCAAGTCATCTCGAGGAGCTGACCTCACGAAGCGATATCCTCGAAGAGAAGAGTCAGAAAACAGCCGCCCAGATGTCCGAGGAACAAGAGAAACTGGAACGCGTCAAGCTTCTCCACGGCAAGACACGGGAGCTTCATCGAAACCGATTGGAGGGAGAAAAGCTCGCCGAGAAAGAGCCTCTGATTGAAGCGGCGGACGAGAAACTCCAGACAGCGAGGCGTGTGACTCCGTTGATACCACTGTTCGAGGCCGTCGATGAGTCGGGGCGGCGCGTGGAGGCGGAGGGTGATCGACTCGAATCGACCGAGAAAGCGCTCGTTGAAGCTACGAAGCTGCTCGATGATGCGAGAACAGAATTGGAGACGGCGCGGCAGGCGGGCGGTAAAGTCGCCGACTTGAGGGACCGTCTTCGGGCTCTCGATGAAATCAAAGGTCTTCTAGAGCCCAAAGAAGCAGCGAAAAAGCGGTTTGGAGAGACACAAGAGAAGCTCGAGGCTCTCGAAAAGGAAGAACGCGAAACCCACAAGCGGCTCGCGAAAGCTCGTGTGGATGTGGAAAGGCTGGAGGCAAAACGACGCGACGCTTCATCTCGGGTGGAAAAGGTCCCCTACGACCCGGCGCTGGATCGACTGCTGGACGAAGTGCGTGATGAGGCTGTTCAGCTCGGTTCGTTGCGGCAAGAAGCGTCAAGTACCATTGGAGAGATCGAAAGGGTTAAGACGGTGGTGGCGGCGAAAAATTCCGACCTCTTTCGCTGTCAGCGAGAGTCGGAAGAAGCGCGGCAGCGTTACGAGGGTGAACGCCTGAATACCGAGACGGCACAAAAGGCGCTCCAAGAGGCCGAGCGAGACTACTCAGCGGCTCATCTTCGCGAACATCTGGCGGTGGGGAAGAAGTGTCCGGTTTGCGGTTCGCGAGTGAAAAAGCTCCCGCCTCCGTTTCAAATCACCTTCGTCGAAGCTCTTGCGTCGCAAGTGGAAGAGGCAAGGAAAGCCGAAGAAGCGGCCCGGCGAATCCTCGAAGAAAAAGACCGATTGGCCGCGAAAGCGCTTTCGGAACGTGAGGTCGTCTCGCGCGCGGTGGAAGAGTTGAAAGAGAAAGGCTCGATCGCTTCCGCTAAAGTGGAACAGCTCGAGATCGCCTTGGCGACCAAAATGAAAGGTGTCTTGCGCGACGAGTCCGGGACGTCGATCGAAGACCAGATCCTCTCCCACTCGAAGCGGAGTAGCGAACAGCGTGCCCGGCACGCGCAGGCGGCCGAGATTGAGCAAGCGATACTGACCGAGATGGCAGAGGTTTCGTCGGGCCTCGATCAACTGCAAGGAGAAGTGGGATTTCAGTCCAAGAGAAGACAAGAGCTCGAGGAACAATCCAAGGCGGCTGAAGAAGAGTTGGCCCTGTATGAGGAGAAGATCGCCCGGATCACCGCAGCTCCCGATCCCGTGGTGGAAGCGGAACAGTTGCTCTTGGAGGTGCAAAGGCTCGAAGAAGCATTACGTGCGGCAGAGCAAACCGAACGGAGCCTGTCTTCGGAGACGGTCTCGAAGGAAAGAGCGGTGGAGGAGGCGCGCCGTGTCTCGGGAGAGGTCATGGCTCGGGCACGCCAAAAACGGGATCGCTTGAGTGATGCGTTGAAAGAAGCCGGCTTCGCGTCGGAGGAAGCTGCTCGGCGAATGATGGTGACCGAGGACGAGCGCGAAGACTTGGAACGTGACGTCTCCGAGTTTCGTCGCGAACGGCATGCCACCGAGAAGCGCATCGAGGAGCTCGAAAAAGAGCTCGGAACGGAAGAAGTGTCGGATGAGGATCTGTCTCTCGCCACAGAGCGGGTAAGCCGGCTCCGAAAGGACTACGAAGAGAGTCTCGAGGAAAAGGCGGCTTTAGGTCAGCAGCTCAAGGATCTCGCGGGGAAGTTGAAAAAAGCTGATGAGTTGACTCGTGAAAGCGAGCGTCTGTCAGCTGACCATTCTATCTACCGCCGCCTGGCTGATGATCTTAGGAGTGAGAATTTCCAAGCCTACCTTCTCGAAGAAGCATTCAGGGAGTTGGTCGAGGGAGCTTCCGAAAGGCTTCGGAAACTCAGCGGGCGGTATGCGATGGAGTACCGTGCCGACACGTTTCATGTCCTCGATCATGACAATGCCGGTGAACGGCGAAGTGCCGACACTCTGAGTGGCGGGGAAACGTTCTTGGCTTCGCTTGCTCTCGCGCTCGAGCTCAGTGAGCAAGTGCAACGCGCCGCCGGCGCAGTTCACCTCGACAGCCTCTTTATCGACGAGGGTTTCGGGACGCTCGACCTAGAGACTTTGGACACGGTGACGTCCGCTATCGAGTCTCTTCCCGTAGGAGGACGCATGGTCGGAATCATCACCCATATCCCCGAACTGACAGAGCGCCTTCCTGACTGCATCCGCGTCGAAAAGACAGCGGATGGATCCCGTGTAGTGCAAGACCGGGTGGTGTGAATGACTCGAGATTGGAAGGCGTCAAGAAGAGTCCAACGAGAAGACGCCGAGGCGCTCGGAGAGAAGCACAACGACGTCGGTTCCGCTGTGCCTGTCCTTCGTCATTCGGGTTCTGATGTGAGCGATACGAACTTGTCGGAGTACTACTCCCGTCGTGCGGTTGAATACGACGAAATCTACGAAAAGCCAGAGCGAGAAGGAGATTTGGTCGTTCTGCGAGCTCGCGTGAAGAAGATACTCGAAGGGCACCGGATACTGGAAGTGGCCTGTGGCACCGGACACTGGACGTCGCTCTTTTCGGGAGTGTGCCCTTCTGTCGTGGCGACGGACGCCAGTCCCGAAGTCTTGGAGGTGGCACGATCTAAACTCAACCGGAGGAGCTCTGTTCGTCTTGTGGTTGCCGATGCTTACCATCTCGAGAATGTTGATGGCGACTTCACCGCTGGTTTCGCGGGTTTCTGGTGGTCACATGTGCCAAAAGAACGCTTGCAGTCTTTCCTCACCACTTTCCACCGCAAGTTACAGCCCGGCGCTATTGTTTGTTTCGTTGACAATCAGTATGTTGAGGGCAGTAGTACCCCCATTTCCCATACAGACAAAAGTGGGAATAGCTATCAGCGACGCCTCTTGAAGGATCAGTCCGAGTATCGTGTCGTGAAGAACTTCCCCACGCAGAAAGAGCTCCTCGCCAGTGTGGCGCCATGGACCACTGCGGCCAGGGTCATGGAACAACAATACTATTGGACCTTGAGCTACAGACTGAACCTATCCGTCCAACACTTGTAACGACTCGGTTGTTCTGTCCCGCATGAGATGTCGATTTAAGGAACAACGTGCTGTTCAGGAACCATGAGGTGTCGGTTTAAGGAACAAGCTGCAGAACTGAATAAAGTCCTATTTTGCCAAGAGTTAGGTAAGTCGATGAGGTCCGGGTCGAGCGATTTCTTCTAAACAGCAAAGAAATAAAGGTTTAGAGTTTCGCTTCAGCGGTTCTTCTGACTTTCTTCATTCTTTCCATTTCCCGACCAAGAAAAACCTCTTAAAACCAACAAGATAAGAGAGGCACCCATAGGGACTCCTTCCACCATTCATCGGTACGATGCCGATCTCAACACCCTTTTGTTTAATACGACAGTTGATAATGAGACATCACTGTCGTATTATAGTGTCATGAATGATGCGAAGCGCTTCTCCGTTGGCGAATTGGCCGAGCTTGGCGGCGTCTCACGACGCACCGTTCGCTACTACGTACAGGAAGGACTCATCCCCACGCCCTACGGTGTGGGTCGCGGATCTCATTATGGGCCAGAGCACTTGGAGGAGCTTCTCAAGGTCAAAGCCATGCAGGAGCGGGGAATGACGCTCGAGACCATTCGCCACCGCCTATCGGGTGAAGCGACAACGGCATCCATGCCCATGGCTGATGTTCACGCCCTCGTACCTCGTTCGCGCTGGACGCGGATGGAGCTGATACCGGGGGTCGAGATTCACATTTCGAGCCGCCGTCGGGTCCCTACACCTAAGGAGCTCGAAGAGCTGGCGGATTGGTGTCGACGCCGTTTCCGTCAAGACACGGAGGAGAACGATGGTTAATCCGGCACATGAAACTCAGGCCACCGCGGGACTACTGGTCGAAGGTGAGCCCATTCCTTTGGAAGGGGTCTCGGTCGAAGCCACTATCAAGGACTTCTGCACGCGCGTGGTGTTGACGCAACGCTACTGTAACCGAGAGGAAAAAACGGTCGAGGCCCTGTACGTGTTTCCCGTCGACGAAACGGCGGCGGTATGCGGCTTTGAAGCGTTCATTGACGATGTCCACGTGGTAAGTGAAGTCAAAGAAAGAGCGGAGGCCTTCGAAATTTACGATGATGCCATCGCAGAAGGCCACGGTGCTTACCTACTGGACCAAGAACGGCCCGACGTCTTCACGGCGAGCATTGGCAACATCCCGCCAGGCAAAGAGGTGTTGGTGAAGATCACCTACGTGACCGAGATTGGACTCGAGGGCGACAACTTGAGATTTGTTCTGCCAACGACGGTATCTCCGCGGTACGCGCCACAAGAAGACAGAGTTGCGGTGGGACCGTCACCGGCTGAAGCTGTAAATCCACCTGTGGCCTGGAAAGTTCCTTACGGGTTGGATTTGACCGTTCAGCTGGAAATGCCATCGACGATACGCTCGGTCGAGTCGCCGTCACATCCGATCTGCTTTGAGCCCAACGGTCAGAGAGGAACTGTGAAACTCGGCGAGCGAGTCTCGGCTCTAGATCGGGACTTCGTTCTTCTCGTCAATATCTCCGAACCCTATGAGCCTCGAGCTTGGGTCGAAGAGGACGGCAAGGGTTGCGCAGCCATGGTCGCGTTTCAACCGAAGTTCGAAGTCAAGGAAGCTTCTTGCGAGCTCATTTTCGTCGTCGATCGTTCGGGCTCCATGGGAGGGACATCGATGACGGAAGCACGCAACGCGCTCCAGCTCTGTCTCAGGAGTTTGTCCGAAGGAACGCATTTCAACATCGTGGGCTTCGGTTCGAGCTTCGAGATGCTCTTTCCCGAGAGCCGTGCCTACAACGATCAGTCATTGACCGAAGCGAGTCAGCACGTCAAACAGCTTCGGGCCGATCTCGGCGGGACGGAGATTCTGGCTCCTCTCAAGGCCGTGCTGGAGAAAAAACCCAATCCGGAGCTCCCTCGGCAAGTCTTCTTGTTGACCGACGGCCAGGTCTCCAATACCGAAGCCGTGATCTCTCTCGTGCGAAAACACTCGGGCACGACGCGCGTCTTCACGTTCGGTATCGGTGCCGGTGCGAGTCACCACCTCGTTCGTGGTGTTGCGCGCGCCGGCGAAGGCGCGGCGGAGCTCATCTACCCGGGTGAGCGCATCGAAGGAAAGGTCCTCCGGCAACTCGAGAAGGCCATGACGCCGGCCCTTTCCGATGTGAAAGTGGATTGGGGCTCTCTAGCTGTCCGACAAGCACCCCACCGTGTACCCCCGGTATTTGGGGGTGGGCGTCTACTCCTGTACGGCTTTATGGAAGAGATCCCTGATGAGACGGTCGAAGTCGGATTGACGGCGAGAACTCCAGAAAAAGAACTCTCCTTCAAGGTCCCAGTGAACTTCGGACAACGCCGAGAGAGTGACTTAGTGACTACGCTCGCCGCAAAAGCAATGCTTCGTGATCTCGAAGAAGGAGCGAGTCCATTCCATGATGGAAAGGGATCACTGCAAAAGAGAAAAGGCGGCAAGGATCGTGTCAAAGAAGAAGCGGTCCGACTAGGTGTCACTTATGGGCTCGTCTCCAAGTGGACCTCATTTGTCGCCGTGGAAGAGCGCGAAACTCCGGTCAAGGGCATGATGGAGTTGCGCAAGGTACCGATTGCCCTCACCCGTGGTTGGGGAGGATTGGAAGACATGGCGTTTCTGGGTGCAGCGAAGGGTCTGATTCAGCAAAAAAGAGTACATCGCGCCGCTGCACCAGCGCTTTTTGACAGGATTGGAGATGCATCTGACCTTTACAGAGAAACATCTGCTATGTCGGTCGAACTCGAAAGAACATCTTCTGACATTTTCGAACCAGCGTCACCGGGTCTTTCTTCGTCACCCATGGTTCACTCGAAAGCTCCGGCACAACGTCCCTTCGACCGCCTCGTCGCTCTTCAGCATGCTGACGGCTCCTGGGATTTAACCAAAGACCTGGCGGACATCCTTGGCCGGCCGCTCGCTGAGCTCGAGGCAACGATCAAAGACGCGATCGGAGATCAGAAACAGATCCGGCGCGCATGGGCAACGGCCCTCGCCGTGATCTGGCTGAAAATCGAGGCCCATGAATGGGCCGCCGAGTGGAGCCTTCTCGAGAAAAAGGCGCGAAAGTGGCTCGACCGCTGCCCCACCAGACCAGCGAGCGGAAAGGACTGGCTCGAAGCCGCAGCGGAAGTCGTTTCTTGATAAACTGTCAGGCAGATGATGTCCTGGGGAGCCTTCTTGGCAGGCTCCCCTATTCCTGTTGGGTTACAAAATAACCGGGAGTTTGTCGTGTCCGAGACCCAAACTCTGTCTACGACCTGCCCGATGGATTGTCCCGACACCTGTGCCCTCGAGGTGACGGTCAAAGACGGTGTCATCGAGCGCATCGGGGCGGGTGACGGCCATCCGAACACCAATGGGTTTATTTGCTCTAAAGTGGCTCAGTTCTCGAAGCGCGTCTACCACGAATCGCGAATCCTTCATCCCATGAAGCGTCGAGGGCCAAAAGGCGAGGGTGACTTCGCTCCGATGTCCTGGGACGAAGCACTTGGTGAAATCGCCGATCGTTTCCATTCCATTAGGGAGCAATGGGGCGGAGAAGCCTTGTTGCCCTTTCACTACGGTGGCTCGAACGGCAGTTTCTCTGACGGATTCCTCGACGATCTCTTCTTCGCCCGTTGCGGAGCCTCTCGATTGGCGAAGACGCTTTGTGCCGTTCCCACGACCGAGGTGTCTCGAGGCATGTACGGGCGCATGCCCGGCGTGGCCTTTGAGGATTTTCCGCGGGCGAGGTTCATCCTGGTGTGGGGAGGCAATCCGAGAGCATCCAACATCCACCTTGTTCCGTATCTCAAGGATGCCAAGAAGCGAGGAGCCTCTATTGCTGTTGTCGATCCGGTAAGGACCCTGTCCTCGGACCTGGCCGATCTTCACCTCCCTGTTCTTCCAGGGACCGACCTGCCTGTGGCGCTATCGATGATCCGTTTGTGGAAGGAAGGAGGAAAACTCGCCGACGAGTTCCTTCGTGAGCATGCCGATGGATTGGAGCCCTTGTTGGAGCAGGCCGACGGTTGGTCCGCTGAGAAGGCAGCCGCGGTCGCGGGGATAACGCCGGAGGCCATCCGAAAGCTCGCGCGGTGTTACGCGGAGTCTTCGCCCGCAGTACTCCGTTGCGGTTGGGGTCTCGAGCGTAACCGCAATGGTGGGCAAGCCGTCGGGGCTATCTTGGCGATGCCGGCACTTCTGGGGAAGTTCGGCGCGCGCGGCGGTGGCTATGCGCTGAGCAGTAGCGGGGCCGGAAGTCTCGACCTATCCAAGTTGTGGCAGGTGCCTTCGTGGCAGTCACGGATCATCAATATGACCGAGCTCGGTCGCGTTCTCACAAGCGGTGTGACACCGCCCATACAGGGACTGTTCGTCTACAACTGCAATCCGGCGGTGACCGTACCGGACCAAAACGTTGTTCTCGAGGGATTGAAGCGCAACGATCTCTTCACCGTCGTACATGATCAGCTCTTGACCGACACCGCCCGCTACGCGGACATCCTGCTGCCCGCCACGACGTTTCTCGAGCACCACGATATACGAAAGGCCTACGGTTCCTATGTCGTCGGCGGAATCCGCCCCGTCATCCCACGTCAAGGTGAATCACGCACCAATTTCGAGGTTTTTGCGGCCCTCGGACGAGTGATGGGTTTTGAGGACGAAGCCTTTGGTTGGGACACGGACGAAGCGGTGGAAAGACTCATAGGTGCCCTGGAACTGAATGGCAAACCTGCGGATCGAGATGCGCTCATCGATGGAAAGACCCAGCTTTTTGATTTCCCCGGACCCTGTCCGGTTCAGTTCGAATCGGTGTTTCCCCGCACGTCGGACAGAAAAGTCCACTTGACGCCAGACGTTCTCGGGAAGAGGCCTTACCGGTACAAACCGCTCGACTCCGGGAACTATCCGTTGGCATTGATAAGCCCTTCGAGCACCAAGAGCACCAACAGCACCTTTGGGGAGTGGAGTTTCAAGCGACTCGAGCTCACCATTCATCCGAGAGATGCGAAGGCGCGCGATATTCACGACGGCGATAGCTTGCGAGCCTTTAACGCACTCGGCGAGCTCTTCTGTCAGGCTCGAGTTAGTGACGCTGTACGACAAGGTGTCGTCATGATGCCCAAAGGCGCCTGGATGAAAGTCTCGCGCAACGGCCGCACTTCGACGGCGCTCTGTCCGGCGGATGTCTCTGAGGTAGGTGGCGCCGCCTGCTACAACGATGCTCGCGTCGAAGTGGAGCGCGCGGAGTAGGCACAATGAAGCCTGTGATGGGTGACGAGCAGGAGTGGCAGAAACTCGACGGACTCTTAGATGCCGCACTCGAAATGACCACGCCTTCCCAAACCAACTGAGCTCCCCACCCATCCCGGCGAAAGTAAGGTCACCGCGCTCGGCTCGGGAACGGCGCTCACGACCCGAGGCCGATTGGTGAACCCAAGAAAGTCGCTAATGCGAAGGGGCGACAGCGGGTTCGATGTTGGAGGTCGGTTCCTGGTTTTCGAGGCCCTGTTCTACGACTCGCAGCCATGCTCCGAGGGAACGATTCAAGATCTCCTCAGCGCGCGGCACGAGGAGGCGGTACTTTTCCGGAATCGGGGACAAGTCCACCATAGTAATGTCGTCCTTGGTGGTGAGAAACGGTGCGGTGTCGACGGCCTCGGGTCCGAGATGGGAGATACGGCAATAGGTACGATTGAGTAGAGCTTTGCATCGCTTCAATTTCACGCCCTGCACAGCGTAGTTGCTCGCGTACCGCCGCACGTCGACGGACTTGGTGCCGGTCCTTGGAATCCCGATCTGCTGGAGCATGAAGAAGGGCGCCACAAGCGCCACCTGTTGATCGGACTCGAGTGACATGGTGGTGAGGGCCCTGCCAGCGGCCTGGGTCAAATCTCCGGGATTCGGGCCATACTCCAAGACCTCAACCCGCGGATCGAGGTTGGGGTGCTCTGCTTTGATGGCCGTTGCCAAGTCCGTCGGAACGAGGAGTCGACAGCCTTCGCAGTTTTGGCACAGGACCGCATTCGGGGTGTACTTGCCAATTGCCTCCGCTTCCTTGATGAATATCGCCTTTGGACATGCCGTTACGGCTTCAGCTCGCTGCGATGAAGCTTCCAAAACCTCCTTGGCATGTACAACGAACCGCTTTTCGACACTATCAATGTCATCATCGTTGATGGCTGCTATTTGCATCGCTTGAACAATGTGGTCGACCGCAACGACTTGTAGCACGTGACGTTTGTAGTCGAACGGCTCGTGCGGACCTTGCCATTCGGAGTAGCTCAGGATTTGTAGCTCCTTCTTCAACGGTTCGGGAAAGCGCTCTACACCATTCGGGCCAGTAAGATTGTCAGCGGGGATGATCACGGTCTTGCAGCCTGCGCCCGCCGCTGTCTCGAGCTTGACGTCGAGTCCTCCTACCCCCGTGATCCGCCCTTGAGTGTCGATCTCGCCGGTAATGGCGATATCACGACGTATTTTCCGCTGGCTTAGAAACGAAGCAAGAGCAATGCCTATGGTGCTTCCTGCGGAGGGACCGTCTTTTCGGGTTGATCCTCCCATGAAGTGGAGGTGAACTGGCTCTCGTACGTGTTCGGGATAGATACCCAGTTCTTCGGCACAGTGCAAGATCCCCGTCGTCGCTACCTTACGACTTTCGTCCATGACTTTCTCGATGTTGCCAGTAGCATGCACCATACTCAGAGCACTTTGTGTTTCGTCTGCTGCGGTTCGGATGCTCGTGGCTTGGATTGGAATGACACTCCCAATGCCGCGCTCCACGTCGACACCGAGGCCAAGCACTTCACCGACACGGTCTTCTTCGTTGATGAGGCGCGGCATGGAGGGTTGTTCGAGGTGCTGCCGTATCATTTGATGGGTGATGACGGCTCGGGCCTTCCCTTGATCGAAGATCTCTCGCCGCTGCACTCGAAGGAAAAGCGTGCGCAGCACCACTTCGAGTTGCCGCACTCCTGCTTCGTGTGTGAAATTCCGAATGAGATCGCGCAGGTGCTCGGACTCGTGCCCCGTTTCGAAAAGAATAGTCTCTTCGTCCAAGTCGTGTAATTTGCGGATACGCGGAAGCGTGTGTTTTCGCGCTATCGCAATCTTTTCTTCTACGCTGTAACGGTTGAGCCTAACGACCTGACAGCGGTCGATGACCGGCTCAGGTACCGTGTCCAACGTATTAGCCGTCAGGATGAAATGGCAGTTCGATAGATCGATGTCCACGGTGGTTTGAGTGTACTTGTCGTGAAACAGATGGTTTTGCTCGGGGTCCAGAATTTCGAGAAGCGTTGCAATGGCGAACTTCTCGGTCTTATCGGTTTCATCCAAGATGAACATTCCGTTCATGACACCCATCTTGATGAGACCCTGAACGATGGCCCCTGGTTTCGATCCTTCATAGGTAAAACCGTGGCCCCTGAGATCGGACTCGTCGCGCATACCTCCGAGCGACACCTTGTGATAAGGGATGCCGAGGTTCCTTGCGATCGAAATGGCGAGCGACGTTTTTCCAACACCGGGTGGCCCGACGAACAAGAAGGCGCTGCCGGTTCGCTGCCAGCTGGCGACATCGTCCTCGTCGAAGTTACGGTATCGCCAGATGAGGTTGCTGAAAAAGTCCGTGGCGATTTCCTTGGGCTTTTGGAGTCCGTAATGGCTGACGTCCAGTCCGGTGGCGAACTCTTTGGGCCCGACATCGATGGCGTGGACTTTGCCCCAAGGCACCGCGAGCAGCGTGTCCACGAGCTCCGTATATTTGGCAGCGCTATGCCCCTTGAGGCCGGTCTGGTTTTTATCGATGACCTCGATCACGCTCCGAGGGACGAGCGGATTCTTTCTAGCGTCATCCACACGGTCATTGAGACTCTGTCGGGGGGAATCCTGTATCGCCTCGTGCGGCTCGATATGTCCAATACGGCTTGGCGGCTCACCTTCGGTTTTTGGGGCTCTGGGGCCCTTCGTCCCTTCTTCTCGGTCGATCTCCTTGAGCCGCGAAACGAATTGCTCGAAGATAGCTTCCGGCTCTTTGCCTCGGATCAACGTGTCCGGGACTTCCACCTCATGGAGCAGGACCGCGACCCCCCAACGATCCGTGAAGAACTTGAAGAGAGCCTCGAGCTCCACTCTGTCCATTTTGAGCTGTTCGATGAACAGTAGTAAGACTTTGTGGAGTAGGCCGGAGCGCTGCACCAGCGGAAATGTCGTGTTGCGACTCATGCGGTAGCAAGCTTCGATGACTTTGCACTTGAGATGGTGCCCCATCGTGCGAAAGGCGCCCCGCAGCAAAGGAGAGGGTACCTCCGCAAGTCGCTCTGCATGACGGAGCAAGATCTCGGTGATCACCGCCCCTGCGCCTTGGTTACGCTCATAGAGGTCCAACAAGGTGAGATAGTGACTGCCCTTGAGCCCGCCCATTGGGTCGCTCAAGGCTTCTTTGAGGGTTCGGTAATAGTCCGGTTCCATCTCTCGCCGGTCCATGGCGAATTCGGCGTCGGAAGCGATGATCATACGTTCATCGATCTGTGGCCTGAGCATGTGCTCGAACTCGTGCCTCAGGAGAAACTCGGCAAAAGCTATCGCTTTGCGTCCCTCGGGAGCCGAGGTTTCTGGATCTGCCGTGGTGTCCCAGGGAATCCCAAAGGCAATGTAATCGAAGACGAGCTCATGGATGTGAATGGTCCATCCCTCGTGAGAATGAGTCAGGAGGCTGACCGTACGTATACGCCCTTTGAGATCCTCGAGCCGAACAATCTTGTACTTTTCCGAAACACGTGCCATCGTGACGGCATCGATTCCCTTTTGACTATGATGGGGTAACACACGGCGAGTCACTATCCCGTCCAAAAGACGAATGACGCCGGCAATGCGGACATCGTCCATGGGCGGCGGGCTGCTCAACACTTGACGGTCGAATTCTATGGGTAGCATGGCCTCGAGACCTCAACTCTCGATTCTCATTGTATCGCCAAATCGAGCACGGCAACGTTCCTAAGCACAACTATGAATACCTATTTCAAGGTTAGCTTGAATCAATACCATGGGGAACAGAAAGTTGCCCGGGGCTCGAATTTTGAATTTCTGGGGACAGGCAATTGGAGTTTTCTGCTTCTGCAAGACGATGGCTGACCCGAAGATTCCGCGACTTCATGGTTTCGGGTGAATCCCCGATTCATCGACGACTGTCCCCGAAATTCATCCTCGAAATTCGCTGAGTGAATATGTCTCCAAAAATCAATCGAATCCGCAGATGGCTCGAGAGACCCGGTGTCGTCTGGCTCGCCATTTTTCTCGGTGTCGTCTTGACACTTCCCACACTGACGGGCGGATTGTATTTCGACGACCACATCCTCAAGTTCGCCGTCCAAGGACATCCGTCCTTTCCTCATGCCGAGGTCTCACCGTTCGACCTTTTTAGCTTTATGAAAGCCGGGCAGCAAGACTATCTCGAGCTCATCGACCGCTTCGCCGGCATTTGGGGAATCACCGATGACTTCCAGATCGCCTTTCTACGCCCTCTGAGCTCTTTGACCCACGCTTTCGACTTTTGGATGTGGCCCGATGAGCCTTGGATCATGCACCTCGAGAACGTTCTCTGGTACGGAGCGTTGGTTTTTCTTGTCTCGATCTTGTACCAGCGTGTCCTGGGACCGGGCTGGGTGGCAGGCCTGGCCATGGTTCTATATGCCGTTGACGATGCGCATGGGATTGCCGTGGGTTGGATCTCGAACCGTAATGCTCTCATCGCCGGCGTGCTCGGTGTCCTTTGTCTCCTAGCTCACGACCGCTGGCGGAGGGATGGATGGCGCCTCGGTCTGTGGTTGAGTCCTCTACTTCTGGCATTTGCACTCATGGCGGGGGAGTCGGCCGTTTCCGTTTGTGCTTATCTCGCGGCGTACGCTCTGTTTCTCGATCGAGTCTCTTGGCGAAGGCGAGCTACGTCTCTCGTGGGCTACGTCCTGGTTGTGGTGGGTTGGCGAGTCGTCTATTCCGGGTTGGGATACGGCGTTGCCGGCACCGATCTGTACGTCGACCCAGCGAAAGAGCCGCTCTTTTTTTTGCTGGCTTTATTGGAGCGTTTGCCGGTCTTGTTGTTGGGTCAGTTTGCTCTGCCACCCTCCGAGCTTTGGATCCTCGTCTCCGATGAGGGGAGACTCCTGTTGACCTGCCTGGGCGTCGTCGTTGTCGCGGTCATTCTGATTCTGACCCTTCCGATGTTGAAGCGCAGCGCCGAAATGCGGTTTTTTGGCTTGGGTGCTCTCTTGGCGACGGTTCCTATCTGCGCCGCCTATCCGTTTGACCGACTTCTCATCTTCGTCGGCATTGGAGCGATGGCGCTCGTTGCCGGATTCCTCACTCATCTCGTAGAGGGAGATGCTCGACCCCGGTCGAAGGCTTGGAAGATGGGAGCCTATAGCTTGGGCATCGCTTGGCTCGTTATTCATGTCGTTGTTGCACCCGTTCTGCTTCCGGGTAGAGCTCTTCTCCCAACCGCACTCGATCGAACCATGGGGGAGGTAAGTGCAACACTGCCGAACGATGAGGCTTGGTCTCAGCAAACACTCGTCGTCGTCAATACACCGGACGTAGGGTTCAGCTTCTATATCATGGGTCGCAAAGCGTCGCATCAAGAGCCGCTGCCCGCATATGTTCGGTTCTTGTCCATCACCGATGCGGAGGTGATCGTTGAGCGAATCGATGATTTTATCTTAGCTTTGCGGTGGCCCGAGGGGCTCCTCGCCCGCCCGATGGATCGCTTTTTCCGTGGAAAACGATTTCCCTTCGCCGTGGGCGATTCATTTCTGCTGACGGGCTTCGTCGCTCGAGTGACGGAAGTAACGGATGACGGCCGTCCGGCGGCGGCTCGGTTCGAGTTCGAGGTTCCTCTCGAAGATGCGTCGTTTCGATGGGTGAGTTGGAATGGAAGGGGCTACGCACCGTTCGCCTTGCCGAGGGTGGGCGAAACGGTCGTTCTGCCTCCCGCAAACATCGAGGAGCTTTTTTGACCTGAAGGGTGAGTCGACATATCTTTCATGAGATTTCACTCGGTAATGACGCCCTTGGAAGAACAGCTCATGTTGGATAAGGAGCGAAAGCGATGGCAGAGAACATCCTAGCGATTGAAGGTGGAAAGCTGATTGACGGGACAGGAGGCGCACCCGTGGAGAACGGTAGCGTTGTGGTGCGAGAGGGACGAATCATCGCCGTGGGCCAGAGCGCGGACGTGAGCGTACCCGCCGGGGCTGTGATGATCGATGCTGCGGGCAAGACCATCATGCCAGGCTTGATCGATGCCCATCTACATTTTCTCGGCATCAGAAGTCCGAATCAGGTGACCTGGGTGATCGATCCGCCTCATGTGCGGAGCATGCGGGCCGTCATGGACGCTTGGCGTGTGGTCGACTCGGGTTTCACTTCCGTGCGCGATGCGGGCGGAATGCTCGGACTCTATCTGAAACAGGCCATTTCTGAGGGCAGCATTGTTGGACCTCGTATCATGGCTGCGGGCAAAGCCATCTCTCAGACCGCGGGCCATGCCGATTGGCACTTCGTGCCCAAGGAATGGGGCGAGCGTATGATGCTGGGCCGAATCGCCGACGGTGTGGCCGACGTCCGGCTAGCGGCCCGGGAGCAGCTACGCGAGGGAGCGGACTTCTTGAAGATCATGACCACCGGCGGCGTGATGTCCGAGAAAGACAAGCCCACCTCGTGCCAATTCAGCATGGAGGAAATACGTGCCTTCGTTGAAGAGGCGAAAAACGCGGGCGTCAAGACAGCCTCCCACGCTCAGGGCGCGCAAGGCATCAAGAACGCCATCACGGCCGGAATCGATTCCATCGAGCATGGCATCTTCTTGGATGACGAGTGTATCGAGATGATGACCAAGAAAAGAACCCGCTTGATACCCACCTTTGCCATTGTGGATGCCATTGTGACTAGGGGGCGGGAGCTCGGAGTGATGGAGGTTTCCGTTCGGAAGGCGGAATCCGTTCAAGAGGCTCACATCGAGAACTTCAAAAAGGCCTTCAAGGCAGGAGTGAAGTGCGGTTTGGGGTCGGACTACTTGAGTGGTCCCATGTCGCCTCACGGCGAGAGCGCCACGGAGTTGGAGATCTACGTGAAAAAAGCGGGCCTTACCCCATGGACGCGATCGTCTGCGCCACGAAAACGAACGCCGAGGTGCTGGGACTCGAGGACGATATCGGAACCCTCGAGGAGGGTAAGCTGGCCGACCTCATTATTATTGATGGGGATCCACTGAGCGACATCAGCGTGCTTCGGGACAAAAACAAGATCTCCGCTGTTTACATAGGAGGAGAAGTCGTCCCTCGTCTGCCAATGTAGCTGTTAAGTTTTACTCCCAGCGGAGCGCCTCCACAGGATCCAACGTCGCCGCTCGTCGCGCGGGAACGTAGGTTGCGAAGAGTGAAACGGCCGCCACACCGACGGCTGCGATGAGATAGGTGAGCGGATCGGCCGCGCTCACGCCAAATAGAAGCGAGGACATCAATTTGGTGAGGCCGAAAGCCGCCGCAAGTCCCGAGACAACGCCGATCGCAGCCACGATACCACCCTGTGTAAGCACCATTCGGCTCACGTCCGCATGCCTGGCTCCTAACGCCATTCGGACACCGATCTCGCGCGTGCGCTGGGAGACTGCGTAGGAAATCACTCCGTAGATACCGATGGCTCCGAGGATGACCGCTACGGCGGCCGCGATACCGAGCATGACCAGCGTAAAGGCGGTGCGGGCCATGGATTTGTCGAGGATCTCCTGGAGGGTCTGTACGTTTGCGAGCGGCAGGTTGGCGTTAACGGACCAAATGGCTTCGCGCGCCTCCGGCAAGATGCTCTCGGGATTCGGCCGCGACGTGCGGATCGCGTAGCTGATGAAACGTCGAACGATGAGCTCCTCACCCCACATATCAGCCACGGCCATCGGCCAGAAGACCGTCTTCGTCGGTTCCTGGCTAACGCCGTCATCACGTATGTTGCCGACGACCCCAACGATCTCCCGCCAAGGTGAGCTAGGTGTCTCGCGGACGCGCTTGCCGATGGCTTGCGACGGATCGTCCCAGTACTCCCGGGCCAAGTTCTCGGTGATGACGAGGACTTTGGTCCGGTTATGGATGTCGTCCCAAGTGATCGCCCGGCCGGCGATGACGGGATTTCCCATCACGGTAAAGTAGTCGCCGGTAATCCATTTGTATCGCCGAATCGGAGGGAGCTGGTCAGCCGGCATGGGGAATTCCTCGACGAAGAGGGGGTCACCGCTTTGGTTACCGTCCATCGTAATTGAAGTGGATCCCCCTACTATTGTTACACCGCTAATTTGCGCGAGACGGTTGATGATCTCTTCGTGAGTCCTCACGGCGGCGTCTGGCTCCTCGATCTCCGCATCAGGAACATACACACTCAATGTGAGGACTTCGCCTGGGCGCACAAATCCGGGATGGACTTCCCGCATTGCCTGGAAACTGCGGATCATCAAGCCCGAGCCTATGAGAAGAACCGAGGCAAGAGCGACTTGAGATACGGCAAGTAGGGTTCTGAGACGGTGCCGCGGTCGGCCGTCGCTCGATCCTCGCCCACCTTCTTTGAGTGCCGATACCAGATGGGAACTGCTCAGGTGAAGGATGGGAAAGAGGCCGAAGATGAGTCCCGCGACGATAGACACGCCCGCTGTAAAAAGGAGCACCGTCGGATCGATGGTGACCTCGTCGAGCCGCGGCAGGTTGGCGGGCGCGAGGTAAAGCAGCAGTCGAATGCCCAGATAAGCGAGGCCGAGTCCCGCTAGCCCGCCAAGTAGCCCAAGGAACATACTCTCAGTGAGACTTTGGACGGCGATGCGCCCACGCGTTGCACCAAGAGCCGTTCGCATCGCGATCTCCCGTTGTTGTGTTTCGGCGCGCACGAGGAAAAGATTCGCCACGTTGGCGCAGGCGATGAGAAGGACGAGTCCAACCGTCCCGAGGAGCACCCACAACACCTTGCCTACGTCTCCCACCACATCCTCTTTGAGTGGGTGGACATTGGGTCCGAATCGAGCGCTTGATAACATCTCTTCGCTGAAGCCGGGGGGTAGTGCGAACTCTTCCAAGCATAGCGGTATCATGCGGGCCACATCGGCGTTGGCTTGCTCGATGGTTGCTTCCGGACGAAGCCGCGCGATGCCCTGATAGCTGAAGTTGCCGAAGAAGACCTTCGATCGGTCGAAACGGAACGGGAGATAGATGTCGGGATCGTATCGGAGGAAACGCAAATGGGCCGGCATGACGCCGATAATCTCGCTTGGATTGCCGTCGATTCGAAGTGTCTGACCGATCACGTTCGCGTCTCCACCGAATTGCCGCATCCAGTACTTGTACGCTAAAACAACGGTTCTGGGGCTACCCGGCTGGTTGTCTTCGGCCGTGAATCCCCGACCCACGTGCGTGGGGACACGCAGCAAAGGGAAGACGCTCTCCGATACCCTCATCGCAGGAACCTCTTCGGGCTCATCGATGCCGGTGATAGACATGGTCGTGTCGTCCCACAGCCCCACATCGTCGAAGGTGCGGGTGTTGTCCTGGTAGGTGAAATGGAGTGCAGGTGATTGGTTCATCAAGTCGAAGCCGAGGCCGGGGGCCTCGTGCCAGACGCCGACGAGCTGCTCCGGCTCATCGAACGGCAGCGGCTTGAGGAGCACACCGTTGACGACACTGAAAATGGCGGTATTGGCGCCAATGGCCAGTGCCACCGTCAAGATGGAGACGAAGGCGAAGACCGGCGATTTGGCAAGCTTACGAAGGACGTATTTGATTTGGCTCTTTAGGGCATACATGGCTAGACCTCAATAGTGTCAACGGAATTGACCCCCAAAAAGTTTAGGTGAATGAAGGGTGAGGGTTATTTTCTTGCGGAAGGGGAAGGACCCTTTGAGAGATTGATTTTGAGGGGGGCGACCCTCATCGACGGCACGGGCTCACCGCCGGTGGGGCCCATGGATATCGTCATCGTTGGGTCCGTCGACGTGGGGGCTGTCTGAAAACCACGGGAGCTTTCCGCCGAGAAGAGCTCACCGGCGACTCGAGCGTCGTCCAGCGGCTAGCCTCACGGCGTCATAGCCGAACTTCTCGCGGATAGCGTCCACCGCTTCGTTTCGGCGCCCATCGTCGTCGAAGAGCGAATGCTGCGCATCGTAGAATCCGAGTTTCGACAGGGCTATCCCCAACAAACGGATCGGCAGGCGCCTGGTGCGCGCCCGTTGAAAGAGCTCTTTGACGATCGCATAGACTTCTGTCTCGGAGCAGGTGGGTGCGACCGTGCGCGAACGAGTCAAGGTCTTGAAATCGGCGTAGCGTAGCTTGAGGGTGACGGTCCGAGCCTTGACGCCGCGCTTGCGAGCGCGCCAACACACCCGCTCTGCCAAGGAGCAAAGCTCGATATCGATCGTCGCGGCGTCATTGACGTCCTCGAGAAATGTTCGCTCGTTGGAAATGCTCCCCACCATATCGCCGGCCAGGTCGTACTCCTGAAACGCGGGCCGATCGCGGCTCAAGTCGGAAGTGCCAATCCCCCGGGCTCCCTTCTGAATCTGTTCCGCCCACGAGCCAAAGATCCGGCGGAGCTCGGGAAGCGAGCGGCTCGCGACGTCGCCAAGTGTCTCGATTCCGATCTTGGCGAGCCGTTGTTCAGCCACGGGACCGATGCCCGGGAGCTTGCGGACCGGCAGCGGGGCTAAGACCTCGGCCTCGGTGCCTGCTTCGACGAGTATGACGCCGGCCGGCTTTGCGAGACCGCTCGCGACTTTGGCCATCGATCGGCTACAAGCGATACCGGCGCTCGCCGGCAAGCCCAGCTCTTGCTTGATGCTCGCCGTTATCTCACGTACAACACGGAGGATGGTTGCATCGTCAGATGGGTCATCGGGTCGATGGTAGAGTCGCTCGCATCCGGCGAAGTCCATGAAGTACTCGTCGATGCTTGCCGTCTGGATGACCGGCGTGTACCGTGCCGCAACCTCCCTCACCTGGCGCGAATACTCTCCGTAGGTGCCCGAGCGCGTGGGAAGGTAGATCGCGTTGGGGGCCAACTTGGCAGCATCGGTCAACGACATGCCGGAGCGAACGCCGAGCGCGCGCACTTCGTAGCTGCAAGCGGTCACGACACCCCTCGATCCCGGCCGTCCCCCAACGATAACCGGCTTGCCCTCCAAGCTCGGGTCGAGGAGCCGTTCGACCGAGACGAAGAAGGTGTCGAGGTCGAGACAACAGATCCGTGGCGCCCCCGTCATGACGACCAAAGAATAACGCCAAAGGCCGGCGCCGCGAAACGGCCTCGCTGCGACCGCTCCCATGACGAGCCTCCATAGCACCAAGGGTGTGGGCTTCGCCAAAGCCGACCTGGACGATTTCACCGGGCCGCCGAAAGAACGTTCTGACAGGTCAAGTGTGTTCAAATCGCCATCAAAGCCTGTACCATTAGGCCGATTTAGGCTCTTGGCGGGTCTTCACCCGTATATGCGAAAATGAGCGCGAGCACGTGAAAACGAATAGACAAGACCCACCAGACAACGTCGTCGGCGGTGACGGAGCGCCGAAACTCTACAGCGAGCTCGCATCCTGGTGGCCGCTCCTCTCTTCTCCGATCGACTACGCTGAGGAAGCCGCGTTCTACGAGCAAAGCCTCCTGGATGCCTGTGAGCCGCCGGCGCGCACCCTCCTCGAGCTTGGAAGTGGTGGCGGGAACAACGCATCATTTCTAAAGGCGCGATTTCAAATGACTCTGGTCGATCTCTCTTCGGGCATGCTGGAGGTCAGTCGCGCATTGAATCCCGAATGCGAGCACATCGAGGGCGATATGCGAACGGTGAGGTTGGATCGCACCTTCGATTGCGTATTCATCCAGGATGCCATCGTGTACATGGCTACCGAAGCGGATTTGAGAAAGGCCATCGAGACCGCGTGGGTGCACTGTCGACCCGGCGGTGCCGCCCTTTTCGCGCCCGATTTCGTTCGGGAGCGCTTCCGAGCCTCAACGAACCACGGCGGTCACGACGGAGAGAGCCGAAGCCTACGATACTTGGAGTGGACGTGGGACCCCGATCCAAAGGACACGACCTATGTCGTCGAATTCGCGTACCTGTTGCGCGAGCGTGACGGATCGGTGCGTGTGGAACGCGACAGACATATAGGGGGCCTTTTCGCTCGGGCCGACTGGGTCCGGCTGCTTTCCGAAATTGGATTCAATCCGGACGTGGTGCTCCTCGAGCATTCTGAGTTCGCACCGGGGGTATGCGACGTGTTTGTCGGAAGCAAGCCGGGCAAATGATAAGAAGCACGTGGAGTGGCTGGCGGACAACCAAAGACGCAAGGGTGAGGTTATGCAACTCTCGCGTCATCACGGGTGATCGCGAGACGGATCTGCCGGGTCTTCATCCGGAACCAGAAGAAGCTCTCCACGTTGAACGGCAATGCTGACGCGCTGCCGCATCTCTTCGAATCCGTAGAGCATTCCTTCGGTTCTGATGTAGACACGGCCGTTGGCGATTGCGGGTGTTGCGATCACTTGTTCGCCCAGGTCACCCGACGAGATGGGCTCCCAGTCCAAGCCCGATCTCAATACGGTGACTTTTCCCTCCAGGCTCACGAGGTAGATCTTTCCATCGCCAGCAACGGGGGAGGCGTAGTACTCCCCCAGGGCGGTCATGATTCGGTCTTGCTTTAGGAGCTTTCCGGTCTCGGGATCGAATGCGGACACGATAGCTTTGCGGACCACGTAGAGGACATTGTCGTAGAGAAGAGCCCCGGTCAGACCGGGCATACCTTTGGTGTGACGCCATGCCACATGGGTCGTGCTGACATCTCCGTTGCCATCTACCTTCGTCCGCGCCATGCCGCCGCCAATGACCCCACTCGTTGCCGAGGCGTATTCCTCTCTCGTCACAATGCCGTCGCCGTTGCCGATGTGTCGATCGATGCCGATGAGGCTCCGGGCCCAGACGGTACTTTCCGAGGCTTCGGCGACGGCAACGCTTCCGCTTTTGTCAGCATCGAGCTCAGCCAGCACTTCTCCGAAGGGCGGCCAAACCTGCTCGGCAGGCTCTACGGTATAGACGGAGTCTCCGGTCACGAAGGGCGGGGCAGTCGGGAAGACAGTCACGCCGCGTGCCCACCAGAGACGTTCTCCGTTGCTCGCTTGATAACCGGTGAGCTCAACGGCCCCCGCCACTACAATCTGCGTCGAAGCTTCCGTAGGTTTGTAGAGCGTTGGCGTCGCGTAGGATCCCAGGACACCGGTGGGCCGATCGACCCGCCAAACCTGCTTGCCTGTTTCTGCTTCAAAGGCGGAAAGGTAGGCTTCTTCCGGCGTATCGACCAGTAAGGCAATATGACCCTCCACGAAAACCGGCGATGCTGCCAATCCTTGGATCGAAGTGAAGGGGCCCAATGGAGCTCGCCAGAGCTCTTTGCCGTCTCGGTTGTATGCCAAGAGTCCAAACTCGGGAAAAAAGACGAAAACATTGCGTCCATCGGTCGCTGGAGTGGGTGTGGTCGGTCCATTGAGGGGACTGAATGTTTCGGAACGTGACTTGGTAACTCCTTGCCGCCACAGCGACGTTCCTGTACCGGCGTCGTAGCAGAGGAGCATCCGCTCGTCGCCTTCGTGCCCCGTGATGAACAAGCGTCCATCGACGACAATCGGAGAGGAGTTCCCCCGAGGTGTTTCGACCGACCACAAGACGTTTTTGTCAGCGCCGATCTCTCGAGGTAGCCCGTGATCCAGCGATACTCCCGTTCCGTTCGGTCCTCGAAATCGCGGCCAGTCGGAGGCCGTGAGCGAAGTGGTGAGCACGAAAGTCGCAACAGCGGCCTTCAACGCGATTTTCATAAGTCCTTCCTATCTTTTGTGGGCATCATTTGGCGAATGTTCCCACGGAATGGCTCGAAGCCGACGTGTCAGAACGGCATTGCCTAGGTATCACGTCCGACGTCCATCAACTGCCGGCTTCTGTGCATTCCATCTATACAACGTCGCCGATCTATCAGCAATAGTGAAAATGGCTCCAAAAGCAGTCTTTCCGTCGCGAACAGTGGTGTAGTATGGGTGTCCAAGGGGTAGGTTCACTTGCTACAATCCGTGGTCAACCGTCCGAGGTAAATATGAATGACGTTGCTCAGATTCTCGCCCACGCAACCATCGTGACGATGGACCCGAAGTACCGTGTGCTCAACGATGGAGCCGTTGCGATCCAAGAGGACTCGATAGTGGCGGTTGGATCGTCAGACGAAATCCTGGCCTCCCATTCCGCACCGGACGTCGTCGACTGCGGCGGCAAGGTTATGATTCCCGGCCTCATCAATGCGCACACTCACGCGCCCATGGCCTTGCTCCGCGGCCTGGAGGACGATCGGCGCTTGGATGTCTGGCTGCTAGGCTACATCATGCCCGTGGAGCGAAAGTTCGTGAGTCCGGAGTTTTGCCGGCTTGGGACGCAACTGGCTTGCGCTGAGATGATCCGCGGTGGAGTGACTTGCTTTGCCGATATGTACTACTTCGAGCATGCGGTTGCAGCGACGGTTGCTGAGATTGGGATGCGGGCCATTTGCGGCGAGACGGTGCTCAAATTTCCTGCTCCGGATGCTGATTCCTTCGAGGATTCCGTAGCCGCGGCCCGCGAGTTCATGATGCGCTGGTCGAGCCATCCTCTCATCGTCCCGGCGGTCGCGCCGCACGCACCGTACACGACGACACCTGAGATTCTCAAGGCTTGCATCGATTTGGCCGTAGAGTTCGACGTGCCGCTCCATATTCATTTGTCGGAGACGGCACAGGAGGTTGAGCAGTGGCGTGAAACCTACGACATGCCGGTGATGCCATGGGTCAAGAAGCAAGGCATTCTCGAGACGAAGCTCATTGCCGCCCATTGCGTCCATGTGGACGACGGCGAGATCCACACTCTCGAGCACGGCGGTGCCGGGGTCGCACACAATCCTTCGAGCAACCTCAAACTAGCATCCGGTTTCGCCCCCGTGACCGATATGTTGGCCACCGGCCTGAATGTTGGGCTGGGTACCGACGGTCCCGCGTCCAATAACGACCTCGACATGTTCGAAGAGATGCGCCTGGCGACGTTCATCGCCAAATCCGTCACCAAAGATCCTACCGCCTTGCCCGCCCAGCAGGTGTTCGAGATGGCCACCTCCATGGGAGCCAGAGCCGTCCATCTCGACCACATCGTCGGTTCACTGGAAGTTGGAAAACGGGCCGATCTGGCCATCGTCGATCTGCGAACGCTCCACAACTACCCCCATTTCGAGCGAGATCCCAGCGCTATCTACTCCCGACTCGTCTATGCCGCCAAGTCAAGTGACGTCACCGACGTCATGGTCAATGGGAAGTGGCTCATGCGTGAGAGGAATCTACTGACAGTGGACGAGCCATCGTTGATTGAGGCTGTGGCGAACTACGCGAAACAAATCGATACCTTCCTCATCGAGCGCGAAGAGTCCGTGCTCTCGAAGCTGATCGCCATTGGCGGTGCTCGTCAAGAGGAAAGCTATGAAGTCCAAGTGAAGGTTCGATTGTCGGATCCGAAGCCCGTCCTCGAGAAATTGGATAGCGGTGAGTTCGAGATCGTGCGGACCTCTCACTATCTGCAGTACGACACCTATTTCTCGTTCGATGATCCTGATGACGGTCGGCTGCGTTACCGAGAAGACAATTACGTCGACGAAAAAGGGGACATCCAGCGGGTTCGTTATCGTTTGACCCTCACGGGACCGGCGGCCGAAGGAGAGTACCCCGGATCGGTCTTTCTCTCGCTTTCGCGCTTCATCGCACCGGCCAAGCATAGCGCAAGGTTCTACCGCGAGTATTTCAATCCAACTGCCGAAGTCGAGATTCACAAGGACCGCCGCCGTTGGCTCGTTACGATTCGATGGCCTCGAGATGTTCGTGAATATCGACCGCGTGGTGAAACCGGAATTGGAAGGTGATTTCCTCGAGATTAAGAGTCGTACTTGGTCGCGGCGGGATGCTGAGCGAAAGTCCGAAAAGATCTCCGAGCTCCTTAGGGTTCTTGGTGCGGCGGCGGCCGAGGCCGTAACCAGAAGAGTACACGGATTTGATTTCGAAGTGATAGATTGGAGCGGTCGTTCGGTGCCCCAAACTTCAGGTGTTTGATATGAGCTCAACTCAAAGGACTATGTTCAATCGTGTTTTCGAGAGAATCGGTCTCTCTCTATTATCTGCGACGGTTCTGGCACTCTGTCTCGGGGCGACGAGCGCCTTCGGGCAAGAGTGTCCTCCTTGTAAAGAGTATGAGGATTCCAACGTGGCGGGCGCTCGAGAACAGCTCTCCGAGGCGTTCAAGCTTTCTCTCGAAGTGACGGATTGCTCCGACTCCGACAACCGCGAGCAGTGCCGTGATATCGAGACCTTGCTGGAAGAAACACTAGAGACCGTCGCTGCGATCTTTGACGCCCACATCGAGGCAACCGCAAAAAACTGCATGACCTGCGATCCACGTCCTCATTTGTGGCCTATCGCCGATGGGTTGACCGCTGTCGTCAATATGTTGGCAGACCGAGGCGGTAAAGGGTTCACGGACTCCGGACGGATGCTGTACAGCAAGCTGGACATATGGAAAGACTACCGATGTCCCTGTACGGATGAAGCCACGGTGGCCGAGGGGGCCGAGCGACCTGTGAAGCGGAACCGTGAGGCGGAGGCGCGGCGAGATATCATGGCCAAATGCAGTGAGAAATTCGCCAACGGCCGAAGAGGACTGCTCCAGGTTTTCCGAATCCCCAACGACCGTAAAGGTTGCTACCAATCACGCGCTTGTCGCCCCGCAACCGTGTACAAAGGGTTCGAGACGGAAACCGGGTTTTGGACCTATGACGGGGAGTACTGGTACATCTGGGAAGAGCGGCGTGGAACCGGGGGAAAGTGGGTTTCCTGCGAAGGCTGAAGTGACGGCTTACCACTTGGCTGAATCATCGCCTGGCCTGTTCGCGAAGGCCCTCGAGTTGGTCCGGTAGTAGCCGGAGCTGACCGAGGTTGTAGAGACCATAGACGTCCGTGTCGCCAGCGGGTGTCTCGCTCTCGACTTTTTGTGCCTCCTCGAGATCGCCGGCGTTGAACAACACTTGGCTCAGAGAAACGTAGGCAGTGCGCCACTCGGGATGAATTCTTAAAGCCGCGCGGTAGGCCTCGGCGGCTTCCTCTAGGCGTCCACCACTCCTGTGAACATCGCCGACAAAGAGGTGCGCCAGGTAGAGGAGATAGATATCTTCGGAGTGGTCAATGACCCAGTTGAGCTCCCCCAGCGCTTCTTGCTCATAGTCCGCGCCGTACTCGGACAAAATGCTGCCGAGTCGCAAGTGGGCCTCCTCCAGTTCTAGATCGATCGCCAATGCCGCTCTGTACAGCTCCTCGGCGTCTGCGTAGCCTTCTTCGCGGTCGTGAAGCGCCGCCATACATTCGCGGGTTACTCCTTGTGACAGAAGGATTTGAGCATCGTCAGGGTAGACCTTGGCTCCCTTCTTGAGGTAGTCCATTCCGCGCGACAGATTGGCACTCTGGAAATAGTAAGCTAGGCCCAAGAGCCAGTCTCTATGAAACGACCGACGTAGGGAATGATCTTCAGTTGCACCGATGAGCGCTTCACTCAACCGAAGTTGCTGCTCGATCGCATGTTCGGTCATGCCTTCCTTCGGAAAGAAGACGGTTTCGGTATGGAGGAGAGAGGCGTTCAGAAGGCTATGGTCGTCGATTCGGGTTTCCTTCCACTCCTTGATGGCGTTTTCGGCCTCTTCCACGGGCCACTCGGCAAGCTGTTGCCTTGCGACCTCGTAGTGTCCATCGGCATAGGCCGTGAGAATATCGCGGTAGGCCGGGAGCCCGTAGAGAGTGGGCTCCATGACCTTCGATTCAACGCCGGTCCCAAAGGTCGTTGTTCTTTGGGCCAGGGGGGTGCCGTCCGCATCTCGGACCGAAAGCTCGAGCACATATTGTCCCGGGGGCAGCTTGGAAAGGTCGAACCGACTTTCAGAAACGAGTCGTTTCGATGACGATTCCGTGATGTCGCTCGGTTCTGTGGATGTGTAGACAATCTCTCCGCCGGATCCTCGTATCTGGGTCTCAATCGTCAGATCGGTTTGCTTGTCTTTCTTCGTGGCTTTGTAAGTCTCAGCGTAGAAGGTGATCTCGTCATCTGGGGCGAAACGACGTCGGGTGGTTGGGATCAAAGCGACCCGTATTCTGTCTTCGTCTCGCGCCGCGACCGGGACCTCACTGTTCCTTCGGCTCGTCAAGAAGAGACCGCCCATCACGGGCGCGTCTTTCTTTCGTTCGGGAACGTCGAGTTGATAGTGGACCGACCCGGTGCGATTCGCTCCTCTCTCGTGTACTCCTACACGCAGTTGGTACGAGCCGTGCTCGAGCTCGAGCACCGTCATAGTGCGAAATCCGTCCTTGAGTAGAAGCTCGCGAACCTCGGGGCGTACCGTGAGGTCGAAACTGCGTGTCAGGTTTTCAACGGCCTTGCCGCGCTGGTCGAGGACCATATAGGCGATATCGATCCTGTCGCTTATTCTGGCGTTTGTTTCGGTGAAACGAAATCCATCAATCGATGCCTCAACGATGACTGGAACCAGGGCTTTCTTTCGGTCGAGCTCGATAGGAGCAGCGAAAACCCGAAGCGGAATTCCCGATGCCGGTAAAGCACTCGTCAAGGCGTCTTCCAGTGGTTTCGCCTCAGCGGTCTCGACGTCTGTGGGTTGTGATGCCACGTATCCCTTGCGTGTCCGTACAGTGAGACCGGGCGTTTTGACCCGTACCTCGATCCGACGGAACTTGCCGTCCGCCAAATCGTGGGTGGGGTAGTAGCCCAACAAATAGTAATGGCTGGAATCGTCAACGATGCGGCGAAGCCCGTCTTCGAGGTCGTTCTCGTTGACAATAGGGATACCACCCGTTTCGTTGGAGAGAACGCGCAGGCTATCCTTACTCCTTTCTACTTCCTCCTGTCGCGACAATATTCCCCTAGAGCCTTCTTCAACGAGGATTTCCCAGTCTCGATACTGACCGGGATTTCTAGCTCCTGCACTGGGACGAGGAGCGTTTTGAGCAAGGGAACCCGCGGATTGAGAGCTCATGACGCTCTCACCTTGACCGGCACCCAGCCCCCGGACATCGAGCGCGTAGAAGGCGACGTTGGAAAGACCCGCCGAGCCGATCGCCTGTTGAACGTCGTTGACGATGGCATCGGCGGAGGAAGTGTTCATGACGTCATTGATGTTGTAGGCGATGCCCTCACTCACAAAGACAATGGCTTTTCTGCGGCCTTGGATGGTGCTGAGTCCCTCGGCGACGCTTCTGAGATGAAGTATGGCGGTCCGGGCCTGGTGGCCGTGCTCACGTTCAGCCGCCCTCATCTGAAGTGTGGCCTCGTCGGGCGCCATACCCTGTTGAACTTGTTCGAGCACGGCAATGCGCTCCTCATACAAAGGCCGGAGCTTGCGTCCCATAAATTTGTCGATCGAGTTCAGGAGCGACAATCGATTGTTCGTAAAGCCGCGCGAGGCGTCTGCTCTGCCACTCGTGTTGGTAATAGCGACCCAGTCTCCCTCCTTCATCCATTTCTCGATGAAATCACGAGCCACTCGCTGGACGGTGGGGCTTCTGTTGGGAGAGGTGTGGAGATCGTCTAGAACGAGAACAAAGATCCGACCTTCTTCCGGCGCCTCGTTCGAGCGAACGTCGGGAGCCGCAAGAGGCACACGTTCTACTCCAGTACGGACAGGCACCACAGGAATGTCCACGAGCCGGAAGGTCGCGATCTCTTGAGGTTTGCCGTCTTCCAGGACCTCGAAATCTTCTTGGTTCAGGTTCGAGACGAAGTTGCCGCTGCTGTCGACGACCAAAGCATCGACCTCGATAAAGTTGACTTCGACTCCAAATCGAGGAGGAGGCTCTTGTGTTTGTTCCTGGGGGTGCCCGGACGGCTGCGCGGCAAGGACGGCTAGAACGATAGTCGAGAACAGGCTCAATCTCTTCACGGCGTCTCCAGAACCGAGATTGTATCCTAGAACCGCGATCCGGCCCTTTGAGCCAACATCAAGAGCGCGGGACGTCGTCAATCAGCCCACGGCACGTCGGGCCTGAATTGTGCTAACCTTCATGTTCATTAGGACTTGACTCTGTAAGGTGGCCTGTGCGACGTGGCAAAATCGAGGGCTTTCAGACGTGGTGACAAGTTCCTGGAGAAAGGAAGAGAAGAAGGTTCATCAGGCGATCGTCGGGGAACCAAGGGTAGCGACCCGCCTCCGCATGGCTGCGGCGTCCTTCCTGGGTTGTCCCTATGAACCCAACGCTCTCGTCGGTGGACCTACCGAAGACGAAAAGCTCGTCGTCGACTTGAGCCGTTTCGACTGCGTTACCTATATCGAAAGTGTTCTGGCGCTATCGAGAAGCCGTTCGGCTAAGGGTTTCGTCACCGAGCTCGAGAAGACTCGCTACCGAGGGGGAAGAGTGGATTGGTGTTCGCGCCACCACTACTTTGCCGACTGGATGAGACACAACGAGAAACGTGGGGCAATCAAGATACGTACGAGGGGTTCGTCGTCTCGGTCTATTGACGCGAACCTGAGGTTCATCGCGGACCTGCCGCCGCGTCGTGCACGTTTCCATGTCGTTCCGAAGGGGGACATCGCCCGTGTACTGGAGCGCATCTCGGATGGCACCATCGTTGCCTTCGCCTCCGTGCGTTCGAAGCTCGACTTCTTTCACACCGGCATTCTTTTTTTTGATCATCCGAGCAAACACACGGTCGAGAGCCTGATGTTGTACCAAGCAAGGGAAAGCGCAGGGAAAGTGATCGCGCAACCCTTGAGCGAATTTTTGAAAGCGAACAGGATGCGTGGAATCGCCTTCGCGACGCCCCTGGAACCCGGAAGACTCCCATGACGTCGATAGCTGCTGCCGTTCCCTGGTCGGGAGATGCCCGAGACTCCCAAACACTGCAGTCTTTGCGAAAGTGTGGCGCGACGAAAGACGTTGCGCTGATGGTGACGCCGGGAGTGAGCTCTCCGGTAGAGGCCGGAACCGCCATTGACGTCGGGACCTTCTGGTCCAAGTCCTCTGTGCTGGCGATCTTGCATTGGTTCGAACAATCCTCGGCCGGCCACCTATTGTGGATTCTTCCCGGAGGAGGAATCTTTTCGCGTTCCGGTCTCGATCGCATGCTGCGGGCTGTCGAAGACACCGATGCGTCTATCGTGTACGGCGACTTTTTTGATGTGGCCGAAGACGGAAGCGTGAGCTACCACCCCCTCATTGACTATCAATTGGGGAGCATTAGAGACGATTTCGATTTCGGCTCAGCCGTCATTATTAATAGGAAGAGGCTCGAAGGTTTAGCCGAGATCCTGGATAAGGAAGCACCCGAGCTCCGTTATGGCGCGTGGTATGACCTCAGACTGCGACTTGCTGAGCTCGGACCCATCCTCCATCTCCCGGAGCCGCTTTATGAACGGCTCAAAGGTGAGGAGCGGTCCAGCGGCCAGAAAGTCTTCGACTACGTCGACCCGCGTCAGCGCGCCTACCAGATGGAGATGGAGTCCGTGGCGTCGGATCACCTGCGGCGTATTGGGGCGCTCGTGTCAACGCCCGATCGAGTTCCCATTGATGATGACACCTCCTATCCCGTCGCCGCCAGCGTGGTCATACCCGTCAAGAATCGGGCGCGCACCATATCAGACGCCGTGGGAAGCGCTCTTTCGCAGCGTACGAGCTTCGACTTCAATTGCATCGTCGTAGACAACCACTCCGACGATGGAACAACCGCCACGCTAGCGGAGATCGCAAAAGAGGATGAACGTTTGGTGCATCTCATACCGGAGCGCAACGACCTCGTCATCGGCGGATGTTGGAACGAGGCCATTCACTCCGAGTGTTGCGGCCGTTTTGCGGTTCAGCTCGACAGCGACGACTTGTACGACGGAACAGATGTCTTGAATCGAATCGTCCGGAAGGTCAGTGAGAAGCCCTACGCCCTCGTCGTTGGTTCCTACACGACCGTCAACTTCGATTTGGAGCCCCTTGCCCCGGGGCTCATCGATCATCGCGAGTGGACGGATGCCAACGGTCACAACAACGCACTGCGTATTGCCGGTCTTGGTGCGCCTCGCGCTTACCATGTCCCCACCCTGAGGTCGATTGGATTTCCCAACGTGAGTTACGGAGAAGACTATGCCGTGGTGCTGCGGCTCTCGCGATCCTTTCCTGTGGGGCGGATTTATGATTCGCTCTATTGGTGCCGTCGCTGGGAAGAAAACTCCGACAGTGCTCTATCTCTCGAGACGTCCAACCGTTATGCGGCCTACAAAGACCGGTTGCGAACGATAGAGATCTTGGCGCGCCAGAGGGAGGTCGCCGGCGCCCCATGACATGGGACGAGGTCCTTCTCGGCCGAACGGGATCGGGTCTGGAGCTCCCGCGCCGGATCGACGATTTGTTGGAGCAGCAGCGTGCGACCTGGAGCAGGTTTCGGGAGGGCGAGGCCTCACTCGCCGGGATGAGGACCAAACACCTTTCGCGGGACGGCGCCCACGTTATCGTTCAGTCGAACCCGGGACGCCACAAATCGGTACATGCCAAGGTGGACCCGCTATCCGTCGCGGGGCGGCCCTGTTTTCTCTGTCTCGACAACCTCCCGCCGGAAGAACGCGGCATCGGCTATGGCGAGCTCGTCATCCTCCCCAATCCTCACCCGATTCTCCCACGGCATTTGACGATTGCGAGTCGCGAGCACGTGCCACAGAGATTGGCTGGGCATATTGACGACTTTCTCAGCCTCGCCACAGATTGCGGGGAGGGGATGCTAGTGCTCTACAATGGGGCCCAATGCGGCGCTTCGGCTCCGGATCACTTCCATTTTCAGGCCAGCTCGATCGCCAGTGCCCCACTTTTCAAAGAAGTGCCGGACCTCGGTGAAAAAGACGCGATCGAGACCTATAGCAGTTTTGGTCGTCGAATGATCATCTGCCAGGATAAAAAGGCTGAAAACGTAGCGGCGTTCATAGGCCGCTTCCTACAAGAACTCGGAGTTACTGGGAGAACGGACGACGAACCGCTCATCAATCTCGTGGCGACCACCCGAGGGGGCCGCCACATCGTTTTCCTCATTCCTAGAGCCAAGCATCGACCAGAGTGCTATTTCGTAGAGGGCGACGCCCGTGTTGCCGTCAGTCCGGCTGCTATAGAAATGACGGGTTTTCTCGTTGCAGCGGACCGAGAATCGTTCGAACGGACCGATGGGCAAAAGGCTTTGGAGATTTACGAAGAAGTCTGCCTAGGAGAAACGGAGTTGAGCGAGCTTCTAGAGGCTGTGACATGAAACTCGACCTCCCGAAGAACGAGCCGGTCATTGCCGTTGGCCTCCTGCAGGGGGTGAAAGCCCTCTCCTTTCACCTCTCAGGTGAGTTCAACGATGGCGAAGGAGCACGCTTCCCGGAAGGTGACTACAGGGTCGAATGTCACGAGGGTGCTCTTCGATTCACTGGCGCAGGCTCCGTGGAGTCTCGAGAGCTCGTTCTCGAGCCAACCGATGAAGCTGCGGCTCACTTCTCGCTCGAAGCGACCATCGGCATCGACTTTCATTGGCAGCAAAAAGAACGGCAGGCGTTTAGCGGTAGTCTCAGATTCAAACCCGCGGGTGAAGACCGTTTCACCGTCATCAACGATGTGCCGCTCGAGGCCTACCTGATCTCAGTCATTTGCTCCGAGATGGATGCTTCGTCTCCGCTCGCGCTCATCAAGGCGCACAGTGTCGTTTCGCGAAGCTGGCTTTTGGCACAGCGCAAGAAACGCGCGACTAACGGTAGTGATCGGGCGCATTCACAAGAGAGTGACGGGGAGATCATCCGCTGGTACGACCACGAGGCGCACAACGATTTCGTGGTTTGCGCCGATGACCATTGCCAGCGCTATCACGGCGTGGGTCGTATCAAGTCCCCGAATGCCCTTCGGGCGGTCGCCGAAACGCGCGGGCAAGTGTTGACCTGCGATGGAATGCTCTGTGATGCCCGATACGGAAAATGCTGTGGTGGTGTGACGGAAGCCTTCGGTGTGGCCTGGCAGGACGAAGACGTGCCCTACCTCGTTCCGCTGTGGGACGGCCCCGACGAGAGGGCACCCCTTCCCAACCTGGCTAACGACGGAGCGCTGAGGGAATACCTTCGCCATCCACCGGACGTTTACTGCAATTGCACGGACGACCGGATTCTGAGCGCAATCCTGACACCACACGACCGGCAAACCCGTGATTTCTTTCGCTGGAAGGTTCAACTGAGTGCCGCCGAAACGGGAGACCTGCTGAGGGACAAACTAGGCATCGACTTGGGTCGGATTCTGGCGCTGGAGGCCGTTGAGAGAGGACGGTCGGGAAGATTGAAACGCCTGCGCTGGGTGGGCGAGAAGGGAAGCCTTGTCATCGGCAAAGAGCTCGAGATCCGGCGGGCTCTATCGGACACCCATCTGTACAGCTCGGCGTTTGTCGTCGACGTCGAAGGGCCGGCCGATCGCCCGGACAGCTTCGTTCTCCAAGGCGTGGGTTGGGGACACGGCGTAGGGCTTTGCCAGATCGGTGCAGCCGTGATGGCCTGGCAAGGAACCGGATACGCTGAGATCTTGAGCCACTACTATCCCGGTACGTCGATGGAACGCCTCTATGAGTGACGTTGCGCTTTTGGGCGTACTCCTCGCGATTCTCTACGCGCTCATCATCATCGGCTTGTCGGTTCGTATCATCATGCGGCGATTGCCTCCGGGTGTGTCGCTTGCCTGGCTCATTCTCATTGTTCTACTGCCTCTTGCGGGTGCTTTCGCCTATCTCCTGGTTGGTGAACGGCGCATCGGGAGACGTCGTGCCGATCGGGCAAAAAAGCTGCTGGCCCGGTATCAAAACGAGCTTCGTAGTCTCCGGGCCTCTCGCGTCGAGTGGGCGGACTTGGGTGCCGAAAGCGAACCCATCCACAGGCTTGCTGAAGCCACGCTCGGTACACCGGCCATGGGTGGGAACAAACTGGAGCTTTTAGATGGGGCCCAGTCCGCGTTGCAGTCCATCATCAAGGATGTCGACCGTGCGAAGCGCATCTGTCACATGGAGTTCTACATCTGGAGCGAGGGCGGAGTTGCGGATGAAGTGGCCGAGGCTCTCATTCGAGCTGTGAAGCGAGGCGTCACTTGTCGCGTTCTCGTCGACGCCGTCGGGAGTAGTCGTTTCCTCAAATGCCGCTCGGCCGGTCGGTTGCGGGAGAATGGCGTGGCCCTAGTTGCCGCTCTGCCGATCGGTCTCCGACGCTTGGCGTTCGCCCGACCCGATTTGAGGCTCCATCGTAAAATCGTCGTCATCGATGATTCTTGTGCCTACACGGGCAGCCTCAATCTCGTCGACCCTCGCTATTTCAAGAAGGGAGCAGGAGTGGGAGAATGGGTCGACGCGATGGTCCGTGTCGAGGGCCCGGCTGTCCAGGCTCTGGAGGTGCAGTTTTCCTGGGACTGGGAAGTCGAGACGAATGAGGCGACCGAGACCTTGGCGAATTTTCACCTCGTGAGTCCTTTGCCGGCGGGCTCGACGCCCGTTCAAGTCATTCCGTCTGGACCGGGGATCGCCCGGGATGCAATCCATCAGGTGGTGCTGACCGCCATCTATGCTGCACGCCGTGAGCTCATCGTGACAACCCCTTACTTCATTCCCGACAGCGCTGTTCTGACGGCCCTCAAGTCGGCGCCGCGACGAGGTGTAGAGACGACCATGATCGTACCGGAGAAGTTGGATTCCCGCCTGACGCAGCACGCCAGCCATTCCTTTTTCGATAGCTTGCTCGGTGCCGGCGTCAACATTTGCCGATTCAAGAGAGGCCTCTTGCACACGAAAAGCGTCACGGTGGACGGCAAATTCAGTATCTTTGGGACCGTCAACCTCGATGTGCGGAGTTTCTGGCTCGATTTTGAGGTGACGCTTCTGGTCTACGATGAGGATTTCACGACAAGGCTGCGCGAGCTTCAGATGAGGTATTTGGAAGATTCGGATAGCATCGATCTGGAAACCTGGCTAGCCCGGTCCGCACGAGTCCGCTTCGTCGAGAATGCTTCGCAGCTTTTTGCTCCGCTGCTGTAGCGCAATGTGATTGGGATAAGATACGAGATAGACGGCCGCTGCACGGCTCGTGCTTGTCTTTTCCGTCTCCAGTCTCTACTTGTACATCCTGTTGGCCCTGGAATAAGACGTCGTTCACGGCTCGTTCAAGCTGCAGGGACGCCGGCCGCGGTTAATGTTGCGACGAAGTATGGCTCTTGCCTCGTCCGGTTTCATCCCGGGCGGTTGATTGGCGAGGAAGAGTTTCAATTCGAGTTGCCCTAACCGAAGCGCCTGCAGAACGCGCTCCTCAGCCGTGCCTCGAAAATGCTTACTCACTTCCTCCTTAAGATCGCGGCGCGGGAAAACAGTCACTGAGTCGACCCTCACTTATTGAGGACATTGTAACCATTCGAATTGTCCGCCAATAACGGCGGGGCCGTCCCCTTGGACAGCCCCCATGGTTAAACGGTGACGGTGACAGTCCACAAAAGGGACAGCCCCCGTGGCGTTAATTGATGGTCACCTCTTCGGCGGCGCCGTAGAAGATCGCGTTGAACAGGAACTTGAACGTGCCGTGCGTCTGAGCCCGGTGCTGCGCCGGGAAGGCCAGGACGATGACCTTGCCCTTCTCGATCTTGAACTCGATGACGGCCGGCTTCTTCGATAGGTACTTCTCGCCGATCAGCCAACCGCTTTGCAGAAGGTTCTGCTCGTGGTAGCGGACGGGAACCGACACCCCATCTTTGAAGTCGCCGGACGAGACCTGTAGTGATGGGCTCTCGCGGAAGAGGGCCAGAGCGTTTTGCGGCATACCGTAGCCTAGAGGGTGAGCTCGTGTCGACGGAGATGTGGAGCGTCGAGCCCGGGACAATAGAAGTCCTTGGCTGGGGACTCCGGTCAAGGTATCCTCCAGAGGAAGATCGAAGACCTTCTTAGCAAACTCATAGGCTCCGTTGAATGTGATGAGGGTTCCACCGTTCTCTACGAACTGTTTGATGTTCTCTACACCTTCTTCGCCGATACCGCCCCGGTACTCTTCGGGGATGTCCTCATCGCTCGATTCGCCGCCGCCGAAGCGCCGCACGCGGCCCTCGATGATGGCGTCGGCACTGTCATCGGGAATGATGATGACGTCGTAGTTTTGGGCGACGCTTGCGTCCTTCATGTCCTTGTTGAACAACGAGGTGAGATCGAACTCGAAATCCTTGATGCAGCCAGTGGGTCCAACCCTCGTCCATGTTGCCGCCGGCGTAGCGCTTGTACATCCCGAGCTCGAGGTTTGTCGATCTTGTAGGCCTTACCGCGAACCGCCTTGGAGGGGCTTTGGAAATCCAATCCCAGCTCATTGGCCAATGTCTTCACATAGCTCGAATCTCCTTTGACCAGGATGGCTCCAGGTGCGTAGTGGGTGTTCCCGTCCGTGAAAGCACTTCGCCAGCCAATGGACCTCAAAGTCCTTGTCGAGCAGCCGATTCATCGCTCTCAAGCTCTCGTTGGAGCTGTGGTCCAAGATGTAGGTGTCGCCTCCGCCGCAACACGTGTCCTGGGGGGTGATACGAAGTCCTCTAGGACCGTCATGGAGATGTCCCGAAGCGGTTCCATGACCGGTATGGCATCCACACCCATGTGCTCGTTCAACGCGTAGCCGGCAAGATCGTAAGGACGGATCGGAGAGCCGTCACCGTGGGCTCCGGGTCCAGGTGTTGTCCGGATAGTTGATTTGCTCGAGGAAGGACTTGACGAAGACGCGCTTCGGCTGGGCCGTGGAGATCACGAAGCTTCCCGGTGCGAACACATGGGATCCCACCTGATATGGCTTGTCCAGGCGATGGACTTCGACGCCGTTCATCTGGAACAGCTTCGCGAGCTTGACCGCCGTCAGATAGTCGTGTTGGTCCTTGGGAAGGACGAAGGCGTAGGGAGGCTCGCTGCTGACCGCGTTTGAGGTTGCCTTGCGCCTTCAGGACCATGTTCCGCAACATCGTTTCACGGTAGCGTGCACCCAGCTCCAGAGTGGCCTTCGCCGAGACGATCTGCTGCTCCACGATTTCGCGAGCGCGCCACCAGCCGCCCGGCCAGAGACGCGGCATGGTCATTTGCGGCTTGTATTCGGGGCGCCCACGTGTCCCCCGCAGTTGGTCGGGGAGAATGTAGATCGGGATCGGCCCAGTTGGCGCTCGCCGACTCGGTCAACATGCTCGTGATGTTGTGATAGTTGCCGGCCATGCAAAATGCCGCCTGCCACCAGGCGGTGTAGGGAGCCCCACTCTCGAAGCCACTCTTCCCCGCGTTTTCCAACGCCACCGCCATGTGCGCGCCGTAGAGCTGATGCTCGCGCCAGAGAAGCGGGTCGACATTGGGATGGATCGGATCGAGAAAGGGCGGGATGTAGAACCGGGCACCCGAGCTTCCCATGTGATGGTGATCGATATAGGCCTGGGGCATCCAGTCGCGATAGACGATTTTCGCGAAGTGTTGCGACTCCACCTGCGTCAGCTGGTAGGCGTCGCGGTTGTTATCGTGGCCCGTGTAGAGATGGTAGAGGTAGGGAAGACGGGTGTGGTTGTACTCCGTACCTTTGTACTTGTAGAACCAGTCGGTGACCATGATTTGGCCGTCGGGATTGAAGCTCGGAAAGAGCAGACAGAATCGTGTTGTCGAGGATCATCTTCATGGCGGGGTCGTTGCTCGTGACCATCTCATGAGCCATTTCCGACGAGCCCTGCGTGCCGCCGATCTCAGAGGCGTGAATGGAACAGGTTACGGCGAGGACGTATTTCCCGTCTTTGATGAGCTTGTCGATGTCCTGATCAGAGAGCCCTCTGGGGTCCGCCAGTTGTTGGCTGATTTTGCGGTACTTCTCGATGTTTTTGATGTTGGACGAGGAGGAGATGATCGCCAAGATAAAAGGATTTCCCTCCGTCGACTTGCCTAGATTTTGGACCAGAACGCGATCGGAACGCTCATCGAGCATGTTGAAGTACTCGACGATCTTGTCCCAGCGCGCCAGCTCCCCATCGGCACCCATCTTGAAACCGAAGAACTCCTCGGGCGATGGAATCTGTGCCGTTGCACTTGGAGCCGTGAGTCCAATCAGAGCAATGAGCAGTAAAACAGTGACGATGTGACGCCTCATGGCGACTCTCCTTTCGCTACGCTGGCACGGATCGAGTTTGGTGAGTGTAGAGGGATGCTAGGCGTAGTAAATGTCGTAGGCCTCGTTGTGCTGTTTCAATGCGATACGAGCTGGCCGAAAACAACTTGTTGTTATTGCAACTGGGACATTGAGAAAGCTGCCGTAAGCGCACAGCTTGCTGTCACATCGGCAGCAAACTTAGCCCAAGCGCGACGGTTAGTCAATCTTGGCGCAGGAGTCTCTTCCAGCGTCGTTGGATGGGAAAGAAGAACTCATATAGAATAGAAACTCGGCCGGCGAGAAGTTGTAGCCCATACAGCATAGAGAATGACAATGCATCTTTTTCAGGCGTCGGCCCTCTTCTCCATCCGAACCATCCGTCACAACGCTAGTTGCCGGCGTCGGTGCGGCCGCTCGTAGAGAGAGTGAAATCCGCTAGGGAGGAACACTATGAAGATAGGGATCATCATCTGTGACCGGTACCGTGACTGTGGAGGCGGTAAATGCTTTCGTTCCGTCAGAGAGCGTGAAGGAGCATTTTCCATTTACGACAAGGACGAGCCTCTGGAAGTCGTCGGTTTTACCTCGTGTTGCGGTTGCCCCGGCGGCAACGTGGAGTACGTTCCCGAAGAAATGATCAACAACGGAGCCGAAGCCATTCACCTTGCCACGGGCCTCGTGGTAGGGTATCCGCCCTGCCCGCATATCGACTACTTCAAGGAGTTCATCGAGAAGCGGTATGGCGTTCCAGTCGTTCTGGGTACCCACCCGATTCCCGAGAAGTATCGCAAAGTGCACGAGGACTTGGTGTCGTGGCCTGTGCTCGCCGAGGAAACGGAGCTAATGGCAACGGAGGAAATCCGGAAAGCCTACGACTGATTTTGTACGTGGGTCTCCAAGAGGCGCTATCCAGGCTGGCCCCGGGAAGTTCCTTGCGGCCGCTTCCGCTCAGGTGAGCCTACCGGTCACCAGCCCGCATAGACTGTGTCACCAGGGGGGGCTAGCCCCCTTTACCGTAGCTGGCTCCGTAGCGTCAAACCTAGCCTAAGCCCTAGTAATGGCGGGCTTTGCATCTTCCAATGCACGCGAGCCGTGGTTGGTCTCAATCTGCCTCGAGCTCGGGCTTCATTCAACCGGCGGCCCCAACAGCAGGGCAATGAACAACTCTACAAGCCCCACAAACACGGAGCCCAAAATGATCACAATCACGATCAGTTCTTTGTCCTGCGGTTCCCGACGTGCAAGCGCCGCGAGAATCAATGCAACGAAAGTAAGGTGAAGCCCGGCTTCGCGATAGGCGGCAGATCGGCTGGCGGCTCCGGTGCACATGTCACCACGCAACAAAGAACACCGATGGCAATTCCGTTTCTCACTGACGGTTCCGTCCTACAGTCAGTGTACAAGATAGAGATTCTGAAGGACAATCCTGGGAGACATCGACTACATCACACGATCTCCACAAGCGAAGGCCACAATTTGGACGCCGACTCCTGCCACTGTCAGCAAAGATCGGAGCGCCCGCTAACTATACCCAATCACCGACACGACGAGAAGGACCCGTTCGTTACCGGGAAAGACAGAGGGGGCTGTCGAAATGCCACCCCCGTAGGGCAGGATGATTCTCGTGAAGAGTTAGTGCGACGGGCCGCCTTTGTCAGAAAACAAAGTTGATGCACTGGATTGCTGGGTATGGATCCGGCAGACTCTCTGACGCCTTTTTTCGTCGATCTTGTTCTGGATGAACTCGGCACCGTAGACTCGCTCCGCCTCGAAGCGATTATGTCGACCGCAGAGGACCCGAAGATTGCGTTCCTCGTGACTACGATAGATCGCGAATGGCCGAACATGTTCGATCTCGAGTCTCGTTCTGGCGGTACACCGCGTACCGTCTGCCGATTTGTACTGGCACTGGTGGCCGGCCCGTTCGAAGACGCGCTCGCGTACCTCGGAGGGAATATAGCGGGACTCCGTCCTGTCTTTTCTTTCCGGTCGAGTCGCAATCTCGTCCGGACGAGGTGCAGTTTTTGTGCGCTGCCTCTCGAGCCGCCGTTCACGTTTCCTCATCGGATCCCTTTTCTCGAGTGAAATGTCGACGGCCTGCTCGAGAATCTCTGCCATGTGCTTCAAGGGATTCTCGACACCGAGCACTTCGGCCAGTCGCTCGAATTTCTCCTTGAAGTTCCTGTCGGCAGAGAAGCGGAAATTGAACCTGTCGGGTCGCGCCGGCTGGAGCAGGTTCGAAGAGGGGCTCGTTGGTCGCGGCCTCGGTGCCTCCTCGACAAAAGGAGCCGGACACGGTGGTTTTGACTGCTCACTCTCTCGCATCGTCTCTTGTTGTCTTTCGGGCCGAGCCTGTTCTCTATTCTCCACAGGAGCAGGTCTCTTGCGGATTGACGGATTGAAGACCGGCTTTGGTCTCAGAGCCACGAGATACTCTTCGACAATTCTTTTAGTCATCCCGGCACAGTCCGAAAGGAGCTTCTCCACGTTGTCCTCGTGAAGGTGAGGTGCGAGGTGACCTGCGACCGTGAGGCTGATGCGGTTCTCGGCCAGCGATTGAAGGAGTTGAGGGAAACGTCTCGATACGTTCGCGACCTGGATCCGGAGCGCCACGGAGCCTTCGCTAAGACGTAGACGCGTGACGCAGTAGTCGAAGAGATTCTTGTACCCGCACTCGAGGTAGGTCTTTCTTCTCGACATCTCGGCGATGTGAGCGATGAGAAGGGCAACGTTTCGTTTCTCGGCGCGGACCAACTTCTCAGCTGAGCTGGTGAGCGCTTCGGTAGAGAGCCCTTCGAGCGACTTGAAGTACGCCTTGATTTTTTCCACCATGAGCTTCACTCCTTACTCATAATATAGGCGACGATCTTTTTTCTTTTTGCGTTCGCCTCTATGGGACGTTCTCGACCTTTGATGGCTTCGAAGTCTCCCAAACCGTTCGGAGCCGTGTGGCACATCACACGGCTGTAAGACGCACAATCTCGATCGCGCCTTCGGTATCAATTCAGAGTGATCGGAAAATCTGTCAAGCCCAAAATGAATTATTTGGAAGAATCTTTGTCCGGCTCCACGAGTGTAAAGATAACTCGGTGATCCTCCGAAGGGATTGTGGCGTCAGAACAACCTTTGTCTTCGCGGCTGATGCGTATCAAACGTCTGTAGGCGAAACAGGGTCTCTGGTAAAGAATGGGGAGGGGAGCTGGACGTACTGGGAAAGATCTGGAGAGCGTAAGGAATTCGACACGGACGGCGAATTGGCTGAGATCGTGTCGCGACAGGGTCTCAAACTCGCTTTTACCTATGACAGCCGAGGCAAGCTCCCTCCTATTGGCCTTTCCCCATACGCTGTCGATCCTTCAATGCCCCAGGAGGTCACTCAGGAGTTCGGCTGGAGATCGGCATCCTGATACTCGGACCACTGCTCGCTCTAATCCTTATACGCATTCCTGGTGCCGTACCTCGACCAGTGAATTTGACGGAGTGTATAAACGTGACGCTTGTCTCATTACGAAGATGGCTGGGTCTTGCATTGCTGTCGGGGCTAGCGGCTGTAGCACCCCTCATTTTGGAAGCGTTGGAACAAATCGAGTTGGCCGCCTCCCGAACTAATCCGTTTCTCAATCAGGACGTTGTCCAGTTCGGTCGGCCAGCACCCGGATGCTGGGCACAAAACGACTTCGCCGTGAAAGGGCGAAGCCCAGCGAGCAGCGCGTCAACGCGCAGACGCAACAGAAGTTGTGGCTTCGACGCGCCGCTCAATAGCGATACCTAGGGTATCGGCGTTGGCCGTAACCGTTGTAGCGATACTGAATCCGGTTCATCAAGTAACGGACTTGACTGAAGCTGCGGTACCATCGCCGGCTTCCATAGCCATGCCTCAACGCATCTTCTGTCCGGTAGTATTGTCTTGTGAGCTGGTCGAGACTTTTATGGGTTCGGCGATCTTCCCAACGCCTACGCTCGACAGTCCGACGGAATTGTTGCGCTCGTTGGTGCAGCTTGCGGATCTCCTTTCGCACCCTCTTGTCGTGTCGACTGCGATAGCGGTCGGCGGACTCGGTCGTCTGGCGAAGCGACCAAGTCGCCTGTTCCAGGTCATAGGCTAGGTTCCCCGATCGGTAGCGGTAGTCGTTCGAATAGCGCCTTTGCGATGCGTGGCTGGTGCATGAGAGTCCGAGCGCGAAGGCGGGGATGAGGATCAAGTTCCTCATGGCGTCTTCTCCTTGGCGGCGGGGGCTACTCATATGAAGAGCAAGGTCGATGCCAAATGGGAAGGTGTTTTTTTTCAGCAAGATAGCACAAATCTTGTTCCGGGGTTTGTCCTCTGAAGTGGACGGTTGCGGCATGGCAAAGTAAATGACTCAAACTCACCAAACTTTTTCCAGGTTAATCCGTCAAAAGGAGAAAGGCCAGGTCTTTTTTGCGGGAAGCCACCCGATCTAGAGAGGGAATCGCATGTCGGCACTCTTTCAAGACATTCGCTTCGGTCTGCGAATGCTCGCCAAGAATCCGGTGATGACGTTCGCTGCCATCGTGACGATGGCGTTCGGTATAGGCGCCAACAGCGCCATATTCACCCTCGTCGACTCGGTCCTGCTTCGCCCGCTTCCTTACGATGATCCCGATCGGTTGGTGATGGTATGGGAGAACAATCTGAAGCGAGGCAGGGATCGGAACGTTGTTTCGGTGGCGAACTTCTTCGACTGGAAAGAGCAGAGCAAGAGTTTCGAAGCGATGGCGGCCTTTACGAACTACGATGTCACGTACCAAAGCGGATCGGAGCCGGAGAGAATTCCGGCCGGTTTGGCCACGGAGGCCTTTTTTTCCACCCTCGGTACGAAACCTCTTGTGGGACGACTCTTTCTCGGCGAGGACTTCGAGCCCGCTTCCCCCAACGTGGTCGTTGTGTCTCACGGATTCTGGCAGAGCCGTTTTGGGGCCGACCCGAGACTATTGGGTGAAACGCTCAACTTAGAAGCCTCTTGGATGGTGTTCATAGCCCGGCAGAAACACCCGTCTTTGTTCTCGACACCTCCTCACTCATTCTCGTGCTAGTTGCCCAATGGGACACGGAGAATGAGCGCGAGTGACCCGAAAAGTAGCTTATTCATAGTGCCTCCCCTGCAAGGAAAGTAAGACTCAGGTAACGGATCAGCGAGAGCTCACGTCAGTCGTCTCCTCGCGCGTGAACACGCCACCGCCCGCCATCAACGTCGATGGGCGCCCCTTTGCATCCATGTTGAAGGCCACCAGGAGCGTTCCGCGCCACTTCGCGTCCCAGCGAGCGCGAAACGTATCGTAATGCCAATGCTCGAGCTCACCCTCGAATCCGGGCCCGTATCGAATGGAGAGCTTGCCGTCATAGGTCACCTCGACCGTTCCATACAGTGGGTCGGAATAGGTACCGGCGTAGTCCTCGAGCGGGAAAGTGGGCGCGGTCCCGGGTACGCGCTCGTCCTCGACTTTCTTCATTCTCGACACAGCTTCGGTGTGGAGATTTCCGTAAAGCTCCTTTAGTTCCGCGCTCCAGTCGCGAACCGACCCGCCGCCATAGTGATCGAACACACGGTACATGAGCGCGTGCCGGACCTCGGCGTGGTCCAGGTTCCCGAGCACGTAGACGCCGAGCCTCTCGTCTCGGATGAGACCGATGATAGCCACCATGCCATCGATACTGCCGGTGTGAAAGTCGACCGCTCGGCCGTTGTAGTCGTGTTGGAACCATCCCGAACCGTAAGTGGTCCAGTGCGGGCGTGTGAGCCGTTTCGTGGGGTAAAAGCTGTCGCCAACGATGAACTGGGGTTTGAAGAGATCCGCTCGAGTTTCGTCTTTGAGCAATGCCGGTTGTCCTTCGAGCAAAAACACCATCCACTTCGCCATATCGTCCACGCTCGACCACACCGAACCGGCTGGAGCGACGGGGTCGACACTGGCATTTTTGATGACCTTGATCGCGCCGTCGATACGATCGTGAGGGGAAGCGAGATTCGGACGACCACGGGTCTCGGCTAGTAGAGCCACTGAGCTGTTCATTCCCAAGGGCTCGAAGAGGCGCCGTCGCAAGAACTGCTCCCACGCCACGCCACTCGCTGCCGCCACGACCTCTCCCGCCGCCGTGTACATGATGTTCTGGTAAGTGAAGTGGGATCGCATCGAGGTTTGGGGTGGAAGATAGCGCAGCCGATGCAAAATGTCTTGGCGCGTTGCTTCCTGGCCGTACCACAGAAAATCGGCGTTCCCCAATCCGGCGCGGTGGGTGACGAGGTCCCTCACGGTCACTTCGCGGGTGACGTAAGGGTCGTAGAGTTGGAAATCGGGAAGGTGATTGGTCACCGCATCGTTCCAGCCTAGCTTGCCTTCGTCCACGAGCATGCCGATAGAGGCGGCGACCATGGCTTTGGTGGTCGAACCGATGGCAAAGAGCGTCTGCCTGTCCACGAGATCCGGTTTCCCCAATTCGCGGACGCCGTATCCCTTGGAAAAGACCACCTGACCGTTTTTGACGACGGCAATCGCCAAGCCGGGAACTTCCCAATCGCGCACTGCGTTGGCAACGTAGTCGTCGAATGCGTCTAAAGGCTGGGGTTGCGCCGAGACTGTGCTCGTCGAGAGGACCAGGATCGCAAACAGAATGGTTTGCCATCGAGTATTCGTCTTCATGTCGTCTCACCTTTCGTTTGATTCCGTCAGGCTGTATCTCCCCCACCGCGAGATCCTCAGTATGGACGGGCAATCTCCCATGGATCTGTGGGATGAGAGAGGCTTCCCCGAGGTTTCCATGCCCGCAAAATAAGCTGGTTTTCTGCACCGCTTGCCTAGAAGCTCACCAGTTCGTCGATTCGAATGGCGTAGCGGCGTCTTTGGGCGGCGCGAAGCGATGGTGGAAGGAGAGTCAGGACTGAAGTGGCGGCCGCCGTTTTGGCTGCCGTTCCAGCGAACTCCCTTCGGGCCACGACACGCTTGGATTCAGGCATGGCTCGGCCTCCTGGCCGCAAAGCTTATCACTGCACTCGAGCTCCCATAACCTGCCGGCCTATCGACGGCCAGCCCTGGCCATCGCCGCATCGAGACGCACTAGAGCCTGGACACGGATGTCACCGCGATGCTGGTCGATGTCGATCCTTCCGGCTATGCCCGTTTTCTGACCGATGGCATCGCCCGCGCTCGGTTTCATAGCTCGACCGAGCGGGTCGAATCGATCGTTTCCGGCAAGGTCTACCGATGGTGTCAAGATAAGGCGTGCGATCCGATTAGCGTTCAGCAGGTCACACCGACCAGGCCGAGGCTACTACACGGCGGCTTGTCCCAGTACTTCGCTCAGTCGGAGGCCGATGATGCGTTCTTCGCCGGGAAAGAGGTTGATCGGGATGATCTCGATGCCCTCCGGACTCGGTATCACCGCTATCCTTGGCTCGCCGTCCATCAGCACCTCTTGGCAGGCTTCGTAGCCGAGGCCCAGCTTCTCGACATCCCACGACACCCGAAGGTAGGGGTAACCTCTACCCGAGGGAAAGAAGATCTCGCTGGTTGTCGTCGGGACATGTCGCACGTCGTCGGCGATGCGCTTCAGACACTTCCCCCAACGCCGCTGGTCTGCCTCATGGTCGCGCCGAACGTAGGCCTCGGGTGCCGCCAGCAAACCCATGATCTGTTCCTTACCTACCTTCGCGGCGCGGCCGAGCGTGTCGGCCTTCGGATCGGCATTCAGCTGCGCGGCCTCAATGAGATCGCGTCGGCCCATGAGGATGCCTGTTGCCGCCGGTCCGCAAAGAGCTTTGCCACCGCTGAAATCGGATGGAACAGCGGCTTTTCCGCCCAGGTGGGCTCCGGGTATGAGCATCTGGAAAAGCGAAAAGCAGACTCCCTCGCCCCACCCGAATCCTGACTTCCGATTCCGCAACACCGGATCCGGCATCTAACGCCCATCGTCTGTCCTCATAACCAACGACCTACACGAGCACTTGCTTCGAACCATGCTTGAACGGAGCTTTGCGTTTTGCTATCGTCACCGACACCAAACGGAGTATCTTCAGGCCCGACAGAGTCGGAAATTCAACATGATCGCTTTCGGAGAAATTATCGAGTCTCCTATCCGTTGAATGTAGGCCGGCTTGGAAGAGAGCATGTTGACAAAGCGGTTATTGAAGGTTCGGGAGGCGTTGAAGGCAAACGATCTCGATTGGGTCGCACTTCTTCCCGGTACCAACCTATTCTATCTGACAGGCGTGAGTTTCCACTCCACCGAGCGCACGCTGATTGGGCTATTCTCCGTGGAGGGAACAGCTCACATGGTGATACCGACCCTCGAGTGCACCAAGATCCGCGAAGATGCTCCCTATGAGATCACCTTCCACACCTGGGATGACGGGGATGGGAGGTGTACGGATCGAGGACGATGTGGTCATCACGACTGACGGAGTCGAGTGTCTCACCAGATTCGATCGCGACCTTCGGGTCGTTGGGATGTGAACCCGGTTGTGATGGAGGGGCCCTGCCGAAGCGGCCACGCTCAGCGGCTTGAGGTTGATAGCCTGAGACAAGGCAAGCTTCACACGGAGAGGTTCATGAATCGCCCATCAAAGTACTGGATAGCGCTTTGCTTTCTGCTGGTTTTGCTGAGCGTCCGAGCCTCGAGTGCCCAGGAAGAGACGTCTTTCGACCCCGAAGCGGCCACGAGAGCATATCTCGAGCGAATACCTAACGAGGAACGGGATCGTTCGGATTCCTACTTCGAAGGTGGCTACTGGCTTCAACTCATCGGCTACCTGTACGGTCTCGTCGTTGCCTGGATTCTCTTGGCAGGGAGGATCTCGGGGCGAATGAGAGACTGGGCCGAGAAATGGCAAGGCCGCGGCGTCATTGGCGCCGCTTTATACAGCATCCAGTACATCACTATCTCTTTCATTTTCGGATTTCCTCTCACGGTCTACCAAGGTTTTTTCCGAGAGCGCCAGTACGGGCTCGCGACCCAGACCTTCGGTCCCTGGTTGCGCGATCAGTTGGTGGGCCTTCTCTTTGGGCTTTTGTTGGGCGCCATCGCGCTGACGCTCCTATACGTCGCGATCCGCATGACAGGAAGGCTCTGGTGGGCCTGGGGAACGGTAGGAGGGGTGGTCTTCCTTTGCTTCGTGATGCTCATCGCGCCGGTCTTCATTGCCCCCGCGTTCAATACCTACACACCTCTCGAGGACACACGAGTCAAAGATCCCATCCTGAGCATGGCCCGCGCGAATGGTGTCCCGGCCACCGAGGTCTATCAGTTCGACGCGTCGCGGCAGTCGAAACGGATAAGCGCCAACGTCAGCGGGTTTCTGGCCACCACACGGATTTCCCTCAATGACAACCTACTGAACCGCTGCTCGCTTCCCGAGATCAAAGCGGTCATGGCGCACGAGATCGGACACTACGCCTTGAACCACGTCTACGAGGGCATTCTGTTCTTCGGCGTTTTGCTGTTGGTCGTTATGGCTTTGCTCGCCTGGTCTTTCGAGAAGGCGCATCGGCGATGGGGAGAACGTTTCGGGCTCACGGATATCGGAGACGTGGCCGGGCTTCCACTGCTCGCAGCTCTCCTTGCGACTTGCTTCTCCGTGCTCACCCCTGTGACCAACACCTACATCCGAGTCAACGAAGCGGAAGCCGACATATTCGGTTTGAACGCCGCTCGAGAACCCGAGGGTTTCGCCGAGGTCTCCCTGAAGTTAGCGGAGTATCGCAAGCTGGATCCGGGCCCCATCGAGGAGTTCCTTTTCTTCGATCACCCCAGCGGCCGTGCACGCATATCCCGGGCTATGGCGTGGAAGGCCGAGCAATTGGAAACAGCTCCCGGATCTGATCACTATTCGAAGGCCGAGGAGAAAGCCATTGGGAAGACGCTAAGCGAGATCCGTGTCGCGTATAGCAAGTACTCACCCAAATAAGTAAAAGGGAGGATGGGCGTTTGGCAGACGGTACAATCTCTCGAATTTGATACACGGTAGACACGCAGAAGAGAGAAGATGACGGTACTGCACACAATCGACTGGCTGCTTGTTCTCGGATACTTCGTGGTGGTTTTCGGAATCGCCTGGTGGGCCTACCTCAAGGAGAAACAGTCCGAAACATCGACGGAGTACTTCTTAGCCGGGAGGAACCTCGGTTGGTGGATTATTGGCGCCTCGGTCTTCTCATCCAACATCGGCTCCGAGCACCTCGTCGGCCTCGCCGGCTCCGGCGCGACCGACGGCGTCGCCATGGCCCACTATGAGCTTCACGCCTGGTGCCTGTTGATCCTCGGTTGGGTGATGGTGCCCTTTTACATGCGTTCCAAAGTTTTCACCATGCCGGAGTTTCTAGAGCGGCGATTTTCTCCCATCAACCGGACCGTGCTCTCCGCCATCTCGCTCGTGGCCTACATTCTGACGAAGTTAGCGGTGGGAATCTTCGCCGGAGGTGTCGTCTTCGCCGTCCTCATGCCGGACGTCACTTTCATGGGCTTGGACAGTTTCTGGATCGGATTCGTCCTCGTCATCGTTCTCACCGGGATCTACACGGTCCTCGGCGGGATGCGGGCCGTGGCTTACACCTCGGCTCTCCAGACACTGGTTCTGGTTCTTGGCTCAGCTCTCGTCACCTTCTTTGGACTCAAGGCCCTGGGTGGCTGGAGCGTCTTGCGCGAGTTCGCAGGCTCCGAAATGTTCAATCTCTGGCGACCCATTGTCCCCGAGGGGACCCAAGCCACCTGGGCGCCGGTGAAGGAAGCGGGCCGGATGGCCTGGTACTTCAACGACAACTACCCGTGGTTGGCGATGCTCTTCTGCGCTCCCGTGGTAGGACTCTGGTACTGGTGCACCGACCAGTACATCGTGCAGCGCGTCCTCTCGGCGGGGGACGAGTGTGCTGCTCGCCGGGGCTCCATCGCGGCGTCGGCGCTGAAATTGCTGCCCGTTTTCATTTTCATCATTCCCGGAATGATCGCCTTTGCTCTTGCTAAAAGCGGGCAAAGCCCCCTCTTTCAACAAACGTTCTTCGATGCGGGGGGAGAAATCATCCGCGACAATGCACAACAGGCCTTCCCGATGCTCGTCGCCCAAGTGCTACCGATCGGCGTACGGGGCATCGTGGTCGCGGGTTTGCTCGCGGCCCTGATGAGCTCCTTGGCGGGCGCCTTCAACGTGTCTTCGGCGCTTTTCACCATGGACTTCTACACCAAGCTCAGGCCGCAGGCCTCGCAGCAACAGCTCGTCTGGATCGGGCGCATTGCCACCGGCGTCATGGTGTTGATCGGCCTAGCTTGGATTCCGGTGATCCAGGGAGGAAAGGGCCTCTACGACTACCTGCAGGGGATCCAATCGTACTTGGCGCCGCCTATTTTCGTGGTCTTCTTCCTGGGTGTTTTCGTGAAACGCCTCAACGCTAAGGGAGCGCTGTGGGCTCTCGTCGCAGGATTCGCTCTCGGGCTCTTCCGGCTGGCGGTGGACACGCCGGTCAAGCTCATCGACGGCTTTGCCTACACGGAAGGATCCTTCCTCTGGGTCATTAGCAACACGTTCTTCCAGTACTACAGCATCTTGATCTTGCTTGTTTGCATCGCCGTCATGTACTTGGTCAGCTACATGACGGAGGAGCCGGACTACGAAAAGATAAGCGGCCTCACATACGGGACGATCACCGCGGAGGACAGGATTGTCTCGCGGGCTTCATGGAACAAGTGGGACGTCATCGCTTCGGCGGCAGTGCTTGCGGCGATTCTCGCCGCCTATCTTTATTTCACGGGGTAGGTGCCTCACCGCATGAAGTGACCGAGCCGCGCGATGTCAGGTCGCTACTACCCGCCTAGCTGCTCGTCCGTCGAGGAAGGGGCGACGGTTTGTGGTTGAAGCTTCCGTGCATTGAGGGCGTTCTCGTCGACCCAGGGGTTGAGCCAGGTGTCGAACGAGCTGTCGAAAGCGCTTTTGTACAACCGCCCGGGAGTACTACGTGTTTCCGTGATCAATCGGGCGAAATTTTCGAGGACCTTCTCCGTTGCTGACCTTCCAACCCTCGGGTAAATTCATATTGAGCGTGATTGGGAGGTTCTCACGGCCGTCGTTGAAAACGAAGAGACTTCCAGCCAGCGGAATCAAAACGCATTTCCTCGATATCGTGAAGTCTAGTTGATCCGCCATTCGATGACGCCGCATTCATGCCAATCGATGTCGACCTGTAGGAACAACGCTGCCGGGGGGCCTATTTCCCCCTCTCTGTAAAGAATACTCCGCGGCTCGACCTCCAAACGGATGGCTCGAGTCTTGATGGGCTCGAACACCACTTTGTTGAAGATGTCTTTTTCGATCCCGTAAAAGCTCGGATTCCGGACGGGTTTCCACTCGCCGCCGTCCTTGTACAGGATGCGCCACGTCTTCGGCAGCCTGCAGAATCGTCTACGGCATCGTCCGGTATCCACAAGTTCAACACCGATTCGTCATTATCCGGCCACTCCGCACAGTAAACCAAGGGACCTCGCTCCAAGGCCACCCGGCCTTGATCATCGATGACATTCTCGTGTGCCAACGCCGGCCGGACCGGCATGGGAAGCCGCATCTCGATCACGTCGCCTTGACTCCACTCTCGGTCGATCCTGACGAAGCCTCGCTCTGTCTCGACTCCGATGGGCTTGTCATTGACTTCGATACTCACCTTCTCTTGGCTCTTGTACATGTAGGCGTACAAATCCCCCGGCATGGGTTGATTCCGCGTCCAGCCGGGAATACGAAGGTAGACTGCAAACCGCTCGGTGTGCTCTGGATTCACTTCTATCTTTGCCTGGGCATGAGATGCTGGGATTCAGGCTGTGCGTTCTCGCCTAATTCGCTTTCGAAGGAAAGGATGCCCAAGTCTTCTGCTTCCAAGGCACCTTCCACATGCCAGCGCCCTTTGGTCGGGTCCCAAGGCTCGTCCGATAGCAGTTTTTCCAGCCTGGGCCACGGCTCGTGCAGTTCTTTTTGGTACCAAAATCCAAGACTGGAGAAATACCCGCGGCCCGTGTTCGGCCATTCGCTGATCCAGGGCCAGTGCTCGATCTCGAACGTGAAGGATTTCCTGAACGGTATAGGATCCGTGATGTGAAAGCGGTAGATGCTCAGGGCGTCGCCAATCTCGAAACCCTCGAAGGCGGGCGCACCGAAAAGGGTTCATCATGAACGCGGAATCCCCAGGCATCGCTGAAATAATCCTCTGTTCCTGTCCCGACGAAGGACAGCGGCCGCCGTATTCGGAAGTGGCTTCATGGGCATGGTTTCCAGAAGCACCGTCGCCAACGGGGCGAGCACCGGCTCGATCACCATTCCCGTGATGAAGCGCTATGGCTTCCGTCCGGAGCACGCGGCGGCGATCGAGGCTGTGGCGTCGACCGGCGGTCAGTTCAGGCCGCCCGTCATGGGGCTGACGGCGTTTCTGATCGTCGGCATTACCGGCATTCCGTATCGTACGATCATGCTTGCCGCGGTGTTCCCGGCGCTTGTCTGCTACGGCAGCCTTGCCGTCGCCGTACACCTCCAGGCCCACGCAGGCCGGATCGGAACGACCCGTGATGTCGAAATCCGCGAAACAAAGGTCGCCGCAGCGCCTGCGGAGACGCTTGCAAGAGAACTTGCGCACAACAGCCATCTTCTCGTCGCAATAGGCATACTGGTATATCTACTAACCCGTCAGTTGCCACCGGCTTACGCTACAAGAAGCGCCCAGGTGAAGACACCGAGTGTTCTTAGATTTCGCGCAGCTCGCTTCAGCGATTTCGAGCAGACCATGCGTCTTCGCCCGCCTCCTGCCTCCGGACCGGCGTCGGATAGGGAACATCGTAGCCCTTCACCGAATGCCACAGAACTCGGTTGAACAAACCCTCATCGGCTAGATCGATGTCATCGAGAGGGAGTTCCATGGATTTTTCCGCGTAGTAACGCTCGCGGCCGCTGAGTTGCGCGATGGGGAGGTTCATCTCGTCGAGAGGAACCTCGTTCGGTCGGGCGGTGTAAGGTGTGAGATCGGGTGTTTCCTGAAAGCAGTCGAGCAGGGGATTGGCGGCCATGTCCAGCTGGGTCATGGGACCGAGCCCTAGGATGAGCTCCATGGTGCGGAGTAAGCTGTTCTGGTTGTGGTGGTTGGAGTCGACATATCGGCGCTTCGTATAGGGGCTGATGCAAAACGCCACCGTGCGACGTCCGTCCACGTGATCCACACCGTCCTGCGGATCGTCTTCCACCACGAAAATGACCGTCTCGGGCCAGAACCGGCTCTTGCTCACCGCTTCCACGATACGCCCCAAGGCCAGATCGTTATCGGCCACGGCGGCACGAGGGGTGGGAAATCCTTCCCGCGTCCCTGACGTGTGGTCGAACAGGACGAACTCCTCGGCGAGAGCGTGATGATTCGGCGTGACCTCGCGACCGAAGAGACAGAGTGACGGATCACCGTTTCCTTGCTCCATGTCGCCAAGAATCTGGTCGTAGGTTCGGTTCTCTTTGATGATGTAGAGAACGTGCTTGAAGACCGAGACTTCGCCTGGCCGGATCGGGACAGGGACCGTACGTGGAGGGCCGGGCTCGAGCTTCAAGGCCCGGCTCATTTCCGGTAGTCGCATGTTGATCGCGACCTGCTCGGTGAGCTCTGCGAGCTCCGCCGCGCCGGGAGCGGTGATGATCGAGACCGAGCCGACATAGTCATGGGAGTTGTACCCACCGGGGCGATTCGTCTTCAGGTGCGGCGCAATGTCGTGATCGATGCCGCGACTGCCGAAGCCTTTCACGTTGGCTACGAGGAGAAGTCGGCTCGAAGGAGTGAACGCGACCGCGCCAGGGTACCAGCCGGTGGGAATAAAACCCGTGACCTTTCCCGTGGCAATGTCAAGGGCCGCCACGGCGTTGTTCCCGCCGTTGGCGACGTAGAGCGTGGCGCCATCCGCCGCGACGGCAACCGCATTGGGAGCGCTCCCGTAGGGCAGTTGCGGCATCGGCTTGACCCCGATGGTATCGGTGAGCTCGTCCTTCGCTGTGTCGATGACCGAGACCGTATCGCTATTGGCGTTGGCTACGAAGAGGAGGCATCCGTCCTTTGAGAGGGCCATCCCGCTGGGATGGAGACCGACCGGAATTTCCCGAACCGCCTGAGCGGCTTCCAAGTCGACCACCGACACGCTTCCCGTAGAAGCGACACCGGTGACGGCATCGACGACGACCCGGCTTCCCGAGCTCGGGCCGGTTGTGTCTGATTCAATGGGCTTCCGGCCGCCCCAGTTCGTGACATAGGCCTTCGAGTCGTGGAGTATGATCGTGAAAGGAGCCACGCCCACCGGGATCTCCCGCTCAACTCGTTTCGTCTCGAGAGAGACGACACCGATGGAGTTGTTGCGGCTCAGCGCTACGTAGATCTTGTTTCCGTCCTCATCGACCGCCAGGCCGCCCGGAGCCGATCGCTCCTCGGAGGCGGGACCGGGAAGATAGATGCGCTCCATCCAGCGGAAGCTTCCGTCGGCTTGAAGCTCGGATCCGTGCAGCGTATCGTGGGCGTCCGTGACCCAGACCCGAGACCCCTTCCGACTCCACGCTATACCGCAATAGCTCGCACGCCCGTCGCCCAGACTAGGAAATGGGCGTGACGGTTCCGGAAGAGGAAGAACTTGCTTCACCTGCCTCGCCGCCACGTCGATGAAGACGAGATCGAAAGAGCTCTTGACGGCAAGCAGACTTTCATCGGGGCTCAGAGCCAGGTCGGTCGGACGCCCAGCAAAGACGACCGACTCTCCTGCCGGCGAGACGATCTGAGTCGTAGCGACCACATAAGTGCCGTCACCCCGTGGCCCCACCACGGCTTTCTGCAAGAACTGGTCGGGGCCTCGCGCTGAGGCCCGGTCGATTCCGGGAGCGAGAGCCGCCAAGTCCGCGGGCTGCCTCTCCTGGCAGGCGTAAAAAGTCGAGCACCCTAGGAAAGCGATTGCCCATACTACCCTTCTATGTGCTCTCATCTGTCGCCTCCTAGCGAGACAAGGGAAAGATCTTCGCGGACACGGTCGCGCAGATTGTTCGGCACGGCGTGCGCGTCGGGCCGGCGTTCACCGCCCGAGCACCAAGTGGAATTCCTGAAACCGGAAGAAAGAGACGGTGAGTTCTTGGCATGGTTTCTTCTCCGCAGAAATCGCAGGTCGGCTTTTGCGACCACGCGAAAGACACCGAAGGCGCTTCAACATATTGCTTGGCGATGATGTTCGTTCGACCTGCGCGGTGGGGGCGAAATCATAATCAACGGGTGAAGGTCGCGTTTCTTTGTTTCATGAATCGCTACCTGCCGTCGTAGCAATGAGCATCGTCAGCACTTCCGTCGCTGTGACGATCTCATCGAGCGCAACATGCTCATTGGAGGCATGGGCATTCAAAACATCGCCGGGGCCGTAGAGGACCGTCGGCGTATTCGCATAACGAGTCAACAAGCGCAGATCGCAGCCGTAAGGGACACCGTGCGAAATCAGTTCTTGGTTCGTTATGTCACGGTGTGCAGCGGCGAGTTGGTTTAGAATCGGAGCGCTCGCGTCAGTTTCTCCAGGTTCGAATTGTCCCTCGAACCATTCGAGATGGACGGGATGGTTCCTCAACCATTCATCGTTATCTGAGATTCCGCTCAACGTATCTTCGAGCACTCGACGTGCGGCGAGCGGTTCTTCTCCCGGGAATATCCCGAAGCGTCCCTCGACGATAGCTTCATCGGGTAGCGTGGAGGGCCATTCGCCGGCGTGGAGTTTGCCGATACTGATAGGGGCTGCGAGTCGGTTGTCGGCGAAGGCCGGATGCTGGAAGCCCAAATGGCGGTTGGACTCGAGCTCACGCAACGCTTTCCACACCTTCCAGAACTTTTCGATGGCGCTCACTCCCGAACTCGGCAGGGCGCCGTGAGTAGAACGGCCGGGAACGCGAAGCCGAAAAGAAAGCGCGCCGGAAGCGACAGGGCTCATGGTCAAACTGGTCGGTTCGGCAATGACGGCTGCGTCAGCTCGGTATCCTCTCACGATGGCTGCCAAAGTGCCGAGTCCTCCGGTCTCCTCCCCAATGACACTTTGAAGGAGTATCGGCCGCTCCGGCGTTACACCGAGCTCTTGAGCGGTGCGGACGGCAAAGCTTATTGCGGCCAGTCCGCCTTTCATGTCGCACGAACCTCGCCCATAGAGAGATTCTTTGTGAATGCGTCCGCTGAAGGGGTCATCGTTCCACTGCGAATGATCGCCCACCGGGACGACATCGATATGACCGTTCAGAATCAAAGCTGCGCGCTTGGGATCTCCCTCACCCCACTGAGCGACGACGTTGGCTCGTTCAAAGGGTAGTCCATCGTCGCAGAATGCGGGATGGCCGGCTACGTCGCCGGATTCCGGGATCCACAAGTCGATCCCGAGGCCCCAGTCTTGCCAACGCTTGGCCAGGTATTGTTGCGCTTGTGTCTCTTCACCGGTGATGCTTGGAAATCTAACCAGCTCTTGGGCCAGTTCATATCGATCCCTCTTGAAAGAATGAACGCATTCTTTGACGAGGGATGCTTTCATGATTCGTTCGTGACATGTTACGACCTATCGCTGAAGGGAGCAAGCCTACCCACGAAATGAAGACGAGGATTAGCAGAACGTAAAGCCGAAGGACTTAGCCCGTTCCCAATACGACCGACCGTAGTCCGAATTTGGAGAACTGTGCTTAGCTCCAGCGAAGGTGGGCCGCTGCGGATCCAGCTTTTTATCGAGAAGTGGGATTCTCTGCCGTCTGCCAGAAACCGGAAAGTTTGGCGGTCACGTAAGTTCGTGCATCCAACATCAAGCTGAACATGGCGGGGACGAGGAAGAGCGTGAAGAGCGTGGAGACGACGAGGCCGCCGACGACGACGCTGCCCAGGCCGCGGTAGAGCTCCGAGCCGGCGCCCGGCCACAGGACGAGCGGCAGCATGCCGAAGACGGACGTGCTGACGCTCATGAAGATGGGCCGGATGCGGTTTTGCACCGCTTCGCGAATGGCCTCCGCGGTGTCCATTCCGTCGTCGCGCATGTGGTTGAGCGATTGGTGCACGATGAGGATGGCGTTGTTGACGACGGTGCCGACGAGGATGATGAATCCGAGCATGGTCAGAACGTCGAGCGGCTGGTAGGTAAAGAGGTTCATCGTGGCCAGACCGAGAAACGCCGCCCAGCGCCGCCAGCGGCACGCTGAACATGATGACGAAGGGGTAGAGGAAGCTCTCGAACAGCGCCGCCATCAGCAGATAGGTGATGACGATGGCCAGCAGGAAGGTCCATCGGAGCGTGCCGGCCGTCTGGGTGAGCTTGTCCGCGGTCCCGCTGAGCGAGCGCGGTAGAGACCGCCGATGCGGCCTCTCGTCGCATGGGTCCGAGGATCTCGTTTGAACGAGGTTCATGGCCGTCTCGAGCGGCATGTCCTCGGCCGGTGTGATTCTCAAGGTGATGGCGCGTTCGCGCTCGCGATGGTTGATCTGGACCGGACCGTTGACCTGCTCGATCTCGGCCACCGAGCCGAGCGTGACCAGGCGGCCGTCGGGAGTCGCGATGGGGAACTGCTCGATCAAGCTCCGTCGCTGTGAGCCTCGCGTGCTCCGCCATGACCTTGAGGTCGATCTCGCGCCCCTCGAACTGGTAGTCGCTCGCCTTGGCGCCGTCGATCAGTGCGCTGACGGCGGAAGACCCAGCTCGCGATTGGAAAGCCCGAGCTCGGCCGCACGCCGGCGGTGCGTGACCACCCGCACTTCGGGATTGTCGAGGTCGAGACCGGGGATGGGTCGGCCGCGCGAGCCGGGAAGGCCTCGCTGCACCTTGTCCGAAGATCTCACCGCCCAGCGCGATGAGCTGCTCCAGATCGGGACCGGTGATCTCGATGTCGATGTTGCGTCCCTCGTCGAAGCCCCGCTGGAAGATGCTGGATTGGTTGATGATGATGATGACGCCGGGAAGGTCGGCGCTTCCTTTGAAAACTCGGGAATCAGCTCCCGCACCCGCTGCGGGTCCTGCGACCGCGCCCCCATGAACGCCTGCCCGTTCAGAGCGACGAAGAAGAAGCCGCCGATACCGCCGCCAGGTGTGTCCTTCGCCTCGGGCGAATCCGGGTCCGACCTCACAAGACGGACGAAGCACTTTCTCGTAAGCCAACCGCAAGTCGGAAACTTCGTCCAGGCTGTAGCCGGGCGGCGGCAGCAGAACGCCGAACAGGAAGTTCTGGTTGCCCACCGGCAGGTACTCGGTCGGCGGCATGAGCAGAGAGCTCAACCCGATGGAAGCGATCGTGAAGACGGCCGACAACGGCGAGGCGCTTCGTCGTCGAGCCGGTGATCCGATAAACGGTGTCGCCTGACCCAACGAGCGAAACCCTGAGCCTTGTCCAGAAACCCCACAGATTGTGAAATCCTCGTCCCTCGTCCGCTCCTGCAGCCGTTCGGAGAATGCGGGCGGACAGACTCGGAATCACGGTGATCGAGACGATCAGGCTGAGCGCCACGGCACGCGACAGAGCCAGGGCGATGTCGCCGAAGAGCTGGCCCACCTCTTCCTTGATGAAGACGATCGGAACGAAGACGGCGATGGTGGTCAAGCGTGCTGGCCAGCACGGCGCCCCACACCTCGCTGCGCCCCGTCGTAGGCGGCCTGGAAACGCGGTCTTTCCCATCTGGTCGGTGGCGGTAGATGTTCTCGAGCACGACGATGGAGTTGTCCACCACCATACCCACGGCGAAGGCCATCCCGGCCAGGCTGATCACGTTCAGGGACCGCCCGAAGAGATACAGCATCGGGAAAGTGCCGATGATGCTGATGGGGATCGCCACGGCGATGACGAAGGTGCTGGTTCGGCTGCGGAGGTAGAGAAGAAGGATGATCGTGGCGAGCACGCCGCCGATGGCGATGCTCTGCTTGACCAACCAGATGGCGCTGTTGATGTATTCGGTCACGTCGTAGGTCAGCACCATGTGAAGTCCGCGCGGCGCGAGAAGATCGGCGTTCAGGCGTGCCGACCGTCTCCTTGATGCCCTCCATGACCTCGAGCACGTTCGACCCGGGCTCGCGGATGGCGTTGATGGCGATGACCGGCTCGCCCAAGGCGAAGACGCGCGCTCCCGGCTTTCGGTAACCCGAGCTCGGCCCGGCCCACGTCGCGAAGGTAGATCGGAACACCGTCGCGCACGGCGATGACGATGTCCTCGATGTCTTGCGGGGATTGATACTCGCCGACCGTGCGCACGATGTAGCGGCGCTTGCCCTCGTCGAAGTCGCCGCCGCTGTAGTTGCGGTTCTCCCGCTCGAGCGCCGCCGCAAGCTCGTTGAAGGTGACCCGACGCGACGCCAGCTTGGCCGGGTCGACGATCACCTGGAGCTCGCGCTCGCGACCGCCGAAGAAGTTGGAAAGCCCCACACCCGGAACACGCTCGATCTCGGGCTTGACGTAGTCGTCGACGAAGTCGTAGAGGGTGAGATGTCGCCCTCGAAGCTGTCTTTCGTCCGTCGGCATCAAGATGAACCAGCCGATGGCGTTCTCGTTGACGTCGACGGAGCTGATGACCGGCTTTCGGCTTCCTCCGGATAGTCCGGCACCTGTTCCAGTCGGTTCGAGACCTTGAGCAGCGCGCTGTCGATGTCGGTTCCCACCGGAAAGGTCAAGGCAATCGTAGCCGCTGCTGTCCGAGCTCGAGCTCTCCATCTCGAGGAGACCTTCGAGGGACTTGAGCTGCTCCTCCTGCTCGTCGACGATCTCGCGCTCGATCTCCTGCGGGCTGGCGCCCGGCCAAACGGTGGTGACGGTGATGGTCGGTTCGTCGACCGTGGGAGTGAGCTGCACCGGAACCTGTTGGAGGGCGATCAAGCCGAAGAGGATCAAAAGATGACGCCGACGGCGGTCGTCACCGGATAGCGAATCGGCAGCCATCGATGATCTTCACGGCGGGCGTACTCCTGTGGTTGGCCATCTACCTTCTGTCCCGGGCGCAGGCGCTCGTTGCCGCGCGTTACGACCTTGGTGCCGGGTTGAATCGTTCCCTGGACCTCGATCCAGTTTCCGACTCCGGTGCCCGTCTCCACCGAAACGAGGTCCACCGTGCTTTCGCCGTTCAAGACGTAGACGAAGCGACCTTCGCCGCGAATGAGAGCGCATCTTTGGGAACGACCGTCGCCTGGTACGACTCGCCGACGGCAAAGGAAACGCGAGTCAACATGCCGGCTCCGATCCTCCCTTCCGAGTTCACGATCTGAACCTTCACGGGAAAGGTCCGTGCTTGCGCATTGGCTCGGGGTACCACACTTCGGACCCGGCCCTCGATTTCGTAACCGGGGAGGGAGTCGAAAGACACGGAGGTCGACGTGCCCTTTTTGATGTCGGGGTAGTACCGTTCCGGAACATCGACAACGACATCGAGATCGACGAGCTCCATCATCTCCACGACCGGATCGCCCTTGCCGACCCACTCGCCGATGTCGATACGCTCGGCGACGATGACACCGCTAAAGGGGGCGCGGACCGTGGAACGGTCGAGATTGAGCTGAGTTCGGGCGATTGTCGAAGTGAGTTGTTCGACCTTGCCCTGCCAAGCGTCGGACTCGTAGCGGGAGTCGTCGAGCTGTTCGCGTGAAAGCACCTCGGACTCGAAAAGCTCCTGTGCCCGCTCCATGTTCCGCTTGGCTTGCTTCAGCGTGCGTCGGCCTCGCGTAGCTCGGCCTCGGCGGCCTCGAGCTGGAGCTGGAGGTGGTCTTTTCTGAGCTCGACGATAGCCTGTCCCTTCTTGACCTCGTCACCTTCGTGGGCCACCAGCGACACCACGAGTCCTTCGACTTCGCTGGCGACGAGACTCGAGGTCCTTGCCTCGACCGAGCCGGGAAGACGTAGTTGTCGGCGTACCGTTTGCTCCTTGGCTTCCGTATAGCGCACCGGGCTGGGTGGGCGTTCTTGGGCCACCCCGTAGCCGGCCCAATGAGCGGCAAGAAGGCGAAGATAAAGGATGAACGGAGTTGTGTGTTTCATTGGATTTGACTTCCAGGACTTACATAGGTTTACGGAATGCTGGCCCATTGATACTAGCCCGAACCCGAAAATGAGGCCAGGAAATCTAGTAAGTGTCTTTTTATCAGACAAATAGACGCGTTGGGACGATTGGAAAGGTATGGTTGTTTTGCCTCGCTTGTAGTACGCGTGGGCATTTGCGAAATTGGGATCGAGCTCGAGGGCAAGCCGCCACTCCGGCTCAGCACCGGCCCAGTTCCAGTCGGAGTACGTCGTGACCACGGCCAGGGCCTCATGCGCTCCCGCGGAGCCGTCATCCAGCGCAACGGCTTTGAGAGCCGCCGCCTTCGCCTTCGGTCCGGCCTCATGGGGTGGTGTGATGCCCATCTGCTGGCGGGCAGACCAGACCCACGAAAGACCCGCGTAGGCCGGGGAATAGGAAGGATCCTTCTCGAGCGCCAGCTCGAAGTAGCTCTCGGCGGTGTCGATATTCGCCGGCGTCAGGTTCTTCCAGTAGTAGGAGCCTTTGAGGTAGGCGTCGTGGGCCTCGGGATTGACCGGACGGACACCCGCCAAACGCTTCGTCTCCTCCGGCGTCAATGCCACTTGGACCTCTCCGGCAATCGCCTGCGCCACCTCACTCCATAATAGAAGCACATTTTCTAGGTCGCGCTCGTAGCTCTCCGCCCACAGAGCTTGCTCGGTCTTCGGATCGATGAGCTGCGCCATGATGCGGACGCTCCCTGCCACTCGTTGTGCCGAGCCTTCCACCAGCGCATCGACGTTGAGCTCCCTTGCGATCTCCGCTAAAGACTTGTCTGTCCCTTTGTACCTCATGGCAGAAGAGCGAGAGATCACCTTCAACGCACCGATCTTCGCCAGGTCGGTAATCAGAGCTTCGGTCATCCCGTCCGCAAAGTACTCTTGTTCGGGATCGCCGGAAAGGTTCTGGAGAGGAAGTACTGCGATGGACTCGATGGGCGAAGCGGCCTGCCCGGCTTGCTATCTGATCCCATAACCTGATGAGGTTCGGCCCCAGCAACGATCGCGAGAGTGGCAACGAGAAGTCCTGCCGCCGCCCATAAAATCTTCCGGCGAGCCCACCAAACCGAGGGAGTCTCCGGAACCGTCTTCAGTTCTCTCGCCAGATCACTTGTCGACCCGTACCGGTCACCAGGATTCTTCGATAAGCATCGCTCCACAATCGCCGAGAGCTCGAAAGGAATATCATCGCTTAGCTTTCTTATAGGCTCAGGATCCTCATCGATGATAGCCGCAAGCGTTTGCGGTATCGTGTCCTTCTTAAAGGTCAGATTTCCCGTGGCCATCTCGTAAAGGATCGATCCCAAGGAGAACTGATCCGAGCGGAAGTCAACAGGTCTATTCGAAGCCTGCTCCGGCGACATGTACTGCACGGTTCCCAGTATGACGCCTTGTTGTGTGGCTCTCGTCACCGTGGCGGTCTCGGAGTCCGTATCCGAGCTTTCGGGCATCAGCTTGGCAAGGCCGAAGTCCAGGATCTTCACCAAGCCGTCTTCCGTCACCATCAAGTTCTCAGGCTTGAGATCCCGATGCACGATACCCGCTGCATGCGCCTTGGAGAGGCCCTCGGCAACCTGGGTGGCAAGGGGGAGAATTTTCTCGGTAGAAAGTGGACCTTCCTCCATGAGCTCTCGAAACGTCTTTCTCCTCCACGAGCTCCATTACGATGTAGTGCGTACCTTCGTCTTCACCAATATCGAAGACCGTCGTAATGTTCTGATGGTTGAGTGCCGAAGCAGCACGAGCCTCCCGTTCGAAACGACCTCGTCGCTCGGCGTCAGGGGAAAGCTCGGTGGGGAGTACCTTGACGGCAACCGTCCGTTGGAGTCGGGTGTCCTTGGCCTTCAGAACCTCGCCCATACCTCCGGCACCGATAGGCGAGAGGATCTCGTAAGGCCCGAGTCTGCGGCCCGGTGGGAGAGACATCGCCTACCCCCAATCGTCGTCTAAAAGCTGTGGGAAATATATGAGAGTTAAGGAAGGTAGTCAAGCCGGCGAGAAGGAGGAAGGATTCCGAAAGACCTGTTAGTGTTGTAGCGGCGCTAGAGCTAGCTGACCTTCTTATTCTTTGAGTCTCTCTTGAACCCAGAGGTTCAGCAGAGTCTGGAGAGAGACGCCAGGACGTTTCGCTGAATCGCGAATCCTGGCTGACGTCATGCCACCTGCTCTCTTCGCTTCTTGGCGCGATGTAGATCGTAGGTGACCTGCAAATTCATCCATAGTTTTGCAGTGGTACCCAACGCTTCAGCGAGGTCCAATGCAGCGTCAGCCGTTATTCCGCGCTTCCCATTGATAAGCTCGTTGAGACGGGCCCGCGTCCATCCTATTTTCTCTGCAAAAGCAGTCTGCGTGATACCTGCCGGATTCAGAAACTCCTCGAGGAGAATTTCACCAGGATGAAAAGGATTGTTTGGTTGCCTCATAAAACAATTCTCCACTATCAGTGGTAGTCGATGACTTGCACTTCATAGGCGTTGCCATTCTGCCACCGAAAAACGATTCGCCACTGGTCATTGATTCGAATTGAATGAAAACCTCTCCAGTCGCCCTTGAGGGGTTCCAACCTGTTACCAGGTGGTTTACGCAAATCGCGAAGCTCTGCCGCGTCATGCAAAAATAGAAGCTTGCGGCGGGCTCTTCGATGTAACTCCCTGGGAATTCGCCTGACCGACTTTGTATCTTTGTCGTCATAGAGAATCCTCGGCCAGCCGATTTCCAAAGCTTCGTATCACATTAAGATAATATCATAACACAATAATATTTTCATTGCTTCCCTAGAGGCGATGGGTGCATTTCATCTAAACACCGTGCTCGCGACGGAGCACGAGAATGTCAAGATGCTGAGAAAATGGGGCGTTCGCGGTTTTCAATCACCACGAGTGACAAACAGGTGAGTGTTTCGTGGCTGGTGCCGAAGGGGGATTCGTTCGGACCACTTGGATAACGCCATAAGGCACACCATGTGACCTCTGGCCGTTATCCTTGCTGATCAGGATCTGACTCGGCGCTGGTCGTGGGCAGGTTCATGCGGCTCAGTAGGTCCTGGAAGCGCGGGTCGGAGCGCAAAGGATCGGAAAGTGGTTGATAGGCGATGCCCGGGAGATTGGGGTCGCGGACCTCGAAGGCCTTCTCGAGCCAGTCCATGGTTCGGTCGTAGTCGCCGGCGTAGATATAGTGCCTGGCGACGAATTCCGGGGAAAGTCCTCGAACGATCCCCGGGGCCACGATACCGCCGGATTCCTCGAGCCGTGCCGCCAAGATGTCCGCGATGCGCTGAAACGCGCCCTCATGACCGGCTTCGGCAAAGCCCTGCTCGAACGCCTCCGCGAGCTCAGGGTTGCGTGCGAGCCTCTCCCGCTGGGTCGGCCAGCCACTCGTCGAGCATTCCCGCGGCGAACAAAGACCCCCGCAACGTGGCGCGGGCAGGAGGCAAGTTCGGTTGCATGGCCAGCGCGTTGCGGGCCGTAGCAATGGCTTCGTCGTAGCGCCGAGCGCGGTACAAGGCCTGCGCGTAGAAGGCGTGGTACAGAGCGTTGAACGGGTCCAGCTCGATAGCTCGCTCGCTGTGCGGAATGGCCTCTTCGAGACGCCCTGTTACATACAGGAACCAGGCGAAGTACGCATGGGTGTTGGCGCGGTTGGGATCGAGCTCGAGTGTTCGCACCCGCTCCGGCTCAGAGCCGGCCCAGTCCCAATCGGTAACCATCCTGACCACAGCCAGCGCCTCGTGCGCTCCGGCGGAGGTGTCATCGAGCGCGACGGCCTGGAGCGCTGCCGCCTTCCCGTTCGGCCCGGCTTCATGGGGCGGTGTGATACCCATCTGCTGGCGGGCAGCCCAGAACCACGCGAGTCCCTCGTAGGCCGGGGCGTAGGAAGGGTCCTTCTCGAGCGCCAGCTCGAAGTAGCTCCCGGCCGTGTCGATATCCTCCGGCGTCAGCTTCTTCCAGTGATATGAGCCCTGGAGGTAGGCGTCGTGGGCCTCGGGATTCACAGGGCGGGCGCCCGCCAAACGCCTCGTGTCCTCGGGCGTCAGTGCCACTTGGACCTCCCCGGCTATCGCCTGTGCCACCTCACTCCATAGTAGAAGCACGTTTTCGAGGTCCTGCTCATAGCTCTCCGCCCACAAGGCCTGCTCGGTTTCCGGATCGATGAGCTGCGCCATTATGCGGACGCTCCCATCGACGCGAAGGGCCGAGCCTTCCACCACCACGTCGACATTGAGCTCTCTTGCGATCTCCGACAAAGGTTTGTCCGTCCCTTTGTATCGCATGGCGGAAGAGCGAGAGATCACCTTCAAGGCTCCGATCTTCGCCAGGTCGGTAATCAGAGCTTCCGTCATCCCGTCCGCAAAGTACTCTTGCTCGGGATCGCCGGAGAGGTTCTGCAGAGGAAGCACTGCGATGGACTCAATGGACGCAGGGCCTGCTCGGCTCGAGATCTGATCCCATAACCGAACAAGATTCGGTCCCAGAATTATCGCGAGAATGGCAACGAGAAGTCCTGTTGCCGCCCATATGTATTTCCGGCGGGCTTGCCAAACCGAGGGAGTCTCCGGAACCGTCTTCAGTTCTTTCGCTAGATCGTCTGTCGACTCATAACGTTCAGTGGGATCCTTCGACAGGCAACGCTCTACTATCACCGAGAGCTCGACGGGAATATCATCGCTTAGCTTTCTTATAGGCTCAGGATCCTCATCGATGATAGCCGCCAGCGTTTGCGGTATCGTGTCCTTCTTAAAGGCCAGATTTCCCGTGGCCATCTCGTAGAGGATCAATCCCAAGGAGAACTGATCCGAGCGGAAGTCAACAGGTCTATTCGAAGCCTGCTCCGGCGACATGTACTGCACGGTTCCCAGTATGACGCCTTGTTGTGTGGCTCTCGTCACCGTGGCGGTCTCGGAGTCCGTATCCGAGCTCTCGGGCATCAGCTTGGCGAGGCCGAAGTCCAGGATCTTCACCAAGCCGTCTTCCGTCACCATCAAGTTCTCAGGCTTGAGATCCCGATGCACGATACCCGCTGCATGCGCCTTGGAGAGGCCCTCGGCAACCTGGGTGGCAAGGGGGAGAATTTTCTCGGTAGAAAGTGGACCTTCCTCCATGAGCTCTCGAAACGTTTTTCCCTCCACGAGCTCCATCACGATGTAGCGAGTGCCCTCGTCTTCTCCTATGTCGAAGACCGTCGTGATGTTCGGGTGGTTCAATGCCGAAGCGGCACGGGCCTCCCGTTCGAATCGGCCGAGTCGTTCAGCGTCCGAGGAAAGGTGGGATGGGAGGACCTTGACGGCAACCGTCCGTTGGAGTCGGGTGTCCTTGGCCTTCAGAACCTCGCCCATCCCTCCGGCACCGATAGGTGAGAGGATCTCGTAGGGTCCGAGCATGCGGCCGGGTGGGAGAGACATCGCCTACCTCCAATCGAAGACTAAGGCGTTGTCGGGCAATATATGGGAGCGAAGAAAGACAGTCAAGCCACCGATACAAATGTGTCTTGGTGAAGTACGGCTGTCTTCCTGAGAGTGACGTTCTCTCGAGCCATATATGCTTTCTACGAAGGTTCAGACTTCACCATAAAATTGAGCGGTTGATAATTCACCATGTAATGGTTAATATTACACCATGATCCAGAGAAATCTCGCAGTCGTGTTGGAAGAAGCCCTTTCCGACACTCCGGTGGTCCTCCTTCATGGAGCCCGACAAACCGGCAAGAGTACGCTGGCTCGATGGATGGGAAAAACCGTCCATCCGGCTCGTTATCTCAGTATGGACGATGCCGGAGTGCTGTCTGCAGCCAGGAGCGATCCTGCCGGATTCTTGGCCGGAGTGGAACGACCCATTATCCTGGACGAAGTCCAACGGGCTCCTGGACTCTTCCTCGCCATGAAGTCCGAAGTCGATCAGGATCGTCGCGCCGGTTCCTTCTTTCTGACCGGGTCAGGGAACGTTTTCCTTCTACCCACACTTTCCGAATCGCTGGCGGGCCGGATGGAGATCGCGACCCTATGGCCGTTTTCCCAAGGAGAGCTGGAGGGAACGGATGGCGTCAAGCCGGTGAAGGTGATAGTCCACTAAAGGGACGGTCCTTGCTTCTTTCTGGCTGGTGGAGGGGACAATCCCTTCATCGTTTAGTACTAGGCAACCTGGTAGGCTCCGGTTCCGACGGCAATGAGGCGGTTTTCGTCGTTGTGGAGCTCCATGCGTGTCACGGCGACACGGTTGCCGATGCGAAGGATGTAGCCGGTTGCCAGAAAATGCTCTCCTAATCCGGGTCTCAGGTAGTCGACTCTGAGGTCGATCGTGGCCATTCGAGAGAAACGTTCCCTGGTCTGCTGTGTCGGTTTGCCGCGCATCTTTTTGATGACGCCGAGGAATGCGACCAACCCGCCGGTCACGTCCAAGGTTGCCGAAACGACGCCACCGTGGAGGCTTCCCTTGTAAAAGTTGCCCACGAGCTGGTCCGTCATTGCGAGCTTCAGTGTGGCGCTGTCGAAATCGAGCGACTCGATTTGGAGTCCGAGGACGCTGTTGAACGGTATCCTATCTTCGAAGATCGTGCGGACCTCCGCGAACAGTTTCTTTTGATTGGTGTCAGGACGCATGAGTTGTCTCCTCTTCGCCGTACCAAAAAGAACGGTATCGTGTTAAATAGTATGACGATTTCTATTGCTCTGCCTCTGGTAATGAAATGTCTGAGCTCAAAAGGAAATACGGGTCGCTCTTCCTAACCGAAGCTGCTTACAACCAATCTTTTCTCGTGGCGTCCATCTCGAACTCAGAAGAGCCCGTGCCACTGGCCACCCAAGTCTACAACGACATTGCGGACGAGATTCAGCGTACGGGTCGATCCATCGTTCACGAAAGAATCTTTGGCAGCCTGAGTATCGAGCCGGCAGTGACGTCAGCGCGTCAGACGGCATTTCAAGCTCGAGGTGTCCCATGGGACACTCCGGTGACCTATGTGCAGGGACATCCCCCGTGGGGTGAAGGGTTTGCCGGCGTGCTGCTTCGGACGGTCTCTCAGGTAGAGGGGCCATGGACGATCGAAGCATCAGGTGTACCGAAGGGTCGCAAGTGGCGGGTCGATGGTGTGAGCTTCATCATTCTTCAAAATATTCAGGAGGATGACCTGGAGGCGTCCCTTCCACTTCAGGCGCGGCGCATGATCGAACAGGCCGAAAAATGTCTCCGGGAAGCCTCCGCTTCGTACGGTGATGTCGTGCGGACCTGGTTTTATCTTTCCCGTATCCTCGATTGGTACAGCGAGTTCAACGAGGCACGTAACGCCAGATACACAGAGATGGGGCTCATGCCGCACCGGGGGATTGGCCGACTCTTACTGCCGGCAAGTACGGGTATACGAGGGGAAACGTCGCTAGACAGTGCCGGAGTGCTGGATCTTCTAGCCCTCGTCGAGCCCGATGGCTCCAAGGCACTCGTACGACAGTTGACCAACGTGGGCCAAGAAGACGCCTTCCGTTACGGGTCGGCGTTTTCTAGAGGAGCGCTCATCTGTGGGCCCGAGGTTTCGATGATTGAGGTGTCGGGAACGGCGGCTATCGATGAGCACGGCGAGACGGTTCACTCCGGAAACCCTCGACGCCAAATCGAGTGCACGTTGGAAAAGATCGCATCGCTTCTCGAACCCGAGGGTGCGCGTCTCGAGGACATCGGCTCAGCGACCGTTTTCGTCAAACATGCTGAGGACCTTTCCCTCTACCGCGAAGTGGTGAAAGAACGCGGGCTCGAAATCCCTAGCGTTGCCGTGGTGGCCGATGTTTGTCGAGACGACCTCCTATTTGAAATGGATGCCGTGGCCGTGTTCAGGACTTCTCCGAGGTCCTAGAATTCGCTTCAGGAACCTTTTAACGTTTTGATGCCTCTCAATAAGTGAAATGTTGAAGAATATTGGCTGCTGTGGCGGGTCGTATCAGCGGCAAGCTGCAGAGAGGAAGAAAAGCAGGCGGGCCTTTAGAAAGCGACGGAGAAAGTCGACCATGGTGGCTAGTCGAGGAGCTGTGCCTCCAAATACCGAGCGTCTTCAGCAGAACAGTGTGGACTCACCTTCAGGAGAGCCTGCCGAATGCTCTTGAATAGTTGATCAGGCCGACAGCCAATTCCAGGAAGTGGGTCAGGAATCGGGGCCTGCGCTGTACGGAGACAGCGCGGAGGAGACCGTCGTGGGTCTCATGGAGAACCGTGAGGGTAATACAGTTCAGCAGTTCGAGGGGACCGCAACGCTGATCAGGCGCATACAGGGCCGTGCCGCTTTCGAGATGCCGCTCAAGCTCGAGCCAGGGATGTACACGCTCTATCTTGGAGTTCGAGATGACACGACGTCGCGTCTGGGGACGAAGAGAATAGACCTGAAAGTGCCCGGCCTACACGGCGGAGAAACTGCAGATTTCCAGCGTTTCGCCTACGGCTTTGGAGTCGAGGCTGACGAGTCCAAGTTGACCGCACAGTCGATTTTTCTTCAAAAGGGAGAAAGGCGAGCTCAAACACCGGACGAGCCGTTTCTTTCCCCAGGTCAAGATATGGCGATCACCGTGTTCGATGTGCCGCTCAGCTCCTTCGAGCCCGGCGAGTATACACTGAGAGTAAGGGTCACCGATCATGTGAGAAACGCAGTCCTTACCCGGGGCGTCGGCTTCGAAGTGAGATGATTCAAGGAAACAGGGTGAGGGAGGTAGGCAACGTGGTACGCCTTGCTATGGTCGCCTCGCTGATGTTGGGTGCCACCCATGGATGGGCGCAGGGTCTGGACTATCCGGTCGATGTGGCCATTGACGCCACGGGTGTGGTGTTCGTTGCAGATCATCAGGCCCACGCGTTGCTCAAGCTCGAAGGCGGCGCCTTCAAGGTTGTGGCCAAAGGTGAGGGGCTTCCTCGAACGCCGCTTTTTGGTATCCGGCACATCGCGCCGGACAAAGAAGGTCGGTGGGTCGTGAGCGATCCGGCCACGATGAAGCTGTACCGCATCGACTCTGGTGGCAACGTTGTTCCTGTTTCGGACGACGAACGGTTCGTCACTCCGTGGGGTGTGGTCGTGGAAGCGAGCGGTGACATCTTGGTGGTGGACCGAGTGACCCATCGTCTCCGTCGAGTTACGGCGGACGGCAAAGTAACCGATGTCGCGGCGATAAAGGCGCCCAGGGCCATTCTCTTCGACAAAGAAGGCGCGGTCATGGTTCTCACCGACCGGAATCTCTTGAGAGTCGGGGAAGGGGGTGCAACCGAGCCTCTCGTCGATAACCCTCCCTTTGAGTTTCCTCACGATGCGGTGCTCCATCCCAACGGTAACTACTATGTGACCGACGGATATGCAAAAGCGATCTGGCAGGTCACTTCACAGGGGCAGACGAGTGTCTTGGTCCGCGGTGACCCTCTTCAGAGTCCACAGGGTCTGGCGGTGGATGGCGAAGGGAACCTACTGGTCGCTGATGCGCAGGCCAAAGCGATATTCAAGGTCAGCACAAAAGGCGAGATCACCGTCCTGGCACAGTAGTCCTGCCGGCAGTTCCGGACAACGCTGAGATCGGGTAGCCTCGGCTCGATCATAGATGCGTTCCTGGGGTGAGAATATCACGACGTATCGAGTTACGGTCAAGTCGCGTTGAGAGGGGCAGCTAGTGGCGATAGTCCTCTAGCATACACGGCCTCAATCGAGGGCGGTCCCCACGAGTCGCACCTTCGTTTGCCAAAGAGGATGGTATGACCGGTGAAGCCGGTCACGGGGCAGGGAGCGAGTACGTGCCCGAGGCGATCATGGGGATCCGCAGGCAACTCGAAAAGCGGGTTGAAGTCCGTCAAGCCTACCGAATGCTCTTGTAATAGTTGATCAGGCCGTTGGTGGAAGCGTCGTGCGACGTGACGGTCTTGTCATCCTTCAGCTCGGGATAGACGGCTTTGGCGAGCTGCTTGCCCAACTCGACTCCCATTTGATCGAACGAGTTGATGTTCCAGATGACACCCTGAGTGAAGATCTTGTGCTCATAAAGAGCGATGAGCGAGCCCAGGGTCTCAGGTGTGAGCTTCTTGAACAGAATCGAGTTCGTGGGGCGGTTGCCGGGAAAGGTTTTGGAGCGGATCAGGACCTCTAGCTGGGTGGAAGGTGTTCCAGATTGGGGAAGCTCGGCTCGAGCTTCTTCCTCGGTTCTTCCCTTCATCAAAGCTTCTGTCTGTGCCAGGAAGTTCGAAAGCAGAAGGGCGTGGTGATCCCCCATGGGGTTTTGGGATTGTGCGGGGGCCAAGAAGTCGCAAGGAATGAGCTTAGTGCCTTGGTGGATGAGTTGGTAGAAGGCGTGCTGCCCGTTCGTCCCGGGCTCGCCCCAGATGATAGGCCCCGTTGAATAGTCCACCCATGTGCCCTCTTTGGTAACTCGCTTGCCGTTGCTTTCCATATCGCCCTGCTGGAAGTAGGCAGGAAACCGATAGAGATATTGATCGTAGGGCAAGATGGCGTGGGACTCCGCGCCGAAGAAGTTGTTGTACCAGACGCCAAGCAGTCCCATGATCACCGGTATGTTCTTCTGATAAGGCGTCGTTCGGAAGTGCTCGTCCACTTTGTGGGCTCCGCTCAAGAGCTCTTCGAAGCGCTCCATTCCAATGGCGATGGCGATGGAAAGGCCGATGGCCGACCAAAGGGAGTACCGTCCTCCCACCCAGTCCCAGAACTTGAACATGTTGGCCGGGTCGATGCCGAACTCCGTGACGGCGGCTTCGTTGGTCGACAGTGCTACGAAATTCTTGGCCACTGCCGACTCGCTTCCCGCTTGGGCGAGAAACCACTCCTTTCGCCGACCGGGCATTGGTCATGGTCTCTTGAGTCGTGAAGGTCTTGGAGGCAATGATGAAGAGTGTGGTTTCAGGGCTGACACGCTTCAGTGTCTCTGCCAGATGCGTCCCGTCCACATTGGAAACGAAGTGGGGTCGTAGGTCAGGACGCGTATAAGGAGTGAGCGCCGCGGTGACCATCTGCGGGCCGAGGTCGGAGCCCCCAATGCCGATGTTGACGACATCGGTGATGGTTTTTCCTGAGTAGCCCTTCCAGGTGCCCGAACGAACGGCTTCGCTGAAACGTTTCATTTTGCCGAGGACGTCATTGACCTCCGGCATGACGTCTTTCCCGCCGACGAGGATCGGTCGGTTGGACCGGTTGCGCAGGGCGACATGGAGAACGGCCCGACCCTCCGTGTTGTTGATCCTATCGCCGCGGAACATCCCCTTGATGGCCTCATCGAGTTTGGCCTGTGCGGCGAGCTCGGTGAGTAGCGTTACGGTCTCTTCCGTAATGCGATTTTTGGAGAAGTCGAACAGAATGTCGTCGAGATGTAAGGAGAACTTATCGAAACGGGCCGGATCCTCTGCGAAGAGATCCCGCATTTGGCAAGGTGCTATTTTCTGATGGTGTTCTTCGAGAGCCCTCCAGACAGGCGATTCTTTTAGTTTTGACACGATCATCCTCCGAGAATTCGGATCTTGTTAGCGTCGCCGCCCTCCGGAACGTCCGGAACGCCCCGCCCCACTCCTTTGATAGCTTTGACCCCTCGCCGTCCCCCGTCGGCGCGAGTTGTAGTCTCGCTGCAAATTTTATGAGCCCGATTCCCTCGACCAGCCGTTTTGATTGCGCTGTCGCCAGCCCAGATCCTGCGCCGCTAAGGTGCCGGCCGTCATGGGATCGCCAGTAGCCAAGTGCAACCGGAGATCCATGGTGGTGTTTGCTTCCGTTGCTCGATCATGGGTCTATCTTTTCGTGTCACCGACTAGAAAGCGATGATCAAGCCACCCAAAACGCTTCCGTTGACAGTGGACACATTAGCACTGCCTCCTACCCAACAACCGCCGGGCAGACCGCAAAAGAAACTGGTGTCGCTCCAAAAGGGAAACAAGAGCTTGCCCTCGAGTCGGAAGCCGATACGAGGAGAAACGAAGGCTTTGACGCCGCCACCGCCGCCCAGCGAGAACTGCCATTCGTCGCTGGCCAAGTCCGTCTTGGCCGCCCAACGCGTGACGCCGGCGCCGAAGGACACGAAGGGCTGTATGTTGCCTTCGGCGAAGTGGTAAACCCCGCCTGCCTGATAGTACTCGACAGCCATGTCGAAGAGCTCCACTTTGTTGCCTATACCCCGCTCTCTAATCTCGAGTTTGGTGTCTTGGCGGCTGTAGTAGAACTCGAAAGCGACCGCGTCATCGAACTGGAGGTCGAAGATGAAGCCGAAGTTTCCCGCTGCAGGGACGATGAGCTCCCCTCGGGCAACATCCACATTGCCCCCAAATTGGTATCCGTAAAACGGAGTGATTTGGACTGTTTGAGCCCATACTGCTGAAGGTGCCAGCATTGCCACGACGGCAAGAGTGAATGTGGATTTTTTGAACAAGGGGAAACTCCTTTTCCTGTGGGCTCTGGTGAATCGAGAACCGTCACCACCAGTTTAGCTCAGGCGACTTTCTTATACCGTAGATTCGAGTTGCCGAAGCAGGCCATCCGGCTCATGGATTCCCATACGAACGATATCGTCGGCTCTCGTCTGCGAATCGGCGACGGCGTAGAGCCGGAGTTGGGGAGCGTTGCCCGAGGGGCGAATGTGGGCAATGTCGCCATTGGAAAAGGTAATCCTTATGCCGTCGACGACATTGATGCGGATGATTTTGCCGAAGCCATGTGGTGAATCGAAACAAGCCTCGAGCTCCTTCAAGACCGCTCGAGTCTTTTGGGTCACCGCGCGAGAAGCATGTTCCGTTTGGCCGCCCTTTAGAACGACAGCGACGTCGTCTCCCGAGATGTCCATCTGCTGTATCCGCCGGTCCGCCGGAGTGAACCGTTGAATGAGAGCGCGGCCCGCCTCTTGAGGAAACTGGTCGATGAGCCCCGCCTTGCTGAAGCGGGGAGGCAGCTCCGAAAAGAGCTCGACCAGAGGCGAACCAAGTTCCACGGATGCGAACAACGCCGAGACGATCGGTAGTGCAGCGTCCCGCGTTGGCAAGGCAGTGAGTTTTCTACCACCCTTCTCGATGTCGGACCCCGTCATGAAGCCCCCGTTGGCTTCCCAGCCGACGACTCTTCGTCCTTTGTTGCTGGAAACCATTTCTTGCATGCCCTGGATGACATAAGGGGAGCCGATTGCCGTCTTTGTCGGCGTGATACCTCTTTGGGCCAACTGAAGATCGACGGCGTCGTTGACGCTCACCGGAACAGCTACGCCGTCGGCGTTCAAATACTGGGCGACGACGATGCCCAATAGATCTCCGCCGAAGAACTTGGCTCGGCCGTCGCCGCCGACTCCGACGAGGAGAGGTCGATCGCTGTCTCCATCCGTGGAGACAAGCGCGTCGATCGGTCCGTGTCGACGACTCACATCATCGATCATCTCTTGCATCTGGCGGAGTCGTTTTTCAGTGACGTCTTCGGTGTCGATAGCGATGAACTCTTCGCTTCGGCCGGCAGGGTAGACCTCCGCCCCCAAAGCGCCAAAAAGCTCCACCAGTAAGTCTCTTCCGACGGCTGAATGCTGGAAAAAGACGATTCTCTTGCCAGCGAGTCCTCGTTTCGGAAAGAAGTCTAGATAGCGATTGAGGTAGGTCTTCCGTGCGGATTCACTCACCGGCGGCAAGGGGTGACTTTCGCCGGATTTGAACATGCCGTCGTCGTCGAACAAGGACGCAGCCGGGGTACGCACGTACTCTTTTGCGCGTACTTTGGCGACGGCAGCCAGGATTCCCGGCTCGTCCTCCTTGAGAACCTCGGCGGACTTCTTGTTGAATTTGATTCCGTTTCGATCGAAGGGGATGTGACTTCCCGTCACCATAACGCTCGCATGACCGTTTTCAAACGCATAGCAAGTGAGAGCCGGTGTGGGAATCTTTCCAAGGTTTTCTACTTCGAGTCCCGCATCCTCAATGGCTCTGGCGACCGCCGACATGATGCTGCGGCCGGGACTATCCGTGCTGGGTCTCAGATCGCCGGCGATCGAGATGGTTTTGCCCGGTTTTGCATCGCCGATCTCAAATAGGTACTCCACGAACCCCCGCGTGTTGATGTAGGCTTCGAGATCCGTGATATCCGTCACCAGACCTCGTAGTCCACTGGTTCCGAAACTTAGGGCCGTGGGCCGACGTCCACGAAAGTCGAGAGGTTTGTCTGCTGTAGTCATGTCTTTTGTCAAGAACTCGAGAATTTAAGAATTAACAAAACTGAGCCGCGAATACACGCACATAAGCGCGAGTAGGCTTTGTTTGCGTTCATTTGCGGCTTCTTTCTTGGCTAAGGCACTGTCGCTTTGTACAAAGTGATGTGTTGGTTCGCTTGAATCGTATAGGTCGTTCCGTGAGGGATCAAGCAAACCTGTCCCTGCTTCAGGGGAATGGCTTTCCCTACGGATTCAATGTCGGCGCGCGCGTCTTTACTCGCGTGGGTGAGGATCAATATTTCGACATCATGGTCGACGTCACTTCGGTAAGGGTGGGATGATGACACATCGATCCGCCGCAGCTCGAATTCTCTGGCCGGCGTCCGGTAAATCCACTCCTGTTTCGGTCGATTCTGAACCGGCCTGAGGATTTCCGCCGGCCCGCCTTCGAAGCTGATATTCTCCAGCAACTCGGTTACGTCCACGTGTTTGGGTGACAATCCCCCTCGCAAAACGTTGTTCGAGTTTGCCATAACTTCCATTCCTGAACCCTCCAAATAGGCATGGAGAACGCCGGAAGAGAGGAAGAGCGCGTCACCTGGTTCGAGGTGGATCAAATTGAGAAGGTATATGGAAAAGAGGCCTCGATCCCTATGGCCATCTGTCGAAAAATCGCGATCGGCCCGTAAGATCCAGAATTCTCGGTCGTCGGGGGAGAAGGCCTTCTCCTTGCTTTCTCGAGACAACCGGTCGAGAAGCGCGTCGAGGATGTCGTCGACATCGGCTTGAGACATCGTCATGATGTGTTCGTACACCGACCTCAGGTCGTGCCCTTCGAACGGGAGTCTTTGTATGGACCCGACCTCGGGCAGTTTCTCCAGCGTCGTCTCGATTTCTTTTTGCGGGCGAAATCCACAAAGGGCGTAGAAGTCGGTGAGTGCCACAATGAGCTCGGGTTTGTGATTCTCGTCTTTGTAGTTCCGCTGCCGAGCCGTCAACGGGATTCCTGCCTCGTTCTCTTTGGCGAAGCCTGCTCTGGCCCTCTCGTGTGATGGGTGGGCCTGAATGGAGAGCGGTTTCGCTGCGGAAAGAACCTTGAGCAAGAAGGGTAATTGTCCAGAGAACTCTCGAGCGACTTCCGTGCCGAGAATCTCGTTTGCGGCTTCGCTGATGAGCTCGTTCAGTGGAACGTGGGCGCCGCCGAGTTGGGCTTTCGAGGGCAGGTCCGGATGGGCGCCCATCCAAAGCTCCGCATAGGGTCGTCCGTCTCGGTTGTCGATCCCCAGCAACAATGGAATGAACTCCGTGTCCCCCCACGCGTAGTGCTGAACTGCGCAATCGAGGCGAAGTACATCCATGGGATCAGGGTCACTTGCTGCCCGCGGCGAGAGCGCTCGTCACGATGGCCAAGGCCTCTTCTTGGATTTGTTTCAAGTGTTCGGGCCCCTTGAAACTTTCGGCGTAGAGTTTGTAGATCTCTTCGGTGCCCGATGGCCGGGCGGCGAACCAGCCGTTTTCCGTCACCACCTTGAGTCCACCAATCTCGGCGTCGTTGCCCGATGCCCGCGTGAGCTTGGCGGTGATGGGCTCGCCGGCGAGCTCATCGGCCGCGACCATTTCCGGCGATAGCTTCTTCAGGACGGCCTTTTGCTCCGGTGTGGCCGGAGCGTCGATGCGCTCGTAAGTCGGGCTGCCGAATTTGTCTTCCAGCTCCTTGTAGATCTCGCCCGGGTCCTTGCCGGTCTTGGCCGTGATTTCACAGGCCAGGAGATCCATGATGATCCCGTCTTTATCGGTCGTCCAGACGGTGCCGTCTTTTCTCAAGAAGGAAGCTCCGGCGCTTTCTTCGCCTCCGAATCCGTAGGAGCCATCGAGCAGTCCATCCACGAACCACTTGAAGCCGACGGGGACCTCGGAGAGCTTCTTCTCGAGGTGAGATGCCACCCGGTCGATCATGGAGCTCGAGACGAGCGTCTTGCCGACGGCAGCGTCGCTTCTCCAGCCCGGCCGGTTCTGAAAGAGATACCAGATGGCGACCGAAAGGTAATGATTGGGATTGAGGAGGCCGGCTCCTCGGGTGACGATGCCGTGCCGGTCCGTGTCGGCGTCATTGCCGAAAGCCATGTCGAATTTGTCCTTCAGCTGGATCAGGCCGGCCATGGCATAGGGCGATGAGCAGTCCATGCGGATCTTGCCGTCCTTGTCGAGGGTCATGAAGGAGAACGTCGGGTCGACGACCGGGATTGACGACCTCGATGTCGAGCCCGTACTTCTCGGCTATGGGAACCCAGAAATCGACCGAAGACCCGCCCAGAGGGTCGGCTCCGATCTTCAGACCCGCGCCGGCGATGGCTTCCATGTCGATGACGTTCTCGAGGTCCGCGACGTAGGGTGTGATGTAGTCGTGCTCGTGCGTCGTGTCCGCCCGGAGGGCTTTCTCGAAGGGCAATCCTTTTGATGTCCTCGAATCCGCTTTCGAGCAGTTCGTTGGCCCGGTCCGCAATGGCCTTGGTCGTTTCCGTGTCAGCCGGTCCGCCTTCGGGCGGGTTGTATTTGAAACCACCGTCTTCGGGAGGATTGTGAGAAGGAGTGATGACGACGCCGTCGGCAAGCCCCCCTGTCTTGCCTCGGTTGTACGTCAGGATGGCATGCGAGATGACGGGGGTCGGGGTGTAGCGAAGCCCTTTCTGGATCATGACGGTGACGCCGGCGGCGGCAAAGACCTCGAGCGCTGTCGCCAATGCAGGCTCGGACAGAGCGTGCGTGTCGATGCCCAGAAGAGCGGGCCCGTGATGTTCTTCGATGCTCTGAGCTCGCAAATGGCCTGACTGATGGTTGCAATGTGAGCTTCGTTGAAGCTCGATTTCAAAGACGAGCCCCGGTGTCCGGACGTTCCAAAGGACACGCGTTGACCTCTATCGGTCACGTCAGGCTTCTGGTTGTAGTACCTGGAGACCAAACGCGGAATATTGGCCAGTACTGACCGGGGAGCGGGTCGGCCCGCTAGCTCGTGCAATGCCATTGATATCCTCCAAGCCACAGACCGAAAGAAGGGTCAGGCAGAGGGTCAGGCCTCAAGCGTGATACTACAAGAGGCCTGACCCTTCTTCGAGTTGAGGCCTGACCCTATCTTAGTCTGACCCTTCATCCCATCATTGTAGGCTACGCCTTGGGAAGGCTCAAAACTACGCGAAGGCCGGGTCGGTTGTCTTCTAGGCGGATATCGGCGTGATGGAGCTCGGCGACCGCAGCCACCAGGCTCAAGCCTAGTCCCGCCCCCGGTGTGCTCCGGCTTGCATCAATACGATAAAAGCGCTGGAAGACTTTTTCTCTCTCCTCGTGAGGGATACCCGGCCCATCATCTGCGACGGCAAGCTCGATGCGGCCGTTAGAATCGGCAAGCGAGATCTCGATGCGGCCTCCAGAGCGCGTGTATTTGAGAGCGTTGTCGATGAGATTGGAAAGAGCTTGGAACAGCAAGTCGCGGTCCCCGCGGACGCGGATGCCAGACGTTGTCTTCACGGTCAGTTCTTTGCCCGCCTCCTCGATGAGTGGTCGATATAGGTCCACCACGTCATCGACCAACGTTGACAACTCGACTTTTTCTAGAGGGGGTCGGTGTTGGCCGGACTCGATGCGTGCGATCCTCATCAGTGCTTTGAACGTGGAGAGCAGCCCGTCGGCGTCATCGATGGCTTGTTCTACAAGGGGCCGCGGGTCTTCGCGCCGAAGGAGCTCGAGTCGGTTTCTTAGACGCGCCAAAGGGGTGCGAAGATCGTGGGCGATATTGTCGGAAACGCGTCGCACACCCTCCACCAGCTTTTCGAGCTCGTCGAGCATTTGATTGAGCTTGTCGGTGAGTGCTCCAAGGTCGTCGCCGGTGGTGTCTTCGGGAATACGGCGGGTCAAGTCTCCGGCCATCACTCCACCGATCGCTTCATGCATGACACTGATGCGGCGGATGCGGCTTCGACTCACCAATACCCCACCGAAGAGGGCTAAAAAGGCCGTGAGAGCCAACCCCCATCCCATCGTCCGGGCGATGGTGGCCCGCATGGCTTGGAGCTCGTTCATATCCCGGCCGACGAGGAGATGAAAGTCGCCAAACAAACGAAACGGCTTCGCCCGGGCCCAGTGAGCCGTCTCGCCCTCGAAAGCGCCGAGCTCGAAATCGAGCCAGCCGTTTTCGTCGGGCTCGACGCGAGGCCAACGGTTGAGATTTCCCACGATCGGTGTGAGTTGGGGATCGGCGAGCAGATAAATCGACGACCCCGAAGGCTGGCGACCGACCCGCTCTTGGATCAATGCGGTCAAGCCGGCCAGACCTGTAAGCTGATAGCGCTCTGACAATCCGCTAATCTCGGCCTCAATCGTCTCATCGGCTTGTCGCAGCATGTAACTTGCCGTTGAATAATAAACGAAAGCGAGTAGCACGACGGCCGAGACTCCGACCAGCGCCATGTAGAGCAAAGCCAGGCGAAACGCTGAGCTACGAAGAAGTCTTCTGGGTTGCACGGAGAACATAACCCGCCCCGCGGACCGTGTGGATTAAAGGAGTGTCGAAACCTTTGTCGATCTTGCTTCGAAGTCGGCTCACGTGAACGTCGATGACGTTGGTTTGTGGGTCGAAGTGGTAGTCCCAAACTTTCTCGAGGAGCATCGTTCGCGTAACCACCTGCCCGGCGTGGCGTACCAGGTACTCGAGAAGTCTGTATTCCCTCGGTTGGAGCTCGATGGTTCGCCCGGCACGCTTGACTTCACGTTTGAGGAGATCCATTTCCAGATCGCCCACCTGTAGCTCGGTCTCTACGGCCTCGGCGTCGCCGCGACGAACGAGAGCTTCGAGTCGGGCAAGAAGCTCGGAGAAAGCAAAAGGTTTGACGAGGTAATCGTCACCACCCTTGCGAAGGCCCTCGACCCGATCGTCGACTTCGCCCAACGCGCTCAAAATGAGAATGGGAGTTGCTTTGCCGGAGGACCTGAGGGTCTGAATGATGGAAAGACCATCGATCTCAGGCAGCATACGATCGACGACCAAGACGTCGTGGGGTTGCTCCAGTGCAAGGAACAGACCCTCTTTGCCACTGGATGTGCCCTCAGCGATATGTCCCGCCTCTTCCAGGCCGCGAACGATGTAGTCCAGTGTTTCCTGATCGTCTTCGATCACGAGAACGCGCATGTGATCATTCTACCTATAGGGTCAGGCCTCAGACAATGAAGTCATCGTCTGAGGCCTGACCCTTCATGATTCACGCTATGAATCTACCGTCCGAGGCCTGACCCTATATGATTCATGCGAGCGGGACGGCCACGAATTGTCGGACGTTGCCGCGAGCCACCTGAAGAAGGACGCTCTTGCGATCGTCGTCGGAAGCTTTCTTGATCTCCTCGATGACTTCGTCCGGTCCGGACACGGCGGCTTGACCCACCATCGTCACTACATCGCCCTTCTGCAGTCCTATCTTGGCGGCAGGACTCTCGGGTTCGACGCCAACAATGAGCGCGCCTTGGATATTTTCATCCAGGCGGTAGCGCTGACGCGTGTCGGCGTCGACCTTAGCCAGCGCCAAGCCTAAACGCGCTTGTGAGGCAGCCTCAGGTTCGGCTCCGGCACGGGCCGCGGCGGAAGTTTCCTCTGGACTCTTGCCCAAGACGATATCGAGGTTCTCTCGGTCGCCGGAGCGCCAGACCTCGATCGTTGATTTGTTCGTGGGGCTCGCCTCAGCGACTTTTCGCGTGAGGTCTTTGAGGTGCTCGATGTCTTCACCGTTGAAACTCACGATGACGTCACCCGCTCGAAGCCCCGCCTTTTCCGCCGGGCTGTCGGGAACGACGCTGGCCACAAGGGCACCTCGTGACTCGTCGAGCCCGAGTCCTTCTGCCATCTCATCGGTGACGGCCTGGATCTGGACTCCGATCCATCCCCGCTCCACACGGCCCGAGGTTTTGAGTTGATCGATGATGCTCGTCGCCTGTTTGGCAGGAATCGCGAAACCAATTCCCACGTTTCCGCCGTTCGGAGAGTAAATGGCGGTGTTGACACCAATCACACGACCCGAAAGATCGAAGAGTGGCCCGCCAGAGTTTCCCTGATTGATGGGGGCGTCGACCTGCAAAAAATCATCAAAAGGGCCCGACTGGATGTCTCGACCGCGCGCCGATACGATGCCGGTGGTGGCGGTCCCGCCCAGTCCAAAGGGATTGCCGATGGCGATGACCCAATCTCCGATGCGAGTGGAATCAGAGTCACCGAACCGAGCATAAGGAAGTGGACGGTCGGTGTCTATCTTGAGCATCGCTAGGTCGGTTTTGGAGTCGCTGCCGACGAGCTTGGCGTCGTAGCGCTCGCCGTCATTCATGATGACTTGGATCTTCTCGGCTTGCTCGATGACATGATGGTTGGTGACAACGTATCCATCGGGATCCACGATGAATCCGGATCCCATGCCTTGGACGACAGGTGACCCGGCTTGGGATTTCTGGAACGATTGTCGCTCGAAAAACCGCCGTAGAAACTCCTCGAAAGGAACGCCTCCTGGTGTTTGTCCAGGAATAGGGACGTCCATGGTGGCGGTGGTAGAAATATTGACGACGGCTGGTCTAACGGCTTCGATGACATCCGCGAAGGTCGCAGGGGCTCCCGATGGCAACACAATTTGCTGATCAACCGGGACACTTGCCCTTGCTACGGGTAGCTGCCCGAACTGCCACACTCCGATAGCAGCAGCCAGAGCGAGCGTGGCCAGGGCCATTCGAGAAAAGCCGGTCCATCGGCTGCTAACTTTGTTTGGTGCATGACTCATAATCGGTCTCCTTATTTTGAGTTTAGGTGGGGCACGCCAAGGAGGCGGCGCGCCCCGGTCGATCTTGTTGTTCCGTCCTGTTGTCTCGACCTACTGTCAATGTAGAGGAGGCCCCATTACGAGGCTATTTCGGGGAGATTAACAATTATTAATGCCGGGGACAGTGCTTTTGAGGGCTGTCCCCCTTCCGACGCGTCATTTCACCATGCCTTTGCGCGTCATACCTCTGATGACCAGACGTACGACATCGTCGATGATTTTTTGGGTTGAAGCTTGGTCGGTCGTCTCGCTCAGCGCCGACCAGACGAGCGTCGCGTTTTCCACCTCATAAACGGCGGAGTAGATGCGGACAACCATCTCGCTCATGAGATAGCTGGCGCCGTGAACCGTGGGATAAGCCCAGCCGTAGTAGCCCCAGAAGTTGTAGTAGGGTGTGCCGCGGTTGAACTCGAGCTTCATATCTTCACTTACGAGGCTGAAAACGGCGGCTCCATCGATATTGGCATCCTTGAGAATGGCCTTGACGGCTTCGACGTCATCTCGTTTGTCTGCTGGGATGAGAGTGTAGCTGGCCACACCTTCTGTGCCCTTGGGAAGCTTGGCGACGAACTCGTCTTCAGCAATACGGCGGATGATTTGATCCTGGCTCATGGCAATCGCCACGACTTTGTTGAAACGGACGTTACCGTAGTCAGGATTACTCCAGTCCATGGCGAGCTTGGTTTTGGGTCCGCAGTTCGTCAGGACGATGAGCGTAAAGAAAGTCACAACAGTTTTCTGAAGCATGATATGTCTCCAAACGACATTGAATGAAGGGTCAGGCCTCGGCTGGCGATTCGCATTCCAGCCGAGAGGGAAGAAGGGTCAGGCCTCGGCTGACGATTCGCATTCCAGCCGAGAGGGAAGAAGGGTCAGGCCTCGGCTGACGATTCGCATTCCAGCCGAGGCCTGACCCTATCTGTTTATCAGACAACCGGTGCCTTTCGCCAACCCAGTCTGCCGAGGTTGACATAGAACGTCCAGCCAATCATGTGCGCTCCCAGGACCGTGCCGTAAGCCGACAACGATGCTGGCAAGGAAGTGTCCCACACCGGGGAATGAGCCTGAGGACGAACTGTGTGGCGAAAATCAGGACACTCACGACGATCAAGCCGATGAGCAGGTTCAAATGGCTTTCTCCCATGGCGAAGACCTGACGGATGAAAGAGGCCGGATCGAAGGCCTTGAAAGGTTTATCCGAGATAACGGCCGTCCCGAGAGCCATGGGATAGTAAGTGTAAGCAGCGAGCCCGAGAACAAACGATAGGACCGCGGCCAATCCAAACGGGAGAAAAGCGTTGACGAGAATGAACGGGACCGCAACGGCAGCCGTCACCAGAAGTGCCATCAAACTTCTCTCGATGAGATCCGGGACGCTGATTTCATTCGAACCGAACGTCAGTTTTCGATGACCCTTGGCGGAGTGCTGCAGTACATAAACTGTGGCAACGACGCTCAACAAGGATAGAGGTGTTGTGACAACGGATAGACCCGCAAGCCACAGCACGACACCCAAGCCTACTGTAAGGTACAACGCCGGCTGGTCGATGGGATACCGTAGGACTTCATCGAGTCTCCTCCAATAGGGTTTCTCCCTCAGGCTCGGGTCGGCTTCGTGAAGGACTCCGCCGCACGCGAGACATAGGAAGAGCGACACTTGACTTTTCTCGGCAGGAGGAATGCACTCGCTGCAAAAGCAGCGTTGGCAGCGGGCGCAGACCTTGGAAGGAAACTCGTCGGGATGCTTCCAGCAACGTTTCGACGGCTCGGTGGAGAGTCCTAGAAAAAGCTCGGCGATGGCTTCCTGCTTTTGAGCGGCCTCGAAATCTCGACCATCCACCGACAGTAGATCCCATGGCAAGATCTGTTGAGAGCGAATGCCCTCCCGGAGATCCCTCAGCGACAATTGGACACTTTGACCATCAGGTGTTTTTACAAAAACTCTCGGAGGTAGCTCCGCTCCCGCCGGCGGCATCTCGGGTGGAGAATAAGCCTGCCCAACGGGCTCTGCGACCGGCTGTTGTGGGGGCGGAGGTAAAGGTGAAGTGGACTCTGCCACCTCGGGAGACGTGGGTGCGACGGATTCCGTGGGTGGTGGTAAGTTGTCCCGACTGATGAAGATTCTGTCGCGACAGACAGAGCACCTTCCCCAAACGCCGTCAGCGGGGACTTTGTCTTCGGCGATCCATTGGGAGCTGCTGCAATTCGGGCATTCGATTTGAAGTGATTTCGTCATGCCGATACTCTTCTTTCACAGCATCTGAGGAGAAGCCGCAAATGAACGCGAAGTGAATTCCTGACTCTCTGTTCTCATGTGCGTTCACGGGTGGGCTCTCGCCACAAAATGGTCATTGTCGGAATTGTCGGGTATTGGAACCGTTGATCTTGATGATTGTACCCGACAACGGGTTGTGGGTCGACAAGCCACATCAATCGTCAACGCAGCGCGAGTCGGCCGATGGAATCCTGAGCCAGGCTTCCCAAATAGAGGACACCGTTCGACTCTTCGGCGCTCGTGACCGGTGCGTAGTGAGTGCCCGTCGGATCTTGAAAATTGTGTGTGACATTACCGTTGGCGTCGAGGCCAAGTACCCAGCCGTAAGGTGGTGGCTCTACGTTGAGCAAATGCAGACGCATCATGACTTTTCTCAAGAACGGACGAGGGAGGAGGGTATCGACCCAGCGGTTTCGAGGTGCGAATATCGCCAGCCAAAAGGTGCCTTTGCCGTTCGACGCGATGTTGTCGGGAAAACCGGGGAGATTGTCGACAAAGATGTCCGTCGCGCCTTTGTTTTGACCCGATATCCAATAGCGGCGAACACGGTACTTCCAGGTCTCACAGACGAGGACAAAGGACTGATCCGGGCTCACGGTGACACCGTTGGCGTAGGACAATCCTTCCAGCAGCACATGGGTCTCGTGAAGTATCGGGTCATGAACTAGCAATCGACCATGTGTGCCGTGCTCGAGGGCGTCCGCCATGTATTGGCCGACGGGATATTTCCACGACGCATCACTGAAGTAGATCGCTCCATCCTCTGCAACTTCGACATCATTCGTGAATCCAAATCGCAGCCCTTCCGCCTCTGTTGCCAGGGCCGTCACTTGTGAGTCCGGAGATATGGAAAGTAGTCCTTTTTCGGCGTCGGCAACGATGAGGTTGCCGGTTGGAGCGAAATCCAATCCCAACGGGCGACCTCCCGTTTCGGCGAACCCTTCGTAGCGGCTGCCGTCGGGCTCGAAGCGTACGATCCGCCCGTGCTCCATGCCTGCGTAGATGCGGCCCTCGGGATCAAAAGCGGTATCTTCCGGTCCGAAATCGACGCCTGAGCCCATCCTCTCTACCGCGGATAACGCGGTGTTCGGTTCGTAAACGCCCGTCAAGGGTGGTGCCTCGGGCGGAGTCCATGCCTTGGGGTCGATGGGTACAGGCCAGAAAAGTGCGTAGGTGGCGACGGCGGCAAGGACGAAGACAACGAGATAAGAAACGCCTTTCGGTAGTCTCATTGATTCATCCATCCCCAGTGAAGCGGGACTACTCGACAGGACACGGTTTGACTCCCCAAATGTCGTCGGCGTACTCCCGGATCGTTCGATCGCTCGAGAATTTGCCCGAGCAGGCGATGTTGATGACCGCCTTGCGAGCCCAAGCCTGGCGGTCGACGTAGAGCTTTCCCACCTCTTCTTGGGTCCGAGCATACGATGTCAGATCCGCAAGATGCATGTAGTGGTCTCCGAAGTTGAGCAGCACTTCACGGATGGGATTGAAAATGCCTTTCTCATTTGGACTGAAATGGTCGGAGAAAATGAGGTCGAGAGCAGCGCGAATCTCGGGTTCGTTCTCCACGTGCCAAAAGGGGTTGTACCAGTCTCGGGTGCTCGCGACTTCTTCCGCCGTCAAGCCAAAGAGGAAGAAGTTCTCCTCGCCGGCCTCTTCAGCCATTTCGATCGTGGCGCCGTCCCTGGTACCGATCGTGAGCGCTCCGTTCATCATGAACTTCATGTTCCCGGTGCCGCTGGCTTCAAAACCGGCCGTTGAGATTTGCTCGGAGACATCCGTTGCGGGAATGAGTCTCTGAGCCAAAGTGACGCAGTAATCGGGCAAGAACACCACCTTGATGCGATCGCGGGTCGAGGGATCGGCTTCGACGGCCGCCGCGATGTTGTTGCAAAGCTTGATGATGAGCTTGGCTAGATGGTAAGCAGGCGCCGCCTTCCCGGCAAAGAAGAACGTGCGGGGCGGCATGTCCAGGTTGGGATTCTCTCGCATCCGGTTGTAGAGCATGATGATGTGGAGAAGATTCAGTAGCTGGCGTTTGTATTCGTGAATCCGTTTGATTTGGCTGTCGAATATCGATTCCGGATCGACGATTTGCCCCGAGCTGCCCTTGAGCCATTTAGAGAAGCGCACTTTGGCTTCCCGCTTGGCTTTGAGGAATCGCTGGCGAAAGCCGGAGTCGTCGGCCAGAGGAAGAAGACGACGAAGCTCACTCAAGTCCGTGATCCAGCCATCCCCGATCGAGTTTGTGATGAGGTCGGACAAACCTGGGTTGGCGAGGAGAATCCACCGACGCGGTGTCACTCCGTTGGTCTTGTTGTTGAAGCGCTCCGGAAACATCTCGGCGAAATCTGAGAGAAGACGCGTGCGGACCAACCTAGAGTGGATCTCCGCGACTCCGTTCGTAGAGTGCGAGCCCGCAACAGCCAAGTGTGCCATCCTGATCTTTTTGACGGAGCCCTCTTCAATGAGACTCATGCGTTGCAGCCGTGCCGGGTCGTTTGGAAATCGCTTCTTCACGTCCTTCAAGAAGCGGCGATTGATCTCGTAGATGATCTCGAGGTGACGTGGAAGTGCGGCTTCGAAGACATGCACCGGCCATTTCTCAAGAGCTTCTGGAAGAAGTGTGTGGTTGGTGTAGGCGAGAGTCCTTGTTGTGATGTCCCACGCTTCGTCCCAAGAGAGCCTCGTCCGGTCGACGAGGATACGCATGAGCTCGGCCACGGCCATGGCGGGGTGCGTGTCGTTGAGCTGAATAGCGACCTTGTCGGGCAAAGTGTGCCAGTCGTCATTGTCACGAAGGAACCTGGCGAGGATGTCGGCGAGCGAGCAAGCAACGAGAAAGTACTCTTGCATGAAACGGAGGGCTTTGTTGGTGCTGGTGGAGTCGTCGGGATAAAGAACGCGCGTCAGTGCTTCGGCAATGACTTGATCGTGTACCGCCCCAAACCAGTCGCCGCTACTGAACTCCCCGAAGTCGAACTCCTCCGGAGCAGCAGCGCCCCAGAGCCGAAGCGTATTGACGGTTTTCCCTCCATAGCCGATCACCGGACGGTCGTAGGGTATGCCGAGGAGAATCGTGGGCTGACCCGGTGAGCCGATGAGCTCACCGCCCTGCATGGTGATGCCGCTTTCGAAACGTACCAGTGCCGGTTCGTTCGATCGCTCAACTTCCCATGGGTCGGGGTACCGAAGCCAATTGTCGGGACGTTCCACTTGGTGACCGTTCGCGAGGCTTTGACGAAAGATGCCATGCTCGTAGCGCAAGCCGTAGCCGATAGCAGGGATTTCGAGAGTGGCCAGGGAGTCGATGAAACAAGCCGCGAGGCGGCCGAGTCCTCCGTTGCCGAGACCGGCATCGGGCTCCTGCTCGGCAAGGTGCAACCAGTCGAGCCCCCTTCGTTTCATCGCTTCCCGTGCCAGGGGCTCCACCTTCATGTTGGTGACGTTGTTGGTCAAGGATTGGCCGATGAGAAACTCCATCGAGAGGTAGTAGACTCGCTTGGGGTTCTTCTGGCGTTGCGTGCGCCTAGTCTTCATCCATCGTTGCGCCACGACGTCACGCAAGGAGCATGCCAGAGCCTCGAATTGGTCCCGCGGCTGGGCCTCGGAGGGCTCGATCACATGATCGAAAATCAAGTGCTCTTCAAAGAGGGCATCATCTTCTCCAGAGAACTTGACGGGCCCGCACTCGTAACGCTCGATGAGGTCTTTGTCCATCTGCCCTAAGCGGAGCTGCGGTGTATTTCGGAAAGAGGTGGCATTCTTCGTGACTTTCGAACGTCGCTTCTTGGTCGATGTCGTCTTCTTTTTGGGCGCTCTGGAGGCCTTTATTTTCTTCATCGGCTCTTTTTCAGTGGTCTTCGTAAGGGAGAATGAAACGGAGCGCGGCCCACACCTGGGCCGCGCTGCCTCAGGGCTACTTAGGCTGGATCGACTGGATGTAGTCGGTGATCATCTTGGAGACACCGTCGATTTTGCCGAACAGTACATCGCCGTGTTGGTTGAGCTTGGCGGCATCTCCTTTGAGACTTGCCACCGCGGATGGGTTGAGGTCGAAGCCGAGGTAGGTGATTTGGTCGCGTAGCTCGCCGATGAAGGAGTCGAACTCGCCTCCGGCTTGTCGCCCCAATCTGAGGACGTCACCGTAACGGACACGGGTATCGTTCAAGCGGTCCTGGCTCCTTTTTTTCAGGTCCTCGTTGGCTATCTCACCCAGGCTTGTGGTCCATTCCTGAAAAAAGATATGGGCCTCTTGTTCCATCTCATCGGTCTTCGTTCGAACGTCGCCTCTTTTTTTCTCGCACTGTTCGACGGATTTGACGAGATCCTTGTAAGTCTTGTTGGCGTCGTCCGTCTTACCTTCGATGATGGAGTTGTACTGGGTTAGGGTCTTCTCGAGTTGCTGCCTGGTGCCCACGATCTCCTTTAGTGTTTCCCCGGCTCGTTTGACGAGTCTTTCGGTTTGCTTGTGGCCCTCTTGGGCGTTGGCACCGACCGCGAAAACGGTCGCAAACAAAAAAATCATGACGAGAGAGATTCTATGGTAAACCTTCGTGTTTCTCATCCTTCTATCCTTTCAGACGCGCAATAAAGCTTGCCGCAAAAACGTAACGGCTCGAAACCTCAAAGAATCCGAGGGAGTGCCAAAACGGCGGTCCCGGATGTCTCTATTGCTGTGCGTAGAGCGCCATTTGACACCAAATGAGTGGCCGGGTCAACCGACTACACTTCCTCTTAGCATGGTTTTAGAGGGGTCGACTGTAACACGAAAGTAAAGAAGCGTCCGCCAATTTTCTGTAGTAGAATGCGCGGTTCGGAGAGAAATCAGGGCCCTGCCAGTGAGAAAGAGCATTTCGGACGCTTTACTTCGTCACGGGCTGTCCACGTCTGAAACCCGCGAGAGCGCGTTTCGTGCGGCTCGGCAGGCCCGTAAACTTCTCGCTGGATTTGAGGTTTGCATAGCCATAAAGAGAAAGGAGCACGATCATGCCGTATGAGAGCTTCGCGACCATTGCCGACGTGGTGGCTCGAGAGATTCTTGATAGCCGGGGCAATCCCACCGTCGAGGTCGAGGTGACCCTCGAAAGCGGAGCAACAGGGCGAGCGGCAGTGCCGTCAGGTGCATCGACCGGAGAGCGAGAAGCTGTCGAGCTGAGAGACGGTGACAAAGAACGCTACCTTGGAAAGGGAGTCAGAAAAGCCGTCGAGAACGTCAACGAGGAAATCGCCCAGGCTCTCATCGGTGCCGATGCAGCACCTCAGGCGCGAGTGGACGATACCCTCATCAAGCTCGATGGGACTGAGAACAAATCGCGGCTCGGGGCCAACGCCATCTTGGGTGCTTCCTTGGCCGTGGCCAAGGCTGCGGCGGTTCATCATGATATGCCCTTGTACAACTATATCGGTGGGGCCAATGCCAGAGAGCTTCCCGTTCCTATGATGAACGTCTTGAACGGCGGGGAGCACGCCGACAACAACGTCGACATCCAAGAATTCATGATTCTTCCGGTGGGTGCCGGAAGCTTCGCCGAGGCTCTTCGCATGGGGGCCGAGGTTTTTCACCGCCTCAAAAGCGAGCTCGGTGACCGCGGATACCACACCGCTGTCGGAGACGAGGGCGGATTTGCCCCTGATTTGAAATCGAACGAGGAGGCGCTCGAAGTGCTCCTCAAGGCCATCGAGCGCGCGGGATACAAACCGGGTGACGACGTGGCTCTCGGGCTCGACGTGGCGGCCAGCGAGTTCTATAAGGAAGGAAAGTATGTTCTGGCCGGTGAGGGTAGAGAGCTCTCTTCGGATGAAATGATTGCCTGGATGGTGGAGCTTATCGGCAAGTTCCCCATTCTATCCGTCGAGGACGGACTCGATCAGAACGACTGGGATGGTTGGAAGAAGATGACGTCGGAGTTCAAAGACAGGGTCCAGATCGTCGGCGATGACCTTTTCGTGACGAACACCAAGATTCTGGAGCGGGGTATTCGAGAGGGCGTATGTAACTCCATCCTCATCAAGCTCAATCAGATTGGAACACTCACCGAGACTTTGGATGCCATCGAAATGGCCAAACGGGCCGGTTATACCGCCGTCATTTCGCATCGTTCCGGCGAGACGGAAGACACGACGATCGCCGACGTGGTGGTGGCTTGCAACACGGGGCAAATCAAAACCGGTTCTCTCTCACGCAGTGATCGGACGGCGAAGTACAATCAGCTTCTACGCATCGAGAGTGAATTGGGCTCGGCAGCCCTTTATCGCGGAAAAGATGTTTTTTACAATATCCCGTGAGGAGTAAAGGTAACGTCGAGACTTGTAACCTATGTGAGGATTCAGTGATCGCCGAATCCGCCTTCGCGTGAAGCTTCGGCGGACCCGCCGAAGCTCGATATTCGAAAAGTTAAGCGTAGGCGGGGAGGCGAGCGACCAACTAATAAAAGGAGGAGTTTATGGCAATCCGCATCGGGATTAACGGTTTTGGGCGGATCGGTAGGAACATTCTAAGAGCCGCTTTGCACGAGGAGGAGCTCGACTTCGTTGCGGTCAACGATATTACGGACGCGAAGACGCTGGGCCATCTTCTCAAGTACGATTCTGTTCTTGGGAATCTTGACGAGGATGTGAGCGTCGACGGCGACACGATTCGCGTGGCCGACCGAAAAGTCAAGGTGCTGTCGGAACGCGATCCCGCCAATCTTCCCTGGAAAGATCTCGGCGTGGAGTATGTCATCGAGTCTACCGGCTTGTTTAGGACGAAAGAGACGGCCGGCAAGCACATCACGGCTGGAGCCAGCAAGGTCATCATATCAGCGCCCGCCAAACAGGAAGACATCACCATTGTCATGGGCGTCAATCACGATAAATATGATCCCAAGAATCATCACATCATCTCGAACGCCTCTTGCACGACCAACTGCCTGGCTCCTATCGCAAAGGTGCTGAACGACACTTACGGGATCGTCAAGGGACAAATGACGACCATTCACTCCTATACCAATGATCAGAGGATTCTCGACCTGCCCCACAAAGACTTGCGGCGCGCTCGCGCGGCGGCGTTGTCAATGATTCCGACCTCAACGGGAGCGGCGGCGGCCATTGGTTTGGTGATTCCGGAGCTCAAAGGCAAACTCGACGGTTGCTCCATGCGTGTTCCGACACCGAATGTATCGGTCGTCGATCTGACGGTGGAGCTTTCGAAATCCGCGACGGAGGACGCGATCAACGAAGCGTTCCGGGCTGCTGCTGCGGGCCCCTTGAAGGGTATCCTCGAAGTCTGTGACGTGCCTTTGGTATCGATTGATTTTCGTGGGCACCCTGCATCTTCTATTGTGGACTCGGGTTTTACCAAGGTCGTGGGGGGCAACCTGGCCAAGGTTTTCTCCTGGTACGACAATGAGTGGGGTTTTTCGTGCCGCGTGAAAGATCTCATCCACTTCATGGCGGCTCAGGACCGGGCCTAGTTCCGGAGTAGTCAAAGCAATCCAAGCATTTCAGATCAGGAGGCTCTTGGAGGTGATCGCACCTCCAAGGCTCCCTGGATCTGTCTCGAGAGGAAATGGGTTTATGAAGAAGCTGGTGTTGATTCGTCATGGTGAAAGCCAGTGGAACAAGGAAAACCGCTTTACGGGTTGGAACGACGTGGGGCTTAGCGAGAAGGGCATCAAGGAAGCGATCGAAGGTGGAAAGATCCTCAAGAAAGAGGGCTATGTCTTCGATGTCGCTTTTACCTCGACTCTCAAACGGGCCATCAAGACGCTGTGGTTGGTGCTCGAAGAGATGGATCTCATGTGGATCCCGGTCTATCGCAACTGGCATCTGAACGAACGACACTATGGCGCGCTTACCGGTCTCAATAAGGCGGAGACCGCTGAGAAGTACGGTATGGAGCAGACGCAGATTTGGCGTAGGAGCTATGATGTGCCGCCTCCGGAGTTGACGACAGACAGCAAATATTATCCCGGCAACGATCCGCGGTATGCCAACATCAGCAAAAAGGACCTGCCTCTGACAGAATGCCTCAAAGACGTGGTGGGACGGTTCTTACCCTATTGGAACGAGACGATTGTGCCTATGATTCAAGACGGAAAGCGGGTCGTTATTGCCGCTCATGGGAACAGCCTACGTGCTCTCGTCAAGGTGCTGGACAATATCTCCGACGAGGAGATTGCGGGACTCAACATTCCCACAGGTACTCCGTTGGTTTACGAACTGAGTGACGATTTGACCCCTGTTCGACATTATTACTTAGGGGATGAAGAAGCGATCAGAAGAGCGGAGCAAGCGGTGGCCGGTCAATTGCAGGGCAGCTGAAGTAAGAATTCAAGTACTCAAGTACTCAAGTACTCAAGAATGGCTTTGTGGGCCGGCATCGCCGGCCGATTGATCCGGAATTATTCTGTGTGGCCAAATTCATGAATTCTTGATTTCCTAAATTCTTCTTGGTGTCGCAAAGCTTGGAATGTTGACGCTCAATACAATCGCGCTTTGCCAGGAGGGATGCCGAGACGGCGCGCGGCCTCGAGACATTCCTCTTCGATTTCCTTCAGAATCGCTTCCTGAGCTTTGATCTTTTCTTCCAGTGATTCGCAGGCGATGGCGTGTTGCGTCCAGCCGGGGACGGACCACCGTGCGAGGATGCGTGCACAGGATATCCTCTTGTTGTCGGCGCCAATGGGCAGTCCATTGAAGTACAAGTCGGCGTATTCATCCCTTACGGCTAGGACCGAGGCAAAACGGGACTTGAAGGCCGGAAACGTCCTATCCCACTCTTCCTCACGTTTTCGGTCGCGATCCTCTTGTCTGTGTACCCAATCGTCGATTTTGTCTCTTGGTATCTCATTCTCTTGGGTTTCTTCCGCCTCCAAGGGCACGTCGGTAGTGCCGGAGGTTCGCAGATCGTGTTCGCCGTAGACCCGGCCGGCCGGTATCTTATCTCTTCTTCGTTTCTCCTTTTTGGCGATCTCGGCGAGAGACTGGGCCGAGGCGAGGGACGCCGTGACAACGACCAATGCCAATACGTATAAGAGTCTCATTTTCTTTTGGTGTCGGTATCTCGATGATAGCGGTCCCTCAGTCCCTCGTCAAAGCGTGAGGAACAAATGGCTCGAAATCTGAAGCTAGGCTATGATGAATGAATCGTTTGCGGTTACAAACTCTCGAAAGGAGTTGGATTGATGTCGCTCGAGTCGAAAATATCCTCCTGGATTCTAGTTGCCGTGTGTCTTGGTGGAGCAGGTTGCTCTCCGACGGATACATCCACTGATGCTTCCAAGGGAGTAGCTCCGGCTAGTACGGGAAGTGATGATTCTACAGTCGTGGCTACGATCGATGGAGAACCCATCAGAATGTCGGAGGTCGAAGAGGCCGCCGGTAATCGCTTATCCGCAATGGAGTTCCAATATCGAACTCAGAGGCAAGCGTTGATTGATGGTACGCTCCGCAATCTGGTCCGAGAGCGCCTGTTCGAATCGGAGGCGGCCAAGCGAGGAGTCGAGGTCGAGGAGATGCTCAAGGCCGAGTCGGCCCAAACTCAGGTCACTCGCGAGGAAGCCATGCAGTTCTACGAGCAAAACAAGGCGCGCATGGGCGGTCGTCCTGTCGAACAAGTCTTGCCGCAAATTCAACAGTTCCTCGCACAGCAAAGGCAGAATCAAGGAGTGGATCGTATTGCGACCAAACTCGAAGAAGAAAACAATGTGGTTTACCTTCTCGAACCCCTGCGGGCGGATATCGATACCAAAGAAGCTCCTACCAAAGGACCCGCTAACGCTCCTGTGACCCTCGTCGAGTTCTCCGACTTCGAGTGTGGTTACTGTGGACGTATGGTTGGGACTTTGAAACAACTCGAATCCAACTATGGTGACCGAGTCCAGGTCATTTTTAAACAGTTTCCTCTCGATATGCATCCCAATGCCCGAAAGGCTTCGGAAGCGGCACTATGTGCCCATGAGCACGGGAAGTTCTGGGAGATGCACGATTTGCTTTTTCAAGAACAGTCCACGCTCGGCGTGCCGGCTCTCAAAGAAAAAGCGTCCCGACTCGGAATCGACCGGACGGCCTTCGACACTTGTCTCGACTCCAATCGATACGCCGAGCAGGTGGAAAAGGACATGCAAGATGGAGCTGCCGTTGGCGTGACTGGAACTCCAGCACTCTTTATCAATGGAGCCCCTCTCACCGGTGGGGCCGTGCCTTACGACGTGCTCGCGAAAGCGATTGATGAAGAGCTCGAGCGAAAGGGTGCCAACTAGCGCACGTGGATACGGTCATATAGATTTCTCACGATGACCATATTCGCGAAGCCCTTGAGCTCCAGCTGAAGGACGTAGACGAGCGTCTCGTCTTCATAGGTATAGACTTCTCGTAATTTGCCCAGGTCCTTGCCTTCGGTTGACATGATGAGGTCATCGCCTGACCAGCTGGTCAGTGTTTCGAGCTTCTCGCCCCAGGGTGTCTCGCGGACATGTTTCTTGCCATCAATGTAGTAGATGCGGACGTCGTCTTCTCTGTCGAACACCTTGAAGTCGGATTCCGACTGCTCGATTTCGATTTCTCGAGCTGCACGAGCGAGGTGGGTGAGTCGAGTGAGTAGTTGCTGCACATTGAGCTTGGTGATCTCTCGAGTCGACCCCGCACCGTCGCGAACCTTCTGCTCCATGTCATCGCTTTTGTTGATGTTCAGCGCCCAAATCCCTGAGAAGTCGCTCTTTTGGGCGTGTGCGACAAAAGGTGTCAGCAAGATGAGTCCCGCAGAAAGAACGGGTACGACCAAACACCGAGTCTTGCTCATACGTTGACCTCCTATTAACTGGCGGTTATCGCATACATTGCAGGCATTGGGCTCGACAGCCACCACTATGAACCAGGGTACCAGAGCCGCCGAAGCTCGCCACCAGTATAGACCGGGATTGACGGAGACCCACGGATTTCTGTGATACGCTACTGCAGAAGAGAGCTATGAGAATCACTCGATCCGGCCTAGTTCTGAGTTTGCTACTGATCCCTGCCTTGAGTCTGGGTCTGAAGCTGCAAAACGACCATGATGACAGCATAGACTTTTTGAACTTCACAACCTATGCGTGGCGCGACGGTTCCCACCTGCCAAACGAAGCACTTCATGGGCTGATCGTTCGCAGCATCGAAGGAGAACTAGCCAAGAAGTACCTTCGGAGGATTGAGGTGAATCCGGATCTCTACCTGACCTATCACGCCTCGACCCAGGAGTTCACTATCGATACGAGTCATTGGGGATACAGTTACGGGCCGAGATGGCAATGGGGCGGTGGCATGGGCAAGTCAACGACCACAGCGCAGAGCTATCCGAAGGGTACGTTGGTGATTGACCTGTGGGTAGCAAAGACTCAAAGGTTGGCTTGGAGGGGTGTGGCTTCGGACATCCTAGGAGACCCCGCCAAAAACGCCGAAAGGGCACAAAAGGCCATTCAGGACGTCTTTGCAAGCTTCCCACCTCAGACTCAGACACGGCGCTGACCCCGCAAAGACCTTGGAAGCACCGTCAAATCTAAAGGGGACACGTCCCCTTCTTTCTGAGACCGCCTAGACAACAGATGCAATCTCACTAGTTTCTTGTGGCGAGTAGTTCATTCTTGGCAACGGTTTTGCGGTATTTCCGTAGGTACTAATGATGAAGTCCGTGACCAAGGAGAATTGATCAATGAACTTTTCGTTAGAGCGATGCACCATATTCGTTTCTCTAATCGTGGCCGTGCTAGCTGCCACCATGGATAGCCGGGCTGAAGTCGTTCCCTTCGACTCCGAGCGTTGGGCCATCGCGAATGGCAGGGTCGAGGATTTCCTGGGTCAGAAAACACTTGTGGGACAAGCCGACTTGAAGGATGTCGAGTTCGAGAACGGCGTCATCGAAGTCGATGTGGCCGTTGACGGCCGGCGATGCTTCCCCGGTATCGCCTTCAGAATACAGGATGAGAAGAACATGGAGCAGTTCTATATTCGGCCGCACAAACCCAAAATGCCTGATGCCCTTCAGTACACTCCCGTATCCAACGGCCTGGGTAGCTGGCAGCTCTACAACGGCCGGGGATTCACTGCCGACGCGGATTTTCCTTATGGTGAATGGATTCATATCCGGCTCGAGGTGTTGGGATCTCGCGCGCGAGTGTATCTGGGAGATGAAGACACTCCAGTCCTCGTGGTCAATGACCTCAAGCATGGACTCAGTCAAGGTGGTGTTGGCCTGCGTGCCCCGGCCGGTGGACAGGTCCATTTTGCCAACTTCGAGATTCGCACGACCGTCGATCGTGACTTCGGTCCGAGTCCAAAGTTCGCTCCGGCCATGGACATGATCACGTCTTGGCAGATATCCCAACCCGTCGCGGTTTCGGACATCGATCGTGCCCGCGCTCCGGAAGCTCTAGAGCTGGATAAGCTGGAATGGCAAGAGGTCGATGCCGACCGGGGAGGGCTCGTCGACATCGCTCGCTACGTCCCAAAGAAGCCCCAGGTGCCCGAGGTCGTGCTGGCCCGCGGCGTCACCGAATCGGATCGTGACGAGGTCAAGCGGCTTTCGTTCGGCTATAGCGATGAGGTCAGCCTTTTCGTCAACGGGGAGTTGCTCTTTCGAGGAAACAGCGCTTTTCGTGCAAGAGACGAGCAGTTCCAAGGGATCGTTGGGCTTCATGATGCTGTTTACCCTCGTTTGAAAAAAGGAACTAATGATCTGCTTTTGATGGTGACGGAAACCTTTGGAGGCTGGGGATTCATGTGTCAGGTCGGGCCGGTCAACGGAAGCGCCGAGCATTTCCATGAAAGCGTGGAGCCCAAATGGCAAATCAGCGAGGGTTTCAAGGCGCCAGAGTCCGTTGCGTTCGACTCGAGGCGAGGTGTGCTCTATGTGTCGAACTTCAATCCGTCGCGGCCCGGCACAAAAGAGGGTTTTCTCTCCGAGGTGTCCGCGAGTGGAGACCTCCTCGAGGCTGAATGGGTCGGTGAGCTCAACGGGCCGACCGGCTTGAGCATAAAGGGGAATCGGCTGTACGTCGTGGAGAGAGACGGCGTTGCCGTGATCGATACAGATTCAGCAACAGTCGTCTCACGAACCGCTTGCGCGTCCGACGGGATGCTCAACGACAGCGCGGTCGGGTCGGACGGCGTGGTCTATGTTTCGGATTCTCGAAAGCATGTTATCTATCGGTTGAATGACGGGGTCTGCGAAGTGTGGCTCGAGGGTTGGCCTCTCGAGAATCCCAATGGTCTACTCGTCGAGGATGATACGTTGGTCGTGGGCAACCTGACCGGAGGAAATCTTCTGTTCATCCATCGGGAGTCGAAAGCCATCGAGGCTACGATCGAATTGGGGCCTGGGCTCGTGGACGGCGTTCGGCCGGATGGGGAAGGAAACTACATCGTTTCGCAGTACGAAGGGCGCGTGCTCAAGGTCCGACCTTCAGGCGAGACCCAGGTGCTCGTGGATACCACGGCGTCTCAAACTTACTGTGCCGATCTCGACTACGATCCGGAAAGCAAACTCATCCTGGTGCCGACGTTGTATGGGAACCAGCTCATCGCCTATGGCGTGGGTAGCGAGACAAAGTAGAGAAGTCGAGCCTATCTCAAACTGAGTGCCTCAACCTCTCTCTTACCGAAGAGGATACTCCAGTTGGCGGCGATTGCTGCGGAGGCGGATATCGACGCGCCCAAACCGGGTAGCGTGAGCAAAGGAGCATAGTCCTTGAAAGCCCAAGCTATGAGAAGAGCCACGCCTTCGAAGTAGAACCATCCGAAGAGCCCGCCTCCTGTAGCGAGGGTCAGCCACGTCTTCCACCGCGATGTTCCTTGATCTTCCAGTCGTATGGCTACAATTGCCCCCATCCGACCAACGAAATAGAACCCCGGGGCGAGCAAGATGAAACTGGCCGCATAGATGGGTAGAAAGTTGAGCGGGCAGAAAAAATTCTGAAGTCGCGCCAAGGCGCCAACCGCGAATTGTGCCATCAATGGACCAACAATGGCCGACATGATGGCGGCATGGCCGATCCTCTCCCGTGTGCGTTCTTTGTCGTGCTCGTTCATCTGCTCTTATCCTAATAATATGAGCGCGATTCTCCGAGCTCTTAGTGATGGCTCTGGTGGGGATGCTTGATGTGGTTTCTCCGCGATGAAGTTGCTCGAGAGATCCCGCGCTCGTTAGTTTAGAGCCTGAAGGCAGCAAAAAGGTTCCCCACATCTTGGGATCAGGCGGTCAGGCCCCAGGCGGCGAAAGTTTGTGCACGCTCATGCGAATCCTGTAAGTTTGGTTGGAACGGCCGCCATCGTCGTCGGACTGGCCTTCGGCTATTTCTTATTGAAGCGAAGTCATCCGCTTCCCCGCACGAGGCCGACTGAATCGGCGGAAGGGTGAGCTCTCGAGCCGCCACATTGACAATAATGTATTTAGGGTCTGAGATGTGTTATTAAGCCCTTGAAAGCAGGTCTTGTAATGCCGTTGGCTGATCAAAAAGGGGTTGGACCATGGCCTCATTTCGACGCTTCGCTGGTGCTGTCGGTATCATTGTTGGCTTTGCTTTTGCCTCTTCGGCCGGAGCGGCCACGGGAACGATATCCGGCTCCGTCTTTGCCGTTGGGGGTAGCCGTCTACCCGGTGCCCGGATCGAGTTGAAGCGCCAGGGGACGGGGCAGACCTTTTCAGTGGTGTCTGGCGATAGGGGCGTGTATCGTGCCGCCAACCTACCATCAGGGACTTACGAGATTACAGCCACCCTTTCGGGATTCAAGTCCAAGGTCGTGCCCGACATCGATCTGTTGGGCGATAGCCTGCAAGTGGTCGACTTCGTCCTGAACGTCGCCCTCACCATCAACGAAGTCGTCACCGTTATAGGAAAAGTACCCGCCGACAGTCTCGAAGCGGCGGCGATTCGGGAGAGTCCAGCGCGGGATGTCGGTGAAGCCCTCGCGGATACCGCCGGCGTATGGAAAGTCCGTAAAGGAGGGATTGCCAACGATGTCGTTTTGAGGGGATTGCAGAGGGGTGATTTGAATGTTCTCATCGATGGCCAACGCCTCTACGGCGCTTGTCCCAACCGGATGGACCCAGCGTCGTTCCACGTCGATTTCTCCGAAGTCGATCGCGTCGATGTGGGGAAGGGTCCCTTTGATATGAAGAACCAAGGAAGCCTTGGCGGCACCATCAACATCGTCACTCGCAAACCGGAAGAGGGTTGGCATGTGAATGCGAACCTGGCCGCGGGCTCTTTCTCTTATATCAATCCTTCGGCAACCTTGTCGTACGGCAATCCATCCTTTTCGGTGCTCGGAGGGTACTCTTACCGCGCCGCGAGGGCTTACAAGGACGGCATGGGTCGCCGTTTTACCGAGATCACCAACTACAAAGAGAGCGCGGTGGATGAGAGGGCCTTCGAAATTGGAACCGCCTGGGCTAGGCTTGGTTGGGTCCCGAGTCTGGGACATCAATTGCAGTTCTCTTACACGCGTCAGGATGTAGATACCACTTATTACCCCTATCTTCGGATGGACGCGGTTTATGACGACACGGATAGGTTCAACTTGCGCTACGACGGCGCCGAACTCTCCAACACTATCGCTCGTCTGACAGCTCAAAGCTATTACAGTCGGGTCAAGCACTGGATGACGGATGAGTACCGAACCTCCGCGAAGGGAGCGAGAGGCTATTCGATGGGAACCATGGCGGAGACCGAGACCTACGGCGGAAAGCTCGAAATGGAGGTTCGCAAGGTCATAGTGGGCCTCGAGTTCTTCAATCGGTTCTGGGGTGCAGCCACCGAGATGGCGGGGATGCAGTATATACCGCAGTACTCGATTCCCGATGTCGATATTCGTAACGTAGGGATCTTTGCAGAGTTTACGAGTGCGCTGTCACGCCGCGTCAGTCTGAGCGCCGGCGGACGTCTCGATCAAGCCAATAGCTTCGCCGACGAGAGCAAAGCCAATACCAACCTGTATTACGCGTACAAAGACACCCGTTCTACTTCGGCCACCGACACGTTTCCATCTGGAAAAATCCGAATGACCTATGAAGCGGATAGCGGCATAGAGGTTGGTGCTGGACTGGGGCACGCCGCGAGAGTCCCCGAGCACGGCGAGCGCTACTTTGCTTTGAAGCGTATGGGAGCCGACTGGGTAGGCAACCCCAATCTCACCCCGGCCCGAAACACCGGGCTCGATGGCACCGTGAGTTTTGAAAGAACGGGTTTCTATGTCGGCGCTAATTTCTACGTCAACTGGGTCGAAGACTACATCGCGGTCCACGATCAATCTCGTGTTCACGGCGTACCGGGAGTCATGAACAACGAGGCCCGTTCCTACACAAATTTGGATGCCACGTTTCGAGGTAGCGAAGTGGATGTGGTTTGGCCCCTGACCGATCAGCTCTTTTTGTCAGGAGACCTCTCTTACGTTCGCGCAACGAAGGGAACCTCCGCCGAGGAGAACGTGTTCTCGGCTAACGTCGCCGAGATTCCACCGCTTCGGTCCCGCATCAAGTTCCGATACGACCAAGGGAAGTGGTTCGGTTCAGTTGAGGGGGTCTTCTCCGCCCGGCAGGAGAACATCGACACCGACCTCGGCGAGGAGCCAACACCCGGTTATTCCATTGCCAATCTCAAGGTGGGAGCGAGACTCGATCGATTGCTGTTGAGTGGAGGCGTAGACAATCTGTTCAACAAGTTCTATATCGAGTATCTGTCCTATCAGAGGGACCCTTTTCGCTCAGGAGTCAGATTGCCTGAGCCAGGCCGAAACTTCTTCTTCAATGTCTCGTATCGGTTCTGAAGAAGTGAAGGCGCGGTGTCTGCGCCTTCACTTCTCACGGGCTAAAACGTGAAACCGATGCGGAGAGAGACATTGTGGGCCTCGAAATCAAAGTCCACGTTGTCTCGTAGTTCGAGACGTAGTCCGTAACGTCCGAACCAGTAGGTGACACCGGCCCCGACGTTCGCGATACCCACACCACCACCTTCGGTACTCCCGGCTCCCCCGACGCCTCCCGTCACGAAGGGAACCCACTTGCCCGTACCGACATGGTAAGCGGCGTTAACGGAACCTATTACGTACCCGCCGCAGACCCCGCACTCGGGGTAACCCAGGATGGAGCCTTCGACGCCGAGTGCTAGTCCTTTTGTCGCGCCTTCAGAATCACGGCTCAGGAACCACTCGCCGCCCCCACCGACCGTGTAGGTTCCCGACTCGGCGCCGAATGTGCCAGGACCGGCGAAAAGGTAGTACTGTCGACCTTTGTTACGTCTGGACCCACCAGAAGCCTTCACGTTGGAGTGGGATGCCCCAGATTCGGGTCTGCCCGTGGAGAATATGGCATCCTGTGAAAGACGCCAGTCCGTGGAGAGTATTGTCGCGTCGGCTAGTTGGTCCAAATTGACGATGCTCTCCACGTTCTCGAGGGGAATGCGCTCGACAGTTCGACCTGTTGGGCGAACGTGCGTCTCCCCGCTGAGGGCTATCGCCAGGTCATCATCACTGACCTCTACCAAGAGGCCTTGCACCTTTTCTCCGTTTAGCAAACGAGCCTCGATTCTGGACTCCAATGGAATTGAACGTAGCATGTCCCGAAGAAAAGACTCGTCGGTGCCTTGTGCAGATGAAGGTATCGGAAGGGAGAGAACGATAGTTAGTCCCACCAAAGACCGCCACATGGTTACCTCCTTCGAACGGCTGGAATCTGTTGACTGGAGCGATTTCAATGGCCGTTCTTTGAAGAAAGAAACAGCAACGGGTATGCCAGGAAGCGCTCCCGGAGGCTCTAACTGGATGCTGAGCTAAAGCGCCGTCGGCGTGTGACTTACGACAATCGGTGATTTTCCTTGCGAAGAGTAGGGGAGATGGGGGGGGCAATGCTAGCGAATGAGATAGCTTTCAAAGCGGAAGGGTTAGGATTCGGAACGTTCACGTGATATCAAAGCGCGCCCGGGCTCGATGGGTTCGCCTGCATCCAGGCGCCGAGATTCAACTGACGTCGGATGTCTTTGAATCGAGCCTCCAATCGAAGTTGGTCGTAGGGGGGGAGGACGAGCCACGACAGGAGCGGGTCACCCGTCTCATAGCTCTTCTCAATTTGTTCGAGGGCCTTCTCCTTGTGCCTGAGCCCGCCATAGATCCAGGCGAGGAAAGAGGGTGCGACGTACTCCTTCTGAGCTCGTTCGTGGAGCTCGGACAAGAGCGAGCGGGCTTCATCTTCTCTACCAGCCGATGCGAAGATCCATCCAAGCCACCCCAAGCTGAAAGAAGCTCGTCCAGTGAGCGTGGCGGCTTTTTCCAAAGATCGGATGGCTTCTTCATGCCTCCTGGCTCGCGAGTGGGCACCACCGAGAAAATAGAGCGTCAGGGCGAAGTTATCGTCCATGTCGAGAGCCTTGGTGAACTCCGGAAGTGCTTTCTCAGTGAGGCCGGCCCATAGATAAGCACTTCCGTAGACGGTATTGACGTAGGGTGAAAGGGGATCGAGATCCTGAGCTTGCTTGGCCATGTCGATGCCTTCTTCGAGTCGGCCCGTGTTCGAGAGAAGGAAGCTGTACCAGCAGTAGGCCAGGACGTAGGCCGGGTCGAGCTCGAGAGCTCGCTTGTAGTCTTTCTCTGCGCCGACCCAGTCGCGGTGGTAATGAAACCGAATGAGACCTCTTGCAGCGCTGGCCTCTGCAAGATTGCCGTCGAGTGCGAGAGCTCTCTCTGCAGCCGTTATTGCCTGCTGGGATCCCTCAAGAGGGGGGTAGCCGTAGAAAGCAAGGCTGCCGTAGGTGTCGGCGAGACCCGCGTAAGCGAGCGCATAGTTCGGGTCTACTTCGGTGGCTTGTTCAAAGAACCCGGCGGCCTTTATAAGAGAATCCTTGTGCCGTCGATGCCAGTTGTGGCGTCCTTTAAGGAACAGCTGATAGGCTTCGAGATTATCGGAGTGGCGCTTGGGTTGGTCGGCCGATCTTGGACCCACGAGCTTGAGCTCGAGAGCGGCCACGATGTTCGCGGCGATCTCGTCTTGGATCGCAAAAACGTCTTCCAATTCGCCGTCGTACCTTTCCGACCAGATGTGGTAGCCGTCTTCAACATTGACAAGCTGTGTGGTGACCCGGATTCGGCTTCCCGCCGTTCGAACCCCTCCTTCGAGAATGGCCTTCACGTTGAGTGCTTCACCCATCCGCCGGATGTCTTGGGACTTTTCGTTGAATTGGAAAGCCGAAGTGCGAGACGCCACGCGGAGCCCTTCCACTCTCGACAGAGCGTTGATGATCTCCTCCGCCATTCCTTCACAAAAATAGTCTTGATCCTTCTGAGGACTCATGTCGTTGAAGGGGATGACGGCAATCGAGGGCGTTTCTTCCGATTCTGTTTGAGTCGTTGTCGCGCTGGAGCCCTCTTGGATGTTGGAGGCCGTCTCGACGGCGAAAGCAATGTCACGTACCGACTGAAAGCGGCCGGGGCGGTCTTTGGCTAGACAGCGGGTGACGATTTGCTTGAGAGGAACCGGGACATGCCTCGGAAGCTCGGGCGGGTCATCCTTCAAGATGCTGCTTGTGATCTCCATGGCATAGTCACCCTTGAAGGCACGCTCGCCACCGAGCATCTCGTAGAGTATGACTCCGAATGAAAAAATGTCGGTCCGGTGATCCGTTTCGAGCCCTCGGGCTTGTTCCGGTGACATGTATCCCACCGTACCCAAGACGGTGCCGGGAGCCGTAAAACGAGAGAAAGTCATTGACTCTCCGCTGTCCGTCGCAGCGCCGGCGGGGACATCGACTTTGGCGAGACCGAAGTCCAAGATCTTGAGCCGATCCTCTCGCGTAATGAAGAGATTCTCCGGTTTGAGATCCCTGTGGACCACGCCCTTCTCGTGGGCCGCCGCCAAACCGTGGACCATTTGAAGGGCAAGCGACACGGCCTGTTTCAACGCGATAGGGCCGGACTGGAGCATTTCACGAAGCGTTCGTCCCACCAGCAGTTCCGTCACTGTGTAGGCGATGCCCTGGTGCTCACCGAATTCATGAATGGCAAGGATATTCGGATGAGACAGTGTGGCGACGGCTTTCGCCTCCCGTTTGAATCGCCTCAGTGTCTCCGGATCACGGGCCATGTGCTCGGGCAATACTTTGATGGCAACGTCCCGATCGAGGTTCGTATCTCGGGCGCGGTAGACCTCTCCCATGCCGCCGGCTCCGATGACGCCGATGATTTCGTAGGAGCCCAGTTTGGTGCCGGGAGCAAGGGTCATCACTTCGAGCCGGGGAGTTTCAATCGCTCCAAGAGTCGTTGGAATCTTGGGTCTGAGCTCAGGTTATCGAAAATGGGAAGTCCTCCCAAAATGCTCAGTTGGGCATCTTGATCGATAACGGCTTTGTCCAACCAGTCCATCGTTTGAACGGCATCGTTCAAGCCGGCATATGCCCACGCAAAGAAACAGGCAGCAACATGCTCCGTCCGAGATCGCTCGTCGAGCTCTTCAATGATGTCCAGGGCTCGGTCTCGACGGCCGGCAACCCCATAGCACCAAGCCAGCCAGCTCAAATAGTAGGATGCGCGCTCCGAGAGAGTCGCTCCTCTCTCGAGTACAGAGATGGCCTCGTCATGCTGAGCGTTGAGGGTGTAAGCACCGCCCAGAACCCAGTGGGTATAAAGGAAATCAGGCTCCATCTCGAGGGCCTTTTGGGTGGCGCGGATGGCGTCTTCGTGCCGACCTTGCCGGAAGAGGCTGAAGCCTAAGGAACTATTCGTATAGGGCGAAAGCGGATCGAGATCTCGTGCGCGCTCGGCCATGCGGAGCGCCTCCTCGTTCCTACCCATACCGTTGAGCAAGAAGCTGTACCAGCAATGAACGAGAACGTACTCTGGGTCGATCGAGATGGCTTTCTTGAAGCTCTGCTCGGAGCCCTCCCAGTCCAATTCGAGCCAAAGCTGCATCAAACCCAAGGCTGCCTGCACCTCGGCAAGGTTGTCGTTGATGGATCGGGCTCGCTCAATAGCTGCTTTTGCTTTTGGATAAGCGATATCGTGGTGTAGCCCGTAGTAGCCAAGGCTGCTATAAGCGTTCGTTAGTCCTGTGTGGGCCAAGACGTATGAGGGATCTTTTTCAGCCGCTTCTTCGAAAAATTGAGCCGCCTTTTGGAGGGAGTCGCTCGCTCGCCGATACCAGTTGTGTTGGCCTTTCAAGTACAGGTGGTAGGCCTCGAGGTTCGACGTGTGTCGGCCCCGAGCGGGTTCTTTGCGGCCTACTAACTTGACACGTAAAGCGTTGACGATGCTTTCCGAGATTTCGTCTTGGATGTCGAAGACGTCCTCCATCTGGCGATCGTAACGCTCAGACCAGAGGTGGTAGCCGTCCTTGACATTGACCAACTGGGTCGTGACCCGGAGACGTTTGCCGGCGGTTCGAACGCTGCCCTCCAGCACGGTCTTGACGTTCAAGGTCTCCCCGATGCGACGAATATCCTGAGCCAATCCTTTGAACCGAAGAGCGGAGCTCCGAGATGCGACTTGGAGGCCCTCGATCTTCGTCAGCGCGTTGATGATTTCTTCCGCCATACCCTCACAAAAGTAGTCTTGGTCCTTTGCCGGACTCATGTCGGCGAACGGCAAGACGGCAATGGATGGTGGATCTGGTGATGTGTCAGAGCCCCCGAGGTCCTGGGAAGCTCGATTCGAGGACGTGTCGGGGCTCACGTCGGAGATCGCTTCGAGCGCGAACGCCAGGTCCCGGGCCGATTGAAAGCGCTCCGTCGGCGATTTCTCTAAACATCGTCCAATGATCCGCTCGAGGACAGGTGGAACGGATTTGCCGGATGTCGAAAGATCCGGAGGATGTTCACGAAGGATAGCGCTAATGACATCCATCGCTGAATCGCCCTTGAAAGCACGGCCTCCCGAGATCATCTCGTAGAGCGTGGCGCCGAAAGAGAAGAGGTCCGAACGGTGGTCGGCGTCTTGTCCCCGTGCCTGTTCCGGTGACATGTAGCCGACCGTACCCATAATGGAGCCGGGCATCGTATGGCGGGAAACCGTTGGCGTCTCGGCCACCCCTTCCTTCTCCTCCTCCGGACGTCCCAGCTTCGCGAGACCGAAGTCGAGTATTTTGACGCGGCCGTCTGTCGTGATGAAGACATTCTCCGGCTTGAGGTCCCTGTGGACGATCCCCTTGTCGTGGGCGGCCGCGAGTCCACGGGCGATGGGGAGCGCGATTTCAATAGCCTTTCTAACGGAGAGTGTGGCGGAATCCAGTCTCTCGCGAAGTGTTTCTCCTTCCAGAAGCTCGGTGACAGCGAACGAGGTTTCCTCTTCGACACCAATATCGTAAATGGCCAGAATGTTGGGGTGAACGAGGGCGGCCACAGCTTTGACCTCGAGCTCGAACCGGGCTAGCGCGTTTTTGTCTCGAGAAAAACGCTCGGGCAGGACTTTGATGGCCACCTGCCGCCCCAATCGGGTGTCCCGGCCTCGATAAACTTCTCCCATGCCACCGGCCCCAATGGGCGCGAGAATTTCGTACGGACCCAACCGCGTGCCTGGTGCAATGAGCATGCGACCTTAGCTTACCACTGAAAGCGTCCGTTCAATGGTTCGCCAGCAAAGCTTCGATATCCGCCCGAGTCTCTGCCGACCAACCCGAAAAGGCGCGAACAAGTTGCCGTTGTTCATCCAATAGAAGAGTGAGAGGAACGGTAACCTGCCCCGTCGAGAAAATCCGCGCCAGGTCTTTTTCGGGCAAGATGTAGTTGGCGTAGGTGACGGAACGCTCGTCCAGATACGACCGCACCTTCTCCTCTTGGCCGAAATCGAGACTGATGCCAACCAAATCCACGCCGGATTCGGAGAGTGGGCCACTCAGCCGGGCGAGCTCTGGTATTTCCACCGCACAGGGAGCGCACCAAGTCGCCCAAAAATTGATGAGCGTCTTCCGGCCTGGCTCGAGGATCAATGGTGTGGCTTCTATCGATTTCGAGCCGAGCGGCGTGAGCGCGAGAGCCGGCATCTTGTCGCCGGGTTCGAATGCAAGAGTGCGGAAAATGCGATCCGAAGTCGCCTCGGGCTCCGGCAGGGTGACTCGCCTTTCAGTGACCCGTTCTGCTGTGCCTTGGCCTTCGGTCAAATGAATGCTTTCGCCGGGTCGGGCTCCGGAGATGGTCTCCTCGAGCCCGGAAGGCCAAGTGACTTCGAGCTCGTAAGTGGATTGCCAGGCATCGCTCGAACTCAAGCCGAAAAGTACTCTCGGATCGCTTGCTGATAAGAATCCGCTACCACCGAGCTTGATTTTGGTTTGGGTCCCCAGGTGCGATTTCAGTCGGACCACCGTGCCAAAAGCGTCTCGGCCCGAACGAGTCCCGGTGAGGCTTACCCGAATGAAGCCGTTGTCTTGACCGACGTTGTTCTCGAACAGGAGCCGAGCCACTTCCTGCACCGGTGTGATAACGACATCGGAGTCTCCGTCGTTGTCGAAGTCCGCAAACGAACAGCCTCGACCGTCGGTGATCGAATCGAGTCCGGAAGCGCCCGAAATTTCCAAGTAGGTGCCGTCGCCTCTGTTCATGTAGAGACCGTTGCGCTCGAATCCGCTGAAGGACATCCCCTTTTCGAATATCTCGGACATATGGCGGTTTTGATAGTCCGAGTTTCCAGCCTGTTCCATGACGGCCGCCGACGCCACGACGTGGCGCCAGAAGAGACTTCACGTGTCCTTCATGGTCTTGCCGGACACGAAGCCGTTAACCGAGAATTCGTCTTCCCATCCGTCGTTATCGAAATCGAAGAATCCACCGCCAAAAGCCCATCCTGCGGAAAAACCGCCGGCCTCCTGGGCCACGTTGCGAAAAGTTCCATCGCCCAAGTTCTCGAAGATGGAGTTGCCGGCAGCGATTTTCTTCAAGACGGTGGTGTCGGGTGAGGTTTCCGGTATCAAGCGAGCCAAGATCCGATTCCCCGCCGTCGATGACATGTTGGTCACATGAATATCCAGGTCTCCGTCGTTATCGTAGTCACCGTAGGAAACCCCCATGCCGTTTCCCGGATCGATGACACCTCGTTCGAGCGCCTCGTCTCGAAAGCGATCGCCGTGGTTGATGAAGAGCGCGTTTTCTCCAAAGTCGTTGGCCACGTAGAGATCCTGAAATCCGTCGCCGTCGACGTCGGCGAACGCCGCCGCATAGCTCCAGCGTCCGTCGTCCACTCCCCAATGACGCGACTCTTCGCGGAAGCTCCCGTCTCCTTGGTTGATGAACAGCAAGTTGGGGGTCCCGTTCGTCGCCTTGCCCCATGCGTTGGGCATCACCAGTCCGTACCTGTTGTAGGAAGCGACGTAGATATCCGTCCAGCCGTCTCGATTGACGTCGGCTGCGACCGCGCTGAAGCCGACAGCCGGGTGCTCGACACCGGCAGGACCGGAGACGTCGATGAATCGAAGGTCACCGTCGGGCCGATATTGGTTTTGAAGAAGGATTTGATTCCCCACCGCCGCTAGGAAGATGTCCTGGTCCCCGTCGTTATCGTAGTCGAGAAAAAGAGCCCCAGTGCCGTCTCGTGTATAGCGGACGAGGGTTTCTTCTGAGACGTCTCGGAATCGCCCGGCTCCATCATTGATGTAAAGACGACTGCCCGTGGCACCGCTGGTCAGAAGGTCAATGAGACCGTCCCCGTTGATGTCGGCCACAGCGGCACCGTGCGCCACAAAACCGTCATTGGGGGGGTCACCGAACGCAGGAGCGTCCTCCCAGAGGCCGGCTGGTGCCGTCACCTCCGAGAACAGGTTCTTGGTGGCGACCATGGAGCTCAAGGACTCGATGTTCCAATATGTGATCTGCCAGGTCTCTTGATTAGAGCGTTGAGCCCGGGCCTGGATGGTACCGCGCACCCACTCTCGTTGACCTTCTCTGTTCGTTCCCACTAAGAAGCAAAAAACGTGTGCTCGTCCGTGAATCGGCGGACCTGCCTCGAAATCGGCGTGTTTGACCTTCAGACGGAAGTCTTCAATGTGGGAGAAATGGGAGAAGAACGCTTGGAGGCTTTCTCTAAGGTCATCTCGGCCTACTCGACGAGGAGTTTCTGACAGGTCCCAGTCGCGACGGGCAAGCCACTTCACTTCGGGGACCAGAGGCTTCGGTTGGGACGGGAACGTCGTCGCCTCGACGTCCTCTGCAAAGTACTTGGCTACCTGAGAAAGGTCTTGCCGCCGAAGCGCGACTGAGAGGTCTAAGAGATCGTTGGCCAAAGATTCTGAGTGGTCCTCGGTTTGTTCCAGCTCGGATCGGTCGAAGGACAGTTCCCGTGACTCTTGCGCCACCGCACCGGCTGATACCCACCCGAGTAGGACGAAAACGATCTTTGCTTTTCTCACTGGCCAAAACCCGTCCAACCGAAACCTCGGTCCGTGAAGACTATTGTAGCCATCCCTGTCGATCGCCCCAAAAAGAAGGTAAGCGAGTTCTCTGTGGCGTTGATTGACGGTCGTCTGACCCCATCGTGTCGCCGCTCCGACGCAGAAGAGTAGTTTCAGCCTGTTCTCAGAAAAAGCGCTTCTTGAAATTCGCCGGTGACTCGATTTTGAACGGAGTTCGTCCTGATAGTTCCAGGAGTGCCTGATCGCCACTCACCAGAACCTCAGCCATGCCGTGCGCTGCCAGGAGAAGAAACTTTCGATCTTCCGGATCTCTGCAACGTGGTAAGCCTCTGGTTGTCCTCGCACCCAACCTCACGGCTTCGGTGAAAGGCAAATAGACGCTGAGAAGAACTTCGATTTCTTCTTTGCCAAGAGCGAACTTTGGATAGGCCAGTGCGCGGATGAGCTCTTCGGAGGTTTCGCGACTGATGAGCGGAAGAAATTTCCTTGCGGCCCAATAGTCTCTCATCCAGGCGAGTCGACCGCGGGAGAATAGGATGGTGGAAAGGACCGTGTTCGTGTCTAAAACGACCCTCAATCTTTAGAGCCTCTAGCCCATTGGACCGCGTCACGAACATCTCGTTCGGTAATGCCGAGTTCCGCCAGCTTTTTACGGACTTCATCAATTCGGCCGGGGAGAACAGGTTTCAATATGATGTTGCCGTTGTCTTCTATTACCTCAAAATACTCTGCGTCGGGAAATCTCTCGGCGATCTTCTTTGGCAGCGTTATCTGATTCTTCACCGTTTTTTTGGCAAGCATCGTAGGTCACTCTGAAAAGTAAGGATACAAGGATATCTTACTTCCTTTTTTAGTCGTTTTCAAGGCTGATTCCTGTCCGTTCCACCCGCCAGCGGCCATCAGACGGAGGGTGCCGTTGTCGACGTCCGCCCTTCACGATGACGGAGAAAGAGGGTCTGCGGCGATTGGGATTTGCGTTTGGATCCCCAGAGCCGATCACCATAACCGGGGAAGCCGCGCCTTCCGGGGGACTCGAGAGTCGCCGCCGGGCAGGCGCGGCTGTTTTGTCCGATCTATGGTCTTTTCGAGGGGGACGGAACCAACTACTTCTTGAACCTCTTCTCGTGCTCCTTCTTGAAGCTGTACACGAAATGGCCCTGGATGGCATAGAGAGGATCCTGATTTAGAGTGGTTCCACCGAAGAAATCATTGTTCTCTGTGAAGAGCCACAGCGTTCCTGCGGCTTCGATGACCCACTTCCCAATGGCGTGCGATATGCCGATCTGGGGCCGGAAGCCCCAACGGTTCGCGCCAATATTGATGAGCTTCGTCCTGTCGTACTGACCTGTCGGCGCGATCACCTGGAAGACGGCGCCCACGATCGTTTTCTGCTTATAGTTCCTGAACTCCCGCATCTCGAGAGCCGGCGAACCGGCGAAGTTCACATTAAGGGTGAAGCGGGCATCGGCGAGACCGGAAACATCACGCTCACGGAATCCCTCACCAACAAGCACACCCTCCCAATGTCCGGTGGCAACGGGGAGGAGGGCCTCCACCTTGGCCGATCGGCCGAAGAAATCGAAGGTCCGTCCATATTTGAAAGAAACGAGGTTCAATCCTGCATTGAGACCTTCGATGGGAAGCGACGTCATCATAGCCAGAGAGCTTTCGTGAGCCCTTTGGAAACGGCTCGGTGGGAAGCTCGAGGATTGCTCTTACAACCCGCCGTTGGTCATCCTGAGGTAGTTTCTTGAGTTGCTTTTCGGCGGTGCGCGAAATGCTGACCCGCCTACGCTGTTGGCGGTGCCTCACGCCAATGGCTACCGCCTCCGTCGCCGGCTCGATCGATGAGCCGCCGACTTTCAGGAAGCCATGCGAAGGCGGACGGCGAGGTCTCGTAGCTCCACGCTTGTCCAGATGTGCGGAGCGAATGCGCACTGCATCGACTGTTTGACTGCCGCACGGGGAGGGCGTTCAGGGGATACCGAGGCGCCCCTTGGCTAGTCTTCGGGAAATGCAAAAAGCGGACAGGCGACCGACACCGTTTCGCTCAATCTTTGTCAGGCCAAACGCCATTAAGTTTGCATATGGTCGTACTATATGCAATAGTACTTGCATGATCTCCCGACCGGTTTGGCAATCCCGAATCGAGGAGGCATGGCGACGGAAATCTGTCCTATGGCTCATGGGAGTGCGCAGAGTAGGAAAGACGTATCTCTGCAAGAGCTTACGGGAAGTAGACTATTTTGACTGTGAGCTTCCACGTGTCCGCCGGCAAATGGAAGATCCCGAGTCGTTCCTGGAAGGACTTCGTAGCCGACGGGTCGTGCTCGATGAGATCCATCGCTTACGCAATCCATCGGAGCTGCTGAAGATCGCGGCGGATCACTATCCCGATACGTTGGTGCTGGCCACGGGCTCCTCGACTCTTGGCGCATCGGTGCGATTTCGGGACACCCTTGCGGGTCGCAAAGAGGGAGTCTGGCTCACGCCGATGAATCTGGGCGACCTGGATGCTTTTGGACGAACCGATATTGAGCACCGGCTTCGTCGAGGCGGACTGCCACCGTATTTTCTTTCGAAGGAGCTTCCGGAGGCGGAATTCCAAGAGTGGTTGGACGCTTATTGGGCTAAGGACATACTCGAGCTCTTTAGATTGGAGAAGCGGTATTCCTTTCAACGCTTCGTCGAGCTTTTGCTGTCGCAGAGCGGAGGTATTTTCGAAGCTACCCGGTTTGCGACTCCCTGCGAAGTAAGCCGGACGACCATTTCCAATTACTTGTCGGTTCTCGAGGCAACGTTGGTGATGCATGTGGTTCGTCCATACAGCAAGGGCGGATCCTCGGAGATCGTGTCAGCTCCCAAGGTGTACGGATTCGACACCGGATTCGTGTGTTATCACAAAGGATGGAGTCAACTTCGGTCGGAGGACCTGGGAATACTCTGGGAGCACATGGTGTTGAACGAGCTACACGGATTCATGAATCCTCGCTGGATCCACTATTGGCGAAGCAAGAACGGTAACGAAGTCGATTTAGTCATTGCTCAGAGAGGCAAGTCCCCCATCGCGCTCGAGTGCAAATGGTCCGCCGATGATTTCGATCCTCGTCACATCAAGGCGTTTAGAAACAGATATGAGGAAGGACTCAACTTGGTCGTTTCGGCCGATGTTGAACGAGGTTTCAGCAGGCAGTACGGGAAGATAGACGTTCGCTTTGTCGGGTTGCCTCATCTCCGTCGTGAAGTTTCGTAGAGGTCTGCCGGCATACCGAGAAGAGCGGAACAGCGTGCCTGGCACCTTTTCCACCTTTTTCCGTCGTTGACGCGACTTCGTCGAGTGTGATCCAGGAGACTTCGGTGGCTCGGTCCGCTGCCGCGGGCATCTGCTTGCCGCTGACAGTGCTTGGACGATTCGAAAGATCGAGCTCCTCGACGAACGCCGCGTGTTGTGATCGATAGCCGCCAAATTTGTCAAAGGGGCATGCCGAGCGCGGTTGCGATCGGCAGGTCGGATTCTCCTGCGTTACTCCCGGCCCTCTAAAGTTTCTAGATCTGCAATGTCCTTAGCGCGACCTGTTGCCCTCTTGTTTGCGATCAGCGCTTCTCGACCCAAGAAGGGGACATTTAGGGAGTCAATCTTGTGAGACACCTTCGTCTTCCAAGCGTTATCGAAATGGACACCCGTAATGGCCGTAAGAAGGTCGATTCTGCGCGGGGGCATCCCGATCTGTATCACCATATCGGGACTCAAGAGATCAGCCTTCGACACGCCGAGAGATTCGATGGGAGCTCCGAAGCTCTTGAGAGCACTCCAAACTTGGGCAACATTGTCGTCCGTTGGTTCAATCCAGATGTCGAGGTCCCCAGTGGCACGTGGTACGCCGTGCACGGCCATCGCGTGAGCGCCCACCACGATGAAGCGTGCACCTGTCTCTAAAAGAGAGGCTAAGATGTCCAGGAAGTCCTTGTTCAATTTGAGCCTGGCTCGTTGCGCGGGGTGGTTCGATTAACGAGGCGAATAGGAATCTCGCCTCTTGGATATTGTGGTTGGGGCAGCCCGGCAAGCGTCCAGGCCTCAACAGCCAGCGGCCACATCATCTCCAGTCGCTCTTCCGGCGTCGTTGTGGTGCTAAGATCATCGTTGGGTTCGGTGCCAAGGCGATAGCAACGAACAGGCCAAGACCTACGTTCCGAAACGGTTGATCCAGCGGAGACCTTTTGATGAGTCACCATAGATAATTCTACCCCGGGCTTTGTGTGGATTGCCATTACCCGCGGACATCATCCTCGCCCTCAAACGGTGATCTCGAGATCGAAGCTTCCTAGCAGTTTCTTGCCGGCGGCAAACGAGACAAATTCTATCGTACTCGTCGTGGACACGGTGATAGCAGAGTTTGCGGTTGAGCACGATGACTTACCGCGGTTATAATATTCAGTTTTGCGACTCCCTTCAAAGCTACATCAAGTATGCAAGTAGGGACAACGACAACTTGACGCCTGGACGGCCGCGGCCGGATGGCCTTTGATGAATTCTCTAAAGATGGAGCATGAACACAATGAAGATCATCTGGACTAAAACTGATGAAGCACCAGCGCTGGCATCCTACTCTCTAACGCCGATTATTCAAGCCTACACCAGAGGCTCGGGTATTGAAGTTGAAACAAGTGACATCTCACTCGTCGGCAGAATCATCGCCAACTTTCCCGACAAGCTGACTGAAGATCAGAAGATACCCGACCACCTCACACGGCTGGGCGAGCTCGCCAAGACTCCCGATGCCAACATCATTAAATTGCCCAATATCAGCGCTTCCATTCCGCAGCTACAGGACGCCATCAAGGAACTGCAAGAAAAGGGATACGACATTCCCGATTACCCCGAAGAACCCAAGAATGACGCCGAGAAAGCTCTGCAGAAGAGATTTGCCAAGTGTCTCGGGTCTGCGGTGAACCCCGTGCTTCGTGAAGGAAACTCGGATCGCCGGCCGGCTACCGCCGTCAAGAGGTTTGCTCAGAAAAACCCTCACCAGATGATGAAACCCTGGCCTGAATCGGGGTCCAAGGCACGGGTCGCCCACATGGAGGGCAAAGACTTTTTCGAAAGCGAGAAGTCGACCACCATCGAGAACGCGACCGAGGTGAAGATTGAGTTCGTTGACGGCGAAGGAAGCTCCACCGTATTAAAGAAAGGCTTGGCTCTCCAGGAGGGTGAGGTCATCGATACAGCAGTCATGAACGTTGCTGCTCTCCGCGACTTCTATGCCGAGCAGATCGACGCCGCCAAAAAAGACGGCGTCTTGTTGTCCCTGCACCTAAAGGCCACCATGATGAAGATTTCCGACCCCATCATGTTCGGTCACTGCGTGTCAGTCTACTATAAGGCGGCGCTGGACAAGCACGCCGAGGCGCTCAAAGAGATCGGGGCCAACGTCAACAACGGTCTCGCCGACGTTCTTGAAAAGCTGGACCGGTTGCCCGCTGCCAAGAAGGCGGAGATAGAGGCCGACATCAACGCGGTGTACGAGACCCAGCCCGCCCTAGCCATGGTCGATTCGAGAAAGGGTATTACCAACCTGCACGTTCCCAACAACATCATCGTCGATGCGTCGATGCCTAACGTGGTTCGTGACGGTGGCAAGATGTGGAACAACGAGAACGAGCTTCAGGACTGTATCGCCATGGTGCCGGACCGCTCCTATGCGACGATGTACTCAGAGATGCTTGAAGACGCCAAAAGGAACGGTCAGTTCGATCCTTCGACGATGGGCAACGTCGCCAATGTCGGTCTGATGGCCCAGAAAGCGGAGGAGTACGGATCCCATGACAAGACCTTCGAGGCGCCGGCAAATGGGACGATTCGAGTGGTCGATGCCTCAGGCCACGTTCTCCTCGAGCAGACGGTGGAGGTTGGCGACATTTTCAGGATGTGCCAGGTGAAAGACGCACCGATCTCGAACTGGGTGAAGCTGGCAGTGACCAGGGCACGAGCTGCGGGATCACCCGCCATCTTCTGGTTGGATGAGCGCAGAGGACATGATCGCGAGATCATCAAAAAGGTCAATAAGTATCTTCCGGAGCATGATACGAGTGAACTTGATATTCGTATCATGGCGCCCGTGGATGCCATGAAGTTTTCTCTCGAGAGAATCCGTCGGGGTGAGGACACGATTGCCGTTACCGGCAACGTCTTGCGTGACTACTTGACCGATCTCTTCCCGATTCTCGAGCTCGGTACCAGCGCCAGGATGCTGTCGATCGTTCCTCTCATGAACGGCGGCGGGCTCTTCGAGACCGGCGCCGGTGGATCGGCTCCAAAACACGTACAGCAGTTGCTCAAGGAAGGTCATCTGCGGTGGGATTCACTCGGTGAGTACTGCGCACTGGTCCCGTCGCTCGAACTGGTTGCCGAAAACACGAAAAACGAAAAAGCGAAGATCTTTGCGGAGACTCTCGATGAGGCCATTGCCGCTTATCTCGAGAATGGAAGGCTCCCTTCTCGCAAGGTGAACGAGATCGACAATCGGGGGAGTACGTTTTACCTCGCACTGTACTGGGCACAAGCACTGGCGAAGCAGAGCAAGGACGCCGCGATACAGGCTCGTTTTGCCAAGGTGGCAAAAGATCTCGAAGAAAACCAGACCAAAATTGCCGAAGAGCTGCTGGCTGCTCAAGGAAGACCCGTCGATGTGGGTGGATACTACCTCCCCGATGACGCCATGGCCGAAAAGGTGATGCGTCCCAGCGCGACCTTCAATGCCATCATTGACGCCATGGTGGTTGCTGGGTAAGAACTTCGGCGGCCGCGACACTGATGAACGCAAGCAGTACCGTCATGCCTTTCTGTTGTGTCACCAGAGTTGATTTCGCCAAGTTCTTGTCGCTTCTGGGCAAGCTCATCATCTGTCATCGGTCTCCGGCTCGCCGGCGGTTCATCTCGATGGTCTCGTCCAGCACGAGCTTGGCGCTTCCTCTCACGAAATCATCACGTCACCAGATCTTTTCTCAAGTACGACTCTTCGGGACGCCGCTTTGGGCGTATAGGGAGACGTCCGAAACGGTCGTGCAGTTGCCGAAGCCGAAAACGCGGGGAGCGCTCACCAACTGCAGCGAATCATGGACCGATCTTCGGGTCGAATCGCTGCCTCACTTTTGTTTTTCCGTCACCAATGATTTGAAGCGTTTTTCTGTCGGAAAGGTCGAAGCTTGAGCTCGCCGAAGCACGGGCCTGCGCTATTCTAAGGGCTTGCGGAGCCACGACACTCGTCGGGCATGGGAGCGATACGATGCACGGACTCATCATCCTGAAAGACCTGGTCATCCTTCTTGCCCTTTCCATCCCCGTCGTCGCTCTGGCTCAGCGCATTCGAATCCCGGCCATCGTGGGCTTCCTGGCCGTCGGAGTATTGGTCGGTCCCCACGGGTTCGCCTGGATTGGGCAGCCGGAGATCGTGAGCGAGCTGGCCGAGGTCGGCGTCATTCTTCTCCTTTTCACCATCGGTCTCGAGCTTTCTCTCTCGCGGATCATGAAGTTGCGTCGTCTCGTGCTCCAGGGAGGTCTGCTCCAGGTGGGGCTGACCCTGTGTGCCTTCGCGGCCATCTGTTATTTTGTTCTCGAGGCCCCTGTCAATCGAGCGCTTTTCTACGGTTCTCTGGTGGCTCTATCTTCGACGGCCATCGCCCTCCGAGCTTATTCGGATCGGGGTGATCTGGATACGCCGCCGGGTCGTGTGGCGGTCTCGATCCTCCTGTTTCAGGATCTCGCCGTGGTCCCGCTGATGCTATTGGTGCCCATCCTGTCGGCGGGGAGCTCGGAGGCTGAGTTGCCCTGGAGCGAGTTGGGATGGGGCGTTTTGATCGTTGCCATTCTGCTGGGGCTCGGTAGGTTCGTGATTCCTCGGATTTTGCAGCAGATCGCTCTTCTTCGGAACCGCGAGCTCTTCACCTTGTGCGTGGCTTTCTTGTGCCTGTTTGCGGCTTTCCTGACCGCGGAAGCGGGTCTGTCACTCGCTCTGGGTGCTTTTCTGGCAGGACTGGTCGTATCCGAGTCGGAATATGGTCTCCAGGCACTGTCCGACATTCTGCCCTTTCGAGATGCGTTCAGCGGGATCTTCTTCACCTCGGTGGGCATGCTTCTGGACATCGATTTCGTGGTTCATTCGATGCTTCTGGTCCTGGCGGTGACGGTCGTCGTCGTCGCCCTCAAGGCGCTCATCGTCACCGCGGTCACACTGACGCTGCGACGATCGTTGGCCGTGAGCTTGGTCAGCGGTCTCGGCTTGGCTCAAATCGGGGAGTTCTCCTTCGTCCTGGCCAGTGTGGGACGCCCCTTGGGGATGTTCGCCGGGACGGACTACCAACTGTTTCTCGCCGCTTCGGTCCTTTCAATGTTGCTTGCTCCTCTTCTGATCGAAATTGCCCCGCACTTCGCTCGAGGCGTTACGGACCGCATGGGACGTCCCACGCTCGGGCTTTTCTCATCACTGGGAAGTCGGGAAGAGGAGCTTCGAGATCACGCGATCATCGTCGGCTACGGGATCAGTGGGAAGCATCTCACCCGAGTGCTTCACGCTGCCCAGATTCCGTACGTGGCTCTCGACCAGAACGGGCACCAGGTCCGGCGGGCTCGGGCGGAAGGCTTCCGGATACGTTTCGGGGATGGGACTCACCGCGAGGTTCTGGAGCATGTGGGTATCGATCGGGCGAGAGTCGTCGTCTTCGCCATCGCTTCGCCGAGCGAGGAGAGGCGAGGTGTGGCGATGGCGCGGCACCTGAACCCTTCGGTGCGCATTGTGGTGCGGACGAGGTATGTCTTGTCCATCGACGAGCTCATGCGTCTCGGAGCCACGGAAGTCGTCGTCGAGGAGTTCGAGGCTTCTCTGGAGCTATTCGCTCGAGTTCTGGAGTTCTACGAGATCCCGAAGAACGTGATCCATCACGAGTTGGAGCTTGTTCGAAGCGAGCATTATGGACTTTTGCGGGCCGCCGCCCGACCCGATATCAAGCTCGACGCCCTCCAGCACCTTGGCATTCACAGCGCTCTCGAGCTGGTCGAGGTGGAAGCCGGCTCCGAGGCCGTGGGAGAAAGCCCGTTGTCTCTCGACCTGAGACGGAAAACAGGCTCGGTCGTCTTGGCGGTTGTTCGCGACGGGGTTGCGATTTACAAACGGGATCCATCCTTCCAGTTCAAAAGAGGCGACACCGTCGTTCTCGCGGGAGACGCCGATTCCCTCTCGAAAGGAAGCGTTGTTTTTCGGGTCGCGTCGTGATGGCGCAACGATCCGATTTTGCGTTCGCAATCTCAGCGTGCTAACTTCCGAGCATTGGTTTCCGGATTCGGGCAGCAAGAGTTGAATCCAAGTCCTCAGAACTTCAGATGAGCTTTCTTGACCGGGTGCTCGACCGGAGCATCTTCTTCTCGTTCGACCGCTCAGGGTATCTGCGACACCAGCGTACCTTTGATCCGTCCGATCTCGATTGCACGATGCGGGAAAAGGTATGTTTGGTGACAGGCGCCAACAGCGGTTTGGGCCTGGCGGTCTCGAACGGTCTCGCCGCACGCGAAGCGACGGTGCACATGCTCTGCCGCAACGAGGAACGGGGGTCGGCGGCCCGGGACGCCGTGGTGAAAGAAACAAGCAACCGTGATGTGCACCTCCATGTGGTGGATGTTTCGAGTCTGAAATCCGTTCGCGACTTTGCTGACCGCTTTGAGAGTCCGCCGGTCGACGTGCTCATCCACAATGCCGGTGTGTTACCCCTTGAGCGAGAGCTCACCCAAGACGGACTCGAGCTCACCGTCGCCACTCATCTCGTAGGTCCGCATCTTCTGACCAAAGTCCTGTTACCCAAGCTGAGGGATGCCCGTGTGGTGTTTGTCTCTTCCGGGGGAATGTACACCAAGCGCCTGGACGTCGAGACCCTGTACTCGAACGAAGGTCCGTACGACGGAGTGGCCGCTTACGCCATGACCAAGCGTGGTCAAGTGGTTCTCAGTGGATTGTGGGCTCGAGAGCTTGGCGATGCCGGGATCACCGTCAACGCTTTTCATCCTGGATGGGCTGCGACGAAGAGCGTAGAGCGCTCGCTGCCTCGATTCTGGCGCATCATGCGCAATCGTTTGCGCACTGCCGCGGAGGGAGCAGACACGGCGCTTTGGTTGGCGGTCACCGGAAGGGTCGCAGGAGAGACCGGCAAGTTTTGGTTCGACCGTCGGTCGGTCCCTACCCACTTGGTGGGGTGGACACGGGAGGATGCCGACGAGCGGCGGCGGCTGTGGGACTTCTGCGAGGCACGCGCCGTTGCCGACGGGACGATTCCCGGGTAGAAACTCAATCATCGATGCTTGAGGCCAGCCGTGACGAGATCGGATGCGTTGGCCATGGTCGGCACCGAACGGAGTCCATATATCGACGCTATGCCATCAGCGACGAGGCATCGCTCAAGGAGAGCGGGGCCAAACTCTCCAATCTCCATAAACGTGAGCGCGAAGCATCCGACAGGACCAAACCAATCAAGAGAAGGGCTTGCGGCTGAACACTTGTTTTTGTACCGAAGGTGAAGCTCTCCAAAGCTACAGTCTCAAAGGTGATACAAAGGTTGCCTTGACAAATACTGTCAAGCTGTAGTCGGCGTATTGACGTTGTATGTACGTGAAAGACTGGAATGTAAGCCTGATCTAACTGAGTTTGTCGAGAGTCTACGCAAGCAAGGGGTAGACGATTCCCTCATCGCGTCAGCAATGGAAGAAGCACTAGACCCAATTGCCAGGCACCCGCCTACGTCGTTGCCATAGTAGCAATCCCAACGGCTACACGCCTCCGTCGCTGGCTCGATCGATGAGCCAGCGACTTCGGCGAGTCTCGCCGAAGCGAAGGCGGACAGCCTGCCACCATTTCTCGTTGCCAGAGCTCTTGTCAGATTTCAGAAAGACGTCCCTGCTTATGAGGAGTCGCACCTAATATCGGTTCAAGTTTGGTCGAAGTGGGCCGGATTTTGCCCATGGCCGATGTGGGATGAGCTACTGCAACTCCTGTTCGAGCTGTGTGGCTACTTCGACACTCTCGTCGCCGATGTACAGCAGATCTACGACGTGTCGATCCCCAATGATCGACTTGTTTTACAGATCAAAGGCACCGTGGCCGAGCTCGAGCTCAGCAGTCTACGGACTCGGCTGCGGGCGGGTGCCGAAGCCAAGGCGGCGCGAGGGGAGTTGAAGATCTTGCTGCCGCCCGGCTACGTCTACGATGCCGACGAGCAGATCGTCGTCGACCCCGACGAGCGCGTGCAACAGGCGGTGCGTTCGATGTTCGAGAAGTTCGAGCATGCAACCAGCGTTCGTCAGCTCGCGCTGAGCTACCGAGATACGCAGAGTCTTTTTCCGATCCGTAAACCGAAAAAACGGGATGTTCTCGTGTGGGCGCTTCCCCAGCGATATGTCCTACACAAGCTTCTCAGCCATCCCATCTACGCCGGCGTCTACGCCCGCGGTCGCACGCAAAGCTACGTCGACTACGCGGATGGAAAACTCGTGAAACGAACGAAGCGGATCCTGTCACCGGATGAATGGAAAGTATGCATAAGGGATCACCACGAGGCGTACATTTCGTGGCAGCAGTTTCTAAACAACCAGGCGAAGTTGGCCGAGGCCAGACCCCGGTGGAGCAAGGATGACAACCGTTGTGCGGTCAGAGAGGGCCGTGCGTTGCTTGCGGGCATGTTGCGTTGTAGTCAGTACGGACTGATGGCGCTGGTCCGTCGAGATGTGCTCCACACCCATCAGGTGACCGACTTCGCGCCATGGAGGATCGCGCGCGCCGAGCTCGACTCCGAGCCTGTCCGAACCTTGGTCGAGATCCTCAAGGCGACCGGGAGGCTTCCGCCTCAAGAGGGGTCCCCGCAAGACCAGCGACGACTTTTCGCTGATAAATCAACGAATTAACGAAAGGGTGCATTGTGATGCAGGTTGGTGCCGGAGAAGGGAGTCGAACCCTTACAGGACTAAGTCCCGCGGGATTTTGAGTCCCGTGCGTCTGCCAATTCCGCCACTCCGGCAGCGGGCCTAAGGTTCGGCCAAAAGCCGACGCGAGCATGCAAAGTCTAACACGAAAGTCCCACCATTTGGGTGCCGGAGGCGCGTTCTTGGCCACCTTTGCTTGCTGACCGAATAAATTGTGCCTAAATTGGAATTGAAAAGGGTTTCTTTCGGACGCGACTTGGCTTTGAAAACTGCTCATTTGGCTTAGTGGGGAATTATTGCACACCTGTCTCCGTTGGGTGACAAGCAATGACCATCCCACAACTGATAGGCAAAAGACGTTTCCCGCCTTATTATTGTCGGTTTGTTGACCATTTATTCGAAACGACCAAAGGAAATAGTCATTAGAACATAATGATCTGTTGCTGTTTTCCAAAAACTATGTTACAATTCTGGCGCTTTTATAGGAAAGCGAGGTGCGAATGGCCTTTCAAATTGGGGACAAAGTCGTCTATCCCAATCACGGGATCGGAGTTGTAGAGGATATTTTAGGGACTCAGGAAAAAACCAAAGATTCCCAGTTCTACAAACTCAAGATCCTTTCGAATGAAACAAAGGTGATGGTTCCCACGACTAACGTCGATGGCGTTGGACTGAGAAGAGTCATCTCTGAGAAGGATGTGGATCGGATTTTTGATTTGCTCGAGAACAGAAAGATTGAGCAGCATGCCAACTGGAAGGGGCGATTCAAGGATAATTCCGATAAGATGCGTAGCGGCTCGATATACGATGTTGCGGGAGTATTGAAGTGCCTATCCTTCCTAAGCAAAAAGAAGAGTCTGTCTTTTCGTGAAAAGCGGATGCTTGATAGGGCCCGGTTTCTCATCGTGAGTGAAGTGGCGGAGGTGGCGGGAGAGCCTCAGAATTTAGTCGAGCAGAAGATCGATATTGCTTTGTCCCGCGGAATGGAAAGCAGCAAAAAGAAAGGACGGACAAGCTTGAAGTCCGTTCTCAAGAAGCATACGCAAGCGGCTTTGGCGGCCAATGGCGACGTTGGCCCCGGCAAAGTCGCGGTCAGGCGTAGGGCACGTACTGCCGTGAGTGAGACGGCGGGAAAAGCAAGAAAACGGTCGCCTATTACGATTTCGATTAACCGATTCTGTTCCTGAACAACATAAGAGCGCGCCCTCTCGGCCCATCCCGGGTCGAGAGGGCTTTTGTGTTTTGGCATAACACCTTATAATAGGTGGGCCAATAAGGAGGTCGTTAATGCGTCATCTCACGAAGTCGCTAGTGGTTCTAGGTTTGGTCTTTTTTGCTGTCGCCACTTTCGCCCAAGAAGGCGAGGTTCTCGTGGAGCGGACGGTCACGATCCCGAGGGACGCAACATTTGGTGACGAAACGCTTGCCCGCGGAAGCTACCGTGTGGCTCTAACAGAAATCAGTGGTGAGAAGTGGTTCGTTATCAAGAAAAATGGCAAGGAAGTGGCCCGCGACGTTGCCATAGAGATGCCCAACAAGGAAGTGCCCACCTCGGGATTGAAGGCTGAAGTCCTCAAAGGAGAAGAGTACTACCGCGTACGCGTCCGTCAAGGAGACAAAGTCTATCTGATCCACTTCCTGCTAAAAGGTGGAAAGGCCTAGGAACACTGCGATAGGCGAACGTCGGTTCGGCTTCTTGGGGTGGAACAGGCGTTGGCCAACCTCGGCGATTCCTTTTTCTCGGTGCGCGAGGATAGTCCGCGAGAGCCCGGCTTGAGGCCGGGCTCATTGATTTTCAGCCCATGCTCACGTCCTTGATCCTGCTCATCGTTCTACCTCTGTACACCTTGATCGCCGGCTTTTTCGGGATACCCTATGCGCTCATTACGGGTGATTCTGCTTGCCTCTATTGGCTGGGTCGCCTTGGCGCACGTCTCGGTTTCGTTATTGCTCGCATTCATATCAACGTTCACGGGTGGGATTCGAAGAAGGAACCACATGCCATCTATATGATGAACCACTCGAGCAATCTCGATGTCCCTGCTGTCTTCATCAATCTGCCCGGCAAAGTGAGAGTCCTGGGAAAAAAGGAGCTCTTCAAGTTGCCGGTTCTGGGCCTCGCCATGAGATTGGGAGGCTTCGTACCCGTGGACCGGAGCAATAGGGAGGCAGCGGTGGCGAGTGTACGTGAAGCTGCCGAAGTGGCGAGAAGCGGCTCATCTTTCCTTATTGCACCCGAAGGAACACGCAGTCGAACCGGAAAGGTACTGCGTTTCAAGAAAGGCGCCTTCTACATGGCTATCGACTCCGGTGTTCCAATCCAGCCGATCACTGTCAAAGGAGTCTTCGAGCTCATGCCTCCCGGTAGCTTTGCCATCAAGTCAGGGACTATCGACGTGATTTTTCACGATCCCGTTCCTACTTCCAACCTCACTCATGATGATAGACACCGATTGATGGAGAAGGTGCAGGAGATCATATCAAGCCCTTTTGAATCCGACGCGGTGAGTGCGTAGTGGGTTGGAGACGTCGAAAAGCAGACTTGCGGCTAACCGACGAGGAAGTCTATGGCCAGTTGGAAAAGACTGAACGAACAGGCGCATTTTTTCTGTGGCGATATTCTCACTCACAGCTGCTGCAGATGTTCGAGCGTTTCGGCATCCTTGCCAGGATGAGGGCTCTGGGGTATCCCTCACCACGGCTCACGTTCCACGTCGAAGAGGGCCTTCATCACCTGCTATTCACTACGGAAGGGATCGAAGATCCCCTGTTGGATCTACGACTCAATGAAGAGTCTCGCATCGTCAGCGGGCAACCGGCGTTGGGCTCAGAGCCTCTGGCCGTGTTGGTGATTCAATGGGTTTCCCTACAAAACGTCCGTGGCGACTTCAGTCTCGAGCGCCCTCGGCTACCCGGACAGAACTTTCCGGGTCTTGGGGTGGGCCGTCGGCTCTACCGGCTTTTATGGAAGATCGCCCGTGAAATTGGGAAAGACGCCCTTTCCGCCTATCCCATGTACTATCACAATGCGGTTTACTATTCGGGTGGTTTTTCGTACTTGAATCCCGAGAAGAACGGAGAACTGATCGCGCTCCGACGAGACCTCGAGGGAGTGCCTTTGGACACGGTCTCAGATGCGATCAACCGAGGTCAGCTTGTGGAGGCGACAACCGGGAAAGCCGTCGACTGGAATCCTGGCGAGATGTATGCTCCCGTTTCGAGCCGGCTGAGCTCCTACTTTTCCGGCGAGGGCTACAAAGCGGAGGTCGAACGAACTGCTTCCCAGCGGTCTTTTCGGTTAGCTGAGTCTTGAGACCGCTTTGGTCTCGAGCCCACCTCCTCCTTCCCTTCTTTCCCGCGGTGCTTTCTTGTTTGGGCTCTGTAGGGTTATAATTTAAGAAATATCTTTCAACCAGAATGAAGACGGAATCTCGAAGGTAGCGAGAGCTGCGGAGGAGGCTGTACGCTGGAGCCGTCCCGGAGGCAAGTACGTTGATTTTTTTGCCGCAAGCCCCCGGTTCGCGAGGATTGAAGGCCCGAGCGTCGTACGCGATATGGCGAAGGTAATCTAGTTGAACAGCACGAACCGACCCGTTGGTATTCCGCTTGAGGGAGAGTTCAACTGCTGGTCCTGCGGTTTCGACCTTCCGGATCTACTGCTGGCAGTCTGTAGGACCGGCAAGACGGGGCTTTTTCGCTTCCTCAGCTCCGAAGCCGAGAAAACGCTCTTCCTGCGGGAAGGTGAAATCATCTTTGCCAAATCGACCTCTCAAGATGATCGCTTGGGCGAGTATCTGCTTCGGGAAGGAAAAATCTCCCTTCAAGATCTGTCGAAATGCATTCACCTCATCAAACCTGGGAAACGCCTTGGCGCCATCCTGGTCGAGAAAGGGCTATTGGGCCCGAAAGAACTGGTTCAGGCTGTCATAGGGCAGATTCGAGCCATTGTGTTGAGCCTCTTTCGTTGGACTGAAGCATCGTATGGCTTCAACGAGACGGAGTTGCCGAGCAAGGAGACCATTACGCTCGATATGCCCACGGCTCAACTCATTCTTGATGGAGTCAAGCTCATCGAGAGCTGGCGTCGGATTACTCAGGGTTTGGGGGAGATGAGCTCGGTTTATCGCAGGGTGTCCGGCAACGAAGAAGTGCTTCGCGGTCTCGACGTGGATAAGGCAACCCTCGAAGTGCTTGCCAGCATCAGCCGGCCCAAGAGTGTGACCGAGACCTGTGTCGAGTCCGAGCTCGGAGACCTTGAAGTATGCCGCATGATGTGGGTGTTCCGTTGCTTCGGCTGGATCGAACAATTGGATCGGGCCGAATCTCGACCAGAAGGGCAAGCGCTCGACCCCAAGTCTGAAACGGTTTCAACTCGAGAAGCGGTGCCCTCCGCCTCTGAGAAGAAGAAGTCCGCTTCTTCAGAGGAGGAAATCTCGTTTGAGATTATCGAAGGTGAGCCGCTCGAGTCGCCCAAGAGTTGCGAGATGGCCGGTGCGAGCGCACCGATGGTGGCCACACCGCTAGCTGTGGGGGCTGCAAATGAGGTCAGTCGTAGGGTCCCTGAGCTCTCGCCGGTAGATCCCCCCGTTGCGGCATCGTTTGCTGAGGTCGATAGAAGTCCCATTGAGGAACCGAAACTTGTGCAGTCCGAGCCGGAAATCGATCTTGGAGATCCCTTTGAATTCACCGAATCAGATCCTGTGATCGACCTGGGAGCGCCATCCAGCGCGTCAGGATCCGATCCCGTGATCGACTTGGGGACTCCCTTGCATCCTGCAGAGTCTGATCTTGACCGGGGAGATTCACCGGAGACACCGAGATCCACCCCAAAGAGCGTGTCAGCACGTAAGAGATCCCCTTTGGAAGATCCGGACAAAGCTGTTGATCCCGGCCGGAGCGGACCGGCGCTCGAAGAGGATGGAAACAAAGTGCTCCCTGATGCAACAAAGAGCTCCAAAGTGGAGCCCGTTGTCGAGACCGTCGACATGGACCTCGAAGGTTTGGGGATGGTCCTAGGAAATGGTAAAAGAGAATGAACGACGGTCCTCGGCCGTCGCGGCCGTCTGTTGCATTGACAGTCTCGCCAAAGTGCTGATAGCATAGAGCGTTCCCTTCGTGGCTTTTTCATTTGCCAGGTGTTAGCTTTGACAGATCAAGGTCAATCCTCGCTCGCAAAAGAGACAAACGGCGCACCGCTGCGGCCTGCTGATGTTGCCGCTCAGCCATCGAGGACTGAGAAGATTCCCACCTATCGGGAGTATCTCAGTGAGCTCAAAGGGCGGCTCGCCGATTCCGGGTTTCTGGCACTGCTCCTCATCGATGTCTCGGACATCAATCAGATTGAAAAGGACTACGGCAGCCGTGTGTACGACAAGCTCATGCGGGTCATTAGGGACGTTGTCGCTGAGCTCAAAGGTAAGCAGATCCGGTCGAGTGACGTCGTCGCCCTCAACGAAAAAGCAGGAGACGTTTTCTTGATCTTCCTCCTGCCGCGTCAGCAGGACGAGCTGATGATGGCGGAAGATCTGGAGAAGATCGGTGCTCGTGTGGAGACTTTCCTTCGGCGACGCATCACGAAATCGGCCTTCCCAATCCTGTATGAGGAGCCTGAGCTCAGTGTGGGTACAGCTCTTGCCCTGCGCAATCCGTTGATTCGGGAAGAGCGCCTCATTCTCAGAGCCATCGAAGAGGCGAAGCGCGCCGCGGTCACTGCTCATGAGCAAAAACGGCTTCGAGAAAAACAAGAGCTCCAGTGCATCATCCTCAAGGAAGACGTGGAGACGGTTTTTCAGCCCATATACGATCTCAAGACCGGCAAAGCACATGGGTTCGAGGCTTTGGCTCGCGGGCCGAAGGACAGTATTCTTCGAAATCCCAAGGCGCTTTTCTTTAGGGCCGAAAAAGTCGAGCTTCTCTCCGAGCTCGACCATCTCTGCCGTCGCAATGCACTTCAATCGGGTGGCAAGTTGGAGCGGCAGTACAAGCTGTTCATCAATACATATCCTTTCTCCGTCAGGGACCCTAGTTTTCAAGGAAAGTACCTCATCGATCTTTTCGAAGGTACGGGTCTAGCTCCGGAACAGATCGTTTTGGAAGTGACGGAGAAGCTCGCGATCAAGAACTACCCGCTGTTTGTCGACGCGATGAAGTACTTCTCCGACATGCGCTGTCAGATTGCAATCGACGACATGGGCGCCGGGTACTCGGGACTCGAGCAGATCGTCTATCTCCGTCCCAACTATGTGAAGCTGGACATGTACATGGTGAGGGACATCGACACGAGCTTCGTCAAGCAGCAAATACTGAAAGCCTTCCGAAGCATGGCGGTGAAGATCGACGCCCGTCTCGTTGTGGAGGGTGTGGAGACCCGGGAAGAGCTCGAGAATCGTCCGTGAAATAGGGGCCGATTTCGTCCAAGGACATCTCCTGGCCAAGCCTTCCGCTGCCTTTCAGATTTCCCCGAATATCAAGTTGTAGTAGCAAAGAACTCGAGCCCGCCTTCGCAAAGAGCTTCGGCGAGTCTCGCCGAAATTGCCGGCAAGCGCTCGAGGCCGCAATGTAGGCGGAAGCCGTTGGCACAGTCATCGCAACCCAACGGCGTAGGCGGGAACCGAGAGCTCAGGAACTCGAGAATAGAAGCTGTAATCCGGATTCTTCTTCAATGTCGTGGATCGTAGTTCAGCGTGAGGTTGGGGTGTGTCTTCTCTTTATATTCTCTTGTGGGACAAAAATAGTCTGGGATGCTTTGTTATTGATGTCGCAATGACGATACGAGCCAGATTGTGACGAAGTGCTTCTAAAAATGTGACCGTTGTGCATTATTTGGTTGACACCTTGACGGCTTCGCTATAGTCTTCTGGGCGTGGACAGTGTCCATACCCAGAAAATAGAATCGTTAACCAAGTAGGGGGGCTTATGGCGACATCTTCGGTCATCGACGTTCAATACGATCCACAAACCAAATGGACTCGGGAGGAGATTCTCAGGACCACCAAAGAGTTGGGTGTGCGCTTCCTGAGGCTTCAGTTCACGGATATTACCGGGATCAATAAGAACGTCGAGGTGCCGTTCAATCAGTTCGAGAAGGCTCTCGATGGGGAGATTGCCTTCGACGGCTCGTCGATCGAGGGGTTCGTTCGCATCGAGGAATCGGACATGATCTTGGTGCCGGATTTGGCCACATTCCGGATCTTTCCCCTTCACCTCGACGAATGACAAGAACAGTTCACCGGACCAAGTCGCTCGACTCATCTGTGACATCTATTTTCCCGATGGCTCGCCGTTTGAAGGTTGCCCACGGCTGGCACTGAAAAAGGCCACCGATGAGGCCAAGTCGCTTGGGTATACCATGATGGCGGGCCCTGAAGCGGAATTCTTCTTGTTCCAGCGAAGTGGCGACGATGGCCCCACCGTCCTCTCGCACGATGCCGGGAGTTACTTCGATTTGACACCGCTCGACCGGGGAGAAGATGCGCGTCGTGACATCGTCAATGCTCTCGAAGCGATGGGCTTCGAAGTCGAGGCCTCGCATCATGAAGTCGCACCGGCACAGCATGAGATCGATTTCAAGTACGCCGATGCGGTCACGACGGCCGACAATGTTGCGACCTTCCGCTTTATCGTGAGGCACGTCGCGATGCAGCACGGTCTGCACGCCACGTTCATGCCCAAGCCGGTTTTTGCCATCAGCGGATCGGGGATGCACACACACCAGTCTTTGTTCGAAGGAGACAAAAACGCGTTCTTCGATCCAGAAGGGGAGTATCAACTATCCGAGATGGCTCTTCATTACGTCGGCGGCATTCTGAAACACGCTCGAGGCTTCTGTGCCATTACCAATCCACTCGTCAATTCATACAAGCGGCTCGTACCGGGATACGAGGCGCCGACCAACGTGGCCTGGTCTATGAAGAATCGGAGTCCACTTGTGACGGGTTCCCGAGAAGCGAGGCTTGAGCACCCGGGTCGAGGTGCGCATGCCCGATCCGTCGGCCAACTCCTACCTGGCTTTCGCGGTCATGCTCAAATCCGGATTGGATGGCATCAAGAACCGAATCGATCCGGGCCCGCCGGTCAACAAGAACATCTATACGATGAGCCAAAGGGAACGTAGACGGTTGAAGATCAGTGAGTTACCGGGCGATCTTCGTGAGGCGGTGGATGCGCTGGAGAAGGACAAAGTGGTGCAGCAAGCACTGACGCCTCACATTCTCGAGCATTTCGTGACGGCAAAACGCGCCGAGTGGCACGACTACATTGCCCAAGTCCACGACTGGGAGCTGAAGAGGTATCTGTCAGTCTATTAGTACTCAAGAACTCGAGTACTCAAGTGCTTGGGTACTTGAGTTCTATACTGGGGCGCCGTTAGGCGCCCTGTTGTCTTACCGTGGCACTTCTACCGGCACATACATGAGCTGCATGCTGCGTTCGATTTGGAAAACCACGGTGTCGCCTGGCTGGAGAGTCGCCGCTACTTCTCGGAGATTGGCGATATTCTCTATCGGAAGTCTTGTTGATCCCAAAGATCACATCGCCGGGTAGAAGTCCCAACGTCTCGATCATGGGGGTTTCAACCGAGCGCGCAGCAACGACGACTCCCGTGCGAGTCCTGAGCCCAGGGAGCAGCATCATGACTCTTTGGTCCAGCTCGATGACGAGGATGCCGAGTTCTTGAATCAGATTGTCTTCGGGACGAACCATGTCGGCAAAGCGGTTCGGGTCAGTGGTGCTCTCTGAGATAGGGACTCGAAAGGTCAGTTTCTGGGTTCCCCGAAGCACTTGCAGGTCCACCGTTTCACCCACTGCGTGGCGATAAAGGTTCACACGGAATTGCCGACCGTTTTCCATGGCTTTGCCGTTGAGCGTCAAAACGATGTCTCCCGACCCGAAGTCCAGCCTCTAACGGCTTTTCCGAGAGGGTAGACGTCCGATAGTATTACGCCCCAGTCTTGATCGAAGCCCAAACCCCGCGCTAGGAGAGGTGTGATGGTTTGAGCGCGAGTGCCAATGTCACCTCGGCTCACACGACCGGATTTACGGATCTGTTCGAAGACGTATTGCACGATGTTGCTCGGAGCGGCAAATCCCAGTCCCTCACTGCCGCCTGAGCTCGGAGACGATGAATGTATTGATACCGACCACTTCGCCGTTGGCGTTCACGAGCGGGCCGCCGCTGTTGCCGGGTTGATTTCAGCATCAGTCTGAATGTAGATCATCGGATCTTCTTCTTGGACCTGCCTCGCTGTCGCACTCACGACGCCCATACTGACGGAGTTCTTCGAGGCCTCTTGGACTGCCATATGCGAAGACCAACTGGCCTTGTTCCACATCATCCGAGTTCCCCAGAGAGTAGTGTGGGAAGGTTCTGTTTCTGCACTTTCAGAACCGCGAGGTCGGTCTCGTCGGTCGAGACCGACGATCTGCGCTCCGAGTAAATCCCCGTGGGGTCTCAAAATGGAACGTTTTCCCGAGCCGTCGTCTTTCGGCGGGGCGAATCTGACCTGAACCTTGCTGGCGCCGACGACCACGTGCGCATTTGTCACGATGTAGCCGTTCGGATCCACGACGACGCCAGATCCGGCTTCGCGTCTGCTTGGAGAAAAGCTGCTGGCCAGCCACCAAACCTTGGGCGGGGACGTATCCTGTCGTGAAGATGACGACGACCGAGGGATTGACGCGCTCGGACAGTTGTTGGAATGACTTGCTCAACGCTCCCAGCGTCGAGGAGCTGTCTGAGGTTCGGCTGCCACCGGTGGGGTCGTCATCGCGGAGACAATGAGCAAGACTAGGATTGTGTGCACGAGTTTTGGGTTCATCATTTCCTCAGTTTGGTCAGAACGTCGGACCTGCTCCTGACCCGTCAGCGTTCGTTCCGGGTGATGGCAACGAGGTTGACGTCATCTGGTTGCGGGCGCCCGTTCGCGAAAGTAGTTGCGCGTTCGACGAGCTTTTCGAGCACTTGGCCGCCTTCCATCCCGACTAGCTCAGCGAGCACTTCCCGCATGGCCCGATCCTCGAAAAGTTCCTCGTCATCTCCGACGATGGAGCCGAGGCCGTCGGAACCTATGAGGAAAACGTCCCCCGTCTTCCATACGAGCTCGTCGTGACTCGTATTGTGCAATCGCAACATCGCCAAAGAGTCCGAGGGGCGGTCCGGCCAGAGCGATCTCGTCCAGTCGTTTCTCGAGCGCCTCGCAGCACGAAGGGATAGGGAAGACCCGCGTTGGCGAACTCGATTTCCGGGTGGTCCGGCTCGAGGACAATGACGGAACCGGCCGCATACATCCCTTCCGGTAGGATGCGGTGAAGACGTCCGTTCATCTCGGAGAGGAGCTCGACAGGGTCACGTGTGTCTGCAGCCGTTTCCTGGAAAGATCCCCTTGAGCAGCATCGTGCTCAGGGCCGCTTGGACGCCGTGGCCGATGACGTCCGAGACGAGAATCGTGTGCGATTCGTCTTCGTGAACGAAGTCGTAGAAGTCGCCGCCGACCGCTTCACAGGGTTGATAAAGGTTCGCGAATCGGTAGCCGTCCAGGGAAGGAAAGCTCTCGGGTAGCAGGCTCCTGTTGCACGCGACCCGCCATCTCCAGCTCTTTCTCCAGAAAACGATGGCGGGTCTCGAGCTCTCCGTACTCTCTCAAGAGCTTGTTGAGGTCATTCACCTTGTCGGTGAGCTTGCTGTCGTAGGCTCTTCTCTTCGAGAGCGTTCCGGATAATGTTCAACATGGCCTGGTTGTCCCAGGGTTTCTCGAGGTAGTGATAGAGGCCGACCTCGTTGATGGCTCGGATGGCGTTCTCCTTGTCGGCGTAGCCGGTGAGAAGCAGGCGTACCGCTTCGGGTTGGAGGCGTCGCACCTCCTTCAGAAACTCGATGCCGTTCATCTGCGGCATCAAGAAATCCGATATGACAACATCCAGTCGGTTTACGCTCGAGGAGCTCGAGAGCCTTGCGTCGGGTCCGTGGCCTCGACGACGTCGTAGTCGGTTTGGAGCGCAAAGACGCCGCGAAGCGATGACAGGACCAGTTCGTCGTCGTCGACGATGAGGATGGATGCCGGTCGTCTCGTCGGTTGGTCATTGACGTGTCCTTGCGAAGAAGACCCTTGTTGCCTCTCTGGTAGGAACGCCTTTCATCAAGCAAAGGCCTTTAGGATTTCTTTCTGAACGTTCAGAAGCTCCGTATGGGCTTTGTTTACCTCGTCTATCTTCTCTTTGAGGCGTCTTGAGAAGTATCCTCTTCTCGAGACCGTTGCGTATGATGAGCTTCAGGTCTTCGTTCTCCCAAGGCTTTTCGATGTATTGATACAGTCCGACGTCGTTGATGGCCTTGATGGCGTTTTCTTTGTCGGCGTATCCGGTCAGAAGCACTCGGGTGGCTTCGGGCTGTATCATCCTTGACCTGTGCAAGGAACTCGATGCCGTCCATGTCCGGCATGAGGTAGTCGGAGATGACGAGATCCACCTTGTTACCTTTGACGTAATCCAGAGCTTCCTGCGGCGAGGTGAAAGAGACGACCTCGTAGTCCGTCTCGAGCGTTAGAAAGCTTTTGATGCTGGTTACAACCATTTCTTCGTCGTCTACCAGCAAGACGACATTGGGTTTTGACTGATCCATTTCTCAACCTTTCTTCCCTTTCGTTGTCGGCGGCGCGGGATTTCGATGGGAAGAGATTACGGTAAAGGTCGTACCCTTACCGAGCTCGGAATCCACATCGATTCGGCCTCCGTGCTCCTTCACGATTTTGAAGCAGATGGGTAAACCGAGTCCAGAGCCGACTCCCACACCCTTGGTCGTAAAGCCCGGATCGAAAATCTTCTCGAGGTTGTCGGGATTGATGCCCACACCGGTGTCGGTGAAGGCAATGGTGATGTGATTCCCCTTAGTCCGCGTCGTGATGGTGATTTTTCCTTTGTCCTCGATCGCCTGAGCGGCGTTGACCAGCATGTTCATGAAGACTTGATTGAGCTGGTTCGGAAAACAATCGATCTCGGGAATTTCGCCGTAGTCTCGAACAACTTCGACACGGTTCTTGAGCTCGTGGTGGACCAGGGTCAGCGTGCTATCGAGCCCCTCGTGGAGGTCGACCTTTTTGCGTTCGGCTTCGTCGAGACGCGCAAAGTTTCTAAAGCTCCGAACGATCCGAACGATTCGGTCGCACGCGGTCTGGTTGATCTTGCCGATTCCCCGAGGACATCGAGGGTACGAGTGAGTTGCGGGTCGCTTCGGAACCTCGGCGGGGCGGTTTCAAGAATCTGATGGAGCTTCTCGAGGGCACGCACCATGACGTCTCCATTGGAGTTGATGGAGCCGACGGGCGTGTTGATCTCGTGCGCCACTCCGGCGACGAGGTTCCCCAAGCTCGCCATTTTCTCGGATTGCACGAGAGCTGCCTGAGCATGCCGGAGCTCTTGGTTGGTCGATTCCAATTCTTTTGCGTATTGGCGGACCTTTTCGTCGGCCTGCTTGTGCTCTGTCACATCCTCTACCAGGATCATGCATTCAGGTCGGCGCGTGTCGGGGCTAAAGGTGACAGAGAGGTACCGGTCCTTGTACTCGTGAAGCAATCCGAGCACGCCGGAACGGCGTTCCAGCACAGCGTTGATCTGAGCTAGATAGTCAGACGGAAAAATCCGTGTCGCTTCGGCTCTGTCCACATCGAGCTCCAACAAAAGATGCTCCGCGGCATGGTTCATGAAACGGATTCGGCCCTCCGCATCGCATTTGAAGACCGGGAAGGGATTGATGTTGGGCATGTCGGCCCGTTCGAAAATCTGCCGCTCCAAACGCCGTTTCTCCGTGACGTCTCGGTGAAGAGAAATCCTTCCGAGGTATTGCCCGCTACTGTCCAAAATAGGTGTTGTACGTAGCGAGATGATTCGAGCGTCCGGGCCGTCGATTTTGAGATCCGTTTCGGTAGTGACGCGAGGATCGATGTCGGGGTTGCTCAACGTGGCTTCAACCGCGCTCTTTGCTCCCGGATCGAGGGCCTTCAGGATGGCTTTCCGACAGGAGGCGGCATCGGTGCAAGGAGATCTCTTGAGGTCGATTCCGTAAATCTCCGCAAATCGTTGGTTCGCGAATATGAGATCGCCATTCGGTTCGAATACGACCACACCGTCAGGAATGGCTTCGAGCAGAGATTCCAGCCTCGCTCTGGATACTGGTTCCGAGGCGTTTCGATCGTTCGGTAGGCTTTCGCGTTTCTCGCTCATGCTCCTGCGGTTTTGACGAGCTTTCTCAATCGGCGGACAAAGGCCTTCAGAATGCTTTGTCCAAGCTCGGGGTAGTCCAACAATAAGTCATAGAAGTCCTCTCGATCCACTCTGAGAAGAAGGGACTCATCCGTTGTTCGGGCACTCGTGACACGCGGTTCGGCCTCGAAGAGGTCCCATGCCCCCAGAGCCTCTTCCTCTTCCAGAGTGACCACGTCCTTGCCATCCTTAGCGAGTGCCACCCCACCTCTTATGATGATGTAGAGCCCGTCCGTAGGCTGGCCTTCCTCGAAGATGAGGGCTCCTTTCGGGTAGAGGACTTCTTCGGCTATTGACGCGAGAACAGCCAGATCCTCCGTTCGGGCGGTTGAAAGCAAATCGACTTTTTGGAGGAGCAGTACTTTCTCGACGACCGTATACATGGCCTCTCTATTTTAGCCTCGATCGAGGCAAAATGACGGCTTCTCGCGGAAGAAAAGGGATCTGTCCCTTTTTCTTTCTGTCCGGTCAGGCATTGTTGAGACGGTCCATTGTCGAACGGGCCGCTTCGCGAACCACGGCCTCCGGGTGCCCCAGGGCATTTTGGACGGCTTGTTGTACGCCGTCGATGCCGAGCTCACCGACGAGCGTCAGTGAGCAGGCGCTCAGCCAGGCATCGGGGCCTTCGACGAAGTCCACGAGGGTTTGGTCGAACGAAGGCGTAGGTAGGTCAAAGAGCTGCCGTCCCCGTTGGTCTACTTCCTCCCAAGACTTCGCCTCGAGCAGAGGCAGGAGCTTCACCTTGTGGTCTCCTTCGAGGAGATTTCCCAGAAACTCCAGCGCAGCCGCTCTCACCGGCGGGCGGCCGTGAACGAGACGGTTCCAAGCGTTGAAAACATCTTCGGGCGGGTAGGCTAATCCCAGCAAACGGGAGACACGTTCTAGAGCCAGGTCGAGGCGCTCTTCGAGAGCACGTACAAGGAGCGCGGAACTTGCCTGTTCCCGTGGACCTTGGCTGATTGTGAGAACGCTACGCACGCTCCTGCAGTATTGGCGTGCCTCCCAGTCCAAGAGTCGGTGGACTCCGTCTCGCGGAATCCGGATTCTCGGGTAACTCGCCCTCATTTTTCCCAACGCCCGAATCGTCTGGAAGTGGAGGATGGGGTCGTCATCGGGCAAACGAGCCAAAAGACGATGAACGATCGTCTGCTCTTCGAATTCCGCGAGAACTCGAGGAAGCGTCCTTCTTATCTCGAGGTCTTGCTGCTCGTCAGCCAGCAGATTCCAAAGGGGTTCCACAGCCTCCCGGCCATATCGAGCGAGGGCGTTTCGCGCATCTCTTCTCGAGGGCGGACGGTTGAGCTGGGCAATCAACAGTGGCACAAACTGTTCTTTTCGCGTCCGCCCCGCGCTTTCTGCCGCGGCTCTTGCCACGAGGTTGGTCGTGTCTTCGAGGAGCTCGGACAAGACATCATCGGCCACTCGATCAGCGCTCATGAATCCCGCCGCTCGCGCGGCGACGGCTCGTTCTTCGGCGATCTCCGACCGATAGAACCGATGGAGGAAATCTCCATCCAATGCTTCCTCGAGGAGCGCCGGGGAGTCAGACACGGCGTCGAGGATGGCATGGATCCTGGCAGTGTCAGGGGAGCTCAAACGAGCCTTGATCTCCAGTTGCCCTTTTTGTGGATCGAACCGAAGGAGAAGTCTCAAGGCGTTCGCTCCTACATTCGGGTCTTGATCGTGGATGAGCTCGTCGAGCTTCTCGACGGGCGGCGGTTCGGGGCAGTCGTACAGAAGTCGAAGAGCTGCGGATCGAATGGAGGGACTCTCGTGAGATGTCAGCTCGCTTGCCAATTCGACGAGACTTGCGTCATCAGTTCCTCTCAAGAGATCGAGCGCATAGAGTGTTTGTTTCTCATCGGCACCGGAAAGGACTTGTTTCAGAACTTTGAGACTTTGTTGATCCTGGACGTCCGCCGTGAGAGCAGCGATATCGATGTCGCGTCGGGCGAGAGAGCTTCGGAAGGCTTTTTGATACTCGTTTCTCAGTAAAACGGTCAAGACCAACCAGAACGCCACGAGAAAGAACACGACTCCGCTCACCTGGGTCACGCTGAGCGACAAGATGGTAGTGGTCAGAAGCAAGATGAGCCCGGCGATACCTCGGCTCATTCTGTCCACGAACATATCGAGCCAGGCCTTTGCGCGGTTCTTGACCTCGAGGGGCAGGGGGAGCCAGAGAATCTCTACGCTCGACCGGTTGATCGAGTTACTGAGACCGTCATCAGAAGCTTTGACCAAAGCGGCGGTGATGAGTCCGGGTACCACGATGAATGCGAGGGAGCCGGAGAAGATGGCCAAGGGCAGAGCGATTAGGCCAGCGCCGATTCCGAGTCGGCTCAAGATTCGCCCGGCCGTAAACAACTGCAAAACAAAAGCAAGAATGCTAATCGCCGCGAAGAAAGTCCCAAAGAATTGCGTCATGCCGTCCATGCTGTCGAAGAACTTTTCGGCAATCGAATTGAATTGGTAGTCCACGAGTGTGGAGGTCACGATGGTGACGACCGTAAGCAATGTGAGGAATTTGAGATAACGGGAGCGTGCCACTAGGGAGAGTCCGCCTTCGTTGCCTCGAGCGAGACGGCGCATTTCCTGTCGCCTTAGATCGTAATGTCGCTCGTTGATGCGCTCCCTTTCTTGGATGTTGACCCAGTAACCTAGAAGTCCAATCGCGATGAGCACGCCCGATGCGGCCAGCAATAGTCCCGCGGTTCCCACTCGGCCCACCAGTGTCGATGTCAGGCCTCCACCCGCGATGGAGCCCAAGATGCCTCCCGCCGCCACGAGGCTGAAGAGTCGCCGGGCCTCGTTCGAGTAAAAGATGTAGTTGGCAGTAAGCCAAAAGAGCGTCGGCATGACGATGGTGTAAATGCTCACCCAGACGTAGAAAACAAAACCCGTGAAGGGTGTACGGGTTTCAATAGCCCACCAAAAGATCCCAAGACTGACCGCGAAAAACAGCGCGGCCGCGACGAAAATGTTCTTGAGGTAGAAACGGGAAACGAGTTTGGAGAAAATCGCGGCCACGAAGCCGACGACGGCGGCCACGACGATATAGACATAGGGGAGATGACTCGCACCATACTGGCTCAAGAAGAGCGAGTTGCGAACGGGCTTGAGAATGTAGCTTACGGTAATGATGAGACCGAGAAGCGCGAACATGGAGCTGACACGACGGACTTCGCCACGTCGTATGTCGAAAAGCTTGCTCAGTAAATCGGTCAGCATTGGGTCGGACTCGTCCACCGTTTCTCGAGAAACTCGCCAATTTAACTGTTCCACGTTCGCAAAAGCAATTCCTTCACGAAATCGGCTCTGGCAAGCATTGCTGAATGCTATAATGATCCTCCCCGTAGGCAGCGGGCGATCGGGTTCGTCTGCTTCGCCGTGGAAAAGAAGAACGCTTTGACCCGATAGACAAGTGTTCTATATGTCTAGAAAAATGATTTGGATTCTCTTGGTTTCGTGGTGTCTCGCCTCGAGCCCGGTGGTGGCCCAAGAGGAAGCATCTGAAGAGAAGAAGACCGCTTCGACACGCCAAGAGATTCTACGTCGCGAGAGGGAAGAAAAGGCGAAGAACCTCGAGCCCTACGAGGTTTCATCGACGGAAGCGCGCATCCGTGGTTTTGAGAAGATCAAGTTCCCACAAAACATCTTTGTCAAAGGCTGGCGGGGATTCCGACCGGTCATCGGAGGAATGCCTTCCGGCTCAGGTTTCGTACTCGGCGGCGGCTACGCTCACGGTTTGGAAAACCAGTACTTTCTGTTTCAAGCCAATGGCCGCTATTCGACAAAGGGGTACACCACCGCCGACGCGGAGATCATATACCCCACACCGCAAGAGCAACGGCGATTCGAGATCAAAGGCCGAACGGAGTACCGCGATCTCACCTCACTAAACTTCTTTGGTATCGGCAACGAAACGAGCCAGGACGACGAACAAACCTATTTACTGAATGACCGAAGCGCCTATTCCTATTTGTGGCTCAATCCCCGCGGACTCCTGTCTTTCGGGGCCGAGGTGGGTTGGTACAGCGCTGAGACCGGACCCGGAGACGATGAGGAGCCCGAAGACAGCTTGACCGACCGTGGACTTCCGGGCTTCGGTATACCCAGAAATGACTATGGCGTCGCGGGCGGATGGGTGGAGTTCGATCTTCGCGACAAGTGGGAAGAGCCCCCAGTGGGCGTGGAGGCCCGCGTCACCGTCCTTCGTTTCGAAGACCTGGACGAGAACGATTTCGACTTCACTCGTATCGTCGCGGACATCAAGGGTTACATTCCTCTCGGTTATCGCAATCGGATCCTAGCCGTTCGATTTCGAACGTCACATTCGGATAGAGAGGAGGGCTCCTTGGTACCTTTCTATTTGATGGAAACACTGGGTGGGGCAAAGAACCTCCGGGGTTACGATGAGTTCCGGTTTCGAGATCGGAGAAATTTTCTTCTGTCCGCTGAATACCGCTGGGAGGTTTGGGCGTTCGTGGACATGACAGTGTTTGTGGATACGGGCAAGGTGTTCTCGGATATGGACGACTTCAATTTCAAGGATTTGCACACGGGTTACGGCTTCGGATTGCGGATCCACACGCCGGGAGGATTTCGAATGCGGTTCGATTTGGCCCGGAGTGTGGAAGGCGTCAAATTCCACGTAAGCGGCGGACCGAGCTTTTAGTGATGGCCAAAACGATGGTTGGCTTGCTGGTGTTGCTCCTGGTACTCGTGCCCTCTCGACTCGAGGCTCAGAAATACTATCCGGACGATCCTGTGAAGAAGGATATGTACCTCGTCGATGTGGAGAAAGAACCAACGGAGGTCGAGCTCAGCGACTACTACGATCGTTTCTCTCACATTTTTCACGATTTTGGAGAGTCCGCGATTGGCAGCGAGGCCCTCAACGTCAACACCCTGGACGAAGTTCCCGACAGTGTTTGGTTCACCAATCGCCATGGCACAAAACGCATGAGCCCGGATGAGCTCGCGCGAGGTCCCAACCGCGGCACCGGTCCGGATCCGAAGGAAAAGTGGCTGGTCTTTAGGGGTAAGAGCCAAGGGCTGACCCCTGGTTTTCAAATCAAAGACGAGAAAGGGGACCGGTACGTCATCAAGATCGATCCGGTGGAGGTTCCGGAAATCGCCTCTGCTGCAGAAATCATTGCGACGAAAATTTTCCACGCTATCGGGTACAACGTACCGGAGAACTACATCGTCTATCGTCGCCCGGGAGAAATCGAAATCGAGCCCGGAACTATGGTGGAAGATAAGTTTGGAGACAAGGTCCCCCTGACTAGATTCCGCTTCGACAGGATGACCCGGCGCGTTCCTCTTCGTCCCGATGGTACCTCGAGGCTCGTGGCGAGCAAGTACATTGCAGGGAAACCCATTGGCCCCTTTCGCTATTATGGGACCCGTAGCGACGATCCAAACGACATCGTTCCCCATGAAGACCTGCGTGAGCTGAGAGGCCTAAGGCTCATCTCGGCATGGACCAATCACGATGATACGCGGGCTCAAAATACGCAAGATAGCTGGGTCGAGGAGAACGGTCATCGCTTCATTCGGCATTACATGATGGACTTCGGGTCGACGTTTGGCAGCGGCTCGGTGGACATGCAATATGCCCATTTGAGCTTCCACTACTCGATGGACTTCGACATGATGAAGCGGAATCTGAAAGGCTTCGGCTTTCACGTGCCGAAATACCGGAGAGCCGAGTGGCCGGAGTTTCCAAAGTACGAAGCGGTGGGACGATTCGAAGGGAATCTCTTCGATCCCGAGGAGTGGAAAAACGACTACCCCAATCCGGCATTCATTCGAATGACCCCGCGGGACGCCTTCTGGGCGGCCAAGCTCATCATGAGCTTCACCCGGGAGGAGCTCGAGGCGATTGTCGAGACCGGCGAGTTCAGTGATCCCGATAACGCCACCTACTTTCTCGAAGTACTCCTCGAGCGGCAACGCAAGTGTGGCGAGTTCGGCATCAACGGTGTGAATCCCCTGGATGAGTTTCGTGTGGTCAACGACCAACTCGAGTTCGTCAACATGTCCGACAAATACGGTTTCACGGAGGGGTCAACCGAGTACCGAGTCAAGTGGTCTGTCTTCAACAACGAAGACGGTTCAGTTCAGCCTCTCAGAGGGCCCTTGGTGCAATCGGCGACGAGCTCGGCGCTTCCTGAAGTTGATTACTTTCGCCGACATGAGCACCTCTACCTGCTCGCCGAGATTCACACTCTCAACAACAAGTACCCTCATTGGAACAAGCCAACCAGCGTGTATCTACGACCAAAAGGGCAAGGTTACGAGGTCGTCGGAATTGAGCGGGAGTCCTAGCTTTCATCGCTTGATTTCGTTGGCTACGGGATCGTCACTCAGAAGCGCTGTTATGCAATACGCTCTCGTCATCACAGGTTGAGTCTTTGGAGGCAATGTGATGAACCATCGTCTGGTTCTTGTTCCCAAGGTGCTTCTATTTACCCTATTACTCGCTAATCCCCTCTGGGCCCAACTCCCCGAAGTACGCATCGGTGTCATCGTGGACGGTCCCTGGGAACGGAATCAAGAGATCGCTGAGCTGTACCAGAACGAGATTCTCTCATTGACGCACGGAGAATACGACGTCCAGTTTTCACAGGCCTTCTATGTCGAAGGTGATTGGACGGAAACGGGCATAAGAGCTGGTCTCGATCGACTCCTGAACGACCCGACGGTGGATATAGTGTTGGCCATGGGTGTCATCGTAGGTGACATGGCAAGCCGCTATAGCGATCTGCCCAAGCCGGTGATCGCCCCCTTTATCATTGATGCCGCGGTACAGGGTTTGCCGAGGCAAGGTGGTGCAAGCGGCGTGACGAATCTCAATTATCTCACCGGAACGGTCACACTTCGGAGGGCTTTGGAAGTCTTCAAGGAGGTCATCCCGTTTCGTCACTTGGTGTCGCTCAACACGCGGGACTTCTTGGAGAACGTACCGGGGATCGAAGGACGCGTCGATGAGTTGATGGATGAGTTCGAGTCCGATTTGACGGTGATACCTGTTGGCTCTTCTGTTGACGAGGTGCTGGAGGCCCTACCTGCCGAAGCCGATGCCGTGCTCGCCTATCCGCTGCTCCGGCTTCAATCGAGTGAGATTGATCGCCTGATTGCTGGTCTGAATGAGCGTCGGCTTCCCAGCTTTGCCATGTACTTCAGTCGGGACTATGTCGAGCAAGGGATGCTGGTTGGTATTTCGGAAGATTCCATGGCCCGCCGCGCACGACGAGTGGCGCTGAACGCCCAACGTATTCTGCTCGGCGAGGATGCCGGAACACTGGCAGTGGATTTTCCCGAGCGAGAAGCGCTCATTATTAATATGGCGACGGCTCGGGTCATTGATGTCTTTCCAAGCTTCGCCCTCGAGACGGTGGGGGAGCTCATCCATGAGGCCAGGGAAGACGTGACGCGACAATTGGGCTTGCGTTCAGCCATGGAAGAGGCCATTGCTGCAAATCTTGATCTGATCGCGCGTGAGCGCGAGGTGGCGGCGGGAGAAAAGGAAATCCCTATTGCCAAGTCTATTCGACTCCCGCAACTCGATTTCGCTGCGACCGGAATCATCATCGACGAGGACCGTGCGTCTGCCACGTTTCAGCCGGAACGCGTGTTTGCTCCCTCTCTCACGTTGACTCAGCTGATCTACTCGGAGTCCGCCAATGCCAACGTGACGATCCGACAATATCTCCAAGAGGCCCGCGAGCACGATCGGGAGAGCTTACGGCTGGACATTGCACAGGACGCTGCCACGGCCTACCTCGACGTATTGAGAGCCAAGACGAGAGAAAAAATACTGAAAGACAACTTGGAGGTAAGCCGGTACAACTTGCAGCTGGCACGCGTTCGGGAATCCATCGGTGTAGCCGGTCCGGCGGAAGTCTACCGCTGGGAGACCAGGATTGCAGGTAGTCGGAGCGACGTCATTGAAGCTTTGGCCGTGAGAAATCAACTTGAAATCGCTTTGAATCGATTGCTCAACCGGCCGGTCGAAGAACCTTTCTTGACCGAAGAGATCGGTCTTGGCGACCCGACGCTCCAGTACGTCCAAGAGGATTTCCGTCCTTACTTGTCCAATCGTTGGTATTTTTCACTGTTCCGCGACTTCATGGTGGAGCTGGGTCTCGGACAATCACCGGAGCTTTTGGCTTTCGAAGCCGCTATCGCTGCGCAGGAAAGAAGTCTCGATGCATCACGCCGTGCGTTTTACGCGCCAGAGATCGTGTTCCAGGGTTCTCTGGAGCGGCCTATTCGTGGTGGCGCCAACTCGAGTGGCAGTACGTTTCCACCCGATTTGTTCCCGGGATTCGAAATCGAGCCGCCCAACGACATCAACTGGACCCTGTTTTTTGACGTTTCGCTACCCCTATTTACGAGCGGCGAGCGTCCCGCCATCCGAGACCAGGATGTGGAGAATCTGTCGAGGCTCCGATTTGAACGGGCGTCCGCGGCTCAGCGGATCGAGCAACGCATCCGATCAGCGCTCCACGCTGCTGGGGCCTCCTACGCAGGCATTCGGTTGGCTCAGCAAGCGGCAGAGGCGGCGGGGAACACACTCGAGCTGGTCACCGATTCCTACTCGAGAGGGGCGGTCTCGATTCTGGGTCTGCTGGATGCGCAAAACGCTTCGTTGGTTGCAGACGAGGCGGCGGAAAATGCCTTGTACGACTTTCTCGTTCGGTGGATGGATGTCGAGCGCTCGGTGGGTCGCATTTACTTGCTCGTGGGACCCGAGGAACGAGAGGCTCTTTTTCGGCGAGCCGAAGATTTTTACAAGGAGCGTGGCGTCACACCGCCTAGCAGATAGTGGCGAGTGACCAGTGACCAGTCCGCCACGGCGGACCAATCGGCGGACCCGCCGAAGCTTGAATGGTGGAGAACGTTAGCGAAGGCGGGTAACCAGTGACCAGTAACCGGGTAACCAGTAAGACTCATGCAACGGTCAAAGGTGATCAGCGAGCGACCCACTAATAGGCTCGAATGGCAGAGAGCGCGCGAGCACGGCCCCTCAGGGCCGCCGGCCGGGAGGAATTGGGCGAGTATTTGGCGCCCAAGGGAATCCGGCCGTATGAGCCCGAGCGAAGAGCGAGGGCGGGCGCGAGCCGAGGAGGCGAGCGTCCCACTAATAAATGGAGCCGTCATGCATTCAATCAGATGCTTCCGCAACGATGTCGCACTTCTGCTTCTAGCTGGCTTTGTCTGGTCCTGTGGGCCGAGTGAAGAAATCCCACCCCCTCGTCTGCGGCCTGTCCGCTACCAGGAGGCCCACGCTACGAGCGGAATGCGTGTTCGGACGTTTTCCGGGACCGCGGAAGCGGATGTGGAAGTCAGCCTCAGCTTTCGCGTGAGCGGCAATATCCAACGGTTGTTGGTGCAAAGAGGGGATCGAGTCGAGGAGGGCCAGCTCATTGCCGAATTGGATCCGAGCGATTACGAGCTTCAGGTCCAAGAGGCTGAAGCCTCCCTTATTCAGGCAGAGGCCCGAGCCCGTCAAGTAGAGTCCGATTACGACAGGGTGAGGGGTTTGTATGAGAATCGCAACGCAGCCAAGGCCGACTTGGATGCTGCCCGCGCAGAAGCTGAGTCGGCCCGAGCCCAGATCGATGCTTCCGTGAAGCGCCTCGAGCAAGCCCGCGCGCAGCTGTCCTATACCCGTCTTCGGGCACCGACGGCGGGCTCCATCGCATTCGTGCCGGTGGAAGTCAACGAGAACGTTATTTCGGGGAGGCAGATCGCGCTTCTCACTGCCGGGGCACGCCCCAATGTCAACGTCGCCGTTCCCGAGAGCCTCATTGGGGAGATTCAGCAAGGAGAGAATGTCACGGTCAGCTTCGATGCCTTTCCAGGGAGTAAGGCCGCTGCCGTAGTCACCAAGGTCGGTGTGGCAGTAACCGAATTGGCCTCGACCTTTCCGGTAACCGTACAGCTTCGAGAAGCAAATGAGGCTGTTCGATCGGGCATGGCGGCGTCCGTCGCCTTTACTTTCGGCCCTGCCGACGAGAGGGAACGCTACCTGCTCCCTCCCCATGCCGTGCTGGAGGATCGTGACGGTCGCTTCGTCTTCATCGTGGAGCCAAAGGCGTCGGGATCCGGCGTGGTGAGGCGGAAGCCGGTTACCGTCGGGGATATCACCGGGGTGGGGCTGGAGGTGCTGGATGGGCTTTCTGAGGGAGACCGGGTGGTCACGGCAGGCGTGAGTCAGATTCATGACGGACTGGAGGTCGAGCTTGCCGAGGAAGGCAGTCCGTCATGAGCATTACTCGCCTCGCTCTCGAGAAGAACCGAATCACGCTCGTCCTTTTGGTCGTGATCGTCTTTGCCGGTATCCAAGCCTTTTTCACTCTTCCCCGAGCGGAAGACCCAGGATTCATCATACGGGCAGCGCAAATCACGACTTACTTTCCGGGTGGAAGCCCGGAGCGTGTCGAACAGCTCATCACCGACAAGTTGGAGAACGTCATCATGGAGATGCCGGAGTTGGACTTTGTGCAAAGCGAGTCCAAAACCGGGGTCTCTATCATCATCGTCAACATCTTGGAGAGCTACCGCGAGATGCGGCCCATTTGGGACAAGCTGCGGCGTAAAGTCGACGATGTTCGAGCCGAATTACCCGATGGGATTTCGGGTCCTTTCGTCAACGACGAGTTCGGTGACGTTTTCGGAACCATCGTGACGTTGACGGGCGAAGGCTACACCTACGCGGAGCTCAAGGACATCGCTGACGACGTGAGAGACGAGCTCCTTCTTATCGATGAGGTGGCCAAGGTCGAGATTTACGGCGCCCAAGAGGAACGCATCTTCGTCGAGTATAGAAACTCCCGTCTCGCAGAGCTGGGTCTTTCGGCGTTGCAGCTCAGTCAGATTCTAGAGAATCAGAACATCGTCTTTCCGGGCGGAGACGTCACCACGGGTTACGAGCGTATTGCTCTCGAGCCGACGGGAAGCTACGAGTCGGTGGAAGAGCTCAATGGAACGGTCATTCGTTTGCCCGACAGAGCCGATTTGATTTATCTCGGTGACATCGCCAAGGTGTATCGCGACTACATCGATCCTCCCCGAACCAAGATGACTGCGTCCGGTGTGCCAGGCCTAGGGTTAGCCGTCAGTCTCCGCGAGGGCGGGAATATTACCGCATTGGGTGACAAAGCACAGGATCTCATTCGCGATTTACAGGAACAGTATCCCTATGGCGTGAGCTTCGACTTCGTGGCGCTCCAGTCCTACCACGTGGATCGGAAGGTCCGCGATTTCACCAACAATCTGCTGCAAGCCATCGTACTTGTCTTGGGTGTCATGCTCGTGACGTTGGGACTTCGTACCGGTCTCGTCGTCGCCGCTCTCGTGCCCATGGCGATGATCATGGCCCTTCTCATCATGTCCTTCCTCGGCATCGGACTCGATCAGATGTCGCTGGCATCACTCATCATCGCCCTCGGCATGCTGGTGGACAACGCCATCGTCATGTCGGAATCCATCATGGTACAGATAGCGGCGGGCAAAAGGGCCTTCGATGCCGCCGTGGATTCGGCGCGCGAGCTCCAGATTCCGCTACTTACCTCCTCGCTCACCACCGCGGCCGCCTTCCTTCCTATTTACCTTGCGGAATCATCGACGGGAGAATACACGGCTCCGCTCTTCAAAGTGGTCACCATTACGTTGCTTAGTTCCTGGGTGCTGGCTTTGACGATGACTCCCTTGTTATGTGTCCTCTTCCTCCGGGTGAAACAACAAAGCCAAAGGGGTTTCGAGACGCGCTTCTATCGGTCATATCGAGCTGGGCTGCTTACTGGGTTGAGGCATCCGATTCTGGCTGTATCGTCCGTCTTGATCGTTTTCTTCATTGCGATATACGGCATGGGATTCGTTCCCAACATTTTCTTCCCGTCGAACGACAAGGCGATCCTTACGGCCGAGCTCAAGCTCCCGGTGGGAAGTCCCATAGAGCGGACGGAGGGCGTGGTGCAGGAGATTGAAGCTCTTCATGAATCAGGAGCTCAAAGTTGGTCCCGACCGGGAGGAAGGTGTTACCAATTGGTCGAGCTTCATCGGCCAAGGAGCGCCAAGATTCGTTCTTTCCTACAATCCCGAGCCGTCAAAGCCCGAGTATGCCTATATGCTGATCAATGCGACATCGCTCGGCGTGGTGACGACCGAACTGATTCCAAAGTTGGAAGCCTTCTGTTTCGCCCAATTCCCCGACCTGACGCCCACCATTTCCCTTTTGCCCCTTGGGCCACCTGCGAAAGCTCCCGTCGAAGTTCGATTGAGCGGAAGAGATGAGAACGAGGTGTTCCAACTGGTCGACGAAGTCAAAGCTGAGCTCGGGCGGATTCCCGGCACAAAGAACATTCGAGACGACTGGGGGCTTCGAACGAAGAAGCTGGTTGTCAACGTCGATCAGCCGCGTGCCCAAAGAGCGGGTTTGTCCAACTTGGATGTGGCCCTTTCGCTCCAGACGGTGCTGACCGGTTACGAGACGACCCAATACCGTGAAGACGATAAGGTCATCCCGGTGCTGCTGCGTTCGGTCGCCGCCGAGAGGTCAGATATCGGAAAACTGGAAAGTCATAACATCTTCTCACAATCCACGGGCCAGTCGGTTCCCCTCAAGCAAGTGGCCGACATCGAGGTGGTTTGGCAGCCGTCAGTGATTTTCCGCCGCGATCGACTGAAAACGGTGACCGTGAGCGCTGACGTCGATCCCGGCGTGAGTCCGGTCGAGGCCAGCTTTGCGGTGGACGATTGGCTCCAAGGGGAGAGTGAGGGTTGGCCCGTCGGCTATCGGTACGAGCTGGGTGGCGACATGGAGAACTCCCAAAAGGCCAACGAATCGATTGCCGCAAAGCTCCCTATTGCGGGCTTCATCATCGTGATTTTGTTGGTGGGGCAGTTCAACTCGATTCGCCGTCCCGTGATCATCATGGCCACCATTCCGTTGGCGATGATTGGGGTAACGGTAGGACTTCTGGGATTAGAATCCTATTTCGGGTTCATGACGTTGCTGGGCATCATCTCGCTCGCCGGAATCGTCATCAACAATGCCATCGTGCTCATCGATCGTATCAAGATAGAGATCGAAGACAATGACTTGGCGCCTCCCCGCGCTGTCATCGAGGCGGCGCAGCGCCGCTTGAGACCGATTTTGCTGACGACCGCGACAACCGTAGGGGGACTCATCCCGCTCTATCTTGGTGGTGGGCCCATGTGGGAGCCCATGGCCATCGCCATCATATTTGGCTTGGTCTTTTCCACGATGCTGACCTTGGGCATTGTGCCGATTCTCTATTCGCTGCTGTTCCGCGTCAACTTCAGAGATTTCGAGTACGAAAGGGCGTGAATCAAAGAACTCAAGAACTCGAGTACTCAAGTACTCGAGAATTCAAGAGGGATGATGTTGGCGGTGAGGCCTGATTTGGCCGGCCCCAAGACAGACTCTAGAGTTGTTTTTCTTGTCTGACTGGCTTCTGCTTACTGGCTGCTTCCTCTTGCCGGCCCGCCTTCGCTCTGGAGACTGCCCGACTGCTTGTCTGCTGACTGCTTGACTGCCCGCCTACGCTACGGCGATTTCATAAGAGAGCTTCGGCGGGTCCGCCGTCTTGTCCGCTGTAGCCTTGGCGTAGGCGGAAGCCTTGGCGCAGGCGGACTGACTGTTACTTCTTCTTGCCGCCCGAGATACTGCGGCTGCCCGATGTTCGCGTGGCTGAGCTAGATCCCGTGAAGCCTCTTCCTTGTGTCGCCCCTCCGATACGACCCGAAGAGCCTGTGGCCCTCGTCGAGCCGGACGCCCCGCCCGCAGGGTATCCAGTGCCCGATGACTTGGTGCGTAGTACACCGTGAGGGGATGAGCTTGCTCCTCCGCCCGGCAAATCCGCTTGCGTCGTCGCTGCCTCGCCTTGGCGCCGACCCGAACTGCCCTTCCATCTGAGCCAGAGTTGTCCGCTGCTGGATCTTCCCGCAGGCAAAGGGACAGGCCTCGGTTTGCCAATGACCTTTTGCCGTTGGTGCTTTGTGGAATAGCCACTGGTTATCGACCTCACCTCATCCGGATAGTATCCAGGCCGGGTTCCTTGCTCGCCATTAGGGGAGGTTGTGTTTCCACCTCCCAGGCCTGGGTAAATGGGCCGGACAGGGTAGTGGGGGTACGAAGTGCAGGGGCTGCATCCGGGATATATGAAAGGAAAATAGGGAATCCCGCTCTCGTACGTTTCTTCCACAGATTCTTGCGCCTGGATTTGCGGCTCTTCCCTTCGCGGCCCTTCAGGACTTCGCCATGTGACATAAGTCGATTTGGGTCCGTAGCGTCCCACTCTTATCAAGTACTGAAGGAACGCGTCGCTTGCTCCCGCACGCTTGAGCCCGATCAGATCCTCTTTGGTGAGGTCGTAACTGGCATTTGGTGGCGCATTTGCCTCGATAAGGGCTCTAATCGTCCCCTCGGATACGCCCGAGAGCAGCAGCTCCATGATGTCCGGAATGGACAAAAACGCGGACATCGAAGGCTTCGCAACCGGTAGTGATTGAAGCTCGAAAGAGTCGAGAGGAATCGAGTAGAGCCGGCCCTCTTCTGTTCGGAGCAAGAGCAGCCCTCCTTCGACACGTGTTTCGACGATATGCTCGGATTCCAGGCCCGGTACGACAATGGGAGACGCCGCCCAGGCTGAGGATGTGGATAGGAGCCACACTCCCAACACCCAATAGCAGACAAAGTAGAAGAGCAGAAACTTCCTCCGCTCCCTGTGAGTATATTTTGCGCCCATGGCTCCCCCCCTCGTCGATAATGGGGCCTCTGCTCCCAGCATATTCCTAGGTAAGGAGTAGAGCAAACCCGGTCAAGAGTCGGGCTGATCTTCCCTCGCTCGAATTCTCCGAATGGCGGCTTCGGAGTATTCTAGAACACGGCCCTCGGACGTCTTCCCCAGCCCTTCCAGAACGGGTACCCCAGAGGTGTTCGCCACCCGTCCCATGGCTTCAATGGCGTTCAGACGGGCGAGCTCATAGGTGTCGTAGATTCGTTGCTCCAAGAGAGGCAAGGCCCTTTCGCCGGCCACTTGACCCATGGCGTATAAGGCGCAGGCCCTGAGCCACTTGGAGCGGTCGCTCGCTAGCTCGAACAAGACTTCGATGGGCTGCTTGGAAGGAAGTCGAAAGACAGAAGAGCCGTGCTCCGCAACCGCTTCGATCCTTGAGTGTTCAAAAAGGGGCAGGATTCCGCCGATGAGAGAGGGATCTACGCGTACTTCGAGGGCTTCGAGAGCGCTGGCACGAACGTAGGGCTCCGGATGGTTGAGATTACTCAGAATGAGTCTCATGCCTCGACGGTCGCCATAGACCGTGTGTAGGACGCGAAGGACGTTCGTCTTCGCTTGTGTCACCCGATCCAAAAGCGATTGGACGAGGATGACCACGCCTTTGGTTTGCGGAAGTTGCTCCAACTTCCCAACGCGTACGAGATCGTAGTAGGCCTCCTCGGCTTCGAGAGACAAGAAATGGATGAGTGCCTGGTGGGCCGGTGACGTTCCGATCTTGCCGAGTGCCTGAATCACGAAACGTCTCACCTCAGCATCGCAACTCCACAAGGCGATGATGAGAGGATTCACCGCAGCGTCGCCGCAGGACGTTAGTGCCCGGGTGGCCATGTGGCGAGTGGCACCAGCTTCTTCTTCGAGGAGCTGGACGAGCCGGTCAATGGCCTTACGACGGCCTGAACGAGCCAAGCTCATGAGAGCCCGTTGCCGAATCGAAGAGCTTGGATCGTGGAGTGCCGTTTCAAGGTGCGTGAGGGCCTTCTCGTCAGCGATCTCGCCCAGTCCATAAACACCGGCCACACGGGTTGACTCGTTGCCGGAATCGAACATGTCGAGGAGAATTTCGCGGCCGGCCTCCCGCCCTTGGTCCTCTACCAGACGGCTGTAAGCCACCGCTGTATTTGCCCGAATCCGGGGCTCGTTGTCGTCTGTGAAAGCTGGAAGATAAGAGGCGGACTCCGAGAGACCGAGTTGGGCTAGAGCTTCGATGCCGTTGGCCCGCACGCGAGGATCTTGGTCGTCCAACGAGGGCTCGAGAGCACCAAGAGAGTCTGAACGTCGACGCAGCAATTTGCCGAGTGCCGCCACCATCGTGGCCCGCACTTTGGGATCGGGCTCCTGTCGAAAGCGGCGCACTAATAAGGGGGCGGCGGCGGGCTCGCGAAGCTCGGAAGCGACTTCGACAGCCAGGAGACGTACCGACACTTCTTGGTCATCCAGGGCGCGCTCGAGGTCGGAAACGACCCCTATCCTCTTCGATGTCGACGGAACCGGTCTCATGACCGTGGAGGGAAAGGCAAACCGGAAGCGACTCTTTTCTTTGAGAACATGGACCAAGCTGTCGAGATACAGGCTTTTGAGCTCGAGCGACCATAGGAGGAACACGGCGGAGAGGATCATGGAGACGACAATGAGCACTCCCAACCCGAAGGTGGCGCTAACGATGAGGAACAGTCCTCCGACCAGCGCGCCCGTGGGCTCGATCACGGTCTCCTTGAATGCCTTTGCACGTCCTCGTCGCTCGCTCGGGATGGGATTGAAGATGAGATCCGTGGAGGAACGGTAGATCGATATGCGGATGACTTTCTGAATGGCACGTCCGGCGAGGACGGTAAAGAAAAAGACGGTTCCAAGTTGATTGCCCGTTGTCAAGAGCGCAATGCCCATGGCCGAAAAAGCTATCAAGAAAGTCAATGGACCGGCGAGTTGACCCCGGGTGACTCCCACGGATGATATGAAGCGGTTGGCCAAGAGGAATTGCGTCAAAGCTCCGATTCCGATGACGGCTCCATTGAGAACGGCGTAGAACGCCGTAAGAGACTGTGGATCGACAGTGCCGGAGGAATCTACAAAATGCAGGCTCGCTGCCTTACCCATGAGATAGTCCATGACTTGCGCCAGCAGACCGAAGAGAAGGAAGCAAAGGGACAAGTTTCTGAGCAAAGACGAGCCGAGAGCGACGGAGAGATCCGAGCGCAGTTGCCGAAGGCGGTCCCGAAGTCGAAACGTGGCGCGAAGGGGAGTTGGTCGGATCCGTTCTCGATAAAGGCGTGAGACGGGTTGGATCGGTAAGAGTCCCGAGAACAAGAGTATTGCCGCCGTGAGTAGCAAGTCCTCCGTAACGATCCAACGGGGGAGGATCGACGCGGCGATAGACGCTGTTAATCCACCTGCAAGGCTGAATCCAAGCAAGATCGGGAAGAGGCGTTTGGCTTGCCTGAGCTCGAAGATGTCTCCTGCAATCAACCAGAACTGGAGAAACAGCAGGCCCCTCATGAGATAGCACATCAGATAGAGCCCGCGATAGACGATCTCGGGTGCTCGGTCCCCCATGTGATGCGATGCCGCCAGAAAGGTGGCGAAGATCACGAGAGCCGCGCTGAAGAGCTTGGTTCTATCGAGTCGATCGATGATGGGGATGACGAACAATCCCGTGACGATGAGAAGGAGTGCGCTTCCGACGTAGACCTGCGGTAGCGCCTCCGGCCCGAGATGTGCGACCAGCAAGGACGTGGCGCCGATGTCGAACAGGGCATGAGATGCCGCAACGATGAAATGGAGTGCTCCCAACAGGAAAAGGGGCCGGACATCGGCCTCGAGGATATTGAGAGTCTTATGGAGTTTCAATTTGGATTCTGCGTAACTGTTCGGCTAGCGAGCGTATGCGATCGTCAGCCTGTCGTAGTCGTCGGCTGAACGCCTGGAAAACTGCAAAGGCGATGTCTGGGTAGTCTTCGACGGCAGAACGAAAGTCCTCTCGATGTAAAACGAGCAGAATGGTCTCATCTTCTGAACGTGCCGAGGCGGAACGTGGTTGCTCGTCAATAATCGACATTTCGCCGAAGTAACCTCCGGGCTCGATGACGTCCAACTTGACCTGCTGGCCGGCCACCTCCTGGTAGATGAGCACCTTTCCGTCGAAGACCAGATACATCTCTTCGCCCAGGTCTCTTTCTGCGAAGATTATCTCCCCGGCCTCCACGTGTTTTTCCCGCACCACGTCTGAAACGCGCTTCAAACCTTCACCATGGACGCTCGCGAAAAGAGGGATCTGCTTCAGAGCGATGATGATCTCCATTACGGACAGCATGGGTACCCTTATCTAGATGGCCTCTTTAAACCGAAAGCCTCACGGTCGCACTCCGGGAAACCGTTTCTCGGCGGGAGAATTCTCCCGTTCAGAAATGCGTGATGCTTGCGGTGCATCGTCGTGGCGCTAAGTATACTCCTTCGTCCTTTTATTGGAGAAAAGACCATTACATTCGATGCGCGATTATGGTGCGAAGTCCCCTAATAGACCGGTTCTTGACTGCGGTTCTTTTCATGTTGGAATTCCACTACCCATCTGTAGGGCAAGTCCCCCGTGCCTGTCACGAGCCTTCGTCTGACCGCAGGAGTAAGGTACTGCAATCTGTTGACTGCTATCAAGTTGTCCTGTGGCAACGGGAAAAGGGCCGGTGCGGCATGGGGCTTGCTGTGTCTAGAGCGAGTGGTCCTCGAGCGGAGACCATGTTCGACGAGAGCTGAAGTGGCAGGAGCATTGGTGTGGACGCAGCAGACCGAGATGATTCGAAGCCGAAAGCGGCCGAGTCTTCAATAGAACGGGAAGGTGGCCCAAAGTCCGAGGTCATTGCTTCGATTATTCCGCGAGCCTTGGACATTCCTTACCCACAAATTGACGCGGAGCACACGGGAGGTTTCTTTTCGGGCCTATCAGAAGATACGGATATCGCAACTTACCGAGATAAGTTCGACGACATCCGTCAAATGCTGGTGGAGCACCAGTCACTAGCACTTTTGTACATCGATGCTTCCGGGCTCTCGGCGATAGAGCAAGACTATGGGAGTCAAGTTTACGAAGATGTCCTTCGATTGCTCACGAATCTCATCACCGAGATGAGGGGCGAGCAAACTCGGCTGGAAGATCTAGTCACCATCAACGAGAAACACGGAGACGTGTTTTTGATCTTTTTGTCCAAGAAGAGAAAAGAACGTCCTTTCGGGCGCGGGGACCTCGAGAATCTTGCTGATCGCATTCACCGATACTTGAGCAAGCGAATCTACCGAATGACCTGCTCCTATCTTCGCGGGCGCCCCAAGGTGAATATCGGCTACGGTCTCGTCCTTCACAACCCGCTGATCAATGAGGAGCGCCTGATCCTCAAGCTCATCGAAGAAGCGCGTCGTATGTCGAAGTTCCAATCTTATCGGTTCGACGTCAAGAACAAAGAGCTTCTTCAAGAAATCATTCTCAAGGAGGATATTCGTACGGTTTTCCAACCCATCGTGAACATGCGGGAGCCATCGATTCTTGGATACGAAGCCTTGGCTCGCGGGCCGAGGGGATCGGAGTTCGAAAGCCCTTACATGCTTTTCGACATCGCCATGGAGTCCGATTTGATGTTCGAGTTGGACCGCCTTTGTCGTAGAAAGGCGCTGATGTCCGCGGCGGAGCTCGAACCTGAGCACAAGCTCTTCGTCAACACGCTTCCAATGACGATCCGAGATCCGGACTTCCATGACCACGCGATGATCGAGTCTCTCGATAGCATGAAGCTGGATCCTTCTAGGATCGTTCTAGAGGTCACCGAACGGTTGGCCATTGAAAACTACGACCTCTTCACCGAGGCCATGAACTACTTCACCGATATCGGCTTTGCAGTGGCCGTGGACGACATGGGAGCCGGCTATTCGGGGCTCGAGAAAGTCGTTCATCTGAAGCCCACCTATTTGAAGTTCGACCTGCTCATGGTCCGCGAGATAGACAGTAGCTTCGTCAAGCGGGAGATGTTGAAAGCGATTAGCTCTCTTGCCGAAAACGTGGGCGCCCACGTCGTCGCAGAAGGCATCGAGACCGAAAAGGAGCTCCTGACATTACTCGATCTCGGAATAACCTACGGGCAGGGCTTCTTGTTCTCGAGGCCGTCACCCGCTTTCGTAGGACTCGAAGACATCAATTGTCTGGGGACGGTTCTCAAAAGCTAATAGTACAACGGCTTTTGAGGGCTGTCCCCTCTTACGTAAGTGCTCGAAAGCTGAGGCAGGATGGGGACAGTCCTCAGAGACGATGACTCACTAGCGCCTCTGAGCACTGTCCCCGATCTGGTTATTGTGCTTCCTTGTTTGGGCGTGAAAGAAGCTTTAATGTCTCGTAGGGAACGGCCAAATATACCTCGACGGTGTTCTCCATTATCTGGATTTGAACAGAATCCAGTATGGCCTGAATCTCCGGCCTTGACTGCTGCTGCAGCCCACCGAGAGCTACGAAACCCCTGACGACATCAGCCAGCTTTTGCGCGGACTGTTGATCGGCAGAACGAGCGCGCGCGATCATTGAAAACTCAGATTCCAAGTTGCCGGAGATCGCGAACGAGTCGATGGGAGGTATCTGAGGAGAACCCTCGGATTGCCGTGTCATGAGGTCGCCCAGCGTTTCCTTTGCAGAGCCGACACACCAGAAGGTGGCATCGAAGGCAAGCTCCTCGACCCACCCGGTGAGGGCGCCATCCGCCGCCGAATCCTTGTCACCCGCCCCGACATCCAACATCGTTCGGACGTATTCCGGGGGACCGAAAAGCACCGTATCCGAGCTTGGAAAAGCCAGAGCCTGGAGCTCTTTTTGGTCGCTTTTGGTGTGGCTGAAGACAAACAGATTGGTACCTTTGTAATCGTCGCGTTCAATCGCCTCTTTCTCCTCGATGGCGGATACGATCTTTTCCGGGTCGAGATTGCCTATGAGCGCTAGTCCCCAACTCTGCCCCTCGTGATTCTGCTGAGTGGAAATGCTCAGAGATCTGAAGTCATTCCAGGGATCCAGCCCTGTCTTCTTGCGGAATTCCTCGACTTCGTCAAGGGCTTTTTGCCGGTGCGGCGAGCTCTCCCATTCTTCCCGAATGGGGCTTGCGGCAAGCGACACCAAGTCCAGATGGGCAACGAAGTTGGCAGAAGCCGGCATCCAAGCCGCAGCTTCAGGCAAGGTGCTGGCTTTGGCATTCACCTTAGGCGAAGACACGTAGGCCAGTGCACCTATTCCGAGACCTGCCAAGACGATTCCTGCGGCGACAACAGCGATCCAACGCGATTTCCTCATCATCAAGCTCCTCGGTTTATCTTGTTCTACCATAAATACGTAATGATGTTGAAATAGGTTCAATGACGGTTTCGGCCTTTGGTTTCGGCGCGGCTTAGACGTAACAGGCTATTGAATAGATAGTTACGAGGACACCCGACCTGCAAACTCCTTGCGCGAGAAAGCAAAGACAGCCAGTGCGTGAGTCGTTAACGAAATGGCGAGGAGGACCGAAACCGCCGATAGAGCAGACGGTCTATCACCCCACAATCCCGATAACGCCCCTTGAAGAGTCTCATGGGGAAGTAGAGACTGGAGATAGTGAGCCACCGTCAATTTCCGGACGAATCCCGGAATATAGGTGGCGGCGGCTTGCCAACCAAACACAAAAATGAGTCCCGCGAGAACGGGTCGACGGAGCGCCGCTCCCAGAAAAGCAAAAATCCCGCTGTAGGCGGCGATGCCGAGAATCGCCACTCCCGCATCGAGGGCTAGCGTGGGGAAACGGGCTCCCACTTCTTGAAGGCCCGACGGAGCGACCGCCACGTAGAAGCAAAGTACCAGTGATGGAAGAAAAATGGCGACCTGCAGTGCGAAGCTTCCCACCATTTTCCCTGCAAGAAGGCTGCCTCGAGTGATCGGCCTCGTGATCAGATAGGGCAGAGTCCCGTTTTCTGCCTCATCACTGACGATGCCGCTGGAGTAAAAAAGGGCGAGCATGGGAGCCACAAACGGAAAGCTGACCGTTGCAGTTACGACAGAAAAAAAGCCGAATCCTGTGAAGGAGACCTGCAGTCCAACTGCGGCGGCGATTCTGAAGATCACAGCCAAGGCAACCGGGAGAAGGGTCACGCCGGCCATGACCATTGTCCTCGGGGACCACAAGAGCTTTTCAAAGGTCCATTGGGCCACGATGGCAACGCGGGAATTCCAGAATCGGCTCATGACTCTACCAAGTACTTGAATACGGCCTCGAGGTTGTCGTCGGGAGACGTCATTTCGCGCACCGTGATGTGCTCCTCGAGCGCCAGGTTCGCCAGGAGCTCGTAGAACCGTTCCGGCTCTTTGGTCTCGAGCTCGACCTGTTCGCGTTCCTCGGAAAAGGAGATGGAACGAATCCCGGGGAAGTCCAGTAATTGGGCGGCCAGGATTTTGGGTGTCGGGGTCGAAAGACGTACGCGATGAGGATGAGCGTCAATGAGCCGCCGGATGTCGTGGACGTTGCCGCTGGCCAGTACCCGGCCTTGGTTCATGAGGACGATTTCCCGGGTCATCAGCTCAACTTCATGGAGGATGTGACTGGATACGAGCACGGAGTGGTCTTTGTTTCCCCACTCCTTTATCCAATCGATCATTTCCCGGCGGCCGACTGGGTCGAGCCCTGCTAGTGGCTCGTCGAGGATGAGGAGATCGGGATGATGAGCAATGGCTTGAGCCAGCTTCAAGCGCTGGCGCATTCCTCGACTGTAGGTGGAGACGGGCCGATGGGCCACCGTGTCGAGTCGTACTTCTTCGAGAGTATGCTCGGCACGCTGAAGGGATTCGGTGCTGCCGTAACCCTGGAGCCTCAACAAGTAGCAGACCCAATCTTTGCCAGATACTCGGGGAGGGAATCCTTCTTCCTCCGGCACCAATCCAAGATTGGCGGCGACACGGGGATTCGCGAATGGATTCTCGTCGAAGACTCGCACTATGCCTGAGCTTGGACGTATTTGACCAGAAACGAGTCGGATTAGTGTCGATTTGCCGGCACCGTTCGGTCCCAGCAAAGCCGTCACACCGGATCCCAGGCTCAAGTCCACACGACTCAATCCGAGCACCGTTCCATACCACCGAGAAACGGACTGTAGCTCTACCGCGCTCACGTGGCTACCTCTGATGACCGTAGGCGCCGGTCGATAATGCCGACACCTGCAACCATGAGTAACGTCATCACAACGAGCGAGCCCCACGACGAGCTGTGTTCAGTTGTTAGACCAAAGAAGAGGTCGGCTACATCGACGGATGCTCCTATGAGAGAGAGGTAAGCGGGTGCATGTCCGAAGCTCATTCGCATGGCCATTCCGTAAAGGGCATGGCTCCCGAGCGCCAGCAGCACGAAGCCTACTGCCGCCAACCGTCGGCTTCGCGAAAGGCTGGAAACGGCGAGAACCATCAAGCAGAAGTACGCCGCCAACCAAAGGCTGTAGGCCAAGATGGAAACAGGAAGCCAAGGAGACTCCCTGAGCAGACTCCAGTTCTCGGACAAGCCCAAGTGAAAAAGGAGGAGGGCTAGACCCGGGAGAAGAGTTACAGCAAGGATCGCCGACAACAGAGGAAGACATTTTCCAATGAGGTAGTCCATCCTCGAAAGGGGCTTGGAGAGGTAAATGACCAACGCGCCGGAACGAAGATCCGAAGCGATGCTTCCGGATCCTGCGTATAAAGCAACCAATATCACTAGAAGGAAAGAGACCTGCTGAGATAGAAAATCGCGCCACAAGCTTTGGTCGACTTCCAGGAACGGGGCTGCCTGAGGGAACTGCTTGGCAACGTATATCTGACCGCCGCGCACGAAGGCTGGGATCCAGGCGGCGAACACGAGAAACAGGAATCGACGCTGTTTCAACAAAGAGAGCATTTGAAACCGCGCCAGGGCCCAGATCCGCGCCAGGCCTCGGACTCTGGTGCCTTCGAAACGGCGATAGGAAACGTCGTGTAAGGGCATATCAGTAAGACACCGGAAAGGAGAAAGTTGGAAGCATCCGCACCACCGGGACGTCCGCCGCATCGGAGACCAACTTCGTGCGGATGCCCCGTGCCCGGGGCAGCCAGTGGCCGGTGGCCAGAAGCCAGCGAAGGACTTGACTGCAGGCTGCTGATTGTTGGGCTGACTGCGGACTGCTCGACTGCTTGACTGCCCAGCTGAGGTGCACCCTTCTCATCTTGCTTCCGTATCCTCCTTTTTAGGATTGATGGCAGCCAGGAAAACTTCCTCCAAAGTGGGCTCGAATCGTTCGAGATGCCGGATTTCTGCCGCCGCTCTCCGAGCAGCCTCAAAGAGGGAACGAGTGCCCCTTTCCTTCATGGTGACGTGAAGTAAACCGCCACCCTTCTCGGTGACACTCATGCCGATATCCGCGAGGATTTCTTGGAAACGACCTTTGGTTTCCTCTCGTACACGAACTTCGTATATGTCCCAGGTCTTTCTTTTCAGAGCCTCGAGATCTCCGTCCACGATCAGCCGTCCTAATTTGAGCAGCACCGCCCCGTCACAAACGGCTTCCACATCATGGAGCAGGTGGGTCGATAGCAACACGGAAATGCCATGTCGCTGACTCACTTGCTGGACGAGCTCCAGCATTTGACGGCGCCCTGTCGGATCCAACCCGGAGGTTGGCTCATCGAGGAAGACGAGCTCCGGATCGTGTACCAGAGCCATCGCTAGCTTTGTACGCTGGAGCATGCCCGTTGAGTAGCTTTCGACGGGTCGGTAACGCGCTTCTCCCAACCCAGCAAATCTCAACACTTCGTGCGCTCGCTCTAGGGCTGCTGTTCGCGGTAGCCCCCCGAGCTCTCCAGTCAGCGCGACCGTCTCGATGCCATTCAAGTCCGGAATGAAAACGTGCCTTTCAGGGAAATATCCCACCCGCAGCCGTATTTCCTGAGGTTGGTGTCGAACGCTGTAGCCGAGAACCTGCGCCGTCCCCCGGACGGGCTGGAGAAATCCGAGGAGGGTTTTGAGTAGAGTGCTCTTTCCGGCTCCATTGGGTCCGAGAAGTCCCACGGTTCCGCTCGACACTCGGACTGAAAGACCCGAAAGAGCTTCTTTGGCTCCGTATCGAACGGTCAGGTCGTCGGCGGTGATGATGTCGGTCATTGTCCACTCTTCGCAGTAAACGAGATCCTGTGGAGCTCTGTTCCCTAGTTGGGAGTATTAGACCATATTCGTACAACGTTCGACGGGGCGGCGGCGAACAAGTTGGTGGCTATGTCCTTGGAAAGGAGTAAAATGGCGTCATCGGTACCAGATTCCAAGAGGTGAGCACTATGAAGGAAAGAGTGGCAGAGCGCGGCGAGATCCGCCCACGTTCGATTATCGAGCTGCTCCTGGTTGCTATCATGGTCTATGCCGTTTTCCAGGTCGGACCGGCGGTGAAGTTGCGGATCGACTTCCTTAACGCGATGGAGGTTGCCGCCCACGCTCCGATCGATCAACCGGCTCACCAAATCAGGGCGGAGCTTCTCGAGGTGGCGGAAGGTTTCGGCTTGACCATATTTCCTGACAATCTCTATGTGGTGCGGAATGTCGAGCAGAAGAAGACGGTTATCACGGCCATGTACGAGATCCATATCAATTTTTGGCCGAGATTTACCTATGTATGGCACGTCGAAGACCAGGCAGAGGGGTATCTTTTGTAGGAGAATCTGGAAAGTAGAAAGTAGGAAAAGCCTCCTTTCTCCTTTATACTTCCTCCTAACATTCGTTGCGCTATTTTTTGCCCAGTGCTATCTTCTTTGCTTCTTCGGTACGTCTCAGCCGCAACATGGCTACAATCCCTACTGCCGGGCCCAAGGCGAGTAGTGCAAAGGCCTCGCTCCATCCGAGGTGCTCGCGTACAACGGGGAGGGTCTGCAAAGAAACCGTCGTCATGAGAAAACCCAGCGATGTTTGAAGGGTTAGCGCGGTCCCGAGGAGATGACGCGGTGCGAGCTCCGTGACCATCGTTGAAAACTGCGCGGAATCCGCGATCACTGCAAAGCCCCAGAGGCCAAAGAGGCCCACTACGAGGGCCGGGGATGAATGCTCCACCGAGCCTGCCAATATGCAGCAGCTTCCACTAATGCTAAGAGCTCCCACCACGACAATGGTGCGGCCGAAACGATCTGCGAGATATCCGGCTGCCAGAGATCCCGGGGCCCCCATGGCGATGACGGCAAAAGATGCTCCCGCGGCGAAGGGAGCTCCAGAAGGGCCGTAGTGTGACCGGAAGACTTCGTGCAAATAGACGGGAGTCCAGGCCCACATAGCATAGAGCTCCCACATGTGGCCGACATAACCGAGGTTGGCAAGCCGCATCCCTTTCCATGTGAGGATATCTCTCACCGCCTTGGTTTCGAATCGCGATGGCCTTTCCGTGTAGGGTCCATCCTCGACCCCGAACAGGACCAATGTGCCCCCCAACACGGCTAGAACGGAAGCGGCCAGCACAGTGGTTTGCCACGATAGGTCCGTGACGTTATCCAATAGTGTTAGAAGTCCGAAAGCATGGGGAACGGCCGTGCCGATGGTTAGGGCTCCAATGAGTGCCCCCACGGCGAGTCCTCGTCCTGCTCGGAACCACGACGAGGCCAACTTCATCGCCGGTGGGTAGACCCCGGCTTGGAAGGCACCGGTCAAGAATCTCAGTGGGAGTGCCCATGCAAACCCGTTCGCTGTGATTAAGGCGGCGTTGGCGAGAGCAGCAGCAAGCGAGCTCACTGCGAATAGCCATCGAGTTTCCACTCTGTCAGCCAGAATTAGAAAGGCGGACAACAAGGTGCCGGCAACGAATCCGATCTGAACCGCCGTCGTAAGCCAAGCGGTCTCAGCCGGGGTCAAGCTCCAGTCCGCCTGGAGAAACGGTGCGACTGCGGCGGCGCTGAACCAGACACTCATGGACATAATGGTGGCGGCGCAAAGCTTCACGAGGACGGTGTGTGCTCGTCGTATCATGAGAGAAGGCGCCCCATGGTGTGAAGAAGCGATAGGTTGTCCGTCTCGAATACGGAAGAGAGACGAGTTTGACTCATCTATGTGTGCTCACCTTGAACGGCCACGAGGCCTTCTGGTATCATTTTACGATCCTTGAGAGGATGGTTGCCGCGAATCATCCTTTGACCTATCTTCTTTCTTGAAACGGCTGTGATGGCGATGGGAGGGTCTGTCGGTGGATGGCGACGAAAAGCTGGCACGTCTGGTGCGGGATCTCGAGAAAAGTATAGAGAAAGCCATTTCCCGCTCGCCTCAGGTTGAGGAGTGTTTGGCCCGGATTCGAGCTGAAGGTTATGACGCTTCCCTCGTTCTACAGGCGACACTCGCTTTCGCACCGCGAGGTCAGCTCAAACAAGAAGATGTCGAGGAGTTGGGTGGACTCACAAATGAGACCAAACGACGCTTCGAGATGAGCTCCCACGACAGAAAGTTCCTCCGCTCTCTTAAGATTGCCGTCGACGACGACGGTTCCTGAGGGGCTCCAGCACCGAGCGCCGCGCTCAGGCATCCCAGCCTCCGCCGCCCACTGTGCTTGTCGGTGGTGGCTACGTTGAGGCCTCGCCGTAGCTTTAGCGAAGGCGGGCTGGATTTCTCAGTTCTCCGATGTTGGCCTTCCTCCCTAGCTTGAAGTAATCTAGCTTATGGACAAACGAATTTCTTCAGCATTATCATGAAAAGGGGTGACGACAAGGCGACATGTTTAAAGTTTTTTTTATCAATATTTTAGGGGAGTCGCATTTCTTGTCGTTCTCGAGAGGTCGTTGAAGTAAGAACGATGTTTGACAGTGCCTTGTTGCCTGTGATACGCCTAGTATGGTGTGCTTAGTCGTGTCTATGGGGAACTGTCCCCAAAACGGACTTATGTGATCTATTATTTCGATCGTAGTGAGATTTCTTGGAGGGGACTGCTCCTTTTGGGGAGAGTGAGAATTATGACAAGTGCCCGACAATCATTCATTTGGGCCTTGGCCTTCCTGACCGCAACTAGCTGGGCTACGTCAGCCTTTCCGGCTGCGGAACGTCAGGTTGGGCCTACCCGGCTCGAAGGTGTGATCGCGAGTGAACGAGGCGAGCCTTTGGTGGGTGCCATTATTTCCGTTTTTGGCGCAAATCTATCAAGCGGCGGCCTCGTTGCCGTTTCGGACCAAAACGGCCAATTCCGAGTTTCTGATCTGCCTCCGGGTTTGTACACACTACGCGCCTATCTTTCTGGGTTTCTTCCTTCGCGTTCTTCAGAAGTTGAAGTGATCGAAGAAGGTGGGACCGCCGAGCCCGTCCTGATGAAACTAGCCAGACTCGACTCCCAGGGTGATGGGGGCATGGCCATCTCGGCGATCGCCGATCCCGAAAGCGAGGAAAGCCGAACGGCGGAGCTCAAATGGTTGCTGAGGCATGGCAAGAGAAACGTGCTGCACAACCAGGAACAAGGACTCGTTGAGCAGGTTGCGAACAATGTCGCCGTAGAGAACCCTGTCTTCGCACAGAGTTTCGATTTTGAAGGCGAAGTCGGTGTCCTGGCTTCAGCCTCTGAATTGGGCTTGAGCTCTTTTCCCGGTGCGGGTTCTGGGCTTGACGCCAGACTTGCTTACGCACGTCTCGACATACCGACGGGGCCCCGCCGACGGTGGGAAGTCAGTGCTCAGTTGATGGAATCCATCCTGTCATCTTGGGTGGGTGGAACTCGGTTCGTCACCGAATCAACATCGGGGAATAGCATTTCTGCTGGAGTGACTTACGGAAATCATCTTTATGGTGATTTGCAGTATTTTCGGCCACCGGAGGCTGGACTCGGCCCACGACAAGATATCGACCGCTCTACGGAGTGGTTTGGAAGCGTTTTTGGTGCACACAGCCTCAAGCTTGGGCCAGCTGATGTCGATGCCGGGGTCACTTATCACTACTATTCCTATCTCGACGACCCTGGCTATGTTGCCCCCCGGCTTCAAGTTGCCTGGTCTCCCAGCCGCAGTGGAAGAACGGTGCTCAAGGGGATGGTGGACTACAAGGTGCTCGCACCGGGGAGCGAAGACCTCAATCTGCTAGCGCGCATGGTCCGATCTGATTTTCTGGGTTCGCCGGAGAATGTTGAAAGGAACCTTCGCGCGGAGAAGACCCTGCGCTCCCAAGTCTCACTTCAGCAGGCCCTGGGTGACAAGGCAATCGTTGAGCTGCGCCTTTTCCAGGAAGAGGTCGCTGCTCAACTCGTGAAGGCCTATCTGAGAGATCAATCGCTAACCGGTTCCGGTCGCTATGTTGTTCACAATCAAGGCGACTATCGAACGCGCGGCGTGGGGTTGGCGGTTTCCAGGCGGTTCGGTTTCGTGGCAAGCTCCGTGGGTTACCGGTTCGGGCTAGCCAGTGCCATCCATCCGGCATCGGGCGATGTCGCGGAGGGCGGTGAGGAGATTCACGACTTGACGACGTCGGTGGAAACGGAGATCGACTGTACTCGCACTAGACTATTAGCGGTATATCGCCTCATTAGCCACCCGTCCTTCTTCACCGCTGCACGAGAGAGCGACGGGGCCGAACTGGACTCGCGCTTCAATTTCCAGGTTTACCAGATGTTGCCCATTGACGTTTGGAACAGTACAGAATGGGAGATTATGCTCGCCATTCGCAATCTCTTCTACCAGGATATCGACGGTGCCGCGTTTCTGGATGAGTTGGCGGTTCTAAACTCACCGAGACGCGTGCTTGGAGGAGTCTCTGTCCGTTTCTAACATTCGACGTTCAAGAAAAAGCCACCCCTGCGGGGTGGTTTTTTTTGTCTCTCTTTTGAGATCCAAGCGTTTGGATCTATCATCCAAAATGTTGGATTTGAGTGGCTTCTCGTATAAAAATTCAAGACAAGAGTCTTTATTTTCAAAGGTTTAAAACATGTGCGGGAACGATGCGCCTTGGTACAGAACTTGCTTTGTGTGAAGTAGATCATTGTGGAACTGTGACAAAGGAAGATATCTTAGTTCGAAATTGGAACGCTCCGTAATGGGCATAGAACGCTCTGGGTCATGGAAGAAAGCGCTCGTGTTGTCTACGAGCATCGTTCTGCTCGTCCTGGGGCTACAGAATATCTCTCTCAAGTCCAGCTTTCGTCTCCTCGATGACGGTGTTTATTGGGAAACGAGGGACGGCAGAGTCCAAGCAAAAAGAGTCCACCCCGCGAGTCCCGCTTCCGTTGCCGGTTTGCGCAAAGGAGATGTCCTGGTTGGTGTCGGGGACCGAACGGTCGATACGGCCACCGACATCCGCGAGATACTCGACGGATCGATTGAAGGTCAGACCTTGACCTATCTCGTTTTGCGGGAGCAGGCGGAACGGGCCCTTGTTGTTTCGGTCGCACCGCTTCCCCGCGGGAACGTGGGTGCCTACTACTTCCTCGCCGCTTTGGGCATCTTCTCGCTCATTGTGGGAACCGTGGTCTACATGAGACGTCGCGGAGTGGCTGCCACTGCCCATTTCTACTTGCTCTGCGTGTTCTGGTATCTCGCCTTTGCTTTTTCCCCCACCGGAAAGTTCGATGCGTGGGATACGGCCTACTACTGGATGGATCGAGTCGGCCTTTTGTTTTTTCCGCCGTTGTTCCTCCATTTTGCTCTGTGTTTTCCGGAAAGAAAGCAATTCGTCGAGAAGAACAAGTGGGTGCTGCCACTTCTCTATGTTCCGTCGTTCTTGTTCATCCACCTGTCTCTCTTGGGGAGTCTCGTCTTCTTCACGAATGTTTCATGGGGCGACCGGTTCTTCGTCTTCTCGAATCAGCTCTTGGATCGGCTCGTGCCGGCCTACGTTTCCGCAATGTCACTGGCGGCTTTCGCGGCCTTCGTGAACTCGCACCACAACGCTCGAACCATCACGGTCAAGAAACAGACCAAGTGGATTGTATGGGGAACGGGTTTTGGCACGACACCCTTCGCGCTCTTTTATGCGATTCCCTATCTGATGGACATGCAGCCGAGCCTGCCTGCCGAGTTCTCCGTGGTTCCTCTGGCTCTGATCCCTCTGTCGTTTGCTTACGCCATAGTCAAATACCGGTTGATGGACGTTGAGGTTATTTTCAAGCGTGGCGTGGTCTATACACTTGCCACGAGCGCGGTGGTTCTTCTCTATTTCGCTCTTTTCATTCTGGGTACGAACTATTTCGTGGGCGATACCTACAGCACGATCATAGCGCTTGCCGCGACCATGGTTGTTGTTCTGCTGTTCTCACCGATAAAGAGCAGAATCCAGGTGGCCATCGATCGGCTTTTCTATCGAGAGAGTTTCGATTACCGCCGAGCCCTGCGCGAGTTCTCGCGTGACCTCAACTCACATTTGGATCTCGATCGTCTTTCGGCTCGACTAGTCGAGCGGATTCGAGACACGTTCGAAGTGGAGAACGTTGCTTTGCTGGTGCCCGGGGACGATCGTGGAGACCTGGAGGTTCTTGCTGGCGACGGACTTACGGGTCAAGAGCTCGGGGAAGTCCGGATCATGTCGGACTCTCTCCTGTTCGCCCGGCTGACGAGCGGGGAGCCGGTCTACCACGGCGAGATTGATGTGGATAGTTATCGAACCACTCCCGTTCCCTATGGGGACACGAGTGACGGTCTCCTGATGGTCGATGGTTTTCAATATGCGATTCCTTGCCTCATCGAGAATCGAGTAGTGGGTGTGATCTTGTTGGGACGCCGATGGAGTCAAAGCGCTTTGTCCAGCGAAGATATGGAGCTACTGCTGACGCTGTCCGGACAAGCGGCGACGGCCATCGAGAACGCACGTCTCTATCGTTCACTGGAGCTCAAGGCAGAGCAGTTCGAGCGACTCAAGGAACATAGTGAGAACACCATCGAATCTCTTGATGCCGGGATTTTAGTGCTCGACCTCTTTGGCAAAGTCGTGCGGTGGAACAAAGCGCTCGAAAAGCTATACGGGGTGAGTCGAGAGGATGCACTAGGTCGCACCGTTAGCGAACTGTTCCCTGCGCCTTTCCATGACGTTCTTAGCGCCAGTATGGGACGGGATTGGTGGAGCCGTGCCGAATCCACGGACGTCTCTCGCATGAATCTTCTCAATCGACGTGGTGAAGACAAGGTCGTCAAGTTGCAGGTCGCACCATTCGTTTCCGATTCTGGTGAGAACCAGGGTGCGATCATGATCTTCGAAGACATCACGACTAGGGTAGAGATCGAACAGCAGTTACAGCTACGTGAGAAGATGGCGTCGCTTGGTCTCCTTGCGGCGGGAGTAGCACATGAGGTGAATACTCCGCTCACCGGTATCAGTAGCTTCACGCAAATGCTGATGGACCAAACACCGGAAGCGGATGGACGGATCAAGCTTCTGGAGAAAATTGAGAGGCAGACAGAACGAGCCTCTAAAATCGTCAACAGTCTGCTCAACTTTTCCCGCCAAGGCCGTACAGACTTCGTATCGGTGGATCTCAATGTGGTGGTGAACGACGTACTTTCCCTCTTGGAACATCAGCTGACGCGAGGAAGGATCAAAGTCCGGAAAGAACTGGAGCCCGATCTGCCCAAGATTCTTGGTGATGAGAACAAACTTCAGCAAGTATTCTTGAATCTCATCTTGAATGGGCAGGAGGCGATGCCATCCGGCGGATGGCTCACCCTAAAGACTTCCAGCCAAGGGCCTCAAGTTATCGCCGAGATCTCCGATACGGGGCATGGAATCAGCAAAGAGGACGTCAAGCGGATCTATGACATGTTCTTCACGACGAAAAAAGCAGGTAGGAGCGGGACAGGACTGGGTCTTTCAATTACCTACGGAATCATTCAAGAGCATTCAGGGAACATTTACGTAGATAGTGCTGTCGGAAAAGGAACGAGCTTCCAGATCAAATTACCCGCCTACGATAGGATAACCGCCCCGACACCTGCAGCAGTCGGGGAGAACATGATGGAGATGGAGCCGAAAGCGAATCGAGTTCGACGTCGCTAGGGGAAGCGGCCGTTTCGCAAGACCATTGTTTGTCCTGACTCATTGAGAACGAGGCAGGCGTAGCGGCGATTGTGCTCCATCCACCCGAGTTCGCACTTACTAATGGGCAAGCAGCAACACTGCCGATTTGGAGTTCCTCGGGAGTCACGACAGAATGGAAAATGAACCGATGAGTGAGAACGGGACCGTCCTCGTCGTCGACGACGAGGAAGTCATGCGGGAAATTCTAGAGACCCTTCTCGAGGGAGAAGGCTATAGGGTGAAGCTCGCGGAGACCGGCGAAGATGGGCTTGCGTTGTCCCGTCGGGAGCCCGTCGATGTCGCCGTTGTGGACGTCATGTTGCCCGACATGTCTGGGATCGAGGTGCTCGACGAGCTAAAGAAGGCGGACCCCGAGATGGTCGTCTTGATGATTACCGCCTTTGCCTCCGTGGAGACGGCCATCACCGCCATGAAGCGTGGGGCATTCGACTACATAACGAAGCCGTTCAAGAATGACGAAGTTCTCGTGGTCGTCGGCAACGGGATGAAACAACGTCGGCTGGTCACGGAAAACCGTACTCTCAAACAGGCACTTTCCGATCGCCAACGCTTCGATGTCCTGGTGGGTAAGTCCCCTCGCATGCATGACGTCTACTCGATGATACAGCAGGTTGCTCCATCAAGGAGTACCGTTCTCATCTCGGGCGAAAGCGGGACAGGGAAAGAGTTGGTGGCTAAGGCCATTCACAACAACAGCGTTCGCAGCGAAAAATCTTTTGTCACTGTGAACTCGGGAAGTCTTCCCTCCGACTTATTGGAGAGCAATCTTTTTGGGCATGTCAAAGGGGCCTTCACCGGAGCGGTTTATCCCAAGAAGGGTCTGTTCGAGATTGCCAACGGCGGAAGTATCTTTTTCGACGAAATCGGTACCATCCACTTGGAGACGCAAGCCAAGCTTCTCCGAGTCCTCCAAGAAAAGGAGTTCATGCGCCTCGGCGGCGTGGACAACATCCGCGTGGACGTTCGTATCATCGCTGCCACTAATAGTGACCTCAAGCAAGCCGTGCGCGAAAGCGCTTTTCGTGAGGACCTCTACTATCGTCTGAACGTCATCAATATTCCGCTGCCTCCTTTGCGACAACGTAAGGAAGACATACCGCTGTTGGTGGCCCATTTTCTAGAAAAATACGGCGAAGAGAACGGTCGCTCCGGCCTCAAGCTCGCGACCGATGCCTATCAGGCCCTCCTCGAGTATGATTGGCCCGGCAATGTCCGCGAGTTGGAAAATGTCATTGAGCGAGCAGCGGTTCTCGTCGACAGTTCTGTTATCGACAAGCATCTCATCCCAGACCACGTCCGATCAGGTCACGCCTTCAAGGTGCCCCAGGTCGTCGTGCCGGAGGAAGGCATCTCTTTTAGAGATGTCATTACGGATTTCGAAAAGAAGCTCATCGAGTCGAGCCTAGAAACGTCCGGAGGGGTCCAGAAACGGGCTGCCCAATTGCTCGGGCTGAAGCCGACGACCCTCAATGAAATGATAAAACGATACAACATTCAGGCCGAGCGAAAAGAATCGGCGAGTTGAAATCCGCCCTTCAGTCGTCTCGACTCCCGCCGGGCCGTAGGTTCTATCTAAGAGATATTGAGAAAAGATCTCCAAGAATGAGACAGAAAAGAAACTTGCGGTAAAATAGTGATCCAATGTCAACGTGGCGATTTCAGGCGGCCACAAAGGATATAGTCATCATGAAACATACTGCTTGGTTGATTCTCATTTTGGCCCTTGCTACCGGTGCATACGCCAAAGACGAGCGTTTGGACAAGCTGACACCAGAGCATCGCAAGTGGCTCGAAGAGGAAGTAATCTACATCATCACCGACACCGAGAGGGATGTCTTTCTGCAGCTCGAGACTCTCGCGGAGAGGACGAGCTTCATCGAGGCCTTCTGGAGAAAAAGAGATCCCAATCCCGCGACCCCTGAGAACGAGTTCAAAGTCGAGCATTATCGGAGGATCGATCATGCAAACCAGTTCTTGGGAAGAGAGACGTTTCGGCCGGGATGGCGAACCGACCGGGGACGGTATTACATCATCTTGGGTGAGCCTCGCGAGATCCAACGTTTCGATGGCTACAACGAGCTGGTGTCCGCCGAGCTCTGGTTCATGGAGGGAGACACCAAGAAGGGGCTACCTTCGTTTTTCTACCTGCTTTTCTACAAGCGCCACGATATCGGTGAATACGAGCTCTACCATCCCATCGTGGACGGTCCGACGGCTCTGTTCAGAGGTCAGCTCGGATATGCGAACATGGGTGACCAAGGAACGGTTGAGGAGGTCATGGACCAACTCACGACGATCTCCCCCGAACTGGCAAGAGCATCGCTGTCTTTCGATACGAGCGAGCCGGCTGACATGATCGGTGGACGAGCCTCCCTCGGTACGGACATCATGCTCGCCCGGGTGGAGGAATCGCCCAAGCGCGCTATCAATGCCGACTATGCCGACGCTTGGACCAGGTACGGGAAGAAGGTATCGGCCGAGTATTCGTTCAATTTCATTCCTAGCCGTTACTACTTCTCCGTCCTCGCGGGCCCACAATCGACGCCGTTTCTAAACTACGGTGTCGAAATCGATCCACAGAACATGACGATGGAGACGGATGAGGACCAGAGCAAGTATTACACGACGCTCGACCTCAGCCTAGAGGTGAGAAATCCCGACGGAGACCTCATCGTCGCCAACGACAAAGAGGTCTTTCTCGAGCTTTCTCCGAGCCAGGTGGAGCAGGTCGGTTCTTCACCCTTTTCCTACCAGGACAACTTTCCGCTACTTCCCGGCGACTACAAGGTGAGCGTGATTTTGAGGAATCGGGTTTTGAAGCAATACACCGTGGCGGAACAGGACATCACCGTTCCCCCACTTTCAGACTCCACGCCGGCGTTGACCGACATCGTCCTCGGATTCCGGACCGAAATGAAAGGTGGCGACATGCAGCCGAATGAGCTGAGGACCTTTCAAGTCGGCGACCTTCAGGTCCATCCGGCGTCGGATAACACGTTCGTCATAGGGGACACCGTCCATGTCTTTTTGCAGGCCGTCGGGGCGGGAGCCGATTACGGTCTTGATTTCGTGCTCGCACAGGGCGAGAAAATAGTCGAAGAAAAAAACACCAAGGCGGGAGACTATCCAGACGGACCGATCGTGGAGCGGTTCCATCTCGTCCAAATGGTGGGAGGGACCTATGAGCTTCGAGTCAAGCTCGTTGACCCCTCCGGTACGACGGTCGATGAAAAAACAGCACAAGTGCGGGTGTCGCCCCGGTCGGGCATCCCAAGGCCTTGGATTTATCGCAGCAGTTTCAACACACGAACCGCCGGTCTTCTCGAACTGGCGCGAGGGGATCAATATTGGCGCCTCGATCAATACGACAAGGCTCAGAACGAGTTCCAAAAAGCCGTGGACGCGAACAACGAGCAGTTACCCATGGCTCGCTGGAAGTTGGCCGAAGCTTATATCCGTGCCGGAAACGGTCAACCGGCACTCGAGCTTCTTGTCCCTTTGGAAGAAGAATTCCCGCAGCAGTACGAGGTCATTGCTGGGATTGGCTTTGCTAACTATGTTCAAGGGGAATTTGCTCAGTCGGCAGAGTATCTGACGCGAGCCATGCAAATCCGCCCCGCCGACACGACATTGCTCAATGCACTCGGGGAAAGCTTCATCAAGATCGGTGACACGGACAAAGCCAAGGAGGCCCTCGAACGATCGCTCGCCATGGATCCCAATCAAGAGGTTACCAAAGGTCTGCTGGCGTCGATTGGGACACAGGAGTGACAGAACTCCAGAACTCAAGCACTCGAGGTCTCCAGTACTCGAGAATGGGTGTAACTTTGGCCTTGACATACCCTTTGTGAGGCTGGCCAGCGCACTAGTTGCCGTCGATGTCAGAGACCGGATCGATCCTGACGCGCCTTGCCCTTGAGTCCCTCCAAGTGCTAGTGGTTCTTGATTTTAGAGGCCTTGCTGTGATAGGTTGCGCGCGGGTCGACAACGTGTCTGGACCAAGCTTGCGATCAACAAAGCGTCGCGATCGTCCTGGGAGGCTCGCATAGAAATGGGCTCCGAGTTAGATGAGGGAAGCAAAGCCATCGATTTCCACGGCTCGCTGGAGGAGTTCCACCTTCCGGACATCATCCAGTTCTTGAGTGGCGCCGGAAAGACCGGTGTCTTACACCTGGTCTCGGGGAAACAAAAGGGTTCCATCCATCTAGAAGGCGGTCGGATCAAACATGGGGTGTTCGACTATCTCGTCGGTCAAGAAGCCGTCTATGAGCTTTTGAGGTTGACGAGCGGTCGTTTCGATTTCGAGCCCGGGATCGACTCGGAGACCTCCAGCGTCACCAGTAACAACACGAACCTTTTGATCGAGGCGGCGCGGCGAAAGGATGAATGGCAGGTCATATCCGAACGTATCCCCCATACAGACTGGATACCGGAGTTCGTGCCGCCGGATTCGACCGATACGGGCAAACAAGTCACACTCAATACCAGCGAGTGGATCATTCTTTCGAAAATCGATGGTGAGCGAAGCATCAAAGAAATCGCTGAAGCTTCCAAGCTGTCCGTGTTCCAGGCCGGTCGGTTTCTGTTCAGTCTGGTCGGGAACCAACTCATCCGCCTTCGGCATCCGGGTTCCTCTACCGAAGACGAGGTCGGTTTTCCAGACTGAATCTGCCAAGAGCTCGAGACCTCGAGAATTCAAGAACAAAGCGCAGTGACACAGCCTCGGCATATTCTCTGTCGGCTTGGATCCACTATTGCTATGATGAATGTTCAATCGGATTTGAGGAGCATTGTTATTTGCGTTTCCTAGAAGCCTGCAATAGGCAACCAGTCGACTGTACTCCGGTTTGGTTCATGCGGCAGGCGGGTCGCTATATGGCCGAGTATCGGGCGCTCAGGAAGAAGCACACGATTCTCGATATCTGTCGTTCACCGGAACTTGCCGTGGAAGTGACTCTTCAACCCGTAGAGCGGCTCGGTGTGGATGCGGCCATACTCTTCTCTGACTTACTGGTTCCCTTGGTTCCCATGGGCTTTTCGCTGGAGTTCATCGAAGGCATCGGTCCTCAGCTCGAGCCCGCTATTACCAGCGGAAAGGACGTGGCCGGAATGAGAGGGCTCGAACCAACGGAGGATCTCGATTTCGTGCTGGAGGCCATCCGTTTGCTGAGGGACCATCTCGAGGGGAAGGTTCCCCTCATCGGCTTTGCAGGCGCCCCTTTCACTTTGGCTTCTTATCTCATCGAGGGTGGGCCGTCCCGTTCTTTTGAGAAAACTAAAGCCCTGATGCACACAGAGCCACGGATCTGGCACGAGCTCGCCTCCAAGCTGGCCCATTCCATCAAAGATTATCTGTTGGCACAGATAGGAGCCGGTGCACAAGCAGTGCAGCTTTTCGATTCTTGGGTTGGAGCACTGTCGCCGGAAGACTATCGGACGCTCGTTCTTCCACACAGCCGGTTTGTATTGAGGGAAGTGAGCAAGGCAGGCGTACCCGTCATCCACTTCGGCACGGGAGCTTCGGGGATTCTGGAGCTTATCAAGGAGGCCGGTGGCAGTGTCATTGGACTGGACTGGCGGATCGATCTGGATAAAGGGTGGGAGAGGGTCGGAGAAGAGTCGGCCGTACAAGGGAACATGGATCCTCAACTGCTCTTTGCGCCGATGGACGTCCTGCGAGAGCGTGCGAACGATATCTTGTCCCGTGCCGGAGGCCGGCCAGGTCACATATTCAACCTCGGACACGGAATCCTCCCGGGTACGCCGGTGGAGGCCGTGAAAGCCCTGGTGGAGCACGTTCATCAGGTAACGTCCTCATGAAAGCGGTTCTCATGATGGCGCACGGGACGCCTGAGCGTCTCGATCAAATGGAAGAGTACTTGACGCTTGTCCGCGGCGGCCGCGCGCCCTCCCCGAAGCTCGTCGAGGAAATGAAACACAACTACTCCGCCATCGGCGGACAATCCCCATTGACCGAGAGAACCATCTCCCAAGGCCGGGCTTTGGAGTTGGCTCTTGGGCGTGCCTTTCGTGTTTTTGTGGGAATGCGCAATTGGCACCCCTTCATCCATGACGTCGTGCGTCGGGCCGTCGACGAAGGCGCCCGGGAAATCATTGGTCTTCCGATGGCTCCCCAGTTTTCCTCTTTGAGCGTTGGCAAATACTGGGATGCCATCCGCAAAGCGGTTCCCCCTGACCTACCGTTAGTGCCTGTCCGCCCCTGGTTTGACCATGGGGGATTGATAGAGGCCTTTTCCGAAAAGGTAAGCGAAGCCATCGAAAACAACGGTCCCTTCGATCAGCTCCTCTTTACGGCGCACAGCTTGCCGGAGCGCGTGAAAGAGGTCGGTGACCCGCCCTATCCGACTCAGGTACGTCGAACGGCCGAAGGAGTGGCCGGCCGTCTCGAACTGAGGGACTGGCAGCTTGTCTTCCAAAGCGCGGGGAGAACTCCCGAACCTTGGCTCGGACCCGATCTAGTGGAGAAGCTGTCCGAGCTGGCAACCAAGGGCTGCCGACGGATTCTTGTCGTGCCGGTTGGATTCGTCTGCGACCACACGGAGATCCTCTACGACATCGACATACAAGCGAAGCAGGTCGCAAAGGAGCTCGGCATCGATCTCCATCGATCAGCGTCCCTCAACTCTTCCCCGAAGTTCATCCTAGCGTTGGCGGACGTCATCCGTAACAGTGTCGAGCCGTGACCCATCGCCCCGCAGTCGTTGTTGGTGGTGGAATAACCGGGCTAACCTGTGCTTACGTCCTTGCCCAAAAAGGGGTCGAATTCCTTCTCCTCGAGAAAGAAGATCGGCTTGGTGGGACCATTCGAACGCAGCGGATCGACGATTTCCTCTTGGATACCGGCCCGGATGCTTTTTTGACACAAAAACCGGAAGCCCTGTCTCTTTGCCGAGAGCTTGGGCTCGAGTCACGGTTGGTACCTACGAATCGGGCTCATCGCAAGGTTTTCATTTTTCGCAGGGGCAGGCTCCACCCGTTGCCTGAAGGGATGGTGCTGACGGTCCCGACGCGAATCTTGCCGTTTGCCCTTTCGGGGCTCTTCTCGCCATGGGGGAAGGTGCGTATGGGCCTAGAGGTCCTGATCCCGCCACGCCGATCCGATCGAGAAGAGTCCATTGCGAGCTTCATCAAGAGAAGACTTGGCCACGAGGCTCTGGAGCGACTCGCCGAACCTCTGCTGGCAGGCATCCACTCGGGAGATCCCGAGCTGCTCTCGATGGATCAGCTCTTCCCCCGTTTTGTGGCCTTGGAACAAAAGCATGGAAGCCTGATTCGCGGAATGAGAAAAATGCGACCTCGCGGAGACTCGTCGTCTTCCCGGACGGTATTCATGTCTCTTGCGGGAGGTCTTTCAGAGCTCGTAGAGACCCTTGCCGCCAAGCTCCCGAAAAACGCCGTCCGATGTGGAACGGAAGTGATTGGGATTGGACGCGATGGGTCGAACTATAGGGTCGAGACCTCTTCGGGTGAGCGTCACACGGCCGACGCACTCGTGTTGAGCCTCCCGATGAAGGCTACGGGGAAACTCTCGACAGGCTTGTCTTCGGATTTCACCCCAGTATTCTCTAAGCTCCGTGCGGTTTCAACGAGTATTGTCTTTCTTGCTTTTCGTCGTGAAGAGGTACGTCATCCGTTGGACGGGTACGGCTTCGTCGTACCCGTGACCGAAGGCCTTCGCATTCAAGCGGGTACCTTCGTCTCCACCAAGTTTCCCAACCGCTCCCCTGACTCCCATGTCCTTCTGCGGGGGTTCTTTGGCGGGGGGCGGGACCGAACAGCGATGGATTTGTCCGATCGGGAGTTGGTCGATCTGGCTCTCAAGGAGCTCGGTGAAATCCTTGGCCCTCTTCCGGCACCCGTGCTAGAGAGAGTCTATCGCTGGAGTGATGCCACTCCACAGGTTGAGGTGGGTCACAAAGAGACCTTGGCTGCCGTAGAGAGAATGCTCAATCGCTTTCCTGGGTTGGAGATCGCTGGCAATGGCATCCGGGGTGTGGGCATACCGGATTGCATCTCCGACGGTCGTCGGGCAGCCGAGTCTGTGCTCCGCCATCTGGAAGGGCCGCCGACCCCGTGAAGTAAGGAAACCGAAATCGCGAACAGTTTGTTCAGAAGATGGAGGTGGAACAACCGAGGTTGGCTGGGAAGCAGGGATTCGAACCCCGATCGCGTGGTCCAGAGCCACGTGTCCTACCATTGGACGACTTCCCAACCGCGTCGAACCGACATCCAGCATAGCGACTAGAGAGGCAGCTTGTCAATCACGGTTGGAAGGTGCCTACGCGTTTTCTTTGGCTAGCGCGGTCGTAGCGAAACCCAAAGGTGGATGGCGGAGAGGGAGGGATTCGAACCCTCGAAGCAGGCTCATCACCCGCTCAACTGCTTAGCAGGCAGCCCTGTTCAGCCACTCCAGCACCTCTCCGTCCATTTCAGGCCGGAAAACCGCTCAGCCTACCGAGAAATTATGGTACTACGGCGACCCCGCAAAAGCCAGTCACACGGTAGCCAGTCCGCCCACGGATGGCTTGGGGCGGACCCGCCGAAGCCAACAGAGTGACGCAATGGGCGAAGGCGGGTCACCAGTGAAGAATGAGGCAGTGGGCAGTAGGCAGTCGGCAGTTAAGCGTGTTCCTGTTTGCACATGAAGAAGAGAGGCCAAGACGCCAGTGAAGAAGGAAGGCCAGAAGCCGGTGATTAGTAGACAGGTGGCCATAGACCAGTCTTTGGCCGGGACATTGGGTTCAGGATTCTTGAGTACTCGAGTACTTGAGTTCTTGCTCTCTCTCTCTTGCTAGATACTCTTCTTCCAAGATGCTCATTACAAGGACGTTATGATACGTTCCATCGCGAAAGTAGGCCTCTCTGAGCCGACCTTCCTCGACGAATCCGTTTTTTCGAAAGCACTGAATAGCCCGTTCGTTGAAATCGAAGGCTCGCAGGAAGATGCGGTGAAGTCCGAGCTTGTGGAAGGCGAAGGACAATAGGAGCTCAACGGCTTCGGTGCCGTATCCTTTGCCTAGATGTTCCTTGCGACCGATGATGACCCCGAGCTCCGCATTGCGGCTGTGCCAATCGATGTTGTAGCAGCCCAGGGTGCCAATGCACGTCGGGTCTTCGCCCAGCGTGATCGCAAGCGCGCGATTGAACGGGTCGAGGCCACCGTTTTGAACCTCAACAAAACGTTCGATTTCTATTTTCGTCTTCGGGAAACCTTCCATCAGAAAATGGCTGATCTCGGGGTCATTGACCCAAGTGCGGATCAAGCTCACGTCTTGAAGAGAAAGATCCCGCAGACTGACGTTCTTGCCTTCCATGCGAGCGATATCAGCAAGCTCAATGCGAGGCTTTGAGCTCTCGAAGCCTCGTTTTTGCCCCCTCTATTTCAGGAAGTGGCTCGGAGGCCTCACTCCAGAGAGCGAGGAATTGCTCATAGTAAGTGAGAGCTTCCTCCGTTTTTTCCTGGGCATCCAACGCACGGGCAAGCCCGATGAGTGCTTTGGGATAATAGAGGGGAATGTCTAGTCGTTCGTCAGCGCTCATGACGATCCGGCGATAGGAGGATTCCGCTGCCGAAGGATCGTCGAGAGCCATATGGGCACGAGCTGCAGTTTCGTGATAGAGCGGATGGCTAAAGAGCTCCTGCGCTCTTGCAATCTCCGTCAACGCCTTCCTTGGCTGCTCTTGGAGGAGAGCCACCTCTGCCTGCAAATGATAGACCCGTCTCATTTCTGAGGTCTCTCCCGATTGCCTCACCATCTGCTCCAAATCCTGGACTTGATACCGGAGGCTTCCCTCGTCACCCTGGTGCGCGGCCATGGCACCGGCGAGATGAAGAACGTTGAAATCATTGGGAGCAAGCTCTAGCGCTTCCAGAAATGCCTGATTCGCTTTGCCGAACTGGGAAAGCACCGTGTAGACGTGCCCGGGATACCACGCCGTAAAGACCTCGCCGCCGCGATCAGAAACTTGACGAGCCAAATCTGATAGGCGTTCGAGCTCCGATAGGCCTTCGGCGAGCTTGCCTCGATAGAGGTGGGTCAGTCCTTTCCATTTCGATGACTCCATCCGCCACCGCGGGTCACTCGACTCACCGAGCTTCGCATAGGTCTCGAGAGCCTGGTCGTAGCGGCCGGCCAGTGCCAAGGTGTGTCCCAGTTCGAGGAGAGCCTCGGAGTTCCCCGGTTGAGATGCCAACATCGTCTCGAAATGCTCGACGGCCTCTTCCCATCGGCACTCTTGTCGTAGGGATACTCCAGTCTCGAGATCGATTGGAGTCGTCAAGAAAACAGCAACAAATATCCAGTTCAGCATGGGATCAGATAAACATAAGCTCGGGCCAGAGTCAATGAGATCGGGGGCGGTGCCGGCGGTTGGGGTCGTGGGTGAAGCTGATTACACAATGAGAATGAGATAGTATTGGAGCTTCGCAGTGCATGAGTGCTGCGGCGAGCCCTCGCCCTCGCTTTGGCGAACGCGGGCGCACTACCACGATTCAAAACGCGCTGTTACAGAGAAGCCTGGTTGGAAATTCATGAGTAAGGTTCTCCCGCGACTCCGACCTGCCCTTGACATCATACCGTCGCCGAGTCCGGACCGACCCGGACTCGTTCTTCGTGATCCTCTGAGATACAGCGAAGATACCTTGTTGATTCCGAACGAGTGGATTCCCGTTCTTTCCTGCCTCGATGGAAATCACACAGAGTTGGATGTTCAGGCGTTGCTGGTACGTCATAGCGGCGGAGAATTGGTGTTTAGTCATCAGGTTCGAGAGTTCGTATCTTTTTTGAAGAGTCGTGGGTTCCTCGAGACCGAGGAGTTCATCGAGCTGCAGCGAAAGCGCCATGCGGAGTTTCGGGAGTCCCAAGAACGACTTCCTGCTCATGCCGGTGGTGCCTATCCCGAAGACCCGCAAGAGCTCAGTGACCTCTTGGATAGCCATTTCAATATGAATGTTGGCTCCAGCGGCAGGGATGAGGATAAGACCCTCGGAATCGCCGCCCCTCACGTGAGCTTGGAGGGTGCCTGGGACTGCTACACCGCCGCCTATGGACGACTTGGCGATTGGTCCGGCGGTAACAAGACCGTCGTCATATTGGGGACGTCGCACTACGGCCAACCGGACCGTTTCGGGTTGACGAGCAAGACCTTCGTTACTCCTTTGGGTTCAGTCGAGGTCGATAGGGAAGCCGTCGATTTTCTCGCGACGAGGGCACCAGATGCAGTGACCATGGATGACTACTGTCATGTGACCGAGCATTCCATCGAATTTCAGGTATTGTTCTTGCGGTACCGGCTCGGAGCTCCCGTCAAGATCGTACCCATTCTCTGTGGGCCGTTTGTGGAGTCTTTGAACGCTGGAAGCCCTCCGGAGCGGCATGAACGGGTGGCTTCCTTTTTTGGTGCTCTAACGGGTCTTGCCCGTCGGCGAGAAGGAGAGCTCGTCTGGCTGCTGGGCATCGACCTGGCTCACATGGGACGCCGCTATGGCGATCCATTTGCAGCCCGTGCCGGCGAGGGTCCGATGATCCAGGTCGAGATCCAAGACCGCGAGAGGCTTGCTCGTGTATGTGACAGCGATACAGAGGGCCTTCTCGACCTCGTCCAGCCGCAAGCCGACGGTCTCAAGTGGTGTGGTTTTACGCCGCTCTATACTTTTCTCGCTTCTTTGAAACCCATCATGGAGCTTCAAGGCAGGGTTCTGCGATACGAGCAGTGGAACATCGACCCCGAATCCGTCGTCACCTTCGCCGGCCTGGAATTCTTCGAGAGAGACTAGCCGAGAATCAGCGCGAATGAACGCGATCGGAGCTTCCAGAAGATCCGCTACCCGTGGCAGGTTCCGGGTACGAATGTTGGCAAGCGTTTGCCATCGGATTCTGCCTGTGTGTTTTCCACTCTTCTTTACTAGCTGCAAGACACAAGAAGTGGAAATCCAAAACTCAGAGTTCCGGTGTGATGGGAGTGTGTGTGACTTCGGGTACGATTGATCAACCGATTGCCCGTGACGACGTTGGTGGACGTCAAGTTGGAGGCCTTCACCCGTCGGGCTCTCGGCAAAGGTGCCGTCGCCATGGACATTTGCTCCGAAAAGTTGGTTAGTGTGGAGCTCGGCCCTGAGAAGATCATACGTCTGAAAGAACAGCTAGAAGTGTCCTGCCGAATTAAGCACGTGAGGGTCCAGGTGATACAAGTTTCCTCTCGGTAGTCGTTCGCGTTGTTCTGTGGTCTCCAACTGCGGATAATGACTCGAGTGAGTCGTGATACCTACAAGCTTCGAAGAGCCTATGCCGTCCTGGGACTGAAGCCCGGCACACCGGTTGGACAGGTGAGGCGGAGATACAAGGCCTTGGTCAAAAGGTGGGCACCCGGATCGCTATGCCACCGATCCCACTGGACAGGCAGAGGCCGGGAACCGTATGCGGGAGGTATGGGACGAGTACCGACAGCGAAGGAATCTCTAGTCTGCGGTCACGCTTGATTGGGAGCCATGCTTGCCAAAAGGAAGCGTCGATTTGCTGCCAATGCGAAGGAGGATGTCCAGAGGCAGATGGAGCCCCGAGTCGGCAAATGAAATGTCGTGTGCAGCAAATTGCTTTGAGCCTGACGGTCCACGAATGAACACTAGAACAGCCCCTCTCCTCACCCTCGTGTTCACTGCTGTCTTGCTGACCGGCTGCGCCGGCGAGCCAGAGGAAGTAGTCGAGGAATCCCTTATCGTTGCGGGCCCAAGTGAGTTGGACGGCGCCGTCGTCATGGTCGATGACGAGGAAGTTGGCACTCTGGAGCCAATGGTCCCTGCTTGGCTAGATTGGTTTTCCGAGAGATTGTTCGGCTGGACGAGTTTTCCACGCGGCGTTGCACTTTTTCGTGAGCTTCGTGGCACGCCTCCAGGGACCCATCGTCTCCTCGTCGAAAAAGCAGGATTCAACGACTTTGTCCACGAGTTCAAATACCCGGAGGAGCTGGAACAAGGAGTCATCTTTGTCTGGGCAGGTATCACCGTCAACTGGCCCTGGTGTGGTGTTGAGATACCGCCTCTGCTCGACTGCGACCCGTGGGGCACTGTCTCAGACATCGGCAAGATTATCGAGCCCGAAACCGTTTGCCGCCTCACGGAAGAGCTGGAAGCCTGCTTGCCTCAGGACGAATGGGAGAGTGTCGAACGACTATCCGTTTGCCGCAGGGAGGGCACGACCTACATCATGGCACACCACCGCGACCACGAGATTGATTTGGTGGTGCTGGATGAGGAAACGGGAGAGGTCACCTGCAAGCTCCCACGCTAATCCCTGCAACTTCTGAAAGCACGATTTCCTGAGTCCTCGAATTCTTGAGTTCTTGAGTTCTCGAGTTCTTGAATTTTGGCGGAGGGAGAGGGATTCGAACCCCCGGACCTCTCGGTCTGCGGTTTTCAAGACCGCCGCCTTAAGCCGCTCGGCCATCCCTCCGTTGGTCTCCTCTTCATTCTATCTGTGCGAGGCTATTGACGCTACAGCGAGGTCGCACATGGTTCTCGAATCCGGGGACGAGCCATTCCGACGGAACAACGTAGGCCATGAAGGACGACGTTCGAAGCAGCTAACCGGATGTTCTAATTGAAAATAAAGCGAGGGGCGGAGTGATCTGAATCGAACCCAATCCGATGCCGACTAGGCTTCGAATGGATGCTGGCCTAGCATTTCGCTGCGCTGATGCGATCCTTGCCGTCAAAATACGGTTGAAGCGCCTCCGGAATGCTCACGGATCCGTCTTCGTTTTGAAAGTTCTCCAGTATGGCGAGCATCGTTCGTCCCACCGCGAGGCCGCTCCCGTTCAGTGTGTGAACGAAGCGGGGTTTGGATTTGGGCTCCGGCCGATACCGGATTTTGGCGCGCCGAGCCTGAAAATCGACGCAGTTGCTGCAGGAGCTTATTTCCCGTATGCATCTTGCGCCGGTAGCCAGACCTCGATGTCGTACGTCTTCGTGGAAGCGAAACCCATGTCGCCCGTGCAAAGCGTGACGACCCGATAGGGAAGCTCGAGACGTTTCAGCACCTCCTCGGCATTTCGGTCATTCGCTCCAGCTCGTTGAAAGATTCGTCAGGCGTAGTGAAGGTAACGAGCTCCACCTTGTTGAATTGATGCTGCCGGATGAGCCCACGGACGTCCTTGCCGTAGGAGCCCGCTTCACTGCGGAAGCAAGCGGTGTAGGCCGTGTAACGAATAGGCAAACGCTCGGCGTCTAGGATCTCGTCTCGGTGCAGGTTGGTAAGCGGCACCTCAGCGGTTGGGATCAGATAGAGGTCCCGCTCCCGAATCTTGAAGAGATCGTCTTCGAACTTCGGCAGGTTGCCCGTACCTTCGAGCGCCGCGGTATTGACGAGGAACGGCGGGAGAACTTCCGTAGCCGTGCTCTCGAGTTTGAAGATCCAGCATGAATTGAATGAGAGCGCGCTCCAGTCTGGCCCCGGCACCCATGTAGACGGCGAAACGAGCGCCCGAGATCTTGGCCGCTCGATCAAAATCCAGAATCCCGAGCTCCACGCCTATTTCCCAGTGAGGACGAGGTTTGAAGGAAAACTCGCGAGGGCGACCGATGCGACGGACCTCCACGTTTGCCGACTCGTCTTGACCCACGGGGACACTCTCGTGAGGCACGTTGGGGATCGTCAACAACAGACTGCGCAAGCTCGTTTCGATTTCCTTTTGCCGTTCCTCTTCGACCTTGATGGCGTCGGATGCCTCTCTCAATCGCGCCCGAAGGGCCTCAGCTTCGTCCTTTTTCTTTTCCTTGAACAGCTGACCGATGCGTTGAGACTCCAGGTGGTGTTCATGTCGCATCTCGCTCACTCGGGTTTGGAGCTTTTTCCTTCGCTCGTTGAGCCCTTGGATCTTGGAAAGATCGACTTCGGCTCCGCGGTGATCGAGACTCTCGATGACAAGGTCAAGGTTGTCGACAACAAAGCTCAAATCCAACATGGCATCACATGTTATCGCCCGGCAGTGGGAAAAGAAAGAGCCCACATGAGGATCAGCCTATTCAAGCCGGGACGTCTTTGACCAATTGAAGCTCCCGTCTTACGATAGATGTTACAGGCGTGACAATATCAGTAGTTCCTTTGTCAAGGTGTTGGCTGCGGTGTCGTGCGTTAGCGGATGCCCTGAGCGGCCCTTGTGCGGAATCCGGATTCTGAAGGTTCGCGAGTGAGATAGAGCATGCCGGCGAATTTCTTGGACCAGATCTCATCCTATTTTAGCTGGGAGTACGGGAAGCTCGCTCTGGGGCTTCTTGCCGTAGTGTGGCTGGCCCGGCTCGTGAGCCATCAGCCCAAGATAAGGGGCTGGATGGGTAAGGCAAAAACCCACTTGGCGCCCAAGCTCGAGCCGCACAAGCTTTTTTTCGAGGCCAAGCGGGCGGAAAGCACCAAAGATTGGTCTCGCGCCGGACTCTTGTACGAGGAGGCGGGAGAGCTAACCAAGGCCTTGGACTGTTTCGAGCGGGCGGAGGAACACTCGAAGTGTGGAGAGCTCTGCATCCGGATGGGTCGCAAAGACTACGCCGCGGAGTGGTTCGTGTTGTCCGGCGAGCTGAAACGCGCCGCGGCACTCTTCAAGGAAGTCGGGCAGTTCGATCGTTCGGCCGAGATATTTCTTCAAGCCGGCTCATCTCTTGACGCCGCTCATGCTTTTGTGAAGGCAGGTCGGCACCAACGAGCAGCAGAGATCTACACTTCGAGCGGAGACTACCTGAGAGCCGCTGAGGCGTTTGAGAATGCCGGCGAATACTTGAATGCCGGCGAGATGTTCGCCCGTCAAATCGCCGAGATCGGTGGAGCCAATGCGAGGTATTCCGGAGGCCGCGAACGCGCAGAACTGATTCAGTTGTCTAAGCGCGGCGCAAAATGCTTCGAGCAGGCCGGAAAGCTCGAGGAAGCGTTGAGGACGCTCGAGACCGGCGGCGAGTACGTTCTTGCAGCCCAGACTGCCGAGAAGCTCGGGCAGACGCGCCGCGCCGCCGAGCTACTGCAAAAAGCCGGGCGGACCCAAGAAGCGGCCGATATGTACACCCGTGCTGGAGATTCTAGAACCGCCGCATCATTGGTAGGGGATCAGCAGTTGTCGGCAGGTAATGCGGCTGCGGCTGCGGAGTCTTTCCTCGAGAGCGGAGATCCTGTTCGGGCGGCGGAGCTCTATGAAGGGATCGGACGCTACGGTCGAGCTGCTGAGTGCTACGCTTCGATCGATGCGTTTGCGCAAGCTGCGGATGCCTCCTTGAGGGCGGGCTCCAAGGACCACGCGGCTCAGTTCTTCGAGAAAGCCAAGCAGTTCGATAGTGCGGCAGAAATCTACTCCGAGCTTGGCGATTTCGCTCGGGCGGCGAAGCTGTTTGCTGAGACCGGTCGGTTTTTCGATGCCGCCAGAGCGGCAGCGGAGTCGAACTCCGAGAAGCTCATGGTGGACTATCTCCAACAGGTTAGGAGTGACGACCCGAACTATCTCACGGCGGTTCTGCAAATTGGGCGCATCTTCGTTCGTCGTGGATGGAGCTCCCTTGCCATCGAGAAGCTCCGGTCGGTTCTGAACGGGCGCCCGGTCGATGCCGAGAACCTCGATCTCTGGTACGTGCTCGCCGAGGCCTTGGAATCGGAAGGTGAGTTGGGTCACGCCGCTGATCTATTTCACAAGATCATGGCCGTTCAATACGGCTTTCGCGACGTGAGGGAGCGTCACGGGAGGATACTCGACAAACTCAAGGAGCAAAAGGAAAGAGAATCGACGCTCAAGGCCGCGAGATCCGTCAGTGTCACGCCGGGGCAACATAAGGAGCGGTACGTTCGCGAGTCTTTGCTGGGAAAGGGTGGAATGGGAGCGGTCTACAAGGCCTATGACAATCTGCTCAAAAGGGAAGTGGCTTACAAAGTTTTGGCGGAGGAGCTCGCCCGAAATCCCAAAGCCCGCGATCAACTCCTCAGCGAAGCGCGTGCCGCCGCAGCTCTCAACCACCCCAACATCATTACGATCTTTGATATCGGCATCGACGGTGAGCATGCGTTCATTTGCATGGAGCTGATCGAGGGTGAAAGCTACACCCGACGTCTGCGTGAGAAAGGCCGCCTGTCGATTCCCGATGTGATGCACTTTCTCGTCTCCGTTTCTCAAGGTCTCGACCATGCCCACCGCCGCGGTATCGTGCATCGGGACCTGAAACCATCCAACATTCTCCTCACTACGGACAATCGGGTGAAGATCGTGGACTTCGGTTTGGCGCAACCTATCGAAGGGGTCAATAGTACGAGTGGAGAAACCTCGTTGTCGGGAACACCTCGGTTCATCTCACCGGAACAAGCGAGAGGCGAACCGACCGACGCTCGTTCGGATATCTACTCTCTGGGTGTGACGGTTTACAGTCTGCTGGTGGGCCAACCTCCCTTTACAGAAGGAAACGTCATACTCCATCATCTCTACACTCCTCCACCACCGCTCAGGCTGGAACGGCCCGAGATTCCCGAGTCGTTAGAGGAGATGGTTCTGCATTGCCTGGCAAAGCAACCCGCCGAGCGGTATCAGTCTGCCGGCGAAATCGTCTCATATGCCTCAGCGGCTGGACTCTTGTAAGAAAGAACTCGAGAATACGTTCATTAGTAGGACATCAGTTTGTCGTGAGGCCGGTTTCCTGGCTTCTTGACATTTTCCCCTGCAAATAACAAAGCCGGAACTAGCGATCAGGAATTCATAGACTCAACAGCTTTGCGGTTGAACTCACACCAATCGACAACTTATTGATTGATCCATTCTTGAATTCTTGAGTTCTGAGTTCTTGAGTTCTGCTTTTATGCTTTGGGATGCGTCTTCTCATAGACCTTCACCAATTGCTCCTTGCTGAGGTGCGTGTACTTCTGAGTCGTCGAAAGACTGGAATGGCCTAGAAGCTCTTGGATGGAACGGAGGTCGGCACCTCGCTCGAGTAAATGTGTGGCAAAGGCATGCCGCAGACTGTGTGGCGATAGTCCGGAATGGAGGGCGGCCTGACTTAGGTATTTCCTCACCAGGCGGTGCACGCTTCTTGCTGTGAGACGGCCCCCGCGGGCGTTGAGAAACAAAGCATCGGTCCCCTGTCCTCTCCTCACGAGAACGGCGCGGTCTTTGAGATATCGGTCGAGTGCCTCGGCGGCCGGCTCACCGAACGGAACGATGCGCTCCTTGCCTCCCTTCCCGAGGACTCGCAACAGCATCTCATCCCTATCGGTTACGGAGCGATCCAGCCCGACGAGCTCTCCAACGCGCAAGCCTGTGGCATAGATGAGCTCGAGTATGGCTCGGTCCCTTCGTCCAAGAGGAGTGGAGAGATCCGGTCCATCGAGAAACCTAGTGACTTCGTTTTCTTCGAGGCGGGCTGGGATCTTTTTGTCCAGACGGGGAGTGGAAACGAGACGGGTGGGGTTTTTCGTGAGATGACCTTCTCGCACCAGATAGCGAAAGAAACTCCTCAAGGCTGCGAGCTTCCGAGCAATCGAAGATCGTGCCGTACCTCGTTGGTGAAGGTGAGCGAGAAAGCTTCTTAGGGTGAGGGGATCGACCCGATCGAGTCGGATTCTCGTTTCGGTCACGCCCCACTCAACCGAGAGGAATCCCGTGAACTGCTCGAGATCGGATCGGTAGCTTTTTGTTGTGTTGGCGGAAAAGCCTTTTCGATGTTCGAGGTCTTCCAGAAAATCTTCGGCTGATTCAAGCACGGGAGACCTTCTTCCCGTTGTCGGGAAGCGAGAGACGTTCTCCTGGGTCGAGCTCCAGGGGCGGGCTCGAATCCTGTCCAAGTTTGGTGCGAAAACGATCGATGTCGGCCATTGCTCTTTCGACCATGGCCTGCTTTCTTTCCCGCTTGTTGCGCACATTCTTGTCGAGAGGCGGAAGCAGCCCGAAAGCGATGTTCGTCGGTTGATAGTACCTTGATTCCGAGTGCGAGATGTAATGAGCAAGAGCGCCGAGAGCCGTTGTTCGCGGTGGTGTGAGGGGCTCCAGATCCAGGACGACCCGAGCGGCGTTCAAGCCTGCCAATAGACCGGATGCGGCCGACTCCGTATAGCCTTCCACCCCGGAGAGCTGTCCGGCAAAAAATAGGTTGTGTCGTTGTCGAGCCTGAAAAGTGGAGTCCAACACGGCGGGCGCGTTGATGAAGGTATTACGATGTATCATTCCGTAACGCACGAACTCTGCGTTCTCGAGGCCTGGAATCAGCCGAAGCAGTTGTTGTTGTTCGCTCCATTTCAGCTGGTTCTGGAATCCCACGATGTTATAAAGGCTTCGAGCGAGATTGTCCTGCCGAAGCTGGACCGCTGCAAAGGGCATTGTTCCCGTTCGGGGATCCACCAATCCAACGGGCTTCATGGGTCCAAAGCGAAGGGTGTCGAACCCTCGACGCGCCATCACTTCAATGGGGAGACAGCTTTCGAAAAACATCGCTTTGTCGATGTCGTGAATGTCAATGGTCGCTGCCGCCATCAGCGCCTCATGGAACCGCCGGTAATCCTGTTCGGTCATCGGGCAATTGAGGTAGTCGTCGCCGCCCTTACCGTATCTGGATGCCCGGAAGACTTTGTCCTCGTCGATGGTCTCGGCCTCGACGATAGGGCTGATGGCATCGTAGAAATAGAGGAATTCTTCTCCTGTGAAAGCCCGGATGGACGCCGAGAGCGACTCCGAAGTCAGGGGGCCGGACGCCACGATGATGGTGCCCTCGCCGGGTATCGTGAGAGCTTCTCTACGTTCGAGCTCGATGCGGGGCTCGTTGGCAATAGCCTCGGTGACGGTGGACGCAAAGACATCTCTGTCCACGGCCAAGGCTTGTCCCGCAGGTACTCGCGCCTTCTCGGCCGCCGTCATGATGAGCGACCCTAGTCGTCTCATTTCCTCTTTGAGGAGCCCGTGGGCGGAAGTGGTTCGGTCGGAGCGCAACGAGTTGCTGCAGACGAGCTCGGCGAGCCGGTCGGTCGAGTGCACCGGCGTCCGCCGCGTGGGTCTCATTTCGAGCAAACGAACGGCCACACCCCGGCGAGCGATTTGCCACGCAGCCTCTGTCCCGGCGAGGCCGCCTCCGATGACGGTGACTTCCTTCATGAGTTAGAGTCGAATGGGCTCGAGGTGCCCGAATGGTTGCGTGAGGTCCCAATCAGCTCGGAGCCGCTGTTTCTTCAACCGTCCGCTTGAAGGAACAATCCTCTTCGATGCAGCTGTGGTAAGTGCCATCCCTTTTTGAAGTCTTCTCGATGACGATGGGATATCCACACTCAGGGCAAGGTTCGGCGATGGGGAGATACCAGACGGTGAAATCGCAGTCCGGATAGTGGCTGCAGCCATAGAACAGCTTTCCCCTGCGGGAACGACGCTCAACGATCTGACCACCACAGTCTTTTTTCGGGCAACCGACCCCGATTTCTTTTTGCTTGATGAACTTGCACTTGGGATAGCTGCTGCAAGCGGTGAACTCGCCGAAACGCCCGTGTTTGAGCAACAGCTGGCTGCCGCATTTCGGACACTTTTCGTCCAGGAGCTTGTCGGCTTGGGAGGCGACTGCGCCGTCCTTGCTTTTCAGGATGCGGCGTGTGTTCTTGCAATCGGGATAGCCGGAACAAGCCAGGAACTGGCCATACCGTCCCTTCTTGATCACCATGGGCTTGCCGCATTTTTCGCAGGTCTCGCCCTCGAAGGCGTCGGATCTGCCGAGCCCTCGACCTGGTAGTTCTTGATCTCTCGTGTGTTTCGGCAATCCGGGTAGCCGGAGCAGGCCAGGAAGTGCCCGAATCGACCCCACTTGATGACCATCGTCGAGCCGCATTTGTCGCATACCTCGTCGGTGGGGATCTCTTGGGTCTTGACGTTGGTCATGTTGTCCTTGGCATCAGCCAAGTCCTTGCTGAACTTCTTGTAGAACTCGTCGATGGTGGAGAGGTAGTCGGCGCGGCCATCCTCGATTTCGTCGAGCAGCTCTTCCATGCGGGCCGTGTATTGGGACTCCATGATGTCGGCGAAGCTCTGCAGCAGCAGATCGGTCACGAGGATCCCCAGCTCGGTGGGGATGAACTTCTTCTCCTTTTTGTGCACGTACTCGCGGTTCTGCAGGATCGACAAGATTTGAGCATAAGTACTGGGGCGACCGATGCCCTTGTCTTCGAGCTCCTTGACCAGTGTCGCTTCGGTGAATCGTGGCGGAGGCTGTGTGAAGTGCTGCTCGGGTTTGAGGGACCGGAGACTGAGAGCTTCTCCTTCCGTGAGTGACGGTAGCTCTCCTGTGACCTCGTCTGCATCCGAGTCCTTTTTGAGGGCAACCTCGTCTTTTCCCTCTTCGTACAAGGCGAGAAAACCGCGAAACTTGAGAACGGATCCCCGGGCTCTCAAGTTGAAGCGCCCAGCGCCGATGTCCACCACGGTCTCATCGAAGACAGCGGCGGGCATCTGAGAAGCGACGAACCGGTTCCAGATGAGCTTGTAGAGCTTGAGCTCGTCTCTGTCCAGATAAGCAGCCATGGAGTCGGGATCGCGAAAGGCTCCGGTGGGCCGAATGGCCTCGTGAGCGTCTTGTGCGCCTTTCTTGCTGCGATAGAGGTTGGGTTTGGGTGGCAGCATCTCTTTTCCGAACCGATCGCCGATGTACTCACGGACATCGGTTAGCGCTTCGTCGGCGACTCGTGTGGAGTCGGTTCTCATGTAGGTGATGAGACCCACGGGACCTTCTTTTCCGAGCTCGATCCCTTCGTAAAGCCGTTGAGCGACCATCATCGTTCGCTTGGCGGTGTACCCCAGCTTACGAGATGCCTCTTGCTGGAGCTTGCTGGTGATGAAGGGCGGTACGGGGTTCCGACGCCGCTCCTTGGCGGTGATTTTCTCGACTTCAAACGGTGACTTCTCCAGCTCGGAGACAATGCTTCCCGCCGTATCTCCATTCTTGAGGTCAACGGATTTCCCGTCGATCTTGACGAGCTTGGCATTGAAGGGAGGCGGTTCTCCTCCGGCTAACTCGGCGTGGACCGACCAGTATTCCTCGGATTCGAAGGCACTGATCTCGCGTTCGCGGTCGCAGATGAGCCGAAGCGCAACCGACTGGACACGTCCGGCAGAGAGCCCACGTCGTACTTTTTCCCAGAGAAGAGGAGAGATTTGATAACCCACCAGTCGGTCGAGGACACGACGCGCTTGTTGCGCGTTCACCCGGTTCTGGTCGATTTCGCCTGGGTGCTTGAATGCTTCCTTGATCGCCCTTTCGGTGATCTCGTTGAACATCACTCGGTGGATGTTCTTCTTGGGGGTGTCGAGCTCGTCGGCCAAGTGAAAGCAGATGGCTTCCCCTTCTCGGTCCGGGTCGGGAGCGAGGTAGACATCGTCGACCTTCTTCGCTGCCTTCTTGAGCTCCGTCAGTACTTTCTTGCGTTGGGGGATGACAACGTAGTCGGGTGAGAAACCGTCTTCGACGTCAACGCCCAGTTTGCTCTTTGGTAGATCCCGCACGTGACCCATCGATGCCTGTACGAGGTAGTCCTTTCCAAGGAACTTGTTGATGGTCTTAGCCTTTGCGGGCGATTCTACGATGACCAGTGCCTTTGCCATTTGTCTAGTGTACCGTCCATTGCAAGCGTTTTGTTAAATTGTCCTCTGCCAGCCGAAATTTCAGGCCCATCGTCTCTTGGCCTCCGCCGCCGACCTGCCGACTTGTCTCGCGGGAGACTTGGCGAAGGCGGAAACCCGAGAGCTTACCCAAACTCCACTACGATATGCAATCTAGCTCGGATTTCCGATTCCGTAAAACCCTCCCGGGAACGATCGAACGACACCTTTGATCTCCAGCCCGACGAGTGCCGCCATGACCCGGTCCGTGGGGATTTGGGCGAGCGCAACCAATCGATCGGTATCGACGGCTCCTTTGAGAATCAAGATGTCGACAACGCGTCTGTCGTCGCCTTCGAGTTTTTCCACCATTTTCGATGGGCTTTGGACAGCACTTGTTCGGCTGCAGAGCTGTTCTCTGATGTTGGGTCTGAGCTCCTCGACGACATCTTCGGCTCGGCGCACGAGCTTGGCCCCATCCTGTATGAGCCCGTGAACGCCATCGCTGTTGGGGGAGGTGATGGGACCTGGGACGGCAAAGACTTCCCGATTCTCTTCAACGGCAAGCCGCGCTGAGATGAGGGAGCCGCTCCGCTCTGCCGCTTCGATGACAATCGTGCCCACTGCCATACCGGACACGATGCGATTTCGCATGGGGAAGTGGCCAGGTAGGGGTCGGCTGCCGAGAGGCAACTCTGAAACGACAGCCGCGGTTTCAGCTATCTTCTCTGCCAAATGAAGGTGCTCTCGAGGATAGATAACGTCGACACCAGAGCCGAGGACCGCAATGGTGCGACCCCCCGCGTCAAGGGCCGCACGATGGGCAACGGCGTCGATTCCTCGGGCAAGACCGCTAACGATGGTCGCACCACGATGTGCCAGCTCGGCACTCAAACGTTCGCAAACATCTATTCCGTAAGGTGTTGCGCGTCGTGAACCGACAATCGCCAACGAGACCCCGGTGAAAGAATCCAACTCCCCCCACACATAAAGGACGAGGGGGGGATCAGAGATGTCCTTGAGAAGCGGTGGGTAGTGCGGGCTGTCCAGCGTCAGCAGGTGAAAACCTCGTTTCTGGCACCTTTTGTACTGCTCCTCCGCCTTTCGCAGGAGCTCGGCGGACACGCCCGTTGGGACAAGGTGAAGGGCTTCCTGGAAGCTGCCTGTCTTTCTCACGAGCTCGACTTTGTCGTAGGAACGAAGACCAGGAGATCTCGCCAGAGCGAGGGCTGCAACGATCTCCCTCTCCGCTTTGACTCCTTACCCTTGGAATTGATACCTCCATGCTTTCTCCGTCACTCCACCCGGTTACCTTTGTGCAAACGTCCTCCGCCGTAATTCCCATTACAGCCAACGAGGGTCCCAGGACCTATGCTGGCTCATGGTGTTTGTCCTCTATTCAAGAGACGAAAAAACACTCGAAGATCCTCCTCGTGGAGGAGATATTAATGTTGCTTGCGTGGTATGAATCGCTGCGATAACATACGTTTGCCGCCTTTTTTGAAAGGCGGCTATTTCTTTCGAAGGCTTTGTAAAGTCAGGACCCACTCATGACTTCTCTATACCAAGTTTCCAGACTCCGGGGCCTGGTAGCTCCTTTTGTCCTTTTTTCACTCCTCCTCTGCGCACCCGCATTTGCAGATTCGAAGCAAAGCAAGAAATCCAAGCAAGAAGTCGAATTTGGTATCAAGGTGGCTCAGAAAGGCCTTTGGAGGGAGGCCATCTACCGGTGGCAAAAAGCGGTGGAGCTCTCTCCTGAAAACGCCAGTGCGCGAAATAATCTAGCCGTTGCCTACGAGCAAGAAGGCGAGTTCGAGCTGGCCGAGCAGGAGTACAAACGGGCCTTGGATATAGATTCTGAGAGCGTCTACATCCGTCAAAACTATGAGCTCTTCAGGGAAGCCTATGAAAAGAGAAAGAGAAAGCAACGGAAGAGCACTTCCTAATCTGTTGGGCATTGTTGCGTCTGTTGCCCTCGGCGGGGGACTGATGTCTTGTACCTCGTTCTATGAGGTTCCCATCGAAGTTCCCATTTCTGCCAAGCTCGACGTGGCCAAGTACAGCCGGGTTCTGGTGGCTGGGTTTGCCGCTCAGACGACCGAAGACATGGACTTGGATGCTGAAACCACTCGTTTGCTCAGGAATCAGCTCCGAATGAGCTTCGAACCTTCAGGTGGTGGAAGCGGAAGTCGAGCCGCTGGGGGACTTTTCAGAGCGGACGCTGAAGGAAACGGGACAACTGGCCGAATTCGAAAGGCTGGAGGAGCAAGCTAAAGCCTCGGGTGAAGAGAAGATATCCCGCCAGGAATGGATCGACATGGAGCAGGACAAGCTTCTGAACGACGAGGACTATTGGCGGAAGATCGGTGAGGAATTTCAAGAACCTCTCATTGTCAGCGGAAAATTGAGGTTTGTTTCCGAGTCCCGTTCCGGCTTCGTGCAGGCCGATCAATATAGAAGAGACACATTTGGAAGACCTCAGCTGCAGCGCCGCAATCGTTTTCAGGAGAGAACGGGCTATCGTCTTGGCGGCGGATCTCTATTTTATCGACAGCAGTACGGGCGAGACGATTCATCGAGAGCGTTTCACAGAGGAAGTTATCTACGGTCGGGATGAGCAAGTGTCGGCTCTGTCCTCTTATTTCGAGTTGATGGACCGCATGCTACCGAATTTTTTGAGTATTTTGAGTCCGCAGACCTTTCGCGGAACACGAATTCTATTGAAGTGAAAAGCTGTTCAACTGAGTTAAAGACAACAACTCCATCCGCTTGAGGCCAGCGCCTGGCTCCATGCCGCCAAGCCCAGCGCTCCCCACGGTTGGACCTAGACGAGGTAAGACTATGATGAAACAGGTCATCCTACGGATGGGGGCAACGGCCCTAATCCTTGCCTTCCTCATTGGTTCCGCCGGCGCACAGTCGTTCGCGCCCTACTACGGGAAGAACAAAGTCAAATACGACAAGCTTGATTGGCAGGTATACCGGTCACCTCATTTCGAAATCTACTACTACCCGGAGTTCGAACAGGAGCTTGGCCGAGTCGTCAGCTACGCCGAAAGTGCCTATGAAAAGATCTCGAACGAGCTCAAACACGAGATCTCCTTTCCAATACCGATGATCGTCTACAGGACGTTCTCGGAGTTCGCGCAGACGAACCTGTTCCCTGCCGAAGTACCTGAAGGTGTGCTCGCTTTCGCCGAGCCGGTACGGACTCGGTTGGTCCTTCCCATCGACGAGCCTCCTGACAAGCTCCAGGAGCTCATCACTCACGAGCTGACGCATATCTTCGAGTTCGACATCATCCCGCGTCAGTTGCTCCGCCAAGGGGTTCCTCTGTGGGTGGATGAAGGGCTGGCCGAGTATATGGCTAGTGAAGAATGGGAATCCATGGACCTGATGAAGATTCGTGATGCTGCGGTGAACGACCAGTTACCCACGGTCGAAGAGCTCAATACACCCTTCACAAGGGCTCCCTACGACTTTGGAAAGAGCATTTTCGAGTTCATTGAAGAGCGATTCGGCAGGGAAGGGGTACGACAGTTTCTCTTTGCCTTGAGGAAGAGCGTCCTGGGGGGAATCGGGTCCGAAGTCTATATGCAGGCCTTCCGTATGGACGAGGAAGAGTTCAACCGCCAGTACCGAAAGTGGCTCAAAGAGAGGTTCAAACCCTATAGAGACAAGGAAATACCCGAAGACTACAGCCGCAATCTTTCTCCCGATCCCCGAAAGGGTCGTTACGTCGCGGCGCTGTCTGCCGCTCCTTCACCATCGCGAGAAATTCTAGCGGTCTTGAGCTACAACTTGCGCGACGGTGAGCTCGATGTCGTCTTGCTCTCGGCTCGAACTGGCGAGGTGCTCAAGAACCTCACGCCGGGCTATGCGGGCGACTTTGAGTATATACCTCTGACGGGGGAAGGTGCGTTCCTCGGACGCATGTTGGCTTGGACCCCTGACGGAGATCACATCGGCTTCTTCGGTCGGTACAAGAAACGTCGTGCCCTCGTCATGACGAATCTCTTGACGGCCAAAATCGATCGGCGCTACGTGATGACGCTGGACCAAGCCTCTTTTCCCCACTTTGGTCCGCAAGGCAAGTATGTCTATTTCTCCGCGCTCCGAGATGGCGTCCAGGATATTTATAGGTTGGATCTTGAAACCGAAGAGCTCACGAACATGACCAACGACCGCTTCGCAGACAAGTTCCCAACGGTCTCGCCGGACGGGCAGTGGCTTTACTACAGCCGTCGGGTCAGCGGAAACGAGAAAATTTACCGGCTGAATCTCGAGAATCCCGAAAAGAAGGAGCAGATGACCTTCGGAACTCATGATGATGTGGGACCGACCTTCTCAGCCGATGGGAAACAACTCTATTACTCCTCGAACGAGGATGACAACATCTACAACGTCCGCTCCTTGGACCTGGAGACGGGCGATATCCTCCAGTACACCGATGTGTTGGGAGGCAACTTCGCGCCGGCTCTCGTGTTGGATCCGGAAACCGGCAGTGAGGAAGTCATCTTTACTAGCTACTACAAATCAGATTGGGGTCTCTACAAGCTGGATCTGGATAATCCGGTGAAGGAGATTCCGGCTGATCAAATCGCTCGTTCGGAAGGTCCGGTTATCGATTTTGTGCCTCCCGTACTTCACCAAGTGATACCCGAGAACAAGCGCAAGAAGGGGACCTTCGAGAAGATGTTCATCGATGGTGCGCCACCCATTGCCGTTGGCGTGACCAGCGGTGGGGATTTCTACGGAGGCACGGGTATCAGCTTCTCTGACGTCTTGGGGGATAAGAATTTCACGTTCATGGCGATGTCGGTGCGTCAGTTTCGCACCTATTCGGGCTCTTTTACGAACCTCTCGGGACGTCTCCAATACTCGGTTCAAGGGTTCGACTCGACGAGCTTCTTTTACGCATCCCCTTACAGCAACATCACGATAGACCGCTCCAACAGTTTGGCCACCATTCGCCAAAGCGGCGGGATTTTCTCCGCTTATTATCCGTTGGACCGTTTCAGACGGGTCCAGTTGTCCGCCGGTATCATACGGCAGCGGTCGGGTTTTCAGGACGCCTGTCTGGACCCGGAAGTCGCCCGTTCGGTCGATCCGTTGGTCTTCCTGGAAGTTTGTGGCCAGTCTCCGGATCTCATCGTCGATACCCTCACGAATCGCTATCCCAACGGTACGGCCCTTCCTTTGGGGATCTCCTACGTCCAAGAGACGACGCGTTTCCGGCAGTTCGGTCCTCTTGCCGGCAGCACGATGCGGGCGACGTTCAACTACTCGCCGGGCGGTCAGTTCCTCTCCCGCCGGACCATCGATGTGGATGCGCGGAAGTACTTCCAGCTCTCCGGATCGAGCCTTGTTGCGGTACGTCTCAGGGCATTCCGAAGCGTAGGAGAAAATCCGGATCTCTTCTGGTTCGGGGGCAATGGAGACATGCGAGGCTATCCGTATCTAGGATTCGTTGGCCATCGTGGATTCTACGGTAATGCTGAGCTCCGCTTCCCCTTGGTCAACGCCTTGTTTACTCCCATTGGCTTCTTTGGTGGGGTTCGAGGAACGTTCTTTTTCGATGTCGGTGGTGCGGCCTATAACAACCAGCCCTTTAGCCCCTTCGCCTTCGGGGGTGAGACGCGAATCTCCCGAATCGATGGAAGCTTGGTCGATGGCATCGGATTGGGCGATGCTGTTGCTTCATACGGCATCGGTGTGACGATGGACATGTTCGGTATTCCTTTCCATTTCGATTGGTCCAAATTGACGGATTTCGCGACCACGCTTCCCGGTTGGAAGTTCGATTTCTGGATGGGATATGATTTCTAGCAGTTGACGCGCCTCGGCAGGCGGACTATGGCGAGGCGCTTGACTGCTGAACTCAAGAACTCGAGAATGCAGAAAGAGTTGGGGCCGGCTGTTGTGATGGCGGCCGGCTCCTTCCTTGACAGGGCAGTGCTTAGCCAGTAAAATCTCAAGATCTCCGTTGGAGAAGGAGGAGACTTTTGTACGCAGTAGTTGAAAGCGGCGGTAAGCAGGTGCAGGTTGCCCCGGGTGAACAGATCCGGGTCGAGAAACTCGAAGCAGAAGTGGGCTCCACGGTGGCGTTCGACAAAGTTCTGATGTTGAACCGCGACGGAGCCGTCGAAGTGGGAAGCCCTTATGTCGATGGCGCCCGCGTGACTGGAATCGTCTTGGAACAGGGTCAGGGCTCCAAGGTCCTCGTTTTCAAGAAGAAACGCCGAAAAGGGTACCGAAGGACTCGGGGGCACCGACAGCTCTTTACCGCGGTTCGGATCGAAAAAATAGAGGCCTAAGGAAGCTAACGAGCCATGGCACATAAAAAAGGTCAAGGTAGTTCCCGAAACGGGCGAGATTCGAACTCGCAACGTTTGGGTGTCAAAGCCTTCGGCGGACAAGTCGTAAGCGGCGGTTCCATCATCGTTCGCCAGAGGGGTACGCGCTTCAAACCGGGACAAAACGTAGGGCGAGGTAAGGACGACACATTGTTCGCTTGCATCACGGGTGTGGTTCGATTCGAAGACCGTGGTCGGAGGGGACGATTCATAAGTGTCCTGCCCGCCGGTTCCAGCCAATAATCGCTCAATCCTATAGCTCGCCTCTCTTTGGATGGGGCGAGCGTCTGCTTTAGAAGGACGCCTGGCCCATGTTCGTCGACGAGGTCGAAATCGAGGTCAGGGCCGGAGACGGTGGCCGTGGAGTCGTCAGCTTCCGTCGGGAGAAATATGTACCCCGGGGCGGGCCTGACGGTGGGAACGGTGGAGACGGTGGCTCAATTTGGCTGGTTGCCCAGTCCAATCGAAACACTCTAGTTGAATACCGCTACAATCCTCTTTTCAAGGCTGATCGCGGCGCGCACGGAGAAGGTGCACGCCGAACCGGTCGGACCTCTGACGATCTCATTCTTCCCGTGCCGGTGGGAACAATGGCGTTCGATGGTGAGCGTGGGGACCTCATCGGAGATCTTCCGGAAGAGGGGGCGCGATTGCTGGTGGCTCGTGGCGGCCGCGGCGGCCGTGGCAATGCCTGCTTCACGTCGTCCACCAATCAAGCGCCTCGGAGGGCGGATGCTGGCGAGCCAGGCGAACAACGTCGGCTCCGGCTGGAACTTCGCCTACTGGCTGACGTGGGGCTCGTGGGATTGCCCAACGCGGGAAAGTCAACATTGCTCAGGAGTGTGAGCTCAGCCTGCCCCAAGGTGGCCGACTACCCCTTCACCACATTGACACCTCACCTGGGCGTTGTGGGCGATGCGGACGAAGAGTTCGTTCTTGCCGATGTCCCTGGCCTGATAGAGGGCGCGCATCAGGGTACGGGATTGGGTCATCGGTTCCTGCGGCACCTTCTGCGGACTCGCCTTCTGGTATACCTGATCGATGTCTCCGAGGCATCGGGTCGAGAGCCCGTCGAAGATTTCCGCATTCTTAGAGATGAAGTGCAACAATATGGCGATGGGCTCGAGAGGCTACCGGCCGTGGTTGCGGCGAACAAAGTCGATATCCTTTACGATGGTGAGCGAGCCATCCATCTCGAACGGAGCGCCAAGGAAGCCGGCATGGAATTGTGGAGAATCTCCGCTGCCACGGGTGAAGGTACCAGGCAACTGATCCAGCGGCTGTCAAGGAAACTTCGAGAACTAGACCTTGGAAGTCAAGGCGGGTGAGGTCCTGTGAGTCAGCCTGAGAGACTGGGTATCCTTGGAGGAACCTTCGACCCATTGCATTTGGGGCATCTTCGCGCGGCAGAATCCGTTCGCGAGGCTATGAACCTGGATGAGATCCTGTTCATTCCCTCGCGCACTCCTCCGCACAAAATGCATCTGGGAATCGCACCTGCTGAGGACCGATACCGGATGGTTCTCAGAGCTTTGGAGAATGAGCCGGCTTTTGCCGTGAGTGGTGTCGAGGTCGAACGAGAGGGACCTTCGTATACGATTGACACTCTTTCTGTGTTGGCAGAGCGTCATGCCGGCGCCGATATCTTCTTCATTACCGGAATCGACTCCTTTCGTGATATCCAGACGTGGTGTCGGTGGGAAGAGCTATTGCGGTCCTATGCTTTCATCGTACATGACCGGCCGGGAACCGATCTCGAGACGGCCTATGACTCGGTTCCCGAGCAGGTGCACTCCCTTATGGTAGAGGTGTCGAACGATCCGGTGCGACGAGAAGGCAGGGGTGGCATTGTTTATCTGCTTCGAACCGTAACCCTCGACATTTCCTCGACGGAAGTTCGAGATATGGTCCGAGCCGGCCGCTCGATTCGTTATTTAGTGCCGGCAGAGGTGGAGGCTTATATCCATGAAAATCGTCTCTATAGGGAAGGAGATTGAGTATCAAAGCACTGGCACTCGAGACTATCGGACCTGAGCTGAGGGCGGCTATCGATGCCTCCTTGGACAAGAAAGCGGGGGATGTCGTGGTGTTGGACCTAAGAGGCCTGGCAAGTTTCACGGATTTTTTCCTCCTTTGTACCGGCCGGTCGAACCGACAGTTGAAGACGATCTCGGACGCGATCGAGGAAGTCCTCACAAAAAAACGTGTCAAGCCGAATCACATTGAAGGCTACCCTCATGGCGACTGGCTCCTCATGGATTACGTCGATTTCGTCGTCCACGTCTTTACGCCGAGGAGCCGCTCTCATTACGATTTGGAGAGATTGTGGGGTGATGCAGGTCGCCTGGAAATAGTGAGTTCTGATCCCGACGACCGTGACGAAAGCCCCCGCTCGATCCGGCGAGACCCAACGAAAGGGTCGTAGGTCACTAGATATCGGATTCCGGATTGACACATGTCAAAGAGCGCGAATTCGACCGGAGCAGCCAAGGCTCGCTATCCCGAGGAGTCTTTTGTCGCGCGCGATCCGAAGATGGTGGAGATCGTCTCACTCCTTCGTCGCCTGGCCGACGCTCCATCCAACGTACTTCTGAGCGGCGAAAGTGGGACCGGCAAGGACGTGGCGGCTCACGCCCTTCACTACTGGGGCAGTCGCGCCGAGCAGCCCATGATAAAGGTGGATTTGCCAAGCATTCCTGCGGAACTGCTGGAAAGCGAGTTGCTGGGATATGAGCAGGGGGCGTTTACCGGCGCCAGGAATGCGAAGCCGGGCAAGCTGGAGCTGGCGCAAGAAGGAACGATATTCCTCGACCAAGTCAGCGAGCTCGATCCGGCTCTGCAGGCAAAACTTCTGCGTGTTGTTGAAGAGAAGTGCTATGAGAGAGTTGGGGGAACACGCACTCTGGATGTTCAGGCGCGTTTCGTTGCATCGAGTAGTGGCGATCTGGACGAGGCAGTGGAACGCAAAGCGTTTCGGCGGGACTTGTTCCATCGCCTGAGCGTGTTCTGGATCCAGCTTCCTCCGTTGCGCGAGAGGAAATCGGATATCGTTCCTTTAGCCAAGCTGTTTCTCCGTCACGAAACGGCGAAGCTCCTCGATGATGTGCCAAGGGAGTTCTCTCGAGAGGCGTTGGATGTGCTGAAGAGCTATTCCTGGCCGGGAAACGTGCGCGAGCTCAAAGGGGTTGTGGTGCGAGCGACGCTGGTTGCCAAGGACCTCCAGATCGAGACTGCTGACTTGCCCGACTATATTTTGGACAGCCCGTCTGTCGCTTTCCGCCTCGGTGGCGCAAAGCGGCCTTCTTTAATTGAAGTGGAGAACAACTACATCGAGCTCACATTGCGCCATTGCGGTGGGAACCAAACGCGCGCGGCGGAGATATTGGGTATCTCCCGCAAAGCCTTGTGGGAAAAACGTCGACGTTACGGCTTGGATTGAGCGGCAAAAAGAGGCATGATCGGATTGGGAACCTTTGAGATTGCCATTGTAACGCCGCGGGGCCGTAGGTCAACGACGCCTGTTACTGCTAGGAACCAAAGATGCGAGCTAAAACACTCCTTAGTCTGTTGCTGGTCTTTGCCTTTGTGTGGTTCGTGGTCGCCACCATCAAGAACAACCAAAATCCTGTGGATGTGCAACTTGCCCTCCTGGGACCTCTCACTGTGGAACTATGGGCGATCCTCTTGGCTGCGTTTGGCGCTGGGGCTGCACTGATCCTTTTTTTCGACATCGCGGGAGGTGCTCGCCGGTTTGCAAGGAACTGGAGGCAGCGCCAACTGCATCGCGCTCACGAGAAGACCGAAGATTTGTTCCTCCGTGGATTGGATGACATGGTGAACGGCCGTCATGAGCAAGCCATCAAGTGCTTTGATGAAGTCTTGAGCCGTGATCCTGATCATGTGAATGCCTTGATAAAGAGAGGCGACAGTCTTCATGCCTTGCAGCGACATCGCGATGCAGCAGAGCCATTGGAGAAAGCCGCCAGGTTGGCGCCGGAGAACCTCGTCGCATTGTACAGTCTCTCGGACGTGTACACCGATTTGGGCGACGAATCACGTGCGGAATCAATCCTGATGCGCATCATCGAAATCGGTCCCAAGTCCACTGTTTCCGCTCATCGCAAATTGAGGGACCTCAAAATACACCAAGGCGATTGGGGGAGTGCCGACGAGCTCCAAGCCAAGATTGAGACGATGGTGACTTTGTCTGAGGAGAAAGAGCTTGCCGGTGCAACGGCTTTAGGTATTCGCTTCGAGCGCGGAAGAGATCATCTCGCCCGGGGAGAGTTCAAGGAAGCTATTGAGTCGCTCGATTCCGTGATCAAGCGAGACGAGAGCTTCGTTCCTGCCTATGTGAAGCTCGGCGAAGCCTATTTGGAGATTGGAGAGACCGAAAAAGCTCTGGCCACGTGGCGGAGAGGCTACGAAGCCACCGGATCCATGGAGCTGCTGAGCGCGATTCAAAACTACTATTTGAAGGTCGACCAACCCGACGAAGCCATCGGGGTGTGGAAGCAAGCCATAATGCTTTCTGAGAACGAAGCGCCGTTACGTTACTGTCTTGGCAAGCTCTACTATCGTCTTTTCATGCTCGACGCTGCTTTGAATGAGCTACGGTTGATAGAAGACTCGGTCAGTAGTCTTCCCGCGCTTCATGTTTACATCGCACGGATACTGGAGAACAAAGGGGACTGGCAGGGAGTCGTCGCCAAGAACAAAACGGTTCTTGGTGAGGTCAGCGGTCTGATGACGGATTACGCCTGCAGTTCCTGTAGTAAGAGATATGCGGAATGGCAGCCTCAATGCGACACCTGCAGGCGGTGGAACGCCGTGATTCTCGACGTCGGAGCGGCACCGACACCGGACCCGGCGATCCGGCCGTCGCCGACCTGGTCCATTCCGTGAAGTCAGGGCTCTTCTGAGGTACAAATCCTGCCGGGACGTCCTTCGCAAACCGCCCCGCAGAAGGTGGTCGTTTTTCGACAAAGGGTGTGGTTTGCCGGAATCATGCATTTGGATGGGAAGTCCGGCTGGGTGGCTCTTGCTCTCAAAAAGGGCCTTGGAGGGCTGGTCGCCTTCGCAATACCGGCGCGTTGCGTTCTTTGCGGCGACGATTTGGAAAGACCTTTGACGGGCCCGATCTGTTGCGACTGCCTCGACAAGCTCCCGTCCATAGGCGCCCCCTATTGCCCTCGATGTGGTCTGCCCTACAACAAAGGTGTGGCAGCGGGGGTGTGTGGTTCTTGCCGGATCCCGCGGCGCAACCGTTTTCGCTTGGCGAGAGCGGCCGGGCCTTACAGAGGCGAGCTCAAGGAAAGTCTCCTCATGCTCAAATTCGGGGGGCGTCGTCGTCTCGCCTACACTCTGGGAAGATGGGCTGTGTGATCGCTGTGTTCGTTCGGGAGACCTGACGGCTCCGGCGGCGGTGGTTCCTGTTCCGCTTCATCGTAGGCGACGACGTGAGAGGGGATACAACCAGGCGGAGCTCATCGCTCGTGCTGTAGCCGCTTCTCTGGGAGTTCCGATGAAAGCAGGCATCTTGTTCAAAGCGAAAGAGAGACGACCTCAATCGGAATTGGGGGCGAGTGGGCGGTGGGCCAATGCGGCTGGAGCCTATGGGGCACGAGTCCCACCTTCTTTCGAGGGTCGACGAATCCTCCTGGTAGACGACGTTCTGACGACCGGAGCTACGGCGGAAGCCTGTACTCGGGCGTTGCTCAGAGGAGGCATAGGGACCGTCGATGTCCTGACGGTGGCAAGAGCGATTTGAGCCGCTATTGTGTTACGTTGATCACCAACAGGATGCGGACTAGAATGGAAATCTGTCTGTGGGTGTGGCAACAAAGGGGTATTGAGGAGAAATAGCTAATGTTGAGGCGAGTTTTTCTGCTAGGGATGCTAGTCGTCCTATCGTTTGGTTGGGCCAGCGGGTCGCTTGCCTGGGATGATACGGCAGGGCGTTTGGTCCTCGAGAAAGCCGTCGAAGGATTGCCCAAACAAATCAGGAAGTTCTACGAAGAACGAGAGGCGATGATCTTCGATCTGATCACAGATCCGATTCGGATGGGACAACGGTTGACGTTTGAGATTGATCGCCTGGACGAGTTCCCTTTTGATGACATTCCCGAGGATTGGGAACTGGCGGTGAGAAGATTCGGCGAGGAGACCATTCAAGAGGCTGGGGATCTTCCCTGGAGATTAATCGAGACCCATGAGAAGCTTGTTGAAGCTTTCAAGCAAGTCGATGTGGAATCCATCGAGAAACTCTCCGCGGACATTGCCTATATGGTGGGAGAGCTGCACAATCCCGTCAACGTTTCCAAGTACGGCGACGGCGAGCCCATCGATCAGGCTGGGATGCGGGAGCGGTTCGATGAGCGGCTGCTGGAGGTCTATGGCGAAAAGCTCAAATTCGATACCCCCGCTGCAATTTTCTTGGACCGTCCTTCAGAGTATGTTTTCAACATACCGAGGAGAGCCTACATCTGGGTCGATAACATCTTGTTGCACGACTACATCGCTCGCAAGGGTGTTCAGAGCTACGATCGGTTCTACTATGAAAGCCTGTGGCTTAGGGCCAATGTCATCCTGAGTCAGCTTCTGCAGAGTTTGTCTCGGGACATCTCCAGTTATTGGTATACCGCTTGGGTGATGGCAGGGAAGCCGGAGTTGCCAAAGAAGTAACTCAAGAGGAATTCAGGAAGTCAAGAAATCCGGAAGTCAGATATCGTTTTTTGAGACCACTGCTGCCCTACTATTTGATGCGTTCTCTAATTCTTGAGTACTTGAGTTCTTGAGTCCTTTGTTGACCACCCCAAGCTTTAATTAGCGGTGGATCAGAGATAAAATACACTTATCGGGTGGTGTTTCAGCCCAAGTGCAATAATAGTCCTCACCGAAAGCTGGAAAACACGAGGGGCCGCTTGCTTGCAGGGTATTACCCCTCACGACACTTGTTGCGGTCGATGGAGCGCTATCTGAGTGTGAGAAGATGCAACGATTCAACTGGTAGGAGCTCCATGGAATGGAGACAAGAGATCTGTGCAAGCAAAGGCAAGCGAACCAGATAGGAAAGCCCTTACTCGGCTAGAGGATCGCGAGCTTATTGAGCGATGCCTTTGTGATGGGTCCCAAGCCGAAAAGGAGGCGGCGTGGGAAGAAATAGTACGCCGGTATCGTCGCAGAGTTTTCGGGGTGGCGTACAAGTTCACAGGCAAGTATGAAGAAGCAGAGGACTTGGCTCAGGAGATCTTCTTGAGAGTTTTCCGTTCTCTAGATCGATTCGATCGCGAAGCAGACTTGGGTACTTGGCTTTACTCAGTGAGCCGCAATCACTGTATCGATCGCTATCGGAGTGGAAGGAGAGAAAGAGAGGCGCTAGTTGACAGAGGGACGAGCTTGGAGGATTTTGCGTCAGCACGCTTCGATCCACATCGTTTACTAGAGGCACGTGATAACCGTCTGTTGCTGTCTCGAGCGCTTCAAGCACTACCAATCAAACTTCGGGAAGCTGTTGTTCTTCGGGACATACACGGTCTCACATATCAAGAAATCGTATATCGGTTGGAGCTGCCGGAGGGTACTGTGAAGAGTCGGATCAACCGAGGTCGACTGGAACTGGGTCGAGCGCTGGTTGCTCTCACTTCCAGCGACACTTCGCGAGCAGCATCCGAATCGGCAGGCAAACTCACATGAATCTTCAAATTGAATCAATTGATGAAATCAAGATAGTCCGGGTGAAGGAAGAAAAACTGGTTTTTCCTATCCTCAGTAGCTTTTTTGCGAAGGTTTCTGCGCTCGTCGAGGCTGGGGATACGAAGCTCGTCATTGATCTTTCCGACGTGAGCTACATTGATAGCGCCTCTATTGGTTGTCTCATGGACATATACCGCATGATGGCGGACCGATCGGGGATAGTTAAGCTTGTAGGACTTCAGGAAAGGGTGGAGACCATGGTGAGCTTGACCGGATTGCACAATCTGGTGGAGATTTTTCGGGAGGAAAAGAGCGCGTTGGATAGCTTTTGATAGAGGGTTGCGTTGTCCCTCTTTGACCGTTCACCCTTTGCCGGAGACTTCAGGTAAAGCGGGGCACCACGGTATGGGCGGCACTGACTTGTCAGCATCTGACCGGGGGGGACGGCATGGAAACGATTTCAGACTAACCAGGACAGACAGATGAAAAAGGTCAAGATGCTCACCGGACACGAGATCCCCTTGGATGGGGATCTTCTCTATGTTCTCGAATCACTCTACCGAGAGGTCACGCTCAAGCGTGAGCTCAAAGTGACTTTCGAAGACATGATGCGCGAAATCAGCAACTTGGTTGACGAAATGGATGATGAATCCAGGAAACGGTACCTGATCGAGAGTTTGTTCCTGAATACCGTAACTTATGAGAACGAAAGGCTCGGAGCCTATATGAACAAGCTCACGGGGAAGTCCGGGAGCGCACCGAACGAAGACGAACAGTAGTCGGCAACAAGAAGCGTTCCGAATCGGTAGGATAGTGGGAAAGGAGTTGGGCATGAAGACGTTAGCGGGGTCGTTCGCGGCACTTGCGCTTGTCGTTACCACGACTTTGGGAGAAGAGACGACCAGCAAAGCTCAAAGCAGTACCGTCAATGGGCCGCGAATCGAGATACAGCCGGAGTCCCACGACTTCGGAAATGTCCAGCAGAATCTCAAGCTCATCAAGGAGTTTGCGCTCACGAACACCGGGGATGAAGATTTGATCATCAGCCGGATCTCAACGTCATGTGGTTGCACGGCAGCATTGACGGCCGAAAAAGTTGTCAAGCCCGGCAAGAGCACCAGCTTGAAGGTTACCTTCGAGACAAGAAGGTACAAAGGTGCCATTCAGCGTAGTGTTTCTATCGCTTCCAATGATCCGCGGAGGGTCCGCACGGTCAAAGTCAAGGCCTTCGTGGTGGAATCAAACTAATAGCGGTAGATCAAGACATCGAAGAGTGGCGGTTTCCTCATCCCACCGCGGGTTCTGCCATGACTGGTTCACTCGCAATGTCGAGCGCAATCTCTAGGGGCTCTGGAACCGTCACGAGCTCCCAGCGGTCGGTGGCATCGAGTATCTCTTGAACCAGCTCAGCATGTAGGCTGTGCCCACCTCGCACCGCCACAATGTGCGCTAACAATGGTTTGTCCAGAAGAGCGAGATCGCCAAGGACGTCGAGTATCTTGTGGCGGACGAATTCGTTGTGAAAGCGCAGCGGGTAGTTGAGAACTCCGGTTTCGCTCAACACGAGTGCGTTGTCGAGAGAGCCCCCCAATGCCAATCCATTTTGCCGAAGATCCTCAACGGTGTTCTGGAACCCGAAAGTGCGTGCGGGAGCGATTTCCTCGATAAACGATGTTTCGTTGACCTCGAGTGAGTATTCTTGATGATGGAGCATCGGATGGTTGAAGTTGATGGTGTAAGTCACCCGCAGGGTTTCGGAAGGATAGGCGGATATGAGGCGGCCTTCGTGCTCGACCGAGACGGGACGCGTGATGCGGATGAAAGACCGAAGGGTCTCTTGCTCCCTGATGCCGGCTTTGTGGATCAGGTAGACGAAGGGCGAGGCGCTGCCGTCCATAATCGGCACTTCGGCTGCATCGAGCTCGATCAACACGTTGTCGACGGCGAGCGTCCGGAGAGCCGCAAGGAGATGCTCCACCGTCTCGATCTTCGTCTCACCCGATGCTAGACAAGTAGCATGGTTGATACTGCCCAAATACTGTGCCGTGGCGGGGATGTCGACCCTGTTTGGCCCCGCTCTCCGGAAGACGATTCCTGTGTCCACAGATGCTGGGTTCAGTGTCAACTTGACTCGTTGGCCCGAGTGGAGACCAACCCCGACGCAACTCACTTGTCTCTTCAATGTTGTCTGAAATCGCATAGAACTTCGAAGCTTAACATCTGAACGCGCGAATGGCAAAGCAAGGTTCGCGCCAATGTGATACTCTGTCGGGCTCCTTCTGTAAAATATTGAATACAAGAGGATTATTGGCATGTCTTTAATGTGGCGTAGGAAATGATCGTTTCCAATGCGCAACGATTACACTCCGATGGCATGTCTTTTCAAAACTCACGACCTTCCTATCCGAAGGGAGTTTCTGCTAAAATCGTTCTTGTTCCCCGGAGGCGCAAAACAATTGGAGAGATGAGTCTCCTGCCGTAGCAGTGGAGCGAGAGGGACGTCGGCCTCGAGGACTGACCGTTGCCCGATTCTCTCGAGCGGGGCAGGTGTATCAATAGCCAGGAGGAGAAAAGCGGGATGGACTTTGCAGGCTACCTGCAGAAAGGAATCCTAATTCTCCAACTCGACACGGAAGCGATCCGTGAGGTCTATCGAGACGAAGATGCGCTCATACCGGCCATCCTCTTTGTTGCCCTGGGGGGCATTGCCAGCGGAGTCGGCCAATTCAGCTTTCAAGGAATGATCCTTGGCGTCTTCATGATGACTTTGGTGTCTTTCGTGATCGTGGGATTGCTCCATGTCCTGGCCCGAATCTTCGGTGGAACGGCGACTTTCCTGGAGCTATACCGGCCACTTGGAACCGCTGCGCCTCTACACTGGGTTCTCGTTGTACCCTTTATCGGACCCTTTCTCGGTTTCCTTGCGATGCTCTACTCGTTCGTCGTCACAGTTAGGGTGGTGGAAACCGCGGGTGAGCTCCCACGTCCCAAAGCCCTAGCTGTGGTTACCCTGCTATTCGGACTGTGTCTCTTCGTGAGCCTCGTCTTCTTGGCTATCGTGGGATCATTTCTCTTGTTGCGAGCAGTCTTTGGGTAGGAAGTAAGTACTCAAGTACTCGAGTATCCAAGTACTGGACTAGGGCAGAAACTCGTTCTTCTTCCTAAGTTTCTTCGGCAAATACTCTTCCAAGACATAGTTCAAGCCCCACTTGGCCAAGGCCTGTTGCTCGGCGCGGACACCCATCTTGAGGAGTTGCCGAATCGCGTTCGTCCAAGAGGCATGGCTCTGGAAGAAAGGGTCGTTCTTCAAAGCATCCTTTGCACGTTTTATGTCCACTTCTTTGAGGGGGTGAGTCGGTAGTTTGTAGTCGATGATGTCTTGAGGCGTAACTCCTAAGAAGTGCGCTTTCGGCACACAGAAGAACTGGTTGATGTGGGCGGCGTTTCCAGAGCCCACCTTGAGGGTGCGGTAGATGTTGGAGATTCCATAGGGGTCGCAGTCGACGAATGCATAAACGGGGATTTTAGCCTCATCGGACAGCTTCCGAATGAAGCGTCGCGTCGCTCTAGTAGGGACGCCACCCATCGATACGAGGATACACTTGGCTTTTTGCCAGAACTTGTGACTCTGGAGACGCTGAAACATGCCTCCCGTCTCGATAGCGAGCACGAACTTGGCATCCGTCTCGAAGGAGAGATGCTCCACCGTGGAAGGGATTGAGTAGGCACCAGATCCGAACCTCGTGCAATCGATGCGCTCCACTTCGCCGGTCTCGATGTCAGGGTCGTAGACGACGAGCTCACCCGCAACGGCACCACCATGCTCGTCCGGAATGAAACGAAGTTGCTCCCGGCTCATCTTGGACATGGAGAACATGGCTTCGATGTCATCCATGACGGTGTCAGACTCGACCTGTTCCGTGAAACCAGCTTCTCCCCAGTTCTTGGACTGGTAGTAAGCATCGCGCTTGGTGGCGAAATCGTTGGTCTCAATGAGCTCCTTGGACAGAGCCATCATTCGGAGTGTTTGTGCAAACGTTTTGACGGTGGAGACCGTGAGTGTGCGACTTTTCTTCAGTTTCCCGATTTGCAGATACCCGGTTTTCGGGGAGTAGCTCACATTGGCTAGTCCCCGAACGGGAAGCTTGATATCCGGCTTGGCTCTCTTGAGAACCTTCTTGTGGATGTCTTCTGCGTTTCCTTTGATGAGGTTGAGCGTATCTTGGTCTTTCTTGCGGTTCCTACGCTTGACGGCCTCCGTGTATCGCTTGGCCTCGCTGGCTCTCATAGTTTGCGGCTCCTCTCCAGAGTGTCACTGAGGACCGTGATGGTCTTGTCCCTTTGTCGGTCGCTCAGGGCAAGGATGTCTTGGAGGGCGATGCCGATTTGAGGGATATACTTTTGTATGTAAGCGAGCTTCTTGGCAGCTGCCTGCTGTCGTCGTCTTCTTCTTATATGGGCGCCCAATTTCCGCCCCACTTCTTGAAGACCCAATCGGAGCTCGCGAAGGATTTCGGGGTAATGTGCGATGGCTTCCTTGCTCTCCGACGTGAACGGTACCCAAACCGAAGCAATGTGGACGAAGAGAAGAACGGGACCTGAGGGCAACGCGCCTCGGGATTGCTGGAGGCCGTAATTCCTCCAATCCGTACCGATTGTGGACTTGCTGATGGCGCAGGCCGAGGCTTGGTACTGAAGCGGGACACGGTTGGCGAAACGAAGGACGTCGACCGGCTCGTCGGCCGCCAAACCTCCACCGTAGGCGGCACCGACTTCGATTTGAAAAGGGATGCCTCGATAGACTGAGGGTGTGCGAGTCACCGCCTCGTACAAATCCGCATCGATCCGTTGTTTGAGTCCGGCCAGGATGAGGTCCTTACCGATGGGTGAGAGGCAGTTCGTCGGCGGAGCCATGATCTTGACGTCTGGGATCACACGGTAGATCCTCTCGACCTCATCTCGGGACATCTTCGTGGGGCGCCGATTGGGTTCGATTGCGGCTTTCGTAAGGATCTCGTCGGCCACCTTGGACGAAACCCGTGAAAAGTCTCCTTGCAGAACTCCCTTGATGGAGCGGGCCTCGGAATCCTTGAGCATCTTCATGAGCACGCCGAGCTCCACTCCGTATGGATGCGGTTTGATCTCCATCGCCTCTTTCGGTAGCTCTTGTATGACGCGGTCGTAGTGGATGGTTTCTCCGTTGGGAGGTGTGTAGCGAATGCTTGCGTGCGGGTTGGCGACAGCCGTCTGTTCGATGTAGTCGTCCACGGACCGACGCCCGCGTTTGTAGATCCCTGACAGCTCGATCTCCACGCGCGTTCCATGAGACAGGGGCCAATCGTCGAGTGTCACATCCTTGATGACCTCCGGCGCATTGCGTCGGGTGTCGATATGCATCTCGTAGTAGTGGGCGGGTTTTCTCTTGCTCGTCCTAGAAGTGATCTTCACTGGCTTGCCCGTGGTGAGCTGACCGTACATTGACGCGGCCGAGATGCCGATGCCCTGTTGACCGCGGCTTTGTTTCAAGGTGTGAAACTTCGACCCATAGAGGAGCTTGGCAAAGATCTTGGGGATTTGAGCCTTGACGATTCCCGGACCGTTGTCTTGGCAGGCGACACGGAAACGATCCTCGGAAAGTGCTTGGATGGAAACGTCGAGATCAGGAAGGATGCCTGCGTCCTCACAGGCATCGAGCGAGTTGTCGACGGCTTCCTTGATGGTCGTCAGGAGCGACTTCTGCGGATTGTCGAATCCGAGCAGATGTCGGTTCCGAGTGAAGAACTCGGAGACGGATATCTCCCTTTGCTTAGCCGCCAAGCTCTCCGCCGTGGCCCTACGTCCGTTGGTCGGTTGCGTTTCTTCACCCGGTTTGTTGGGTTCTGCGGCTGCTTGCCGACGCTCCAGTTTCGTCGATACCAGCTTGAGAGAGGAGCTCTTTCGGCGCTCCTGTGGACTCAAAGGGAGCTCGAACTGACTCGACGTACCCTTGACGACCCGCAACGAGCGTTTGGATCCCGTGCGCTTCGTCTTCTTACTGGTCCCCGAAGGAGTCTTTTTTCTGGATGTTGTCGTCTTTCGTTTGGTTTTGCCTGCCATGTTCCTCCTTTGAGCTCGTCCTCGAGCCTCAAGGGATTCGAGTCCTTCAATCGTCGTCTGATGAACTGGATTTATCCGAACGTCGTATTATAAGAGAAAACGCCCGTGATTGAACCGAAATGAAATTCTAATTCGGGGACGGGTAACAAACCCTTTTTTCTAGGATACTAAATCGCCTGTCCCCGAATTAGAACAGCATGATAGGCTTTCTGGAGGTCGGGAGGCCGAGAGTCGCATCCGGCCGAGCTACGAGAATCCGTGAAAACAAAAACACTTGCCATCGCCTTCCTATTGTTTGCCGTTCTTGCATCGGTTTGGGTCATCGGCATGGATATCGACTCGCCCAATCTTGGTGAGGCGATCCTCCGAAAAGTAGGTGCTGCGGGAGGCTTCCGGTTGAAAGCAAGTCGCTTCAAGTGGAATCTGACAAGAGGACTAGTGGCGGAGGAGGTGGAGGCTCATTCGGGCTTCCCCGGAGGACGTTTCACAGTTCACATCGACCGGATCCTGTTCGAGCACGAATGGCTCCCGCTGCTTACAAGAAAAGTCGTGATAAAGCGACTCATCTTGAAGCAGCCGCGGGCGATGATCGTCAAAGCTCGCAACTTCTCTAGTCCGGGGTCTGCTGAATCCGGTAGAAGTGATAGTGGGTCTCGGGTTCCAAGTCCTTCCAAAGCCTCTATGTCTTTCGATCCCATTCTTCGTGTTTTGGAGTTCTTGATCGAAGATGGAGCTCTTGTGACCCAAGGGTTCCAGTCAGGAGGAAGCGGCGTCTCCCTAGTCGGCCTAGATCTCGCTTTTCGCAATCTGCAGTTCCAAACTGGAGCCATCACACCCTTGCATGGCTTGGTGGCCCAGGCCGAGATCGAAGCACGAACCATGGATGTGGATTCGATTCGACTACGGGAGGTGAGCGGGAGAGTCGATTTCAATAGGGGACGTGTCGCGGTGGCCGATCTCAACTATTCGACGCCGAACGGCGCTTTTACAGCTCGCATCGGCGTAGATTTCAACCAAATTCCCTTGGGATACGAACTGAGTCTCGAAAGCGACCATTACAATATCGGAGCCTACGTCGGAGCGCGAGACAACGACAACTTTCCTTTGGGTTCTCTTTCGTTCGAAGCCACGGGGTATGGAACGGACCTCAACAACGCTTCAGGTCAAGGAGTCCTCCGTTTGAATGAGGGCGTCTTGCCCGCTTTTCCGCTCGTGACCGAAGCAGAAAAGAGCCTGGGACGAGACGGCCTTGCCGGTTCGTCTTTTGAGCCTTTGGGTATACCTTTTGAGGCGAAGAATGGCCACCTGGTTGTGCCGCCCTTTGTACTGCGGACTGAAGGAGCATCAACCACCATCGGTGGGTCTGTCGGAAGCGAGGGTTCCTTGGCCTTGAGCTTCACCGTGGAAGCTTCCGACGGGAGTGGCGTGTCCCATTTTCGAGTCAGCGGAACACTGGACCAGCCGCTTGTGGAAGTCGTGACCAATAGCCAGTGACCAGTCCGCCTTCGCTCCGGATGGTGAGTACGTTCCGGAGCTTCGGCGAGACTCGCCGAAGTCGCTGGCCCACCGATCGAGTCCGCGACGGAGGCGGTAGCCGTTGACGATGCAAATCGACATCAACGGCGAAGGCGGGTGACCAGTGACCAGTAGAATACAGACACTTACCCGATCACTGGTAACTGATAACTGGCCACTGTTGGCTCTCCTGCGACTACTGTCTTGGCCTGAACATCGCCGCCGCGACCTGTTCTGAGAGTAAGCCGAAGAGAAAGAAGGCCGCAGAAGCCGTAATGAACAGTACAGAGGTATTGGTGACGTGCATTTCGGTGATGATCGTGTAGATGAGGTAGCCAGATCCAAGGAGAAAGAAGAAAGCCGAAAAAGGAAGAAAAATCCTCAGGGGGCTGAAAAGTGTAATCATCCGAAAGATGATCACCAAGAAACGTCCTCCCTCTCGCCAGGGCCGCATCTTGCTTTTGGACTTGTCAGCTCTTTGTTTCCCGTCGATGGGAACAAAAGTGACGTTGTAGCCTGCCTTCAGGAATGACAGCGTACTCGTGGTTGGATAACTGAATCCGTTCGGGAACAAATGCAGAAACTCAGCCATTCTCTCCCTTCGAGCGGCACGAAATCCCGAAGTGAGGTCGGAGATCTGGAATCCGGACAGAAACGATGCGAACCGAGCCAGGAGAGCATTGCCAGCACCTCTCGAGAAGGTGGCTTGTGCGTCCCAAGAGCGTGAGCCGACCACGAGATCGTACTCGTCGAGTGGTTGGATGAGCTTCTTCATGTCTTCTGGAGAGTGCTGGCCGTCTGCATCCATCAACAGAACGAACTCACCTCGTGCTTCTCGAATGGCCGTTTTGACGGCCGCGCCGTTCCCTTTGTTGTACGGGTGGCGGATGACGCGAGCCCCTGCTTCCGCCGCTGCCTCGAGAGTATGGTCGGACGACCCGTCGTCGATGACGAGCACCTCGAGCCACTGGGCGGCGGCGCTCACCTGCCCGATGATCTCGCCAATCGAAGCTTCTTCATTGAAAGCTGGAATGAGTACACTGACTTGGCCGGATTTGACCATCTTTACCGACTTTCTCTTGTAGCCTTCCCGACCGAATGAGGGTCGTCGGTTCGAGACAATCGGGAGACTCGATCCTCCAGACGACGCTGACGGTAGAGCACCTCCTCGAGGAGTCGCCGTACCGAGGCCATTATGTCCGCAACAAATCCGATCAGAAAGATCATAAAGCTCACGATGAGCAGTGCAACGGCTAGGACGACTGATTGAACGTGTCCTTGTCCTTCACCGATCCACACGAAGTACAAGTATCTGCCGGAAAGAAAGAGCCCAGCGGCCAGAAAAATGGCTCCGATGTAACTGAAGATTTTCAGCGGTTCGTACATCGTGTAAATACGAACGATGGTAGCCGCAGACTGTTTAACGTAGTTCCATGTGCTCGAGATGAGACGACTCGGACGAGTGATGCGGGCGGTGATGGGGACCTCGTGAATCGCCATCCGTTTCTTTCCCGCTTGAATGATGGTCTCGAGAGTGTAGGTGAACTCGGAGACGATGTTCAGTCTCTGCGCCGCGTCTCGCGAAAATGCCCTAAAGCCGCTCGTCGTATCAGGAACTTGTGTTCCCGATACCTGTCGTACTACCCAGCTTCCCAACGCTTGCAGTTTCTTTTTCGTGAAAGAGAAATGGCCGACGTTTTGGACCTCGCGGTCGCCTATGACCATGTCGGCTCGACGTTCCAGGATGGGTGCGATGAGGTTCGGAATTTGAGACCCGGGATACTGGTTGTCTCCGTCAGTGTTGACGATGATGTCGGCACCCAAGGAAAGTGCTGTATCGATTCCCGAGCGAAAAGCAGAGGCGAGGCCTCGCGTACGGTTGAAGCGTACGATGTGATCGACCCCCTGTCGCGTCGCGACGTTCGAGGTCTCGTCCGTGGAGCCATCATCGATGACTAGAACTTCTATCTCATCCACGCCATCGATCTGTCGCGGGATGTCCGCCAATGTGGCGGGAAGCGTCTCCGCTTCGTTGAGACAAGGGATTTGAATGATGAGCTTCACGAATTTAACTTCTTAACACAAGCCCCAAATTAAAGCGAACAGGAATGTTAGTGTGACTCCATTCTCGAGTACTCGAGTTCTTGGGTACTTGAGTGCTTGAATTTCTTCTTCATACATTGAATCGAAAGTAGATGACATCGCCGTCTGCGACAGGGTAGTCCTTGCCTTCGAGTCGGAGCCGTCCCTTCTCCTTACATGCATTCCAAGATCCCTCTTCGATGAGGATCTCGAAGGGGACGACCTCGGCCCGGATGAATCCCCGCTCCATGTCACTGTGAACGGTGCCTGCCGCTGCGGGCGCGCGAGTCCCTTGGGGTATGTTCCAGGCTCTGGCTTCCTTTGCTTCCGCCGTATAGAAGGTGATCATGTCCGTCAGATCGAACGCGGCGTGAACGAGCCTTTCCGCGGTTCCCTCTTCGAGCCCCAAATCTTCCCGAAAGCTCAGCGCGTCCTCGGGAGGCAGCTCCGTGATTTCGGCTTCGATGCGCGCCGTCACATGACTTAGTCCAGTTCGGGGTGCATCCATCCATTTGCGTAATTTGAAGGTCTCGGTCCAATCCATACGTAGATCTTGCTCTCCAATGTTGATGACCAGAAGGCGAGGTTTGGCGGTGAGCAGTGCAAACCCTCGAAGACGCCTTTGATCATCGTCAGTGAGAACGTCTCGCAACGGAGTTTCGGAGCTCAACGCCGTCTTCGCCTTCTCGAGAGCCGCCATTTCTCTGGGATCAGGCTTCTGTCCTTTCTTCAAGTCTGTTTCCATACGTGCCAAACGCTTCGTTACGAGATCCAAGTCAGCCATCATTAGCTCGAGCTCCATGAGCTCGAGATCGCGTCTCGGGTCCACTGAGCCTTCTGGATGGGGAACCGACGGCTCGTCGAATCCGCGGGCAACTTGAACCAAGATGTCGACGTTGCGAATAGAAGGCAGGTCGAGCTTCTCTCGGGACTCGCCTTTGACCAGACCGGGAATGAGGGCGAACTCGATAGTTGCGGGTGTCTCCTTTAGCGAGTGTTGGATCCGCGCCACTTCGCTCAGGCGTCCATCGGGGATCTTGAGCACCCCGAGCTTTGGTTCGTACCCACGCATTGAAGACGTGTCTTGCGTTTGAGTGAGCAAACGAAACAAAGTGCGACGGCCAGAGCTGGGGAAGCCCATAATGCCCGCTTTCATAGTCATGGCATTCTACTACACCAGACCAGGGGGCTGTCCCCTTGGTGGACTGTCACCTTCACCTGTTTTTTTGACCTCGTGACTCTCAACATGATGCGTTTTCTTTATGTGGTGAAATACCCTCGATTGAAAGCATAAAGCCTCGCTAGTCTTGGACCCAATTCTTCGTAAATGTTCCTTGACAAAGGAAGTGTCGCTGCCATAGGATTTGAGTGGAATAAAGTGGAACAAAGTGGTCCCTTTTCATCATCTGGTGGTGTTTATGGCCACCAGGTGGTGAAATCCATCTAGGCAATCTCATGGGAGGCACAGTTGCTCAGGGGTAACTATCCTGCTCGGGTCGACGACAAAGGCAGGCTCAAGATCCCGAGTGGATTTCTCCAAATACTGGAGACGAACTACGGGTCGGAGGTATTCGTCACCAGTCTGGCCGGTGAGAATGTGCGAGTCTACCCCATGGACATTTGGACCGAGATCGAGCGCAAGCTGGCGGAGATTCCCAACTCGCACCCTTCAAAGATGCGCTTCCTCGATCGAGTTCACTTCTTTGGTCAAGCAACGAGTCTGGACCGACAAGGACGGCTTCTCATTCCTGCGACTCTCCGTGACTCGGCGCAGATGAACGGGAACGTTGACGTGTTGGGTAAATACAACTTTCTCGAGATCTGGAATCACGATCGATTCTTAGAAAAGCTATCAAACGAACCCTTCACGGATGAAGACGGTCGCACCCTAGCTGATTTTGGAATCTGAGGGTTTCGGTGATGGAGGTAGTGCGGAAGGTCAGCGCGCAAGCGGTTCGAGTCACCAGCAGTTCACGATTGTCAGGAATCATTTGGGTCGCGGCGCGGAGATTCTTCGGGCCTGCTGACCCGACGGGGAAGTTCAGCCCCTGTTCGCCGAAGCTTGATAAGTGTGCACCGCAGAGAGCGTGTCGCCGGGAGGCGGGAAGAGCTACGGGTGGGTCGAGGAATGAGGAGCGAGGGCCCCGAGTGAGGCGAGGATTCTCAAATGCCGCATCTACCAGTTCTTCAGAAAGAGGTGATGCAGTTCCTAGGGCCGTCATCGGGAGAAGTCTATGTGGACGCAACCGTGGGGGGAGGGGGGCATGCGGAAGCCATTCTTCACCAGTCGTCTCCAGACGGAAGCCTGCTCGGCCTAGACCGCGATCAGAGCGCCATAGAGAAAGTTGCCCAGCGGCTAGAACGTTTTGGCGATCGCGTCGTATTGAGACAGGGTTCGTTTGCGGAGATAGATCGACATCTCGAGGCTGTGGGTTGGAAACAAGTGAACGGAATGATAGCGGACCTTGGGTTATCCAGTCTCCAACTGGACGATCCGAGCCGGGGCTTCTCCTTCGCCGTGGAGAGTCCTCTCGACATGCGGTTCGATCAGTCTTGCGAGACAACCGCGGCGGATCTGGTCAATCGTTTGCACGAAAAGGAGCTGGCCGACTTGATATTCCGTTACGGAGAGGAGCGTCGATCGCGAGCGATTGCGCGCCGCATCGTTTCACGCCGCCCCTTGGAAACGACTTCCGATCTGCGTCGAGCGATCCATTCTGTTACGGGGCCGCGGAGGGGACGGGCAATCGATCCAGCAACTCGAACTTTCCAGGCATTGCGCATCGCAGTGAACAGGGAGACGGATGCCTTAGTTCAGCTGCTCACTCGAGCCGGTGCGTGCTTGAGGCCCGGCGGGAAGCTGGTGGTGATTTCCTACCATTCCTTGGAGGACCGAGAGGTCAAGTTGGCGTTCCGAGACTACGCCAAGGCCGAGCTCGCATCGCAGTTTCGCATCCTCACGCCCAAACCCATTCGGCCGACCCGAGAAGAGATCAGAGACAACCATCGGGCGCGGAGCGCGAAGCTCAGAGCTCTAGAGAGGTCGGCTTGAGATGAACCAGCACCGCTACATCATCAACAAGCGGGTCGGGAACGAGCAGCTCGTCCGCGAGGTCGATCGGAAACGGCATCGAGAATTGTTGATGGCTGGGATCACGGCCCTGGTATTGGCCTTGGCGGTTCTCGCCTACGCTTGGCAGCATTTCGAGATGATTCGAATCGGCTACAGAGTGGAGGAGCTCCGTCTCGAGAGGGAACGTCTCTTCGAGGTTCAACGCGAGCTCTTGTTGGAGCGGGCATCTTTGACCTCCCCCGATCGAGTCGAAGCCATTGCGGTCCGGCAACTGGGCATGATCCGTCCTACGTCGTCACAAGTCGTCGTGATCGAACCCTTTGAAGTGGGTGAGGTCGATGAGGTGCGCGAAGTCGATGAAGTGAGTGACGTTGAACAATCTTCGGTCCGGGAGCTCCGGAAGCGGAAATAAAGTTGAATATGAACAGCTCCAACCGCTACAGCAGAAGGGTCCACCTCCGTTTGGCTCTTTTCGTCTTGGTGAGCTCGCTATGGGTCGGGGCATTGGTGGCCAGGTTGGTGTACTTACAGACGGTGGCGCGTCCGGATCTTCAGGACAGGGCAGAGTTGCAGCAGCAGCACACCATGAAGCTCGACGCCAGCCGGGGGACGATTTTTGACCGCAACGAAAGGGAGCTGGCCGTCAGCATCGATGTGGAATCTGTTTATGCTGTGCCGGCTTCCATCGAAGACAAGGAAGAGGCCGCGAAGCAACTTGCTGCTTGTCTCGAATGCGATGTTGCGGAGCTGACAGAACGATTGCAGAGTGAGAAACGATTCCTTTGGGTCAAGCGAAAGGTGGATTCATCCAAGATCGATTGCATCCGAAGTCTGGGATTGTCCGGTGTGAGTTACCTTCCTGAGAATCGTCGCTTCTATCCGAAACGCGCCGTGGCCTCTCATGTGTTGGGCTATGTGGGGATGGATAACGAGGGAATGAGTGGCGTGGAGTACGCGTTGGAAGACGATATTCGAGGGGAGCCCGGCCGCCAGATCATTTGGACGGACGCACGACGGCGTCGGGCGGCCAGTCGAGTTGAAAAACGACCGCTGGCAGGGCGTGATGTGTATCTCACCATTGATGAGACGCTCCAGCACATCGCCGAGACCTCACTCGAGCGAGCTGTCCGAGAGAGCGGAGCCCAAAAAGCGATGGCCATCCTCATGCGTCCCGAGACGGGTGAGATTCTTGCGATGGCGGCCGTTCCTTTTTTCAACCCGAACCGATATCAAGACTATCCGGCAGGTCATTGGCGAAACCGAGCGGTAACCGATGTCTACGAGCCGGGCTCCACGTTCAAAGTCATTACTGCAGCGGCGGCGGTGGAAGAGGGTGTCGTAAGTGAGGAAGAGCGAATCGATTGTGGACAAGGGTCGATTCAGGTCGGTGGCCAAGTCATTCATGATCACAAGGTCTTCGATGTTTTGACGTTTCGCGAGGTGCTGCAGCTCTCGAGCAACGTGGGAATGATCCGGATTAGCCAGCGATTGGGCAAGGAGCGACTGGAGCAATACATTCATGCTTTCGGATTTGGAGAATCGACGAAAGTCAACCTGCCGGCCGAGAGCCGGGGAATTCTCCGTCCTGCCGCTGGATGGGGCGCGAGGACCCTTGCGTCCATTGCATTTGGACAAGAGATAGGAGTTACGCCGCTTCAGATGGTGACGGCTGTCAATGCCATCGCCGCCTCAGGGTATCTTATGCGCCCTCAACTCGTTCGCGAGATCCGCGCGCCTGACGGAGAAGTGTTCTCGGAGTTCGAGCCCGAACCGGTACGTCGTGTTGTGAGTCGGGAAACGGCGGCACGACTGACTGAAATTCTCGCGGGTGTCGTGGCTGCGGGCACTGGAACGCGTGCAGCGGTTGCCGGATACACCGTGGCGGGCAAGACCGGAACCGCACAGAAAGCGACGCCGAGTGGGGGTTATTCGACAACGGACTACATTGCTTCATTTGTGGGGTTCGTTCCGGCCTATCGTCCCGAGATCACGGCATTGATCCTCCTCGACTCCCCCACGGGGGATCACACAGGTGCCAGAGCAGCATCGGTTTTTGCCGAAATCGTTGAGCCGAGCCTCCACTATCTTGGGGTACCTCCTGAGCTCGATGGCGGTGTCACGTCCATGATGGCGCGTTGGCCTCGACAGAAACCTTTGGCATCGGCTCCCTTGACCGGCCACCGGATGTGGAGTCCTGTGACCCCAGCGGTGGCGGGCCGCTCCGTTCCAGGTGGTATTCGAGTGCCGGCTCTTTACGGACTCCCCGCCAGAGATGCGGTGGTACGAGCTATTGGAATGCGGCTAGCCCCCAAACTCGTCGGTTCAGGGTGGGTCATTGGTCAAGAGCCGCCGGCCGGGAGACTCGTTGGTCCGGGAACTCGATTCACATTGATCCTGGGACCTCCTGGTGCCACGGGGTTCGGTGATGCGGTGCGCATTGCCGACGACACGAGACGAGGCGGGCAAGATCCAGGAACGCAATGGGTCCATAAGGCCCCAGCTCGCTCCGAGGCATCGTTTTAGGACAGTTAGAAAAATGATTCGAAGTGCATCGAGAGAGAAAACGAGGTTTTAACGGAAGGATGTCATCTATTGTCAAGGCCAAGCGCCTGGGATCGAGAACGGAGTCGTTGGAGGCGGAGAGGGTTTACCGTGAAAATCTCAATCGGACCCGAGCCGGAAGACGCAGAATTCCGGCCAATCGTGTCCATCGAAGTGGTAGTCCCATGACACTAGACGAGTTGTTGACTGCCATTACCGTCGAAAAGGTTCAAGGTGATCTGGGCACCAAGATCCGTGGATTGACCATTGATTCGCGACAGGTGAGCCCCGGAGACATTTTCGTCGCGTTGGTGGGGCAGACTACCGACGGCCATCGTTTCGTGGCCGACGCCGTTCGTCGAGGTGCCGTTGCTATCGTGAGCGAGAAACCGCCAGAGGTGGCTGGTTTGACCTGGGTCCAAACACCGGATGCAAGGACTGCCACCGGTCGGCTTTCCTCACGCCTAGCGGGTGAACCTTCCAAGGTACTCAACCTCGTGGGGATTACCGGAACCAACGGAAAGACAACGACCGCCTATTTCCTCGACAGCATGTTCCGCCGTCTTGCTCCCCCTTCTGCAATGATGGGCACGGTGGTTCATCGTATTGGAGAAGAATCGATTCCTGGGCGCCACACGACACCCGAAGCCCCAGAGTTACAGTCTTTCCTATCTGCTGCGGTGAAGGCGCAATGTCGATACGGAGTCCTCGAGGTTTCTTCCCACGGTCTCGCCCTCGGAAGAGTAGAGGGAACGGAGTTCGCCTGCGCCGTGTTCACGAATCTCAGTCGAGACCATCTCGACTTTCACCATGATATGGAGAGCTACTTCACTGCAAAACGAATGTTGTTCGAGCAGTATCTTCGCCCGGGTGCGACCGCTGTCGTGAGTGTGGACGACACCTACGGGATTAGGTTAGCGAAGTCACTGTCGAGCCCCGTTCGTACTTTTGGGTTTTCCGCGGATGCAGACATCCGCGTGGAAGAGATGGAGGCCAGCTTCGAAGGGTTGGATTTGCGGATCCGTGAACGAGGTGGAGTGCGACGAATAAAGAGCCCCCTGATTGGTCGTCACAACGCTTTGAATATCCTGGCTGCCTTCGGAGCTGGCCTCTGCCTGGATTTCGAAGCCGAGGAGCTCATCCAAGTCATTGAACGGGCCCACGGAGCTCCTGGCCGGTACGAGAAAGTAGAGGCGGGGCAGCCGTTCCACATTATCGTGGACTATGCCCATACGGATGACGCGCTTCGGAATCTTCTGGAAACAACGCGGTCCTTACCCCACGGGAGGATCTTGACGGTGTTTGGATGCGGCGGCGACCGGGATATCTCCAAGCGTCCACTCATGGGGGCGGTAGCCTCCCGGCTTTCTGATGTCGTCATCCTGACCTCGGATAATCCACGGAGCGAGGATCCGCTTTCCATCATTCACGAGATCGAGCTCGGCACGAAGGGAGCTCGATCCCGAGCTGATGTGTTCATCGAGCCTGATCGTCGTAGCGCCATCGAGAAAGCGATTTCTCTGGCTTCAGAGGGAGACGTGTTGTTGATATCCGGCAAAGGACACGAGTCGTATCAGGTCACACGAAACGGAGTGAATCCCTTCGATGACCGGGAGGTGGTTCGCGAGATTCTGAACGGAGGTTCTGGTCACAACAACGGCGAGTAGGATGCGCCGCCGCACACGACATGAAGATGACGGTTGCTGAAGTGGCTTCCTGGATGGACGGAATGCTCGAGTTGGGAAGAAACGACATGCCTATCGAGGGGATTTCTATCGATACCCGCACGCTCGAACCGGGAAGTTTGTTCGTCGCTATCGTTGGCCCGAATCATGATGGCCATCGTTTCGTCGACCAGGCTCTGGATCTTGGTGCCGCAGGGGTCGTTGTGTCGAGCTCGATCCAAATGAGACGTCCTGCTGTTCGGATTCGGGTGTCCGACACCACGAAGGCTCTTCAGGAACTGGCGGCAGCCGTTCGGAGACAGGCAGCACTCAAGGTCGTAGCGATAACCGGCAGTATGGGGAAAACCACCACGAAAGAGGCGACGGCAAAGGCCCTTGGTGCTCGCTATAGGGTTCTGAAGTCGGAGAAGAATCTCAACAACCTATACGGAGTACCTCTGTCGATTTTGAAACATCGTGACGAGGAAGTGGCAGTTCTGGAACTGGGGATGTCAGCCCCGGGTGAAATCGCTCGACTGACCGAGATTGCAGATCCCGATGTAGGGGTACTCACGAACGTGGCCGAGGTGCATCGGGAGTTCTTCCCTTCTATCGAGGCTATCGCCTGTGCCAAGGGCGAACTTATCGATGGCCTCGGGGGAGACTCGGTGGCGGTAGTCAATGCAGACGACCCTCTCGTTTTGGAACAGGCGCGACGCTTCTCGGGACGGAAACTCCTCTTCGGTTTCGATAAGAGTGCCGACGTGAGGGCGGACAAGATCGTGCGCCTTCCGGATAGCCTTCGGTTCGTCGTCCACTATCGTTCTGAGGAAGTGCCGGTTCAGGTGCCGATTCTGGGTAAGCACAACATCTACAACCTTCTAGCTGCGCTAGCAGTGGCGGCTGTGCTCGACGTACCTTTGACGTCTGCGGCGGCCGAGTTTTCCTCACTGAGTGCGCCTCCTCATCGTGGCGAACGTATTCGGTTTCGTGGGGACATCTTGGTCATTGACGAGACCTACAATTCAAACCCGACTGCTTTGGCGTCGGTTCTCGACTCCTTCGGTGACGAAGAAGCCACACGAAGGATTGCGGTTTTGGGAGATATGTTGGAGCTCGGCGAGCGAGACGTTCCGCTGCACTTGGAATGCGGAAAGCTCGCGGCGACCGCAAACCTGGATCTCCTCATTGCCGTGGGACCACTGAGCCGATTCATGGTCGAAGGGGCTCGGCAGGCCGGCATGCCCGAAGATGCGATGTTGACGGCTGAAGATGCCCTGGAGGCGGGAAGACAAGTCGCTTCCCGCCTCGAAGCGGGTGACGTGGTCTTGTTCAAAGCATCACGGAGCGTAGGGCTCGATCGCGCCATCGAAGTGCTTCGGGAACGTATCGGGGAGGAACCAGCCTGATGTTGTACCATCTTCTCTACCCACTCAATGCCGACATTGGTTTCTTCAATGTGTTTCGTTACGTCACGTTCCGCACCGCCTGTGCCGCCTTGACGGCTATGGTCATCTCTTTTGCCTTGGGACCGTGGCTCATCCGCAAGCTCGGTGAGTTGCAGATTGGTGAACGCATCCGCCACGATGGGCCCCAGGCCCATCAAGCGAAGGCCGGAACGCCGACCATGGGAGGTTTGTTGATCCTAACGGCGGTCATCGTTCCCACCTTGCTCTGGGCGGACCTTACCAGCATCTTCGTGTGGGTGGCTCTCGGCTCGACGTTGGGCTACGGGTTGATTGGGTTCGCCGACGACTACTTGAAGTTGGCGCGGAAATCCCATGGTCTGTCGGCTCGCACCAAGATGGCCCTTCAGGTCGTCTTGGCGGTGGGAGTGGCTCTCATCCTCATGGAATTGTCGCGCCGCGGCTCCTACAGCACGGAGCTGCTGTTTCCCTTCTTCAAAGAGCTTCGTCCCGACCTCAGTTGGTTGTTTGTGCCCTTTGCGGTGCTCGTGCTCGTAGGAGCCTCCAATACGGTCAATCTCACTGACGGTCTAGATGGTCTGGCCATTGGTTCCGTGATGATAGCGGCGGCCGCCTATACGTTGCTGACCTATGTGACGGGGCATGCGCAATTTTCGGCCTATCTGGATCTCATCCATTTCCCTCGCATCTGGGAGTTGACCATTTTCGGGGGCTCCATGGTCGGAGCCAGCCTCGGGTTCCTTTGGTTCAACTGCTACCCGGCTCAAGTCTTTATGGGAGACGTCGGTTCGCTCTCTTTGGGCGGTGCCATTGGCACCGTGGCCCTCCTCATCAAACAGGAGTTACTTCTGGTGCTGGTGGGGGGGCTCTTCGTTGTTGAGGCGCTATCCGTCATTATCCAGGTGACCTATTTCAAGATGACGGGAAAGCGAGTCTTCAGAATGGCCCCACTACATCATCATTTCGAGCTCATGGGTTGGAAGGAACCCAAGATCATCATCCGGTTCTGGATTGTCGCCATCATATTTGCGCTAGCCAGCTTGACGACGTTGAAAATCCGGTAGCGACATGACGTTGAGGCGAGGTGACAGGACAGTTCGATGAGGCGAGAGCGGTTGCAGGAGGTCATAGACGAAGCATCAGTGGCACCGGACCGAGATCATGATTGGAGAAGATTTCAGAGGGAGACGTGTGCTGGTCGTTGGATTGGCGCGAAGTGGCGTGGCATCCATCGAGTTTCTGAGCCAACGCGGTGCGGAAGTGAGAGCAACGGATCTGAGGTCAGAGAAAGATCTCTCCGCGGAATTATCTGGCTTGAGGCGACGAGGGGTGGAACTGGTTCTGGGCGCGCACCCGTCGGGACTGACGTCGGATGTCGATCTCGTTGTGACCAGCCCTGGAGTGCCGCTGCAATCGGTGCCTCTGGAAGAAGCGCGCGCGAAAGGGATACCGGTTTGGGGAGAGCTGGAGCTTGCTTATCGGCAGATACGAGGCTTGGTGATTGCCATCACGGGTACCAAGGGCAAGTCGACGACCGCCAGTTTGATTGCGGAGATTTTGAAACGTGCTGGGCGTTCGGTGAAGTTGGGAGGCAACATCGGCATGCCTCTCATCAGTTTGGTCGAGAGTGCGAGGTCGGACGACGTTTTCGTCGTCGAGGTCTCGAGCTTCCAGCTCGAGACGACGGAGAAGTTTCGGCCTCATGTCGCCATACTCCTCGACGTGACACCGGATCATCTGGATTGACACGCATCGTTCGAGGACTACGTCGAGGCAAAAGAACGGATTTTCGCCAATCAGGAGGGGAGGGATTGGGCGGTAGTCTACGCCGGAAATCCCTTGACGGTGGAAATGGCTTCTAAATCGCATTCGAAAAAAATCTACTTCAGTCTCGAGTCCAAGTGTGACCAGGTACCCGCCATCTCGGTCGAAGGACCTTGGATCGTCAAGCGAGACAATGGTGAAACAACCGCGCTGGTCTCGTTGGAGAAAATACCTCTGCGGGGACGTCACAACGTGGAAAACATCATGGCAGCATGCGGCGCCGCGACGGTTATGGACATCGATCCGGAACTTCTCGTTTTGGCCGTCGGAGACTTCGCCGGTGTTGCGCATGCGCTGGAATGTGTCGGTGAGCTTGAAGGAGTGGCTTTCTATAATGACTCGAAGGCCACCAACTTGGCAGCTGCAAGAGCGGCGCTCGAGAGTTTTGAGGGTGGCGTGTTCCTGATCCTCGGAGGACGCTCCAAGGCCGGTGACTTCAGTGATCTCCGCCCTCACGTGAGACGCAACGTGAAGAGAGTATTGGCGATTGGAGAAGCTCGGCAACGCATAGAAGAGGCCCTCGGTGACGTGGTCCCTGTAGTCCGGTGCCGAAATCTGAGAGAAGCGGTTGATAAAGCCTTCGGTCATGCCTTGCCTGGAGATACGGTGCTGCTCTCGCCGGCTTGCGCCAGCTTCGATATGTTCACTGACTACGCTGAGCGCGGGGATCGATTTCGTGAGGAAGTCGAGAGACTCATGAAACGTACTCAGAAAGCCAATGGCAAGACTTCTTCGGGCCGGGACGAAGGCAAAACCGGAGAAGAATGACCTAGGAAGCTATGGCAAAGAAACTGTCACCAGATCGAACACTGTTCATCGTGACCATTGGACTCACGTCCTTTGGCTTGGTCATGTTGTACAGTGCGTCCGCTCTGGTGGCACACGAGGCTCATCGAAGCTCATATTTCTTCCTGGTCAAGCAGCTCATTTGGGCGTTGCTCGGTCTACTCGTCATGGCCGTTCTCATGCGGCTGGACTATCGGCGTTTGAACCGTCCCGCTGTCGTATACGGCCTGTTGGGTCTGACAGTGTTGCTCTTGATGGCTGTACTTTTCACGCCACCACTCAAGAACGCGCACCGGTGGCTTCGTTTCGGATTGGTTTCTTTCCAGCCGTCCGAAGTGACCAAGCTGGTGCTCGTTCTGACGCTCGCTTATCAGCTCGACAAGAAACGGGAACGGATGGACGATTTTTTCAACGGGCTCTTTCCTTCGCTCGTGGTCACGGGCTTCTTGGCGTTTCTCGTTCTGATCGAGCCGGATTTCGGTACCGCCTTTGTCTCGTCCTCATTGGCTGTTGTTTGTTCTTTATGTCCGGTGCTCCTCTCCGGTATTTGGTCCAGCTCGGTTTGGCGGCTCTGCCGGTCATCTACTGGTTGATTGTCAAAGTGCAGTACCGGAGGCAAAGGTTGCTGGCGTTTCTGGATCCCTTCGAAGATCCGCTCGGCCGAGGATTTCAGATTATCCAATCTCTTATTGCGGTTGGGACGGGGGGGATTTTCGGTGTTGGATTCATGAGGAGCCAACAGAAACTGTTCTATCTTCCCGAACCACATACCGATTTCATCTTCTCGGTCATAGGAGAGGAGCTGGGGTTGATTGGAACGCTTGCGGTGGTGGGCGCCTTCTCGGTTATCCTCTGGAGAGGTATTGTCATTGCCCGCCGTGCCCCGGATCTCTTCGGCACATTTCTCGCAGGAGGCCTAACGGCCCTTGTCGTCGGACAGGCGTTCATAAACATGGGAGTGACATTGGGACTTTTGCCGACCACGGGCATCCCGCTCCCCTTTGTTTCGGCGGCAGGAACGTCGCTCGTTGTATCCATGGCGTCGGTTGGACTGCTGTTGGCCGTTTCTCAACATGCGAGGTAAGGGGTGGGAACAGGAGGCGAAAGCCTGCGGGTGCTCATTGCCGCGGGCGGCACAGGAGGGCATATCTATCCTGCGTTGGCCGTGGCGAGGAAGCTCAAAGAAATGGAACCGGGAGTGGAAGTGATTTTTTGCGGAACTGAGCGAGGACTCGAAGGCCGGATTGTGCCTCGGGCCGGATTCTCGCTCGAGATGGTCCGAGTGAAACCTCTCAGAGGGGGTTCCATATTCCGCAAGATTGAGGCCGCCGCTTTCCTCCCTCTTGCTTTCGTCGATGCTGCCAGGCTTCTTTGGAGAACCCATCCGCGAGTGGTCATGGGTGTCGGTGGTTACGTTTCTGGTCCGATCGTGGCGGTGGCAGGGCTATCAGGAGTGCCTACATTGCTTCTCGAGCCCAATGCGACGCCCGGTCTGGCCAACCGGTGGCTTTCTCCTTTCATCGACGCAGCCGCAGTTGCTTGGGAAGAGACGAAGCGTTTTTTCGGGACGAAGGCATTCGTTTCCGGTAACCCGGTCAGAGACGATATTGCTCGAATAGGCGTTCGCCCCGTTGGCGACGAGCTTAGAGTACTCGTGTTCGGAGGGAGCCAGGGCTCGCATGTTTTGAACGATGCGATGTTGGCCGCGTTGCCGCATCTCGAGGGACACGCGAAGCGACTGACGGTAACCCATCAAACCGGTGAGAAAGAGCTCGAAATGGTTCGAGCGATCTACAGGAAGACGAATATTACGGCTCGGGTGGAACCCTTTCTCTACGAGATGAGCGGTGCCTATGCTGACTGTGATTTGGTCGTTTCTCGGGCCGGAGCAACGACCTGTGCGGAATTGGCGGCGGCGGGAAGGCCATCCGTTCTGGTGCCTTTGCCTATTGCAGGTGGTCATCAGAGAGAAAATGCAGAAATGATGGAACGGGCCGGCGCGGCGATTGCACTGCCTGAGGAGAAGTTGACTGGGGAAGTTCTCTCTCGAATTCTGATCGATCTCATGAACGTCCCGGCCAGCGGCGGGGAATGGCGGAGAGCGCTCGATCTTTGGCACGCCCTGAAGCCTCGAAGATCATTGCGGAACGTCTGTTGGAGCTGGCAGGTGGAACCGGAGGTTGGGGCGGATGAGCGCCAAGCCGCTATTCTCGCGAAAGACCCGGATCCACTTCGTGGGCATCGGTGGGATCGGAATGAGCGGTATTGCCGAGGTTCTAGTGAACTTGGGCTATCCCGTGAGTGGGTCTGACCTCAAAAAGACGGCGGCCACCAGGCGACTCGAATCTTTGGGAGTGGAAGTCTACGCAGGACATAGGAAAGAGCATGTCGAAGGTGCCGATGTCGTGGTGATTTCGTCAGCGGTGCGTCGGGACAACGTTGAGGTGGCGAACGCCGGGACACTCCAGATCCCTATTATCCCGCGGGCTGAAATGTTGGCGGAGTTGATGAGGCTCAAGTATGGCATCGCTGTGGCCGGTTCCCACGGGAAGACAACGACGACTTCGATGATAGCTGTGATGTTGGACAACGCCGGTCTCGATCCAACGATGGTCATTGGCGGGCGCCTGGGTATCCTCGGAAGCAATGCCAGGCTCGGCAGCTCGGATTTCATGGTCGTGGAGGCCGATGAGTCGGATCGAAGCTTCTTGCACCTGTCCCCGGTTATTGCCGTCGTGACGGGGATCGATCGAGAGCACATGGAAGCCTATCGGGATTCAGAAGATCTCGAGAGTGCTTTCGCGGATTTCGTAAACAAAGTTCCGTTTTATGGCGCAACCGTGGTATGTCTCGACGAGGAGAGAGTTCAAGACCTCCTTCCAAGGATACGACGTCGATACGTAACCTACGGCTTTTCCACTCAAGCAGATGTCACGGCGGAAAACGTGGAGCTCTCGGGAACGAAATCCTCCTTCGCTCTGAAACTCCGAGGGGAAGGGGTGGGACAAGTCGTCCTCAGCGTTCCGGGGCGCGTCAGCGTTCTGAACAGTCTGGCAGCAGTGGCGGTGGCCTACGAGCTCGGGATACCTATCGACGAGATCCTCTCGGGGCTCGAAGCCTACACGGGAGTCGACCGGCGGTTTCAGATCAAGGGTGAGCACGGAGGTGTCCTCATTGTTGATGACTACGGGCACCATCCGACGGAGATACGCGCGAGTCTGGCCACGGCAAAGGAAGCCTTTGGGCGGAGGACGATTGTCATCTTTCAGCCTCATCGTTTCTCTCGGGTTCAAGCTCTCTATGATGAGTTCTGCCGTGCCTTTCATCAGGCCGATCTCCTTTTGGTGACGGAGATCTATGCTGCCGGCGAGGAACCGATTCCGGAGATAAGCGGCCGGCGGCTTTCAGAGGGAATCAAGAAGCATGGACATCGGGATGTGCGTTTCGTCGAATCGCTGGATTCCATTCCAGAGGTTGTGACCGAAGAAATGGCTGCGGGCGATCTCGTTCTGACCCTGGGGGCCGGTAGCATAACGACTTTGTCCGACCGACTCGTGGAGATACTGCGTGATCGTGGCAAATAGTCCAATGGAAGAGCTAACGGCTGGATTGCGCGATACCGGCGTTTTGTTCCGGTTGGAGGAGCCGCTTTCCCGATACACGACGATCGGATTGGGAGGACCTGCAGAGGTGATGGTGTTTCCGTCCTCCCTCGTCGAGCTCCAACGCACCGTTGCCGTCGTGGGAGAGTATGAGCTTCCGATTCGTATCCTCGGAGGTGGTAGCAATTTGTTGGTGAGCGATGAGGGCCTACGTGGAGTCGTGATCCACATGGGCGCGATGAAAGTCACTCGCTTTCACGACGGTGGTCGAATCGAAGCAGAGGCCGGTGTTCATTTCCCACAGCTGGTGCGTGCGGCGGTTGGCCGCGGACTGCGTGGGCTCGAAGGCGGCGTTGGAATTCCCGGTTCTGTGGGGGGCGTACTGGCGATGAATGCCGGTGCCTATGGATTCTCCATGGGGGATTGGGTGGAAAACGTTACGATCATCGTCGCCGGGAAAGGCGTCGCGGAGCTCACTCGCGATCAGGTTGATTTTCGCTATCGCTCCTCGTCGTTTGGCGACGAGGTAATCGTCGCCCGCTGCGTCCTCCAATTGGAGGAAGACGAGCGCGGAGCCATTCGTGCCGACATGGAGCAGCAACTGGGTGTTCGCAAAACCACTCAACCTGTGGGTGTGAAGAGCGCGGGTTGCATATTCAAGAATCCGCCGGAGGGCTCCGCGGGCAAAATCATAGATGAGGTCGGGCTCAAGGGACTGAAGATGGGTGGAGCACGAGTTTCGGAGGTGCACGCTAATTTCATCGTGCACGACGGCGACGCCAAGGCTGCTGACGTATTTGGTTTGATTGAGGAGATCAAAGAAAAGGTGTCCAAGGCAACGGGAGTGGATCTCGAGGAAGAGGTCAAACGGTGGAGCTAGAGAGGCACTCGGTGCGATCGACGGAGCAGGAAGCTCACCCGAGGGAGCATTTTCTCCGACGTCAGGTCGTGCCGCGTCGTAGCGCCCGCCGAAATGTAGGGGCCGTGTTTCGCTGGATGGGCGCGGTGGCCGGTCTCGCCGGTCTCATTGCCGCGGGATTCTGGACTGCCGCCGCAGCGGGGCGATCTCCCGAGCTTACGGTGAGCCGTATTCGCGTGGAGGGAAATGAGCGACTTTCTGAAGGAGAAATATTGGAGGCTTTAGGGCTCCATTCGGGGACGAACATCCTGAATCTGGATTTGGACAGTTTGAAAGACCAGTTGTTGAGATCGCCTTGGATTAAGGACGTGCAATTGACTCGTGTGCTTCCGGCCACATTGACGCTTCGGGTCGTTGAACGATCTCCCGTAGGAATTGCCGTTCTGGACGAGCTTTATCTCATGGACGAGCAGGGGCATTTGCTGGATGAAGCTGGGCCCCGTTACGCTGACTTGACCCCGCCTCTGGTGCGGGGGCTTGCCGACGAACGCGGAGTCTTGATTCGGGACCGCACCGAGCTTGCCGGGAGACTTCTTTGGGCGCTTGCCCAGGATGAGAAACTCGAGTCAGTCATCTCCTCGATCGATGTGGCGGAGGGGGCGGGCTCCATTAAGGTGCGGCTGCGCCATCCGCCTTTGACAGTACTCATGGCAGAAGACGATCTGGTGCCGCGCCTGAGAGAGGTCTTGCCACTCATGGAGGGAATTCTCGACCGCTTCCCAACCGTGGCGGCAGTCGATCTCCGTTATCGAGGGCGTGTGTATTTGCAGCTTCGAACCGAGCTCGTGTCGGAGGGACAAACCGTGCTCGTTTCGAGCGTTGATGGGGGGAGGTGAGTGCTCTGAACAAGAAGGACCGATACATTGTGGGGCTCGACATCGGCACGACGAAAGTGACGGCGATAGTCAGTGAGATCACGGAGGAGGGACGCCAAGACATCATCGGGATCGGCTCTACCGAGTCCAAGGGTTTACGCAAAGGGATGGTGATCAATCTCGAGCAGACCGTGGAGTCCATTAAACGTGTGGTCGAAGAAGCAGAGCTCATGGCTGGAGTGGAAATCGAGTCTGTCTACGTTGGCTTGGCAGGAGGGCACATCAAGGGGTTCAACTCTCGTGCCGTGGTGGCCATCACCAACAAGACTCGGGAGATCACACGCGAGGACGTTTACAGGGCTGTCGACGCTGCCAAGGCGATTCCCCTTCCATCGGATCGTGAGATCGTCCATGTGTTGCCGCAGGAGTTTGTTGTGGACGGACAGGATGGGATCTTTGATCCCACCGGTATGACGGGTAGCCGTTTAGAGGCCAACGTTCATATCATCACGGCCGGTACGACAGCGACGCAAAACATCGTGACTTGTGTCAACCGTGCCGGCATGGAAGTTACAGAAACCGTGCTCGAGCAGCTTTCCGCGGCGGAGGCGGTGTTGACGACGGACGAAAAAGAGCTGGGTGTTGCTTTGGTCGATATTGGCGGTGGCACTACCGATCTTGCCATCTTCGACAAGGGCACCATCTGGCACACATCAGTGCTACCAACAGGGGGCGATCATTTCACCAACGACGTGGCGGTTGGTTTGCGCACTCCCATTCTAGAAGCGGAGAAGATCAAAAAGAAGTACGGTTGCGCCCTGAGTACGATGGTCAACGAAGAGGACACCATCGAAGTGCCGAGTGTGGGGGGACGAAATCCTCGGATTCTTTCGCGCCAACTTCTCGCTGAGATCTTGCAGCCGAGGGCCGAAGAGATCTGCCACTTGGTCTACGAGGAAGTGCGCCGTGCCGGCTATGAGAGCATCCTGAACTCAGGGCTTGTGTTCACCGGCGGTAGTGCTTCTTTAGAAGGCCTGCCGGAGGTTGCCGAGCGAGTGTTCGATATGCCAATCAGGTGCGGCTCTCCAACAGGTGTTGGGGGCCTCGTAGATGTGGTGGCCAGCCCGGCCTACGCGACGGGAGTGGGGCTTGTCCTCTATGCGCATCGGAGCCGATCCAACCGGCTATTGCCTCATGGACGGTTCAATCACAATCCGCTAGCAAGGATCTGGGAGCGTTGCCGTAAGCTGGTGAACGCTCCGCTTGGTGCCGGCTAGCCCAGTAATTCGATAAGGGAGGTGGGTGAATGATACGTTTCGACGATGACAAACCCGGTGATACTCCGCTCAGCATATCCTTCGAGGAGGGTAGCCACATCGGTGCCGCCATCAAGGTAGTCGGTGTCGGTGGGGGCGGAGGTAACGCTGTCAATCGGATGATCGCCTCACGCATTGGTGGCGTGGAGTTTCTATCGGCGAACACGGACCTCCAGGCTCTCCGCGCGAGCCATGCGCCGGTCAAACTTCAGGTCGGGGCGAAGCTTACCAAAGGGCTTGGTTGTGGTGCGGATCCGGAAATCGGCCGACAAGCGGCACTCGAGGATACCGAGAAAATTCTGGAGGCACTCGAGGGTGCCGATATGGTTTTCATCACCAGTGGCCTCGGGGGTGGAACTGGAACCGGTGGGGCACCTATCATCGCTTCCTTGGCGAGCGAGTTGGGTGCTTTGACGGTTGCGGTGGTGACGAAACCCTTCACCTTCGAAGGCAAGTGGCGTATGACTCAGGCTACTGAAGGAATGCGGGAGTTGAGGGAGTGCGTCGATACGCTGATCTCGATACCCAACGATCGGCTCCTGTCGACTGTGGATCGCAATACATCTTTGGCGGATGCCTTCAGCATTGCCGATGACGTTCTGCGACAGGCCGTTCAGGGGATCTCCGACCTCATTACCGTTCCCGGACTCATCAACTTGGATTTCGCGGACGTGAGGACCATCATGCGTGGCATGGGAGATGCCGTGATGGGAACGGGTGTTGCGAAGGGTGACAATCGTGCTGTCGAAGCCGCCCAGAAGGCCATCAGCAGCCCATTGTTGGAGGAAGCCTCTATCGAAGGTGCTCGCGGCGTCATCATCAACATCACGGGTGGCGAAGACATGAGTCTCGTAGAGGTGAACGAAGCCTCTTCGGTCATCCACGAGGCAGCCGATGACGATGCCAACATCATTTTTGGAGCTGTCGTGGATCCAAGTATGGACGGCAGGCTCAAGATCACCGTGATTGCTACGGGCTTTCAGAGAGCGGAACGGGCTCAGCGTAAAAGAGGTGCGACAACTCCTGTAGATATAACTAATTACACGAAGAGCCGCGAAGTCGCGTCGGGTTCGTCCGGGTTCTATCGTCGCGGCACCTCAGAGAACTTGACCACCGATCTTGATTTCGAGTCGGTTGAGGAAGATGAAGCCGAAGATCTAGATGTTCCGACATTCATAAGAAAAGGGGGAAAGGGCTAAGCGAAGAACACCGAGCAACAAACACCGAACAACGTAAGGATCACGCAAGGACAGGGCAAGAGTCTCATGCGTCGAGGATTCGTCATCGAAAGGCATTCTGTTCGATACGTCCGGCTCCTGCTCGGATTTGCCTCCCTCTCTTTTGTGTTTTACCATCGTAAGTAGGACGTTGACCCGCCGATAAGTTCGATTGTTGGGCGCGTCCGACTCATTCGGATCCTAATAAGCAATCAAAAATAGTTCTAGATACGTTTCTTTACTGAGGTATCGTCCGCCGTGCAGCAGATGAAGGTCTGTGGCTAAGTGATGCCCGGCTGAGCCAAGGAGACGAGAAGATGGAACTATCCTATGTAGACAAACGCCGCACGGAGCTTCTTCAGTTCGTTCTGCTGGTCATCATCATGGTGCTTGCCGTAATCACCTATCTCTCTTTCCGGCAGGACCAAGGCCATCTGATACCGGCATTGGCCGCCCTTTGTCTTTGTTCTTGTCTCTATGTCATCGGCAAAGAACGCCGCCTCAGAGAATTGCAGCATCGTCTCGTCGAAGAGCTTCTAGATAAGGAGCGACAAGTCGCGGACGAGCAGGCTAGATCATCTTCTTTGGAAACGCGACTCAAGGAGCTCACCAACTTGTACCGTGCCATCAGCACCGTCAATTCTGGTTTGGATCCCGAGCGCACCTCTGACACCGTCTTGCGTGCGGCCTTGAATCTCGTCGGCGGCAATCGGGGGTCGGTAATGCTCGTCGATGATAGCGGCGATCGTTTGGTCATCGTGGCGTCTCAGGGCATCGATGCGGCCATCGTGGCCCAAACGAGACAGAAGATCGGTTCCGGTGTCGCCGGGTGGGTAGCAGAGACCGGGGAGCCTGTACTGATGTCCGGCGAAGCCAAGGACGATGAGCGGTTCCATGAGGCGGTAGCTCTCGAGGAGAAAGTGCTCTATTCGATCTCGGTTCCGCTCGCGATTCGCAACAAGGTCATTGGTGTGCTCAATCTAGGAGTGACACGGGATCAATCCGTTGAAGAATTCTCGGAGCATGAGCTGAGAATCGCCACGATTTTCGGTCAGCATGCCTCGGTTGCCATCGAGAACGCCAACCTCATGAAGGAAATGGTCGGCTCCATGAGGTGATTATTGGCCTGATCCGCACAAGTAGAAGAAGTACTCAAGTACTCGAGTACTCAAGCACTCGAGAATAAGGAAACAAGCCACAAGGATCCAGAAGGAGCAAAATCCAGAATTCATCACCAACACGCACCGCGATTTTTGTGCCGTGTGCCATGTCCTCTTGAATTCCTGATCTTTTGGTTCCCTGTGTTCTTTCTTCTTGGCGCCACCGCGACTCTGCGTTAAGTTCTTCTTTTCAAAACCCGCAACTCTTCTGAGCTATACTGGCATTCCTATGAATCGAAAGCTAGTGGCGAAAGCACGGAATCTCGTCGAAGTGGAGACGGGGACGTCGGTGAAGTCACACGCAGGGAAACTCCGTGTCGCACTGGCTTATCCAAATACCTATCACGTCGGGATGTCCAATGTGGGCTTCCAGTCGGTATATCGTTTCTGGAACGAGATGGCCGACGTGGTTTGCGAGCGTTTCTTCCTCCCCGACCAAGGGGATCTCAAAGAGTATCGAGCGAGCCGAACACGGCTCTTCACACTCGAATCTCAAACACCTGTCGCTGAATTTGACATCGTCGCTTTTTCGATCACCTTCGAGCCCGATGAACTGAACGTCATTGAGATGCTCGACCTCGCGGGGATACCGGCCCTAGCTGACGAGAGAGCCCAACGTGACCCTTTCGTTGTCGTGGGTGGACCGATTACGTTCTTGAATCCCGAGCCCTTGGCGGCCTTTGTTGATGTGTTTGCAGTGGGCGAAGCTGAGGCTTTGCTGCCACAGCTCACGAGAGCGCTTCTCGACTCGCCCGACAAGGCGAGGCGGCTCGAAGCGCTTGGCGGAGCGGATGGCTTCTACGTCCCGAGGCATGTCGAATTCCACTACGGCTCGAGCGGTACGATCGCGAAGCGGGTCAGCGCGTCGCAGGCCGGTGAGGTGATCGTAAGAGCGAAGATGGGAAAACGAGTCGATTGGCCGCCTCCGGCCACCTATGTTCTGACGCGCGCGACGGAGATGTCTAACAAGTTCCTGGTCGAAGTGTCGCGCGGGTGTCCGACGCTATGCCGTTTCTGCTGGGCAGGATACAACTATCTTCCCAAGCGCTCTTTCGAAATGACCAAGATTCTGGAAGCAGCGCGGAAGGCCCGCAAGCATACAAAAGAGATCGGATTGGTCTCGACGGCGGTTGGTGCCCATCGAGAGATCGTTCCCCTGGTGACGGATTTGAAGGCGATGGGTTTCCGGGTGAGTGTCTCTTCTCTTCGCTTCGAGGATCTGAAGTCCGATCTCTTGAACGCTCTCGTCGGCAGTGGTGAAAAGACGCTGGCGGTGGCCCCGGAAGTAGGAAGCGACCGCCTACGATTCGCGATACACAAAAGGATTCTAAATTCCGAGATCCTGCAGAAGATAGACATGCTCTTCGAGCGCGGAGTGGAGAATCTGAAGCTCTACTTGATGGTTGGGGTCCCGGAGGAAAGGGAGGAAGACATCGAGGCGATCGTTCACCTTGTCAAAGCGATTCGAGACCGCATGTTGACTCATGCCCGAGTCAGAGGACGGGTGGGAAAAGTCATTGCGAGCATCAATCCCTTCATTCCCAAGCCGGGCACTCCCTTCCAGTGGCACCCCATGGCGCCCCTTTCAGAGCTCAATCGCAAGATGCAATATCTGAAGAAGGCTCTCAAAACCTTGCCCAATGTGGAGGCGAACTTCAAATCTCCCCGTTTGGAGCAGCTTCAAGCGCTGTTGTCGGTGGGGGACCGACGCCTGGCGCCGGCGATGTTGTCCATGGTCAGAGAAGGGACCAAATTGAAACAAGCCGTAGAGCTTACGGGTCGAGATCTCGATTTCTACATTCGTCGCCCTCGTGATCTGGACGAGATTCTCCCCTGGGGTCACATCGACAACGGGATGAAGAAAGAGATCCTCGTTGCTCAGTACTGGAAGTCTAGGGATGCTGCCGAAGTGCCGAGGTCCTCTTATTCCAACACCACGAGCGCTACCGCGTAGTTTCCACTGTGACTGATACTGACATGGGATACTTGAATGCCCGCATCATGCGCTCGGGACGCGGCGGTGCCATGGAAGACGAGCGTTGGTGCCTTTCCCCGCTGGCGGGTGATCTCGATATCACCCAAGGGGAAGTGGGTATCCAGATCGAGAGCGACCGAGGTTGCTTTCTTGACGGCAAAACGTCCTGCAAGGTGTGGATGGGGATTGCGTCGACGGAGGCAATACTGACGCTCTCGTTCTGTAAAGACGGGACTCTCGGCCGGAGGTGTCTCCTCCAATGTTGCCAAGTAGAGCCCGACCCTCATTGACTTTTACCCAGAAGGCGTCTAGATCTCCAATGTTCTGACTTTGCGGTGAATCTTAGCATGAATCCTTCTTTTCACTTGAGTGCGGACCATGTGAACGGTCCCGATCTTCTAGTCTGTCGACCACTCGAGGAGCGGGGTGTTCCGCACGGGTTCTCGCTTCGGCTTCGACGGTGCCGCTCGACGGATTCGCCGCAGCCTTATGGCCTTCTTGAAAGTGCTGATAGGGACGTCGAAGAGGTGACGGTTCGGATGGGATCGAAACGTCCCATTCGTATGAACCAGGTTCATGGAGCGAAACTCGTGGTGGTCTCCGAGCCGTCGGTCGAAGTGCCGGTCTGTGACGGCCTGGTTACTCGTAGCGATGAGCTTGCATTAGTCGTTCAAACCGCGGATTGTGTGCCACTTTTGATGTGGGACGCTGAGCACAACGTGGTGGCTGCAGTTCACGCCGGCTGGCGAGGCACCCTGGAGCGGATCACAACAAAAGCCATAGAATTGTTCCAGCGCCGATTTTCTTCTCATCCAGAGTCCATTTATGTATCCATGGGACCCGCTATCGGCCCGTGCTGTTACGAGGTGGGTGACGAAGTCCTCCTAGCATATGCGCGCCGGTTTCGATCGGCGGAGCAGTACTTTTCGATGGGACCACGAGGCACCAAACACCTAGATGTCGTCGAGGCCAATCGGCAACAGCTCGTCGATTCTGGGATCTCCCCGGACCGAATCTTTACGACCGGACTTTGTACATCTTGCGACCATTCTCTGTTGTATTCCTATCGGAAAGAAGGTAAGGGTACAGGCAGGCTCTACGGCGCGATCAGCGTGGCACGGCCTCTGGTCAGTTCCAACTAACTCCCCACGGGAATGGGCATGCAGGCAGTCAGGCATCCGAACGAATCTGTGCCTCGCAGTCCGGGTGTGCTGATGAGCTCTGACTGAACTCTACTAGGCAACCGTCTGCCTCCGACCGTCCACTGACCGTTTCTATGTGAGACTGCCACGGCCCACCGTGTACTGCCTACTGGATCCCCCCCCGGTATGGGCACGGAGATCCACATGAAGTTAGTCTCCGATGCGGCGTACGTCCCGGCCGTGCGGATCCTGGTCACTGTTTTACCGCCTACCGCCCACTGGCTTCTGGTCTCTGACCTTTTTCTTCACTGGTAACTGGCCTCCGGCTACTGGCCACTATCATGACTCTCCTCGGTTTCCTCGGCCCGTTCGGTTGGGGACAAGTACAGTATGCGTGTACAGTTGTCACAACGTTGGATGGATTCGCCCAAGCGGAGCAGTTCAACAACCTGTGGTCTGAGCCGGACATTGCACACCGTGCAGAACAAGTTTTTGGCTTCAGCCACTGCAATGCCACCTCGTGACGATGCAAGTTTTTGGTATGAGCTCAGTAGGTCTTCTGGAAGAGCACTGCTGATCTCCTCCTTCTCCCTCTGTCTGTCGCGGAGGTGGACCCGCAACTGTGATGCCTCGGCTTCGAGCTCGGTTTCCAGTTTTCGGACGTGAGTCAAGCCTTCTTCCAGCTCCTTTTTGCGCCTCCCGAGCTCCGACTGCAGACCATCCGCCTCTTCCATTTTGACGAGAATCAAGTCCTCTTTGGTGCTTATCTCGCCTTCGGCAACGTGAATCTGTTTCTGCATGGCTTTGTATTCGTCGTTGGATTTCACTTGCATGAGCTGGTCTTTGTATTTTGAGATTTTGCCTTCGAGGAGCTCGAGCTCTCCCTCCAGCGTTCTCCTTGTCTTTTTGGACTCGTTCAGGCTCTCCTCCGCCGCCTTCACATTCGCTCGTTCGGTGGCGACCTCTTTCTCGAGCTCTTCGATCTTCTTTGGAATTTGCTCCAGCCTGGACTCCAGTGTGCTTATCTCCACGTCACATTTCTGGAGTGAAACGAGTTTCTCCAATTCGGTTAGCATCGGTGTTTGGGCTCCTTGAAACGTCCCCTACGAAAAGCCAAAAAAAAAGGCGCCACAAGGGCACCTTCTGGGACGTTCGGTTCTGCCGATCGACATGGGCCGACGGCAGCCGGGTCTCGTGGCTCGTTTGCGCTTCTCCTCACTTCCAACTAACTTCCCTTTGAATGCGTGTCTTTGTCAGGCCGCCGAGCCCGCCTTCGCTAAAGGCTACGGCTAGGTCTCGCCGAAGTGTCCGCACGGAGGCGGACGGCGAAGGCGGCCCGTCCATCCTTCTCCAGTCGGACACAAAGGTCGAGTTCTCGATGTCGATTTCCATATCTGACTGGTATCAAGCGTCTGGGTACTCGTAACTAATAACCCGGCGCCTTCGTTAGGCGATGCGGCAACACCACGCGCCGTCGAGTTGGTGGGCCCACCAGGACTCGAACCTGGGACCTACCGGTTATGAGCCGGCGGCTCTAACCACTGAGCTATGGGCCCCTTCCTCTTGCGCGTCCTATGTGAGTAGGCAGCGGTCAGTAGGCAGAGACCGTTCTGCATCCGTACCGTCTACAGTCCACTGTCTACGCCTACTTCACTATATTCTCGATCCCTCCAAGAACGGCCTTGAGCTTGCGGCTGCGAGACGGATGTCGGAGCTTTCGAAGCGCTTTGGTCTCGATCTGGCGGATGCGTTCCCGGGTTACTGCAAAGCTCTGGCCGACCTCCTCGAGGGTGTGCTCGCTTCCGTCGCCCACGCCAAATCTCATCTTGATGACCTTCTCCTCTCGTGGGGTGAGTGTCTTCAAGACCGCCTCCGTCATTTCCATGAGGTTCGTATTGATGACCTGTTCCGCCGGCGAGACTACGCCGCGATCTTCGATGAAATCACCGAGGTGGCTGTCTTCCTCTTCGCCGATGGGTGTTTCGAGCGAAATGGGCTCCTGAGCGATCTTGAGCACCTTCCTGACCTTGGAGACCGGAATGTCCATGCGCTTGGCGATCTCCTCCGATGTCGGCTCCCGGCCGTACTCCTGAACGAGGCTGCGCGAGGTGCGGATGAGCTTGTTGATGGTCTCGATCATGTGGACCGGGATACGGATCGTTCCGGCCTGATCGGCGATGGCTCGCGTAATGGCTTGACGAATCCACCAGGTCGCATAGGTGGAGAACTTGTAGCCTCGTCGGTACTCGAACTTGTCCACGGCTTTCATGAGACCGATGTTGCCTTCCTGGATGAGGTCGAGGAATTGAAGACCTCGGTTCGTGTATTTCTTGGCAATGGAAACGACCAGGCGTAGGTTCGCTTCCACGAGCTCGGACTTCGCCCTGCTGGGCTTGGTATTCGCCTTCCCTCATGTTCAACAGTGTGCGTTTGAGCTCGTTCGGACGAGGCTTCGAACTCGTCCTGTATCCCACGAATCTCAGCGCGGATCTTGCGCATCTCGGAACGCAGGCGCGGTCCTCTCCTCGTCCTTGGCTTTACCTCGACCCTTGATTGAGTTGAGACGCGACTCCAGGCGGGTCAGCCGCCTTTCCATCTGGTTGATTCCTCTCCACCCCTTCGTTGGCCTTTTCTCGGAATCTGGCTCGAAGTGCCTCCGTCCACTCGACTTTTTCCACGAGATGGGCGAGCTTGATGCGCAACCGGCCGAGCTTCCATCTCCCCTTCATGTAGACTCTTGGTTCGTTTCTTGAGCTTGACGAAACGTTTTGCGTAGTTCTTGTACTCTCGGTAGGCTTCGCTGATTTTGCCGATGGCGTTGACCGTTGCTTTACGGCGATTCTCGAGCTTTTGCTCCGTGACCTCCTCATCGTTGATGACGATGAGCTCGCGGATGTCGATCTCCCCGTTCTTCAGAGGATCGTGTAGGGTGATGATCGTCTGCGCCGCCATCATGGTTCGTGCGCTCGCACGGGTGACCATGTTTTTGCCGCGCTCGATGCGTTTGGCGATCTCGACTTCTCCCTCTCGTGTCAGCAAGGGGACGGTACCCATTTCGCGAAGGTACATGCGCACCGGGTCGTTGGTTTTCTCCAGCGCTCCCGGCGTCAAATCGAGCTCGACCCGGTCGGACACCGCCTCTTTACCGAAGCCGGCGACTCCCGCATCTTTGAGCTCTTTGTACTTTTCCTCGGACTCGACGACATCGATGCCCTCGCTCCCAAAGACGTCGAAGAGTTCGTCCAAGTCCTCGGACGAGCTCACTTCGCTGGGCAACATGTCGTTGACCTCATCGTAGAGAAGGTATCCCTTCTCTTTACCTATGGTGATGAGCGTCTTGACCTCGTCGTATCTTTCCTCGATGGCCAAAGTGTGATCCCTCCTGTCAGGCGTTTTTCTCGACCTCGAATCCGCCGACGATGATGGGGAGAGTTTCCCTCCCCTTTTGACACCGTTTCGACGAATTCGGTTCCCTCATGACATGGCCCTTGGTTCGGGCCCGATACGTCCCAATGTCTCTATCCGTCGTGCTAGAGTTTGAATCTCTCTAGCGATTGAATCGTCTTCTTCACCTCGTGCAAGCCTGGCTCGCAACCGAGACAGCTGCCGGCGCCAGCGTTGCTCTCTGAGCCGATTCAGACAATCACGGGAGCTTTGACGTGGCCCCAGCGGAGATGGCTCGAGTGCAATTCGAGTCAACAGGTTTCGGTCCCGATCGGCAGAGAGTCGTCGCATGACGGTATCCGTGGAAAGATTCCCGGTCTGCGCAACCTCCTTGATGGCTTTCAGTATCGGCTCGGTGATGAGCCCCTTCATGTCCTCGTCGTCGATTTCGTCCAACAACGGATTCGAATCGAGAGGAGCGTTCAAGAGCCAACGCACCAGGTCACGCTCTGCGGGTTTCAAGGCGTTCGTCGATTCTTCGGGGAGACGGATCTCTTTGGCCCGCCCCAGCACCTTCCGCCGAAGCTCTTCAACGATGGTCTCGTCGGAGATACCCGCGCGCTCCGCCAGTCTGCTAACGTACGCGATTCTTTCCACATGGCTCTGAATGAGAGTCAAAGTGGGCAGGACCTCGTTCAGAAAGGTTGCCTTTCCCCGAGGAGTGCTCACATCATGGCGCTCAGCCGTGCGTTCCATGAGATAGTCAATGAACAAGGTCGCATTCGCCAGTTCCTTACTGTAGGTTTCCGGCCCGTTCTTGCGAATGAAGCTGTCGGGATCTTCGCCTGGCGGCAATGTCAGAACCGATACTTGGAAGCCCTCCTCGATGAGCAAATCGATACTTCTGCGGGTGGCAATCTGTCCGGCTGCGTCGGGGTCGAAGTTCACCACAACGCGGTCCGAGTATCGCTTGAGAAGACGTGCATGACCCGCCGTGAGGCTGGTGCCGCAACATGCGACGGCGTTGCCGACACCGGCTTGTTGGGCTTGGATACAATCAAAGTACCCTTCCATCAAAATGGCGAAACCATCTTTGCGAACGAACTCTTTGGCGCGGTCGAAATCGAAGAGCGTGTAGCTCTTTCTGTAGATGACGCTCTCCGATGAGTTCAAGTACTTGGGCTCGCCTTTGTCGAGAAGCCTGGCTCCAAAGGCGACGACTTTGCCCGATTCGCTCCGAATGGGAATCATGACGCGCCCGCGAAACCGATCATAGTAGCCGCCGCCATCCCGCCGCGGGACAGCTAGTCCGGAGCGAGCAATTTCGTCCGGTTTGTATCCTTTACGAGTGAGGTGCTCGAGGAGGTTGCTCCAGTTGTCGGGAGCGAAGCCAAATTCTCTTTCCTCGATCGTCTTGCGACTTAGACCTCTTTTCAGGAGATATTCCAGCGCTCGCCGGCCGCTCGGCCGCTCGAGCAGTTGATGCCGGTAGAAACGATTGGATTCCTGGTGTAACGAGAGAAACAAAGAGCGATCGTCCCGCTCCGCTCGGTTCCCTTTGGACGTCGGAACCGTAATGCCGGCCCGGTTGGCCAGATGCTCCACGGCCTCCATGAACGACATCTTGTCGTAGAGCATTAGGAACTTGAAAACGTCCCCTCCCTCGCCGCAACCGAAGCAGTGAAAAATCTGACGTTCCGGACTGACGTTGAAAGAAGGCGTTTTTTCTTTATGAAACGGACAGAGCCCCTTGTAATTCTTTCCCGCCGGCTTCAAGGACACGTATTGGGACACCACGTCCAGCATCTCGGTGCTCGTTCTCACTTGGTCGATGAAGCTCGGTTGGAATGTGGCATCGTCTGTGCTATTCCTTCAACTCCACAACGGTGACGGCACCGCTTCTCTCCGACTTGGTGACTGGTCACATGTGGATGACTCTCCAGCCACTTCCGAATGGCGTTTCTCAGCCGACCCTTGCCGAGTCCGTGAATGAGACGGACGGTGCGATGGTCGGACAAGAAGGCATCGTCCAGGAACTTGTCCGCTTGCGAAAGCGCCTCGTCGACGGTGCAGCCGATGACGTTGAGCTCGTGGGGAACATACTTTCGTTCGGGAACACTCGTGTGGGAAGAAGGGGCCTCCATGATAGGGGATCGGGCGGATTCCAGATCGTTCACCCAAATGCGGAGTTTCTTATCCCTTACCATGACTTCAACTTCGCCGGTACCGATGGTTTCCACAACGACCCCGGTCAGGCCAAGAGAGGAAATGGTGACCTGGTCTCCGGCACATACATCGAGTGGCGGACGAGTTTCGTCTTTCTCAACGGGTACGAACTGAGCTTCGAGCTCCTCGATTTTCTTGATGGCTTCAGTTTCCATCTGGACCGGCGTAGGTCTCGTCGCGAAGATTTCCTGAGCGGAACGGAATTTCACTTCCTCTATCACATTCCGGAGCTCTTGACGCGCCTGCTCGGTTTCCACTTGAATTTGGATTCTCGAGGCCTCCAGCTGCTCGACACGACTCCGTTCGGCGGCTCGTGCCTTGTCTTTTTGGTGGCGAAGCTCTTCGCTCAAGGCTCTTCTCTCACGTTCGAGAACTTCGCGTTCTTCCGCCAGTTTCTGTCCGTCCGCCTCGAGCTTGTCGATCATGTCTTCGACTTGTCGCTCTTTCTTGCTCTGGAGATCACGGGCTGTTCCTACCACCTTGGCCGAAAGACCGAGACGGAGAGCCATCTCGAACGCTAGACTTCGGCCGGTCGAGCCTTCGACAAGATGGTAGATAGGCTCGTAGGTCTCGGGATCAAACTGAAAAGAAGCCGAGCCGACTCCATGGGTTGTCGTGGCGTAGGATTTGAGCATTCCGTGATGCGTCGAGGCGAGCACCAAGGCTCCGCGACCTCGAAAATGCTCGACAAGGGCCGTTCCCAATGCACCACCTTCGGAGGGGTCGGTTCCAGAGCCGACTTCGTCGAGAAGAATCAGCGCAGGCTCTTCGAGTTCATTGTCCATCTCAACGATGTTCTTGAGGTGGGCGGAGAACGTGGACAGGCTGGAGCCAATTGATTGTTCGTCCCCAATGTCCGCGAAAATCTGTCGGAAAACAGGGAACGTGCTGTTGGCTGTGGCGGGTACATGCAAGCCTGATTGAACCATCAACGAAAGCAAGCCCGCGGTCTTGAGGGCGACCGTCTTCCCACCTGTGTTAGGACCGGTGATGACGAGGGCATTTTTGTCGCGATGAATCCGGAACGAAATGGGCACGGCCTCGGGTTCCGGCTGCGGCAGGCCTGAGCGTTCCGCGATCCTGGCGACAAGCAAAGGATGGCGTCCGGAGACGATCTCGAGATCGTTGTCTTCGTTGATATGCGGTTCGGTTCCGCCGTAAGCCTCGCTGAGAGATGCTTTTGCCAACATCAAATCCAAATGACCTAGCAAGTCCACGGTCCTTGCGAGCGCGGACTTGTGTAGGCGAACTTCGTTCGTGAGGGCGAGGAGGATGCGTTCCACCTCCTGCCTCTCTTGCTCCTCGACGGACACGATATCGTTGTTGATCTCCACCGTGCTGAGCGGCTCGATAAAAAGCGTGGCACCACTGGACGAAGTTCCATGGACGATTCCGACGAGATCCCCTCGACACTCAGAGCGAACCGGCAAAACGGCTCGACCGTTCCGTTCCGTAATGATTTGGTCCTGAAGGATCTTCCGAGAGTCCTTTTGCCGAAAATAAGACTCGAGGATACTGCGTAACCGGTTCCTGAGCTTGAAGATCCGGGCTCGGAGACTGCGAAGTTGCGGGCTAGCATTATCTTTTACCGTTGCGGTGTCGCTGTCGATGGCTTTCTCTATCGGACCGCGAAGAGCGTCGAGCTCGGGAAGCTCGCGGCCAATGGACAGAATCGATTCCAGCTTCAGGGCGGAACCATCTTGGTTTAAGCTCGATTTCACTCGACTGCTGGTTCGACAGAACACCGCCAGCTCAACGAGCGCGGAGGCATCCAATGACGCCCGTTCGACATTGAGAGCTTCCAAATGAGACCGCACATCTGGCGCTTCGCCAAGAGCCACGTGCCTACCATCAGAGCGCAGACGACAAGCTTCGCTCGTCTCCTTCAAGGTCTCTCCAACTTCACCTGGCTCGGTAGATGGTAGGACTGCTAGAGCCCTATCCAACCCGAATGGTGTCTGGGTGAAGCTCCCGAGGACCTTCAGGATTTTGTCGAATTCGAGAGTCTCTAAAACTCCGCTCTTCATCCGAAGGACGCGCCTAAGACCGCCGGGCGCACTCGAAAAGCGGACGCTTTCCCTAATCCCGGCAAAATAGGTGTACGTAAGGCCGATTTTGGCCCAAACGTCCAATTTAACACGGAGATGCTCCCCGTCCAAACCCCGGGAAGCTATTCCCTTAAGCTATTGTTCTCTTGCAATTTAGGAACGAAAGGGCAGGCTGTCAAGGTGTGAGAGAAATGCTTTTTGCGCTCCGTTGAGGAAAAGTCCCGAAACGGGAGTCAGTTCGGCCTCCTATTCATGAGCCCCGCGAGGTATCCTGCCCCGAAACCATTGTCAATATTGACGATAGCGACTCCAGTGGAACAGCTATTGAGCATGGCGAGAAGAGCCGAGACTCCACCGAAGCTCGCGCCGTAGCCAATACTGGTGGGAACGGCGACCACAGGAACGGCTACGAAGCCAGCGACCACGCTGGGCAACGCCCCTTCCATTCCCGCCGCTACAACGACTACCTTGGCCTTGGAGAGCAACTCCTGATGGGATGCCAACCGGTGAAGGCCGGCGACCCCTACGTCAAAGAGACGTTCCACCTGACATCCCATGAGATCGGCGGTCAGGGCGGCTTCTTCCGCTATGGGGATGTCCGAGGTGCCTGCTGAGACGACCAGCACCAAACCGGAGGTGCGGGGAAGGGGTTGGACCTCGACAACAACGGCCCGAGCTTCTTCCTTCCAGCTCGCTTTGGGATGGAGCGCAGCAACCTCTTTGTAAGCTTCTTCGGTGGTCTTGGTCACGAGGACGTTCTGGCTCTGTTCGATCAACCGTGAAGCAATGGCGCTGATTTGAAAGGGGGTCTTACCCGGTCCGAAGATGACTTCGGGAAATCCCCGTCGAAGGTGCCGATGGTGGTCAATTTTTGCGAAGCCGATATCCTCGAAGGGTAAGAAGCGGAGTCGTTTAGACGCTTCCTCGGGTGACGTGGCGCCGGTGGCAACTGCCTCGAGCAGCTCTCGGATTTTATCTGGATTCATGGTGTTACACTCGTTTTCTTTCGTGAGGAAGTGTCTCTAGTCCGCTTTCGGGCGACGGGCCCTCCCTCTCCCATGTTCGAAGAAAGTCTATTCTATCTTACTTGCATTGTTCCCGAGAAAGCGTCGGTGGGGTGAACAAGCTAACACCACCAGGAGCACAAGAAAAGGACCATATTCGAGGAGCTTGTAGATGCTGTGCTGCACCCAAGCTTCACCCGGGGGTGTAAGAAAAGGGGCGTGGTAGGAAAGGACGATCGTCCCGGTGAGCAAAAGCCAAGCGGCGTTCGTGTAGAAACACAAATAGGGAACGATCCACATGAGATACCAAGGGTGCAACGTCGTGGTGAATAGTAGAATGGCTCCGATGGCCAGATAGCACCCACGCAGTGGAGGGACGTTGCGGAGAATGAGGTAGCCCATCAATCCCCCCAACAAGGTGGCCACAATGGCTTTGGATAGATCGAGAGAGCCTGTAGCCTGATATATCAGGGCGAATAGGCTGTCGTTGGCTCTCCACCTCGTGCCAAACTCATAAAGCCCGCGAAAAGCTTCCGAGCCGACATCCACGTAGGGTATGGAAATGATGAGACAAGTGACGGGCATTGCCAGCCAAGCCCTGGCTCGTACCGACCGCACAAACAGTGGTGCGAGAATGAAGCCCATGAGCTTGGCGAGGCCCGAAAGGCAAGGAAGCAGATGGACAAGGTGTCCTTCTCAAAAAAGATGGCGCCGTGCGCCGCGAGTAAAAAGGCGAGCGCAAGAACGTCGTTGTGACCGTTGCCGGCGACTTCGACGATCACCAGAGGGCTCCAGGCGTAGATACCGCCCTTGACGAGGTCATTCCGGCCATTTTGAGGAGACCCATCAACAAGCCAATCACGACGAGGTCGATGAGGACGAAAACACCTTTCATCCAGAGCAGGCTCTCCGAAATCGCCGTGACGGAGGCAAAAAGGATCTCCATCAGAGGCGGGTAGATCGTCGGGATGTCCTTGTTGTTGATGCCCCGATACAGGGGATCACGAAGGTGTTGGAGCTCGGGTGCTTGCGGAGCGTAGCGATAGGGATTGATGCCTGTCGCTGGACGCGGCCATCCCATACATATCGGTAGATGTCGTCGGAAAGCTCGGGTGGCGCGAATAGGAAAGGTAAGCGCAGGAACACCGCGACGACCAAAATAAAGTGCGCTGTGCTCTTGGGGGCATTGACACGATGGCAGACGAAATAGACCGCTACGAGATAGATGCCGACCATAGCGAGATACCCGCTCAAGAACGGTATGAAGCGGTCATCCACTGCCATCATCGGGGCCGTCCAGATCGCGAGAGCTTCCAGGAGGCCGCCGAGCAAAATCAGCGGAATCCAGTTGTGCCGGTCATGTTCCTTCATTTTGCGCTATCTTGTGACACAGTCATTGAGAGAACAGGTAGCGAGTCACGTGACTCCTTGAGTCTTCCTGTGTGGATATATTGATATGAATGCCTTGGCCGTCTCGACGCTGGCATTGTACTTTGCAGTGCTCCTTTTCCTGGCCGTTTACGGCCTCCATCGGTACCTGATGCTCTATCTATACTACAAGCATCGACGCCGCGCGCCTCGAGTCGTTGGGAGGTTCGAGACTCTCCCGAAGGTCACCGTGCAGCTACCCATCTTCAACGAGATGTACGTTGTGGAGCGTCTCATCGACGCGGTCGCTCGTCTCGACTATCCACGTCACCTCCTCGAGATCCAAGTTCTCGACGATTCGACGGATGAAACGGCAGAGATAGCCGGACGAAGACCGTGGACTATCGAAACGAAGGCACTGAATATCCATCACCTCCATCGCAAGGATCGCATCGGCTACAAGGCGGGCGCTCTGGCTGAGGGCTTGAAGAGCGCCCGGGGGGAGTTCATCGCGATGTTCGACGCCGACTTCGTTCCGAAATGGGATTTCTTGCAAAAGACCATCCACCACTTCGTTCAGCCAAGTGTGGGGATGGTGCAAGTCAGGTGGGGACATATCAACCGAGACTATTCCCTTCTCACTCGAGTTCAATCCGTTTTGTTCGATGGTCATTTCGTCCTCGAGCACGGGGCGCGAAATCGTTCGGGACGTTTCTTCAATTTCAACGGAACCGCTGGGATTTGGCGCCGACAAGCCATCGAAGAATCCGGGGGATGGCAGCACGACACCCTGACCGAAGATTTGGATCTTTCCTATCGGGCACAGCTTCGAGGATGGCGCTTCGTCTTTCTGCCGGAAGTGGTTTCTCCCGCCGAAGTTCCTGTCGAAATGAACGCTTTCAAGAATCAGCAATATCGATGGGCAAAGGGATCCATCCAGACGGCAAGAAAGCTGCTTCCACGTATTCTCGCGAGCCCTCTGCCTCTGGCGGTCAAGGTGGAGGCGACCTTCCATTTGACCGCCAATATCGCTTACCCGCTCATGGTTGTGCTCTCCGTCTTGATGTTCCCGTCTATGTTGATCCGGTACAACATGGGTAAGTACGAGATGCTACTCGTCGACATCCCTTTGTTCCTTTCTGCTACCGCCTCTATCGCGAGCTTCTATGTCGTCTCTCAGCGGGAGATCTACGCCGATTGGAAACAGAAGATCCTGTTTGTGCCTTTCGTGATGTCGCTTGGAATCGGTCTGTCAATCAATAACGCTTGCGCCGTCATTGGAGCATTGACCCGTAGCGATGTTCACTTCGTCCGAACGCCTAAACTCGGGATCGAGTCGAGCTCCGACCGTTGGCGGCTCAAGAGGTATCGTGGTCACGTTGGATACCTGCCCCTCGTGGAGATCGGTTTCGGCCTGTACCTGGGAGCGGCCGCCCTGTATGCAACGATGCATCAGATTTTCGCCATCCTGCCGTTCTTGGTCCTGTTTCAAGTTGGCTTCCTCTGGTCTGGTTTCTTGTCCTTGGCGCAAGGCGCACGCCCGATGGCGCTCACGTTGCGGGGACACCCAAGGTTGCTTGACTCCCCTCGAGCAGCGCGGATAGACTGAGACTTTCCTGGCGATATCATGCGTAGAGAAAATGCCATCTTCTTTGTGTCCGGTCTCATTTTTGGGGTCCTGGTCGGGTATTTCGTTTTTCAAAGCGTGATTCAAGCGCCCGTGCCGGTCTCCGCTGGCGTGAGTGCATCTACGAGTCGTGGTCCAGCATCGGAGTCGGCCGAGCTCGACCACGATCAAGTGGCTCGGTTGGAAGCCCGGGCGGCAGAGAATCCGGAGGATGGTGAGATCCCGAGACAAATCGGCATCCTCTATATGGAATCCAGTCACCTCCAGCAGGCGGTTCTTTGGTTCCGCAAGTCGCTGGAAATCGACGAGCACGACCTCGTCGCGAGGAACCATTTGGCGATATCCCTTGCGGGACTAGGAAGGGTTGACGAAGCGGTTTCTGAATATAAGGCCGCTTTGGCTGTCGAACCGTTGGATCCACCGAGCCTTCTGGGGTTGGGAAGAGTGCTTCTGCTGGGCAAGAACGATATCCGTGGCGGCATCGAGGTGTGGGAAAAGCTCGTCGAGGCGGCTCCCGACTCTCCTGAAGCGCGGAGTATTCGAGATGAGCTCGAGGCTCTGAGGTCCGCACATACCATGGGTCAGTGATCTTGATTCCACCACTTGCTCTGGGTAGCTTTTGTTGACATGATTCGTCTCCTTCAATTTCTTGCAATCATTCTGTTGTTCCGGTCCGTGTGGCGGGCCGTTCAACGGATGCTGGGAGAAGTGGAGACGAGAAAAGTTCCAGGTGACAGGTCGGGGAATGAAGGGATGGTCTATCGAGGGCAGATGGTCCGGGACCCGGTTTGTGGGGTTTACGTGCCGGAGAAAGGTGCCTTGACCGAGCGCCGGGGAGAAGAGGTTTTCTATTTTTGCTCGGAGACGTGCCGGAAGTCGTTTCTGGGCAGCAAGGCGCAGGCAAGTTGAGTCAGATAGAACAACTCAAAAGCGACATCTGTGAGATCGGACGCCGCCTCTACGAACGTGGATACATCGCTGCCAAAGAGGGAAACGTCAGCATCCGGGCCTCGGAAGGCGAGGTCCTGTCAACGCCCGCAGGTGTTTGCAAGGGAACCATGACGCCGGACATGGTCGTAGCTTGTGACCTATCCGGTAAGAAATTGGAGGGAGCGCTAGAGGTCTCGACGGAGATCCAAATGCACCTAACGGTCTACAAGGCAAGGCCCGACGTGAAGGCCGTTGTACATGCCCATCCGCCGACGTCGACCGGTTTCGCATCTGCAGGGGTGCCTCTCGACCGAGCGGTGTTGGCCGAGGTCGTCGTCACTTTGGGCTGCATTCCTCTTGCGGAGTACGGGACGCCCTCCACAAGGGAGCTGGCCGACACGGTGGATCGTCTGGTGCGTATGTCGGACGGACTGTTGTTGGCGAATCACGGTGCGTTGACTGTCGGTCGAGATATCTTGGATGCTTACTATAAAATGGAGGTCATCGAGCACTTCGCGGAAGTGAGCCTCGTCTCACGCATGTTGGGGGGGGAGCGGTTGCTTCCGAGGAAAGAGGTGTCGCGCCTCTTGTCGCTTCGGAGTAAAGTCTATGGCTTAGAGGGACCAGCAGGAGGGGAAGGATGCCCCGTTCCTGCCGAATCACGAGCAGCCTCCGGTGGAGACAAAATCCAACTCACCAGGGAGGAATTGATTCAACTGATTCTGGATGCCATCCAGGAGGTGGGTGGCAGGTGAACATTCTGGTATTGTCCTTTTCTTGAACGGTGGTCGAGAATCTTATTTGAGGAAGATTAGGGAGGAATCATGGCGGAACCCGTAGGTGAAGCATTGGGGATGATTGAAACCAAGGGGCTGGTGGGCATGATCGAAGCATCCGATGCGATGGTCAAGGCGGCCAAGGTAACGCTTGTAGGCTACGAGAAGATCGGTGCCGGATATGTCACCGCGATGGTGCGGGGAGATGTGGCGGCCTGTAAGGCTGCAACGGATGCCGGAGCGGCGGCCGCCCGTCGGGTCGGTGAGCTCGTTTCGGTGCACGTGATTCCAAGGCCTCATTCGAGCTTGGAAGATTGTCTGCCCATCGGTAAGACCTCCGGGCAGTCCTAACCGGGTAAGCTAGCCGATGACTCTCGGTCGAGTAGTCGGGACGGTGGTGGCCACGCGGAAGGACGAGCGACTGACGGGTTTCAAGCTCTTGGTTGTGCGAGCTTTGGATCCGAGCGGATCCCCAAAGAACAGTTACGTCATCGCTGTGGACACCGTGGATGCCGGTGTGGGCGAAACGGTGCTGGTCGTGAGCGGCAGCTCCGCCCGGATGTCTTCGGGTTGCGAGGACCGTCCCGTAGATGCGGCGGTGGTCGGTATCGTGGACACTATCGACCTCGATAAGGCGTTGGCTGGTATGGCAACGGCTTGAGAAGCTCGAGTCCATGTTCCTAGCCCGGGTGATTGGCAACGTCGTAGCGACGAACAAAGATCCCGGACTCCATTCGCAGAAGTTACTCATCATCCAGCCCCTGACTCCCTCGCGGCAGCCTGTGGGGGAGCCGCTGGTGGCTCTCGATAGTGCAAGTGTCGGAATGGGCGAAGACGTCTTCTATGTGCGTGGCAAGGAGGCCTCTTTTGCTTTCTTGCCCCAAATCGTTCCCGCTGATGCCAGCATCGTGGGGAAAGTAGACGGCATCGATATGGCCCGACGCCGCAAGAGGAAGAAGCGTTGATCATCGGGGAAGTGGTGGGGACGGTCGTTTCCACCCATAAACACTACAAGGTCGAGGGCAGGAAGCTTCTCTTGGTGCAGCCTTTGAATCTGGACGGCAAGCCGGATGGCCGCGCGCTTTTGGCCATAGATTCCGTCGATGCTGGTGAGGGGGATCGTGTACTGGTGGTTCTTGAAGGCAAGTCGGCATCTATGGCGGCTGGACGAGAACAGAGTCCGCTCGACGCGGCCATTGTTGGTGTCGTGGACTCGGTGAACCTGGAATGAAAACCATCGATGCCGACGCAATCCGGAGGTTGGTACGTCAAACTCTGGAAGAAAAGTTGGGCTTGAATAGGCCTTCTTTGCCTGAACCGAGTCCTACCAAGCCTTTGCTTGACCATCCTTCTCATCTCGACGTGATGTCGGACTGTGCAGCCGAGGAGGAGCTTTCGAAGAGCGAATCCTGTCTGATAGAGCCCCATCGCATGTGCTCCAATTCAGGCTATTGTAAGAAACTGGGTTTCTAAAACAAGGAGGAGGGAGAAAGGAGACAACAGAATCTGTTGAGGTGCGACTGATGCCACGGTGCAGCCGTCGCGTTCTTGCCCTCCTTTATTCTTTCTCCTTCCTCCTCGTTCGTCGACATTATGTCCAGGGCTATCCTCCATTTGGACATGGATGCTTTCTATACTTCGGTCGACCAACGTGACAACTCGTGTCGGCGAATCGAGCCTGAACCGGGCGTCACCTGTTGGAGAAAGAAGGCTGGTAGGTCAGAGGGACTTTCGAACTGAGATACTGAAGGAGTGAAAGGAAATGGGCAACGAAGCGTTTCGAGTAGGCAACACCACCGCAAAACCGAGTACCAAAGCTGCAGGATTCCTGGAGGTGCCAGACACCGGCGTCCGAATGCCCATGACGATTGTGAACGGTGGGGAGTCTGGACCAGGTGTGCTGATTACCGCAGGCGTTCATGGAGGCGAGTACCCCCCTATTGAGGCGAGCATTCGCTTGGCCCGCGATCTGGAGCCGACCCGCTTGCGTGGCCAAGTTGTGGTGATCCCTATTGTGAACCCACTCGCCTTCCAAGCTCGACAACAGTATGTCGTGCCGCAAGACGGGAAGAACCTGAACCGCCAGTTCCCTGGCAACGCTTCGGGCACGTATAGCGAACGCATGGCCTACACCCTCATGACGGAGGTTGTTTCGAAGGTGGACGTTTGGCTCGACCTGCACGGCGGGGATATCCACGAGGCGCTCGTTCCTTTCACGATCTACTCGGACTCTGCAGCGGCGGACGTGGTGAGTCGTTCGCGGGCGTTGGCCGAGGCTTACGGCATCGCGTATGTAGTCGCCAGCGATTCGGTGAAGGGCGCTACTTACGGCGCGTCTGCCGCGGCCGGCGTGCCCTGCATCCTCGCGGAGGCCGGTCAGGTTGGCCAGTTGGACGAGGAGAACACCCTGATTCATATCAAGGGTTGCAGGAACGTCCTGAAACACCTCGGAGTCCTCCCGGGCGATCCGGATCCCGTGGCGCCCATCAAGCTCTTGCGGGAATTCGCGTGGCTGCGGGCGGAGCAGGTGGGGTGCTGGTATCCATCAGTGAAGATTGGGGACATCGTTCAGGCCGGTCAGCTGATAGGTGTCATCAAGAACTACTTCGGTGACTCCCTTGCCGAGAGCCATGCCCCCGCGACGGGAACGGTTCTTTTCCTCGTGACCTCCCTGGCGGTGAACGAAGAGGACCCTCTCGTAGGTATCGGCGTCGAGTAGGAATAGGGATTTCATCACCGACCTGCCGTCGCGGAAGACTTCCGCCTGGTCAAAAAATCGGCAATTCAAGAACATCGGCTCGCGATTCCTGATTTCTTGATTTCCTGAATTCTTGCTGGAGTCACTTCTTCTCTTCTTCAGGCTCCTCCCTCTCGAAGTCCATCAGTTTCTCGATGTCCTCCCATTTTGAGGCCTGGATCTTGAGAATCGGCTCGTCACCTTTGCGGCGGGCATAAACGATATCGCCCTCAGGTTTTCCTATCGCGACCTCCTCGACCGCTTCCTCTTCTTCATGCCAAACGGTGATGATGTAGGCCGGTGGCGCGAGCCCGAAGGGAGTCAAATCTGAGTCTGTCGCCTCAATGAAATCCTCGGCGTCGGTCCCATTGATTTTGTAAAGAAGATCCTCGACTATCGTCCGGTCCCACTCACGGGACTCCGGGGCGGTCTCGACCCATTGAACGTTTTCGTCCTCGCCCTCTTTCACCTTTTTATAGACGCGGTCAGGTTCGGTAGCGGTGGCGATCTGAAACTTGGCGACTTGGTAGGTGGCGTAGTCGAAAAGACGTTTGGACCTATATTCGGATGGGTCCTTTTTGATGTCGTCAACGAGGCTCGAGGCTACGAGGAAGACAAGGCTACGATCCAGGTCGCGGGCGTAGTACTTGCCGTCCTTTTCGTCCCCTATTTGGAGGCGCACGTTTTCCCCTCCTTTGAGCTGAATGTCCACCTCGTAAGCCGCCGGGTCCAATCCGAAGCCGGCCAGCTCATCCACCGACTCGGAAACGATCTCTTCCATCTTTGCCGTTTCGAAGCGAGACACCAAGCTCGATGCTTTGTATCGGTCGGCTCGGCAAAAGCTCGGAGTCGTCACGTTCCAAAGGTCCTCACTGGCCTTCGCCAGAATGACTTCGTTCTCCGGTCCCTTGAGCGACAGTCTCTCTACGAGGTCGGTGTCGAAGTGGAGCACCTTCTTGTCCCTCAAATCCCACGCATCTTTATCGAAGTCTCCTTTCAGGTGAGAAGAGATCACGAAGACTTTGTTCTCGGTTGAGAGCTTGGCGTATCGGTTGGAACCGGTGGGTGTCTCGTCTCCCAACAACAAACCGGTGCTGGTTTCTGCCCCCTCCACCTCGAAGTGAACTTGTAGCTCTGGTTCGGCCAAACCAAACTCGTCCAGGTCGATATCTTCACCCTCTGCGACATAACGGCCGCGTTCGAGCTCGGCGATATTGCGAGCCAGGGACTCCACCTCAGTGGTGTCCGCAGGGGCCTCTATCGGTTTGAAGATGCGCCAGGAATCGTTGTCTTTCGTTACCTTGAGGTTTTCGCCCTCGGAGCGTCGGATCTCGATCGTGCGAAAATCCTCCGTCTCGAGCTCAAAGAGCTCGACCTCCTCCGAATCGGTGTCTTCGACCGGCTCACGTTCGTAGAAGTAGATGTAGGTTCCTAAGGCGGCAAGCAGGAGAGCCGCCACGATCGTCGTCTTCGGATTCATGGCTACCTTCTCCCCCACCAGACGGAGACCCCCATCAATAGAATCACACCGGGAATGATCAGCAAGGAGAGGTACCCCGCGTTGTTTTGTTGCTGCTGGGTCATGACGACTCTTCTGTCCTCCGCTTCCCTCGGTCTGACGGAGATGAGATCTTCATCTTGGGCGACCCAGTTCACCATATTGAGGAAGAGGTCCCGGTTGCCGATGGGGGAGCCCACCAGACTGTTGGTCACAAAATCGGAGTCGCCCACTATGACGGCTCGACCCTCCGGTGGAGGTGGCTGCTCTTCGTCTTCCTGGCCTGGGTCGGGCACGTCGCCCCCGGCGGTGGAGTCCTCGGTTTCTCCTTCTTCCGATTCAGGCTGCGGGTCAGACTCTTCCGGTTCGATGGTTACGGCAACGGCCAGAGAGAGTGGTCCGGTCAGCTCGCCTTCGTCGGGTTTGACGCCCGTGGCGAGGTCATCGAGGTTTTCTTCGGCCCAGCTATTTTCGCTGCTGCTCAAGATCTCGGTAACGGCGATGCCTTCAGGTGTCGACTCGGCGGGCGTCACGGTGCGAACGATGGGATAGACGCTGGCGGAATCCATCCTTTCGGTAATGGCGTGAACGCCGTAGCTGGTGACCAGAGGGACTTCGGGGCCGTAGCCGAAGAGCTGTCCCACCCCTGAGACGTCGATAACCACGTTGTTGCCCAATATCGCACCGAGCTCACTCATGAAACTCTCGAGATTGGGTTTTTCTCCTTGGCTCTGAGGATCGAGGAGAAAGACCATTTTGCCGGCGGACTTCGTGAAGCTTCGAAGAGCGTCGATTTCGGCGGGAAGATAGTCGCGCCGCGGCCCCGCAACGATGATGGCCGTCGCGTCTTCGGGAAGCTTGATCCGGCCCTCCGTCATGGTTTCAAGAGGATGGTACTTCGCGACTTCGTAGTTGGACTCTTCGAGCTTGGCTTTGATGAGAGAGGCTCCCTCGGGACCGGACTCCTCGATGTCTCTTTCTCCATGGCCTTCCACGAAGTAGATCTTCTTTTTGCCCTCTTTGAGAACTTTGATGATGGCGTTGGTGATGTCCTGCTCGGTTGCGTTCGAGACTCGCTCCTGTCGGTCCCCGCCATCAATGACGATGGTGCCGAAGGGGATGTTGGACTCAGTGGCGGTTCTGTATTGAGCGGCGCGCGCCGGTCGCGCTTCCTGATCGATCACTTCGATGCTCACGCGCCCGCTGTAATAGCGATACTGCTCGAGAAGCTCACGGGCCGGGAGAGCGCGGTCGGAGCGATCCAGGATGACCATATCGAGGTCACGATCCAAGTTGCTGAGGATCTTTACGGTTTGGTCCGACAGTGTGAACTGCTTTGCCGCCGTCAAGTCCCAACGTTTGTTGTGTCGGTTGGCGAGGTAGTTGATGGCTACGAGGATGCCGAACACCAAAGCGATCAGCAAGGCCAGGTTGGCACCGTAGCGAGCCTGGCGGCGGCTCAAAACGGACATGACTTCGCGCCATCGGGTCGCCAGATAGAAAACCGTCAGAAGCAATCCAAAGACGAGAAACGAGGCCCACAACCGGTCACTATCCGGTTGGAAGAGACGAAGCAAAATACCTGCTACGAGTGCGCCTAGGCCAATAGGGCCGAGATAGGGAATGATGCGATTCATTTCAACCCCTCCACCTATGTGTCTCCACCGATTGCTTCGAGAGAAACAGACCGAAGCCGATGAAGGAGAGGTAGTAGATGACATCCTTGGTGTCGATGACCCCTTTGGCAAACTCTTCGATGTGTTTGGTCACCGATAGATAAGAAGCAAAAGCGCCCCAGGATCCGGCCCAATCTTGCATGTACTCGACGAGCCACAGGAACAGGAAGACGCCGAAAGAGAGGAAACCCGCTATGATTTGATTTCGGGTGAGTGTGCTGAAGAAGACGCCGAAGCTGACGAAGGTCCCGCCCAAAAGGAGCATGCCTAGATAACCGGCCAGGATAGGCTGTCCACTCGGGGTCGCCGTAGATGAAGAGCATGCCCATATGGATCAAGGTCAACCCCAGCATGGCCGCATACAGTGTCCAGGCAGCCAGAAATTTGCCGAGCACGATTTGAAGGTCCGTCACCGGAGAGGTCAGCAAGAGCTCGATGGTGCCAGATCGCTTTTCTTCGGCGAAGCTCCTCATGGTGATGAGGGGGAGCATGAAGAGAACGACTACACTGGTGCTGTGAAAGAGCCACCGGATGAGATCTTGGTTGACGTTCAGGGTTCTGGCTCCACCGTACTGGCTCATCTGGAGGCCGAACTGCATGAAGCGATAGAGGTAGTCGTGGAAGAAATAGCCGTAGATGAAGATGAAGAACGCGAGAACCACGTAGGCGATGGGCGAGTTGAAATAAGCGTTGAGCTCTCTACGATATATAGCCCAGATATTGCGCATCAATCATTACTCCTTGCGCGGTGTTGGTTGATTTCCTTCGAGTGACCTATCGAGATGTCGGCTCATTGTTGCTCGTCTGAGTCGGTTTCTGTATCCGTCTGACCGTTGAACTGCCTGTGTTGTTCGAGGTCGCCGTCGGGCTCCTCGGATGTCGTGAGTTGAAGGTAGATGTCTTCGAGACTCATGCCGACATGCTTGAGCTCCAAGAGACCGAAGCCGCTTTCGACGACGACTCGCGCCAACTCTCGGCGAACGTCTTGACCTTGTGTCGTCTCGATTTGAAAGGTGTGGATGCCGTTGTCGACGACAGGCTGGATATCGACACGTGCCACCCCCGAAACGGCGCTCACTTTCTGATAGACGGCTTCTTCCGGCCCGTCCACCGTCATGCTCAGGACCTTCGATCCCTGCAGTCGTGACACGAGCGCTTCGGGAGTGTCTTCCGCGACGACACGACCCTTGTTGATGATCACCACGCGCTCGCAGGTCATGGAGACCTCGGGAAGAATATGGGTGGAAAGGATGATGGTGTGTTGGCCGGCCAGGCCCTTGATGAGGTCTCGAGTTTCGATGATTTGCTTCGGGTCCAAACCGGCTGTTGGCTCATCCAGGATGAGGACCTCCGGGTCATGGATGAGAGCTTGAGCCAGGCCGACTCGTTGCCGGTAGCCTTTGGAGAGCTTTCCGATGAGCTGCTCCCTGACGTCCGATATGGCACAGGTCGCGACAACGTTCTCCAAGCGGTCTTTTATCCGAGGCCCGACGAGTCCCTTGATGCGGGCGACGAAATTCAAGTAATCGATCACGGTCATCTCGGGATAGAGCGGCGGTGTTTCCGGCAGATAGCCGATGCGACGCTTGACGTCGAGCGGTTCCTCGAAGATGTCATGTCCCGCCACGGAGGCCGTGCCTTCCGTGGGTGGCAGGAAACAGGTTAGGATCCGCATCGTGGTCGTCTTTCCGGCGCCGTTGGGTCCCAGAAAGCCGAGGATCTCCCCTTTTCGAACCTCGAAGCTCACGTTATCGACGGCTTTCACCCGACCGAAATTCTTCGAAACGCCTTTGACGGATATCAAGGCCGACGCCTCCTCTCTCTCGCTTGTTGTCCCGGCCAGAGCCGGGAAAGTGAAGACCTGAAGCGGTGTTCCGCCTGTACAGGTCGCTCGATTCGCATGGTAGTATAGCCTCTCTCGCGCCGCTTAGACGCTGTTCCGGTGCAAGCTCACGTCTCAGGGAAGGAAGGATCCTCTCCCTGCAGGCAAGAAGGGAGAGCCCTTAGGCACCCCCCCGAAGGGAAAGATATGATAAAGATACCGCGTGGTGGTGTCAATAGGATGGAGCGTTTCTTGGGAGACTCGAATCATGGGAACCAACGGTTTGACGGGATTTAGAACGAAAGGGCGAAGTCATCGACGCGGCAATGCCCGCTCGTGGCTCGCCATCTTGAGCCTTCTTGGCATCGCTGCCTGTAGCGCGGCGGACAAAAAGGCCGTCGAAATGCTCGAAATCGAAGAAGTCGAAGCTTACTGGTCCGTATGGGGGAAAAAGGAAGACAAGAATTACATCAATCCGGTGGTACGCTTCAAGATTCGCAATGGTGGGGACATTGCCATCGACTATGTTCAAACCACGGCGGTTTTTCGTCGAGAGAGCAATCCCGACGAATCCTGGGGGAACGCATTCGAGTACGCCTTAGCGGGCGATCCCATTCCGCCCGGCGAGTTGTCTCGCCAGATTACCTTGAAGTGCGACTCCACGTTCTTCTCTAAAGACTCTCCGCGCCAGATGTTGGAGAACGAGCAGTGGCAGCAAGTCTTTGTAGAGGTTTTCTTGAGGGTCGGGTCTTCCCATTGGAAGTCTGTCACTAAAATGGAGATCCCGCGACACATCGGTGCGGCTGGGCTCGAGAAGTTCTTGGAGCCCGAAGAGCCCGAAGCGTCAACCGAAAAAGAGCCACAAAGCCAAGAAGGGCAGTAAGACAAAGAACTCAAGAAATCAAGAAATCGAGAATTCAAGAATGGTTTTGTGGGCCGGTATCGCCGGCCAATTAATCCGGAATTAGTCGGAATGTGGATGAAATTCCTGATTTCGTGATTTCTTGAGTACTTGAGTTCTTGAATTCTCTACCTACTCGTCTGGCCTGTAGTGCTCCAGCACCCAGCGGACGGCGCTCTCCTTGGTCGTGAGCTCTCCCTCGAGCCGCATTTCCTCCACTTCATGGAGGATGCGACCCATGTCGGGACCGGCTTGGAAACCGAGATCCAGCAAGTCCTTGCCTCTCACGAGCGGCGCAGGTGGCAGTGGTTCTCGCTCGAGCTGCTCCATCTGTTCCTTGACGAACTCCCAGTTCGAAAGGTCACCACTGCCGGCAAGACAATCGAGTCGGTGGAGTTCGTGTTGCTCGGCGAAGTTGCCGCTCAATATGAAACGTCGAAGCGTCGATGGACGCATCTTCTTGACATCCAGGAATCGCAAGTGATTGGCTACCGCATCCACGACGAGGTCCCTTGTTCTCCGGTCGAACCGGAGTCGATTCAAAATATCTCGGCTCATATCGGCCCCAACTTTGGCGTGGTTGGGGAACATCACGGGGCCGTCCGGTTGGCAGGTGGGAGGCTTGCCCACGTCGTGGAGCAAAGAGGCAAATGCCAAACTGACCGTGGGCTTCGACAACAGGGAGAGAATCTTCGCCGTGTGCGCGAAAACGTCTCCTTCGGGATGATGACGTTCTCCCTGTTTCACACCTCTCATCCGAGCGACTTCCGGAAGGATAGGCTCGAGAAGGCCGTATTCATCGAGCAAGTTGAGCCCTCGTTCCGGTCTGGGGCCGGTGAAGATCTTAGTGAGCTCCACGCGGATCCTTTCCGCACTGACGACCGTGATCTCGCCGGCCATGTCACGAAGTGCCCGCCCCGTTGCGTCTTCGATTTGAAAGTCGAGGTTCGCTGCAAAACGAATGGCGCGGAGAAGTCGCAGTTTGTCCTCGCTGAAGCGTTGGTGAGGCTCGCCGATCGAGCGTACCCATTGGTTACGGATGTCTTTCTCACCATCGACCCAGTCTAGAACTTCTTTCTGGATCGGGTCGAAGAGGAGGCCGTTCAGGGTGAAATCACGTCTGGCGACGTCAGCTCGTGCGTCGGCTGATCCCACCCAACTGGGTCGTCGGCCGTCCTCGTAAGGTCCCTCCGTGCGGAACGTAGCGACCTCAAAAGGCTCTTTGTCGATGACGACGATAACGACGCCGAACTCCTTGCCCAACGGGACCGTGTGCTCAAAAAGCGACGTGACGACATCTTGGGGAGCGCTCGTTGCGATATCGATGTCAACGGGCTCCCGGCCCATCAGCTTGTCCCGAACGGCGCCGCCGACGAAGTACGCGGTATGACCCGCGTCGGCCAGACGAACAACAATGCCCGTTGCTCTGTCTTCTGTGGTTCGAACCGATGAGTCCATTTTCGATTCAGGGACCCTTAGTACCCAGATTCACAATTACGGTCACGAAACGAACCGAGAACGTCGATCCATCCCTTCTGGCTGCGTCTTGATATCATTCACTCCTCGTCCTTGCCAGCCGGGCCGCGACGTTCTCGGTTCGTGACCTCTATAAGGAACCAGGGCACTAAGCGCTGGTCCCATCTTTTCATATCCGGATGAGCCTTGGCCAGGGCATCTGAGGAAGGAGCAAAGGTCCTTTGGGCCCGTGCCCTCAACGCCCCGTCCGCTCCGGTTGTCGGCAGTCGCAGGACTGTGCTAAAGTGAGGTTTCCCGGCCATGGATCAGGGATTTTTGGTGATATGTAGCAGGGAATCCCCTAGCCAAGCCTAGTGAAGTTCCTGTGTCACCTAGTTCACTCCACTTGGGATGAGACGAGCAACAGGGAGGCGGTAAAAGTGAAAGTAGGCGAGCAGATCCGCGAAGTCCGAAAGAGCAAGAGGATACCCCAGAAGGTGCTGGCCAAGATGGTCGGAATCTCACCAGGAGCTCTAACGAATTTTGAAAAGGGGCGGCGCAGAATCTCACTGGATTGGCTCCAGAAGATCTCCGAGGCCTTGGACACCCCCATGGCCTACTTCCTTCCCGACGACAAAGAGAAGGGAAAGACCGTTCCCGGCGATCCCCGCGAAAGGCGACTCTTGAATGCCTGGAGGCTTCTGGACAAGAACGAAATGCTCAGAGGTGATTTTCTCCAACTCATGGAGCATTTGGGAAAGTCAGTAAACGGGAAGAAGACTCGTCGTCGTGCTTCCTGAGCGCCGACGCCTGCGCACTCCCGAGGGGCCTCTAAGTCACCTTCATTGAGTCGATTCCTCTATTTGAGCGGCGAGTTGAGCAAATTTGTCCAAGAATCTCTGCAGCTTTTCGCCTGCTCGTGGGGTGAGGTCTGTAAAGGTTAGGCCGAGGCCTTCGGGCGACTCCTCGGGTGCAGGCTGATGCCTATCACTACGCCAAGCCACCTTGGCTTCGACGCTAACATCTCCTAGGTCCCACGGTAAATCGATCCTGAGGTGCAAGATCTCCTCGATGGGAAGATGCTCACTCGTGGCGAGAAAAGCCCCGCCTTGGCTGAGATTCAAAAGATAACCTTCTTTCGAGCTTCCCCCGTATTGGTAGTAGGCGCGGATGATTAGGGGGCTGATTCTTTGGTGTTTCCTCGAAGGGACTTCGCATCTCATAGCTATTCCTGCTTTGCTTTCATCGGTTCTGACGACAATTTCGATTGGAACAATGAGAGCTTTCTGTGGAGCGTGAGGTTTTCGAGCGCCATGCCTGCTTGGGTCAGGAAGAGCTCGAGGCCTCTCAGTTTGCCCAGAGGCTTTCCTGTGGCGTTGTTGTCGGCGTAGAGAATCGCAAGAACTTCCCGATTGTTGAGAATCGGTATCAGGATGCATTCACTAGACTTGGCTCGCCCGATGCTCGCGAGCAAAGTCGCCTGGAGAGCGTCTAAGTTCGATGATCGCCGAGCACTCCGGCTTTGAACGACTTCGCTCAGCAGATCCACTTGATGGACGTTGACAACGAGTTTTTGTGGCAGCTCGGAGGTCTCTTTCGTGTTTTTCGACAGGCCGAAGCCTGCCACACCACGGGCGGTGTCGCCCTTCAACAGAAAGAGAATGCCGCGCTCCGTGTATTTGGAGGCAACCAAGAGTACCATCCTCGAGATTTCCCCGGGCTGAGTCGTTTTCAATAGTCTCTCGGTCATATCGGTGAGGAAGTCGAGGAGTCGATCGTTCTTACCGTCACTCTCAGACGTCGGCGTCTGGATCTCTTCTCTCGAATCGGCTCCAGCGATCTCACCAAGACGGTCTCCGACCACGGCGGCAAAGGAGCGCAAATCGGCCTCATACTGCGTCGGATCGAGCTTGGACAGAGCGGACTTGAAGACCGCCTTTTGGATGCCTAGTTTCATAGCTCTCGATCGGACCTTGGGAGTTAGCTTTTCAGTCATCAAAAGGACGGGCACCCGGAAGCCGTCGCGCCTGAGGGTCCTAACCAGCTCGAATCCACCGAAGAAGCTTCGGCCCGTAGTGGTTGGCATGCGAAGGTCGGTCACCAAGACGACCTCCCGGCCGGATTCGACGAGTGAACGGACAGCGGAAACACCCTCGGCCGGTCCTCCTGCTGTCACCACCTCGTACCCCTGAGACCTGAGCTCGGTGGAGATGATTTGGGTCACCATCTCTTCGTCGTCCACGACGACGACAGAGGCGGATGGGGTGAATTTGTGCATTGATTCAGCTGTAGATTCGTGGACCGATGGAGGTTCCACAGGTGGAATGCTGCGGGGCAAATCTCTCTCGAAAGCCGACTCGACAATCTCGGACGTCTCATGGCGCTCGTCATCCATCTCCTTCGCTAGGTTCAAGAGTAGTCCCTGGGTGTTCACCCCTTCTTCAAGAGCTATGGAGGCAACGTCGAGACCGTTGATCTCTTTAGGAGGCTCGGGAGTGAGCCCGAATCGGAACACACCTTCCCGAAGTCCGACGAGCTCTCTCAATGCGATTTGGGTCTGCTCCACGAGGATGGCCTGATCTTCCTCCGCGCTCTTCGTGACTCTGTGGCTGCGAAGAAGATCGATAGTCGACGGAGAATAGGCGCAGTAAACCAATCCGTCTTTGAAGACGACACCGCCTCGGCCGAAGCTCCCTTCCAGTTGCAGAACACCTGTTTTCTTCGAGAAAGCAACGACCTGGAGTATTTCCAATAACGCGAGGTCTTTGAGATTGCCCTTGAGAGCCATGTGCGTCTACGGAAGTAAGGTCACTATGCCGCCGCGCGAATGTTCGGGCCCAAGACAGCCTTTGACCCCAAGCGCGGGCGTCAAACTCCGCTCAATGAAAAGGCACTTAACCCAGAGCGGGAGCTCACATTTTAGAGATATCACCTCATTAAACAATGGAATACGTGGGTTGGCAAGTAGCAGAAACAGCAGGAAGTCGCTAGACGCGTTGGTGGGGGTCGAAGAGCTTCGAGTGCTCGTCGAGGGCGAACCGATCGGTCATCCCTGCTATATAGTCACATACGACCCGTTCCAACCCCTCATCAGGAATCCGTTGCCCGATGTGCGGCGGCAGCTGTAATGGGTTCGATGTATAAGCTTCAAACAGATCCCGCACGACCCTCCGGGCTTTTTCGGCCATTCGGACGACTCGATGATGGCGGTAAAGATTCTTGAAGAGAAATGCCTGTAGCTTGTTTTTCTTTTCTTCTGTGGAAGACGTGAACGCGACGATACGTCCCTTGTGACGGCGGACATCCTCGAGGGAGTGGATGGCGTGACGCCGGAGGTTTGCTCCGGTCTGTCCGATGAGGTCGGTCGTCAGCGTATTGATGATCCCGCGAATTGCAATACGGATTGGAATCCGTGGGTCCTCTACGGACCGTTCCTCTAAGTTGAAGTGCTCCTTCCAGAGCTCGATGTCTCGAAGGTCGGCGAGAGACAATATCTGAGAGGAAAGACCATCCTCGAGGTCGTGATTGGTGTAGGCAATCTCGTCCGCGAGATCGACGAGCTGAGCTTCGAGGGCCGGCTCCATTCCGTCTTGAAATTCTTCTGAGGCTCGCTGCGCCCATCCAGAAGAGTGCTTGACGATGCCCTCCCTGGTCTCGAAGGTCAAATTGAGTCCCTGAAAATCGGGATAGCGCTCCTCGAGCAAATCCACAATCCGGAGAGCCTGAATGTTGTGCTCGAATCCGCCATGCTCTTGCATGAGCTGATTCATGGTGTCTTCCCCGGAGTGGCCGAACGGTGTGTGTCCCAAGTCGTGGGCCAACGTCAAAGCTTCCGTCAAGTCTTCGTTCAGTTGGAGTGCCCTTGCGACCGTTCGCGCAATCTGAGCCGCCTCGAGTGAGTGTGTCAGGCGGGTCCGGTAATGATCGCCCTCGTGATTGACGAAGACCTGGGTTTTATACTCGAGACGGCGAAAAGCCGTTGAGTGAATGATCCGATCGCGATCTCGTTGATATGCCGTTCGAAAGGCATGTTCTTGTTCAGGGTATCTTCGGCCGCGGGACGATGAGTTCATTGCGGCGTAGGTGCCCAGCTTTTCGTTCTCGAGTTTCTCAAAAAACTCTCGACCAACCACTTTTGTCTCCCGTCTACTCACGCTAGCTGGATCGGACACGTTAGTCAAGAAGGAGGCCGCTCAGGACCCAGAACCCAGTACTCAGAACTCAAGAACTCAGCAGAAAGGATCGGCGCCACCGAGTGCGGTGGAAGCCACGGCGATTGCCGTTTTAGTGAAGCAGATCCCGTTTCTTATTCAGAGTTCTCGAGTACTTGAGTGCTCGGGTGCTATAAATAAGAAAGGCCGGGCCTCTTTGGCCCGGCCCCTCTTGCCTACGATAGGAGGGAGCTTGCACCCCCGAATCGAGCTCTTTCCCGGTCCGGGAGTATCCGGTTAGTAGACACTCATACCTTTAGCAAGTCGGATGCCAAATGAAAAGACTACTCGTTAACGTATTTAAGTCATTTTATTTCTTTGGTTTATAAGAAGTAGGCTTTTTTGAAGAAGGGGTTCTCCTGTAAATATCCTATACGCTCGGCGGAAGATCTTGGCAAACAAAATATGGAAGAGCCCATTTCCAAAACTGCCGGAAAAAGCCCACGGTTTGGTCATCTTTCCTTCAATCTTCATAAGTGACTTATAACATGAGAGTTATGTCGAGGGAACACGAGTTGAGGCTCTGAATTCCCTTGGATCCACCCCTTTGAAGTTCAGTTGGGCTCCAAAACCCCACGCTTCGATTGTGGCCCGAGCCCCCCGCACATTGGCCAAAGAAATAAGCCATTTATTATTAGAGACTTGCGGAGTCTGCTCTCAGAATAAATTCCGCTCGAACTGGAACAGGCCTTGCTAACTCAAGATGTCGAGGAACGTACCACGCGATGCTCACAAAAATGCGGCTATCGCGGAATCGGAGGAAAACAATGAGATTGCTAAACAAGCATCGGGCGAGTGAAGAGCATGGCTTCTCCCTTCTCGAGATGGTCATTGCGCTGGCCCTCACCATCACGGTGATGGCGTCCGTGTACATGTTGCTGCAAAAGGGACAAACCAGCTTCCAGCGAGAACCAGAAGTAGCGGACATGCATCAGAGTGCCCGGGCCGGAATGCAAAGGATCAGCCAAGATCTCGCCCTGGCCGGATACCGCACCCCCGCCACGATGGCGGTTTTGTGGAACGACGGCGGCGGGATCGCTCCCGATGAGTTGACCATCGTCTACGCCGACCCCGACGTGCCTACGTCGATGCCGATCCAATGCGGCGACACCGGAAGCGGTGGCGACGGGAATCCTGGGGCTTCGGGTAATAACAACAACAATGGAAATAACGGGTCTGCTTTCTTAGATGACCCCGCTTCGCCGGCAATGGCCATGAACTTCTCCAACTGGGCCGGTTGGAGCGATTCCTCGACACAGAATCCTGCGGCGGCCTTCCTCGAAGCGGCTCCGGAAGAAGTGGCGGCTCAGGCGTGGGGCAAACGTCGAAATCGCGGAAAAAAGGGAAATCGCGGAAACAACAACGGTGGTAACAACAACAACGGTGGTAACAACAACAACGGTGGTAACAACAACAACGGTGGTAACAACAACAACGGTGGTAACAACAACAACGGCGGGAACAACAACAACGGCGGGAACAACAACAACGGCGGAAGCGGCGGCAGTGACAACTCGGGAGGTGGTCCCTGCAATACTATCTATCAATCGTCCGTCCTCAACATCGATCCTGAAACGCTCGATCCGATGATTGATGATCCGACGCAGGCCTACAACGAGGGGATGGTTCTCATGGCCATCGAGACCTGGGATTGTAACGGGGACGGACAGGTGGGCATGGTTCCCTTCGAGGTGACAAAAGACCCACAGATGACCAACGCCGGGGGTCACCCCACACTCAAAATCATGCACAATCCTGGGCAGAGCACCACCGGTTTGAACCAGCCGGGTGGATTCAATGGGGAGGTCCACCCTGATTGCGCGATCATCGGGTTGTTCCGCGTCATCCAGTACCGTGTCGACCCTCCCCCTCCCACAGAGAACCCGATACTGGAGCGCAGGGACCTGAGCTCCGGCTCGGTCTGGTCGGCCGTATCGAACAACATCGAGAACCTTCAAGTGCAGTACGGGTTGGGAACGTCGGATGTCTTTTTTGATGAACCTCCTGCGGTTCCCAATGCCGATGATCCTGCGACTTGGATCACGCGTGTCAAAGTCACCGTTGCCGGAAGGAGCGAAAGCAGGAACTTGCAGGGTGCATCGGCGGGTGTGTTTGCTGCCGAGGATACTCACATGAGGAACACTTTCTCCACGACCATCACTCTAAGGAACCAGATGTTCAACGCAGCGGAGCTCAGCAACGGCGGCAGCTACAACTAAGCAAAAGGGGACAGTCACCGACTCATCATCACGTCTAGTCGGTGGCTGTCCCCTCTTCCTTTCTTTTCTCTTATTCCATTCCCTCGCGGCGCGGCGCATAGTAGCCAAGCTTGGTGCGTACGATGAGGTTTTTCTGATCGGTTTGCACAACGACGCGCCTCCAGGAGCCATCACGCTTGACGTTGTCGGAAATGTAGCCAATGTTGTACTGGCTCTTCAGCTCCTTAGCGATGCGCTCATAAACCGACTCCAGCTCTTGGATCTGCTGCGGGAAGAACCATTGTCCTCCTGTCTCTTCCGCGAGCTTCTTGAGAACGTGCTCGGCCTCTGAGAAATATTTGTTCTTGCGCTTGGTGTCTTTTTGAAGAGAGATCGTGTATATGGTGACGTCAGTCTCTTTTGCGAGCTCCATGACCTGCTCGAAAGTGACGAGTGAGCTCGTGTCTTCTCCATCGGAGAGGACAACGACGGCTTGTCTACGAATGTCCGTCCGGCGTCGAGACAAGTTCTTCAGCGCGATGTAGAGTGCGTTGTAGAGACTCGTCGTGCCTCCTGCCTGGGTCATGCGGATGGCCTTCGACAGCTTTTCAATATCCGCCGTAAAAGGCTGGAGGACCCGCGCCCGGCTTCCAAACTCCACGACTTGAGAAAGATCATCCTCTTTCATGGTGCCGACGAACTGCACGGCGGCCTGCTGGGCGAAGTCGAGCTTCTCTTCCATACTCGCGCTGGTGTCGACCAGGAGAACCATACGCAAAGGAAGATCTTCTTGTGAGAAGACGGATATTTCTTGTTTGACACCGTCCTCGTAAACCGAGAAGTTCTCTCGGAACAGTTCGGTAATGAAACGATTCCGTGTGTCGACCACCGTGACGTTCAAGGAAATGAGGTCGACCGTGACTCGAAACTGATATTTGTCCTGAGAGGAGTCTTGGACGGCGCCCGTGGGGCTAGTCACAAAGATACATAGCAGGCTGAGAGCCATCGCATGAAGCCATTTGTTGTTCATCTACTGATCCTTCGGCTCTTCGTCTTTTTTGTCGAGGAGCTCGTCAACTGTTGACAGGGCCGGTCAGTTATCTGAGAATCGTACTCGCTCGGAGGGCGATGCCCGGTGAACGGTCAACGTAAAAATCTCATCGGTTTCCGCTGTTGGGTTTCATGCCGTAGCTGGCGTACTTCTCGAAGGCTAACCGGCTCCAACCGTGCAATTCATTATATCGCACGTCATGAAAGACAGCTGTGCAGGCGCAAAGAGGGATTCCTGTGAAGAGGCCCGCGGCGGTATTGACCGTCAGCGACGGTGTTTTCGCAAAACAAAGGGAGGACCGATCGGGCCCGGCTGCGAAAGAAAAGCTCGAGGAGGTCGGATTCGATGTGGTCTCCATGGTCGTGGTCCCTGACGACATCGGCGAGATTTCGCGGCGGCTCCGAGAATGGGTCGGGAGGGAAGTCGGTCTGGTCGTTTCGACCGGAGGCACGGGCCTCGGGCCTCGCGACGTGACACCGGAAGCGGTGAAGGAGGTCATCGAACGAGAGCTCCCGGGCTATGGGGAGCTTTTGAGGTCAGATGGAGCGCGGCACACACCTATGGCGGTGCTGTCGCGGTGCTTGGCCGGGACCGCGGGGAGAACTCTGATACTGGCCCTTCCGGGTAGCCCACTCGCCGTGGTTCAGGGCCTCGAGGCCGTTCTACCTTCATTGAACCATGCGCTCGATCTTTTGGCCGGTAAGACCGGACACCGAGCGACATAAATTGGATAAATTGAGGTCTTGTAGGTGAAGAAAAACAAGTGCTATACTGCCAATGATTTGAAGTGTCATTTAGCGGCTAAGGGCTTTGGAGGAAGCCGGGAGTTTTGTGACAGGTTTCACAATTTTCTCGAGCCGCTAATAGTACGCTTCAATCGACGTTGGTGATCTGGAGGGAATGCCCTGATGTTCGGCACTGCGAGAACCGTCATTGGTGACAATGCCCGTTCCGACGCCCGAAATGACGGGCGACGTCATCAACGTATCTCCTCTATCGGCCGAGCTTTCGTTCGCCTCGGCGACGGCCGAGAAGGCTCGGTTTTGGATATGAGCCTCGGTGGCCTTCTTCTCCGCCTGAAATGGATGTTGAACATCGGGTCTTCGTATTTCATCAAGCTTCTTCTCGATGACAAAGTGGCTGTCGTCGAAGCTAGGGTCGTGCGACTGGTGAACCGCGGCGAAGACTACTTGGCCGGGTTAGAGTTCATTCGTTTGTCGCAGCAGGATCGAAAGACACTTTACAAATTCGTGGGCCACCGTTAGTTTTTACCCCTCATGCACCGCTTCTCCGCTTCCAGGTTGTTGCCGCAAACTGTTAAATATCAATGACTAACGACGGACCTGTCCCTTGACACGAGGAAACCCGTCATGCTATAAAACCGCCTCGTTTCAGCGGGGGAGGCCCTGAGTTCTGTAGGTCTCCTCGCATCGTCGGCTTCTTTTCGCACCTAAATGTGAGCTGGGCTTGAGCGCATCCTTCTGGTTGATACCATTGATCCCCGGCCTCGGTGCCTTGGTCAACGGGTTTGCGGGTAAGCGACTGCCCAAGTCGGTCGTATCCACGATTGCCTGCGGCACCGTGGGCATCTCTCTTCTTCTGGCTCTTGCCAACTTTTTCGCCGTCTTCTGGGTCGAGGGAGGCTCGGCGGTCCGAAACGAAGTGCTGTTCACCTGGATCCCCGGCATGGGGCTCACCCTCGCCGACGGGAGCTACGCTGCGCTCCAGGTGGCCTGGGAATACCGACTCGATTCCCTGTCCATGGTGATGACCTTGGTTGTCACGGGAGTCGGATTCCTGATCCACGTCTATTCCATCGGTTACATGAATCAGGATCCGGGATACTGGCGCTATTTCACCTACTTGAACATCTTTACCTTCTTCATGTTGAATCTCGTGCTGGCTGCGAATTTCCTTTTGATGTTCATCGGGTGGGAGGGCGTGGGGCTGTCCTCGTATCTCCTTATCGGTTTTTGGTACGAGCGGAAGTCCGCTGCCGACGCAGGAAAAAAGGCATTCATCGTCAATCGAATCGGTGATGCCGGATTCGTACTGGCGATTATGGCCGTTGTCGTCCATTTCGGGAGCGTTGACTTCTACGATGTCATGAGCGCCATTGCCGAGCGCTTCCCCCAGCCGGAAGTCGGCCTGGGGCTTTTGTCGGTGATCGGCTTGCTGTTGTTTCTCGGCGCTGCGGGTAAATCGGCTCAGATACCGCTTTATGTCTGGTTACCCGATGCCATGGAGGGCCCAACGCCGGTCTCAGCGCTGATTCACGCCGCCACGATGGTGACGGCCGGTGTCTATATGGTGGCTCGCTGTGGCGTGCTCTACGAGCACGCACCCTTGGCCTTGACCGTCGTTGCGGCGATTGGGGCGGTGACGGCCATTTTTGCCGCTTCCATTGGCTTGGTTCAAAACGACATCAAGAGAGTTTTGGCTTACTCGACCGTGTCACAACTCGGCTACATGTTTCTGGCCTGCGGCGTCGGCGCTTTTGCCACGGGAATTTTCCACCTGATGACCCACGCCTTCTTCAAGGCATGCTTGTTCTTGGGCTCGGGTAGTGTCATTCATTCCATGGAGCATGCCGAGCATGCGTCGGGGGGGCACCGACCCTATACCGAAATGCAAGACATGCGGAACATGGGTGGGTTGCTGACTCATATGCCGCGTACGGCATGGACATTCATGATTGCCACGGCAGCCCTATCCGGGATCCCGCTCACCGCCGGGTTCTTCAGCAAGGATGAGATTTTGTGGAAGGCTTGGAGCGGTGCGAATGGGCATGCTTTCCTTTGGCTGGTAGGTATCACGGCTGCTGGAATGACGGCCTTCTACATGGGGCGTCAAGTTTTCATCACGTTCTTTGGAAAGTTCAGGGGAGGTGAAGACATGGAGTCTCACCTTCACGAATCGCCCGGAGTCATGACCTGGCCTTTGATACTTCTCGCCGCCGGGTCGATTGCCGCCGGATGGGTCGGCATCCCCCATGCTTTTGGGGGCGGGAACCACATAGAGCATTTCCTGGCGCCCGCGATTCTGGCCGGTACCCATACGGTGGTGGCCGAGGCTCCTCATGGCGGGGCTTCGACGGAAAGGCTCTTTGCGCTGATCTCCATTGCCGTAGCCGGTTTTGGGCTTTTTCTCGCTTACAGCTTTTACATGAAGAAGAAAGAGCTCCCCGGGAGAATAGCCGAAAGCTGGTCCGGGATTTACCGCCTGCTCTATAACAAGTACTACGTTGACGAGATCTACAATAGGATCTTTGTTCGCGGCACGCTCCGGACGGCCGACGACCTCTATGTTTTCGATGCGAGCGTGGTGGATGGCGTTGTCAATGGTGCGGCTCGAGGGACGTTGATCTCCAGCGTGATCTCGAATTTGGCTGATGTGGGATTGGTCGATGGAGCCGTTAACCTAGTGGCGGCCGTTCTGGCGGCTGTCTCGAAGTTGTTCCGACGGGTCCAAACCGGGCTCGTGCAAAACTACGCTCTATTGATGCTCATGGGCGTTTTCATCTTGGTCGCCTTCTACTATTTTTGGTATTGATTGGCTGGACTGACTATGCTCGAGAACTTCTTACGCGATTTCCCCATCTTGTCCTGGATCGTGTGGTTTCCCGCCGCGGGCGCGCTCGTCATCACGTTCTTCGTCAACAAGCGCCGGGAGAACCTGATTCGGTGGTTGGCCAATATTTTCGCTTTCATCGGCCTTGCCATTTCAGTACCGCTGTGGTTTGCCTTCGATCCCACAGGGCCCCAATTCCAGTTCATTGAACGGTATGATTGGGTCCCTTCCATTGGTGTCCAGTACTTCTTTGGCCTCGATGGGATTAGTCTTCTCCTCGTTTTGTTGACGACACTGCTTGGCTTCATTGCCATTTTGTCGTCATGGACCAGCATCACGGAGCGGGTCAAACAGTATTACGTTTTCTTGCTCTTTCTGCAGACGGGGATGTTGGGTGTTTTCGTTTCTCTCGACTTCTTCCTCTTCTATGTCTTTTGGGAAGTCATGTTGGTTCCGATGTACTTCCTGATTGGAATCTGGGGAGGAGCACGGAGGCTCTACGCCGCCATCAAGTTCTTCTTGTACACGCTGGTGGGAAGCGTGCTGATGTTGCTCGGCATTCTGGCGTTGTACTTTTACTACCACAGCCAGACCGGCGTTTACACATTCGACGTCTTGAAGCTCATGGAGGTCGGATTGCCGGCCGGGCTTCAGTATTGGGTGTTTTTGGCCTTCTTCGTCGGATTCGCTATCAAGGTGCCGATGTTTCCTTTCCACACCTGGCTCCCAGATGCTCACGTTGAAGCACCGACGGCCGGATCGGTCATCCTTGCCGGCGTACTGCTGAAGATGGGAACCTACGGGTTCGTACGTTTCTCGATACCCCTGCTACCCGAAGCCTCCAAGCAAGCGGTTTGGTGGGTGGTGATTCTGGCGATCATTGGAATCATCTATGGGGCGTTGGTGGCTTTGGCCCAAAGTGACTGGAAGAAGCTGGTCGCCTACAGCTCGGTGAGCCATCTCGGTTTCGTTGTGCTCGGGATTTTTGCCCTGAATCCTCTGGGACTTCAGGGAGGGATCCTGCAAATGGTCAACCATGGACTCTCAACAGGCGGCTTGTTCTTGATCGTGGGATACATTTACGAGCGGCGCCACACGCGTGAGATCGCCGCCTACGGTGGGTTGAGCAAGGTCATGCCGATTCATGCTGCGATGTTCCTGATCATCGCGTTGGCTTCATTAGGCTTACCCATGTTGAATGGTTTCATCGGTGAGTTTCTGATCTTGCTAGGTGCGTTTGCGGTGAAGCCTTGGGGTTGGCTCTGGGCTGGTTTTGCGGTGTTGGGCATCGTTCTTGGGGCGGCCTACCTCTTGTGGCTCTATCAACGAACCATGTTCGGTAACGTGAACCGGCCGGAGAACAACCATCTCGAGGACTTGGATTGGCGAGAACGCTGGACCTTGATTCCGATCATCGTTCTATGTGTTTGGATTGGCGTCTATCCCAGGCCTTTCCTCAAGGTTTTGGAGGTGCCGGTGCAGAACATCGTCGAGCGCGTCCATCCCGAGATGATGGCGTCTGAAGCACCCGCGGTTGCCGAGGAAGCGCATAGCACCCGCTGAACTTTGGTCTCTCGGAAACCGGTCGTCATGTGGCGGCGCGAACGCTCCTTACCCACCTTCAATGGTTTGTGGTAGGCTTCGTTGACACTTGTCTGACAACTCCAAGGACCCATTCCGTGAAGTCGGGACGCGATCTTCGAGGTGCGGGGCGCTATCTGGCGCTCGGCTTCAAGATGGTGGCTGTCACCGCGGTGGGTGCCGGGATCGGTTATTGGCTCGACCAGAGAACGGGGAGGCAACCCCTGTTCCTGATCCTCTTTTTCATTCTGGGATCTTTTGGGGGGATCGCTCAAGTGTGGAGAGAGCTCCAATCAGAAGACGGCCTCGATCGGTAGAACATGGATCGGACGGCATGGCTCGGTTTGGTAACGGGTGTTTTGATTGGCACCGGTTATGCCCTTCTCCAGTGGAGGGAAGCTCGAAGAAAAGACCATCGTCACACAACCAAGCCGTCGGCTCTACTGTGGGGCGCGGCGCTGAGGATCCTGTTTCTCATTGCAGCTCTAGCGGTCGTGGCTTTGTGGTCGGATGCTGACAGAGTGTGGTTGGTCGGGTCGCTGGCTGCCACTTACGGCCTTTGGTTCTTCTGGAGAATGAAACAGATCTTGTCACGAGAAGAGTAGCCCGAAATGAATGTGGATTTGTCGATAACGAGCGACGTGCAGATGGTCCTGATCTCAGCGGGACTGACGCTCATCGTATTCGTCGCGGGCGCCCGCGTGATATCGTCATCGCTGGTTTCCAATGGTCGTTTCGGCCAGCTCGTGGAAGTGATGGTGGAGTTCGTCAACGAGAGCATCGTCGAAGAGTTCTTGGGCGAGAACGGCAAGAAGTGGTTCGGGTTCTTTGCGGCCCTGTTTTTCTTCCTGCTGTTTGCCAATCTCCTCGGTAAGCTGCCCGTTCCCGGCTTGCATTCACCTACGGCCAACATCAACGTCACCGCGGCCTTGGCCGTCATGGTCTTCGTCCTCGCCCAGGCCGTTGGTGTCAGGAAGCTGGGGCCGGTCGGTTACTTCAAGAAGAAGTTTCTGCTCGAGGGCGCTCCCTGGTGGGTGCAACCCCTTGCGATTGTCATTATGCCCATTGTGCTCCTCGCGGAGCCTTTTTCGTTATGTGTTCGTTTGTTTGCCAATATGGCTGCGGGGCACCTGGTCATCCTCACTTTTGCGACCGCACCGTTCATTGGCGGTTTGTACTGGTTCGGCCAGAGCTTGGCAACGAAGCCTATCGCGATACTCCCGTTCATGCTATCCGTTGCCCTCACTGGATTCGAGCTCTTCGTCGCGTTTATCCAGGCTTTCATTTTTGCGTTGCTGGCGGCAGTGTATTTGAGCGAGTCACTCGAAGAGCACGACTAACATGTCCTGTGCTCTCGGGTGCTCGGCGCCCGCTTTTTGCTTAAAGGAGACGTTCATGGAGCAACAAGCACTAAATTTCGGCCCAGAGGCTCTGGCTTGGCTCGGCGGAGGCTTGGCGATTGGCATTGGGGCTATGGGCGGTGCCATCGGCATTGGCAATATCTTTGCTCGTGCCATCGAGTCGGCTGCCCGACAACCGGAAGCTCTCTCGCTGATACAACGCTTGATGTTCATCGGTTTTGCCCTGGTCGAGGCCCAAGTGCTCTACGCGTTGTTGATCGCTTTCATTCTCGTCTTTCGGTAGGAGTGAGAATCACAATGAAGAGGTACTTGTTGATTCTTGTCCTTGTGTGGCTGGTTCCTGCCGCCGCGTTGGCGGCGGAGGAAGAGGGCGTGAATGTGGTGCCTGATGACATTGGGCTGTGGATTTGGACACTGGCGACGTTCCTCGTGATGTTCGCGCTTCTGGCCAAACTGGCGTTCAAGCCCATTACGGAAGCCCTCGATCGCCGTCGGAGCACCATCCAAAAGCATCTTGCCGAGGCCGAAAAGGACCGCGAGGAGGCCAAGAAGTTGATGGCTGGCTATGAGGAACAGATCGCGGGGGCCCGGTCGGAGGCAGCGAAAGTTATCGAGGAAGCGCGCGCCATTGGAGAGAGCGTCAGGAAGGATGTAGTGGAAAAGGCCGAAGTCGAGGCGGCGACCATCCTCGAGCGGGCTCGAGAGGAAATGGTGCGCGAGAAAGAAAAAGGTGTCCAGGAGCTCAAAGACACGGTAGCGACCTTATCGGTCCAGATCGCATCCAAGGTGCTGGAGAAGGAGATCGACGAAAGCCGGCACCGCCAACTGGTGGAAGATCTGATCAAGGATCTGGGTGATATTCAGAAGGTGTCCTAAATGCCTGGTGACTCTGTCAATACGCACTATGCCAGGGCGCTTCTCGAGATGGCTCAGGCGGAACGTGTGGTGGACCGCATTGAAGACGATCTCCACCGGCTCCGTGATCTGCTGATATCCCGAGGAGAGATTTTGGCGTTCCTCAAAGACCGCAACATCCAACATGAGGGCAAACGTCGAGCGCTCCAAGATCTCTTCGAGGATCGAGTCCACCCTCTCGTGTTGGATATGCTGATCACACTCAGTAACCAAGACCGAAGCCGTCGGATACTTGCCATCATCGAAGAGTACAGCGCTCTTGCAGAGACAGCTAGGGAACGAGTGAGTGGGGAAGTCGTGACGGCTATACCGTTGGATGACCAAACCGTCGAACGTCTAGCGAAGGAGCTGTCCCGAATCACGGGAAAGAGCGTTCGCCTCATTCAGAAAGTGGACCGCTCTATTCTAGGTGGTGCCATCGTCAAAGTCGGCGAGCAATTGGTCGATGGAAGTGTGCTCAGAAAACTTCAACGGATGGAAGACCAGATCGCGTCTTAAAGGTTTACAGAATGTCCAAATCCGAATCGCTGAGCTGGGATCCCAAGAAAATATCCGAGATCCTCGAGAGGAGCATCCAGAAGTACAAGTCAACCGTCCGTGTGGAAGAAGTCGGTGAGGTCATCGAGGCGGGAGATGGGATCGCGCGCGTGAAGGGGCTCCCCAATTGTATGGCCGAAGAAATGCTGGAGTTTTCGGACGGCATTTACGGCGTAGCCCTCAACCTGGAGCACGAAAGCGTGGGGGCCATGATCTTGGGTGACTATACAAAGATCTCCGAAGGCGAACAGGTCAAGCGCACCGGCCGGTTGCTTTCCGTGCCCGTGGGAGAGGGCCTCTTGGGTCGCGTAGTCGACTCTATCGGACAACCCATCGATGGCAAAGGTCCCATCAAACATAGTGAAATCCGTCCCACCGAGGGGCCGGCTCCCAACGTCATCGAGCGCCAACCCGTCAAAGAGCCGCTTCAAACCGGCCTCAAGGCCATCGACTCGATGATTCCCATAGGACGGGGTCAACGGGAGCTCATCATAGGGGATCGCCAAACGGGAAAGACGGCAATCACCATCGACACGATCATCAATCAGAAAGACACAGGTGTGATCTGCATCTATGTGGCCGTGGGGCAGAAGAGATCGACGGTGGTGAGCTTGGTCGACACGTTGGAACACCACGGTGCCATGGACAACACCATCATCGTGACTGCTTCGGCCGCCATGCCGGCTCCCATGCAATTCGTGGCGCCTTACTCCGGTTGCACCATGGGTGAGTACTTCCGTAACAAGGGCAAGCACGCCCTCATCATTTATGACGACTTATCCAAGCATGCTCAGGCCTATCGTCAGATCTCCTTGCTGCTGCGGCGGCCCCCGGGAAGGGAAGCCTACCCCGGTGATATCTTCAACCTACATTCGCGGTTGCTCGAGCGGGCTGCGAAACTGCACGACAAAGCGCACGAGATGAATCCCAATTACCAAGCCGGGGGTGGTTCACTGACCGCGTTGCCCATCATCGAGACGCAGGAGGGTGATTATTCCGCCTACATTCCGACCAATGTCATCAGCATTACTGATGGTCAGATCTATCTCGAGGCCGATCTCTTCTATTCAGGTGTCCGCCCCGCGGTGTCGGTCGGCCTGTCCGTCAGCCGCGTAGGAGGAAATGCTCAGACGAAAGCGATGAAGTCGGTGGCGGGGCGGTTACGCCTGGATTTGGCCCAGTACCGAGAACTCGAGAGTTTTGCCCAGCTTTCCAGCGATCTGGACAAGGCCACCAAAGCCCAGCTCGACCGCGGCCAGAGAATCGTAGAGCTGCTCAAACAACCTCAGTACTCGCCCCTGGCCGTGGAGGACCAGACCGTGATCCTCTGGGCGGGGATCAATGGTCACTTAGATGACGTACCGGTGGCTGACGTCGGGCGATTTGAAAAAGAGCTCTATGCGTTCTTGCACAGCAGGTATGCCGATATCGGCCAGGCTATTCGCGAAAAAAAAGAGCTCACCGACGACATCGTGGCTCCTCTGACGAGAGCAGTTGGGGAGTTCAAGAGTGTTTTCGGTAGCCAAAAGTCCGAGGTCAGAAGCTAGAGGTATTCCGTGTTCTGTGCGGAAGGAACTGAGTTCTAGAGTTCTGAGTTCTCGAGCTCTACCTTCGGACGCGTAGCTTTTCGGTGAGATCAAGCGAGCAATATGCCTTCAACACGTGAAATTCGGCGGCGTATTCGTGGGGTGAAGAACATCGAAAAGGTCACCCGCGCGATGAACATGATCGCATCAGCCCGCTTGCGCCGCAGCCAACAAAAGGCGAAGTCCTTGCGGCCTTATGCGGAACGTTTCCACGAGATATTCCAAGATGTGGCGGCGGCGGGAGGTCTAGGATCGCGGCACCCGCTCTTGGAAAAACGAGATGTCCATCGCCTGGGCGTCGTTTTGGTGAGCTCCGACCGGGGACTCGCGGGGCCCTTTCTCTTCAACATTACTCGAGAGGTGATGCGGTTCATCGCTCAGCAAAGGGCCGACGTGGGATTGATCACGATCGGTAGCAAGGGGCGCGATCACTTCCGTAGCCGTGGTTTTGCCATCGACGGGCATTACCCCAAATCATCTCGTGACGTGACCTTGGAAGAGGTGAGCGCTATCACCAAACGCGTGATCACCGATTTCACGTCGGGTAGATACGACCAAGTCTTTCTGGCCTACACCCAGTTCGTCACAGCCTTGAAATCCACCCCTACCGTGGTCCAATTGCTGCCTATCGAAAGCGAACAAAACCGGAAGCCTCCCTCTCCGGCTCCACGTTCCGCTTACCAATTCGAGCCGGCAGCGGACCAATTGCTGGGCACGCTGTTGCCTCAATACGTGGAGGTTTTCATTTATCGTGCGCTGGTGGAATCGCTGACCAGCGAACAGGCTGCCCGCATGATCGCGATGAAGAACGCGACCGATAGTGCGTCGGACATGATCGATCATTTGACGCAGGAGTATAACCGTCGCCGTCAAGCCTCCATCACGGAGGAGATTCTGTCGGTGGTCTCGGGTGCGGAGGCGTTGAAGCACGATCATTAGGCATGAACAACGGCGAAATCCGTGCTGATGCAGACTCGTTGCTCCTAGTGGAGCCTTTAGGAGGAAGGAGGAAGGCAAGCGATGCGCGGCTTCTCGACGGCTCGATAAAGACATGCGATTACGGGGATACAAGAAATGACAGGCCAGGAAAAACGAAAAGGGAAGGTGGCTCAGGTCATTGGACCGGTGGTGGACATCGAGTTCGACACCGACGAATTGCCTGAAATCAACAACGCCATAAAGGTGGTCGATAAGGAGACCCACATCGATTTGACCTGCGAAGTCGCTGAGCATCTTCGTGAAGGCGTGGTTCGCACCGTGGCTATGGCGGCAACGCAAGGGCTCGTGCGAGGGATGGAAGCCATTGATACCGGTGCCCCTATCACCATTCCGGTGGGAGAGGCGGCACTAGGCCGGATCTTCGATGTGCTCGGCCATCCTATCGATGGAAAAGGTCCTGTTGAGTCGGAGCACCATTTGCCGATCCATCGACTGCCGCCTTCTTTTGAAGACCAGGTCCCGGCGACGACACAGTTCGAGACCGGCCTGAAATCCATTGATCTGCTCGCACCCTTTGCCAAAGGGGGCAAGGTCGGTTTCTTCGGCGGCGCGGGTGTCGGGAAAACGGTGTTGATTCAGGAGCTCATACGCAATATCGCCAAAGAGCACAGTGGTTACTCGACCTTCGGCGGTGTGGGAGAGAGAACCCGCGAAGGTAACGACCTCTTCTTGGAAATGAGCGCGTCAGGAGTGCTTCCCAAAACAGTGCTCGTGTTCGGGCAGATGAATGAGCCACCCGGAGCCAGGTTGCGCATCGGACTCACTGCAGTGACCCACGCCGAGTACTTTCGGGACGTTGAAGGGAAAGATGTTCTCTTGTTCATCGACAACATCTATCGGTTCGTTCAAGCGGGTGCGGAAGTGTCCGCGCTTCTGGGACGGATGCCGAGCGCTGTGGGCTATCAGCCGACGCTCGCCACCGAGCTGGGAGAGCTCGAAGAGCGGATCACTTCGACCCAACAAGGCTCGATCACTTCGGTACAGGCGGTCTATGTCCCCGCCGATGATGTCACGGACCCCGCGCCGGCGACGACATTCACGCACTTGGACGGCGCCATCGTTCTGTCGCGGCAAATCGTGGAGCTCGGCATCTATCCGGCGGTGGATCCCTTGGGTTCGACATCTCGGATTCTCGATCCACTCATCGTGGGGGAGGAACATTTCGAAGTGGCTCGCGGAGTGCAGCAGGTTCTACAACGCTACAAGGACCTGCAGGATATTATCGCCATCCTTGGTATGGAGGAGCTCTCCGAGGAGGACAAGGTCACCGTGGCCCGGGCACGGAGGTTGCAGCGATTCCTGTCGCAACCGAACTTCGTGGCCGAGCAGTTCACTGGAATACCCGGCGCCTACGTTCGTATTCCGGAGACTGTGCGCAGCTTCAAAGAGATATTGGACGGCAAGCACGACGAGCTGCCCGAACAGGCGTTCTTCATGGTCGGGATGGTCGATGAGGCGGTTGAAAAGGCGAAACAGATGGAGGCGGCGTAGGTCTTTGTCGAGCTTGAGCCCAAGTTTCGAGCTTTGGGTTGCAAGACAACTCGTGCTCAGGCCTGATCCCAAGTGAGATGAGCACCAAGACGTTTCTCTTCGAGATTCTGACGCTCGAGAAGGTCTTCTTCAGCAATGAGGTCCGATTCGTTGTCGCGCCCGGTCTCGAAGGTTCGTTCGAAATCTTGGCGGGTCACGCCCCTTACGTCTTTGCTCTCCAACCGGGAGCTCTCCACATACGGCTTCCCGACGGTAGCGATCAGCAGGCTGCCGTGGGTAGCGGCTTTTTGGTCGTCCAGAAAGACCGGACGACCGCCTTGGTGCGAAGTGCCGAGTTTCCCAAGGACATCGACGTCGATCGGGCCCGGCGGGCCAAAGGGCGCGCTGAAACACGTCTCGAGGGCGAGTCCTCGGATCTCGATAGGGGCCGTGCCAAAGCCGCCCTTCGGAAAGCCAATGCACGACTGAAGGCTCACGATCTCGAATAGGATTGAAACATGACCAAACGTTGGATCGTTCCGTCACTGGCGAAGCGGATCTCGACCCATGTCCAAACCTGGGAGCATGCGAGGAGAGCACCGGGGCCCTGTGCCCCTGAGACCTGCCCGTTCATTACGATCTCCCGTGAGTTCGGTTGTCCGGGTCCGGAGCTGGCGTATCGGCTTGCGGAGAGACTCAATGAGCAATTCGAGTCGAAGGTGCTCTGGACGACCTACGACCGTGAGCTTCTAGATCGGGTGGCGAGCGAGATGGAATTGCGCCGCGAAATCATGGACAAGCTCGACGAGCGACGGCGTGGTGAGATGAGAGAGCTCTTCGACACCATCATCCACAAGCGGGTCGAAGATGTGGTCTTGTTCCGGAAACTAGCGGAGATCGCCCGATCGCTTGCCGTCCAAGGGAAAGTGATACTGGTGGGTCGCGGTTGTCACTTGATCACCCAGGATCTAGACAACAGCCTCCATGTGCAGGTCGTCGCACCTCTGCCGTGGCGCATCGAACAATTCGCGAAGGAGCATCAGATTGCACATCAACGTGCTGAAAAAAGGGTCCTTGAAGGAGAGCGTCAGCGAAAGAAGTTCCTGAAGACCTTTTTCCTACAAGACCCGCTTCGCGCTTCGTATTTCCATCTGGCCATCGATAGCTCCCGATTCACTCAGGAACAGCTGTTGGAAGTTATTCTCGGAGCGCTCCAAGCCCGTTTCGGGACCTCTGGGCTTGCTGAATAGCGGAAGGACCGGTTCGACACCGGGAACGGCCTGGCGGGCTGTCGAAAAGTGCCCGTCTGAGTGCCGAACGGATTTGTTGGCACTTGGATCGTCGAGGATAACGTTGTGGGTTTTCATATTGGTCGCCTTCGGCCTCTTGCTGAGCCTCTCGTGGTGGTTCCTAGCATCTTAAGAGGTGTGCTGTGGTTTCAGCTTTCCCCACCGATCATCGCGGCCGTCGCAGATCCTGGCTCTCCGGTGTCCCAGCGCTGCTGGTGCTACTGGTGCCGGTAGGCTGCGGCTATGATGAGGCCCAGCGCGAGGCTAGTGCGGCAGCCGAGATCGCCGATCATGGAGGACCCCTGGAGGAGCAGCTTGCGCACCTGGACCGAGCCATCGAGATCGCGCCCGAGCGCGCCTACTACTGGGAGTCGCGAGCGGGTCTCTACATGTCGCTGTGCGACAACGCTCAGGCCCTGGCCGATATCGACCGGGCTGTGGAGCTGGCTGACCGCCCCTACCTCCGCTTCAAGCGCGGGCTGATTCTTTGTCGCAGCGGGCGATTCGCGGAAGCCCTGCCGGAGTTCGATATGGCTATTGGCCAACAACCCGAGAACAGCCAGTTCTACCGGGGCCGGGCGCTGGCCCGGCTGGCCCTCGGTGAAGCCGAGGCGGCGCACGAAGACACGACGGTTCTTTCGCGGCTCAGCCCCCACAACATCTACAACTACTATGTCCGCGGCGCGGTGCTGGTGGCGCTCGCGCGCTACGACGAGGCCCTCATCGATCTCGACCGCTCCGTGGCAATGCTGTCCGATGCGATCTATCCTCTGCGCGCGCGAGCGGAATGCCTGCATCATCTGGGGCACCCCCTGCTCGCGGCAGTCGATCGTGAGCAAGCCGACAAGCTGGAGAGTCTGTATGGGCGAGACCACTGGTGCGGCTATCAGAATACTCCGTACAATTGAAGTTTGTCATTTGGCGCTTCTCGGCCCGAGAGCTCACCGAGAGAGAGGGATGGAGAATCGACCTGATCGGGTGTTGATTGATCAGGTTGAAGCTTCAATACGAGGAAGACTTAGGTTGCCGCCGCCGTTCGTGAATCCAGACGGGCGATCTATACTCGTAAGATATCCATCTACTTGGCCCGGAACAAGGAGCGTGAAGACGTGGACCAAAGGGTTCTTATCATAGGTATCGTCATCGTCTCACTCATCGTGACGATCGCCATCTCTCTTACGATAGTGAGAAGGGTCCGCGCCAAGCAGAAAAGGGCCATCTCGCAGCTTCCTGACGAGCTCAAGGAGCTGAAATCCGGCAAGACGATCTCCGGAGAGTATGAAGGAACGGCTTACGAGGTCGGCTACCACGCAGGCAGCAAAAACGCGCCACCGCTTCTAGTCATAAGTATTGCCTGTGAATCGGACGGCCGCTTCAAAATCACCAAAGAGAGTGGATTAGACCGATTTTTCAAGGGATACGGTATCACGAGCGAAGTACAAACCTTCGACAAGGACTTCGATGACGCCTACTTCATCCAGTCCGAGACGCCGGACTTCGTTCGCGAATTCTTCCAGCCGTCTGAAAAACGCCGGGCGGTCCAAGAGATGTTCGAGTTGCGCTATACGGTTGTCGAGCACGATGGAAAGACGATGCAGGTCATCTGTTCTCCTTTCCTTCTCCAAAGCAAGCGTCCCCCCGATTTCATTACCAGAGCCGTGTCGCAACTCGCCGAGCTTTCGAAAGATGTCCCCCTGGTTCCCCAAACGCCTTCACTCGACACGAGGGCCTGGAAAACGAAACGCGGCATCGCCTTCGCGGTGCCGATGGTGGGTCTTTTCGCCGGAGGTTCTCTATTGATTCTCGGGATGGTTCGCTATCCTCCCTTGGACGGCCTGTCGGTTTTTCTCGACTCTCTCAAGCTCAGTTTACCGCTCCTCCTGGTCTTCCTTTGGCTAGCCGTCAAGCTCGTCCGAGGCCGCTCGACATCTCACCACGATCTCCTTGCTGTCGGCATATTGGCGATCATCGCGTTTCCCTTGTCGGGAATGGGAATCGGGGCGTTTTTCAACGGATGGCTGGACCGTTCCCCCTCCTCTCCACACACGGTCCTCGTGCTCGACAAATTCATCTCAAGGTCAGGAAAAACGACGGACTACAACCTCGTTCTCGAGTCCTGGCGGCCGGGCCGGCAGACCGAGAAACTCGAGGTTTCTTCCCAGGCTCATCACCGCGTGGTCCCCAACAAGACCCAGGTCTACATCGAAACGAAACCGGGACACTTCGGTTTCGAGTGGAGGGTCTTGTACCGGATTCTCGAGTGAGCCCGACGCCCCCTCGAGCCAAGAGGCTGACATAATAACCCCGCCGAACCGTGAAAATGTTGTAACCTTACTTCGACCGATTCTAAATACCACCGGAGCGAATCCGGCTTTGACCCTAGGAGCAGTCGATGATTCCCGACCAACGCCACCTGTTCGACCTTCCAGATGACCACGCCTATTTGAATTGCGCTTATACGGCACCGTTGCTCAAGGCGGCCGCACGAGCCGGAATTGAGGCCATCGAGGCCAAGAGAAATCCGTGGAAAATAAAGGCGGACGATTTCTTCAGCTCGGTCGAGAACCTGCGCCGGCTGTTCTCGCAGCTTGTTGGGTGTTCGCCCAACGATGTTGCCGTTGTTCCCGCGGCCTCCTACGGCATTGCGCTGGCCGCCAGAAACCTTCCGGTGGAAGCGAATCAGTCGATAGTGGTTCTTCAGGACCAGTTCCCATCCAATGTGTACAGTTGGATGAACCTTGCTGCACGAACGAACGCGAAGCTCAAGACGGTTCCTCGGCCCCCCGACGGCGATTGGACGACGGCTTTGCTCGAGGGCATCGACGACAACACGGCCATCGTTGCGACGGCGAACAACCATTGGACCGATGGGACCGCAGTCGATCTGGTGCGTGTCGGCGAGAAGTGCCGAGCCGTCGGCGCAGCGTTCGTGCTGGACGGTGCTCAGTTCCTCGGGGCCGTGCCGTTTTCCGTTGCTGATGTACGTCCCGATTTCCTCGCGGCCATCTCGCACAAATGGCTCCTTGGACCGTACAGCATGGGCTTCTGCTATGTAGACCCGAAGTGGCAAGACGGGACGCCCCTGGAGGAGAACTGGTTGAATCGAGCCGGCTCCGAAGACTTCTCCCGTCTCGTGGACTATCAGGAGGGCTACCAACCCGGGGCCAGGCGCTACGATGTCGGCGAAGTCAGCAACTTCATTCTGTCTCCGATTGTCGGTGCTGCGTTGGAGCAGATACTCGATTGGGGCGTGGACCGGATCGCCGCGACGCTGCGGTCCAAGACCGACTCGATTGCGGATCGAGCGAGTGAGATGGGACTTCTGGTAGCAGAACGACCGTTCCGTGCACCTCACATGATCGGAGTGACAAAGCCCGGCGGTTTCCTCGGTACTCTGCCCGAGCTCCTTGCCCAAGAGAAGGTGTACGTGAGCGTCAGGGGAGAGTCGGTTCGAGTGGCTCCGCACCTGTACAACAACGACGAGGAGATCGACCGCCTGTTCGCGGCGCTTCAAAAGGTGGTGTGATTCTGAGTTGGGGTGCGCTCTTTGTGGGCGTCTCGCTCCGCACACATCGGGAATCCGTATCAGTTGAGCCGAAAGATCGCCTTGAATTCCTTCTCGTTGCCTTCTTCCGGTGCAGCCCCCTCCTCCTTTGCTTTTACGGACTCGTTCATGCTACGTATGGAAGGCCATAGAGAGGTTGTAGGCGCGGTCTGCAACGAGCTATGAATTCGCAGCGGAGCTGATACGCTCGCTGATTGATAGTTTCCTATCCGTTACGGTGTCGCCATGGCGAATTCGCCGAACGATCGTCCACAAAGTCCTGCCGATGCGTCCGACTCTCAGCTTCCCACATCAGCTCGGCCAATAGCCGAAGCTTTAACGCCTGGACAGGTTCTCGGGGATCGCTATCAGATCCGCATGCTCGTCGGCCGAGGTGGTATGGGTGAAGTGTGGCAAGCCTATGATTTGAAGCTTCGGGTGGATGTGGCGCTCAAGACACTGCGCCGCGAGCTCTACAGAGGAGCGAAAGCTGTCGAGCGTCTACGTTCCGAAGTGCGCTTGGCACGGGAAGTGATCTCTCCTCATGTGTGCCGTGTGTTTGATCTGGTGACGATGGACGGACAAGAGCTGGTTTCAATGGAGTTCATCGATGGTGAGACCCTTCTCGATTTGATGAAAAAGAAGGCTCCCTTGGGCCTTCGGGAAGCACAAGAGGTCGCCTCACAGTTTCTGGCTGGATTGGACGCCATCCATCAAGCGGATTTGGTGCACCGAGACTTCAAACCGGAAAACGTAATGCTCACGCGCACCGGCCGCGTGGTGGTCATGGACTTCGGCATTGCCAAACCGGCGGAGTCAGCGGGGACGGTATCGGGCACACCGGCGTACATGGCGCCGGAGCAGGCCCGAGGGGCCTCGGTGGACGGACGAGCGGACGTGTACTCGGCGGGAGTGGTTTTAGCGGAGATGGTGAGCGAGGCTGGGATTCGAGACCTTGAGTCCCGCGAGTCGGTTTGGTCGGGCGTAAGGGAGGAGCCGGTGCGATTATCGGATACTCCGTGGCGTCCGGTCTTGAAACGAGCCGTGGCCCGAGATCCCTCCGCGCGTTACCACTCGGCTCAGGCTTTGGCGCGGGCGCTGGAAGAGGTGACGCTTCGTGCGGAAGGTGGGGAAGAGGTCACCCCTTACCCGGGCCTTGCACCATTTACCGAAGACGACGCGGAGTATTTCTTTGGACGAGAGGCGGAAGTCGAAGCGGTCTGGAAGAAGCTCAGGGAGCTTCACCTTCTGGCGATCATCGGGCCGTCGGGTGCGGGAAAGAGCTCGTTCTTGAGCGCCGGTCTCATTCCCGCCATGCCGGAAGGCTGGTGTTCGGTGAGCTGTCATCCGGGGTCGTCACCATTCGTAGCGTTTGCGCAAGCTCTTGCCCCGGAGCTTGCCGGCGATACGGAAGCCGTCCGGCAGCTCGTGCGTATCGAAGAGATCGACGTGGCCCTTTCCATGCTGGCACACTGGAGGAAACGCCACACGGAAACTCTTGTGATCGTCGACCAGTTCGAAGAGCTCTTCACGCTGAATCCCCCGGAGGTACAATCGCGATTTGCTGAACTCCTGGGTCGTATGGCGATCGAAGCGGATGTGCGCGTGCTTCTTGCCATGCGCGACGACTTCTTCCTGGCCTGCCACAGACATCCGGCGTTGGCGCCCATCTTTTCCGAACCAACGCCACTGGAGGCTCCTACGGGAGCCGCTTTGCGCCGCGCTTTGGTGCAGCCGGCCCTCAAGTGTGGCTACCGCTTCGAGGATGAGACGTTGGTGGATGAAATGCTCGGGGAGCTCGGCGAGGAGAGAGGTGCTTTGCCACTTCTCGCCTTTGCGGCGTCACGGCTTTGGGAGAAACGCGATCGTGACGGAGGGATTCTGACGCGGCAAGCTCATGAGGACATCGGAAGTGTAGGAGGAGCCCTTGCGCAACATGCCGAAACCACGCTTGAGAAGATAGGAAGCAACCGCTTGCCCATCGTGCGTGAGATCTTTCGCAACCTCGTGACATCGAAAGGCACTCGCGCCGCCCGCGACCGGGAGGAGCTTCTCTCGGTTTTTGAAGAGCGAGATATCGCCGAAGATGTGCTCGGCGAGCTCATCGATGCGCGGCTTCTGATCTCGTTCGAGATCGCCGCGAGCGAAGGTCAGGGAGCCCACCATCGGGTGGAGATCATCCATGAATCGTTGTTGTCCGCTTGGCCGCGATTGGTGCGGTGGCAGGCTCAGGACGAAGACAGTACTCGGCTGCGAGATCAACTGCGACAGACCGCACAACTCTGGCAGGAACGGGGTCGACCTGCCGACCTTCTGTGGACAGGCAAGTCACTTAGAGAGTTTCAAGTTTGGCGCGAGAACTACCCCGGTGGACTTTCCGTGACGGAGGAAGCCTTCGCAGGAGCTATGGAACAGCATGCGGGTCGGCGCAAGAGGCGGCGTCGGCTTGCGGTCGCCGCCGTGGTTGCTGCCTTGGTCGGAGGTCTGAGCGTCGTCACGGTCCTCTGGCGACAATCAATCGCAGAGACACGGCGTGCCGAGGCGAGCAAGCTCCTGGCCCTCGGGCAGCTCGAGCTGGAGCGCTATCCAACAGCCGCCGTGGCGCACGCACTCAAGAGCCTGGAGTTTGCCGACACCCAGGAAGCTAGGTTTTTTGCCCTTGCGGCGCTTCAGAAGGGTCCACCGGGCCTCATCATGAACCTGCTCGATACGGGTGTTGTCGGCGGTGCCGGACTTCTTCTGGACTTCAGTCCCGATGGTCAGTGGCTGGCGCTCGGAGGTTATGAGCTCGTGCACCTCCGGCCGCGGGACGGCGGTGCTCCCGTTCTATTTGGTGAAAGTCCCAAAAAAGTCATGATGCCGGTACACGTGAAATTCACTCCGCAGGGCGATCGCCTCGTGACCTCCAAGCAGGGTGAAATCCGCATCTACTCGCTTCCCGAAGGCAAAGAGCTGGTGCTCCGGGAAATCGATCCGCTGCTCACCCATCTGTTCATGGGGACGAGCGGATATTACACCGTGAGCGAGGCAGAAAGCGGAGTGATCGTGAGGGCATGGCCGCTCGACGGCGGAGAACCTTCGTGGGTACATCAAATGGAGTTGGAAGGTTTGCCCCCGGGTAAAGCATATAGGAGCATATGGGGCAAATACGCCGTCGAAATCGATCCGGCCGGCAAGTGGTTCGCCTATGAGCGCGATCGACAGATCCTCCTCCGCTCCCTGGAAGATTGGGACCTGCCCCCGCGGATCTTGGGGGAGCATTCAGACCGAATCGAGAACATCGTTCTCCTTGCTGATGGCGAAAGGATCGCAATCCAGGACACATCAGCGGAGATCCGAACCTGGTCTCCGGGAACGGTTTCCAAGGAGCCAATGCGCGTTTTCCCGGGAACCAAACAACACGGCATCCTCTTCGATGGAAGCGGTAACACGCTCGCTGACTTCGGAATGACGGAGGCTGGCTCATCGGTGGAGCTCTGGCGTCTCACTGCGCCGCTGGAGACCGAGCCCCTCGTACTTTTAGATGGAAGCGGTAATTATCTGACCGATGCCGCCTTCGATCCGAGCGGCCGCTGGCTGGCGACCACCCACGTCAGCTTTGTAACGTTCTGGCCCCTCATCCGCGACTACCCGCTCGTTCTGAGAGGCCATCAAGGCACCGTCTACGACGTCGCCTTCACTCCCGATGGAAAACAACTGATCTCGAGCTCCAATGATGGCACGGTGCGCGTGTGGTCGTTGGAGGACGGAAGGCCGAGCCGCGTCTTGCTGAGGAGTCAAGAACTCCTCTTTCCTGCTATCGACATCAATCCTTCCGGGGAGAACGTTCTGGTTTCGGGGAATCGAGGTAAGGTCTTCCTGGTGCCCCTGGTGGGAGGATCGCCCACGGTGCTCGAGGGCTTCTCTCTGGACTCGAATGTTGTGCCTGTTGCCTTTGGTCCGGGCGGCCGGCTCGCCGCGGCTGCATCCCAGCGAGGTCCGAAAGAAGACAAGGTCATTCGGGTGTGGGATCTCGAATCTGGGGAGTGCCGTATCCTTGGTCCTGCCGAGGGTGCGGGTGATGCTTACGATGGAGGATATTTTAGCCTAGCGTTTCTACCGGATGGCCGACTCCTCTCGTGGGGAGGAAGCGGCTTGCTGGCATGGAATATTGAAGATGGTACGTGGAGCAGGCTGACCGCAGACGATATATGCCTCCCCAACCGTGGTTGTGACATGGCCTTGAGCAGCGACGGCCAGAAAGTGCTCTACGCTGCGATTCGGACTCAAGAAGATCTGTTGGTAGTTAAGAGGCTGAAGTCGATGAGCCTTGTCGAAGGGCATTCGAGAGAGCTGGAATCTCACGGTAATGTCGGGCCGGTGGCTTTCGACCCCACGGGATCTGTCGCAATCAGCGGAGACACCCAGGGAGTCATTCGGGTCGGATCCATGACCGGCGACGAACCCCACCTTCTTCTCGGTCACAAAAAAAACCTCCATTCCGTCGTCGCATCCCCCGACGGCCGCTGGATCGCCTCGGGAGGAAGTGATCACACGATCCGTCTGTGGCCGATGCCGGACATCGACCAGCAGCCGTTTCATACGCTTCCTTATGAGGAGCTACTCACACGGCTCGCTACCGTCACCAACCTGCGGGTCGTCGAGGATGGCGGGTCTTCCACCGGCTATCGTCTCGACTACGCGCCGTTTCCAGGTTGGGAAACGGTGCCCGAGTGGTGAGTGATCTCTCGAGCGTTCTTGGTAAACGCTTGCCAACATTGTGTTAGATAGGTAGCGTCATTCATCATTATTGAGCCGGACGGCGGATCAAACTTCCGATCTTTTTTCCATCGCGTGACGCCCGTCGTGTAACATCAGGCGCCTCATGACGCATCCATCAACGCCTGCCCGGGAAACGCTCTCCGGAATCGGCTACATGGTGCTTGGTATCGGCAGCTTCTCGGCGATGGATGCCATCGGCAAGTGGCTGGTTCGCGACCATTCCATCTTCGAGATCCTTGCGGTACGCAGCACGTTGGTCGCCTTGCTCTTGTTGGCCGTCGCTCCGGCTTTCGGTGGCCGTGGTGCTCTTCGGTCCTCTCAACCCTGGGCCCATTTGACGCGATCCCTGTGTGGCGTCGGTGCTTTTCTTTTCTTTTTTGCGTCGGTTCGCTACTTGCCTCTCGCCGATGCGGTGGCTGTCGCCTTCGGTGGACCTTTCATCGTCACCGCCCTTTCGGTCCCGTTGCTGAAAGAGAGTGTGGACGGGCGCCGATGGGCTGCCATCATGGTGGGTTTTGTCGGGATGCTACTCATCGTCCAGCCGACGAGTGACAGCTTTCGACCCGCAGCGCTCCTGGTCATCGCATCGAGCTTCGCCTATGCCTTGATGATGATCATGACGCGGTGGATGCACCAGCGTAGCGGTAATACCGAGAAGACCTTTACCTTCGTTTTTTACACATTTGTCGTGCAGGCGGCTGCAGGGTGGCTGGGGGTTGCCGTCTTGGGACGCGGCGTGAGCACCTCCGACCTGGGTTTAATCGTCGCCATGGGACTCCTGGCGCTACTCGGTCACATCGGCTTGACGCTCGGGTTTCAGAGGGCGCCCGTCTCTGTGGTCGCTCCTTTCGAGTACACTGCCCTTGTCTGGGCCACGATCCTCGGTTTCACGGTCTTCGGTGATTTTCCAGGAGCCATGGTTTGGGTCGGTGTGGCCATCATCGTAGGCGCCGGCCTCTACACCATCGCCCGACAGCGATCGGCCGCCGCAGAGAAGCCTCGTCTCGATCTCACCTGATACCAGAGGTGGGCGGGTCACCGCCCACCGTCTGTGGTTCCAGCCCGTCCCGGCGGAATCCACCGAGTGAACCAGTCCACATTGCGCAACATGAGATCGCGTACGAGCCTCGGGTCTCGAACCCCATGGGGTTGCCCAGGATAGATCACGAGTTTGGTCTCGACCTTCCCCAAAGCCTTCACTGCTTCATAGAACTGGATGCTCTGCTCCGCGGGAACACGCTCGTCCTTCTCTCCTACCTGTATGAGAAGAGGTGTCGTAACGTTGGCCACATTACGGTAGGCGGACCTTTCCTCGTAGAGATCGAAATCCTCCCAAGGTTTCGGACCGAGATAGGTGTGGTAGAACTCGGGGAGATCCGTTTGTGAGTACATGGAAATGAGATCGTTAGCACCGGCGCCGGCGCTCGCCGCTTTGTAGCGATCGGTTTGTGTGATGCCCCAATAGGTATGATGGCCGCCGAAGCTCCAGCCCATGATGCCAAGCCGGTCCGGGTCGGCGATACCCCTCTCGATCAGGGCGTCCACACCGGAGTCGATGTCGATCCAATCCCGCCCCGATATGTCGCCGCGGTTGAGTCCGCGAAAACGCTCGCCGTAGCCCGTCGATCCCCGGTAGTTGGGCTGCAGGACTGCGTAGCCCTTTCCTGCAAAGACTTGGATGGGATAGGCACTTCTACTCGACGGGAACCGATCTGAAGAGACTCCGGAGGGTCCACCGTGGATGACGAGGAGCAGCGGAACGCGCTCACCTTCCCGGTAGCCGACGGGAAGCGTGAGGATACCTTCGATTCCCTCACCGTCCGCCCGTGAGTCCCACCGCACGACTCGTTGCTCGCCGAGCTGGAAATCCGTCAGCTGAGAATTGATGTCAGTGAGCCGCTTTGGCGTAAACGATTCGGCATTCGAAACATAAACATTCGTCGGCTCGCTCCCGGAAGAAGCGAGAAAGGCCAACTTGGAGCCGTCTTTCGTCGCGGAGAAGCTTTGGAGAAAGCGTGCCTCATCGGTGAGCCTCTCGGCCTTTCCGTCGTTTAGGTCAATGCCAAAGAGCCCGCGGCCGGTTCGCATCGAGGCTTCGACCAACAGTCGGTCGCGACTGATAGCGACGTAGCCGGCATTCTCGTCGAGATCGTCGGTCAGGGAAACCGCTTCGCCTCCTGACACCGGAACTTTCCAAAGCTTCCCATTGTAGGTACCGAGAACCTGACCCGTTCCTGAAACGAGAAGCCCCTGCGCTTCGGTCCAAGCGACCGGGCTTTCGCCACCGGGCAAGGATGTCACCTGACGCGATTCCCCCCCGGCCTCATTCGCAATGTATACGTTTCCTTGGCCACGGGCGCGAAGAGCCGGAGAGGGCCGTCCCGCAAACGCGAGCCTTTTGGAATCCGGTGCCCAAACAAACCCCGAAACGTACAGGTTATCTGGAGAAAACTGTTCCGCCTCTTGGGCTCTTCCCTCCACGAGGGCGGCCACCCAGAGGTGCGACCAATCATCGGGATAGACCTCGTCCCAAACGTGAGGACGCCCGCGCTCCTTTTCGAACTTCTCCTGCTCTTCACTTTTCTCCGACTTGGCGACGAAGGCGATGCGCGCACCGTCGGGGGAAACGTGGAAAGACTCGACGTCCGTCTTCCAATCGGTTACCGGCCAAGCCTCCCCGCCCTGGAGCCGTATGCCGAAGACTTGCTTCTTCTCGCCACGGTCGGAAAGAAAGCCCAACCAGCTTCCGTCAGGTGCCCAGAGCGGGGAATCGTCCGAGCCCTTGTGGTACGTCAGCCGTATGGGATCACCATCCTCGGTGGCTACGATCCATATGTCGGAATCGTTGATGTTCTCCTCCTCATCACGTTCCGTTACGACATAGGCGACATAGCGACCATCAGGGCTGATCTGCGGATCCGCGACCGAGGAGAGGGCCAACACATCCTCGACGTCCATGGGCCTTTCGCTAGCGGCAAAGCCCGACAGAGCCAAAAGGAGACCGGCTGCAACGATACCAACGACCTTCATATCACACCTCCCGAGGTGGACTATTCTACATTGGCTGGAGCAAGGTGCGTGCAACAGGATTGCAGCCTCATTGGCGGCCCGTCTTCTTCCGTCCAGAGATCCAACAGGAGCTTTGAATCCGCCATGACCCCCACGAGACTATAGGCCTCAAAAAAGCGGACGTATCGTCCTTCAGTCTATCCACTCGGTTAGTCTGAAAAGGCTGCCAGCAGGCGCCTTCGGTCTGCCATTCAGCCAAGAAGGGCTTTTCTTACAGAGACTTAGGGTCTGCCGATGGTTCGAGCTTCTTTGCCCGATTCGTGGCACACGAGTTGCAGTCCCATTGTGGTGTGTGAACCGTATCTACGAGGGAGAACGTCATGGCACTCATCGCCGTCGAAGCCGTACTCGGGCGAGTCGAGGGTGCCGGACGACTTGCCATCCCCGATGGGGCCCTCGTTCTTTCCGGCGCTGACCCCACTTCGCTCCCCGCTCCTCAATCACCACATCCACTCCGGGAGCGCCGCTCGAGAAGAAGAGCTCTGGCAGGCCAAGTGTTGCTTCCGTTGGCTTGCCTGCTTGCATGTCTCGGCCTCGCTTCTCAACAGGCTTGGGCAGGCGACAAAGCCGTAGAACTGATCCAGGCGCGAACCGAAATACCGGAGGAACGTCTCTTAGACGTCGGAATCCGTCTCTTCGATCCAGGTTTTCCCGAGAATCCCGAGGCCATCCTCGCGATGAAAATGGAAGGGGTTCTCACCGACTTGAGGCGAGCGGAAGCGCGATTTATTCCCTACCAGCTCATGCAAACGCTCCAATCTTCGGGAATTTGGGGGGCGGTGCGAGTGGTTCCTGACTTCCATATTGTGGACGTCGCGGTTTCCGCGACCATCTTGGACTCGACGGGAGAAAAACTGAAGCTCAAGGTCATCGTCCAGGATGCGCGGGGCAAGATCTGGGTCAAAAAGAAGTACAAAGTAAGAGCCGACTACAGCAAGTTCTTCCGAAAAGAATTGCGGCGCGATCCTTTTCAAAGCCTCTACAATCGCATCGCTAACGATATCCGGAAGATCTATGTCAAGCTGGATGATGACGATGTCCAGCATATCCGCGAGATTTCTCGCCTAAGGTTTGCTTCGGGTCTCGTTCCCGATGCGTTCGGTGATTACCTCAGTGTCAACAAGAAAGGGCGTTACGTGATCGCGCGACTTCCCGCGTTCAAAGACCCAATGATGGCTCGCGTCGCCTCGATTCGTGAGCGAGATTACGAGTTCGTCGACACCTTCCAGGAGTACTACGGTTGTTTCCACTCCGAGATGCGCGAGCCGTACGACGAGTGGCGTGAACGTAGCTTCAGCAGGAAGCTGATCGCCAAAAAGCTGGGCCGAGAAAAAAACCGAGATATGGTCCTCAAGACGGTCCTTGGTGCGGGCATCATCGCTGCTGGTGTTGTAGCCTCGGCCGCCGTCGACGTTGGGGACGGAGAAGAAGGCGGAGTTGGTGACGCTGCGTCAAGCCTCATTATGGACCTGGCCCTAGATGCGGGTGCAGACGTTATCGAGGACGCAATCCGTGAGTCACAAATGCACCACGGGGAACTTTGGGATCTTGCCCAATCGACTAACGACGGTGTCGCTCCGGTTCTCGTGGAATACGAGGGTGAGGTCACTCGCCTCACCGGCTCGATGGAGGCTCAGTATTCGGGCTGGCGGGAGTTACTCAGGCAGATCTTCGCGGCGGAAACCGGTTTGCTCTCCACTCCAGACGTCTCGATTGCACCGGGATCGATCATTTCTCGCCGAATGGCGTCAAGGATGACGCCCGCGTCGAAGAAACGCTAACGGCATCGCCAGGGTAATGAAGCCGGTGTTGTGGCGTCACCCCAAAATCAATTACGCGCGCCGCATTGTGATGTCCTTGCAAGCCGGAGCGGTCTCGCTCAGTGGCAAGAGCTGCGATAGTGCTCAGCGGCCCAAACCAATGTTGGTCGAGGCGTAATGGAACGTCTCACCGGGACGAGGCGGTGCATCGGGGAAATTGCGGATGGCAGCGAGCTTTTCAACCGCGCTTCGAGCCCGAAGGTAAGGCACCATGCGGGCACCGGAATCGACGGCCTCGACGCCGGTCACCATGCCAAGGGCGTGCTCGAACGTCACGCCTGACCAACCAGGGTGTGATGCGAGATCAGGAACGTTGACAGAGGGTCAGGCCGGGTCAGCCTTGGGGACGTCTGGGGTGCCCCGGGTCACGCTGCCCACCTTGGCCCTGGTGTTGGTTGTCAGCACCCTGGTGGATGATTTGACACGAGTCGGCACTCGAGAAAGGGACAGCTGCGCATGACGTGCTGATTTAAGGAACAACGTGCTGTTGTGGGGCCTTGAGCTGTCGGTTTAGGGAACAAGCTGCAGAAATGGGTAATTACGGCCGGCCGGCTACTTCACGAGCTATTGCCCTTCCGTACGGGCCGAAGAAGGAACCATGCCCGAGGTGGAGTCCATGGCGAACCCGATCTCATCGTTTGACATTTTGACCCGCAAGAGTACATAATGTACTCATCTTGCGAGTCATAAGCCGACGTCGTCTTTCGGGCTTCTGGACTCGTGACCCGAAAGCTCGGGGGCCTTTGATGTTCTGGTACAAGGTGACGAAGGCGGCCAAATGGCGAAACCTCGGTGATACTCGTAGCACGTTCGGGCATGCAGATATCGTCAGAGTCGGCAGTGGCCGAACCGCTGTTGTTTTCAACATAGGTGGTAACAAGTACAGATTGATTACGGCGATTCATTTCGACCGGGAAACCGTCTACTTACTTCGTGTGCTGACTCACAGAGAATACAACCGAGGTAAATGGAAGGAGGAGTTGTGAGTACAACGACTGCCGAGAAAGCGACGGAGCTACCGAAAAAACTCGGCGAGTTAACAAGCTTGTTCGCCCCTCTGGCCATTGATAGCGATCGGACGTATCGGCAAACGATGAAGTGGGTTGATGAATTGGCCGTACTGGACAAACGTACGAAAGATCAAGAAAGATTTCTCGAGACGCTCACGATATTAGTTGAGGCCTACGAAGACAAACATCACAAAATTGATGTTGAGAGCGTAAGTCCGACTGAAGTCTTGAATTTCCTTTTGGAACAACACGGACTTTCTGGTCGAGATCTCGGAAGAATCTTGGGCCAAGCGCAACTAGGTGGAAAAATCCTCCGTGGTGAGCGAGAGCTCAGCAAGAATCACATCCGTACGCTCTGTGCTTACTTCAAAGTCGGTCCCGAGCTGTTTCTGTAACACGCAGGGTACTCATCAAACTTCCGGTAGCTCTAATCCTTCGAATCAGCTCCGGCAAGGACGGAAGTCGATGCCAGGCTCAGGGCGGACATGCCCAACACTCCAGCCTTGAGTAAACGCAAAGCCGCGAGGCTGCAAAGCGGGATTGAAAGTTACCGATAGTAACTGCTTTTACTTGCCGTCAGTTCCCAGGATTCACGGGTCGTGTTGTAGCGGAGAAGGAAGATCTTACCGTTTCCTCCCTTCACCCTGAAGTAACGATAATCGGGCTCGAGCCAGCGGTCCACGATTTCGACTACTTCCACGCGTAGGTCTCCAATCTCGAATCGCCGAGGCGTTTCCTCGCCCCGATTACCCGCGTAGCATTCGACTCGAATCGGCATTCCGACGCCTTTTCCGAGCATCATAGCATTCTTGAGACGGCTCGAGAGGGAAGAAACCCTCGGACCCAGTCAGGGCTCGTCTAATGGGCGCCGAATCTCACCCCATGTGTTCGAGGCTCGGGAATCGTCCGCACTCGGACTCCTTCGAGGGTATGAGATGGGATTCACTCATTCCTGCAGGAAGCTTGGGAACACGATGTCGGTCGGAATTGGCGCGGCTAGTGCGACGGACCGTCTTTGTCAAGAAACAAAGTCGACCTGCTGGATTGCCAAGTCAGGCCCCGGGAAGTCCTCTGACAGCTCGGGGGCCGTGGGAGTTTGAATGAGTTTTCCAATGGGATCCTCATCCGGGTAGTAGCGTCTGGCCAGAGCTTCGTTGATGATCACGACGGGCTGCGCCTTCGCGTCGTCGCGCTTTGAGAAGCTCCGCCCTCTCACCATCGGGATTCCCAACGAGCTAAAGTATCCGGGGCTCACGCCGCGCCACTCCGCGTGCGGTTCGGTGCCCGGTGCACCCCACGGCTGCCCCTGTATGGCGAATCGACCGCTTATGCCGTAACCACCTTGGAGCGGCACCACAGGGGTGACGCCCACACTACTCACCCCCGGCACGGTCTCCGCACGTTCAATAACCTCTCTATAGAAATCCGCGGCCGTTGCGCCAGGATACTTGTCGGCCGGGCAGCGACACTCGCATGGTGAGAACGTTCTCGGTCACCATACCGGGATCCGCGCTCTGCAAATGCACCAACGTTTGGATGAGCAGTCCCGCACCCATCAGAAGAACGAAGGCCAAAGCGAATTCGGCGACGACGAGCAGGTTTCGGACTCTCCTGCGTTGCCTGCTGTCCCGAACGCGTCCGCTCCCGGTTCCCAGACCACTCCGCGAATCGGTCTTGGAGGCTAGAAGGGCGGGCGCTAGACCGAATCCGACACCCGCCAGCGACGCCACCATCAACAAGAATAGCAGTACACCGCCGTCGATCTGGATCTCGGACGAGCGCGGGATTTGGGCGCCCCCAAGGGCTACGAGAATATCGACTCCCCAATGGGCCAGCAGAATTCCGACCAAACCACCTGCACAGGACAACAGGACGGACTCAGTGAGGAACTGACGAACCAGCCGACTCCTTCCGGCACCGAGGGCCGAACGGACGGCCACTTCGTGGCTACGATCCGCCGCGCGGGCCAACAGCATGTTACCCAGATTCGCGCAGGCGATCAGCAGTACGAATCCCACGGCGCCAAACAGCACGAAAAGGAGAGGTTTAATCCTTCCTACCACCTCATCGCGAAGCGGTCGCACCCACGCACCTCCGCCCCCTTGCTCCTCGGGGTATTGCTTCGCCAACCGGTGTGCGATTTCGCTCATCTGGGACTGAGCCGTATCGAGGTCGACGCCTGGCGCCAGCCGGGCGACCACACCGAGAAAGTGCGACGCGCGATTGTAGGCTTGATTCAGAGGCAGCCGAAGCGGCAACCAGAGATCCGCGCCCGCAGCGCCGGCGGGAAAACGGAAATCAGCCGGCATGATTCCGATGACGGTGTGAGATTGGCCATTGATCGGGACGGTCCGGCCCAGGAGATCGGGATTCGCTCCAAATCTCCTCTCCCACAGCGCTTCACTCAACACGACGACGGGGGGCTCGCCCGGCTGGTCCTCACCTGGAAGGAAGGTGCGGCCCATGAGTGGTTCCACCCCAAGCATGTCGAAAAGATCCGCCTCCGCGTTCACCGATCGCACACGCAGCGGGGTGTCCGCATCCTGCAGGTTGGCGCTCGTTCGCTCGAAGGCAACGAGGTGCTCGAGTACCTGGTTTTGCTCGCGCCAGTCCACGACATTGGGGTATGAAAGAGGTCCTGTTCCACCATCCGACCAGGTCTCCCAAAGGTAAACCAGCCGGTGCGGCTCATTGTAGGGTAACGGACGCAGGACGACGCTGTTCACCACGCTGAACATGGCGGCGTTGGCTCCGATCCCCACCGCTGCCGTCAGAACCGCCAAGACTGTAAAACCGGGCTCCCGAACGAAGCCCCGCAGCGCATATCGCACATCGTGCGAAGTGTCAGACATGACGTTCACCCTTCGTTGTGGATGGGGCGTCCGTTGGCCTCGAGGTCGTTCGAGCGATGTGCGCCATTGAAACACCCACTGCCCGAAAGCGGATGATGCCAGATCACGAAGCGTGAATGACCAAACCCAGAAACCGACCCAGCGAAGTCGCCTTGTACGCTCGATGTTCCAACGGTCCCGGAAGACCTCGACCATCGCCGCAGCGTACTCTCGCCTGAACTCGGGCGGGTAGAGCTGGAGCAGAATCTTGTAGATGCGTTCCGAAAAAGGGTATGCCCTCATGGCGTGACCGACCCCTTTAGAACGGATTTTTCGCGGGCGACCCGAACCAACCGGTCCATGAGCACCGCCTCTGCTTCCAGGACCCGGCGACCGCTCGGCGAAATACGATAGTAGCGCCTCCTCGGGTCGTCATCTTCGGGGCGGGGCCGTCTCCCAGGCTCCTCGATGTATCCCAGACCAAGCAGCTTCTTGATCGATCCGTATAGCGTCCCGGGTCCGAGGCGGACTCCTCCCTGCGTGCGCCGCTCCACCTCCCGCACGATGCCCAGACCGTGGCGGTTCTCATCGGCCAACGCCAGGAGAATATGAAACATCGCCGGCGTCAGGACGCTTTCTCTCTTCTCTGTACCCATTGATGCACCTCGCATTAAACTATCGAAGTCGGATATATCAAATGTTGATATATTTTGCAATCCTCGACCGTCAGTCACACTATGCTTGGGCGAAACCGTTTTGAGCGAGCTCGAGGGTCTGCCCCCTTCCAACTAACTTCCCACGGGAACGGGCATGCCGGCAGTGAGGCAGCCGGGACTGAGTTCCCGGTGAAGAACTCGAGTACTCGAGAACTCGAGAACTCAAGAATTCGAAAAGACTCTATTTGGACTGGATTTGCGCCTTTGGCTGACCGAACTGGTTACTGGCAACTTCCAATTAACTTACCTATGGCAGGGGCAAGCGTTAACGGATCGGGCACGGGCACGGGGCATCCGCACGAAGTTAGTTCCTGATGCGGTGGACGTCGCCTGTTTTGGCCGTGCGGATGCTGTTCACTGTGGGTCACGTGTGGGAAGAACTCGGCAGGGTAACGCTATTCTTGTGCGATTGACTCGAGGAACTGCCGGGGGGTGAGGATGGGGACCCCTTTGCAGAGACGCTTTGGGAAATGTCGTGTGTTGCCAGTCACGAGAACAGCTTCAGACGTGTAAGCAACTTCGAGGAACGGTAGATCGGAGTCGTCGGGGAGAGTGACATCCAACGGCAAGGCGGTTACGAATTCCGCACAGGCCACAATCATGTCAACGGTTTCGAACACGTCTTCTGGCACCATGCGAAACTTCGGACGAAGTAATATCTCCTGGTATTCGTCCAGAATTCGGCGGTCAATCTGCCAAGATATCAATTTGTGATATGCGAGTTGGATGACCCGTCCGCAAGTGCCGTCGCGCGTCAGCATGCCTGCCACGAGAACGTTTGTGTCAATCACGCCTCTCATCTTGCATGGCGTTCCCGGCGGGCTTTGGAGATTTCCGCATCAATCTCCTTCATACTCATCTGGTCCAGACCGGCCGCCTCTGATTTCTTACGGATTCGATCGAGCATTCGCTGTACGCGTTCCCGCCGCAGTGCCTCCAAGCGCTTCTCGAAGCTCTCTTCGTCCACATGGGCAAGGATGGCCATGGGTTTGCCATTTGCTGTGACCACAATTTCGTGTTCCACAGCAAGCTCTTCCCTGATTCTTGCGGTTTGGTTCCGAAAATCGCGGATGGACACAAATTTCATTTGCTATTTCTCCAATATGACTCTGGCAATGATACATTATTGTCAACGTTTTGTCAACGCAATTAGGGAAGGCGTGGGAAGGCGTTGGCTGTTCGATCAGCATCGCTCCAGCCCTGCTCCGGGGCTTCCGCGTTGGCCTAGCCTCGGTAACGCGTCGCGCTATTCTTCGACGTAGGTCTCGTCCGGTGTGGAGGGGATCATTGCTTGTAGCTCGTCCACGACCGTTCGATCCGTCAAGGAGTAGTTTCTGATATAGCTCGAGCGAGCCAGCAGGTGGGTGGCTGTGGGTGTGGTGAGGAATTGGAAGAAGATAGCCAGCAGTCCTCGGACCAAAATAGAGTTGTCTACGCCGGCGAAGCAAATCACCGAAGAAACGATGATGAGGGAGATACCCATGGTGCCGGCTTTCCCGGCGGCGTGCATCCTGCAAAAAACGTCGGGGAAGCGGACGAGACCTACGGACGCCACCAGCACGAGGAAGGTGCCCAAGATCATCGTGGCTGCAATGAGGACTCCCGCGAACGTCGTCATTAGAACAACCGTCCTCGATGGAGATATTTGGCGATGGCGGCCGATCCGATGAAGCCGACCAACGTCAGTATCCACACCGCATCGTAGTAGACCACCGCGCCGTGGTAGCCCATCAGAAACCACTCGATAGAGATCACACAGATGATCCCGATGAAGACCGTCGACAAGGTGTCGAGCGCAACCGCTCGATCCGCCGCCTTGGGGCCGATGATCATGCGGTACAAACAAAGCGCCGCCGAGAAGAACAGCGCCAACAAACAAATGGTGGAAGTCCAGGTGAGGAGCTCGTTCACTTCTCACCTCCCACTCGTGTGAACTTGAGGATATTGGCTTCGAGCGCATTCTTGACCGAATCACGCACCGTTTGAGGATCGTCCGTCACATCCAGCGCATGGATGACGATGACGTGCCGTTCCGCCGGCAAGTGAACGGTGATGGTCCCCGGCGTCAAGGTAATGGAGTTGGCCAGGCAGGTCACTTCGAAGTCCGTGTCCGCCTCCATGGGGACAGCGACGAATCCCGGTCGAATCTTGAGCTTCGGTGTGAGCACCAATTTGGCAACCTGATAGTTGGCAATCGTCAGCTCTTTGGCGAAGATCAAGATGTATCGGAGCGCGAAATAGAGTCGCCTCACTGACCCACCTCGATTCGTTGTGAAGTGGCATCACCTGAGGGCTCCCGAATGTCCGAGTGCCTGGCGTGAGTGTCCTTGTGTTCCAAGTCCCGCGGGGCCGCTTCGATACTCATGACCGTGGGGACGTATCCGTTTTCCTCCATGGGATACATCAACTCGTGGGCGGCGCGGTTGCCTAGGCTTACGAAAGGCTGTGCCCACATGCCGAGAACGATCGTAAACAACACGAGAACCGATGTGGGTAACATCATCGCTCGGTAGTTGGGGCCGGCCTTCTCTCGGCACTTTTTGCGCCAAAAAGCGTAGGACCAGATCTTGCTCATCGAGTAGAGGGTTAGGAAGCTGGTCACGATCGAGATGAAAACGATGAAGTAGGCCCCGCCGCTCAGCCCGGCACGTATCAAAACGAACTTGGCCAAGAATCCCGAGAAGGGCGGCATGCCTGCCAGTGAAAAAGCCGCCACGAGGAACAAGCCGGCCACTCCAGGTGCAAGGTCGATGGCGCCACCCATCTCCTTGAGCTTTTGAGTGCCCGTGACCCGCTCCGCAATGCCACCGCAGAGGAACAGGCAGCTTTTGACGATGATGTGGTGCACGATATAGAAGATGGTGCCCGAGATGGCCATCATCTTGACGGCCTCGGTCAAGTCGGGGTTCCCCGCAATGACGATACCCGCCATGCCAATCCCCATCAGCATGTAGCCCACCTGGGAGATGATGTGCCACGACAGGATGCGACGGATCTCCCATTGGCACATAGCGCCCATGACGCCAAGCAACATCGTAAAGCCGCTCAGGACCAGAATGACGTCCAAGGCGAAGGCGGCGCCGGGCTGATTGAAGACCATGACGAACATGCGTAGCAACGAATAGACACCGACCTTGGTCAGAAGGCCCGCGTAATAGCCGTTCATGCCGGGCGGTACGATCGGGTAGGCATCGGGGAGCCAAAAGAACAACGGGAAGGCCGCGGCCTTCACGGCAAAGACCACGAGCAAAACCATCGTCGCGGCTGTCACCATGCTGGCTTGCGGGCCGCTCAATTCCGCAGTGCGTGCCGTCAGGTCGGCCATGTTGAGCGTGCCGACGGTGGCGTAAATGAATCCGCAAGCACTCACGAAGAGTGTCGAGCCCACGCTGTTGATGGCGATGTACTTGAGCGTTTCCCGAAGCTGCGGCTTGCTCGCGCCCACCATCATCATTCCGTATGAGCCGAGAAGCATCACTTCGTAGGCGACGAAGAGATTGAAGAGATCACCGGAGAGAAAAGCCCAGTTGACTCCCAACAATACGACCTGGAGGAAAGGATAGAAGAAGTGCTTCTGCTGGGTGTCGGTCACGGTGGAGAAAGTAAAAACCAGCGCTACGGTTCCCACGCTCATCGAGAGACAGAGCATGATGCATGCGAGGCGGTCGGCCACGAAGGGAATGCCCCAGGGTGCCGCCCAGCCGCCCATCACCACGGCTTGAATGCCATGGGCGTCGACGTAGAGCATCAACCAGAACACATAGATGGTCAGGCCGAAAGCGGAGACGAAGCTCACCACTTTTTGGGCCGTTCGCTTTCCTTGCAGGAGCGTCAACACCAACGCGGTGAAGAACGGTACGAGAATGGGAACGATGAGACTATTCATGACTTGTCGGCCGAGGCTTTCTTCTTCCCATGTATTTCGTCGTCGCCCGGGACATTACCCTCTAGGTCCGCCACAGGCAGCTTGTCGGGATTGTCGGTCCCGTGGTCCAGATAGACGCGATAGCAAATCGTGAGAAGCAACGCCCCTACGGCGAAACTGATGACGATGGCGGTCAGAATGATGTCCGGAGGTAGCGGGTCCATGAGCTTGCCCGCGAGAGCCGGGATCTCGAGCTGCTCCGTCAGTGAGGAATAGACATCTGCCTCCTCGACGAAAGGTGCGTCTTTAGTGTGGGTGTAGCCGCCCGTGGTGATGAGCAGCAGGTTGACGGCGTTGGAGTAGATGCCGAAACCCATGACCAACCGAATGAGATTGGGTTTCAAGATCAAGTACGTTCCACAGGTGAAGAGAACGCCGATGACGCCGGCCATGGCAAGCTCCACTACTTCCCCCTCTCCTGTGCCAGTTCGACAAAGATGGTCATCAATGTGCCGAAAACGATGAGGTAGACGCCTAGGTCGAAGAACGTAGCCGTCGGCAAATGGAAGTTGCCGATCACCGGAAGGTGAAAATTCCAAATCGAATGCTGCATGAACGGCCGTCCTAAGAACAGAGGAACCGTTCCCGTTGTGAGCGATATAAAAAGCCCAAACACCGAGATTTTCCACCAATCCAAGCGCTTGGCCGGCTCGACACCGAAGGCGAGCAAATACATGGCCCCGGCTGCGGCGACGAGGACGCCCGCAATGAAGCCGCCGCCCGGCATGTTGTGGCCCTGAAAGAAAATGACAACGGACACGAGCACCGTCAGGGGCACCGCCATACGCGCCACGGTCCGGAGGACAGGAGAGGTTTCGGTCTTCATGCCGCCTTCCCCTTGTTTCTTCGGCTCCGCAGGAGAGAAAACACGCACAGGCCGACGAGCACCAAAACCGTGATCTCGCCCGTGGTGTCGATGGCTCGGAAATCAACGATGATGACATTGACAGCGTTAGCGCCGCCCGCCGAGTCCAGTGCCCTGGCCAAATACTCACCCGCCAGATTGTCCATCTCCTTGAACTGCGGGCTCGTGGTCAAGAGCGTGTAAGTAAACATGAAGGCGCCTACAGCTAGAGCGATGCCTAGGTTGACGACCTTTTTGATGGCGGGCGACCGATCCGGCCTGAATGGAGGCATGAAGTAGATGATGAGCAAGATGAAAATGGTCGAGACCGTCTCGATGAGAATTTGGGTCAGAAGGATGTCGGGCGAATGGTAGGTGACGAAAAGCAGCGCCGTGAGGAAGCCGGTGGCGGTGAGTGCGATGGCAGCACCTATACGCGTTCGCGCCATGACCACCATCAGGGCGGCTACGGCCAGCAACAAGCAGAGGGCGACAGCGTGCCACTCCAGGTTGGAGAAGTTGATGGCGATCGAGTCCAGCCCCAGCGCGTCCCTCCAAAGCACATAGGAGCCCAAACCCACAGCAAAAACGAGAATCATCGACAAGTACCAGCGTAGTGAGCCGTTTTGCCATCGGGTACTGAAGCCAACGGCGGCCTTTGTGACTCCATCGATGACGGCGTCCCAGAGATTTTGGTGATAGGGGAAAACGTCGAGCCTCTCTTGGATTTGGTTGATATTCTCTCGCCATCGGTAGAGCCCGGTGCCGAGAGCAATAGTGATGAGAGACAAGATCACCGGCCCGAGGTGAGAGGGGATCATGCTGACGTGCAAGTGGGCGTGGGCGTCGGAAGAAAAACCATTCACGAGAGATTCGGTGATGTGTCCAAAGCCACCTACCAGCCCCATCAGTAGTGCGAACGAGGCGATGATGGCTGTCGGGATCCACAACCCCGGCGTGGCATCGTGAGCGTGCTCCGTGTGGTGGCTCCTGCTCTTGCCACCGAAGATGCCGAGGATGAGCTTCCAGCTTACCGCGAAAATGAAAGCGTTCGTCGCCACCGCGACCGCGATGACGAGCCACTTAACGAACGGCGCGTGGTGCAGGACCTCGTTCTCGAGGAGGCCAGCGTAGAGCGACTCCTTGGCGAGAAAACCGAAGAACGGAGGCAATCCGGCCATGGAAAGAGCGCCCAAGCAGCACAAGATGAAGGTAATGGGCATGGCCTTTCGCAGACCCCCGAGCAAACGGATGTCACGCGTATGGGTGGCATGCTCCACGATACCGGCGACGAGGAAGAGTGTTGCCTTGTAGGCGGCGTGGTTGAACAGTTGTAAGGCATCTTGATCGGCAGCCTTCAAGCCGTAGAGCATCGTGACCAAACCGAGAGTCGATAGAGTGGTGCGGGCCAAGATCGCCTTCAGGTCGGTCTCCTTCAAGGCTTGATAGGCCGTGAGGGAGAATGTGATGAGACCCACCGTCGTCAGCAAAGGTGCCCATGTGGGTACTTCGCCGAAGATAGGCAGCATCCGCCCCATGAGGAACACGCCCGCCTTGACCATCGTTGCTGAGTGCAGATAGGTCGACACCGGCGTCGGCGCCACCATGGCATTGGGTAGCCAAAAATGAAAGGGCCACTGAGCGCTCTTGGTAAATGTGCCTCCCAGTATAAGAAGCAGTGCCACGCCGATGTAGGGTGAGCTGGCCAATGCCGCGTTACCCGCTAGCTCGCTGATGGTAAACGTCCCGGTGATCGTCCCCACGAGGATGAAGCCCACCATCATGGCCAGCCCGCCGGCCACGGTCACCTGAAGTGCTGTATTGGCCCCCTTGCGACCATTGTCCTCCTCATACCAAAAGCCAATGAGGATGAAGGAGGTGATGCTGGTGATCTCCCAAAAAATGAAAAGGAGAATGAGATCGTCGGCCAGGGACACTCCCAACATGGCGGCCATGAAACCGATCAGCGCGGCGTAGTATCGGCCGATGCGGGCGTTGTCGAGTTTGGGGATATAGGCGATGGAGTAGATGCCGACGCAAGTCCCGATGCCCGAGACGATGAGAGCGAAAAACAGTCCGAAAGAATCCCCTTGAAAGCGAAAGTTGATGTTGAGCGCTTCAATCCAACTGGCTGAATAAACGATGACCTCTTCGTGACCTCGTCCCTGAATGAAGAGCCACAAGCTGGCGAAGAAGGACGGGATGGCCGACAAAGGCATGAGCATGCCGATGCGCGCGCCCACGACGCGCCCGAGTGCCATCGCGAGAGCGGCGGCCGCGAAGGGAATGAATACGATGAGGGGAAGCAAGTTCTCAGGAGCGTGCATCATGTTGGCTAGTCGTCGCGATGGGGCTCAACTCGAGTAACGGTCGCGGACCCATTGGCCCGAAAGTTCTCGAAGCTGCTACTCATCTAATAAATGGTGAATTGCACTCCTTTCACCTGTCCGGAACGGCCGCCGCGCGGCTCGATCCAGGGCTTGGATCGAAACGAGTCGCACATTCGGCGGTTCGAGCAAGTTACTTGCCGGCTCAAAGGAAGTGATATTAGTGTGTCGGCACCTGATTCGCAAGTCCATTATCTATACTGTGCTGGAGCTCATTCGCTGTTCGCTCTCGAGACTTGGACCGGGATCGGGCGGCGACCTGAATAAAAAGGCGTATACTTGAGCGCATATGAATACGAGCATACGAGAGTCAATTCGCAACATCGCCATCATCGCCCATGTCGATCACGGGAAGACGACCCTCGTGGACGCCATGCTCCACCAGAGCGGTGTTTTTGGGGAATACCAGAAGGTCGCCGAGCGGGTGATGGACTCCATCGACCTCGAGCGCGAGCGCGGTATCACTATCATTTCCAAATTGACGGGCGTGCGTTATCAGGGCGTCAGGATCAACATCGTGGATACACCCGGACACGCCGACTTCGGCGGGGAGGTCGAACGGGCGTTGAAGCTGGTCGACGGTGTGATGTTGCTGGTGGACGCCAGTGAAGGTCCGCTGCCCCAAACTCGCTACGTCCTGACCAAAGCGCTCGAGGCTAAGCTACCGCCCATTTTGGTTATCAACAAGATTGACCGTTCCGACGCAAGGGTTCAGGAAGTCATCAATGAGGTTTTCGATCTCTTTATCGACCTCGACGCCGCCGAGGAGCAACTGGATTTTCCGATTCTCTACGCCAACGCTCGCGCCGGCATTGCCAAGCGGGACATGGAAGACGAATCGCGCAGCCTCATACCGCTGTTTGAAACCATCGTCGACTACATACCGCCGCCCCAGGGCGACCCGGAGGATTTGCTACGCATTCAAGTGGCCAACCTGGACTACAACGACTACCTGGGTCGCATCGCTATTGGCCGGGTATTCGCCGGGCAACTGAACCTCAATGACGAGGTCGGTATCAGCAAGTTGAATGGCGAAACCCAAAAGACCCGTATCACCAAACTCTATATGTTCGAGGGGCTCGATCGCGCGGAAGTTGATCGAGTCGGTCCTGGTGACATCGTTGCTATTGCCGGGGTCGAAGGGATCAGTATCGGTGAGACCGTCACCGATCCGATAACACCCAAGCCGATGCCGTCGATCCCAATTGACGAGCCCACCATCGCGATGAACTTTGGCGTCAATACTTCACCATTTGCCGGAAGAGAAGGGACTTATGTCACGTCTCGCAACCTCCGCGACCGTCTCTTTAGAGAGCTGCTAACCAACGTCTCGGTCAAAGTAGAGGAGACTCAAAATGCCGATACCTTCAAAGTGATGGGTCGTGGAGAGCTCCAACTGGCGATCCTCGTCGAGATGATGCGAAGGGAAAGCTACGAGCTGACGGTCGGCAAACCCGAGATCCTCACCCGTGAAAGAAAAGGGAAGCTCCAGGAGCCGCTCGAGCACCTGACCGTCGACTGTCCCGAGGAGTTCATCGGTGAGGTCATGGAGAAACTCGGCAATCGAAAGGGCACGATGACCAAGATGGTCAACCATGGTTCGGGCCGCGTGAGGCTGGCGTTCGATGTGCCCTCCAGAGGGCTTATCGGATTACGGAGCGAGCTGATGATCGACACCAAGGGTACGGCCATCATGAATGCGCTGTTCAAGGGCTATATCGATTGGCAGGGGGACATCCCCGAACGTCCTACGGGCTCGCTGGTGGCGGACCGTTCAGGGAAAGTGACGGCTTACGCTCTATTCAATCTCCAGGAGCGGGGAGAGATGTTCGTGACTCCGGGCACCGAGGTCTACGAGGGAATGATCGTAGGCGAAAACTCCCGTGACGCGGATCTCAACGTGAATATCGTAAAGGAGAAGAAACAAACCAACATCCGAGCCGCGGCCGCTGACGAAGCGATAAGGCTCGTGCCTCCGCGGGCTTTGAACCTCGAACAGGCCATCGAGTTCATCCGCGAAGATGAGGCCGTCGAAGTCACTCCGAAATCCATCAGGCTCAGGAAAAAGATCCTAAAGGCCAACCAGCGATGAACCCTTTGAATCTCTTGGTCGGGTTCTTGGCTCCGTTGACCGTTGAGTGGCTTCTCCCTATTATGGACTCATGTTGACACGACGATTTTGCGCGCTGTTCCTCTGGGCGCTGCTATTCACCCTTTCGTGTCGTAGCGACGGACCCAAAACCAAGGTTGTTGTTCTCGGCTTCGATGGAGCCAGTTGGGAGACCATCGACCCCCTCATCGAAAAAGGTAAGCTCCCGTTTTTGAAACGATTGAAAGGCGAGAGTGCCTGGGGCCCTCTCACGACCTTCAAGCCCACCAAGTCTCCCGTGATCTGGACGAGCATTGCCACCGGAAAGACCATGCTCAAGCACGGCATCCTCGATTTCGTCTTCCTCGAGGAAAACCAGATCCAGGTCCCCTACAGCAACTCCGAAAAGCGCGTGCCATCCATTTGGGAGATTCTAGATTCATTTCATCGACGTTCCGTTGTGGTCAACTGGTTCGTGACCTACCCACCGGACAAGATTAGTGGCGTGATGGTGTCCAATCGTTTCAGGAAGGCAATGTTGCTCCAGGGTGGACGAAGGGAACGGCTCAGGGACTCGGTCTATCCCGAGGAGCACTTCGACGAGTTGATAGCTCTCATCGATGAAGATTACGAGGCGATTCGTAAAAAGAACAACCTTCCGGACGTTCCGAGCGCTTATGAAGAGATCCACGAGGGGAAGACTCATCGGGACATCGCTGTTTTGAAGGACTATTGGATCTACATACTGCAGGAAGCGCTCATCGAGAACGTGTCACAACGACTCTATCAGACCGAGGAATTTGATTTTTTTGCAGCTTATTTCCGCCTTCCCGATATCGTTCAGCACTTTGTTCTCGAGATGATGGAGCCCAAGGAGGTCGAAGAGCTTTTCGCCCGTTTGAAGGAAAACGATCTTACCGAAGCGGACAGGAAGGCATTCTTCGATTCGGCGTCTCGAGTGCTCGAGCCGTTCTATCGGTACATGGAACGGATCATCGAGTGGTTCATGACCGAGGGTCCTTACAAAGACGCGACGTTCTTTGTCGTCTCGGACCATGGTTTCAGTCTGCACCGGGGAGGATACGATCACTATCACCTCCCTGACGACCTCCCGGCTCCCGACGGCGTGTTTCTGGCAAAGGGGCCCGGGATAAAGACAGGAGCGAGGGTGTCCGCTAACGTCTATGATATCGCGCCGACGATACTCCACCTTTTCGATCTACCGGTAGGTCAGGATATGGACGGGAAGCCGCTCACAGCAGCTCTGAGTATCGATAGAGAGATACGATACGCCGCCTACACCCAGAAGACGATGGAGACGATCAAGAAGGTGAGGGACGCCGAGATCGAGCAAAGAACCCTCGAAGAGTTGAGATCCCTCGGCTACATCAAATAGGAAAAAGAAAAGGCCTCGCTACCCATGGAGGTGGCGAGGCCGGATGGCCGGTTGAACGGTTACAGAACTTTTACGTTAGTAGCCTGGGGGCCTTTTTGTCCGTCGGTGATGTCGAACTCGACTTCTTGCCCTTCCTTGAGGGAACGGAAGCCGGAGCCGTCGATAGCCGTGTGGTGCACAAACACGTCTGAGCCTTCTTCGGTTTGGATGAAACCATACCCTTTGCTGTCACTGAACCACTTGACTGTACCTTTGCTCATACGGGGCTACCTCCTTTCTCTTAAGATTGACCCCACCAAGATTGGGGTTAGGTGTAGACCTCGCACCAGCGACAACAAAAAAAACCACAGGGTGAGCTTCCTCCCCGTGGTTCAATGTTGAATCAGGTAGAGAAGAACTACACTCTACAGAATGAAAGTTAGCATAGGCCCCATCGCTCGTCAACGCTCCCGTGCTCCCACCAAGACTCCCTCCGATTACAGCTACACATGGAACTCGGATGATGGTAGAAGATGTCCCTGTTGAGACGAGTTGGCCGGTTCAATGCACCAGAAAGGCTCTTGATATGTTGCGCTTGCACCCTCTTCCTCTCTTTCGATACTCGTTCCCCATCGGGCTATTAACGGCTTGCGCCCTCTTGTCCTGCGATGGGCCGAAGCTTTCCGAGACAAACGTGTCGCAACGGCCACCGAATATTATCTACATCCTTGCCGACGATTTGGGTTACGGCGAGATCGGTATCCATGGTCAAACACTCATCGAGACGCCGCACATCGATGCATTGGCCGAGAGCGGTATGCGCTTCACCCAGCACTATTCGGGATCTCCGGTCTGTGCTCCCTCCCGGTGTGTGCTGATGACCGGGAAGCATACCGGCCATGCTCACATTCGGGGCAACGACGAGTGGGCGGAAAGGGGCGATGTTTGGGATTTTGCCAAAGCAGTAGAGGACCCGAACCTGGAGGGTCAGCGTCCCTTGCAGAGGGGAACCGAGACCCTCGGTCGAGTCTTGCAGGGAGTCGGTTACCAGACCGCCATTGTCGGCAAATGGGGTCTAGGTGCACCTTTGACGGAAGGGATTCCCAACGAGCAAGGGTTCAATCTGTTCTACGGTTACAACTGCCAGCGGCAAGCTCACACCTACTTTCCCAGGCACCTTTGGAAGAACCGCGAGAAGGTGTGGTTGGAGAACGAGAATCGTGCCTCCCCGTACCGCGCTAGAGGAAGGAGCCGACCCGGAAGATCCCGCCAGCTACGCCCGATTCAGCTTGGCCCAATATGCACCGGACCTGATGCAAACCGAAGCGCTACAGTTCATCCAAGACAACAAAGACCAGCCGTTCTTTCTTTACTACGCGACGCCCATACCGCACCTTCCCCTTCAAGCACCTCGAAAATGGGTCGATTACTATCGAGAAAAGCTAGGTCCAGAATCTCCATACGTCGGCGACAAGGGGTATTTTCCTGCGCTTGCGCCGAGAGCGACTTACGCTGCGCAGATTTCCTATCTCGATGAGAAAGTCGGTGAGCTGGTCGAGAAGCTGGAAGAGCTCGGCATCAGGGACAGGACACTCATCCTTTTTTCCAGCGACAACGGCCCCACGTACACCGGCGGCGCCGACACCGTCTTTTTCGATAGCGCCCGGCCCTTCAAAACGGAGTACGGTTGGGGGAAAGGATTCCTCCACGAGGGGGGTGTGCGGGTACCGATGATCGCCAACTGGCCCGGCCATATCGAGCCTGGATCTTCAACCGGGCACATTTCGGCGTTTTGGGACGTCCTACCTACGCTTGCTGAAATGGCAGGAGCTCCCGTTCCCGACGATATCGACGGAATCAGCTTCGCTCCTGCACTACGCGGAGACTCGGCTTCCCAAAAACAGCACGAGTTTCTTTACTGGGAGTTTCCGGCCTACGAGGGGCAACAAGCGGTGCGCATCGGCCCATGGAAGGGGATCCGCAAGAACATCTTTGAAGGGAACATGACCATCGAGCTCTACCATCTCGAAGACGACCCTCGCGAAGAACACGACGTAGCCGGCCAGCATCCGGATATCATCGCCGAGATAGAAGCCATCATGGTGCGGGAACATGTCCCCGCAACCATCGAACGGTTCAAGATCAAGGAGCTTGGGGACAAGTAGCGCTCTCAAAGCGCCATTCAGTCTCATCCGTAGCGGCGTAAGGGCGCGGGAATCCATCGCACCTCCGTTGCCATTCGGGGCAATCTAGTGCCTCGACTACCAACGGCGTAAGCTGTCGAGGGCTCCGACACGCGACCTCCTGAGCCACTTATGATTATGTATCGCTCCGTCACGTCCTTTCCGTAGTCGAGTTGCTGCAGACGATTCGGCTTGGTCTTTTCCTGGCAGTCGGGGAGCTTTCGTATCGTCGCCGGGACATCATCCTTTGGAGATAGCTCGGCCACCAATTCCTCAATCTCTCGCTTGGACATTCCTGACGCTCGAGCCAAGACCGATTCTCGGTTGGCCTCGGTAAGCAACGGTGCGAGCCTGGCAATGCCGCTCAAGTGAAGACGTCCATCCCTCAGTATCTCAAGCACTATCGGGTGCTTTCGAGCCGCCCGCGCCACCCCGATGCGCAAATAGGCTTCGTGCTCGGAGAAGTGCAAGAATTCGGTCACATAGACGAACATCGACGAAGCGTACCGAACAAAGAGCCGACGGTGCTCGACCTCGCCAATGTGTGCGACAAGGTCGGATTCGACGCGCCGGGATTCCTGCAAGAGTTTCGACAAGCCGCGGAGCAGCTCGTCATCTGAGATCATCGAAAACGATTTTGGTTGCGGTTGACCTTTCATACTTACAACATAAGCGACGACTTTGTTGCTGGCAGTAATGACGTGTGTTGAGTGTTCCCCACACGAGATGGAGTCGACCCCTCATTTGACAATCCGCGGCGGCACGGTTTGTCTAGTGGCCTCACGCGCGCGTTGTCGATCGGCGCACCCACTTTGCAAAAAGCGCTGGCCGACGTCTCTACTTATCCCACTAAGGGAACCGCGCGCGTACATTCTGCGAGTCGAGTTGAGCCCTTCAATCGGTACCGTTCCCAACATCCTTTGGTTGCACGTAAATGGCCGGCGGCAGGGAGAACGGGGACTGGTGGAGTCGACGACGCAAACGTGGCAACTAGATCGAAGCCTTTGGCGACAGGGTGTCAACGTGCTGCAGTTTGCCTTTGCGAATACCGCGCGTCCCTCGGACCACTCGGTCTCGCAGGACACTCGCGAGTTGGCGGCCGCCTTCTATCATTTGGAATTGATATCGAACGACGATCCGGGTTCCTGATAACACTCCAGATCAACTGTTCCTGTTGAATTGATGAAAAGAGCTTCCGGCACGACTTGATCCATCGAGCTAGCGAACACTTGTTAACCACGTCAATAGCCGGGCTCTTCGATCCAATCGATGTCTGTGATGAAATGCCCTTCGGGCAAACGCAATAGGACTCGACCCTCGCCAGTAGTGAGATCCACCTCGTGAATCTCCCGAGCACGTGCTTCAAAGCGATCCGCCTTGTGATCCTGAACAAGTAATAATGCCTTATCCTCGCCCACAGAAGTTCCCCCAAAAGTAAAACGCATCTTGCCCGGCGAATAGACCAATGTGCAGCCTTTTCCATTTGGATCGCAAGCTAGAAGTCCACGACTGCTGCGCGCGTAGATCCCCTCTTCGTTCCAGAACAGTGGGACGACGCCACCAGGCTCTACTTCGTTTCCTTCAGATAGCGGCGTCAACGAAGGCTGCTCTCGAGAGAGAAGGTAGAGGTGAGGCAAGTGTCTGTCCATTCCTCTACGCCGAGTGAGTTGAGCAATAGCGATTTGGGTCGCGTCGGGACTCCAAGCCACACCAAAGACGCCTGGGTAGATTTCCATTGTCCCAGGATTTGCAGTTTCTGAATGAACCTGGTGAAGGGAGAAACCATCTTCCATGCTGTAGATACTGAGAACATCGTTTCCGTTCTCCTCAATATGTGACAACGCAATCCAGCGTCTGTCCTGGGACGGATATGCTCGCCCCAGGCCCTCTCCATCGCTCAAGATCTCAAGCACTGTTCCCCGGGGATTGATCTTTAGTATGCGCATCCCATTGCTATCTTTCCGTGGTGGCCAAACTTCGACAATTATCTCCTCCGATGTCAACCAACGTGCGCGCCAAGGAGCATCTACCGGAACCTCTTGGCTCTTTCCCCTTAGCGTCAAAACCAGTTTATTGCTTCGACTATCGCCAGATGCCCCGTTCCATGTCGTGATCAGTCTTCCTGAACCGTGGAAAGGAATCTCGAATATTGTGAAGTTGGGAACCTCTTCCGGCACTTGATTGAAGCCAGTGTGGAAGCCAATCACCACTAAGCCAAGAAAGAACGCACAAGCGACCCGTTTTCTTCTCCCTGTAGTCATCAGTAACTCCTCTGGATTACCTCTGCTGGCGCCGCGGCTTGAGTAACGGTAGGTAGACTCGGCCTATTGGTGGTCCGAGAACAATACCTAGGTTCCGTGGCGATGCGTACGCGACAGGTTCTATTGCCGGACGTTTCAGGCTCGCATTGAGTCCTCGAGCTACGACTTGAGAACATCCATTGCCATCGAGATATTGCAGCAAACCCCCATTTAGTTGTAGAGATGCGATGTGTTTGGTGAGCAGTTGTGAATTGACGCCATCAACTCGGAATACGTCCCACCATCGTCCACCGACGTAATCGTACTCATTACCTTTAACATAGATGCCGCCTTCATCTGACGACAGCACTGTCACGTGCTTGCCGCGCCGCCGCCACACCAATGCAGAGTGCCCGTATCCATCTCCAAATCGTTGAAATACTTGCGCCAAACCGCCCTCACCAGTGTTGAGCACATCACCTGGTTTTAGATCGTCAACGGAAATGATGGGTGGATCCACATGAGGACGGTTAGGAATCGGACGCGGATCAGAAGTGTCCGGTTGTGTCGAGCTCGGTGTAGCAACCGTCGAAGTGTCGACTTCCTCTACCGCCGCACCGCAATCACCACCTGCATCCATAGAGCAATCGGCGCGATCGGCAGGCACACCGTCTGGTCTTGGTCCAGGTGGAGTGAAGAAGTGGTCCAAACCGTGCCGAATTGCTCGATAAATATTGATTGGATCGAGCCCGCCACACCGTGTCCCATTCGGTCCCCACGAACAGTTGATAGAGCCACCTCCAAGACCGTTTCCATCCATATAGCCAGGGGTCTCATCCGTAAACAGGCCGCTCGGGTCACTGAAATTGATGGGGTTGTTGAATGAGTAAGAAAACCGATTAAGACCTTGCCCAAGCGCCGCAAACGGATCAGGTGAGATAAATCGCCCAATCTCGGGGTCATGGTACCGCGCGTTGAGATAGACGAGCTCGGTTTCCTCCTCCCGTTCTCCAATCCACCCGCGAAGATCCGAATGCGTCCCCGTGGTGGAGTGCGTATCCCCGAACGGCTTGTACTTCTTGTGCAGGACCTCGGCGGTGGCATCGGTGATGGATTCGCTTTTAGGACCTCGCCCATCCCTCCAGCTCCTATGGGCGAGAGGATCTCGTAAGGTCCGAGTCTGCGACCAGGAGAGAGAGACATCGCCTACCCCAATCTCGAAGACAAAGACGTTGTTGGGCAATATATGGGAGCGAGGAAAGGCAGTTAAACCACAGGCGCAAATGTGTCTCGGCGAAGTACAGTCAATTTTTGGAAATCAAGTTCCGCGATCTGTTTCGGCTACCCTCGAAGGTCCAGATGGTATTTCATACGAGAACAATTGGGTGGTTGAAAATTCACCATATAGTGGGTAATATTACACCGTGATCCAAAGAAATCTCACAGCTGAGTTGAAAAGGGCTCTTTCCGACACTCCGGTCGTCCTTCTTCACGGAGCCCGGCAAACCGGTAAGAGTACGCTGGCTCGGTGGATGGGGAAAACCATCCATCAGGCCCGCTATCTCAGTATGGACGACGCCGGAGTACTGGCAGCGGCCAGGAGCGATCCTGCCGGATTCTTGGCCGGAGTGGACCGACCCGTCATCCTAGACGAGGTCCAACGGGCTCCTGAACTCTTCCTTGCCATGAAATCCGAGGTCGATCGCGATCGCCGCGCCGGTTCCTTCTTCCTGACGGGGTCGGGGAACGTTTTTCTGATACCCTCACTATCCGAATCGCTGGCAGGCCGTATGGAGATCGCGACGCTGTGGCCGTTTTCCCAAGGCGAGTTAGATGGAACGCGAGAGGCTTTTATCGACGCCGTCTTTTCTGGCAGGCTGTCTCTGCAGTCTGCTAGACCGCTAAGCCGCCCCGTCCTTCTCAGAAGGATTCTTCGCGGAGGCTATCCCGAAGTTGTGAGTCGCGTGGATACAGAGCGCCGCTCTGCTTGGTTTGGTGCCTACATCACCACCATCCTTCAAAGAGACGTCCGGGATTTCTCGCAGATTGAAGGGCTCACGATGGTACCGAGGCTCCTCGCGCTTCTGGCCGGCCGAGCGACAGGCCTGCTCAACATATCAGATGTTTCACGCAGTATCGGTATCCCCCATACCACGCTGGGCCGCTACCTCGCGCTGCTCGAGATGACTTTTCTCATTCAGTATCTGCCTCCATGGTCGGCAAACCTTTCGAAGCGTCTCGTGAAGGCTCCAAAACTCTTCCTGTGCGACAGTGGTCTCATGAGTCACCTTCTAGGTTTGAACGAGGAACGACTCCGGCAAAATCCGGAACTGATGGGTCCCCTGCTCGAGAACTTCGTCGTCATGGAGCTCATGAAGCAGGCTACCTGGAGCAAAGTTCGAGCTTCCTTATTCCATTTTCGAACGCATTCCGGGCAGGAAGTGGACATCATCCTCGAAGATGCCGCCGGTAACCTCGTAGGAGTGGAAGTCAAAGCGAGCACGACCGTGACCGCGGAAGACTTCAAAGGGCTGCGATTTTTCTTGGACGCAGTGGAAGAACGATTTTTACGCGGAATTGTTCTTTACGCGGGGAACGAAATGATTCCCTTTGGAGACAAACTGGCTGCAATGCCGGTCAGTGCACTTTGGCAGCTCGGAGCACGAAAGAACACGCCGGTGAGAAGAAAGAAGAAGTAGAAGACAATCTCACACGTGATCACCCGTCCTCTTCGGTTGACTGCGGCAGGTTCATCCGGCGTAACAAGTCCTGGAATCGCGGGTCGGAGCGCAAAGGGTCCCATATGGGATCATGGAGCTGAAAGAGCCAACTATCGTAAGCATCGTAGGCTCTGTCCAGCCACGCAAATGCTTCATCCCTTTCGCCGAGTGCTGTGTAAACAAGAGCTATGCCAGCGGCGGGCTGGCGCTCGGTCCTGGACAACTCCACTAACTCTTCGAGCAGCTTTTGGGCCTCGTCTCTTCTTCCTGCTAGTGCATAGGCTTGTGCGAGAGTGTAGTTCACCACTCCACTATCTCTCAATTCAATAGCTCTAGTAGCCTGCTCGATGGCTTCTTTATACATGCCTTTTTGCAGATAAGCCCACCCTAGATAAGTTCGTGCAGGTTGCTGATTCGGATTCAGCTCGAGAGCTCTCTGCAACTCGTGTATCGCATCATCATATTTACTCGCGAAGTATAGAATTCGTCCCACGTGCGCTCCGACGCTCAATGATACGGGGTCAATTACCTGAGCTCTTTTGATAGCCGCGACTGCCTCCTCATGTCGTCCCATCAGCGACAGATACTGGGCACCAGTTGTGAGCCATGGCATCGCTTGGATTGAGCTCGAGAGCTCGTGTAAGAGATTTGTCAACACCTTGCCAGTCTCTTTCGTAAGACCATTTCACTACAGCCAGTGCCTTCTGGGTTTCAGCCAATCCGTCATCCATCTCTTGGGCCTTCAACGCCGTTGACTTTGCGAGGGGAAAGACCTCATTCGGCGGCCGCACATGGTAATTGCCCATCAGTATGTAGGAATAGGCCAACGCGGCGAAGCCTTGAGCATAGTTTGGGTCTTCGTCCACTGCCAGCTGAAACAGAGCGTTGGCTTTTTCCGCCCCCATGGGGCCCTGGTCCAGGAAGTATTGCCCTCGCATAAATGCTTCGTAAGCCTCAGGATCAACCGGGCTGGCCCCCGCCAAACGCTTCGTCTCCTCAGGTGTCGGTGCTACCTGGACCTCTCTGGCAATTGCCTGCGTCACCTCGCTCCACAGTAGAAGTATGTTTTCAAGGTCCTGCTCGTAGCTCTCCGCCCACAACGCTTGCTCGGTCTGCGGATCTATGAGCTGCGCCATGATGCGCACACTGTCTCCAACGCGCAGGGCCGAGCCTTCCACGACAACATCTACATTCAGCTCTCCGGCGATCTCCGCCAAAGGCTTGTCCGTCCCTTTGTATCTCATCGTGGAAGATCGAGAGATCACCTTCAACGATCCGATCTTTGCCAGGTCGGTAATCAGAGCTTCAGTCATCCCGTCCGCAAAGTACTCCTGCTCGGGATCACCGGAAAGATTCTGGAGAGGAAGTACCGCGATGGACTCGATGGACGCAGGTCCTGCTCGGCTGGATATCTGATTCCACAACCGAATGATATTCGGTCCAAGAGCCATCGCGAGAAGGGCGACGAGAAGTCCTGCCGCCGCCCATAGAAACTTACGGCGAGCTCGCCAAGCCGACGTTGTTTCCGGAACGGCCTTCAGTTCTATCCCTAGATCCGCCGTCGACTCATATCGCTCAGCGGGATCTTTCGCCAGGCAGCGCTCGACGATCGCCGAGAGCTCGACAGGAACCTCGGGATGGAGCTTTCTTATGGGCTCAGGATCCTCATCGATGATAGCCGCAAGCGTTTGCGGTATCGTGTCTTTCTTGAAGGCCAGATTTCCTGTCGCCATCTCGTAGAGGATCGATCCCAAGGAGAACTGATCGGAGCGAAAATCGAGAGGTCGATTCGAAGCCTGCTCCGGGGACATGTACTGCACCGTGCCCATCACAACGCCTTGCTGCGTGGCGCGTGTCACTGTGGCCGTCTCCGAATCCGCTTCAGAGCTCTCGGGCATCAGCTTGGCGAGGCCGAAGTCCAGGATTTTCACCAAGCCGTCTTCGGTCACCATCAGGTTTTCGGGCTTGAGATCTCGGTGCACGATTCCCGCTGCGTGCGCCTTGGAAAGACCGTCGGTGATCTGAGTGGCGAGGGGGAGAATCTTCTCAGTGGAAAGGGGTGCCTCGTCTATGAGCTCCCGGAAGGTCTTCCCCTCCACGAGCTCCATCACGATATAGTGCGTACATTCATCCTCTCCAATGTCATGGATTGTCGTGATGTTCGGATGGTTCAATGCCGAAGCGGCACGGGCCTCCCGTTCGAATCGACCTCGTCGCTCGGCATCAGAGGCAAGGTGGGTGGGGAGCACCTTGACGGCGACCGTCCGTTGGAGTCGGGTGTCTTTCGCCTTTAGGACCTCGCCCATCCCACCCGCTCCGATGGGCGAGAGGATCTCGTAGGGCCCGAGCCTGCGGCCCGGCGGGAGAGACATCGCCTACCCCCAATCGTCGAGAGAAGTGCTGTCGGGGAATATAAGCGAGCTAAGAGATAGGAGTCAAACCAGCGCCAAGGAGGAAAGACCCAAAAGAACCTGTTAGTGTTCTCAAGGAGCCTTTCCGCCAGCATCGTTTCCGCTAGTGGCTTTGACGCGGCAGTCGGTCCTTTATCGGTCGCAGAGAGTGGTAGGCATTGGTCCGTTTTCCGGCCGCGGCGCCAGAGCGAGCTGACCTTCTTTTTCTTTGAGTCTCTCCTGAACCCAGAGGTTCAGCAGAGTCTGGAGAGAGACGCCTAGGATGTTTTGCTAAATTGCGAATCTTGTCTGACGTCATGCCACCTGCTCTCTTCGCTTCTTGGCGCGATGTAGATCGTAGGTGGCCTGCAAATTCATCCATAGTTTTGCAGTGGTGCCCAACGCTTCAGCGAGGTCCAATGCAGCGTCAGCCGTTATTCCGCGCTTCCCATTGATGAGCTCGTTGAGACGGGCCCGCGTCCATCCTATTTTCTCCGCAAAAGCAGTCTGCGTGATACCTGCCGGATTCAGAAACTCCTCGAGGAGAATTTCACCAGGATGAAAAGGATTACTTGGTTGCCTCATAAAACAATCCTCCGCTATCAGTGGTAATCGATGACTTGCACTTCATAGGCGTTGCCATTTTGCCACTGAAAAACGATTCGCCACTGATCATTGATTCGAATTGAATGAAAACCTCTCCAGTCGCCCTTGAGGGATTCCAACCTGTTACCGGGTGGTTTACGCAAATCCTGGAGCTCTGCCGCGTCATGCAAAAACAAAAGCTTGCGTCGGGCTCTTCGATGTAACTCCCTGGGAATTTGCCGGACCGACTTTGTATCTTTGTCGTCATAGAGATCCTCGGCCAGCCGATTTCCAAAGCTTTGTATCACATTAAGATAATATCATAACACGATAATATTTTCATTGTTTCCATAGAGGCGTTGAGTGCATTCCATCTAGACACCTCGCTCGCGGCGGAGCACGAGCACGTCAAAACGCGAAAAAAATGTGATGTAAATCCCCAAGTAAGCAGCAGGAAATCCTATTTTCCGCTTGACATAAAAACCTATAATTGATAAGACTTTATTACCTATTATGCATGCAGCGCCAAACCCTGGAATTGGCGCAACACATTGACATCAAAGCAATATGGGGCAAATCACATGCCACGTCCGAAAGAAAAATTGGCTGAGTCCCTTGAGGCCTTGCGAAGGTTGCAGAGGCAGGGGCTCGTCGCAATCCAGTCTCGAAATATGAGCCGGACTCACCGCGAGCGCCTGGTGAGAAGCGGCTTCCTGAAGGAGGTGATCAAAGGCTGGTACATCGCAGTGCGCCCGAACGACGTTCCAGGAGACACTACGGCTTGGTACGCCTCGTTCTGGGACTTTTGCGCCGCCTATCTTTCCCAGCGCTTTGGCAAGGCGTGGTGCTTATCACCTGAACAGTCGCTATCGCTGCATGCCGGCAACCGGGCGGTGCCGCAGCAGTTGCTTGTAAGAAGCCCTAAGGGCGGCAACAAGCCGATGGCACTGCCACACGGGACGTCCCTTTTTGACGTGCGCTACTCGATGCCTAAGGAGAGCGAGATTGTCGAACGCGATGGATTGCGCCTGTACTCGGTGCCAGCTGCCCTGGTCGCAGTTCCGGAGCAATTCTTTCGGCGCGCTTCAACGGATGCGCGGGCGGCAATTGCAACGGTGCTCGACGCTTCGGACGTGCTCGCTCTCCTGCTTGAGGGCGGTCATAGCACGGTCGCCGGGCGCCTGGCTGGTGCCTTTCGGAATGCCGGGAGCGTGCGTGTTGCCGATGAGATAGTGAAAACGATGGAGGCTGCGGGATACACGGTCCGAGAGGTCGATCCCTTCGAGGACAAGTCGGCCATCATATTGACTACACGTGAACGCTCGCCGTATGTCAACCGTATCCGGTTGATATGGGAAGCGATGCGTCAGCCTGTGCTGGATGTTTTTCCTGAACCTCAGGGGTTACCTGACAAGCCGCAACCCTATCTCAAAAAAATGGACGAAATGTATTCCAATGATGCCTACCACTCCCTGTCCATTGAAGGATACAGAGTCAGCCCGGAGCTTATCGAGCGGGTACGCAGTGGCGCCTGGGATCCTGAGAAGAGCGACGAGGATCGCAAGAACCGCGATGCTCTTGCGGCGCGAGGCTATTACGATGCGTTTCAGAGCGTGAAGGCAAGCGTTGAAAAGATTCTCGGCGGACGTAGTGCCGGAGAGGTCGCCCATAGCGATCATACCGACTGGTATCGGCGGCTTTTTGGTCCGAGCGTGACGGCTGGCATTATCGAGGGAATTGACTTGGCTGGATACAGGAGCGGTCCGGTCTATATTCGGCGTTCCATGCATGTGCCGCCGCCGCGTGAAGCAGTGCGTGAGTGCATGCCAGCGCTATTTGAGCTTTTGGATAGAGAAGCTGAAGCATCAGTGCGCGTAGTGCTCGGGCATTTCGTTTTCGTCTATATCCATCCCTACCCGGATGGTAACGGGCGCATGGGACGCTTTCTGATGAATGTCATGCTCGCATCGGGCGGTTATCCATGGACGATCATCCCGCTGGAGCGTAGGGACGAGTACATGGACGCGTTGGAATCGGCCAGCGTAAAGCAAAAAATAAAACCCTTTGCCGAGTTTGTTGGTGGGCTGCTTCGGACCGCCCTGCATAAGCGGAGGGGTGACAGTCCACGGGCCTGAGACAGTCTTGTCGTCGAGTTTCCACCATGACTCGGTGGCCGTCATCTTTGCTCATCAAGTTCGGACCCGGTGCTGGTCGTCGGCAGGTTCATCCGGCGCAGCAGGTCCTGGAAGCGGGGATTGGAGCGCAAAGGATCGGAAAGTGGTTGGTAGGCGACGCCCGGCAGATTGGGATCGCGGACCTCGAAGGCCTTCTCGAGCCAGTCCATGGCCCGGTCGTAGTCGCCGGCGTAGATATAGTGCCTGGCGAGGTATTCCGGAGCAACTCCTCGCACGATCCCCGGGGCCACCATACCGCCGGATTCCTCGAGCCGTGCCGCCAATATGTCCGCGATGCGTTGAAACGCGCCCTCATGGCCGGCTTCGGCGAGGCCCTGCTCAAACGCCTCTACGAGCTCGGGGTCGCGTGCGATCCTCTCCCGCTGGTCTGCCAGCCACTCGTCGATCATTCCCGCGGCGAACAAAGACCCCCGCAGCGTGGCGCGGGCAGGAGGCAAGCTCGGCTGCATGGCCAGCGAGTTGCGGGCCGTAGCAATGGCTTCGTGGTAGCGCCGAGCGCGGTACAAGGCCTGCGCGTAGAAGGCGTGGTACAGAGCGTTGAATGGGTCCAGCTCGATGGCTCGCTCGCAGTGCGGAACGGCCTCGTCGATGCGCCCCGTGATTGCCAAGAAGTGGGCGTAGAACGCATGGGCGTTGGCGAAATTGGGGTCGAGTTCCATAGGGGATTGTATCCATCCCCTGAATTGACGTACAGCGGCACGGCTACGACCTCAATAAGGCCAGCAGAGCTGACGCGCGGTCGTGGCAGAGGCGCGAGTGGTTCTGTCGAGTGTTAGAATTCGTCGGGATCGGCTTTTTGAGTTGTGGGCAGGCATACTTGTGGATAGAGATTGTCGTGGGACGGAAGGGTCGGGTCGAGTGGGGTGCTCATGGGAGGAGGCGAGCGCGGCGTCACGGCGTTTATGTCGAGATGACGAATGATGCGGTCAACGACTTTGGGGTTGGTAAGCACCGCGAGGATCTTCATTTCCGTTCCAACAATTTATTCATGAACGCCTCAGAGAGGCGCTCGGCACATTGGATTCCGTTGGCCTGAAAGCGTGGCAAGACCACGCCCCAAGCGAGCTCTCAGGAGGACAACAACAACGAGTGGCGATCGCCCGAGCGATCGTGACGGAACCGTCGGTTCTCCTTGCGGACGAGCCCACAGGTAACTTAGATACGGCTCACAGCCAAGAGATCATGGACTTGTTGACGACCTTCAACCACGAGCGCGGAATCACGGTTGTCATGGTGACGCACGAGCCGGAAATGGCCGCTTATGCGAACCGCGTCGTTCGCTTCGTTGACGGACGAGTCGTCGCCGATAAGGAAGCCGGGAGGGCGGCCTGATGCTTTGGGAAACAATGCAACTTGCACTACAAGCGATCCGGCGGAACATCTTGCGCTCGTCATTGACCACTCTAGGCATCGTGACTGGAGTCGCTGCTGTCATCACCATGGTGACCCTCGGTAATGGAGCGACCGCCCAAGTCACGGAAGATATCGGTAAGCTCGGGACTAATTTGCTTCAAATCCGACCGGGTCAACGCGGTGGCCCGGGTGGCACGCGGTCCATAGCGGAGCCTTTTGATCTCGACGATGTGGTCGCTATGAGCGTGATCGCGCTTTTTGATGGTGCGCGGGTCGAGGTATGTGAGGGCTGAAAAAGAGGGAAACGACTCGGAAAGTTGTCGTTCCGGTTCCCTCCCCTTAAGGGAAGGGAACGTGGGAACGTAAGGTTCAAGGTTGTCGCACCAACTGCCACCCATCTGGAAAACGTTCGATCCAGCCGACGGATTGAAGTTCCCTTAGAACATTGCTGAGGTGTTGATTTCGGACACGGAGCTCACGACGGAGCTCGTCCTGTCGTCGTGGTCTAGCTCCGAGGGAAACCAGGATACGTTCACTTAACGAGTTGTCCGAGGATTTGTGGTGTTGTTGTGTCAGTTGCAGTCGCGTGGGGGCCTCCTCCGTCACCAGGGTGAGAGTGAGCGGCGGTCCTGGGGGTGCAAAACGATGCTCGCTGGTCAACAGGAGGTCACCTCGTCGTCGGCGGAGATAAAGGATCGAATCGGCCCAGGCGTAGAAGTCAGAGCTTCCTCTGAGAGCGAGACCTGCGTTGTCGGTGGGGTTTTTGCGAGTGTGGTGGACGAGGGTAACAGCGAGATGGAAAGTTCGCGAGAGTTCGCGTAGAGCTGCAAGGACCGAGGAAACTTTGGTAGCGTCGTTTTCATCCACGCGTTGAAGCCTCACGTAAGGGTCTAGTACCAGAAGCGTGGGGCGGTACCTGGCGAGGGTTTCACGAAGCCTTCGTAAGTCGTCGGTTCGGTCGAGCCGAAGAGACGGCTCAAGGATGAGACACACATCGAGGGCGTTGAAGTCCGTTCTGCGTGCCCGAGCCAAACTCTCGATGCGCTCGCGCATTTGTTCGGGAGCATCCTCAGCGGCATAGACAAGCACCCGGCCGGGTTGTGCCACGTTGAAGCGATCGAGACACGGTCGGCCTGAAGCCACAGCTACGGCGATTTCTAGGGCGAGCCAGGTCTTGCACGATTTGGGAGCGCCTCCAATAACCCCGACCCCGCCCTGTCCCCACACCTGCTCGACGAGCCAGGGGGATTGTTCGAGAGCACGTGGAGGTAGCTTTGCAGCCTGGACGACGCAAAGCTCGGTTGGAGAGTTCATGGGCGTCGTCTGGCCTGGGATGCGGCCGTTTTTGTGGTCGGCTTGGGTGGTGCAAAGACTTCGAAGTAGAGTTTCTCATCGAGCTGGGGGAGCTGTTTTTGCGCTGCCATGGCGAGAAGCTCACCCGAAAGGCTCGTCAAGACCCGGAAGTTGCCGAGGGCATGCTCGGAAACGGTGGTGACGAGCTCACGAGTCATCAGTGCCGGGTTTCCGGCCGCGGAAAGCAGGTGGTTGAGGGTAGCGCGGAGTTCGTCAGGTTCGGCGAAGTCGAGTTTCAGCCTTGTTCGTATACGGCTTCCGAGCGGCAGGAGCTCTTCTCGCCTCAACTTGTCGCCGAGCCGTCCGTCGCCCGAGAGCACGACGGAAAGCAGCTGGCGGGAGTCGAATCGGGCGCTCGAGAGAAGTCTGAGTTCGTTGAGCACGGAAGGCGTCATCTCCTGGGCCTCGTCGGCGAGGAGCACGGGACGAAGAAGCGTAGTTTCGATGTGCGCCTGCCAGCGCTCGCGAAGTGCTTTGGCTCCAGCCCATCGGTTATGGGGTCGTAGCGCGACCTGGAAGGCATCTCCCAACTCACGGTAGAAGTCGGCAAGGTTGGCCTGGGGTCTGGAAACAACACCCACGATGAGCTCGGGTTGAGCGGAAAGCCGTTCAGCGACGAGCCTCAGGCTCACACTCTTTCCCGTACCGGGTTCACCGGTGATGAGCGCGAAGCCCCCTTCCCGGGCAAGGCCATGCTCGAGTTTCCACAAGAAGCTTTCGACGGCGGGTGTTGCCCGAAGCGCTTCGGTCGGCAACTCGGGTGAGAAGGGGTTGAACTTCAATCCATAAAGCTGAAGCAGTTTCTTGTTCATTTTTTGTCGTCCTCCGAAGGTAGATAGGCAGGTGGTAAACCCAGTGCCGAGTAATCGGCAAGAAGCTTCTTGAGAAGCGGCGCGATGCCTGAAGCGGGAGGTGACTCGCTTCGGACGATGGGCTCGAGCCTTCGGCGCTGGGCGTTGGCGTTTTTGGTCTTGTTGAGGGGATAAAGCGTCGCCAAGGACACGTCGTTCCTTTCGTCGACGAGCTCGATACAGCTCATATCCCATCGGGCATAGTGCACCGAGACGTTCTCGAGATGACGGAAACGGGAAGGAATCTCGAAGCGGATGCCTTCTGCCGTTAGGGTTCCGTCGCTTCGGCGCTGCCTCCGGGTGGCCCTCATGCGGAAGCGGCTTCTGAGCTCGTCACTCGCCGGCGAATCGCGAAGCACGTTTTGGTCTTTCAAGAACCGCTCGATGGGAGCACAGCCTAGCTCGGAATGAAGGTTTCGGTTGTATTCGAGCTCCACGAAGGCCAATGTCGCCTCGTTCAACTGCTCGAGCGTCAGCTTCTCCACTCCTTCGAGCATTGGCAGTAATCTGCCTTCGATGAGCGCCCAGAACACCTCTTGCTTGGCGTTCTGATAGGCCGAGTAGGGAAGCGTGAGCTCGTGAACAATGCCGAGCGAGAGCAGGCCTTGCTCGATCTCCGCGGCAGTCTCTGCACCACCGTTATCGGTCATCAGTGCCCTTGGAAGCCCTCGCTTTTGGATGGCCTGAGACAGTCCGTGAACGAAGTTCTCAGCCGTCTCGGCGAGATACCACTGGACGTGGCACGCAAGGCGACAACGGTCGTCGAGCACTCCCAACAGCCGCGGAACGACCCACTTACCTTGCCGCGTCAGTACCGAAAGCGAGCCCGAATGGAAGTCCGCGTGCCACAAACCGCCCACATACTCCGCCTCGTAGCTCCTGACTTCGAGTTTCTCGAGACGTTGTTCGGCTCGCTTCGCCCCCTCGGTGTGCCGTGAACGCCGCCTGGGTTGGCGAAACATCCCTTCAGACTTCATCCATCGCCGAACCACAGCGTACGAGGGAACTCTTCCAAGTTCGGGCTCCGAATCGACCACCGCACGGAGGTTGTCGTAGTGAAGCTGATACGACCAGCTCTTGTGTTGTCGGTACTGCGCGCGAAGCCGATGTCGGATTAAAAGCCCGAGACTTGGATGTTCACCAGCGTCTTTCCGCGCTCGACTCTTCAGCTCTCCCACTGGATCCCGGGCTTGTCGGACTTGGTAGTACCACCGCTCGATCGTTGAAAGGCCAAACCGAATAGGAATGCCCGTAAGAGGGTGTCGATAAACTCGGCCCGCCAACTTTTCGAGCTCTGAGCGCAGCCGTCCCTTGTCCGGTGGCGCCGCGAGAAGACAACCAATCACCGAAAAACGGAACCGAGCCCATCGATCGCGATTCGATTCCTCTCTCGGTGGCTTCATGCCGGTTCTTCCTCTGATATGAGGTTGTAACCGGCTTCAGTTCACATGAACAGATCGCATCTTCTGCGGATACTCATAAACCCACCGAACATCTCGTTCCTGCCGTGAGCGGTTTCAACAGCTCTAGCACAACCAAAAGCCTGCCCGGCTCGCTTCCTTTGCCGATGCGCTCCAGCAGCGATGCCGGGAGCCTTTGCTCTTCCACGGGCGGAGAGAAGCGGGCGCGCGTCGCTCTCCAAAACTCCGTTCGCACAAAACTCTCCCGCCACCACTGTCGCCATCGATGGAGCGTTCTCCGGCTCACTCCAACCAGCTCCCGCATCGCCGCTGCCCGTTTTTCCGTGATGCCGTGAACCATTGCCGAGACCAGCACCACCGCCGCCGCCAGATACACCCGTCGGCCTAGGAACCGTAGCGACGGCGGCGTTACCCGACGCCGGCATCCTTCCCGGCAACAGCAGAAGCTTTCACGTACACAGAATCCTTCCGGCAAACCGAACGGCTCGCCTCGGGGTTTTCGGAAGTAGGCCGATCGGTGCAGTTTCCCTCCGCACCCGCAGCCCTCGTTTCGATATTGCTCCGCTAGATCTCGGTCAAACAGAAGAAGGGTTAGGATAGAAGCTTGAATCTCGAAGGATTTTCTGCCACAAATGTCATCTCCTTGCTTTTGCTCAAACAAGGAGACAACCCCTTTGCGGCGTTTGTGTCAAGCTCCGTGAGGGGGTTTTTCTTGCTCCCCTCTGTAAACTCGACCAGAAATCAACAAATACACCTCACGGAAGTAGGCCTATCTGACTATCAGACAAGAGACCGACGGGCTGGAAGCAGTCGCTCCGACGGCAGCGCGAGCAATGCAAGTCATATACGGCAATCAGAACTGCTCGACCACCGTGACCGGCACTGACAATGAGTATCTGAAGGTCAAGGACAAGGGCTGTGACCATGCACAGGATTGCCCACTGAATGTATGCGAGGACGACCCGCCCGCTGAAACTAAATCCGGCCGTTCGAAATATGAACCAACCCAAGAGCATAAGACCGTATGCCGTTACCCATTGCATAGAAGCCGGTATCAAGCGGACACCGCGGGACATGGGCTCGATTTCAATCCAATCAACTCCCAATCCCAAATCGTCGGGAAGATGGCTGGGCGGATGGAGACCGCCCGAAGTCACCACCTCGATTCTTAGCTGGCCGCCCTTCTCCGCCACTTCTTGCGGGATGACGGTTTCTATGCCTCCCCAGGGATAAGAACGGTCGGTGAACACGAAGTCCGATACCGCCTCGCCGTTCACAACTAAAGATACGGTCCCCTCCAGTCCGAATCGATGACAACGGATTCTGATTTGAAGAGGCGAGCCCAGTGCGCGGTACGGCAGCTCGAAGGTGGCTCGGCCACGTGTTAGGCGCCCCATGAAAGTGATCACTTCGACCGTTTTGTCCGGTCTTCGAATGGGACCACTCATCTGATTCGGCGGGTAAAACTGATCTTTGGAACCAAGGAACTGCTCGTCGTCTTCACCGACATCGAACCGGCGAGATGGTTGGGCTTGATGGGCCCAGTAGTACAGAGGAGCGGAAGTCACCGTCAAAAGGGCTAGCGCGATTTAGGGAGCTAGTTTTCACGTTCCGTTCCTAACACGTTCAATGTTTTCGTCGAAACGTCAGACGTGTATTCTAGCTCACATGGGCGGGAGCTCGCGCGTGTTTCGCTGCTCGCGAGAGATGACGAACGGAAGCGAAGAGATGGGAAGCGCGATGGCGTGGTTTCGCGGCGTAGACCCAAACGGTTTGCTGATAGGGCTTATCGAGTCTTCCCGTCATGCGCCCCGAGAAAAGACGCATGGGGAGAAAGAAAGTTCGATTGGGAGGCGGGCCGCACCCCAGCGGGAAGCGGAGATTTCATCGCCTGACCGAGAAGTTTCGGGGAGGGGTGAAAGTTCCCGGTTTTTCTGAACGTTGGGAACCGCTTTCAGTTCCGAAGCATGACACTATCTAGGCGTTGACTAGACTGGGTACATTGCGAATTTTTGTTTTGGAAGACACCATCCCGGGAAGTATCAATACGTTACCTTGCCTTATCTGACAACAGTTCGTTTGGAGAAGCTTGGGAACGTTCCATGAGAAGTGACTGAGCAACAGACTTCTCGGTTCTCCAGTATTGTGAAAAATTCGACCAAGAAAGAGCTAGAACAACCACCAACGACAAATATGCGGTCGGGTATTGACTATCGTCGGACGGAATGACAAAGAAAGCGGATGCTAAGACAATAATCACTACGAAAACCAAAATGAATCGTGAGAGCCAACAGTACTTTTCTGCCCGCTTCATGACATCAAGCACTTGAGTTGTCTCTTTGGAAACGTAGAGTTTTTCAATTCGTTTGCGGTGCCTTTTGCTCAAAAGTCCCCCTGTAGCGGCAAGGGCTGTAATCAGCAACGTTATTGCAGCCATCTGACCAAGCGTCATTCTTTCTTCCCTCCATTCAACTTCAGTTTGTCGAGTAATTCTTCAGTTTTGTCAAATTCTCCATCCAACATGTCCAGGCCGAGGAATATGTTGACCACTCCTATCCCTATAGGGACTACTCCCCAAGGACTACGGCTTGCTGTACCAGCTCGAATAAAATCAACGCCAAGAACGATTGCCAGGCCGCCTCCAATTTGAATCCACCTATCAGGAGTACTTTGAGGACCCGGTTTTGCATCGGGGACGACGTCTGGGGGGGTGTTGACAATGCTGTCGTCTTTCTTGTATTTGGTGAGGAAGCGTCGATTGCCCGGACAGTCGAGTTTCTTACCGTTGGCGCAGGTTGCCTTGTCATTGTTCTCGTTACCGCCCGTGGCGCCGGTGGCACCCGTGCCGCCGGTCCCGCCGGTGCCACCCGCACCGGCGGCCCCGCCTCCACCTCCGTCTTGTTCACCTTGCTCATCCTCGAACGCCGGATCGCCACCCCCAGGTGGCGGAAGAACTGGGCCAGGGCCTCCTCCTGGTTCGGAAGGATCCGGATAGACGCCAGGCACAAGGCCTGAAGAACCAATAACTTCAACATATACATGGTATCCACCGCCTGTCCCCTCATTCCAATAGAACCAAGTACCAGCATCATCTAGGCCAGTCGGGTCCAGATAATTGATAGGATTGTTCCTGGAGTAGGTATAGCGATTCAGTTTCTGTCCCAAATGTGCAATCGGATCAGGCGAGATAAACCGCCCAATCTCGGGGTCATAGTACCGGGCGTTGAGATAGACGAGCTCGGTTTCCTCCTCCCGCTCTCCAATCCACCCGCGAAGATCCGAATGCGTTCCCGTGGTGGAGTGCGTATCCCCGAACGGCCTGTATTTCTTGTGCAGGACCTCGGCGGTGCTACTGGTGATGGATTGAATAGAGCCGAGATGATCCGTGTGGTACATGAAGAACTCACAGCTGGACGTGGTGCAGACCTGTTTGCCACCGATCAAGCTCTTCGTGGTCGTCCCATCATCGGCGATCTCGAAGTCGGGGAAGGGATAGCGTGTGGTCTCTCCTCCCGAGACCTTCTTGAGCCTATTGCCGACGCCGTCGTAGGTGAAGCCGATGTTTCCGATGGACGCCGGCTTCCCGTCGCCGTTCCAGGTGATGTTGGTGCCGTTGCGGTTGGTCATCTGACCCATGAGGTTGTACAGGTAAGTCCTCCCTCCAGCACTTTGCACCGCATGCGGTCTCGGTTGTTCCGGATTGGGATAGGTGTAGGTACCGATGTGGGAATTATAGGTGATGTTTCCTATTGGGTCATACTGAAAGGTTTGGCTTAGAGCCGGGGTGTCGACGTTGGTTGACTGCGTGAGCCTATTGAGCGTGTCATAGGTATAGGACCAGCTTTCCGCAGATTCGACGCTCGTGATCGATTCGATCATTCCGTCGGGATAGTAAGCATAGTCTAAACCTTGGATTGGGTACCCGCCCCCAGTGGTCTCGATTTCTTCGACCCAACCGCGCGTTGGCGAGAAGACCTTGGTGGTGGTGACAGTGTTCGCGTACGTTGTGCTCACCGCTTGTCCCAACGCGTTGTATTGAGCATTGGAAATCGTTCCGGTCTCACCCATCAGCCATCCTTGCGACCAGTACCACGTGTAGATGACCTCGTTGTCATTGAACTTTTTGTATTGGAGATGACCGGACTGGAGATATCCGTACTGCTTCCAGTACTCCTGCCCATCCAAGGTCCGGTACTCTTTCCTGATTCTCCCAAGCTCGTCATAGTTCTTCAAGGCCGAGCCGGCAGTATCATTCATCGTTGTGAGTAGACCTATGTTGTAGAAATCACCTAGGATTGGATCGGTTCTCGGCTGGTCGTAGATGAATGTCGTTGTTTCAGCGCTAGGTGTTCCCACGCGGGTTGTCTTGCTCGTCATGCGGCCAATGGCGTCATACACAAACTCAGTCTCTTCGCCCAACGCATTGGTCACGCTCACGAGCTCACCCGAGTCATTGTACTCACGAATTTCTGTTCCGGCGTCTGGGTCATCGACTTGAATGATCTGTCCTAGAGAATTGAAGTAGGTTACCCATGTGTTGCCGTCGTCGTCCTCAATCGTCTGCGTCCGGCCAACAGGATCTGTGACGGTTTCAGTCGTGACCGGAGTTGAGCCCAGATACTCGTCGAGGTAGGTAGTCAGGCCGTTCTCGCTACGCCTCGTTACTATCTTGTGCCCCTCGGGATCCAACTCCGTGACCTTGCGCAGTCCATAGCGGTACTCTATGTCGTTTCCATCTGGGAGGCCTTTGAACCGCAGGCGGCTGCGAAAGTCGTAGTCGTACGTGACGTCATAGCGCGGGTCGCCGTTGTATCTGGGCAGGGAAGAAGTCTTGGCTAGACTTCGAGCGTTGAAGGTTGTTTCTGTGACGATATTCGTCGGTCCTCTCTCTACAGATTTGTAGGACCTGCCAAGGCCATCGAAGTAGTTCTTTGACCATTGCGCTCCTTGGCCATTGGCCGAAGGCGTCTCGACGTAGGTGTATTGAGACGACGGAGTGCCGAGGTACCGGTAGGACACCTGTTGATACAAACCGAGCGGTGCGTCTGTGCGGGTGATACGGCACAACTCGTCATACGTCATGCTCGTGATCTGACCGTTGGGATTCGTAGAGGAGAGAGGCACCTCGCAACCCGCGTCCCAATTTGTTGAGACGGTGTGGTTCAGCGGATTGTTCGTTTCGATCGGGAATTTGTCATAGACGGGATCGTATTCGATTGTCGTTTCTCCGCCCTTTTGGTCCTTGACCTTGGTCAGGTTGCCGTAAGTGTCATATTCAAAACAGACCTGACTCCCCTGAGAACCGCACTGAAATATGTGACTCTGGTCCGTGTCTCTCCATACACTCCGGTTCGTTAGCAAGCCCTGGGTGTCGTAGTAGAAATTGGAGTCGCTGAGCGTTGCGCCGCTCGTACCGATACCGGCATAAGTAACGATCCGCGTCGGTTTGTTCACAATGTAGTTGGAGGTATCGATGCCGTACTCTGTCACCGTAGTTGTCTCATCACCTTCATCTGTGCCACCGCCCCAGTCGTCATCACAACTCCCATAGTTCCGAACTTCGTCTTGGTTGCCATAGTCGTCATAGAAGAACTGTGTGATGAATCGCTCTCCATGGGCGCACGGATAACTGGAGCAACCGACTCCTGAATCGTCAAACTCGAATGTCCTTTTCTCGCGTATTTCCGCCGTATAGGGTTCAGTTATGCCATCTCCTCCCGGGACGATTGTGTTGTACACCCTCGACAAGATAGAGTTCGTGTTCTTGTTCCAGTAGTCCTGTTCAACGATAGTACCCGCTGACTCCCTTTCCTGGCTAAACCAGGTTCGTACACGTGGACCGATGCTCTCTCCCACAATAGCCGGAAGTGTTTCCACAACAGTTCCAAAGCCATACCATTCTCTTTCTTCTGGGTCATATTCACCGTTGGAGTACCAATACGACGTTGTTGCATACCATCCGCGGCCATCTTTTCTTGTGATGTTTTTGACCACCGGTCCACCGGGAACCATGGGGTGTGTTGTTGCCGCCGAGTCATATGCCCCGGTGGCTGGGTCAGAAATGGCCGTTTGAGCTGGCGGTGCGGTCTCTGCGCTAAAGTAGTTGGTACCGGGCAAATAGGTGATCGAGGATTCGCCTCCCAGGGAATTCTCCACCAACGTTAGGACGTCGGTCTTGCCCTCAATGCCTCCCGAGGTGGCCACCCAGACATTGGAGGTCGAGTGGCATGAGATATCGGCTTTGCTATCGCCATTGAAGTCACCTGCAACCATGGTGTTCGTGCTGCACCAGTTGTCTCGCCACACCTGCCAGTCGATGAACGAATCCGTTCCGTTTGACAGACCCACCCTCGTATCTCCGTTGCTCGTGGTGTGACACCAAACATCTGTTCGCCCGTCGCCATTCATGTCGCCGGTGCCGAAACGATTGCAGCCGGCCGGCGGAAACCACTGGCCCGTGTCTACAAATTTGCCGCCGTCTGATAGCGCGACTTCCGTCGTGTAGGTTGGATTAGCACCATAGTCATCGTAGCAATACAGGTCTGACTTGCCGTCGCCATTGAAATCGCCAAACCCGTGTTGACTGTAGGACGGACAGAGTGCACCGAGCCATTCACCATCATGAGTGAACGTGCCGTCACCGTCTGATAGTGCCACCCATACTTTCGTTGAGCCGTAGAGCCAGCGGCAAGCGAGGTCCGTGTTTCCGTCTCCGTCGAAGTCTGAGACCATGACCGTCTTCGGCACGTCACCCCAGTTCTCTCCCCAATAGGTGCCGTTGTCGTACGCGCACCAATCGTTTATTCCGTACCAGTTGGCAACGAACGTGCTGCCGTCTGAAAGTGCGACTTCAACACCTCCACTGCCGTCCCCGTATTGGCCGTTGATGTAACAACCAGCGTCGGTTTTGCCGTCTCCGTTGAAGTCTCCAGTTATGAAGGTACCTTCTGTAACTTTGCACCAAATACCTGTCCAGCCGCTGATGTTCAGAGAATCGCCGTCAGACAGACCCACAGTTGCGGGACCATAGCTATGCTTGCACATGAAGTCCGTCTTGCCGTCCCCGTTAAAGTCACCTGTCGATAGCCAATCCTGCGTCTCACCGCAGATTGCTCCCCAGGGTGTGAAGTCAAAATCCTCTCCCGATGACAGTCCAACATTCAGTTCACCACCGTATTCCTCGTGGTAGTAAACATCTTGAATTCCGTCTCCGTTGAAATCACCGGTGCCGAACTTGCCCGAATCACCCCCGCTCCAAACACTTCCGTCCGTGAAACTATGATCCGAAGCATCGGTGAGATAGGAAAATCTCTCCGGTTCAAGACTGTGCCCGCCGGTGATAGCGCCGTTAGAGTCGATGACAACGTCATTGCCGTACATTTGAACGCTGTCAAGTAGTGAGCGAGTCGTACTGCCGGACGTGGAATACACCAGCTTGTACGCTCTGATGGGAGAGCCTCCGTCGAGCTCGACCTTGATGCTGCGCAAACGCTGTCGAGTCTCTCCAAGAGCGTCGCCGTTGGCGAATGAAATCTTGTCCGTCCTGGTGTCTTCGTAATAGAAACGCACCTGATATCCGTTGTAGTTCACGGCGTAGGGAAAACAGTTCTTTCCCGGATCGCACCACCACTGATATGACACAGAATTGCCGAGTACGTCCGTGACCGTGTTAATGCCCCAGCGAAAAATCCCTCCGGAGGTGGCATAAAGAGGCGTATATTTGCTTTGCGTGCCGTCTTTCTCGGTAATCGTCCAGTCATCCAATCCCGAGTCGTAGGCCATCCGTTTGTAGTTCTCGTGCTTGCTGAAGTGCGTCCCGCCCGCCAAGCAACCTGGGCTCGAACTGTTGCCGCAGGGTAGCAGGTCATTGCCGGCATATCGGTATGTGTCTGAGGAATCATACTGTGGAGCACCGCCGTCAGCACCTTGACGCTCAATGTAGGGGAAACCCGTGAGGTTCCAACCCACGCCCATGATTCCGTTGCCCGCGGATGAGCTGTAGGAAAGTGCAAGACTCGGTTCCAATCCATGATGGGAAGGTACTGAAATGGGAATCGATGTGATTGCCGAGCCGGTATTCTTGTCGACACTGACACCCGTGTTGGCATGAACGTTTTCTGTGCTAGCAATGACGAGAACAAAGACGACACTTGGTACGGAAAAGACATTCAACAAGCGTTTCATGGTCTCTCCTCCCGCTCAGGTAGGTGGCAAACGGAACTCCATACGGCCTCGTCCAACAAACTTAGAGCTCTGCCGTAACGCGCACTTCTACTTGACGGCGCGCGGCTATCTTTTTCCTGGAAGCGTGAAGGTTTTCTGAGTTGGAGCTCTTTTCATATCACCTTTACTCTCCCAGAGTAAATGAAGCCAAATCCTCAATTTGCTGAAGCACAAAGCTGAGTGGTAAAGCCCTCGCACTTCGTAGGCAGTTCCACTAATTCAAACAGTGGGCTTTGGTGAGACAAAAAGTCCTATGTCTAATCAAAATGTCTCCCTAATTGAAAGAATGCATGGGACAGTAGCGTTCTGCGTGAATCCGGGGCAAATCCTGCGGGAAGTTTTGCCAAGGATAGACGATATGCGCGTCCTTCGGGAGATTCGGATATCCCATCATGGCCCGAGGACCACTGCCGTAGTGTTGCGTCACAGTTCGGACGGCGGATACAATCCACTCTAGAATCATTGTGAGGTCGAACGTACGCATCGAGTGTCCCGTGCGTTCAGGCGATAAACTCACGAGTTCTGCGGTGTTGTCGTTGATCGTTGGCATCGCGGGGTTCACATTACCCATTGCCGAGTGTTGTTACCTAGGAAGCGACTTGGGTAGTTCTGTTTGAATGTGAAGTTCGGTTCTCGACTATCGGTCTCTTGTCGCTAGGTTTCGCCGGTCTCCGACATGATGTCTTCGCCCGTGAGGTTGCCCAAGCCTGTTCGCCGTCAGAACATCTGGCCTGACGTCTGCTCTTTTGTGTATTTCTCGGCGATTGCCGTGTGGCTCACATGGCCGTTGGCGGCGCGCATGTCCACGGCGCTCAGCTGGAATCCCGATTCTCTTCTCAACTGTTGGGCGCTCGGCTGGGACTACCACGCGCTCGCTAGCGACCCTTTTTCTCTCTTCGACGCCAATATCTTTGCTCCCCGGCCCGACACCCTCGCCTACTCCGAGCACCTTTTCGGAATCGCCGTTATTGTCTGGCCCTTCTATTTCGTCACCGGGAATCTCGTATTCGCTTACAACGTGGCCATCTTCTTGTCCTTCGTCTTGTCAGGTCTGGGGATGTATCTGTTGAGTCGGGAGCTTACCGACAACCGCTGGGCAGCTCTTGTGTCCGGCACCATTTTTCTTGCCGCGCCTTATCGCTTCATGCATCTGGTCCATGTGCAGCTCCTCACGCTTCAGTGGTTTCCCCTAGTCTTCTGGTTCCTCTTTCGATTCCTGCGCGACGGAAGGAAGCTTGCGCTCGCGGGTGTCGTCGTTTTTTCTCTGCTTCAGGCCCTATCCTGCAACTACTACGCGGCGTACTTGTCCTTCTCGATCGTCGTTTTCGGTATCATCCTTCTTGTCTTTGGTCGATCGCTTCTCAATTGGCGCCGGGTGCTCCTGCTTGCAGGGGGCACGGTCGCGGTGTTCGTTGTCCTTCTTCCCTTTGTTCTGCCATATCAGCGCAACCGTGATCGTGGCTTCTACCGGCGCTACGAAGACGTCGTTCACTTCTCGGCATCGACCACCGATTACTTCCGACCAAGTTCTTTCAACAAAGCACCCCACTTTCGCTGGCTGCCCCAGCGGACGGGATCGGCGAAATCGCTATTTCCCGGCTTTGGTGCCCTCGCATTCGCTCTTGCCGGTCTCTATTTCGGCATCAAGGCAACCCAAGACGACCTTCCCCGGCGAATAATGTGGCTCTTCTTTGTGATCGTCTCCATTGCTTCCATCGTTCTCTCCTTCGGGCCTGAACTCCGTCTCGGCGAGAACGTCGTGTCCCTGCCTTACCGTTTCTTCTATCGTCACGTACCGGGTTTTGGTGGAATGCGCGCTCCCGTGCGGATCTCGGTGCTCGCCCTTCTCGGCTCCTCGGCGCTCGTCGGATGGGGCGTGGCTGGGATACTCGCTCGTGTCGGACGTTTGGAAAGGTCGTTGGCGCTAGGTTGTGTCGCCTTTTTGCTCTTCGAGTACCAGACCTACCCGCTAACGCGCGTTTTCACCCCTGCACCTACGATCCCAATGGTCCACAAGTGGCTCAATACTGCGCCGGCCAAAGGTGCCGTGCTCGTACTGCCCATTCATGAGGGAGAGGACATCGTTAAAGAGTCTCTCTACATGTACTACTCCACCCAACATTGGAGACCGCTTGTGAATGGCTATAGTGGCTGGTGGCCGAACGACTATTGGGAACTGGTCGGGCGCCTCCGACACTTCCCAACGGCGAGGATCCTTCGGTTCCTCCTCGAGAGGGCACCGGTCCGTTATGTCGTGGTCCACTATGATAGGATTCCGGAGGTAAAAAGGCGACACCTGGAAGCGGCGATGCACCGTTACCGGGAGCGGATGCCGGTGCGCTTTCGTATCGGAAACGACGTTGTGTACGAGATATTGGTCGACAATGACCAGGCTGCGCGGAATCCTTGAGGCCACCAGGCAAAGGGCAGAGCCGCGTCTTCTCGCAGAGGTCGTCGTTCTCGTCCTTGCTGCTGTGGCTCTGGCACTGCGGGTTGCCGTTGCCGGGGGATTGTCAAGGAGTGTTCTCAGCGCACACTGTCTAGTTACTTTTGCTGCTGCGGTTGCCGTCAGCCTTCTACCAGGACGACGCCTGTGGCTCGATGGACCCCGCGTCGTGTTGTTGGGCATAGCACTTTGGTCATTGCCTTCAGTGTACGGACGCATCGGCGGGGACGGTGTCGAGTACTATGTCCAGGCGCGATCGTTTCTCTTCGATCATGATCTTGATTTCGAGAACGACTATCACGGACTCGGTGCACAGCCGATATCCATAAGTAATCAGATTACGAGTCGCATGCCTGCCGGAGTGGCACTCTTCTGGATGCCTCCACTCGCCCTCGCCCATGTAGGTGCTTCGATTGCTTCCTTTGTCGGTGTCGACGTGTCCACGGACGGATTTTCGCCGATATATCAGGCGGCAGCGACAGCGTCGACCTTCCTCTATGGATTCCTAGCTCTTGCACTCATGGAAAGCGCGCTGCGCAAGCAATACGACCGACCGGCTGCGCTGCTTGTTGTGGTCGGTATATGGCTTGCCACGCCCCTGCACTACTACATGGTGGCAAATCCATTCATGTCGCACGGAGCTTCCGTACTGGCGGCAACCGCATTCTTACTGAGTTACATGAAAGCTCGTAGCTCAGAAAGCTGGCGACTCTTGGTCTTCACCGGTATATGTGGAGGCCTCATGGTACTGGTGAGGGTCCAGGACGCTGTTATCTTCCTGATACCAGTCGTGGATATTGTTCTTGGGAGAGAACCCAATCGCCTGAAGCGTCTGGGAGCTCTCTTCGTCGGCCCCGTCGCATGTGGGCTTCTGCAGTCTGCAATTTGGCTTCAGTTGTACGGAGCAGGTTTCGTTCAGACTCTTCTGTCCATCGGGAGAGTTACAAAGCCATCGCCTCAGGTCCTCGGACTCCTTTTGTCTCCCCGGCACGGGCTTCTAACATGGACGCCCATATTCATAGCCTCGCTCCTCGGTTGGCTGCTCCTGGGGCGGAACAACAAACGCATTGTCCTTGGAATTTGGCTTGCGTTCGCGTTTGCCGTGCTTCTGAATAGTACTCATGCTGATTGGTGGGGGTCGGACTCGTTCGGACAACGGCGTATGCTAGGACTGTTGCCTCTCTTTGCATGGGGCCTTGCGGAGACCGTGGAGGCTCTTAGACGTCGACCGATGGTGCTGCTTACCGTCGCCGTTGCTTTGCTAGTGCTGTGGAATTCTCAGCTCGCGTACATTTACAACGGTATGATGATCGGCTCGAGAAACGATGCCCTCCATTTGGACCGCGTCACCGAAGCTCAAATCGAGGTCGCGTATCGCAAGCTACTCCGTTCCCACCGTTGGATGCCTTCTGCGCTCTGGATCATTTTGTATGACAACCTCAAGGGGGTCTGGCTCCACGATGGAACTCGCTCCTTCAGGGGTGTAGTCGATCTCGGAGACGAGCCCCAGAACTACTTCCCTCTTGTGGGCGACGGTTGGTTCGAACCGGAAGAGGAAGAAGGCGTTACTTTTCGGCAATCGCGGACCCAGCGTTCCTGGCTTACGGTTCCTATCCGAACGCCTAAAGACTACGAGCTCGTCGTTCGGGCACGCGGAGAAGTCGAGGGACACACCATCTCCGCCTCACTCGACGTAAACGGAAACTCCGTGGGGACCATGGAGCTGTCTCCAGGTTGGTCGTTGTACCATTTCGAGGTGCCTGCAAGCACCCTGCAACCGGGAATCAACAGGCTGGCGTTCGTCTATTCGGAAACGCCGCGAACGATGTTCCCTGACTTCCACGGCAGGAATACGGTCATGTCTGTCGACTGGCTTAGGTTCACTCCCCGCGCGATCGAATGATCTGGAAGTACTCAAACTCACCCTCGACTGCTTGACTACTCGGCTTCTCGACTGCTACTGGGCGACAGGCCTACTTCTCCTGCTTGACGTTCTCCAGTTTGATGGGAGCTCTAGCGCTCGCTTCGACCTGGAGCACGCCTTCATCGGTGACCTCGATCTTGACAACTTCGGCTGCGGAGCCTTTTCCGTCGTCGCCGTCACCGACTTCGAGTTGGATGAGTCCGAGTGTATCTACGGGACTTTTTAGCGGAGGATCTTCGCCGGAAATCCGGGGGAAGTGCAAGGGGGGATCAGTGACAATGATGACCCTTGTAGTGATGTTACCCGGCCAGACGCGTACATAGTTGATGCGGGCGGTTGGGCCATCCAGGATCGAAGCCGTGCCCATGTTCATCTCGCGGAACGCCTTGAACAAACCCTCTGAGCCCTGTTCATCGTAAATTTTGTCGAGCTTCGCCGCATCCTCCTCGGTGGCGTACTGAGTGAACGTCAGTGTGAGCTTGGCCGTTCGGGCGGTACGGAGTCCCCTCGGAGCCACTACCGTTGCGGTGTACACGTCCTTTGCGAATGCTACTGCGCTCGCGTCCAGAAGCGCCCAACTCATCATCAAGCCCAACACCGATAGTCGGAGGAGCTTTTTTCTTCTCATTGGAACCTCCTTCGCCCCGAGGCGAGAAACCCTACTATACCGCGGCACCGTGTTGACACCAATAGACGTTGAACTCGTTGTCCGCTCGTGGGGACAGTCCCCAAGGGGCCGCCCCCCGCGGCTTCATACCTGCGTGCTAAGATGCAACTTTGGTAATCACGCCGCTATTCCAATGAAGGAAGGTATGAGAATGAGACATTTCTGGATGGTTGGTGCTCTAATCGTGGCACTGAGCGGTTGCGCCGGGAGAGGCGGTCTACCCGCGATCTCCTCCTCGGATGCGAGCGACCGACTTGTTGGCAAGTTTATCTGGCGAGATCTTTTGACCGAAAACGGTAAGGGCGCCAAGAGCTTCTACGGAGAGCTCTTTGGTTGGACATTTCGGGAGACGGATGATTCCAAATACAGTCTGATCTTGCACCGGGGTCGGCCCATCGCGGGGATGTTCAGCGTGGGGGAAGACACGAAGGACATCAACGAGTCTCAATGGGTGAGTCTGCTATCGGTCTCTGACGTCGATGATGCGGTGAGACAGGTTCGGGATGACAAGGGACAAGTGCACGTCGGACCGGTGGACGTATCTCCTCGGGGTACGATTGCCGTAGTGAGCGACTCCCAAGGTGCACTTCTCGCGTTCGTCGAGACCCAAAACGGCGACCCCCCAGATCGCGACGCCGTTGTCGGAGGCTGGTTGTGGACGGAGTTGTGGGCCCACGAAGTCGATCGAGCCATCACTTTCTACGGACAACTGGTGGGCTATTCCCATGAAGCTGTCGGCGAAAAGGGAGACTACACCATCCTCGAGACGAACGATGTGCCTCGAGCCGGTATTCTTGAACTGTCGAGAAAGGAGATACGTCCCCATTGGGTGCCGTACGTGCGCGTCGACAATGCCCAAGCGATTGCGGACCGAGTGGACGATTTGGGAGGCGCCGTAATCGTCGCTCCCCGAGACAATCTTCGAGATGGAACGGTTGCCGTTATTGCGGACCCGTCGGGAGCTGTGGTGGCAGTACAGGAGTGGACTCCCAAAGGATAAATGTCATGAAGAACAAAATTTGGAAGCGAACGTGGAGAGGTTTTCTCTTGGCCGTCGTTGTCGCCTCGGCTTTGAGCACGGTGAGCTGCGGGGGAAGTGTTTACGTTGGCGTTGGTGTCGCGGGGCCTTACTACGGCTACCCCTATCGCTATCCGGGTGGCGCCATTATCGTCGGCCGACCTTTGCCTTACTAGTCAAGTGAGTCGAGAGCGGCCCAACCAGCCGAAGATGAGTGCGAAGTAGGCCGGAAAATACTGGAGGAAGCCCAGCCAAAAGCTCCATCCACTCCACTGCCCGTTTTGGAATGCTTGATAGGTCAGGGGAGCGGTGGCGGTAAAGACCAGCCACCCAGGGTTTCGGGAGAAGGCGGCGAAGTAGGCTACGGGAATGAAGTGCCAAGGAAGCACTTGTGGGGAGACCATGAGGAATCCGCCAAGTGCCAATAGCGCCTCGCCTGGTATTTTCCCGGGTCCAGGACGTTTCCAAAAGGCCCGGAAGAGCACCACCGCCAGCCAAACTCCAAAACAAAGAACCACGGGACAAAGAGGATCTCTGGTAACAAAAGTTCGTGCAAGACCCACCGAGGCGGGCAAAAGACTTCCTCCCACACTTTCAGTCATAGCAATGGACAGGTCGAGCGCTCCTGATAGATAGAAGTACGCCCATGCCGACGCTCCAACAAGGAAGGAAACGATGGCGCGGGCTCCCAAGGCGCCTATCATGAGAGGCGAGGAAGTGGCTGTCCAGAGACTGGCGGCGAGGCTCGCGCCAAAAGCAAGAGCTGCCCTCATGTCACTGCTTCTTTGAACGAGGCGGATGGCGAGGACAAGAAGCAACAAGCCCACCGGTTCTAGATGAGCACCGGCACCGGCCTCCTTGATGACCAGGGGATTCCAGCCGTAAACCAGCGTCCATGCCGGGGATAAGCCGGCGGCCTTCAGAAGCGCTGGTGCGAGAGCTAGCGCGCCGATGTCAGTGCCGATGGCTAGGGCTTTTTCGAGCCACATTGAAGACTCGAAGAATGGAAGGCCCTGCAATGTGAGCTCCAAAGGACCGACGACAGTGGACGGTGGGGATGTGAGCTGGATTGGCAAGACGGTCGCGCGAAAGATGAGCGCGATCGATAGGATGAACATCGTTTCTCCCTTGCCGCTCGCGTGACGAATGCTGTAGATCGAGACCGCATAGAGCAAGAACAAGGCCGTCCACAGGGTGAAGAAGAGGGGCGACTGCTCGAATAGCATCGTTGAGGCGGGACGATGGGCGAGGCCGAACCAGGCCCACGACATGTAGAGAACTTCGGTGCCGGTTGCGGCCAGTAGCAAGCGCAGCCAGGGGGTTGTCTTCTTCGTGGGCATGGCGGAATGAGAAATATAGCACAGGGTCCTGCACTGGGACGCTGAACTCCGCGAACCGCTCCGTTCCCCGAATCACGGCTGGAGCCACAGTTTCGTGATCGAGAAGGAGCTTGTCTTGTTTGACATGCTCTTAAGAGATCGCGAACATGTGTTCGCGGATTTCCACAGCAGTTGTTACCGAAAGAAACACTGCTTCGTCTTTTGGACGGCTGTGGAAGCCACGCAAAACCCGTTCGCGACAATAGGTTCTTTGGGTGGCCTATCTAGATGACCCGGAACCGAAGTGAAGACATAGCAGGATCGAGGTTCGTGACAGAAAGGGCGCGCTCGAAAAAGGCGGGCAGCGCCCGGCATTCTTGCACGGGTATAGCACCGGTGGGTAAGATGTTCGTTTCGGATCGATGTTGGGCTTTCGACAATCTAATTTGAGGAGACAAACCTTGTTGGAGACGATTCGTTGGGATGGTGATGCGGTCAGTTTGATCGATCAGAGAATTTTGCCTACGAAGGAAGAATACCTCGCTTGCCGAACGCCTCAGGAAGTGGCGAGAGGCATTACCGAAATGGTGGTTCGCGGCGCACCCGCTATCGGCGTCACGGCCGCTATGGGTGTGGCCCTTGGAATGAAGCTGGCCACACCGACAGGGAAGGAAAGTGAAGCGGAGCTTCGCAAGGCGATGGGCGAGGTCAGTGAGCTCATTGGCACGACCCGTCCCACAGCGGTCAACCTGATGTGGGCCATCGATCGCATGAAGCGAAAGTTCGAGGATCTCCTCCCGGAGGGAGCGGAGCGGATTCGGGAAGGCCTCATCAAAGAGGCCCTTGACATGAAAGAGGAAGACATCGATATCAACCGGAGGATGGGGAAAAACGGTGCCGAGCTGGTGCCCGACGGCGCTCGGATCTTGACGCATTGCAATGCTGGAGCGCTTGCGACGGCAGGGTATGGTACCGCGCTCGGTGTGGTGCGAGCGGCCGTTGAGGCGGGGAAAAAAGTCGAAGTCTATGCTGATGAGACACGCCCCTTCCTTCAAGGAGCACGCCTGACGGCTTGGGAGCTGGCGAAAGACCACATCCCTGTGACGGTCATTACGGACAACATGGCCGGGTACATGATGGCGAAGGGCAAGGTCGATGTCGTCATCGTCGGTTCGGATCGGATTGCCGCCAACGGCGACGTGGCCAACAAGATCGGCACTTACTCCGTAGCGGTCCTCGCTCATGAGCACGGTCTACCCTTTTATGCGGTGGCACCGACGAGCACGTTCGACCTGACCTTGTCTTCAGGAGACCAGATCCCCATCGAGCAGAGGAATCCGGAGGAGGTGACGCACGTACAGGGCGTGAGAATCACCCCCGAAGGGGTGCCGGTAGCCAACCCGGCTTTCGATGTGACGCCGAACCGTTATGTGACGGCCATCGTTTGCGAGAACGGCGTTGCTCGAGCCCCTTACGTTGAAAGCATGCGGCGGCTTGCCGAAAAAGGCCAAGCAGCTTAAGAGACTGGGCGCCACTTGAATTTCTTAGGCGCCCCCATGAAGAACTCGAGAACTCGAGTACTCAAGAACTCGAGGAAGCCGGAATAATGTTGATTCTTGGGATTGAGAGCTCTTGCGATGAGACTTCCGCGGCGGTTGTCGAGGATGGTCGTCGCATCCTCTCCAATCAAATCGCTTCCCAGATTCCCATTCATAGTTCCTACGGTGGGGTTGTTCCCGAGATCGCTTCACGACAGCACTTGACTCACATCGGCCCCATCGTCGACAGCGCTTTGCGAGAGGCGGGTGTCGGACTTGGGCAAATCGATGCGGTGGCAGTGACTCAAGGACCGGGATTGGTAGGGTCGCTGCTCGTGGGACTTTGCTTTGGAAAGGCCCTTGCCTATGCCGGCCAAATTCCACTTCTAGCGGTCGATCATATCGAGGCTCATATCCGAGCCGCCTATTTGGAATGTCCAGAGACCATCCAGCATCCGGCCCTTTCACTGGTGGTCTCGGGCGGGCATACGAGTCTCTTTTTGATAGAGGAAGAATCGCACTACGAGCTCATCGGAAAGACGCGTGACGATGCCGCGGGAGAAGCCTACGACAAGGTCGCCAAGCTCCTCGGACTCGAATACCCGGGCGGGCCGATACTGGATCGATTGGCTCGGGCGGGTAATCCGGAATCCATCCACTTTCCCGTCGCCAAGATATCGGACGGAAGCGAGGATTTTAGCTTTAGCGGTCTCAAATCGGCCGTCTTGAGAACGGTGAAGGGCCTGGGCATTGAACCTGTTGTCCGAGGAGAAGACCCGTTGGAACGACCCGAGATCGTGGATCTGGCGGCGAGCTTTCAAAAGGCGGTGGTACGATCTTTGGTCTCAAAGACCGAGCGTGCCGCACGGCGTCATCAAGTCCGGTCGATCCTGGTCTCCGGGGGTGTGGCGGCAAATAGTCTCTTGCGCGCGACGTTCGCCAAGCTCGGTGACAAACTCGCGGTCCCTGTTTGGTTCCCCAGCGTGACCCTCTCCACTGATAACGCCGCCATGATCGCCGCAGCGGCTTACCTCAAATTCGTGAGAAAGGAGTTCGCCGGCTTGGATCTCAATGCCGACGTGGAACTACGTTTGGGAGAAGGGCCGGACAGAAGGTCGCGCAGGCATTTGTAGTTTCGCCGAAGGAGGAAGGAGAAAGGAGGAAGTGGGCCCGGCTGTGCCGGGCGAATCCATTCAATATTCAGCGCCCGTTCGTTCGATTTTTGTGATCTTGTAGTCGCCGGATTCCTTCTCCAGCTCGACGCGGAGCTTTTCTCCCTGCATCGGTTGCCCAACGAGCAAGTAACGCTCGTCGCCTCGGATCGCGACGACTGTCAATTCGAAAGACGCGGTGGTGGGTTCGGGTTCGAATTCGACCCGAACTCCCTCCACGGTGACGTTGAGGCGGTCGATTCTCTCGAAACCTCTCTCGATGAGATCCGCCATTGCGGCATGGTCGAGTCCGCGGAAATCCGAGTAAGTCGATGAAAATGAGCCAACGAGCTGTTCTAAGTCCTTTTCCTCAGCCGCTTCTGACACTCCTTGAAGAAACCGCTCCACTCGTGCTTGGGGGGACAGATACCACTCCCAGGCCAAGAAGCTGATGAGAACGACGGCGGGAACAAGGATGATGAGCTGATGGGACCTTTTCATGGTCCGATTCTACTCTAACTGCTTGACAGAGGGGGGATAAACGAGATAAGAAAAGGCGGCTTCTTCCTTTCTGGGTCCTGCGCCTAATGTAAGGCGCCATTCCATGCGGAGTTGATTATGGACAATCCCGATTTCAAGCCTTTTGTTCCCGCGGACTCGACACAGCCGGAGCTCACGCTGCGAGCCGTCCTACTGGGCGTCATCATGGCGGTCGTCCTCGGAGCGGCCAATGCCTATCTGGGTCTCCGAGCCGGCCAGACCGTGGCCGCCACCTTTCCGGCAGCGGTGGTGGCAATGGCCTTTTTGAGGATCTTCAAGGGAAGCATCTTGGAAGAGAACATCTCCCGTACGACGGCCTCGGTGGGTGAGGCGCTGGTCGCGGGAGCCATATTTACCATCCCGGCCTTCATCATTGCCGGACTGTGGGAGGAGTTCAACTACATAGAAAGCACGTTGCTCATGCTCGTGGGTGGGCTCCTGGGTGTGTTCTTCGTGGTGCTGCTCCGCCGCAGCCTCGTGAACGACAAGACCTTGCCCTTTCCCGAATCCGTCGCCGCAGCGGAGATCCACAAAGCAGGTCAAAAAGGTGCGACGGGTGCAAAGTACCTCTTCTACATGATTGGCCTTGGCGCCCTCCTCGAGTTCTTCAAGAACGCCAAAGGTATGCAGCTATTCCAAGAGGTCATGACGAAATTTTGGACCTACGGCAAGTTCAACAGCACGATTACCGTAGGTGGCGCGACGTTTGGTTCGGCGGTTCAACCGGGCGCCATGCCTCTTTCGACCCCTGCGGCTTCGCCCGCTTACGTGGGTGTCGGCTACATCATTGGACCCCGGCTTGGTTCCATCACGTTTGCAGGGGGCGTTTTCGCCTGGTGGTTCATGATCCCAGCGATCCTGTTCTTCAATCCGGAGTTTGCCGATGCGGCAAAAATCGACCTTGCGGGTGGGGACTGGTATGCCATCTACAACCAGATCTGGTACAACCTGGTCCGCCCCATTGCTGTTGGGGCCATGATCGTTGGCGCTTTTTGGACCCTGTTCCGAATGCGGAAGTCGCTCACCGAGGGAATCGGTAAATCCATCGCCGATCTCAAGGCCTCACGTGCCGGTGAGGAGAGCGAGACCAGCCGCATCGATCGCGACCTTCCCTTCAACTGGACGGCAGCGGGCGTCGTGGGTCTCCTCATCCCTATCACGATCCTTTACTATTACTACAGTGGACAGCTCCTGGGAGCGATTGGCTCAGCCATCGTCATGACCGTGGCCGGCTTCTTCTTCGCTGCGGTAGCGGGCTATCTGGTCGGCGTCATCGGGAGCTCTTCCAACCCGATCTCCGGGCTGACGCTTTCTACCCTTTTGTTGGCGGCCCTTCTCATGACATTGATAGGGGTTAGTGGACCCAAAGGAGTCGCGGCGGTTCTCGGTGTGGCCGCCGTGGTTTGTTGTGCCTGCGGTATCGCAGGCGACATGATCCAGGACCTCAAAGTGGGTCATATCCTTGGTGGGACGCCGTGGAAAATGGAGGTCGGTGAGATCATTGGTGTCGTCTTTGCGGCATTGTTGATGACGATTCCCCTGATCATCCTTCATGAAGGAGATATCAAAGCGGGAGGACAGGGCATTGGGGGCGTCGATCTCCCGGCTCCGCAGGCCGGGCTCATGGCGCTTTTGGCCCAGGGTATCGTGGGCGGAGAAATGGCATGGCCTCTTATCGTCCTTGGCATGGCCTTTTGTTTGATGTTGCTTTTGGTGCGCGCGCCGTCGCCGATGCTGATTGCCGTCGGTATGTACCTGCCCCTTCGTACCACCTTTGCCATTTTCGTCGGCGGGCTCATCCGATGGATTTTGGACTTGCGTCTCAAGAGGCTCGGCGACTTGAGTCAAGAGGATACGAACAAGGCGGAGAATACAGGAACGCTCCTGGCATCGGGGCTCATTGCCGGAGAAGCTCTAATGGGCGTGCTCTTATCCGCGTTGGTCCTCTTGGACATCACGTTCCCACAGATCTTTGCGGAAGTCCCAGGATGGCCGGGGATACTGGTCTTCCTTCTGCTGGCGTGGGTGCTGGTCAAAATACCGATGTCTCAGATCAAGAGGCAGTAGCAGTAAGGCAGTCAAGCAGTCAGCAGCCAGCAGACCGAAACAATGAGCCGCCCCTCGCCTGGGGGGCGGCTCATTATTTCGGAGAGAATAAAGGGGGACAGTCCTGGACAGTCCCCAACTTAAGTGGTTGCATCTAATGAAGATGCAATGGGGGCTGTCCCCATTGCTCGCTTGGCTTTTACCGCGGGCCGTGCTTGCGGTAGAGCAGTACGTAAACGGCGCCGCTTCCCCCATCCGTCCAGCGCGCTGATGCGAAAGCCACCACGACGCGACTCATCTTCCGAGACGAGAGCCACTTAGACAGATGCGTCTTGAGAACCGCGGGCTCCGATGAAGAGTGCTTGCCGCGGCCGTGTACGATACGGACCGAGCTGTGGCCAAGCTGCTGCGATTCTCGCAAAAAGGACTCGAACTTCTGTTTGGCCTCAGCCAGATCCATGCCGTGCAAATCGAGGTGAGCTTGAACGGAATAGTCACCGTTTTTGAGTTTTCCCAAGTGAAACCGACCGCGACGTGACGCGGCACCTTCGATGGCCTCTCCCGTGAGGAAAGGATCCACGATTCCGCGACCCTCGACGAGAGCCTGCAAGCGCGCGAGCGCTTCGGTTTCGTCGGTGGATCGTTCCATGATTTCAGCGGGCTTCGGGGGACGTAGAGGCGTCTCGCTCCAGCCTAAAGGGCGTACCTCTTCCATCGCTTGATGAAAAGCTTCTTCGTCCGACAGTGATTCGTCTATCCGTTCCGGTGGTGCGGCGAGCTTGTCCGTTTCCGGGGCGAGCGTTACCTTCCCTAGGTCGACGAGCCTCTTGAGCGTTTCAAAGGGATGGTGAGACCCCGAGCTCTTGGGTTTGGAAGGCATACATCCATTTTCCGTTAGAGAGTTCACAGATTCAAGGGATTGCCTTTATCTTTCTGCATTTGAAAGGCTTAGGCCGCATCATCCTCGATGATTCCCGTGGTGACTTTATTTGACCCGCGAAGACGTGATAGCTAGGATGGAAATGTATGCGCCGACAGACTTGTTTTCTTCTCGCCGCCCTGTTGTTCGCTCCGCTATTCGCTGTGGCTCAGATGCCGGAAGAGACGCCGGAGCGAGTCGAAATCGAGGATCTGCTCCGAACCCCGGGTATGTACGATTCAAAGATGGTCACCGTAAAGGGAGAATTGAGGCATGGCGACTCGGAAGATGGCTCGCGGCAAATCTTCAGGCTCCGAGGGAAGAGCAGCATTCGTGAGATCCGAGTCGCCCAAGGTGGAATGGGCGCGCAGGATCTCAGGTTTCTCGAGGGTTCCATGGTCACCGTCACCGGCGTCTTCTGGGATCTTGCCAACCAGTGTTATCAATCAGCCATGGCGGGCATTCAGTGCTATGACCGGCGACTGCAGTATTACGGGGTGGCAACCCAGGGTTTCGAGCGCGATGAAAAGCGCTATTTCATCGGTGTCCAGTACGTCGACCGCGAAGGCGACGAGCCCATTCCGGAGCTTGAAGAGCCCAAAGAAGACACATCGCCTGACATCGAGATCCCTTCGGGTGCCCGCGTCGACCTCCGCGACCTCGTCAAGAGTCCCGACATCTATGTCGACAAGCGGATAGAGGTCATCGGAAAATTCCGCGGCAACAACATCTACGGAGACCTTTCCATCCGTTCCAAGAAGACACCGCGCGATTTCATCATCAAAGTCGCGGATGCAGCCATCTGGGTGACGGGAAAACGACCTCGCGGAAAAGAGTTCGAGCTCAATCCCCGAATGCGTCGAGACACCGGAAAGTGGCTCAAGGTGACGGGGAAGCCATGGATGGAAGATGGAATGGTCTACTTGAAGGCGGAGAAGCTGGAGTTGGAGCCCAAACCGGAGGATCCCTCTCTCGAGCCCGTCGAGGACGAAGTGGCTGAGCTAGAAGAAAGAAAAAAGAACGAGCCGCCACCCGAAGTTGCTTTTGCTGTTCCGTTGGACGGGGAACGAGATATCCTGTTGTCGAACGAGTTTCGGATCCAATTCACCAACGACATGAATCTCGCCAGCTTCGACCGGAATGTCGATCTCCTCTATGCCGACGACGACGGGTCGTCGAATCCCTTCCCCGACATGCAGATTCGCTACGAGAAAGCGGATCGGATTCTCGTTGTTCTTCCCGGTAAGACCCTCGAACCTTCCAAGGAAGTCATCCTCGTTTTGTACAACGGCATCGTGGATACCAACGGAAAGCCTTTGGTCGTAACGGCTCGCGACGACGAGTTCCCCGATGCGGCGGTCATTCTGAGGTATTTTACAGGCAAAAGATAGAACTCAAGAACTCGAGTACCCAAGCACTCGAGAATTCGAGCATCGAACGTCGTCGCTGAGCAGTCGAGCCCGCCTACGCGCAAGGCTACGGCGGGTCCCCCGAAGCTACAGTGTAGTCGCCAGAGCGAAGGCGGACAGTCAAGGAGTCTGCAGGCCGGGACAGAAGTTGTGATCCTCTAGAGTTGCGGAAGAGGTCAACCCGCAGCGACGAAGCGGTGCTACGCGCGCTGCTGGCTCTTGAGATTCTTGAGTACTTGGGCTCTTGAGTTCTCGAGTTCTTTGTTCTACCCGCTTCATTCATCCCGTGGAATGGGTTTTCCTCGGTTTTCCTCTTTGTCGCGGTACATGGCCTCGTCGGCGAGGTGGATGAGCTCTTCTTTCGTGGGGGCTTCGTTCGGGTAAGTGGCGACACCGATACTCGCACCGAGTCGCGCGTTGATTCCCTCTTCTTTGAGAAAAGCGTGGCGTAGGACGAGCTGACGGATCCGTTCTCCGAGCCGCTTGGCAGCGAGCGTGTCCGTGTCGGGAAGAATGACGACGAACTCGTCTCCGCCATATCGGCAGGCGATGTCCGTTTCACGAATGGCAGCGCGTATGAGGAATCCGACCTCGCGTAGCGTACGGCTGCCGCGAAGATGGCCATGGGTGTCGTTGACTTGCTTGAAATTGTCGAGATCGATGAAGATGAGTGACAGCCGTGACTTGTGGCGGGCTACCAACTTGAGCTCGCGATCGAGTGCTTGGTGGAAGTACCGGAAGTTGAAGAGCGAGCTCACGTCGTCGAGAATCGAGGTTTCCTTTGTGCGCTGGTAAAGCTTGACGTTCTCGATGGCAACGGAGATTTGCTTCGAGAGCTGAGCAAGAAGAGACAGGTCCTTCACAGAGAAGGCCTGAGGATGATGACTGCCCAATCCGAATGTCCCTACAACTCGACGGCGCGCTTCGAGGGGCAACAGGATGTAGGATCGAATACCGTCCTCGTAGAGGAATTGATCTTCGATGAAATGCCGCTGTTCTCGGGTATCGGGATGGATGAAATGTTTCTCGTTCAGCACTACCCAGCCGGGTCCCGTTCCTACGAGAGGGATAATCGATTCCATGCCCCAACCGGAATCCGATCGAGAACCGGAAGCCACGATGCGCAGATAGCTACCGGATTCGTCGAGAAATGCCACCGAGAGTCTGTCGAACGAGATGAGCTTCTCCATCTCGTGTGAGAAAGAATCGAAGACCTCTTCGATTTGAAGACTGCTGCTGATGATGCGCGCTATGTTGTTGAGAACCTTGATTTGTTTAGCCTGCTCTGCCGTGTGCTGGAAGAGCAGGGAATTCTCGGCGGCCATGCCGATTTGGTTCCCAATCGAAGTAAATAGGTCGAAATCGAAGGTGGGAAAGAGTTGGTCCCGCCCAATGACAAGGTGCATGACACCCAGAACCCGATCCTTGGATCGAAGCGGAACTCCCGCGACTGCCGCGACTTCTCTATCGTGACCGAGAATCCGTTCGAGACGAGGCTCCAAGTCCAGCCTCTCCAGAAGAACCGGTTTGCCTCGTTCGATAACCTGTTCCGCGAGGGGACACGACTCGGCAGGGAGATCTCTTTCTCGGATCTCGACGCCTTCGCCGTTGTAGCTCGCCAACCTGAAAGTGCCATTCTCCGATTTGTGAAGGAGCATCTCTCCATAGATGCAACCGCTGGCTTCCATGATGGCACGAAGCGAGTAGGACAAGATCTCGGTAAGATCTAGTGATTTGCTGATGGCCGAAGACAGTGAATTGAGTGCGGAGAGCTTAAGGTTCTGGAACAAGACTTCCTTTTGCAGAAGCCGGTCCTTGCTGATATCCCGAAAAACCGCCGCGACGACTTGCGTGCCGGCCGAACTGAGCAGTCCCGCTTTGACCTCGACGGGTACCTCTGTTTCCTGTTTGGTCTCTAGCGGAAGGTCGTCGTATACGTAGGTTCCGTGGTCCAGGATCTTCTGGAAGTATTGGATCACGTTTTCCCGATTGCTTCTCGGGTGGAGATCCTCGAGTCGCAGATCGAGAAGCTCTTCCCGATCGTATCCAGTGAGCTCCACGGCACACTGGTTGACGTCAACGACGATCCGAGTGGTGGCGTCGAAGATGAAGACAGGCTCGACCCCTTGTTCGAAAGAGATCCGGTGAAGCCAACTCGACGAGATAGACCTCTTTGGATCGCCGTCTTTTCTCGGGAAATGCTCGATCTTGGGATTCGACATCTTATCTGACAGTCGGACACTTCACCCGAAGAGGGAGGTTGGGGAAACTCTCCAAGATATATAACAACGATAACCTATGCCGGGGGGTGACGTCAAGAGCAAGAGGCTTGTTTTACAATAGTTTGCCGGGATGTGAACCTTGCGGGCCCGTGCCGGAGCCTCCTTTGAATCATGCCTCGAGTTTGGTATATAGTGGTCGGGCCCCCGGAAGGAATCGCCCGTGAGAAGAATCTCTTCGCGCCATGACCTTCCTGCTGATAGGGGCTACCCTTCCTGTTGCCCAGTCTTCTGCCCCAAGTCACCGTGCAACCTCCTGTCCACGATCCACGAACATTGGTGCATGTGACCGTGGAGGAGCTCGTTCTCAATCCGGGTCTCTACCACGACCAGTTGGTGGTGCTCACGTCACAGCCTCAGACATAGTGACGACAAAAGACCAGCGATACGGCATCTTCCGGCTCAGAGAACCTGGCCATAATCAATCCCTCCGCGTGGCCTATCCCAGTGGGAGGCGTTAGCGAACTGAGACGCTTGGCCGGCCAAAAAATCGAAGTGATCGGCACCTTTTGGGACCTCACGAGGCTCTCCTATGAGACGGTGCACATCAGACAGAGCTGGTCAACCAGAGATCGTGCTGGGAATCCATCGATCCGCGGGTGCGTATCTTCCCCGCTGGGCTCATCCGGTGCGCTCTCAGATATGACTACAACTTGTATCTTTATCGGCGTCCAAACCGCTTATGCCCGTGATGAAGAGCCGCCGGAAGACGGGCCTATGCCGGAGGATGAGATCCCTCCCGCCGGAGCTGCCATCGAGTACGCATTGTTGACTTGCGCGAGCTGGTCGATCGTCCCCAGGACTACGTGGATCTGCGGATCGGTGTCGTCGGAAAATATCGCGGCGATAACCTGTACGGAGACCTCGATTTCGACACGAAGAAAACGCCACGAGACTTCGTCATCAAAGCTGCCGACGCCGCCATCTGGGTAACGGGTAAACGGGTGCCCGGCCTCGACGCTGATGAACTGCGCGATACTGGCAAATGGGTCAAGGTCATTGGGACGGCGTGGATGGATGAGGACGATGTGGCTTATGTGAAAGCGGAGTGGATTGGCGTCGTCCCTAAGCCGGACGATCCTGGATGGGAGCCTGTCGATGTCGAGGAAGAGAGCGACTCCAGAGCCCGTCGGACTGCCTCCCGAAGTCCTATTTGTCATGCCACTCGAGGGTGAAAAGGACATTCCCCTCGATACCGAGTTCATGATTCAGTTCTCGAAGGAGATGGATCCGGAGTGCTTTGGAGGTAATGTCGAGCTTGGCTACACAGACAACGACGGGCCGCCACCGGAGTTCGAGCTTAGGTACGACGCGCCGAAGCAAACGCTCGTGATCCGTCCCAAAGTGCGACTCTTACCGCAGAAAACGCTTCAGTTGGTCTTTCGCCGTGGAATCCGAAGCGAGGATGGAATTCCCTTGCCGAGTCGCATATTATCCCGCCGGGCGACGATGAAGCTGGGGGGTGACTCTTCGATACTGGCGGTTTTCACATTTGCGACTCAATTGGAGATCTAGGCTCGGACGCCGAGTCTAGTCTGGGTGGCAAGTCATCTTACTTTCTTGTGCTAAGATGTGTGCGAGTCCAAGTCGTCGTAGGCTTCGAATGGACTGTAAGCTTGTACCGGGACAGGAATTTGGCGCTCACATGTCCAAATGAGTGACCAGACGAGGACACTAAGTCCCGTACGAGTACGATAACGTCATGCATGAAATTGTTCATGACATTCTGGATGCACGTAAACTCGTTCAGGAGATCTCGAGCGCACAAGACGGGGCCGTCGTGACGTTTGCCGGCATCGTGCGCGGTTCCAATCAAGGTAAGAAAGTCATCTTCCTGGAGTATGAGGCCTACCCCAAAATGGCCTTGAAGATGATGCAGCGTATCGAAGATGAGATCGAAGAGAACTGGGGGATCAGGAGCGTTGCCATCCAGCACCGTGTGGGTCGTCTCAACGTGGGGGAGACCAGTGTTCTCGTCGTCGTTTCTGCTCCCCATCGTGACGACGCTTTTGCCGCTTGCCAGTATGCCATCAATCGATTGAAGAAGATCGTGCCCATCTGGAAGAAGGAAATCTTCGAAGACGGAGAAGTCTGGGTCGAGTCCCCGGTTGAGCCTGTGGAGGCCTCGCAGTCGTGAAGGTACGACTCAGATTCTTCGCCGTTCTCCGAGAGATTGTGGGACTCGAGGAGCTGGAAATGGATCTGCCCGAAGGTACGACCGTTGCCGGTCTTCTCGAGAACGGTGGTCTCCGAGTACGACAAGTTGGGTCCCTACATGAACGTTGTGCAAGTGGCGGTCAATCACGAGATCGTCGAACCCGCGCACATCGTGGAGCCGGATGATGAGGTCGCTTTCTTGCCGCCTGTCAGCGGAGGGTAATTTCCAGCGCGGGCACCATCCCGCGTTAGCAGAAGAGCGAAGACGTTGAAGGCGAAGAATGGTCAAGCGTAGTCAACGCCAAGAACTGATCCTTACCGTTATTTCAGACCGCTCCATTTGTACCCAAGAAGAGCTTCTGAAGGAATTGGCCCGCCGTCGTGTGGTCGTGACCCAATCTACCTTGTCACGCGAATTGAAGGCGCTCGGGGTTGGGAAGGGTCCGGATGGCCGCGGTGGGTACCGGTATCTCGCAGGAACATCGGCCGGCGAGGAGCCGCTGACTGCCGTGGCGGCCCTCATGCAGACTGTGATTCGTGCCCAGAATCTTCTCGTACTGAAGACACCGCCAGGAAATGCCTCAGCTGTAGCGGAAGGAATCGATCAATCAGAGTGGTCTGAAGTGTTGGGGACCATTGCCGGAGACAACACGATTCTTGTTATTTGCGGCGATGAACGAAAAGCGGATCGTGTGGAGAAAAAGCTCAAGAAGATAGCCAGGCTGTAGACAAGAACCCAAGAACTCGAGAACTCAAGCACTCGAGAAGTCAAGAACTCGAGAAATCCGGAAGTTAACGCCAAGGCGCAAGGACGCAAAGAAAAAGGGGAAATTCTAGTGTCAATCTTTCTTTTTGTCTCAATTCTCTGCGACTTGGCGTCTTCGCGGCTTCGCGCCTTTGCGTTGATTTCTTGCCTTGATCATTAGCGGCTGTTTCTCTTCGGCTTGATTTCCTTTTGCAGCTTTTGTTCCAAGCGGCGACGGCGGTGTTGGAAGGCCTCTCGCGAGCGTTCCCGAAAGCCAAGCGGTAGATGGTAGTCTTCCTCGATTCTCTCGAGGGCCTCGTCACAGAACTCGAGAGCCGTCGCGAAAGTCTTTGTCCCGATGCTCGTGAACCATGGCGAGCTCTTCGCAGGCCTGAATGGCTTCCGCGCCGTTCTCGGCGACGAGGTCTTTCCAAAGCGCCAAGGCATCATCGATCTCCCCTCGCCGTTTGTGGTGATAGGCGAGCTGGCGAAGAGAGCGCCGTCGAGCTGTGCCTCCAACGCCGCTGTCTAGGACACGTTTGTAATGCTGGATGGAGCGTTCGGGAAGCTCCGCGCGCTCGAAAATCCGTCCAAGGCTGTAGTCGTCCAGAGGGTCTTCGGATTCCGAGTTCTCATCGAGCATGTCCGAGGCACGTATGGTGAGGGCAGCGAGCGAGAGGATGTCGTGGCAGTTGTGCGAAAAGACTTTGTGAATTCGGGATGCATCCTTGGAGCGTATGTAGTCGAAGTACAAGCCCGGAATCAGTTCCCCCGGCACGTCATCTTCCCGTTCGTGACCCAAAAGGACGTACTCCAGCTCGGTGAGGCGGCAGCTATCGAGCCGCGCCTTCCAGAGGTTTCGCGCCGGATGGAGAAGGTCGAAGTGAGGCACCTCCGACGAGCGGAAATCGCAGCCGCGCAAGAATGTAGCGGGACTCGAGCAGCGGAACATCGAAGCTCTTACCGTTGAAGCTGACGAGGCTCTCGAAGTCGGAAAGAGCTCCCGCAAGCTCGTGGAGCATGGCTTCTTCTTCGGAGTAGTCGCGCATGAAGAACTGGCGAACCCTGAAGAGCTCTCCCTCGACGGAACCGACTCCGACGAGAAATGCGCAGGTGCCGGAGCCTCCGGCGAGTCCCGTTGTTTCGGTATCCAAGAAGACGGTCCGCGTAAGATCGAGGTCCAGCTCGTCGTCGCCGCGAGCGAGAACGGACAGGCTCGAGGAGGAACCGATTTGAGCCGTGAAAGATCCGTCTGACCGTGCCAGTAGTCAAAGGAGTATTCGTAGTCGATGGTGTAGAACTGGCCGTGGTCGTTTTCCATGGCTTGCCCGTCAGCACCTCATCGAGGGAGACGATTTGCCTTTCGCCCTCGTCGAGAGCATGGAGAGATTTGGGCCGGGATCGACTCGCTGCACCAACTAGGCGCTCGAGTCTCTCCTTGACGGTTAGAGATTCGCCCCCCTCGCTTCGTTCTCCCAGTAGCTCGTTCTCCAATCGGGAAAGAGGGTCTTTGCTATCAGTGTTTTCCTCTTTTGGCTTCGGGGTAGAAGTGGTTGGGAGCGGCTCCCTGCCCCTCAACAGTTCCTGCAGCCGATCCAACTTGTCTCTAGTGCTCTTTGGCGATGTCATGCACCTGATACCCTTGGTCACCCGGCGAGGATCCTCTCGAGAATAACAAGCGCCACTTCCTTCCCTTTGACGCCGACCTCGCCGGTCGGCCCGACACAGGAGGGGCATCCTTCCAGGCAGGGACAGCTTTCGATGAGCCGCTTGCTCTCTTGAAGCATCGTGAAATGCAGTCGATAGAGTGGCTCCGAGAAACCGATGCCGCCGGGGTAGTTATCGTAGATGAAGATATTGGGCTCGTAGTCGGAACCCATTGGATTCGAACTGGCCGACAAGGCGTCTTTGCTCTGAAGCCGTTTGAAGCCTGACTCGACGGATGCCGTTCCCTGGGAATTGTCGCCAATCGCGACGCCGATGTCGGAGCCGTCGCACATCAGATAGAGCATGGCAATCGTCTTGAGCGTGTTGGCGAGTCCGACGACTCCGTCTCTTCGCTCGTTGGGATTGGTCGCCGCGTAGGCAAGGACGCCTCGAGGAATGGTGAGCCAGTAGGACGTAGTGTGCATCTCTTGCTCGGGCATGTCGAGCTCACCCGAACCGACGTTCTCCATGGTGTAGAACTTGATCTTCTTGAAGCCAACCACCTGGGAGACGACGTGCACTTCTCCGTGGGAGCGGACGGCTGCGCCGATCGCACCGGAGTCGAAGCGGTCCAGGATGTTGACCTTGGTGTGGGTGATGGCAGTCGTGAAGTAGTCGGTCTCGCACTGGCGCACCGTTGCCCGGCGCTCGTTGTAGTCGAAGTGCTCGACGAAGTACTGCTGGCCTTCGACGATGTAGATGGCTTTTTCGTGCAAGGTGGAAAAAGCGCTCGCGAAATCGACTTCGCCAACGCGCGTGGGCTGCTCGTCTCGTCGACCACGACGAAGTTGTCGGAGCTCACGGAGCGGAGACTCACGGAGTCGGCGGGGTAGGATTCGCTGGTCCAGTGCCAACGATCGCCCGAATGATGGAGGAGCTGATGTTCTTCGAAGAAAGAGAGAATCTCGGGGAGATTCTCGTTGCCGAACGCTCTCCCTTCGGAAAGGAAGCTCGAAAGCGGCGCATTTGATGTGGTCGACGAGAATCGAGAGGTTGTCCGGGTTGATGAGCCCGTGCTCGGGCGAACCGGAGAAGAAGTAGTCCGGGTGGTTCACGACGAACTGGTTGAGCGGGCTGCTATTGGCGATCAGGACGGCAATGGAGGCGCCGGTCCGTCGGCCGGCGCGGCCCGATTGTTGCCAGGTGGAGGCGATCGTTCCGGGGTAGCCGGCAAGGACGGCCACGTCCAGGTTGCCGATATCGATGCCGAGCTCGAGGGCGTTGGTGGAGACGACGCCGAGCACGGTTCCTTCTCGAAGCCCTTGCTCGATCTCTCGGCGCTTTTGCGGAAGGTAGCCGCCGCGGTAGCCACGGATGAGATCTTTTTGGACGTGACTTTCTTCGAAGGCCTCCTTGAGGTAGGTCACCAGGACCTCGGTGTGAAGCCGGCTCAGTGCAAAGACGATGGTCTGTAGTCCTTTCTCGAGAAAGGAAAGTGCGATGCGACGCGTCTCGTTGATGTAGGAGCGACGGATGCCGAGTTGCCGGTTGACCACCGGCGGATTGTAGAAGAGGAAGAATTTCTCTCCGCGCGGCGCACCGTTGCGTTCGATCAGGTGGACGGGCTCTCCGATGAGGTTCTCGGTCAGCTCTTTCGGATTGGCGATCGTCGCCGAGGAACAGATGAACTGTGGTTTTGAACCGTAGAAACGGCAAATACGCCGAAGACGCCGCAGGATATTGGCCAGGTGACTTCCGAAGACACCGCGGTAGGCGTGCACCTCGTCTATGACGACGTAGCGGAGGTTCTCGAAGAGCTTCACCCATTTGGGGTGATGAGGAAGGATTCCGGTGTGGAGCATGTCGGGATTCGTGACCACGAGGTGCCCGCGTCGACGAATGGCCTTTCGTGCATCCTGAGGTGTGTCGCCGTCGTAGGTGAAGGTCCGGATGTCAGCGTCGAGCTCTTCGATGAAGGAGAGGAGCTCGGCGAGCTGATCCTGGGAAAGGGCCTTGGTCGGAAAAAGGTAGAGCGCCCGTGCTCCGGGTTCGTCTAGAAAGGTGTTCAGCACCGGCAGGTTGTAGCAAAGCGTTTTACCGGAGGCCGTCGGAGTGACGACGACGACGTTCTCGCCGTTGTGAGCTCGCTCGAAGGCTTCACTCTGATGGGAGTAGAGACGCTCGATGCCACGGGCTTTCAAAACGCTCACCAAGCGGGAGTCGAGATCGGCGGGGAAGTCTTCGTAGCTCCCGGGAAGGGCAGGAAAGTGCCTCAGGGCGGTAATGGAGGAGAAGCGTTCGGGAGCCACCTCGATCTCCGACATGGCATTTCGGAGAGCAAGGATCGGTCTGCAGGAGCTAGATTTGCCGACATATGGATACTCGCGGGAGTTTACCTCGAACTCCGGTGTCATGGAACCGTTCCGGGCCTCGGAGGGTGCGGGAAGGTTCCGCCTTCCCCTAAGTCTATGTACGCTATGGTATAGAGCCATTTGAAGTTGTGCCGAGAAGCCGGTACAATGGATTGAGTATCCTAAGTCTCTGACAAATAAAGCATAACTCGTCTCGAATCGGTTGGGTAAGTGGTTCTCTTTAATTACGCTCTCAAGGAGCTTACCGCCAAAATCGTCTACTACGGGCCCGGTTTGAGCGGTAAGACGACCAATCTCAAGTACATTCACGAGGAGGTCCCTATCAAGAGCAAGGGGCGAATGTTGACCCTTGCCACGGAGACGGATCGAACGCTTTATTTCGATTTTCTTCCCGTCGAGGCGGGTATCGTCCGGGGAATCAAGACTCGAATCCAGCTCTACACCGTTCCGGGACAGGTCTTCTACAACGCCACGCGCCGGATGGTGCTCAAGGGCGCCGACGGAGTGGTTTTCGTGGCGGACTCTCAGAAAGACATGATGGAGGCCAATCTGGAGAGTCTGGAGAACTTGAAGGAGAATTTGGCGGCCCATGATCTCGAGCTCGACGAAGTCCCCTTCGTGCTTCAGTACAACAAGCGGGATCTGGAAGACGCGTTGAGTATCGAAGACATGAACGAAGAGCTCAATAAGCTCAACGTTCCGTTTTACGCGGCCGTTGCCATCGAGGGCATCGGTGTAGAAGACACGCTCAGGGCCGTCAGCGCGCTGGTGTTGAAGTCGGTGACCGAGAAATACGGCCAAGCAAAGAGATCAGGTCGGCCGTCTTTGGTCGAAGACAACGATGTGCCTGCCTCTTCCGAGGAGCAGCCCGTCTTGAAGAAAGAAAAAACGGATCCTTTCGCTGCTTCTCGAGCGGTCTCTTCTGCCGTCGGTGGAGCGGATGCACTCGCCGTTGATTGGGACGGCGAAATGGACAAGACGGCCGATTCACTCAATTTGGGAGTCTCCGCAGGAAGCTCTCTGGCTGACGAGCCGATGGAGACTCCCAGGAACCGGTCATCTCATAGTGCGGAGGCAGAAATGAAACCTACCTCTGATAGGAAAAACAATGAGCTCGGAGACCTCGATAGTCTCAATCTGGAGGGAATCCTCGACGAAGCGCTGAAGGTCGAGGAGCAGGACGATGTCGATGAAGAGGATCCTCTCGAGGTGGTCCTCATCGAAGATCTCGAGGACTCCAAAGTAGAAACACGGTTTTCGGGGGCCTTGGAGGAAGCGTTGGGTCTCGAAACGGGTGGGGAAGCCGGTGTTTTGAGTGCCGTTCAGGATCCGTTCTCCACCAGTCCTCGTGCGGCGAGCAATCCACCACTCGTCAGGGACGAGGTCGACCTTTTGGAGGGTCGGTTCGACGTTCTCTCAACCAGTCCTGGAATCGAAATTGATGAGGCCGTTGAGAATCGACCGTACCTCGACGAGTTGGCACGTACTCAAGTTGCACCGGACATTGGTGAAGTTCTGGATTTAGCGACCAGCGAACCGGTTTCCGACCCCACGTCTGAAGTCAAGTCCGTCGAGGTAATAGAGGTCGAAGTGTCCGCCGAGGATTCCGATCCTCGGCAGGTCGTGGTGCCGATCCACGTCACTATGGATCCTGACGCGGAGGAAGCGGAGCTTCACGTCGCACTTTTCATCAAGATTCGGCGCGGCAAACCCTGAGCTCGAGTGCTCGAGAGAGATATTCTCTGTCCCGTACTACTTCCTAGGTGCACCGCCTCTCGGCGGCCCATTGGACCCTTCCTTCCTGGAGTTGTTGCTCACGCAGGCGATATACTGAACAGCGATGCTCAAACAACGCGTACTCATCATCGATGATGAGACCGGTTCGCGGAGAGGATTGACGGAGCTCGTTGCGAATTGGGGCTATGAGACGGCAGCCGCCGCCGACGGTGCGGAAGGACTGGAGAAGGTTGCCAGTTTCCGACCCCATGTGGTGCTTGCTGATTTGGTGATGCCCCGGATGGATGGGATGGAGCTCCTGCGTGCCCTTTCCGGCAGCCTTGGTCACATGACCTTTGTCATGCTGACAGCCAAAGGCAGTATAGCGAGTGCCGTGGAGGCCATGAAACAGGGAGCCTTTGACTATCTCGCCAAGCCAGTGGACACGCGACAGCTCCAAGCACTTTTGGAAAAAGCGACCTCACGATCGAGCTTGTGGGAAGAGCTCGAACGTTACGAAAGCGTGCTGGAAAGTACCGGCCGTTTCGGGCGTTTGGTTGGAAAGAGCGCCCCCATGCGGCGCCTCTACCAGATGATCAAACAAGCGGGTCTTTCTTCTGCTTCGGTTTTGATCGTCGGTGAGTCGGGCACGGGAAAGGAGTTGGTCGCCCGAATGCTACATGAGGTTTCCCCACGAGCCGAAGGGCCTTTTAGCGCCATCAATTGCGCCGCAATCCCCGAAACCCTCTTGGAAAGCGAAATATTCGGACATGAAAAGGGGGCCTATACGGGAGCTGAGGGGCGACGCAGAGGATGCTTCGAGCTCGCAGACCGCGGCACGTTGTTCCTTGACGAAGTCGCAGAAATGGCGGTTTCGACTCAGGTGAAACTGCTGCGAGTGCTCGAAGAGAGGAGCTTCCGGAGGCTTGGGGGCCATGATGAGATCCAGGTCGACGTCCGAGTGTTGGCAGCGACCAACCGCGATCCCGAAACGTCCCTCAAAGAGGGCAAACTGCGTCAGGATCTCTACTATCGATTGAATGTATTCACATTGGAATTGCCTCCCTTGCGAGAGAGAGTGGATGACATTCCTCTTCTTGTAGACCATTTTGTAGCCGAGTTTGCGCAGGCCAACGGCAAGTCCGTCACGAGCGCGAGCGAGGATGCCATGGATGCGTTGATCGGGTTCCACTGGCCGGGCAATGTACGGGAGTTGCGCAATGTGATCGAACGCGCCGTCATCCTCTGTCCGCGCCCCGTCATCGATGTTGCAGAGCTCCCAAGTTCAGTGATGAATCCTTCTCAGCCGGTAGCCGGGCGCCGGGCGGGGATGGGCGAGGTGTCCATTCCTGTGGGAACGACGGTTGAGCAAGCCGAGCGCGACCTGATCATGAAAACGCTCGAGGCCACGGCGCAAAACAAAACAAAAGCTGCGGATATATTGGGGATCAGCTTGAAAACCCTCCACAACAAGCTCAAGAAATATCGTGAGCAGTCTTGATCGAGGACGGCGGCGACAAAGGTGTGCTCGATGACGAACGAGAGTATCGTTCGGCGGCAGATGGATCTCACCGAGCTCGAGCCTCGCTGCTGCCGTAACACCCGATTCGATAGTTAGGGGTGTACGCGCGTGGGTTTCCGGGGAAAACAAATTGTCACATTGACGCTGGTCGCGGGAGTGGTAGCGCTGGCAACCAGCTTCATGAACGCGGTGACATTGACACGCGTTTCTGTTTCTGAGACGAGAAGTAGTCTTCGGCTACTCGGCTCGACATTCTACCACCAAGTCAGCCGGGTGATTCGCTCTCGACCGGGAGAAGATTTAGGAACGGTTCTCTCTTCGGATCCATCTCTTCGAGCTTATGCGGACGCCATCGTCGGATACTCTCCTACCACACTCTACGTCGCTATTACCGATAGGTACGGCGAGGTGATCCTTCACAGCGATCCGAGCCGAGAAGGCAAGCCATTGAGCCCGGCGGAGACCGTATCTGATTTTTCCAAGAAAAATGCCTTCGGGCAATTGATGGCCTTGAGCCGAGGCCACCGGGTGTTGGAGATGGAGCTCCCCTTCACCGTGGATGACAAGCCGTTTGGTGCCGTACGCGTAGCTGTCTCCACCTTGTTGTTGAAGGAGCAGCTCTCGGGTGCCATTGCGACCAACGCACTCACGGCCGCCGGCGTCGTTCTCGCCTCTTTTCTCGCTTCTTTGTATCTTGCCAACAGACTCCTGGCTCCAATCGAAATGCTCCGCAGAGAACTGGCCCGAATCGATACGGGCAGCGGTGAGTTTTTGCAGCTACGAAACGAGGCCGACGTTAGCCGGATTGCCGAGTTTTTTTCCACCATGAGCCGTAGGTTGGCGGAGAACCGTCAACTTCGCGAAGGAAGCTCCACTTGGCTGGAAACCATGGTAGGTGGCTTGAGCGATGCGGTCATGGTGGTGAACAGCGAATGGCGGGTCCTATCTCTAAACGCTCCGGCCTGTCAGATCCTCGGCCAAGATCGTGCCGAAGCCCAGGGAAAGCGTCTCGACGAGATGGTCTCACGGGGGCATCCGGTCGTGGTATTGGTCGAAGAAGCACTGAGCCGAGGCGAAGCGGTTGGTCCGCGCAGTGTCTCTTTGGTCGTCGAGGGTCGTTTGGTACCTCACTCCCTGAGTGTACAAATGCTCAAAGAGACCGACGGCATTTCAGGTGTTCTGGTCAGCGCGAGAAACATGGAAAAACTGTCTCGTCTCGGCTCACATCTTTCTTATACGCAGAAGCTCGCTGCTCTCGGCAGACTCACCTCTGGAGTTGCCCACGAGATCAAAAATCCGCTCAATGCCATGGTCATCCATGTGGCGCTGCTCCGGCAGAAACTTTCAGGAGTGTCACCAGACCCCCGAGGCTATCTCGATGTGCTGGATGAACAGATCCGTCGTCTCGATAGCGTCATCCAGGGGTTCCTGAAATTCACGCGCCCCGAGGAGCTCCAACTCGACGCGATCCCCTTGGGTGAAGTACTGGAGGAATCCCTCCGCCTTGTTTCCGGGGATGTCGAGAAAAGCGGGATTCGACTCGAGACCGATATTCCTCGGGGTCTTCCTCCGATCCATGGGGATCGTGAATTGCTGCAGCAAGGGTTCTTGAACCTCATACTCAACGCCAAGGAAGCTATGCCCGATGGTGGTGTGCTGAAGGTGGCTGCGCGGGAGTCTGGGGACGAGCATGTAGAGATCGAGATCGAGGATAGCGGATCCGGTATCTCCAAAGACGAGCTGCCCAAGGTCTTCGACCTGTACTACACGACGAAAGAAAAGGGGAGCGGAATAGGATTGTCGTTGGTGTACCGGATCATTCAGCTGCACGACGGCGAGGTCAATGTTGATTCTACACCCGGAGAGGGAACTCGGTTTACAATCAAGCTACCGGAGGTCAGAGGTTGAGGCGCTCGAAGGGTCGGAGCTGGATAGCAGCCGCATGGGCCGGAGGGTTGTGTCTGGTGGCATTTGCCTTGCTGAGCGGCTGTCACAAGAATGCGAAGGCTGAATTCGAACGCCCCCCTGCAGTGACCAAGATTCCAGAGCCGGCGGAAAACACGTCAGAAGAGAAAGACCTAGATCTCGACGCGCTCGAAAAATCCCCCGAACCGAAGGAGGAATCCCCCCCGGCAACAGTGGAGCCTGCTCCGAAACCTATCCGACCACCCGAGCCGGCGCCGCTTCCTGAGCCGCCGCCACCTGAGCCCTCCGAGCCGCGATTGACCATAAACGAGGACAGCCCGGCGGCGCGTTCGATCGTGGAGAAACTGACTCGCGCTGAGGCGATTCTCTCGACGCTTCAAACGCGCTCACTCACGAAGGAACAACGAGAACAGCTGGCTGCATCTCGAGCGTTTGTCACCCAGGCCCGGAAGGCATACGCGGACAAGGACTATCGCCGAGCGGCTGTGTTGGCGGACAAAGGGCTCATTCTGGCTGAAGACGTGCGAAGTTCCACCGGGTCAGAGTAATCAGTTACCGGGTGAATAGTAACCAGTGACCAGCATCCGCACGGCCGCGACGTCCACCGCATCGGAGACTAACTTCGTGCGGATGCCCCGTGCCCCTGCCCGAGCCCTTGCCCGGGGGAAGCTAGTAGAAAGTAGAAAGTAGATCGCGCCTAGGCCTGGTAGACACCAGAGGTCAGTCAGAGCTCATCAGCACACCCGGAATGCGAGGCATAGATTCGTCCGGCTGCCTGACTGCCAGCATGCCGGTTCCCGTGGGAAGTTAGTTGGAAGTCAACAGTGACCAGTGAAGAGTCAGTTACCAGTAATCGGGCAATCAGTAATCAGTTCGGTGGTCTCATCTGTAGTAGTCTAATCCGATCTGACAAAAGTTGACGGCGACTCGATTTTCGCGGACAACCCTTCAAAATGGTGTCCAGAGGGAGTTACTGATTTGATGGACCTTCCCTCTGTTTGGGAGCGAACGGCGCGTTAGAATGACAACGGTAGACCGGCGGCGAGGGGGAGGCTCATGAGTAGAGATTTGAGCCAACTCTGGGAAGGCACTCGGCAGTATCAACTACTCCATCTCATCACTGGCCACTGGTAACTGATTACTGGCGTCCGGCCACTCTTTTCTATTTTGACTTGACTTCGATACGATTGCGGAGTTTTTCCTGGCCGGTGATGCGCTCCGCGAGGAGCTCAGCGAGCTCTCGTTCTGCACTCGTCTCAACTTCTCCCTCGAGGACCACATCGTTCCCTACAGACGAAGCGCGGAGTCGATAGCTCACGAGATTGTCGTTCTGCATCAAAACGGACTCGACGCGCTCGGCCATTTCCTCGGCCGTTTGCCCACTCTCTTCGGCCTCCAGCGAGCTTTCCACTCCCTGCACACCATCGACCTGTTGCGCCCAGGCGCGGGCTAGGTCCATTTGATCTCGGGTCGGGACACTTCCGTCGAGAATGACCGTCGCCTCCCGTACCCTCACAGTGATATCTAGGTCCTTCAGATCCCTGTGAAGAGCAAACGCGCCTTTGACCTTTGCTGCAAGCGCGGTATCGTCCAGCTTCTGGCCTAGACTTCGGCCTGACTCGACCGCTTGTGTCGCTAGCTCAGGTGTGACCGCTATCAGATTGTCTACGCCTTCGACGCCGGGGACATTGCGGACCAGCTCCCCGGCCACTTTCTTTTCCGCTACGTTGGCGACCTCGCCGGTCAACAAGACGATGGCGTCTCGAGTGCGAACCGAGACCGTCCGGTGAGAAAGTTCCTTGTGAAGAGCCAGTGCGGTCTTGACCGACGCAGTGGTCTTTGCGTCACCAACGGTTCCACCAAGGAAGGGGATTTGGCCTCCTTCGTAGAAGTGGAAGAGTCCCCATGCGAGGACGACGAGCAGGAGGACTAAGAAAAGCGCCCGAAACATCTTTGCTCCTTTGACGATCGCATGCCTGACAGGCAGCTTATCTCAAGGCTCGTTCCCGATTGCAAGTCCGTTTGGCGAAGTCCTGAACCGCGCATATAATCCGCGCATTCAGTACAGATGATGTCCGGACAATAAACCATGTCGAGTTTCATTCGAGCTTGTTCAGCCGCAGTTGCCCTCCTGCTCGTTTCCGCATCTGCGGGTTCTCCCCAGCAGCCCTTGTCGCACTACGAAGAGGGGATGCGGCTGTGGCAAGAAGGGAATACCGGCGACGCTCTCCGGCACTTGATGACGGCAACCACGGATCCTGAGTTGTCCTTTTACGCTGCCCGCCAGGTCCGGCTCATGGGAGAATACGCGCTGCCCGTGCTCTACAAGGGTTTGTGGCACCAGGATGAAGCCATTCAACGCCAGAGCGCCATTATCTTGGGATGGAACGGGTCGGCGGAAGCGGTGGAGCCTCTGCTTCGTCGGATGAAGTTTCCGGATGCGCCGCTAGAGGTCGAGTACGCCCTCAAAAAGATCGGCTCCCTAACGTCCGATCAGCTGCTTTCGATTCGCGAACCGAGCGACCTGTCCAACGCGAAGCTTCTCGATCGCAAAGTCGCGAGTATGGGACGTCTGGCTAACGGACTTCGCCTCGCTGTGGACCCCGTGCCTCTCCTCCAACTCGCCGAGACTATCGAAGCCGTAAAAGCGAGTGAGCTCGAGGAGCAACCTTTTGGACACATGGCTAATGCTCGGCTCAATCTTCTGCTCTTTTTGGCTGAAAGGGGGGTCTCTGGAACCGTCGTCCCTTTGACCGATGCGTTTCATCCTGGAGCCCGGGAGGCTAACCTTGCCATCGCCGAGGCGCTGATCCGTCTGGGCGACAAGTCTCGGGAAGCATTGGAGGACGCCTTCAAAAGGGAGGAAGACGATTCAGTTCGAGCCCTGATGGCCGTGACTCACTACTTCGCCCTAGGTCGGACGGAGCTAGCAGCAAGCGCCCCGCTGTCCTTGCTCCTCAACGAATTGCAGGGGGATTTGGACGTCGCGAAACAAACGGCCTATTTCGCCGCTTGGTTCTCCCACGAGCCGAATCCACTGCTCTCGTGGTTCAGATACCACCCTGAACCGGAGGTCAGGAAAGCGCTGGCAACGGAGCTACCTGGCGACAAAGCTAGATCTCGGCCGAACGTCAAACCGTTTTTTCTGGAAAAGACCAGGGACGATGACGCAACCGTTGCCGCTCGCCACATTGCCTATGTCGGGAAGTACTTGCCCGATGGTCAGGTCGAATCGCGTCTGGAACAGCTACTGGCAGATCAACAGGAGCTTGCGCTGTTGAGAGAAGCTGCGCTCGACACGGTCGGGCGTTCTGGGTCTTCACCGTTGCTGCTGTTGGTGTTGCGACAAAAGGGTGACCCTTTGCGCAGAAAAGCCGTTGAGCTCGTCCGTGATCGGACCGAGCCCGATCTGATGAACGCCGTCCTCGCCATGTTGAGGGAACCCGAGCCAAGTGATGCCAAGCGCGCCGCCATTCAAATGGCTGCCGTTCACTGGAAACGGGCCGAGGCGGAGGCGCCGTTGTTGGAGCTCGTGCGCCTCGGAGACTCTTTGTGGAGGGATGCCTCACGGGGGCTCGCTGCTCTCGAATCCAAAGTGGCCGTAGAGGAGTTCGTCGCCCTGGTTGACTCGGGTAGGCAGATCGATCGGGATGAGGCGGGAGCGATCTACTTCGCCTTTACAGGTATTCCATCTCGGCTCCGTGGCGAAGTGGCCGGGACCTTTCAATTCGAACCGCTCGGCCTCGAGAGGAGGCCGTCTCGGGACCAGGTCCTGGTCGTCTTGAGAGAACGGAGCGACTACCGCGGGTGGGTGAAGGTAGAGGAACGTTGGGAGGGGAAGCGCTTGTTCCGACTCGATGAGGCCGAGCGCGAGTTGGCGGTCTACGACCGGGAAGCCTACGAACAAATCAATCGAGGCGCGGGTGTCATACTTCTGGACACATCGTTCCGCCAGACCGTTTTGAATCCTCTCGAGCTTTCGGAGCTACGTCATCAAGAAATCACCGTTATCGAAGAGCTTCCCCACTTCCCTTTTGCGGGATTGGAAGGGAACAATTTGCGCCTCATCCATGAAGGTCATTGGACGACGATTGCGTCGGGTCAAGATCTTCGAGATGAGGTTGGGGCGGAAGAATGGGGGAGATCTGCTCTCGTTCCTCTTGGCCTTTTCGACCGCGACAAGATCCGCTTCGTACCGAACGCTCCTCCTTCTGGTTGGCTACGCGACGAACCGCAGCCTGTGCAGTAGGGGCGTCGGACGTACTCCTCGGCGCCCACCAGCGAGAACTCAGAACAGAACTCAGAATGGTAGAGACGACTGCGCCGTAGAGCCCCAACACTTCATTAGTAGAGATGTATGGATGTCCCTTCCTTCTCATCGCTTATCCTTCCTCGTACTTGAAGATGATTTGGTGGGTTCGCTTGCAGTCTCTATAATCGGTCATGGGCAAGCCAGCAAACCTCGGTGAACTAAAGAATAGCAAATTTCACGAAGCGTACGGCCGTGGACGAAGTGTTCGTGATGAGATCCGGCACAATATCATCCGCAAACTCCGCAACGGCGAGAAGCTCTTTCCGGGAATAGTGGGCTACGACGAAACGGTCGTCCCCCCGCTCGTCAATGCATTACTATCGCGCCACCATTTCATCCTGCTTGGACTGCGCGGGCAGGCCAAAACTCGTATCATGCGCGGCTTGGTGGGTTTCCTTGATGAGGAAGTTCCCGCCATCGAGGGATGTGAGATCCGCGATCATGCTTACTCCCCCTTGTGTCAAGCTTGTCGGCGGAAGCTTGCCGAGTCGGGTGATGAGACTCCTATCCGGTGGCTTACGCGGGAAGAGAGATACGTCGAAAAACTGGCCACTCCAGATGTCACCATTGCCGATATCATCGGCGATTTGGACCCGATTCGAGCGGCGCGGAGTGGCCTCGATTTGTCGGATGAGCTGACGATCCACTACGGCCTTCTACCTCGTGCCCACCGTGGAATATTTGCCATCAATGAGTTGCCCGATTTGGCGGCGAAGATACAGGTAGGTCTATTCAATATCCTTCAAGAAGGGGACGTTCAGATCAAAGGATACCCGGTAAGGCTACCCCTTGACGTACTGATGGTCTTCACGGCAAATCCAGAAGACTATACCGCTCGAGGCAAGATCATCACACCCTTGAAAGATCGAATCGGTTCCGAGATCCGGACTCACTATCCCAAGACTCTGGAGCAGGCCGTCTCGATCACACGCCAGGAGGCTTGGATCGAGCGAGGTGATAGCAAGAAGGTCTCGTTGCCGTACTTCATTCGAGAGATTGTAGAAGAAATCGCTATACAGGCAAGGAAGGATCGCCGGGTGGACAAACGATCCGGGGTGAGCCAGAGACTTCCCATCACGGTGCTGGAAAACGTCGTTTCTAATGCGGAGCGCCGAGCTTTACTGGCCGGCGAGGAGGCCGTGTTCCCCAGGGTTGCAGATGTCTTCGCATCCCTTCCCGCGATCACGGGGAAACTGGAACTGGAGTACGAAGGGGAGCTGAAGGGTGCGGAGGTCATCTCGCAAAAACTCGTTCGGGGCGCCGTGCGCGAGATTTTCCAGAAGTACTACGCTGAAGACGTGGATTTTCGCACCATCTTGGATTGGTTCGAGAGGGGGGGGTACATCAAACTACCAGACACGACTCCGTCAGTCGAAGCGATGGCGAGTCTCGAAAGGATACCAGGCTTGGTGGAGCAGACCGAGGTCGTCGGTGTCAACGCGAATTCTCCGGCAGCATCAGTGGTTGCCGCCGCGGAGTTTGTGTTGGAGGGCCTCTCCGGTTTGAAGAAGGTTCGTCGTAGCCAAGAGCGAGGCTATCATCGCAATGAGAAACCTCAACCCGAAATCGGTTTCGAGAAGATCGACACCGTCAAACGAAGGCTGAACTGAGGCTGCCGGTGCCTGTCACCAAGTACTCTCGTTTCGAGCCCGAAGAGCTCGAAGACCTTTCTCTCGAGGATCTGCTCCAAGAGCTTTCCGACTACCTGCTGCGAAGTGGTTTTCAAGACATGTTCGGTTTTCAGACCCTTGGCGACCATACTCTGAGCGAATTGCAGGACGCCATTCTGAATGCCCTGATGGACAATGAGACGCTCTCTCCGGAAATGGTGGAAAAACTCATGTCGAGCTCGGAGAGTTTGGAGCAGTCCGAGCTTGGCGATCTCTTGACCCGCATCATAGAACGAATGCAGGATGAAGGCTACATTCGGATCAGCTCACCCGATCCGGACCTGACCGCGGCGGGGGATGTCGATCCATCCGAGTCCGGCGATGTCGACGAGTCGCGGGCCGGTGTGAGTTTCGAGCTGACGGACAAGACGATTGATTTCCTTGGTTTCAAGACCTTGAAAGACCTTCTTGGGGGGCTCGGCAAATCGAGCTTCGGTCAACATGAGACGAAGGAGCTGGCAACGGGTGTGGAGGTAACGGGTAGCTCCAAGGTTTACGCTTTTGGCGATACGCTCAATCTCGACGTTCCAAGGACCTTGCTGTCGGCCGTCCGGCGCAACGGGCTAGGTGTACCTTTGGAGCTCGAGTCCGCCGATCTCCACGTGCATCAGGCGGAGTACCGCAGCTCTTGTGCAACCGTACTCATGCTGGATTGTAGCCATAGCATGATCTTGTACGGTGAAGATCGTTTCACGCCCGCTAAGAAGGTGGCTCTCGCGTTGGCACATCTCATACGAACGCAGTATCCGGGAGATAGCCTGCACCTCGTGCTCTTTCACGACAGCGCGGAAGAGGTACCCATGTCACGACTGGCCGGCGTGCGAGTCGGGCCCTTCTATACCAATACTTGCGAGGGGCTCAGGCTGGCACGCCGAATATTATCTCGCGAACAGACGGATATGCGGCAAATCATCATGATCACGGATGGTAAGCCCTCGGCGCTGACTCTGGAGGACGGTCGGATATACAAGAACCCCTTTGGACTCGACCCGCTCATCATTGATCAAACGTTCAAGGAGGTCGTTTCCTGCCGTCGTTCGGGGGTCCTCATCAATACTTTCATGCTTGCTCGTGACTTTATGCTCGTCGGATTCGTGAGGAAGCTTACGGAGATCGTCAAAGGTAAGGCCTACTTCACGACGCCGGCGTCATTGGGCCAGTATGTCCTCATGGACTACGTCAACAAGAAGACTCGGATGGTGCATTAGCTCAGAACTCAGAACCCAAGAACTCGAGGACTCAGAATAACGTATGTTCTGACATACTCATTTTGAGTCGACCCATTGCCGCAACCTCTTTCTTCTTGGGTACTGAGTTCTGGGTTCTTGAGTTCTTTCTTCGGATAAAACAGCCAAAACAGCCTTGCGATGATCTCTTAGATCCGGTATATTGCAAGATTCCAACGAATAACACATCTTTGGCTTTACATTTGGGGCCAGGATTGTCTTGATGGGTGGTCTTGCTAGAGATAGCTGCTAGGAACGTGAAGAGATGGCGGAAGGTTGGGGCGGTGACGATCGGAGGAGGCATTCAAGAGTGAGCTTGAACGGAGAAGTTCGGGGACGCATTCATACGGTTGCGTCGGCTCCGATCATCAATATATCCGTGTCGGGGGCGTTGCTCGAAGTGCCTTGCACGCTGCGGGTCGGAGCCCTCTATACGATTCGCCTCGCCATCGAACAAGATGAAGTTCTGGAGGTCAAGGCAAAAATAGTGAGAAGCTATGTTCATGGCTTTGCCAAGAACGAAAGAGGCGAGACCGTGATCAAATACCGTGCCGCCGTTCAATATGATGGCTTGTCGGACACCAATCGCGATGTCCTCGAGAGCTTCTTGCAGAACGTAGAGAAAAAAGGTCTGCGAGCGGAAATACAAGCCAATCCATCGATGTAAGGCCGGCGGTTGAGGATTCTATGAGCGATCAGAATGCGCCTCGCCCTGAGCGACGAACGGCAGGCCGAGTGGACACCGATGGTTGTCTTCCCAGCCAGCTCACACTAGATCTGGAAACTGACGTGATCCAGATTTCGGTCGGGGGCATGATGGTGGAAACTCCCATCCCATTGGAGATCGAGTCCAAGCACCAATTTACGGTCGGTATCAACAAAGAGGACATGGAGCTGTGCGGTATCGTGCGAAACTGCCAGCCTTACCCTCCGTCAGGTCAACCCGAAGTTTACCGTATTGGTGTTGAGTTCTGCGATCTAGACGAGCATCAGAAGAACAGCCTCGCCGGTTTTGTCGACAAGAAGCTAGACAGAACGTAGCCTCACGCAGCCTCATTGAAGACGAAGCCTTCCCGCGGATTTCCTATGTCCAGTTAGTCTTGTAACCTACCGATTCTGGACGCATAAATAATATATAAGCGTGTCATATATAGATTATATGAATCTCTCATGTGATATTTAAGCCTTAACACTTGACATTTTAGGGCTAAGCCCTTATATTGCAGTTTGTAGAAAAGCAGTGGGGCGGGAGTTCCCCATCTGACCGGTTCGATGATGATGAGACGATTGAGACGAGCAACCCGTTTGTTGGGGATGATGATGGCGATCGTCCTCGTGGAGTCGAATGCTGTCCGAAGCGAGCAAGACCAGCAGGAAGACGATCAGCCGGTCGTCCGGTTCGGAATAGAAGTCAATTATGTCGAGGTCACTGCGGTTGTCGCTGATCCGAACGGTCAGTTCATAAGAGACCTCCGCCGTGAAGATTTCGATCTTTACGAAGACGGAGAGCTTCAAGATATTGCGAATTTCACTCTCGTGGATGTTCCGCTGGAACCCTCGAGACCCGTGATTTTCGCTGAACGTGTCGAGCCGGATGTCACATCGAACACGCAGGTGTCGGAAGGCAGGGTCTACGTCATCGTACTGGACGATCTCCACACGGAGGCTCGCCGAGGCCCCCACGTTCAAAGGGCGGCTCGAGAGTTCATCCTCGAGCGTATGGGAGCGAATGACATCGCGGCCGTGGTTCACACGGGCGGGAGAAGGGATGCCGCGCAGGAGTTTACGTCGAGTAAGCGGCTCCTTCTTGCGGCGGTCGAGCAATTCCATGGGCGGAAGCTCCGTTCGGCCACGCTCGAAAAGCTCGAACAGTCGGTCAATATGATGTCGGACGCGGATAACCAACTCATTGAGACGGAACTTCGGGATCCACTCGAGCTCGAGCGGACCCAGCGCGCCCGCAACATGCTCGAGACGCTCGAAGGTCTTTCCGAAGGGTTGGCCGACGTGCATGGCCGGCGGAAAGCGATTATCTACATCGGCGAGGGCGTCGATTACAACATTTACGACGTTTTCCTGCGCAGCGAAGCGACCACGATTCTGGAGAGCACGGAACAAATGATCGCCAAAGCCACTCGTGCCAACGTGGCCGTCTATTCCATCGACCCTCGTGGGCTCGCGGTTTCGAGTGAGACCTCGGCGGCGATAGGAGGTGTGCCGATTGAATTCGCCGACCAACTTGGCCGGCCCTCCATCGAGTCCGCGCTCCGCGACGAGTTCATATTCAGCCAGGACAGCATGCGAGTGATGTCAACGGAAACAGGAGGGTTCGCCCTGCTCAACCAAAATGATTACTCATCGGGGCTCGAGCGCATCGTCGAGGAGAACAGTCACTACTATATCCTGGGGTATTACCCGACGAATAGTGAGCGCGATGGTAAGTCGCGCAAAATTGAAGTGCGTGTGAAAAGGCCCGATCTCAAGGTAACCGCCCGCAAGGGTTACGTGGCGCCGGGCAAGAGGGACAAGAAAAAGGAAATCGCCGATGTCGATCTGCCGGAGGGGGCCTCTGCCGAGCTGAACCGATTGGTGCAAAGTCCTTTGCCTCTCCCGCAGATACCCATGCGGGCTTCGGCAACGGCCTTTCGAGTGGCTAAAGACAAGGCGGTGGTACCTATAGTCGTCGAAATGGACATCAGCGGTTTTCGCTTCGAGGATAAGGACGGCGTTCGTCGTGACACCGTGGAGTTTTCGGTCGTTGCCATGAACTACGAGGGGAAGATCAAAAATGGTGTACGGCGCGACTTCCAGCTGGCTCTGAGGCCAACGACCTACCAGCTCATGAGCCAAGCCGGCCTCCGCGTCATGACGGCTTTGGAGATCCCCTCGGGGAAGTATCAACTTCGCATTGTGGCTTCGGAGCTCGGAGGGGGACAAGGTGCTTCTTTGTTCTACGACCTCGAGGTGCCGAGATACGACAAAGAGGAGCTGGTCATGGCTCCCTTGGTCGTTACGAGTGCTATCGAGAATCGCGTGCCCGTCATTGGGGCGGATGAAGACAAGCAAAAAGCGGTTCTGTTGCCCGCTACGAGGAGGCTTTTCACCCGCTCGGACCAGCTCTGGGTTCTGTCGGAGATCTACCCGCAAATGCGCCGAGGCGAGAGCCCGCCCAGAATAGAGGTAACCACAACGCTCAGGGCTTCGGATGAGCAGGCTGTTTTCAACAATACCCAGGAACGCGGCAAAGAGCTCACCGGGCCCGGTGAGGGCATCATTCACAAGGTCGAGATCCCGCTCTCCGGGTTGGCACCGGGGGACTATCTCCTCGAAGTAAAGGCGCGAAACTTCGCGGGTGGTGAAGAAGTCGTTCGAAAGGTTTTGATCGAAGTTTTTTGAGTTCAAGCAATATTGCTAGAAGGACACGATTAGAAAGAAGGAGGACTGAATGAAAATGAAGCTTAAGCCAATTCGAGACCACATCGTGGCAAAAAGACTCGAAGAAGAAGAAGAGAAAAAGGTCGGAGGTATCATCATCCCCGATAGTGCCAAAGAAAAGCCGATGACCGCCGAAGTGATTGCTGTCGGCTCGGGCAAGTTGCTCGACGATGGCAAGACGGTTCCACTCGAGGTCAAAGCCGGTGACAAGATCATCGTTGGAAAGTACTCCGGGTCGGAAGTGAAGTTGGACGAAACCGAGTACGTCATTCTTCGTGAAGACGATGTGCTCGGGATCATCGGAAAATAATCTTATTAGAGAATGGAAGAGGTGAACAAGAACCATGGCAAAGCAAATCACTTACCATGAGGAGGCCCGCCAGGGCATCCTTCGTGGAGTAAACGGCCTGGCGAGAGCGGTACGCATCACGTTGGGCCCGAAGGGTCGCAACGTAGTACTGGAGAAGAAGTTTGGATCACCGGTGGTGACCAAGGACGGCGTGACGGTGGCGAAGGAGATCGACCTGCCGGATGGTGTTGAGAACCTGGGCGCCAAGATGGTGCGCGAAGTCGCATCGAAGACGTCGGACGTTGCGGGAGACGGAACGACGACGGCCACGGTACTCGCGCAGTCGATATTCCGAGAAGGCCTGCGGAACGTAGCGGCCGGGTCGAATCCGATGGATTTGAAGCGCGGGATCGAACATGCAGTCGAAAAGGTCGTAGAAGAGATCCGGAAGCTATCGAAGCCGGTTCGGGGCAAGATGATTGCTCAGGTGGGGACCATCTCGGCCAACGGTGACGAAACCATTGGGAACATCATCGCCGAAGCAATGGAGAAAGTCGGCAAGGACGGCGTGATCCAGGTTGAAGAGGCCAAGACACTCGAGACGAGTCTCGAGATCGTGGAAGGCATGCAGTTCGACCGCGGTTACCTATCGCCGTATTTCGTGACGGATCCCGAGCGGATGGAAGTGGTCTTGGAAGACTGCTACATCTTGGTCCATGAGAAGAAGATCTCGAACATGAAGGACCTGCTACCGGTCCTCGAGAAGGTGGCCCAGTCAGGGAAGCCGCTTCTGATCGTTGCCGAGGACATCGAGGGTGAAGCTCTGGCGACGCTGGTGGTGAACAAGCTTCGCGGCACGCTCAAGGTGGCCGCGGTGAAGGCGCCGGGATTTGGTGACCGCCGAAAGGCCATGATGGAAGACATTGCGATTCTGACCGGCGGGAGCGCCATATTCGAGGATCTGGGCATCAAGCTCGAGAACTTGAAGATGGAAGACCTGGGCACGGCCAAGAAGATCGTCATCAGCAAGGAAGAGACGACGGTGGTCGAGGGTGCGGGCACGAAAAAGGACATCGAAGGCCGCATCAAGCAGATCCGGGCCCAAATCGAAGAGACGACGTCGGACTATGACCGTGAGAAGCTGCAAGAGCGGCTGGCGAAATTGGTCGGCGGCGTGGCGCTCATCAAGGTGGGTGCGGCGACCGAGACCGAGATGAAAGAGAAAAAGGCTCGTGTCGAGGATGCGATGCACGCGACCAAAGCGGCTGCCGAAGAGGGCATCGTTCCTGGCGGCGGCGTCGCGTTATTGAGGGCGATTCCCGCTCTCGAGAAGCTTCGCAAGAGCAGCAACTTGACTGAAGACGAGCAGATCGGTGTAGGCATCGTGTCGCGCTCCATCGAAGAGCCGATGCGGTGGATTGCCCAGAACGCCGGTCACGAAGGCTCCATTGTGGTCAACAAGGTCAAGGAGCTGGAGAATCCCGAGCATGGATTCAACGCCGCATCTGAGAAGTACCAGAACCTGGTCAGCGCCGGTGTCATCGACCCGACGAAGGTGGTTCGGTACGCGCTGCAGAACGCTAGCTCCATTGCCGGACTCATGCTGACAACGGAAGCCTTGGTCACCGACCTTCCTGAAGAGGAAGACAAGACGGGCGGAATGCCAGGCGGCGGAATGGGTGGCATGCCTGACATGGGCTACTAAGAGAACCTTACACAACCCGCCGCAAGGTGGTCCAACGGGATCGCCTTGCGGCTTTTTTTTGTGCGTAAAGGCTGGCTGTGTGATGCTTCCTAAGGAAAGGGTGGGAGTCCGCTCTGGTACGCAAAAGGCTACGGTGAGGCAATTCTCTGACTGAAGGATACTGGTCCGCCTTGGTTGGCTGGGAAGGGTCCAAATGAGCCAGCTGTGGCGGGACGAAATTTCTACTAGAGGATAGGCCCGCCTTCGCTCTGCTACACTACAAGCTTCGGCGGGCATTTTTTCGCCTGCGGCGAAAAAATGGTGGAGCTGACGGGGATCGAACCCGTGACCTCTTGAATGCCATTCAAGCGCGCTCCCAGCTGCGCCACAGCCCCACACAAACGATGATTCTAGCCAACCAAATCGCGTAAGTCAAGGAAACGAGAGGTGTTGAGCGAACTGGAGCTGCCAAGAGACTGAATAGGGGGGACGAGGGATGAAAGAGGAGGGAATACCAGGTGAGATTAGATGATTTTTTTGTGCCGCCCCTGGGGGCGACGCGTGGTCCCAGTCTCCATAAATTTAGGCGTGACCCCCGCCCACCCAAGTCCATTCTAGACATGAGAGCTTCGATACTGCAAAAGAATAATCGAGTTGGTCGGAGCGCGACTCCAAAAGGGCTATTTTCGGTAAGCTAAGCTGTTATAATGTCTTACGGATGGAAGTGACTGGGGTCTGGTGGCCTCCACGGACTTCAAATCCGATGGTCCTAGGTTAATCCCTGGGACGGTGGGTTCGATTCCCACGCACTTCCGCCAAAACGCCCTGATTGCTGCCAGATTGAAGATGCCCCAGCCAGATGATCCGTTCCCCGAGCCGGTAGAGCTTCCCGTCGAGGACGCCCTGGACCTTCACGCCTTCTCGCCCAAGGACATCCCATCAGTCGTGGAATCCTATCTGGAGGCTGCTGTTGAAGCGGGATACCGGGAAGTCCGGGTGATCCATGGCCGCGGGATAGGCGTCCAGAAGAAACGCGTCCAAAGTGTCTTGTCCCGAAGTCCCCTTGTAGATGGATACCAAGATGCTCCTCCGGAGCGTGGTGGTTGGGGAGCGACATTGGTCTGGCTCAAGAAGACGAAATGACGCCTCGGCTATGGATTTGGCTGTCTCGCGAGCTTCTCATTGAGAAGCCGCAAATGAACGCGCATAAGCGCGAATGGGACAGGGAAAGAAGTCAGGGATCAGGAACGCATCCGGAGACGAAGTCAACGCCGAGGCGTAAGTCACAGAGAAGATGATGTAACTCTGGACGTTTCCCATGTTTGAAAGGCTGTCTCCCGACGTGTGAAAATGTCGCACTATGTCTAAACTTGTTCGCGATCTCGCCCGCAACATCGAAGGAGAAGTCCGCTTCGATCGCTACACTCGGCTCCTTTATTCGACTGACGCCAGCATCTATCAAATGGATCCGATAGGAGTGGTCATACCTAAACATCGGGATGACGTGGAACAGGCGATAAAGATCGCGGCACGCGAAGGAGTGCCTGTTCTTCCCCGTGGCGGGGGCACGTCGCTTGCCGGGCAGGCTGTGGGTGAGGCCCTCATCCTCGACTTTTCGAAGTACATGAATCAAGTTCTCGAGTTTTGCCCCGAAGAGAATTGGATTCGAGTGCAGCCGGGGCTGATCCAAGATGTGCTAGGAGCCTACCTTCGACCTCACGGAGTGCGGTTCGGACCGGAAACGGCGACCAGCAGTCGAGCCAATATGGGTGGTATGGTCGGCAACAATTCCGCCGGAGCGCGATCGCTACTCTACGGTAAAACCGTCGATAACATCTTGGAGATCAAAGCCATTCTGGCGGATGGGAGCGAAGCGATCTTCGGGCCCGTGCGTCGGAAAGACCTGTCTTCCAAGACCAGCGGTAACGGTCTAGAGTCGGAGATCTATCGGACGGCTCTTGCTCTTGCCGAGGAGCACCGGAGTGAGATCGACCGTCGGTATCCACGGATTCCGCGCCGGGTCAGTGGATACAACCTGGACGAGCTTCTGGATCCGAATGAAATCAACCTCGCAAAGCTCATCGTGGGTTCCGAGGGAACTTTGGCCACCGTGGTCGAGGCCAAGCTCGCACTAGTGCCTCTCCCAGGGGCGACCGGCCTCGCCGTCCTACATGTCGGAAGTCTCATGGAAGGCCTCGAGATCGCCGCCGAGGTGCTCGATGTCGGTCCCTCAGCGGTGGAGCTCGTCGACAACATGGTGCTCAATATGGCACGGGAGTCGGTCGGCTACTCCAGACAGCTCCATTTTATTCAAGGGGACCCGCACGACCTCATTCTCGTCGAGTTCTATGGTGAGTCCGAATCTGAGGTCCGCTCCAAGCTCGAAAAACTCGAGTCGGGCTTAGGCCGCCGGGTTCAGGCGGTCGTCAGCATGACGGACCCGGCGGAACAAGCCAACGTGTGGAAGGTCCGCAAGGCATCTCTGGGACTTCTCTTGAGTATGCCGGGAGACCACAAGCCCATCGCCTTCATCGAAGACACTGCGGTGTTACCCAAGCGCCTTCCGGAGTACATCCGCGATTTCAAGGAGATCTTGGACAGGCACCAGACGGTGGGTGCCTTTTACGCCCATGCCGGAGCGGGTTGTCTCCACATACGACCGCTCATCAATTTGAAGGACGGCGCTGAGGTCGAAAAGATGGCGACCCTCGCCGAGGAAGTCTGCGAGCTGGTGCTCCGCCACGGTGGGGCGATGAGCGGTGAGCACGGCGACGGTTTGGCGAGAAGTCATTTCAACAGGAAGGTATTCGGCGACGAGATCTACGGTGCCTTCAAGAGACTCAAGGTGGCCTTCGATCCCAAAGGCATCATGAATCCCGGCAAAATCGTCGACGCCCCAGCTATGACGGAGAATCTGCGCTACGGTGCGTCGTACAAAGCGCGGGAGTTTCCAACCGTCTTTCCCTATGAGAAGGAGGGGGGGTTCGATCGGGCCATAGAGTTCTGTAATGGTAACGGCGCGTGCCGGAAGGTCACCGAGGGCACCATGTGCCCATCCTACATGGTGACTCTGGAGGAAGAGCATTCGACACGTGGCCGAGCCAACATGCTCCGCGCCGTCCTGGACGGAAGACTGGCACCGGAGGAGCTCAAGAGTGATCGTTTCTACAAGGTCATGGAGCTCTGCATTTCGTGCAAAGGCTGCAAAGCGGAGTGCCCTTCCAACGTCGACATGGCTCGTCTCAAAGCCGAGTACCTCCATCACTATCATCAAGATGTTCCTTACTCGCTTCGCGAGCGAATGGTGGCGAGCTTTGACAAGGCAGGACGTTGGGGAGTGGCGACGGCGCCTCTTTCCAACTGGGCGATCCGACAAGGGTGGTTCCGCTGGATCTTGGAACGGACCGTTGGCATCGACAGGCGCCGAAGTCTACCACCTTTTGCACGCCAGACCTTCGCGGATTGGTTCGAGAAACGAAACGGCCATTCGTCTTCGGCATCAAAGAAGAAAGTAGTGCTTTTCGACGACACCTTCATGAACTACAACGAACCGGGAGTCGGCGTGGCGGCGACGCGGTTGCTGGAAGCGGCGGGCTATGAGGTGATCCTTGGGAAGAAGAACTGCTGCGGCCGGCCGGCCATCTCCAAGGGCATGCTGGACAAAGCACGAGATTTGGCGCGGTCCAATGTTGAGCACCTCCTTCCCTATGCCGCCGAAGGGATCGACATCGTCGGTTGTGAGCCCTCTTGCCTTTTGAGCCTGCGGGATGAATATCCGGATCTCGTGCCCGGCCCGGAGGCGAAAGTGGTCGCTGGCCAAGCTCTTCTGTTCGAGGAGTTCTTCCAGCAGAACGGCCTCGAGTTCGAGTTCCCGTCTCCGCCGAAGGAAATCCTGGTTCACGGCCATTGTCATCAAAAAGCGCTCGTGGGTCAGGCGCCCATGATCTCCATGCTCGAGAAGACGGGCGCCTCGGTGAGGGTGGTCGACTCGGGTTGCTGCGGCATGGCGGGCGCCTTCGGATACGAGTCGGAACACTACGATATATCGCTTCAGATGGCGGAACGGAGACTGTTGCCTGCAGTTCGAGATGCGTCACCTGATACGGTGGTTGTCGCGCCGGGAACGTCGTGCCGCCATCAAATCGGCGACGGTACCGATCGGAAGGCCCATCACCCTGTGGAAGTGATGGCGCGTGCAGCAGGGCTGATATAGAAGATGGCACTCGTAATCGACATAGAAACCGTAGGGCAAGATCCGAGGGAACTTCCTACTCGGGCACGGGACTACCTGTTCCGTCACGTTGAACGCGATGCTTCCAACGAGGAAGACATCGAAGTGCGACAAAAGGAGATCGTCGACAGGTTCGGCCTCGACCCAACGACAGGAGTCATCGTTTGTATAGGCCTCTATGACACAGAGCGCAAGACGGAGGAGGCTCTGACGCAGAAAGACGAAAAATCGTTGCTGACGTCTTTCTGGAAGCTCCTCGATGAGAGCCCGCCCAACCTCTTCGTGACTTTCAACGGTAAGAGCTTTGACTTCCCCTACATCAACATACGGAGCGCCATCCTCGAGATTCCACCCAGCATGAAATTGTCGGTGCGCCGTTTCTCCACCTCTCCCCATTTCGATGTGCGTGAAGTTTTGGCGGGTAACGAACGCCATCGCCGTGGGAGCCTGGACTATTTCTGTTCCATCTTCGACATTCCGTCCCCCAAGGAGCACATGAATGGCGCGGCGGTGGGGGAAGCTTACAAGCAGGGACGTCTGGGCGAGATTGCCCAATATTGCCTAGCGGATTGCCGAGCCACGGGTGCCCTCTACGAGCGGATCAAACCCTACTACTAACACCGAGTCGGGGACTGTTCCGGTTAATCCGTTTCATCAAGCTTCTCTACACTTCCAACAAAGAACCGGCGATTGGCATACAAACCTGCAATGCCCAGCAAAGACGGTAGGGCCCAAAGCACAATGGCGGCGATTGCCGTTCCTCGAAAGCTTGTCCATCTCTGAAACGCAAAAATGAGCGGGAAATACACACCGATAGTCATGACCATCAGTCCTGCGGCCAAACCGTAATCTTTTCCACGCAGCAAGCCCACAAGTGCCAACAGGGAGAGCGGCATGAGCCACAGCATGTCAGCGACCGCCACGCCCCAACTCTCCTGCGCCCAAGCGCGCTCCACCGCGCCTTCGGTGAAGCGTTCATTTTGCAGGCCCATGTCTACTGCACCGTCCCAGTCCATAAGAGAAAAGGCTTGCATACCCGAGGCGAAAACTAGAAGCACTACGGCGAGGATGGCGAGCCAAATGCCGGGGGGAAAATGTCCCAGTGTCTTTCGAAGGTGGTCCATTGCGTCATGGCTCCAGCTCATACCATCACACCACGTACGGAGAACAACCTCTCTAGAAGCGATGGATCTCCGGAGGTCTCGATGCGCCGTCGCGCCTCGGTCTCCGGCAAGGCGTTGAAGAATAGTTTCCATGCCGTATCCTCGTCGCAACGGGCCCGCGCCGTTGCGTGAGGCTTTTCTCCTCGGAAGACCGACCAACCTCCGGGAGTTGCGACCACCGACCAGGTGCCTCCGGCGTCCCCGGACACCCGGAAGACGAGTGCCGTCTCCGGCTCCGTAGGCATGTCCTTGAATGCTTGGCCGAACGCTTTCATCGAGAGCTCCAACACGGGGTTCAACCACTCCCGCTCGTAAAGAGCGGGCGCGCCCACCGCGTCCCGAATCTGTGCCTGATGATGCCACCACTCGGCGTACTCGCGGCCGATGTCGAACCAGTTCTCGGATTTCGACTCGTTGGCCCAGGCCACAGGGAAGAACGCCTGGCCGCGCGGGTCCAAGGACCGGAAGAGCTCGGCGACGTCGGGTCCCGTGACTTCGAGGAACTGCATCAGCACCTGTGGACTCATACGGCGCGCCGCGCGGGTCCAATCCGCATTCAGCTCGTTCAAGAACTTTACAAGGTCCCTGTATCCGGCAACCGTTCCATCCGGCGGCGTCATCGGATGTTGGTCGCGTTGGAAAGAAAGACGCCTCACCTGACCGTCTAGAATGTGCGCTACGACGTCTCGGACCGTCCAGTCCGGCGCCATCGTCGGGAGAGACCAATCCTCACCCCTCAAGCCGCGAAGGAGCTCCATCAAGTGGCGATGAAGACCAGGGAAGAGGTAAACTGTTGAAACGACGCCGAGCGGTTCCAAGCGCCTACTCCTTGAGAACGCCTACTGGTCACTGGTTTCTGTCTACTCGTTACTCACCAGGCTGCCAGCCATGCTATCCCACAATAAATGGCGCGCGCGAGTCAAAGGAGGAAAGCCGGGCTCTGCAGTCTGTTCCTTAAACCGACACGTCATTGCCCGACAATGACAGCTTGTTCCCTAAAACGACACGTCATGCGGAGGGGATAACAGAATTCCCTTTACTTGGTGACTAGCGAAATCTAAGATGCCCTGGTAAACCCTCTCGTCTTGGCGCAGGAAGCGGGTCATGCCTATCAAAGAGGATGAACTACTCGGGCCGTTGGTCCTAGGTGAAATCGAACGTATCGGCACGGCCGATATTCTTGTCGGCATTCCCAGTTTCAACAACAGCCGTACCATTGGGCACGTCGTCAAAGCAGTCAGTGCAGGGTTGGCGAAGCACTTCTCCGAGTACCAATCGGTGATCATCAACTCGGACGGCGGCTCTAGCGATGGAACCCGTGACATTGTTGCAGCCACCGATTTCACGTCGATGGAAACCTTGATGGTCCGTCATCGCCTCCATCCGGTGCATAAAATCAGCACACCGTACCATGGCATTCCAGGTAAAGGTAGTGCGTTTAGGACGATTTTCAAGATCGCTCAGCTCTTGGGTGTACGGGCTTGCGTCGTCGTGGACTCCGACCTGCGCAGCATCACGCCCGAGTGGATAGAGATGTTAGTCGGCCCGATTCTCAATGAAGGCTATGATTATGCCGCACCCTTATACCGGCGTCACAAGTACGACGGGACAATTACGAATAGCATCGTCTATCCTCTGACAAGGGCACTCTACGGAAAGAGAATACGCCAACCTATCGGCGGCGATTTCGGCTTTTCGGGGGAACTTGCGGCGCGATACTTGGCCAAAGACGTCTGGGACACCAATGTGGCCCGATACGGGATCGATATCTGGATGACGACCACAGCTCTGGCCGAGGGGTTCAAGCTTTGCCAATCCTTCTTGGGGGCCAAGATTCATGATGCCAAGGACCCGGGCGCGGATTTGTCAGCAATGCTCATTCAGGTCGTATCCTCCGTTTTCGAATTGATGGGTACGTACGAACACGTGTGGGAAAAAATCAAAGGCTCGGAGGTAGCCCCATACTTTGGGTTCGAATACTCCGTCGGATTGGAGCCCATCAACGTGAACACGCAGCGCATGGTAGACAACTTCCGCCAGAGCGTTCGAGACCTAGAGCCTGTTTGGAAAGACATCCTTCAGCCGGTTCATTTGGACCGCATTCAAACTCTTGCCGCTCGAGAACCGCATAGTTTTCCTGACGACCTTTGGGCTTCTGCTGTTTACGATTTTGCTTTGGCGTACCACCGAAGGGTGATGAATCGAGACCATTTACTCGGTTCTTTGACACCGTTGTATTTGGGGCGTACAGCAGCCTTCGTGATTGGCACTGCAGAAGCCGACTCCGATGAGGTGGAGGAGCGCATCGAATCTGTCGCCCTTGCTTACGAGGCAGCAAAAGAACCATTCGTCAAGCGATGGAAGGAAAGTTAGCCAGGGGAGGTGAGTTATGTTGTCGCAATGGTACAACCGCCCTGTGGTAGAGCCCGTTCGGCTTTTTGTCGAAAGGGTGTTCGAGTTTCTTCCCAACGTCATCCTCATGATCGTCATACTTGCCGCGGGTGCCGTTGTCGCGAGGATTATCAGATCGCTGGTACGTCGCTTTCTGAAGATGGCGGGATTCAACAAGTTCTGTCAGCGGTCTGGGCTGGGAGAAATGCTCGCGCGTGGCGGTGTCCAGCAGACACCCTCAGAGCTTGTCGGAAGAATACTCTACTACCTGATTGCGCTCATCACGTTCTTTATGGCTCTTTCCGCTCTGAATCTAGAAGCCACAAACGACTTGATCTCTGATTTTTTCGGTTACCTCCCAAATCTGCTGGTCGCGTTGGGTATCGTGGCGACGAGCTACCTTCTCGCTAGGTTCCTGCGCAGGAGCGTGTTGATCGGTGCCGTCAACGCTCATATGAGTCATGCGAGCGCGATTGCCCGTGCGGTTCAAGCGGCAGTCCTCATATTTGGCTTTGCCGTGGCATTGGAGCACCTCTCCATTGGCCGAACGGTGGTACTGGCTGCCTTTTCGATTACGTTCGGAGGCATAGTGCTGGCGCTCGCCCTTGCCTTCGGACTTGCGGGGAAGGACATGGCTCGGGACTTCCTGGACCGGACCGTACCACCCCAAAAGGACAAAGAGCCTCCTGACGAAATGAGGCATCTCTGACGACGCCGGACAAATTGTCAAGTTTTCTTGCCTTGACCGTGCCGACGCGCCAGCCGAGGTGTCACCGAGCGACGTCGGTGTCCAAGTTCTGCTTGGGGTGAGCATGGTCGTCTTCTGGGCTGTACTCCTCTTTTTTGTCGCCGCGGCTACAGAAGCACTCGGTTTGCTGGCGGTGACGAGTGGTTTGGGACGGTTAGGCGGCGACCTGCCATCCGTCATGGCGGCCACCCTGGTCGTTCTCACCGGGCTGGTCGTCGGAAATCTCGTGAAGTCCGTGGTTTTCCAAGCGGCGAAATCGTCGAACCTGAGCTACGGAGACGGACTTGCCAATGTGGCCAAAGGGGGCGTCTTGGTGCTTGCAGGCGTCGTCGCGTTGGACCAAATTGGGATCGACAGCACTTTGCTCATCCTGGTGACGTCAATCGTCATCGGCGTCGTTTTGAGCGGGATGGCCCTTGCGTTTGGGCTCGGCGCCCGTACCGTCGTCGGGAACATCATCGCCTCTCACTACCTCAACCAAGCCTATCGCCCCGGGCAGAACGTACGAATCGGGGACGCACGCGAGAAGATCGAGAAAATTCAACCGGCCTGACCGACGTCGGACGGTAGTGAATCACCCTGCGTGGCAAAGGTTCTCGACGCTCCCTGTTGTCGATGATGAAGGGACTCTTTTGGGACGGATCCGGTATTCGACACTTCGCGATTTGGAGCAGGCGCTGGCACCGGCAGAAGCTCCCGATACGTGGCGCCATTTGGCGCTGTCGCTAGCCGAGTTCTATTGGGTCAGCTCCTCGAACATCGTTCATGGCATATCCGACATGATGACTTCTGCTCCGACGCCGACTCGAGGCATGGAGAGCAACAATGAAGCCTGAGGCAATGAGAGCATCGGTGGAGCTGAGTCGGGCCTATCTTCGAGAGTACCCGGGAGAAGTGGCCCGATTTCTCGAAACCCGGTCGTCTAGAGAGAGCACTGACCGAGCTCAGAGAGCTTCTCTCATACCCGCCGGACACCGCCGGAAGTTTGATGGATACACGGGTGACGACGTTCCGTTCCGATATGACGGTACAGCAGGTTCAACGTCGTCTTCGAGGCACCGCGAGACGCATTGCGGATGTTTTTGTGGTCGACGAAGAAGGAAAACTGGTGGGCTCCGTTCGCCTGCAGCGACCTTTTGTTGCTCGTCCGATGGATACGTTGCAGACGTTCCTCAATCCGCCCACGGCGCTCATGCAAGCCATGGCGCCGCGGGAGGAGGTCGTGGACGTTCTAACTCAACATCGATTGACTTCCCTCCCCGTCTTGGACCTCGACGGCCGTCTGTTAGGAGTCATCTGATATGATGCCTTGATCAAAGCCGTCGAGGATGAGGTGAGTGCCGACATCCAAACCATGGTAGGAGCCAGCAAAGAGGAAAGGGCGCTGTCCAAAGTCTCTTTTGCTGTGCGGAAGCGACTGCCTTGGTTGGAGGTCAATCTGGGAACGGCGTTCTTCGCCGCATCCGTTGTCGGGCTTTTTGAGGCGACCATCGCCCAGTTCACGGCGCTTGCTGTCCTTCTCCCTGTGGTAACCGGACAATAGGGAAACACGGGCGCGCAGGCTCTGGCCGTCATCATGAGAGGTCTAGCTTTGAGGGAGGTTCGAGTGAGACATTGGCTTCGGCTCGTCACGAAAGAAGCCGCGGTCGGTTTCGTGAACGGCATCGTTGTGTCGCTTACGACATCCTTTTTTTGTCTTTCTGTGGAGCCGCTCTGCTGGACTGGTACTGGTCATCGGGATCTCCATGGTGGCCTCTATGGTTGTCGCGGGACTCGCGGGAGCGGGCATCCCGATCATCTTGGCGTCGCTGCGCCAGGATCCTGCGCAATCGTCTTCGATCATCTTGACGACGGTCACAGATGTGGCCGGCTTCTTCAGTTTTCTTGGGATTGCCACACTGTTTTCAGGAATGCTCTAGATAATGTGGCTTCACGTTGTCGAGTTGAGTCGTGAAAAGACATCGCCGTGAGAATTTCGTATTCCAGAAAAGCACCGTGATTCGAGGAAGAATTTTTCAGAGACGCACATCTAATCGGCACCGTTTTTGCAAAATCCAGCTTTCGCGTATCTGCGGAGAAGCTGACATGAGGTCTAAACCCAGCGCAGGGAACGGGTTGAAGTCAGGGGCTGGACGATTCCTCCTTTGCGTACGAAACTGATGTCCATTTTGCACCATCGACATGCCAAGCCGCCACACTTCACGGGCCTGCTTCTGATGGCCCCGGGAAGCGGGCGGTATTAGAGGTGTTGGCTCTCTTGGTTCGCCGGGTCATCGTCTTCGGTTCTGTCGTGTCAAGCTCCTTCGAGACTCCCAACGTTCTCGCCTCAGCCCGAATGGCCACCACCGGCAGTGTAATGGGATGTGAAGTTTGTCCCGACCGGAAATGGCTCCCGGATACCGCAGATCGTTTAGTTGAGAGGGGATGTGTGTGACGGTTGTTCCCAAGCGTCGGAGATCGAAGACAGCGGCTCCAGTGGTCTCCACGAAAGTCATCGAAGAGATCAGCGGGCGGCTGGAGCGCGGTCAACCCGTAAGGAGAAGCTTTGCGGGGCTGGGACGACTTCATATCGACCGCCAGTTGCCCTTCCTTTGCCTACACCGCCAGCCGCGGGGACGAAACGATCAAGGTACGGACCGCCTTGTTATGGCGGAAGCATCGTATCTTGCGGTTTTCGAACAACGGGCTGCTTCGTCGGCCTTGGCTCCCTTGCTTCGCCGGGTCATAGAGACGTTGGTCAAGCCGTTCGGAGCATTCCTGTTGGTAGAGGTTTGGTCGACGGAGCATTTGCCCGAGCGGGAAGCGGCGCAGTCGGCAGAGTTGCATCATCCCGTCTTTGAGATTCACATCGCAAAAGGTCAGGACCTACAGGACACAGCGGAGACGCTCAGGGCTCAGCTGGGCAAAATCAAGATTCACCGAAAGCCCGCGGAGGTCGAGGTCGCGTATGACGGTCGACCGGGACCGCCGGGACTCCCGCCGATCCTCTCGGCTCATGAGATGCGAGTGCTGCGCTGCGGGACGATCGGGTTGGGGGTTGCCCCGTTCTACCGAAGCCCCGAAGGTGAAACGCTTTACCCACTGATTCTGAGGAATTTGAGGCGGGCTCTGTCGCCGGCATTGAAACGAACCTTCCACCAGTTCGCTCGAGCGCACACCTCCCACACCCCGCCCAGCTATCAAGCGTTGGGGCGGCGCCGGGTGGTCAAAGCCGTTTGGGAAGTGGACGAGCAGCTGGCGGCCATCAGTGATTCGTTCGACTTTTTGCTCCAGGTCACGCCGGTGAACGTCGAATCCGCGTGGTCTCAGTTCAAGCGGAAACGCTTTGAGGAGATTCCCGCTTTTCAATATCGACCTCGGCCAATCGACCCAGTCCTTGTGAAGCGACGGCTGTACCTGGTTCCTATCGAACGCGTCGAGGACCCGACGCTGGCGCAGCTGTTTTGGGAAAAACAAATAGAGATGGATCGGCAGCTGACGATGCTCGCCGACCGCGACACCCAGCGCTTTCTATACGGTAGCTTGCAGTTGTACGGCAAGCTGGACGGCAGACTGGTGTCAACCGCCAGGGACCTATTGGATTTGCAGTGGCGCAAGGTGCTTCGACCCCTGCCCCTTCGCCCCCGGTTCCTCGAGCGGGAAGACAGCCTTCGGCGGTTAACCGAGCTCCGAAATGGATACTCACTGATGGAAATGGCGGGCAGTCCCTCCCGAAAGGAGAAACGAGGATGAGAATTGGATTCGTTGTGAATGATATCAAGACGGAGGAGCCGGGATATACGACCGTCCGCTTAGCTATGGCGGCAATCAACCTGGGTCACGAAGCGTGGCTGGTGGGAGCCGGCGACTTTGCCTACGACCCGGATGAGATCATCCGCGCCCGTGCGAAGACGGCCCCCAAGTCCAAGTACAAATCGTCGGAAATCTTTCTGAGCGACTTGCAGGGTAAAAAGGCCAAAACGGAGAGGGTCACTGTCGACGACCTCGACGTGCTGATGCTGCGGAGTGATCCCTCGAACGATACGGGACTGCGAGCCTGGGCGCAGGCCTCAGGTATCATCTTCGGCCGTGTGGCCATGCGCCATGGAGTGATCGTGCTCAACGACCCCAACGGTCTATCGAAGGCGATGAACAAGATGTACTTTCAGTTATTTCCCGAAGAGGTCCGCCCGAAGACGCTCATCACCCGGGACCGAGACGAGATCAAAGCCTTTGCCAAGGGGCTGGGGGGCAATGTCGTCTTGAAGCCACTTCAGGGTTCCGGAGGGCAGAGCGTTTTTCTGGTTCGTCCGGACGATGTGCCGAATCTGAACCAGATGATTGAAGCGGTCAGCCGCGAAGGGTACGTTATCGCCCAGGAATACTTACCTGCCGCCGCCGAAGGGGACACGCGCCTGTTTGTGATGAACGGACAACCGCTTCGCTACAAAGGTAAGTACGCCGCCTTCCGGCGCGTCCGCCAAGGCGATGACATGCGAAGTAATATCCACGCGGGAGGCAAGCTCCGCAAGGCCGACATCACCGACATGCATCTGAAAATCGTCGAGATCGTCCGCCCGAAACTCGTACAGGACGGCATGTTCCTCGTCCGCCTCGACATCGTCGGGGACAAACTGATGGAGATTAACGTGTTCAGCCCGGGCGGTCTGGGAAGCGCCCAGAAGTTCGAAGGGGTGAACTTCACGCATGCCGTGCTTCATGCCATGGAACGCAAAGTGGAATACATGAAGTACTACCGGCGCAGCTTCGACAACATAGAGATGGCGACACTGTAAGGGTAGCTATCTCTTTCGGGCGAGCAGGAAACAGGCGGCCGCACGAGCCGGCCGGTATGAGGAGTTCTTCATGGATGAATGGACCGGGATTCCTTTTCCAGAGACTATCGAAACCGTTCGCCAAGCTCTGGCGTCGACCGTATGGCCTGTACTGAGGGCCCTAACCAATTAGGTATACGGACCCGGTGGGCGAGCCAAATCGAAGCAGCCTGCCCGGATGGGATTCATCCTTGACTGCTTTCCTCCAAGGCTGCCAACTTCCACGTCGCAGCCCAAATGGCCCCCAACGGCCTGTCGCAGGGTGTGGCGATTTCGGGCATAGCCGTAAACAGGCTCCCATCAGAGCCAATAGATCCGCTAAGACTACCTTGAGGTGGGTAAGGTGTTTTTCTCGTGGATCCTGGTTTGGTGAGGTGACCTCCGTTGGAGAGCCAGCCAGCCCTCCCGTCATAGGAGGGCGAGTTGACAAACAACTTCGATTTGGATAGGTGTTAGCTGCCAATTGGCGATTATTCGGGCTCAAGACTCTCCGGTGCTTCTCGGACCGGAGATCCAACACATTTCTGTTGTTAGACGCGTATCATCATGGATTACGTTTTATGGCTTGAGTTGGTTGTTTTTGTGTTCGCGATGAGCCTTTCGGGCTTTTTTTCCAGCTCCGAGACCTCCCTGTTCTCTCTGAGCAATGCGCAACTCGAGCAGATGAGGCGGGACCAGCACCCGCGAATCCGCCTCATCCAACGCCTTTTGAGCGAACCGCGACGCCTCATCATTACTATCTTGATCGGTAATGAGCTGGTTAACGTAGTCGCTTCAGTCATCTCAGCAGCCGTTGTGATAAGCCTGCTCGGCTCCGAGAACAAGTGGTTGAACGTTTTCATCATGGTGCCACTGCTCCTCCTATTTGGGGAAATCACTCCCAAGGTGTTGGCCATACGTCACAACGTTGCGTTCGCAAGCTTCGTGAGTGAGCCGATCGAGATATTCGCCCGGATGACCAGGCCGGTGCGTTTCGTCGTCCGTGTAGTAGCGGACCGGATCATTACCTTTGTGATGGGGAAGGAGCGTTCCCGCGGCAATATCATCACCGAGGATATGGTTCGGGTTCTGGCCCGAGAAGCGGTGGGTGAAGGCGTCTTGGATGGTTTCGAGGCTCAATTCATTGAGCAGATCTTCGATTTCGGTAACAAGACCCTGGAAGACATCATGACGCCCCGGTCCGATATCTTCTCCTTGCCCGTGGATATACCGCTCGAGGAGATGATCAAGGAACTGTCTATCACTCGCCACACGAAGATACCCATCTATCAAGAGGAGAAGGACAGCATCATTGGTATTCTCCACGCAAGAGACCTCCTTGGCATCGACACGAAGAAATTCGCCCAAGACCCTCAGGCGTTGCGGGACCTTTTGCACCAACCCTATTTTGTCCCCGAATCGAAGCTGGCAGCCGATCTGTTTCACACCTTTAGAGCTCGCCACCTTTCCATCGCCCTCACCGTGGACGAGTACGGCGGTGTCATGGGTGTCGTGACCATGGAGGACCTGCTCGAATGCATTTTCGGTGAGATCCATAGCCCCTCGGAGGAGCGTCACCAAACCGCCATCAAAGATCTGGGGGAGGGCCGCTACAGGGTGGAAGCTAGAATGCCGGTCACCGAATTCAATCGGGCCATGGGCTCGGATTTCTCCGACGAGTGGGGAGAAACGATTGGTGGGTTGCTATTGCACCATTACGGAGAGCTCCCGCACGAAGGTGCCCGCGTGGAAGTGGGGGATCTCCTTTTTACGGTCTCCGAGGTCGAAGAAAATCGCATCAAGGTGGTCGAGTTCGAAGGTTCTCCGCGAGCCACCGGACAGGATGGACAGCCGTCTGTGTCAACCGAGAACGTGACGGAACAGGAAGTAGATGGGGAGTAAACTCCAAAATCGGCCCGGTGCCCGCGGCCCGCTGCCGGAGGTGATGTAGAACTAACCCATGGACGTGTTGTTTGCACTTGTCTTGATTCTGGCCTGCCTTCTCGTAGAGGGCTTCTTTTCCGGTTCCGAGATAGGCGTGGTGAGTGCCGATCAAATGAAGCTGCGCCACGATGCCGCCACCGGGTCTCGCGGAGCGAAGATCGCCCTCGAGATGCTGAAGAATCCCGAGTGGCTCCTGTCCACTACTTTGGTAGGCACCAATATCGCGGTGGTCACCAATACGACAATCGCCACGGCTCTGGTGATCGAGCTTTTTGGTGAGCAGAACAGCTGGTTCGCCATTGTCTTGGTGGCTCCTTTGATTTGGGTCTTTGGGGAGATCGTGCCCAAGAGTATCTTTCAACAACGCGCCAACACGATCACACCGCGTGCCATCTTTCTGCTACGTTTCGCCTCCTACTTGTTCTTCCCAATACTGGTCGTCTTCACGCTCATCACGCGACTGCTCACGTGGAGTTTCGGGAAGCAAATTCAGAATCCTTTCACGTTGCGCGAAGAGATCCTCACGATGTTGCAGATGCCCGCCGCCGAGGGGGACATTCAACCCGTAGAAAAAACCATGCTCCAACACGTCTTCAGCTTTTCCGAGACCACGGCGTACGAGATCATGATTCCGCTGATCGATGTCGTAGCGATTGAGCAAGATGCCACCTGCGGCGAAGCCACCCGATTGGCAGACGAGAAAGCCCATGTACGCCTGCTGGTCTATGCCGAGCGGGTGGACAGAGTCGTGGGTGTTCTCAATGCACTGGAGCTACTCGCCGTCGATCCGCGGCAACCCATAAAGCCGTTTCTTCGGGACGTGCGATTCGTTCCGGGGTCCAAAAATATCAGCGAGCTCCTTCTCGATCTGCGGAAGGACGGCGATACGGTGGCCGTGGTTGTTGGCGAGTTCGGAGGCGCCCAGGGACTGGTCACCATCGAAGATATCATGGAAGAAGTCGTGGAAGAGATGGAAGACGAGTATGATATCGGGAAAAAGCCGGTGCAATGGGTACGCAAGATCTCCAATAAAGAGTATGTCGTGAGCGCCCGTGTCGAAGTGGCTAGTTTGGAGGAAGAATTGGGGGTGCGCTTCCGGAAAGGCAAATTTGTTACTCTGGCCGGTTTTTTGCTAGAGAAGTCGGGCGACATTCCTGCCCAGGGGACGGTGATCAAAGCCGGGGGGATCACCTTCACCATTGAGCGTAGTACCCCTCAGGCGATACAGGAAGTCCGGCTACGCTGGTGACAAACATCCGCAGGCCACCACGAAGAGAAGACTCCTCCCTAACGGATGCTGCGTACCTCGTAGGGCCGGGCGACTCAGCCGGCGATTTGCGGATCACGTAACGCGGTAGAACTTCGCATCCTGCAAAAGCACCATAATTCGGAAGAGAATTCCTCAGTAAGATACCCGCATTCGGGCACCGTCTTTTGCAGGCGCAAAGGCCAAATTTCTGAGGCGGCGCAAAGGAGGAGTTTTAGTCGAGTGTACAGAACCGGTTGAGGGTCTGAGGCTCGGTGATTCCTTCCTCGCACGTTAAGCGGTTGTATCATTTGGTCCGGCGCCACACAAAACCGCCACACGGTGCGGCACCGCGGCCGGTTACACGTCGTCGCCAACGCGGGAAAGGTCGGAGCTGCGAACGTTGCTGCGAGATCACTCATCAGTTGCTCCGTTTCGTTGAAAAAACTGACGTGTAACTCAAAGAAGAGAACCTGCATACACTCATTGACGAGGTTCGGAATAACATGTAGGGACACGAGCTCGAGAATCCGGCGAGGAGGAGCAACCTTGGTGATCAAGATGATAGGCGGAAGTCTCTCGTTCGATCCGATTGGAGACCGATATGAACGACAAAAAGGTCAAGGATCTCATGGTGCCACTCGACGAATACCCCGTGGTCGAAATGAACGCCACGTTGCTCGACGTGGTAAACGCTCTCGCGAAGGCCATAAAGTCGTCGCTCTGTATGCAAGTACCAGCGCGCTTGGGAAGGGGCTTGCCGACTCGGGCGCTGCCTTGTACTTGGCAGATGCCTCCTTGGGACTCGGTGAAAAGGGTTGGTGAGATCAGAATTCGGCAAGGTGACCAACCCGTTTGACTAGGGACTTCCACCGTATACTGAGGTCATGAGAACAATCCTCATCGTTGACAATGAACCCCTCGAGATCACTGTACTTCGAGACATGCTGGAGGACGGCAGCTATAGGTTCGAAACGGCGTTGACGGGTGGGGCAGCGAGGCGCGTTATTCGTGCCAAAGGCGATCAAATCAAGGCGATTCTCATAGACTGGCTGCTGCCGGATGTGGAAGGCATCGAGCTGCTCACTTGGATGAAGTCCCAGCCCCAACTCAGCGATGTCGAGGTGGTGGTCCACTCCGCGGAGTTTGATCCCGGAAACGTTCAGAAAGCCATTGAGGCGGGAGCGTACTACTACCTGACGAAGCCGTTTGATGAGCCTCAGCTCGAAGCCATCGTACGTGCCGCTGTGTCGAGCTTCGAGCTAAAAAAGCGGCTTTTTGAAAAGTCAAAAGCGGCAGAGGAGACTTTCGGGCTTCTTCAACAAGGCACCTTCCGGTTTAGAACGTTCGAAGAAGGGGAGTTGCTCGCCGTCCATATTGCATCGGGATGCGGCCGGCCCGACGCAAGTATGGGCCTCGCCGAGTTGATGTTGAATGCGGTCGAACATGGCAATCTCACTATCGGCTATGAGGAAAAGGGCAAGCTTTTGGCCAAGAGGCGGCTCGAGATGGAACTAAGACGCCGATTGTCGCTTCCCGAGTATAGGGACCGCTACGTTGAGGTGACTATCCAACGAATTCCCGGGACGCTGATCGTCAGAATCAAGGATGAGGGATTGGGATTCGACTACGAACGGTACATGACTATGGAAAGGGGGAGACTCTTCGACTCGCACGGCAGAGGAGTTCTCATGGCGTCCGCGACATTAGACCTCGAGTACATTCCGCCAGGGAACGAGGTTGAGGTCCGACTGCCGTTACCGCGTTGAGCTGAATAGCGGCCCCGGTCGGGAGTGAAGGTGAATCCCAACTAGAAACGTGGCGTCGGATCTGTCGTCATCACTTGCTTCGCTGCATTTGCATTGAAGGGATCAATGGCAAACTAGATGCCAAACTGAGGCGCGGCCCATGTTATTGCTAAGGCATTGATTGCAGGATGGTTATCGTCAGCGGGGACCCATGGCTATCGTGGCGGCGCGCTGGTGAGTTAGCAATGGTGCCACCAGGCAGGAACGTTCTGAGGCTATCCATCCATAGTCCCAGTCTTCATGTGAAAGTGTGGCTTCCGCGTGGCGGTGTGGCGGTTCTGCTGTGGTTTCACCGCGAGTTGTTCAAGGTCCCGGACGCTATATCCGGATACGATTCAGTCACTTGGACACTTTTTGGTGTGTTACCATCGGGAATCATGGCTCGGGAACGTGACTTGCAAACGCAAAGGAACGACGATTATGAACGTCTGCGTTACCGGGCGAGCAGCCTTGAGGGAAAGCTCACCCTTACGATGGCGGCAATCACGCTGCTTGTAGTAGGTGGCATCACCTATCTGGCAAATCAGCTCACACTAGACGCGGTTGAGGGGAGTTTGGCTCGAACGGCCACGGAGGTGGCAGACGCAATCGCACTCCGGCTCGAAAGTGGGTTTCCAGAACTCGGCGTTCTGCACCAAGTTCTTTTGGACTATGTCCATACCAACTCGGAGATCGAGGCTGTCGTTGTTTTTTCCTTGGCTTCAGACGGCCGGCTGCTGAAGTTGGCGGAGGCCGGCACACAGATTGCCTCTTTTCGAGAGCAGGAGCGAGCTGTCGAGACGCGAGCCCGGGCGAGTCGACGCGTTACGGTGAAAGACCAACATCTGTGGAGCTTGGGAGTTCCCATCGTTTTGGACGAAGAACCAATCGGAGTCGTCGGAGTGTGGAGCTCGCTTTTGGCTGCTGACCTCATCTTACAGCAGAATCGACGCAGGGCGTTGATTGCGGCGCCCTTGTCCGTGGCTCTCATCGTTTTGACATTGCGTCTGGTCTTCAATCGATTTGTCCATCGACCGCTGAGGGAGCTCGAACAGGCTATGTCGCTAGCAGAAACTGGAGACCTCGAGGCGGAGGTTCCGGTGGTTCGGAAAGACGAGCTCGGATTCATCGCCGGTCGCTATAACAGCATGTTGACTCGGATTCGAAGTATCATCGAGGAGCGTGAGGTGCTCCACGGCCGCGTGAAGCAATTCAACGAGGAGCTTGAAACAAAGATCGCCGAGTCTACTCGGAAGCTAGAGGCAAGGAACGTCGAACTGCGGCGGCTGAACCAGGATCTGTACTTCCTTCAAAGACGCCTGGCACGTATCGAACGGCTCTCCGCAGCGCAACAAGTGGCGGCTAAATTCGCGCACAAGATTGGCACACCCCTCAACTTGATCTCGGGACACATTCAGGTGCTCCAGCAAACACGGCAGGATGACGGTGCGCTTGGGAAAAAGCTGCAATTGGTGCAATCCCAGATCGAGAAGCTCACAGCGATTGTGCGCAGCATGTTGGACGAGACACGAAAACCGGCCCCGGAGCTCCAGGCTTTCGATTTGAACCAGCTGGTCGACCACATCTGCACGCTCGTCGAGCCGACATTCTCGAACAGGAGGGTTCGCGTCGAGCGGAGCTTGTCTCCCGAACCGGCGCTGATTCTCGGAGATGAGGCCCAGTTGGAGCAGGTCTTTCTCAATCTTCTTAACAACGGCTTGGACGCCTTGCCGCGGGGGGGCAAAATCACCATTCTGACCGAACAATCGGAGGGCGTGGTGCGGGTCTTGCTTTGCGACAACGGAGAGGGAATTCCAGCAAGCTCCCTTTCCCAGATTTTCCGCCCTTTCTTTACCACCAAAGAAGTCGGCCGGGGGACCGGTTTGGGCCTTACAATTGTGAAGGAAATCCTCTCGGTTCACGGGGCGAGTATTGCAGCCGAAAGCGAAGTCGGCCAGGGAAGCAGCTTCAGATTGGAGTTCCCCGTGGCCGTGTCCGATGTCGCGGAGACCATGGACGATGAATCGACTCCTTGTGGCTGACGATGACCCCATGACCTGCGATTTCTTCAAGGAAATCCTCCAGGACATCCCTCTTGAAATCTCGACCTGCCTGGATCCTCGGAAAGCTATCACGTTATCAACTGAGGACCGATTCGATATCGTGATCAGCGACATCAATTTCGAGCAGCCTACGACCGGTATCGATGTACTAAGGGCAATCAAAAGGGAAAGGCCCGAGACACAGGTGATATTAGTGAGTGGCTTCGGGAGCCTTGACACGGCGATTGCCGCTGTGCGCGAGGGTGCCTTCGACTATATCAGTAAGCCCTTCAACGTGGATGAAGTCAAGAACACAGTTCGCCGTGCCCTGGAGAAGAGGAAGGTCGGGCGAGTCGTAGACGGGCAGAACGAGTATGTCGGAGGAGAACCAATCCTAATCGGTTCGAGCGCCAGAATGTTGGCTGTTTACAAAAACATTGCGTATGTGGCCGACTCGAGGACGACGATCCTCGTTCAAGGTGAGAGCGGCACTGGAAAAGAACTAGTGGCTCGAGCGATCCACGCCAAGGGTTCGCGTGGATCACGACCGTTTATTGGGGTCAATTGCGGAGCATTGACGGAGACCTTGTTGGAGAGCGAACTATTTGGCCATGTCAAAGGTTCCTTTACCGGAGCCGTGGCGGACAAGCATGGGCTGTTTCACGCCGCTCAGGGAGGAACGCTCTTCTTAGACGAGATCAGTGAGACTAGCCCGGCCCTTCAAGTGAAGTTGTTGCGCGTTCTCCAGCAGGACGAGTACACACCTGTGGGAAGTACGAAGGTGCTCAAAACGGACGCGCGGGTCATTGCGGCAACGAACCGAGATCTGGAGAGCTTAGTACGAAGAAGTGGCTTTCGAGAAGACCTCTTCTACAGATTGAATGTCGTCACCATCGAAGTTCCCGCTCTTCGGGAAAGGCGTGAAGATGTTCCCAAACTCATCGCGTACTTTACCCGTCGCCTAGAGGCCAAGGGGCAGACGCCACCGCAGTTCTCTTCAAGGGCACTCGAAGCTCTGGCGCGCTACACCTGGCCGGGAAATGTGCGGGAACTAGAGAACACGATGGAGCGGCTGTCTCTTTTCAGCCGTGGTCGACTCATCGATGCTCCGGATCTGCCGGAAAAAATCCGTCAGAAGCAGGCACCTCTTGAGAGCCGTCTTTTCGAGGCGCTGCCATCTTTGGAGGAAATGGAAAGACGATACCTCTACCACGTCTTGAGTGTGCTAGGAGGGAATCGCAAAAAGGCTGCAGAGGTCTTGAAGATTGACCGGCGAACCCTCTACCGTATGCTGGAGCGTTTTGAGCGCAACGAGGACGTGACGACTTCCCGAAGCGACAATCAGGAGTAGGCACAATCAGCCGTTGTGGGAGCTCTCCGAGGTGTGGCAGATCGCTACAAGTCTTGTAAGTTGTTGATTCGAAGCACGATTAGGGGTGCAGTTCTACCGACCTCGCCATTCCGCCCCAAACGCCCATGTTGTCCGACAGGGGTCGAACCATCTTCTGAAAGCGCTAAATCGTAGCAGGCCATAGCCTATAGGGTGCTGCTCCCGGAAGTGGCGATGCGGCATGGTTCTTGCCCTGGACTGCCGAGGAGCCATTGCTGCTATGAAAGTGAAAATGAGTATAACAACTATAGCGCTTATGTTGCTGTTCGTACCGGTGAGCCCGACTCAGGCCGAGCTCGAAATGCTGGATTTTCAGGGCGAGGTCTCGTTTGTGGATGTCCATCGTCGTCAAATCAAAGTGATTGGTTCTGATGGCGAGGAGTTCGTCTTCGATGTGACCGCACAAAGACGATGAGAACCTGCTCTACGACCGAGCCGGAAGTCGACGTTCCAATCCGGAATTAGTCGACTTAGGCTTTGGAGAATTCCTTGAAGAAAGGGCCGCCGATGATTCAACTACGAAGAATACTCTTTCCAACTGACTTCTCCAGGTGCGCAAGCCAGGCGCTGGTTCATGCCGTGCATCTTGCGAAACGTCACCAAGCCGAGCTCCACGTGTTGCATGCCTTGGTTTTGCATGGTTACACGAATGGCAGCGCGCTAATGGCTGAAATCGATTTGGTGGAGACACAGCTCGAACAAGTGGCGGCGGATAGAATGCGCTCTGTCACCAAAGACCTTACAGTGGGGATTCCTGTTGTAATAAGGGCAAAGAGACGTGGTCTCTCGGCGGCTCCGGTGATCTTGGAGTACGCCGATGACAACGACATTGACCTTATCGTTTTGGGCACTCACGGACGTCGTGGTTTGGATCATCTCTTTCTCGGAAGCGTGGCAGAGGAAGTGGTTCGCTTTGCTCCCTGCCCGGTGTTTACGGTCCGCGAGTCAAAGGAACCCATACCAGTGAAAATGGTGGAACGGATACTCGTACCGGTGGATTTCTCCACTCATTCCCAAACGGCGGTGACGTATGCGAAAGGGTTGGCAGGAGCCTACAACGCGCGATTGCAGCTACTGCACGTCATCGAGCCCGTTGTGTACCCGTCATTCTATGCCTTGGATACCGCGAACTTCTTCGACTGGATGGCAGCGACTGAGGTCGAAGCGGGCCTGCAGCTCCACCGATTTCTCGAATCCAGCAAAGGTCCGGAGGTGCCGGCCGACTTCTACGTTGTGCGGGGCCGCGCCGCAACGGATGTTGTCGATTTTGCCGTGAGCAAAAACACTGACCTGATAGTTATGGCCACACATGGCCTCACGGGATTGAAACGTCTTTACTTGGGCAGCGTCTGCGAGAAGGTTGTCCGCCGCTCGAGATGCCCCGTATTCGCCGTAAAAGTGTTCGGAAGATCGCTCGTCGGTGAGGATTGAAACGATCATCTATGTGGATCCGGAGACCGGCGAGGAAGATATCATCGGGCCTGAAGAAATCGGTCCCGGAGACGGTGCCAGTGTCCGCTACGAGCGAAACGAAGCACGATATTACGCCAAGCGACCGGACCGTGACCGGTTCTTCGGCAGCCAGTTCCTCCGCTGGTATCGATCTGAGAGGGGTCGCGTCCATATCGTTATTTCTTCTTCAGCAGGGCCCTCCATCCGCTTGCATGTGGAAGAGGCGTGTGAACGTGATTGGTCTCGGAAAATCGGTCAACCACGTAAAAAATATCCGGGTCCAACTCCTTGGCTTTGCAGACGGCCTCCTTTAGGTTCCGTCGTGCCATCGTGACGAAGACCAAACGACTCGACGTGCCATTCAATTCGCTTTGAAAGACCCCGAGAACGTGGCCTAGCGAAGAGAGTATTTCGGAAATCGCCTTTCCCTCTTTTGAGATGATGCGTACCACACATCGTCCAACTGCGAGCTTGCGCTCCAAGAGGATCCCCACGGCATTGCCAGCGGCGAAGCCGGCGGCATAAGCGAGGACGAGCAATGGATGCTCGCGAATTCTAAGGATGACTTGGGAAACGGCCGTCATCCACACTAATATTTCGAAAAAACCGAGAACCACAGAGAGCCGCAATCTTCCGTTGACCACCATGATCGTGCGCATGGTGCCAAGCGATACGTCGATGATCCGAAGTACAAATATGATTCCAGCGAGAGCCCAAACGGGAAAATCGGCGACGAGGATGGAGTCCATACTAGAGTTCCTTCGCTTGGGTGACCCCGAGACCGGGCGCATCCGATGGGTAGAGATAACCGTTCTTGAGGATCACCGACCCGGCGAAAGGATCTCCTATGAGATCGAGGTGGCCGTCGAGATCGGCATAGACGACATTGGGTCGAGCAAGTGCGTAGTTGAGTCCTGCGGCGATTGCGAGAGCTGATTCGTCCATACAGCCCACCATCACCTCCAAACGAGCTGCAAGTGCGACGGCATTGATCTGGAGTGCCTCATCGATACCCCCGACTTTCATGAGCTTCACGTTGACCATGTCGGCAAGCTCACGGCGGGCGAGGCGAAACGCATCACGTAGGTTCATGAGGCTCTCGTCTGCCATGATGGGAATGGGGGTGCCGGACACCACCCTTCCCAGCATGTCAGGCTCTTGGCGAGGTGTGGGTTGCTCGAGAAGCTCAATCTTCGCTTCCCGCGTTCGTCGGACGAACTCGAGTGCGTCGGAAACGGAGTATCCCTGATTTGCATCACAACGGAGACCGATGGCCTTTCCCACCGCTTCGCGAATCCGCAGCACTTTTTCGACGTCGTCTTCAACGTCGCTGCCCGTTTTGATCTTGATCGCGCGGAATCCTTCACGAACGCATTCACGGGCGCGGTCAACGGTCTCATCCACTCCCATGATGCCGATGGTTACGCTGGTGAGTATGTGGTCTCGGTAGCCTCCTAGCAGTTTCCACAAGGGCACGCCGGTGGCTTTACCAAGTAGATCATGGAGAGCCATGTCGACGGCGGCCCGAGCAGAAGGTCTGGTCGGGAAAACTTGTTTGAGCTTAAGGGTGAGCCGCACGCGTCGAAATGGGTCAGCGTTCATGAGGAGGGGATTGGCGATGTTCTCGAGCACTTCGAGTACATCGGAGGGTGTTTCTCCCGTCACTGACTCGTCCGGTGCCGCACACCCGTAGGCCACCAGTCCCGTGTTGGTTTCCAGCCGCAGGAAGATATTGGTGGCTTTGTCGACGGTCTCGTACGCAATCGTGTACGGTTCTTTGAGGTCCATGTCGACCTGCCAAGTTTCGATCCGCTTGATCCGCATAGCTAGAGCCTTCTCTGGAAGATCTCGTCGAGCGTCATACCTTTCAGTGTTTCGACCAGTTCCACGAGATGGCGGATCATGACCTCCCACATTCTCTCGCCCTTGGCGCGATTGGCCTGGGTAGGATCCCCGAAGACGCCGCTAGGGTTTATTTTCGCGGTCCGAGCGTACCATCCCACGCTTCTCTGGGAGGCGAAGTCGAGGTATCGACTGGAGAATTTGGGGATGAATTTTTCTGCAAGCTCCATCCGCACCAATTCAGGTCGGACGGCGAGAGACGTCGAGGTCTCGATGTCGCCCGCATGGACGTCGTTATGTACCTCGGACATGGCGGCGATGTCGGTGTCCGAAGTCTCGCCCGTGTCCACGCAGGTAAAGATATGAGCGTCGCGGTTTACCATCTGGGCCGCGAAGTGGAGCGCCGGCTCATTGCCACCGTGTCCATTGATGATGACCAGCTTGGTAATCCCGTGGCGCGCGACACATATTCCGATCTCATAGATGATTTTCGACATCGTCTCGGGGCTGATGCTCACAGTACCGCTGAAGTCATCGTGTGCGTAGGAGACTCCGTACGGGAGAAGAGGAAGGACCAGCGGCTTCGGCGTTGAACATGCCGCTGCCACTTGTTTCGCGAGATAGTCAGCGTCGAAGGCGTCGGTGTCGAGAGGAAGGTGGGGACCGTGTTGTTCGATTGAACCCACAGGCAAAAGAGCTACGTCCACCTGGCCAAAACGCTTCTCTGCCTCCGGCCAGGTAAGCTCGCCCAATAGGAACTTGTGGGGCAGGCTCTTTTCTTCCGAAGCGTAGGTGTTTGCCGCCGGAGATTCGAACCGGTAGGGCAACGAGAAGTTGGGAGACTTGAGTGGGTCGGTCTCGATCCATACCCGGCCTGACCGCTCGACGGCGCCCTTCGCGTGCTCGAGAAGTATGCGATATAGAGGGGCTCGCATGTCCGACGGAATACCGTTCATCGGTGACCGTTGCCGGTCGAAACGGAGTCTCATTACTTCGGGGCTTGGTTGCGCAAGGACGCGGCCCAGCATCGGAGAAGAAATCTTGCCCCTAGAATGAAGGAGGTAGGCTTGGTGCCGAGTGGTGGGAATTTCCTGATGAATTCCTTTCTCCACGAGGGCCTGCAGGCAATGGTCGACTTGTGCTTTCGTGAAGCCGCAGACCGCCGGATCCTTGTCAATAGCCGTCAACATGCCGACGATGCGACGACACTTCTCGCACTTGCCGCACGGGAGCGCTCGTTGACCATTCTTGTGTGTTGCATGGCAGGATGTCTGAAGGCTCAGCAGATCGGGATAGCGGGTTGCCAATACCTTCTGAATCAACAACTCGGACATTGACCGCAATATGGAGAACTGACTGAGGTTCCATCTTTTTCTTCGGTAGTAGCTGCTCAGGGCTTCGTCAAAGTAGCGGCTTTGATCGAAGAGACCGTTGTAGTGTGTAATCCCCTTGAAGTTTGACCTCTCTGTCGTGTCGTACTCGTCTCCTATCAGGAGCCTTCCAATACCACGTTTCTTGAGAAGCGGTAGAGCGCCAAAGAGGAAAACCGCCACCGTCCACAAGCGGATGGGATACTCGTCGGAGCGAATGTCAGCAAAGTCTTTCCGGACAAAGGGTAGGTGGCGGAGCATCCAAGAGAAAAGCCGATCCGAGTTGGTCCAGACGCGGGACGTGTTTCGTACCTTCGCCGAGAAGTGCCGGTAGGCGTTGAGTGCCGTGAACCAGTGTCGTCCTGATTCGTTGATGAAAATAGGGTGGGTTTCCCTACCCATCTCATTAAGCAGACCGTAGGTAAGGAGACTGTCCTTGCCGCCGCTGGATAGCACCGCATGCCCATCGGTCCTGGTGGTCCAACTTGATTTTGTGTGCGGTTGTTCTTGGTCCGGGAAAAGTAGCTCCGCCTTCAGGTAGTTTCTTTTCCGTTTTGGTTTAGTCTCGGCCGCTTCACCTCTCAAGAACGGATTCGGTTGCAGAAACTTCTTCACATAGATCTCGCGAGCCGTGTTTTGGGCCATTTCAGTCAGGAAAAGCCGGTCGCGTTTGTCGAATTGCCCGCGAAAGACGATTTCCTTTGAAAATAGGCCGTAATTGAGTGCGATCTGAGCCGCAATCATATTTGCCAAGTTGATATCGTCGGAATTGTCTCCATCGAAGACCGCTTCCTCGTATTTGTAAACGAGGTCCGTCACAAAGGTGCCCTCGTTTGTAGTGACGGTGTAGGGAGCGGTGAGGCGTTCCTGCTCCAATCGAACGGGGCCGACTTCGAGTCGGTCGATGACCTCGAGAGGATCGGGCAGGTTGCTTTGCTCCTTCGAGTTCGACGTTTTTTCTTTTGCCTTCATGCTACTCTTTCCTCGAGTCCTACATTGGCTCCGAGAATCCTCCCGCTATCGCGATTTCTCTCTTGTGGCCTTTTCATAGGCGATGTCACCTTCTCCCGCGCTATGCGCGCCAGAATGGTAATCCGCTCTCGCGTCGCGATGGGTGTCGGTCCTTCTCGGTTGTCGTTCTATACGAGCTCTTTCGTCTCTTCCAATGTAAGAGTGCGGTGACCAACTCTCCGGGCCCATCAAGGAGAACGTCGATGACCGGGAGCTCAGTCTGAGAGTTGATTGCGGAACAAACACGACCGACTCTTTCAAGAGGTATTCCCTCGTGATTCACAGCGATGGCCACCACAGGCTTTTCCGAAAGCAGCTCAAGGGCTTGGATCTGTGTCGCGAGACTATGGAGTTTGTATCCCGGAAAACCGTCGTACTCTTTTCGCGCCGGTGCGTGCTGCAGCACGATCACATCCGGTCGACCGGCGGCTAGGATCTCGAATCCACCCGGATAAGCCGGGTTCATGAGACTGCCTTGGCCCTCGATAACGATGATGTCCGCCTTCGACTCGCTCCATGCGCTCCACACTGCGTGCTCGATTTCGCCCGCCACAAAATCGTTGACCAAGGAATCAAGAATGATGGAGTAGCGGGCGCCCTGCAGCCAAGCAGTTTGCCCGGTTCCAATCATCTCGGCGTTGAACCCTACTTCATTGAAACCTTGGACGAGGCGCCACGCCGTCGTGCGTTTTCCCACCGCAGAGTCCGTACCCAAGACGGCGATCTTGAATGCATCCACCTCCTCAATCCGGCCGCTGAAAAAGTGGAGCTCGGAGACGGGGCGCGGCTTGCGGATATCTCTCAATCGAACGCCGTGCCTTTTTGCCAATTCGGCCAGTACCGGATCATCGCCAAGGTAGTCGTGAAGTCCACAATCGACGTGGAGACCCGCCTCGATCGCGCTCCGAATGTCACTTCTGGCTGGCAACGGTAAGCGACCTCCATCCGGGGCGAGCCCCACGACGAGGTGTGTTGCGGGGACCCCCAGGTTTCGTGCGTTCTCGATGGCCTCCCGGATCCCTGCCATGATCGGGATATTTTTTTTGCGGCCATCGAGAACCTCACCAGCGTCCGAGCCGACAAAACGAGAGTCCACCACCGAGAGAACTCGGTAACGGTCTGTAAAGCGCACGAGCCCATGGGCGGTCTTGCCGTTGGTGGTGTTGAATGCGCCTTGGCAGTAGACGATAGCATTACCATCTGGATTTGACATCATGTACGCCTTCCTGTGAGGACGACAACATATCGGTCCGATCGTTGTGGCTCCTGTCGATGTTTTTCCATGAGAGCAAAGAGACCTGCCGTGGATGCCGGTAGTACACTCAATCCCTCGGCGTCGCGTAGCTTTTTGGCGATGGCCAGCATGTTCTTGTCGGTCGCATAGGTGGCCCAGCCTTCCGTGTCGTACAGAGCCTGCAAGCAGGCATCCCCGTCGATCGAATGCCAGTTGACCAGAGGCTCGTTGATCTGCGTCTCTTTGATACTTTCCGGGGGCAGATCTTCACAGCGGTCCAGCTTCTTAATGAAGGCGCGAACAATGGGGTTCTTTCCGTATGAAGAACCGCCGACCATTTTTGGGATGCGCGATGTTTTTCCCCGCCGATAGAGGCTGAGAAATCCGCGAAAAATGCCGGCCAATGTCGTACCGTTGGAAACGGGAACGGCGACCATGGCGGGCGCGTCACGCAACTCGTCGTAGATTTCGAAGGCAATCTGTCCATAGGTCTGTAGCTGGAGAACCGTGTTGGCTCCTCCGGGATTTGCGTCGTAAAGCTCGTCGCGCGCTGCCCGTTCGCTGCTCGATACCACTGCGGACTCGTAATCTCCAGGGACTCGAACAATCTCGGCGCTCTGTTCCGTGATCTCGTGGATGCGTCGAGTTTGAAAAGCATCGGGGATGAATACGACGCATCTCAGCCCCGCCGATGCGGCGGCAAAGGACATCGCGGCGCCGTAGTTGCCGCAAGTTGCCACGGTGACCGTGTCGAAGCCGCGCCTGAGGGCATCCATACACTGCGCGAACGCGATCCGGTCCTTTTGGGTTCCGGTGGGATTTCCACCTTCAAATTTGAGAAAGACCTGCCGCAGCCCCGTTTCGCGCTCGATGTTGCGCGCCCGAGACAGGCTCGTGTCCCCCACCTCGGAATCGATAATGTCCTCGTAGGCTGCAAGGCGCTCCTCTAGCGAACAGCTCTTATCCGATGCAATCGAGCGCTGTTGCTCCATCTCGGGTGGAAGCATCGGGCAATGGGGTGACGCACCATCGAGGAGTGGCCGAACGACGTTAGTGCTATGGACCGCTCTGGTCTCGGCTTTTGTAGACTCGTTGTCTGTTGTTTGAACGTCTTGCCTTGCTTTCAAGTGAGCTCACCTTTCTGACCGACGGTGTCATTTGGAATACAAGCTTCCATAGTAACACGACGTTCGAAGGCAAGAACCGTGCCATCCAGAAGCGGGGGTGCGTCCGCATGTCGTTGGTTCATAAAGTGTTAGTTTCCTTGCCTTCTTGTCCTTGCTGCTCAGGACTGCAAAACTGCCACACAAACACGTATGTGCCTCAGGATGAGTCGAGAGAGCGAAGGAAGGCAAGGTACGTTGTCAACCGCGCTTGCTGTCTGGGACCCTTGCAAAGATTCGATCCTTGCCCGCGTTCTTCGCCATGTACATGAGTGAGTCTACAGCCTTGAGTGCGACGTCCACGTTGCCCGGTGGCTCCAAGTAGCTCACTAGACCTATGCTCGAGGTGACCTCCCAACCTCGCTTCCTCATGAGGTTGATGAGCTCCTTTCGAATTCGCTCCACCGCGACGCGGGCTACTGGCTCTCCTGCCTCCGGCATCAGTAAGGCGAACTCGTCGCCTGCTAGTCTGGCTGCGGTATCCGAGCCCCGACAATTCGATTTGAGAAGCGCGCCGATAGCTCTCAAAACTTCGTCTCCGGTGGCGTGGCCCAGCCGGTCGTTGATGCTTTTGAAGTTGTCCAAATCGAGGTAGGCGAGCGACATGCGATGTGAGTAGCGTCGAGACCTCGAGATCTCCTCCCGAAGGATCTCTCGAAAAAGACGTCCGTTGGCCAGGCCGGTTAAGGGATCCGTCCTTGCCCAGCTTTGTTCACGCGCAAGAGCACTACGAAGACTTGCCAACATTGTGACGGTGATGACAAAGAACCCGAATCTGACGAGAGCATTCCAGACCGGAATGGAAGGATGGGAATAGAGCTGACCGGGTAGTGTATCGGCTAAAAGCCATGCAGCCGAGCTCAACAACGAGAAAATGAGTCCCGCCCCTCGTCCAAGCTTCCAGGTAATGAGAGACACCGGTAGCAAGTAAAAGATCGAAAAGCTGAGTTCGGTGCCCGTTGCGTAGTCGATACTGGTAATGAGCAAGAGGAAGCCGAGACCGGCCGGCACCAGGGCCGGGGGAGGAATTCGGTCGAGGACCTCCGCCACCGCGTGATTGCCTTCCCACGATCGAGGTGATTTCGTCATCCGCGTTCTTCCCTGTTAATCCAGCGCATGGGCATTTTTTCGTGGCCCTCGATGGACAAGGGCAAAGAACGTGCCATGGATCACCCGATGTGAAACATCCTGTATGTTGAGATTGTCGAATAAGTTGCGATGAAACGTGGATGTGACGATCCATTCCGAGCCCCATGTGGGTGTGGCGAAAACGTCTTAATCCAACCACCGTCACGGTGGCTAGCACAGGGTTTGACCGCACCAAGGCCGATGGATTGGGACAATGCCACCACATGCATACTTTTTCGCCCCACGCCCTGGAAGAGTCGTTTGGCGCGAGCAAGGGGATGCACACGAGCCAACTCGTTGATTCGTCTAGGCCTTATCACTTCGAATAGGCCGGAGGCGTTTTTGGCCTATCCCTTGCAAGGATCTGAATGGAGTTCTATCCCGCTAGACTTTTGTGTAGAGCGAGGTCGACTTTTCCGATGCCCAGAACTTGTCCTATATGCGACCATCCAACGGCTCGTCTTGTTGATCGAGATTTGACCTCGGGTTATTCAGTTCATCACGTTTCATTGAAACACTTCGGTGACTATGCTCTGTTGAGTGCCCTGAGACGTCACAAGAGATCTCACTTACCGGTGGACAGTCCCAGGCTGGCTTGTAACAACGTGATTACGACAAAGGATTGGCCAATGCGTGAAGAGCCAAGGAATCATTTTGATGACAGTGCAGTGTCCGGCGCCCATGAGGGCCAAGAGGAACAAATCGTCGCCGTGGAAGCCATGCGAGTGAAAGGCATCGTCTACCAAGCAGGAGAGGCCATCCCGAAGTCTTTGTGGAATCCTGCCTATTTGTCTGCGGCCCTTCGTGCCGGCACCGTCCGACGCAAGGCCTCGTGACCCAGGAAGTTGGCTTTGCGCTTCACCTGACCTCCGATATCGTAGTATCGTCTCTTGTGTAGAAAGCGAGCGAGACGAGCTTGTTTTGCTCGATCTCGTGCGCCTTCTTCGATCCGGTGGCCGGGCTTGCGCTGCGAGCTCGTTTGACGGTCCAGACGGGGCGCCCTCCGGCGAGCCGCCGAAGGTAGGGAAGGACGAAGGACATGGCACCCATGTTTGCCGGCTCTTCCTGCACCCAAACGTAGTGCCTCGCTGAAGCGTACTGCGAGAGTTCCTCTGCGAGCTCGGATTCTGGAAATGGATAAAGCTGTTCGAGACTGACGATCCCGACGGAGGTATCCTGGCGGCGCTCTCTCTCCTTTTCAAGCTCGTGTCTGAGCTTTCCCGTGCAGATCAGAAGCCGTTTTGCATTTGTTTGCCCGGAGGACATCAGTCGCGAAAAGCTCCCCTGCGAAAAGTCGTCCAGCGGGGATGCCGACGCTGGGTTTCGCAGCATTCCCTTGGGGGTGAGAACAACTAGGGGCTTTCGCCACTTTCTCAGGGCTTGTCGCCGAAACAAATGAAAGAGCTGCGCGGATGTGGACGGCTGGCAGACTTGGATACTATCTTCGGCGGCGAGTTGAAGGAATCGCTCGAGCCGAGCGCTGGAATGCTCCGGTCCTTGCCCTTCGAACCCGTGCGGCAAGAGTAAGACCAGGCCTGACAGGAGGCCCCATTTGTCCTCGCCCGCGCATACGAACTGGTCGAGAATGACCTGGGCGCCGTTGACAAAATCTCCGAACTGCGCTTCCCATAGGACCAGAGCTTCCGGGTAGTCGCGACTGTAACCATATTCAAACCCAACCATCGCCCCTTCGGAAAGTGGAGAATCGTAGACTTGGAAGGTGGCCTGGTCGGGATGCAGGTTCGAGAGGGGGCAGTACGATTTCTCCGTTTCGATATCGATGAGCACGGAGTGCCGATGGTTGAACGTCCCGCGACGCGTATCTTGCCCGCTGAGCCGCACGGGAACGCCGTCCCAAAGAAGAGAGCCGAAAGCGAGCGCCTCGGCCATTCCCCAGTCCACAGGTTGCTTCTTTATTCCCATGGCCCTTCGGAGCTCCAGAGCCCGTTTTGCCTTTGGGTGAATGGCGAAGCCTTCCGGCCAGCTCGTCAGTTTGGTTGTGATGTCGCGAAGGCGATCGATCGGCACGGAAGTATCGACTTCAAAGGAATGCTCGTAGGCGCCGCCGACAAAACCCATCCAGTGGCTCGGGAGCGCATAAAGTGATGGAGCCACATTCATTTTCCTTGCGTGCGCATGCGCCTCGCCATATTCGATCTGGATTTCGTCCGCGAGCTTTTCGAGCATGCTGGCGTCCGAGTCCACTTTCGTTGCGTACGCCCTCCACAGGACGGGGTGTTTCTGAATGAGGGCGTAGAGCCTAGGTTGGGTGATGCTCGGGTCGTCCACTTCGCTGTGGCCGTGGCGGCGGTAGCAAATCAGGTCGAGGACCACGTCGCTGTGAAACGCGTATCGATACTCCAATGCCATTCTGCCGGCACGAACGACTTCGTCCGGCTCATCTCCGTTGACGTGGAAGATGGGAACAGAATTTCGTCTGACGATGTCGGAGCAAAACGGAGAAGTATGCAGAGATTCTGGTTCGGTGGTAAAACCGATGAGGTTGTTCACGATCACGTGGACTGTACCCCCGACCTCGTACCCATCGAGCCCCGCCAGGTTGAGCGTTTCCGACACGATACCTTGTCCGGCGAAAGCTGCGTCTCCATGCAGATTGACCAGTAGAATCCGATCTTGGGCCCGATCGCGCAGACGATCCAGCCACGCTCGAGCGCGTCCCATGGCGACGGGGTTGACCGCCTCGAGGTGGCTCGGGTTGGACACCAAAGAAATGTGCATCGCCTTGCCGCTACGCGTCGTGTAAGTTCCAGTTGCTCCTTTGTGGTATTGGAGGTCTCCACCTCCTAGGGTGCTGTGGGGGTCGACGTCCTCGAACTCGGCAAAGATGTTGCGGATCGGCGTGCCGAGCAAGTGCGCCATTAGGTTTAGTCGCCCGCGGTGTGCCATGGCGAGTAGTATTCTTTCCGCCCCGATATCGCCTGCGCGATCGACGATCTCTTGGAGAAGCGGTATGAGCGCCTCTGCACCCTCGATCGAATATCGTTTGGTGCCGATGTACCGGTTCTGTAGAACCGTCTCGAAAACCGAGGCACGCATGAGCGCATCCAGAATCCGGTTGTGGTCGGGCACCGGCGGTTCTCCTTCCATGCGTTCTTGAATCCAGCGACGTTGATCCGGATCAGGAAGATGCATGAACTCAGCACCGATTGAGCCGCAGTAGGCCGGATGAATAGACTGTACCGCTTCGAGCTCCGGATGTCTCCGTGGCTCTAGACGTCCAAGAGGATAAAGGTTGGCCCGCAGGTACCCCCATCGCCTACTCGCATCGATCTGTCGTGTCGTGTTCGTTCATGGAAGAGCTCGTTTCGCAGCTCGCACGGAGCTAGGGAGTTGACTTTCGGTCCTTATAGTAAGGATTTTTGGAACGGACATATCTAGCCACCTCCATCATCGTTTCAACCCCACCTTGGAGTTACTGCCATGGAAGAGCAAAAGGACTTCAATCGGAACGATCAACCCCCCACCATTCTTTCCGGTACTACCCAAGCATCAAACTGCTCCGGGCTCACCAAACCCAGCTCGATGGCAGCTTCCCGTAGCGTCGTTCTATCTCGATACGCTTTTTGTGCGACCTTGGCGGCATTGTCGTGGCCGACGTGGGGATTGAGTGCGGTCACTAGCATCAGTGACCTCTCGAGGTGGGTGCGGATTCTCTCGTGGTCCGGCTCGATGCCGACCACACAAAACTGATGGAAGCTTTCGCATCCATCCGCGATGAGACGCGCGCTCTGTAGGAAATTGTAAATGATGAGTGGTTTGTAGACGTTGAGCTCGAAATTGCCAGAGCTTCCACCGAAGTTGATCGCTACGTCGTTACCGAACACTTGAGCGCAGAGCATGGTCACGGCTTCGCATTGGGTGGGATTGACTTTGCCCGGCATCATAGAGCTGCCCGGTTCGTTCGTGGGAAGGATGAGTTCTCCGATGCCGCACCGGGGGCCGGAGGCCGACCACCGAATGTCGTTCGCTATTTTGGTAAGTGATGCAGCCAGCGTCTTCAACGTGCCGTGGGCATGCACCAGGGCGTCGTGACTGGCCAAGGCTTCGAACTTGTTGGGGGAGGTGAAGAAGAGATGCCCTGTTAGTTCGGCGACCTTCTTGGCCGCTCGAACCGCAAACTCGGGATGGGCATTCAGCCCCGTTCCCACGGCCGTTCCGCCCAGCGCCAACTCATGCAGATGCGGCAAAGACGCCTCGATATGTTGGAGACCGCGATCGAGCTGTGCCGTGTAGCCGGAAAATTCCTGCCCGAGCGTGAGCGGGACGGCATCCTGGAGGTGCGTTCTCCCGATCTTGACGATATCACGGAAGGTTTCGGATTTCTTCTCAAATACGTCCCGGAGGCGGTGAACGGAGGGAACGACCCGTGATTTCAACGCGTCGACAGCAGCCAGGTGCATGGCGGTGGGGAACACGTCGTTCGAAGATTGCCCCATGTTCACATCATCGTTTGGATGAACGAGACGCTTTTCGCCACGCCGTCCGCCCAGGATTTCGCTGGCCCGGTTGGCAAGAACCTCGTTGACGTTTGCGTTCGTCTGCGTACCACTTCCCGTTTGCCAAACGACGAGCGGAAACTCCCGGTCGTGAAGGCCGTCCAGGATTTCGTCCGCGGCCGAAGCAATAGCTAGAGCCTTTTCCTTGTTCAAGTTCCTGAGCTCGAGGTTCACGAGGGCCGCTGCTTTCTTGACCATCGCTATTGCATGGACCACCGCCAAAGGCATCCGTTCTTCAGAAATCTTGAAGTTGGTCAGAGAACGCTGAGTCTGAGCTCCCCATAGACGTTCTTCTGGAACCTCGATGGATCCCAACGTATCAAGTTCTGTCCTCGTCTTCCTCGTACTCATGCTCGCCCCTTCTTACAGTATTACTTTGGATTCAGTTCGAATCCTCCACTAAAGAGAGCCGGTCGCCGCGTAGTGCCGTGATCTTGCAGTGATTCCAAACTATATGAGACACTTCTTATCGACTAGCCGGGCGAATCACAACGGACTTGTGGCAGCGGTTCGCGTACTGCTTCCACTGCGATTCGACCGTTGATTCGGGACATGCTCGACGGTTCTATTGCGCAGTGTTCGTGTGAGCCAAACACTTCTTCTGCAGGTCGCGAGCGCGAAAGGCCAAATCCACCACAACAGAAACGTCGCTAGGATTCCATAGAGAATTCCATAAAGGCCGTCGCTATCCTTTTCTCGCCATGTGTAAAAGGCGGCCGAGAGCGTGGAGGCTGCAACCGATGCGGCGAGAAGCTTGACACCGAAAACATCGAGCCACAGCATGGCGGCTGCTAGAAAAAACAATCCAAACGGAAAAAGAACGAACAAGCCCAACGTGTAGACGACATAATTGAACCGAGTTGCGAGTAGAGCACCTTTGCGAAAACGTGAGAAGACAAACTTACCCAAGTGGACGTTCTCCCGTATGTTGCTTCGACTCCATCGCAAGAACATCTTCGCCAACCCGTAGAAGCTCGTTGGGGCCATGGTCAACACGCGGGCTGTCCTTTGGTAAACCACTTTGTAGCCTTGCTGGAGGATGTAGTTCGTCATAGCATGGTCTTCGCCGGCTCGAGCCTGACCGCCGAGAAACGTCTGGTGCAGCCAGGTATCGAGGGCAGTCAGGACCGCGGTTCGGCGGTAAGCAGTGAGGGCCCCTGCCACGCAAAGGACGGAGCCTCCGTCCATCATGCTTTGGGCGGCCCTCTTGAAATCGAAAGCGACCACGTAGCGAACGGCAAGCATTCGCGGAACGAGACCCTCATTCCGGTTCAGGACTCGGACGTTCCCGGCCACGGCGCCGATGCTTTCGTCCCGCACGATGGGGCTGACGAGAGCCCTCAATCCGTCGGGCTCTATGAGACTGTCGCTGTCCACGGTGACCAGAACGTCGCCGTCACTTCGGCGGAAGCCTTCCCACAACGCCCAGCGCTTACCCCGGTTTTCATCGCACCGAATGGTCTCGAGCCGAGGACCGATGTCTTTAGCCGCTCGCTGCATATGAAGCCAGGTGTCGTCGTCGCTGCCGTCATCTACGGCGATGATCCGCATGCGTTCGGTGGGATAGTCGGCTTTCGCTAGGTGCCGAAGGGTCCGTGCAACGAGAGTGCTCTCGTTGAAAGCGGGCACGACCACCGTGATTCGAGGTAGGTCCTCATCATCAATATGCGGATAGGGTTTGTACCGAAGAGCCAGCCAAAGTCGCCAAAGTGACCACCAAAGAAGCACGGTGCCCCACAAAATGGCCTCCATGGCAAATACACGACCCCATGGGTTCGCCCACAGCAGCTCGAACATACGCTCTTGCGTTCGATCGAAGTATGCGAAAACCAAAACGGAGACACTTCCTAGCGCGATGGCGAGCTTGATATAGCTGTCCGATGTTAGAGCGCGCTCCAAGAGAATGAGGGGTCGCGAAACGAAAGGCGGTAATCTAACCATAGTTCAACGTCCGTTGGAATATCTAGGATATCTATGCGGCTCTCGTTGAGCGTTCGCGAACGAGTTGGATTGTGTCGTTGCCCGCGTAGCGCAGAGCGCACTGGAAGATCGATTCTCCGTCACGGTCTTTGGCCATGGGATTCGCACCCGCATCAATAAGAATCCGTACGGTATCTCGGTTGTTCCAGAATACGGCCGTCTTGAGTGCTGTACATCCGCGGTCCGTCTCGGCATTCACATCGATGCCGGCTCGAACCAGCAAGCTGACGATGTGCGTGTGCCCGTGTCGGGCGGCGGGGATAAGGGCCGTCCATCTCTTGGACGACGTAGCGTTGACGTCCGCTCCGGCTTTCAACAATATCTTCACCGGCTCTTCCTGACCGTTCTCACAGGCGTACATTAGAGCGGTCCATCCGAGTCGGTCCTTGGCGTTCACGTTCACACCGGATTCCATCAAAGATCCCAGACGTTGGGTATCACCATACCTTGCTGCGATGAACAGTTCTCCAGTACCAGTCATATAAGATCCTCCAGCAACCTACTCCCAGAGGCTGTGACCGCAAGGAGCAGGTGAGATGGCGTAGCGTTTGACTCTCGAGTTGGCAGACCCACTGGCCATGCGGTGTCAGTAGTCCATGTCGGCCGGCATGGAAGGAGTTCTTTCCTTTTCCTTTTCTGGTATATCGGACACTACTGCCTCGGTGGTCAGCATGAGTCCGGCAATGGAGCCCGCGTTCTGGAGTGCATGGTGGTATGTCACCTCTCTTTGGAAACGAGCCCCATTCCTAGCTAATGATCCCGAGGACTTCGTCCTCGCGTAGAATGAGGTAATCGGTGTCATCGAGCTTGAATTCCGAGCCGGCGTATTTGCCAATTAGAATCTTGTTCCCCTTTTTGACTTCAAGTGGGATCGTTTTTCCGTCGTCCAACACCCGACCAGAACCCACAGCCACGACCTTGGCCGTCATGGGCTTTTCCTTGGCGGTGTCGGGGATGATGATCCCACCGACTTTCTTTTCTTCAGACTCTTCGATCCGCTTCGCTACGAGACGATCGCGAAGTGGCGTAATCTTCATGGCCATCTTCATAATCTCCTAACTCGAACGATCAGACTGGACCGGTCGGTTGTTCCAGGGATGTTAGCTTGCCTGGATCGAGGAGGGAGTTGCTCCATACCCCCTCGTTCAAACGACTTTCGCCTTGATTTGGCGGGATTGCACTTCCTTTGCTTTGGGCACAGTGACCGTCAAGATACCGTCTTTGTGTTTTCCGTCTAGGCCCGAGTCCGTCGCGGCTGTCGTCGGGACGCATAGTTGCCTCCCGTCATGCCGGCTGGGATTCGGTATACTGTTTGAAGTTTTCTCATTCTGTGGTACCGATGAGAGGACGAGCAAAAGGTGTGCCGCTTCTGCGTGGCTTTGAGTTTGCCTACATCCTTTTGAAAACAAGGAGATTCCCAACTCTAAGCGATTGACGTCATGGATTCGGGAAGTGAGGCAGAGTTGCAGGTCTAATGATGTTGCTGCAAGAAAGTATCTCTATATCAGTGAATTGTAAGTGAGCGACAAATCCGCCACATGCTGTCCATTGGGCTCGGTCCGGAAGGGCGTTGCCCTTCACGCGCAGGCTTTTCTCGCCGCGATACAGAGTAGAGCCACATCGGCCATTGAGGAGCCAATGGCTTCGTCCGCGACCTGCAGTATCTCGGCCGTGTTTTTCGCTTCCAGAGCGGATTCCTCACCGCCGAGTCGAATCACAAGCGCCAGGTTCTGCGGGCCGAGCGGCAGGTAATCATACAACTAAGTCGCGCCGGCTTTTTGAAGCAGCAGCAGTGCAGAGCGAATCCCCGTTCAGTGGGGTAGCCCTCGATGGGTCCAGGCTCTCGGAAGACCTCCCGTGTCGAGACGTGACCGAAGGCGACAATATCAGAGACACCACGAAGAGCCCCGCAAGAGCCGACCTAGATTCGAGCCACGCGAGGTTCTCGTGGCCGGGTCTTGGCAAGGGTGTCTTTTTTGTTCGCTTTAGAATTTCATGACTGTCCACAGCTGGCCTCGTTGTTCTAGTGAGGCTTGTAGCAAATGCCGTGCCAGTCCCTTGAGCCAGTCTTGTCTTGGTTACGGGTTGCCTGTTGGTACGGAGTTTGCAACACTGGTCATTGACTAGGATTCAGTGCGTGAGGTCGTTATGATCATCCAGAGAATACGCGGTATCGTCGAGTGGCTGCTCACACGTCTTTCCCGATTCCGGTGGGGGACGAGTCCATTAGAGTCGCTGACCGGAAACGGTACGCCACAGCGGAAGGCAGTACTGATCGAGCGAATCTTGGACATCGAATGGCAGATGTTCTCCTACATCAGGTCGCTCGAGGCGAGCAAAAACGACCACGGAGAAAAGCTTTACCGTGCGATACGGCGGAAGATCCACTCCGTTCTCCCGGATGACGTAATCGAATCCTATCTACAAGATTTGCAGCGGGCCGAGCGGGAAGGTCGCAATCTCATCCAAGAGAAATTTGACCGTCGAGAAGGCAAGCTCCCACCCCTCAAGGAAAATGCCGTCATTCCTCGAATCGTCGAATTGGAAATTGCCTGGAAAATGGCGATGGACCGCAACTCGCCCCACGTCAAACTTGCACGAAACGAGGAAGCTTTTCGCCTCTACATCACCAGTGAGCTCGAGACCTATTCCGACGGCACGCTCGATCTCTACTATCGTGCCGTTCTGGAGGCCCGAAGGGTACGTCGCAACCTGGTGGAAGAGCGTTACCGCAATCATGCAAGTGCCGCTTCACTCGGGGGCAACGTGAGGAAACAAGCGAAACCAAGTTCGCGCCAGGTCGCTTGAGACTCGCGGATTCGAGCTCGAAACAACAGAAATTTTCATGGTCTTGGCCCCGAACGCCAAAAGTATCAGAAGAAACACGGGGCATGATTGTCAACGTGTGGCGGTTTTGTACTTTCCGCGATGATGCAGACTCACCAGTAAAACGAAGTGATTCCATCGGAAGGGGAATGTCACTGCCGATTCATGGGGCAGGGAGCTCGTTTGAACGCGAAAAGAGCTCTCGAATGCTCGTCCCGAGGTGAACTCGTCCAGCCCGCCTCGACGCCTAAACCGCAGTGTTGGAGCTACCTCGCTTGAACAAAGCCCTCAGCTTCTTACCCTCCGGCCCGCGGTCGAGCTGGAAAGGCTCCCGTTGGTACGAAGTTTGCCAGTCTTTCGCCAAGGTTTGAAGTGATTGCACGATGGTTGCACCGTGTCACGAATAGGGGAGCGCATGCCTGACGCCAAATCAGAAACAGATGCGACGGCTCTCTGGAAGATGGTCGCTCGAACGCCTCTTCGTCTCCGCATTGTGACGATCTTGCTTACCGTCTCACTCCTGCCGCTGCTCCTCGTGGGCATCGGCTCGTGGGTTGTTTTTGGACGGTTGCTCGAACAAAGATCTTTGGAACAGCAGCAAACCGTTGTCGATAGCCACGCCCGGGCCATTGACTCCTACTTATCCGAGCACAAGAATGCACTTCGACTCCTAACGGACACGCATCGCTTGAGCGATTTGGCGAATCCGGAGATCTTGTCCCGGTATTTCGCCCGACTCAATCGGAGCATTGGGGGAGGATTCGTAGACCTTGGCGTGATTGGTGCGAACGGAGACCATCTGGCGTATGTGGGGCCTTATGACCTCCTGGGGATCAACTACGCTGACTCTGACTGGTTCATCGAGACCATTTCCGAGGGGGAGCATATCAGTGACGTGTTTCTGGGCTTTCGTAATGTGCCTCACAATATCATCGCCGTTCGGAGCTTGAATGGTGAAGAGCCCTGGATCCTTCGAGCAACCATCAACAGCGAACAGTTCGATGCTATCGTACGTACTTCCATCCAGGGAGCGAGCGGCGACGCCTATCTAACAAACCGAGATGGGCTGTTTCAGACGAAGCCACGTAGCGGTGATCTCCTGAAGGCGTCCCCCATTAGATCACCTTCTTACTTCGAGGGGCTACGATCGGAGAGACTCGTCATCGAAGGCATCGAGGTCATTCGGGTAACCCGGTGGATCAACCAGGAGAAATGGCTGCTGGTGGTGCAGCAGAGTGCTTCCGAGGTACGTGCGCCTGTGAACCGCGCCATCGTTTTGGGTGCACTCAACGTTCTTCTGGCCGTGGCCGTAACGGTGCTCACGACGTTTTTGGCAACGCGGCATCTCACTAATCGTATCGACAAGGCGAACCAGGAGCGTGAAGAGATGCTTCGTGCGTTTCTGCGTTCAGCCAAATTAGCCTCGGTCGGCGAGCTCGCGACGGGACTCGCCCACGAGATCAACAATCCGCTCGCCATCATATCGGCCGACCAGACCAACATTGGGGACTTGGCGGCGATGCTGGATCCCAACCAAGAGACCACCAAGGAGATACTCGAGTCGATTGAGCGCACAAAGAGGCAGATCCAGCGCTGCAAGAGCATCACCACCAAGATCCTCCAATTCGGCCGAAGCACCGAAACGGAGCTCAAGCCGGTCCAGATAGGACGCAGCCTTGCCGAGATCACAAAGCTCTTGGAACGACAAGTCTTGCTGAGTAATGTCGAGATGAGGCTTCAGATTGAGGGGGATCTTCCCCCGGTCTCGATCAATGAGCTCGAGCTGGAGCAGATCATCGTGAACTTGGTCAACAACTCTCTTTTCGCGATGTCTAACGGTGGACGCATCGACATCGTTGCGCGTCAAGACGGCAAGGAAGTCATCGTGGAGGTCATCGACAGCGGCTCGGGAATCCAGCCACAAGACCTGGAGCGGATATTCGAACCCTTCTTCACCACCAAGCCTCTCGGGAAGGGGACCGGGCTTGGGCTGTCGGTATGCTACGGGGTCGTCCAATCTTGGGGAGGGCATATAGAAGCCGAGAGCACTCTGGGTCGGGGAACCACTATGCGAATTCGTATTCCCGTCACCGTGGACAAAAAACCGGCATTATCGCACGAGGTCAACCATGAACGAAGAATCTGAAAAGGTAAAGCTGCTATTCGTCGATGACGAAGAGGAGTTTCTCGCCACCATGGCGAGGGCGCTGGGCCGCAGGGGCATCGAGGTGGTTTGCGTCGCATCGGGGCACGAAGCACTACGTGTTGTGAACCTTCACGACTTCGACGTCGCCGTCATCGATGTGAAGATGCCGGGTATGGACGGAGTGGAGCTGTTTGGACATTTGAAGGAGGTTCTTCCAGGGCTTCCGGTCATCATGCTTACCGCCCACGGCACGGTCTCGCAAGCTTTCGAAACGGGGCGAGAAGGTATCTACGATTATCTGGCCAAACCCTGTGAGGTGGACGTGTTGGTGGGAAAGGTCCAGGCTGCCGCTGCAACACGGTCCGCCAAGCAGGCGGCCCGAGGACAGGAGATGTCGCCGCCAGGCGTCGTTCGAGTGTTGCTCGTCGACGACGAAGTCGAACTGCTGACCTCGTTGAGCCCCGTTCTTTCCCGACGTGGTATGGATGTTAGCACTGCCTCGAGTGGAGAAGAAGCTATCGACTTTCTGGAGCATCAGATTGCGGACGTGGTAGTGTTGGATATCAAGATGCCGGGAATGGACGGCATACAAACGCTCCGTCGGATCAAATCCGACAGCCCCGACGCCGAAGTGGTCCTTCTTACCGGCCATCCGGATATGGACAACGCTTTCCAAGGAATGAAGCAGGGGGCGTTCGACTACATCATCAAGCCGCCCGCGATCGAGGAGCTCGTGGATAAAATAAGAGCAGCCTTCCGAAAACGACAGGAAAAACTCGAGCGGGAACACGAGGCATGGTTGAGAGACATCATGGAAAAGTACCCTGATTGAATTCGAGCATGGCAGAAGCTTACCTGTAGCGGCCTTCCCGCGGACCATCGGAGGTAAAAATGACGTCGGCGTCGCCCAAGCGCGAATCGGCCTATGACAGATACATAGACTATCGCCGTTTCGTGATTGCCGTTGCGGCATTCGTAGTCCTGATCGCGATCCCGATTCCTGAGAGCATGCTCGATGTCGCTGTCGAGTACTCGATGGGAAAGACCTACGTTCTGGAGTTTTATTGCGAGGAGCTGTTCGGGAAAGAGCTCGACGAGGCGGAGCAGTGGGAGAAAATGACGGCCCAGGCGCTCGAAGCTCTCATGCGGCAGGGCGCGTTGTCGAAGACGATGGTAATGAGGCGGGAGCCATCCCAGCTCGAATCAATGGGCATCGAGGTCTCGCCGCGGCACTACGAGAGCTATCGCGGGTTCATCGAGGGAATCGATGAGGAGTCCTTCCAGACGATGATGCGGCGGGCCTATGCACTGAGGCACGACGAGTTGACCTTCGACATTTTGACCGATGCCCAGAAAGAACGCGCCAGGACGGCAGCCAGGCACCTACAGATCTCGGTCGCGATGGTGGCCTTCGTCGTGGTGTGCTTCTTGACAGAAGCGATTCCTCTTCCCGGTGTTGCTTTTTGCATCGGCCTCATACTCGTCTTCTCGGGAATCGTAGGTAGGCGGGAAGTGGCGAGTCTTTACTGGGATGACGCGGTTTGGTTCATCATGGGTAGCCTCATGTTCGCCGCTGCCTTCGTCAAGACCGGGGTCGATCGACGTATCTGTCTGATCATTTTCCGCTCCCTGGCCAGGCCGAGCATCGGATGGATCACCTTTGTCCTCATACTGGTCATCGCCCCCTGTGCCGCCTTCATCTCCGATCACGCGCTTGCTGCCATTTTCCTCCCCATCGCCATGATCCTCTATTCAAACAGCTTGAGCAGCAAGACCCCGGTCGATCTGGAGCTTGCGAAGATGTTGATGATCACCATCGCCATGGCATGCAACATCGGCGGTTTCGGTGCCCCGTCGGGCGGCGCCCGCAACGTGATCATCATGACCTATCTCGAGGACATGTTTGGAATCACGGTGGGCTACGGCCAGTGGATGATCTACGGCATGCCGTTCGTCCTCGTGATGATCCCTGTCGTCTGGCTGCTCATCAATTGGAGATTCAAGCCGAGCATCAAGGACCTCACACCGTCTCTAGAATCGCTCAAACGTGATATCAGCGCCATGGGGGGCTGGAATAGGAACCAGATCGCTGCGATTACCGTGTTTTTCGTCATGCTCATCGGATGGATCACGGAGAAGAACCTATTGGAGCAGCTCATAGGAGTGCGGCTCGGGATCGGTGTCATCGCCATGGGGGGTGCGGTGACCTATCTGCTGCTCGGCATCGTGAACTGGCGGGACTACCAGGAAAAGGTGGATTGGGGCGTCGTTTGGCTCTATGCCGGGGCGATCATCTTTGGCCGTGTGCTCAACGATACCGGCACGGCCTACTGGATGGCACGCTCGATGGTCTACGTGCTCGCCGATTTGGGGCTGAGCTCGGGCACGGCGCTCGTTGCGGCTGGAGGATTTGCGACGAGCTTCTTGACCAACCTCATGGCTGATGGGCCGGCGGCGGCGGCCATTGGTCCCGTCACACTCAACATGGCAGGTATCGCGGCGGCCGGAACGACGCTGGTGCCCTTCATGGGTCTGGCGACATCTTGCGCTTCATCCTTCGCCTACCTGCTCATCATCGGCACGCCGCCCAACGCCATCGTATACGCGAGCGGCTATCTCGAGGCGAAGGATTTCCTCCGTGTTGGAATCCCGGCCCTCGTGCTGGCATTCTTGTTGCTAATGTTCCTCACATCCGTGTACTGGCCTATGCTAGGGTTCGGGAACTTGCCTCCAGCGTGACGAGACGAAACGAAAGGTGTAACGAGAGGTCATGAAATCATGAGCCCAATCAGACTCCTACTCGTGGACGACGAGGTGGACTTTCGGGCGGCGACCCGGAAGGCGCTCGAAAGAAGGGGATTTGTTGTCATCGAAGCGGAAAGCGGGGAACAGGCCCTCGAGGCGATCCGAAGCGAAAAGTTCGGGCTCGTACTCTTGGACCTGCGCCTGCCCGGCATGGACGGTATCGAGTCGCTGAGACGCATTCGTGAGATCGAGCCCGAGCTGCCCGTCATCATCTTGACGGGGCACGGCACCCTTCACGATGCCATGAAGGGTATCGATCTCGAGATCGTCGACTTTGTTCAAAAACCGGTCGATATCGAGCTGCTCGATGCTAGAATCAAGAGGTTTTTGGAATCGGACCGTGAACGGGTTCTCAAGGAGCCATCGATTGCCGAGATTATGGTCTCTCCCAGCATATACCCGCGGATTTTTGTCGATCAACCGGTCAAGGACGTCGTGGTCGAGCTCCGTAGGGCTTATTTCCCCGAGAAGTACGGGGAGCCTCAAACACCTCAGGTCCGCTCCGCATTGGTCTTTGACCGGAACGAGAAGTTTGTGGGTTTGGTCCGGTTCCCCGACCTGCTGCGTCTGGCCCTTCCCTCCTATCTCGGAGACTCCCCCTACACCTCCCATTTCACGGGGATGTTTCTGGCCCAATGCAAGATGATCGGGACGAGCTCGATTCGTGAGCTCATGGGAGACCTCGTTTTCGTTGAACTTAAGGCGCCGCTGATGAAGGCGGTGCACCTGATGTTGGGGCACCACCTGATCACATTACCCGTGATGCGAGAAGGAGAGTTGGTTGGCATTCTCCGAGAAAAGGACATCATCTTGGAGATCGCGAACAATGTTTTGGGCCCTTACCCAGAGGAAGGAGACGAGGGCATCGATCAGGCATGATAACTCCCAGTCAAACACCATCTAATCGTGAAATTCTCGCGGAGGATTGGCCTAGCTCATGGTGTGACTCCCGGACCAATCCTACTCTTCCCACCGCTCGCACCGGCTCGAGTCTTCTATGATGTCGCTTCGATGGTCCTTTAAGGTTTGGTCCGTGATGTTGGGATTGGTCCAGACCCTTTCCGTGCCTTCCCTTTCCGACCGAACTGCCGAAACGTTGAGGAATCGTATCGAGGTGGCGGACCACTGGGACGGAATCGTGGTGCTTGAAGAACGGATTCATGCCTCTGAGGCACTGTCGAGTTTCTACCTGAAGCGGCTATACCGAGCTGCCTGGAGCAACGATCGGGGCCCGTTGCCGCAAGTGGTCGGTTTGGTGCAAGCACTACAACGAGCGGACAGAGAAGGCCTGGATCCGAGCGTTTATCACTTGAGCAAGATAGAGGCGTTTTGGAAACAAGTGCAGCGCAATGCCCAGGACGGGAAACCTCTCGATCCTCGACGGTTGGTCGACCTCGACTTGCTTTTGACTGATGCTTTTCTGATCTATGCATCTCATCTGCTGTCGGGCCGAGTGAATCCCACGACGTTCGATTCCGAGTGGCATGTCGTCGCCCTGAAGGAGGTCGATCTTCCTCAATACCTGGAGGAAGCTTTGGCCTCGGGCCGAATCTCCGAGGCCCTGGACGGCTTGCTTCCCGTTCATCGCGGCTACAGCGAGCTTCAAAGAGCGCTCATCAAATACAGGCGACTGAGTCGGAGCGGAGGCTGGCCCCCAATCCACGATGGCCTGAAGTTACAGCTCAACGATCTCGACGACCGAGTGGCTTTTCTGCGCCAACGTCTTCGCGCGACAGGCGATCTAAGGGTGCCGGCCGAGGACGTTTCCAAAAACTTCGATTCGGTGCTCGAAGATGCGGTGAGGATTTTTCAATCGCGACACGGCCTGGAGGCCGACGGCGTGGTCGGTGCGGGGACACTAGCTGCTCTCAATGTGCCTATTGAAGAGCGTGTCCGACAGATGGAGCTCAATCTAGAACGATGGCGGTGGCTTCCCCAGGAGCTAGGGGAACGCTACATCCTGATCAATATTCCCAGTTTCGAGTTGGAGGTCATTGAAGGAGAGAAGGCGGTTCTGGAGATGCGGGTCGTCGTCGGAAAAACTTACCGAAAAACGCCCGTGTTCAGCTCTTCTATGACTCATCTGGTATTTAGTCCGTACTGGCACGTGCCCCCGAGCCTCGCTGTTCAGGATGTTCTACCCGCCGTTCAGAAAGACATCGGATATCTCGCCGAAAAGAACATCAAGGTGTTTAGCGGTTGGGGAGCGGATACAGTGGAGATAGATCCCTCCACCATCCACTGGTCTGAACTCGGCCGCACTGGTTTCCCTTTCCGGTTCCGCCAAGAGCCCGGTCCCAAGAACGCATTGGGTGGCGTGAAATTCATGTTTCCGAATGCTTTCAACGTCTACCTCCACGACACACCTTCACGGGAGCTGTTCCGTAGAGCGGACCGCTCCTTCAGTTCCGGTTGTATCCGGATTGAGAAGCCCTTGAGGCTTGCAGAGTACGTTCTGAGCGGTGCTTCCGGTTGGGACGCTGAGAGCGTCTTGGCTGCCTCCCAAAAGGGCGTCGAGCGATCTGTTCGTCTCCCCGAATCCATTCCCGTTCACCTCCTTTACTGGACGTGCTGGGTGGATGCAAAGGGGACAGTACATTTCAGAAACGATGTCTATGGTCGTGATCAACTGCTGGACGACGCTCTGCAGGAACAACCACCGACAGGTCGATGAGGCAAAGCGGGTAATGACGCGCTTCTACGGTGCCTTGTGCATGTTCATGGTCGGTTCATATTCTCTTGGTTTGTCGACATTACAAGACCGGAACGATGCTTTTGAATCCGGCCGTGTGGGCTTCTCGATCAAGTTCAAAGACGAGATCACCCCCTTTCGCGTGACGGGAGCCTTCGTTTTGCCCGGTGCGCAACTTGCAATCGAAGCAGTGGGTGGGGGGCGTTCGGACCGCTTCGAGGGGAGAGCCGAGGCCGGTGAGTTGGTGAGCCGGCAACCAAGGACATGGAGATGGAAGGCGCCTGCTGAGACGGGTCTCTACCCAGTCGAGATTCAGAACCTGTCGACAGGCGAGGCCATTCGGCTGAACGTTTTCGTTCTCGTCCCTTTTGATGAACTGCCGGGGGAGAACCTCAACGGTTACCGGATCGGCAGCTACCCAAAATCTCCATTAAGAGGTTTGGCCATATACAAACCTCCGGTTGGTTTCGTTGAGGTCACGGAGCGTAACGAAGGCGCTGAGCTCGTACCTCATTTTCGACTCCGACAGTTTCTGTGTAAACAAGAGAGTGAGTATCCAAAGTATCTCGTGTTGAAGGAAAGGCTGCTCCTAAAGCTAGAGCATGTGCTGGAACAGGTCAACCAACGCGGTCATCGTTGTGACACGTTTCACATCATGAGCGGCTATCGGACTCCCTATTACAACAAGGCGATCGGCAATGTTCGATATAGCCGCCATGTTTGGGGAGGGGCAGCGGATATTTTCGTGGACGAGAATCCGAAAGACGAAATGATGGATGACCTCAATGGAGACGGCAAGATAGACTCCCGGGATGCCGCAGTGCTCTACGACATCATTGATGAAATGTACGGGAGGTCTTTCTACACGCGTTTTCTGGGAGGCCTCGGGCGGTATAGGCAAACCTCAGCACACGGCCCCTTCGTCCATATCGATGTCAGGGGCTTTCGGGCCCGGTGGCGACAATGACTTGGTTGCCGACCCACTCGGCCTTGGCAAGAGCCGTCAAGTAGTCTCCCGACCGATAGGCCCATTGAGCTTCGGCCAGCGTGTTGGCCAGTTGCTCGAGCTCCAACATGGCTTGCCTGCCATTGTGCGGGGAAACCGCTCTCATCTCCAATAGGGTTTGAAGAGTCTCTCTCGCTTCATCGATGAGGTGCAAAGAATCCTGCCGAGTCTTTTCACGCTTTGCAGCGGCCTCGAATAGGGCCCCGTAGGCTGTCTGCTTTGCCCTTCCGAGCAGTTGTTTGGCTTGGCCATAAGAACTAAAAAGAAAGATGCGACTTTCCTGGGTCTCTACCTCGGAAATGGCTTGGTCGAATGTTCTTTCGGCGAGTCGCATTGCGTTAGGCGCGTAACGATCGGCCTCGTTGAGGCAAGCTTCATCCAGAGCGGCTCGGGTGTTCACAATTTGCGCCTGGATCGCCCGTGGCCGGTTGTCCGTGCAGGACCAAACAAGCCAGAGAACCATCACAGCGGATGTGGCGATTTGTATACTGTGGACAGCCCAAAAGGTGCTACCCCGAGCGTTGAAAGAAGGGCGATCCGTTTTCCCGGCCGTTCGAGTGAGAAGTCTTTGAATGACACTCATGAAGTGTCTGTCCTCCAAGGCCCTTTGGCAATTGGAATGCCAAGATGTCGGGCGGATTCTTCCGTCTGGGATCACCCACTATGGAGCTCTGAGCTCCAGGACGATGTGGCCCAACGCGCTAGCACCACCAGGAGATGTAGACCTTCTCTCTTTGATCCGTGTACGTCGTGTCGAGCTCACCCCAGTGAGTTCGATATAGTGTTTCGGCCACCGTACGGGCTAGCGGCGCACTCGTGAATGTCATGACGACCGATCCGTCTTGTTCGTCCTTGGTCCCGATGAAGCGGTCCTCGGGGTGAGCAGATCTGTGACCTTCCTCTACCGAAAGGACTAGCTCTAGAATCTCGTGCCTATGCTCGGTAACGAACTTCCCGCTCATGGAGATGACGCCGTTAGGGCGGTCTGGTGGCGACGTGACGAGCTTGGAGGGTTCAGGTTTCGTAGTCACGACTCCTCGGGTCTCGAAGCTCTTCTGACGCATTGTTGACACGGACTCAGGCAACCCTTGTGAGCCCACTCTTGATGACGTTGACCGTCTCGCCCCCCGCATATCGTAGAGCACACTGGAGGACGGTCTCGCCGTCATCATCTGTCGCGTTGAGACTAGCGCCGCAATCGAGAAGGACGCGAACCGTTTCGGTTCGATCCCAGTAGACTGCCATCTTGAGTGCGGTCCAGCCGCGATTTGTTCTGGCATCGATGTCTGCACCGTCTTCGACTAGGATGAGCGCAATGTTGGCAAATCCTTGACGGGCCGCGGCGATCAACGCTGTCCAGCCCTTTTGACAGGCGGCATTGACGTCAGCTCCTGCACTCAGCAAGGTACGGACAGCGTCTTCGTGCCCACACTCTGACGCGTGCATGAGTGCTGTACATCCACGATGGTCTCGTGCGTCGACGTCTACCTTCGTGTCGAGCAACGACTCGAGCTCACGAACGTTGCCGTTGATGGCGATGCGAATTAGCTCTTTCTCTCGTCTTCTCCTCGAGGGTACGATTCTTGCGGCCATGGCTCTTCTCCAAATGCAAAATTGCAAAACGGTTAGACTCACCCCGGCGCTACCCTTCTCGTCAGCGTCGCGATGGACATGGAGCCCCTCTCGCGCTGAAAGCGGCAAAGCCTGTGCGTCCGTGAGCGATGCCGGGCACCGGTTCGAGGCTCCCAGATGCCGTCCGCTATTTCCGGGTAGTAGAGGCACCCGGCTGAGTTGAAGGGCAAGTGTTGTGCCAAATGTTCAGGTGGAAGCGGTCTCCTTAATCTCCTGAAGGAAAAGAGTTTGTGTGCACAATATGAGGGGATTCATCCCTGGTCGATGGGGCAAACGTGCAACGCTGGATGGTCTTGTGAACATAAGCGTCCTTAGAGAAAGGACATAGGAGCAAGAAGCAAATCTGCCACACTTGCTCGTGTCAGTCGTGAACCTCTTAGCCATGTTGGGGGAAACTCGTTGAAGAACAGCTACCATGCCGCGTCTCCGTCGCAACCGGCCCGCGCCGTAGCCTCAGCGACACGTGCCGTCATGCGAAAAGCGTAGGATGTTGGGTTTGAGACCTAGGCGCTCGGAAGCGCGATCCTCCAACCCTGTCCTCGAGCAATGGCCTAATGGAGATGATCGGATAACTGTGTGGGCTCAATCCACCGTACGTCGGTTTCCCCGACCTGCTCGGCCGCGGTATCAGCCTTGACAACCAGCAGTTTCTGCGGGCGGTACGTTTGTATGAAGCTGCCAGCAGCTTTGGGAAACCTCGTCCTCCTCGGGCTGGTCGTTTTGACTTCGACGCCAACGAATGACTTGATCTCTGATTTTTTCGGTTACCTCCCAAATCTGCTGCTCGCGTTGGGTATCGTGGCGACGAGCTACCTTCTCGCCGGGTTCCTTCTCCGGAGTGTGTTGATCGGTGCCGTCAACGCTCATATGAGTCATGCGAGCGCGATTGCCCGGGCGGGTTCGAGCGGCAGTCCTTATATCTGGCTTTGCCGTGGCATTAGAGCACTCTCCATTGGCCGAACGGTGGTACTGGCTGCTTTTTCGAATACCTTCGGAGGCATAGTACTGGCGCTTGCCCTTGCCTGCGGACTTGTGGAGAAGGACATGGCTCGGGACTTCCTGGATTGGACCGTACCGCGCCAAAAGGACAAAGAGCCTCCTGACGAAATGAGGCATGTCTGACGACGCTGGAACATCGTCAAGATTCTTGCCTTGACCGCCCCAGGGCGTCAGCCGAGTGTCGCTGATCGACGTCGGTGTCCACGTTCTGCTTGGGTAGTTGTGGGTCTCACTATAGAGATGACCAGCGGTAGACGGTCACATTCTTGCGCCGGAATGTTTTGTCTCCTGCGTACACCAACGCCGCAGGGTGCTCGGCATCTCCCACGAGCTTTCTCCAGAGGTCGATGCCTTTGAAGTAGTCGCGGGCAATCGTTTGGCCCGATTTGACTTCGATGGGTACGAGCTTGTGACTATGTTCCAGCAGAATGTCAATTTCGTGCCCGGTGGAATCCTGCCAGAAATACAAATCGGCTTCCATACCCTGGTTTAGGAAATTCTTGAGGAGCTCGGAAAGTACGTAGCTCTCGAAAATGGCGCCGCGTGAAGCATGAATTCGTAAATCATCAGGCGTGCGAATTCTCAGCAAGTAACACAGAAGACCGGTGTCCAAGAAATAGAGCTTGGGAGACTTGATCAACCGTTTACCGAAGTTGCCATGGTGGGGGCGAAGGAGGGTTACCAAGAAACTTGCTTCGAGAATCGATAGCCACCTTCTGGCCGTGGTGTGTGCGATGCCGCCGTCGTTCGCGAGCGACGTCAAGTTCAAGAGCTGCCCAGTCCGACCGGCGCACAGACGAACGAAGCGACCGAACGACTCGAGATCTCCCACGTTGACGACGTTTCTTACATCCCGTTCGATGTAAGTCCTATAGTAGTCGGCATACCATCGTCCCGGCTCCAGGTCTTTGTCGTGGATGCGCGGGTAGAATCCCCGGAACAGCGTCTCCATGACATCCCACTGTTGTGAAGGACGGCCTCTAGGAAGCTCTCGACCAATCTTGGGAAGGGGGAATGATTTCCTCCGCTCGATTTCACCCAAGGATAGCGGCAGCAGATGTAGTATGGCGGTGCGCCCGGCCAACGACTGGCTGATGGATTCCAACAAGAGAAAGTTTTGTGAGCCGCTCAAGATGAACTGACCCGGTGAATCTGCCTCGTCGACGGCGGTTTGAATATAGGAAAAAAGCTCCGGTGCGCGCTGGACCTCGTCCAGCACAACGGGGCCGGAGAACTGTCCAAGAAATCCACGTGGGTCGTCGAGCGCGAATTCCCTCACGTCCGGTTCCTCGAGGGATGCGTATTGGTGCTTTTTGAAGCTGGTGTGAACGAGTGTCGTTTTTCCAGACTGGCGGGGGCCGGTCAGCGTCACTACGGGATAGCGCCGGGCGACCTGTTTCAGTTCTTTTTCGAGGACTCTCTTGAGCATTGTTGTAAATTGAATATTCGATGTTCAACTTACAACATGGAAAACGACAAGTCAACTGCTGCATCGGCGTAGGGTCCGAAGATGCACTCGATCTTCCGATGGCAAAATCTCAGCAGCGCACCGAGCGGTTCCTGACAACGCAATGCCGAACCATGAAAATCCTCAGACAGACTGAGGATTTTCATGGACAATACTGAGGACAGCGGTTCACGAGACCGGTGGCCGCTTCCATCATGAGGTAGTCTCCTCTGGCAGGTCCAAGCCACTCTCGGGGGCAGGCGGAGGACTTCAGAATGGAGAACGCCTTGATGTCTTCGCCGGCGCTTTTTTCGTTCGTCTTCCCGCTACCCCATGAAGAATCCTTTCCGATGCGACACCCCAAGGACCTTTCGACAGCCAGCACAGAAATAGAGGTATCGTTTACCTAGAAATCCTCGGAGCTCGCGAAACCACAACTCTCTGAGAGGTTCCTGGCAATGAGGGCAGACAGGCTCAATATCGTTTCTTTCTCTCAGTTCGATCATTTCTTTCTCCATCTACTAGTACTACGCACCGCCAGACGTTGTGTTCGACTGCAATTGCAGACAGATGGCGAAACTTGGCGGTCATCAGCCGCTCGCATCTGGCCAGGAGTTTATTTTCGTTCGGGATTAGTTAGGCCACAGCCAGCCGAATGTCCCCGCCGTCATGAGTGCGTAGACGAGCCCATCAAGAACCGACTTTAGAGTCGCACTCCAGGACCGTTTGTACCAGATCGAATTTTGCAGGAGTGCCACGGCATAGCCGACGAAAGCCGTGCATCCCGCGAAGCGAAAGACCTCCAGGTAGTGAGCCCCGGGTTCCAGCGCACGGCCGGCGATGTAGGCGGCAAAGATCCCAACGACGATGGAGTAGATGAACCATTGCACCAGGCTTCCACCCATCGATGGTGGACCGCTCGGCATCACTGTGATGAAAGCAACCGGTCCCTGGGTTGTCTTCTCAACGAACTCGGGCGTCCCCATTTCCTTCGGGCTTCCGGCACGCGGGATGACGTAATCACCTGGAGGGATATTGAACTTTCGAAGCTCATGCATGAGCTCGTCTTCGGATGGAATCTTTTTGAAGTCGCTCCGATGATAGGGCAGCAGCATATGGATGATGGAGCTGACCACGAACACGATAACGGCAGATAGCAAAATCGGAAGCCATAGTGACATTATGGAAACCATTGTTATCTCCTTACGCTTGATTTTGGTCTTTTCAGAAATGGTGAACGGCCCATGCCAACGCCAGTGTAAGCGTTTCCAAGGTGGGAACCCTGAGTTTTATACCACAACTCATGTAGAAAAAGGGACAGTGTTCGATGAATCCGGGAGATTCACCCGAAACCATGAAGACGATGATCAGCTGTGGTCGTTTGACTTCCTGATAATCCAATCCATCGCTCTATCAGGAAGAAGCCACGCCACTCGTGCCGCTATCTTGGCCTCTTTGCCGACCAGGTAGCGCGTTCGCGGTTTGGGGGCCGTCAACGCATGATGTACGGCTTTGGCGACATGGATTGTGGGAATAGCCCCTTCAGCGGCCTTGCGCGCAGTCTTTCGCGCCGCCTCGATGCTCTCTCCGTAGAGGCGCCTGGCTTCCTCGGTCATGTCTTTGAGTACGTGGTCGACTCGGTCGATGGATTTGTCCCAGATCGGTGTGGCGATGGCTCCTGGCTCTACGATACTGACCTGGATTCCCCATGGATGGAGCTCGCGCCTCAAAGAGTCGCTGAAGGCCTCCAGCCCGAACTTGGACATCGCGTAGGGGCCGATCATCGGCGAGGCAACCAGGCCGCTGATGGAGCCCATATTAACGACGCGACCTTTTGCTTGTCGTAGGAAAGGCGCGAAGGCCTGTGTCATAGCGACTTGGCCGATGAGATTGACTTCCAGCTGCATGCGCATGCGCTCGATGGGAATGAGCTCCAAGGGGCCACCGACGACCACCCCGGCATTGTTGACCAGCCCTAGGAGTCCGGCGTCACCGACCGCCGCGCGCACTGTTTCTGCGGCTTTTGCGATGGATTCTCGCTCGGTGACGTCGATGAAAAGGGGTACGAGATGGCTCGACCCGTCCCTGGACAGTCGGTCCGCATCGGCTTGTTGTCTAACGCCGGCGAACACTTGAAAGCCCTTGTCGACCAAGTAGAGGGCGCAGGCTTCACCGATGCCCGTCGATGCGCCCGTGATAACGACAGCTTGCTTGCTCATAGCGTCACCCTACGGTGGATTATATCGCTTACCGGGGGGAGTCTACTTCAACCGGCGCGGCTCGAGCTCCATCCGTTCCTTCAGACGAGAAGTAGAAACGAAGGCCGTCGTGAAGGCTTGATTTCGGGATGTGCCCGCCGCCGGGAACGATATTCATACCAAAACGAATCCCGCCGGCGCTTTGGTTTCGGAAGGCTTGCGTAAAAACCGGAATGTATCTTCTCGCGTAGGGAAGGTCGTCATCCCCGTAGATTACAAAAAGCGTCGTTTCCAGTGTTGGATGTTGCCTGAACAGACGGCCGGTTTTGAGCCTCATGAGATCGGGGCAGTGGCCGAGTGTTGGGCTGGATGAAATATAGCCCGAGAAGGCGTTCGGTTTTTCGAGAAGTGCAAATAGCGTGAAGAGACCCGAGTCTGAACGGCCGTAGAGAATCCGTTCTCCCGATGTTCTGAAGTTATCGTCGACGTACGGAATCATTTCTTCCGTCAGAAAAGCGAGAAATTTGTCAGCACCCCCACTTTCTGAGTGAACACGAGTTTTGATAGGGAGCATATCCCGGTTCCTGTGAGTGTTCACGATTCCAACAACGATCATTGGGGGAATGCCCTCGAGCGACATCGTATCGACTTGTTTTGCGACGGTTTGGAAATCGGGGCCAGCGCTAGAGTTTCGCTCGTAGGCGTCTAGAAGGTAGAGAACGGGATAGTCGGTGGTTGATTTGCGGTAGCCTGGTGGCCTATGGACGAGGAACGATCTTTCTTCACCGAGAATCCGGGAATGAATGGTGTGCCCACCCCAAATATATGAAACGAGGAGACCCGCTGCCGCGACTCCGACCACAAGAAGTAGAAGCCATAGCCACTTTCGCATGCTAACGAGCCTATCACACTCTTTGTCTGTGAATGGCTGGACGGGATCGAACCGGAGGAGGCCGTCTTCTTAGCGTGAGCGCAAGTAGTTGTTCTGTAGGGCTTCGATTGCCGGCAGAAGCTCCTGTTTGTCCGTAAGCGTGCCCCGAAAGAGCTCGCCCAAACGAGCGAGACGTGCCGGCATGGATTCGATAGTGAATTGAGACGGATGAAGTTCGGAATCGAGCTCATCCCAGTCGAGCGGTGCCGACACCGAGGCTCCGGGTACCGGCCTCGCGACGTACGGCGGGACGATGGTTTGGCCCTGAAAGTTCTGTAGAAAATCGATGTAGACTTTCTTGCCTCGCTGACTCACGACGCGCTCCACCGTGGCGATGTCTTTGTGCTCGTTCGCGACGAAACGCGCCACACCCTCACAGAAGGCTCTGGCTTGCTCGTAGGTGTATTCGGCTCGGAGCGGGATATAGATGTGCAGGCCTGTTTTGCCCGATGTTTTCAGGAAGGGTCTTATGCCGATGCCCCGAAGGAGTTTTCCAACCGACCGAGCGATCTTGACGACGCTTGAAAAAGGAGCCTCCTTTGGGTCCAAATCGATGATGGCCCAGTCGGGAGTCTCTCGGCTTCGTCGGCGGGAAAACCATGGATGGAGGTCAATGCTGCCGAGATTGATCAGATAGAGCAGTGTGTCGCGATCGTTACAAATGATGTATCGAATCGGCTCGCCGCGAGTTTCCGAGCCGATGCTCTCGATCTCGACCCAGTCGGGAACGTGATCCGGTGCGTCTTTTTGGTAGAAGGCCTTGCCTTCGATACCGTCCGGGTAGCGGAGCATGTGGATGGGTCGTTCATAGAGATGAGGTAGCAGACTATCGGCCACTTGCTCGTAGTAAGAGATGAGATCGCCTTTTGTGTACCCCTCTTTCGGCCAAAAGACCTTGCCCAGATTGCTGAACTTCAGTTTGCGGTGGCTTGACGGAGGCGTGGCCTGACTCAGGGCTTCGAGGACACCTTGTTTCCTTTCTGTATCGTCGGAACGAGCCGGAATGACGCGCCAGTTCGCTGATGCTCCAGATGCATAGGTGCTCATCGGGTCCTTGGCGATGACGCCGGGCAGTCCGGCTGCGGATATCATTTCTAAGAGGTCTTCGCCTCGTCCCTGGACATGATCGACGTAGAGTAAATGCGTGAGCTTGGGAAGGACCGATGCGAGGATCCTCTTGCGCTCCGCCAGAGGTAGCTCTCTAATATCCCATTCCTCGTAGTACAGTAGGTCGAAGGCGTAGAAAAAAATCTCTTCATCCCGGCCCTTGTCGATACGCTGCTCGAGCTTTTTGGGCGAGGGGTGTTGCCCCGCGTCGAGAGCAACCAGCACCCCGTCGACGACGGCGGTATCCGCCCGGATTTGATTCATCTCTTTGACGAGAGTGGGTAGCTTCGAGGCAAGATCACGCCCCCCTTCTCCATGGAATCGAACGATCTCTCCTTGCTTGATGCCGAGCAGGCGTCGGCCGCGGAACTTCATCTCGAACAACGACTCGGGGTCCGAGAAGGGTTCGACAAACTGACCGGGGCGCATCGGTACGAGCTCGTCCGGGACAGGTCCTTGTTGTGCCCGGTCGAGATTAAAGAAAGGGGCAGGCTCGTTCTCCAAGCGGACGTAGCGATCCCTTGCCTTGAAAATCAACCATTCATCCTTCTTGGCGCTCGTGCGGACGAGGTGCCATTCGCCTCTGAGCTTTTGTCCGTAGAGGGTGACCTCGAGCTTCCCTTCGGCTATGCCGTGGGAGCCCACCTGTTTCTCCGCCATCCGGTACCGGCCGCGGTCCCAAATGGTCATCGTTCCGCCTCCGTAAGCGTCTTTGGGAATGACGCCCTCGAAGTGCTCGTACTCCAGCGGGTGGTCTTCTGTGTGGACGGCAAGGTGTTTCACTTTCGGGTCGTAGGAAAAACCCTTGGGAATCGCCCAGGATTTGAGGACACCCTCCATCTCGAGCCGAAGGTCATAGTGCAGGCGGCGAGCTTCATGGCGATGGACGACAAAGGCCGAGGCCCCGCTTTTCGCAGGAGTTTCCCCAGGAGGAGGCTCCGGAGTTCTTTCAAAATCCCGCTTGGCTTTGTAGTCGTCTATTGATTTCATGAGTACTGAAGGGTCAGCCTCACCATGATCGCATGTATCATGTAGGGTCTACCAAAATTCCCTTGTGAGAGGCCTGACCCTTCATGATGACATGAATTATTGTTTTTCTTGTTCCTTCTTCGGTGGCGGTTGCTGCTGTGGGTTTGGGATGGGGCGACCAAAGGGATCCAGAAGTGGGGCCGCGGGATTCTGGTTCGGCATGGGCGCTGTCCCTGCGGGCGTTTGCGGGTTAGTCCGGCTAAAGGGTGATGATTCCAAACCGGGTGTGAAGCGGCTCCGAGGGAAGGCCGGCGGCGGGGGAGCTACTTGGTCGAACCCTGCCGCGGGATCCGGCTGATCCCCGATCATTTCATCCGGCATTTCCTCGGGAAGGTCTTCTGCACCGAAGTCATCGGGGTCTTCGACATAATCCTCTTCGGGCTCATCCGCCGGCGCGGTCTGAGGGTTACGCCGTCGGCTCGTTGGCCTTCGCTGCGCGGCAGCGGGTGGACTTGGAGTGGCTGGGCCACCACCTCCGGCTCCAATGAAGATCATGGAAACCCGTTGCCAGTTTTGGATATCGAAACTCATGGCGTAGTTGACGCCAACGCCCTCGAGTAAGCGTTCAATCGCCGAATGAGTCGGTAGCGCTTCAATGTCGGCCGTCAAGCGTTTGGTCTTGACGTCGTCTTCGATAATGAGCTCCATACCGGTCGCCGACTTGATTTGCTCGAAGACTTGGGCCAGAGGTGATTGGACGCATCTTACGGTGAGTAAGTCGTTTTCGAACGACACTTCCTCCTGCCCCGATCCGTAAAGGGTCGCAGGTACCATAAGGCAGACCACTACAATCCATTTGGAAGCCTCTTTGTTCATGGTAGGTACCTCTCTACCCTCACCCTAGCACTGCCCGTTGGAGGAGTCAATTCGTGCAGTCACGGTAAACTTCGAGGGTCCTGCGGGCCGTCTCGCGCCAGCGGAATCCTTGGGCTCTTTCGAGTCCGGCCAGGCGGCGTCGGGCGGTGCCTTCCGAATCGGTGAGCACATTTTCGATACCCGCCGAAATCGAATCCTCGTCCTCTGGCTCCACCCAGACCACGGCGTCGCCTCCCACTTCGGGGAGCGCCCCCCTGGGGGAAGAGACCACCGGTGTGCCGCAGGCCATAGCTTCCAGCACCGGCATACCAAAGCCTTCCACCAGAGAAGGATAGGCGAGAACGCCAGCCAAATTGTAGAGAATGGGCAAGTCCTCGTCCGGCGCCGTCCCTAGGAATCGAACCGTCCCCTTCGGTAGGCGTTCGGCTTCTTGGTGGATGGACCGGTATCTGAAATCTTCTTTTCCTACAATGACGAGTTGGAGGCTACTGTCGAGCCGCTGACGGACTCGGTCGAAGGCGCGGATGAGTCGTTCTAGATTCTTGCGGGGCTCGAGTCTCCCAATACTCAAGACAAAGGGCGCGTCGAGCTGGTAGCGGGCTTTGACCTCTTCGAGCTCCGGCGCATGGCCTGGGTCCAGGGAGCGAAAGAGATCTGGATCGACAGCGTCAGGAGTTACGACAACTTTTTCTTCCGGCAAGTTGTAGTGTTCGAGAAGCGCTCGTCGAGAATACTCCGATACCGTGACAACATAGCGCGCACGGTGGGCCGAGCGACGAATGAGCCATGTCGATCTCTGGGAGAAGGCGCCCCGGAAGAGATCCGGATGGGTCTCGAACAGGATGTCATGGATGCTCACGACCTCCGGCACCAGCGATACGGGTGGGCAGATGTATTGAGAATGAAATGCGTCGACCCGATCGAAGATCTCGAGTAAAGGGACGACGATGGGAAGACGCAGGCGGGCCGTCTCAGGGAAAACACGTCGATGGACGATATTCGGTGCATCCACGAGCTCTCGTGTCTGAGCGCGATCGAAGCTGTAGATTAAGAGGCGATCGTCCGGGGCGAGCCTCGCTAGCTCTTTGATGAGCCCCAGTAAGTAGGTTCGAGTTCCCTGGGGTTTTCCGTTGAGATGGTGAGCATCGATGCCGATTCGCATGTCACTAGATGGGAACTCAAGAACTCGAGTACTCAAGTACTCGAGAATTTAAGAAGTTTGGCACGGCATTCCAGGTCCTAAACGCAAAGGTGCAGAGGCGCAAAGGAGAAGGAGACGGACTCGCTGTTCTTTAGTTCGATTTGCGGGCCTCTCTTTCTTGGCGTCCCCGCGCCTTGGCGCCTTTGCGTTTAGGACCTATACTCTTGGGTACTCGAGTTCTTGAGTTCTCGAGTTCTGTCACTTCTGACAGACGCTACTTTTGTTGCTGTCCCGGCCTGCGGGATGGTTGGTTCTGTCCTTGCCCTCGTCCAGGAGGCTGCAAGCCTGGTTGCCGTTGCCCAGGAGCTCCCATCCCTGGCTGCTCTTGTCCGGGGCGACCCTGGCCTCTTCCACCCCCAGCTCCCGGACGTCGCGTGCCTCGGGTCTCTTGAATAGCGACGAAGAGCCATTCGTTATACTTGTCTTTTCCCTCGAGGAGCCGGATCGACTCTTCTTCACTCTTGCTGACGACTCCCACGATGCCACCAAGACCGAGCTCACCGCCCTGACCGCCGAAACCGCTTCTCGAGCGGGGGGAGCGCGAGGTGGCACTTCTCTGCTCCTGCTGTCTTTGGCGAAGGCCCGGTTGTTCACTGCCCGGCTGTTGGCCGGCGGCACCCTGCCCTCCGCGACGACCACCCGGTCGGGACAATGTGCGGATCTCCGGTGAGTTTTGTCGGAGCAACTTCCATTCTCCATCCTCGGTCATGGGATCTGGAAAGAGCTTACGCAGGAATTTTTGCTCGACGAGAATATCGAGCTTGGGTGGGTAAGCTCCGGGATGCTTGTTCTGATAGAGCTTGATGGCCTGGACGTATTGCTTACCTCTCCAAATGAGCTCTTCTTCTCGCTCGCGCTTCATTATATGTTGCCAAACCGGAGCGGCCGCGCCCATGAAGATGCCCATGATGACAAGAACGATGACAACACCCAGGAGGACGTAGCCGCCTTCGCCACAAGATATACAAGAGCGTGGCTTCGGCGAGCGAACGCCGCCTTCGCCACGCCTAGCTTTGAGCTCCCCTGAAACGCTCGACGGTTGGTGTCTTTTCACTGGCTTCCCTCATAAATATCCAGAACCCGCTTTACGTACTTCCTCGTCTCGGGATAGGGAGGAATGCCGCCGTGGCGGGCTACCGCGCTGGGGCCCGCATTGTACGACGCCAGCGCCAAGGAGACGTCGTCGTCGTGTTGGTCGAGTAGACGCTTGAGGTAGCGCGCACCTCCGTCGATATTTTGTTCGGGATTGAATACGTCCTGAACGCCCAGGGTCTCTGCCGTCTGGGGCATGAGCTGCATCAAACCTTTGGCGCCTTTGTGGGAAACCGCCTTGGGGTCGCCGCTCGACTCCACCCAAATGACCGCGGCCACGAGTCTCGGGTCGAGGCCGTTGCGTTCGGCTGCCGGAGAGATGAGATCGTCCAACTGAGGAAGGATGGGTAGAAAGGCCCATTCCGTTTCGTCTTCGGGAGCAATCTCGTTGGGGACGATATTGGCAACCAGCTCAGAGGCAACGGTGACTTCGCCACCTCCAGTCAGATGGAGCGTGACGAGCTTGTCCTCGCGGTGAAAACTGTCGATATAGAGAATCTTGCCGCTCTCCATGACGGCGATCTCGGCGTGGGCAGGTGATCCACCAAACGCCGAAAAAAGAGCCAGCGTCATCATTAGTGCTCGCGAGGCTCCTCGCCTCGCGAGCGGCCTTCGCTCTTCGCTCAGGCCTACTTCGGCCGGATTCCCTTGGGCCCTGCAATTCAGTGAGCCCAATTCCTCCCGGCCGGCGGCCCTGAAGGGCCGGCCTTTATGTCCCGCCTTTTTTGCTGTTGAATACAATTCGGTCAAGGACATAAAGGCACCTGGGCTATTGTTTGTTGCCCTCGAACGTGCCTTCAACCGCGGGGCACACCTCACCGGTCGGCACGTCCTTCTTCCGGACGTCATTGACGCTGTTGATGAATGCGCCCTTCACCAACCGGTTGCTTTCGAAACGGCCGGACACGGTCATGGTCCCCTCACGGATAATCCCGTTCTCGTCATTCTTCCAGTTGTAGGTCGTGAGAAACGACTCGTCCACGATCTGGGCCTCGAAGTTATCCAGAGTCACCCTCCATCTGCCGGTGTTGCAGTCGTGATGGAGGTTGATGCGGCCATTGATGACTTGTCCGCTTTCCGTCACGTCGAACGCAATGCTCCGCCCTTGGTCGGACGAAGCCTGCCAGTGACCCGTGAGGTTGAACTGGCTCGGCGGCGGCGGAGGCACCGGGCTGTTGGCCGTCGGCACCGGCTCCTTGAGGTCGTCGCAAGAAAGCCAAGGCGCCAGTACGAGAATCAGCAAAGCATATCGGGTTAGTCGATAGGTCATTCTAGTTCACCGTGAATGCAACAGAATTGCTTCGCAATCCATCGGGATTGATGACCGTGACTTGGAACACCGTTCGTAGCCGGGGGGCCGGTACCTCCAGGGGGTGACGGGGTCTACAAGAATCACGACCTGGATCTGGGTAGAGTTCACGAACGTCGTCGAAATCACATTCACGCTTCCTGCTGCCGATGTGCAACGAAACTTGAGCCCCGGATACGAAATTCAGACCGTTCACCGTAACAGTCACGTTTACTCCACGCTGAGCGGTGGAAGTCGGGTTCAAGCTCGTGATCTCCGGTGCAGGATTCAGCGTGGTGATCCTGAAGGCACTCGGTAGGTTTCCACTGCCGCCGTCAGGATTGGTTACTGTAACTGTGCGGGCGCTTGACGTGTTTTGTATTTCCGGATCAATAGTGATATTCGCAACTCAACAGGGTGCTGCTGATGAACGTCACTGAGTTGACGGCGATGCCTTCGCCAAAGCTCACCAGGGCTCCGGGTTGGAAGTTGAGACCGGTGATCGTCACGCTAAGTGTCTGTCCTGGCTGGCCGGAGGTCGGTGAGATCGACGTCACTATCGGGTTCCGTAACGTCTCACGTCCGATGGTCAGGCTGGCACTTACCGATCCCGAAAAGACGGTGACGGTGGCCGAGCTTTCGTCTTCCAGCGTCAGTCGATCCGTGGCCTTACCTTGGGCGTTGGTCCGCAAGGTCGAGCCTGCCGACGCCAAGGAACCGGCACTCGTGGTGAAGACGAGCGGTACGGCCGCTAGAGGATTGTTGCTGTTGTCGAAGACCGTTGCAGTAATCTCGGTGGTGAAATCGGGCGATGTGACGGTGGCCGGATTCGCGGAGAGCACGATGTTGATGTCATTTGTGTTGCCAATCTGGACCGCGCTGTCTCCCTCGAGCGCCGCCGATATGCCGCCGCCGGAACGTGCCGTCACGTTCGCAACGCCTGCGCGGCCGTTACTGCGCAGGTAGGCCAAGGCGCGGCCGTTTTGCATCTCCACTCGCTCTTCGATGATGCCCACATTGGTGGTGAAGAAAATTTGCGTACCGTTGGGAAGCGGTCCCCCGTCACCGTTCTCAAAGCTCTCAAAGCCCACCACGGTGACGGTGGAAACACCATTGAAAGCCGGAATGGCGGTCGGGTTGGCAGAGATGTTGAGCTCGGCTCCACTCGGTGCAGTGAGCGGCACGTTACCGCAGTGCATCATGCCGGCCGCAAGCAAGAGGATGGCCGCCAAGCTCAAAACAGGCGTCCAACGAATCAAGCTTCTATGTTTCATTGCGTCTCGATCCTTGCCGATGTGAACTCAGACGGGATGGCTTCTCCGCCTGCGTCACGTAACATGCCTGTGGCATTGATCACATGTGCCGGGCCGGGCTCCTTGACCACTAGCACGATTCGCACTAGGTGACCGGAACCATGCAGGCCCAAAAGATCGTTCTGACGAGAGAATCGGATGTTGACTAAGCCCGGCTCGATGACGGGAGCGAAAACGACCTGCTTCCCGTCAATGGAAAGAAACGGCCCCTCCTGGACGTCCACCACTTCGATCGCCTGGGCATCGAAGGTGATCTGGATGTCCCCGGACGACAAACCGTCGGCCCCACCGGCGATGAGTGTCATCTCCACGCGCGCACCTGCAGCCGCGGTGACCGTTGGTGGACTCATGAGGACGGATATAGGTCCTACCGGAGGTTCGGCCTCCGGGGTCTCACTTCCCGGCTCGGGTGCGGGTGGCGTGGGCGTAGGTTCTACGGCTTCCGGTTCCAGCTCCGCGGGCTCAGGCGTTGCCTCTGGCTGAGCTTCCGGTGTCGGTTCCACGGGTTCCGGTAGCGGTTCGGCTGCCGGCGGAGGCGGCGGTTGAAAAGGCGACGGCCTCTCAGACGGCACGATGATCTGCTGTTCCGTTCCCATAGGGAGTGACTGTAGATCCTCTTGCGTCACCACGGGCGCCCTCACTATGTGAGGCGTCACAGAGAATACCACTTCCGCCTCGAAGGACTCTTCCTCGTTCTTGGCGAAGAGTTTGTTCAATATAGGAATGTCCGTAAGGCCGGGTATCCCGGAAACCTCTTCGCGGTCTCTGGCGTCGATGAGCCCGCCGATCAAATTGGTCTCTCCGTCGCGGAGTCTAACGACGTTGCTGATACTTCGGGCTCTAAAAACGGGGGCACTTTGGCCGGGAGAGATTTGCCGATCTTCGCCGAGCACACTCGTTTCGAGCGAGAGCTCGAGCTCGATGGTGCCGTCCACGAAGACTCGAGGCGTTATCCTGACGTTGATGCCGACATTGCGGTACTGGAACGATGTCACGGGCGTATTGGCCAAGCCTGTTCCGACCTGGGAGACGAACGTGGTCACGGGTACTGGGATCTCTTCACCCAACAAGAGCTCAGCGGCTTGTCCCTCGACGCCTCTTATTCTAGGGGACGACAACACCCTGGCCTCACTCTTTTGCTTGAAGAGCGTGTAGAAGGCCGCCGATGGAAAAGACAGTACCCAGTCCGAGGAATCGCCGGCAGCCAATCGGTTGAGACGTGTAGTTGCCCTGCCCGAGCTGGCTTCATCTCCCGTCTCTGCGCCGGCGGGTAGGAAGCCGATCCCCGCGGTATAGCTGCTGAGCTCCAGCCCGAAATCCAAGGCTCTGTTGCGGTTGACTTCCAGAAACTCGATGTCGAGGATGACCTCGGACTTCGTTTTGTCGTTGAGCTGAATGATCCTCTCCGCCACCATCACCTGGTCAGGCGTGGCGCGAAGGGTGATGGATTTGAGCTCGGGATTAGGCTGTACGCGTTGGATGCCGGCAATCGTCCTGAGCATGTTCGCAATGGTGTTGACCTCGGCGTTGGTGATGAAAAAGGTCTTCAGTACGAGGTCGTCATACTGACGATGCTTCTGGGCATTGTCGGGAATAATAATGAGGGTGGAGGGGTCTACGACTTTGTAGAAAAGGCGATTGATGAGGACCATCTTGTCGAGCGCTTCTTTGAAGGTGACATCGACGAGATCCACCGTCACGCGTGCGTCGCGGAAATTGTTGTCGAAGAGGATGTTGACGCCGGAGAGCTTCGACAACACCTCGAAGATCTTTCTGAGGCTCGTGTCTTGGGCGAACTTGAGATTGATGGGCGCGTTGGACGAAGGCTCGAGAACCGGCCGCGAGGAGAGTAGCTCTCGTGCTCGAGCCCGCCGTTCGACGAACTGCTCGGCTTCCCGAAGTCTCGCCTCGCTTTCTTGAATTTGCTTTCGGGTGGCTGCCATTTTGTCGCGGGCAAATGCGTTGCTCGGGTCCAACTGAATGGCCATCTCGAACTCTGAAACGGCTTCTTCGAGTTGTTGAGCCGCCAGGCGCTTGTTGGCCTCTTTGACATGAGCGTTGGCAGCCTCAACCATCGATCGGTGCAGAGCAATCCTGTATTCGATGTTGTTGGGTTCTTCACGTGCGGCGCGCATATAGTGAATGACCGCCATATCCAAGTTGCCTTGCTTCTCTTCCTTCTGGCCGAGCTTGAAGGCATCTTTGGTGGCGCAGGCGGCAAGGCCGAAGATGAGTACGATAAGAAGTCCAATTTGTAGCTGCCTATGTTTATCCATAGCTCAATTCGTTCGTAACGGAATTTTCTGAGTGCTGCCTGCGCCTTCTACGGCAACTGTTACGGATTCTAGCCCTATTTCTACGATTTTGTAACGGTTACCGATAACGTCACCTTCGGCGCCGGTCAAGATCTCCTCTCCGGCGAGGAAAACCGCATATTTCCTGCTGTCACCTCCCGGCTGAGCTCTCTCGACGAAACCGGCAAATTTCAAGTCGATTCTCGGCGCCGGCTGACTCCGTCGGTTTGTTGGCGCGGTCGTTGGTGGGACGGTCGTCGTCGCGACCGGAGGCCTGGTGGGTGGAGGTGGAACGGAGCTTCGGCGCTCACTCCCAAAAGCAAAGAGATTTCTCTCCTGACCCTCATATTCAGGTACATCGGCTAGGATCTCCGCCAGGTCGACGCTCGACTCCACTCCCTTTGACTCCGCGTTTCGCCGCCGCGAGGAAGTACGCGGTGGGGGAGTCTCCGGGGACACGGCATCATTGCCCGAGCTGCAGGCGCCCATAGCGATCGCTTCGCAGACGAAAGCCGCTCCAACTGCGAACACCGCCAGCTTCTTCACCAAGTAACCTACCATTCGTTGTAAGGCGTTCCGTTCATACCAAAATCCTGTGAGAGGCTCCTCACATCGTAGACCCCCAGCTCCGCATCAGGCTCATCTGGGTCGTAATCCTCGTAGATGAGCTCCCACTCGTTGGCCTTCATCATGGGATCCTCTGGGATGTCCCGGAGATAGCCTGCCTCCACCAGCTCTTCGAGGGAGTAGGGGTAGACGCCACGATCCGCCTTGAATTGGTCTAGCCGGTCCCGGATGGTCACCAAATTGCTCTTGAGGACCGCTTCTTTGCTCGACAAGATTTGTGCTTGGTAAACGGGAACAGCGATAGCAACGAGAATGGCCACCAAGGTGATGACCATCACCATTTCAATAAAGGTGAATCCACCACCGGATTCTCGGTTCCTACCAGTCGCTGTACTTCGTGCCATCTAGAGCAATTCCTTGGCTTTTGGTGTAGACATCATAAACGTTTTGGCCGCCCCAGAACATCGAGTCAGGTTTGTCCTGATACGAACGTAGGCCCCACTCCGTCGATTTGGTCATGGGATCGATGGGGATGCGTCTCAGGAATCTGAGCTTTTTGCCCGGAGTCCCGACTTGATCGACTCCCTCGACCAGGGTCTCGAGCTCCAGCGGGTAGCCTTCGCTCCCGAGCTCGACGTCCATGCCTCCAATCAAGCCGGCATCCACGGCATTCTTGTAGTTGTCGATGGCGTCTCGCATGATGCGGAGGTTGCGTCGGAGCTCGATTTCTTTCACTCTTTTGGATGTGACTTCCGCCACGGGAATGGCCGCCGCTGCAATGATGATCAAGATCACCGTGGCCACGATGAGCTCGATGTACGTAAATCCTTCCTCACGTCTCATGACGGGTCCCTGTCGTTCACGGCGCCCCTGAGAAAGAAGGACACATCGCAATTGAGGTCGATTTTAGATTCTCCTCCGCGACCCCGGTCCAAACTGATTTGTCGCACGAGGAAAAAGCGGGGCGACTTCTCGAGTCGATTGACGAAGCCTGCTAGATTGAAATAGGTGCCTTCCAAGGGCATGCTGGCATTGACTCGCGTGAGCCCCACGTCGAGCGGCTCGTATCGGAAGCTGTACCTGCCCATTTTCAGGCCGGAGTCCTGGGCGAGTCGATTCAGCTCGGCCCAGGCCTCGGTGAGTCCGGGCTTCCATGGTTGAACGACTTCGTTCCAAAACTGACTGACCGTCTCCTCGTTTCTGGACAGGCGCTTGCTCTCGGACTCGAGCGCGGCCAGAGTCTGCTGTTTGGGGACAACTTCCTCGGTCAGTGTCGTATGCTGTCTGGACAGCCGCTCTTGTTTGGTTTCGAGGCGGTAGGTCAGGGCCAAGTAGACCAACGCATTGGCGGCAACCCCCATCAATATGGGTAGATAGAAGCGTCGCTGCCTCCAGAACGGTACGAGACCAGAACGAACGTCCTTCATTTTCTAAGCTCTTCCTGCGGCCGCGGATCCCTTTCCTCAGGTACTACTTTCGGATCCTCTTCTCTATTCCCTTCTCCCGCGTTTTCTTCAACGGATTCCATCGACTCCACGCCTTCATCCTCGTCCCGACGGAGATACTTCAGAGTCAATGTCGCAGCGTGTCCCCCGTCATCCGTCCCCGTTCGGTCGTCTTCAGTGAGAGGGAGCACATTCATCAAAAGGCGATTCTCCTCGAGCCGGCGGACCATCTCCAGAATGTTATCGAAACTGCGTGCCACGACCTGGAGCTGGACCTGTATCTCTTCTTTGATTTCGTCGTCTTTGGTGCCGATCGGTCCTGGAGCAATCGATGTGATGCGCACTGCCGGGGGAGTCAGGGCTTCCAGTTCGTTGAAAAGACCCGTCCAGGAGAAGTTCTTGTGATAGAAGAGCCTGGCGAGGAATCGGATTCTCTCGGTGCCGGCCTCGCTTCTTTGCGAACGGAGCTCGCTTTGAGTGCGTCCGATTCTCGCGTTGAGGTCCGCAAGCTCCTCTTGAAGCGAGGCGACCTTCACATCGAGCTCTTCTTGTTCTCTCATCAAATAGCGGGTCAACAATACCGCGTGGACCACGGTCAAGGCGAGAAGAAGTGTGACGGCGAGTCCGTACAAGACGGCGGGAAACCTCTCGTTGCGGAACGGAACCCTGGCAAAGTTGAGCTGGTTGATCACACAGCCTCCCCGAGAGCCGCTCCTGCGGCAGCGCTGACCGTCGACGCCAGGGGGCCGTCGATTTGGAGGTTTTCCCCCACTTGGATGGCCTGATGCAAGTCGAGGGCCTCGACCGGTGTTTCGAATTGGCTTTCCAGCACCCGTTCCAAGTCGTTCAAGTCGGGTCGTAGGGAGCGATAGTACACTCGTGCCGGGGCGACTCCGTCCAGCCGCTCGCGATAGAAGATGAGGGTGGGAACGATTTCTCGCACCAGATCGTCGATTTGGTATCGCGGACCGTTCGATTCGCCGGCCGCCGGAGTGCGATTGCCCAAGGTACGGAGAAGAATGGGCACAGCGTCCCGCACCAAGGTGACGGAGAAATAGTCTTCTTCCAAATTGAGCAGAAAATAGTCGGATTTCTTTGGCAACTGGCGATCTGCCACCGGTTGCCAGAGATTCAGGAGACTCAGAGAGGACGTCTCGACCACTCCGACATGAAAACCCAAATCTCCGAGCAGATTCTCGTATTGGGAGACGACTTCATCGTGCATGACTCCCGTGAAGAAAAGGGAGGCGCTTCCCGGCACCGGCTTGAAGGCAAGTCGGATTTGTTCCGCTCCGAAGGGGAGAGATTTCTTGGACCGGAAACGAAGCACATCTGCCAAGTCCTTGCGTCGCCGAGGCGCGTCGGCAACATCAACGACTGAGACACGGGCCAGAATGTCGGGCAACGTCAACGCTATGCGACGGTTTCGGATGCCGGCCTGATCGAGCGACTTGCGAAGAAGCGCGGAGAGTCCTTCGGCCTCCTGGATGTTGGTCTCGGTCATTGAAAAACCGACGATCCCTGATGGGAGAGGAGTTCTGAGACAAAGATCCATCTCCGGCTGCTTTCGTTTCTCGCTGAAGCGGACGATGATGACTTCGTCGGGCCTAAACTCGATCGCCAGCCGAGCAGGTGGAGGCTGGATCAGCCAACGGATCAGGCTGCTGGATCTAAGCATCGAAACTCAATGAGGATGCGAAACTTGCAACCCCCTGGGCGGTCAGCAGTCTACAGCCCGTCCTGCTCCGCATAGAACTTCCCTGAGACCGAGCCGTAGCCGCTCGACGGCGAAGGCCGGGAATCACAAGGTTCACCGGTTTACTTGCTTTCGGTCCATACGCATTCATTTGCCGTCCTACTCGATGAAGGTGGTCTTGTTGATTTCTTCTAGGGTCGTTGTGCCGGCGAAGGCTTTGGCCAGCGCTGCCTCTCGGAGAAACATCATGCCCTCCTGCTTGGCGACGCGTTTGATGTCGGCGCTCGGCCTACGTTCGATGAGCATCTCTCGAAGGACGTCGCTCAAATCCAGGAGCTCACAGATGGCTTCACGCCCTTTGTACCCCGTGCCATTGCACTGGATACACCCATCTCCTCGATGAAACGTGTGCTCCCTGTAGCGAACCGGGTCGAGCCCGGATTCCTCGAGCATCGCGGCATCGGCGGTGAAAGGCTTTTTACAGGAGAGACAAATGGTACGAACCAATCGCTGTGCGATCACGCAGTTCAACGAGGAAACGAAGTTGTAGGGCTCGACACCCATGTTCAGAAAACGACCGATGACGTCGATGACGTTGTTGGCATGAACCGTGGTGAAGACGAGATGTCCGGTCAGCGCCGACTGTATGGCGATCTGCGCCGTTTCGGGATCTCGAATCTCTCCGACCATGATCTTGTCGGGATCATGACGCAAGATGGAACGGAGTCCGCGCGCAAAGGTGAGTCCCTTCTTTTCGTTGACCGGTATCTGAGTAATGCCCTTGAGTTGGTATTCGACAGGATCCTCGATGGTAACGATCTTGTCCTCTTCGTTGTAGATTTCAGAAAGGGCCGCGTAGAGCGACGTCGTTTTGCCGCTCCCCGTCGGTCCGGTTACTAGGACCATGCCGTAGGGCTCACGGATGAAATGTCGGATCCGTTTGACCTCATGGGCCGAAAAGCCCAGGATGTCCAGCCGTAGCTGGGAGAACTGTTCGTTGATCGATTCCTTGTCCAAGATTCGAATGACGGCGTCTTCCCCATGAATGCTGGGCATGATGGAGACACGAAAGTCGATCTTTCGACCCTTTACCTTCAACCGAAAACGCCCATCTTGTGGGACGCGCTTTTCCGCCACGTCCAGCTCCGCCATGACCTTGATGCGGCTGATGATCTCTCCGTGATGCGCTTTGTCCAGAGGCTTCATGGCGCGTTGCAGCACACCATCGATGCGGTACTTGATCAACACCTCGTCATCGCGAGTCTCGAAGTGGATGTCGGATGCCCGTCGATTGAGTGCGTTGTAGATAGCGGAATCCACTAGGCGAATGATGGGACTCGATGTGTCCGTGAGTCGATCGATGGATAAGGTTTCTTCCCCAGAATCGTCCTCGCGAACGATTTGCATTTGGAAGCTTTCCGATGCCTCCTCCAGGACACGCTGAGCACTTTGACTTTTCTTGAGCAGCTCCTGTATGGCGGACTCCGATGCTACTGCCGCGCGAATGGGTGTTTTGAGGACGACTGAGATCTCATCCAAGACCGGGACGTTGGTTGGATCGGAGATGACCACGACCAGTTTGCCGTCTTCTTTCCGAAAGGGAAGGAAGTTGTAGCGGAACATCAAATCCACGGGAACGCTTCGGAAGAGGTCTTGGTCGGGTTGGAAGCTCTCCAGGTCGAGGTACTGCAGATGACACCGTTCGGCCAGCTCGCGGGCATGTTGTTCTTCGGTCCGTCGCTCCTCCTCGGGAGTCAGGTGACCTTGAGTCGAATCGAGCTGTATCGGTAGTGGGCTGGAATTCGTGTCTACCATCGGGTCGTCCTCAATCGGCTCACCTCGCCGCTCCCGCCATGCTGAACAGCGGCAAGTAAAGGGCCAGCAATATGATAGCAACGAAAACACCCAGGAGGATCAACACCGCCGGTGTAAGCATCGCGAGCATGATGTTCAGTCGATTTTCAATCTCCTCGTCGCTGAAGTCGGCTACGGAGCTGAGCATGTCGGCGAGACTTCCGGTCGTTTCTCCGACTTTGGCCATCTCGATGGCGATGTTCGAGAACTGTCCCGAGGCATCGAGGTTTGCCGAGAATGACTTGCCTTCTCTTACACGGTCCGCCACCGGCGAGACGGTTTCACCGATGAAACGGTTGCCCACGGAGTCGGCAGCGATATCGATCGATTGTACGAGTGGGATACCTCCGGAGAGCAGCGTTGCCAGCGAGCGGAAAAGCTGAGATGTCGAGAATAAGCGAATCACGGGCCCGAGAAAAGGAATCCGAAGCTTCCATCGATCGATAGTGATTCTGGAGCCCGCGCGTTTCGACCAGAGGTACAACAGAAACAACGATGCGACAATGGAAAGAGCAATCAATGCGAGGTGGTTCTGGAGTGTGCCGGCGATGCTCAAGAGTATGACCGTCAAGAGCGGGAGCTCGGAATTGAAGCCTTCAAAGAACCCAGAAAAACGGGGGACCACCCACAGAAGTAGAAAGGTCGCGGCTGCGATGAGGGCCCCGAACAGGATAACGGGGTATACCAAGGCCGCGACGACTTTGTTCTTGGTCCCTTCGGTGAGCTTCAAGTAGTTGACGTACCTTCGGATAACTTCCTCGAGATTTCCACTCTTTTCTCCGGCGAGGAGGGAAGCAGAATAGATGCGCGGGAACAGGTCGCCGTGTGACAGGAATGCATCTGAGAGCGATGTGCCGGCCTTGACCTTCTCCCGGATATCTGCCAACACCTGCTTCATGAGAGGGTTCTTCATCCGTTCCAACATGATGTCGAGCGATTGCAGTAGCGGTAGGCCGGCCTTCAGGAGCGCCGCCAGTTCTTGATTGAAGACGGTGAACTCCGTCGTTCGGATCTTGCCCTTTCCGGAATGGAACAACGAACTGAGGGAGCTCAACCGGATGCTGCGCTTGATCCAAAAGACGTGATAGCCCTTCTCGACGAGCTCCTCGCGCAAAGAACCTTCGCTATCAGTTTGAAAAGAAAGCTCTTGGATGTCGCCGCTGGGCGTGCCGACCTTACAGCTGAATTCAGTCATGACTAGATGTGTGAGTCCTTGTTTGGAAAACCTCGTCTGAGCGGCTGGTTCCATCGACGACGTGTGCCCATGGTGCAGATCTCCAATCGCGACACGAGCTACAAACCGTAACCTTTGAGGGAGACGATGCCATTAATCCATATACAGCCTAGGTTTACGGAGAAGTCAAATAACGTATAATTATAGCATATTGATGCGGGATGCCCTTGGAGTTTGAGGGGGGTTTTGCCCCGCTGCTCTTCAGAACGGGACGGCGGGAAACAAGCAGGAGATTCGTGGCTGAGAAGAAGTCGGGCAACATCAAATTAGTGGCTGAGAACCGCAAGGCTCGTCATGACTATGAGGTGTTGGACCGTATCGAAGCGGGCTTGGTTCTCTTGGGGACGGAGGTCAAATCGGCCCGGCAGGGGCGCGTCAACTTGAAGGACAGCTACGCCGTTGTCGAAAACGGCGAGCTCTACCTTGCCCAGTGCCACATCAGCGCTTACACCCATGCTCATTACGAGAATCACGATCCGTTGAGACGTCGGAAACTGTTGCTACATAGGCGTGAGCTACGCCGGCTCATTGGAAAAATCACCGAACGTGGTCTGACGCTCATTCCGTTACGGATCTACTTTCGAGGTGGACGCCTGAAAGTCGAGCTCGCCTTGTCCCGCGGCAAGAAGGCGCACGACAGACGGGCGGCGGTCAGGGAGCGGGATATCCAAAGGGACGTTGAGGCGGAACTCAAGCAAAGAAGATGATTTGAATGGTGGAAGAATGGTTAGCCACCTATTCGTCGTCGTCGTTCTCCTTGTGAATGTACTTGATGTGGCGTTTCATGACGAGCAGGTTGGGCTTGTCCGTTCGATTGACCTTTAGACAGGTTTTGTCGTACCACTCGATGACACCGTGGAGCTCCTCTCCGTCTTCGAGCACGACCACTACCGGAGTCTTGCTGTTCATTTGCTTGATGTAGTAGAAGCTCTCGGCGTTGGTCTGCTCCGGTGGAACGGGCTTTCGACGGGTGGGTTTGGATTGGTCTTTGAGGTCGGTCAGTTTGGGTCGGATGAGCTTGCGATTCACGATGATGCCACCTCGATTCTTAGAGACATGGCGCCTGGATTTGAAGGCGACAAGTTGGTACTTCGATGAGAACGGCTGTGTCCTGGTAAGTATGGCCTCGAGAGGCTTTTTTACCCCTCCCTCGATCATTATGCCGGGGTGAGTGCCCGCATATGGGATTGGAGAACCTACAGAATAGACCAAGTGTAGCATCTTCGGACGAAGAGCTGCAAGCAGCATCCCTGGGTGGGATTCACCTTCCCGAGTACGGGAGTCAAGTGACTCGGGTTGTCTATTCGAGCTCGTACGCCAGGCAGCATTTGAGCCGCCCGCATTGGCCCGTCAGCTTGGATGGGTTGAGGCTGAGGTTTTGTTTCTTGGCCATTTTGATCGAGATGGGGCGAAACTTAGACAACCACGACGAACAACAAAGAGGCCGTCCACAACTTCCGTAGCCGCCAATCATGCCGGCGGCGTCTCGCGGTCCAATTTGCCTCATCTCTATCCGTGTCTGGAACTCCCGTGCCAACTCACGGACTAGGGCCCTGAAATCGATCCGGTGCTCGGCGGTGAAATAAAATGTGGCTCGGCTTCCGTCCGTCTCGAACTCGACCCGGATGAGCTTCATCGCGAGACCGCGTTCGGTGACTTTCAGCAGGCAGCTTCGGAAGGCGTCTCCTTCGCGCTTGATCTTCTTGTCGTAGAGACGGTGATCCTCCTCGTTGGCGAATCTGACGAATTGAGAGGGGCGTGATTTGGCAGGGCAGCCGGAGCAGGTATCGCAGCTCGATGGCGTGTCTGACACGACGGTTGCATAGCGCTCCCCTGAATCGTTCGTGAGTATTACGGTGTCTCCCGGCCGAACCGTTTTGCCCGCGGTGTCGAACTCGATGGGCACGCCGTCTTCGATGAGTTTAGCCGAGGCGTAGTTTTTCAAACCGCACCCTTCCTCCCGCTCGTCCCGGAGCTATCCGGTCCACCCCGCCTCTGGTCCGGTTTTCCGAGTCGGTCCAAGTAGAGCAGCGTCTGTTCGAGCGTGATTCGCTTGCTCGCATAGCGAACCTCGAGATCGTGGATGGCTTGCTCGAGACGAAGAAATCCGTTGAGCCAAACTTCGAGAGGCACGCGATGGGCCCTCGCCTCGAGCTCTTTCGTGACCTCAGAGTGAAGCGCGTCGCCCCCGCTTGCCAAAGAGGCCAAATCTCGGAGCTGACATACCGCTAATCGAAGGACGACCGGAAGATCGGAGGCCTTGGCAAGCTGAGCGGCCCATGAGAGGATTTCGGAACGACCCGACTGTCGGGTCGGAAGAAACGCGATCCGGAGAGCTTCTTCATGCAAGGAGTCCACGCTATCCGCGAGCTCCAAAGCCCGCGACAGGTTTCCGCCGGCAACACCCGCGGCAAGACGTGCATTCGAGTGAGATATGCCGTGCTCCTCGACGAGAGTATCGACCACCTCCTGACGTTGTAGGGGCAAGAAACGTATCCTCTGACATCGAGAGAGCAGCGTAGGCAGAATGGCCGCTTCGTTGGTAGTAAGTAGGATCAACACCGTCCAAGCCGGCGGTTCTTCCAGTGTCTTCAAGAGAGTGTTAGCGGCCGTTGGGTTCATTCGGTCCGACGTTTCGAAGATATAGACCCGTTTTCTTCCCTCGAAGGGGCGAAAAGGGCTTTCCGCAACGACCTGCCGGACCGCGTCCGCTTTGACTTGACCACCGCTGCCTTCCGGAGCGATTCGCCGGACGTCCGGGTGCGCTCCTACGTCGATTCGGAGGCATGTTGCGCACTTGTCGCATGAGTCTCGCTCCGGACCGGTGTCGGTCGGGCAATTCAAAGCCTTGGCGAAATTCACGGCCACGCGAAGCATGCCGGCCTCCTCCGGTCCGCTGAAAAGCAGACTGGGAGGGATGCGATCGCTCTCAGCCATTTTCTTCAGCCGATCGACGACCGCGCGGTTTCCCGTAAGTTGAGCGAGTGACATTTGAAGTACTCAGAACCCGAGAACTCGAGAATTCAAGAGCTCAAGAATATCGGTCGAATTCAGTTGGGCGGGCGGGTGAGGCTAGAAGCCCATCCGTGGGGCAAGTCGATCCCAAATCTCTTGTTGGATCGTCTGTCGACTACCCTCGGCCGGCACTACGATGTAGCGCTTCGGCTCCTTGCGAGCCATCCGGAAGTATGCACTTCGAACCCGGCGGTGAAACTCGTTACGCTCCTGCTCGAAGCGTCCTTCACCCCGATCCTTTTGGTTTCTCTTGTTGCGGCCACGGGCTCGTTTCAAGCCGTGCTCCACTGGAAGGTCCAGCAAGATGGTGAAACGCGGTCGGTATTCGCCGGTCATCACGCGATCCAGAGATCGGATCAGCCGACGGGACAACCCCCGCGCATAACCCTGATAGGCGATAGTCGAGTCGGTGAAACGATCGCATATCACAATTTTGCCATCATCCAGGGCGGGCCATACTACCTCCCTCAAATGCTGGGCCCGGTCCGCAAAGTATAGAGCCATTTCGACCTCCGGCACCATGCGCCGGTTAGCCGGGTTCAACAGAATCCTACGAATCTCACGGCCGATCCTGGTGCCACCCGGTTCCCGGGTCAGCAGACAGGAGCAACCGATACTCTCCAGACGCTCAGCGAGGAGCCTGGCTTGAGTGGATTTCCCGCAACCCTCGATGCCTTCAAAAGTAAGTAAGAAACTCAAGCCGCTCGCCTAACTCATAGAAAATTATCACAGAATGGTCCGCCTTCGCCAGGGGCTTCGGCGAGACAAGCCCGCCTTCGCCAAGGGGCTTCGGCAAGAAAATCGAGCGCGAGGCAACCCGGGGAGTCCTGACCCCGCTGAATGAGCCCGTTAGACGGTATAATTTCGCTCGGCTAGGAGGTGTTGGATGATCTCACTTAAAGACAAAGTCTCCCTTGTTACGGGAGGATCGCGGGGTATAGGAAGAGCAACGGCATTGGCCCTTGCGCAAGCCGGAGCGGACGTAGCGGTGAACTACCGCAGTGAGATGGAGGCCGCCCAGCAGGTCACCCGGTCCATTCAAGCGCTCGGGAGACGAGCAGTGGCTCTCGAGGGAGACGTTTCCAGCGAGACTCAAGTGAGTCGACTGGTTGAGGAGACAGTCCGATCGCTCGGGAGGATCGATATCCTGGTCGCCAACGCCGGTGTTTGGAAGCGGGCTCCCGTCACAGAGATGAGCTCTGAGCAGTGGGAAGAGACCCTGGACATCAATTTGAAGGGGGCTTTCTTTGCTGCCAAGCATGCGGCGAGGTTCATGGTCGAGAACAAGTCTGGACGCATCATCTTCATCTCCTCTACTGCCGGTCAGCGGGGTGAGGCGTTTCATTCTCACTACGCTGCCTCCAAAGGCGGCATCATCAGCTTCACAAAATCGTTGGCACCGGAACTGGCGCCTCATGGGATCTTGGTCAACTGTGTGGCTCCTGGGTGGGTCGAGACGGATATGGCGGCCGGAGCTCTCTCCGGAGCGAGTCGCGATGGGATTCACGCGACGATTCCGCTGGGACGGGTTGGGAAACCGGAGGAGATCGCAGGTGCGGTGCTCTTTCTCGCCTCTGAGCTCTCGACCTTCATTACGGGTGAGATTCTCAACGTCAATGGCGGAGCAGTTCTTGTGGGGTAAAAAGAAAGAATTCAAGAACTCAAGAACTCGAGAACTGCGAGAATGCGAGAATAAATCTCGGAGAAGAATTCACCGCCAAGGCGCGGAGGAACGGGTAACTGGTAACCCGGTAACCGACCTCTGACGACTGTCCTGGATAGCTAGATAGTAGCGCCGCTTAGCATCAGCACATATCGGTGAGAAGCGTTGAGGAGCAATGCACTCGCAAGTGTTACCGGTTGGCTCTTGTCCGTGATGAGGACCAAGGCTTCACCGGTCTCGGGTATGCATTTGACGATGAGATAGAAGTTCTCTGTCGTGAAAGAGAGCTCCTCGAGATGGTCGTCCTCCCGCATCGAAGTCAAGTTCTCCAGGTACTTGACGAAAGCGGGAAGTTTTTCGATGATGAGGCGGTCTTGCGTTTCACTGGGGGCTTCTACGAACTCCAGTTCGATTTCTTCCGTTTCCATATCGAAGAAGAAAGCTGCGAGTAGGGAAGGCGTGTGTTCATGGATCTCCGTCAGGACATTACGTTGCAGAGGTTTTTTGTCCTGGACCTTCGGTTCGGAAGGCAACACTCTTACCACCGAAGGTTTGGCCGCAGCGGGTGCGCGCCTTGGCTCCCCCACCCTTTCGCGGTGATGCTTTTGTTCGAGTAGCTCATGGAGGCGGCTCGACCGGGCTCGGTGGGTCTCGTGACGTGCCTTCCAATGGTCCGGGGAGAATTCCGACTGGAAGACTCTGGCCGAAGTTTCGGGTTGGCCCAATAGTTCGTAGATCTTGTTGAGGGCTTCACCTTTCTCGAACGTCACTCCTGCCTCTGTCTCGAAATAGCAATTGGAGAAGCGTCCCCTGACCAGTAGGATCATCGCCGTACCCTTGTTCGTGATGACCTCCACTGATCCCGTATGGCCTTCTTGCTCGAGCTTCTTCAGCAGGTCTTTGAGCGGGTCGGGTGCGAGGACCTCACTGAAGATCTCTTGTCGGTTGGAAAGGCCTCTCAGCATGTGCGCCACATCCAAGGGCAGTTCATAGATCGAGACCTTGCCGTCTCTAGCTTGAGCCGTGTTCCGTAGTTTCAGAGCTGCTTCGTTGGAGACAAAAATCTCGTTCCCCGCGCGATAGATGATGTTGATCTGCTCTCCCAAGTAGAAGAGCATCAACCCTTCAGCATCCCCAAAAGCTATCTCCATGTAGCCGGAGAGGTTGACGTCCTCGCAGTGGCGCACGACGCTTTCAAAAGGGGTGGTTACGGTCGATAGGTCTTCGGAAAGAAGCTTGCTGCCGGGAAAGCGCATTCAATTCCTTCTGGTGTTGAGAATTGCCCTAAGGGAAAGTGTATCAGAGCTTTCCGAAGGCCAGCAAGCTAAACTTCAATACGGTGACGGGGACAGTCCGCTAGAGGGACTGCCCCCGTAGCATTTGTTGTCTTCTCATCCCAGCAGTTTGACGAGCAATTCTCGCGCTTGATCGACTCGCCCGGCCAAATTCTCGATGCTATTCGTGACAATGGAAAGATACCGTTCAACGCCGTCCCAGGCGTTCTCCTCCACGCCCTCGCGAATCCCCGGCATGGTCTTTACGCCGTAGCCCGTGTAGAAACCGGGCGCGCATATTTGATGTCGAAACCACTCCCGATGAGGTAGTCCCTCTTCGTGGGCGAGGAGTCGCTCGGTAGGCATGGGCATGAAGGCTTCGTGCTCCTCGATCCAAGCATCCAGGCCCCAAGACTCGTACTGGGAGAGAATGAACTCTGCGACCTTTTTTCTTCCGGGCCCACCCGCGTGATGGGGCTCTTGCGATGAAACCCGCATGTACTCTCGGAGGTTCTCCGATTGGGGGACGGCGCGAAGTTTCTCTTCCCAGCCCTTTTGCTCGGGAGCTTCGTCGTGAGTGAACCCCCGTTGGGTGGTTTCTTCGGAGAACGCGGTTGGAGCGGCAAGGGCGAGAGCGTTCAGCAGGGCAAGGTGGCCAAGCCAACGGTTTGGATTGAACGACATCAATAAGCCTCCAGACGAAATCAGCTACAACACTCGGTGGCAGGCAGTATCTTTCTTATAGGCTCGACGCAGAATCAGCGTTGGTGGGCTACACGTCCGCGCGGTCGGGATGGATAAAACGGGTGTGGATTGTGATAGGATTCACGGGCTACCATACAAGGGGATCGAGGAAGACTTTCGTCTCCGCAGACTGGTTGGGTGTGACACACAGACGATGGCATTTCTCAAGAGATCAAAAAAAGCTAAGGACCCTTTCAGGGAGATCCAGGATTGCCTGCAACGGCGTGACTACAAGGGCGCGCTAGGCGGATTCAAATCTCTCCTCACCAAGGATGCAAAGAACACTCAAATCCGTTTGCGTTTCGCTGATACCTTGGTGCTGGCCGGGAGCAAGAATGAGGCGATCCGCCAATATCGAAAAGTGGCCGACGAGCTGGCGGAAGCCGGTTTCATGATCCGGGCCATCGCGATCAACAAGAAGATCGTTCAACTCGACCCGACTCAGACCGATGTCCACGAAAAACTGGCAAACATGAACGAGGAGCGTTCTCGAGGTGTGTCCTCGCGTTCCTCTTTACCGCTGCACGTCGGTCGACCGTTGGATGCCGAGGAAATGTCCTCGCCCATCGAGGAGGTGCGGAACGAAGAACCTCCAACATCGGACGGGGTGCCTCCTGTCGAAAAGATGCCTCCGCCGGTTGAGACGACGCCGGCCGCTACGGAAGAAAAGATCGTAGGGGCTGAACCGACGCTGAGCCTGGAAGAAAGCATGGCCATGGAGTTCGGTGAGACGGCAAAGTCAGGGGCCGCAGCCCCGGTGGGAGGCGTGGAGCCCGATGTGGCCCCTCCTCGAGACGAGGAGGTCGTCGAGCTTGATTTGGGTCGTGTCGACTTGGAAGGGCCGTCCGATTTTGAGTCGGTGGGTTTCGAGCTAGCCGATGATGGAGTGCCGCCGCTTCTTGTCGGACAAACCCGGGAAACTGGCGAAGAGCCGTCTTCTTTGGATGTCGGTATCGAAGAGGAGTCGACGAAGGTCGAGGTCGAACCGCCCACTTTCGAGTTAACGGAGGAGGAGCCAACATTCGAAGAGGAGCCTGTCCCCTTAGCCGGTGAAGACATCCGCGAGGAAGAACCAGAGGTCGATCTGTCCGTGGGGGATGAAACGAAGGAAGCCTCGCGGGTGGAAGAAGCGCCCTCCGCTCCCATCGAGCTCGTGAGTGAGGCGGAAGAAATGGAGCTCGAAGCGGAAACGGTAGAGGGTGAAGAAGACGAGGAGATAGAGGTAGAAATCGAGACCGAGCCGGAAATGGCGGCAGACGGAGACAACCCGCTCGTCGGACTGCTTGGTGATGACATCGATTCTCTCATCGACTCGATTATTTTCGACGTCGAGACCTCCGTCTCCATGCCTTTGGCCCCAGCGCGTCCGGCCCCGACGCGAATTCCTTTGTTCTCCGACCTGACCGCGGAAGAGTTCGTTGATGTCGCCATCATGTTGGTTCGACGCTCGGAGAAGCCCGGCACCGTTATCGTGAAGGAAGGCGACCCCGGCGAGTCGATGTTCATTGTCAGCACCGGTGAGGCCGAGGCCACTCGAGAGGAAGAAGGTCAGGATGTGAAGCTTGCTGTCTTCAGCGATGGCGATTTTTTTGGCGAGATGGCTGTGCTATCGGGTGAGCCCCGAACCGCTACAGTGACCGCCGTTAAGAACACTGAGTTTCTCGAGCTCAGCCGGGCTGATCTGCAACAGATTTGCTCCCGCCACCCCGAGGTCGAGGCAAAGCTGCGCTTGGCCTACGACGAGAGAAGAAGCCAACAATAACAAGCGTTCGGAATGGGGCCAGGCCCCACGCGTTCGAAAATTGTGGAAAACTGCAGGCTGAGCCGCTGATTCAAGCGGAATGATCTAGAGGTTTGGTGACTGCCGTAGTCGATCTGAGTATGCGTCTTGGCGGTATTCGGGTTACAATTTGAAGATAGGAGTAAAGTCGGGCGACTGATTGCTAACCGAAAGGTGTTTCTATGTTGACGAGGGGCAACTTGGTGGAGTTCATGGCGGGGATATTCGTTGGGGCGGCGATGGGTTGTACGACGATGCTGCTTTTGGCGCCGAAATCGGGGCGCCAGGTCAGGGAGTCGCTTGCCAGGGAGGCCCAGCGGCTGGCTGCGAAGGCTTATAACTCCTGCGGTGATCTGAACGAGCTCAAAGACGTCGTAGCCACCAAGACGGCGGAAAACCTCGTCAAAAACATCGAGAGCATCCGTTCTGCCGGCCTTTGACCCGAGCTCTCTCTCAATATCGGACCTACCGCTACTAACTCTTCCCGAAATTCCATGTCTCGTCTCAGGAGGTCGGAGAATCAACTCCGATTGCGCATCATCGTCTCTTGTCACTTCCAGAGTAGAGCAAAGAGACGGATATTGGGGTTAAGTTGCTGCAAAGAAGTTATTAAGGTTGTTGAGACCCGAGGGCGTGGGTCAGGTGCCTTGGGATGTGAGGTAGTCCATCGCAGCCGCGGCGCCGCCCTTTTTGAAGGGAATATCGGCCAACGTAAGCCCCATTTCGACTCCGCACAAGGTTCCCATGAGCATCAGCTCATTGAAATCACCCAAGTGGCCGATGCGAAACAGTTTGCCGCGAACCTTGCCGAGACCCGTTCCGAGCGACATATTGAAATGCTCCAATGTGATTCTCCTCAGTTCATTGGCATCGCGACCCTCGGGCACACGGACCGCTGTAACGGAACTGCTGAACTCTCTGGGATCGGCGCACTGGAGCTCGAGGCCCCAGCCTCGGACCGCAAGGCGTGTTGCTTCCGCGAGACGATCGTGTCGGGCAAATACCGCTTCGAGTCCTTCCTCGCGTAGCATGCGAATGGACTCGCGCAATCCAAAGAGGAGATTCGTGGCGGGAGTGTATGGAAAGAAACCTTGTTGGTTCGGGCCGAGGTGGCTCTCCCAATCCCAGTAGGACCGCGTGAGACCGGCGACTTTGTTGGCGGCCAGTGCCTTTTCGCTCACGACGTTGAAACTCAGGCCCGGGGGCAACATCAAGCCCTTTTGTGAGCCGCCGACGGTGACATCAACCCCCCATTCGTCGTGGCGGTAATCGAACGATCCCAAGGATGCAATGACATCGACCAGGAAGAGAGCGGGATGTCCCGTGTGGTCTATCGCCTCTCGGATCTCGGTGATTCTGCTTGCCGCGCCGGTCGAGGTTTCGTTGTGAACGACGGCAATGGCCTTGATGTGTCGCTGTTGGTCCTCGGTGAGTTTGGTTTTCACCAGTTCCGGATCGACACCGTGGCGCCAATCTCCGGGGACGAAATCGACACTGAGGCCGAGCCTCTCCGCGACGTGCGACCACTGCGTGGCGAAATGCCCCGTCTCGAACATGAGAACCCGGTCTCCTGATGACAAGGCATTGACCAGCGAGGCTTCCCAGGCACCGGTCCCTGAGCTGGGATAAATGATGACGGGTTGCTTCGTTTTGAAGACCTGTTGGAGTCCTTCCATGACCTCGAGTGTCATCTCGGCGAACTCGGGTCCGCGGTGATCGATCGTCGGTTGGCTGATTGCCCTCAGCACGCGTTCGGGAACATTGGTTGGCCCTGGGATCTGAAGAAAGTGACGGCCACTCTTGTATTGCATCAGTCTCGACTCCACCCCATCGTTGGTGTTAGTGAACAGCATCCGCACGGTCGGGACGTCCACCGCATCGGAGACTAACCTCGTGCGGATGCCCCGTGCCCCTGCCCGAGGCAAGTTAGTTGGAAGTGTTTACTGATAACTGCCAACTGATTACCGATTACTAGTCTTCTACTTCACAACTACTTCTTGTCGCGAAAGTCGAACTCGACTTCGGGTGTCTCTTCGGCGCCCGGTTCCGCTTGGAAGTAGGGTCGTTCGCCGAAGCCAAGCCAACCGGCAATCAGTCGTTCCGGTACACGCCTGACAGTAGAGTTGTATTCCTGCGCGGTTTGGTTGAACCGCCTCCGTTCCACGGCGATGCGGTTTTCCGTCCCGGCTAGCTCGTCCTGTAGCTGCAGGAAGTTCTGGTTCGCTTTCAATTCCGGGTAACGCTCGATGACCACCATGAGCCGGCTGAGCGCGGATCCCAAACCATTTTGGGCCTGCTCGAACTGAGAAAACGCGTTGGGATCCCGAAGCATCTCCGGTGTGAGCTGAACAGAGGTGGCGCGGGATCGGGCTTCGATGACTTCCCTCAGGGTCTCTCTCTCGAAATCCGCTGCTCCTTCGACGGTTTTGACGAGATTAGGGATGAGGTCCGCCCGTCGTTGGTAGACGTTCTCGACTTGGGCCCAAGCTTCGTTGACCCCCTCGTCGAGTTGGACGAGTCGATTATGGACACCTACGCCCCACATCACCAGCGCAGCGCCAACCACCAGAGCAAGGACCACGACTGCTCCACAGCCGATTGCTAAATATTTCTTCAAAGTAAAGATCCTCCTTTCCGAGATCCTTTAATTTCTGCGTTACTCTTCGTGACGAACCTATCCACGCGTTGTACCGCTTTGGTGAGCTCGTCATAGTATCGGGCAAACAGCTCTTTGAGGTCGATATCGACTTTTTCCTTTCGCCTCATGCTCCCGATCGTGTCGAATGGAAATTGATCGAGCTCGGCGCGTGTGCAGAAGACGTCGATCACCTCATCGTTGCGTGCGGGCATCTCTCCACCAAGAAGGTGTAGGCAGCCGCGGAATATGGCGAGAAAGATCGAGTAGGACTCGACGAGTAGATGTTTCAACGCCTTTTCTTTGCCTTGCGACACGATGTAAGCCTCGCGCAGACGCATCATCTTCTCTCGCATCTCTCGTTCGCACCACAGTCGAAGGTGCTCCTCATGAACTACCAGGCTCTCGAAAGGATCGGGTCCGTAGAGGACCACGTGGTGCGCCCTGAATATCGAGATACTCGATGGGAAAGACGTCGGTTGACTCGGCGATGAGCTCGGGAGTAAAGAACCGGGGAAAAGGCTGACTGTCTCGCCGCCATTTGGACATCGACCGGCGAGAGAAGTGCCAGGTTCTCGGGTCCAAGCTTCTCCAAAACGACGAGCAGGTTGATAGTCGCTCGTGGCTTTCTGGAAATCGCCGCGAGCCGCGGATCCGTAAAGGACGATACTTCGAAGACGATCTCCCAGGGCTTCTTGCAGAGTTCCGACGATCTTCTCGAGAGTCGTGTTTTTCATCGCTTCCGAAGCTTGCATGTTCAACTCCGTTATAAGTAAATTCTAGAAGCTGCGCCCTGCGCCTCCGCCGCCGAATCCGCCGCCGCCAAAACCGCCGAATCCGCCACCACCGCTTCCACCGAATCCACCTCCGCTAAAGCCTCCTCCACCACGACCGCCGCCGGACATGAGCAGCAGGAAGAGCATGGGATGGCGGATGAACAGGTATGCAAGGAACAGGAAACCCAAAATCTTGAAGATTGTACCGAGCGGGCTCGAGTCCCGCGCTGGGCTCGGCCTCTTCGTTGTAGCTCGAGGAGTAGCCCCTTCGATGGTGACGCCATATTCTTCCGCCGAGGCGGATACCAATGCGGCGCTTGTTTGAAGGATGCCGGTGGAGTAATCATCCTGCCGAAGGTACGGAATAGCGTATTGATCCAAGATTCTTCCGACGCGACCGTCGGGCAAGTACCCCTCGACACCGTATCCCGTGGCGATGAAGATGCGCCTCTCTTGAACGGCAACCGCGAATACGATCCCGCGGTCCTCGCCCCGCCGCCCGGCACCCCATTCTTCGCCGACTCGCACCGCAAAATCCTCGATGAGCTCTCCTTCGAGTGTGGGAACCGTGACGATGGTGATGGCCACGCCTGTCTTCTCAAAAAGCTCCTTGTGCAATCGTTCCATTGTCTCGATGTGATCTTGGCGGATGACGCCGGCCAGGTCGTGAACGGAGCGGTCGCCATGAGGTGGAAGCACAACCTGTGTCATCGCCGGGCGGAGTCCACCCATGAGGAGAATGGTGAGCAGGAAGCCTAACCGCAAGGTGTGCCGCATGAATTTGTCTCGAGCCAAGAGTCGCGGAAAGAATAGAAGAAAGAAATCAAGAAATCAAGAAATCAGGAAGCCTGAATCTGAAGTCCAGGTTGTTCAGCGTTTGATGCAGCGCTCTTTCAGCATAGGACCAACGGATCACCATCAGCATAGGTTGCCTGTATATTCTCTTTTTCGCGCCGTTCCAATCCTACTGGAGAACCTCCTTGATCTTTTGAGCGATAATCCTAGGATCGATGGGCTTCTCGATGAAGGCCTCCGGTGTCAGGCTCTGCAGTTGTCCACGAACCTCGACCCCAAATCGTCTCGTGAAATCGTCCGCATAGGATTCTTTGGGCTTTTCTTCACCGGTCTTCATGTCGACCCCGGTCGCCTCTGAGGCGCCTGTGATGATGAGAATGGGGATCTTTTCCAATTCCGGATCCTTTTTCATTTCCTGAAAGACGGCGACGCCCCCTTTTTGAGGCATCATGACGTCGAGGAGGACCAAGTCGGGCCGACTCTCCCTCATGGCTTTCATCGCTTCCTTGCCGTTTCGAGCTACCCGATACGGATACCCGTGCTCTTCGAGAATCTCTGACAGAAAGACCACGCTCTCCTCACTGTCATCCACGATCAGGACCTGCTTGTCTTCGGGCATCTGCTTCCTCCTACTGCATGGTGGTCATTGTTATGAGTTATCTACGGCCTCGGTCGACCTCGGAAGGTGAATGTGAAAGGCCGAGCCCTTGCCGGGCGAAGAATCGACCCTGACGGTACCCCCGTGTTCTTCAGCGATCTTCTTGACGACATGTAGGCCTAATCCAGTGCCTCCCGCCGCCTTGGTGGAGAAAAAGCGGGTATACAAATTCGACAGCACCTCTTCGGACATACCGATCCCGTTATCTTCCACAGTGAGAACGACTTCATCCGGCGTAGCTCGGCTTCTCAGCATGACCAGATCGCCCGACTCCGTTTCCGTGCAAGCGTCGAGTGCGTTGGTGACGAGATCGACGAGAGCCCGGTAGATCCCGGTGCGGTCGAGTGCCACCAGGCCGATATTCTCATCTGTTTCGGCTCGTAATGCTACGCCCAGACCTTCAGCCATGTCTTTTAGCTCGTCGATGACCTCTTCGATTACATCATTCGGATCGACGGGCTCACGTCTCGGGACGCGTTCCTTAGCGTAGTACAACATATCGAAGATGAGCCTTTCGACCCTTCGGACACTGCTCTTGGTCACGCGCAGACCCTTACGTAGTTTCTCCTCGTCGCCTTTGTCCACGGCTCGGTCGAGTACGTACTGGCCTGCGCGAAGGCCGTTGAGCACGTTCTTGAGCGTGTGAGAGAGGCCGGCTACCGTTTGGCCAATGGCGGCCAACCGCTCGTTTTCCAAGAGCTCGTTCTGCGCACTCGAAAGGCGTGCGGTCGACTGATTGAGTGTGTCCGCCAGAACCGCCAATTCGGTATGTTCGGGCAGTTCGATGGTGTGTTGCAGATCACCTGAGCCGATTGCCCGAGCACCGGCGACGAGTCTTTTGAGCGGACGATTGAGGTAACGGCCCAACAGCACTCGAATCGTCAGCATCGTGGACAAAAGGACGATTCCGCCCACGGCCGCTAAAGCGATTACGACGGATCGGACCTGGTCACGGCTCGCCTGCTGACTCTGGCGTACGAGGACCATGCCGAGCTTCTGCCCCTCCTCGTGGTGACAGGTCTGACATTCCTTTGAGTTGGCAAGAGGCGCAGCGAAAACCTGAAACCTCAGGCCTTCGGGCCCCCGGTAGAATGTGCTTTCAACACTCGTGTGTAAAGCCCCGTTTTCGTGGCAGGCATTACACGGCGGTTGATCGATCTCCGGTGGGCTCCGGCTCACATCGGGCTCGGTTGATAGGAGCACTTGACCCCGGGTGTTGATGACTTCTATCTGGGTTGATTCGTGGTGCGGAATCTGTTCGGCCAATCTGTCCCACACACCGTGCTCACTCTCGGTCAGCATTGCCGCCTCTACGGCAAAAACGACGGCCTCATTCGAACGGCGGGCAAGCTCGAGGTTCAACGTGTTCAAGACATTTGTCAGGTGAATTCCGAGCCAGACTAGAGAACCCGTGAAAATCAACGCGAGCAAGGGCAGCAGCCGCGCCATGATGCGCCATTGGACGGTACCGACACCGATAGTCATCGGTCGACTCCCGCTGCCTGTGGCCGAAGAGCAGTCCCGTTCCCACGAGGACCAGAGAGGCTTTGAAAGTCGTTCCGACGCACTTCGAATAGGGCGATTTCTTGAAGTGTGTGCGATATGGGGTTACATGAGACAATCATCGCACAGCAAGGAATCAGGTCAACACGTCTCTAACCAGCGTCTGCGTTCGTACCCTGTGTGGCTCGTTCCCAGCTCGTCTCGCAGCGAGTCGAGACACTAACGCGAGTGGCAGAGTATCACGAGCCTCGGTTGGAAAACAAAAAGAGTGCGGCCACGGGGTCGGCAGTTTGTGACAAAAGAGAACTATCTAGGGCGGACTGCCGCAATTTCGCCTGTCTCGATGGCAGGATCGCTTCTGAGCATCGGTTCAAGCGCCCCACCTTTTGAGACGAAGTCCATGAGCCAACATTTGAGGCAAAAGCGTCTTTGCGGGTAGGCGCCCTAGAGCCCCGGCGGCACAAGTATTCTCGTCGAACTGAACTGTGGTGCCGGAACGACTGTATGGCGAGTGTAGCAGGACGGGTACGGGGTGCCAGCTATGGGCTCTCAAAAGGACCGGCGTCGAATGATCGCCCGTGACGGCGAGAACGTCTGGGTGTAAGTCCAGAATTCGGGGTAGCATGTCGTCCACGTTCTCAATAGCCGCAACCTTGGCGTCGAAATCACCGTCTTCACCGCGTTCGTCGGTGTCCTTGGTATGGAAGAAAAAGTAGTCGTGCTCGGGCCACCAATGTTGCAGTGCGTCGAGCTGCTGTTCGTAGCTGTCACAGGTCGGATGCACCTCCATCCCCACCAACCGGGCGATCCCTTTGTAGGCGGGATACGAGGCAAGACCGAGCGGATTCAATCGATAGAGGTCTTTCATCGACGGTATGGCCCTGTGAGTGTCGAAGCCCCTCAAGAGGATCGAGTTAGCCGGCTTCTCATCTCCTAGAATCTTGTAGGCTTGGGTCAGATACCGAGAAACGATGCGCGCTGTTTTCTCTGCTTCGGGGGCTTTCGGCCTGGCTTCGAGGACCGGGTAGCCCTCCCTCAGAGGATCGGTATTGCATACGGAGCCGCTCAAACCTTCTCCTCTCAGCACCAAACACGCCCGAAAAGATTTTTCCGGCAGAAGGAAGATCTGCACACCATCGAGAGACGGGATCGCGTCAGAGATTTTCCTGCAAAGACGACGGCACAGTTCCGTGGGGATTCGCTCCCCCGCCCGGTCGATGACGATGCCCTTTGCATCGACGGTAGCAAAGTTGCATCGAGCTGCGATGTCACCTGTCTCGAGGTCGAAGCCGATGCCTAAAGCCGAGATCACACCTCGTCCAATATCGTATCGGAGCGGATCGTAGCCGAAGAGAGCCAGGTGGCCGGGGCCGCTACCGGGCGATATCCCGGGGTATACGGGGTCGAGTAAGCCGCACTCCGAGCGCCGGGCTAGTCGGTCGAGGTTCGGGGTCCGGGCCGCTTCTAATTCGGTGCGGCCCTTTCCCGGATAGGGAAGCCCGCCCAATCCGTCCATGACCAAGAGCACGAGCTTGGTGCCGCTTTCGACTGCAATGTCCTTGAACCACTCCTCGTTCACAATTTCCTCCTAGGCGAAACCGCTCAAATATAACCCGAGTCAGGGTTTCTGCGCATCGGTCCCTTGCTTCAGGGGGAAGGGGGCGGTCGTGGCGCGAGGGACTCCGTTCGACCGGCACCGCGTTTCTTAAGAACGTGCTTCATGTTAAACTACCCGATTCGAAACGATGGTTAATCGGCTGCGTTGCCAGCGGAACAAGGGGGAAACAGGAGATGAAACTCATTAAAGATTGCATCGACATCATTACCGAATTGGGAGGTATCACAACAGCGGAAGCAGCCCAAGAAGTCATCGCAAAGAAGGCGGATCAGGCAAACCTGGACAAGCTCAGCCGGATAAAGAATCCGGATATCTTGAAAAAGATCGCCAACTCCATCGTTCTCTGCGAGCCGGACAGTCTCTTCATCAATACGGGTTCCGACAAAGACCGGAAATTCATTCGAGAGTATTCGCTCGAAAAGAAGGAAGAAGCAAAGTTGCCCATGGACGGGCATACGATTCATTTCGACCTCAAGGAGGAACAAGGTCGAATCGTGGATCGGACCTTCTACATCTACAACGAAGGCGAAGAGGTCAGTTCTCTTGCCAAGAAGAAGCTGCGCGCTGAAGCCCTCGAGGAGGTGCGTAACATCATGGGCGGCATCATGAAGGGCAAGAGGATGATGGTCGGCTTTTACGTGCGTGGGCCCGTGGGTGCACCCGCCTCCAACCCGGCGGTTGAGATCACCAGCTCCACCTACGTCATGCACAGCGCCGACATTCTCTATCGCAACGTCTATGATGCCATCGACGGGGAAGTGAAAAAGTTGGGTCACTTCTACTGCAACCTTCACAGCGAAGGTCAGAACCGAGCGGAAGATCTTCCCAACGCCCGGGTCTTCATGGATCGCTCTCATCTGACGACCTACAGCTTCAATTGCACCTATGCGGGCAACACCCTCCTGATGAAGAAGGGCAACCATCGCTTCTCGGTGGATCGTGCTGTTTACGAGCTGCAGAGGTGAGCAGCTCTCCGAGCACATGTTCATCACCGGTATCGGGGGCCCCGGCGGCCGGATCACGTGGATGGTTGGAGCCGCTCCCAGCGGATGCGGCAAGACCACGACCGCCATGGCCGGCGACCACTTCGTGGGTGACGATTTGGCGCAGATGTGGATCGCCGACGATGGCACGGTTCGGTCGATCAATCCGGAAGCCGGTATCTTCGGTATCGTCGCAGACGTCAACTGGGATGGCGACCCCATGCTCATGGAGTGCCTTCGCAAACCGGGTACCGAAGTCATCTGGTCGAACGTATTGATTGACGAGAACCAGGTGCCTCAGTGGACCGGTAATAATGAAGACCCGCCACCGACAAAGGGTTTCAATTTTCAAGGACCGTGGGAAGCCGGCATGAAGGATGACCAGGGCAAAGAGATCCCCATGTCTCACCCCAACTCCCGGTGCACATTGTCCAACCGCGCCTTGGGGAACTATTCCGCTGAAAACGAGAACCCCGCAGGCGTCGATACGCGCATCTTCACATACAGCGGCCGAGACAGCGATACCATGCCTCCCGTCTTCGTCGCCAAGACGCCTGACTACGGAGTGGTCATCGGTGCCTGCATCGTGTCCGCGGCCACGGCGACCGAGGTCGGCGTCACGGGTGTGCGGCGCCAGCCTTGGGCCAACGCTCCCTTTACTCCCGGCTCGTTGGGTGACTACATGGACGCCCAGTTCGTGTTCTTCAACAGCAAGAAGATTGCCGATGACAAACGGCCGATTCTGGCGGGGCTCAACTACTTCCTGACCGACGAAGCCAGAGGCGGAGAAACTCGACGAAACTGCTGGGAGAGAAAAGAGATGTCAAGGCTTGGATGGCTTGGCTGGAGAGAAGAGCCCATGGACGAGATCGACGCCATCGAGACGCCCATCGGCTACATACCCAAATACGACGATCTCAAGAAGCTGTTCAAGGAAAAGATCGACAAGGACTATCCCGAAGATCTGTACGAGAAGCAGTTTTCTCTCTATGCGGACAATATCCTCGGCCGCATCGATCTACAAATCGAAGCCTATGGCAAGGAGGACAATGTCCCGCCTAAGTTCTTCGACCTTCTGAAAGCACAGCGCGCGGCTTGCAGGCCCTGAAGGATAAGTATGGCTCAGTCATAACACCGACACAGCTACAGCAGGGCTAGTTTTCCCTCAATAAAAGGCGAGCACCTCCGGGTTGCTCGCCTTTTTTGTGGGCAGTCAAGCCCGCCTTCGCTGAAGCTACGGCGAGGGCTCGCCTCTGACGTTGACCCCGGAAGCAGACCCAACGGCGGAGGCGGCCAGTCGAGAATTTGCCTGTACTGCAGGCTATAGTCGCTTTTCCTCCATAGGGTATTCTCTTCGCGGATGAATTCGAATTTGCAGCCGCTTGTTTCTACTCGTTGCTATCCTTCTTTGTCTCCAGTCGCAATCAGCGGCTCCAACAATAGGCTTTCTTCATCGAGCCGTTGAAGTCGACGGTGTTTCGTACAAATACCAAGTCTACGCCCCGAGCCATTGGAACCCCGACAAGAAGTGGCCGGTCATCTTGTTTCTCCATGGCGCCGGTAAGCGAGGAGCCGATGGGACACGCCAAACCGAGGAGGGATTGCCCGAGGTGGTTCAGCAAACGCCGGATTTCCCGGCCGTCGTGGTGATGCCTCAGTGCCGACGAAGTACTTGGTGGGGCGAGCCTGCCATGGAAGCGCAGACCTTCAAAGTTCTCGAGCAGTCCATGAGGGAGCTCAACGGAGACCCCGACCGACTTTATCTGACCGGTCTTTCCATGGGAGGTTTTGGTGCCTGGGCGTTCGGCTACAAGTTTCCAGAGAAGTTTGCAGCGTTAGTGCCGGTTTGTGGCGGTGTCATGGACCGTCGTTTTCCGGCTCCGGATTGGCATCCAGCAGCGCGTGCTCCAGAGGATCCTTACCGAGAGACCGCGGCAAAAATCTCCCACATTCCCGTCTGGGCGTTTCACGGCGATGCCGATCGGTCGGTCTCCGTCAGCGAATCTCGCAAGCTCCATGAAGCCCTCCAATCCGTGGGCGGGAACGTCAAGTACACCGAGTACCCCGGTGTTGGCCACAACGCCTGGGACCGTGCCTACAACGAGAAAGAGCTAATTCCCTGGCTGCTCTCCCAGCGGAAGAGGCCGTAAGCGGATAGCGTCTTTCGCCCGCGCCGGGCCGAACGCTTCTTGAGAGGTTCGAGAATATGTTATCCTCCGCGGGCGATGAAATCCGAGGCGAGGACGGATGCGGCCGGGCCCTCGGGATACCGCTCTTGGCCGACAACATGGAGACTCGCCATCGTTTCGGTTGTGCTCCTGTCGGGTCTCGTCATTCAGATCAATTTTCTGAGGAACTACCCCCAACCCATTCTCTTCGGTGATCCGGGCGCGTACTACATCGTCGGGCAGAAATTGCAGCAAGCGGTGGCCGCGATTTGGGAGGGCACCTCCTGGATGGAGGTTCTCGATTCCATTCGCGGGTACCTCTACTTCGTCGGCGTGGGCCTGGTCTATGCCACCTTCGATCTCATCCGCCCGCATGACATCCCTTTTTTTCGAAACGTCCTGGCGATCATCAACTGTCTCGGCATGTTCGGTTGTTTCCTGTTGGCTCGAAGACTGTCGAGATCCTTTGCCGGGGGCTTAGTCGCCCTGACCGCTGCCGCCGTTTATCCGAGTTTTTCGGTGCAGACGGGACGTATATTCCCGGAGCCCGTGATCGGTTGTCTCTTTGTTTGGTCGGCGTTTTTTTTCGTCAAAGCCGTGGAGCGATCGAGCGTGGGATGGATGTTTCTCGCCGGACTCGGACTCGGCGCGGGGTTCTTCATCCGTGCCCAGCTCATGAGCTACTTTCCGGTTCTGTTGGGAGCGGCACTCCTCGCCTCGGCTCCGTGGTGGCTCCTTTGCCGGGAACATCGGCGGCTAGTCGTCGCCCTGGTGATCTCGTGCCTGCCTTTCATCGTTTTGTGGGGAATCGTTGTGGAGACCGTTGGTGAGGATCTTCAGGAAGTAGAGAGCTTCGGCTTCTGGACCTTTCCCGCCCAGCAACGCTATCCCTACGGCTTCTGGATGTTCTTAGAGACTGACGGCTGGCTCGGTCCCTATCAGTTGAGCAACTATCCCTTCTATCAGACGATGCAGGCCGAGGCGGCGGACGATCCCGAGCTGTCCAGCTCGCGGGTCCGGCAGTATGCCTTCACTGCACGGTATGTCGCATCTCGCTTCGGCGAATCCGTGCTCCAGCTTGCGGAGAACGCATACAGACTTCACGCCCGCCCTGCTAACGACTACCAATGGGACTACCCGTTCCATCGGAGTGTTCAATCCTCATTCCAGAAGACCATTGTGGTTTTGGCAATTGCGGGAATCGTCACGCTTGCCGCCGGGCGTGCTTACGTCTACGGGGTCTTCTTCGTTCCCGTGAGCGTCGCACTGGTCGGCACCCTCGGTGTGACTCTTGCTCGATACAACCAGCCGGCCATGCTGATCCTCATCGCCGTCGCAGGGGGATTTCTCGGCTGGCTTCCTGCTAGGCTGCACCGCGCTCACGCGCCGGAGAGGAAAAGGGTGGTTGTCCTCGGAGGGATGGCCGTGGCGGGCCTGGTGTTCCTGTCTCTTCGGCCGTTCGTCTTGAACCCCTTGCCGGATGTTGCCCGAGCCCTCGATATTCTTGCGGTTCTGGCGCTCGTCATTGTACCGTTCTATGCTGCGCATATCGTTCTTCCTCGCGGGAAACACCGTTTGGGGCTGTTCCTTGCTTGGGTGTCCCTGACTCTGGTGGTCATTGTCCATATGGCGCGGGACCGTTCGTGGCATCAAGTCAAAACCGAACTGGGTGGCGACATCCGAGGCATCGAGCAGGAGATCCTGCTTTCCGCGGAAGCGCTGGCCCGACTGCGCAACGCGGTCGAGCTCTTTCTCGTTTTCGACATCCACGCACCGGAAGGCGCTTTGCACCGAGCCGAGCTCGAAGTGAATGGACGTCGATATGCGGGCTCCCTGCTCGTACCCGCGATGCCACCCTTCGGCGAATCCACGACCGCCGGAGGGCGCGACCCGCGGCGATACCGACAGTGGTGGGCTCTCCCCTTATCTTACGAAGACCTGCCTCGTGCGGCGCCGGCGGTCATGGATGTGAAGCTTTTCGTCCCAGACGGGTCCACTATCGTCCTCTACGGCGACCGATTCGCTGCCCAGCAACAGCGCTACGAAGGCCCCTCCTTTGGAGACTGGCCTCACCTGGCTGCTTTAAAGCTCGAGTACGACGGGGACTATCGTATCCCCGTCCGGACTCCGTTGCGGAGCGCAGGCACCAGGAGCTTCGCTTTGGATGAACACGGTGGACGCACTTTGCTGGCGAGCGTTCACCGGGTCCGTGTCCTGTCCTTGGAAACAAGGATGGGGCGTTTGCAGTGGGAGAGCGAGCCGATTCGAGTTGGGCTCCCGTCGGCTTTGTTTCATGGCGTATCGGGAGTAAGAGCTTAGCCGAGATGTGGGTGGATGGCGAACCAGTCGCGTCCTTTTCGCTCGGTAGCACAGACGATTGGGAAGTCGAGGCTTCGCCCTATCGTCTTTGCTTTCGGGCTGAGGATCCGAGGTCCGGAATGGCGTACGGCGGGTATCTGTTGAGTCTCCCCTCTACGCAGGAAGAAAAGACCGTGATCCTGTCGGTTAGGTTCCAACCTGGAATGAGCTTCGAGAAGATGTACTTTAGTCTGGACATGAGAGAACAGGCCGCAGACTTGACCCAACTCGCCGCGGAGTGCAATTTGAATGGGTCGGTCAAGCTCGTCAACGGTGCGGCCCGAATTCGAGACGCATCCTCGAATACCTACCCTGACGACACAGGCCGCTGGTCGGTGGCCGAGGTGTACTAAAACTAAATCTCCCACTAACACAAAAAGGGCGGGCGACCTTAGGCCACCCGCCCTGCTATAAGCAGTGACTGATAACTGGGTACCCGGTTACTGGTCACCGGTAACTGGTCACTACCTTACTACTCCGCTAACTAATCCCCCACCGACGGCTCCTTCTCTTCCATGGCTGCCCTTGCGGCCGCCAATCGGGCGATGGGCACCTGGTAAGGCGAGGCGCTCACGTAGTTCAGACCCGACCTTGTGGAAGAACCGAATCGAGTCGGGGTCGCCACCGTGCTCGCCGCAGATGCCGACCTTGAGGTCCGGACGTGTCTTGCGCCCGTTCTCGGTGGCCAACTGCGACGAGCTGTCCCACACCCTTCACATCGATACTGTCGAAGGGATCTCGTTCGAGGATGCCTTGCTCGATGTAGGCGGGTAGGAACTTGCCCACGTCGTCGCGCGAGAAGCCGAAGGTCATCTGGGTCAAATCGTTGGTGCCGAAGGAGAAGAACTCCGCCGTCTTCGCAATTTCACCGGCGGTCAGGGCCCCGCGGGGAACTTCGATCATCGTACCGATTTTGTACTCGATCTCGACGCCTTCCCTCTTGATGACCTCCTGCGCGATCCTCTCGACGATGGCGTGTTGCGCGATGAGCTCCTTGTCGATACCCACGAGCGGGATCATGACCTCGGGCATCGGCTTTTTGCCTTCCTTGGCGACCTGGCAGGCCGCTTCGAAAATGGCCCGTGCCTGCATCTCGGTCAAGGCCTGGTAGGTGATGCCGAGACGGCAGCCCCGATGTCCGAGCATAGGATTGAACTCATGGAGCTGCTCGACCCTGGCCAGGAGCGTTTTTTGCGTGGCGAGGCGATCCTTGTTCTTTGCGGCACCCGTGGCCTCGAGCGTAGCAATTTCCGTCATCAGGTCCTCTCGCTTGGGGAGGAACTCATGAAGCGGCGGATCCAAGGTGCGAATCGTCACCGCCATGCCGCTCATCACCCGGAAGAGACCCACGAAATCCTCTTTCTGCATCGGTGCCAGCTGATCGAGGTACGGTTGCCGGTCTTCGTCGGTGGATGCCAGGATGGTCTTTCTGCATCAGCGGCAGGCGATCCTCCGCAAAGAACATGTGCTCGGTGCGGCAAAGGCCGATGCCTTCGGCACCGAAGGCGACCGCGATGGAGGCGTCTTTCGGATCGTCCGCATTGGTGCGCACTCCCAAACGTCGCTCCTTGTCGGCCCACTCGAGGAGCCGCGATACCCTCTGGTACATATCGGACTCTTCCGGCTTCATCTTCCCTTGCACCACCTGGATCACCTCGGAAGGTGCCGTGGGAACCTCGGCCAGAACGACCTCTCCAAGGGTTCCGTCGATGGAAACGGTGTCGCCTTCCTTGACGACCTTGCCACCGACCTCGAAGGTCTTGGCCTTCATGTCGATTTTGATGGCGCCGCAGCCCACGACGGCCGGCTTGCCCATCTGCCGGCCAACGACGGCCGCATGGGAAGTCCGTCCGCCGGTGGCGGTCAAGATGCCCTGAGAAACCTTCATGCCGTGCACGTCGTCCGGTGAGGTCTCCATTCGAACCAAGAGCACCCGTTTTCCTTTTTGGGTCCAGGCCACCGCATCATCGGCCTCGAAGACCACCTCGCCGCAGGCGGCTCCCGGTGAAGCGGGGATCCCCTTGGCGACGGTTTCGTACTTTCGCCGTTCGGCGGGATCGAAAATCGGATGGAGGAGCTGCTCGAGGGCTTCCGGCTCGACCAGCTTCAAGGCTTCCCTCGGCGTGATGATGCCTTCTTCCACCATATCGGTCGCGATCTTGACGGCGGCCAATCCGGTGCGTTTTCCGCTCCGGGTTTGGAGCATGTAGAGGTGGCCTTCCTCGACGGTGAACTCGAAGTCCTGAACGTCCTTATAGTGGTGTTCCAGCCGATCGGTGATGTCACGGAGCTCTTTGTAGGCATCGGGGAGCTCTTTTTCCATATCGACGATCAGCATCGGTGTCCGGATACCGGCGACCACGTCCTCGCCCTGAGCGTTCATCAAAAACTCACCGAAGAACTCCTTGGCGCCGGAGCCGGGGTCGCGGGTGAAACCCACGCCCGTCGCCGACTTGTCGCCCAGATTGCCGAACACCATTTTCTGGACGTTGACGGCCGTTCCCAGGTCGTGGGAGATGTGATAGATACGGCGGTATTCGATGGCGCGGGGGTTGTCCCAGCTCTGGAAGACCGCGTCTCGCGACATGCGAAGCTGTTCGCGCGCATCCATGGGGAAGTCCTTGCCGGTTTTGTCCTTGACCAGCGCCTTGAAGCGCTTTACAACCTCTTTGAGATCTTCCGCGCTGAGGTCGGTGTCCGACTTCGCACCCTTGGCTTCTTTGATCTCGTCGAGAACCTTCTCAAAGAGAGGCTTTCCGACTTCGAGAACCACGTCGCCGAACATCTGGAGGAAGCGCCGGTAGCTGTCGCAGGCGAAACGCTCACCGGCCGCTTTACCGAGCCCGACCACCGACGTGTCGTTCATCCCCAGGTTCAAGACCGTATCCATCATGCCGGGCATGGAGAACTTGGCGCCGCTTCGAACCGAGAGCAACAGCGGGTTTTTCGGGTCGCCGAGCTTTTGGCCCACCAGCGACTCCAGTTGGGCGAGGGCGGCATCGAACTCGTCCTCGATCGCCTTGGTGAGCGAGCCCTTCTCCGAATAAATGTGGCAGGCTTCCGTCGAAAGGGTGAAACCCGGAGGAACGGGCAGTCCCGCGTTGGTCATCTCTGCGAGTCCTGCACCCTTTCCACCCAGGGTGTCTTTCATGTCCTTATTACCGTCGGCCTTACCGCCACCGAAAAAATAGACGTATTTCGACATCTCTACTCCTTTCCCCTATGGATTTTCCACAGGTGGCTAGGGGGAACCGCCTTGGGGCTGGCAACGATTTCAGTAAGATCTGCAACTCGTCCGATACAGGAGGAGTACAGGCATCTGAGCATAAGCGGCAATTATCTCAGAGTCGGGGCTCTTTGGACAAACGAGTCCTCGGGTTCTTGATGGGAGACAGCGGCCCCGAAGTCCCCACCATCCATGGGCTTCTTCATCCGGCCCCTATTTGCAGATAGAATAGGTCTTGATGACAAGAAATCCAGCCTATTTCGACGTTCGCAGCTCTTTCTGGCGGAGCTGTTTCGACAAAGCTTCGGAGTACGGGCGGTACCTGGCCGATTCATCGCCTGCTCATGCGAAGCGATGGCGTGATCGTTCGGAAAGGGGGCCGAGGTTGACCGATGAGCAGATGCAGCGGCTGAGCGGTCACTCGCGAGCTCTGAACGTTTTGCTGGTCAGTGGAGCATGGTGCGGGGACTGTGCTCGTCAGGGTCCAATGATCAAACAGATCGTCGATGCCTCGAGCGACGAGGTACGGATGCGTGTCATCGACCGAGATTTGGATCCGCTCCTTCGTGACGAGCTGCGCATCATGGGTGCAATGCGGGTTCCGGTTGTGGTTTTTCTGACCGAAGATTTCTTTGAAGTCGCGCGATTCGGAGACCAAACTTTGACCAGCTATCGAAAAGGTGTTGCGGTGGAATCGAGAGAAGGTTCCTCGAAATCGTACCGGTCTCCGGAGGACGAGTCAGCAGCCGAGTTGGAGGAGTGGGTGTGTCTCTTCGAACGAGCGTTGCTTATGGTGCGTTCGAGTCCGTTTCTGCGAAGGCGATACGGTGATTGACTCTCGGAAGTTCGGACAAGAGAGGACCCATCCGGTCAGACCCCTCAGATCCCATTAGTCCAGATCTCAACCATGGGATCTGAGCGGCCTAACTTTCACGTCAACATCAATCCCGTACGGAGACGATGCCCCCGATGCCTTTGTCCTTCAGCAATTGGGTGAAGGCGGCGATCTCCTCATCCTTGATGGCCTGGAACTGGCTCTGAGATGCATCGATTTGCTGACGGTATTGCTCGAGTACGTCCATTTGTTGGGCTGTCGGAGGAAAGTCGCTGCTGCCGATGTATCCCGCAAGACTGGCGAGCTTGGCGTAGAGCCTTCGTGGCCACCAGAGAGTATCCTGGCGGGCACCGGAAAGCCTGAGATCAAAGAATCGGTTCTCCAGTTCCATGAGCTTCTCGTCCAGGGCTTTTCCGGCCTCGAGAATTTCCTTCGCATCATCCTGGTCTTCGAGCATTTCGTCGAGGTCGTAGAGTTGCTTTCGCGTCCACTCGATTTCATTGATCATACCGACGACATTGTTGATATGGTTGCGGATCTCGAGTAGCGTGCCGACTTGATCGATGACCTGTTGCTCGGTACCCGTGGAACTGGGGTCTTTTCTCACGGTGATGTTCTGCGTGAACTCTTTTTCGCCGACACTCAGCTTGACCCCGTAAGTTCCAGGTGCGGCGAGGACGGCAAGGCGCCGGCCTTCCCCGAGAGGACGCCAACCCTCGTCCGGTATTTTCACGTGAGAATGCTCCACGGGCTTGGTTCTGAGCTTCGGAGCTTCGGTACGGTCGTATCGGAGATCCCAATAGAAGCGATTGATCCCCGCCTTCTTCGGGAGAGGTTTGGGTTTCGGGCCTCCACGCTCACGCGAGTCCGCCTCTTCAGGTTTCTCCGTGTAGGTCCGGACGACAACGCCCTTGGCATCGAGGATCTGGAGTCGGATCTCTTGTTCTTCGGGAACTTCTTTCAAGTAGTAGTTGATGGGCGCGCCGTAGGTAGGGTTCTTCCCGGCACCAAAATCCTCGGGCTGGCTGACATGGGACTCTTTGTTGCGGAAGCGGTAGGCGGCGCGCGGAGGAAACAAGGTGACGTCGGACTCCTGGATTTCTTTTGAGAAGTTCTGGAGCGGTGTGATGTCATCTAGGATCCAGAATCCACGGCCGTAGGTTCCCAATACCAAATCGTTGAAATGCTCTTGGATAGTAATCCAGTGCACGGGGACCTGTGGCAAGTTGTTTTGAAGAGGCTGCCATGCACTTCCGTCGTCGAAGGATACGTAGAGCGCGTTCTCGGTACCGGCATAGAGCAACCCTTGGCGTACTGGGTCCTCACGAACGCAGTGGGTGTAGCTATGGGTGCCTTTGGGTATCCCGGAACTGATCAGCTTCCATGTCTTGCCGTAATCCGCCGTCTTATAGATGTAGGGGTCGGTATTGTTCACTTGATGGTAGTCGAGGGTGATGTAGGCTGTACCTGCCGCGTAGCGCGAGGCCTCGATGTTGCTCACCGTTCCGAGCGGAGGAAGATTGGGAATGTTCTCTGTCACGTTTTCCCAGCTGGCGCCGCCGTCGCGCGTAATGTGAATGATCCCGTCATTGCTGCCCGTCCAAATCACTCCTTCCTCGAGAGGCGACTCGGCGATGGCGAACAAGACGCAAGCGTAGGTTGGGCTGGCGTCGTCGGGGGTGAGCCCGCCCGTTTTTTGCTGCTTCTCTTTGTCGTTTGTCGTCAGATCGGGGCTGATCACTTCCCAGCTATGACCGCCGTCCGTCGTTTTGTGGACGTGCTGGCTTCCCGCATAAACTCGATTGTGATCATGAGGTGAGATGACAACGGGGAAGGTCCATTGAAACCGGTATTTCAATTCCCCGGCGGGCCAGCCTTCAGGATTGTCCGGCCATACCGAAACAGTGCGGCTATGACCGGTCGAGTGGTCATAGCGCGAGAGGATGCCCTCGTAGCAGCCTGACCATACGATGTTGTTCTCGACAGGATCGGGAATGGCGAAGCCGGACTCGCAGCCGCCCACCGAATGCCAGGCGCCAATGGGAATATCGCCCGACTCGAGTGTGTTGCTGGGTCCTCGAAACGAGGGACCGTCTTGTCGGTTGCCGAAAACGAAGTAGGGGATCTGGTTGTCCGTGTAGACGTGGTACATCTGGGCCGTCGGTATTCGTGGACGCAACCAGCTTTCTCCGCGTGTCGTCGAGATGTGGATACCCCCATCGTTGCCGACCACCATCCGGTCGGGGATCAGGGGATCGATCCACATGTCGTGGTTGTCACCGCCGGCGTCGTTTTGAAAGATGGTGACGCCACCGTCCAGAGATGTGGTGTGACGCATGGCCATGAAGTGGACTTCGTTGGCGTCATCCGGAGCTGCAACGAGCCGGCTGTAGTAATGAGGTCGCTGCACGAGCGTGTGGTCGCTGTTGATGAGCTTCCATGAGTTGCCGCCGTCGTCCGATCGCCATAACACGCCCTGGTGCTCGTCCAGTTCGTCGAAATCTCCATGGACGTTCGTTTCGATGAGAGCGTAGATGCGGTTCGAGTCACGGGGCGTCATGGCGAGGGCCACCTTGCCCCAAGGGGGTTTAGGTAAGCCCTTTTCAGTAAGTTTCTTCCAGCTCAGACCTCCGTCGGTTGATTTGTAGAGCCCACTGCCCGGACCTCCGCTTTGCCGCCCCCAGGTCCAGATTTGCATCTGCCACGTTCCGGCGAAGAGGATGCGCGGGTTGTTCGGGTCCATGACCAGATCGGAAGCGCCTGTGTTCTCGTCCACAAAGAGGACCCGGTCCCACGTCTCGCCACCGTCGGCTGTCCGATAGACGCCACGCTCCTCCTGAGGGCCATAGCAATGGCCAAGGGCTGCGGCGAGAACGATATCGGGATTGTCGGGGTGGATGACGATCCGTCCTATCCGGCCGGTTTTTTCCAGGCCCGTCAATTTCCAATTCTTACCGGCGTCCGTCGATTTGTAGATGCCGGCACCGACCGAGATGTTGCTCCTGATCTTGGCCTCTCCCGTGCCCACCCAAACGACGTTAGGATCAGAAGGTGCAATAGCCATTGAGCCGATGGAGGCCACCGGTTGATCGTCAAAAATCGGCTTCCAGTGGACACCTCCATCTGTGGTCTTGAAGGCTCCACCGGATGCCGATCCGAAGTAATAGATGTTGGGATCGCCTGGTACGCCGACGACCGCACTGACTCGGTTGCCAACAGGCCCTATGTGTCGGTACTCGAGCTGCGCGAATGTCTTGTCTTCCTCTGTATCTTCTTCTTGTGCAGCGATAGCGGTGCCGGAAGAGGCCAAAAGGATCGCCACAAACGACAACAACAGCAACTGGACCCAACGGTTTCGCATAGCTTCCTCCTCTGGACTTATGATGGCGGGGATTTTCTCTCAATGGCTGAGGAATTACCAATAGGAGGCCGATGATGTCCAAGAAGACGTTTACGGCTGTTGTTCTCGTGTCGGTGGGCCTGCTTCTGTACGCCATCGCACCGACGACGAGTGCTGTCGGCGCCCAAGAATTGATGAGGGCGTTCGTGGTCAATCTGGAGACTCCTCATCCGGTCACGGGAAGCGTCTCTGTTTCGGGCACGATCCAGCACGCTAGTGTGGTGCGCGTCAACGACGTGGTGGTTTCGACGGCGGGACGTCAGGAACCACCTCAGTGGGTTGAAGCGGGTACTGTTGATACGGCGGGCTTCACCTCTGTGGTCATGAGCCTGCAAGGTCAAATGAAGGGCAGCATTACTCAGAGCGGTTCCGTTGGGGCTATTCTCGTTCCCGAGGAAGAACCGATTCTTCAAGCTCTCACGGAAGGTGTGGTCCAGCTGCCCTTGGAAGTGATTGCGGAGGTCTCTCCGCTTTCTGAGTTCTTCAGTGAAAGTGGAGTCTCTCTGTCGATTGCGTTCCCGCGGTATCGGATTTTCTTTTACAACACGGCGGGGCAAAGCGTCTCGGCGAATTTGTATTTGTATCTTACAAACTAGGCTAGCTTGCAGCAGGCGATCTAGGGAGAATTCAAGAAATCATGAATTCAAGAATTCATGAATTCAGGGGTGACCTGGCAATGGTCGCCTGTCGAGAGGGAATCCACGGAAGACGGACAAGCCCTCCTGAGTAAGGCCCAGTCAGCCGCTCAGTAGTGTAACAACTGAAAGCGAAAGCTGGAAGGAGGACAAGCGAGAACAGCGAGGTGAAGGGTGAAGCCCTGAATCTGAGACGAAGCCCCGAGAACTTGTGAAGATTGGGAAGGTGCCAATCCTCTCTTGATGGGCGCAGGCCAAGCGGTGAGTGCGATAAAGACGAGCACGAAACCGACACCCCGGGGTCTAAGACGGCATCGAGCTGTACAACGACAGGTGAGTAACCAGGCGAGCGACGAACCAAGAGCTCTTGGGTCAACACCTACAGAACGCACCCGAGTACTTCGCCCAATGTAAAAAGAGGGCGTAGGAGGGCGACGTCGCGAGTGATGGGGGCCGGAGAGCTGCAACGGCCTAGCGAAGAAGCGGCTAATCACCGCTGAGCGAAGGCCCCCACGGTAAGTCGAACGTGAAAGGGGAAACACGGACGCTATGCAAGGAGCGAGAAACGAGTGTCAACAGACCTGAAGCGGATAAGCGAAAAGGCCCGCAAGGAACCGGGTTTGGTCTTCACCAGCCTGTACCATCACATCACGGATGTGGGAAAGCCGCGTGTCCGGTTCTGAGAGGGGCAGGAGATTCAACTGTGATATGGTCGAGATATTGTGGCACCGCCGCGAAAGCAGGCGGCAAACAGAGAAAACAAACTTCGACCTGCAGTCATGGGAGGCTCCTGCCTACTCGAAAATAAATCCCAGAGAAGAGCAAAACGGCAGAGTTCCTCAACCAATGGTGTCAAATTCCGAAGGTTTCTTTAACTTGGATTCCTGAATTCGTGAATTCTTGAGTTCCTGAATTCCGACTGCCTACTGACCACCGACCTCTGCCCACTCTTGTGGAGAAGTCGATCTACTTGCCTTGCTGCATCTTTTTCTCCAGTTTGGCCCAAGTGTCACGTAACGTCACGGTTCGATTGAAGACGAGTTTGCCTTCTGTCGTGTCGGCATCGACTGCGAAGTAACCCATCCGTTCGAATTGGTAGCGTTCTTCGGGCTTCGCGTTCTTCAGGCTCGATTCCACGCGACAAGAGCTCAGTATTTCCAGCGAGTGGGGATTGATGTAGTCGACAAAGGTCTTGCCGTCCTCAGTATTCAAGGGGTCTTCTTTGACGAAGAGTCGATCGTAAAGGCGCACCTCGGCCTCCAGTGCGTGTTTCGCCGAGATCCAGTGGAGGGTTCCTTTGACCTTTCTTCCGTCAGGAGCCGACCCACCTCTCGTTTCTGGGTCGTAAGTGCAGCGAAGCTCCACGACTTCTCCGGTCTTGTCATCCTTGATGAAGCTCACGCATTTGATGAAATAGCCGTAGCGGAGCCGGACTTCTCGGCCCGGCGCCAATCGAAAGAACTTCTTCGGCGGATCCTCGCGGAAATCATCTTGCTCGATGTAGAGTACCTTGGAGAAGGGGACTCTGCGCGTTCCTGCGCTGGGATCTTCCGGGTTGTTGACGGCGTCGAGCTCCTCCTCTTGGTCCTCGGGGTAGTTGTCGATAACGACTTTGAGAGGACGCAACACACCCATCACACGGGGCGCGTGGCGGTTGAGCTCTTCCCTGACCGCGTGCTCGAGTAGTGCAACATCCACCGTGCTGTCACGCTTCGCCACACCGATACGATCGGCAAAGTTACGTAAGGCTGCCGGAGGGTAGCCACGACGCCTCATGCCGACTATCGTGGGCATGCGGGGGTCATCCCATCCGTTGACGTGACCTTCTTCGACGAGCTTCAAGAGCATGCGCTTGCTCATCACCGTATAGCTCAAATTGAGTCGAGCGAACTCGATCTGACGAGGTACGTTCTCCAGCCGGAGCGTTTCGACGAACCAGTCGTAGAGGGGACGATGATCCTCGAATTCCAGAGTGCACAAAGAATGGGTGATCCCCTCGATGGAATCGGACTGCCCGTGGGCCCAGTCGTACATGGGATAGATGCACCACTTGTCACCGGTTCGATGGTGGGTCGCCTTCTTGATGCGATAGATCGTGGGATCGCGCATGTTGAGATTGCCGGCGGCCATGTCGATCTTGGCGCGGAGCACGTGAGCGCCTTCTTCGAACTCGCCGGCGCGCATTTTCTCGAGCAGATCCAGATTCTCCTCCGCCGAACGATTGCGATAAGGGCTTTCCTTGCCCGGCGTGGTAAGGGTCCCTCTATACTGACGGATTTCATCCGCGCTCAAGCTGTCGACGTAGGCCTTGCCTTCTTTGACCAGCTGGACGGCGAACTCATAGAGTTGGTCAAAATAGTCGGAGGCATAGAATTCCCGATCGCCCCAGTCGAATCCGAGCCAACGAACGTCACTCTTGATCGCTTCGACATACTCCATTTCCTCTTTGGTCGGATTGGTGTCGTCGAAGCGAAGGTTGCAAGTACCTTTGTTTTCGAGTGCCACGCCGAAGTTCAAACAGATCGACTTCGCATGCCCGATGTGTAGGTAGCCGTTGGGCTCAGGCGGGAACCGGGTGGCGATGTGGTTGTGCTTGCCGCTTTTGAGATCTTCCGTAATGATGGCCCGAATGAAATCCGGACCGGGAACCGTACCTGTTCTTTCCTTGTCGTTGTCTTTTTCCATGGCGCGAAACATCATAGCATAGGTGGGGAGAGTCCCCACTTATCCTATTGACTTAAATAGGATTACAGTGGGGACTGTCCCCAAAAGGGTGCCGAGATGAAGTCTTACGACGCTATCATCGTTGGTGGTGGGCCGGCAGGTTCGACCTCGGCCTGGCAGTTGGGCCGCATGGGTTGGAAGTCGCTCGTCGTCGACAAAGCTCGCTTTCCCCGCGTGAAGCTCTGTGCGGGATGGATCACGCCACCGGTCTTGACGGCCCTCGAGATCGATCCAGATGAATATCGTCGCCAACACACGTTGGAAGATTTTCGCGGCTTCAACATCTGGCGTTTGAATGGTCGTGAGACACGCGCGGACTACGGAAGGACCATCAGTTATGGCATCGTACGAAGCGAGTTCGACGACTATCTCTTGAGTCGTTCGGAGGCCGAGATTGTTCAAGGTGTCGACGTTCGGTCCATACGCCGGGAAAATGAGCGAGTGGTTGTCAACGAGGAATGGTCTGCCCCGCTCTTGATCGGTGCGGGAGGACACCATTGCCCGGTAGCTCGACATCTTGGAGTTGTCCTTCGGAACGAAAAGAACTTATCCACCCTCGAGCTCGAGGTCGAGCTGGCACCTTCCCAAATGGGTGCCTACGGCGTCGATCCCTCCTGCCCGGAGATTGCCTTCTTCGATGATATTCGCGGGTACGGCTGGTGCTTCCGAAAAGGACGCTTCCTGAATATGGGGGTCGGACGCACCCAGCCGAAGCACCTGCGCAAGTATCTTGGAGGCTTTCTCGAGAAGCTGCTGATGAAGGGCAAGATCCCTCCACTAGGACGAGACTTTGCTGAGTCGGGTTTTCGAGGACACGCCTACAAACTCCACCACGTGACGCCGCGGCCGTTTTTCGATGACCGTGTGCTGCTCGTGGGCGACGCGGCAGGTTTGAGCTACAACTTCAGTGGCGAAGGCATCCGTCCGGCCGTGGAGTCGGCGTTATTTGCCGCGCAAGTTCTTCGAGAGGCGAACGGCAATTTTGCCCGAGAGTCTCTCGCTCCTTATCGCGACTTGCTTTGGAATGCCTATGGGAAGCCGGTAACGGGATGGCGGTTCCATGCGATGGAAGCATTGCCGCCCCAGTGGTTCGGGGTCGTGGGGCGCGTTCTACTCGGTGTTCCTCGTTTGGCTCGGGACGTCATCGTGGACAAGTTCTTTCTCCACGGTGAGCCCGGCCGCTAACCGAACGTCAGCTCCTCCAGGTTTTCCGGTGCCTCCGTCAAACACACGGGACCTTCTTCGGTAATCAGCACGGTGTCCGAGTGGCGAAAGCCCCCTACTCCCGGAATATAAATGCCGGGTTCGATACTGATGAGCATGCCGGGTGCCAACTCCCGGTCGTCACCTAGGGCGACGAACGGCGCTTCGTGACCCGTGATACCGAATCCGTGACCCGTGCGGTGAAGGATGTTGTCGGCGTAGCCGGCGTCCGAGATGACCTTCCTTACTTTGGCATCGATATCGCTCAACACGGCCCCCGGTTTGGACATCTCGTAGGCGGTGGCGCGTGCTTCCATCATGACCACGAAAGGCTTCTTCGTGTGCTCGGGCACGTTTCCCAAGAAAAACGTCCTCTCGAGCTCTACACCGTAGCCGTCAACCTGCCCGGCGATAATGGAAACGTGAGGACCTCCCTCTTCCATGAGTGTGAGGGGTTTCGGAACTTGATGGGGATCGTGGGATATAGAAGGAGGCCAGACGCCGGCAATGAATTTTGTGACCATCGTATTAGCTTCAGGGATATCTTGGAAGATCTTGCCCATCATGACCTTGGTGACTTCGGTGTAAATGGAGATCTCGGGCACGCCCGGTTTGCAGACTTCGAGAAGTTTCTGGTGCCCCATGTTCAAAACGCCGCAGGCGTGCACGTTCCGTCCGATTTCATACTCGCTTTTGATCAGTCGAACGTCGTCGACGAGGTCCGCAATGATGCACTCGCCCGGCGTTTCGGAGGCGATACCCACGGGCATGGTGGACTCGATACCGACTTTGGCGTCGTCGTCTATCAGTGAAGAGTAGACGTTCCACGGCAGATACCGAAGCGGCTGGAAAGGTGAAGCGACCGTCGGCAGGGAGCTGGGTTTCCCTCAATGCAACGACATCGGGCTGGGTCTCGATGACTTCAGCTTCCGGATCAGCGACAAGGGTATACACTCGGCCGGAGTCGATCTGCGTCCCGGTCACGTTGAGCTCCACCTTGACGTCTCGCCTTCGATGCGTATTGATGACATGAAAATAGAATCGATCACCCGTCCGGCTCGCGGTGACGTCCAGGTCACCCGGAGTCTCGACGACTTTGACGGCCTTCTCACCCGTATGATGACGGTAGAGGCTCATCACCAAGGCCACGGGCATCATGAAGGATTTGCCGCCCGGTACGGGGATCATCACGGCGTTGACCTGCCAGCGGGTACCACAGAAGTCCGCGGCCGTGGCGATCTTCAGCCTGTCGCCGTGTCGTTCATTGACATGGAGCATGCGGGCGTTGGCGACACCCGCGGCCCAGGTCGAGAGAACGTCGCAGCGATTGCGCCCGGGCAAGGCAAAGTGGCATTCCGTCATGGCAAGGGGGATCGGGAAATCCTCCACTTCTTCCCTCACGGCGCGGATGGCGTCATCGTGCACTTTCTGGGCATTCATGAGCCGTTCCCATGTCCAAGCGGGATCGTTCCGGTAATCAATACCCTTGAGAGGCGAGTTGGGAAGGTCCCTGTCGGGATTAAACATGTGGTGGAAAGCGATGTAGTCGATGTGCTCACCGGCGAGCTCGGTCATTCGACGTGCCCACACCTTGTCACCCCAACCGACGAGTTTGATGCGAGGGTCCGCTGCGCGCATGGCCTTGGCGAAATGCACCGTGTGCTTTGCCGCCGTTTCGCAGTCGAACAGTCGGTTCCTGGAATCCATGGAAGTCTCGTTTCCGATTTGCCAAAGGAGGATGTCGTAGGGCTCGTTGACACCGTGGGCTTTTCGTTCCTTGCTGTCGGGATCATTGCAATAGCGAACCCAATCGGCAGCCTCTTTGGCATCCGCCGAGCGGATATCGCCCTTGGGTGTCTTCTGCCAATAAGGGCGGCCGTCCGAGAGGAGGTTGACACACATGAGCGGGTCGGCGCCGGTCTGTCGACAGAAATCGACGAATTCGTGGGTGCCCACTTGGTTCGTGTCGATGCCTCCCCAGCACATGTTCAGCATCGGCTTCCGTTGGTCTCGTGGGCCGACGGCCTCTCTCCACCTATAGTAGGAAATGAAAGCTCCACCCCAGCGCATGAGTGGAGGTGCGAGCTTCTTAGTGATATCAATGACGTCTTCGCGCCAACGATCGTGGGCGAAGTCCCAAGCCGCAGCGACCGAGCCGTCGGTGGTTCCCAGAGGCTCCATGAACTGCATATAAAGATAAGGAGAAAGATGGTGCTGGGGCGATGGGTCGATCCTCAACGGGGAAGGGGTCGCTTCGACATGCCCCGAGCTCGTAACGATGCTCGAAGCTGTGCCGAATCCCATGGCTTTCAAAAAATCCCGTCGTGTGCTTGCGAACGTGCTCATCCTCTCGAGCCCCCTTTCAAAGGATTGGAAGAAAAGGAGATACAGGTAGGTCGCAGGAGCTTTGGCATTTTGTTGGGACCCTCTCGTGCTGTGGTCCTGGTCGGCCAAGCCGAGGCGGCACAAGTATATCGCGAGGCAAGCCCGTAGTAACTGTGCAAACCTCCGGTGTGGGGTTAGTGTGGAGGGCAAAGATTTCGTGGGGCGCGGTTTGAACGGGGAAGCCTCTTTGCTGAAATGTGACTGCTGGGAACCAAGGTGGCTCTGATTTCGAGCAATCGGGCGGAAAGGCGGCGGAAGGTTCATTATCGAGGCGGGGAAGCTGATGGCGGCACTGAGCTCTATGGGAGGTTGCACTCGAAGCTGAAATGAGGAACGTGGTGTTTCCTTTGACTCGAGCGGCTGCAAGTCTAAGACTCAATCAAGCGTTGGACACCGGGCGAGAAAAGGCGAGATAACCAAGTTTTGGAAGCGGGAGCAGCTTAGCGTCGATCCAATGACGCGTGTGCCGAGCGCGCTGGGGGAGAGCTCCGACCGGCATCGCGAGCTTCTTTCTTTGGAACTCAGACACGGGCAAACATGACAAGCCTGGTGTTCGTAGGGGCCCATGATACCGAATCTGAATACTCTTAGGTGTAGGTCACTAGTGTGCCCATGTGGGCGACCACGGCTTTCGCCTGCCCATCCACATTGTATCCACCCTCCAGCATCGAGACGATCCGACCGTCGCAGTGCGTGTTGGCGACGTCCATAGCCATCTCGGTCATCCGCGTGAAGGCGTCATCCGCCACCTCGAAACAGCCGAGAGGATCCTCCTTCCGGCTATCGAAGCCCGCTGATATCAAGACGAAATCGGGCTCGAACTTGTTCACTGCCGGGAGGAGTTTTCTGTCCCATGATGTGAGTATGTCCTTGTCTTTGGCGCCGCAGTCGAGATGCACGTTGATATTGAAGCCATGGCCCTCGCCGGAACCGGTCAACGAAGGATCCCCAGTGCCGGGATAGGCCTGCCAGTCGTGCGTCGAAAAAAATAAGACGGTGGGATCCTCATAGAAGGCATTTTGCGTGCCGTTGCCGTGGTGGTAGTCCCAGTCGATGATGAGGATTTTTTCGAAACCATGAGCCTTCTGTGCATATTTCGCGGCGATCGCGGCATTGCTGTAGAAGCAGAATCCTTCTTCCCGTCCCGTGTTGTTCGCATGGTGTCCCGGCGGTCGAATGGCGCAGAAGGCGTTTTGGACTTGTCTTTTTGCCACGGCATCCACCGCTCCTAGTGCGCCTGCCACTGCAAGTTCCGCAACGGGTCCGGTTATGGCTATCTGGCGAACGGAAGCGACATGTTCTTCAGTGTGGTGGTGTTGGATTTGGGGAAGAGGCTCCGAGAAGAGCTCGATTTTTGCTATCTCTTGGTCCAATCCGTTAGCGGCCAAGGCTTCGTTGATCTTGACGAGTCTCTCTGGCGATTCGGGATGTGGCTGACCTCGCCTAGGTCCGAGCTCGTGCTTCAAGTACCTGTCGTCACAAACGTAGCCGGTGCGGCTCTTCCCGGTGGCGATGATGCGAGGCGTCAGCCCCACGGCCAACGTGCTCCAAAGGAATTCTCTTCTCTTCATTTGTCCCCCGTTGACGTTTGAGGTTTACCTCGCCGTAGCCACTCTGGTGGCGAAGGCGGGCGTTGACGTACAATGGCTGCGCCATAGGTGGCGGACGAAGAACCATTAGAGCGGTTTTTCCGCTCCCATTCAAACACCGAGGTGCATGATGTCCAAGGGCCCCGTCCGTGTGAGGATTGCGCCCTCGCCCACCGGTGACCCCCATGTGGGGACCGCGTATCAGGCGCTATTCAACTACGCTTTCGCCAAGTCACAAGGCGGCCAATTCGTGCTGCGTATCGAGGATACCGACCAAACTCGTTCGACCAAGGAATCTGAAGCCGCCATTCTGGAGAGCCTTCATTGGGTCGGTCTCCAGTGGGACGAAGGCCCCGATGTGGGTGGTCCTTACGGTCCCTATCGGCAGAGCGAGCGGCTCGATATCTATAGGACTTACGTCGATCAACTCATCGAGTCGGGTCACGCCTACCGTAGTTTCACATCCAAGAGCGAGCTCAACGAGAAGCGTGCCGCTGACCGCGGGAAAGGGCAATTCGTTGGTTACGACAAGGAATTCAGAAATATGCCGCCCGAGGAGTCGAAGCGTCGCGCTGACGCCGGAGAAGCCTACGCGGTTCGGATGAAGGTTCCCTTAGAGGGGGATTGTGTCTGGCACGATTTGCTCCGTGGGGAGATCAAAAAAGACTGGGAGTCGGTCGACGATCAAATCATTCTCAAATCAGATGGCTTCCCCACGTATCATCTCGCCGTTGTTGTGGATGACCACCTCATGGGCATCACCCACATCATCCGCGGCGAGGAGTGGATCAGTTCCGTACCCAAGCACATCAAGCTCTACGAGTACTTCGGATGGGAACCGCCGGTCTTTTGCCACTTGCCGCTTCTCAGGAACAACGACAAGAACAAATCCAAGCTCTCAAAGCGTAAGAATCCCACCTCTATCAACTACTACCGCCGCGCCGGCTACCTGCCCGAGGCGCTCGTCAATTTCATGGGCTTGATGGGTTGGTATCCGCCGGATGGGGAAGAGAAGTTCACGCTCCAGAAAATGGTCGAGCGTTTCGGTTTGGAGAGTATCTCGTTGGGTGGTCCGGTGTTCGATATCGAGAAACTCCGCTGGCTGAACGCACGCTATATCCGCGAAGACTATGACCCGTCCGCACTCCGTAAGACGATGGAGCGCTGGGCGCTCGGACCCGACACCATCGAGCGGATTCTTCCCCTTGCCCAACCTCGCATGGAAACGCTGGCCGACTGGGCCTACTTGACCGCCTTCTTCTTTGCCGATGCCGTTCACTTCAAAACGGAAGACCTGGCGATGAAAGGTAAGACGGAAGATGAACTGAAGGACATCCTTCAAGTGGCATCATGGCGTCTAGAGCGAATAAGAGACTTCAAGGCCGACGCCATCGAAGCCGATCTGCGTGAGCTTGCGGAGACGACTGACATCAAGCTCCGCGACTTTCTTTTGCCCTTCTATGTTGCGATAAGCGGCGAGAAGGCATCGACCCCGCTCTTTCAGTCGATGGAGATTCTCGGCTCCGACATGGTCCGTATGCGAATCCGTCGTGCCATCGAAACGCTGGGCGGTATCTCCTCGAAGAAGATGAAAGTCCTGGAGAAGGAATTCGCGATTCACTAGAGAGTCGAGGATGGACTCGCGCGTAAGAAGGTGGCTCGAGCGGGACCCGGATCCCGAGACCCGAGCGGAGCTACAAGGGCTCGCAGACTCTGGCGACCGGGAGGCTATCGCAGAACACTTCGACGAGCGGCTTGCCTTTGGCACCGCTGGGTTGAGAGGAACTTACGGTCCCGGCCCGTCGCATATGAATCGTTTGGTGGTGCGAGAGACCACCGCCGGTCTCGGTGCCTATTTGCTCGACACGATTTCGGATGCGAAACAGCGTAGCGTCGTGATCGGATACGATGCGCGACGTGGCTCGCGTGTCTTTGCCGAAGACGCGTCATGCGTTCTTGCCGGCCTGGGTATCAAAGTCCTTCTCACGCACAAAGAGCAGCCCACACCTATTTGTCCGTTTGCCGTCAAGCAGTTCGGCGCCGCCGCGGGCGTCGTTATCACGGCGAGTCACAATCCGCCCGAGTACAACGGCTACAAGGTCTACTGGAAGAACGGCGCCCAGATCATCCCTCCACATGATACGGGCATTGCCGCCGCGATCGAGCGCGCCGCGCAAGAGCCGATTCCGTGGATGGATCTCGACGAGGCGCTGAACGCGGGGGAGATTGTCTTCCTCGAAAATGATATCGTCGAAAGCTATCTCCAAGGGATGCGAGAGCTCTCCATTCATGCCCCAGACTCTCTTCGTTCGGAGATGGCTGTCGCCTATACACCACTTCATGGAGTTGGGGGGGGCATTGCGCTCCAGGCACTCGAAAGAGCGGGCTTCAAGCGGGTCTTTGTTGTTGCCGAACAGCGCGATCCCGACGGGAGATTCCCGACCGTTCGCTTTCCCAACCCTGAAGAGCCGGGTGCCATGGATTTGGTGTTGTCCCTCGCCGGTGAAGTGGGCGCGGACCTCGTTTTTGCCAACGATCCGGACGCGGACAGGCTCGCGGTGGCGGTTCCAACCACCGATGGACACTATCGAATGCTCACCGGCGATCAGGTTGGTGTTTTACTCGGTGCCGATATTCTCGAGGCAGCGACGGAGCCGATCACGGTCGTGACGACGATTGTGTCCTCACGAATGCTCGAAGCCATGGCCCGCGAGGCCGGTGCGGACTATGTGGAGGCTCTCACCGGATTCAAATGGATCGTCAATCGGGGATTGGCTCGCGAAGACGAAGGCTTCCGCTTCGCCTATGGTTACGAGGAAGCTCTGGGTTATACGGTCGGCTCGTTGGTGCCCGACAAAGACGGGATATCCGCCATGGTGGCCTTCGCCGAAATGGCGGTAGAGTTGAAGCGGAAGGACATGACGGTTCTGGGTCGACTCGAAGAGCTCTACCGACGATACGGATTTCATCTCACCGCGCAGAGAAGCTTGTCCCTCGAGCCGGGATCATCGGGAGGAGTTGTCAATAGTAAGCTCCGATCCTTCCCTCCGCCTGCCGTCGCCGGGCGCGCAGTCCTATCGATACTTGACTTGCAGTCGGGGAAGGTCAAGGGTTTCCCCATGAGTGATGTCCTCGTCTACCGACTCGCAGGGAATGCGCGGCTCGTGGTTCGCCCTTCCGGCACTGAGCCAAAGATCAAATGCTACTACGAGGTTTGTGAGGCGATCTCCGCGGACGAGACCTTTGCGGAAGCCGAAGGGAAAGCTCAGACTTCTCTGGACGTATTGATTGAAGGTCACCAGAAAGAGCTCGCTTCGCTGATGTAGAGAACTATCGGATCGAATATGCGACCCGACCTCCTGTTGATGGGCCACACTTTCGAAGAGTTGGTTTTCAATCAACTGACCGAGATTCCGGGGCCCAGCGAAAAAGTGGTCACGAATCACTTCGCGCGCGCTCCCCGTGGCCGAGTCTTCAGCACCGCCGTAGCCGTGGCTCGACTCGGCCTCGATCCCTGTGTCGTTAGCGCCTTGAGCCTTCTGACTCGGGAAGCTTTGCTACGCGAGGGTGTCGCCTACCGCAATCTCCTCCGCGCGAGTGAAGCACCGGCCTTGACGGTCTCGCTCTCGACGGACAAAGAATGCAGATCCGTTTCCTATGCGGGCATCAACGACGTTCTCGAGGACCGACTCCTGACAGCGTTGGTGTCAGGCAAGGTCAGGGCAAGAAATCTTCATGGCGCATTTTTTCCCGGAGATTGTCAGAAATGGCTCGAGCCTCTTTCAGCGCTTCGCAAGGCGACAGTGGGGCTCTCGTGGGATTTCGGTTGGAATCCCGACTTTCGCAATGATGACGCTTTTTTGGAGCTTGTGAGTGCACTCGATGTTGTTTTCTTCGATGAAGGAGCGGCGCTTCTGTATTCAGCCAAGGAAACGCTCGAAGAGGCACTCGCGTTTTGGCGTGAGCACGCAGCCAATACTGTCATCAGACGCGGAACGGAGGGGTGCCATTGGACCGGCCGAGATGGCGAGGGGTCCTGCCTCGACGAGGACATCGACGTTGGCGAGTCGACCGAGGTCGGCGATACCTTCAACGGGGGATTCCTCTACGCACGGATATCCGGTCTGGATGTCCAGGAGTCGGCGATGCTCGCTACCCGAGTGGCTGCTCTATCCGCGAGACCACCCGGGGGCATGGACTCGATCCCCTATCGCGAGGAGTTGGAGTGATGGCTTACCAAGCGGTCACGATGGGCAGATCCCGCATCGTCACCAGACCCGGGGCGGCTTCATGAACGCGCTTGACCGCGTTGACGGCCATCGCCACCGTGCAGTAGTCCCCGTTGGTCCCCTTGAGTTTTACTTCTAGGTTTGGCTTGCCGGTGATCTTGATCGTGTCTCCGTCGTCTTCCATGGCCAGAGCGGCAATGAATGCCATGGTGGCGAACTCACCGTCGTCGGTAAACCCGCGGCCGACCTGCTTGAGTCCTTTGACCATTCCGGGCTCCACCGTGAAGTGATCGGTTTTCGTCAAGACTTCCGCGACGACGGGCTCGACCTTGTTCTCGAAACGAACGAGCTTGTGGCCCAAGGTGTCCAAGAGCATGGCCATGGACTCGGGAAGCCCGACGTGTCCCATGCGGCCCTCGGCCATCTTGGCGTTGAAATCGTCCACGGTCATGCCGGAGCCGATTTTCTTTTGGAACGGTCCTCGACGTTCGGAGGCGTTGATGACACGAACGATATCGACTCGATCGACACTCTGGCAAATGGCGGTGAGGTTGAGAGGAAGCGAATCCATCAGGAACCCGGGATTGACGCCGGTTCCTAGAACGGTCTTGCCTGCTTTCTTGGCGGCCGCGTCGATTGCTTTGGCTTGATCCCGATTGTTGGTCCAAGGAAACGAAAGCTCTTCGGATGTCGAGACGATATCGAGTCCCGCATCAAGGATCTCGAAAATCTGAGGTTTGAACTGGTCAAAATACGAGTTCGTGGTATGTAACACGACATCGGCCGGGCTCGATTCCAGAACCTCGGCTAACGACTTTTTCACCGTAAACCCGAGCGTGCTCCCGAGGCCGATAACCTCTCCGACGTCTTTGCCGACTTTGGATGTGTCGATGTCGACTCCGCCGACGAGCTCTAAACCCTCCCGCTCAGCGGCCAGCCGTGCGACGGCAGCGCCGATGGGACCCAGTCCGTATTGAATGACACGAGTGGGATTGGACATTGTCAATTCTCCTTTCGATGCACCTTCAAGCTGGCCGGCCCGGGATTATACCTTTTTTCCACGTCATATCGGCATCGCGGTTAACTACCAAGCGATCCCATAGTCATCGCCGTGATGGCTCGAGCCTCCCCAAAACGACCCGTGCTCCCAGTCGAAGAAGATCGCGTTGATGGGACCGGATGTGCGGGCGCTGTAGTCCAGCTTGTAGCCCATTTTTTGGAGCTCAGCTCGCACCCACGGCGGCATTTCGTTCTGTAGCGTCAATCGACCCGGTTCGGATTTGTGCTCTCCAAAGGAACTTCGCATCTGGTAGCTGTTGATGTTGGCTGCTTCACAGGCCTGCTGCACGTTCATGTCGAACTCGACCATGTTGAGGAAAAACTGTAGTAGGTTCTGGTCTTGGGTGTCGCCGCCCTGGACGGCGAAAGACAGGAACGGCTTTCCATCCTTGATGGCCATCCCGGGTGTCAGCGTCGCTCTCGGCCGTTTGCCGGGCTCGATGACGTTGTACGGATTTTGTGATGCGTCGACAACGAAGCTCTGCATACGCTGACTCATTCCTATGCCGGTCCGACCAGCGAGGCAGGCTGGAATCCATCCGCCGCTCGGTGTAATGGAGACGACCCAGCCGTCCTTGTCGGCGGCTTGAACCGATGTCGTTCCCATGTGGAATCCCTCTTCAAAAGACATCGCACTATCGGTCGGTTTGGAATCCAGCTCCGGCGGTACGGTGTGCCACTTCTCCAGATGATGTAGAAACGGATTTTCCTTCCCTTCGAAGGGGTATGGATCGCCGGGTTTGGCGTCAGGGTCATTCTTCACCCGGCTGATCAGATCGGCGCGCTTTTGGGCATAATCCTTCGACAAGAGCCCCTTAATCGGCTCCTCGGGCGGAAAGTAGGGATCTCCGTAATAGAAATCGCGGTCCGCGAAGGCCAGGTTCATAGACTGGTACAAAGTGTGGATGTAGCGTGCGGAGTTGTAGCCCATAGATTTCACGTCGAAGTTCTCGAGAATGTTGAGTGCCTGGAGCATGACCGGTCCTTGGACCCACGTGGTGAGTTTGTAGACCTCAATACCCTTGTACGTCGTCATGACCGGTTCTTCGATGTAGACCTGCCAGTTGGCGAGGTCCTCGAGCGTGTGGAGGCCGCCTTGCTCCTGCGAGCCGCGGACAAATTCTTCAGCGATGTCTCCTTTATAGAAGCGATCATAGGCTGCCATGATGGCCTCTTTTCGACTCTTCCCGGCAGCAAGGGCCTTTTCTTCGGTTTCCACCAGCTTGTGCAACGTCGCCAATAGATCAGGTTGCTTGAAGATCTCTCCGGCATGGGGTGCTTCTCGCTCTTCACCTTGGTGGGTCAAGAAGATGTCTTTGGAGTAGGGCCACTCTCGAATCCGATCCTTGTGAACCTCGATGCGGTTCGCCGTTCCTTCTTCCATCGGATAGCCCTCCGCCATCTGAATCGAGGGCTCGAGAACTTCCCTTAGGCTCATCGTGCCATACTCGGCCAGCATCACCATCAAACCACCGGGAGTTCCAGGCGTAACCGCGGCTAGTGGTCCGAACTCCGGCGGATAGGGCATGTCTTTTTCTTTGAAATATTCTGCTGTTGCACCCGTGGGGGCGACTCCGAGAGCGTTGATGCCGATGACTTTCTTGGTGTTTGGGTTGTAGATGAGAGCCTGGGTTTCACCGCCCCAGCTCAAGACATCGTACATTGTGCTCGTGGCTCCCAGCATGGCACAGGCGGCGTCGACCGCATTGCCTCCTCTTTGGAAAACCATGGCGCCTGCCGTGGCGGCCAGCGGCTTGCCCGTGATGGCAACCCAATGGCGACCATGAAGAACGGGTTTGTGCGTTCTCTGCGCCATCCCCGCCACCGGAATGAGAAACACCGCCATTAGAAGAACCAAAGTCCGATTTCTCATCGTGTGCATCTCGTATCTCCTCCTGGGTTTCCCTACACCTATTTCATCTGCTCCGAACCCGTTTGGTACTCGCGGACGTACTTGTGACATTGCACACACCTCAGTGTCATGTCCAAGTACGCCAGGGCGGCGCTGTCGATGTCTCCGCGCTTGGGCGCTTCGCCCAAGGCTTCCACTGCACGCCGAAAGTCCGCCATGTTTTCGTTGTACTCGGGGGTAGGAATGATCTTCCAACCCGCGCTTGCCGTGAGCACGCCTAAGCGAAATGAAGATCCTTTGAGAGTTTCGAAATCCTGCTTGATAATGCTCTCCAGGATTGTCCGGGCGTGGTCCAATTTGAGACTCATGAGCTTCTCAACGGTTTCGGTCTCCTGAGATTTCACTGCACCGCCACTCGTCATGAGCCATAAAAGACTGGAGAAAAAAATAGCCCGCCGCATGGGTGGTCTCCTTAATGAACCCCGTTGGTTCGCTCCTGTCGAGGAGTCTGGAATAGTAGCTCCTTGCCCGTGGCCTGGAGCTACTATTCTAGATCCGTGGCGGCGAAAAACAGAATCCGGGTGACCGGCGCTCGACGCTCGGAACTATGATATCTTCGCCGCCATGAGAGCTCTACTTCTTGTCCTTTTGCTCCAATCTCCGCTCGAGCGGGCGTTGCTCGAAGCAGAGGACTCGAGAGCCGAAGACAGCTCCATCCTCGTAGAAGCGCTCGAGAATCGTGAACCCCGACTCCAACGCATCGCCGTTCGGGCTTTGGGCCGTCTAGAACGTCCCCCATTGGCCGCCGTCGTCTTGCCTCTTATGGGTGCCCAGGACCCGGGTGTTCGTGCTGAGGCAGCAAACGCCCTGGGACAGATGCGGGCCAAAGTCGACCTCTCTCCCTTTCTCGAGGAAGAAAAGGATGGGGCGGTTCGAGGCGTGATCTATGAGACGATGGGACGATTGGCCGGAGCGAACGAAATGCGTTTGGCCCAGGGGTTGGATGATGCCGACCCTCGAGCGCGGACCGGCGCAGCGAAGGGCCTGTACTTGTTCTTTCGAGCGACCGAAGAACAGCCCAACAAGGACACCGCTCACGCTCTCAGAAAGGCCCTTCGATCCGAGAACCCAACGACCCTGTTGAAACTCGTGCTGCTTGCGCTCAACGAAACGGAGGACTCCGATGTCGAGACGCTCTCCTCGGTTCTCGATCATTCGGATCCGCAAGTGCGGCGTCTCGCAGTCATGGGACTCGAGACCTATAGAGATGATCCGTCTCATATCGTCCGATACGAAGGCCTCAGAGTTGCCGCGACTTGTGAACGCGCCATCCAGTCTCTCGACGACGAGAGTGAACACGTCGTCTTGCTGGCCATCGACAAGATGGGAGAACTGAAGTGCTCTCCCGAGAGGTTGGAGAAACTGGTTTCGGATCGCAAGGGATGGCGAAGGTCGTCGAGAGCTCTCGTGTCTTTGGCCAAAGTGGATCCGAGCCTGGCTCACGAGCATCTTCAGCGATTCGTCGAGCATGAGACTTGGCAAGCCCGAGTCTACGCGGCCCGCGCCGCCAAGATTATGGGCGAACGAGAGGCTCTTACAGGTCTCGTAAGAGATCGCCACCCGAACGTTATCGCTGCTGCTCTCGTCGATCCGGAGGACGGCGTCCGGGCGCTCGAGACCAACGATTACGGCTTACTAATGGAGGCGACGGGCATTCTCGATGGGTGGTCTGGAGGGGCAACGGCGGTCCCCCAACTTCTCGACGCCCTTGATCGGGTGACGGCGGAGCAGCGTGCAACGTCCCGAGACCCCCGTCGCCGACTACTCACACGGCTCCGGGAGTTTGGCGATGAGGGGATCGTTCCCAGACTCCGCTCGCTTTTGTCGGACTTCGACCCTGTCATCGCCGGCCTAGCTGCCGAGATCATCTCGGAAAAAAGCGGGACGCCGGTGGTCCCGAAGACAACAAGGTTCGAGACGCCCCCGCCCCCGCCCCAGCCGTTCATCGACGGACTCAAAGGGGCGCGAGCTCGGATAGACATGAAGGAATCGGGCACCTTTCTTTTGGAACTCCTCACCGAAGAAGCACCGGTCACGGTGGCGACCTTTGCCCGGTTGGCGGAAGAGGGTTACTACAACGGACTGACTTTTCACCGGATTGCTCCGAACTATGTTCTTCAAGGGGGAAGTCCCGGTGCCAACGAATTCGTGGGAACCCCTGGTTACATCCGCGACGAGCTCGGCCTCTTGTCCCACGAACGAGGAACCCTCGGCATCTCCACACGAGGCCGAGACACCGGCGACAGTCAGATCTTTATCAATCTCGTCGACAACACCAGCCTCGATCACAACTACACCGTTTTTGCCCGGATCATCGAAGGCATGGACAACGTCGATCGAATCCAGGAAGGTGACGTGATGGAGGTGGTGAAAATCATCCGACCCAGGAAGAATAATGGGGACAGTCCTTGTTTAACTCTTTACCAAATAATGAGAGATGGAGGGGACTGTCCCTATCACTACACGGCACGGGACTTGCAAAATCGTAGTGGGTTCGCGCCGTCCCGTGGGACTAAGCGACTCTAACTTGTTTTAGGAAATGGATTTCTATAAGTTCTATCGGTTGGAAGCCGAAAGACCCGTGGTGAGTTCACTACATGGCGGAGAAGGACATATTTGAAGTTTCAGGATACCGTCAATGAAACTGAAATCGCGAATTCTGGTCATCGACGATGATCTGACAGACCGGCAAAGGTGCCTGGATCTTCTGACGCAGGGCGTGGGTGCCGAAATGGACGTTCTCGAGGCGGATTCAGTGGAAAAGGGTCTTGCCCTTTGCCGAGAAGGTTCAATCGACTGTGTCGTATTGGGCCTGCCGCCCGAGCTCGATGGTCCTGACGTGCTCGGTCAGCTCGCAGTCGACATGTCGACCGCTGAGATTCCCATCATTACTCTCTTGAGTGGAGAGGACGAACGTGCGGAGCTCTCCCAATTGAAACGTGGTGCGCATCAAAGCCTCGTCAAGGGCCATCTCAGCGCGAGTGCGTTGTATCGGTCAACTCGAAACGCCATAGAGACCGTCACGATGCGCCGTACCATCCGGGAGCAGCGGGAGGCGCTCGAACGAACGACTCGTGAGCTCACACAGTCTTCCCACTTCGATCTGGCTACGGGTCTCCCCAATCGCACACTCTTCAAGGACCGACTTGCCCGTGCTCTGGCTCATGAGCGAAGCACAAGAACCACAGGAGTCATGTTCATCGGTTTAGACGATTTCAAAGCCGTCATCAGTTCTCTCGGACACGAGGCTGGAGATGACCTGCTGCGAATCGTCTCCAAACGCTTGCAACACTGCATCCGCAACGTTGACACGTTAGCCAGGTGGGGTAGCGACGAGCTCGTCATCCTGCTGGAAGACATGCATCGGGCGGAAGAATCCGTCGTCGTGGCCGAGCGCGTCTTGTACTCTTTGTCTCGGTCCTTCACCTTGAGTGAGCACGAGTTGTCTCTCACGGCGAGCGTTGGGATTGCCATTCATCCCGACGATGGAAACGACGTCGAGACGCTGCTCAAGAACGCCGATACCGCCATGTATCGAGCGAAATCCTCCAAAAGAAGTAGCTACCGATTGTTTTCGTCGCAAATGAACGAAAACGTGTCCACACGTTTGGAGCTCGAGAATCGCCTACGTCTCGCTTTGAAACGGGAGGAGTTCGAGCTCTACTACCAACCGCAGCTCGATATCGCGAACGGCCGCGTCGTTGCTTTGGAAGCCCTCATTCGCTGGCGCGATGGCGACGGGGATATCTAGATCTCCAACGGAGTTCATTCCCGTTCTAGAAGAGACAGGTCTCATTGTTCCCGTGGGAGAGTGGGTGCTTCGAAAGGCCTGTACTCAGAATCGAGCCTGGCAATATGCGGGACTCTCGGACATCCGCGTCGCGGTCAACTTGTCAGCGAAACAGTTTCGGCAGAGACACTTCGCAGAGAACGTCGAACGTATTCTCAAACAAACGGGATTACCACCGAACGCCTTGGAACTGGAGTTGACCGAGAGCTTGCTCATGGGAGACGAGGAAGCAGCCCGTGAGGTTCTTACGAAGCTGAAAGAGCTGGGCTTGGGCGTCGCCATGGACGATTTTGGAACGGGCTACTCCTCCTTGGCTTACCTCAAAGGTTTTCCCGTGGACACGTTGAAGATCGACCGTGCCTTCATTCGGGACATTTGCCGAGATCACGAAGACCGAGCGATTTTCTCCGCCATCATCAATCTCGGACGTGCTCTAGAGCTCAAGGTGATAGCGGAAGGAGTAGAGACTCTCGAGCAAGTCGAGCTATTGCAACAGTACGACTGCAATATCATTCAAGGGTTTCTCTATGCCCGTCCCATGGCAGCGGATGAAGTTTGGAATTGGCTCACCCAGGAAAGTGGGAAAATCTTGTTGGATATCCAAGCCTCTGTTGCAAAATGTTAGCACTCCGCTGCTCCTCAAAGAAGATTGCTCGTTGCCGGTGAGTGCCCTCTCCTCCGCCGAAATTCATATCTATCAAAACGTCATCTGCCATGAAACGATTGCCCGAGTTCTCGAGGAAACCCGCATGACCGATTACCGGGCCCTGCGCCTCATACAGGCCCTCTTGGAGAAGGGCGTGTTCGCGGTTTCAGAGGTTTCGGACTATGCGCTCGAGGCGACCGTCAACCTTCGGCCCGCAAGACATCCGATCTCAAACTGAGAGCGCTCGAAGCTAGGAGGAACCGACCCAGGCGGGTCATTTCGGTTCAGAACGAGCTCTTCAGAAATCCAAGTTCCTTCGATCCAGTCTACACCTTGGATTTGACGAACAAGGCTGTGATCCCCCCGAACAGCATTCCTATGACGGCAGTGAAGCAAATCCAAACAGTGAGCTGAGGCAGGAGCCCTATCAACGCCCACTTGATGACCCAACCCATTTCGGGAAAATTAGGAGGCGGGACATCATAGTGGGTGCCCCAGTTTCCCATGATGGCGAAGAACATCAAGATCGCGACAGGAATCCGAGCGGCAAAAGCGTATGCGACGAGTGTTTTGAACAGCTCGGGCCAAACCTTGCTAACGATCGCGAGCCCGACTACCGTGACGAGCAACTCCATCACGACCAGCGCGGGAAGATTGTCTTGGCCGAACAGCTTTGCGATACCGAGCGAAAGGCCTATGACGACCGCAATAGCCAATATAGCGAAACCGATCACCTTGCCTGCACGACGAGGACCGTCGCCGCTCTTTGCGAGCTTCCATGCGAAGTAGATGCCGAAAACAGGAACGAGCCACGAGATCCCCACGAGAGCACCCCCACCGCCGGCGCTCGCATCGAAGAGCATGGGCGACCAGTTCTGGAGCTCTCCGACCAGCCTGAGAAGCGTGACGCCTAGACTGATGACGGCAGGTACCAGAATGAGCTGTTTGATGTTGACTGACATAACCCCCCCTTTCATCGAGACGAGCTTGGTTGCTCCTTCTTGTCTCGGTAGGTCTCGAACCATTTCAGAATATGGGCCACTTTGGCGATCAACTGACTGGGACGATTGGCGATGCCATGGGACGCCTCGGGTATCCGCACCAACGCCGTATCGACTTTCCGGATCTTGAGGGCCTGATAGTACTGCTCCGATTCCGACATGGGTGTTCTGTAGTCGACCTCTCCCGTCAGTAGCATCGTCGGAGTTGTCACGTTCCCGACAAGAGAAATCGGAGATCGTTTCATATAGTGCTCCATGTGTTCCCAAGGGGGGCCGGGAAACCAGTATTGGTAGTAAAACGCGTAGCCGTCCGCATGTCAAGCTCCAGCTATACCAGTTGATGACGGGCTTCGCGACCACCGCGGCGTGGAAGCGGCCGGTCTTGCCGACAATCCAGCTCGAGAGAACGCCGCCTCCGCTTCCGCCAGTGACGAAGAGCTGATTCTCATCGACATAGCCCCTTCGCAATGACGGCATCGACGCCAGACATCAAGTCGTCGTAATCCTGGCCGGGGTAGTTGTGGTGGATCAGGTTACCGAACTCTTCTCCATAACTCGTGCTTCCACGCGGATTGGTGTAGAGTACGACATACCCCGCGGCGGCATAGAGCTGGACCTCCGCCGAGAAGCGGTCACCGTAGTTGGTAAATGGACCCCCGTGAATCTCCAGGATCAAGGGATACTTCTTCGACGGATTGAATCCGGGTGGCTTTGCGATCCAGCCATGGACCTTGCGTCCATCGTAGGAAGAGTCGAACCAGATCTCTTCGACCTGCCCGAGCTGTTTATGGCCGAAGAGGTCGTCGTTGAGCCGCGTCAGATCGCTTGGCCGGAGAGCCACGGCGTCCCACGGCCACATCGGCCGGGTAGTCGGGACGGGATTGAGTAAAGACGAAGGTCCCGTCTTTCGGCAACGGAGTATGTGCCTCCCGAATAGGGGCGGCCGAGGGACAGCCCTCCGACGTCTTCAGCAAGAGTGTCGACCTTGCCGTCCAAGGAGACGAATCCGATCTTCGTGTTGCCCTCATCATCGTAGAGAAAGAACAACCCGCTGCCGTCATTGCTCCAATGGAGATTCGCGACGTCTCTATCGAAGTCTCCCGCAACGAGCTTCTTGCCGCTTCCGTCTCGGTTCATGACGTAGAGATGCGTGACTTGATAGCCCTGAAAGCGATCGTCTAGTCCCAGATAGGCGATCTGCTTGTCCATCCGGTGAGAGCGTCGGGCTGTTGTCCGGCCCTTTGCGATCGGTCAAGGCTTGATGTCGCGGGTGGAAAGACTGACCTCGTAGATCTCATTGTTGCGCGGCTGGTACTCCCAATCCACGTGCCGGTTGGCGGAAAAGACCAGGGCTCTTCCGTCCGGCGTCCACTGAGCTCCGCCGTGGTTGTAGTCTCCCGACGTGATTTGTCGAGGGGTGCCACCATCGGCTGAAAGGACGAACAAATGGAGAGTACCCGTCTTTCAAATAGCCGGCGCCATCGAAGCGATAGTTGAGCTTTCGGATGACCTTCGCCGGCTTCGCCCACTCGGCGCCTTCAGGTTTGGAGGGCATCGTGGCGAAGGGTTTGCTCGGCGAAGGGCACCAACATGTTGAAGGCGATGTATCTTCCGTCGGCCGACCACGCAATACCGCCCGGCGAGCTCGTTAGCTGGGTCAATTTGGCTGTTTGTCCCGTGTCCATCCATCGGCAGTAGATCTGTGAAGAGCCGTCCTCGTTCGACACATAGAGTAGTCGGTCTCCATTCGGAGACCAGCGAGGTGAATGATAGTTCCGGTTCCCGGACGTCGAGCGGACGGTGGTCCGAGCCGTCGGCATTGAGAATCCAGAGGTTGGACCTGCGCTGGTCTTTCATGATGTCCATGAAGGAACGGACGTAGACGATGTGTTGGCCGTCGGGTGAGATTTGAGGATCGGAGGCGTACTCCAATTGAAACACGTCGATGAGTTGAAATGTCTCATCGTCGGGGCCGGTGGCGTAGGCTGTGCCGAGCAGGGTGGCAAGGACCACCATTGAAAGGACGGCAGTTCTTTTCATTTTTCTTGCTCCAGTTTGAATGAGCCAAGGATGTCGGACCTAGGTTGGGCTGCGCCGTAGTATATCGCTATTCGGTGTTGGGAGCAGATTGTTGGGATCGGACCCAGAAGAAAAAGACCGTACCCGATAGGGCCAAGCCAGTGGCGACGTCGAGGACATAGTGAAAGCGGCCGTAGACCGTGGCGAAGATGAGACCCGGAACCAGCAACAGAAGCCAATAGGCGATTGGGCGCTGCCGGTACCAGGCAACGAGCCAAATCGTGGTGGAGACCGAAACGTGCGTGCTGGGAAGCGCTCCGCCGCGAGCTCCGCCGCGGTCGGCCACATAGTGAACGATGTCGTAGAAGAAGTGGTCTCTCAAAGATGCGGGCAAAGGGTCTGCCAGGTAGAAGGGGCTGTCCACAGGGAAGAGAATGAAGAAAAGATAGCTTGTAGAGAGAACTACGGACACGAGGAAGATCAGCTCATAGAACGCGTCTCGGCGCGCGTGATACCAGTAGCCTCCGACAACGGGTAAGAGAAGGATGTGCGACAAGTAGCATAAATGCAGGTACTCGGAAAGCGGCGCCCAGGCCAAGAGCTCACTCAGATAAATGCTGGGGTGTCCGGCGAACAATGAAACCTCTAGGCTTCGAATCGGTTCGGTAAGCCCCCAGTTACCGAAAGCGGCGGCAAGGAACTCCACTTCCTTGTAGAGCAACGGAAAGGCAACAACGGGGTACCAGTCTCTCGAGAACTGGATCAAGGCAGGAGCATGGCTTGGTATGAAACGCAAAGCACCGATGAGAATCGAAGCAAAGAGATGGACACCGACGAATGCCTGCCATGGCGCCACTTTCTGATGGAACAAGACAATGAGAAGCGCCGTCAACAACAAGTACGACACCATGACGGTGTCGGTGCGTCTGGAATCGGTCGTCGCCATTGGAAGCTAGTTTTCGTCAATGAGGTCGTGGAGGCACAGGGCGCCTCGATAGAAGCAGTAGATGCCCACCATCTGAACGAGATGATAGATATCGTTGTGGTTGAAATGCTCGTGGATGCCGATACCGATTTGTTGGATCAAAACCCCAGCCGCCGAAACCGCCAGTCCTGCCTTGAGCCATTTGTGTCCCGTCGAGCGACGAGCCGCGTCCGCTGTCGTGGGCCGTTTTGCGGAACGGATTCCGGCGAGGAGCATGAGGATGGCGCTCAGTCCGATGGAGTAAACCGTCACCGTCCATACGGTGGCGTGGTTTTCTCCTAGATAGAGCTTGAAACCGTGAGCCGTTCCTCCAGCCAGGGCAGCCACGGCCGCGACAAAGAAGCTCGCGACCCAAAGGACAATGGGTCTCCGCTTTGACAGCCCCGCTCTTCTGATAAGCTCGACGGCCAATAGGACACAAAGCGCCGTCAGAAGATAGTCCGTCACCATGGTCATGGGCTCGGTGATTTGTTTTCCTGTATCCAGCATCGTCATCGGCTTCCCGGTTCGAGACCGCGAACCGGTCATCCTACCTCGAAGTGGCGTTCATTTCATGAAAATGTGTTGGACGTTTCTTGGGGCCAAAGATTTTGCGTCGCCCTCATTCCCGAAATAACATTTGCGGAACATGAATCAACGAAAAGCAGCCATTCTGTTGGGACTTGCCGTCACTATCATTGCTTGCAGTCGAGTGGAGGAAGCGACCATGCCGAAGAAAACCATCGGCTCTTACGGAACATGGGAATCACCGATCACTTCCGATCTCATCGTGGCCGACACTGTAGGACTCATGGAGGCTAGAGCGGTGGGCGAGGATGTTTATTGGATAGAGATACGACCACAGGAAAAAGGACGCTCGGTCATCGTCCGACGCCGCCCCGACGGCCGGGTCGAAGAAGTCACCCCGGCGCCTTTTAGCGCTCGAACACGAGTGCATGAGTACGGTGGTGGAGCCTTTACCGTTCACGAGGACACGGTCTACTTTGCTAATTTCTCGGACCAGAGGATTTACCGGCAGCGCTTGGATTCCGAACCGGAGCCCATAACGCCCGTAGGAGCGATGCGCTACGCGGACATGGTCATGGCGCCCAACGGTCAAGGCATGGTGGCTGTTCGCGAGGATCACAGCGCCGAAGGCCGTGAAGCCGTCAACACCCTTGTGTGGCTCGAACCGAACGGAGGTGGCGAAGGTGAAGTCCTCGCAGAGGGAAACGATTTTTACGCCTCTCCCCGTTTCGATCCCAAGGGCGAACGGCTTGCTTGGTTGAGCTGGAATCACCCCAATATGCCTTGGGACGGTACGGACCTTTGGGTTGCGGACATCAGTTCCGAGGGAGTGCTGAGCCCACCTGCGAAAGTGACTGGAGGTGTAACGGATTCGATATTCCAACCCGAATGGTCCCCGGGAGGGGCACTCCATTTCGTTTCCGACCGCACAGGATGGTGGAACCTCTATCGCTGGAACAGCGGCGAGCCAGAGGCGCTGTGCCCGATGGAGGCGGAGTTTGGACGGCCCCAATGGATATTCGGTCTGAGCACCTACGGTTTCGAGTCCGAGACCCGTATCGTTGCGGTTTACGAAAAGGAAGGTCGCAGTCATTTGGCTCGGCTGGATATCGAATCCAATCAGTTGGAATCTATCCCTACACCTCATACTCAAATCTGGAAGATCGGCGTGGAAAAGGGGTCCGTCATCATGATTGGCGGCTCACCAGACCGGCCATCCGAGTTGGTGCGGCTCGACCTGAGCTCCGACGCTATCGAAGTCGTGCGGCGGTCGAACCCGTTGTTGATGGACGATGCTTATCTATCGGTTCCAGAAGCTATCGAGTTTCCGACGACGGGCGGTCTCACTGCGCACGCTTTCTTCTACCCGGCGAAAAACGACGGCTATTCCGCTCCGGAAGGTGAGAAACCGCCTTTGCTGGTCATGAGTCACGGCGGCCCGACGAGCGCCACCGACACGACACTCAACCTTAGAATCCAGTACTGGACCAGCCGTGGCATTGCGGTCGTTGACGTCAACTATGGTGGGAGCACCGGCTACGGCCGCGAGTATCGCGCGCGGCTGAATGGCAGGTGGGGGCTCGTCGATGTAGCGGATTGCATCAACGCAGCCCAATACCTGATCGACATGGGCCACGTCGACCCCCAACGAGTCGCCATCCGAGGCGGAAGTGCCGGTGGCTACACCACGCTCGCGGCTTTGACGTTTCACGATTTCTTTGGGGCCGGGGCGTCCTATTACGGGGTGAGCGATTTAGAGATTCTGGCCCGCGATACGCACAAGTTCGAATCGCGATATCTCGATTCGATGATCGGACCTTATCCGGAACGGAAGGACCTCTATGTGGAACGATCACCGGTCCACTTTGTCGATCGTTTGTCCTGTCCGGTCATTTTTTTTCAGGGTCTAGAGGACCGTGTCGTACCGCCCAACCAGACCGAATTGATGTTCGATGCGGTGCGAAAAAGGGGTTTTCCAACCGCCTACGTTGCTTTCGAGGGCGAGGACCACGGTTTCCGCAAGGCGGAGAACATCAAGCGATCGCTCGATGCGGAGCTTTATTTCTATGGCCGCGTCTTTGGGTTTGAACCTGCGGATGATATCGAGCCGGTTCGAATCGAGAACTTGCCGGAAGGAAAGTCTTAGTGCCGCTCTTCGCGCGTTGCCCCGTCGGGCGTTCCGACGTTCTGGTCATTATGAACCAGGGCACTTAGCGAGCCGTTCGTGCTATTTTGGAGGCATGGAAGGCTATTACGACTATCATCCCACGCATCACCTGGAACGACCCCTCGTATTAGTGAGCTTCGTCAACCATCTATCACGTTCGGTGGCGCACACACTGGCAGCCACGACCGGTCTGCCTTTGGGATTGCTCGATGAGCTGGTCGAGCACCAGATGGGTGGCTCTGCTCACCGCGTGATCGAAGAACAGGGACTGCATGCTTGGCGCCAGTACGAAAAACAAGAGCTCATCAAAGTCGTTCGTTCCCGTCCCGCGGGTGTCATAGCACTTGGAGAAGGTGTCCTCGCCGACCCCGACAATTTGAATCTCACGCTGGACAAAAGTGAGCTCGTGTATCTCTCGGTACCCGAAGAAGAAGCCTGCCGTCGTGCGAGCCAACAATCCGCTAACCATAGCGCCTCGCTTTGGGCAGAGGTCCACGCGATAAACGGTCCTCACGAAGAAAGTCTTCAAGCCCTTTTCGAAGGAAGACGTTTCACCTACGAGCTGGCTCACCACACCGTCGACGTCTCGAATCAGTCGATTCTTCAAACCGTTGACCAACTGCGCGATCGATTGAGCCCTGTGCACTGACCGGCTGGAGTCAAGGCAGGCCGTTCCTTAGGGAACGGAGAGTCTCGTCCTGATGCTCGAAACGGCGCCGGGAAATCACTTCCCCGCCCAGACGGTATTGGAGATTATTCTCCAATGATTTTGATGAGAACGCGCTTGGGGCGACGCCCGTCGAACTCCCCGTAGAAGATTCTGCTCCCACGGACCGAAGTCCAGCCTCCCATCCGTAATGGCCACCACCACTTCTCGACCCATTACTTGGCGTTTGTGGTGAGCGTCTCCATTGTCTTCGCCCGTTCGGTTGTGATGGTACCGTTCAGGACTCGGGTCGAAGGGCGCTAAGGTCTCGAGCCATCTTTTGTAGTCCTCGTGCAATCCAGGCTCGTCGTCGTTGATGAAGACCGAAGCCGTGATGTGCATGGCGTTGACCAAGCACAATCCTTCCTTGACACCGCTTTCATCAATCGCCTTCTTCACGTCATGCGTGATGTTGACGAAGTCCATCCGGTCCGGAACGGTCAAGGAAAGGTGAGTCGTGTGACTTTTCACTCAGAACCTCCTAGCTGTTAAGACAAGTGATTTTGGCGCAGGCAGCGGCGTGAAATCAACATAGGTTTGCTGGCTGCGGTAAGCGAAGCACTCGCGCGCTATGGGAAGAAAGTGACGGAATGAGCTCGTCAGGCGGGACTTGGCTCGCCCGGTATTCACGTTTTTATTGTTGACAATCGTCAGTCAGAATGACGATATGCAACGTTTTGTGCCTCGCCCGCGGCTCAAACCAAGTCAAGGAATCCAAACCCGGCGGTGACGACGCCACCGACGAGGGCCGTGCGCTCAATCGGAGGGTGGAGCTGCTGCAGGATGGAGTAACCCGCCCCAGCGCGTAGAGTTCTGTGACTCCTATGGGTCTTCAGGAGGACTTTCGGTCGAATTGGGTAGGGATAGGCGATACAATTTCACCACGCTCTTCCCGCCCGTGTCCACCTGGCTCGACGAGACGGCGAGCACATCCCCGCTCAGGGCAGTCGTTTGATAACCTGCTGCGCTTTGGGGTTGTAGCCAACCTTCCCATCCGCTTTTTTCCGACGACTCGTCGGTGGATGGGGCCAAACGGTAACCGCGTTGGCGAGCCGTGTCGACGATGATCGGCGCTTGATACCAACCGTTGAAAAGAAGCATATCAGCGGACGCGTGGCGGCCCTGGATGTAGGTACCGCGAAAGCTCCCCACGGGGTTGAAGTGCACCTGTTCTGGTTCCACCGACCAGATTTGCACGAGTTCGCCGTCTTCAGACAGGCAATAGCCTTTGTTTTCGCCCAAAGGGGGTTGCGGACAACTTAGTGTCAGAGCGGTCTTGGCCAAAACTCTTGGCGATTCGTTGTCCCGCATCGCCAGCAGCTCACTGACCGTTGTGTGGGCGCCGGCGAGCGTGAAGATTTGAAAAAGATGGAAGGGTTGTTCGTAGTCCGGTGCCTCTTGATTGACAAAGAGCACCCACGGGTCGAAAAGAGCGGCTTGATACATCCAGACGGTGTCTTGCTTAGGCGCGAAGCGGGTCTCCTCGATGTTATTCGTGCGCAGAGTACCCTGTAGGCGAATGAGCGACGAGTAGTCGTCGTCATACCCCAATACCTGCCAGGCGTTGTCTCCGAGCCCGATGGCCAACCTGGGATTCGAGATGGTCGGCAGCGTCAGCTCCCATTCCGTATCCATTGAAGCATCCACACGAAACAATCGTAAGAGAAGTTCTTCTTCTTGTTGCTCGAGGACCACCGCCCTATCGTCATCGAAGAACGTGAAAGAAAGAGCACGAAGGAGTTGCCAACCGTCGTCTCCTTCCTCCAGAAGATATTCCGTCTCCGCCTCGGTTTCATAATCGTTTTCGTTTTCGGGTGAGACGGCGACAGCAAAGCGATTGCCGGAGGGCGAAAGTACGATCTCGACGGCATAGCGGTCGAGTACGCGTTCACGAATCTTCTCCGGAACGATTTCCTCGATGGGTAGTTGAGGTCCGCGGGCGCGAAATGGGTCGTCGGTGAAGCGATCTCGAAACATCGTCGAGCCGACGAAGAGTACTGCTAAACCGGTGAGGGCGGCAACGAGCGCCAGAGTCCGAGCTCTAATTTTGCGGACGCTCGCCAAGGCCGCCGCGGCCGCGAGAAGGACTAGAACCAAGCTCGATGCGCCACGCGCCAAAAGGTGGGCCCGCATCCCAGGCAACGTCGCCCCAACCAAGCTACCGAAACGGATCGCGGCAAGGCAGGCCAACGCGATGCAGACGAGCGCGACCACCCAGGCTTCTCGATCGGCCCCTTCCGTTTTTCGACGATAGTGAGACAAGGCCAGGCCGAAACACACCAAGCCCAGAACACCTCGCATAACGTGAACCGCGTAAATCGTGAACGGACTCAGGAACCACCATGCCTCGTCAGTGGGTCCGATCACCAAGCCGGCTAATCCGACGACGCCCAACGCCGCCAGCGTGGCGACGGCAGGCCGCGCGAGGGCGATGGCCCCGACCGCAACGGCCGGCCAAGACCAGGGCGGCATCATGCCCAGGAGCATTGTCAGGGCAGCCCAGAGTCGGCCACGACCCACCTTGTTGTGCGATGGCGTGTAGTTCACCCGTACGTCAACTCGGTCCAACACGCCTTGCAGGAGCTCGACATCCTCGGCTCGTACCGACATCTTGGTCGTCCGGTTTTGCACGTCCTTGAACACCAGATGTCGATCCTTGGGAGTCGCGACCAGTCGCAAATCCCGGAGATCCTGATATGGAATCGAGCGTCTCTCCCGAGCCGCTTGCTTCAAGCCGTCTGGATCCGAAGGACGCTCGTCCGGCAATCCGTCCAGCCAGTGGAGGTTTTGAGCGTCCAGAACCACGGCTTGGCTCGAGCCGCTAGCGTGTGGGAGGACGAGCGGTTCGAACTGTTCCACCGTCTCTCCGGTTTGTCTGCGAATGTTCTGGATGCGCCGTGCCAAGCTAGGATGGCTGGACCATTGCTCCAGGTTGGAGTCCCACCGTCGTGATATGCGAGAGAGAACATGGATCTTGGTTAGCCCGCGTATCAGGGCCTCAGGATCCCCCGAAAGCTCCGCCGCGCGAGCGTCGCTTGCCGATTCGTGCTTTTGGTGGCTCGTTGCAGCAAAGAGCAGAGCGAACAAGAGAGCTAGAGGCCACACCGAAGCATAGTTTTCAACGACGCTACGGTACGGCCCCGCCCAAATCACGATTGGAATCGTGGCGAGAACAAGAAAACCGAGTCTTCCGAGCAAAAGCCGCTTGGGGCGGAAGTGCTCGAGGTGAGCGACCTCGTGGGCGAAGATGGCCGTGACCTCCTCAGCGGAGAGCGCTTCGAGCAGCCCGTCCGGCATGAGCACACTCGGCCGCTCGAGAGAGGGCAGAGCAAAGGCGTTGACCCAGTGTCCTCCCTTCGCAACCGCACGATAGACAGTCGGTTGACGGCACCTCGCCCGCTCCAACACCCGCGCGAAGCCTTCCCGGAGATCCTCCTGGTCCAGAGGCTCCGCTCGAAGGAGCGTTCTCAAGATCGCGGGTTGAAACCAGACCCAGAGCACGGCGACCACGCCCATCGGGATCGTAGATAGGAGGGCGCCGCTTCCAGTCCGACCGGCGACGACGGGGAGCCACGCCACGAGGAGCCATGGTCCAAGAAGAGCCAGCCAGAACCTTACGGTGTGGCTCAAGTAATCCCAAATCCCCCAGCTTTCTTTGAATATGGCCTTTCGGGACGGGAAACGTCCCACCAAAACACCGAAAACAGTGATCAAAACCAGAAGGATCGCGAAGTCAGGGGCCATAAAGCAGCAGAGAACGACCGCGATTACCGTAACGCTGGCGAAACGCCGTGTTTGAGCGAGCAACAGCTCAGGAAGAAGTGGGTCGTCGACTCGAGAGATGAGACGTTTCGAGGACCACCAGGCATAGAGTCCGGGTGTTGTCGCTAGCAGAAAAGAGAACAGGTTCCTTCATCATCGAGCCCGACTCATCGTCTCGTCTGGAAAAAACGAGCGCGCCGGAAAAGCAACCTGACTTGAATTTGGATACTTACATTCTACGATTGTGAATCGTGCGTGTAAAACATCGCCGCAACCCCACGGCATGGGTCGAGCCCGGTCAACGGCCAGGGGGCTGGCGGTGCAGACGGTAGCGATTGGGCCGTTTCAAATCGTCTTGGACGAGTGCTTTCCTTCCACTCGAGCCCACGAGATCGAAGACGACAGTTCGGTCGACGATAGACCCCATCTGTGTGTTCTTGATACTGTGGTCTACTCAGCAAAGGGGAAGCCGAACCATCCCCTCTGACTGTGTTGCTTTTCGGTCATATATCTCGATATTTAGCCCGCAATGGACAAGTTTCTGCTGGGAATCGACATCGGCACGACCGCCACGAAGGCCATACTGCTCCACCCGATGCGCGGCATCATGGCCCAAGCAGAGGCCCCGGCGAGCTTGTCTTCCCCGCGTCCGGGATGGGCTGAAGCGGATCCGGTCGAGTGGTGGCGCAACGTCGGTGATACGACGCGCCGTTGTCTCACAGATTCCGGGACCAACGCCGTATCCGTAGCGGGTATCGGTGTGAGCGGGATGGTCCCCACGCTCGTCCTCCTCGACGGTGACGGCGAGGTTTTGCGGCCGTCGATTCAACAAAACGATGCACGGGCATTCGCGGAGATACAAGATTTCCGCCGTCGAGTGGATCCTGATGACGTCCTAGAGAGGACCGGGAGCGACATCACCCAGCAGTCCATTGGTCCGAAGCTTCTTTGGCTCAGCCGGTATGAACCCGAAGCCATGGAGAGAGCCGAGCATGTGATGGGCTCCTACGATTACATCGTCTATCGGCTGACGCGTACCTTCTCCTGTGAAAGCAACTGGGCGCTGGAAAGTGGGCTCTATACCAAAGACGGAACCTGGGATGAGTCGCTTCTCGCGTTGAGCGCGGTGGGCTCTGAGTGGTTGGGGACGGTGCACCGTCCCTCCGAAGTCGTCGGTGAGTTGAATGCCGAAGCCGCCCGTCACCTGGGACTTGCCGAAGGGACGCCCGTCGTGGCCGGAAGCGCTGACCACGTGGCGTCGGCCTTTTCCGCCGGCATCAAGGATCCCGGTGACCTGTTAGTGAAGCTCGGTGGGGCGGGAGATATTCTCTGTGCCGTAGACCGTTGGGTCGTTGACCGACGTCTCTTTTTGGACTATCACGTCGTGCCCGACAAGTTCCTCATCAATGGTTGCATGGCAGCCAGTGGCAGCGTTATCAAGTGGTTCCGGCAACACTTCGCAGGGGATGCCGATTACGAGTCTCTTGATGAAGAGGGGAGCGGAGTTTCTTGTGGGAGCGACGGCTTGATCGTGCTGCCCTATTTCCTCGGTGAAAAGACCCCTATCCACGACCCGTTGGCTCGAGGAGTTTTGTTTGGTTTGACCCTTGGCCATACGAGAGGTCACGTTTATCGGGCTATTCTCGAAGGGATTTCGTTCGGATTCCTCCATCACATGGAGGTGCTTGATGAGCTCGGTCTTCATGCGACGAAAGCCCGGGTGACCAATGGCGGCGCTCGCTCGCATCTATGGAAGCGCGTTACGGCGGACGTACTCGGACTTTCCCTGGAGCAGGTAGCACATCATCCAGGCTCGTCTCTCGGCGCTGCGTTTATTGCCGGCATGGGCGTTGGAGTGTTTGCGGATTGGACGGAGATCGAACGGTTCATCGAGGTCTCCGGTGTGGTGGAGCCCGATCCTGGGGCCCATCAGATCTATCAGCGCCTCTTCCTCATCTACCGGAGGTTGTACGACGCAGTGCGGGACGAGTTCCCGGCTTTGGCGGAAGCGATAGCAGCACCACATGAACAACAGGGAGTTGACGAATCATGAAGAAGATCTTCCTCTATGGGCTGATAGGGACATCTATCGGGCTTTCCTGCTCGCCGGGAAACAATGCCCCTCAATCTCGTGAACGAGAAACCTTCACCATTGCCACCGTGGTCAAGCTTGAAGGGGATTCGTGGTTCGGGCGCATGCGAGTGGGTGTAGAGCGGTTTCGCGACGAAACCGGCCACGAATGCTTCCAGCAAGGCCCGCCCAAAGCCGATGCGGCGCTGCAAGTCCAAATCATAGAGGATTTGATCGCACAAAAGGTCGATGCCATTTGTGTCGTTCCCTTTGCGGTAGAGGCTTTGGAGCCGGTCTTGAAGAAAGCTCGAAGCCAGGGCATCGTCGTCGTATCCCACGAAGCCTCCAATCAAATCAACGCCGACGCCATCATCGAGGCATTTGATAACCACGCTTATGGGGCCCACTTGATGGATCACCTGGCCCGTTACATGGGCTATGAAGGGCAGTTTGCGACCTTCGTAGGAGGACTCACTTCCAAGTCCCACAACGAATGGATCGACGGCGCTTTGGCGCGGCAGAAAAAGGAATATCCGAAGCTCGAGCAGGTGGCTGAGCGCATCGAAGACTACGACAACCGGAATTTGGGCTACGAAAAGACCAAGGAGCTGTTGACAGCCTATCCAAATCTTCGTGGTATTCAGGGCAGCGCTTCCACCACTGCGGCGGGGGCGGGTCTGGCAGTCGAAGAAAGGGGACTACAAGACAAGGTCATGGTTGTCGGTACGGGGCTAGTCGCCCAATGTCGACAGTTCTTGGAGAGTGACGCTGTGAAGCTGATCAGCTTCTGGGACCCCGCCGACGCAGGTTATGCCATGAATCAGATCGCGGTGATGCTCCTCAAGGGTGAAAAGCTAGCTCATGGAATGAATCTGGGCATAACCGGCTACGAGAGTCTGCGGCAGGACCCGACGAAGCCCAACCTCTTCTACGGCTCCGCATGGGTCGACGTGACCAAAGACAATGTGGACGACTACGATTTTTGATTCTGCGAGATTCTCGCTGGCAAGAAGACCAACGTGCCGCCGGAGTTGAATTGGTGTCCGACCTCGTTGCCTTGAGAGGCATTTCGAAACGCTTTGCCGGAGTTCAGGCACTACGGGATGTCTCGCTGGAGCTCAAAACAGGTGTGATCCGCTGCCTCGTGGGTGAGAACGGCTCCGGCAAGACCACGTTAGTCAAGATCCTCGCCGGCGTCCATCGGCCGGATGCAGGCGATATCCTCATCGAGGGAAAGCCTAGGTCTCGGCTTCGGCCAATGGATGCCGTTCGCCTTGGGATCCAGGTCATCTATCAAGACCTATCACTCTTTCCCAACTTGACGGTGGAGGAGAACCTTGCGATGAACAGCCTGCTGGAACAGCGTCGCCAGCGGGTCGATTGGGGACAAGTGCGACGTATCGCCACCGTGGCCACCGAGAGAATCTCCTTGGACGTAGATTTGTCCCGCCCGGTGTCGTCCCTGTCTCTCGCGAGGCGGCAGCTAGTTGCGATCGCCCGTGCCTTGCTGCAAGACGCGCGACTCATCGTCATGGATGAGCCGACGGCGGCTTTGACCCAGCAAGAGACCGACAGGTTGTTCGAGGTTGTTCGTTCGCTGAAACGTGAGGGTGTTTCTATTCTCTTCGTGACCCACAAGCTCAATGAAGTGCTCGATATCAGCGAAGTGGTCACGGTACTCCGAAACGGAGAGAAAGTTGCCGAAGGAAAGACCAAGGACTTCGACCAAAGCGCTCTGACGGAGCATATGACGGGGAGGACGTTGAGGGAGGCCCGATATCGGTTTCGAGCGGAGTCCTCGGAGAGCCCGAGCTTGCTGAAACTCGACCGGCTCGGCCGAAGAGGTGCTTACGAGGGCGTGTCTCTCGAGCTCTTTCCCGGTGAGGTCGTTGGTATCGTCGGCCTCCGGGGTTCGGGGAGGACCGCTCTGGCGCAGAGTCTTTTTGGACTGGAACCTGCTGATGAGGGGGCGATCTATGTCGAAGAACGTCCCGTGACGATTCGAAACGTGGTCGATGCGATCGGTCATCGAATGGCTTACGTTCCCGAGGATCGCTTGACGGAGGGCTTGTTCCTCGAACAATCGATCGAGCGCAACATTGTCGTAAGTGTCCTCGATAGATTGCGCGACCGACTCGGTCTGCTCGACCCGGGCCGGATCCGAGACTTCGCGAGGGGATGGATCGAAGCGCTGGACATCAAGACCTCCGACGGGCGAGCGACCGTAGCCAGCCTTTCCGGAGGTCATCAGCAGAAAACGGTCCTCGCGAAATGGCTGGCCACGGAAGCGCGGATCTGGATCTTGAACGGTCCCACCGTTGGCGTGGACATCGGCGCCAAAATGGATATTCATCAGCGGATCCGCAAACTCGCAGAACGTGGGTGTGGCCTGCTCGTGATCTCCGACGACATGCCGGAGATCGCCGAGACCTGCAGTCGAGCGCTGTTGTTGCATCGAGGACGGATCGTCGAAGAGGTCGGTGGCGACGAGCTCGACGAGAAACGGCTCATCAACTCCTTGAGGATGCTCGGTTAGTGGAGCGACCGATGATAAGGCAAACTCATGGCCATGAGCTCGTGTTGGGTCTCGTACTAGTCGGAATGATCGTGATCATCGGGACGATCAATCCGGCGTTCTTCAGTTTGGGCAATGCCTTTGACCTCATGAAGAGCTCGGTGGTGATGGGGCTCTTCGCCGTTGGCGTCCTTTTCGTTCTCGTTTCGGGCGGGATCGACATTTCCTTCACGGCAGTGGCGGCTTTCTCCATGTACGTCACCAGCCGCATTCTCGTGGCCGCTGATTTTTCGGGCTCCTTCCTGGTGGCTTTCGTGCTGGCGGGATCTTTGGGTGCAGGATTGGGGCTGGTCAATGCCGTTTTCATCTCATGGTTCGGGTTGCCGACCCTGATCGTCACTCTGGGTACGGCGAGTCTTTTTCGAGGGTTCCTCCTTGCCTTCATCGGCACCGCCATCATCAACAACCTTCCGCCCGGTTTGGTCCGATTCTCACGATGGACGATTCTCGATCAACATCTTCCTTCGGGCGAGACGATAGGGCTGTCCGTCGCCTTCTTTCTCTTGTTGGTCGTGGCTGTCGCCGCAGGGCTCTTTCTTCGATACACCATGGTGGGTCGCGGAATCTACGCCATGGGGGGAAATCTGGAAGCGGCCGAGCGCTCAGGATTCAACCTGACCGGACTGCGATGTCTCATCTATGGTGTGGTCGGTTGTCTCTCCGGGGTGGCGGGAATCGTTCACGCTTCGATGATGCGTAACGCCAATCCCTTCGATCTCGTGGGCACCGAACTGACGGTGATTGCGGCTGTCGTTCTCGGCGGTGCGAGCATCACAGGAGGGCGGGGGTCCGTCGTGGGCACATTGCTCGGCGTCGGACTCATGGTCACTATCAACAACAGTTTGATCCTGCTTCAGATCCCGTCTTACTGGCAGCGTGTGGCCGTCGGATTGATCCTCATTGTCAGTACGGGTGTTGCCGCATCCAAGAGAGCGGCTCCCGAGCGAGGCGTCGTCGTTGGCTGAGAGAAGGCTGTCAGGAGACCGGCGAATTCCGCTCGATGCCGAGTTTCTCCGCCTGCTCGTCATTGCAGTCGTTATCGTAGCCGTCATTGCCATCGCTACCTCGGGACGATTCTTCAGCACGGTGACCTTTTCGGCGATGGCCTTTCAGTTCCCGGAACTAGGTGTCTTCTCGCTTGCCATCATGCTGTCCTTGATCACCGGGGGTATCGATCTATCGATCGTCAGCACAGCAAATCTCTCCGGGATCATCGCCGCACTCGTCCTTACTCGGCTCATTCCCGAATCGCCTACCTCCGTTCAAATGGTCATGGGTTTGACGACCGCGATAGGAGCCGCGGTGGCGACAGGATGCCTGTGTGGCTACGTCAACGGTCTTCTGATCGCGCGCGTGGCGATCACTCCCATTCTCGCTACTCTAGGTACGATGCAGTTGTACATGGGTATCTCCTACGTGATCACCCGAGGTCCTGCCATCGCGGGATTCCCGGAGCCCTTTCTCGTTCTGGGGAACGGCTCCTTGGTGGGGCTTCCTGTCCCGCTCTTGATCTTCGCGAGTCTCGCTGTGGTTACAGCAGTGGTGCTGAACCGTTCCGGATTCGGAATGCACCTGTACTTGCTGGGCACCAACGAAAAAGCGGCACGGTTTTCCGGTATCTCGGTCGAGGGCATGCTTCTCCGAACTTACGTTCTGTGTGGAGCCCTGGCGGCCATCGGAGGTCTCCTGGTCATGGCCCATGCCAACAGCGCGAAAGCGGACTACGGTAGTTCCTATCTGCTACAGGCGTTGCTGGTGGCGATACTCGCGGGAGTCCATCCTAGCGGCGGATTCGGTAAGGTGAGTGGTGTCGTGATAGCGGTCGTATCGCTCCAAGTACTTTCGAGCGGTTTCAGCATGCTGCGCTTCAGCCAATTCGCCAAGGAGCTCGTTTGGGGCGCGTTCTTGTTGTTCATCATGGTGCTGAACCAGGTGGAGCAGCAACGAAAGGCGCGCTGAGACTAGCACATCCGCACATCCCTTCGTTTCTTGCCCCTCCGCGCGGCCGCGTTTGTTGGAGAGAGATGGTCGGGTGGATGGTTCAACGAACCGCAGACACTGTGCCCTACTGACTCGTCGACTTCAAGCGAGCCCGGATCCATTTGGTGAGCTTACCTTGGGTAATGCTCCCTCTGGATAGATTCAAAAACGTGATGAACTTATCTTCTGGGGACGCATCGAGATCGTATCCGTTCACTATCAAGAAGGTTCGACAAACGACGAATGCCGTTCTCTTGTTCCCACCGACGAACGGATGGTTTCGGGCGAGCCCGAAGGCATAGGCTGCCGCGAGAGCGGCGATGTCAACCTGTTGTTCGGAATAGGCCAGTAGATTCTTGGGCTTTGCCAAGGTCGAATCCAAGAGACTCCGATCCCGAACACCTTCGGTACCGCCATGCTCTGTCAGTTGACGTTGATGGATGGAGAGTACAACATCCGTCCTGACCCAAAGCGGCTCTCCCACGGATTACTCGGCGAGTTTCTTGAGGACGTCTCGATCGTCTCGCATCACTCGTTCCGCCACATCCATTTGACGCGCGAAATCGGGATTGTACGGAGTCAACTCGATACCGTTCGGTGTCTCGATGACATAGAGCGTGTCGCCTTTGTCGACGCGAAGCCTCTGCAGTATCTCTTTGGGGAGGACAACACCCGTGGAGTTTCCCACCGTCGTAATCTTCAAAGTACTCATGGATCGAACCTCACTCAGTGTAATTATAACATATGTTATAACTCGATAGGCCATAGGGACTCTCTCCCCGATGACCATGGGAACGAGTGCGAGAAAGGCGGTGGCCGCGCTCATGAAGATGGGACGGAGCCGTGCGCAACGGATGGGAGACTGAACGGGACAGTATAGTCGACAAGTTCCCGGCCGTTCGGGGACGGCGGAGAACGTGATGTTTATGTTGTCGGCGAAGGTGCCGCAAACGGAGTCGAGCTCAGCGAGGCTCCTGAAATTGCATACTCAAATCGCCGATCTGCTGTGTTGCAGACAGAGAGCTACCAGATCGGCTACATTCGCCTCGCCCACGCACATGACCGTGTCTGCACCGCCCCAATAGATCTTCACCGTTCCATCAGGCTCGGGGACCGCGCCGCAGCTAAAGACGACATTGTGGACATATCCGGTGACTTCCCAAGGGTCTTCCGGCTGCAGAATCCAGGAGTCGCTCACGCCGACGACTTTCGCCGGGTCGTGGAGATCATGCAGCGCAACGCCCAGGCGATAGACCGATCCATCCATCGTTTGGAATACTCCGTGGTAGATGGAAAGCCATCCCTGCTCGGTTTTGATCGGCGGCGCTCCTGGGCCAATCTTCATTTCATCCCAGTGATAGGGTTCGGGCTTCATGACGAGCTGGGACTCGCCCCAAAAACGCAGGTCCGGAGAATAGGAAATCCAGATGGACCAGGGAGCAGATTTCCGAATGGGGCCGGTCAAGCCGGGCATAGAGTCCGTCGAACTTCTCGGGAAAGATCACGGTATTCCGAGAGTCGGCCTGTGTGATCAGGGAGACGCGTTCTATCTGAACAAAGTCCTTCGTCTTGGCGAGAGCGATCCGCACACCATTTCGCGAGTAGGCGCTATAGGTGATGAGATACTCGCCTTCCACCTGCGTCACGCGCGGGTCCTCGACGCCGAATTCCTCGTAGGCCGCAAAAGGGCTGTCCCGTTCAGGCTTCAGGAAGGGCTGGGGATCGGCGATGAACCGGAATCCGTCGAGACTGCGTGCCAAACCGATGATCGACCGTCCGGTGCGCAGGTGGGATCGGAAGAGCATGATGTACTCGTCCCCATGCTTCACCACGGCCGCGTTGTGAACGGTTTCCACCGGGTAAGGGATCTCAGCCTTGGTAAGGATGGGGTTCCCGGAGTATCGCTTGACGATGTCGGGCTTCATGATCGCCTCTTCGTTTCCAGGTCGAAGATCTTGTGATAGACACGTTCGTACGCCTCTACCATCGAGTCGATGGAGAAACGTTGCTGGACGCGTTCGCGGCAGGCAGTGCGGTCGATTTCGCCGAGCCTTTGCAGGGCCTGCGACCGCTTCGGTCACGGTGTTGACCAGGAATCCAGTCCGCCCGTCCTCGATGACTTCACCGCAGGAGCCGAGGTCCATGGCGATCACGGGCACGCCGGCGGCATTGGCCTCGGCCAGAACGAGTCCGAATCGCTCGGGGATGGTGTTCAAGTGCAGCAGTGCTCGGGCGCGGGCAAACAATTCGTTCTTGCCCGGTACGTCCACCGATCCGATGTAGCGGATCTGCCGATCATCAAGATGGGGTTCCACCTGCTCCCGGAAGTAGGTCTTGTCCTGAATGATGCCCGCGATCAGCAGCGGCAGCCCGCTCAGGCGAGCAACCTCGATGGCCAGATGAACACCCTTGTCCGGGTGAATCCGGCCGAGGAAGATCAGGTCGTCGCCGCGCGATCGTTGAAGCGGGTACAACGAGAGATCGATCCCGTTGTACACGGTTGCCAGGTAGTTCAGCCCGGGCGCTCGATCGGAGTCGCTGATGGAAACGAAGTATCCGTCACGATACTTCTGGTACACCGGCATGATTTTCGGAGAGGAGAACCCGTGGATCGTGGTCAGTACCGGGGTGCTTACCAGCCGCGTGTAGGTCAATGCCATGAAGTCGTAGTGGCTGTGGATCAGGTCAAACTCGGCGGCGTGTTCGAATGCTTCGGAGATGTGAAGGTATTCGGCCACCTTGGGATCGGCGGTGGAATCCTCTTCGTATCCCCTATCCACAACAGCGTGCAGGTGAGCGCGAGTCACGGAGTCCCCGGCTGGCGAAAAGCGTCACATCCCAACCGCGGGCGACGAGTCCTTCGGTGATGTTGCTGGCGACCGTCTCCCAAGCGCCGTATTGGCGAGGAGGGGTTCGCCAGGCGACCGGCGACAGGACAGCCACTCTCTTGCTTGGCCATCGCCATGGTCTTCAGTCGTTTTCGGAATCCATCGCAGCCAGGACATCATCGACGCGGGACGGTGGCGAAGCCGGTGGCGTGATCGGCCAATCCATACGGGATGATGAGTTCGCCCCTGTGGAGCAGAGCGCCGCAGGTATAAACGACGTTCGGCACGTAGCCTTCCCGTTCGTCCTCGTTGGGCTGAAGTAAGGGCTCGCGCAGGCGGCCGATGACCTTGCTGGGATCGTCGCGATCCAACAGAAACGCGCCAATGCAGTACTTTCGCATAGGGCCGACACCATGACTGAGCACCAGCCAGCCTGCGTCGGTTTCGATGGGGGATCCGCAGTTCCCAAGTCTGGACCAACTCCCATGGAAAGGTTGGCTCGAGAAGCACTTCGCGCTCATTCCAGAAGTGGACGTTGTCGGAGAACATGAGGTAGATGCTCTCGTTGTCCTGGCGCGAGAGCATGGCATAGAGCCCGTTGATCTTCCGCGGGAAAAGGGCCATGCCTTTGTTTTGCGCGGCCGGCCCGTTCAAGGTGATAAAGCGAAAGCTGAAGGAAATCAACCGTCTCCACCAGCTCCGGCATGACCACCTTGCCATCGAAGGCTGTGAATGTCGCGTAGTAGATGTAGCTGCCGTCGTCGTTCTGGAAACGGACGAACCGCGCGTCCTCGATGCCGTTGCTTTGCGACGGCGTGGCCGGAAAAATGATGCGCTCGGAAAGCTGCTGCTCGGGCTGGAACTGGACCTCGTAGTTCGATCGGGCCAGCATCCAAATCCCCTGTGCGGTGTGCTGATCTTCGTGCAGGACTCCCTCCGACTGGCGCTCTTGGTCCAACTCAGCGTCGATGCCGCCCCGAAGCTCCTGCATCGAGAACGAATCGCCGAGCCTGTTCATGACCCGGTGGGTGAATTCGCCGTTCAATCCCAGTTCAAGGAGTTTCCGCGCAAACAACCCCTTCTCATACGCCGCGTTTGGGATTTGACGAGGCTCGGTGAGGAAGCCTGTCAGGGTCCAGTACTTCGATCCGATGATTGGCATGAATGATGCCGGTTCGAAAGGTGATGGAAGAAATGTGACCTTCCCCGGTGGCGCGCAGGCTGAGAATGAACCGCAGGGCACCAGGGGGCAAACCGGTTTGGTCGGTGTGCGGAACGATGGAGGGATTGAACAGCGCGGCGGATTCGAGAGAATACTCGGCGAGGAAGTAGGAGCCGATCAACAGCCGTCTTTGTTCGGAGAGATCCTCTTCCGGCAACATGCTCATCGCGGACTTGTTCGAAGCGTTCCAGAAACAGTCTGCGGATCTGCTGGTGCCGCTGTGAGAACTCGGCGGAGATCTCATCCAGGAGAGGACCGACCCGTTCTTCCGGAAGCGACATGATCCGGGCGATGATCCTGCCAACGCGTTGTGAATCCCCCGGACCGAAGGGCCGTAAAAGGACGCGTGACTGGTCGGGCTTGAGGATCGTTTTGCTGCGCCTGACGTTGATTGCGTTGGCGTTCATGAGGAACTTACGCTCCGTTGGCGATCGGCTCCTTGAAACTCGTCACCATGTTTTGGGCCAGGCGCATCTCCGCCAGCGACAGCAGGAAGGCCAGCGTGGATTCCGCCCCCTGGTTCCCATTGACTCGATCCACGTGCAATCCATCGCCGCAGGCACCGCTCTTTGGGGAATAGAGTTCCAGGCCGAGATCGTTCCAGCCAATGAACCAATCGAAGGCGCGTTGCGCCTGCTCGTACCACCAGAAGTCCGAGGTGGCGCGATAGGCCTCGAGACAGGCGGAAACCATCGCTTGCGCCTCGATCGGCTGCTGATCGAAGTTGGCGCGCACGCCGCCACGACGGTAAAAGCCATTGCTGCCAATCGGCCGAAAGTGTCCTTTCTCAGAGACCTGCAGCTCCGTGAGCCAACGCAGCGCCTGCAAGCCCCGCTCAAAGACCGCCGGCTGTCCCGTCGCCCGCCCGCTCAAAATCAAGGCATGTGCGAGCTTCGCGTTGTCGTACGATAGCTCCTCCTCGAACCAGCACCAGTCCGGCTTGGCGTTCCGCTCGAAGAGCTCCATTAGCCTGGAAGCGAGCATTTCGCGGGTCTGGTTGACGAGGCTGTCACCGCTTAGTCGTCGCAGGTACTCGTGGATGCCGATCAGGCCGAATGCCCAAGCGCGCGGCGACGTGAACTCCGTCAACGCCGGCAACGCGAGTGCAAAGAGTTGTCCAGCCATCATTTGGAAACCTCGGAATGGCGAACGTCCCACGCCGATGCCGAGAGCCCAGAGTGCCCGACCCTGACAGTCCTCCGATCCTTTGTCATCGAGCCAGCGCCGGTCAAAACTCATGAAATTGTGAAAGCGTTTCGTATTTTGTGTCGAACGCGTGATGGAGAAAGCCGGCGCATGTGGTGGCTATGGTTTGCACGCGTTCCGGCTCCTCTCCCAGCTCGCCGAGCAGAACCGCCAGAATAAACGCACGCGCGTTGTCGTCGGTGCAATAGCCCTCGGAAAAATTCGGCACGCTGAAAATCGCGTGCTGGAAAACGCCGGTGGAATCGGTCATCCGTGCGAGGTGATTCAGCTTCAACTTCGGTAGCTCCCGCGGCCTCTGGTCGAGCGTCTTCGTGACCAGGGATTTTCGGGAGAGCGCAGCCCCGTCCAGCCGCGATAGCTCGAACGAACGCATATAGAGCTGCGCGACGTTGCTCCAGATCATGTCGCGCCCGATCCTGTACGCGTTCTTTCGAATCGCGTGCGCGCCTTGTATCGTCCCTCAGCAAGCCGTTCACTTCGCGGGCGATCGCCTGGGCATCGCCGAATGGCACCAGCACTCCACGATCCTCAGCCAGGAGCTCGGTTGCGTGCCAGTAAGGCGTCGAGACTACGGCTTTGCCGGCGCCAAACGTGTAGGCGAGCGTTCCCGACGTGATCTGCGCTTCGTTGAGATAAGGCGTTACATAAAGGTCCGCCGCGCCGATGAACTCCTTCAGGGTTTCCAGCTCCACGAACCGGTTGTAGAAGATGACGTTCTTTTCGACCTTGTTCTTCTTGGCCAGGATCTCCAGACTCAGCCGATAGGCTTCCCCGTGCTCGCGCAGTTCGTTGGGATGCGTGGCGCCCAGAACGATGTAAACGACATCGGGAAACTCTCTCAGAATACTGGGCAGAGCGTTGAGCACATACTCGATTCCCTTGTTGGGAGAAAGCAAGCCGAACGTGAGCAGCACGACCTTTCCTTCGACGCCGAACTGATCTTTGAAGTAGGTTGGGTCGACGAATCCCACGTCTGGAATCCCATGCGCGATCAGATCGATCTTGGCCGGCGGCGCATCGTAGACATCTTGCAGCATCTGACGTCCCCGCTCGGCCATGACAACCAGCCGGGTCGAGAGCGAGATCAACTCCTGCATGACACGCCGTTGGTCGGCCCGCGGCTCACGCAGAATGGTGTGGAGCGTCGTGACAACGGGCATCCGCAATTCGCGCAGGAACGCCAGAATGTGACCGCCGGCGGGTCCGCCGAAAATGCCGAACTCGTGCTGCAGGCAAACGATGTCGACGTTGCTGATGTTGAGGAAGTCCGCGGCACGCAGGTAGGACGACAAATCCTGCTCTTCAATCTCGAAGCGAACCACTTCGGGGTATTCGTAACCTTCTTGGATGTCGTTGACCGAGACTGCAAAACACTGGCTCTGCGGATACCCATTTGCGACGGCGGCAAGCAAGTCGGACGTGAACGTGGCGATCCCGCATTTGCGCGGTAGGTGGTCGCCGACAAAGGCGATCTTTCGTACTCTGGCAGTCTCGGTCATAACACCCCGTTTGCTCTCCGACGCGCTCGGTACGCCGGCGATAGTATGCTCATCATCGTGGTTCAGACTCGACGCACGATGTCGTGAAAAAAGGGCGGCCGTTTCTGTTCCACCGCGGCGGCCGCATACAGATACATGGCCGCCGACCAGCTCTGCCAGTCCTGCCCCCGCGCGACGCCGTCCAGCGCGCAGAACCATTCGTTGAACCCGTAGGGCAGCGAAGGATCGCGCCCCCGGCGGACCAATTCCGTCAGCGCCGCCAACTTGTCGTAAGCCAACCTGTGTTGACCCGCTGCCACCAGAGCTGCGACATAGAACCCGCACACGAACGGCCAAACCCCGCCGTTGTGATACTCCCCCGGTGCGTTGAACTGTTCATACCGCGGCCGCCAGCCAGGGTCCTCCCGCTGAATGTACGGAAACAGGCACGGTGGCAGGTCGAGCGCCAGCTTCCCGCTCTCCCTGAGAGCCGCACATTCTGCCTCGACCCAGGCCACGATCGCCTGCGCGCGCGGCCGCGGGGCCAATCCCGATAGAATGGCGAGACTGTTGCCCAGTAGATCAAATCGCTCGCTGTTGCTTACCTTGTAGGCCCAAAGGGCGTAGTAGGGTTTGTCCGCCACCGCCAGCCCTTCGTGGACGTGGCGCGCCCCGCTCCACTCGCGAACGTCCAGGCAATCCAGAATCTCCGCGAGCCCCTCCGCCTCCTCGTTCAATCCGTACAGTCGGAGATAGGTATAGACCAGCGTGTTCACATACAGCCCGTACCCCAACACCCACTGCTCGTCCCGCCAATCGCTCGTCGGCTGCTGCGCGACGACCACCAAATCGTCCGGACTCTGGTACTGCATCCACTGCATCGCCCGCTCCACCGCCGCTTGCAGAAAATTCACCTCGCCCGTCGCCCGTCGGTACAGCGCGACACCGATCAAAAACAGCGGCGTCGTGTCGCTGGCCCCCCGGTCGTCCGGATCGTGCACTAGTGACGTAATGTGCCCGAGCCGGGTTTGCGTCCGCGCCAACGTCTCCAGGACACGCCGCAGCGATGCGGTCAGCGTGTCGTCTTCGCAAACCAGTATCCCGAGCGCCGAAATCATCAGGTCCCGCGTGTACGGCTCCGGATAGCCCCACCCCGCAGTCCGCGGCAAATCCTCAAAGGGGCCGCGTGCGTTGTGCAGCAGCACTTCTCGGGCCGCGCGTTTCGTCTCTTCGATCAGACCTCGAGTGGAAGTGGCCATGCGCTAGTGGATACCCAGTCGTTTTCCGATCAGTTCAGCAAACCGTTTCGCTACAACGCGGTAGTCGAACATTTCGACAGCCCGGCGTCGACCCGCTTCTCCCATTCGATGGCGCAACTCGCGGTCTTGCATCAGATCCATAAGATAGTTCGCGATGTCGTGCACACTCGCCCGATAGTCCGCTGTCCGACCGCCGGCGAAGACGACGCGGTGTCCCTCTTCAAATCCCGACTCGTCTCCCAGCGTCGCCTCGTGGATCCGAATCTCCTGCGCCACGCCTGCCAGAAGCGCCGTTTCGCCGTGAACCAGGGTGTCCAGCATACCCATCGCTCGGATTCCGATCACGGGCTTTCCGCACGCCCCCGCTTCCACCTGAACCATTCCGAATCCCTCGAGCCGCGACGGAGCGGCGTAGATGTCGCAGGCCGCCACCAGATACGGCATGAAATTGCGCGAGATGACGTTCGTTGTGTACACGATGTTCTTCTCGATCCCCAGCTGCGCGGCCAACTGCAAGTCGATCAGGTTCTGCTTCATCGTTCGAGGCTGTGGCCAAACCTTGCACACGTACTTCCAATCCGGCGCCTTCTGGTCGTTGATCGCGAGAGCCTGCATGACTTCCTGCGCGCCTTTGGCGGTTGCGTCACCCCCGATCGTCAACACCATGAGCTGGTCCGGTGAAACGCCCAGTGCTTCGCGCACCGCTTGCACCTTCAATTCACTCGAATCGCGTGGCACAAACGCGTCGGTGTCGCACCCCACCGGAAGGACTTCAATGTTCGCCCCATCGATCCCATCGCGGATGTACATCTCCTTGACCCAGTTCGAGGTTACCAGAATCAACGGTAGCGCGTTGAGCACCTCGTGGTAGTTCGCGATGTAACCGTCCGCGACGAGCCAGGGAACCGGCTGCACCCCGTACCGTTGCGGATGGAGCACCAGGTGCGGCGTGTGCCCCCAATACCCGACGCCCAGCACCACATCGGGCTCGAACCAACGATAGTACCACTCCTTCTCTTGCGCCGACTCGAAATGCACCGATCGGACCTCCACGCCAAGTTCCGCCAAGCCGCGAGCCATCAAGTCGCCCTGCGTGGCAAGGCCCCCGGGCGAAGCGGGGTAGTCATAGAGCACCAAGACTTTCATTTTTCCACGCCTTCCATCTGCCAACCTTTCATTCGACAGCCTCGCGCTCTCGTCGGCGCTCGTGCTCGACCCAGCGGTAAGCGTCTTGTGCATCGTGAAAACACCAAAATGCTTCGGACCGTGGCGTGGCTTGTGCCTCCCAGCTGTCGGGGCCGAAGCCGTAGCCCTGGGTCATGAGTCGATACTTGTACCGCCAGATCTCTTCGCCGAAGGTCTCCTGCCTTGTCGCCTCGCGCCTGCGCCCGCGGGAGGTACGAGCCTCCGCCGTCCTCGAAGCCGAACATCCAGACGGCCTCCGCCGACAGCGCGCCATCCGTCCAAAGACCGACCACCGCCCGACACGTCTCCTCGTGGCGACGGTGACGCGTATATTCGCCGCGAGGGCCGTGCGTCAGGATCAGGTCATAATGGGCGGCAGGTACTATGGAGAGCACCGTCTCCCGCACCTGCGCGTCATCCAACGGATGTTGCTCCGGGCCGTCATCCAGTTCGCCCATTGAGCCGACTGCCCCCAGTTGCGCCGTTATCCGCATAAACTTGGGCGCACGGTCTGCATCGCGCGCCCGACAAAGGGACGCCACATGCCAGGACCAGTGTGGTCGCAGCAGTATCGTGCCTCCGGCCCACAGCACCTCGTCATCCGGGTGGGCCACGATCACCGCCGCCGACCTAGGAACCTCGCGCTTCACGGTCTCATCCCGGTCTGCGTGGCACGACGATAGAGATAGAGATCCTCATCGCGCTTCCGAGAAAGACTGGTGGCGATCAATGGAGACCGAAACTAGTAGGCGCTACCGGGTACCTGCAACTCCGGCATGGGCGCAGTTTGAAACAGCCGCCGGCAAGGCTTTGCGATCCACCTAGCCAGAGTCGTCGCCCGATTGACACGGGCGCTGTCGGTTGCGATTCCAGTATTGGCGTACATCTGCCGATAGAGTTTGGAGAGCAACACAAAGGCGAGACGGGAACGCAGCGTGGGAGTGCATCGCGAACGCTTCCAAATCGAGCTCAAGCGGTAGAAACGATCCCATACGGCCTGCGTGCGAGCCCGAATGTCCTCGGACGACAGCACCGGATGGGGCGTGTAGATCTTCGGCCGGAGATTCTGTGGTATCAGCCAGTGCCGGGTCAATGGAATGTCGGCAATGCGTGTCGGGTCGTCCGCCATGGATCTTTCCCAGTTGTTGAAATCCACCGTCCCAGGGAACGGGGTCATCATCACGAACTGAGCGAAGGTCAATTCGGCCTCCTCGGCCAGGGCCGCCGTCGCATCGAACGTCTCCTCGCGGTCCGTGGGCAGCCCGAAGATGAACGAGCCTAGGACGTGCACACCGTGCTCACGAAACATACGAAGCCGGTCCACCAGACTTCGACCGGAAGCGTTGAAGTCCTTGTACACGGCCTTCAGCCCTTCGGGAGTCACCGATTCGACCCCGACGAGAGCCCCTTTGATGTTGGCTTGACGCATCGCGTCCAGGAAACCGGGATCTTCGGCCGCCTCCATGGTGATTTGAGTGAAAAACACCATGTCGGCAGGCAGCTTGGCCATTTGGCCCATCAACCGGAATCGATCTTCACGTGTCGATTTGAGTTCCTGAAGCCTCGGATCGTTCCGACGCTCCGCAAGCCTGATATCCTCCAACGAGACCGGGTAGAAGTTGTCGTCCGCCAAGGCAATGAATCGGAATCCGAGCCGGCGGAGTGTGACGATCTCCTCGATGACCGCATCGGATGCGCGCTGGCGAGGCTTCTGGCCGTCCGTTCGCCAAACGGAGCAAAACGAACAGTGCTTGGGACAACCACGCACCGTCTGTACGGAGGCCCACATATAGCTATTGCGAGGTATCAAATCCCACCGAGCCGGTTTGAACTCGTCGGGTGCGATCCTTCCCGCTTCGTAGACCTCCTTGGGGCTTTTTTGGGCACAATCCGCGAGGACGGTTGCCCATACGACGTCTCCGTCGCCCTGGACGACACCGTTTGCTTCCCCCAACCGTAGAGCTTCTTCAGGATACAGGCTTGCGTGAATGCCGCCGTAGATGACATAGGCTCCTCTTTGCCGAGCCGCTCGCCCGATCTCGTATCCCCGAAGCGCGTTGCCGGTGTGGATGCCGATCCCAACGACGTCACCCGCTTCGATCTTGGACAGGTCGATCTGTTCCAGCGTTTCATCAATGATCACCGGGTCCCCGTACTCTCGGGGAGTCGCAGCGGCGAGGACGAAGAGCCACCGCGGCGTAATGACGCCGACGCCAAAGGACAAGTGACTCGGGTTGACTAGGTATATGTTCATCGGGTTTCTGCCTCATGCTTTTCTAAGTTGTGACGGATTGTCTTCATACGGGGATATCGTCGGTCGATTCTCACGATCGACGGACGCATCTCCACTCAACTGATTCGACGTTTGGTCCTTTGATGGGTTTTGGATAGTGATCTCACTTCATTGCAGCAGCGATAGAAGGCTCACAAGTCGCCCATTGGATTTCGGGTAGCTGGCTCTTGAAACCCCCGCGGCTGGTTCGTTCCTCTTCAAGGGCTTTGGCGTTTTTCTCGTAAATGGTAGTTGGCTCGTAGGTCCATCCGTTCGCAAGTCTTTGCTGTTCTTTTTCGATCTTCCTGTAAACGAACCGCCCGATGAGAGAGCTCGCTAGCTTGGACTTGAGTCCGAACTCACGGTGGATCTCATCAAGGGTCGATGAGATTTTGTCCACATCGAGTCCTTGGCGCTGGAACCACTTCTTGGCTGCCCAAACCAGGCCGGCATAGGAACCCGAGACCAATCTCACTTCCCAGGCGTAGCGATCTCGGATGCGCTTTTCCGGATGGTTTTTGTATCGCCGCCAACCTTCCAAGGTGGTTCGGATCATCCGCACCAAACTGGGGCCGTTGACCTCGAAATCGCGTCGAAAGGCTTCGAGAAGAAACCGACCCTCTTGTCCGTCACGGATATTGTCATGTCGGTAATTGAAGCGCAGCTGACCGTGGACATCCGGCGCGGGGCATTCTGACTCGGGCAGAAGCGTCCCCTCCCGGCGGTGTTGCTCGTAGAGCTCTGTCCCCGGCATCGGAGTGTAGAGCATGAACTGATGAAAGACCGTGTCATGGCTGACGGCGTAGGAGATGACATCGTCTATGTTCTCGGGAGTGTGCTCTTCTAAACCGATGATCGTGGAACCCAGAACCCGAATGCCGTGGGACTGTAGATTGCGGACGAGGGCGTGCGTATCGACACCGCGTAGCTTCCGGTAGCGACTGTCTTTTCCTTCGAGCCCCATCCAAACCCAGGAGACCCCCAGACCGACGAGCTGCTCTATGGTGTAGGACTTCACGACTCGCGCGGAGCTGAAAACGTAAAGAGACCAGCTTTTGTTGTGTTCTTGCATCAACTCCAGAAGACGCAGAGTTCTCTGCCGATGCAGAAGAAAATTCTCATCCAGGACAAAAAAGGAACGGGACTCGAGCTTGTCTTCGATCTGGCACATCACCGCGAACAGCTCGTCTCCGGTCTCGTAGAAGTTGAGGAACTTGCCTTTTCCTCCGAACATAGCGGAGGTGGAACAAAAGTTACAGCCCACGGGACAGCCCACTGAGGGAATCAAGATGGCGGCCGTATTCTTGCGTTTGCCCCGTGTGGTGATTCCGAGAGCGCGGGTACCGAAGCCGGAGTAGGCCAAGGGGTGGCGAACCCGAGCGTCTGGGTCTTGTCCGAGAAACGTCCTAAACCACCGGACGCCGTCTCCCTTGACGATGTGGTCCGCGTCGAGGATCTTCTGGATCTCCGGTGTATTAGCTACATGCCCACCAACAACGATGGTCGCGCCGGGTGAGTGCTCTCGGACCATCTCGCACATCTTTTTGACCTTGCCGACATTGGGGATGATGGCGCTGATACCTACGATGTCGTACTGCCGGTGTCGTATTTCCTCCACGAAACGGTCTAGAGTAGGGAAATCCAGAAGCGTACAGGGATTGTCCAAATTGGCCTGAATCATCATGAGACCGAACGACCGGTGGAACATGCGAAGTGAGAAGCCGCCTTGAATCCGCGTCACCTGATTGTGGTAAAGCTCCATCGGGTTGATCGCTCGGCTTCCGTATTCGTCGTTCTGGGCGTAGGGCCCGAAGACACTCGATAACAAGACGCTCGAACGAGCTCCAGGTGCAATGCTCTGAGGCGTTTTACCCTTTGGATACACTTTTATCATCTCTGTTCTCGAGAAATCGATTTTGGCGGCAACTAGGTCCACCGGCTGCGTGCCAATCTTCGAAGATCAGGGGCCTCGATTGCAGATCCGCTGCCGTTCTTATAGCATTTCTTCAGCATTTAGACTGTTCAAAAGAGAACAGGTTGAATATACTGGATATTATCGGGCCGCAACGTCATTTTCTCGGCTGAGGCCCGTTGGAGGTTCCAATGGGACCTGAAGAGAATCCCCATAATAGCGTCGCCGAAGCCCTCACGCGAATGGGCCTAAGAAGAAAGAGTCTGCTTTTCAAAGAGAACGACACCATCTATTCGCAGGGCGACGAGGCTTCCGGCATTTTCTACCTCGAGCAGGGTAGAGTGAAAATAACGGTTGTATCCCGCAGCGGCAAAGAAGCGGTCCTGGCACTGCTGGGCGAAAATAACTTCTTCGGCGAGGGGTGCCTGAACGGACAGCGTGTTCGCCTATCGACTGCCAGGGCACTTACCGCCTGCAAGGTCGTTACTATTGACAAGGATGTCATGAGGCAGGCGATGCACAAGGAAGAATCATTCTCAGATCGCTTCGTCGCCCATCTGCTTGACCGAAATCAGCGCATTGAAGAAGACCTGGTAGATCAACTCTTCAATTCAAGCGAGAAGCGCCTGGCCAGAATCCTTCTCCTGCTTGCCAACTTTGGCAAAGAGGGCCGGCTGGAGCCTGTTTTGCCCAAGATCAGCCAGGCCACGCTGGCGGAGATGGTGGGGACGACCCGCCCCCGGGTCAATCAATTCATGAACAAGTTCAGGGACCTGGGATTCATTGACTACAACGACACTTTGGAAGTCCACAGTTCTCTCCTCAATGTCATCCTGAACGACTAGTTACCTACAAAAAAAGAGCTATTTGTGCGAGGGCCTAAACCCCGCCATGCATCGGCGTGGGAGGGGCCGCATCCAGTGCCCCGGGTAAGGTAACGTCGCCAGCCGCCGGTGGCTCTTGAGAGGATCCCAGGCCCCTTCGTTGGCAAGAGGGCAGCGCTTACCCCTCGCTCAAAGAACAAGCTTCCCCGGACCGCCGATACCCCGGATCGCAACGCCAGTCGTTGCCAGACGAGTTGATGTGAGCGTTCGCCGGAACCTCGAACGCTACGCACGAACCGCCGCTTTTCTTGTATCCTCGGTCGCAGTGCCAATCGCCCGACGCTCTGAGATAGCCGTTCGGAGGCACTTCGACCGGAACGCAGGACTCGCCGTTCTTCCGGAAACCTTCACGGCATTCCCACTCGTTCCCGGAACGTGCGAGGTAGCCGTCTAGAGGTATCTCGACTAGCACACACGTCTTGTCGCCGCCACGTCGGTATCCGCGATCGCATTTCCAGCGGTCTCCGTTGCGGTCGAGATACGCATTCGCCGGGACCTCGATTTTCACGCACGACTGGGCGACTTTCTGGTAGCCTCGGTCGCACTCCCAAGCGTTTCCACGTGAATCCAGGAAGGCATTGGGTGGCACGTCGACTGGGACACAGGCCTCCTGGACCGGCCGGTAGCCGCGGTTGCACTCCCATCGGTCCCCGGAATAGTCCAGAAAAGCATCGGGGGGGACCTGGATTGGGGTGCAGGATTGGTCGACTTCCCGGTAACCTCGACGACACTCCCACCCGTGCCCGCCGTAATCCAGCAAGGCATTCGGCGGTACCTGGACTGCCGCGCATCCCTCGTCAACCTTTCGGTAACCGCGGTCGCACTCCCAGGCGTCACCGAAACTCGCCAGAAACGCATAAGGAGGCATCTTGATTGCGACGCACGATTGATCGAGCTTCTTGTAGCCGCGATCGCACTCCCAACCGCTTCCGTACGACTTCTCGTGAGAATTAGGAGGCCGCTCGGACGCGGACGGCTCACCTTGTGCCGGTGTGGTCCCTGGTTCGATGGCCAGCAACGCATAAGGAGTCATCTTGATTGCAACGCACGATTGATCGAGATTCATGTAGTCGCGGTCGCACTCCCAACCGCCGCCGTAGGGTTTCTCGTGAGAGTTCGGAGGCCGCTCGGACAGGCCGGCTTGTGCCAGTGCGGCCCCCGGCGCGATCGCCAACACTGCAAAGAAGAACAGAGATTGAGATGAACTGGTCCACCATGGTCGTTTTGTTTTCATGAGTTTCTCCTCTCCTTACCCCCGTCACGCACTACTGACAGGCACCTCCTTAAGGATGGTGGCTTCCCATGGGCGACGCGAGATAACCTAAAGCAGTTCAGGTATTTTGTGGATTCTGCCAGATACATAACAACATTAAGTTACTTCACTTGAATTGTCAAGTCATTTCTGCAATACTGTTTTTGTGTAAGCAATTCAAGTTAATTACGGGAGAAAGCGCATGGACATCCTTTTTGTCATCAAGCAGCGTATGGTGGAACTGGGTCTCGAGCAGAAAGACCTAGCGGCCTCAGCCGAAGTCACCGAGTCCTACATCTCTCAGCTTCTGACTCGAAAAAAAGCTCCTCCAGCTCCTGAACGGACGGACATTTACTCCAAGCTGGAGAAGTCTTTGAAGCTCCCCGACGGTCGCCTCTCGCGACTTGCCGAGCTCCAACGCAAGGAAGAATTCAAAAGAAGGGTTGTGGACCCTCCCGCGCCCTTGTTCAAGGAGGTTCGAGAGTTGATCCTCCGAAAATGTGCCCCTGACAAAGTAGAACAAATTCGTGCCAATTTCGAGAAGCAACCTTTCGGCGAGCTCGAACGCCTGGTCACCCAGAAGCTCTTGGATGTCGTCCAGACCCTCGCCAAAGAAGAATTAGGCAATGAGAGTTGGCTTCACCGGTTCGCTCGACTCAGCGATCGCCGTTATGAAGAGGTGCGCGTCGCCATTCTCGAGTTCCTGGATACGGATGTCTTCCACGTATCGGACGAGAATTGCGTCTCTTTCCTGGATCCGATGATCGAGTCCTGGGACATCGACTTCGCGACGTTCGGCATCGAGATCATCTTGAATCGGCGGCTGATGTCCGGGCAGCCCAAGAGATTCGAGTTCGTGGAACAGGGAACCGAAGCTCCTTTCGAAGTGGAACCGGGACTGGAAGAGTACCTCAACGATACTTCTCTCAGCAGCGACGTCACGGAAAGGGAGGTGGAGTTTCTGAAGAGACTCAGATTCAACGGGGCACGGCCTACCCCACTGTATTTTTACCGGGAGGTGCAGAGTCTCAGAGACCCCCTCCATTTCCGCAATTCGTCGGCCGAAAGCGATTCCCGACCGAAACGAGGGGTTAGGCACAGGCGCAGGAAGCTCCAGAGATAGTGGACTGCAGCGGAACTTGTTGGACGCTGGCAATCCCGCCGCCGTGCTGGGATCTGCTCGCGCGTGAGACCATTCACACCCACCGATGAATCACACAGATCGCATCGAAATGACCCCAGCCGAATGCCCGTATCGTTATTAACTAAATATGGTTATTTTTTGGGATTGAATTACTTTATACTTGACACAGTTAGTAAAGTATACTATGGTTATTAGTTAGCGGTCCCCCCAGAAATTCTGAACTAAATAAAGTTATTTGGGTTCATTTTGGCTGCAAGCAGCTAGGAGGTGCGGTATGAAAAGGTGGAACCAGTGGACTCGTAAGCATGACGATGTGGTCGGGCGGAGGCGTCGAATCCTGAAAATGTCTGCGGAAAGCATTCCTGAGGCTGCCGGCCAGAAAGTACCGGCTGTTGCCGGCGCAACTGTTCCTGAGACCCGTGTAACTGTACCCAATCGAGGCAAAAAGTGAACATTCGACCTTTGAGTCAGTTACGATGAAGGTGCCCAGCAGTCGGCAGGCCATGCGGAAGGGCGTGAACCAGCTCGTGGGTGCGTGGGTGCTGTCTCCGGATGACGTTGGGTCCGAAGGGTCGCAACGTCGTCATCGACAAGAAATTCGGCTCCACCGGTCGTCGGGATCGTAGCCTGGGCCATCTGATGACAGCGAAGGCGGATACGGTTGGATTCACTGAGAAAAGTAGAGTAGAGAGAAACATCATGGCACGAGTCAGTGTGTCGAGAGCGACGAGCTCCACCTGCGAGGTGGAGACAGATGCCGGCTTCTTGAAGTCCGTACTCGGGCATTTCCCGGACGGTGTGGTGGTAGCCGATGGGCGGGGCAACTGCCTGTACGTCAACGAGGCGGCAGAGAGAATCCTCGGGGTCGACCTCCGGGAGCACCTCGTTACGGAGTGGGCGGGAGTCTATGGGCTTTGCCTGCCCGACACCGTTACGCCGTATCCTTCTGAACAGCTGCCTCTGACGAGGGCCATACGCGGAGAGGACGTTCCTGAAACTGAGGTCTATGTCAAGAACGCCAAGGTCCCTCTTGGAATGTGGATTGGCATGAAAAGCCGGTCTTTGGGAGACACCATCGGGGTGGCAGGGAGAGGCGTGCTGGTGATGCGCGACATCACCTTGAGCAAACGCAGCCAGGATTTCTTCCAGCGTCTGTCCTCCGTCGTGGAGCAGACGGGAGACAGCGTCATCATAACGAACCCTTCAGGGGCGATCGAGTACGTCAATTCAGGATTCGAGAACATCACCGGTTACGCGCGAGAGGAGGTGCTGGGATCCAAACCGAGCGTCCTCAATTCCGGAGAGCACGGCGAGGAGTTCTTCCGGGATCTCTGGACAACACTCCTCGCCGGGCGAGTCTTCCGAGGCACCATCATCAACCGAAGGAAAAACGGGGAACGCTACTGCTCCGAGCAGACGATCACCCCCATCAAACAGCGCGACCGGTGATACCAGCCACTTCGTTTCGGTTGGCAAAGACATCACGCACGTCATCAAGGCGGCCGAGGAGCAAAGCAAGATGATGCTGGCAAGAACCGTCCAGCAGAAACTCTACCCCTCCCGTGCACCCGAGCTGGAGCATTTTGACCTTGCCGGTGCCGCTTATCCCGCCGATGCAACGGGGGGAGACTACTTCGACTACATTCCCATGCAGGACGACTACCTGGGCATTGCCATCGGCGACGTGAGCGGACACGGGATTGCCACGGCGTTGCTGATGGTTCAGACACGGGCCTATTTGCGGTCGTTGTCCGCGACACGTTCGGATGTCGAAGGCATCTTGAGAGGACTGAATCGCGCATTGTTGACCGATATGGAGGACGGTCACTACGTGACGTTGATTCTGGCTCGGCTCGATCCACGTACCGGGGCTGTCGTGTTCTCAAATGCCGGCCACCCACCGGGCTACGTCCTCGACCGTTCGGGCGCGGTCAAGCGTGTCCTGACGGGTACGGGCGTACCGATCGGCCTTTTCCGGGACTGGAAGTGCGATCCCGGTATCGAGGTCACGCTCGAGCCTGGTGATTTGATGGTGCTGTTCACCGACGGGATCACGGAGGCCGAGAATCAGGAGGGAGACGTTTTCGGGACCGAACGCATTTTGGAGTTCGTCAGCGACTCACCGCTATCGAGACATCGCATGACATCGTTCACGGCCTGTGTCTTGCCGTGCAGCGCTTCACCGGAAGTGCCCCTCAGAATGACGACATAACCGCGATCGTCTGCAAGGCCATCTCGCCATCCGAAACGCTTCCACACTCTTGAAGGTGAAGCCTCGTCGCCGCCACGCGCACTCCTGACATAGCCGAGCCCCTGGATTTCGCCACCACTCCGCTGCATCCACTGTTTCACTATTTCAAGATTTACTTTGCGCTGATTCAGTCTCTCGCTGACGGATATTTGTTGGCAGGCGGAGGCCTACGCAGGCGGCAGGAAGTCCAACAGGGGTCGAGGCTGTCCCACGTGGTAGCCCTGCGCGTAGTCGACGCCGCTCTGCCGGAGGAGGCGAAGGGTGTCCTCGTCGGCCACGAACTCGGCGATGGTCTTCTTGCCGAGTCCCCGGGCGATGCCGACAATGGCCTTGACGACGAGCTGGTCCATGGGGCTTGCGACGATCCCTCGGATGAAATCGCCGTCGATCTTGAGATAGTCGAAGGGCAGCGTCTTGAGATAGTAGAAGGAGCCAAAGCCGGAACCGAAGTCGTCCAGGGCGAACTGGCAGCCACGGGCGCGCAGGCGCTGTGCAAAGGCCTTGGCTTCCTCGATGTTGGCGATCGCCGCGGTCTCGGTCACCTCGAAGATCAGACAAGCGGGGTCTATCCCGGTCCGTGTTAGCGCGTCTTCGGTGAGGGCCATGACCTTGGTATCGCCAATGGACTTGCCGGAGAGGTTGACGTGGAGCACGAGCTTCCGCCCGGCAAGCTGGTGCTCAGCGATCATCGCGATTGCCTTGGCGGCGACCCAGCAGTCGATGGCCTGGATCAGTCCGCAGCGCTCGGCGACGTAGAGGAAGGTACTGGGCGGGAGCGGCTCGCCGCCCCGGTCGTTCGGGAGCCTCAGCAGGAGCTCGTACTGCCGGATCTCGTTCTCCTGGAGGTGGAGGATCGGCTGATAGTAAAGCAATAGGCGGTCTTCCTCGAGAGCCTTGCGGATCCGCTCCGCCTCTTCGAGCCGCGCGGATGCCCGGCGGTTACGTCCGCGCGGCGGCCGGTACATTGTGAAACGATCTCGCCCCGCTGCTTTGGCCTCGTACATCGCAAGGTCGGCGTAGGCCAGCAGCTCTGCCGCACTGAGGCCGTCGAACAAAACCACCCCGACGCTGGCGGTGACGCGAATCGACCGGTCGCCGAGCACCGCGACGTGCTGGTGCAGGGTCTTGACGATTCCGTCGGCGACGGCCTGAGCCTGTTCCGCACCGGTCTGCGGAAGCAGCACCGCGAACTCATCTCCGCCCACCCGCGCCATGACGTCCGTCTGGCGCATGCGATGTCTCAGCGCTCCGGCTACGCCCTTGAGCAGATCGTCACCCGCCTTGTGGCCGAAAGCGTCGTTGATGTCCTTGAAGTTGTCGAGATCGATTGCAAGCACTGCGCCGGTAGAGCCATAGCGCGAACCCCGCTGCACCTCCTGGGCCAGTTCCTGCTCGAAGCGGCGCCGGTTGAACAGACCGGTAAGGAAATCGTGGTCGACCATGTATTCGAGGCGTTGCGCCATCTCCTTGCGCTCCGAGATGTCTTGGACCTGTGAGATCACGTAGCGAGGCTCAACCCGATCATCGTGCACCACCGAAACGGTCACGAGCACCCAGAGCTGATGGCCCCGGGCGTGGCGGTAACGCTTCTCGACCTGGTAGCTCTGGATGTGACCGCTCAGCAGGTCTCGCATCTGTTGGGTGTCGAGATCGACGTCGTCCGGATCCGTGATGGCCTCGAGCGTTGTTGCCTTCAGCTCGTCCCGGGAATAACCGGTGATCCGGCAGAGCGCGTCGTTGACCTCCAGCCAGCGACCATTCCTGTCAACGAGCGCCATGCCGATCGGCGCGTTGCCGAAGGCGGCCTCGAACCGTGCATGGACCTCGTGCAGGGCACGCTCCACCTTTCCGCGCTCCTCCTCCGAACGCTCGTGCTCGACGATCAGCCGGGAAAGTTCGGCGCTGGCGACCTGGAGTTTCCTTTCCGCTTCCTCGTGTTCTCTGAGCCTAAGCTCGAGCGCCGTCTGGGCTGAAGTGAGGCGGGCGCTTTGTTCGACGAGGTGCTTCTCCATCTGATCGGGGGCGTGGTGCAGAGCTTCAGCGAGGCGCTTCAGCTTCGCAGCCGATTCCAAGACTCGCTTCTGGTTGCCCTCGCGGATGTCACGCTGCAGGGCCGAGCTGGCAACGGTCAGGTCGCGGGTCCAAGCGGCAACATACTTCTCGAGCTGTGCCCGCGCGCTGAGCGGCAACTCCTCCGAGACGGGCAATGCCGCAGCCCGCAGCCCTGGCGATTGCTTTCGCGGCCTGGCCTCGCGACGCGAGGGCTTTGAACGCGCCATGAACGCTCCGAAAAGGGTGAACACCTGCCGACATTGGACCAGCCAGCGGGTACTACGGGTATCGCCAGGAGAACCCCATCCTTTTTTGTCGCTGCTCCCTAGAGATCGGTTGGCTGGCTGCCACAGGCTGCGCGCGGGTCTCCTAGGGTCGGCGATCCTGGTGTCTATTTACCTCTATTTTTGCATCTTTTCGGTTCCGAGACTGTTCAAAAGAGAACAGGGGCGGTCTTGTCTCGGAGCGCCGGAGGTAGCCGCAAGAATCAAACTCACGACACCGGATGTGCTCGTTCGAGTTCGAGCACCTTCAAACCTCCGTCGTAAACCGATACGGTCCCGGACGAGGCAGAGATCACGATGGCCGTCGCGTCGGTAACGGTGGTGACTGCGAGCGCCGCGGCGTGACGGGCGCCCAAACCAGGGCTTAGTCGCGCCTGCCCGACGGGAGCGTCCAGATACGTTCCCGCCGAGTTCACGAACCCCGCGGCGATTGACGACAAGCGCTCCGTCCATCGCCGTCAATTCGCGAAGCGTCTCCAAAAAATCAGGATTGTGGATGCTCCGCGCCGCCTGTGCGTGCCCCTTCAATGGATTGAGAATCAACTGACGCAGGTGCGGAGACAGTTTGCTGCGGTCGCCCAGCACGAAGATCGCACCGATGGACGATCCTTCGCGGCCTTCGCGTGCGAAGTGTAGGGCGATCTCCAGCAACCTGGCGAGGTGCCGCGTCACGGCCATCTCGCTCTTGTGATGCAGCAGCCACGGGTAATCCCGCATCGGCTTGGCAATGACGAGAGTGTCCAGTCGTTGCGACCCGGTGACGCCGGAAAGACCGAGCACCCTCTCTTCCGGTTCGAGGTGGCCGTTCAACGCCGCGAGAAACAAGGCGAGGTTGAGCTGGCCGAGTCGGTTCAGGGCGGCATCCGGCATGGCCACCACGACATCTTTGGAAGGATCGGAGACGGGAATCTGCTTCCGTTCGCGAGCGACCCAGATGACTCGCTCTTCGTCGCGCAGCTTGTCAACCAGGCGCATGTCGCTGATCTCGTCAGCCTGAACCACGAGTCTCTTGATACCTAGGGATCGCGCCAGGCCGAATGCGCTCTTGACGAGCTCGCGGGTTTCCTGACGTTCCTCCCGGTCCAGATTGGCGATTCGGCGATTCATCCTCGGTCTCGAGACCTTCATTGCTATTCGTTCTTATTCTCGAAGAGAATCAAGACTCCTTCTTTTCCCGACCGCTCAGGAAGGCCGCAATCAACTCCATCGGCAACGGAAAGATTATGGTGGAGTTCTTCTCGGTGGAAATCTCGGTCAGGGTCTGCAAGTAACGCAGTTGCACGCCCAACGGATGCTGCCCCACGATCGCCGCCGCCGCGCTCAGCTTCTCGGAAGCCAGATACTCGCCTTCAGCGTGAATGACCTTGGCCCGCTTCTCACGCTCGGCCTCGGCTTGTTTCGCTATCGCGCGCTGCATCTCCGGGGGCAAATCGACGTGTTTGACTTCCACCATGGTGACCTTGATGCCCCAAGGATCGGTGCTCTTGTCTAGGATTTCCTGGAGCCGCAGGTTGAGTCTCTCCCGCTCCGCGAGAAGATCGTCCAGCTCCACCTGACCCAACACACTTCGCAACGTCGTCTGCGCGAGCTGTGAGGTCGCATAGAGGAAGTCCTGCACCTCGACGACGGCCTTGGTGGGATGAACCACCCGGAAGAAAATGACGGCGTTGACTTTGACCGACACGTTGTCGCGCGTGATGACGTCTTGCGGCGGAACGTCGAGGGCCACCAGCCGCAAGCTTATCTTCACCATCTTGTCGATTGGGCTGAAGACGAAGATCAGGCCCGGTCCTTTGGGCTCCGGCAGGAGCCGTCCCAACCGGAATATGACTCCGCGCTCGTACTCGTTGAGGATCTTGATCCAGTTCAGAAAGAAAATGGCCAGTACGACAACGACCAGAGCGGTACCAATAGGCACTCCTAACATGGTTCTATTCTCCTTTCGATCAGTCCTTGGATACGGACTCGACATCGAGTGTGGACTTGTGGATACCGTGATTAGAGCTCTCATCGCTTCTTCCTCACTTTGCCAGGCGGAGGCGCACCCAGAGAAGGACGGCTAGCGTCTGACCTGGTTGTGGCAAAGCTCCATCGGACTGATCACGCGGCTTCCGTATTCGCTGGGCGTATGGCCCCAAGACACTCGATAACTGGTTCGTCTGCACTCCGTCGAGTGAGACAACGACCCGGTCGCCAGACCTCCGGTTCATCCGGGTCATTCTTTGCAGGGGGACCTTTTGTACGGCCTCGTCTGCGATATGTGTTCTGATGTCCACGTCACTAAGGACTCTCTTCTGGCGCACATCCTCGGTGAGACCGTAGAGGCAAGCCAGCGTGTTGTTCGGGAGCACACCGCGGCAGTGGCGCACCACGTTATCCCTCGTCGCCGCACTTCGACGGTTTGACGAGAAACACGTGAAGACGCGACCGTTGGCTGGCAGGGGGCATGATTGCTCCTCCTGATTGCTGTACCTTAGCGAGCCAGAGTTTCAATATGCCCAATCCGATCCAGCAACGAGCCGATGACTCGGCGGTGCTTCGCTAGCGTCGGTTCGGGCGACGAACTGCCAACTCTAGATCATTCGTTCACTCGAGGCTTGAAAGCCCCGCGCTGATAATCTCAGGCCTGTCGCCTGGAACACGCCAGAGGAGCACCCAACATGTGCCACGGATGAAGCGATGACGGCCAGCTCATCGATCCAGAATGAGACGAGCGTACGCCAACCCCAAAAGGGCGTTCAATGCCAGATGAGGATGTCCCTCATGTCCTCCACGGCATCCTTATCGCCGGCGAGGTAGCGCCCCGCTATGGGCTCGGCGTCTCGGAACGCGACCCGGCCCACGCGATCGGTCGTTTCTTCGCGTAGATAGATGTACACCACCGAGAACTTATGGTTGATGGCCGCGGCTTCGAGAGCGGCGATGGGAGCAAACTCCATGAACGCGTCGATGGGCATGGTGAGCCGAATCTCGACGTCTTGTCCGTCACCGTCGTTCGACTCGTAGACGTTCACGACGCTCCGGAAGGGTTTCTGGAGGTTCTCGATGTTCTCCTCGAGCTCTTGTCTTTGCTCCTGGGCCCTTTCCTGGTCTGTCTGCTGCTCAGAGGGCGTTTGGGCGCTAATCGGCGTTGCTTCCGTTGTCATGCTGGCCAATTCCTGGCCCCGTTGCTCCAGCAGATTCGAGCGAAACTCTTGAACATCCTTCTGGATCGCTTTTTCGAGCTTGTTTTCGTATTCTCGAATCCGATCTTGCTGAGCGACGGCGGCTCCGGCGACCATGACGGAACCAACGGTGAGAACAATCGATGTCCACAGGTGCGGTCGTCTTCGATACATGTCTTCCTCCTGACCTTTGGCCACTTCCGTGCCCAACCGGACGATGGAGCGCCCACGGCAAGGAAGTGGAGTGCGAAATTGCGTTCGGTAGAAATTTGCCTGTTAGTCCTCTTTCCAAAACCTCGGCCCGGTGAATCTGCGATCGTGTCGGCGCGATGACGATGAGCTTTCCGCCGGACTTCTCATGTAGCGTCGTAAGGATAGGCTCGAGGTCTTCTTGGTGCACTCCGGGCGGGGCCCGGCTTTTGTTGTGCGTGCTGCGCCTGGCCCCATGGCGCGCTGGCGGTCACGTTGCCGTGCGCCATCGCGCAGAACGGCATCCGGCTAGCGCGTTGAGGACGCCAACTTGGAGAAGACGCCCAGTGACCGCAGAATCCCAATGAGCAGCGCTGCGCCGAGAACGGCGACGATCCAGGCCGCGGGCGCCCCGTGTGCCCGCACGCCCAGGGCATTGGCGACGTAGACGCCGAGAAACGACCCGGCGATGCCGACGATGATGTTGGCCACGATCCCCATCTGGCTGTTGGCCCTCATCAGGACGCTCGCCAGCCAACCGACGACGCCGCCGATGATGAGTGTGACTATCAAATTCGTGCTTGCTAAGTCCATGATTCCTCCTTGCACCCACCCCAACCGTGTCGATGTTCGACTCAGTCGGCGGGTGGCCGCTGGTGGGCTAGTAAAGCAAGACCCGCGCCAACCGGCCTGGAGGTCCCACCCTCTCCTAAGTCCAGCAGCGTCGAGGGACCGAGGGTCCCCGCAGACACTTCGGGGAGCCCGTGGGAGCGGTCTCGGCATGCCCTTTTCTACAAACGACCGCCATTGGGAAGCGCGGCTTCGCCTTCCTTCGTGCGTGGTCGATCGGGGGGGCGGTCAACGCCATCGACTTGGAGGCTGAAGGTGGCGGAGAGCGCTGGAATCTCAATCGCCAGCGCGCGGACCCGTGAGGCCCACCTTGTGAAGCGCAGCAGCCTCCGCCTCGACGCGGGAGCGAGGGAGGAACCGCCTCCACATCCACGTCCAACCCGCGGACGAAGGGACTGCCCCTGGCGCGTGCAGCAGATGTTCGTCTTTGCGCCCTGTGGGCGTCGTGGGGGCTGCCTTCGTCCCGAAGCCAGACGGCTGTTTGCCCTTGATCGTCCCCGGAACCCGCGAACGAGCGCTCTCTATCTGCTCCTTGACTCCCATTGCCAGACCGTCTAGGGCTTTTGGGGAAATCGATTCGAACGCCGCTGCGGGTTCTGGAGAGGACTCTCCGATGGTGCCGACGCCAAGATTGTAGAGTCTACATGCGATCGCCCCATGAGGCTCCCTGTCCCGGGTGACGAAACGGCCGATCCGCTGCGTCCATCCCCGATCGGCTCCTGGCACGGCGCTTGCTGTACACATGGGCTCGTGTTCGTCCCCGCCGATCGTCCGCGGGGTTATCCTTAGATCGCAGTAGGCGTTCGATACCTTGTCTTTAGAAATGGAGATACGATGAGACTGGAATTGAAGTACTTCTTGTTTCCAGAGACCTTCACATGCGAGCGCGGCGAATAGGGAGGGTCCGTTGAAACGACATCACGAGGTTCACCGAACTGGACGCACCGTGTGGCTGCGCGCCGCGGTGCTCGGGGCCGACGACGCGATCGTATCGACCGCCAGCCTCATGATTGGTGTGGCGGCGTCGTCCGCTTCGAAGGAGGCCATTCTGGTCGCCGGCGTGGCGGGCCTTGTCGCCGGATCGATGTCGATGGCCGTGGGCGAGTACGTTTCGGTCAGCTCGCAGCGCGACTCGGAGAAGGCGGACATCGAGCGTGAAACTCGGGAGCTCGAGAGTCAACCACGGGCCGAGCTGAACGAGCTTGCGATGATCTACGTGGAGCGAGGTGTGGAAAGGGAGCTCGCGATGAAGGTGGCGCAGCAGATCAGCGCGCGATCGGCTCGGCGCACACATGCGGGACGAACTCGGCATCAACCCGAAATTCCTCGCGCGCCCGATGCAAGCGGCGTGGATATCGGCCGCAAGCTTCGCGTCGTTCGCGGTGGTTCCGATTGCGGCTCTTCTCGCCGCGCCAGCCCCCTTACGCATTCCCACGATCGCAGCCGTGTCCCTCATGAGCCTGGCTGCCCTCGGCGCCTTTGGCGGGCATCTCGGTGGCGCGCCGCTCGGTCGTGCAGCATTACGGGTCACCTTCGGAGGGGGTCTGGCGATGGCGGTGACCGCCGCCATCGGGCGGCTTGTCGGTGTTTCAGTGGGCTGAAGTGAAGCCTGTGGTTCGACGGCGCGGAACTCCGTTACGCGCTCGCTCCCTGAATGAGTTTCGACTACTTGTTCTTCTTTGAGGCGGAATCCGCCGGTTGCTCCTGCGCCGGCTTCGGCTGCCATCGCTCCTGCAACGCCGGCATATTCTTGCTGTGCGTTAGAATCACAATCTCGTCGCCTATGCGGAATGTCGTTTCTTCATCGGCAGGTGAAAACTTGCCATCACGGTAATAGCAGATGACCTTGGCACCGGCTGGCAATTTCAGATCCTTGGCCGCGACCGTATCTTCCTCTTTTGCAATCAAAGTGAAAAACCGTGCCTGGTCCTTGATGACAGCGGAAAGTTCGACGCTTTCGGCGCCGCCACCATGTCCTCCAGGTATCGGCTGATCGTGCGGGAGGGGATGATCGTGTCCTTTAGACCCAACTCACGGCAGATGCCTTCGAACTGCGGATCGCCGATGCTGGTCACGACGCGATGGAAACCGAGAGAGCGGCCGACAGACTGGCGATAACGTTATCCTGGTCGCTGCTGGTAAGGCAAAATAGAAAGTCGGTCTGTTCGGGATTGACCTCTCGCAGGAGGTTCGGCTGGCTGCCATCGCCATGCAGGAAGCTGCAGTCCATCTCATCGGACAATTCATCGATCTTGGCATTGTCGGTCTCGATGATGACGACTTCGTGACCCTTTTTGATGAGCGCTTTAGCGGTTTCGACGCTCACTTTCCCGGCTCCAACAAAAGCAGTTCTCATGTTCCCTCCATTCTCCTTGCCAAACCACGTTCCCGGATACAACACCACCAACCACGCGATGATCTCAAGTCTTCCCATCAGCATGTCAACACACAAGATTCCCTTGAGCAGTGCGGGCAACGTCGGCACTCGTCAGCCCCACGGAAAGCCCTACCGTGCCCGTTGCCGAAACCACTTCAAACAAGGAGTCGAGCGGGTTGTATCCCATTGCGACAAACGGCAGCCAGGACAGCGCGACGACGACGACGAACAGCACGATGAGCAGTAGGGCCGCGTGGAGCTCTTCGTTCTGCAGGCGGCGGCCTGCCAACCGGGGCTCGATGACGGCGTGTTTCGGAAGGCAGGTCCGCAGGAGGATCAACCGAAACACGCTCGCTGCGATCAACAGCCGCAACAGCTTGAATCCGCCCGCGGTCGATCCGACGCCGCCGCCCACAAGCATCGAGAAGATCAGGACCAGCTTCGAGCCCGCATCGAGTTGCCACACACGGCATCGAGGAAAAACCCGCGGTGGTCTGCGCGGAAACGGCGAGCAAGGGCGCGTGATGGAGTACTTGTGGCCACGCCATGCCGGCGCTCAGCCGCATGGCGGCGCCCAGCACCAGCGATACGACCACAGAAGCAATGACGACGGCCAGGAGTTGCAGGAAGTCCACTGCAACGCGCCGCTTCTCCTTGAACATTCGGTGATAGAGCGTCAGCGGGATCGCACCGGCGAGGCAGAGCAACGTAATCCACACCTGCGCGGGCCAACCAAACGTCGCGAGGCTGCCGTCATTCGGGGCAAAGCCGCCGGTCGAGACCGCCGCGAATGTATACAGCACCGCGTCGGACAAACCCAACTCCCACCGACAAGGAACCGATGATGCCGAAGGCGGTCAAAACGCCATAGACGTTCAGGACTCGCCGCGCGTGTGCCCGCGTGCCACCGACCAAATCGTCGGCTTCGGCCTCGGTGACGGCGAGGCCTTTCGCCAGCAGACCCGGTTGCATTACGAGCGCCAGCGAGAGTACGACGATGCCCAGTCCTCCGTACCACTGCATCCAGGCGCGGGCAAAAAGAAACGTCGGCGGCGCGCCGACCAGCGTCGCCTTCGTGCTCAGACCCGTGGTCGTCACGCCGGAGATGGCTTCAAAGAAGGCATCCAGAAAACCCAACCCCGAGCCCATCATCGGATAGGACATCACGAGCGGCGTGAAGAGAAACATCAGCGCGACCAACACCATGCCTTCATTGGCCTGCACACTCGAAGGAGCCCGCAGCCGGGCCAAGCCGGCCCCAAAGGCTACGAGCCCGCCGATCACAATGCCATACCGCAGGCTGATGGGCGTGTCGCCAAAGATCACCGACATCACCAACGGTACCAGCGTCAGCGCGGCGAGCACGAGGCACAGTTGACCGAAATACTTAAAGACCACACGAACCCGGACAGCGTACCTGAGTTCGGTTGCCTGTTTAGGCACAAACAAATCCTGTCTTCTTTCCGTCCGGGAGGTAAGTGATCATTCCATCAACTCCCCAAAACAGAAAGGTTCGAGGTCATCCCCCACAGTTTATCCTCCGCTCTACACCGCCTCGCGTAGCCGTACGAAGTCGATGAAGCCGCGCTCGACATCGGTTCGGATGAGCTTCACGCGGACCCGATCACCGACATCGAGATCCTCGAATCCGTGCACCACCTTCCCTTCGACCGGCGGCTTGAAGATACGAACCCACGTCCCTTTGTCTGACGCGCCGGTCACGATGGCGTCGAAGCGCTCGCCGATCCGCGATCCCAGGAGCAGTGCGGCCGCAGACTTCCGCACCTGCCGCTCCACCTTTGCTGCGTTGTCCTCCTGCTCGGTGCAGTGTCGGCCAGCGCGTTCAGCTCGTCGATCGCTGTACGGCGCCGGCCGCCCGGCGATCGCCGCCTTCAGCAGGCGCTGCGTGACGAGATCCGGAAAACGCCGGTTCGGCGCGGTGGAGTGCGTGTAGTCCCTCACGGCGAGCCCGAAATGTCCGTCCGCTGTCTGGCCAGGAAGCTCGACCACGTACTCGCCCGAGCCCAGGAGCTTGACCACGGAGAGTGAGAGATCGGGAAACCGCGCCGGATCTGCCTGGCGACGCTTCGTCAGGAACTCTTCGAGCGCGCGGGCGCTCGGCGACGGCGGCAGCCGTTCGCCCAGATCCGCGGCCAGCTCGCACGATCCGCTCCCAGCGATCGGGCGAGCGCAGGACCCGGCGCAGCGAGGGGAAGCCCTTCCGTTCGAGGTAGCTCGCGGTCACACCGTTCGCCGCGATCATGAAGTCCTCGATCAGCTCCTTGGCCCGATTCTTCTCGTCGGGTCGCAGATCGGCCAGCGCGTCGCCGTCGAACACCGCCCGGGCCTCGAGCGTCTCGAGGCTCAGCGCGCCGTGCTGGTGCCGCAGCCGCCTTCATCGCCTGGGCGACCCGGTCTTGGATGCGGAGCTGCTCGTCGAGCCCCGGCACCGCCGAGAGCCGCGCGGGGCGGGCGCCGTGCCGTCGAGCCAGGCGGCGACGCCGTTGTAGGCGAGCTTCGCGCGATTCAGGACGACCGCGCGATAGACGTCGGACTCCGCGACCGTACCGTCGGCACCGACCGCCATCTCGATGACGATCGCCAGGCGCTCCTGGCCCTCGCCGAGCGACGTGAGGTCGGTCGAGAGCTTCTCAGGAAGCATCGGGAAGATCTCGGCGGCGGTATATACGGACGTCGTGTTGGTCCGCGCGTGACCGTCGATCGCGGAGCCTTTCTTGACGGCGGCGTCGACATCGGCGACGGCGACGAGAATCGTAACCACGCCGCCCCCCTGCGGCTCCGCGACGGTTAGCTGGTCGAGGTCGCGGGAATCGTCGTTGTCGATCGAGGACCAGAGCAGGTCGCGGAGGTCGCGGATGGCAGGGCTCGTCGCAACAACGGCTTCCACCATGGCATCCGTCTCCGCCAAAACTGCGGGAGAGAAGTCCGGCAACAGGCCGTGCTCGATCATCGCTCGTCGTGCGATGCCCCTGAGCTCGTTTCGGCTCGGCATAGGTGGATCCCATTATCTCGATTGCGGACGAGCCCATACCATCCGGTCGTCGAATGGCAAGACCATCCGACCGGATAACGTCGATCCTGCAACCGATTTACGCAGTAGCACCACTTTCCAGTCAAGGCCCCCAGCGTTGAGGCCAAACCGTAACGGTGGAGTTCCAAATATTGTTCGAGTGGCTGTTCGGATCCTTCGAGGGCTCGGATATTTGTACCCGCTTCTCGATCGAGTCCGTATCGCCCTCTCGGGTGACCACCGATAGGCGCACCACACGTTCGAAGGCGCGAAACGCGAAGCAAGTCATGTCGCCACTCCAGTCGTAGGTGATCTTCGGAGTCTCGGTGACGATCGTCCGATCGGGATAGTCTGACCGAGCATAGCCTTCGAAAAACCAGCGATACTCGACGATATCTCCAGCGGAACAGGAGGCGTCGAAGTGATAGTAACAGGGAACGCCCTGTTCGTCCATGGCAATCCTGTTCCAATCGAAACACGCTTTTGCCGCCTGGTAGACGACGACCCCTATCGTCACCGAATCGCGCCTTCCCTCCGAGTCCTCGACGGTCAAAATCACATCGTAGTTTCCAGAGTCGGTATACTGCGGATGGATGACCTCCCCGGTTTTTTGCCGTTCATCACCTAATCCCACATGTAACCAACGATCTCACCCCCGCTCGTCGAGCATGACCCGGCTCCTCGACGCGATCCGCGAGGAGGGACTGGCCGAGGCGCTACTTCTTCTTCCCGCTGAGCAGCAGTCCCGCGCCCACGACCACCAACCCCACCCCGGCCCACACCGGCACGTTGACTTGATTCTTCTCGGTGACGGAGATCTCCAGGGGACCTAACTTGGCCTCGTGGCGGTCTTGGGTGTAGCTGAATCCTCCGTAGACAAGGGCCAGGACCCCGGCCGCTAGAAGCACGATTGCGATCATCCGCATGTCAAACCTCCTTCTTCCAGGCGCCGAGAGAGCTCGCGTCTTCCGGCACAGAAGCCTATAAGAACCGCCTGGCTCGGGCGCTGGCCGCGAGAGCACGCGCACCTCGAAACCGGCCTCGCACAGCATGAGCGGGACGAGGCCTAGTCGTCGATGACAAAGGTGACCATCATGTTGACCTGATACTCCGTGATCGCACCTTTGGTTACCCGCACCTGCTGCTCCTTGATCCACGCGCTGCAAACGTTGCGGAGCGTCTTGTTCGCCCTTTCAATTCCCTGCGTGATTGCTTCCTCAAAACTCTTGGTCGAGGTCGCGCTGATCTCAGAAACTTTGGCTACGGACATTTTCTTCCTCCTTGTCGTTCCTCCAAAATCTTGGGGGCGACTCCGTTTCATTTTGACGTGGTACTATGTGACGAGGCCATCGCTCGACCTCTATTCCCTGATTCAGTGTATCCGGACATGCTGAGCGCCCAGCGGGCGTTTCTCGAAAGAAGCCCCGAGAAACGCCAGTATCGCACCACTCCTCGTCGTCGAAATCCAAAGCATCCTTGGTGTTTACCTCACTCGGTAGGTCGCATCACCGTTGACGCGCAGCAACCGCACCCTGTGCGAGAAGATCCGCGCCAGGGATTCGTAGTCACGGCGGGCAGGCGACATAGAGGGAGTAGACGACGTGGTCATCGGACAGACCGTGAATACCGTCACTCATTCGTTCTCCCCCATCACCGGCGAGTGGCCGGAGAGCACCACCCAGAGGCCGACGCACGTCGATCTGCTCGCGCCGTGCTGAGAAGAGCCGTTTTCGGCCTTCAGGTACGAGCTCGAGCGGATGATCCGGCGGACGAGGTCGTCGTCAGCTTCCCCCAGCCGCCCGCGCTGGCGTTCGTCTCACTTTCGGCTGCGTAGTTGAACGTGTGGAGCATGGCCCGCTGGCCGTTGCCCTTGTCCACGCTCGCGACGATGGCCGGAAAGAGGGGGGTGGGAGTCGAAACGAGAACCGGTAGCCGGCCACCCCCCGATGCAAGTGAGTGCGATCAGAATGCCCTCCTCCGACCGGAAAGCAGATTGAACAACACCACTATGACGGCCAGAACCAGCAGGAGATGGATCAACCCCCCGAAGCTGGTGGAACTGACCATCCCCAGCAACCACAAAGCCGCGAGAACCATAACAATCGTCCAGAGCATAATGCCTCCTTGGCTGTCGTCGGCTGCAGGCGTGCGAGCCGACGTCTCAATGAAGGAGCAAGAGCCGTGCCAGCAGCCCAATTGGGGTGGAACCCGGCAGATGCGTAGTTTGTCACGTGGGCGGAAGGAGGGTAACGGCCGCTCCGACGTATTTTCTACAATCTGCTATGAGGATGGTGATGCCCAAGGGCATGGATCGTCGATGACCATCACAAAGGACCGAGCCGATGACGTGCTTCCAGCCCTGTGCGGATTGGCGGGCGCGCCGCGGCGGCGGTCTTCCCTGATGGCGATCTCCGCGGGGCAGCCCGGCCTCGCGAGTCTGTCACTTGTAGCTGATCGTCGATGTGACGGCCTGAACCACCGTGTCCCGAAAGTTGAATGTCTCGAGAGCGCGAGTCCTTTTGTCTGGTGCCTTCTCTGCGAGCTTCTTCACCCTGCCCCGCTCGGGACCCCTGGGACCATGACGCGACCGTCTTGGAAGGCGTTCGAGTTCTCCAACACCGAGAACAAGCTCATCCTCAATGTGGACAAGAAGAAGCTGGAGACCGCTCCCGGGTTTGACAAGGACGCCAAGTGGCCGGACTTTGCGGATAGGACCTGGGGTGACACTATTCACAAGTACTACGGCTACGAGCCCTACTGGAAAAATTAGGATAGACGATTGGGGCGCTCGCCGATTCCGGTGCCCGTGGATTGGCGAGCACTCCGCCGCCTTCCCTGTTTCTGTTAGGAAGAATTGGAATGGTCCCCCAACTATTCCACCGAGTTATGCCCATCGGCTCTCGATTCTAGTTTCGACTACTTGTTCTTCCTTGAGGTCGAATCCGCGGGAGGGCCGTGCTCGCGGTCCGTGGAGAGGCGGATTGTAGATTGTTCCTCTGTGCCGCCTCCGGGGCCCGAACGTCTGGTGCGCCGAGAAGCCTCGCATCCAGTGGACACGTCTCGAGAAGAGTCGCTGTGGATCCGGGGGCGATGGATGGCACGGAGGTTGCTCTCTTGAGGAGCAAGGAAAGTCGAGCTCGGCAGAGCGGCATCCGTGTGAGCGTCAGGCTCACCCGGGAGACGAGTCTATGAGCCACCGGGCCACCATCCAGAAGGAGACAGAAAGATGAAGAGAATAAAGAGAAGAATTCAAGCGCCGTCAGCCCTGCTGGCGATCGCTCTCGTACTTTGTGCGCCTCTCGCGGCTCGTGCGGCGACCAGCCACGCGACGCCCGGCTTCAACCTATTCAGCGTGGAGCAGGACATCGAGATCGGACGTCAATCCGCAGCGGAAGCCGAGCGGCAGCTTCCGTTGCTGAACGATCGAAACGCGGACCGCTACCTCAACGAGATCATCCGGAAGCTGGCGGCGCAGGCTCCGGGCGCGCGCTATCCCTACGCGATCAAGGCGGTGAACGCCTCCGAGATCAACGCCTTCTCGCTCCCCGGCGGGCCGATGTACGTAAACCGCGGCCTGTTCGAGGCGGCGCGAAGCGAAGCGGAGCTGGCCGGCGTGCTGGCCCACGAGATGTCCCACGTGGCCCTGCGCCATGGAACGCACCAAGCTTCGAAGGCCTATCTCAGCCAGGCCGGTCTCGGGATACTGGGTGGGCTTTTGGGGAAGCAACGGCGGCAACACGACCGAGATCGTGAACGCGATCGGAGGCGTGGGGTTGAACACGGTCTTCCTCAAGTTCAGCCGCGACGACGAATACCAGGCCGACGAGCTGGGAGCGGAGATCATGGCCTCTGCCGGATACGACCCTCGGGCCATGGCCAACTTCTTCGAGCTCCTCCGCAGCGAGCAGGGCCGTGATCCCGGCAAGCTGGAGCGGTTCTTCAGCGGCCATCCCCCGTCTGCCGATCGGGAAGCGCGCATCCGGGATCAGGCCGAGAGCCTGCAGGTGGTGCGGTCGAACGATGTGGGCGGTTTCGACCGCGTGAGGGCCGATCTGCGCAGACTCTCTCCCGCTCCCTCGCAGCTTGCCCAGCGGTCGGACGAGCCACAGAATCAGGACAGCCGCAACCCGAGTACCGGTCAATTCGAGGTGCGGGTGGCTGAGCCGTCCTCGCGGTTCCAGAGGTTCCAGCAGCCTAACGGTTTGTTCACGATCGACCACCCTGACAACTGGAGGGCCTACGCGGCCGACTCTGGATACGCCGTTTCGATGGCGCCCGACGGGGGCGTCGTCGACACGGGCAACGGCCAACAGGCCATGCTCTACGGGGTCATCGTCAATCACTACGCACCCTTTGAGGGAGAGACGGACCGCCAGCGAGCGAGTCGAGAGCTCCACTACGCACCCTTCGAGGACACCGACCGGTGGCTCGGAAGCCTGTCGGACGCCACCGACGACCTCGTCCGTCAACTCATCCGCTCGAACTCGTACCTGACCGCCGAGAACGGCTCAGCACGGCAAGAGCAGATCGACGGAGCGTCGTCCTTCTCGGTGGTGCTCTCCGGCCGCTCGCCCGTCACGGGGCAGGAGGAGAGGGTGACGGTCGTGACCCGGGGCCTGTCCGATGGTGACGTGATCTACGCCCTCTGCATCGTGCCCGGCAAAGGCTACGACTCGATGGCGCAGACCTTCGCGCACATGCTGCGGACGCTGAAGGTCAGCGACGGCGCGGTCCACCGCCCAACCGAGACCCGTACGAGCTCGGACTCGCGGCGGTAGGTAGGAGAGCGGGAATTGCGGACGTTCAAAGGAGCACCGCCGTGTCAGGCCAGGGTCGGCGGCGATAGGAATCGCGATCGCCGTCGGGCTCGGCTAATGATCTCTGGCACGAGCTCCGGGTAGCTTACCCGAGGACGAGGACCCTGCGCGGGGGCCTGCGTCGTCATGGGAGTACGCGCGCTCGGTGACGGTGGCCTACGGTTGTCGCGCTCTTCCGGGTAGATGCGATTCACGCGCCGGACGGCATCCGTCACCACACTCCGCGTAGCCGCAGAGAGCCTTCGGCCTTTCGTGCCACTCCCACCCTGCCGCTGACCGGTCCCAGTGCCAGATCGCGGCAAGGGCGGCGCGGCCCAGCCCTCGCTCTGCTCGAGGGTGGTCTCCGCGCGGCCGCGACTCCATCCACGACAAGAGCACCCGCGCTTCTCGTCGAGCAAGTCCCATTCGTTCCGGTCACCGGACCTGCGGTCCGGCAGACGATCAAGGTTGAGGAGGACCGCCCTCGTCGGTCATGGAGTTGGCACGATCCTTCCTCCTGGACACGAAAACGCCTGCGCTGGTCTTCGATAACGAAGGTGACCATCATGTTGATCTGATACTCGATGACCGAACCTTTGCTCACGTGCACTTGCTGCTCCTTGACCCACGCGCTTCGGACGTTGCGCAGCGTTTTGGTCGCCCTGACGATTCCTTGTTTGAGAGCATCCTCGAAGCTCTTGCTCGAGGTCGCTCTGCTCTCGGAAACCTTGGTTACCGACATCTCATCCCCTTTTCCCATCCCCCCGCGCGTGTTGTTCGAGGAAACGTCGAAGGTGTCGAGGCCGCGGTCAGGGCAGGCTAGCCCGCTTTGCCTCGTCACGCCACGCGCCGTTCGCGTAGATAGCCGCCTCGACGCGGCGGTTCTGCCGCCGGCCCTGTTCCGTCCTGTCCGCAGCTAAACGAGGCGTGAGGACGCCACGCCAAGGGAAGCGAGGTAGTATTCGCCCTCTTAGAGTGCCCGCATCTGGGGGTGCAGCACGGCTCCTGGCACAGTGATTGCTTCGTTTCCCTGAGGAGAAACTCCATGGCCGACTTTCAGGCAATCCGTAGCCTCGGCGACCAGCTCTTCTCGCGGACCGCGGGAGCGCCCCTGGTGCGCGGGAATGCCGTGCGCCTCCTGCGCGACGCCGCGGAGAACTACCCCGCGTGGCTGGAAGCGATCAGGTCGGCGCGGCGCACCGTCCACTTCGAGAACTACATCGTCCATGACGATCATGTGGGACAGCGTTTCGCCGATGCGCTACGGGAGAAGGCGCAAGAGCGGGTGTCCGTGCGCGTGGTCTATGACTGGTTCGGCTCTCTGGGCAAAGCCTCCGGCGGCTTCTGGCGCCACCTGCGCGAGGGCGGAGTTGACGTCAGATGCTACAACCCGCCGCGCCTGGACCAGCCGCTGGGCTGGATCGGGCGCGACCACCGCAAGTGCCTCGTGGTCGACGGCCAGGTCGCGTTCGTCACCGGACTCTGCGTGGGACGGATGTGGGAGGGGGCGCCGGCGCGCGGCCTGGCCGGGTGGCGCGACACCGGTGTGGAGGTTCGCGGCCCCGCGGTGGCCGAGGTGGCCCGCGCCTTCGCCGACACCTGGGAGGCCACGGGCACACCGCTGGCTCCCGACGAGGTCGCCCCGCCCGAGCTCCCCGCAGAGGGCGACTTGGACCTGCGAGTCGTGGCGACGACACCGGGCACCGCCGGGCTGTATCGGCTCGATCCCCTGGTCGCCTCGCTTGCCCGCCGCACGCTGTGGCTTACCGACGCCTACTTTGCCGGCACGTCGAGCTACGTGCAGTCGCTGCGGGCGGCGGCGCAGGACGGCGTCGACGTGAGGCTGCTCGTCCCCGGCGCGGGCAGCGACGTCCCGATGATGCAAGCTGTGTCCCGCGCCGGGTATCGTGCGCTGCTCGAGGCCGGCGTCCGCGTCTACGAATGGAACGGCCCGATGCTCCACGCCAAGACCGCAGTGGCTGACGCGCGCTGGGCGCGGGTAGGATCCACCAACCTCAACCTGGCGAGCTGGATGGGGAACCGGGAGTTGGACGTGGTGGTGGAGAACGAGGTCTTCGGCCGCCGCATGGAGGAGATGTTCCAGGACGACATCGGCAACGCCACCGAGATCGTACTTCGCCGGGCGTCTCGGGTGCGCCCCGCGGGGGACGTTCGGGTGCGCCGGGTCCGGGGCGCAGGGGGGAGCGCGAACGCGTGCCGTGGCTGGCGCGCTGCGCGTCGGCAACGCCCTCGGGTCCGTTCTGACCGCTAGGCGGGTCCACGGGCCGGCAGAGCGCTGGCTCATGGGCGAGGGCGGGCTCCTACTCACCGTTCTGGCCGCCCTCGGGTTCGTGTGGCCGCGCCTTCTGGCCTGGCCGCTCGCCGCGTTCAGCCTGTGGCTCGGGCTCGCGCTACTCCTCCGTGCCGCACGGCGAAAGGCAGCGACGCCTCCGCCGCGTCCTCACGCCTCCGCCGAGTTCGAGAGCGACGCCAGCGCCAGCGTCTAGGCCAGAGCCGCCGTCACTCGTCAGGTGGTGCGGAGACCGAAGCGTGAACCGGGATGGCCGCGGCTTCGAGAGCTCCGATGGGGGCGAACTCCATGAACGCGTCGACGGGCATGGTGAGCCGAATCTCGAGTCTTGTCCCTCACCGTAGTTCGACTCGAAGACGTTCTCGACGCTATCGTCGGAGTTGAGCGGGTTCCCGCCCGCTGGAACGTAAGTACCGCGACATTGCGTTCGGAAGAAATCTACCCTCCCGCTCGAACCTCGGTCTCCTCCAGAAGGGCGGGTTCGATTCCGCCGAAAGCGCCCGCGCCCTTGGATCATCGAGCGCAGCGCGCGCTCCCTGGAGCGCATCATCGCAGACCTGCTCCACGCGTCGCGTACCGCCGCAGGCGGGTTGTTGATGCTCAGCCCGCAGCTTGTCGACCTCCGAGGCGTGGTCCAGGTTGCGGTGGACGCCATCTCAGGGGAAGCGGCCCTCGAAGGCCTCGAGCTCACCTGTTCTCGACGTCATCGCGAAAATGGCCCGTAAGAGCGTGGGCCGAGATAAGGAACGATAGGGCCAGGGCCATTGCCCACGGGCCTTCGCTGGATGTCGTCACCCGAGAGACAAATGCCTACGACAAGCCGCGGTTGGTCGGCCTTGTATTCCCTCAAGCGGTTGAAGAGGGTCTTCAGGCTTATCTTGAGAACATCGGCGACGTTCTTCTTGTCGCCCTGGAATTGTTCGGGGTCGCTAGGATGGGGCGCCGCTCCGCCTCCGCGATGGGAGTCCCCACCCGCATTACCAGGGTCGAAGCCGCCACCTCCTGGGTGACACCGAGCGGGAGGGCGTCGACGCCCACGTCCCCTCGGCGAGGATGAATCGCATGCGGCCTGCCAGGAACACGCCAACCGGATGAGCCAGCAGCCGCTTGGGCACTCGCCTCCGACACCGAGACGGAGCGACGCGAGGGAAGAATTGAAGAATGTACAAAGGGCCACGAAAAACGGACGCCCGCGCCTTCGAGGAAAAAGCGATGAGGCTATCTGCGGAAAGCACCGTCGATTCGCTGCGCTTGTCCCAATCGACTGTTGGCACAGGGTGTGCAAATCAAACAGATCGCGGGTCGCACTTTGACGCGGTCCAACTTCCAGGCGCCACTGCTCTGGACAGCAATCAGGAGAAGCGAATGAACTATAAGAACGGGATCGCCTTAGATACGTTTGGAAACTCGTCTGAGCGCACCCTTGGCTCAATCGAGTCGTCAAGGCTCGCCCAAGCCTACCTTCGACTAACCGACGCCTATCGGCTTTCGGACGGTCCGTCACCGCGGAACTCCGCGATAGACGCAAAGGCGAAAAGGATCGCACGTGCTCTCGCCGTCTCGGTCTGCTAGCGGGCAGGCTCCAGCAACCTCAACCTGACGAGCTGGATGGGGAACCGGGAGTTGGACGTCGTGGTGGAGAACGAGGTCTTCGGTCGTCGCATGGAGGAGATGTTCCAGGACGACATCGGCAACGCCACCAAGATCGTACTCCGCGGGACGTCTCGGGTGCGCCCCGCGGGGGACGTTCGGGTGCGCCGGGTCCGGGGCGCAGGGGCGAGCGCGACGCGCGACGCGTCCTTACGCCGCCGCCGAGCTCGAGAGCGACCAGCAGCGTCTAGGCCAGAGAGGGTCGTAGCCTCCCTACGACATGAGCGTAGCTCGTCCTCGCGGCCGTATTTGAGTTGCGCCATCTGGGCCACGGAAGCGGCCGGATGGGCGGCCTGCTGCTCCGCGTGTGGAATCTACAATCCACCGCCCCCCACGGCTCTCGATGGCGATCCTTCGATCGCTACTTCTTCCCGGTGAGCAGAAGTCCAAGGCGTGAAAGCCCCGCGTAGGGCCCGGCTTGCGCTCGGCCCTTGGCGCGGTTGTGATGCCTCGCTATAGACTGAAGCGCCGCCACACGGTCAATGACCGAATCGGAATCGAGCCCGATTCTGGTTCGTAAGCTCCAGAATGAGTTTGGAGGAAATATGAGAATGATGTCCTTGTCTCTCACCATGTCCTTGTGCGCTCTCCTATTGGGATTGGGATGTGGCGGCCGGTCATCTTCGAGCGGCCGCTCTTCCCAACCGTCTCCCTCCCGCACGCAACCGCTGGCACAGGGTATCCAGCTCTATGAGGCCCGTCAGTATGGACAGGCGGTTCGGGTTCTCTCCGAGGTCGTCCGTGCCGAACCGGGCAATCTGCAGGCACGAACCTACCTGGGCCTCTCCGAGGTCCAAAGCGGTCAATACAACCAGGGCGTCGAGCGGCTCCAAGCGGTGATCGCCGAAGACCCCGGAAGTTTCCTGGCTTACTACGGCACGGGATTGGCCTACGGGTATCTGAATCGGCTGGATGATTCGATTGATGCGCTCGAGAAGACGTTGGCCCTCAATCCGAATCACGCCTACGCTCACTACCACCTGGGACTGGCTTACAACCAAAGAAGAGAGCTCGAATCGAGCGATTCTCCATCTATCTCGATTCCTCGAGCTTGCTCCCGACTCACCTGAAGCGCCACAGGTAAAAGCACTTCTCGCGAGCCTCCGTTGACCACGGGGAGCGCGAGAGCAGCAATAGAACGTTCAGAATCCGATATCGCACTCGGACTGGAAGCGCTCGAGGCTCGGCCGCCAGAGTATGTGATTCCAGCATCGTCACCGTCCGCCGAGACTCAGTTATAGGAGTTTTTACTTCGGCTGCCCGCGTCCTGCCCTAGAATTGTCGCCTCCAGCCTGGGTTTCTGCGGTGGCCTCCTCGATTTCGTTTTGACTACTTGTCTTTCTTTGAGGCCGAATCCGCCGGTTGCTCCTGCGCCGGCTTCGGCTGCCATCGCTCCTGCAACGCCGGCATGTTCTTGCTGTGGGTTGGAATCACAATCTCGTCACCTTTGCGGAATGTTGTTTCATCATCCGCAGGTGAAAACTTGCCATCACGGTAATAGCAGATGACCTTGGCACCGGCAGGCAATTACAGGTCCTTGGCCGCGACCGTATCTTCCTCTTTCGCAATCAAGGTGAAAAACCGGGCCTGTACGGGGCGCACTCCAACCGTCTTGCGCCATCGTCCGGACGAGCCGACGAATTTCGGCGTCGACGCGAGGCCGCCCCGGATGGCGTCCCTGCTAGATCTTTGCCCAGTATCGACGGAAATCGATCCCGATTCCACCGCGCCACCGTTGACAACGAGTAAGTGGCACGCCCACCCGGGCCACGAGGCTCGAAGTGCAACCCAGAATGCTCGGTCCGTGTCCGCGAGCTGTGGCCTGGGGCGCTCCTTTTTGAGCGCCGTAACTTGCTGCCGCAAGGCGAGATCTTCAATCATAAGATCGGCTCGGCGCCGACACAGCGCCCGGATCGCAAGGGCGCCGACAGAGACGAGGAAGATGAGAACACGGAGCATAGCCGCGCAGTTTGGCGTTCTTCCTCCGTAATCTCAAGCCGGGGAACGGCGCGTAAGTCTCTGATTTCACGCGCGGACGGATTTTGATGAGGCACAGGGACCTGAAGAAGGCTCCCAACACAGCGCCCTCACACTAATGGGCTTGAGGAAAAAAAGTCGATCATCTATCTAAAGAGAACGTTACCGGTTATTCACATTGTGACGACGCCAATGACGTTTTCTATCTCGAGCAAGGGAAAGTGAAAATCACCGTCGTGTCCTGGAGTGGAAAAGAAGCCGTCCTCACCCAACCGGACGATAATAGCTTTTTTGGCGCACCATGCTTGACCGGACAGCGCGTTCGGCTATCGACTGCCACAGTGCTCACCGACAGTACCGTCGTTGGTTTTGACAAAGGAGTCAGGAGGCAGACGAGCCCGGTCGTTTCCCCAGACGCCAGGTCGACGTCCATTGTTTGGAGAGCGGCACACGGGTCGAGGCCCGCACCCATGCGACCCGACAATCCGACTCGGCGCATAGCAGCCGGGGCTGCCAGGTTATTCAGACGGTATCCTACATAGGTGATAATTGACATTTCGACTCGACGAGCGGGAGGGCGTCGACGCCCACGTCCCCTCGGCGAGGATGAATCGCATGCGGCCTGCCAGGAACACGCCAACCGGATGAGCCAGCAGCCGCTTGGGCACGGGCCTCCGACACCGAGACGGAGCGACGCGAGGGAAGAATGTACAAAGGGCCCACGAAGAACGAGCGCCCGTGCCTTCGAGGAAAAAGCGATGAGGCTATCTGCGGAAAGCACCGTCGATTCGCTGCGCTCGTCCCAATCGACTGTTGGCACGGGGTGTGCAAATCAAACAGATCGCGGGTCGCACTTTGACGCGGTCCAACTTCCAGGCGCCACTGCTCTGGACAGCAATCAGGAGAAGCGAATGAACTATAAGAACGGGATCGCCTTAGATACGTTTGGAAACTCGTCTGAGCGCACCCTTGGCTCAATCGAGTCGTCAAGGCTCGCCCGAGCCTACCTTCGACTAACCGACGCCTATCGGCTTTCGGACGGTCTGTCAACGCGGAACTTAGCGATAGACGCAAAGGCGAAAAGGATCGCCCGTGCTCTCGCCGCCTCGGTCTGCTAGTCGGTGACGCGGGCGACTCGAGTAACCGTTCGACGTGATCTCCAGCTTCGAAGCGCTGAGCGTAGAGGAGAAATAATGCGCATTGGCATAGCTCCAGACCATGGTGGGCTTGAGTTGAAAGTGCAACTGACTGCGGCCCTCAAGGCCGCCGGTTACGAGGTGGGGGACTTCGGCGGTCATGAGGTGGTTACAGGAGATGACAGGCATTTCCCCACTCTAGTGGAGACGGTTCGACCAGGAACACGTGAAGACGCAACCGTTGGCCGGCAGGGGTCATGATTGCTCCTCCTCGTGTTCAGTACGAGAGAGAAGCGCTCCAGGCGGGCGACGAACTACAGCTCTGGCCCGTTTTCGCCGTTCCGAGACGGCACCGCCCGTGCTGCATCACACCGACTTGAGGAGAACTTGCACAAAGTACTTCCGCCAAGCTCACTCAAGGCGTGAAAGCCCTGCGTGGGGCCCGGCTGGCGCCTGGCCCCACCCAGTGGACGGTGACTTGCCGTCGCCATCGCGCAGAACGGTATCCGGCTAGCGCGTTGAGGACGCCAACCTGGAGAAGACGCCCAGCGCTCGCAGAATCCAAATGAGCAGCGCTGCGCCGAGAACGGCGACGATCCAGGCCGCGGGCGCCCCTTGTGCCCGCACACCCAGACCATTGGCGACGTAGACGCCGAGAAACGACCCGGCGATGCCGACGATGATGTTGGCCACGATCCCCATCTGGCTGTTGGCCCTCATCAGGATGCTCGCCAGCCAACCGACGGCGCCGCCGATGATGAGTGTGACTATCAAATTCGTGCTTGATAAGTCCATGATTCCTCCTCGCGTCCGCCACACCGCGTCGATGTTCGGCTCGGCTGCGGTGGCCGCTGGCGGATGGTAAAGCAAGACCCGAGCCAACCCGCCTGGGTGTCCCACGCTCTCCTAAAGTCCAGGAGCGTCGAGGGACCGAGGACCCCGCAGACATCTCGGGGAGTCCATGCGAGCGGTCTCAGCATGCCCTTTTCTACAAACGACCGCCGTTCGACTCCCTTGGAACGGCAGGCTTGGCCGCCTTGAACCACTGCCGACAGGGCCGGCTGCACGGTATTTCGTGCGGGCATGCGGGCAGTGCCCTCTCGTTGTGATACACGGATCAGCTCCCTGCGGACTCTAGGTCTCGGGCACACCTCTTGCAACACACACCAGTGGCCCCCCGCCTCTGAGGGAAAGAAGGACGTAAAGACGGCCTCGGTCCCTGGCGCGAGTCAAAGCGACCCGAGACAAGATGCCATCAACGCTCCGGGTGCACGGGGCCAGCCTGGCCGCCAGGCCACACTGGATCCGAAGGGGGCCCTGAAGTTACCATACCATGCACATAATGGGGTTGTTCGCACGAAGGAACCGGGGCTACGCACTCGGGTTGGCTGGCCGTACTCCTTGCCGCCGCCGTCAGGCTGGCGCTCGGTCCCTTCGTCGACACGAAGAGCGTGTTTCTGCTGCTCCTCGGCGCCGTGATGACCGCGGCCTGGTTCGGCGGACTTGAGCCCGGGGCTGGCGACCGACGCTCCTGGCGGCTCTGGCCAGTGACTACCTCTTCCTGCCACCTCGGTTTCTCGTTCGACGGCCGCCCATGCACGGGGACGCTCTCAGTCTCGGCCTCTTCCTCGTCGAAGGCAGCCTGATCAGCCTCCTCGTCGCCCAGCTCCGCAAGGCCCGCGACCAGGCCGAGCTCGGCACGGAGCGAGCCCTCGGGCGATTCTGGCCGAGCACCAGAGCGCGGCGACGACCGCTCAGGAGCTTCAAGCGGAGATCGAGACCCTCAACCGGCTGGGGCTGACGCTGGCGGGCCAGCTCGACATGGAGACGGCTGGTCGAGGCCGTGACCGACGCCGGCGTCGCGGTCACGGGCGCCGCGTTCGGGGCCTTCCTGTACCGGGACGCGTCCGGCGTCTGGAGCCACTGTGTCTCGGGAGCTCCCCCGGATGCCTTCGTCGACTTCCCCCTGTCTCAGGATGCCGAGGCCTTCGGATCGCCCTTCCGGGGCAACGTCTCGCGAAGCGACGACCTCGCGCGGCGACCCTCGCTTTGGCCAGAACCTGCCGTTCAAGCAGATGCCGCCCGGCATTTCGCCGGCACGGAGCTATCTCGCGGCGCCCGTGCGCTCGGGCACCGGCGACCTGCTGGGCGGTCTCTTCTTCGGACATCCCGAACCCCGGGGTTTTCCATGAGCGTGACGAGCGCCTGATCGCCGGCCTCGCGGCCCACGCGGCCATCGCCGTCGACAACGCGCACCTCTACCGGGAGGCGCAGGAGGCGCGCGCGGCGGCCGAGGCGGCCAGCCGCGTGAAGGACGAGTTCCTGGCGACCCTGTCGCACGAGCTGCGGACGCCGCTGACCGCGATCGTCGGGTGGGCCTACCTGCTCCAGCGCGGCAAGCTCGCTCCCGACGAGATCGGTCGCCGCGATCGACACGATCATCCGCAACGCCACCGCGCAGAACCAGATCATCGACGAGCTGCTCGACGTGTCGCGGATCATCACCGGCAAGCTCCAGCTCGATCTGCAGCCCGTGGAGATCGGCGTCCGTCGTCAAGGCGGCGATCGGGACGGTGACGCCCGCGGCCAGCGCCAAGAGCATCCGGCTCCAGCTCATCCAGGACCCTGCGGGGAGCTACGTCATGGGCGATCCCGAGCGCCTCCAGCAGGTGTTCTGGAACCTGCTGCTCCAACGCGGTCAAGTTCACGTCCGAAGAACGGCCGGGTTCGGGTGAGCGTCGCAGTCCGTCGGCTCGCGCGTCGAGGTCGTCGTCGCCGACACCGGCCTCGGGCATCGACGCCGTGTTCCTGCCCCACGTCTTCAACCGCTTCACGCCAGAGAGACTCGTCGAGCACGCGGTCCGCCCGCGGCCTGGGCCTGGGCCTCGCCATCGCGCGACAGCTGGTCGAGCTGCACGGCGGCAGCATCCAGGCGGAGAGCCCCGGGGCTGGCCAGGGCTCGACGTTCACGGTGAAGCTTCCCCCGGTCCCCGGTCACGGCCACGCCCTCGAACGGGCGCGTCTACTCGCAGGCGGACCGGATCGTCGGACTGGAGGAAGCGCCCGACCTCACGGGGATCCGGGTGCTGATCGTGGAGGACGACGACGACGCGCGGGCGCTCGTGGCGAAGGTGCTCGAGGGTCAGGGCGCCTTCGTCGAAGGCCGTCTCCTCCGCTCGCGAGGCGCTCGACGTCCTGGAGAAGGAACGGGTCGACGTGCTGCTGAGCGACATCGAGATGCCGGGCACCGACGGCTACCAGCTGATCCGGGAGCTGCGCCTGCGCCCGTCGCAGCAAGGGCGGGTCCGTCCCCGCGGCGGCCCTGACGGCCTATGCCCGAACCGAGGATCGCCTGCGGGCGCTGCGCGCCGGCTTCCAGCTGCACCTGGCCAAGCCCGTGCAGCCTTCCGAGCTGATCACCGTCGTCGCCAGCCTGGCCGACGCCGCCGCAACTGATGGATCGAGAGCGCCGAGCCCCGACCGCGCGCGCGCCTGCCCGAGAGCGACCAGGAGCTGCGACGAGTTCCTCGATCACGCCACCGGTCGGCTTGCGCTGGGTGGACCCCGACGGGCGCATCCTCTGGGCGAACCAGGCCGAGTTGGAGCTGGTCGGGTGCTCCGAGCAGGAGTACGTCGGCCACGCACGTCGCCGAGTTCTTCGTCGAGCGGCGAGCCGCCACCGACATCCTCGGCCGGCTCGCTCGCGGGGAGAGCGGTGAACGGCCTACGAGGCCCGCCTTCGGACCAAGGACGGCTCCATCAAGCAGGTGCTGATCGAGGCGAGCGGGCTCTTCCGGGACGGCCGCTTCGTCCACAGCCGCTCGGTCACCCGCGACATCACCGCCTCCTGGAGAGGGAGCAGGCCGCGCGGCATCGGGCGGAGGACGACGAGCCGTCTCAAGGACGAGTTCCTGGCGCTGCTCTCCCACGAGCTGCGCACGCCGCTGGGAGCGATCCTGGTGTGGCTCGGCCTCCTCCGGCAGGGCGGATTCGATCCCGCCGAGAGCGCCCGCGCGCTCGAGATCATCGAGCGCAGCGCGCGCTCCCTGGAGCGCATCATCGAAGACCTGCTCCACGCGTCGCGCATCGCCGCCGGCGGGCTGATGCTCAGCCCGCAGCTCGTCGACCTCCGAGGTGTGGTCCAGGTGGCGGTGGACGCCGCGTCCGGGGACGCAGCGCTCAAAGGGCCTGGCGCTCACGCTGGTCGCATGGGGAGATCGCCGATCTGGGTGATGGGGGATCCGGGCCGGCTGCAGCAGGCCGTGTCCAACCTGCTGTCGAACGCCATCAAGTTCACGCCGGCCGGAGGCCGCGTCGAGGTTCGCCTGGACACCGTGGAGCAGCAGGCCCGGCTCCGCGTCACCGACAGCGGCGAGGGGATGAGCCCCGCGTTCCTGCCGTTCGCCTTCGAGAGGTTCCGGCAACAGGACAGCACCAGCACCCGCGCCCACCACGGTCTGGGGCTGGGTCTCTACGTGGTACGCCACGTGATCGGGCATCACGGCGGCTGTGGTGAGCGCGGAAAGCCCCGGTCCGGGGCGGGGCAGCACGTTCACGGTGCTGCTTCCGCTGGCGGCAGCACCAGGCACGAGGACGCGAGCCCGGCCGGCTCCGGGCGAACGCGGCAGAGGGAGGACCGCCCTCCGGCTGGCCTCACGGTCCTGCTCGTCGACGACGAGGAGGACGCGCGCGAGGCCCTGAGACTGATCCTCCAGCAGAACGGGATGCTCGTCACGACCGCCGCTTCGGCGCGGGAGGCGTTCGAGCTCGTCGAGCGCCTGCAGCCCGACATCCTTCTGAGCGACATCGCCATGCCCGGAGAGGACGGCCTCTCCCTCATTCGCCGCGTGCGGATGCTGCCGTTCGACCGCGGCGGCCTGATCCCGGCGGCCGCGCTGTCGGCGTATGCCGGGGCGGAAGACCGCCGCAAGGCCCTCCTGGCCGGATTCCAGCACCACATTCGCAAAGCCCGTGGACCCGGCCCTTCTGCTCGCCGTCATCGCGACAATGGTCCGAAAGAGTGTGGGCCGAGATGAGGATCGATAAGGCCAGGGCGTTGCCCACGGCCCTCGCTGGAAGTCGTCACGCGGGAGAGAGATGCCTAACGACAAGCCCGCGGTCAGTCAATCTTGTATTCGTTCAGGCGGTTGTAGAGGGTCTTCAGGCTGATCTTGAGGACATCGGCGGCCTTCTTCTTGTCGCCCTCGAAGTGTTCGAGGGTCGCCAGGATGAGGCGGCGCTCCATCTCCGCGATGGGAGTCCCCACCCGCATCACCAGGCTCGAAGCCGCCACCTCTTCGGTGACACCGAGCGGGAGGGCGTCGACGCCCACGTCCTCCTCGGCGAGGATGAAGGCGCGCTGGATCGACGTTCTGCAGCTCGCGCACGTTACCGGGCCAACTGTGCCGGCGCAGCCGCTCGAGGCACGCCCGCGGTGAAGCGCTTGGCCGTGCCCTCGGCCGCGTTCAGCTCGCTCAGGAACTGCTCGGCCAGCAGCTCCACGTCGTCGCCCCGCTCCCGCAGCGGAGGAAGCTGGATCGGGAAGACGTTCAGGCGGTAGAAGCAGGTCCTCGCGCAGCTTGCCCGTCCGCGACCGCCTCCTCGACGCCGGTGGCTCGTGGCGGCGATGACGCGCACGTCGACCTTGATCGGCTCGCTTCCTCCCACCCGGGTGACGCGCGGACGTCTCCAGCACGCGCAGCAGCCTGACCTGGAGCTCGATGGGCATCTCCGTGATCTCGTCGAGAAACAGGGTCCCTCGGTGGGCGCGCTCGAAGTACCCCTTGTGCATCCGCTCCGCGCCGGTGAAGCTGCCGCGCTCGTGGCCGAACAGCTCGCTCTCGATCAGGTTCGCGGAGATGGCCCCGCAGTTCACGGGCAGGAACGGTTCCTTGCTGCGGCGGCTCAGGGCGTGGATGGTCTCGGCGACCAGCTCCTTGCCGGTGCCGGTCTCGCCGGTGATGAGGATGCTGGCGTCGGTCCGGGCCACGCGGCCGATCAGGTCGTAGACCTTCTGCATGGCGGGGGAGGCGCCGATCAGCGGCCCGAAGCGACCCAGCTTGCGCAGCTCGGTCCGCAGCGTTCCGATCTCGCCCTTCATCTCCAGCGTGCGAGTCACGTTGCCGAGGGCCATCTTGACGCGGGCGAAGTCGACGGGCTTCGTCAGGTAGTCGGCGGCGCCCCGGCGAAGGGCGTCCACCGCGGTCTCGACGCTCGCGTTCCCCGTGATCAGGACGACCTCGGGGGCCGCGGCCGCGCTCGAAACCGTCCAGAAGGTCGAGCCCGCTGCCGTCCGGCAGATGAAGGTCGACGAGCAGGATGTCGGGCGGATTCGCCGCGATCTCCTCGCGGGCCTGCTTCAAGGTGCCGGCGCTGGCCACCGCGAAGCCCTCGCGCTTGACGAGTTCGGCCAAGCCCCAGCAGGAACCCCGGGTCGTCGTCGACGATCAGTGCGCGGGGCGCCGCCGTCCGCTTCAATGGCGGAACAGGACGGGAAACGTCACCTTGATCCCCAGGGTTCATCGACAGGCCACCTCCTATTAGATTGTAGAGTATACAACGGAGTGTCCCCATCCGCCCCCCACCCCGCGTGACTAACGCCGATCCGCGGCGTTCATCTCCGATCGGCTGCTGGCACGGCACTTGCTGCCACACATAGACACCGGCTCGCCGGCAAGGCGGTTTACAGCCGAGGGAGACGAATCGTATCGTGGAAGGAAAAAACTCGCGGTTCCAGAGGTTCGAGCAGTGCAACGCGGCCGTCATCGCTTCATCCGGGGCACATGTCGGGTGCCGGCCGGTTCCAGACGAACCAGTTATCGAGTGTCTTCGGGCCCTACACGTTATTAACTGATTTCGGTTATTTGAAGGGATTCACTAGTTTATTGACTTGACATTCGAGATAAAGTTAACTAATATTGGTTATTGGCTGAAAACACTCCCAGATCATCTAAACTAAACAAAGTTATCTGGGTGCACCTTGGCCGCAACCAACGAGGAGGTGCGGTATGAAGTGGTGGAACCAATGGACACGTAAACATGACGACGGTTGGGTCGAACGGGGACGTCGATTCCTGAAGATGCTTGCCGAGAGAATTCCTAAGGTCGTAGGTCCAAAAGAACCAGCTGTGGTTGGCGTGACCGTGCCCGAGACCCGAGCAAAGGTCGTCCGCAATCCGATGACAAATCTGACTTTCAGGTCGTCACCAAAGAAGGCGTGACGGTTACCAAGGAAATCGAGCTCGAGAACCCGATGGAGAATCTGGATGTCCAACGGAAGTCCTGACAGCAATGGCAATGGCAACGGCCACTCGCCAGGTTTTGGAACTCTTTTCAGCAAGATCATTGTCCGCACGCTGGACGAAGACCTGGTCACATACAACAAGAACTGGCTCGTACGTTCGGGCCTGGCCCGGCAGCTCGACATGGAAGGCTATCGTCTGCGTTGGGTGGATCGCCAAGGGGCCAATGAGTTCATACGCAACGGATGGGAGCACGTCACCGTTTCACATCTTCTATGGTGGCGAAGGCGTGTTAGACGCGCTAGTCGACCCCAGAGTCAGTACCTTATGAAACGATTAAAGGCTTTGCAAATGTGAGGACAATCATGACAAGCCTGGAAACTCGCGTCCAGAGTGGCAAGTTCGCTCGGAAACGGGCCGAAACATCGGTAGTGGAGAAGCCATGGATCGTGTGGTTGGACCAAGCAATGTGTTTATGTGGTCAGGGTAGAACGGTCACCCCCGAGTTTCGCTTGGCTCACTATCGATCTCAACGCGATACTCACCGGTTGCCTCGAGATGCGTGCTTCTACTCGATCGCCTACGTGCTCACGGAGATCGCTGAAGATCGTACGTCGAGGGCCATCTCGGACCACGCTACGTATCACACGCGACGTGAGGCGAGCCAAGCTTCCCAAGAACCTCCATTCAAGGGCTCTCTGGACTTTGGAGACCGGCCGGAAGCCTCTGGAGTGGAGCATGCCGTTAGAAAGGTCTCCGACACCACTGTAGCCGCCACGTTCCGGGAGTACGGCGAAGATGAAATGGCCAAGCTGTTCATGAACGAGCCGCATGAGTTCAAGAGTCGATTGGAGCGCGGCCTCGGGTATCTTCGCGGTGCCAAGACGCATCTTCATCGCTGGAAACTGGTCAATCCCTATGCATTTGGTGGAACTGTGTTCATCTGTCGGAAATGCAGTGAACTGGTGGAGCAGAAGGATTGAACTGAAAAGGAGATTGGGCGGAAGATATGGATATAGCCGGGGCCGTATCTCAAATTCCAGTCTCGTCATCAAATAGAACGATGGCTCAGTCGCTCAGGAAGTCCCGTAGGCCTCGAAGTTGTCCCACCGCCCTCAGTCGCCGGAGAGAATCGAGCTCGAGCTGACGGACGCGTTCGCGGGTGAGGTTGAGGACTCTGCCGATCTCTTCCAGATTGTGCTCGAAACTGAATCCGATCCCATAACGCATGCGCATGATCAGGGCTTGACGTGGAGGAAGCACTTTGAGCACTACTTGAATTTTCTCCCTCATGTCGCGGTCCAGAGTCGCTTCTAGAGGCGACACGGAGCTATCCTCGGACCGCAGCTCCCAGCGCGCACTTCCGTCCTCGACGGCCGGAGCGTCCAAAGACTCCATCTTGGGAATGGATTTGAGCGAGGCGTCCACATTTTTCTGGGGCGCACCCACCATCTTCGAGATTTCTTCGAGCGTGGGCTCGCGGCCTAATTGCTCTTTGAGCTTGATCTCGCGTCCTGGAAGCGACTCGGGCCAGCTCGATTTTGTTGATGGGCACTCTGACGGTTCTCGATTTTTGAGAAAGAGCCCGAGTCACCGCCTGACGGATCCACCATGTCGCGTAGGTGGAGAACTTGAGGTTCCGTCTCGGATCGAAGCGCTCGACCGCTTGAATGAGACCGATATTGCCCTCTTGAATGAGGTCCGCCAGCTCCAGACCCATGTTCTTGTAGCGTTTAGCGATGGAGACGACCAGACGCAAGTTGCACTCGATCATCCGTTGGCGGGATCGTTCAAACTGCATGCGCGCCGAACGTCGCTTGGCTCCCGGGAGATTCTTGCTGAGAACACTCTCGGACTCTCGCAAAGATCGTGCGACCTCGTTGCTCGGCTTCGCGGCTGAGTAAGGGGTTCTGGTGGGTTTCTTTGAGATATTGCCCTAATGAATCGGTGCGGGCCACTGATGCCAACTCCAATTCTGTCTCCGTTTGACTCATCCCTAATCCAGCTATATTGATCTTGATCCGCCGTGGATTCACAATCCTCGGTCGTGCTCATTGCGATTTCCTTTCGAAAAAGGGGCCCGGGCCGGTTTTGCCCATCGTCATCGGATTGATCCCTCGGCTCCTGTACAGGTCGTTCTGGGCGTAGGCTCGAAGACACTCGATCACAAGACCTGCGAACTTGCTCCGGGCCGCCCCTCTGCGGTGCCTTGCTCCTTGGGCTTACTTTTTTCCAACTCTGCCTATCGAGAGATTAGATGCGGCGAGCCGGAACTGTCGCCGGCGGCCACGCACTTCGCGTAGATCTTCTGGCCTTGGCGGACCAGGCTTGCCTTTCTGCCTCTATTTCAATAGCATTTTTTCTGCTCCAAGACTGTTCAAAAGTGAACAGGGCGAAGCTGCTGGAAATACAAGGAGCCGTTTCAATTTCCGTGCGAAACTCCGCGGGAGGTCTCTAGTGGGATCTGAAGAAGGCTCACAATACAAAGTGGCGGAAGCCCTAACGCGAATGGGGCTGAAAAAAAATAGCCTGCAATTTGAAGAGAACGAAACCATCTATGCGCAGGGCGACGAATCTAATAGCGTTTTCTATCTCGAGCAAGGTAGGGTGAAGGTCACCATTGTATCCCAGAGCGGTAAGGAAGCGGTCCTTGCGCTTCTCTCTCCTCAATGTCATCCTGAACGACTAATCGGACACTGGATGACCCTTTTGACGCCACTGACCTGTACTTTCTGCTATAATCAGTGCACGTCTTGGCGCAGTCCGGTCTGCGTCGGGCGCTATCGCGGTAACCCTTCCGGCTAACCTCGAACGTTACAAACTCTATTCCGCCTAGACCGGCCCAAGGCCACGAGTGTTGGGTTAGGCCCAAATCAGGAGCATATCAAGTATGTCATTCGTAGACCTCGGCCTGTCTGCCGAATTACTCCGCGCCGTCGCCGACCAGGGCTATCGAGAACCGATGCCTATACAGCGCCGGGCCATTCCACCCATCCTTGAAGGGAGAGACGTTTTGGCTCGCGCGCAAACCGGCACCGGCAAGACCGCCGGCTTCACCTTGCCATTGCTGCAACGCTTGAGCACAAGCGGTGGCGGCTCACGGCGTGCCATCCGCACCCTGATCCTCACCCCAACGCGTGAGCTCGCCGCTCAGGTGGAGCAGAGCGTGAGGACCTACGGTAGGCACCTGCCCTTGACGGCTGCGGTGATCTTTGGCGGGGTCGGTATCCGTCCCCAAATCGAGAGACTGCGTCGTGGTGTCGATGTCCTTGTGGCGACTCCAGGCCGTTTGCTGGACCACGTGGAACGAAAGACCATCGACCTATCCAGGGTGGAGATCCTGGTGCTGGACGAAGCCGATCGTATGCTGGACATGGGATTCATTCATGACATTCGGAAGATTCTGGCACTACTCCCCAAGGGTCGACAAACCCTGCTTTTCTCGGCTACCTTCACTGATGGGATCAAAGAGCTCGCCGACTCTCTTTTGGATTCGCCCGCCCGGATCGAGGTGGAGGCTCGTAACACCGCCGCCGAGGGCGTATCTCAAGTGATCCATCCTGTGGACCGGCAGCGCAAGCAAGCCCTTCTCTCGTTCCTCATCAAGTCCAAGGGCTGGAAAAAAGTACTGGTGTTTACGCGCACCAAACGCGGCGCGAGCCGACTCTCCCAGCAGCTCGAGCGAGGAGGCATCAGGGCTACGGCCATCCATAGCGACAAGAGTCAGCGAGAGCGGACCCGGGCATTGGCGAACTTCAAGAGGGGAGCAGTGCAAGTGTTGGTCGCAACCGACATCGCGTCCCGGGGACTCGATATCGATGGATTGCCGCACGTCGTGAACTTCGAGCTTCCCCACGTCCCCGAGGACTACATCCACCGTATCGGCCGCACCGCCCGAGCGGGTAAACAGGGCGATGCGGTGTCACTGGTGTGTGGGGACGAGGACAAGCAACTGAAAGATGTCGAACGACTCCTCAATCGCGACATCCCGAAGGTTTCTATTTCAGGATATGAACCGGACCGCTCGTTCGTAGCCAAGCCCCATCCGAATGGACGTACCCCGTTCAGCCGCGCTGGCGTGCGCTCGAGAGGTAATGACACCCATTGGCAGCCGCGACGGGCGGGAAGACGGGTGAGTCGGGCGGGCTTTACGCTTTTTCCGGACTCCCACAACAAAGAGCATTTGGACGAAGGGCGCATCGAAGGAGGGAGCCGGCGCGGCGCAAAAGCTCACCTGGGCAAGTCGAACCGGCGCAGAAACGGAATCTGAGCAGAATAGATTTGTTGTTGATCGACGGGTCCGTAGGCTGCCTCAGTTCGACTCTATTGTTGGGACGACGCTTGCGGGCTCGCTGGCCCTCCAGACCTTCCGTGCCCATTCGGATAGGTTATCGAAGAGGACGTAGATATAGGGGAGGATGACCAGCGTGAGAAATGTCGAAGCGGTCAGACCGCCGATGACCGTTCTTGCCAAGGGGTAGTAGTAAAGCCCGTCCAATTCCGTTCGGCCGATAGCCATGGGGACTAGAGCCAGGACGGCGGTAGCCGCAGTCATGAGGATGGGGCGGAGGCGTTCGCGGCCGCCGAGCTCGATGGCGTCCTCCCGTGAGTAGCCTTGTCGTCTCAGATTGTTGATGTGGTCGATGAGGACGATGCCGTTTTTGACCACGATACCCATCAATATCAACACGCCGATTTGTCCCATGAGGTTGAAGGGGCTGTCGGTCGCCCACAGGAACCATGCAGCTCCCCAAAGCGCAAAGGGGATCGAGACCAAGATGGCGAAGGGGTGGGCGAGGGACTCGAACTGGGACGCCATCACGATGTAGACGAGGAGCAGTGCAAGAAGGTAGTTCACGAGCATCTGCTGGGTTTGCTGATCTTGTTGCTGGATACGCTCCCCGAACGACCAGCTGTAGCCTGGCGGCAGGTTCATTTGATCGAGTGACGCAGTGACTTCCTCGCGAGCCTTGGTCCAGTCTTTGCCTTCGTAGACGGCACGGACATTGACCACGGTGCGGCGGTCCTGACGTCGGATGGACTTGGGCTGGTCGACGACCTTGAAGTCGGCCAATGTGCCAAGAGTGACACCACGGCCTTGGCCGGCAAGAACAAAGCTCTTGAGATCATCGAGCTTGGAAACATCCTCGAGAGCCATGGTCAGAATGAGGTCGACTTCTTTGTCTCCGGCGTTATATTTGCGGAGTCGTTGTCCACCTAAAGCGAAGGTGAAAACGTCGGCTACGTCTCGCGGTGTCAGGCCATATTTCGAAGCCAGCTCACGGTTCAACGTGACTTGGATTTCCTTGCGGGCATCTGAAGCGGAGCTCTTGGCGTCGTTGACGCCATCGGTGAGCTCGAGTCTCGCCCGAACGTCTCTCGCCAATTGGCTCAAGCGTTCATTGTCCTCTCCGTAGAGGTTGACCCGGAAGGTGGTGGCGCTCCCGCCCACTTCAGCATCCTCATCGTCGAAGCGGATCCGGACACCGGGGATCTTGGGAAGACCTTCGCGGATGAACCCTCGGATCTCATTGGCCTTGTCTTCACCGATATCCTCTTGGGCAAAGCTCAGTGTAGAAGCCGCCTCGTTCTCGGCGAAGTAGCTGTAAACGGACTCGACGTCCAGCTCCTCCCTGTTCTCAAAAAACCATTGCTCGACTCGGGTCACGACCGCCTCAGCATCTTCTTTGAAATGGAAATCGGAGAAGTCGTACTGCAAGTACATGCGATTCTTGTTGATGCCGGCGAACATGGCGGTTTGGAGACCCAACGCAAAGGGAAGAGCGATGCTCGCAAGGATGAGGACCGTGACGCCGAAAGTGGCCCAACGGTGGCGGAAGGTCCAGTGGAGGATACTGACGTACCTGTCGGTCAGCCAATCCGTCCACCGGGGGTTCTTGGACTCCCTCCGACTGAGGAGCTTCGATGCCATCAAAGGGATGAGCGTTATGGAGACGATGAGAGAACAGAATATGGTGAGCGAAATGGCGAGCCCAATCTCTCCGAGCCATGTGGTGAGCTGGTTCTTGCTGCCAATGACAAGTGGTAAGAAAACGATGGCGGTGGTGGCGGTCGAGGCAACGACGGCGCCGACCACTTGGCGCGTGCCCACGATAGCCGCTTTGGAAGCATCGGTTCTTTGCGTGTGCTCGCGAAAGATGGACTCGAGCACCACGATGGCATCGTCGACCAGTAACCCTACTCCGAGCATCAATCCCATCATGGAGAGCACGTTCAGCGATTTGTCCATGAAGTAGAGCACGACCGCGGTGGCGATGATGGACATGGGGATGGAGAGACTCACTATTAAGGTGGTATCGATACGTCGCAAGAAAAAGAAAAGAACAATGACGGCGAGAAGGCCGCCGAGCAACCCTTCGTTTCGAAGTCCGTGGAGACCTTTGGTGATCTGGTCCGCTTGATCATCGAAAACCAAGAGGTTGATGCCTTCCAAGGTGGGATCGGACGAAATGGGCCCTCGGATGAGTGCTGTAGCTCGCGTGGCGACATCGACGGTGTTCGATGTGGGGTCTTTGTAAACCGACAGGGCAACGGCGTAGTCGCCATTGAGGTGTCGCCCGTAATTGATGGGGGGCTCTTGGTAGGTGACATAAGCGATGTCCGAGATCTTGAGTCCACGGTCATTGACCGGGAAGTCGAGGATGGCCTCGATATCCTGGAATGTTCCGAAGCTGCGGACATGGATGACCTGTCCTTGATCGTCAATCTTTCCGAGGGCGACGTTCAAGTTGGAGCTTGCGAGTCGAGTGGCGAGACCTCCGATATCGACGCCATGGGCGGCGATCTTATGGAGCCTCACATTGATGCGGACTTCGCGGGGCTCGACGCCGTTGAGCTCGACTTTGGCGACTCCGGGGACGCGTTGCAGGGGATTGACGACTCGTTTTTCGAGAAGGTCGTAGTTTTGGGATAGATCGATGCCCGGTGCGGAGATGCGCGCTTCGACGACGGGGATCTGCGAGGTGCTGAAAGTATTGATGAAGATCTGTTGCGACGTCTGCCGGAAGCTCAGGTCGTACCTCGTCGATTTTTTCCGCGACTTTCATGCGGACGACGTCCAGAGAATCTCCCCAGTTGAAGTCGAGCTGCACCGACGCCTCGTCGGCGGTGGCGTTGGAGCTCATCTTGCGCACCCCGGACAACGTGGCCAAGGTCTCCTCGAGGGGTTTGACGATCTCTTTTTCTATCTGTTCCGGACTCGAGTTGGGGTAGGGGACCGAAATGAAGATGGCCGGGAAGTCGACCTCGGGGAGAAACGCCAGCGGTAGCTTGGCAAAGGAGATCATGCCGAGGACGAGGACGCTCATGAGCACCATGATGGTGGTGACGGGGCGTTTGACGGAAAGACCGGCTAGGCTCTTCATTAGGCGACACCTCCGTCGCCCACATAGCGCTTGCGGTCAAACACCGAATAGACGGTGGGTATCACGATGAGCGTCAGCAGGGTGGAGACGGCCAGTCCGCCAATGACGGTGATGGCCATGGGTGCACGGATTTCTGCGCCTTCGCCGAGGCCAAGAGCCATGGGGACCAATCCAAGGATGGTGGTGAGTGTGGTCATGAGTATGGGCCGCAAGCGGATTTTGCCGGCTTCAACAATAGCCTCGTTCTTGGGCATACCGCGCTCTCGACAAATGTTGATGTAGTCGACCATGACGATGGCATTCTTGACGACGATTCCGGCGAGCATGACCACACCAATGAGCACGATGACGCTCACGGGGTTACCACTCGCCATCAAGGCCCAGATGACTCCGACGAGTCCTAGAGGAATAGTGAACATGATAATGAAGGGGTGCATCAGGGACTCGAACTTGGAGGCCATTACGAAATAGACGAGGAAAATGGCCAAAAAGATGGCGAGGAAGAGACTGGAGAATGAGCTTTCCATCTCCGAGTGCTGGCCGCCGAATCGGGTCGTGATAGTGGAAGGGAGATCCAGGGCGGCTACGGCTTGCTCGATGTCGTGGGTGACGTTTCCGAGGTCGCGGCCTTCCAAGTTACCGGAAATGACAACGGCGCGTCGCTGGCCCACTCGGCGGATTTCCGACGGACCGACGGCAAGCTCGGTCTGGGCAACGGATTTCAACGGCACGGGGCGATCGTCCGATCCGTAGACAATGAGCTCGGGCACTTGTTCGGTCCGGGCTCTGGAGAGTTCGTGGGCCCGCACGACGATGTCGATTTGACGTTCACCTTCGTTGAGCCGGGTGGCGACATCACCTCGAAGCTTGGTTCTAAGAGTTTGTGAGACCTGGTCGACCGAGAGTCCCACTTGGGCGAGCCGTTCGGGTGAGAAAAAAATCTGGAGCTCGGGATTGCCGGGTTCCGCCGAGGAGCGGACGTCGGTCAATCCTTCGATAGACGCCATCGATTCGGCAATGAGCGTGGCGGCGCGGGCTAGTGTTTCAGGCTGATCTCCGTAGACTTCGAGCTCGATGGGCCGCTTGAAGCTGAAATACGACGGCCGGTCGAATTGGTATTTGAGGCCGGGGTAGCGGTCGAGCTTCTCCCGCATCTGGGCAATGGTCACTTCCTCGCCGCGGCGATCTTCTTTGTCGGCCATGACGATATGGATGCGGCCTCGGTTCTCACCCTTCCCGGTGGAATCCTGTCCGGTGTTGCTGACCGCGCCAGCCGATGTGAAGTGACGCTCCACTCCGGGTATGGCGACGGCTTCGTTTCCGATCTCTACCAGGACGTTGTCGGTGATCGCGAGCGGTGCTCCTTCGGGAAGCTCGACATCGAAGTAGAATTCGCCTTGCGCCATGTTGGGGATGAGCTCGATGCCGATACCTCTCGCCGCAAGTAGTGAAAAGCCGAAAAGAGCCGCGGCCGCTATCAAGACCGCGGCGCGGTGAGCCAGAGCCGCTCGGATCATTTTCGGGTAAACCCTGTAGGCCACCTGCTCGAAACGGTTGAACAGATGCGTGAATGGGCTCGTCAAGATGGACAGGAATAGAAAGACGGCTCGACCGACGAAGCGGAGCTTTCCGACGATCCACGCAGGAGCAACGTGGAATATTCTTGCCTTGCCAGTTGCTGCCTTCGCGGCGGTGGCGGTTACCTCGTCCGATCCTCCGAGCCGGGCTGCCAGCACGGGAATCAATGCCAGCGAAAAGGCGAGTGAGGCAAGAATAGATATGGAGACGGTTAAAGCTTGGTCCCTAAAAAGCTGACTTGCGACACCTTGAACGAAGACGATGGGAAGGAAGACGGCGACGGTCGTCAGCGTCGAAGCAACGACAGCCATCCCGACTTCGCTCGTGCCTGTGCTGGCGGCTTCTCGGCCCGACTTCCCGAGCGACCGGTGCCGGTAGATCGATTCCAGCACGACAATGGAGTCATCGAGCACCATCCCAATGCCGAGTGCGAGTCCGCCCAGTGACATGATGTTCAGCGAAATCCCCATCTGATACATGATGAAGAAGGTGGCGACGACGGAAACGGGTATGGAGAGACCGATGATGGTCGTGGCGCGACGGTCTCTTAGAAAAAGGGCAATGACCAAGATAGCGAGTAAGCCGCCTTGCCAGGCGTTGTCCACGACTTCATCGATACTGCCTTCGATGAATGTGGATTGGTCGAATAGGACGGCGAGATCGACACCGGCATCAGTTAGCTCTTTGTCGATCTGGATCATGCGCTCCTTGACGCTACGGGCGACTTGTACGGTGTTGGAGTCTCCTTCTTTGTAGACGCGGAGCTCGACACTTTCGCCCCCGTTCATCTTGGTGATGGCTTCCCGTTCTTTGTGTCCCCATTGGACGTCGGCCACATCGCGAAGATAGATGCGCCGTTCTCCGTCGTCCAGGACCAAGGTCGAGGCGATGTCGTCCACATTCTCGAACTCATTCAAAGTGCGAACGAGGTAGCGTGCCTCCTCCTCATAGATGCTGCCGCCGGCGAGGTTGATGTTGCCGGCGGCCAATCGATCGGCCACGCTCTCGATGGTGATACCGTAGACTGCGAGCTTCCCCTCGTCGATATCGACGTGGATCTCGCGCTCGAGGCCGCCCTCGATCTTCACCGCCGCAACGCCGTCGATGGAGTCGAGGTCTTTTTTGATCTCTTCCTCGGCAAACTGCCGCAGGAAAGCGAGGTCGGAAGAGCCGGAAAGACCCAACCGCAATATGGGATCGCTGGCGGGGTCGAAACGTAGAAGTGTCGGTTTCGATGTGTCGCGGGGAAGTCGCACGAGGTCGAGCTTTTCCCGCACGTCGAGTGCCGCGAAGTCCATGTTCGTCTTCCAGGCGAACTCGAGCGTCACTTCAGAGATTCCCGCGCGAGAGCTGGACGTCAAGCTCTGGACCCCGGAAATCACACCTACCGATTCCTCGAGGGGGCGAGTAACCAGAGACTCGACCTCGGCGGGAGCGGCGCCGGGATACTGCGTCTCAACGCTCAGCGTGGGATAGGAAATGTCGGGCAGCAAGCTCAAAGGAAGACGGGCAAAGGACACGATACCGAAGATGGCAATCGCGATGGTGAACATGGCCACACTGACGGGCCGCTCGATACAAGCATCAACAAATTTCTTCATGACACACAGTCCTCCCCGGAAACGGCACACCGGCTTCGGGGATTAGGAGCTCAGGCTCAGGAAATGTCCTACCTTAAAACCTCTAACGGGCTTTTTTCTTTGAGCGCGGTATGGCCGGCTACGACGACTTGCTCGCCGGCGGCGATACCGTTGGTGATCTCGACCATGCCGTCCGACGTGTAACCGAGTCGAACCGGACGCTTGACCGCCACGGTGTCCACCGCAACGTAAACGTAGTCTTCGCCGTCTTCCTTCAAGAGCGCGACTTTCGGAACCAAAACGGCTTGTTCACGGGTGTCGGTAATGATGTTGACGCGGACAAAAGCGCCGGGTCGGAGATCGGGCGACCGGCTCGTGATGTCAACGGTGATTTTGACGGTGCCGGTTTTGGGATCGACCACGGGGCTGATGTCACGGATGCGGCCCTCGAACTTCGCATCGGTCCGGGACTCGAGAGCTAGCACTGCGGGTTGGCCTCGCTCGAGCCGGAAGACGTCTCTTTCTGGAAGAAATATTAGGGCAATAAGTGAGTTGAAGTCGGCCGCCGTAAACAAGTGGTCGCCCTTCTTGACGGCTTTTCCAACGACGACTTGCTTTTCCGTCAAACGGCCGGAGAAGGGAGCCCTCACCTGGGTGTAGTCGAGCTCCAGCTCCGACGTTTCGAGCTCGGATTTCGCAAGGTCGCGATCGAAGAGCGCTTTGTCGTAGTCGAACTTGGAAATCAATTCATGTTTGAAGGATTGTTCGGCGCGCTGATACTCCGCCTCGGCCTTGCCCAGTCGCAGACGCGCCTTGTCGAGGGCGAGCTTCTTTTCTTCGTCGTCGAGGCAAGCCAGAATCTGGCCTGCTTTGACGAAGTCACCCTCGCGGACCTTGATCGCCGTCACGATGCCTTCGACCTTGGCAGGGATTTGTGCGGTTTGCTCGGCTTCAATGGTCGACGAGCTCGAAAGGGTGCTCGAAATGGCTCCTGTCGTCGTCTCGAAAACCTCGACGGGTACCCGTGGGTTGTCCTTATCGGGATTGACGTCACCGGTAACGGAAGCTTCCGTACTTCACCTCCGCCATTGAGGAAGAAAAAGACACCGACGACAACGGTCAAGAGCACGGTGCCCCCGAAAGCGGCAGTCAATCTTCGTTTTGCTTGTTGGCTCATGTGCTCCCTCGTCCTTTGTCTTGCGAGTGCTTTGGAACCCGCAGGAGAAATCAGTGGCTTCGTCATGTAGTACGCGATAACGAGGCGTTTTGTTCCTCCAAAAGGTGAGGCATTTGGGCTAGTGGGCTGGTGACAGTCACCACCAGAACGTTATTGTTTACAGGTGGTTAGATGGTGACACTCACCAGGGAACTGCCTTCGTGGTCAATGCGGTGAGGGGGACAGTCCGCCAAGGAGACAGCCCCCCTTGCTTTATTTTAGTCTGAGGATTTCGCCGTTCTTTCGGTAGCCCTTGCGTCGGGCGAGGTGGCGCCACTTGAGAGAGGGGTAGTTGCGCAAACGTAGCAAGATGTCTACTGCGGGTAGAGGCCTCGTCGCAACTTCCACTTGCCCCTGACGGATCGCTTCGAGCACGGCCGGCAGGCTCTTCTCTTTGGCCTCGATGTAGGAGTAGGTCACGCCCATTTGCCAGAGGAAGTGGGCATCCGACGTGCCGACAAGGGTACGGTCGGTCCGGTAGGCCAAGCCTTCCGCTCTCCGGTTGAAGTTCATCTTCCTCATGTAGAAGTGTGAATACTCTATGCCATCGAAGAGCTCGATGTGCTCCAACAGCTTTCGTTGGAGGCAAAATTGAGAGGGAAAGAAAGGATGGGGAGCGACAACGAGCAGATCGGGATTGTCTTCTCGCAAGCGATAGACATCTGCAAACGTGTGAGGGGGGCTGGACCAGTAGTCGAAGTTGTAGATCAAGACATGCCGGTTCTCGATGGTCGCTTCGACACCAGGGATTAGGACAATGCCCCGATGTTCCGCGTAGTCCGTCAGTTCTTCACGATGGCTCATAAAATCGTGATTCGTGATGGACAAGACCTCGAAGCCGAGGCTCGCGGCGTGATCGATCATCTCTCTATTGGAGTGGATCACGTAGTCGAGGGGATCGTCACCCGTATGAATATGTATGTCCGCTTTGAGACGCAAGATTCTCTTTTCTTAGGCGGGTTCAATGCCTGTTTTGTATGAGGCCTCTATGATACGCCCGGGAGTTGATGTGGTCAAATTCCGCCAAGGAGTGAATCCGCCTTCGCCTCTTGTCGGGGGTGTGGGCTTCCGCCTACGCCAAGGCTTCGGCGGACAAGTCGGCGAGATGAATCCTGGGGCGACCTGGTTTAGAATAAGGGTTGCTCTTTGTGGGCGACGTCCCAGGTGACTTGGGGACTAGTCCTCAGGGGGCCAAAGAGGGCGGTTAACTCAGCGGGAGAGTGCTTGCCTTACAAGCAAGACGTCACAGGTTCAAATCCTGTACCGCCCACCATCTGGCCCTTTAGGGTCCGGCCAAAAATAAATGCCCATTTTGGGGCGTCGAGGCGCCCGTCTGGCAAGGCGCGAGGAGTGAAAAATATCCTAGATATATGACCGACGAGCAACGCAGCCAGACGGAATGGAATCGGCGTCCCAAAATGGGTAGTTATTCTTGGTCGGGCCCTTTAGGCCGGACTAACAAGCCTGGGTTCCAATAAAGCGCGCCAACGACAATGAGTCGGTGTCAATGTCGGAATTGGCCGGGCGAAACATCGGTTCAGGAGGGAACGTTGCGAATACTGGGTTGTGACCGAGCTCGTTGCGTATTGTTTCTAGTCAGCGTGGGGTTGATCGGAGCGCCCAACGCGGCTTTCTCCGTAGTCAAGTTCACCAATGTCACCGGGTCCTCGGGGTTCAAAAGCCTCGAGACCTTCGGAGGACACGGGATACAAGTGGTGGACGTAGACCGCGATGGTTGGCTCGACATCTATGTCACCCACATCTTCGATCCCATGGAGGATCGGCCGGATTTGCTTTTCATCAATCTCAAACAAAATCCTCCTTCGTTCGAGGAGAGGGGAGTGGTCGCCGGAGTCGCCGACGATGGGTTCTACGAGGAGATCTCCGAGGAGTCTCATTCGGCGGTCTTCGCGGATTTCGACAATGATGGCGACCTCGATCTCTTCAATGCCCACACATGGAACGGTCACAATCGGCTGTACCGTAACGAAGGGGAGCTACGTTTCGTCGATATTTCTGATAGTGCTCGTATCGATGTGACCGACCTCGGGACGCGAGGCGTGGCCGCTGCCGATCTCGACGGGGATGGGCGTCTCGAGATCGTGGTGTCGGCGTGGCAGGACGCCCAGCCCGCTGTCTACTGGAACCTAGGAGGGCTCGTTTTCGAGCGCCGACGGATGCAGGGTGCCGACAACCGGGCCTTTGCCAATCAAGGCATAACGGCGGTGGACGTGGACAACGACGGTAAACCGGACCTCGCTTTGACGGCTTACGAGGTCGTGCCCGAAAATAACGCTGGACCTATTGCACTCCTGGTGAACGAAACGCCGCGGCTCATCGACCAAACCGATTTCGCCGGTTTGGCTTATGAACAAACGACGAGTGACAAGCGGGGAAGCAACGGATGGAGCTTCGGGGACATCGACAACGACATGGACCTCGACTTGCTCATTGCGGGGTTTCACGGGTCGAAGCTCTATAGGAACAATGGCGAAGGACGGTTTCATTTCGTACGCCGTTTCGAGGGCGTAAGGTACACGGGTGCCTTCGGCGATGTGGACAACGATGGAGATCTCGATCTCTACCTTGCCGGCGAGACGGGCATCCATATCAATGACGGGCAAGGCGGATATACCTACCAGAGCGACGCGGGGATTACCGGACTAGGGGATGATGCTCGGTCCGCTGTCTTTGCGGACATGAATAACGACGGCTCCCTCGATTTGCTCGTAGCCAGCAAACAAGGGCCCAATACGTTTTTCCTCAATCAAACGGCTCAAGGATCTTGGCTCAAGATCTCTATGCGCGCACCGAACGGTGAAGAAGGAGCTCTGGGGGCGAAGGTCGGTCTCTTCGAGGCGGGTCACTTGGGAGAAGTCGAGTTCTTGAAGGGATATCGGGTCGTCCAGGGGGCAACCGGTTACTGCAGCCAGGACCCGATGATGCAACACTTCGGTGTCGAGAGTGGCAAAGTCTACGATGTGAAAGTGGAATTTGAGAATGGGGCCGTGGTGACCCGCACCGGCGTCGAGCCCGGGCAGGTGCTGAGAGTCGAGTAATCTCGAGGCCAAGACGCAAAGCGTCGGAAAATCAAAAGGGGATCGGCTTTGTGAGCCGATCCCCTTCATGATTTCTTACAGCTCTATCTGCTGCCGATGATGATGTTCGACCAGATGCACTCTTCGAGCGTTTCAGCTCGTTCTTGGTTCCCCAGCTCAATCCAAAAAGTTTTCGGGTGATAAGCCTTATCGTAGTTTCGCTCCATGATCTGGACGCCTTCGAGGAAGACGCGCACTTGTTGCGATTGGAGCCCTTGCCACGATCCCCACTCGATACGCCACGGGTAGACGACGTCTTTTTCAAAGTCGAAGAACGTGATCCCGGTGTTGGTCTCCTGTCCGCGGGAGATCCAGCGTAAGCGAACATCATCGATACGGACTGTGGCGCGATCCATCTTCTGGATGTGCACCCGAAACGGATTCTCTCGATAGATACCTTTGGTGGGGTCCCAGAAGCTCACGAGCATACGCTTGCCGGGGTTGGGATTCGGTTCACCAATATTCGTGGTCGTGAACTCCATGTAACCCTCGGACATCGTGGGCACTTGATAGCGGATGTAGTCGCTGTTGGTTAACGCTTTCCAACCCTGGGGTGTGAACTCCCCTCCCACGACTTCCATGGCGATGGAGGAGCCGGTCGTGAGCGGATCGTAGATGACGACTTCCCCGGGGCGGTCGATCGCGAAGGCGTCTTTCACCATGAAGGCGACCGTTTCTGTTGACTCGGTTTGGCCGCTACTCGTGGCCGTCACGCGCCAGATATACTCCGTGCCCGGCGTGAGAGGTGTCGTGACCTGCCAGGAGGTGGTTCCTTCTTCTCCTTCGGGTACGTCCGATTCCGAATCCATGAGCTGGCCAAAACCGACTGCGGCTTCAGCGACCTCGAACCGGTAAGTCCGCGGCGGACTGCCGAAGGCGGCGTTCGTCACGGTCAACAAAGGCTGGACGCTGGAAATATTGGCTCCGCCCTCGGGACTGACGATGGCTAGTGGACCAAGAGCCGACACATCGACATTCAATCCCTCTCCAATGGCCAGAAAACCTTGCTGGGTCGGCGACGGACTGGTCGGCGAGCTCGGGGATGAATCGTCACCACACGATGGCAAGACTAGTGCTGCCACCAACGGCAACAGGATGAAAACACGGTACATGGTTGGGATACCTTCCTTTCCCTCGGCGCTCCTTGCAGTGGCTCCCATAAGGAGCCGCAAACTTCAAAAATAGCACATCTTTTTCTTGCCGTCCATGGAGATATTTCGTGAAATAAAAAGTACTCGACGGGCGTCTACTACGATGGGGAGGCGTGTATGAATGGCTGTCGGAGCTCCGTGACTCAGCCCGATAATGCTGGTATACTGCCTTTTCCAGGGAGCTTGGGATCCGGCATCGATGCCAGTCCACAAGTTATTGCAAAAACGGAATTTATCATCTCCGGGGTGTTGAAACGATGGTGCTGAAACTCCGGCTCGCTCTCGGGTTTCTAACTCTTACGCTCTTATTTCCCGCCTTGGCCGAAACCAGCGGCCTGGCCGAAGCTCGCGACCGCGCAGGGTCATCTCCCAAGGTGCTCGTCCTCCAGGATGGCACCCGGTTGGATGTCCAGAGTTATTCCGTCAAGGGGCAAATTGTCGTTTTTGAGTCGGCCCAAGGAAAGCTCCAATCGGTTCCGGCCGCTATGGTTGACTTCGAGGCCACGGAAAAGGCAGGCCGTAACGGTCCCTCACATGCATATGGGACTGCCGGCGAAATCTCGTCCCAGGCCGGGGCGACAGGAGCCGACGGGGTTGGGTCGGAAGAACAATGGGCTGCCACAGCAATGGCCGGCACGAAAGGAAGAGCCGGCCAACGGCCGGACGAACGAAACGCCTCCTCGGCGGCCGTCTTCAAGCCCACCGCCGGCGTTCCAAGTGGGAGATGACGAAGACCCGACCGTGGGTGCCGCTCCAGCCCCGACCAGGGCATTGACCGTTGAGGGTCTCGTTCCTCCTGAAGCACCGGAAGTGATTGCGCGTGACGCAGAGGGTCGGGTGAGTGTCAGAGCCACTCGAATTGCGGAGCCTTTGGTCGTCGACGGCAAGCTCGAAGAGGGCTTGTATCGAACCGTACCTTCCATGAGCGACTTCATCCAGCAGGAGCCGAAAGAAGGGCAGGCCGCCACTGAGCAAACCGAGGTCTGGCTCTTCTTTGACGATAACAACGTTTATGTGGCTGCCCGTTGTTGGGATAGCCATCCGGAACGAATCATAGCCAACGAAATGCGGCGGGATAATCGCAACCTCAGCAACAACTCGAATTTCGCGGTCATTCTCGACACGTTCTATGATCGCCGCAATGGATTCCTCTTCTACACCAATCCCTTGGGCGGGCTCTATGACGCCCAGGTGACGGATGAGCAGAACACCAATAGTGACTGGAACACGGTTTGGCAGGTCAAGACGGGCCGTTTCGCTCAAGGTTGGACCGTTGAAATGGAGCTTCCCTTCAGGTCCCTGCGTTACAAACCCGGGGCATCCCAAGTGTGGGGCGTCAACTTCCGCCGCATCGTGCGGTGGAAGAACGAAACGAGCCATTTGACTCCGATTGCAGCTGCTTTTCGCCGGGAAGGGCTTCTCAAGCTCTCTCAAGCGGCGACCCTGGTGGGCATCGAGCCACCGGCCCGTTCTTTGAATCTCGAGGTCAAGCCCTATGCCACTGGGGGCGTGCAAACCGACCTGACGGTGGACGACCCCTACGAAAATGATTCTCGATGGCGACGTCGGTTTCGACGCCAAGTACGGTGTCACAAGAAGCATGACCTTTGATTTCACTTACAACACGGACTTCGCCCAAGTGGAAAATGATGACCAACAAGTAAACCTCACTCGATTCAGCTCTGTTCCTCCCTGAAAAACGGGAGTTCTTTTTGGAGGGGCAGGGGATTTTCAACTTCGGCGGGAGAAGCACGGATAGGCATGGTGGCGGTGGTGGTGGTTCCGACATGCCCATTTTGTTCTACAGCCGGAGGATCGGCTATCAGGATGAGGTGTCGGTTCCCCTCAAACTAGGAGGGCGTCTCACCGGCCGAGCCGGAAAGTACTCGGTCGGGGCGCTCACCATGCAAACGCGAGACGCCATAGGCGAGGAATCTTTGATTCCGACCACGAATTATGGCGTGATGCGCTTCAAACGGGACGTGCTCGGCCGGAGCAATATCGGCGTCATCGGGACCTACCGCTCCAATTCCCTCGATGACTTGGGCTCGAACTCGGTCTTCGGCGTAGACGGCAATTTTACCTTTCTGCAGAACTTGAACATCAACACCTATTGGGCTCGGAGCTGGACGCCCACCTTGATGGGCGAAGATCAAAGCTACATGGCAAAGCTCGACTACGCGGGTGACAGATATGGGGTCACCCTGGAGCATCTGATGGTTGGCGAGAATTTCAAACCGGAGGTCGGCTTATCTCCGCCGGGAAGATATGATCAAGAACCGTGGAGAGTTCCGGTTCAGTCCGCGTCCTCGTTCCATCGAAGCGGTCAGAAGGTTCACTTTCGAAGGCAGTTTCGACTACATCACCGACACCGACTGGTTTCTCGAGACTAGAACGGAATCGTTCCAGTTCCGGACGGAATTCGAGAGTGGCGATTTCGCGCGCTTCGAGTACAAGCGGTTTTATGATTTCCTGACGGAGGAATGGGAAGTCTCCGATGGCATTTTCTTGCCTATCGGGGGATACAACTTCCAGGATTTCAGCTACATGTATCGGTTCGGTCCACAGCGGCGGATATCGGGTATGGTGGACTTCAATCATGGCTCGTTTTACGGCGGGAATCGGAAATCGATCGGTATCTGGGGCCGTGCCGAGATTACGAAGCAGTTCTCCGTCGAGCCCCGCGTGTCGCAAAATTGGGTCAACCTGACTCAAGGAGATTTCACGACGACCCTCGTGAGTGTGCGAACCGACTACGCATTCTCGCCGCGCGCTTTCTTGGGTGCATTGATCCAATACAATGCGTCCGATGATTATTTCGGCAGCAACATCCGCTTTCGCTGGGAGTACCGACCGGGGAGCGATATCTACGTCGTTTACAGCGATGGACGGGATACCTTTTACGGTGGATACCCGCAGCTCGAGAACCGGAGCCTCGTGTTCAAGGTGACGCGGTTGTTTAGGTTTTGAACGAATGACTCGCTGCGCAGTCGAGCAGTCAAGCAGTCAGCAGCCGGGCGTAGACCCGCCGTACGGACAAACATCCGCAAAGAGAAAGACACCCCCGGCTTTACCGCAGAATCTACCCTCCTGGGAACGGTTTGTGCCGAACCGGTAGAGATAGCTAAAGCGCGACTCGTCACGCACCGTTGGAGTAGAAGCACATGTGGAAGGCACGGTTCCGGAGCCTCATCATCGGACTGCTCATTGTTGGTTTCGGTGGTGCCGCACAGGCCCGCCCGAGAGATTCCCCACCCCCTCGACGACCATCGTCTATTTCGTGGATGGAACTCGGATGGAGGTTCGTGCATTTGAAATCCAGGGAGAGATTGTTGTTTTGATGACGTTGGATGGAAAACTCGAATCGGTACCCAGGTCGTTCGTGGATCTGGATGTGACATCGCAAAGAAAAGAGGCCAGACGGCAGACGCCAGAGGTCAGACAGCAATCGGAGGCCAGAAGCCAGAAGCCAGATGCCAGTGGGGAGCCGGAGACCGGAGGCCAGAGGCCAGAGGTTAGTTCAGGCGATGGAGCCATTGGCGAAGCTCCCGGCAGGTCGAACCCAACGGGAATTGATGGACCGTCCGCACCGGTGCCGCCGGACATGGTCAATCGCGATGACCAAGGTCACGCCACGATGCGAGCCGTTCGGTTGGAAGCGCCTCTGGTTCTTGACGGAAAGCTCGATGAATCGATTCTATCATCGTGTCGCTGGCGTCGCTGGATTTTTGCAGGCCGAGCCGGACGAGGGCGCTCCTGCCACAGAAAAAACGGAAGCCTGGGTTCTCTTCGACGACGAGAGCCTTTACATCGTCGGGCGGTGTTGGGATTCTCATCCCGAGCGGATAGTGGCCAATGAGATGCGGCGAGACAACTTCGGAATCTACCTCAACGACAACTTCGCCGTCGTGTTGGATACGTTCTACGACCGGAGAAACGCCTTTTTCTTCTACACCAACCCTGTTGGGGGTCTCTTCGACGGACTGATCACTGATGAACGTGACGTCAACCGAGATTGGAACACGGTTTGGGATGCTAAGACGGGGCGCTTCGAAAACGGTTGGACCGTTGAGATGGCCATCCCCTTCAAGTCGCTTCGCTATAGTGCGGCGGGGTTTCAAATGTGGGGGATCAACTTTCGACGCATCGTTCGTTCGAAGAACGAGTTTTCCTACCTGACCCAAATTCCGGCTGCCTTTGGTGGCAGGGGCGTTACCCAGATCTCTTTCGCGGGTACCTTGGTCGGTCTGGAAACTCCTCCCAAGTCCAATAATCTGGAGATTAAGCCGTACGTTGCCGGTGAGGCGGTCACGGATCGGGAGGCCGATCCGGTGCTCGAGAACGACCTAGATGCCGACTTTGGTTTCGACGTCAAATACGGGTTGACGCGTAGTCTGATCGCCGATTTTACCTACAATACCGATTTCGCTCAGGTGGAAATCGACGAGCAACAGATCAACTTGACTCGCTTCAACTTGTTCTTGCCCGAGAAACGGGAGTTCTTTTTGGAAGGCCGTGGCATCTTCCAGTTCGGTGGCATCGGAAGCCCGCGCCCCCAGGGTGGCTCGGTCCCTAGCAATACTCCGATCGTGTTTTACACGAGACGGATCGGTCTCGAAGAGAGTGAGGTTGTTCCCATCCTTGCCGGTGGTCGCATGACGGGACGTGTGGGTCCCTACAGCATCGGTGCCTTGAGCATCAGCACCAAGGAGGGTCAGCCCGCCGATGCGCTGGCGACCAACTTTTCCGTATTACGCTTCAAGAGAGACATACTCAGGCGGAGTGCCATCGGTGTCATCGGAACACTCCGTTCGCCGGCGGTTGATGGCGACGGCAACAACGCGGTTTTCGGGGTCGACGCCTCTTTTTCCTTTTACGATAACTTGAACATCATCGGCTATTACGCCGTGAGTGATACTGCGGGTCTCGAAGGGGACTCGGCAAGCTATTTGGGTCAGTTCGATTGGCAGCCCGACCTCTACGGCATCAAGTTTGAACGGCTAGTCGTCCAACCCGGTTTCAATCCCGAAGTCGGTTTCATGCGGCGGGAGAACTTTCAACGGAACTTCGGAGAACTGCGGTTCAGCCGACGTCCCGGGTCCATCGACGCCATCCGTAAGCTCAGTTTGATTGGAGGACTCGACTACACCACCGACAACCAAGGCACGCTGGAGACCCGAGTGGCGACGGCGACCTTTCGACTCGAGCTCGAGAACAGCGATCAGTTCAATATGAATTACGAGAACAACTACGAGTTCCTGCCAGAGGAGTTCGAGATATCGGATGGCATCTTCTTGCCCTCTAAGGGCTACGATTTTCAGAACATTGGCATGAGCTACCAGTTCGGTCCTCAGCGAAGAGTCTCGGGCAGCCTGTCGGTTCAGGCAGGCGGCTTCTTCAGCGGTAAACGGACGGAGGTCGCCTACAATGGTCGGGTCGAGTTGTCACCTCAATTTTCCATCGAGCCGCGTCTCTCCTTGAACTGGGTAGATTTAGAGGAAGGAGACTTTGCGACCAACTTGATCGGCGGCCGTTTCAACTACACGTTGTCCCCGCGAACCGTCTTGAGTGCCCTCGTTCAGTACTTCACTGGGGACAACTCGTTCTCGAGTAACGTTCGTTTTCACTGGGAGTACCAACCGGGAAGCGATCTCTTCGTGGTGTACAGTGATTCCTATGACACTTTCGGAACGGGCTTCGCTTTGCTCCAGAACCGGAGCTTCGTTGTGAAATTTACGAAATTGTTCAGGTTCTAGAATATGAAGGAGGTCCGTGTTCACATGAAAGAGGAAGGAGAAAGTAGGAAGGAGAATCCGGAGAGAAAAAGGGGACAGGTCCCTTTCTCCCAATCCTCAATGAGGAAAAAGGGACCTGTCCCTTTTCTTGCCGACTACCAGATCCAGATTTTTACTTCCTCGTCGCCGTCTCGGACATGGACCAGGTCGGTGCGGGAAATACCTCGTAGGGCCGCTACGGCCTGAGAAGCTTTGAAGGTCTCGCCATCGAAGCTGGCCAGAATCTCCTGAACTGCTGAGATGGGCATGTTGACCAAGACTTGCTCCCCGTCTCCATCGAAGACTTCGATCTCCAAACTATCTCCGACTTTCGAAATGACTACGAGCTCGTCTTTTTCCTCGACCCGTACGAGCTCCGTGTCGGGAATGTTCTCGAGCTCTCGGATGAAGCGTTCTGCCATGGGAATGTACTCGGCGGCTTCTTCAACGGGGATCCGAGTATGCTCTTCAGGTACGAAGCTCAAGGCCATCTGGGCGAGGAACAGTGGCACCGGGACAACGATGTGCATTCCGTCTGGACCACCTTCTTTGACGTCCACGATGAGACAGCTCGAGCTCCCCATGACGCCGACGAGCAGCAAGGGTAAGGACAGGATTGCGGCCAGCTTGACCATTGCTATCTCCTTTCGTCGATCCAGATGCGGACGTCGGCGTCTCCGCCCTCGACGGTGACGATTTCACCGCGTTGGTCTTTGAGCTCTTCCAGGGCGTCGCGTAAGTTCAACTCTTCGCCTTCACCTTCTAGAAGCGCGTCGACGACGGTGATGGGTATTTTGACATGGACGGTTTCTTTGTCGTCGTCGCTGTCCGTGACGTCGACCTTGAAGTAGTCGCCCTCACGGGTGACAACGACTCGTTCATCGGTTTGTTCGACGGTGACAAACTCGGCGTCGCCGGAATCGCGGAGCTCCTTCCACATCTTGCGGAGGTCGGCGATAGAGAGATCATGGTGGCCATGGTGATCGATCCGGATGCGACCATTGTTGATGATCTTCTCCGGTGCCACATCGAGGGCAACCTGGACGACAGAGAGGGGCAAATTGACACTCACTTTCGCTTGGCTTCCATCGTGTTCTGTGACGCGGATGTGGACCCATGGTGATCCCTCTTCCGCCAGGGTTTGGGAAGTCGGTAGCAGAATGAGCGCGACAACTGCTGCGAGGAGATAGGCGCGTTTCTTCATCTTAGGCCTCCGTAACGGGCGCTGCCCGTGTATCGCGGTATCTTGTGTTCCTGTTGCTTAATACGTAGGCGGATGAGCAAAGGTTCACCAAAAACAAGCACGTGGTACCATGCCGGCTATGTCTCACGGTCCGTCGGTCGCTTCTTTACGTGCCGGCCTCGTCCGAGAGCATGCTTTTGAAAGCCGGCTCCCGCGGCGCCGATGTTCTGATCCTTGACCTCGAAGACGGTGTCCACCCTGATTCCAAGGCGGAAGGCCGTGAGAGAGTCGCCTCGAGTCTTGGTCAAACCGATTTTGGAGGTTCCGAAGTCGTCGTTCGCGTCAATCGAATGGACTCTCCATGGGGAGGGGAAGACCTCGCGCTCGTGGCTCGAGTCCGTTCTGCCGGCGTGGTGCTGCCCAAAGTCGACCGCCCTGAGACGGTTGTCGAGGCCGATGAAGCGTTGGGACGGAGAGTTCCCCTCTATCTGATGGTTGAGACTGCCAAGGGTGTTCTGGCCGCGAAGGAGCTCGCAGAAGCGTCAGAACGGGTGTCAGGGTTCATCTTTGGCGCGGCTGATTACCGGGAAAGTCTACGTGCCGGCCGGCTTCCCGAGGAGTTGGAGCTGTACTTTGCACGTAGCCAAATTCTGCTGGCGGCGCGGGCGGCGGGAATCGAAGCCTTTGACACTCCCTGGTTCGAGTTTAGGGATCTAAAAGGGCTCGAGGACAGCGCCCGGCGTGTCCGCAATATGGGTTTCGATGGCAAAACCGCCATCCACCCCGGTCAGGTCTCGGTGATCAATGAAGTGTTCCTGCCGACACCTGAGGAAGTGACGCGAGCTCGGCGCATCGTCGATGCCATGGAGGCGGCGGCCAGCAAGAAGCGGTATGTTGCCGTCGTCGATGGCGAGATGGTGGAGGCACTTCATTTGAACGAAGCCAGAAGAACTCTTGAGAGAGCCAAGGCCCTCGGTTTGACGGAATGAAGAAGAACCCGAGGACTCAAGAACCCGAGAACTCGAGAATTCGAGAATTCAAGAAATCCGGAAATTAACGCCAAGACGCGGAGAAGAATTGGAAAGGATATCTGGAGAAGATCCGGACCAAATCCGGTCTTCTTTGCGCCTCCGCGCCTCCGCGCCTCCGCGTTGAATTCCTTTTATGGTGAGGCGGCGGTTTTGCGGCGGTTCGCAAACGCTGCGGCTACGGTGCCGAAAAACATGCCGGTAACGATGGTGAAACTGACCCAGAATAGCAGCTGCGGCAGGAGTCCCAACCACGCAAACTTGAAGAACCAACCCATCTCGGGGAATCCGGCGGGCGCGGCATCATAGTGGGTTCCCCATTGACCCCCCATCGCCAAGAACATGATCAAGACGACAGGAATGCGAGCAGCTAGGCCATAGGCCAAGAGCGTCTTGAAAAGACTCGGCCAGGATGAGTATTGAATGTTTGCAGCGAGGGCTGCGATTGTCCAGATGAGAACCAGGCTGAGCCAAACGTTCCTCATGTATATGGGTGCCTGGAGAACCACTCCGCCGAACAACAGGATGATTCCCAGAAATGCGAGCAGAATCGCCTTTCCCCAGTTCGTTGGGGTTTGACCTCTTCTAGAAAGATGTAGGGCGAAGTAGACTCCAAACACGGGCGCAAGCCAAGTAATGCCTACGAGGGCACCAAAACCGCCGGCCTGCGGATTGTACCAGCTCTCCGACCACGCTAGGAGCTCGCCGGTCAGTCGCAACAGTGTGATTGCCACACTGACAAGGACCGGCACGAAGATGAGCCGGGCGGTGGATGGGCTACCGTTGGACCTGGATGTTGCCATGTATCTGTCTCGTAGCCCGTATGCCTGCCGTTCCCCGATGGGTCTGGTTTCAGAAAGGGACCGCGAACCGACAGCGTTTACCTGAGTCGTAGTAGTCATGTCAACCGCTATGCGACTCCCGTCGTTCCTCGAGACCTGGATATCTGTTCTTTTAGACGCGACTTGCCCGACTTTTGTTGCGTAACTTACTCCTTTTTTTCCGGAGCTCGAGACGGTAGGCTACGAACGTACGCCGGATGTGGTCACACTTCGACAAGTGGAGGATGGGATGAACTTGCGACCGATAGGGGCGTTGGCTGTCCTAGTGTTGCTGTGCGGAGCACAACCGCCTGAGCCGGTCACCGAAGTCACTTTCGACGAGGGGACCCATTTTGCCCTGACCCTTTCGCCGGATGGTGAGCAACTCGTGATCGACCTTCAGGGAACCCTCTGGGTTCTTCCGACCGAAGGGGGGCAAGCTCAGGCTCTGACGGATGGTCTCGGAGACGATCGTCTCCCCGATTGGTCCCCCGACGGGCAACGCCTCGTTTTTCAGTCTTTTCGCAAAGGCAATTGGGACATTTGGGTCCTGGGGTCGGATGGATCGGGCCTAGAGTCCCTCACCGAAGGCCCTGGCGACGACCGGGAACCGGTATGGTCTCCCGATGGACGGCAGGTCGCCTTTTCTTCCGATCGCGCAGGAAACTATGACGTTTGGATCTTGAGCGCCGAGAGTAGCGAGTTGAGGCAGCTCACGACGAACCCAGCCAACGATTACATGCCGACGTGGTCCCCCGACGGAACCAACGTTGCTTTCGTGACCGACCGCGGTGAGGAAGGAACAACCGCGCTTTGGCAAGTTTCAACAAGTGACGGTCGAGAGGAAGAGATCGCCTCCTTCAAAGGAAGGGCTGCGAGTCCTTCTTGGGGACCTGCGGATCAAGAATTAACGCTAGTCCTCCTGGAGAATCAGCAAGAAAGTGTGCTCCTCGCACTGAATCTGGAAAGTGGTGCGCAGACTCGATTGCGGGAAGGCGAGGATGTTTTTCCGTTCCGAACAGCTTGGAGTCGAGACCGGAGCCTCTACTACACGGCAGATGGGAAGATCCGACATTTGGAACAAGATCAAAACGAAGCGAAAGAGATTGGCTTCCGAGTGACCGTTCGGTTGGATCGCCCCCTCTACCGGCGCCAAAGAGTCTCCTTCCCGCGAGCCGGCGAGAGGCATCCGGTGCGTGGGATCGTTCGCCCCACCGTGTCACCCGATGGGACGAAGATCGCCTTCACGGCGCTCGGAGACATCTATGTAGCATCCGTCGAAAGCGGGGATGTGATGACGCTGACACGGGACGAATTTCTCGATTCGGATCCCTGTTGGTCGCCCGACGGACAGTTCGTCGCCTTCGCCTCCGACCGGGAAGGCACGATGGACTTGTGGATGAAGCAAGTGGGTTCGAGCCCGCAGAGCGGTGTGCAAAGGCTCACTGCAAGTCCAGGTGCGGAAATTGCACCCGCGTTCTCACCGGATGGAGTGACCATCGCCTATCTTGATGAGCAGAGCAACCTTTCCGTCATGGAAGCCAAAGGAGGCTCCACGCCTCGACCGGTGACTCGCCATCGGCGCCCTGGACGAGTCGGACTTCCGAGTTGGTCGAGCGATGGTCGCCATATTGCTGTAGCGGTACACGAAGCGGCGTCATCGCGTTTCCGCGAAGGGGCCAATCGAATTCTCCTGGTGGATGTCGAATCGGGAGAAGAGCGCGTGCTGGACGTACCGGTCAAGAGCTTCGGTCATCGAGACGGAGATGGTCCCGTATGGAGTCCTGACGGCCGACTGATGGCCTATGCGATGGACGGTGGCCTATGGCTGATTCCGGTTACGCCCTCAGGGGAGCCTGTCGGAACGGCGCGACAAGTCGTAGATGAGGCGGTGGATTTCCCGAGTTGGTTTCCAGACTCGAAAAGGCTCCTCTACTTGGCCTCGGACAAGTTGAAGGTGGTGGACATCGAGAGCGGTGAATCACGGGTCATATCGCTGTCTTTGGGATACGAAGTGCTCACTTCGGGCGGAAAAATGATGATTCGAGGGGCCCGACTCATCGACGGCACGGGGGCGCCCCCGCAAGATGATGTGGACATCCTTATCGAAGGGAATCGGATACAAAGCGTCGAATCCAGGGGAGATCCTCCGGGAGAAGACACCAGGGTCATCGACGCCTCGGGAAAAACCATCATTCCCGGCCTCATCGAAAGCCATACTCATCTGGAACTGCCGGTATGGGGGAGTCGCCACGGCCGTGTCTGGATAGCCTACGGCGTGACGTCGATTCGGGTCCCCGGTTCGTTGATATACCGGGCCATCGAAGAAAAAGAAGCTATTGCATCCGGACGACGGATTGGACCCCGAGTCTTTCTTTCCGGATATGGACTAGACGGTGACCGGATCTACTACGAAGGCCTGACGGCCATCGACGGGGAGGAAGAGCTTCTGAGAGAGCTCGCGCGTACGAAACGTTTGGGGCTCGACATGGTAAAGACCTACGTGCGGCTCCCCGATCAGTTGCAGAAAAAGGCCGTTGAGGAAGCGCACCGGGAAGGTCTTTTTGTTTCCTCTCATGAAGTCTATCCTGCGGTGGCTTTTGGTGTCGACGGCATCGAGCATGTCCGGGGAACGAGCCGCCGCGGATACTCCCCAAAAGTCACCGAGCTTGGAAGGAGCTATCGAGATGTGGTCGAGCTCATCGCGCAGTCGGGAGTCTACTTCACTCCGACCTTGGGCATCCATGGTGGTGCTGATTGGTTGCGCGCTCGCGAGCCAGGGATGTTCGAGGATGGACGTTTCCTCTCACTCTTTCCCGCTTGGGATGTGAAGCGCTATACGTCGGACGCCACCCAAGATGTCACTCGTTGGCAAGTCCGGATAAAGCCTCTGCTCGAAACGGTGGCGGCTATCGCAGAGCGAGATGGGAAGATTCTTGCGGGAACCGATGCGCCCATCGTGCCCTTTGGGCTCAGTTTGCTACTGGAGATCGAGCTTCTAGTCGAGGCGGGGTTAGCGCCTGTCGATGCCATCCGAAGTGCCACTTTGTTGGCTGCGGAAGCTTTAGGAGCGGAAAAAGATATCGGTACCGTGGAGGCCGGAAAGCTCGCCGATTTGGTCATCCTCTCTGCCGATCCCAGCGTAGACATCCGCAATCTGCGCGAGACTCATCAGGTCGTTGTGGGAGGTCGGCTCATCAGCGTCAGCCAATTGGTGCGTCGATAAAGAAAGGGGACAGCGTTCGATGAATCTCCGGACTGATCGATTGTCCCCTGCCCCAGCCGGAAGCACCAAAACGCAGGTCTGTGGCACATGCGATGCAAACGGTTTTCAATGGGAACCAATCGGGCTCGGAAACGGGCACGGGAGAAAACAGGTTTTCCGGCTTCTGTAAAACGATGGCTGACATGAAGATTCGGCATCTTCATAGTTTCGGCTAATCCCCGATTCATCGAAGACTGTCCCCGAATTGCCCCCATCGAAGACTGTCTCCTATTCTTAAGTCATCTTCCTCTTGAGGCGTTCTCGAAAGCGATCGATGTCGATGACGAAACGTTCATTTGTGCCCCGGCCGATTTGCTCTTTTTCATCGTACGCTTCGAGGTCGAAGAAGAAACGCCGACCGTCGATTTGGGTGAGTCGAGCATTTGCACGGAATCTCATGCCGATAGGTGTGGGGGCCAGATGCTGGACCTCGACTCGCACCCCGACCGATGTTTCCTGTTCTTCGTAATACGGCTCGAGAACCTGGTAGGCTGCGAACTCCATGAGTCTTACCATTTCCGCTGTAGCCAGAACCGGTGGCGTTCTAGTGGCGAGAACACAGAGGTCACGCGTGACGACGCGAACGAGCTCGTGTTCGAGTCCTGGTTTCAGTCCGTCTTTCATCTCCTGGTATCCAATCGATGGAAGTCGAGCCCACCTCCGCCAAGGCCTCGCCGTAGTCGGGATATGGTTGCCACCAACGGTGGTGGTAGGCAATGGGGGGGCAAGCAGAAACGACATCGTTTTGGCATCGCCTCAATTCTATCAAGAAGAGCTGTCCCAAGAGCCAATCTTGCTCGTTTTTGACTTTTTGTGGTGGCTCGAAATATGCTCTTTCCATTATCGGTTTACCCCTGGGACTGCTCCAGTGTGCTTTTGAGCCCTTCCAAGGGATCACCTACCCGTTGCCGTCCTTTGGGTGGTTTTGCGTGGTCGGCGGTCTGAAGGAGGATTAGGATGACCATCAACGTGGCCATTAAATGCCCGGGTGGAGTCGTACTGGGCGCAGATGGCCTAGTGACGATTTCTGCGGGTGGGCCACCCATCTCGCTTGTGCCTTATTACGCAAAGCTCTTTGCTCTAGGAGATTATGCGGCCGGAGCGATGCTGAATGGAGCCGGATCCATTGGAGGCAGGGAAGTCCAGAGTATTGTTTCGGACTTTGCTGAGATCTGTGACGCCCCGGAGGAGGACTATTCGCTCGAGTCCCTGGCCCGAGCTCTGCGAGATCATGTACAAAAAGAGATTCGAGAACGGGCGGCCGGGCAGAATCCGTTGCTCGAGATTATCGTGGGAGGCTACTCCCGCGGTCCCGCTGCAGAAGGGCGGGTCTACGGCGAGCTCTATAGTCTGAAATGGGAGAACGCAACGGGCGTGGTTCGTTCCAAGTACACCCGAGATGAGGAGTTTGGAATCCACTACGGTGGGCAGCCTCAGGCTCTCGACCGCTTCCAGTACGGCCTCGACGATTGGACGATTGCCCACATGCTCGAGAAACGACGGGGGTTGTTTGATCAAGTCCAGGACTACATCATCGAGCACTTGAAGCAAAAGGGATATCGCATTAGGGTCGGACACCGAGCTTCCTTTCCCGATATAGAGACCTTCAACGTTCTCGGGCTGGTCTCTGATTTCGAGTTTGGTGCGACTCCTGGAGAGACCGTAAAGAATGTCAAGGAAGGGGCTTCACAACGATTCCCGACCATGGAACGCTTTTTTAGTTTGCAGATGGCTGTCGACTACTGTGCGTTCCTCATGTCTTGCGCGTACGCCGTCAACAACTTCACTTACATGGTCCCGGGAGTAGGGTCGGAAACCTCTGTGGCGACTGTGACTGGAGAGGGTGGCTTCGAGCTGCTGAAGTCCTGGACGACGCAGGTCCCGGAGATAGCCATACCCTGATCAGGCACCTAGCCGATTCGGAGGGAAGGAGGTCTCAAACATGGCGAAAAGGAAAGGTGCTCTCATTCCAATGAGAGGCTCCGTAGAAGACTGGGGACCCGGCAAGCAACAACGAAATTTGGAAGCCAAGGAGGCCTTCGCCCTCAAGATGCGAGAGCAGACGGCAAAAGGGCCTCCTGATTTTGACGCGCTTTTGACGCTGGGTGAATCTCCTTCTGAAGAGCCCACGAGGAAGCAAGCGACGGCAGCCCGGAGGAAAAGAGTCACGAAAGCGGCTCGGAAGGCGACCCGTAAATCGACTTCCCGGGAAAAAGGAAAGAAGGTGTCAAAAGGCCGTCGCTAACCCACCACCTCGTCCGTCGGGTCGCGATTGATATCCCTTCTTGAGTTGTCGTGAGCCATTGTTCTTCGCGGAGATTGGAAGAGCACTTTTCAGGACCGGCTGTTCACCTGAGAGGGACAGTAGCTCCTCGGTTGGTCTCGAGCTGAATAGTGGCGAAAAACGGTGCCTGGAGCGGTTTTTTTTTGCTTCAATGCTTGCTAAGAAGGACGAACACGATTAGAATAGGCGTCGTTACCCTCGATTGAGTTATCTAAGTTTTGATGCGAGGTGGTGCCGGCGTCAACTCGCGACGTCGGATTGGCGGTTCAAGCCGCTTTATAGGAAATAGCCTTTCGAAAGGAGAAAAACGGAATGGCGACCAAGGCAATGACCAAGACTCAGATCGTCACCTACATGGCGGAGAAGTCCGGCCTCAATAAGAAACAGGCCGCTGGTATCATGGAAGAGTTTGCAGCGCTCGCGGTTAGGGAGACCAAGAAAAGTGGGCAATTCGTCATCCCCGGTATCGGCAAGCTCGTGAAGTCCAATCGCAAGGCTCGTAAGGGGCGGAACCCTCAGACCGGTGAGACCATCAACATCCCAGCCAAGACCGTCGTGAAATTTCGGATTGCGAAGGCTTGCAAGGATTCTATCGTTCCTCCAAAGAAGTAACAGACGTCACTTCGTAGGTTCACAAACAGCGAAGGAGGGCTTCTTGAGATTGGAAGCCCTCCTTTGGCTGTGAAATCGCACCCTAGGTCTCTTCTTCTCTCTCGACATCCACGCTTGATCTTTCTCGACCTAGCCGTTGGACGCTAGAAGTGTCGTTTTCTCGCTGAAGAAGTCGCTGTAATATCGAGACGGCTCTTAAAACAAAACTCTCGCTTCCCCCTGTTCCTCAATCAGCTTATCGAGGTGCCGGAGCAGCATATCGCGGCGCTTGATAATCGACTCGATTTGTCCACCCATGAGAAGATCGCCTAGTTGCGCCTTCAATCCTTCCTCTGTGAGATTCTTCATCTTCTCAACAAGATTTCTGTCGAAGGCGTTCGGCAGCTTTTTCTTGTTTTTGAGCATTTTGTCGCCAGTGATGAAGCCGCGCGAGTGGTCGATGAGTATGATCGTGAATTCACCGTCGACAAGGAAGTTCTGGGCATTGCGGTCATCGTTAAAGATGAGACAGTCGAATATCTTCATCCGGGAGAGCTGTTGGCTCCATGAGGGAGTTCGGGGTGTTTTGTCGGCCACGTCTGCGTAGAGGTAGGTGCCTTCCACCCAGTACTGGAGTGAGCCCATGTTTCCTTCTATTCTCCGCGCCACGGTGGGTGGAACCATATTGAGCCCAAGAAGCTTGTCAAGCTCATAAGCTGCTATCTCCGCTTGATAGCTTTCCCAATAGCCGCTGTGACGTCCGCGAGTGATGGGCTTGAAAGCGGCGTGAAACGTCTTGCCGTCCTTGTTGAGCGTCGCTTTGCGGGGTTTGGTAACACCCATTCCGACGTCCTCGACCTCGACCACTTCCGCTGTTTCGAGAAGGTCTTCGTAATCCTGATGTTCTCCCACCCATACCAGTTGCTTGGCTTCTTGTGTCTTTTGTCCGGCTCCCAAACTGAGGACCATTAGAAAAGGTAATGACCAAAGTAAAGCCCTTTGTTTCATGGCTTGTTCGCGCCTCCTTGGGGTTGTCTCGACTCCTTCAGCTTGCGGAGCTCGTTTTGGGCCTCCGCTCGTTTTGGATCTTGCTCGAGTGCGCTTTCGAATGCGCCGCGGGCTTTGTCTTCTTCGTCGAGCTCGAGATAAGAAAGACCCAGATAATAGAAGGCCTCGTAGCTGGCTTTTCCTTCGACGACCTTTTGCAGCGTTCGTGAGGCCTCCTCATACTCATTCCGGCGGAATTGCAGGCGTCCCTGGGTCAACAACAGAGATTGGTTCTGGGGTGAAAGGCGAAGTGCCGCCTCAATGTTTTTCTGGGCGATATCGATTCTCAAGTTGTTTTCTAAACAGAAACGGGCCAACGTATTACGTATGTAAGGGTTTTCGGGGTTCTTCTCGATGAGCTTCTCGTGGCCCGCGATGAAGGCCCGGTATTGCTCGAGAGCTTTGTCCTCTTCTCCGATCGCCCGGTAGACGTCTCCAAGTGTTTTCCGGTATCGGAACGGCAAAGCTCTGTCGATCTCGAAAAGCTGCTCGATCGCATCGCGTGCCAATTCGTGCTCTCCTCGTGCGAGATATCCTTCGGCTAGGCGACGGTGGATATTGATGTTTGCCGGATCCACGGCAGCGACGGCGACAAGGTAGTCGAGCTCGCTGTTCTCATCGATGTACTCCGGAAGATCGATCTTTCCTTCGGGATGAACCCCCCACAACGCGTCGCCTTTGATCTCGAGCGCCACCTGGTGGCCGCCTTGATACAGCTCGAGCATGCCAACGTCGGCACTAATGTGTTTCCCTCCGAAACGTGGCTCGATAGCGCCGTCCGTAGTCGTATGCCCTACAACCAGTCGCTTTGCGCCGAGATTGGAGAGGATTTCATTGACCTTGGGGAGGTGGGCATCTTGCTGTTCCCTGGTCAGGGGAACTTCTGAGAGTCCTCTATATTGGAGCGGGGCTTTCAAGTCGAAGGTGTAACCGTCCTGGAGCGAAGCTCGGCCCGACAGCTCCTTTTGAATTCGCTTGTTGATGTCCTCGATGCCCAGAGCGGAAAACTCGAGACTCCAATCTCCGTGGGTGAAGACGGTGTCGTTGATGCGAATGGCAGCGTTATGCTTTCTTATCCATTTCCCGTAGCGGCCACTCGGGGAAAATGCAATGCGATGTCCGAAATATCCGGGCGCGTATTGTTCGTCGAAGTCCCGACGTGCTTCGTTCTTCGCTGGTGGCTCGGTGTCCTCCGTCTTTGCCTGTTGTCTGAGCTCGTCGAAGTACTTCTCGAAGGCCTTTTCCCTGGTTCTCCGAGCCTGGTCGTCGTCGTAGGATGCGAGCTCTTCCATCGATGTGCTGTCGAGGATGCCCACCATGTTCATGGCTTCATGATTTCCGATGAGGGCGTGCACGTACCCCCCGGCCTTCTTCGCCTCTTTCTCGAGGCGCATGAGCAATTCCATGCAATCTCGCGAGCGTGCTCCTCGGTCGACGACATCACCCAATTGGACGAGATGGGTCTTTCCCCCACTCCATTTCAGGTTATCGTCCACGAGACCCGTGTTTTCTAGAACGGCAACGAAGTTGTCATAGGCTCCATGAACGTCGCCAATGGCCACAACCCGCTCTACATCCTTCCACTCGTGCTCCGCGGCGGCGGGAGCGGCGGCCGTCGCAAATGCGACGAGGAGAAAGAGAGTGAACCTTCGCTTCACGGATGACCTTTCTCGTCCTCACCGGCGGTCTGGAACAAAGCTCCAAAGATTCCCTCCAAGAGATCGGGATGTACGGCCAATGACTCGAGGAGGTCCTGTCGCTCGATTTTGAGGGCCTTCCCCGGCGTCGTGACTCGGCCGCGCCAGCCCATGGTTCCGCCAGCAAGGGCCTCGTCCGCCCCAAGCACGTCCCCAACGGAGACGGTTATTGGATCGCCTCCCATCGGGGGCTCGAGCTTCAACTCGCCGGACAACATGATCCAAATGGAGGAGGGGTCGCCTTCGTCGAACATCTTGCTTTTGTCTTCGAGGGGGACCTCTCGTGCCGTTGCGCTGAGCCCTAGTAGCTCGTTGGCACGGGTGCGGGCAAAGAAGGGAAGCTGGTTCAGGAGAAGGGCCTTGTCAATAGGGCGAAGCGCCCTGCTTGCCTCCCGTCGCGCCTCACCCGTAGCGACCTCGACCGCTCCGGACAAGAGACTCGGTGGGCCCGAGGTCGAAGGCTGCCCCATCAACATTCGAAAGACACCTTCCACCAGCTCGATATTGTCCGACAGCAAACCACGAAAACTCTCAGCTTCCATGGCGACGCAAATCGACGTCTCCTTGGCTTCGGCCGATTCCATCAAGGATTTGCCTTCGAGAACCTCCCGGAAGCCGAACATCCGAGGAGGAGAAACTTCGTGTTGAACTCCATCTGTTTCCGACACGACAACTTGGCCTTCGACCAGCACCTGAATGTACTCTGCCGGCGCGCCCTTCTTTTGAAAGGTGCTTCCCTTGGTGTGTCGGACTTGCTGGGCGATAGTGGAGAAACGAAAGAGTTCATCCACAGAAGCAAAAGAAAAGAGAGGTATGGGTCGGAGTTGGCGCACGACGGTCACGGCTGGGACCGGCGGAAGGAGCTCAAACCGCATGACGCACCTCCTTCCCCAGTCGGTGCTCACCGAGGGCAAGCGATGCGGCCTCGAAAACGATGAAGTCTCTGGCGTCACGGAACTCCAAAGCTTGCTCCAAGTCGTCGACCAGCGACCAGATTTTTCGTTCCCGTATGGTGTCGATGGCGAGTGCTGCCACGACGGGGTCATCGTTGTAGATTAGACGTTCCAGTGTCTCCTCCACGCTCCTTACTCTGGTCTTGATGGTCACGTTACCGCGCCGTACCTTTTCATCGATCGGCATCTCTTCCAGAATAGACATGAAGTGCTTCCGAACGGTACCGGTCATCATATTGTCCAGGTACTCGAGAGCACTCGACCGGGCTCGCGCGTCACCTTTTTCGATGGCCCATCTCGAGGCCAGCACGTCTCTCCATGGCCAAATGAGCGCCGCCGTTCTGAACAGGCGGTCCCAGACCCTTTCCAGCTTCTCGTGAAAGGCCCGAGCGAGGAGAGAGTCCTTTGGCAGGTCTCCTTTTTCGAAGAGGTTGTAGTGAAGGCCGAGGTAGCGAAAATAGCGAAAAGCCTCTTTTTCGGCCAGCGGCAAAACCGGCTCCGGAGCGACGGATAGCTCGGGATGGCCCCGATGGAGCCGCTCGAGAGCATTCAGGGTCTTGAAGCGGAGCAGGCCATCCTCGTCCTTCAGCGTTTCGAGCAAGATGTCCATGGACTTCTGACAAGGGATGAGGGCGATGGTCCCCGGAATATGGCGACGAACCCACATGTCTTCATGGCCGTCCCTCAAGAAGTAGGTGAGTGTGTCCAAGACATCTTCGCCGTAGCTCACCAGGACTTGTCGGGCATTGAACTTCAGGTGACGATGTCGGAGCAGTGAGACGAGTGTGGGAACGAAGATGTGGTCAGAAGCGCCTAGTTTTCTTGCGCTGGCAATGGCTTCCTTGGCGACCTCGAGGTTCGGGTCGTACAACAAGGAAACCAGCAGGTGGCGAAATCTGGGACTAGGTATCTGCGATACAGCGCGCGCGACCTCTCTTCGAGCCATGGCGGCCGTGCCTCGCATGTCGGTGGCAAGCCGTTGGAGCGTCATTTCAGCGGCCGATTGGTCCGATTCGTCCGCACTCCCGGCGAGGGCGACGGCCGCCGCTGCCGCCATGCGGGGATCGTCGTCCTCGAGGTAGGGCCGCATCAAATCGGAAACTTGTTCCTTGCGGAGGTCCGCCAGGGCTGCGACAGCAGCAGCTCGGACGTCGGGACTCTCATCTTTGAGGGCTTTCTCGATGGCCGGCATCCAACGCTCTACCAGATCGGGCCGTACCGTTTGAATCGCTTTCAAGGCACGTTCTCGGACTGCGGACGATTGGTGGTGAAGAAGAAGCGGTGTAATGAGATTTTGCTTGTCCAGAGAGTCGAGGAGGTCGATGGCGTAGAGCACACTTCGCTCATCAGGGCTGCCCAGTTCCTCAATCAATGTCTCGATGGTCGAAGGATCTCCTGTTTCCAGCTTCATCTCCACCGGTGCCAAGTCTTCTGTCTCGATGCTCCTGCGGAAGGAAGCCATGTACTCCTTACGGGCTTTCCGTGCCATGTAGATCCAAATCAAGCAATAGCCCAGGCTCAGGAAACTGAGCTGATACCACGTGGCACCGAGAACCTTGATCACGAGCAGCAAGAGTACGGATCCGATCCCCTTGCCGATGAATCGATCGGCAACGACGTCGACGAAAGACTTGGCTTTGAGCTTCAGCTCACCGGGAAGAGGTAGAAACAACACTTCTCGGGTGGTTTTGTCGAGGCTGTATCGAGTAGCGCTATCCACGACACGGGCCACACTGGGTGCCCAGAGAACCGGGTTGAAAAGAATGAGAAGCGCGGTGGCGCCGAGGCTGACCGGGAGGACCATCAGCGCGAAGCCGATTCCGACGAACTTGTAGATGCGACTGACGAGCCAAACCTGGATGAAGAAGCCGATGAGGGAAATGTAGAAGGTAATTCCGGCAAGAAAGCTGGTAATGGCATCCTCGGTCTGCACGGTGGCTTCGGCCGCCATGTTGAGCTGCTGCTCGATGGTCACCGCGCCGAGAGCCGCGAATCCAACGACCATTGCGATGAGACGCAAGTGCTTCGACTGGCGGAGCATGCTCAGCGCTTCTCCGCTTTTTACGGACTGACTCTGTGATGGCTGAGACGTTTCAGGTGGTTTCACCCGTTCTTCTGGATCATCAACACGATGAAAAAACACAGAGCGAGGATCCCGGCGCTTAAGAGGAGGAGACTGTCCGTTCCGACTCTTTTTGCAAGGAGCGATGTGAGTCCGGAGCCGGTCATGCCGCCGAGGCTGGCACCGCCTCCAATGAAACCGAAGACGCGCTTGGCTTGCCGAGGGTCGTAGATGTCGTTGGCCAGTGTCCAGAACTGACTGATGAGGAAAATGCCGAGCAACAACCGGCCCCAGAAGTAGAACGCGGCGGAGACCCATTCCTGGCCGGTCTGGAAAAGAAACCAGAAACCGATGAGGAGGCCGATGACGACGACCTGCGTACCGGGAAGTACCCAATTGCGGGGGATCATGCCCACGAGACGACTGTAGTACTGCATGATCACACCCATGGTGAGGCCGGCCAACAGCATCACCCACGGGAGGTTATCGGCTCCGAGATCGGAAATGAATTTCGAGGTCGCCGATGGCTTGATGTTGTTGTAAGCCGTCATGACCAGGAAGGAGTAGACGAACATCAAGACGACTGTTGTTGTTTCACCTTCCCGGAGGTCGACAACCGGTGATAGAAGACGCCTAATAAAGGTCATGCTAATTTTTCCTGCGATTGGAATCTTTCACGTTGGCTGGCCTGGTGCTACCCGAGCCCATGTTATTTCAGGGGTGTGGGATGAAGCAAGTACTCATATGGGTCGGTTGGGCCTGTCCTGATGCCTCTCGGGCGGGGCGTCCCAAGGGAATAAGAGAGAAGCTAGGCACGTTGGACCGCCACCTATGAAACGCTGAACATCTTCGAACGGCCTGGTTTTCCCTTCCATCGGAAATCAGCGCCGTCGTTTCCTCGTTTTGTTGGATCTTCTGGAAAGGAGCGCCGCGGCTTCCAGAGTAGATTCTCGTAGCTCTTTGTGCCGAGTTGCACTTTCGTTGTTTCGGATGACCTGGGCCAAACGCGAGCGGTTTAGAGACTGGTAGGGATGCTCTGAAGCTGAGGCTACTGCACCAGCGGCGTTTCCGATGACGGCGCAGGCGGTGGGAGTCGCCCCTTCAATCAACCCGAAAATATACCCTGCGTTGAACGCATCTCCCGCACCGCAGGTGTTGATGACCGGCAACGCGAAAGGAGGGACACGCTGAGCTCTGCCGGCCCAGAACACACGACACCCACCGGCGCCCAGTGTGGCCGCAACTTGCTCCGTTCCTTGCTCCATTGCGGCCTCAGCGGCCCGGCTGAGCTGGCGAATGCCGAAGGTCAACCGGAGCTCCGGGGCACTGGGTAAGGCGGCGGTGACGTGGGGTAGAGCCTCTCGAATAGCGTCGGGCACCTCTGTGGCGCCGTGCGATGTGAAGTCCAGCGATGTCGTTGCACCCGATTCGCGAGCCAATCGAAGTGCTTCCATGGCGACTTTACGAGTCTTGGCCTCGAGCAACGTGTACCCGGACACATGGAGGTGGCGGATTCCTTGTATCGTCTCCGCGAGACCGTCCGCGGCGAGGCCCAAGTTTGCACCACGGGCACCGACGACCGTCCGCTCGCCATCGCCGGTGACAGGGATGGCGCAAACGCCGGTGGGGCGCTCAGAGTCCTTTTGGATGTGGCGGGTCTGTATGCCCAGTTTGCGCATTTCTCGAATGATCGCCAATCCTTCCGCGTCCTTTCCGACACGACCGATGACGCCCGTGTAAACTCGAAGGCGTATCAGCATGCTTGCTGGATTGAAAGCGGAGCCTCCCAAGGCCCAGGCGAAGTTTGCCGCAGGATTGTCCCGTCCGGGTTTGGGAAATGTAGGAAGATACAAAAGGAGCTCTCGGTTGATATCGCCAATGACGAGAGTGAGGAGGCGTTTGGGCAAAGTGCTTCACTCAGCAGGTAGAATCAATACCGATTCGTTTCCTTGGCCGGTCCGCATCGACATCTGCCAATGGCCTTGAAAGTGCTCGACGACGGTTTGCACCAAGGCAAACCGTGCTCCTATGGCTTTTCCGTCAAGAGACCACGCGAGGTAGTCGGCCGCGGCGCCGGCACCTGTTCCTTCTCGGATGGCGGCACAGTTGTCCGTGACGGCGATGCGGATCTGGCCCTCGAACAGCTCTCCGGATATCTTGATTTCGCCTCCCTTGTGTCCGGCTAGATAGTTGCGGGAGTGCTCGATCAGAGCGAGTAACGCACATCGAAGAAGAAAGCTGTCGGCAAGAACGGTGCGGGCGTCAGGTTGACGCTCGAGCTTGAGCTCGATTCCCGCACGACCAAGCGGGTCAGCCAGATCGCGGCAAAGACGATCCATGAGCTCATCTATGGAAGTCGTACCTTGGTCGGTTCGCTTCCCGGCCATGAAGGCTAACAGCCCATCCCGCAGCTGCTTGGTATGAGAGAAATCGGTTCCGAGGCCGACCAGTTCGTTCAAGAGCCACTGCGGAGTGTCGGTGCGTCGTCGGATTTCACCAAGCGCCGTGAAGAGATGGTCCACGGGGGTTCCGATCTCGACGAGTGCCTGTTCGGCAAGCTGCCCGATTATCGTTGCCCGTTCCATCCGCTCGAGCCTGTCCGATGCCATGACACTCGATGCGGCCTCCAGTGCCAATGCCAATCCCTGAGCGAAGCGAGCCAAGTGGGGGACAGCGTTCTCATTGGGGGCAGGTGCTTCCTGAGGTAGGTAGAGGCACAGAAGTCCAAGCGTTCTCACGTGCGTTTTCACCGGAATGGCTACCATTGCGGTGAACATTCCGCTGGAGAGATCCAATGCTTCGGCAACGGGACTGGATTCACCACTGATGTAAATGGCCGGCTCTCCTTCGTCCATGAGGGAACGTGCGATGGATTCCCCAGACTCATCCTTGCATTTGAAAAGAGGTTCAAAGTCGAGCTGCATGAGTGCTACCGTCTCCAGCTCCCCGTCCGGCCGAATCAAAGACAAAGATCCCATATTCGCGCCGAGACCCACACCGATGCGCTCCAAGACGGTTTGGAAGACGAGCTCCGCAGACACTCCTGATAGCAACTTCTCCGCCGCGTCGATGGGAGCGCTGAGCTCTTCCAGGCGCTTCAGAGTTTCTTCACGCTCTTCCCGCAAGTTCTCCAGAGCCGTGGTCAGATTCGCCGCCGCATCCGCGTAGCTTTCCACCAGCGCTTCGGCTGCCTGCGGATCCGAAGAAGGAGTTGCAGCAGAGGGTGGCGTGGAAGCGGTCGCGGAAGTTGAAGTGGATTGACTGGCGGTGGCCACCGGAACCCGTACCGCCGTCCTCGGTGGCTCCTCCTCTTCTCCCGGTTTCTCTGGAGCAGGTTGCCATCCAAAGATGAGCCGCATCGACTCATCGGTCCAGTCCTTTACCGACCGTGCCCCTTTCAGTTCTTCGCCGATCTTGTAGCGGGTGGTCAAGTCGGTCATGGTCCTGTCGAGTATCGCACCAAAGGTCTCAATCACACCTTCTTCGCGTATAGCGACCGCAGGGTAACTATCCGAGCGACGTGCGTTCAGGGTGCGATCCATGGCTTCGAGCGGAGTGGTTTCCGGCAGATCTCGTTTGTTGTATTGGAAGGCGACGGGAATGCTGGAAGGATCAATGCCATGGGAAATCAAGTTCTGATTCATTTCCCGGAGGCTTTCTAGGGTCTCTTCCCAGCGATCGGCTGCGGAGTTGGCAACAAAGACGAGTGCGTCAGCTCCATTCAGGAGCAGCCGCCGGCTTGCAGCGTACATGCGCTGTCCGGGTACGGCAAGGACCTGAAAGCGCAAGTCGTATCCTCTGAATGCCGGAGTCTTGACGGGTAGGAGATCCAGGAGGATGGTTCTGTCCTGGGTCGAATTGACGGAGACCATTTCGCCCCGACGCCTGGGATCGGCTCGGCGGTGCAAAACGAGGAGATTGGTGGTTTTCCCACCAGCAGCCGGACCGTAATAGACGATCTTGACGCGGACGACACGTTCACGGTGACTGATATCAACCATGATATTTGCTGTTCGGTTTTCGGAGACGAGATGCCTCGTAGAGACAAACCATTATACCCTCAGATACATAGAGGGGCTAGGGTGGAGAGGGTGGAGAGGCGAGGTGGAAGCCCAGAGGCCAGAAGCCAGTAGGCAGAGGCCAGTGAAGAAGAAGCCAGTGGGCGGTAGGCGGTAAAACAGCGACCAGTGAAGAAAAGAGGTCAGAAGTCAGAAGTCAGAGGTCAGTCAAGGTTCAAGGTTCGATGATGAGACCGCCGGTTGGTGAAGCTTCGCCGGGTACGTCGAGTGGTGGCGCGACGGCCAGGCCTGACCGGAACACGCGCTCCGCGGTTTCGAGGTAGCTACGGGCGCCCGGGGCTTGCTCTCCGTAGGTCTGAAGAGCAGATGATATCGTCTCGAGCATCTCCTTTATCTCTGCGTCTGAGGCGCCGGGCGTTCCGGGGATCTCTTGCCTTCTTTCGAGGATTTGTCGCGTCCAGCGAATGATGGCTTGAAGGCGAGGGGACTCGCTCTTGTGCTCGTAGACGATTCCCTTGCTCAGCGTGTCGAAGGTTCGTGCAAGGAGAGAAACGACGTCACGGGTCTCGTGGTCGGTTAGGTCGGTCGCCATGTTCTGCCGGGCTTGGAGGAGTAGGTGGTGAAGGAAAACCAATAGCGGCACTTTTTCTCGCTTGAGTGAAGCATAAAGAGCAATGAACCGGGTTTCTTCGGTCTTGCGGGAAGGTGGTTCCCAACGAGGATCGTGCTCCCCATGCAAATAAGGACAATTATCTGGACACCGGATCTCGACTCGTCTCTTCGTGCCACAACACTTCGAGCAAATGAGGTCCCCGCCGCGTACCGGACAGGGTCGCTTCCCTTTGACCTTGTTACACGACCAGCAAATCAATCGTCCAGTCTCCTTGAGTGGGGAAGTATAGAGTAGGAAGCAGGAAGTAGGAAATGGGGGAATTCTAAGGCCATGTGACCAGTCTGCCTCTTCGCGACCTTCGCGGACCCGCCGACCGCCTTCGCATTAGCTTCGGCGAGTCTCGCCGAAGTCGGTGGCAATGAATTGGCACCACCGACGGAGGCGGAAGCCAACAGAGTGACGCAATGGGCGAAGGCGGGGGACCAGTGAAGAAGAGAGGTCAGAGGTCAGCCAGAAGCCAGTGGGCGGTAGGCGGTGAGCGGTCAATACAATGGATGCTGGTTAGTGGAAGCTCGAAACCGGACCAGGTTCCAGAAGCCTCCGGCGCTGGTTCGCTTTACTGCTTGAGAGGTTTGACTGCGTTGAAGAGCTCGCCGACATGGCTGAATCGGTTTGCGGCTTGCTCAGACATGCAGCGGGCAAGGATCTCGTCCAGCGTTTCGGGAGCGTCGGGGGCGACGGTGCGGAGAGAAGGAAGAGCGCCGCGATGCTGTAATGGGTGCAATCCACTCAGGCAGTGAAAAATCAAGGCGCCGACCGAATAGATGTCCGATCTCGGATCGATGGTTTGACCGTTGAGTAGTTCGGGAGGCGGATAGCCGTCCGCTGGCCCGAGTTGTGCCGTGCGCAGAGCTCCGAGACCGACGCCCGTGAGTCGCAATCCGCCACCCTTGGCCACGAGAATGTTGGTCATTTTCAGGTCACGATGTAGAAGTTTGTTCTTGTGAGCTTGACCGAGAGCTACACAGAGCATGGAAAGCAGATCGAGTCCTTGCTTGATCGAGAGGCGTTTGTTCCTTTGAACGAGAGCCGCCAAATTGAAGCCTTCTACGTACTCCATGACGGCGGCCTTCTTGCCTTGGATCTCGGTCAAGCCGAGCAGACGCACGAGGTTGGGATGCTGGATCGCTTTTGCCGCGCGGGCCTCTGCGAGAAACCTCTCCACGACCTTACCATTCATTATCAAGTCTTCGCGCAGGAATTTGATGGCCACCGTGGAGCCATTTCGGGTCTCGACGCCCTTGAACGTCGGGCCGAGAAGCCCTTGACCCAGCTGTTCTTTCACTTGAATGGGAGGGGCCGCCGGTTTTGCAGAAGGCGAGGGCTGTGAAGGCTCTGCTTTCGGGACGGGTGCTGCGGTCGGTTGTGCCGGAGCCGCCGTTGGTGTCGGTTGTGCCGCTTGAGGCAAGGATGTCGTTGGGGACGTCAGTCGGTTCAACCGCTGCTCCACGTCTTCATAGCCGTACCTCTCGGCCATGACCTTCTTGAAAGTCTCAATGGCTTCACGGATCTTACCCAGCTTTTCGTAAGCTCGTCCTAAGCTGTAGAAATGCTCCAATGTTTGAGAGCTGATAGCCCGATCGCCGAGCACACGGATGAGTTTTTCCACAGCAAGGGAAGCCAAGTCCCGGTCGATGAAAAGACGAGATAGTATGAGCGTGGCGGCTTCGTAGTTTTCCGAGTCGGACTCTAGTTTTTGTAGGAGTTGAATGGCACGTTCCGGGTCGCCGAGATCGTAAGCCAGCTTTCCCGCCTGGTAGAATTGACCCGCTTCCTCAAAGAGCATCGAGGCTTTCGCCTCTTCCCCTGCTTCCGCAAAGAGCTTAGCCGCCATTTGGAAGTCCCGGCCCCGTTCGAACATGGCGGCGGCTTCTTGTCGTTTCCCCGCGCGTAGGTAGACGTTCGCGGCTTGCAAAGGCGAGTCGCTCTGCTCGTAGCACTTGGCTGCCGAGGCCATATCTCCGATAGACTCGAACAACTCGGCTGCCCTCAGGTGGTCACCACCTTTGAGGAACTCTTCGGCTGCATGTGCGCTCTCGCCTTGATGGAATGCGACTTCACCTCGAATGAGTGCCGCCTTCTGGGTGTTGCCGGCTTTGTCGAACATCTCCGCGGCTTGGTCGAGCTTCTCCTCCTTCAGGAACATCTCGCCGGCGTCTTCATAGCGCCCCATTTTGGCCGCTAGCTCGGCAGCAAGGGCCGTGAGGCCGGCTCGCTTGTAGAGGCTGGCCGCTTGGTCCAACGCTCCCGCCTGCTCGTAGAGTTGCCCGGCCTTCATCGCGACTTTCGCTTCGCGATCAGAAGGGGCGGCGATGAGCCCGCCGCCTCCAAATGATGTCGTTGCTGCCCAGTGCTTTTCGTAGTTGTCTGCAGCTTTGATGAACTCGCCCATGTTCTCGTAGCACTTGGCGGCTTGGGGGTGGTACGAGACCTCCTCATATAGCTCGGCTGCGCGATCAAATCGCCCTGCCTCGAAATAGAGTTTTGCCGCGTCTATCTTTTGGCCGTTTTCTTCGTTGAGCTCCGCGGCCTTCCCCGGATTTCCCGATTTCGTGAAAATATTGGCTGCTCTTTTCCAATCGTCGGCCTGAGCATACATTTCCGCAGCATGGTCCCATTGTTCCAGTTTTTCGTACAGCTGCCCCGCTGCCGTGTATTCTTCTGCTTTGAGGTAGAGATCGATCGCCTCGGGATACCACTCGGCATCCTCGTAGAGCTCGGCGGCACCCATGACGTCTCCCCGTTTGAGCAAACGGCTGATCGTCCTTTCGAATTGTATCTGGCGGTACTTGTCACCTCCGACCTTATCGACGACTTGGTCCCAGAGTCCAGAGTCCTTGATCTTGGCAGTGAGGCGGGGAAGAAAGATCAAGACGAGGAGTAGGCCCACCAAGAGTGGAAGAAAGTCCACTAGAGGTGCTGGTAGATACTCTCTGAGTAAAGACATGCGTGCTTCGGCTTATCGAGAAGCCCTGTACAATTCTTCAAATCCTCGTGACTGGAAGTGGACGGTAATCAATTGTCGCATGGCGAAGCGCTAAAGTCAAAGCTGTATAGATTCAGCAATTTAGGGGCGAAGTGTCTTGACAAGGCCTTCGGTGGATAGCTAGCATGGGCATGATAGATTGCGGCTTCTACCGCATACGGTGAGCAATGCTACAAGGATCTCTCCCGGCATGAAACCGAGCTCAGAAGTGTCGGAGGCCCGTCGCGTCGCCGAGCGCTTCGGATACCCTTACGTCGATTTGTCGTCCTATCGGGAAGACGTTCTTCTTTGGCAGCAGATTCCAATGGACCTCGTCAATCGCTACCGGTTCATACCGCTGCGTTGGGAGAATGCCGCTCTTGTGGTGGCTGTCTCGAACCCAGGTGAGTACCTCGAGCTGGATGACCTAGAACTTGCTCTCGGCCGCCCGCTTGCCTTCGAAGTGGCGACGCGTTCCCAAATCGAAACAATCCTCGAGAGAAATGCGAACTCCAGCTTCTTGCTCGAAGAAGCTTCCGAGCAACTGAAATTGGAGCACATAGGCGACGACGACGGCGTCGTCGAAGCACTTGATGGGGGAGGTGACGCCGGGAGCCCCGTCATCAAATTGGTAGACTCCCTCGTGCTCAATGCCGTTGAACGCCGGGCGAGTGATATTCACATCGAGAGCAAAGACAGGGAAGTCATCCTCAAGTACAGAATCGATGGGGTGCTGTATCCTGCAATGGAGCCGATTGACCGAGCACATCAGTCCACGGTCATATCCCGAATCAAGGTAATGGCCGAGCTCGACGTGGCGGAGATGCGCGTGCCTCAAGACGGGAGGTTCAAGCTCAGGGTTCGCGGTCGTACGATTGACTTTCGTGTTTCCATTATGCCGAGCATCTTCGGCGAGGACGCGGTGATCCGCATTTTGGACAAGGAGTCCATCCATGAGCAGTTCAAGGAGCTCAGGCTAGACTTGCTCGGCTTTCCTTTGAGTGAGCTCAAGCGCCTAAGAAAATACATTGCCGAGCCCTATGGAATGATTCTCGCAACAGGTCCTACCGGAAGCGGAAAGACGACCACCCTCTATGCTGCTTTGTCCGAAATTGCCTCACCTCAAGAGAAGATCGTGACCATCGAAGATCCGGTGGAGTATCAGATTCGAGACGTGGTCCAAGTGCCGGTCAACGAGAAAAAGGGCCTGACTTTTGCCCGCGGGCTCCGCTCCTTGCTCAGACACGACCCTGACAAGATCATGGTCGGTGAGGTTCGCGACCCTGAGACCGCGAAGATTGCGGTTCAGGCGGCGCTCACGGGTCATCTGGTGTTCACGACCGTCCATGCCAACAACGTCTTCGATGTCATTGGACGTTTCATCCACATGGGCGTGGAGCCTTACAACTTCGTATCGGCGTTGAACTGCGTATTGGCACAGCGACTCGTTCGGGTCATATGCGCTTCATGCAAGAAGGCAGTACAACCGGATGGCAGTCTTCTCGAGGAATCAGCGCTGGACAGGCAGGTTGCTCAACATCATTCCTTCTTTGAAGGTGAAGGCTGCCGTGTTTGTGGGGGCACGGGTTTTAGAGGCCGCACCGCGATCTGCGAGTTGCTCGAGCTGTCCGATCGCATTCGCCAGCTCATCTTGGACCGCAGAAGCGCACCGGAACTGAAACAGGCGGCACGCGACGAGGGGATGACGTTTCTACGCGAGAACGCTCTTCTCAAGGTTTATTCTGGTGTTACAACACTACGCGAGATCAACAAAGTGACGTTCGTAGAATAACTTGGGTACCTTTACTCAAGTACCCTCGACAGTACTCAAGTACTCAAGTACTCAAGTACTCAAGAAGACTGGGTACCCGCAAACGCGGCGAGAGGGTTGCCCCAATGGAAGACTGTTACGCTGACCCCATACTTCTGCAAGAAGAACATCGACGCATGCGCTCCCTCCGCTTGCTTGTTGACTTCACTGCCCAACTCATCATGCAAAGCCGGATGAACCGTCGAGAAGCCGAACGCGTCGTCGAATTCACACGTCGCCAAATTCTCCGGCTCTTCCCGGGAAAGAGCGAGACGTACGACATCATCTACAAACGGCGCTTCGATCGGCTCATCAACGAGTTTACGTACGACAGTGACTTGTCCCATCTGCAGTAGAAAGTAGGAAGGAGCCGGCAGTCAATTTGAGTGGCTTCGCTCACCTTGTAGTCGTCGGAGTAGCCCTCCTTTATTCTTCCTCCTTCCTACTCTTTCGACGACATCATTCAAGACTAGCCTCGGATGCCAGAATTCTCGAGTGCTTGGGTACTCGGGTACTCTATTCAGACGTAGCTAAGCGCCAGTTGTTGCTGCTGATTCATCGAGGTGGACAGCTCTTTGTAGCTTTGTTTCTGGGGGGATTCCGCCGTCAGAATTCGACGAAGGCCTTTGGCGATGGGATTGGTATTCACCACTTCGAATCGGAAGCGTGTAAGGCGAGAAAAGTATCGTGCCAGCGCGGAAGTATCGAAGTATATCTCACCACAGAGGATAATCCGATCCGAGAAGAGATCGCTTGCGATTTCGCCGCGTCCGGAGCCACGAAGCGTCGAGAAGCAACCGTAAACCACCTTCTCGAGCGAGAAGAGCAAGTTTTGAAGTTGGATGTCGATGGAACGACAAATGACCGGGTCCTCCGTCACGTATTCTATGAGCCCTCTTTCATTGAAGCTTCTCAGGTTCGTAGGGGCCGAGACTTCGGGCAAGACCTCCGCCGAGAACTCGAGGTCGGTAGCAAGCCCCTCTTCGATGACCTCGGTTTCTTTTTTGGCGACGGGTTTGCGTGTCCCGTCGGTCGATTGTCTTTCGAAAAAGGTTCTAGAGAGAGTGCGCACGACTTTGGCGAAAGTGTTGAAGCCGAAACCGGCGCCCAATCTGAATTGGAGGTTCTCCTGCACCTCTCGAATGAGTCGATCCCAACTACCTTCGTGCACCACGAGGCCCGTTAAAGCCCCATCGATGAACACACCGGACGAGACCCTGCTCGTGCCGAAATGAACGACCATGCGGGCGCGGTGCGAGTCCTCCTCCGAATGAAGAATGGGCAGTCCCGCGCCGAGTGCAGCAGCTAGAATTTCGGGTACCAAGACGGCATCCCTGGGCCTCAGGCTGGCGTCAAAACAATTGCGAAGGTCCATTTGCATCTGCAGACTCGAGGCGGTTGGGATGCATGCCCAAACGCGACGCCTTTGAAGTACCGATCCTCGAGGAACGATGCGTTCCAGATACCCACCAAGCACCGTCGGGTCATCGAGTCGCCCCGGAAACACACAAACGATGTCGTTTGACTTGCCGACGAGCCTGTAAGCTCGGTGCCCGACCGCACGGATCTGAGAGTCGACGACTTGAGCCAGTGCCGGTGTTCTTTGCTCGTCGACTTCTCCTCGCCGTCTCGCGGTGAGCACCACGCAGTCACGAGAAGACAACACAAGACCTAACTCATTTATGCGAAACATAGCTTTTGGAGGCTTGGAAAGAAATTTGATATCACAGTCAACAGATAAAAGCAAGAAAGGCCCGCTTCAATAGCCTGATGACGAGTGAAGGAGATCCTGCTTTTTGCTATACTGCCGCTCGAAATGAAGCGGGATGAGAGAGCCGTTCTTGTCGAACGACAGGTTCTTTCACCAGACGCTTTTCTTCTTTCCTTCGAGTCGCCGACGCTTCCCACAGAGTTTGCTCCCGGGCAGTTCACCATGGTGAGGGTGGCGACTCACGGCCCTTTGCTCCGGCGGCCTTTGTCTTTTTGTGGGAGCGATCCCGAGGCGGGTCGCTTCAGCTTGTTGGTCAAAGTCGTTGGAGAGGGAACACGGGCCCTCGGCGAACTGCCCCTAGGCGGAGGCGTCGACTGCTTGGGCCCCCTCGGGACGTCTTTTGTCCCGCCGTCCGAGCCTGCTCGAGCTGTTGTTGTTGCCGGTGGCGTGGGGATCGCTCCGTTCTTTGGCTTTTGTCAGGCGCTGGCGCGCAGGGACCATCGTGCCGTCGTCCTACTCGGCGGGAGGAGCGAGCAGGACCTCTACCTCAAAGACGATTTTGCTCGACTGGGGATGGAGGTTCGTTGCACAACCGAAGACGGGAGCTATGGGCGGCGCGGCTTGGTGACGGATCTTCTTGTTGAGGTGATTTCGAACGAGGGGCCCTATCAGCTCTATTCTTGCGGACCATCAGGTATGATCAAGAAGGCTGCTTTTCTGGCTATGGAACGCTCCATCCCTCATCAGGTCTCCATCGAACGCCGCATGGGTTGCGGCATGGGCTGCTGCTGGGGTTGTGTCGTCTTTAGCGGGAAACCTGATGAGAGTGAAGGAGAGTATCGCCGAACCTGCACTGAAGGCCCCGTCTTCGATGCCCGGGAGATTCGCTGGGAGCGAGATCCGCATCCACTTTGATGGTTGAAGATGGACGTTGACTTATCCGTAGAGATTGCTGGAATCAAGTTGGTGAGTCCCTTGATTGCAGCGAGCGGAACCTTTGGATATGGGACCGAGTACTCCGAAGTCGCGGAGTATCCGGCCATTGGTGCGGTCATCGTCAAGGGTCTGTATATGAGCCCGCGAGACGGCTGTCCTCCTCCACGGATATGGGAGACACCTTCGGGAATGCTCAATGCCATCGGTCTCCAGGGCATTGGAGTCCATCGGTTCATCGAAGAAAAGATGCCGGAGTTGTGTGGTCTCGAGCCGAAGATTCTGGTCAACATTTGCGGTAGCACCTTAGAAGAGTACGGCGAGCTTGCACGAACGCTCGATCAAGTCGACGGCGTAGCCGGCCTCGAGATCAACATCTCCTGTCCCAACGTTCAGAAAGGCGGGATCATCTTCGGTTGCGATCCTCATTTAGCCTCTCGGGTGACAGAAGTCGTTCGGAAGGGTACCTGCCTTCCCGTGATTCCCAAATTGAGCCCGAACGTCGCCGACATCGCGTCGATTGCCAAAAGCGTCGAATCGGCAGGTGCCGATGCGGTCTCGCTCATCAATACGATTCCCGCCATGGCCATCGACGTAGAAACGAGGAAGCCGAGATTGGCTAATGTGATGGGTGGCCTATCGGGCCCGGCCATTCGTCCCATCGCCGTTCGCATGGTCTATCAGACCGCGGGTGCGGTTCGAATTCCCATTATTGGTGTCGGAGGGATCGCCTCCGCTGAGGATGCCCTCGAGTTCATCCTTGCTGGTGCGACCGCGGTTCAAATCGGGACGATGAGCTTCGTCGATCCTTCCGTCTGGTCCAAGACCCTTCGAGGGCTCGAGGATTACTGCCGAAGACACGAGGTCAAGTCGATTCGTGAGCTTTCAGGGTCATTGAACATCGAACGCGTTTGAAAAGCCGCCCATCGCTGAGACCGTGACTCGACAGAGGAGCCGAACGTTGCCATGACCAAGCGCCCTACCCTTATCGTTGCACTCGATTTTTCGGGCCAAGAGCAAGCCTTGGCACTTTGTGAGTCTCTTGACGGACTCGTCGACTACTACAAGGTCGGAAGCGAGCTCTTCACGGCGGCCGGCCCCGGTATCATTGACGAAATTAGTCGGTCGGGCTCACGGGTTTTTCTCGATCTCAAATTTCATGACATACCCAACACCGTGAGACAGGCTGTTCGAGCGGCGCACCGCTGGGGAGTGAAGCTAGTCGATGTCCACGTTTCAGGCGGCCCGGAGATGATGAAAGCGGCCGCGGAAGGTGTCCGCGAGTCGGTGCCGGGAGATCGGCCGTTGGTGTTTGGCGTAACCGTCTTGACCCACCTCGGTGATGATGACTTGCGTTCGCTGGGGTTGGTGACAACGAGTCGGGAACAGGTGGTGCGCTTGGCCCGCTTGGCCCGTGAATGTGGTCTCGATGGCGTCGTGGCTTCGGCTCACGAGGTAGAGGCCGTCCGGGAAGCGACCGAGAACCAACTCGAGGTGCTGGTCCCGGGAGTGCGACCTCGATGGGCCAGCGCCTCTCATGATCAGAAACGAGTCGCCACGCCGGCCGAAGTCGTTCACGCCGGGGCGAGCTACGTCGTCGTGGGTCGAGCCATCACTTCCCAGGCAAATCCCCGCGCCGCCGCCCAGCGTATCCTCGAAGAGATGGACTCGGCCGCAGCCTCCAGCCCCTAACCTTCGTTGGACAAAAGAAGGGTCCCGGAGAACGGACTCTCCGGGACCTCTCAAACAAGCTTACTTGGAGACGATCTTGAGATGTCCCCGACGGTTTTTTTGCCAGCAATCCTCGGTGGAATCGGTGCACTGAGGACGCTCTTCGCCATAGCTGAGGATCTTGAGCCGTTCGGTTGGGACACCCAGTGAGGCTAGATAGTCGATAGCAGCACGAGCCCTACGCTCACCTAGAGCTAGGTTGTACTGTTCAGTGCCTCGCTCATCACAGTGTCCTTCGATTTCAATAACCGCCGTGTTGTAGGCTTTCTTTAGCCAATCCGCATTCTGCGAGAGGGTGCTCCTCGCGTCATCACGGAGTTCTGACTTGTCGAAGTCGAAGTAGATGTCCGCAAGGTTCACTTGGAGATCGGCGATAGCGGCCGAGCGGAACAGTTCGGCTTCGGTCGGTGGTGGTGGTGGTGGTGGTGGTGGTGGTGGCGGTGGCGGCGGTGGCGGCGGTGGCGGCTCTTCCGGTGGTGGTGGTGGTGGCGGCGGCGGCGCTTTCTTTCCGCAGCCAACCAGCCCCATCGTGAGCACCGCGGCCATTACCAACACCAAGAGGGAGGCTATCCATCGTTTCTTCACGTACTCACCTCCTGCGCGTTATCATAGAACCGCATGTTAAGATATCGTGCTCTACCGCGGCATGCGACGTCGCGCGATATCTACTCCAGAACCACGAGGCAGGAACAACCTCAATCGGAGCGTTAGTCTAATAGGCAAAGCTCAAGTTTGTCAAGGATATGAAGAAGAAGAAGAGCAAGAACAAGAAGAAAGCGGAAAAGCTGCATGGGAGCTCCTCGAAGTGGCGGTTGCTCGTGTTCGTTGTTGTCGCCGGCGCCATCTCGGGCTACTTGTTGTTCAAAGGGAGTCGCGAGCCCGAATCTCAGGGTGACCGATCACCGTCAAGGCCAGTTTCGTCGCGGCCAAAAGGCTTGACCGAGGGTGCTCCACTCCCGGAGGTTGCGCTACTTTCTCTCTCCGGAGAGCCTCTCAAATTGCGGGCTAGCGACGGCTCGGGCCCCATTCTGCTTTTTATTTTCTCGCCCACTTGCTCCATTTGCACACAGACCATTCCTACTTGGAAGGAACTCGCTGCGGAGGCAGAGTCCCGGTCCGCGGATGTTATGGGGATCTCAGTTCTTGATCCAGGGCGGACGGAACCCTACGTGGCACAACACCAGCTTCCTTGGCCGGTTTACAGCGCAGCCAATCGGGAGACGGTAATCGCTCTAGGGGTACAGCGTGTTCCCATGACGCTCGTTGTCAATTCGAGCGGCTCGGTAGCCATGGTGATTCGCGGAGCGATCGGTCAGGAGCACAAAGACGGAATCTCCACGTTCCTCCAGGGAGAAGCCGCTCTCGGAAGTGACAGTAAACTCGGGTCTCGGTAGGAACCCAAGGACTCAAGAACTCGAGAATTCAAGAATCCTGAAATCCACTATTTCGGACCCGGACTCTCGGAACACCGCCACCAATGGGATCCGGCGCTTCGGAATACGAGATTCTCGATTTCTTGAGTCCTTGAATTCTTGAGTTCTTTGGACTTCGAGCTATACCGCTACGGAGGCTCGATTCCGGTGCTTTTCGGGCAATATCTTGTAGCGCTTCATCTTCTCATGAAGAGTCGTTGGATTGAGGCGGAGTCGCTGAGCTGCCTTCTTTTGACTTCCATCCACGTGCTCGAGAGTTTGTATGATGATGCGTTTTTCGATATCGGCGATGAGCTCTTTGAGCGAGACGCTCTTCAAGCGGGTTGGTTCCGGTATCGTCAGGGACGGAGGCGCGCAGAAGTGTTCCGGCAGCGTCGTGCCTTCAAACTTAGCTGCGGATGCGATGGAGACGGCGCGTTCAATGACCATCGACAACTCCGAGACGTTGCCTGGCCAGTCGTAAGACGTGTAACGGTCGATGGCATTGGAGGGGATACCCAACGGTTGCAGTCCGAGTCTCTCACAAACCCGTCTGAGGAAATGGTCAATGAGGATCGGAATGTCTCCTCTTCGGTCCCTCAGTGGTGGAACTTGGATCGTGAGCGGCGAGAGGATTTCGAACAAACGACGGTTGAACCGTCCCAGTCGAACCGCTTCCCGGATGGATGGATGAGCAGAGGCCATGAACCGAAATGGAAACGAGCTGCTTGCCAGCTCTACCAAGGCTTTTTGATCGACGGCGGACAGGCCATTGACCTCGGATAAAAACAAAGTACCCGGGATGAACGTGCCGTGGCTGAATGCCGGGAAACGGCCCGGTTCCTCTGCAGCAGTCAGCTCATCGAGCAGGTTCGCCAGCTCCCCTTCGGGGAGACTCGGGATTTCGATAGGAAGGAAAGTAGACCCAGGATTCCTTCCATTGCGATGGATGAGCTCTGCGGCAAGCCGCCGGCCACTACCGTCTTCACCCAACAAGAGCACGGGCCCTGTGGATAGTGTAGCCGTAGCAATTGCGTTTCGGACCTCTTGGGACTCAGGCGTGCATCCAGCCCAGTCATTCAAACTGATGGCACTTCCAAGCTGGCGCTTCAGCGTTTGGTTCTCGTCGAGAAGCTTTCGATAGACGAGTACGGATTCCACGGCCATGTTGAGAGCGGCCCGGTCCACGGGTTTGGCAAGGAAGCTTTTGGGTCGGAACGGTCTTCCATCGAAGACGGCCATCGAAGTGTCGCGGGGCACGACAAGGACGACAGGATCGCTGGCGCCGTTCAGAACGTCGAGACCGTGCCAGGGCGGCTGTCCGACCGATTCGGCATCCACGACCACGACATGGTGAGACTCCAATTTCAGTCGGTGCAACGCTTCTTCCAGGTCGCCGACGCGATTCACTCGCCAGCCTCCCGGATGGAGATGAGCATCGAGCTCTTCTGTTGCTCTCGTTTTTCCAACAAGGAGAATGGATTCGCCCGCCATATCTGCTCGTTCCTTCCTAACGGTTCACCAAGGAACGTTCCCCGGAGTGAGAACGAGGCAACCGGTAGTAAAGCTCCGTGACTTGGGAGAAGATAGTCCTCCTTTTGAAGGTATACGGAACGGACATGCCCCAGGTTTCAACCCGACCGTCTTCTCTTCCCGCCTTGCACAAAGGAGCGGATGTTCTTGTCGTCATATCTTGCGGTCACGCCTCGAAACCAGTCTTTCCTTCTTGTGGTGTCCTCTGGTGGTGCTTTTTTTCCCATGAACGGACATGATCGCGGCTACACGAACTCCCAGTGTAACGTTCGCAATTTTCATGCCAAGAGGATTCACCAGTAAGGTCTTCTATTTTCAAACCTTTGGAAATCGATGTCTTCGCGACAACGCTAGATCTTTTACAGAGTTTTTTCGGCCTTTACAGTTGCGGCATTGAGTTGCCCAAACGAGAATGCAATCGGCGCCGATTTATGGGGTCTAACCAGGTCTAACCTTCCCTTTCGACAAGTGCAGACCAGACACGAGACTTGTTGTAGGTGAGGCGTTACGCAATGGCAGGTGTGACGAGTTGGTTGATGAAGAATCGGTGGACACGATCATCCGTGGACAGCTCCGGATGAAAGGTCGTCGCCATTATTCTGCCCTGGCGAATGAAGACCGGGTCTTTTTTGTGGCTAGCGAGGACATCCACTCCCTGACCGACTTCTCGAATGACAGGCGCCCGAATGAAGACCATTTCTAACGGGGTTTCTCCCAGTGTCGGGCAGGGCGCGTAGCTCACGTGGCTTTGGAGCTGGCGACCGTAGCCGTTTCTCTTGATGGATATGTCTAGGAGAGCAAGCGAAGATTGCGCCGGCGAGGTAACGTTTCTGGCAAGAAGAACGGCACCCGCACAGGTACCATACAGTGCGCCGCCGTTACGGTAGAATTCCTTTATGGGCTCGACCAGCGACTCGTCCTCCATGAACTTGAGCATGGTGGTGCTTTCGCCTCCAGGCAAAATGAGACCGGACAAGTCTTCGAGCTCCTTGGCATATTTGACGAAACGAGAGCCGACACCCATCTTGTCCAGCATCTCATGATGCTCTTCGAAGTCACCCTGAAGGGCTAGGATTCCGATCTTCATGTCATTGAATGGAAATCAAGAACTCAAGAACTCAAGAATCCTGCAATCCAAATATTCCGTGTCCGGACTGCTGACTGCTCGAGTGCTCAGGCGGGGGCACCTCAAAAGGCATTCTTGAGGTGCCCCCCGATGTTACCAGCCTCGTGTCTGCAATAGTTCTTTGGGATCCAGTTGCTGAATGTCCAGACCCTTCATGGGTTCTCCCAGGTCTTCGGATATCTCAGCCAGGACTTTGGGCTCGTTGCAATGCGTGACGGCTTTCACGATGGCCAAGGCTCGCTTTGCGGGATCTTCTGACTTGAAGACGCCCGAGCCAACAAAAACGGACTCAGCGCCGAGCTGCATGCACAAGGCGGCGTCTGCCGGAGTCGAAACGCCGCCCGCCGCAAAGTTCGGAACGGGGAGCTTGCCTTCACGGGCCACCATCTGAACCAATTCGAACGGCGCTCCGAGCTGCTTCGCTTCCGCCATCAATTCTTCTTGGCTCAAAACGGTTAGGCGTCGTATCTGCCCGTTGACCTTTCGCAAATGTCGGACCGCTTCCACAATGTTGCCTGATCCGGCTTCTCCCTTGGTTCGAATGAGTGCGGCACCTTCGCCGATGCGCCGCAGGGCCTCACCGAGGTCCCTACATCCGCAAACAAAGGGTACGTTAAAGGCCTGTTTGTTGACGTGGTGCTCTTCGTCGGCGGGGGTCAGTACCTCACTTTCGTCGATGAAGTCGACGCCCAGTGCCTCGAGAATTTGGGCTTCCACGAAATGACCGATGCGGACCTTGGCCATCACGGGAATGCTGACCGTCTTCATGATCTCTTTGATCTTCAGTGGCGAAGCCATCCGGGCAATCCCGCCTTCTTTTCGAATGTCAGCGGGAACGCGCTCCAACGCCATGACCGACACGGCCCCGGCGTCTTCAGCGATTTTGGCTTGCTCGGCGTTAGTGACGTCCATAATCACTCCGCCTTTGAGCATATCGGCAAGACCGGTTTTTAGTTTGAGCTCAGTATGGGGCATGACATCCTCCTGGTTGTTTTCAGATATGAAAAAGGGATTCTTTTTTCGATTGACGTCGAAAGGGAGCCCCCGACGCCATGTAGTGTCGCTTGACGATATCTCCCAAACACTCGACGCCTTCATCGATACGGTCGAGCGGCGCGCGGGAGATGGAGAGTCTCAAGTGGTGTTCACCTCGTTCGGAGGCGAAGAAGTGACTGCCGGGCGTGAACAAAACTCCGGCAAGAGTGCTCTCGTTGAGAAGCGCTTGGCTCGATACGCCTTCCGGCAGGGTCACCCAAAATGCATATCCTCCCTGCGGCTCTGTCCAAGAGACCTCCGGTGGAAAATGGCGTGACATGGCCTCGACGAGTCGACGACTCTTTTTCCGATGGATCGTTGCGAGCTCACTAAGATGCTCGTCGTAGTAGCCCCGTTGACAAAACTCGAGAATAGCCGCCTGGAGAAGAAGGCCGCTGTGATAGTCCGAGTACATCTTTGTGCGGTTCAACGTGTCGACGACGCTCGGCGGGGCCACAATCCATCCAAGGCGTAGGCCCGGAAAGAGCCCTTTGGAAAAGGTGCCCAAGTAGAGAACGAGACCCGTTGGGTCGAGTGCCTTCAATGGTGGCAGTGGCTCCCCATCGAATCGGAGGTCCGACTCGAAGTCATCTTCGATGATGGGGACCCGATGTCGCTCGGCTAGAGCGATCAGTGACTTTCGGGACTCGAGGTCGGTCGTGATACCGGTCGGGTTGTGAAAGGTGGGCATTGTGTACAGGAGCTTGACCGGCCCGCGTCGAAGGACAGCCTCGAGAGCCTCGAGGTCCATGCCGCGAGGCGTCATGGGAATCTCCTGAATGCGGGCTTGATACTGAGCGAGTACCGGGAGCACAGCGGAGTAGGTAGGGCTTTCCACTGCCACCGCATCGCTGGGATCGACGAGAGTACGGAAGACGAGATCCATGCCTTGTTGAGAGCCGTTGACGACTTGAACGTCACTGGCAGATACGCTTACTCCGCGTTCGGCGAGACGGCTCGCAATGTAGTCTCTGAGCGGTCCGTAACCAGCGGCGGGACCGTATTGGAGGAGCTGTTTCGCATCGTGTCGAAGCACGGTGTCGAGCACCTCACGAAAGGGCTCGATGGGAAATAGCTCTTCATCGGGAACGAGGGAGGCGAAATCGATAGGGTTCGGATGTTCTGTACGAGGTCTCGGCGGTTGGCCAAAGCGGGTCACCGCCTCCATGGCCCTTGAAAGGGGCCACCTAAAGCTCGTGGTGGATGTCCTAGACCGGGATGCATCTACCACGAAGGTACCTTGCCCTACATGCGAGCGTGCCATGCCGTCAGCCACGAGACGATCGTAGGCATTCGCGATCGTCGCCCGGTTCACGCCGAGGACCTCCGCCAGATCCCTCCGCGCCGGCAGCCGTGTACCGTGCGTAAGTTTTCTTTCGGCGATAAGGTGAGCGATTTGATTTCGAAGTTGCTGGTAAAGCGGCATCGGCGCATCGCGGTCTAGATTGATGTTGAAATCGCCTAATTGGACCATACCAATAAGAAGATATGGCGTATTATGCCATTTGTCAAGTGGGCCAATGTGGATTATATGGTCATATTGGCTCGCAATGCTCAGTGTTTTGTGGATAGCGATCGCACGGAGTGAGAGGAACTTAGGAAGTATGGGTGACTAGTCGGTAGACCTTGCCTTCTATGAACAGCTCGAGGAGATCCTTGTCGAGTTGTCCGATTTCCGCCTCCTCCCGGAGGATATCCAGGGTAGCCTCGGTGGGTACCCTGGGTTTGTAGGGCCGATCTTGCGCGGCCAGGGCGTCGAAAATATCGGAGATGGTCATCATGCGGGTTTGAGGCGGAATCTCTTCTGATATCAGATGGTGCGGATAACCACTGCCGTCGAGCTTTTCGTGGTGACCTCGTGCGATTTTGGGAATGCCTTGCAGGTCCCTTGTCCAAGGGATCTTGGAAAGGAAATCGTAAGTGTGCGCTACATGCTCATTGATTTGAAGCCGCTCGTGCCTCGTTAGCGTACCTTTCGTGATTCTGAGTGCGGTCAATTCTTGGGGCTCCAGGTAAGGCCGGACGCGGCCATCCAGATCGGGAAACTGGAGTTGTCCCAACTCTTGAAGTCCTTCGAAACCGGAGGAATGGACTACGGAAGGCTGATTGGCGCCGATGATTTGCGCCCACGCGCGGTCGACGTCGCCCCACTTCCGTTTGAGCTCTTCGTCCAGTTGTTGGATCTCCGCTTCCGTTATTTCCCCGCCTCGAAGGAGCCGGTCGAGAAGGCGACGGAGGTGCTGGACTTCGATGGTCCGGCGGATGGTGTTGAAACGTTCCCTTACCTCGCCGAGCTTGCCGCTCAGAAGTTTGTTCTCCTTTTGGAGGACGTTTTCCTTGACGCCCACTTTGCCGAAGTCATGGAGGAGAGATGCGTACTTCAGCTCTCGGATTTGGTCGTCGCTCAACCTGAAGTCGCGATAGGTGCCGAATTCGGCCTCGTTGGTAATGCGTGCCAACTCCACGGTCATGCGGGCCACTCTTCGCGAGTGGCCTTTTGTCACGGGATCTCGACTTTCGATGGCGACTACCGAAGCCTCCACGAAGTTGGCGAATAATGTTTCGATTCTCTGATAGAGCGCGTTGTTTTCGACCGCGATGGCTGCTTGGCTCGCCAAGGAGCACAAGAGTTGCTCGTCGGTCGTAGTGAAGGGGAGAACCTCTTTTTGGATGCACTCGGGAGTCGTCAGTCGTTCGTCGGCATCCCGTTTCTTGTTGATGAGCTGCAGAACACCGATGGTCTCTCCCTCTCGGTTCTGCATGGGAACGACCAACATGGAACAGCAGCGATATCCGGTGGTTTCATCGTAGTGACGATTGAACGTGAATGGTTGATCTTCGGGGATATCGTATGCGTCTTCGATCATCAGGGTCTTGCGGGTGAGAGCAACATAACCGGCAATGCTCGCCGGGGTGACCTCGAGGATTTCTTCGTGAAACTTGAACTCCCGCGAGTCATTTTGAGCCAGACGGAAAACGAGCCAACGGCTGGTTACCCGGCTCTGGTCTCCTTTCTTGTCCTCGGGGCCAATTGGCTCGTCGATGCTCTCCATCAGGAAGAGGCTGCCGGCATCCGCCTTCGTGATCTCGCGGCTCTTGCTGAGAATGAGGGTAAGGAGACGATCGTGGTCTCTCTCCGCAGAGAGGGCGACACCGATCGCGTGGAGCTGCTCCAACTCCCGCGCCCTTTGCTCGGCTGCCGCTTGGGACTCTAGAAGTCGTTGCTCAGACTCCAAGAGATGTGATGCTTTTCGGACGGATCGTAAAAGCTCCGTTTCCGCTGGGGTTTCCGAAAGGACGTCGAATACTAGGTCATCGTCGTCCCACTCGCCGTCTTTTTGGCTGTTCCCGGTGACGATCACGGGTAGATCAAACGGACGGGAGTCTCGAGCCAATCTGCGAACGGCTTCGGTCTTCTCTCTGAGGATGATGTCATCCACGATGAGCGGCGAGCTCAGTTCCCCCGTTGTATCGGGATCGAGCGGAGTTACTTCGAACCGGCGATAGATCTCCGGATAGCTCTCGCGCGAGAGCCAACCGCTGCGATCGGTCCATAAAAGGATGTTCTTCATCAAACGCCCAATCCAAGGGAGGTAATAGCTATGCTACCGACTCTCAGCAAGGAAGGTCAAGACCGAGTCGCTGGGGAGCCACGCACCAAGTGAACTCCAAGAAAGATCACGGCCGCGCCGACGAGTTGGAGCGGATGGATATACTCCCCCAAAAACAGCCATGAGACGAACATGGCCATGGCAGGCGTGATGTTGGAGTAAATGGCCGTGCGGGTCGGTCCAACTCGCTGAACGCCGATAAACCAAAAAAGGTAAGCGAAGACCATCGCAAAAACGCACGAGAAAGCCGTCCCAGCCCACGCCGTCCAAGGAGCGGCCTGTAAGGAGTTTCTGGCGAGGGCTGGCAAGCTTACGGGCAAGAAAAACAGCGTGCCTATCAGCATCGAGTAGGCAGTGACCGTCACGGCGCCGTGTTTCTCCACGAGCGATTTGCCGGCGACGGTATAGGCCGACCAGCACAAAGTGGCTGCGAGAACGAGAAGGTCTCCTTTGAGGCTCCCACCTCCATCGTTCGAGGAGCCCATGACGAAATAGCCCCCCAACAAGGTGAGTGCAATGCCCGCCCACGAGCGCTGACTCACACTCTCGACTCGGGACACCGCTCCCAAGACCCCGACGGCAACGGGCGTCATGCCGAGCAGCAGTGCCGAGTTGGAGGCTGTGGTGACATTGATGCCTGAAATGAATAGGAGTTGGTATGCCGTATGGCCGACCAGGCTTACCAGAAGAAGACGGGTCAAATCGCTGCCGGTCCACCTACGCTTGGCGGCGAAACGAGCGAAACCGAGGAGCAGCAAAGTGGCACCTACGAGGCGAAAGGTATTGAAAACCAAAGGAGGCAGATGAAGAAGGGTGGCTTTGACGACACTGAAGTTCACCGACCAGATCAAAACGGTGGCAAGTAGTCCGACATCGACGAGACCGAAGCGGGGTGCGGCACTTCTCAAGCTGGCATCCCTGTCGTCGTAAGCTTTTTCCGATCCGTCGATCCGTCGAGCGTCAAGACGGACCGTAGTCTCTGATTCGACAGCCACTTCGCGGGGATGTTTGCTGGCTGGAGGGTTATCGCGTTGGGCGCTCACGTTACCCACGAGCGCTTTGTTTCCATGCATAGTACTTGGTCACAATGATGATCTGATCTCTGGTCTCGAGCGACATGGGTCGTTCGGTCCGGATACGTCGGACCGCAGCCTCGGGCTCGGCGCCTTGGTGAGCGAGGAAACAGGCCAATAAGGTGCCCGTCCGGCCGATCCCAGCGTTGCAATGAACGAGGACCCCGTTTCCACCTGCGATGGAGGTCTCGATGATGCCGCATGCATCAGCGGTCTGGTCCAGTGTGGGGGCGGTAAAATCTTCCACCGGGAAATGGTGCGTATCGAAACCCGCCCCGACATACTCCTCAAGGTTCAGCGTACTCTCGAGAAGCGAAATGATGACGTCTATCCCTTTTTGTCGAAGGAATGCCAAATCTCGCTCGAGAGGGGAATATCGTCCCGGCCGTCCACTACCGGCAAGCTGACCCGGTAGTATCCAGCTAAAGCGACTCGGTCCTTCGAGTGTCACCATTTCTTAAGATCCCTCGGAAACTCCATTTTTGTTGAAGCAGAGCTTTGAACAAGGTTATCTCAGACAATGCAAAAACACCATGTTGCATGGAAAGGTGTCTTCGATCTAGGTTACCGCAATCTAGGAGCTGGATTATGAAAAGGATGCTGCTGGCCGTCGTCGTTCTCGGTGGTACTTTCCTGGCATTGGGAGGCGATAGGGCGGACACCGCCAGTGACTTCGAGGCGTCATTGGGGCGATTCGAACAGATCGAGTTAGCCCATTTGCCGACGCCTCTGGAAGAGTTGAAGACCTTGACCGCCCAACTCGGTGGCACACGTCTTTACGTCAAGCGGGACGACCAAACCGGCTTGGCCTTTGGTGGCAACAAGGCCCGCAAGCTCCAGTTCATCATGGCGGACGTCCTGGCCAAGAGGTCCGACTCCATCATTACCTGGGGCGGCGTTCAGTCTAATTGGTGTCGTCAGACGGCTGCGGCCGCTAGGAAGTTGGGCGTGATGCCCATTCTCGTGCTGGGTAAAGCAGAGCCTGGTCCGGTCGCCTACGGCGGGAACTATCTCTTGGATTACCTCATGGAAGCCGACGTTCGCCTCATCGAGCCCGGCAACGATAGGGCCTCGACGGCTGAAAGGATTGCCAGTGAGGAGAAAGCAGCGGGGCGCCGCCCTTACGTCGTCTCGGTGGGAGGGTCGAGTGTCGGAGGCTCGATGACCGAGCCTCTGGGCGCGATCGCCTATGCGGCCGCCTTCTCTGAGTTGTACGGGCAGGCTCAGAAAAAAGGATTCGAGATGAATCATGTCGTGTTGGCCACGGGTTCGGGCGGTACGCAAGCCGGTTTGGTGGTGGGTGCCCAGGCCCTCGCACCTCATGTGAACATCGTGGGGATCAGCATCTCCGGAAGAAAGACGGCGGTTCAATCGAGCGTGGCGGAAATCGCGAATCAGACAGCAAGAGCCCTAGATCTTGATCTGAGCTTTCGAGCTGACGACATCATCGTCTTCGATGATTACATTGGCGAGGGGTATGGAAAGCTCGACTCTTCTCACGCAGATGCCATCGCGCTCATGGCCCGGAAAGAAGGCATCTTGCTCGATCCCGTGTACACCGGCAAAGCGATGGCTGGGACCTTGGATCTCATCGAGAAAGGTTATTTCAAGAAAGACGATGGGGTCGTGTTTCTGCATACGGGCGGGACCCCCGCTCTATTTGTTTATAGGGAAGAGTTACTCGAGTTGCTGAAGTAGGAAGGCCATTCCGCCTTCGTACTGCTTCCCCTTGATTCTTTGCTCCTCAATGAATTCTCGCAGGCTCTTGCCGGCCAGCCCTTGACCGCCCTGATGTGTTCCCTTCGGGCGTGGCTGGCGCCCCCCCGGCTAGAGCCGAGGGTCGGTTCAACTATCGGAGCCGGCGATCGACTTCTGGATTGCCTTCACCGCGACACCAGCCCTCCAGTCGATGAGCTTTTTCCCCATTTCCATGGTTTTTTCAGCGGGGCTGAGCTCGACGCCGTTGATCCGAAAAAGACCTTTATCGATACGCTGCTCCATGCGGATCATCCGTGGGTCAACGTTTATGATGGTGGCTGCCATGCCGTAATCGTCGTGAAGGCCTTCATCCACCTGCTTGACGCCTTGCTCTTCCAACCAAATCGTGACGTCGGGAAAGTTGTAGTACTCCGGTATGAAATGGACGCGAGTCTTGCCGTTTCCCCACTTCGCGTTGAGCTTCTCCGCCACTTCCTTCATACCGTCTTGATTTCCTCCACTGTCGCCGATGAGTACGATGTCTTTGAAGCCGTGTACCTTGAAGCTCGTGCATACATCTTCGAGGACTGCTTTGAATGTCTCCTCGCGTAGGCTGATGGTTCCGGGGTAGCGCATGTGACCACTAGGCGGCGAGTGTTCTCCCTCAGGAACCAGCTTGATGATGGGAGCGACCAGTGCGTTGCCGAGCTTTCGAGCGATAGCCTCGGTGGTGGCCTGCAAAATAAAGTTGTGTTTTCCGGTCGCGAGGTAGGGGCCGTTCTGCTCGACACCGCCGGTAGACACGATGAGCGTGGTCTTCCCGGAGTCGAGGGCGTCGCGAATCTCCATCCAGGTCATTTCTTCGATGAATACCGTATCCAAGGCTTCGATGGGCCGTTGCGTGTCCGGATCCGGCGAGGCGGCTTGGCCCATGGCCCGGACGGACCATCCAAAAACGATTGCTGTGAGTATGAGAACTTGAATTTTCCGGAGCATTGGTTACCTCCCTTATCCTCTCTCCTCCATGAACTCACGTAATTCCTTTCGATACGGAAACAAAGCTGGTGTCCCTCCGCTGTGAAGGAATACGACATTGGCTCCTTTGTCGAAATATCCCTTTTCGACCAGGTCGAGAAAACCAGACATGGCTTTGCCGGTATAGACCGGATCGAGAAGAACTCCCTCTGTTTGTGCGACGAGTCGGATCGCATCTACCACTTTCTGGTCGAGAATACCGTATCCTTCCCTCAAGTAATCGTCGAAGACGATGATGTCATCATCCGAAATCGATCGTGGCTCTTCCAGAAGATCCATCGTTTTCTCTGAGATTTTCCGCACGTAGGCGGTCATGGTCTCCTGAGTCTCAGAAACGCTGATACCCACGATTCTGGTGCCGGGCGAAACCAGCTTGGCACCCACCAAGAGTCCGCCTTGGGTCGAACCGGAGCCGGTCGCGAAGACCACGGCATCGACGCGGATTCCTTGGGAGGCGGTTTGTTCGGATAACTCGACGAAGCCGTTCAAATAACCGATGGCTCCCCAAGGCTCTTCCATTGAAGCTTCCGGCAAAGAGCCTCCAATGGGAGCTATGTAGGGTCGGTGGCCTTCTTTCCGGAATTCCTCCGCGACGGCATCGACGACTTCCTTGACACCTTCGTACTCCATCATCTTCTGGTCTTCTTGCTTTTCCACGAGTCGGATGTCCGAATCGAAGACGGAGTCTAGAAGGAGGTTGCCGTCGTACTCGGAGGGTAGGCCGGGTCTCGTGAAGAGAATGAGAACGGGTCGGAGGCCCAGTTTCTTCGCCGCTGCAGCGGTTTGCCGGCACCAATTGGACTGTACGCCTGCCCATGTGATGATTGTGTCGGCCTGCTTCGAGAGTGCATCGGCCATGATGTACTCCAGCTTGCGAGCCTTGTTGCCTCCGAAAGCCAAGCCGGTTTGGTCGTCCCTTTTGAAGAACACTCGAAGCCCCAGTTTTTGGGAGAGCTGCTTCATCTCTTCCAAAGGAGTGGGAAGGTGAGCGAGTCGAGTCCGAGGCATGGTTTCGATTCTTGCTGCTAGGGAGTGGATCCGTTCCATTTCGAGGACCTTTCTGACCTCATCCGCCGGATAAGGAAAAAGACGATTGTTGGCCGGCGACATTCTATTCGCTTCAAGCGAGGGAGACAATGCTCGACGAGGGCCTTGCAGTGGCGAAAGCGGATGATGTAAAAGTTCAAAGTGAGCGACAATGTCAGGTATGTGCCATGCGACGGCGACTCGCATCAGTGAGGCCGGTGAGATCGAACTTCTTCGACGTCATCAACGTCTAATCCGGTGAGTCATAGAGCGAGGCTGTGTGTACCGCGACAGCTATTTGTGTCGATATTGCGAGAACATCTCTTGGATATATGTAAGTGGCCAAGGATCTACAGGCCTACCTCGACAATCTGAAGAGGAAGGCTGAGCAATTTCAAAAAGAAGTCGAGAAATCCAAGCCGTACGGTTTGCTAAAGACCTATGGCGATGGGATGAGCTCCAAGGAGATCGAGTCCTTTCTGAAGAGAGAAACCGTCCAAGCCTACGATTTCTACGGCCGCGACCAGAAGAAGGGCCCCAAGGAAAAGCTCTCCGGCGACAAGAAACTCGAAAGAGGTCTCGTCGTCGCCAAGAATATCTTCCTCAGTTTTCTGATGAAGCTGACGCCGGCGCGTCGCCTGTTCTATGTGGTCGCTCTGATCTCATTCTTGTGGGGCTTGTATGAGGGGAGTTGGTTGATGATGGCCGTTACTTTCGTCATCTTGAACCTTCTCTTGGCTCTCGAGCTCGCGGACAAACTCCTCGCGCGAGGGGAGCTGGAGATTGCCCGCTCCATTCAAATGAGTTTGCAGCCGAAAATGAAGCCCCAGATGGAACGACTCATGTTATCGAGTCACTACCAGCCCGCTCGAGAAGTGGGCGGAGACTATTACGATTTTGCCGTGGTGGATGAGAGTCGTTTTACACTGATCGTCGGCGACGTCTCGGGTAAGGGTATGCCGGCGGCGCTTTACGCGATGAAACTACAGGCGCTCTTCGAGCTTCTAGGCAAGACACGTCTTGGGCCCAAAGAGATGCTCGTCGAGATGAACGATGTCTTCTGTGAGAAGATCCGAAGGGACTATTTCATTACTGCCGTGGTCGGTATGATGGATTTCTCGAACGACCGGCTCTTGCTGGCTCGGGCCGGACACAACCACCCCTTACACTTCAATGCGGCTAACGGCACCGTCTCATGGCTGAACCCGAAGGGCATGGGTATTGGAATGACGAAGAACCCCGACTTCGGCAATCTGTTGGAGGAAATGACATTCTCGTTTGGCTCGGAGGACCTGCTGCTGTTCTACACGGATGGAATCACGGAAGCCATGAGCCCGCAGGACCAAGAGTTCGGCAACGTGAGGCTCGAGCGAGACTTGGTCGAGAACGCGCATCGCAGCGTGGATGAGATCAGAGAACGCCTGCTCTGGAGTGTCACTCGATTCACCGGAGGAGCACCCCTGGCGGATGATGCGACGCTTGTTATTGCGAAGGTGAGGTAAGGCGCCCGGCGGATAACTTGGGCGCCGGAGCTCAAGAAGTCAAGAACTCGAGAACTCGAGAACTCGAGAAATCAGAATGAGGAATATGAAACCGACGCTGCTCGTTCTTGCCGCTGGGATTGGAAGCCGTTACGGCGGGCTCAAACAAATCGACTCCGTCGGCCCGAACGGCGAGGTCGTTTTGGACTATTCGGTCTACGATGCGCTGCGTGCCGGATTTGGGAAGATCGTCTTTGTCATCCGTCGTGACATCGAGACTGATTTCAAGGAGATTGTGGGTCGAAAATACGAGGGGCAGGCCGAACTGCGGTACGTCTTTCAAGAGCTCGATCGGCTCCCATCTGGCTATTCGGTGCCGGCGGAACGGACCAAGCCCTGGGGTACCGCGCACGCAACGCTCGTGACCGAAGAAGTGATCGAGGAGCCTTTTGCGGTCATCAATGCCGACGACTACTACGGCGTCAGCGCTTTTCGATTGATGGGCGATTACCTGGCGCGGCAAAGCGAGGGAGGCACAGATTATGCCATGGTCGGGTTTACACTTCGTGACACGCTTTCCGATCATGGTTACGTGGCTCGGGGTGTCTGCGAGTGCGACGAGCGCGGCAGGCTCGTTCGCGTCGAGGAGCGCACCAAGATCATCAAAGCGGGCGGTGGCGCTACGTATGTTGATGAGGATGGCTCCAGTCACCCGCTTTCAGGTGACGAAGTGGTCTCCATGAATTTTTGGGGGTTTACACCATCATTGTTTCCACATTTGCACGAGCACTTCGCGGCATTTCTGAAAGAAAACTTCGCCAATCCCAAGGCCGAGTTCTTCATACCTACCGTCATTGACGGTTTGATTTCTCAACGCCTCGCAACGGTCGAGGTGCTTCCGACGAGGAGCGCGTGGTATGGGATCACCTACAAAGAAGACAAGCCCTTCGTCATCGATGCCATCCGGAGTCTTGTAGAAAAGGGTCAGTACCCGAAGAAACTCTTCTAGTTGCCTCGGCAATAAAGGCCGTCTGGTGACGGGTGTCTTCACCGCCTCTGCACTCCACCTGCCCAGAGCCGGTCACAACCGAAATGCGGAAACCGTCGCCGGGAGACGGCTCGTCGTGGCAGGTAAGTCATGGACTTGCCAGAGCGTCTCCTGCCGTGCCATACTTTCTCCAGCTTATGATTGTTTGACCAGCCACTTCTTTCCTTTCATTTGGGCGATATGGGTGTTGCCATACGCCCTGCCAATCAGTTTCTGTCTACTTCGGCATGAAAGCAAAAACGAGAATCATGACCTCGTTTTGGAGTCGACGATATGACAGGCTTGACTCGATGGGCGGTGACGGCTCGACGGCGCCGGTCGGGGCGCTCACGCTAAGTCAGCGCACCCCCCCGTTGAGGTGGAGATTGAACAGTCAATGAGCTTGGAAGACTACGGCTGGTCGGATTTTTTCTCCCAGCACTACGATGAATACCGAGAAGCGGGCCTCTGTCCCGGGCGGATTACGCTAGTCCATCGCGGGGTCTACCGCCTTCAAGTAGGCGAGGCGGAAATCGAGGCCTCCACCACAGGGCGTCTGCGTCATTTGACGGATGATGCCAGTCAATTCCCTGTCGTGGGTGACTGGGTGGCATGTCGCGTCGACGCAACCTCATCCATGGCGCGCATCCAACAGGTTCTTCCTCGGAAGACGAAGATATCTCGCAAGGTGGCGGGAGCGCGGACCGAAGAGCAAGTCGTTGCCGCCAATGTCGATACGGTTTTTGTGGTCATGGGGCTGGACGGCGATTTCAGCTTGAGGCGGATAGAGCGACTCCTCACCACGGCCTGGGAAGGAGGCGTTTTGCCGGTCATCGTCCTTAACAAGGAGGACTTGGCCGCCGACCCGGAGGCACGTCGTCGCGAGGTGGAAGCTGTTGCTCCAGGTGTGCCCGTCGTAAAACTGAGTGCTCTCGAGAGTCGTGGTTTGGCTCAGCTCGAGACATTCCTTCGAAGAGGTGAGACCGTGGCTCTCGTTGGTTCCTCGGGCGTCGGCAAATCGACTCTCATCAATCGACTTCTAGGCAGCGAGCAAATCAGAACGAGCGACGTACGTGCCGGAGACGATAGGGGCCGCCACACCACCACTCATCGTCAGATGTTCAGACTTCCCGGGGGTGGGCTTCTCATCGACAATCCCGGGATCCGCGAGGTCCAATTGTGGGGTTCCGAGGGCGGTCTTCAGACGTCCTTTGAAGACATTGAGGACCTGGCGACTGATTGTCGATTCCACGACTGTACACACCAAAGCGAGCCTGGGTGTGCCGTTGTCGAAGCCGTCGAAGCCCGTCGATTGGCGCCAGAGCGGCTGGCCAACTACCAAAACCTCCAAAGGGAGCTGCAATACTTGGTCAGAAAGCAAGACGAGGGGGCAGAACGCGCCGAGAGGAAGAAGTGGAAGGCTATCCGAAAGGCCTATAAGAAGTCCAAGAAGATGCGACCCTTCTAGCGGCGGGCTGAAATTCCACTTCTTTTCGGGTTTTTTTTCTGACGTGGCGGTGTTCTGAGGCGATTTACGTATATAGTCTACTAGAGGCCAATGGCGGGTCCTCAGAACGGCTCGGGCCAGTGGCATGGCGAGCCATCTCGACTAGTCCAACAATTCAAGAGACCTCCGGCTTTGGGGTTGAGCTCAACCTCCAAACTCCGGTGTGCTTTGGTGCGCCGCCTTGGGGCACGGAATAGTATGCCCAGCGTCCGCCTCCGTCAGTGGCACCGATCCATGGCCGCCGAGGTTGGCGAGGTGCTCACGCGAGCTGCGATATGTCATGAAGTCAGAAAAGGAGAAAAAAACAATGCAACTGAAGGCTGAAGCTATAGAAGAGCTCAAGACCAAATTTCGGGGAGAGATCTTACTCCCGGGGGAGCCGGGCTACGACGATGCCCGGAAAATTTGGAACGGTATGTTCGATCGCAAGCCGACCATCATTGCGCGGTGCGTCGGCACGAGCGATGTCATCCAGAGTGTGAACTTCGCCCGAGACAACAAACTTCTGCTTGCCGTGAAGGGCGGCGGGCACAACTCCGCTGGGACGGCGGTATGCGACGAGGGCATGATGATCGATTTGTCCCTTATGCGGCGTGTCAACGTGGACCCACAGAAAAAGACCGTCCGTGTCGACGGCGGATGTCTCTTGGGAGATGTCGACTATGAAACTCAACTCCACGGGTTGGCCGTCTCCGCGGGTATCGTATCTCACACAGGAGTCGGCGGCTTGACGACGGGTGGCGGCTTCGGCTGGATTAGTCGTAAGCACGGTTTGTCGATTGATAATTTGCTCTCGGCCCAAGTGGTCACGGCCTCCGGTGAGCTCCTCACGGCTAGTGCCGACGAGAATCGGGACCTCTTTTGGGGTATCCGTGGTGGGGGAGGTAATTTCGGCATCGTAACTTCTTTCGAGTTTAGCTGCGCGGAGATCGGCAACGATGTCTACTCGGGTTTCATCGTCAAGAAATTCGAGGACGCCAAGAAGTACCTGCAGTTCCACCGCGAATACGTCCGTACTCTTCCGGACGAGATGACCATCTGGACGGTCATCCGTCACGCCCCACCGTTGCCGTTTCTACCCCAGGAAGTACACGGCAAGATGGTCGTGGTCCTGGGTTTTGTCTGGCTTGGAGAGGCCTCCGAAGGTGAGAAGATGCTCCAACCGGTCCGCGACTTCTCCAAGCAAGAAGGCGAAGCCCTCGGCATGCACCCTTGGGTCGTTTGGAACTCCATCTTCGACGGCCTCTTGGTCCATGGGGCGCGCAACTACTGGAAGTCCCACCACCTCAAGGACCTTTCGGATCCTTGCATCGATCAGATCCTGGAGTACGCGGGCAAGATGCCGAGCGAGGAATGCGAGGTGTTCATTCCTCATATGGAAGGTGCCCCTAGCCGCGTCAATGGCGACGGTACGGCGTTCGCGCACCGCAAAACCCCTTTCCTTCTCAACGTGCACACGCGTTGGCAGAACGCCAAAGACGATGAGAAGTGCATCACTTGGGCGAGGGCGCTCCATGGTGCCACTCAGGAGTTTGCTCAGGGAGTGTACGTGAACTTCTTGAGTGAAGAAGGCGAGGACAGGATTAAAGCCGCCTACACTCCGAAAGTATGGGACCGTCTCGTCGAGACCAAGGACAAATATGATCCCGACAACCTGTTCCGTATGAATCAGAACATCAAGCCTTCAGGCTCGTAGAGGGTTTGTTCTATCGAGGGGTGAAGGTGCGTGGAACCTTCACCCCAACATAGATGTGCGCTTATTGAGCGTGGGTCAAAGCCGAGACGCGATGCTCTAGCTCTGCGGCCGCTCTGGCGAGATAGTCCATCTGCGCCCCTTGCTCTTCGGTAGGTCGACCGGTCCAGCCGTCCACATCGCCGTAAAGCGTGTGGAGTCGACGGCGGAGCTCGAAGGTCAGCTTGTGAAGCTCTGCGGCCTGGTCCTTGGCCTCCTGCGGTGGGTCATCCATCTTCTCCAGCCTTGCATCGATCTCCATGACCCGAGTCGCCAGAACGTTAGCCGCGGTATACATCCTCCCAATCTCGTGAAGTGCCGCGGTCCAGATTTGTCGCTCGTCCTCGGTGACCTCGATACGTGGATCTTCGCGGACCTCCACTCTTTGCTCCTCTGTTCGGCCGCGGGCCGCTAGTCGAACGCTGTACTGGCCCGGCGTGACGAGGGGGCCTTTCGGACCCCTTGGGGCTCTGCCGGTCGGGTTGGGGTCGGCGCCCGCCGGATCGGGAAGCGCTCGGTGCCGTAGATTCCACACAACTCGGTTGATACCAGGCTCGTTTGTGGGCTCGAGTTTCTGGATTTCGTTTCCTCTTCCATCGACGACGGTTAGGGAAATTTCCTCCACCGATTCGCCGAGCCAGTAATCGATGATGGCACCGGCCGGCGGGTTTTCGCCGCGAAAGACCATATCGCCGGCGTGGGCCAAAACGCGGTGTAGATGTCCGATTCGACGACAGCCAAATCCACGATGCGTCCGCTCATAGTGGCGGGACCGATGTTTCTAAGCTCGAGTCCGCCAAGGTCTTTCGACCTGAGGCTTCGTTCTTGGGCCAGCACCAGTGAATAGGTGGTGGAAAAGGCGAGGATCGTCGTGGCAATGCGCACCCGCGGGACAGGTTTTGTTCTCATGATTCCAACCTCCGAAAGGTGTGAAGGTGTTGATATGACTGCTCTCTCGGACCACTTGGGTGTCAGAGTCTATCAGGAGGGCCGAGAAAGGAGAAAGAGTGCTGTTTGCATCATGGGCCCGTCTCAGTTCAAATATATCGCTTCGTTTTGCATGATTTCGATAGGTTGCAACCGACGACACAACCTCAAGGGGGAGAAATGACACCCAGCCTTCGGATGAGTTACAACAAGCTCGCAATTCTCATTTCGTGCGCCGTCGTCCTTGCCGCGGTACCGGTATCGGCAATTGCTGAAGTGCCCCAGCCATCGGAGGTGTTTGGCTTCGAGCCGGGAGCCGATTACAAACTGGCCGATTGGAAGCAAATGCAGGAGTACTTCCAGCGTCTCGCTAGAGAAAGCGACCGAGTGCAGGTTAAAGAGATCGGAAAAACAGCCCTCGGCCGTCCAATGCTCTTGCTCTTCATCTCGAGTGAGGAGAATTTGGAGCGTCTCGAGCACTGGCGTTCCATCAGTGAGCAGTTGGCTCGAGCAGGTATCGACCAGGAGACGGCCGAGCGCAACGCCGAGGAAGGCAAGGCGATCATTTGGATCGATGCCGGTCTTCATGGTACGGAGATCGCGCCGGGACAGATGATGCCGCTCCTCGCTCATCGTGTTGCCACGGAAGAAACGCCGGAGATGCAGAAGATCCGTGACAACGTGATCCTCCTCCTTATGCCCAACATGAATCCCGACGGCCTGGACATTGTTACCGATTGGTACCGAAAGAACCTGGGAACACCGTACGAAACGAGCCGGCCGCCGTGGCTCTATCACCACTATGTAGGCCACGACAACAACCGGGATTGGTTCATGAACAACATGCCGGAAACGAAAGCGGTCTCCCAGGCGATCTATAACGAATGGTACCCGCAGATCGTCTACAACCACCACCAGACCGGTCCGGCTTGGGCCCGCATCTTTGTACCTCCCTTCAATGATCCGGTGAATCCACGAATTCATCCCGGCGTGACCACTGGAGTGAACATTGTCGGCAGTGCTATGGCGAATCGATTGGCGATGAAGAACATGGGCGGCTTCGCCTCGGATACAACCTACAGCATGTGGTGGAACGGCGGCATGCGGACGGTTCCCTACTACCACAACATGGTCGGCATCTTGACGGAAACATCTCACGCAACTCCCACGCCTCGTTTCTACGACCCAGAGAAGATGCCGAAGTTCATCGGCCGCTCTCGACGAGGGTCGAATCATCCCACCAGTGGCACTAACATCTTCTATCCTCTGCCTTGGCAGGGCGGGGAGTCTCACCTGAAGGACGCTGTCAACTATGCGTTGGAAGCCTCAATGGCCGTCTTGGATATCGGATCCAACTTGAGACAACAATGGCTCACCAACGTCTATCAAATGGGGCGAGATTCCATCGAGAAGGGTCAATCCGATCCTTTTGCCTACGTGATTCCCGCTGATCAATGGGACGCCGGTGAGGCCGTCAATTTGGTCAACATACTGATGCAAAGCGGTGTGGAAGTGAGTAGAGCTGCGGCCGGTTTCGAGGCTGGGGGCAAGAGCTATCCCGCCGACTCCTTCGTCATTCACGCGGCGCAGGCGTTTCGACCATACGTCGTTGATCTGATGGAAAAACAAGAGTATCCGGATCGCCGTCAGTATCCAGGCGGACCCCCGGAGACGCCATACGACCTTGCCGGCTGGACCCTACCCTGGCAGATGGGAGTCGCGGTCGCCCGTGTCGATGCCTCATTCGATGCCAGCTTGGAGAAAATCACCGGGAAGGTTTCACCGACGGCGGGAGCGGTCGAGGGGAATACTACATTTGGCTTCGTTGTCTCTCACAAGCCAAACGCCACCGTTCGGGCGGTCAACCGCTTGCTCAAGAACAAGGCGCAGGTTTTCTGGGCCCGCGAATCATTGAGCGCAGGCGGCCGGGATTTCGATGCTGGGGCGGTCGTCATCAAGGCCAACGGGAAAAACACGAAGAAGCAGGTCGAGGCACTTTCGAAGGAAATGGGCCTCGATTTTGTAGGGATTGGTGAGAAGCCGCCGGTCGAGCTCGCGGAATTGAAGCAGGCCAAGATCGGCCTCTATCAATCGTGGGTCGCGAATATGGATGAAGGTTGGACCCGATGGGTCCTTGAGGACTATGAGTTCGATTTCAAGAGCCTCCACGACGAGGACATCCGATCGGTCGACCTGGCCGAGCTCGACGCTATCATCATACCCTCCCAGTCTGCTGCGCGTATCCTGAGCGGTCACGCGCCGGGAATCATGCCCGAGGAGTACGTGGGAGGCCTAGGCGTCGCTGGGACGATGGCCTTGAAACGTTACGTGGATCAAGGGGGCATGTTGGTCGCTTTCGATGAGGCGAGCGACTTCGTTATCAACCAGCTTGGCTTGCCGGTTCGTAACGTCGTTGCCGGTGTCTCGTCGGAGCAGTTCTTCATCCCCGGTTCCCTGATTCGAACAAAAGTGGATGTCTCTCACCCTCTGGCCTACGGAATGCAGGAGGAGGTAGCAGCTTCATTTCAAAGTAGCCGTGCCTTCGAAACCGTCAAGATTTCACCAATGGGTGAAGGAGGAAAGGAAGACATCAAGGAAGCCCCCGCTCCTCCTGTGGACATCGTGGCGAGCTACGCAAAGGAAGACGTTCTCATGAGCGGTTGGGCGCTTGGCGCCGAACGGTACATCAGCGGTAAAGCAGCCGTCGTAAGAGTCGAGGTTGGCTCCGGCAACGTCGTCCTATTCGGCTTTCGACCTCAGTTTCGGGCACAGCCACGCGGGACCTACAAGCTGATTTTCAACGCGTTGCAGGGAGCAACGATTGATGAGAGCCCGCAGACGAACACGGAGGATTGGTAGGCGGGGCAGGGAGGCCAGAGGCCAGAAGCCAGTGAAGAAGAAGGCGGTGGGCAAGTAGGTGGTTGGCAGTGAAGAAGATGGCCATTGAAGTAGGCTGTCGGTGGCGGCGGTAATCGGTGACCAGTTCCGATCTGGAGCAATGGAATACGGGATTCTCGAGTACTTGAGTACTTGGGTTCCTATTTCAAGATGGGTTGCGGGATTCTTGAGTACTTGAGTTCTCTATCAAGATACCACTGATTCTATGAGGTAGACGAAATGGCAATGACACTGACGGGACGAAGCTTCCTGACACTCCACGAATTCTCGAAAGATGAGCTGCGGTACCTCCTCGACCTCTCCAGGGACTACAAGTCGCTCAAGCGGGCGGGAGTGTATCCGCGAAGGCTCGAGCACAAGAACATCGCCCTCATATTCGAGAAATCCTCCACCCGGACGCGTTGTGCATTCACGGCTGCTGCCGTTGAGGAGGGGGCCCACGCCGAGTTTCTTGGTAGGAGCGATATTCAAATGGGCAAGAAAGAGTCCTTGGCGGATACGGCCCGGGTGCTGGGGCGTATGTTCGATGGGATTCAATATAGGGGCTTCGAACAAAGGGTCGTCGAAGAGCTTGCCAACTGGGCGGGAGTCCCGGTCTGGAATGGTCTTACTGACGATTGGCACCCTACCCAGGCGCTTGCCGATTTCATGACCATCGAGGAGACCTTCGCTGACATTCGAGGCCGTAAGCTCGTCTACGTGGGTGACGGACGCAACAACGTCGCGAATACGCTACTCATCGGTGCGGCTATCATGGGGTTGAACTTCACAGTCGGCGCACCCGAGTCCCTGCTTCCGACGACCCAGCTTCGTGACGAGGCCATCAGGCTGGCCCAAATCTCGGGAGCCACTATCGAGCTAGAATCCGATCCTCAGAAGGCGGTCAAGGAAGCCGATGCCATCTATACGGATGTTTGGGTCTCCATGGGGGAAGAGGACAAGCCTGGTATTCGGGACCGCGTCGATTCGCTGAAGCCCTACCAGGTCAACGCCGCGCTCATGGCAGCTACCGGCAAGCCAGACACCATCTTTCTCCACTGTTTGCCCGCCCATCACACGGACGGCGTCCACGACATGGAGGTCACGGAAGAAGTCTTCGAGTCTCCCAACTCGAAAGTGTTCGATCAAGCTGAGAATCGTCTCCACACCATCAAGGCAGTCATGGTGGCAACGCTCACATAGAAAAAAGGCCCGGCAACGAGGTCTCCGCGCTTTAATACCCCAAGCGCGACCGCTGGTCAGCCTCGTGCCGGGCCGTCAATCCCACCCGCATTATAATGGAATTGCTCTACATAACTAATTTAATTGTATCATTCATGGTTCTGGAAACCAAAAAAAAATGAAGCAAGGGGTTTTTGGTGGTTGCGATACCGACCTAAATCATTTGTTCCTAAAGGGATTAGACACAAAGAACGCCATCCAGTTCCACAAATCAAGGTGATTCCTGGCAACTTAGCATAAAATAAAAGGCTGTCCCTTCCACCTTGAGGAATGGGGATGGTTTTTCGCGCGACTAGCTTCTTTTGAATTTAGATCTTTAGATTCTTGATTTCGCGATGTCCTGATTTCTTGAATTCTTAGCAGAAGAGGAAAGGCTTTATGTCCACCGAATCCAAGACCACAAACGGGCCAGAATCGTTGGAATCCGCCGAAACGAGGGAGTGGCTGTACTCATTGGAGTGGGTGCTCCAGAATGGTGGGCGTGAGAGGGTGGTCCGACTGTTGGAACAGCTCGACACCTATGCTCAACGGGCCGGTGTCAAAGTACCCTTCACTGCCAACACGCCCTACATCAATACGATTCCCTGGAGCGAAGAGAGCGTTTACCCTGGCAATCGAGATATAGAGAGGCGCGTCAAGAGCCTGGTCCGTTGGAACGCGATGGCGATGGTCGTGCGAGCCAATCGAGAGCTGGAAGGTATCGGCGGGCACATCTCGACATACGCTTCTGCGGCCACGTTGTACGAGGTCGCGTTCAACCATTTTCTGCGAGCCCAAAATGAGGAGCAGGACGGTGACATCGTTTTCTTTCAAGGTCATGCGGCTCCGGGGATTTACGCGCGAGCTTTCCTGGAAGGTCGGTTGAGTATCCAGCAGTTGGAGGACTTTCGGCGAGAGCTTCGCCCAAGCGGAGGACTCTCCTCTTATCCTCATCCTTGGTTGATGCCTGATTTTTGGCAGTTTCCAACCGTCTCCATGGGACTCGGAGGTCTCATGGCCATCTATCAAGCCCGCTTCAACCGGTATCTCGAGGATCGGGGATTGAGGACGACGAGTGGCCGCAGAATCTGGGCCTTTCTCGGCGACGGTGAGACCGATGAGCCCGAGACCCTCGGCGCGATCACGTTGGCGGCGCGGGCAAGGTTGGACAATCTGGTCTTCGTGATCAACTGCAACTTGCAGCGTCTCGATGGTCCGGTGCGGGGCAACAGCAAGATCATCCAAGAACTCGAGGCTGCTTTTCGAGGCGCGGGCTGGAATGTCGTCAAATGTATCTGGGGGAGTGATTGGGACCCTCTCCTCGCAAAAGACCACGATGGTCTTCTCGTACGGCGTATGAACGAGGTCGTAGACGGCGAGTATCAGAAGTACTTCGTCGAGTCGGGAGACTACATTCGGAATCACTTTTTCGGTACGCATCCCCAGTTGCTCGACATGGTCAAGCATCTCTCCGACGAGCAGCTTCGCAAGATGCGCTGGGGTGGTCACGACCCGCAAAAGGTCTATACGGCGTTCAAAGCCGCGGTGGAGCACAGGGGCTCTCCCACGGTCGTTCTGGCAAAGACCGTCAAAGGTTACGGGACTGGGTGAAGCCGGTGAAGGGAAGAACATCACCCATCAGCAAAAGAAGATGAACGAAGATGAGCTACGCCATTTCCGTTCCCGCTTCTCGGCATTCCCATCTCCGATGACGAGTTTGTCTGAGGCACCTTTTTATCGGCCCGATGACGACAGCCCGGAGATTCAGTACCTGCAGGAAAGACGAGCCGCGCTCGGTGGATATGTTCCTTCGCGGAGCGTCAAATGCGAGCCCATGCCCGCGCCCGATGAAGACCATTTCAAGGAGTTTTTCGAGGGCTCCGACAGAGACGCCTCGACGACGATGGTGTTTCGTGCGTCTTCTCTCCAAGTTGCTGCGTGACAAGAATATCGGCAAACGCATCGTACCCATTGTGCCCGACGAGGCGCGCACGTTCGGTATGGAAGCGTTGTTTCGACAAGTCGGTATTTATTCACACGTGGGACAACTCTACGAGCCGGTCGATCGGGACACGCTCCTCTACTACAAAGAAGCTCAAGACGGTCAGATTCTCGAAGAGGGTATCACGGAGGCCGGTTCGCTTGTCTTCATTCATTGCGGCGGGCACCGCGCACGCGATCCACGGCATCCACATGATTCCGTTTTTCATCTTCTACTCCATGTTCGGATTCCAGCGGGTGGGAGATCTCATCTGGGCGGCGGCGGACTCACGCACCAGGGGCTTTCTCATTGGAGGCGACCTCGGGTAGGACGACACTGGCTGGTGAAGGACTGCAGCATCAAGATGGCAACAGTCACATCCTTGCCTATCCGGTCCCCAACCTCGTGGCCTACGATCCCGCTTACGCTTTCGAGATTGCCGTCATCATACGAGACGGGCTCCGACGGATGTACGAGCGAGGCGAGAGCATATTCTACTACGTCACGGTCATGAACGAGAACTACGCCATGCCCTCGATGCCGAAGGGCGCGGAGGAAGGTATCCTCCGAGGGCATCTACAAACTCGAGGGGTCGGGAACGAAGCGGGGCAAGCTCAAAGCCCAGCTTCTGGGAAGCGGTGCCATTTTGAACGAGGTCGTCAAGGCACGGACGCTTCTTGATGACTACGGTGTCGCCGCGGACGTTTGGAGCGTCACCAGCTACAAGGAGCTCTACCGTGACGGGCATGGCTACCCATCGGTGGAACATGCTCCATCCCGGCAAGAAGCCGAAGGTGCCGTACGTGACGCAGTGTCTCGGAAATACTGCCGGCCCCATTGTGGCGGCTTCCGATTACTGAAGGCCTTAGCAGAAACGGTGAGTCGGTGGTGCCCAAAACCCATGGTCACCTTGGGGACGGATGGTTTCGGTCGAAGCGAGGGGCGGTCCCAGCTTCGGGATTTCTTCGAAGTGGATTCTCGCTACATCGCGCTGGCTACTCTCCACTCTCTTGCTCAAGAAGGCCAGTTGGAGTCCAAGGTCGTTCAAAAGGCGATGAAAGATCTCGAGATCGATCCTGAGAAAATAGATCCCGCGACAGCATGAGGAGGCACCAATGAGTAGAGAATTCAAACTCCCGGAGCTCGGTGAAGGTGTAGAAGCCGGCGATGTGCTCAAAGTTCTGGTAGGCGTTGGTGAGGCTGTGACCGTCGATCAGCCGGTTCTGGAGCTCGAGACTGACAAAGCGACCATCGAAGTTCCTGTTCCTTTTGGGGGTACAGTCAAGGAGGTTCAGGTCAAGGAAGGCGACAAGGTCAATGTCGGTCAGGTCATTTTGGTCATTGAGGAGTCGGAAACGGCCCAGATTCCAGTAGCGAAATCGGAAGAATCCGAGAGAACAGCGACACCTGTCGCGGCGCCAACGACCGCGGCACCACCAAAGCCCGAGCGGAAAGAAGAGCTGTCACGAACTCCTCCTCCCCGACCACCCTCTCTTCCGGGTTCCGGGGTGACTCCGGTCGTCACACCATCGGAAGTGCTTTCTAGCGATGTCGTTCCTGCTGCCCCGTCGGTACGCCGCATTGCCCGAGAGCTTGGCGTGGACATCACCCATGTCATGGGGACGGGCCCCGGGGGACGCATCGTGATGGAGGACGTGAAGGAACATGCTCGCCAGATCGTTACTCGAATCGAAGCAGGTGGGCCGATTCACAGTGGAGGGCCGCAATCTTCGCTGCCGGATTTCGAGAAATGGGGCGTCATCGAGCGGCAACCCATGAGCAACGTGCGCCGCAAGACAGCGGAGCATCTGACCGAGAGTTGGACGAGCACCCCATGTTACCAATCACGACCTCGCGGACATCACCGTTCTAGAGACACTTCGCAAGCGATACGCTGGCAAAGCCGAGGCGTCGAAGGGTAAACTCACCATGACCGCCATCGCGCTCAAGTTCGTTGCGGCAGCGCTCAAGGTCTTTCCGCAGTTCAATGCCTCCGTCGATATGGGAAACGAAGAGATCGTTCTAAAGAAATACATCCATATCGGTGTTGCGGTGGATACCGAACGCGGACTCCTCGTTCCGGTGATTCGTGACGTCGACCAGAAGAACATCGTTGAGATTTCAGTCGAGCTATCGGAAATAGCCGAGAAGGCTAGGAATCGGAAACTGGGACTTGCCGACATGCAAGGGGGGACTTTTACCATTACGAACCTAGGCGGCATTGGTGGAACAGCCTTCACACCCATCGTCAACTGGCCGGAGGTCGCGATTTTGGGAATCTCGCGGGGCCGTAAGGAGCCTGTCTTCGTCGATGGCCAGTTCGTTCCACGATTGATGTTGCCACTATCGCTGTCCTACGACCATCGCCTGATCGACGGAGCGGATGCCGCACGATTCCTACGCTGGCTGGCGGAAGCCTTCGAGAACCCTTTCCTGTTGTCTTTGGAGGGCTAGTAGCGGCCCGTCAGCGCCGCCGGCCGCGAGAATTTTCCGGAGGGAGGAATCTCTGGGGGTCGCCCCGGAACATCTCATTCCGCTGGGGGGAGTCCGATGCGGACGATTGTCCGCTCTGGGCTGCTTCGAGGGCTGGTCGCGAGCGAAGAGCGAGAGATACAACTAAGGAATGATGAAATGGCTGATACAAACAAACGTGTTGCTGTCATCGGCGGCGGGCCGGGCGGTTACGCTGCGGCGTTTCTCGCTGCGGATTTAGGGTTGGGAGTGACTCTCATCGATGACGCCCCGAATCCCGGTGGAGTGTGCTTGTACAGAGGCTGCATTCCTTCCAAAGCCCTCCTCCACGTCGCGAAAGTGATCGATGAGTCCCGTCAGGCCTCGGCGTGGGGCGTGGAGTTCTCGAAGCCCAAGATCCATCTCGCCAAGCTTCGGGCCTGGAAAGAAGGCGTGGTAGCCAAAATGACCGGTGGGCTCGGACAACTCATCAAGCAAAGGAAAATCCGCTATATACAAGGTCGAGCCCGTTTTGTCGATTCCCATACGATCCAAATCTCGAGTCCCAAAGGTTCCGAGGAACAACTTGCTTTTGACAACGTGATCCTGGCGACCGGATCGCGTCCGGCGGTCATCCCCGGTCTTTCCTTGGACAGTCCCCGGGTGATGGATTCGACGGGTGCCCTCGCGCTAGAGGACGTCCCAAAGACGTTGCTGGTGATCGGAGGTGGCTACATTGGCCTCGAAATGGGGACCGTATACGCGGCCCTCGGAAGTCGCGTGACCGTCGTCGAAATGTTGCCGGGACTGCTTCCTGGGGCGGACCGCGATCTCGTCTCGGTTCTGGCCCGCCGACTGAATGGCGAGTTTGACTCCATTCAGCTCTCGAGCCGCGTGGCCGAGATGAAAGAAAAAGGGAAGGGTATCGAGGTTCGCGTCGATGGAGAAAAGGCAGAAGAACCCATCCAGACCTTCGACAGGGTCCTTGTCGCCGTCGGGAGAAAACCGAATTCAGATATTCCTGGACTCGACAGGACCCGGGTCTCCATTGACGGGAAAGGTTTCATCCAAGTGGATGCTCAAAGACGAACGAACGACCCTGCCATCTATGCCATCGGCGACGTCGTCGGGGAGCCTATGCTGGCCCACAAGGCCTCTCACGAGGGCCGCGTGGCGGCCGAAGCCATTGCCGGCGAAAAATCTGTTTTCGAACCACGAGCGATTCCTGCCGTCGTTTTCACCGACCCTGAGCTTGCCTGGTGTGGGTTGACCGAGAGCGAAGCCAAGGAAAAGAAGGTGCCGGTCAGTGTTTCCCGATTTCCCTGGGCCGCTTCCGGAAGGGCCACGACGATCGGGCGTGTCGATGGTCTCACCAAGCTTCTCATCGACCCTGACACGGAGCGTGTTTTAGGCGCCGGTATCGTGGGGCCGGGCGCCGGAGAGCTCATCGCAGAGATGGTGTTGGCTATCGAGATGGCAGCGGTAGCGACCGATATCAAAATGAGTATCCATCCCCACCCGACGCTGTCTGAGACCATCATGGAGTCAGCGGAAGTCTTCTTCGGCCAAGCCACCCACGTTTACCGACCCGTCAAGAAAGAGAAGTAACCAGCCCAGTTATCAGTAACCAGTTATCGGTTATCAGTGGCCAGTGACCAGTAGACAGTTCTTTCTTTGCTGGTCACTGATTACTGTTGACTGGTTACTGCTGTTAGTGGGTCGCCTGCTGTTGCTGATTCTGCTGAGCTTGCTTGCGGAAGGTCTCCGGTTGGATCCCGTACTTCTTCATCACGTCGTAGAAATCCTTCCGGTCTTTCTTGGCGAGCCGTGCCGCCTGACTGATGTTACCCTGGCAGATGCGGAGCACTTGGGAGATGTACTCCTTTTCGAACTCACGCTTGGCTTCCTTGAAGGACTGGAACTTGTTCGACGATACCGGCACGTGGAAGAAGAGATCCTCGGCAGTGATGACGTTGTTCCGGGTCAGCACCATGGCCTGCTTGACCTTGTTCTTGAGCTCACGGATGTTTCCCGGCCATTGGTAGGTCATCATCTTCTGGATGGCCGCCGGTGAGAAACCCTCCACGCTCTTTTCCGAGCTCCTTGTTGAACTCGCTGGAGGAAGTGATTGATGAGAAGCGGTATATCTTCCTTCCGCTCGCGCAGCGGTGGAATGTGAATCGGAATGACGTTCAAGCGATAGAAGAGGTCCTCTCGGAAAGTCTTCTCGGCGATGGCCTGGATCAGATCCTTGTTCGTTGCGGCAATGACGCGCACGTCCACTTTGATCGATTTCGTCGAGCCGATGCGCTTGAACTCCCCGTCCTGCAGAACTCGCAGAAATTTCACCTGAAGGGCAAGGGGAAGCTCTCCGATTTCATCGAGAAACAACGTTCCGCCGTGTGCTTCCTCGAAAAGTCCTTTCTGGTCGGTGCGTGCATCGGTGTAAGCACCTTTGACGTGGCCGAAGAGCTCGTTTTCGATGAGGTTCTCCGGAATAGCGCCGCAGTTTTCCACGATAAAGGGCTCGATCGGCACGCTTGCCGGTGTAGTGGATGGCTCGAGCTACTAGCTCTTTGCCTGTTCCCGACTCACCGTAGATGATGACCGGCACGTCGTTTTGTGCCACGATGGAAATCTGCGTCAGCAGCTCTTCGATCTTGGGACAGGAGCCGACGATGAAGTCGGACTTGCGCCGGTTCATGATCCTGGTGCGAACCTGTTTCACTTCGGTGGTGGTACGATGCTTGTCGAGGGCCTTCCTGATCCGCCCCATCAGTTCTTCGACGTCGAAGGGCTTGGTGACGTAGTGGAAGATGCCGTCTTGCATGAGCTGGACGGCTTCGTTTACCTCACCGTAGGCAGTCATGACGATGACGGGGATCTCGGGATTGAACTTGTGCTATCGCTCGTGCCAGCTCGTCGCCCCGAAGCCTAGGCATCTTCATGTCCGTGATGACGAGATTGAAGACCTCGTTGCGGATGAGGTGACAGTCCTTCTTCACCGTTGGCGGCGCGTCACGACTCCGTAGCCCTCTCGTTCGAGACGGTGGCGCAGCATCCGCAGCATGCTGGCATCATCATCGACAACTAGAACCTGCGGCCCTACGGGCTCCTTCATAGCTACGGCTCCGTCATTCGATTGTTGGGTGTGGGGAAAATTATACACCTTTTATTCTCCAATGAAAAGAAGGTCTCGACTATGTCTCCGTCCTTACTGCAGCCCTTGCTGACCAAAGACTTCGGCTCCATCGAGAAAAACCGCATCGATTGACGAGCGCTACTCTTCGTGCAAGAGCAGAAAGAAAGGGGGATCGTTTCGAAACACATGGACTCAGGGTTTCACGGACCAGACTCAATGTGTCAGTGAAGCTTGGCGTCATGAGAAAGCGGCTCCAGGGAGATCCAAAGGCGGATTCCGGAGAAGGAGACAAGAGCCGCGTGACTTGGTGCTCGCGGAAGCGCTGGCGGGGATGAATTTCAGTCTCGAGCGTTTCCATTGCGAGCTTCGACTCTGTGGAAGGCAAAATGGCGTGGCTTAGGCTCAATCCCCGATAGACGAAAGGTGCCAGACGAGGAGCCGAAGCTCTTCTGAAGAAATACTCCCAGTCGAGATCTGGACGCCTTGCCAACAGGTAGATGTCGCAAGCATTGATGGCTGGCTGCCGGAATCCCTGTTGGAAACCGCCATGGAGGCACAAGTGCAGCAAGTGGTCCTCAGTCGCGAGTGTTCTCGCCGGCCCGGATTCACGGGAGGTGGGGACCGATCGTGCCAGCAGCTCATCCGTACTGATCCCGATGTAGTTGGGACAACTCGTCAGACTCGTATGAAGCTCGAGGTATGTGCCGCTGTGCTGATGACGCAGGGAAATGCCGTGGCCGGTTCGGCCGAAGAACTCGTAGCCGAGTGTCGAGGCAATTTGCGTCAGTGTCGCCTCATCCTGCTCGCGAATGAGGACATCCAAATCCGTGATAGGGCGAAGGCTAGGATTGTCGTATAGCCATCCGCCAAACGCCGATGCTTTCAGAAACAAAAGCGGTACTCGAAAACGACGCGTCGTCTCTATTAGGGTTTCTGCATGGTTGAGGAGCACCAGATTACGGGCCACGTGAGCGAAGTAGTCGGCGTGAACGGCTGCCCAAGTTCTCTGGGGGAGGGCAGAGTCCAACCTTCCTCTCCGGACAGCTTTGAACAGCAGACCGGAGAGGTGATGTTGACGGGCAGAGACAGTGATTTGGGACCAGTTGGTCGAGGAAACTTCATCCTCGGTAAGTCCCGGGTCATTGGATCCGTTCAGTCCCGCCTCTATGAGCCGTACAAGGACTCTCGTCACTTGCTTAGACATGGGAAGCTCCCTGGGGACTGGGTCTGTTGACAAGTCTCCTCTTGAGTCTCACCAAGAGAGGAGAAACGAATCCTAGCGCTCGAGGGCGGATTGGCTGGCCCGACCTTAGCCGAGAAGCCGCATGCTCGTATGGTTGATCCGTGATTCTCATAGTATTTCCGTAGGGACAATCCCCTGGAGTGCAATCCGCGTGCCATTCTGCTATTTTTGGCGATGTTTAAGCTGTTTGTTTTTAGTTACTTAGAGACCGTGCGGGAGTTCGGCAACGAGGTGATAACCACGTATGGGTGGAAAGCAACGCAGTTGGCTCGCTAGTTGTTCCTCATGGCGACGTCTAAGTGGTGTGGTCGCGGGGCAGAGATCCACCCCTCAACCTGGTGATACAGTGAGATTTAAATTGCAGGCCCGGAGCAACTTTCACCGGTATTGAGCCTAAGACTGAGGGGTTTTCCCAATAAGATGTCGGGATTCACCCCCGAAGATCGTCACGAAAGGCCTAGCGGACGTTCTAGGTGGGAGCCCTCGCGCCCCGGTGCCAGCCGAACGAAATGGCGGCGCCTGTAAGAAGGCGCTCGAAATCCTGGCGTCGAGTCGCTGATAGGCCGGACGGGAGTGACTCGTTCCAGATTTTGAATCCTCACCGACATGATGATGACTGGCCTGGGGCTGCTGCTGGAACAGTGAGAAGCCATAGGAGGTCTCGCATGAACCACACGCACAGTCGCCGGAACACGAGATCGAACATTCGCCCCAGGCTTGTGACTACTTGATGAGAGCAATTCCTTTGCCACTCACAGCGGAGTGGCGGCATGTTGCCTAAACTGTTGTTATATATGGATTTGTCGTCTCACGTTTCGGGTGTGTCGACCCACGACGCGATGGGATTGCCCCGCATCTCGCTTGGAAAACACCACATGCGGCGTTGCCCCTCCAGGTTGTGGGGTGTGATGACGGGCCTCGTGAAGCTATCGAGCTCTCCGTGCGGCTCTACGGATAGGGGTCACGGTCGCCCGTTGAGTCGGTTGACTAGGGCTGTTGGTATGATGGCGACCCTGATAGAGGTCCTGACTGGGTTCAACGCCGTTGAGTACCGCTCCGATCAGTCGAGCGTTGGTGTTAGTGAGCGTGCTCATGCAGCGCCGAACCAGCCTGCGATCAACCATGTTGGAACGCACCACCATCAACACCATGTCGGACATCTCGGACATAAATAGAGGATGGGTGAATCCGAGGATCGGGGGTGCGTTGAGGAGAATCCATGTGTAGCGCTCGCGGGCTTCGTCGAGCAGCCGCTTGACGGCGGGACTCCCAATGAATGACGGGGGATTGGTTGGTAGCCTCCCCGGCACGATCGCGTAAAGGTTGGAAAAGCGAGTCTTCTGTACGATGCTCTGGAGTAACGGGAAGTCTCGCACGAAGTAGTCCGACAGGCCCGGCCGAACGCTCAGTTGGAGCCGCTTGTGAATGTTGCTCCGCCGTAGATCGAAATCGAGAAGAAGCGTCGATTCACCGGCGCCGGCGAGGGCGCGGGCAATGTTGAGCGCGGTTGTAGATTTTCCTTCCTCGGGAACGGAGCTCGTGACGAGCACGACGTTGCCCCGCTCGCGCTCACGACTGAGAAGCAAATTGAACCTGAGCGATTGATAGGCTTCGGTCGCGACACCGTCAAAGGTGTCACCGTGGCGTGGAACGACGGCAAGACAATCGGTGCGCAAGTAGTTTTCGACATCGTGCTGCGCTTTGATGGTGGCGTCCGTGCGGTTTCGCAGGAAAAGGACGCCGAGGCCGATGACTAGACCTCCCATTAGAGCCAGGATCGCGCTCTTAATCCGATCGGGGCGAAAGGGTGTTTGCGGCACTGTGGCCCGTTCCACGATGGAGACACTCGCGCTCCAGATGCTGGAAGCGACATCAGTGTTCTCGATTCCCTGCAAGATGGTTTCGTAGAGGTGCTTGTTGGTGGTCTCGTCCTGCTCTTTGCTCAGTTTATCCACAATCCGGCTATAGATATTGTGGGTGGCCTCGACTTTGCTCTCGATGTTCTGTTCGATGAAGGCGTCGGAGACAGCGTTGGCCCAAGCCGCGGCGGTCTCGGGGTCAATATGGGTTGCCGCGATTTGCACTAGTCGAGTGTCGCGAAGGGGGACGACCTGGATATGGGACATGAAGACAGCCGACGGATTCATGATGTCGCCAAAGGGCGGTTCGTCGAGGAGACCGAGCTTTCGGAGCGCCCTTGCCCCCGTCGCCGTGCTGCGGATGATCCTGTACTGAGTTTCGTAGTAGCTTCGATGGTCGAATCGATAAGTCGCCAAAGCAGGGTGTGGATTCTGAGATGCTTCCAAGCGTTGCTGTGGAGGGTCGATTTGTACCAGCGTCGAGGTCCTGTAAGTTGGGGTTTGTAGATAGGTAACCAGAAAACCCAAACTCAGGCCCATCATCATCATGGTGCCCAGAGTGGCCTTGCCGGCCCAGAGTTGGCGCAGTCTCGTTTTGATGTCGAAGCCTTCGCCGATCGTTGGTAAGAGATTCTGGGAGGTATCACTCATGTTCTTTCGGGGCTCCTCAAAGACTTCATTCTTGTTCGTCCAGTTCAGCATCGGCGAAGGCGATCGGGGATTTTAGGGACATAGTGACGAAGATCTTGGATGGGCTATCCAACTCGACCACGGTGCTGACCTCCATGTCCAACTCAATGGTGATCCGTGTGTAGACTTGGTTGCCCAGCTTTATAGGCCAAACCCGGAAACTGTGGCTGAAAGGGATGCTCAAGTCGTATGTGGTGTTCACAGGAGGTAGTGCCGGGACATGCAGAGTCAGTTTGTATGTATTTGAGTTCAGCGCACGCGACGTTTTGTACTTGGAGACATCGCCGTTGGCCTTGATGGTGATCTTGAACTTGTCTCCTTCCGCTTTGGCGAACATATCGACCAGCTCGACAGCCGGTGTCTCCTCCGCAAAGGTGGGCGTTGAAATGAACGTCAGCATCGCAGCGAGCGTCAAGCCATAGAGCGACGAGGGCTTCATTGTCTCATCCCCGCATCAGCAACAGCCGCCTTCAAGGCGGAGAATAGGCCCTGCAGCCAAGTGAAGAAAGGCAACATGGGAGCAAAGTCATGCGCAACGACGACCGTTCCGTCTGCCTGTGGGTGGAAATCCCTATTGACCGTTGGCGGTTCCCTATAGTGGAGTGCCGGCAAGAAGGCCTTGGCAAGTGGCCTCGAGAGGTCTCGTGTAAGCCTCCTGTAACCAGTCGATTGCAGCTTGCCCTCGCCGGCGATGAGCGGGACCTCGACGATTGCTTGCCGAATGGAGGGCAAACACCTGTTTTGGACGTTCTCTTCGGGGGATTTATCACCCGTCAGAGTCGGCACATAGGAGATACTTGTTGGGATCATGAACCACATATCGAATTCTTCATCAGGTTGCTCAGTGCGTTATTCCCTAGCTGCCAGTGGTTTAGAGCAATTTCATTTCGGTTCTCTTTTTCAAAGCAAGAGCCGTCTGCAAATTGAACCTGGCCTCGCCCCTGATTTAGCAGGATCTGTTCCATTCATGTAGGTACTGTTTTCTCAAGGACTTGGGTGTCCAGGGGCCGTGGGTCTCTCAAACCGGACGGACGTTTTGAAAGGGGAGGTTCGTTCACAGGTGAGAGGTCCTATTGAGAAGTCATACAGAGGTCCATCCGAAACGAGATGTTTGATGAAGGAGCCTTTCCTCTGGTGTCTCAGTTGTTCAAGGTTGTGTGAGCCCCGGATTTCAGGGTGGACGAAGGGAAAAGCCCCTAAAATAAGGACTTAGAAGAGGACTATTTGTTGGGATTATCCCACGAGTGTCAGCACACTATTGGCCCTGAGGAAGTCGGAGCCGGGTAAACTGTCGTTACATCTCGTTGCTGATAAGAGACTTACAAAAAAAAACCTTTCAACGGGTCGGAGCGTCCCATGTGGCAAGACCTTTGCTAAATGTCCAGTTGGTTGCAGTTGAAGCGACACCCCAACTTGAGAAGCACGAGTTAAACGATTGCCGCCCCCCGGACTGGACGCCACTCGGCAAGGCGGGTTCAGTGGTAGTCAGGTGCCCGGGCGGCACCCTGCGCGGCGGGGTCGGAGTGGGTGTGGAGGTCGAGTCCGGTGACGGTTCCGGGTTTCGGTTAGTCGCATCCAGGTTGGGGGCTCCGGCTTCGCCCGCCCCTTAATGAAGAGGGCGTTTTTCCCTTCGGAAAAACGCCCTTCTTGAATTCTTGCCCGATATCGAGGGTGTGCTCGTCAACCTTGTGCATTAATCCATGTGTCGACACATTCCTTGAAGTTTGTAGCGATCGCCTCGATGGCCTGTTCTTCCTCGGCTCGATCCTCTATGAATCGCTTCAACGGCTCGCTGAAGTTGGTCCGGCCCACGGAGAAACCGATGAAACCTGGGACGGGTGCAGCGACCTCTAGCCACTGGTGCACTTTCTCTTTGTTGGACCCTCTTCCTAAGATGACACAGCCGACCTCCTCACGCTCTTTCGTTGAGCGCACTTGAGCCGACACTTCCTCGGCATGCTCTCGTTGTTCGAAACCCTCGATTTTCCAAATGTCGGGCTCGATGCCGAAGTCCTGGATGGATTTGATGGATTCCACCATCCGCTTGTAACGCATCTCTGTGTCATAGCGATCGCCCGCATTTTTTTCGTCGTCGGTTGTGGCAGGGACGAGAAGCTCGAACATGAGACGGTAGTCTGCTGTCGAGTGGATGTAGTCGAAAAGCATCTTCAGCCGCGTCAACTGTGTGTTGTTGGCTGCTTGATCGTCTTCAGGGTGGTAACTGATCAAGACCTTGACCATGTCCGGCGTGAGGAATCGGATGTGGTCGGACCAACGTCCACCGTACTCGAAATCGAATACCTTCAATCCGGCTTTCTCGACACAGACGATGGCGGGGATCCCTTTAGATTTCGCGTCGGCGATGATATGAGATGCGAACTGAGCGTCAACGAGGATCCCCACGTGCTCTCGTGGAACGCCCATTTCGATGGCCATGAGGAGTCCACGGTAGATGATCGTTTTGGCCTCGGACACCTGAGTGAATTGATCATCATCTGGGTCGATGTTCGGGAGGCCTTTGAAGCCGAAGTAAGTCTTTGTGAAGTTACCACGGTGATCAAAGGGCTGAACGAATAGTGGGCGATTGTACCCAAGGTTTTTCATTTGGGCTCAGTTTACGCCTGTCGGAAGTGGGCTGCAAGGGAAGAGAAACCGGATGGGGTGACAGTCCCCAAAGAAGGACAGCCACCTCGGCGTGAAATAGTGGGAACTTTTTTTGTTTTCGGGACTCTAAGGTGGTAAGAACAATAAATCCGGGTTCGGGAGAATCCGGAGACTTATTGAAGACTGGACCATTAATAACATCACAGAATCCTTCCAATTCATGCTCCCCGGTCGATACGCTCGGGGAGCACCTCCTTTGTTCATGTTTTTTGCCCATTTCATTGAGGGAATCGCTCCCTTTTTGCTACGATAGTAGGTTGCTCTTCCTACAAAGGAATTCAAGGGTTCGGGGCCAAGAGGTAGCTTCATGTTTGAACGGACACGATCGATCTATGTGAGTGCAGCCATTCTGCTGCTAGGTGTGATGACGGAAGCTTCGCAGGTTGCGCCATCGGTAGAGTTACAAGAACGGATCTATGCGGCTCGGGACAAGGTCGCACGCGCATTGGTCAACGTCCAGCCCATTAAGGACGTATATTCGTCTGGTGAACGACGGAGCTCGACCGGAGTGGGGAGCGGATTCGTCTATGACGGCGAGGGCCACGTCATCACGAACTATCACGTGGCGGGAAAGGCCAAACGCCTCATTATCACGTTGAGCTCGAAGCACCGGGTCCCGGGCGAGGTGGTTGGAGGGGATCCTTTGACCGATATCGCCGTACTCAAGCTGGACTTGTCGGAAGGACAGCCCTTGCCGGAGCCGGTGGAGCTCGGTGATTCCGACGAGCTCGAAGTTGGCGAGTACGTCATGGCGCTCGGGAGCCCGTTGGCTCTACAGAGGTCGCTTTCGTTCGGAGTGGTGAGCAGCAAGAATCGTTATCTTTCCGATGACTTCAAGCTGCCGACGGGTGAGAAGACGGGCTCCTTCAACACGTGGATTCAAACCGACGCAGCCATCAACCCGGGCAACAGCGGCGGCCCGCTGGTGAATCTCCGCGGTGAGGTCGTGGGAGTCAACTCGCGGGGTGCTTTTGGGGCCTCGAGCATTGGTTTTGCCATCCCCATCAATATAGTGAGGGAAGTGGCTTCGGAGCTCATCGAGCACGGGAGAGTGCGTAGGAGCTGGCTCGGGCTGGAGTTTCAACCCCGCGAGGAGCTGGCGCAATACTTCGAAGCAGAGCCTGCTCCAGGCGTCATCATCAGCAGCGTGGAGCCCGACTCCCCGGCCGCCCGCGTGGGAATTCAGGCGGGCGATATGTTGACAGGCTACCGAGGGGAAGTGCTATCGGTGCAATTCAACGAACAGTTGCCCATCATCTATAAGATGATCGCCGATACGCCGGTGGGGCAAGAGGTAGAGGTTCTCATTCAACGCCAGGCGGGAGAGATGCTCTTCACGGTGACCACTGAAGAACGAAGTGAAGCGACATCCGATGAAGCCGAGTGCGAAAGTTGGGGATTCACGGCAAAGGATATCACCCGCGAGTATGCGTTGGAGTTCAACTTGCCGGACGAGGATGGAGTCCTCGTGGTTGGTGTCAAGCCGAACGGGCCCGCCTTTCGGGCCGAGCTCTTTCCGGGTGATAGGGTAGTTGCTCTGGAAGGAGAGCCTGTCGATGGGCTCGAGACTCTCAAGGAAATGTACGACCGGCTGGATGGCGCGAAGGCGAGCTCCGTTCTTCTGACCATCATGCGCCGTCACTCTCGCCGATTGGTTTTCATCGAGGACATCTATGAGTAATGTGCTTTTGGCCAGTATGACTCTTCTTGCTGCACTAGGAGCCACTTCGGAGGACACGACCTCCAACAAACTTGCTGCGCTGGAGCAGCAGTATCGGCAGAGCCTGGTGCAGGTTCGTTACACGCAGCAAGTGCAATTTTCGACGGCCGATCCACCACAGGAAAGCGAGTTGACGACGACCGGCGTGATTGTTTCTGAAGACGGTGTTGTCTTAGTGAGTGCAGCCATCTTCGAACCCTTCAACGAAGTGCCCCAAGGCATGGGTATCCGGTTTCCTTCCTCGGTAACTCGCGCCGATGCAGAGATTCGAGAGGTTCGCATCCGTGTCGATGGCGAGGAGTATCCAGGTACGCTTCTTGGGCGGGATATCGATGCCGACGTGGCTTTCCTTCGTATCGATACGGAGGGTCGTTCCTTCAAACCGGTCGTCTTCGGACCGGAGCCTGTGGCGGGGATTGGGCAAGAAGTGGTCGTTTTGAGCCGCCTTCCGGAACCTCTCGGGCCAAGTTTGGCGGTCGAGCTCACGAGAGTTCAGTCGGTCGTTACCAAACCTCGTGACGGTTTCCTCGTCGCTACCGGTTCTGCCGATCCCGTCGGCTCTTTGGTCTGTGACCTCGACGGTCATCCGCTGGGAATGCTCGACGCTCTCATGGTTCCCATGCCTCAGGCGAATCTCAGGAACCCGCTGAGCCTCATTGCCATGGTCCGTGGTTTACCCAAGAGTGTAGGGAGGGGATTCGCGCGTCCGTCGTCCCTCCTTGCCAAAGCGGCCGCCAGCCCGCCGGAGGCGAATGCAGCGCGGCGTGGTTGGCTAGGTGTGGAGATGCAGGTCTTGACTCCCGAGCTCGCCTCTCACATGAAGCTGGGTGCGGACTCCGGGATTATTCTTGGATACGTCTACCGAGGCTCGCCTGCGGAGACAGCCGGCCTCGAAGTCGGTGATATTCTGGTAGAGTTCCAGGGAGATCCCATCGAGGCGAGTAGGGAAGAAGATCTAGGAACCTTCGCTGAAAAGCTTCTGCGTGTGGGCGCGGGGTCTGAAGTACGTTTCGGATATTTACGTGAAGGCGAACGCCGAGCCGCGGTGGCCCAATTATTACCTGCGCCCAAGACTCGTCGAGAGGCCGAGACGGTGGAAGCGGAGGAGCTCGACATCACGGTCCGTGAATTGACATACGATTATCTGGCCACTCGTTACTATGAGCCCGACAAGAAAGGCGTGGTCGTTCAAAAAGCTCCCGTTGCGGTGCGGACCAATCCCAATCACGTGGTCCGCGGGGATCTCCTCGTCAAGATTGACGAGAGAGCGGTGGACGACCTCGATTCCTTTCGCAAGGTCGTTGACGAGATCCGAAGGGAACAACCCGAGGAAGTGGTCTTGTTCGTCGAACGCGGTCGTGAAAGCTTCTTCTTTGCCGTCAAGCCGGAGTGGGAGTAGAGGTTAGCGGCACTATGCAGCAAGAAAAAAGGTGCCGCAAGTGAAAGTGGCCAGCGGCCAGTCCGCCTTCGCTCTGCAGGTCTGAAAACAGTGGCGGAGCTTCCGCCTCCGTCGCTGGGGGTGATATCGTTGCAGCGACTTCGGCGAGACTCGCCGAAGCGGTGCGTAGGCGGTCGGCGAGACCTCGCCATAGCCGTCGGCCTGAACCCATCGCCAACGGCGTAGGCGGGTGACCAGTGGGTAGTGGCCAGCACGAAACAACTATGGAACCTGATTGGCTGGTGGTCAAAGGGGCCCGGCAACACAACCTCAAGAACATCACGGCCGAGATTCCGAAAAAGAAACTCGTTGTCTTCACCGGTGTTTCTGGCTCGGGCAAATCCTCTCTTGCCTTCGACACTCTCTATGCCGAGGGGCAGCGTCGCTACGTTGAGTCTCTATCCAGCTACGCTCGTCAGTTTCTGGGCCAGATGGACAAGCCTATTTATGACACGATTCGAGGCCTCTCACCCACTATATCCGTCGATCAGAAGTCGTCGAGTCATAATCCCCGCTCTACCGTTGGAACGACCACGGAAATCTATGACTACTTGCGCGTGCTTTTTGCCCGTATCGGCAAGCTCGAGTGCTACCGTTGCGGTCGGAGGGTGGCGGAGCAGTCGTCTCAGCAAATCGTGGCGGAGATTGGAAAACTTCCGGAAGATACGCGCTTTCAAATCGTTGCGCCCCTCGTGTCGGAGCGAAAAGGGGAGCACCGAGACGTGATTGACGCGGCGCGGCGAAGCGGCTTCACGCGTATTCGTGTCGATGGAGAAGTTCGTTCGCTCGAAGATGACATCGAGCTCGACAAGAGAAAGAAACACTCGCTTGAGCTGGTTGTCGATCGCCTTGTAGCCAAGCCTGGCAAGTCGGCATCCGAGGCCCGTCTCGCCGGCTCGGTAGAAACGGCGCTCCGGAGCGGTGGCGGTGTACTCATAGTGGCGGTGGAAGGCGGTGACGACATGCTCTTTTCCGAGCATCGAGCCTGTCACCACTGCGGAATCAGTTTCCCCGATCTTACACCTCAGCTTTTTTCGTTCAACTCGCCCCAAGGCATGTGCCGTGAATGCAACGGGTTGGGAACCCGGGCGGAGATGGACATTGAGCTCATGGTGCCCGACAAGTCGCTCTCCATCAACCAGGGAGCGATCAAGCCTCTGGGTTTGGTCGGTGAGAAGACTGGCTGGTCTACCGACATACTTCGGGCCGTGGCCAAGTTCTTCCATATCGATCTCGACAAGCCTTGGTCGAAGCTTACGAAAAAAGAAAAACAACCGATTCTTTATGGTGCGGGCGATCAGAAGTTCAACGTCAAATGGTCGGGAAGCTCGGGACACGGAAACATCAAGCTGCGGTTCGAGGGAATCATGCCGGCCATGATGCGGCGGATGAAAGAAACCCGTTCCGAGAGGATGCGCCGGTACTATGTCAAATATCTGTCCGAGAGGGATTGCTCCGCTTGCGCCGGCACCCGTCTTCGTCGCGAGGCTCTAGCAGTACAGATCGGTGGCAAGAACATCGCCGACCTGTCCAGTATGACCATCGACGAGGCTTTCTTGTTCTCTACAACGGTCCGTTTTTCCGGGACGGATGCTTTGATCGGCGGCGAGCTCATGAAGGAGATCGTCAACCGTCTCCGGTTTCTTCGGGACGTAGGGTTGGGGTACCTCTCTCTCAATCGTTTGGCGCCTTCCCTTTCGGGAGGTGAATCACAGCGGATCCGACTGGCCAGTCAAATTGGTTCCGAGCTCACGGGGGTTGTCTACATTCTCGATGAGCCCTCGATTGGGCTTCATCCCCGCGACAATTCCAAGCTCATCGATGCGCTTCGGCGCCTGCGAGATGTGGGCAACAGTGTCATCGTCGTGGAGCACGATCGCGAAACCATCGAGGCGGCGGACCATTTGCTCGACTTCGGCCCTGGGGCTGGTGTCGAGGGCGGTGAGATCGTGGCGGCGGGAACACCCGAAGAGGTCAAGTCAAATGCCCATTCGATCACGGGAAAGTACCTGTCGGGGAAACTCGCCATCCCGATTCCTGAGAAGAGGCGGCGGCCTTCTGGACATCACATCGAGATCGTAGGAGCGCAGGAGAACAACCTCAAGAACCTCGATGTTCAGATTCCGCTGGGACTACTCGTTGGCATCACGGGGGTCTCGGGAGCCGGTAAGAGCAGCTTGATCAATCACATTTTGTATCCGGCTCTGGCGCGCAACCTGCAGCGTTCGGAAAGACACGTGGGGGCTCATCGCTCGATTCGTGGCGTGCAACACCTCGATAAGGTCATTGATATCGATCAATCTCCTATCGGGCGCACGCCAAGGTCCAATCCGGCGACCTATACGAAGGTTTTCGACGAGATCCGCAAGTTCTTTGCGACACTTCCCGATGCGCGCATCCATGGCTACGCTCCGGGTCGGTTCTCCTTCAACGTCAAGGGAGGCCGGTGCGAGCATTGCCAGGGTGATGGCGTCATTCGCGTTGAGATGCACTTTCTTGCCGATGTCTACGTTCCTTGTGAAGTATGCAAGGGGCGGCGGTTCAATGAGGCGACGCTTCAAGTCCGCTACAAAAACCACTCGATAGCAAACCTGTTGAATCTCACTGTTTCCGAAGCAGCGAAGCTCTTCGAGCACCATCCCAACATTCGGCGCATTCTCCAGACGCTCATTGAAGTCGGTCTGGGCTATATCAAGCTCGGCCAGAGCTCACCCACGCTCTCCGGAGGTGAGGCTCAGCGCGTCAAGTTGTCCCGAGAGCTTGCCAAACGCTCCACCGGCCGAACGCTCTACATCCTCGACGAGCCCACAACCGGACTCCATTTCGACGATATAGCGAGACTGTTGAACGTCCTCAACCGTCTCGTTGACCAGGGAAACACGGTCGTGGTCATCGAGCATAACCCCGACGTTGTCAAAACAGCGGATTACCTCATAGATCTCGGACCGGAAGGTGGTGAAAAAGGGGGCCGCATCGTCGCCTCCGGGACTCCGGAAGAGGTGGCCCGCGTACCTTCCTCTTACACAGGCAAGTTTCTCGCCGAGATCTTGAGCGAAGACGCCGCTTAGAAGGCGGCCCAGAAAAGGGCGTATCCTCAGGTGTCGAGGTGCCCGTCCGGCAAGGTGTGAGGAGTGAATAGTATCGACGTAGGTGACCGACGAGCAATGCAGTCAGAGGGGAAGGATCGGCATTCCCAAAAGGGCTAGTTGTTCCTAGCTGATAGCCATGGCCAAGACAACAGGTGTGTTTTTCGTTTTGATGATTGCCGGCGTTGCCGCGTCGGCCGCTGCTTCTCCTTTCGAGGGATTGGAAGATGAACTGCGTCGAGAGGCCACGCTGCACTTGGTCCGAGAGCCCCTTTCCCTTGGACAAATCCGTGACCTCTCCAGTATTCACGATGTGATCGCCTTGGAGAAACTCGACGAAGCCTTACGGCACCGACTCGAGTTACGGCAGAGCCTCGGCGTGATCGCCCCTCGCGAGCTCGATCGAGAGCTTGTTGAGACGCTTCTTGGCATAGAGAAGCTGGATCCTGACGTCGCAGGGGATCGAGCGAGACAAATGCTGGAACGTCTGCCATCCAACAGCCTGCCTGCCTCTACCTCGCGGCATGTTTTGGCACGGCGAGGTGATATCTCGGTGATTCGAGAGGCAATGGCGCTCTACTTCGAAGCACCAGAAAAGTGGGGACGAGTTTTGGGTGAAGCTCGGGAGTCCACTGACGACCCGCGATTGCGGGATTTCTCTCCGCCGAAAACGCCGCAAGTGGCTCCCGTCTCCTTGCCTCTTTTCCAGACTCTATTGGAGCGCACATTGGCAGGCTCTCGAGACAAGTGGAAGCTCGGAGAGTTGTTGTTTTGGGCGGAAAAGAAGCGAAGTTTGGTCGCGACGCGCTTACTGTTTCACATGCCTGAGGGAACGCTACACGAAGAATGGGTGAGCAAGGTTCTTGCCGACTTTGCCGCCACCGTCGAGACGGCAGGTGGGTGTCGGACAGATGCGGTCCGCTTGAGGTCCTTGGCGGCGTTGGGATGGCGAGGCTCAAAGAGCGGAGCCCCGTTGCTTCTTCAGGCCCTCGATGGGGAGGAGCCTTTAGCCGCTGCAGTGAGCGCTTTGGCCCTAGGGCGTATGGGATTGGTGGGGGCGCAATCATTGCTTCGGGAAAAAGCACTGTCCGACGAGCCCCATGTGGCTTCCGCCGCAGTAGCTGCACTAATGAAAATGGGGGGAGAGAAGAAGCTCTTGACCTCGTGGCGAGACGAACGAGTTGGAGTCTACGCGATGCCGCTCCCGTCCTCGAGGTTCTCGACGGGCTCAACGAAGCAGATGCAGTCGTCATAAAGAAGATTATGGATCGTGTCACAAACTCGGAGGACCGTTTCCGGTTGTTGCGATTACTGGCCGAGCGGGACGACGTTACGCTCACCAAGCTCGATTTGGAGTCGAATTGCGTCGATCCTCTCTTTCCGTATCTTTCTCGATCCGCGTACGGATCGTTGCGAGTTCTCGTTCTGGAAACCGGAGTGGAATCGCGCGGAGCCGCCTTGGCCGCGCTACTGCTTTCCCCGACGGCAAGTCGGGCCGAAAAAATGGAGGCGGCGAAGACACTGGGTGAATCCTGGCCCGATGCCGTTGTTCGAGGCGGGCCTCGCGCCATCGAAGCTTTGAATCGATTGGAATTCTGGAAGCACCGAGGCAAAGAGGTCTTTTCTCCAAAGAGCGTGACGAGCGAGTGGATTGAGGCGATGTCGATGCTGGCCGGAGTGAACGCGCGCCAGGCTCTCGAACGTGTGGGAACCGTGGAAGCTATCGGGAAGCTCGCGGAAAGGGAAGACCGTCTATTGGCACTGCCCGCCTTGAGTCGGCTAAAGCGAGAAGGGGATGATGACGTCCGACAAGCTGCGGAGATGGTTCTTCTTTCTTTGGGTGCTCCAGGGGCATCGATGCTGATGGAACAACGCTTGGGGCATCCCGACGCGTTGCGCTCTTTGGTTCCACACTCCAATGCCACTCCACATGCCGCAGAGGTCTTGGCCGCAGTTGCCGTGGGTGACGAACCTCGCCCGGATGTTCAGGCCTCGCTGTTTGCCTTCTATCAGAGCCGTCCCCAGGAATACTCAGTCTTGCTTGATATTGATGAGCCCTCAGCGCATCGTCGTATTCATTCCACTTTGGCACTCTCCGACAATCCGGCGAGTCTACCGGTGCTGATGGACATTGCCGCTGTCGAGAAACGAATCGACTCGAGGCGGGCTGCTTTGAGGGGGCTTGCAGATGCCGAACTGGGTCGGGATGCTTTCCGTCTTCACCGTAGCGCCGGGGACCCAAACCGTGGCGTTCGATTTGCGGTGGCTGCCGCACTGGTCCCGTCGGGCGAAGTCTGGGCCATGAGGTTGATGATGGCGGAGATGAGCCTGGAACGTCCGTGGGAACGGCTGGCTGCACTCAAGGCGATCCGAAAACTGCCGCGAGAGGAGGCAGAATCGCTTCTCGAGGCGCTTTTTTGGGATGGAACAGGTAATGCTTTCAGTAGTCACCTTCTCTTCGAGATGGTTGGCGGTGTCTCGAAGGAGCAGGAGCCACGGGCTTGGGAGATTGTCTCCACTCAGTTGGACGAGGACCCCTACGCGCTTCTGATCGCGGCTCGATTGGAAAGATTGGATGCCGTGCAAGCGGTGATTGAAAGGATTGAATAAGTGGGGCCTTCTTGACGTGAATCGACGAAGCTGGGAGAATCCGCATTCGAGTCACAAGGACAAAGGCGCATACGTATGAGATATGGTCATCCCTCCAGCCGCCAGGTCAATATTACTTTTGGTGGGCCGCTGACGCCCGGCGTGAAATACATCATCCTTGCCACCCTCGGAGTCTTTGTCCTTCAGCTGATGGTCAAAGATGTGACGAGCTGGCTGGCTCTTTATCCGCCGGCCGTGATTCCGGGCTTACAGGTTTGGCGCGTTGTGACCTGGTTGTTCGTCCACGGCGGTATCATGCACATTCTGTTCAACATGCTGTTCCTCTTCATGTTCGGCTGCCAATTGGAACGCGTTTGGGGAACTCACGTCTTTGTCCAGTACTACTTCGTGTGCGGTATCGGTGCCGCTTTGTTCACGTTCTTACCTTTTGCGGAGTTCTATAACGTCTCCCATATAGGAGCCTCGGGTGCCATCTACGGAGTCCTCTTGGCCTACGGAATGGTGTTCCCGCGAAACGTGATCTACTTCATGCTCGTCTTCCCCATCGAGGCCAGGTATTTCGTCATCATCTTGGGACTCATTGCGTTCTATGGGTCCATTGGATCCGGTGGTTCGGGGGTTTCTCATGCGGCCCATCTGGGTGGATTGGTCGTGGGGTATCTTTATCTCCGGCTCGGTGGTGTGGGGCGTGGTCGGGGCGGGGGGAGCTTCATCAACTCCACCAAACAAGCCTACCATCGCTGGCGGATCAACCGTCTTCGCAAGAAGTTCGAGCGCTACTACGAAGAGCGGACCGGCGGAGACGATAAGTACAAGTATCATTGATTAGTGGGACGCTCGCCTCCTCGGCTCGCGCCCGGATTCCCTTGGCCTTCTTCATCTCGAGAGCCAATTCCTCCCGGCCAGCGGCCCTGGGGGGCCGCGGTCCTGTTCAAGTGTTCACTCCAAGGCAGTCAAGAATTCTAGAAATCAGGAAATCGAGAAATCAAGAAGACGCACATTGGGCTTCTTGAAGTCCTGATTTCTTGAGTTCTTTTCTTGTTTTGGCGGTGAGTTCCGGGGCTATTTGAAGCGGGTGAAGGGGCGGTCGAAAAACGCCACGGGATCATCGATCTTCAAGGCCTCTCGCGCGAAGAAGGGCTCGCCGTACTCGGCGTCGATGAGCAAACCGTAGTATCTAAGTTTGCTCTCGATCCTCCTCAAGAAGCCTGGGTGGCTAATCGTCGTCACGGGCTCCTCTGAGCCTGAGTCATGAAGCTGCGAACGGTAGGCTTTCACCGCGCGCATCTTTTCTTCGTAGAACTCCGAGATGTCGACGACAAAGGACGGTGGCACACGGTGGGGGAGTAGGTAGTAGATGACCCGGTTCGGTCGAAAGGGCTCACCTTCCGCCTCGTAGCGCGTGAGACCGGCCAGGTAAGCGGCTTCGCCGACCAACACTCCTGAGGCGGAGTGATCTGGATGGGCATTATCCCAGTAGTTGGTGAAAACGAGGCGGGGCTTGAACTCACGGATCACTTCAACGACGGCTTTCTTGCTGGTCGCGTCCACCGTTAGACGACCGTCTCCCAGGTTCAGGTTCTTTCGGACGCCCGCTTTCAACAACGTTGCGGCTTCGCGAGCTTCTTGGGCGCGTTCTTCTCGGCTGCCCCGCGTCCCCATTTCTCCGGCCGTCAAATCCACGATGCCGATGCGGTATCCCATGGAAGCCAACTTGAGGATCGTGCCGCCCATGGTGAGCTCCACGTCGTCGGGATGAGGGCCAAATGCGAGAACATCGACTTGCATGGTCGTTCTTTACGGTGAGACCGTCACCATTATCTCGCCTGTTGCGCGGCGCCCTAGACTCGAGTCGGTCACTCTTACGACGATTCGGTACAGGCCTGGGGCCAGTTGACTGGTAGGTAGTTTGGCCAGAGCGGGAATGCCGAACTCGGTGGCCTTCGTCAAATCCAGGGGTTTTGGCTGCTCGAAGGATTTGAGCTCTTGATCGTCTCGATAGATCGAGTAGGACACACTGACATTCTTCGAGGGCGTATCTGTTTTCCCAGGAAAAACACGGTAGTGAATGAAGACATCTTCGCCGACCCGGACCGTCGATGTGGGCCGAATGGGAGGCCCGTCGTCGGTCGATTTCTGAGCCTCCGGTGGAAGGAAAAAGACGATGCTCGATATTCCAAATCGGTCTCCGTATTCAGAAGGGACGTCGACTTGGGTTGACGATTCATATACGAGCTCGTCACCGGCTTCTAGGCTGATCTGAAGGAGGTAGCTTCCCGGGTCCAAGTTGGCACTTCTGACCATCGAGAAGTTCTCAGGATCCACCGTTCCGCTCATTGTGGCAAAGATGGTGCCCGAATTGTCGGTCACCGTAAGCTTCAAAATGCGAGAAGCCGCCTGTCCTGATTCGTCGGTGACGAGCTCTCGAGGAAGTGCCACCGCAATGGGAACTTCCACTTTTCCATCTCCTCGCGGGAAGAGGTAATTGGTGATCTCGACCTGCGATGGAGGACGGATGGCGGCGGCAATCGGCGGCGGACTCGGTGGTTTGTCTTCTTTGGAAGCCTTCGGAACCGGGGCAGGTCGGGCAGGGGTGGTTGGTTGTCCTGGCGGTGCATCCGAGGCCTCGGCAACGACGACGTCTCCAGCCTTTCGAGGGAAGTAGCCTTTGCGGGCCCTGACAGTTAGATCAGATCGATCCACCCGAACCTCGATCCTGCGGAATTTCTTGGTGTCGATAACGGAGTTGGTCGAAGTGTAAGTCAAGAGATAGTAGCGGCGGTTTTCTGCACCAATGCGGCGCACCACGGGTTCGAAGGTGTTTGTATTCCAGAAATAGCGCCCTCCCGTTTCATTAGCGAGAGGGAAGAGGCCGCCGATCTCGAAGCCATCCATGGAGCTGAAGTCGGCCGCGCTCGTGTCTCCATCGTTGTATCCGCCCAAGGACTCAAATGTGATTTCTTCGTCCTCCGCTAATACTGCTCCTGCGGTCCCTTCGATGTCGACGGCGTAAAGCGTCGTATTCGATTGGTTGAGTGAATCCACGGTTCTCTGGAGATCCGGCAAGAGCTGAGCGGTTCGTTCGAGTGCCGGCGACATGAAGATGACGATCTTTCGTCCCGGGACCGCGCTCATGTCCTGTCCGAGGCCATCCAATGCGTCGAAGACATTGCGGGTCGCGATTTGAGTGCCAAAGAATATATTGGCCCGCATGGGATAGATCCGTTTGACGGCCTGCAAAATCTCTTCCTTGAAGGGTGTGAAATCCTGAAGGACCCGGGTCGACTCGCCGATGTCGATCACGGCAGCTTGGTCTCCGTCGGCCATGGATTCTACGACGAAGCTCTCGAGGGCACGCCGTGCCCTGACCATGAAACCGAACCGTGCACCTTGACGGTTGATGATGAAAATAAACCGCCTCGGGAACGTCGTGGTCGAGACGGCTGTCGCCGGCGCCGTTTCCTCCAGGGGTGACGCCGCGGCGACATAGGATGTCCAATCGATGGCATCGAAGTCTTGGATCTCTTGCTGGACACCGTCTTCGAAGATTTCGAACTCGTCTACTGTGAGTCCACTCACCGGGTCACCTTGCTCGTCGAGGACCAGCACGTCAACGAGCACTGCAGCGACTTCCGCACGGAAACGAGGGGGTTGCTCCTGTTGGAGTGAGCCCGAACCGCCGGCGCCGGCCAGCACCAGAGCGGCACTCGAGAGAACAGTCATTTGTTGCAGTATTCTCATCTTGTGAGTCCCTCGTTATCGTTTCTATGGATGCGAAGTACCATGATTTTCATTATAGAGACTCGATCTCCGAAACCCCAAAGGGAATGGCAAAAAGGGGACAGTCTTCACTGAATCAGTGGTTCACCCAAAACCATAAAGATGCGTCATTGTGAATCTTCCTGTGAGGTGCCTTCTGGCATCCTGCCCTGGACATAAAGGCGTCCATCTTCTTGATACTTGAGTTCTCGAGTTCTCGAGTACTTGAGTAGTTGACTCCTTGAGTCCTCTACTAAAGCACCAACTCCGCCATCACCCTGAGCGTCTCCAGGTCTTCCACTCCGCATATCAGTGTCGTCACACCGGCGTCTTTCCACGCTTCAATGCGCTCGGAAATGCGCGACCGGGGCCCGCAAAGAGCCACTTCGTCTACGAGACGGTCGGGAACCGCACCGATGGCGGCTCGGCGTTTTCCGCTGAGAAAGTGCTCCTGGATCTCCGTGGCTTCCTTTTCGTATCCATAGCGGCAGGCGAGATTAAAATAGAAATTACGGCCCTTAGGGCCCATCCCGCCGATGTAAAGGGCGAGATTCGGCTTGAGGGCGCGCCAACAAGCCGTGAGGTCATCTCCCACAGCCACGGATACTGTGGGGGCCACCTCCGGACCTGTGCTCTTCAGTGAGCTTGGCCGGCGTCGAAGCCCTTCTTCCATGGCTTCGCGATAAGCCTCCTCTTTGTAGGGAGAGAAGAAGACGGGCAGCCATCCGTCAGCGATCTCCGGCTGCCAAGGAGATGTTACGGGGGCCGATGGCTGCGAGATAGACGGGGATGTCGTGTCGGAGGGGAGGGAACATGATCTTTGAGGGGTTTGCCGAGTCCCGTCCCACCCTCCAGAGGGATGTGGTAGTGATACCCTTGGTGCTCGAGAGGCTCCTCTCGCTTCCAAACGGTTCGCAGGATTTTGACGTATTCTCGTGTTCGCGCGAGCGGTCTTCCGTAGGCTACACCGTGCCACCCTTCGATGACTTGCGGGCCGGAGACTCCCAGACCCACGATGAGCCGGCCATTGCTCAGCCGATCGAGCGTGGCGGCCGTCATTGCCGTCATCGTGGGTGTGCGGGCCTGCATTTGAAGGATGGCCGAGCCGATGCGGATGCGCTCGGTCTTGGCACCGATCCAGGCAAGGAGGCTTACGGCGTCCGAGCCCCAAGCTTCAGCAGCCCACACGGAGTCGTAGCCCAGCCTGTCCGCTTCGAGAGCAAGCGGCAAGGGATCGAGTCGCGAAGAAGTTAGGAATCCGAGGTTCAGTCCGAGTTTCACTTGTGAGCCTTACGTTTGCGTTTCGCATTGCGAATGCGTTCGCTCAAGGGGTGGTGTGGATTGGTGCTCGATCTCGATGTCTTCTTGGCTTTCGGGGTGACCTCGATCTTCGGGCAGTAAGAGGCGACGATGCACGCTTCGCATTTCGGTTGACGGGCCGAACAAACAGAGCGCCCGTGAAGAATCAGCACATTGCCTAGATCGATCCAGTCTTTGGATGGATAGACGACCATGAGGTCTCTTTCTACTTGCTCGGCTGTCTTGCCTTGCGAGAGCCCCATTCGGTGGGAAAGGCGATGGACGTGCGTATCGACGACGACACCCGCTGCAATGCCGTAATAATTGCCGAGCACGACATTAGCGGTCTTTCGCGCCACACCTGGAAGCTCGAGTAGCTCGTCCATGGTCCGGGGGACGTCACCACTGAACATTTCGACTATTTTTTGGCTCGCGCCTTGAATCGACTTCGCCTTGTTTCGATAGAAGCCGGTCGTTCGAACGAGTTCTTCGAGTTCGCTCCGATCGGCGTTCGCGTAATCGGAAGCGCTGGGGTAACGGCTAAAGAGGTTCGGAGTTACCTTATTCGACTCGCACATCCGTACATTGGGCGGAGAGAATTGTTGCAATGAGGAGCTCTAGCGCCGATCGGTGCTCTAGCGCGGTGCCGGAAGCAGGATAGGCTTTCTTGAGTCGGTTGATGATGGTCCTGGCTCGGCGGTTGAGACCTGCTGATGCTTTTTTGTCCATGAGTTCTTCTATTCTACGTCGACGAGGACATCGTTGCCTTCGACACGGACAGCGTAGGTTTCAATTCTCGTGGAGGCGTTGACCTTCATCTTTCCAGTAACGACATCGTATTGCCAGTAGTGCCAAGGGCACGTAATGGTGGTTCCCTCCAGAGTGCCTTCACCCAGAGGACCACCGTTGTGGCTACAAGTGTCTTCGGTGGCGTAGAAAGTGCCGTCCACATTGTAGAGCGCAATGATCCTACCGTTCGCTTTGACAGTTTTGCATTGCCCCGCCTCTAGCTCATCGATGCTCGCGACCTTCACAAATTTCGCCATACAGAAGATCCTCAGCTTAGCAGAATAGAGAAGGTAAAAAGTATAAAGGAGAAAGTACTCCTTCCCGCCCTCCTTTCTCCTTCCTACTTTCTACTTCTTCCTACCTTCTTTCTATTTAGTTGCGACGGCCGCATAGTCTTGGTCGCCAAAAAGTACGGTGTTCAACTTGCGGAAGTTCTCGTTCGTGGTCCGGGCGCTGGCGTTGTCCGGAGCGATCGATAGGAGCTTCGAGCGCTCCTGGACAGGACTGGTGTAGTGAATCGTGACCTCCCGAAACCCACACGCCCGGAGGAGGAAGTCAACCGTTTCGGGGTGGAGTGGCTTTTGATGCGACAAATCACGGTAGAACGACTCGACTAAGGCGACGAAGCTGCGCGGGTTGACCGTTTCCACCACCAGCCGTCCGTTCTCGCGCAAGGCTCGGTGGCAAGCACCGAGCGTCTCACGGAGGTGGTTTGGAGGAAGATGCTCGATCACTTGAGCGGCAAAGATGCCGCCAAGGGAGGCCGATGGAATGTCTCGAAGGTAGGACGCGATATCGGCTTCGGCTACGTTGAGGCCTCGCCTTCTACACTCAGCCACCATTTCGGGATTGTCATCGATCCCTCTGGCGTCGATATCGTTCTCGCGGAGAAGCTCCAGGAATTCTCCACGGCCGCACCCGAGCTCCAGTACCGACGGTCGGTCTTTGAAAAAGGAAACATAAGGAGTGAGTCGCTCTCGAATGTCTTCGGCGCTTCCGCGAAAACAGTTCTCGAAAGCAACGTACTCGGCAGCATCCAGGGCTCCAGTCGTCTGTCGGGGGACTCGAGGTTCCCAAGTGGGCTCGACTGGACGAGGCTCGGCAGGCGTCCGAAGGGAGGCCAGCTCCGCGCGGGCCAGCGCAACGCTCGAAGCCATTCCCTCGATTCGATCGCGAGCTCGCTGGAGACCGAGGGCCATCGTTTCCAAGCGTTTGTCCATCGCCTCCAGAAGCAGATCGGCTCTCGTGTTGCCCAAGGATGCATAGAGCCGATCCTTGGCATCGGCAAGTCGGTCGATGCGTTGGGCGAACCGGACCAATGTAGAGGTAAGCTCGGAGAGTCGTCCTGCCCGGTGTTCAACAACTTCGGTGTATCGGTTCAGGAACTGGACTATGTGAGAATTGAAGCTTTGTTGCCGAGCCAGGACCTCTCGCACTGAGCTCAATTCCGGGTCGATCAGACGACGAGCGAGTTTGCGGAACCAACCGCGAGGTCCAGAGGAGACCTCTGAATCTTGTAGCTCATGGCTCCAAGATTCATTCAGCCTGACGAGGAGGGTTGGAAGCTCCGGGTCTCGCTCATAAGGGGATGGATTGTCGGATAGCTCGTCGAGCTTGGCGAGAAGCTCGGCGTAGGTCCTCTCCTCCTCTTCGAGCTTTGTTTTGAGCTCTTTGAGACTGGCGTCTTCCATATTCGCGTTCGATTATTAACTAATTGGCGCATGGCTGGCTACTGCCAGTTCAATACTCGCCTTCATTATTGATAGAAATGAAGCTTGTCTCGATCCGAAGTGGTGGATGCAGGATTCTTGAGTTCTTGGGTTCTTGAGTTCTTACCAGCACGCCCACAGAGTCTAGGCGCCCTCCGCTTTTGGGCGTGAAGGTGAGTATTACTCGACTTCTTTCTTGTTGGTGGCGAGATAATTGAGGATCACCTGATCCAGGCTTTCATCGGACAGAAGCGTGTTGTCGTTCAGTATGCCCCCGGGCTTGTCGAACCTACCTTTTTTGATCTCTTGGATCATTTTCCTGTGCTGATCTTCCATGAGCTTCACGACAGTTTTTTCGTCGTAGCCATCGACGAGGATCGCCGAATAAGGAAGTCTGCGAGAGCCTAGAATCTCTCCCCCTTTATAAACGAGAGATTCGATGACCGGGTTGTCCATGCCTTTGTCTTCGGTTTGAACATGAAAGACCTGGCCCCTGTACTCAACGTCGGTGTTGAAACCTGTAATCATGGACTGGACTGTCGCCTTTTCTTGGGTCCGAAACGAGCATACAGTTCGGGAGACCTTGCGGGAAGTCGACCGCACTGAATCTGCTCTAAATTACGCTACTACATCATTTTCCACCCCGTCGACGATGCTGTCAAGTAGCCCGTCGGAGGTTGCACTCCCTAGAGCCATCGTGTAGTGTCGGCCTTCCTATGGGTCACGCTACTCTTGTTCTCGTCGTCCCATTGTTGGGCGCCTTACTCGTGGGGCTTTTTGGTCGCCGAGTGTCGAGGGCACGTAGCCTGGCATTGATGACCTCGTTCGCTTCCGGTCTGACCGCAGTCGCTCTTTGGACGGCCTTCAAATCCGATGGCGCGGACTATCAGCTCGTGGAATCCGTGGCCTGGATCCCCAGCCTGGGAGCCTCTTATCTCTTGGGTGTGGACGCCCTCGGCCTTTTGTTCGTCGTCCTCACCACGGTCGTCGCCCCGCTTGCGATCCTGGGGAGCTGGGACCGGATCGAATGGGGAGCCCGAGGTGTTTACTGCACCCTATTGGTGTTGGAAGCAGCCTTGTTCGGGGTTTTCCTCTCCATCGATGTGCTTCTCTTTTACACCTTTTTGCTCCTGAGCTTGGTTGGTCTCGGCCTTCTCATGTCGATTACGGGAGGAAGAGACAAATCTCGCATGTGCCTACGGTTCTGGACCCTCACCATGGGGGCGAGTCTTCTCCTGCTGACGGTCTTCACAATGTGCTATCACATCCACACCGTTCAATCGGGTGCGCCCAGCTTCGATGGGCGACACTGGGTGGATTTGGTGCTCAGTCCCCATACCGAAGTCTGGCTCTTTTGGGCATCGTTCATCGCTCTTGGCCTTCTCGTTCCTTTGATGCCGATGCATTTTTGGTTGCAGGACTCGGTTCAGGAATCCTCATTGGCGACCCGAGTCTTCCTCTGTGCTGTGCTCGTCAAGGTTGGAGTGTTTGGGCTCTTCCGTTTTGTGGTTCCCTGGTTCCCTCGTGCTGCTCATACCTACGCGCCCTTCATACTGACACTCGCTGTGCTCAGCGTCATTTATGGAGCGCTGACGCTGGCGTTCGAATCTGATTTTGCTCGGGTACTGGCTCGGGTCACTGCCATCTATATGAGTTTGGCTGCTTTTGGCATCTTCTCTTTCCACGCGGACGGTGTGAAAGGCTCCATCTTCCTCATGCTCAGTCATGGGCTTTTCATAACGGCTTGGTTTGTGTGGATGGGTATGCTGGAAAAAAGAGGTTGGCAGGGTCAGGTGCCGGCGCTCATGGGCTTGAGAGGGGCCATGAGATGGGGAACCGGAACCCTTGTTCTGCTCTCCGCGGCGGTGATTGGCGTGCCGGCTTTCGGCAGCTTTGTCGGCCTGTTTCTAATCGCTCGAGGATCTTTGGCCTCATCGATCTCGCTCCACGCTCTGGGTGCAGGAGCGGGGCTGCTCTTGATGGCTCTGGTTTTCCTGAAAATCGTGAGAAGAGCTCTCGCGGGCAAAGGCAATCGGGAGCGAAAAGACCTCCTGGGATGGGACCTTCTGGTGCTCCTGCCTCCAATACTGCTGGTTATCTGGATGGGCGTTCGACCCGGACTCTTGCTTCGCCACTTGGACCGCGCAACGGAACGTTTCATTTCCCGAGTGGCGGAGGCCACGATGCTCAAGGACTGATCCCAGATGGAAGCTGCGCCTCTCGTCCCGTTGACCATCTTGCTACTCGGCGCTGTAGCGATCTACCTTGCAAGTGGAACGTCACGAGCTAGAACCACTCGTACCGCCGTCTTGAGTTGGATGATCCTTCTTGGCGCTTTTCTCGCCTGCATTCGCCTCTGGGGGCTTAAGCTGAGCACTTTCGGCTTAGTGGAGTCCGATCTCCTCAGTCAGTCCTTGAGTTTGTTGGTGCTCTTTGGAGTCGCCGGGACACTTCCGCTCATTCGCACGACGTTTCTGAGGGGGGAGATCAAAGAAAAGCATGCGCCGAGAGTGTACGGCTCGGTCCTCGTCGCTTCGGCCGGTATGTTTCTCATGGTATCGAGTCGGAATCTGGGGATCATTTTTCTTGCGCTCGAAGTGGTTTGGATCGGTTTTGTTTCCTTTTCCGCGGGGCTGCGGAATGAGAGGAAGGTCCTCACCTTGGCGAGTGGGGTTTCATCACTGGCTCTGCTTCTAAGCCTCGTTGTTTTTTGGGTCGATACAGGCCAACTCGATGTAGCCGCTATTGAAGCGGCTCTCCTCAGCCGAGGCCCCCATCCCGGTTGGATCTTTGGAGTCGCGCCGGGGTCCTTTATCCTCGGACTGGTTCTCAAGATGGCGGTGATCCAATTTGGAGGTCGTCGTGCCCGCGGGTCGGCCTTTGTCTTGAGTGCGACGGTTCAAGTGGCGGTTTTCGGTACCCTTCTTCGAGTAACGAGTTGGTCTCTCGTTTCTGAAGATGTGTGGAAGCTCCTCCTCGGAGGCCTGGCAGTGGTCTTTTTTGGTGCAGCGAGCCTCATAATGGCCTGGTCCGGCAGCGGACATAGGAGCTGGTCCTTCGCACAACTAGGACAAGTGGGTGTCATCCTTTTGGGCTTGACGGTGGGAGGGGTGGCTGGCCGGGGCGCGGTCCTTTTGTATCTTTTCTACTACATTTTCACGAGTGTGGGAGCTGCAGGAGCGGCGGTGGCGTTGCAGAGTGATCCCGCGGAATCGGCGTTATTTTCGAGCTGGAGAGGAAAAGGAACCGAGCATCCTGTGCTAGCCGGAGCGATGGGTGTCTTTCTGTTGTCTTTCGCGGGTGTTCCACCGACCATCGGTTTTTGGGGTCGTTTTCAAGTATATCTTGCCTCCGTTGAAGGAGGATTCGCCCTTCTCTTGGCCGCGGCTCTCCTCAACATGCTCTTCGGTTTCACCTTTTATTTGCGACCCCTCACAACGATTTGGAGCGGTGGAACCGAGGAGGCACCGAAAGCACTTCCCGCGACGATTGGAGTGAAGCTATGGGTCGTCGTCTGTATGGGGGTGGTGCTGATCTCAGGCGCTGTGCCCGAGTCCCTGTTGTCGCTTGCCCAGCGTGTGGCGCTAGAGCTTTTTTAGGGCTGATTGGAGTAAGCCTTCTTGTTCTGGCAGTACCGTTCGGAGATCGAGTAGGACTCGGTCGTCGGATATCCGCGCGATGACCGGCGGGCAGTGGGATCGGAGTCGATCGAGTACTCGCTGAGCCGATTGTCCGGAAGCGTCGACGGCAATCAGATAAGTGGGGATCTCCTCTTCCGGGGCGGCCCCGCCTCCTACTTTGGAAAAACCCTTCATCACCGTAAGGTCGAGACCGTCAAGTGTTTCAAGATGGTCTATGAAGCGCCGAGAACGAGACTCAATCTCGGAAGCAGGAGCACAGAGCATCTTCATGATCGGTATGTCCTCGAGTGCCGATTCTCGGACGTAAGAGGATAGGGTGGCCTCGAGGGCCGCGTAGGTCAGCTTGTCGACACGGAGCGCGCGGGCCAGCGGATTCTTGCGGCAAGCTTCGACCCTTTCCGGTGCGCCTACGATGATGCCTGCTTGAGGTCCTCCGAGTAGCTTGTCGCCCGAGAAGGTCACCAGGTCGACGCCCTTCTCGAGGCTCTCGAGCACGGTCGGCTCATCGGGAAGTCCATAACGGCCGAGAGGAAGCATATTGCCGCTGCCGAAATCTTCGATCACTGGAAGCTCATGAGCTCGTCCCAATGCCACGAGCTCCTCTGTCGCCGCTCTCTCGGTGAACCCGACGATTCGGAAATTTGAATGATGAACGCGGAGGATGAGGCCTGTGGCGGGGCCAATGGCTTCTTCGTAGTCCGCGAGGCGTGTCTTGTTCGTGGTGCCGACTTCGCGCAGCTTGGCGCCACTCCTTTCGAGGATGTCCGGGATTCGAAACGAACCGCCTATCTCGACGAGCTCCCCGCGGGAAATGATGACCTCTCGTGTGTTGGCGAAAACATTGAGTACCAAGAGCACGGCCGCGGCGTTGTTGTTCACGACCTGTGCATCATAGCCGGGGAACATGCGGGCCATTAGCTTTGCCGCGTGCTTTTCCCGTTGCCCACGTTTCCCTTCATCGAGATTGAATTCCAAGTTGCTGTAGCCTCGCGCGATTCTCGTGATGGCATCGATGGCTGGTTGGGACAAAGGTGCACGGCCTAGGTTGGTATGGACAATGATGCCGGTCGCGTTCACAAGGGGAACCAGGGAAGGGACAGTCGTAGATGCGAGTTGGGTCCGGACCGTCGAAGCGATCGAATCGATGGCGTTTCGGAAACTCGTCTCTTCTACGCGGCCCTCGAGGACCGCTTCTCGGACGCCGGCGAGAACCGCTCTCGTGGCGATAACGAGCTCGCTTCGTCCGAACTCACTGGCCAAATGGTGGAAATCAGCTTCACCGAGCAGTCGTTCCATGCTCGGTATTCGTCTCAGAAGCGCCCGGGTCGAGGTTTTGGAATGAGTGCTCATTGGAGGTCGTTTTTATGGAACTGCTGTCGTTGACAACACTTAGCGTTTGCGAGTAGCATTCTAGCATACTGAAAGAATCATGGACGAGGGACGGGCAAAGAACTACATCGAGCGTCTATCTCCGATCATAGAGAAGCAAGAGAAGGACATCTCCCACCTAGACCCTCGCATGGTCGAGATCCTCTATCCCGAAAGGGCCCCGCGTGACTTCACAGTCACTGTCGTTTTCGGACCATCGGATGACCCAAGTTATGAGGAGGCCGTCGCTATCGCCGAGAAAGCTCTCCGTTACCGAAAAGAGGGCTCCGACAAATGGTTGCGTCATTTCGCCACATACACTATTGAACAGGTCGGAGAGTTGCACCAGCTGTTTGTGCGCGTCGGCGACTATCCGAGCTGTGAGATACTGGTGAAAGACAAGAAAATCCCTTACGGGCGAGAGATGTGGCTACCGTTTTTTTGGTTTTTCCGGAAAGAAGACACGATCTAGTGCCGGAGAGCGTTTGCCCCTGAATCGAGTCGCACCGCTCATGCTGCGCATGGTTCCCACAGCGAGACGAGGAGGCTGCCGTGGGCTTTGAGGAAGATATGGCGCTGCTCACGCAGAAAATGAAGCAGCTCGAGACCGAATATGAGCAGTGGTTTTCTGGCGCTCTCCTGACGCCGCCTTGGCAAACGCAAAAGCTCGTCGACGAGATCGTCAAGAGATACGGCCGTAGCCCTCCTCGAAGTGTGATGGAGCGCTCCGTCTTCCAGATGCACCAGGCGAAGTACAACTCATACTCGGAAATGTGGGCGCGACGGATGCGGCTCAAGGAAGAGGGCAGGCTCGTCTCCGGCAGAGAAGAACGAGTCCGAAGATTGTCACAACCCGACGCACCAGCCGAAGCGGGGGAGGATGAGTTCCGCAAGGTCTTCGACAGTTATATTGCCGCAAAGCAAGAAGTTGGCGAATCGACGGGGAGGCTCACTTACGACTCGTTCCGCAAGAAGCTGACGCAGCAGGCGGAGAAATTGAGCAAGGGTGGAAAGAAGCTGGACTTTGGGGTGTCCGTCAAGGATGGGAAAGTATCCGTGGTGGCGAGGCGCAAGAAGTGAGCCGCCCGGGAGAATATTCTTTTCTAGACTTTCGACGTTCCGCCTTTTGTTTCTTCCTTCTGGTACCGCTGCTGGGCATAGCGGAGTCCCTCGGCGCTTGGCCCGCTCCAGTATACCGGAGCATGGTTTACGATACCCTTCGCCTCTTACCTCCATCATTGGGCCGCGTACTTTGGCGCAATGACGAGCACCTCTTGAGGGGTGTATATCGGCTGGAAGGGGAGATGGCCTCGGCACTGGCAAAGGACGGGCTCAAAGGAGTCGTCTCGATGGCCACCACAGAAGAGGTGGAGCGGCGCGTGGACGAAGTGGCATCGATGGTCGACGAGCACGAACCGTTTCGGGATATCGCCTTCGAGCTCGGCAAGCTTCTCCGCATCGCCGCCGATTTGGCGGATCCGAGTATCATGGGAGCCAACAATGGAGAGCTCGCAGGCGCCTCGCAAGAGCTGTCCCGATTCGTCGACATGCACTTGCAGGAGTTTCCGCTCGTCTATGACCGCCAGTTGCCGTCAACGCTCGACGGCGCTCCGGTCGCTTCGCTGCTCGAACAGCTTTCACTCGCGACAGACGGTTCTGTTAATCGTCTTGCGCAAGCGTTTTGGAAGGAAGGCAAGCTCGTTTCGGCCGATGCCTTCGACTACCGCTCAGTGCCGTTTGCCGAAACTTCCCTCGGGTACTCCAGAGGTGTGACAGCTGCCTCATTTCTGTGGCTCGCCGCTTGGGCGAAGGCGAACGGGGACTTCACGGGGTATCGTTTTTTTGATGAGAGCGCTTCCAAGCATGACCAAAGATTCCAAGAAAAGAAGGAACGGAAATAATGGAGCAAGAACGAACATCGGCACGTCGTGCCCTGCTGAGTGTTGCCAACAAAGACGGAATCGTCGATTTCGCTCGGGGTCTCGTTGAGCGTGGGTTCGAGGTCGTCTCGAGCGGTGGAACCGCAGAAGCGATTCGAGCCGAGTCGATCGCCGTGACGCACGTGTCCGAAATCACTGACTTTCCCGAGATTCTTGCGGGGCGTGTCAAAACTCTTCACCCCAAAATTCACGGGGGAATCCTCGCCCGAAGAGGCGTCCCTCGAGATTTGGAGGCGCTCAAAGAGCACCACATTGTTCCGGTCGACGTGGTAGCGGTTAATTTCTATCCCTTCGAAAAGAAGGTCGCAGAACAATCTTCAATCGAGGAGATCATCGAGAACATCGACATTGGTGGACCCTCCATGCTGAGAGGCGCTGCCAAGAATTTCATGGACGTTTTGCCCGTCGTGGATCCCAAGGACTACTCGCTCCTGCTCGGCAAGCTGGACGAGGGGGTCGACCTCGCGACGCGACTGTATTTTGCCGTCAAAGCCTTCCGAGCCAGCGCGCGTTACGAGGCAGCCATTGCGGCCTATGTGACGCAGCTCCACGAACGGGATGGGAAGCTAGAGGTGGCGGAACTGGAGCCGACGCTACCTACGAGCCTTGCTCTCAACTTCGAGAAAGTGCAAGACCTTCGTTACGGAGAAAACCCTCACCAGAAAGCTGCTTTTTATCGCGAATCGACGGGTGTTCCCATGGCCGTAGCGGGTGCAAGGAAGCTCCAAGGAAAGGAGCTTTCCTACAACAATATCCTCGATCTCGATGCTGCTTGGCGATTGGTCTGTGAGTTCGAAGAGATATCCGCCGTTGTCATCAAACACACCAACCCTTGCGGGGCTGCCTTGGGAATCTCGCCTTGCGACGCCTATGTGAGAGCTCGCAAAGGAGACCCCGTCTCTGCTTTTGGTGGGATTGTCTCTCTTAACCGCTCCGTTGATCTCGAGACGGCGAAGGAGTTGGCCTCGACGTTTCTAGAAGCGGTCATTGCTCCAGGCTATGAGCCCGAGGCGCTCGAGGCATTGAGTGCGAAGAAGAATCTGAGAGTTCTCAGCATCGACGATTCTCCCGTGCCGAATTGGGGCGGATACAACCTGTGTCGGGTCGTTGGTGGATTGCTTGTGCAGGATTGGGATCTGGGGGCGAAAGACTCCGAGTTGGAGGTCGTTACGGAGCGCAAGCCCTCGATCGAAGAGATGGAGGCTCTTCGTTTCGGTTGGAAAGTCGTAAAACATATCAAATCGAATGCGATTCTTACCGTCAAAGACAACCGCACCCTCGGTGTAGGCGCCGGTCAAATGAGCCGCGTCGATTCCTGCCACCTCGCCGTCAAGAAAGCTCAGGAGTCGCTCGAAGGAGCCGTGGCGTCGTCGGATGCCTTTTTTCCGTTCCGCGATGGCGTGGATGTGCTGGCTGACGCCGGAGTGGTCGCTATCATTCAGCCAGGAGGCTCCATCCGCGACGAAGAGGTCATTGCCGCTGCCAACGAACGTGGCATTGCGATGGTGTTCACGGGGGCGAGGCATTTCAAGCACTGAAGAAGGAGAAAGAGAAAGTAGAAAGTAGAAAGTAGGACCTGCCCCTCCTTGCTCCTTCATACTTCCTCCTTTCATTGTGCGAGCGATTTGAGAATTTCCTCGGGACTTGTTGTCGCTGTCCCCAACTTCCCAACAACGATGCCGGCGGCGTGATTGGACAAAACAGCGGCTTCCTTGAGCTTTCCTCCGGCCGCGAGTATGAAAGCCGCGGTGGCGATCACGGTGTCGCCGGCGCCGGTTACATCGAAGACTTCTCTCGCGGAAGCGCTGATATAAACCGGCCGTTTCGATGTTTCGTATAGAGCCATCCCTTGCTCACCACGAGTGACCAGAAGTGCGCTGCATTGAAGTGAGGAAATGATCTTTCTTGCGGCGCTTTCTAACTCCTGTTTCCCATCGATTTCGATACCTGTTGCTGCTTGAGCTTCCAAAGTGTTGGGTGTCACCAGGCTCACTCGCCGATAGGCACCGAACCTCTTGAGCTTGGGGTCAACGAGGATGGGGAGCTTTCTTCGTCGAGCGGCGGCAATGGCCTTTTTCAGGACGCGCGGTGTGAGCGTTCCCTTGCTGTAGTCGGAGAGGACGAGGGCTTGGGACTCTTTCAGGGCCGCGACAACTTGATGGATGATTTCGGTCTCGACCGGCGGAGAAACATCCTCCCTCGATTCTCGGTCCGTTCTCACGACCTGCTGGCCATGGGCGATGGTTCGGGTTTTGACGGTTGTGGGGCGGGAAGTGTCGGTGATGAGATTCGTCTCGGAAATGCCGATGCTCTCCAGCACTTCGATGATGCGTTCGGCGGCATCGTCTGCCCCCCGCACCCCGATGAGGACCGGCACAGCACCCAAGCTGAAGAGGTTATGGGCCACATTCGCGGCCCCGCCGAGGTGGAAGCTCTCGTCGGTTACTTCGACCACTGGGACGGGGGCTTCGGGCGAAATTCGTGAGACCTTACCCCAGACGAACTGGTCGAGCATGACGTCGCCAACGACCACGATCTTCCGCCCTTGCCCTGTCTGGAATAGTGTCTTGGAACGTTTCTCGGAAATAGAATTTTTCATGGCTACGTTATTATATGGGCAGTCATGAGATCCGTCCGTCTTCGCGAAACGTTCCGGCGAGACCTTGCTGGAGCATTTGTGCTCGGGTGGACCGTCATACCGCTCCCGCTATGGTGCGCTCTCCTCCGTCCGATTTCGCTCTAAGACGAAAGGAATCGAGACGACAAAAAGGAACATCATCAGAAACTCGGAATCCCCGAAATTGTACTCGAACAGCCCCGCAGTCAAGCTCGCCACGACGACACCAAGGGTTCCCGCCGCCAAACCTCGTCGAAGGCCGTCGCCCCTCGAGCGCCGGTAGGCTTTGGATGCCCAATAGAGAAAGGAAACCATCATCCAAACCCAGGCGATGAGACAGGGCAGGCCTCTTTCTGCGGCGATTTGCACCAAGTTGTTATGGAGGTGGACGTTTTCTCGTTGTGGGGCGCCTTCGACGACATAGATGGGATAAACGAGACTCACCATGTCGGGGCCGACACCAAACAAGGGATGGTTCTCACACATCTTGACCGCGCTCCGAAGCATGTAGTAGCGGTCGGTACCTGATATGTCGGGCCGAATGAAAGTGAGTAGACGGCTCTCGACCTCGGGCGGTACCAGAAGCCACGCGCCGAGAACGAGTACCGGGACCGCGGCGAGGAGTCGACAATCCCTGAGAAATAGCAGCAATGTCGCGGCGACGAAAAAGCCCAGCCAAGCGCTCCGCGTCAGACCCAGAGCCAGAACCGATAGGATTAACAGCAGGCTTCCCGATAGAAAGATGCGCCGTCGACCTCGGAAGATGAGCAAGGCCGAGGCGAGGATGCCTATTCCCATGAGGAGCCCTGAGAACGTCATGTAGTGACTCATGAAGCCCTGCAGTCGGTGATTGATGTCGCCGAGCTCACCGAAGAAATAATGCCAGAGGCTCAGCAGAGCCGTGACATCGGCCACACCAATCATCAGTAGGATGAGAGCTTCAAAAGTCGATTCCCGGCGAAGGGTGCTCACCACGAGATACGGAACCGCGAAGAGCGCCAGCTTCTTGACATCGATCAAACTGACCCACGGATCGAAGGAGAACAATGCTGATAGGAGACTCGTGACAATGAATGCGGCTAGAGCGCCGTCAATGGGTAGTCGGATGAAATCGAGCTTGTCGGTAGCGAGATTGTAGAGCCAGAGCGCGAGAACGACAGACAGGATGATCTGGGAAGCGGCGATTGAGATTTGGATCAGGGCCAGCCAGAAGCCGATGGCACAAACGAGCGTCGAAGGCCGGCTCGCCAGTGTTCTCAGGCGTCCTATCATTCAGGAGCGTCGCTGCCTGGCGGCTCGACCGTCGCCTCGTCAATGAGCATGATAGGAATGTCGTCTCGGATAGCGTAAACCCGATGACATTGTCCGCACTTGAGGGCGGTCTCGTTCTTCACGAGCTCTACGGGTGTCTTACAGGCCGGACAGGCCAGAATTTCCAATAGCTCGGGATGTATCGCCATGGCGTAACTCCTTTCGGAGCTTATAGCAAGCTCGATTCGCTTCTGTCAATAGGGCTCGGATATCCAACGGCGGCATCTGTCACGGGTTTGTGTGAACGACGAGGCGCTTCAGCTTTTCGCAAGGGGGAGACTGCGGTCATGTCATTGCCGCGCTTCAGCCTCCGACGGCAGTGGTTGGACCCGAGCTACAATGGGCCGAGAGCCGTCGCCTACCGGCATTCATTGACAAATCGCGATAGGCGACTCGATAATGACTCGAGAGGCTAAGAACCAAAATGAAGCATAGCGTTTGGATTTCAACGGGGATGGTGTTGGCTTGGGGCCTGGTGCTAGCTCATCAGGTTTCGGGTCAAGTCGATCACCGAGCCGAGGCCTACTACCTGTACTGCTTGGGCAGAATGTATGAGATGCAAGGGAAAGCGGAAGAATCCCTTGGCAACTACAAGAAGGCGATCGAGCTGGATCCAGAATCGGCTTATCCTCACTTGGCGATGGCGGAGCTCTATGCCCAGGCCAACCGCGTTCAAGATGCCGTGAAGTCCGTCAAAAAAGCTGTGGAGCTCGACGATGAGCTGGCTGGAGCCCATCGTCTCTTGGGAAACATCTATCTCCAACAAGCCCGCGCAGAGGAGCGTCCGGAGCTTCTCGAAAAAAGTCTTCTAGAGTTGAAGGAGACTGTGCGGCTCGAGCCTTGGGACGTGGATAGTCGGCAGAGGCTGTCTGAGCTCTATTTGATGAATGGGGAGTTCGAACAGGCAACCGAACACCTTGAATCTATCATCAAACAGTCGCCCAACTCCTACTACGCGATGTATCGATTGGCGCAGATTGAGCACGAGACGGGGAATCGCCAACGCTCGGCCGAGCTCTATCGTCAAGCCATTGAAGCGGAGCCGCGACACCAAGCCAGCCGGATGGAGCTGGGACGGGTTCTGTCCGAGTTGCGTGAATTCAGTGAGGCGGCGTCCGTTTACAAAGGCGCCTTGGAGCTGGCGCCTCAAGATGTGCGTCTTCGCGTACGCTTGGGCTACTCACTGGCCAATAGCGGAGATCTCGCTTCCGCGGCGAAGGAGTTCGAACAGGCACTCGAGTCGGAGCCCAAGAACCTGGAGGCGCTCATCGGATTGGCGCTCGTCCGACAAAACCTCAAGGAGCTGGATGTTGCAGAGAACCTGCTCAGGAAAGCACTCGAGTCGGATCCTGACAACTTCCGCGCCCGCGACGCGCTGGTGAGCGTTTACCGAGAGAGGAATGAGTTCGACCGGGCGGCCAAAGAGCTCGAAGCCCTTTTGGCATTGCCCGACGAAGTCTACCCTTATCAGGAGCGTCAGCAGGTCCGGCGGCAGCGGGCCGAGTATCTTGCTCAGCTCGGTTTCGCCTTTCAGGAGCTCAACGACCTGGAGCGCTCTCTAGGATCCTTTCGGGAAGCTCGCGAAATGGCCCAAGGGGACCTTCATTTCGAGATCGCCTATGTTCAAAGTCTCCTTGAAGCGGAACGAATGGAAGAGGCTGAAGAGGCACTCGGCGAGGTGAGGAAGCTCTCTCCCGAGAACCAGCGTCTCGCGATTCTAGAGGCGCAGCTCCTTTACGGGAAAGGCCAACATCAAGAGGCCATCGATACCCTTCTTGCCCTCGCGAGCGAAAGCCCCTCCGACGAGATGATAGTCGCGTCGGTCGTCGATCTGTATCAACGCCAAGGGCGTTTCCGAGAGGCGGAGCAATTCATATTGGAGACCATGGAGCGTTTTCCCGAGGATGCGCCAGAGCGGGAGAGGCTTTTCTTTCAGCTCGGCGCCATGCTCGAACGCCAGAAAAAATACGATGAAGCAGAAGAAGCGTTCAAGAAAGTTCTCGAAAAGAGCCCGGAAAATGCTGCGGCCCTGAACTACTTGGGCTACATGCTAGCGGATCTCGGGATCCGACTCGACGAGTCGCTGAGCTACCTCAAACGGGCGGTCGCCGTCGATCCTTACAACGGCGCCTATCTCGATAGTCTGGGATGGGTCTACTTCAAGCTCGGGAATCTGGATCTGGCCGAAGAAAACCTCAAGGAGGCCGTCAAGCGCTTACGGCTGACCGGTGTGGTGTACGATCATCTCGGTGATATTTACTTCGAAAAGGGGATGCGCGATGAGGCCATACGCTCCTGGAGGAAAGCCCTCGAGCGAGATGACGACGAGCTCGAAAGACAAGACGTTCAGCGCAAAATCGAGCGTGCTCTCGAAGTCCGTTGACCTGTTCTCACGCGCTGGCGAAGAAGGGGACAGGTCCCTTTTTTCGCTTTCTCCCCTTTTTCTCCCTCACCTTCTTGTTCTTGAAATCCTCATGATCGTGGTGGCCGGTTTGCCGGGTTGCGCCCGACGTCCAGTGCCTCTACTCCCGGAAACTCCCATCTCAACGACCGACGCGAATCATATCTTGGAGGAGCTCCAAGGTAGCGAATCGTCTGTCGCACGCTATCAAGCGGTCTTGAAGGTGAAAGGCAAAGGACCCGAAGGGCGTTTCAGCGCCACACAAGTCTTAGCTTTCGAACGACCCGATCGAATGCGCGTCGAGCTTCTCGGAGCCTTCGGCTCGACACGCTGGGTCACCGTAGCGACGGGAGGTGAGATTTTGGTCTACATTCCGAGTCGCCGGCAGTTCTTGAAGGAGACGGATGTGGCAAGAGTGGTGGGTGTGCTTCTCGGCGTGGAGCTTGGTACCGAAGAAGTCATGTCCATGCTCTCGGGTGCCGGCCTGCCTCTCGAAGGCCGTCGAGCGAAACGCGCTTTCCGGCGGGGGGGAAGCACCCGAATCGAGCTTGATCGGGGCTCGTTCGAGTTCGATGGGGAGCACTTGCGAACTGCGACGGGACCCAACTACCGCGTTTCCTATCCGACTCCGTGGAAGGAGCAAGGACGACAAGTGCCCGACCGAATCGACCTCGAAACGGACGATCTTCAGGCTTCTTTGAAGATCGAGGATTTGGATATCAACATCCCTCTCAAGCCCGAGGTTTTTACTTTGGTTTTGCCCGATGATGCCCAACGTTTGGAGCTTCATCAGATGGGGGGCGAGGCCGTTTTCGTGAACACGGAAAGGCCATGAAAGCTCGGGCTTACGCCAAGATCAATCTTGGCCTCGAGGTTCTCTTCCGCCGATCCGATGGGTATCACGAAATCCGCACCATGCTCCAAACCGTAGATATGTACGACCGCCTGAGTTTCCAGGTCCGCGAGTGTGGCGTCGAGCTGGTGACCGACGACCCGGAACTTCCCACAGACGAGCGAAACTTGGTGGTTCGAGCGGCTCGGTTGTTGGCTGAGGAGGTAGAGGAGACCAGGGGGGCGACCATCGAGCTCGAGAAGACCATCCCGGTCGGGCGCGGTCTGGGAGGGGGAAGCTCGGACGCGGCCGTGACGTTGCTTGCGCTCAACGAGCTCTGGCAAGCGGGGCTTTCCGTGCTCGATTTGTGCCGCTTGGCTGCGCGAATCGGAATGGATGTGCCGTTCTTCCTCGTGGGGGGGACGGTTCTGGGAATCGGCCGGGGCGAGGAGATATATCCACTGGAATGTCAGCCGGAGATCCCTATCGTTCTCATCCTTCCGGACTTTGCGGTTTCCACCGTGGAAGCCTACAGTACTTTAATATTGACAAAGCGAGAACCGAGCCTTAAACTTCGAGACCTTGCTCTGTCTTATCTAGGCGGGAGGAAAGAGCTTCTCGACCTGGTGAACGATCTGGAGTTCGCAACATTGGATTACACTCCCGCTATCCACAAATACAAAGAACAACTGTTGGAGCTAGGGGCGTCTTTGTCGCTCATGTCCGGGAGCGGCTCCGCGGTGTTCGGTATTTTTGATAACGAGGCGTTGGCCCGTTCGGCGGCAGCCCGGCTAGAGACCAAGGGAATCCGCGCCATCGCCACTCGCACGCTGAACCGAAGAGCTTATAAGGAGAGGCGACTGGAATTTCGACCGAGACACTTTGGAGAGTCCTGAAGGAGGGAGGCTTCGATGGAGATCACCGAGGTGCGGGTTTTCCCCGTGGAGGATGAGAAGCTCAAGGCGTTTGTCTCGATCATTCTCGATAACTGCTTCGTTATAAGTGACATCAAAATCATCAACGGTCCCAAAGGGCTTTTCATTTCTATGCCCAGCAAGAAGCGAAAAGACGGGACCTTTCGCGACATCGCCCATCCGCTCAACAGCGACACGAGGCGGATGATGGAGCAGAAGGTTTTGAATCGCTACATGGAAGAGGTTGGCGGTGGCGGGAGTCTTGCGCCTCGCGAACTCACCGCTGAAGGCCAGGCCGGTGACACTGGGGGAATCGAGGGGGCGAGCGAGGTCTAGATTTCTCACGAGGGGCAGCTTTCACCGGATGGATGCCAGCGAACAAGGTCTCGGTAATCTTTCAACAACTAAGGGTTTGACCCGAAGAGCGGAACGTGACATCAAGTAAGCTCATCAAGCTCTTCCGCTTTGGTTGGGGCGTCGCCAAGCGGTAAGGCGCGGGACTTTGGATCCCGTATTCGAAGGTTCGAATCCTTCCGCCCCAGCCACAGGATGAGCTTCCAGCACATGTTGGATTGAATTCGGTACGGAGAGGCTCGACGATGGGGGGATCACTCAAGCTATTCAGTGGAACCAGTAATCCGGCTCTAACGGAGAAGATTGCGGACCATCTCAATGTGCCGGTGGGCCGGGTCAATCTGCTTCGTTTTGCCGACAGCGAGATCTGCTGTCAGATTTTGGAGAACATTCGGGGAGCGGATGTTTTCGTAGTACAGCCGACAGCGCCTCCTGTCAACGAGAGCCTCATGGAGTTGGTGATCATGATCGACGCCCTCAAGAGGTCCTCGGCGAGTCGGATCACCGCTGTCCTCCCGTACTATGGATACGGGCGGCAGGATCGAAAAGACAAGCCGCGCGTTCCCATTTCGGCTAAGCTCGTGGCGGATCTCTTGTCCAAGGCAGGAACGAACCGTGTGATTACGATGGACTTACACGCCGGACAGATTCAGGGTTTCTTCGATATTCCGGTGGACCACCTGTTTGCGGCTCCAGTCATGTTGGAGTATCTGGATTCTTTGGATGTTTCCGACAATTTGGTCATCGTATCGCCGGACGCCGGAGGCGTGGAGAGGGCCCGCGCCTATGCCAAGCGACTCAATCGTACTCTGGCGGTGATGGACAAACGCAGAGGCGACAGCAACGAAATCGAGACGATCCGCGTCATTGGCGACGTGGAAGGTAAGACGGCTCTCATCGTCGATGACATCGTGGATTCGGCGGGTACGTTGGTGAAGGCGGCGGATGCGCTCCTCGAAGCGAAGGCGGAAAGGGTCCTAGCGGCCTGTACGCATGCGGTGCTCTCCGGGGTAGCTCATGAACGCCTCATGAAGTCCAGGATCGAAGAGCTCATCGTTACCGATTCCATTCCCTTGTCCTCGGAAAAGGCAGGGTGCCCGAAAGTCAAGGTTTTGTCGGTGTCCGTTCTCTTGGGTAAGGCCATTCAAAGCGTGCACGACGAGACATCGGTCAGTTCGCTCTTTGTATAACAAGGGGACAGCTCAAGAAAAGGGGATGGTGTTCGATGAATCAGAGGATTCACCCGAAACTGTGAAGATGTTGAATCTTCATATCAGGTCCCTTTTTTCTGGACGGTAAAGAGCGAGAAAAGGACCTGTCCCCTTTTTTTGTCCAGCCCTCTATCTTATTTGACATGGCAGGTTATACTGATGGATTGCTCCTGACGGAGGATATTAGGCACTAAGAAAGGAAGAACCCGATGGAGACGCTAGTCGTCGAGGCAGAACCTCGAGAGAGTTTTGGTAAGGGTCCCAACAGGCGGTTGCGCATGAAGGGAATGATTCCGGCCGTCCTCTACGGTGAGGGCAAGGAAACGGTTTCTGTATCGGTCAACCCGAAGGATATTACGAGGATCCTTCGTTCCCATGGCGGCGGCAACACTATTTTCGAGCTCAACATCAAGGGCCGTAGTGGCAGCCGAAATGTCATGATCAAAGACTACCAACTGGAGCCCGTAGAACACCGGCTACTCCATGCCGATCTCATTCGGGTCGCCATGGATAGTGTCATGACGGTCTCGGTTCACGTCGAACTGAAGGGAACGCCGGTGGGTGTGAAGAACGAAGGTGGAATACTGGATTTCATCACGCGTACCGTGGACGTGACATGCCTGCCTGGGGACATTCCGGAGACGATCGAGGCTGATGTGACAGCCATGTCGATCGGTCAGCATCTTCGAGCCGGTGATCTAGAACTTTCCGAGAAGTTGAAGCTCGAGACCGAAATAGGAGTCGTCATCGCGACGGTCATTACGCCGAAGAAGGTGGAAGAAGAGGAAGTAGAGAAAGAGGGCGAAGTGGAAGCCGTTGCAGCAGGAGAGGAAGGTGCTGAGCCGGAAGTCATCAAGAAAGGAAAGGCCGAAGAGGAGGGCAAAGGCCCGAAGGAGTAGGATTCGGCTGGAATGGTTGAACGGTGTGGCTACTGGTTGGCCTCGGTAATCCAGGATCTCGTTACAAGGGCACCCGGCATAACTTCGGCTTCGAGGTCGTGGATCAAATCGCACGAGACTGCGGTGTCTCCTGGAGGCCGTCATACCGGCACAGCTTGACCGCTGAGACACGGTTCGTGGATCAGACGGTTGTTCTCGCCAAGCCCCAAACCTATATGAACCGCAGTGGCCGGGCGGTCGCCGAGTTGGTCGAACGAGAAGGAGCGGAAGTCTCGGAGTTGGTCATCTTTCTCGATGACGTCGCACTTCCTTTGGGAACTTTGCGGAATCCGACCACAGGGAGGCGATGGAGGACATTTGGGTCTTGCGTCGATTTTGCAGGTGATGGGGACCAAGGAGATATCAAGGGTCCGGCTTGGTATTCTGCCGGATGCGGACCCTGATGATTTGTCCGATTTCGTTCTCGAGCCGTTCACCGCGAAGGAACGGGAAATCGTATCTGGAGTCGTCGAGCGTGCTTACTCGGCGGCCCGAGTGATTCTGACAGAAGGCATCGACAAAGCGATGTCGTTGTTTAACCAAGCTCCTTGCTCTTCCTGAAGGGAAGGGCTTCAAGCCGTAAGGAGGTCGAATTGAGAGAATATGAATTGATGTACATCCTCGATCCTACGCTGGACGAGGACGGTACTCAGGCCCTCATTGGCCAGGTTGAAGAGTTCATGGCCAAACAAGGAATCAAGGTCGAGAAGACGGATCCTTGGGGAAAGCGCCGTTTGGCGTACAACATCGGGAAACACTGGGAAGGTTTTTACGTCCTCAACCTGCTTCAGGCTCCTTCCGAGTCATTGATGGAGCTCGAGCGTCGACTTCGTGTGACTGATGGCGTGCTCCGCTTCATCACGGTGCGAATCGACGAGGAGCAGGCCAAACTCGAGCGTTTCCGGGCAAAGAAGTCGGCTCATGAATCGACCAAGCGGGAGAGGCGTGGAGAGCCGGAGATAGAGACCCCACCGAGCCGATCTCAGACAGGCGAAGAGGCCGCGGTGGAGGCCGAGAGCGCCACCTCTTACGAAGCGGCGCCGGCTGAGACGGCGTCACCGGAAATGCCTGCAGAGGTTTCCGCCGGAGCGGAAGAGAAGAAAGAAACGGTTGAACCGGCCGAGGAGGTGAACTGATGACGGATCGAGAGGGGCCTCGGAAAGGCAAACGGTTCTACTACCGCCGACGCAAGGTATGTAAGTTTTGTGCGGAAAAGATCGACTACATCGATTGGAAAGATGTCCGATTGTTATCCGCTTTCGTTCCTGAAAGGGCAAAGATCCTCCCGAGGCGGATCTCCGGCACCTGTGCACCACACCAGCGCAAACTGAAGGTTGCCATCAAGCGAGCGCGCAATATCGCTCTTCTGCCCTACTCGACATAGTAGCGGCAGGTGCTTGAAAGAGACCGAAATGGGACGGGCGTCTCAAATAGTAAGTAGAATTGCAGCAGACAAGCAGTCGAGCAGTCAAGCAGCCAGGCGAAAGCAAGACGATGGGGATATCTGGGCAGAGACGAATCCTCCGAACCGGACTGAGGACTGCCACACAGAAATAGCGAAGAGGGCTTGTAAGGAGTAAATGAGATGCAGCTCATTTTGCGTGAAGACGTAGGCAAATTAGGCAAGAAGGGCGACAGGGTAGAGGTTGCGCCAGGTTACGCGCGGAACTACCTGTTGCCGAAGAAGCTTGCCATGGAGATCAACGAGAACAATCTACGGCAAATGGAGAAGGAAAGAAAAATCCAGCTCGTCAAATTTCACGAGGAGAAGGAGGAGGCTGAACGGCTGGCCGAACAAATTCGGTCCGTGCAGCTGTCCTTTTCCAGAAAAGTCCACGGGGAGGAGCTCTATGGTTCCGTCTCGGCTTCAGATGTAGTGGATGCGCTCCAGGCTAAGGGTTATGTGATCGAGAAGCGGAAGATCGTGCTGGATGATCCCATCAAAACCCTGGGTGAATTCGAGATATCGGCCAAGCTTCACCCTGAGGTGACGGGTAGCTTCAAGATCAAGGTGGAGAAAGAAGAGGAATAGATCCGGCCGAGCGCCTACTGAGGCTTCTATGTCCCCCTTTCGCGCCTGCAGTAGACAGAAGCCAGAGGGTGGACCGCCAAAGGCTACGGTGGCCCCGCCCGCCTCTTTCGCATCGCTTCGGAGAGTCACGCCTCAGCGCCAATGCCTCACCGCCAGCGACGGAGATGGATGGATCGGTGAAGGCGGGCTCGAAAGCTGCCGTTGACACGTAAAAGGTAGAGAAATCTTAGTCTTGGAGAACTACGATCGTGGCAGAGGCTGGACTCGACAAAGCCCTTCCCCACAGCTTAGACGGAGAGCGTACGGTTCTCGGGGCGATTCTCATCGAGAACGAAGCCTACCATCATGCTGCTGAGATTCTCACCGAGAAGGACTTCTACCGGAGGGCTCATCAGCAGATCTTCCTGCGCATGGGGGGGCTTTCGGATCGCGGTCAAGCTATCGATCTGGTCACCTTGAAAGAAGAGCTCTCCCGCTCGGGTGAGCTCGAATTGGCGGGTGGTATTCCGTATTTGACGTCGCTCATGGACGGCGTGCCCCGTGCCACCAATGTTCCCTACTATGCAAAGATCGTCAAGGAGAAGTCTGTCCTCCGCAACCTCATTAGCTCCTCCAATCGGATCATCCAGACTTGTTTCGACGAGCCCGACGATACGCAATCCGTCCTGGCGGAAGCGGAGAGGGCGATTCTGGAAATATCCGAAAAATCCATCCGTACCGGTTTCGAGCCCGTCAGGGAAATCGTAAAGCACAGCTTCAAGACGGTCGACGAGTTGGCGGAGCGTCGAGAGCTCGTGACGGGGATTCCGACCGGTTTTATTGAGTTTGATGAACTGACATCGGGTCTTCAACGCTCCGATCTCATCATTGTCGCTGCACGACCCGCCATGGGGAAAACGAGCCTTTGCATGAATATCGCGCAGCACGCCGGATTGACGGGCAAGCACACCGTGGGGATTTTCAGCTTGGAGATGTCAAAGGAACAGCTCGTTTTGCGACTGCTCTGTGGCGAAGGACGTGTCGACATGCACAAGCTGCGCTCGGGATTTCTTTCCGAGAAGGACTGGGCTCGGCTCATTCAGGCGGTGTCGAACTTATCCGAAGCGCAGATCTTCATCGACGACTCTCCAGGATTGACCGTGTCTGAGATGAGAGCCAAGTCACGACGGCTGAAACTCGAGCACGGACTGGATCTCCTGATTGTGGATTATTTGCAGCTCATGCAGGGGCGAGGTCGCTTCGAGAATAGGACCCAAGAGATCGCCGGAATCAGTCGCGCCATAAAGGGAATGGCCAAGGAGCTGAACATACCTATTGTCGCTTTGTCTCAGCTTTCCCGCGCTCCAGAAAGCCGAGGGGAGCATCGTCCCCAGCTTTCCGATCTGCGCGAGTCGGGTGCCCTCGAGCAAGATGCGGACGTGGTCGTTTTCATTTATCGCGAGGAGGAGTACGACTCGTCAACAGAGAACAAAGGTGTGGCGGAGCTCATCATCGGCAAGCAACGCAACGGACCCACCGGCACCATCAAGCTGGCCTTCATCAAAGAGTACACACGCTTCGAGAATTTGGAGTGGCAGCACGGGGAACCGATCTGAGAACTCCAGAACCCGAGAACTCGAGAACCCAAGAATAAGAAAACAGCGAAATGGGCAAGGTCAAGACGTTCTACGCCTGTCAAGAATGCGGGTCCACGTCCAACAAATGGATGGGGCGTTGTCCCGATTGCGGGGCGTGGAACTCGCTCGTGGAAGAACGAGCCCCTTCGACATCGACGGGTGGCGGTGATCGCCCATCCAATTTGTCGCGTGAAGGGAGACCGAGACCGTATGACGAAGTGACCACCGATGGCGCCATGCGGGTCGGCTCCGGGCTGGAAGAGTTCGATCGCGTGCTCGGCGGCGGCGTGGTCGCCGGGTCGCTCGTCCTACTTGGCGGAGATCCGGGGATCGGAAAATCGACGCTTTTACTCCAAGTCGCTGCTGAGATGTCTCGTGGGGGGAAGCCCGTCGTTTACATCAGCGGTGAGGAGTCGGAAAGGCAGATCAAGCTTCGTGGCGAGCGGCTGGGGATTCAGGCTCCTTCACTTCTGCTCTATGGCGAGACCAACATGGACCACGTCATCGAGGAGCTGAAAGCGCGTCAGCCAGCCTTGGTTGTGCTCGACTCGGTTCAGACGGTGTTTTCTCCTCGTTTTGCTTCGGCCCCCGGTAGCATAAGCCAAGTCCGGGAAGTTGCGGCGGAGCTCCTTTATTTCGCAAAGTCTAGTGGAACACCGGTATTTCTTATTGGCCATGTGACAAAGGAAGGCAATCTGGCAGGGCCCAAGGCCCTCGAGCATATTGTGGACACGGTCCTCTACTTTGAAGGGGAGGGTCATCACGCGCACCGGATCGTTCGAGCGACGAAGAATCGGTATGGAGCTGCGGGAGAGCTAGGCGTCTTCGAGATGACGGGGCAAGGCTTGATCCCCGTTCACAATCCCTCCGGGCTCTTTCTGTCCGAGCGACCAGAGCATGCGCCCGGTTCGGTGGTCGTCTGCTGCATGGAAGGAACCCGGCCGTTGCTTATGGAGATCCAGGCCCTCGTTTCGAGGTCGAGCTTCGGCTATCCGCGTCGGGTCGCGCTGGGCTTCGACTCAAACCGGGTATCTCTGCTACTCGCGGTCTTGGAAAAAAGGATGAAGCTCCCATTGGCCGGTGAAGATGTTTTCGTCAATGTTGCCGGAGGGCTGACCGTGGGTGAGCCTGTCGCCGATTTGGGATTGGCGGCAGCCGTAGCGTCGAGCTTCAAGGGCACTCCTGTCGACCCCCATACGGTTTTGTTGGGTGAAGTCGGCCTAGCCGGCGAGGTTCGCGGAGCCCAACAAGCTGCGGTCAGAGCGCGGGAAGCGGCGAGGCTGGGATTCAAACGGGTTCTGTTGCCGGCCCAGAACCTCCCTTTGACGGATGCTCCGAGCTCGATAGAAACTGTAGGGATTCACACCCTGGAGGAAGGGCTGCACTTGCTCTTTTAGCTTTATTGTTAGTTAATTATGAGGGGGAATTAGCGCATTTGTGCCAGAGAGAACAACGACTACATTCTTGGCCGAGCGCAGTGGGGGATGTGTTCAATCTGGGGTAGGAAAACGGAGGTCTCACAAGCAACTCTTATTCTTGAATTCTTGAATTCCTGATTTCTTTCTTCATAACTGAGAGACGCAATCATGTGGATCCTGTTCATTAGAATACTTTTTTTGGCGGCCATCGCTCTGACGAGCGCCGCCTATGCCCCGATGCCCTGGGGTAGAACCGTAAGCGCCGCAGTGGGTGCCGTATTGGGTCTTGCGTTCATTTACATCGAGTCGCGGATCCGAACGGTGCCAGCGCGGCAGTTTGCAGGCGGGTTCATTGGGGCTCTTCTGGGGATTGTCTTGGCCTTTCTGGTGGGTATACCTCTGTCCAAAATCCCCATGAGTGCTGGTGCCCAGGCATTCTGGCAAGCGCTCGTTTTCTTGTTCTTCATCTATCTTGGATTGATGCTGGGTTGGAAAAAAGGCGAGTGGTTCGACCCGATGGCGATTCTAGCCTATTTCCGGGGTTCGAGTCCTCAGCGTCAGTACAAGATTTTGGACACGAGCGTAATCATCGATGGGAGAATTGCAGATATCTGCGAGACCGGTTTCCTCGATGGCACTATGGTTATTCCCCAATTCGTTCTCAAAGAGCTGCAGCAGGTTGCGGATTCGGCGGACTCTTTGAAACGCAATCGGGGTAGGCGAGGTCTCGACATCCTTCAGAAAATTCGCAAGATGAGCGGTATCGATGTCCATATTTCCGAGATCGATTTTCCGGACGTCAGAGAGGTTGATTTGAAGCTCATCGAGCTTGCCAAGAATATCAACGGCAAGATTGTCACCAACGATTTCAACCTGAACAAAGTAGCTCAATTGCGCGGCGTCTCAGTGTTGAACATCAACGAGTTGGCCAACGCCTTGAAGCCCGTCGTTCTGCCTGGCGAGTTCATGCGGGTGTTCATCTTGAAGGAAGGTAAAGAATATAACCAGGGCGTGGCCTATCTGGATGACGGCACCATGGTGGTTGTGGACAACGCCCGCAAATTGCTCGGTAAGAACGTAGACGTAACGGTTACAAGCGTTTTGCAGACTACCGCTGGTAAGATGATCTTCGGCAAGGCCATTGACTCACCGAACCACGGCGGAAACGAATCGAGAAAGCGTCCTATCTAGCCCGAGCCAGGACACGAGTCCAACCGCGAATCATGGACTTCAGGAAACTACGCACCCTTTTTGTGTTCATTCCGTTGGTGGCGGTTTACACCATCGTCTGTGCAACGGTGTCTTGCCCTTTGGCTCTGGTATTCCGCAGCGGAGAGCCCTCGCACCAGGTCGCTCGAATCTGGACCTGGCTGATCTTGAAGACTTGTGGCGTCAAGGTGGATATCGATGGACTCGACAACATCGTCGACGACCGAACCTATGTTTTTGCGTCCAACCACCAGAGCTTGTTCGACATCCCCATTCTCTTTACCCACCTTCCCGTCTCGTTCCGGATCCTCTTCAAGCAATCATTGCTCGGGCTGCCCTGGCTTGGTTGGCACCTTTGGTTTGGCGGCCATATACCCGTCGATCGGTCGAATCCCGTCAAGGCGCGGAAGAGTTTGGAGCGCGCGACGGAGCACATCCAACACGAGGGCTCCATCGTTGTTTTCCCGGAAGGTACCCGAAGTCGTGACGGGTCCATCGGCCGGTTCAAGCACGGAAGCTTCGTTATTGCCATTCGCGGTGGCGTGCCTGTGGTGCCTGTGACCATCTCTGAGAGTTGGAGGATTATGGAACGGGGCAAGGTCACGGTTAATCCGCGGACCGTGAGAGTCCATTTGGCACCTCCCGTTGACGTTGAGGAATTCGATGAGTCGTCCGTGGCCAAGCTTTCCACGAAGGTGCATGACATCATCGTGTCAAACTATCAGGAGGTGGAGCATTGAGGGCTGCTGCCATCATTGTGGCAGGTGGAATAGGCTCCCGCATGAAGACCGCCGTGCCGAAGCAATTCATGGAGCTGGCGGGCAAGCCGTTGTTGGCTCATACGGTGAGCCGCTTCTTCGGGTGTCTCGCGGTAGATGAGATTGTGGTCGTTTTGCCCCGGAGTGGATTCCGGGAACATGCGGAGCTGATGACTACCTGGAAAGCAGGCAGCGAGACGTTCAGAATGGTTCCCGGGGGTAAAGAACGGCAGGACTCGATGGCCAACGGTCTCGACTCTCTCCCTGCCGGCTACGATGGGCTAGTGGCGGTTCACGACGGCGCCCGCCCCCTGGTGGAGCAAGCACTCATTACGAAAGTTATCGAGATGGCTCATGTGTCGGGGGGTGCCGTCGCGGGTTTGCCGGTTTATGAGACATTGAAGGAAGTTGATGAAAACGGTGTGATCGTCGGCACCGCCGATCGTCTTCGTTTCTACCGTGCTCAGACGCCACAATGCTTTCGATACGAGATCCTGCGCCGGGCCGTTGATCAAGCTCGAGAGGACAACTACGTCGGAACCGATGAAGCTGCTTTGGTGGAGCGGTTGGGAGAGCCTGTGCGTATCGTTCCCGGCTCGGAAACGAATATCAAAGTGACAACAGCTCGAGATTTGGCACTAGCCGAGTATTACCTGAAACAAGAGCTCGAGAATGTCGGAGCGGATCAATGACCTTCAGAGTGGGACTAGGCTTTGATGCCCATCGGCTCGTGGAGGGGCGCGACCTGATACTTGGTGGGGTGCACATACCCTACGGCCGAGGTCTCGAGGGCCACTCCGATGGGGATGCGTTACTCCACGCTTTAGTCGATGCCTTGCTGGGAGCGGTGGGAGCACCGGACATCGGGTCGATCTTTCCCCCTACGGACGACCGCTGGAAGCAAGCACCTAGCCGTCTCTTTGTGGAAAAAGCCGTCGAGACGGTGGGCTCGAAGGGCTATCGCGTGCATCAAGTCGATACGGTGGTTATTGCCCAGGAACCGCGGCTCGCCGGATACTTCGAGGCGATCCGCTCGAATATGGCTCATATGCTGAGTATTTCCATAGAGGACGTGGGCGTCAAAGCGAAAACCACCGAGGGAATGGGATTCCCTGGACGTCGTGAGGGCATCGCCGCGCAGGCTATCGCTTTGGTGGCCAAGAGAGTCACGCCTTGATCGAAGAAGCCTTTGATCCTGCCGGGAGCCTCGTCTTGGGTTTCCATGCGGTTCGAGAGGCACTTCGCGGCAGGCCGGAGCATGTGCGTAAGGTGGTTCTTGCTGAGGGACGTGTCGACGGCAGGGGCCAAGAGATTCTCGAGCGAGCCCATTCCGCCGGGATTCCCGTTTACCGCGAAAAGCCTCGTGTCCTTGACAAGATTACGGGTCGCGCCCATCACCAGGGGATCCTCGCGGAGCTGGCTCCCGTGGGGTGGTGGGATTTCGATGATCTCCTGGCAGAAGCTCCGTCTCCTGCCTTTCTCCTTGCTCTCGACCGGATCGAAGACCCGCGGAACTTGGGTGCCGTTGTTCGATCTGCGGACGGTGCGGGGGTCCATGGCATTGTCGTTCCAAATCGTGGAACGGCTCCCCCGTCACAGACGGCGATGGCTGCTTCCGCGGGGGCACTTCTTTACGCGCGGCTGGCCCGTGTCACGAATCTGGCCGAATCGCTGGAGCAAGCGAAAAAGAAGCATTTGTGGGTCGTGGGATTGGATGCTGGGGCTGCGACGCCTTGGTTCGCATTTGACTATACTGTGCCGATTCTGTTGGTAGTCGGTTCGGAGGGACGGGGATTGCGGCGCCGGGTGGCCGATACCTGCGATCAGCTCGTTTCCCTTCCACAATGTGGCCGCGTGGCCTCACTCAATGTGTCGGTGGCCGCTGGAATCGTCCTGTACGAGGTGCTGCGCCAGAGGGGTCTGGTGTGAAATGTGATGTGTTTGTGGAAGAAAGCGCGACTCTGCGTGTTTTCGTGCATAATTTCAAATAATGCCTTGCCAGGGTGGGGGAGGTTCTGGTAACATTGCGCGTTTGTAGCTGGCGTAGCTCAGCGGCAGAGCAGCTGATTTGTAATCAGCGGGTCGGGGGTTCAAATCCCTTCGCCAGCTCCAGGTATAGAGACGGAGATCCCCGACCCTTTGACGCCTTAGCCGATACGGTGGGGCTATGGGGCGGAGAGGTAGCGAAGCGGTCAAACGCTGCAGACTGTAAATCTGCCGGCCTCAGGCCTTCGGAGGTTCGAATCCTCCCCTCTCCACCATCCCCGTCGCCAGGACGAGGCTGTTGGTAGAGGAGCCTTGGGCGGGAGTAGCTCAGTTGGTAGAGCATCAGCCTTCCAAGCTGAGGGTCGCGGGTCCGAGTCCCGTCTCCCGCTCCATTATTTGATGGGCGAGTCGAAGAGCCCACGTGGCTCAGTGGTAGAGCACTTCCTTGGTAAGGAAGGGGTCACCGGTTCAAGTCCGGTCGTGGGCTCCAGCTCTCGCCCCTGTCGGAGACATAGTTGACGGGCACGAACCCAATCGAGGCTTAATCTTGAATTTGTGAGTGGAGACAAACCATGGCCAAGGAGAAATTTGATCGAAGCAAGCCACATTTGAACGTAGGAACGATCGGGCATGTAGACCACGGAAAGACGACGTTGACGGCGGCGATCACGAAGATTTTGTCGAGCATAGACGACAAGGTGGCGTTTCGGAGTTTCGACTCAATCGACAATGCGCCGGAAGAGCGAGAGCGTGGGATCACGATCGCGACGGCACATGTGGAGTACTCGACCCAGAACCGCCACTATGCGCACGTGGATTGTCCTGGTCACGCGGACTACGTGAAGAACATGATCACGGGTGCGGCGCAGATGGACGGAGCGATCTTGGTGGTGAGTGCTGCGGACGGTCCGATGCCGCAGACGCGCGAGCACATCTTGTTGGCGCGTCAGGTGGGAGTCCCCTACGTTGTGGTGTACTTGAACAAAGTGGACATGGTGGACGATCCGGAGCTGTTGGATCTGGTGGAGTTGGAGGTACGGGAGCTGTTGTCGGAGTACCAGTTTCCTGGGGATGACATCCCGATCATCCGTGGCAGTGCTCTGAAAGCGTTAGAAGGCAGCGGTGAGGTTGGAGCCGAGGAGTCGAAATCGGTGATGGAGTTGATGACGGCTCTGGATGAGTATATTCCACTACCGGAGCGTGACATCGACAAGCCGTACCTGATGCCGATCGAGGATGTGTTCTCGATATCGGGTCGTGGGACGGTGGTCACGGGTCGCGTGGAGCGCGGCAAGGTGAATGTGGGAGAAGAAACGGAAATCGTGGGCATCCGAGAGACTCGCAAGCGAGTGGTGACGGGTGTGGAGATGTTCCGCAAGCTTCTGGACGAAGGTGTAGCGGGAGACAACATCGGAGTTCTGCTTCGTGGGACGGACAAGGACGAAGTGGAGCGTGGGATGGTCTTGGCCAAGCCGGGGTCGATCACACCGCATGTGAAGTTCAAGGCGGAAGTGTACGTTTTGTCGAAGGAAGAGGGCGGCCGTCACACGCCTTTTTTCAACGGATACCGTCCGCAGTTTTATTTTCGTACGACGGATGTGACGGGAGTAACGACGTTGTCCGAAGGCGTCGAGATGGTGATGCCTGGAGACAACACGAGCCTGACCATCGATTTGATCACGCCGATCGCGATGGAGAAGGGTTTGCGATTCGCTATCCGTGAGGGCGGCCGGACCGTCGGCGCAGGAACGGTCACGGACATTATTGAATAGTGACCAGTGACCGGTAACCGGTGGCCAGTAGAACGAAAACTGGTTACTGGTAACTGATGACTGGACACTATCACTGGAAACGGAGTAATAAGTAAATGTCGCGGGATATCATTACCCTGGCCTGTAACGAGTGCAAGAGACGGAACTACACCTCGACCAGGAACAAGAAACGCACCCCGGACCGACTCGAGCTGAAAAAGTACTGCCGTTTCTGTCGAACGCACACCGTGCACCGCGAGACGAAGTAGATCTCTGGAGTGCTTATCTTCTTTGTGGGCGGGCTGACGAAGGCCAGTAGCTCAATTGGCAGAGCACCGGTCTCCAAAACCGGGGGTTGGGGGTTCGATCCCCTCCTGGCCTGCCAGCCCGAAAGGTAGAAGTAGTGAACAAGATCATTGGTTATTACCGAAGAGCAAGGACGTTCATTTCGGAAGTCACGACGGAGCTCAAGAAAGTCACCTGGCCGCCCAGGAAAGAGGTCTATGGAACGACCATCGTCGTTGTCATTGCTGTATTTTTCTTCGGCTTTTATCTGTATGGTCTCGATCTAATCATGTCCTACGCATTTTCGGCTCTGACCCGACTGGTGGGGGCGTCGTAGTTTGGATAGTCTAATGGCCAAAGAGTGGTACATCGTCCACACCTATTCAGGTTTCGAGAAGAAGGTGGCAGAGAGCCTGAGGCAAAGGGTGCACGCCTATGGTCTGCAAGACCAGATTGGCGAGGTTCTGATTCCCACCGAGGATGTTGTGGAGATGAAGGGGGGGAAGAAGGTCGTCAGTCCGAAACGGTTCTTCCCCGGCTATGTTCTGGTGCAGATGGAGATGAATGACGATACTTGGCATGTCGTCAAGAACACTCCAAAGGTCACCGGTTTTGTCGGCGCGGGGCAAAAACCAGCGCCCTTGACGCAAGAAGAAGTCGATCAGGTGATCCACCAAGTCACGGTGGCGGCAGAGAAGCCGAAACCCAAATACACCTTCGAATCCGGAGAAACAGTTCGGATTATCGATGGACCGTTTAGCAATTTCTCTGGTTTAGTCGACGAGGTCAATTTAGATCGGAACACGCTCAAGGTGATGGTGACTATTTTCGGTCGCTCGACACCCGTAGAATTGGATTTCTTGCAGGTGGAGAAAACTTAGCGGCAGAGAGCATGTCAGCGGCCCTTCAGGGCCGCCGGCCGGGAGGAATTGGCAATGGATGCAAACGCCAAGGGAATCCGGCCGAAAAAGGCTCGAGCGAAGAGCGAGAGCCGGCGCGAGCCGAGGAGGCGAGCGACCAACTAATTAATGGAAGCATTCAGCACTCAAGAAGAAAAAGATGAAGAAAATAATCGGTCAAATCAAGCTACAGATACCGGCTGGGAAAGCAACACCGGCGCCGCCGGTGGGTCCGGCGTTGGGTCAGCACGGCGTTAACATCATGGACTTCTGTAAAGCCTTCAACGCTAAGACGTCGAAGGACGAAGGCCTCATCATTCCAGCGGTTATCACCGTTTACCAAGATCGTTCCTACTCATTTATTACCAAAACGCCACCTGCCGCTGTGCTGCTGAAACGAGCGGTCGGAATTGCAAAGGGCTCGGGTGAGCCCAATCGCGACAAGGTGGGATCGGTAACGATGAAACAAATCGACGAGATCGCCAAGACGAAGATGACGGACCTCAACGCCGCCGATCTGGAAGCGGCACGGAAGATCATCATGGGTACGGCTCGGAGTATGGGGGTCGACGTTCAACAGGACTAATCATGGCAGGCAAGAAGCTAAAGCAAGCAAAAGAAACGATAGGTGGCGAGGGCCCCTTCACAATCGAAGAGGCTATCGGTTTGGTCAAAAAGGCCAAGTACACCAACTTCGATGAGACGGTTGAGGTGGCGCTCCGATTGGGGGTCAATCCGAAGCATGCGGACCAGATGGTGCGCGGGACGGTGGTCTTGCCGCACGGCCTGGGTAAATCGCGCCGGGTCCTGGTCATCGCGACGGGCGAGAAGATGAAAGAGGCCGAGGAGGCCGGTGCCGATATCGTTGGCGGCGAGGATATGGTGGAGAAGATCCAGAAAGGTTTCATGGATTTCGACACCGTCGTCGCAACGCCGGACGTCATGAAGAGCGTCGGAAAGTTGGGTCGAGTCTTGGGTCCCCGCGGGCTCATGCCCAACCCCAAGACGGGGACGGTCACCTTTGATGTGGAAAGGGCCGTCAAGGAAGTCAAGGCCGGCAAGGTCGAGTTCAGAGTCGATAAAACCGCTATCGTGCATGCCCCGGTGGGCAAGTTGTCGTTTGCAGAGGAAAAGCTGGTCGAGAACGTGCAGACGCTCGTGGATAGCGTGATCAAGGCGAAGCCGGTTGCCGCCAAAGGGAAGTACATCAAGAGTATGGCGGTTTCCTCCACGATGGGGCCTGGTCTGAAGATCGACCTCACCTCCGTCGGAGCAAAATAGGGAAGCAAGGGATTGTGTGAATAGGCGCGAGCACAGCCCTGAGCCAACGCGCAGTCGCGAAGTCGGCGGAGCGTTGCGACCGGCGGGGAGCCGGTCGCCGCGAGTGAAGCGAGGAGCTGAACGAGCGCTAGTAGAAGCAGCGAGCGACCGTTAATAATGGAGGCATCTGGTGAACCGAACGGAAAAGCAAACCGTCGTTGAAGGACTAACCCAGGACTTCAAATCGAACGACACGGTTTTCGCGCTGGACTACCGGGGTTTAAAGGTCGAAGACGCAACAGCGCTTCGCAAGAAGGTGCGCGAGTCTGGGGCCAAATATCGCGTCTTGAAAAACACTTTGGCTTTGATTGCCCTGAAAGGGACCCCCCTGGAATCAATGAACTCTCATTTCACGGGGATGACGGGCGTAGCTTACACGGATGCCGATCCCGTGGCACTGGCCAAGGTCCTCAATGACTTTGCCAAAGATGTCCCGGCGCTTTCCTACAAGGGAGGCATGGTCTCTGGCAAAGAAGTGGGCCCTGACCAGTTCAAGGCTTTGGCAACCTTACCGGGGCGGGATGTGCTCCTGGCGAAGTTGCTCTATGTCTTGGAGGCGCCCATGCGGAATCTGTTGGGCGTGTTAAAGGCTCCAGCGCGTGATTTGGTCTTGGTGCTGAAAGCAGCCGCCGACAAGAAGAAAGAGGAAGGTTAGTCTGGGCCTTTGGACCAGGTGACCCAAAGAAGGTGTTTTGGGGTCTTTGAGACCCAATTCTGGAGGAACGATTCATGGCAGATATTACTCAACAAGATGTAGTGGATTACATCAAGAACATTTCAGTCTTGGAGCTATCGGAGCTCGTCAAAACTTTAGAGGATGAGCTGGGTGTGGAAGCTGCCGCTGCTATTCCGATGGCGGCCATGGCGGCTGTTCCTGGTGCCGCGGCCCCTGCGGCGGAGGAGAAAACCGAGTTCGATGTCGTGTTGACTGCGATTGGTGACAAGAAGATCAATGTCATCAAGGTGGTTCGCGAAGTGACGAGTCTGGGTCTCAAAGAGGCGAAGGATCTCGTTGAAAGTGCCCCCAAAGCTGTCAAGGAAGGAGTTCCCAAAGAGGAGGCCGAGGCGGTCAAGAAGAAGTTCGCCGATGCAGGTGCCACAGCGGAGCTCAAATAGTTTGATAAGCCCTGAAACAGATCAACATTTTCACAAAACATCCGGTGTTTCTGGCGGCCTGCCACCGGTATGTGTCCATCCATGGCATGTCGTCAAAAAATTTCGATGCTGCTCGTCTTCTGTCACCGTTCGGTGACGGGGATGCGGCGGGTCGGAAGGAGTCTCGAGCAAGATGCGAAGACTTGCTGTTAGCCCTTACCGGGAACGAGTAGATTTTTCCAATATTCGGGCGCTGATCCCCATCCCGAACCTCATCGAGATACAAAGGAGATCTTATGAGCGCTTCTTGCAGATGAGCCTTCTGCCCTCAGAGAGGGAAGACTTAGGTCTGCAAGCTGTTTTCAAGTCGATATTCCCGATCACGGATTTCCGAGACAACTGCGAGTTGCAGTTCGTGGAGTACTCGATTGGCGTATGGGAATGCAAATGCGGGAAGCTTGAAGGACTCCAGCATCTTCGGATTACCTGCCGCTCTTGTGGGGCGACCATCCGCACTAATCCTATGGGAGAGCGGGAGATTCCCTGTCCCGCATGCGGAACTCTCCACGAGAACCGAGGCTCGGTCTGCGACATCTGTGGAGCGCCCGTCGGCCTGAAGCTCAAGTATGACGTGGAGGAGTGTCAAGAGAGAGGCATGACCTACTCCGTCCCGCTCAAGGTGACGATCCGGCTTACGGTCTATGACAAGGATCCGGAGTCGGGTGTCCGATCCATCCGCGACATCAAAGAGCAGGAAGTCTATTTTGGCGACATCCCACTCATGACCGACAACGGCACGTTCATCATCAATGGAACCGAACGGGTCATCGTTTCACAGCTTCATCGCTCTCCCGGTGTCTTCTTTCATGAGGCCGGGAAGGGAGCCTACTTGGGGCAAGTTATTCCCTACCGGGGCTCTTGGGTCGAGTTCGAATACGACCAGAAGGGCTTTCTCTATGTCAGGATCGACCGCAAACGCAAGTTCCTGGCGACGGTGTTCATGCGGGCCTTGGGTTTGAGTACGAACGAAGAGATACTGAGAACTTTCTACGGTGTCGATCGCGTTCATCTTCGCGAAGGGAAGCTGTTTCTCGAAGTCGCGCCCTCACTCGTGGGCCGTCGCCTTTCCGAGAGCATTGGTACGAGTGACGCCAAAAAAGACATCATCGTTGCCGCCGGAAAGCGAATTACCCGTGTCTCGCTCGAGAAGATTCAAGATGCAGGCATCACAGAAATTGAAGTGGGGGAAGCCGATCTGGAAGGAGCGCTGTCGATCGGTGACATCGTGAACCAAGAGACCGGCGAAGTCCTTCTCGAGTGCAACGAAGAAGTCACGCCGCAAGCTATTGCGCTGTTGGCCGAAAACGGAGTCCAGAGCATCGAAGTTTTCTTCCATGAGAGAGAGGATGTTGGGTCCATTATTTCTCAGACCGTAAGAAAGGACACGCTTCAGACGCCGGATGAGGCTCTCATCGAGATCTATCGGCGGCTTCGACCCGGTGATCCCCCGACGCTCGATAGCTCGCGGTCGCTCTTCAACGGTATGTTCTTCAATTCGCAAAAGTACGATTTCTCACGAGTCGGACGTCTGAAGCTGAATACCAAGCTCGGGTTGGAAGGCAGTCTCGACCAGAGGCTGCTCGAACCCAAGGATTTCTTCGAAGTCATCAAATACTTGCTCAAGTTGCAGAGGAACATCGGATCCGTTGATGACATCGATCATCTTGGGAATCGCCGCGTTCGTTCCGTCGGTGAGCTCCTCGAAAATCAATTTCGGATCGGTCTCGTGAGAATGGAACGCGCTATCAAGGAAAAGATGAGTGTTTATCAGGAGATGGCGACGGCCATGCCTCACGACCTCATCAATGCTAAACCGGTGATGGCGGCGGTCCGGGAGTTTTTTGGCTCGTCCCAACTGTCGCAGTTCATGGACCAGACCAATCCTCTCTCGGAAGTGACGCACAAACGACGTTTGTCTGCTCTCGGGCCGGGAGGACTCTCACGGGAGCGGGCGGGATTCGAAGTGCGAGACGTTCATCCCACTCACTACGGCCGTATCTGTCCCATCGAGACTCCAGAGGGTCCCAATATCGGTCTGATCAGCTCGTTGTCCTGCTACGCGCGAATCAACGAATATGGGTTCATCGAGAGTCCCTACAAAAAAGTAGATGGTGGCCGCGTGATCGATCACATGAAGATCACGGTTGTCGGTGATACACCATTCAGTGTGGGAGACCTCGTCGAGTACAAGGAATTCGAAAAAGAGAACAGCAAGGCTGCAAAGGCTGGAAGACATACAGCCGAAGGAGAGCCTCAAGCCTACTATCTTTCTGCTTGGGAGGAAGACCAGCACATCATCGCCCAAGCCAACGCCAAGGTCGACGACCAAGGGATGCTCCAGTCGGACCGGGTCAACTGTCGCCAAGCAGGGAGCACTATTTTGGCTCCTCGAGAGCAAGTCGACTACATCGACGTCTCGCCCAAGCAGCTCGTCTCTGTCGCTGCAAGCTTGATCCCCTTCCTGGAAAACGATGACGCCAACCGAGCACTCATGGGCTCGAACATGCAACGTCAGGCGGTGCCCCTGCTGCGAGCCGAAGCGCCCATCGTTGGTACGGGCATGGAATACGTCACGGCCCGCGACAGTGGTGCGGTTGTTGTATGTCGTCGGGGAGGGATCGTCGATTCGGTGGACTCGCGTCGCATCATCGTTCGCATCCAAGGTAACGGAACGAGCAAACGCGCCAAAGAGATAGGTGCGGATATCTACAACTTGACCAAGTTCAAGAGGTCGAATCAAAACACTTGTATGAACCAGCGGCCGGTGGTCAAAGTCGGTGACTGGGTCGAAAAGGGTCAGGTCATCGCTGATGGACCATCGACGGACAAAGGCGAGTTGGCCCTCGGTAGAAACGTCTTGGTTGCTTTCATGCCTTGGCGCGGGTACAACTTCGAAGACGCGATCCTCGTCTCGGAGAAGCTCGTCAAAGATGATGCCTATACCTCGATCCACATCGAGCAGTTCGATACGGAAGCAAGAGATACGAAGCTCGGACCCGAAGAAATCACTCGAGACATCCCCAACGTTTCCGAGAGCTTCCTCGCCAATCTCGACGAGTCCGGCATCATCCGCATCGGTGCCTACGTCAAGCCGGGCGACATTCTCGTGGGCAAGGTGACTCCGAAGGGAGAGACCCAGCTCACTCCTGAAGAGAAGCTCCTTCGCGCCATTTTTGGGGAAAAAGCGGGGGATGTTCGAGACGCTTCTCTGACCTGTCCGCCGGGCATCGAGGGAATCGTCGTCGATGTGAAGATCTTCTCCCGAAAGGGCGTGGAAAAGGACGACCGGGCGAAAGCGATCGAGGTCGAAGAGCTCGGCATGCTCGAGAAGAACCTGAACGACGAGATCCGCATTCTCAAGGAAGAGCGCAACAAGCGTGTCATCGAGCGCCTGTCCGGGTCTACGCTCATAGAAGATTTGGTGAATCCCCGAACGGGAGAGAAGATCTTGACCAAGAGGGTGAAGCTCACCAAAGACATGCTGCGAGAGCTGAGGCCTGCGTATCTCGATCTTCTCGAGACCGATGTCACCGCCGATGTCCTGGACGAGATTCAGGAGATCGAAGACAAGACGGAGCGTCAGATCGAGGTGCTCAAGGCTCTGTTCGACGAGAGAATGAGTCGTCTCCAAAAGGGTGACGAATTGCCCCCGGGAGTCATCAAGATGGTCAAGGTCTACGTGGCCATGAAGCGGAAACTCTCTGTGGGCGACAAAATGGCAGGACGGCACGGCAACAAGGGTGTCATTGCCAAGATCGTGCCCGAGGAGGACATGCCCTATTTGCCCGATGGCACTCCGGTCGAGATCATTCTCAACCCACTTGGAGTTCCCTCTCGTATGAATGTCGGGCAAATTTTAGAGACCCACCTGGGATGGGCGGGGTATGTTCTCGGAATGCACTTCGCGACGCCTGTTTTCGACGGAGCTTCGGAGTTACAAATCAAGGAGCTCCTGGCTCAGTCCAACGAGAGGCTAACCGACGAAGCCGCGCTCCGGCCCAATTTCCTCGAGGGAGGTAAGACCGTTCTCTTCGATGGGCGGGAAGGCAAAGCCTTCGAGCAGCATGTCACCGTGGGGTATATCTATATGCTCAAGCTGTCGCATCTTGTTGATGACAAGATGCACGCTCGCAGTATCGGGCCTTACAGCTTGATCACACAACAGCCTCTCGGGGGCAAGGCTCAATTCGGCGGTCAAAGGTTCGGTGAGATGGAGGTTTGGGCTCTCGAAGCCTACGGTGCTGGGCATACGTTGCAGGAGCTCCTAACAGCGAAGTCCGATGACGTGTACGGCCGAGCCAAGATCTATGAGGCCATCGTCAAAGGCGATACTTCATTTGCTCCCGGGCTGCCCGAATCGTTCAACGTTCTGATTCGTGAGCTTCAGAGTTTGTGTCTCGATGTGGAGCTCCTCAAGACGAAAGACTGATGTTTGTACTCAAGTACTCGAGTACCCAAGTACTCGAGAAACAAGAAAGTGTTGAAGACAGCTTTCTGGCCAACGGGCCAAAACTTCTTTTGGGAATGACCCAATAAAGGAAGGATTAGAAATTGAAAGCTTTCGCAGCTCCTCGCGATAAAGGGAACCTAGTCGTCGATTTCGACGCCATCAAAATCAGCTTGGCTTCTCCGGAGAAGATCCGTGCTTGGTCCCATGGTGAAGTGACCAAACCGGAAACGATCAACTATCGGACCTTCAAGCCGGAACGGGACGGTCTTTTCTGCGCAAAGATCTTCGGCCCCGTCACCGATTGGGAGTGCTTGTGTGGCAAGTACAAGCGCATGAAGCATCGCGGAGTCATCTGTGACAAGTGCGGTGTGGAAGTTACCCAATCCAAGGTCCGGAGGGAACGGCTGGCGCATATCGAGCTTGCCTGTCCGGTCTCCCATGTTTGGTTCTTCAAAGGGCTCCCTAGCCGTATTGGTCATCTGCTCGATGTGTCGCTCCGGGATTTGGAGAGAGTCCTGTATTTCGAGTCTTGGGTGGTCATTGACCCGGGCAATACTCCTCTCAAGGACAAAGAGCTTCTGAGTGAGGAGCGCTATCGAACACTTCGAGAGGAACACAAGCAGGCGTTCCATGCGGGAATGGGTGCGGAAGCCATCAAAGAGCTCCTGAAACGAGTCGACGTTGAGGACTTGGCAGAAGAGCTCCGCGAATCGATGCGGACGGAAACTTCACTGCAAAAACGTCTCAAGTTTGCCAAGCGTCTCAAGGTCCTCGAGGCCTTCCGCAAATCCAACAACCGTCCCGAGTGGATGATCTTAGACGCTATTCCGGTCATTCCGCCCGAGCTGCGTCCGTTGGTGCCTCTCGACGGTGGACGTTTCGCGACCAGCGACTTGAACGATCTCTATCGTCGTGTCATCAACCGAAACAACCGGTTGAAAAAACTCATGGAGCTTCGTGCCCCGGACGTCATCGTCCGCAACGAAAAACGCATGCTTCAAGAGGCCGTCGATGCGTTGTTCGACAACGGCCGTCGCGGTCGGGTGCTGCGCGGAGCCAACAATCGACCGCTCAAGTCCCTGTCCGATACGCTCAAGGGTAAACAAGGCCGCTTCCGCCAGAATCTCCTCGGAAAGCGTGTCGATTACTCGGGCCGTAGCGTCATCGTCGTGGGACCGGAATTGAAGCTCCATCAATGCGGACTACCCAAGAAGATGGCGTTGGAGCTCTTCAAACCCTTTATCTACAACAAGCTCGAACAGGTCGGTTTGGCCACCACGATCAAGGCGGCCAAGGAAATGGTGGAGCAACAGAAACCCGAGGTCTGGGATTTTCTGGAAGAAGTCATTCGTGAGCATCCGGTTCTCTTGAACCGCGCACCTACGCTTCACCGTCTAGGAATTCAGGCTTTTGAGCCCGTGTTGGTCGAGGGCAAGGCCATCCGGATCCACCCGCTCGTCTGTACTGCGTTCAATGCTGATTTTGACGGGGATCAGATGGCGGTTCACATTCCGCTTTCACCGGAATCCCAGATCGAGGCCGGTGTTCTGATGCTGGCGTCGCGTAACATCTTATCGCCCGCAAATGGGCAGCCGGTTGCGGTGCCGACGCAGGATATGGTGTTGGGTTGCTACTACCTCACGAAGTCGCGGAAGGAGGCCAAAGGCGAAGGTCGTGCGTTTGCCACCGCCGATGACGTTGTCTTGGCACTCGAGGCGGGTGAAGTCGAGACTCTGACCCCCATCCGGTTGCTCTTCAAAGGAGAGTTCATCGATCTGACCACAGCCTTCAACGATCAGGACGTGGTCCATGCCGAAGTTCAGTATGTAGACAACGAAATCATCGAGACGACCGTGGGGCGGGTCATCTTCAATGATCACCTTGCGCCGGAGATTCCTTTCATCAACGGTTTGTTGAAGAAAAAGGGATTGGGCAACTTAGTGAACTTCTGCTACTTGCGGTTCGGGATCGAGAAGACGGTTCAGATGCTCGATTCGCTCAAGAATCTCGGCTTCTCCTATGCGACCAAGAGCGGTATCTCCATCGGGATCGAAGACCTCGTTATACCGAGTCAGAAGAACGATTTGGTCGAAAGAGCCCTTCAAGAAGTCAAGGAAGTCGATGACCAGTACCGTGAAGGCGCTATTACCAAGGGTGAACGCTACAACAAAGTTATCGCCATTTGGTCTAACGTGACGGATAGCGTGGCCCAAGAGATGTTCGAAGAGATGGAACGGAAAGAGCGGGAGGCGAGCCAGTTCAATCCCATTTACATGATGGCCGACTCCGGCGCTCGTGGTTCGAAACAGCAAATCCGTCAGCTGGCCGGCATGCGTGGTCTGATGGCGAAGCCCTCGGGCGAGATCATCGAGACACCCATCACCAGCAATTTCCGTGAGGGCTTGACCGTGTTGCAGTACTTCATCTCGACCCACGGTGCGCGTAAAGGACTTGCGGACACGGCCCTCAAGACTGCAGATTCGGGATATCTCACTCGACGCCTCGTGGACGTGGCTCAGGACGTGATCGTCTCAGAGGGTGACTGTGGCACGATCAAAGGTATCTATGTGGGGGCGATCATCGAAGCTGGCGAGGTTATCGAGGCGCTCCGCGACCGCATCGTGGGACGTGTCTCACTCGAGAAGATCAAGGACCCGTTCACCGGTGAGACCATCATCGAGCCCAATCAGGAAATCACCGAGAGCATCGCTAACGATATCCAGAACACTGGCGTGGAAAGGGTCAGAATTCGATCCGTATTGACTTGCGAGACCCGTCGCGGCGTTTGTGCCATGTGCTATGGTCGTAATCTCGCCACCGGTCGAGTCGTGGATATGGGTGAAGCCGTAGGGGTTATTGCTGCCCAATCGATTGGTGAGCCGGGTACACAGCTCACGATGAGAACCTTTCACATCGGTGGTACCGCCAGTCGAGTTGCCGAACAATCGACTCTGGAAGCGAAGAACGCAGGTATCGTGAAGTTCATCAACCTCGCTACCGTCAAGGATAGAGAAAAAGACCTCGTGGTGATGAACCGTTCCGGACAAATTGCCATCGTCGACCAGAAAGGACGGGAGCGAGAGCGATACCCGGTCGTCTACGGAGCGAAACTCAAGGTCAAGGACGGCCAGGCGATAACCGCCAACCAAGCCTTTGTTGAATGGGACCCCTATACATTCTCCATTCTGACGGAGGAAGGCGGTACCGTTCACTACAAGGACATCGTCCAAGGTCTGACGGTCCATGAGGAGGTCGATGAGGTCACGGGTCTCTCGATGCCCGTCATCGTCGAATCACAAGACGAGAAGCGTCAACCGGCTCTCGTTATAAGAGACGGCGAGGGCGAAGATGTCCGCAGTTACCTCATGCCCTCTGGCGCTCACTTGATGGTGGGCGACGGTGAGGACGTTTTTCCGGGGCAAATCCTCGCCAAGATCCCTCGTGAGACAACCAAGACGAAAGACATTACCGGCGGTTTGCCGCGTGTCGTAGAGCTGTTCGAAGCCCGAAAGCCGAAGGACCCCGCGGTCATCACGGAGATCGATGGTGTCGTTCGCTACGGTGGTATCAGCAAGGGCTTACGCAAGATATCGGTCACCGCGGAGAGTGGTGAGCCGAAAGACTACTCGGTACCGAGGGGCGTCCACATCAATGTGCAGGAAGGCGAGCGGGTCCGCGCCGGAGAGCCGCTCATGGACGGCCCGATCAATCCTCACGACATATTGAATGTCCTTGGTGAGAACGAGCTACAGAACTACCTGGTCAACGAGATTCAGGAGGTTTACCGCCTGCAAGGTGTGAATATCAATGACAAGCATATCGAGGTCATCGTTCGTCAAATGATGCGCTGGGTAAAAATTGAGGACGTGGGTGACACCCAGCTCCTCATCGACGAAACAGTCGACAAATTCCGGTTTGCCGAAGAGAACGATAAAGTCGTTGTCCGCGGAGGCCGACCGGCCACCGGTCGACCACTCTTGTTGGGGATTACCAAGGCATCGCTTTCTACCGACAGCTTCATTTCGGCAGCTTCCTTTCAGGAGACAACCCGTGTCTTGACCGAAGCGAGTATCAGTGGAAGAGTGGATTATCTCCGGGGCCTCAAGGAGAACGTCATCATGGGACGGCTCATCCCGGCGGGAACCGGTTTGGAGCAGCATCGCCAAGTCATGATTCCGGAGGCACCGGTCGTCGAGCTTCGTCCGGATCCGTTGGCGGAAGCGATCGAGGCCGAAGTCGAGTACATCGCCGAAGATCCGAACGCTCCCGAGGGCGACGTCGTCGATGCCCTACCGGAAGGAGAATAGGGTCGGCGCGGGCTAGGATTCGGTGCGCCGACACGCACTAGTGGCCGGTGACCAGTCATCAGTGACCAGCATCCCCACGGTCAGGACGTTCGCCGCATCGGAGACTAACTTCGTGCGGATGCCCGTGCCCTTGCCCGATGCAAGTTAGTTGGAAGTCGGCCTACGCCAAGGCTTCCGCCTACGCCGAGGCTACGGCGGACAAGTCGGCGGACCCGCCGTAGCTGGCGGTGTTGGCGCAGCGAGCGAAGGCGGGTGGCGATGCATCTCTAGTCATGCAAATGCCCGGATGTCATGGAAACAAAAGGAAATAGTGTAGTCCAGGAAGCTCTCGAACAGCGTTCTTGCGTTCTTGATTTCGTGATCTTTTGAAGTCCTGCCTTGAGGGGCCGTTTCTTGGAAAGTACTGACAATGCTGGAAAAAGAGCTTGACAGCTTTTGGATGTCCTGCTAGACTCGTCAGGTTCTGCTCAATGTGGGGTCCTTTGGGCCCCGCATTATTGATTCTAAGGGGGGTTTTGCAGCCCCGCGCGGAGGCCACGAAGGTGCCCACAATTAGTCAACTGGTTCGTAAGGGCCGGAAGCAAATTACATCGAAGACGGACAGCCCGGCCCTTCAAGGCTGTCCCCAGAAGCGGGGAGTGTGTGTGCGCGTGTTCATCTCCACTCCCAAGAAGCCCAATTCGGCCCTTAGGAAAGTTGCACGCGTCCGGTTGACCAATGGGATAGAGGTTACGACTTATATTCCGGGGATTGGCCACAACCTTCAAGAGCACTCGATCGTCCTCATTAGGGGCGGCCGAGTAAAAGATCTGCCAGGCGTTCGCTATCACGTTGTCAGGGGTGCATTGGACACCGTCGGAGTCGAGGGCCGGAAAAACAGTCGTTCCAAATACGGGGCCAAGCGACCCAAGGTCTAGGGCCATATCGAGCAACATCGTATCGAAGAGGAATTCTAAAGATGCCAAGGAGAAGGGAGGTCCCGAAGCGCCCTGTTCAACCGGACGCTCTCTATAATAGTGCACTCGTCTCGAAGTTCATCAACGTCATCATGGTGGGTGGTAAAAAGAGCACTGCCGAGACAGCCCTCTATCGCTCTTTTGACAAGATTCGGGAACGCACTCAAGAAGATCCGCTAAAGGTGTTCAAGAAAGCGGTGGACAACGTGAAGCCATCGCTAGAGGTAAAGAGTCGTCGTGTGGGTGGCAGTAACTATCAAGTTCCTGTTGAAGTCAGGCCCGAGCGGCGAACATCCCTTTCCCTTCGCTGGCTGAAGTCGTATGCTCGCCAACGCCCCGAAAAGAACATGACCGATAAGCTGGCTGCTGAGATCATCGATGCAGCCAATAACCGAGGCGGAGCGGTAAAGAAGAGGGAAGACACGCACCGTATGGCAGAAGCTAACAAGGCTTTTGCTCACTACCGTTGGTAGTCAGCGACTCCAGCAGGCCCAGGCATCCAGGTCCGGGCGAATATTGGAATCGCACACGTACCCGCACAGGATTCTAACTGACATGCGTTGGTAGCTTGTCTCCCTTCGCGTGGAGTTGGATGGCCCTTTGAGGAGCCAATAGAAGAATTTAGTGACGTATGTCTAGACAGGTACCACTGGCTGAGACCCGCAATATCGGTATCATGGCGCATATCGATGCCGGGAAGACGACCACGACGGAGCGGGTTCTCTACTACACTGGTATCACCTACAAGCTCGGCGAGGTCGACGAAGGTACGGCAACGATGGACTGGATGGAGCAAGAGCAGGAACGCGGTATCACCATAACGTCCGCGGCAACGACCTGTTTCTGGCGAGACTATCGGATCAATGTCATCGACACGCCTGGCCACGTGGATTTTACAGCCGAGGTCGAGCGTTCGCTCAGAGTTCTAGACGGGGCGGTTGCGCTTTTTTGTGCCGTTGGTGGTGTCGAGCCCCAGTCCGAGACGGTTTGGCGACAAGCGGATCGCTACCACGTTCCGCGAATTGCCTTCGTCAACAAGATGGACCGTTCCGGTGCCAACTTCGAGCATGCTGTCCAAATGATGCGAACGCGTCTCGCTGCCAACGCGGTCCCCGTCCAACTGCCTTTGGGGGCGGAGGAGAGCTTCGTCGGTGTCATCGACCTCATCGGAATGAAGGCGATTCTCTACTTGGATGAAACGCTGGGCGCGCAGTTTAGAGTCGAGGAGATACCGGCCGAGCACGAGGAAAGGGCTCAGACGGCCCGCGACAAGCTCATCGAGGCGGCCTGCGAAGTTGACGATCACCTGATGGATGTTTACCTTTCGGGTAAGCAACCCTCTGAGGAGGAGCTCACGGCGGCCATACGGAAAGGGACCGTTGAGCTGAGTTTGGTTCCGGTGTTGTGCGGCGCGGCTTTCAAGAACAAGGGCATTCAGCCACTTCTCGATGCCGTGGTGGACTTTCTGCCTTCACCTCTCGATGTCCCCGCATTCGTGGGTCTCGACCCAAAAACGGGTGAGAAAGTTGAGCGAGTTGCGAGCGATGATGAACCCTTCTCGGCACTCGTTTTCAAAATCATCACGGACTCCTATGTGGGGCAACTATCGTTCTTTCGGGTCTACTCGGGTGTTTTGAAGAGCGGCTCATATGTATACAATACCGCTCGCCAAGGCCGGGAGCGGATCGGTCGGCTTTTGAAGATGCACGCAAATAAGCGTGAAGATATCAAGGAGGTCTACGCGGGAGACATAGCGGCTGCCGTGGGACTCAAGAGCATACAGACGGGAGACACGATTTGCGATGAGAGGCGCCCCGTGGTGCTCGAGTCCATGAAGTTTCCTGAGCCCGTCATTTCGGTGGTCATCGAGCCTAAGACCAAAGCCGATCAGGACAAACTGTCCATGGCTCTGGCCAAATTGACCCAAGAAGATCCGACGTTCAAGGTATACACCGACTCAGATACAGGGCAGACCATCATCAGCGGAATGGGTGAGCTTCATCTGGAAATCGTGGTGGACCGTTTGCTACGCGAGTTCAATGTTGCCGCCGGCGTCGGCAAGCCTCAAGTGGCCTACAAGGAGACCATCCGACGACCTGCAGAGGCGGTTGGTCGTTTTGTTCGGCAAACCGGTGGCCGCGGCCAATACGGTCATTGTGAGATTGCGATCGAACCTCTGCCAGGCGGCAAGTTCGAGTTCGTCAACGAGATCGTTGGAGGAGCCATTCCCCGCGAGTACATACCTGCCGTGGAAGCGGGAGTCAAAGAGGCGATGGAGCACGGCATCCTGGCCAGCTATCCCGTGGTTGACGTTCGCGTGCGTCTCACTGACGGTACCTATCACGAGGTCGACAGTTCGGAGAGAGCTTTCAAAATCGCTGGTTCCATGGCCTTTAAAACGGCAGCGAAGAACGCCGACCCAGCGCTTCTCGAACCCGTGATGCAAGTCTCGGTAGTGGTGCCCGAGGAATACATGGGTGATGTGATTGGCGATCTCAACGCTCGGAGAGGCCGGGTCACCTCCATGGGCTCCCGTGGAACCACACAGATCATTGACGGTAACGTTCCGCTGGCAGAAATGTTCGGGTACGCCACCGACCTTCGTTCCGCAACGCAGGGGCGGGCAACCTATACGATGCACTTTGCCCGCTACGAGGAAGCTCCTCGGCAAGTCGGTGAAGAGGTCGTGGCTAAGGTGCATGGTCGAATATGAAGACGAACGGGACCGGCGGAAGCCCGAAGTCCGGAAGGCGTGGGCGGGATGAGCTGAGCGACCTGATATCAAAGGAGCACGAATAAGTCATGGCCAAGGAGAAATTTGATCGAAGCAAGCCACATTTGAACGTAGGAACGATCGGGCATGTAGACCACGGAAAAACGACGTTGACGGCGGCGATCACGAAGATTTTGTCGAGCATAGACGACAAGGTGGCGTTTAGGAGTTTCGACTCAATCGACAATGCGCCGGAAGAGCGAGAGCGTGGGATCACGATCGCGACGGCACATGTGGAGTACTCGACCCAGAACCGCCACTATGCGCACGTGGATTGTCCTGGTCACGCGGACTACGTGAAGAACATGATCACGGGTGCGGCGCAGATGGACGGAGCGATCTTGGTGGTGAGTGCTGCGGACGGTCCGATGCCGCAGACGCGCGAGCACATCTTGTTGGCGCGTCAGGTGGGAGTCCCCTACGTTGTGGTGTACTTGAACAAAGTGGACATGGTGGACGATCCGGAGCTGTTGGATCTGGTGGAGTTGGAGGTACGGGAGCTGTTGTCGGAGTACCAGTTTCCTGGGGATGACATCCCGATCATCCGTGGCAGTGCTCTGAAAGCGTTAGAAGGCAGCGGTGAGGTTGGAGCCGAGGAGTCGAAATCGGTGATGGAGTTGATGACGGCTCTGGATGAGTATATTCCACTACCGGAGCGTGACATCGACAAGCCGTACCTGATGCCGATCGAGGATGTGTTCTCGATATCGGGTCGTGGGACGGTGGTCACGGGTCGCGTGGAGCGCGGCAAGGTGAATGTGGGAGAAGAAACGGAAATCGTGGGCATCCGAGAGACTCGCAAGCGAGTGGTGACGGGTGTGGAGATGTTCCGCAAGCTTCTGGACGAAGGTGTAGCGGGAGACAACATCGGAGTTCTGCTTCGTGGGACGGACAAGGACGAAGTGGAGCGTGGGATGGTCTTGGCCAAGCCGGGGTCGATCACACCGCATGTGAAGTTCAAGGCGGAAGTGTACGTTTTGTCGAAGGAAGAGGGCGGCCGTCACACGCCTTTTTTCAACGGATACCGTCCGCAGTTTTATTTTCGTACGACGGATGTGACGGGAGTAACGACGTTGTCCGAAGGCGTCGAGATGGTGATGCCTGGAGACAACACGAGCCTGACCATCGATTTGATCACGCCGATCGCGATGGAGAAGGGTTTGCGATTCGCTATCCGTGAGGGCGGCCGGACCGTCGGCGCAGGAACGGTCACGGACATTATTGAATAGTGACCAGTGACCGGTAACCGGTGGCCAGTAGAACGAAAACTGGTTACTGGTAACTGATGACTGGACACTATCACTGGAAAAAAAAATGGCTGTAATCAGCGAAAAGATTCGAATCAGGTTGAAGGCCTACGACTACCGCATCCTGGATCAGTCGACACACGAGATCGTGGAGACGGCAAAGCGAACCGGTGCGAGGATAGCCGGCCCCATACCTTTGCCAACGGTGAAGAACCGTTACACCGTTCTACGGTCACCCCACGTCGATAAGAAGTCACGGGAGCAGTTCGAAATTCGAACTCACAAACGACTCATGGATATCTACGAACCTACACCGCAGACCGTGGACGCTTTGATGCGTTTGGACCTACCGGCAGGTGTGGATGTGGAGATAAAGGCGTTCGGTAAGGAGCATTCGAAATAAGAGATCGAGAACTCGAGAACTCGAGAATTCCTAAGGACTAAATGATGCCTAGTGCGATTATTGGCAAGAAGATCGGGATGACGCAGCGGTTTGCCGAAGATGGAACGGTGATTCCGTTGACGGTCATCCAGGCGGGACCCTGCGTCGTCGTTCAAAGAAAGACACGTGAGCGCGATGGCTACGATGCTATTCAACTCGGTCTAGTCGAACCGGGGACCAAGGTGCGAGTCAACAAGCCTATGGAGGGGCATTTTCAGAAGGCTGAGACGGCTCCGGTCAGAGTGCTCCGCGAGTTTCGCCTCGACGGCGGTAAGTTGGCCGAAGGATCACATGATGAGATCAAGGTCGGTGAGTCCATCAAGGTGTCGGTGTTTAGTCCTGAAGACAAGGTGAACATCAGGGGTATCAGCAAGGGGAAGGGTTTTGCCGGTGTGATAAAGCGTCACGGGTTCAGCGGTGGCCGCGCGACACATGGGTCCATGTTTCACCGAGCACCCGGGTCCATCGGTATGGCGGCGTATCCGGCGCGCGTTCTGCCGGGTATGAAAGCACCTGGACACATGGGAAGCGAACAAGTGACGGTCAAGAACTTGCAGGTCGTTGAAATCAACGAGGAAGAGAACCTGCTCCTTATACGGGGAGCGGTTCCAGGTTTCAAAGGGACGTATTTGGAGATCGTCAAAAGCAAGTGACCGGTTACCGGTTACCAGTAACCAGGACCTGATTACTCAGAGTCGGAGCAAAGAGAAATGCCAAGCGTACAGCTAGTCGATATCGCTTCGAACGACCGTAGCGAGCGATTGCTCAACGACGATGTGTTCGGGGTGGAGCCGAATCGCCACCTTCTGTACGAAGCGGTACGGCAGCATAGAGCCAGCCGCCGTCGCGGTACACACTCGACGAAGCATCGTGGAATCGTCGCTGGAGGTGGTAGGAAGCCATGGCGGCAGAAAGGAACGGGCCGGGCCCGAGTGGGGAGCATTCGAAATCCACTTTGGAAAGGTGGTGGAACCGTTTTCGGCCCCAAACCACGCGACTACTCCTTCCGGCTCAATGGAAAGGTTCAAAGGGGTGCCCTTCGATCGGCGCTGTCTCTACGGGCCGGGGATGGTGACATGACACTCGTCTTGGGTTTTCCGTTGGAGGCGCCGAGCACCAAGAAGTTCCGGGCGCAATTGGACGCGCTGGGTGTTTCTCAAAAGGTTCTCATCGTCGATCTCAAGCCCTCTCGTGAGTTGGTGTTGTCGGCACGCAACCTCCCCGGGGTCGAGGTGAGGTCGGTGGCGGGGCTACATACCTATGACGTGCTGGCTTCACGTCATGTCATTCTTTCCGAGGAGGCAGCGGCTCGACTAGAGGAGAAACTCGGACGATGAATGTCTTTGAAGTGATCCGTGGTCCTATCATCACGGAAAAATCGACAGATATGAAAGATGCCCAGCGCACCGTCTGTTTCAGGGTTGCGCGGGAAGCAACGAAAACCGAGGTCCGTAAGGCGGTAGAGCGAATGTTCGGCGTCAAAGTGGCTTCGGTTCGGACCGCCGTAGTGCGGGGGAAAGTCAAACGTTATGGTCGTTTCGAAGGCAAGCGCCCGGATTGGAAAAAGGCTTTCGTAACCCTCCGTGAAGGCGAGAAAATGATCGAGTTCTTTGAGGGGGTCTAGGCACCAATGGGCATAAAGAAATTCAGACCGACCTCGCCGGGGCGTCGATTCACAACGGTGCAGACGTTCGAAGAGATAACCTCGACGAAACCTTTCAAGGCTTTGACTGAGGCCAAGAAATCGAGCGGCGGACGCAACAACCTCGGCAAGATTACTGTTCGTTTCCGCGGTGGTGGTCACAAGCGGCGTTATCGGGTCATCGACTTCAAGCGGAACAAGCTCGATGTTCCCGCCAAAGTTGCGGGCATCGAGTACGACCCGAACCGCTCGGCAAGAATCGCTCTGCTGCACTATGCTGATGGCGAAAAGCGGTACATTCTTCACCCGGTAGGGCTAAACGTCGGCGGCACAGTGGTATCGAGCAGCAGTGCCGATATCCTTCCGGGCAACTCGTTGCCGCTCGAGAACATCCCCGTGGGGACTACGGTACACAACATCGAGCTTCGGCCGGGAAAAGGCGGACAGATGGCACGAAGTGCCGGAGCAGGCGCACAGCTGGTGGCCAAAGAAGGTAAGTACGCCCACCTGAAGCTCCCCTCTGGAGAGGTGAGAATGGTGTACCGTAGCTGCCGTGCCACGGTAGGGCAAGTTGGTAACGTGGAGCAATCCAACATCAAGCTCGGAAAAGCTGGGCGCAAACGTTGGTTGGGTCGACGTCCTCACAACCGGGGGGTCTCTATGAATCCTGTGGATCATCCGCATGGTGGTGGTGAAGGAAGATCTTCGGGGGGGCGTCACCCTGTGACACCCTGGGGTGTCCCGACCAAGGGTTACAAAACTCGAAACAACAAGAGGACCAAGCGCTTCATCCTCCGACGGCGAGGACAAAAGTAGGACAGGTGTAGCTCTATGGCAAGATCGCTCAAGAAAGGTCCTTTCGTGGACAAAAGTGTCATGGTCAAGCTGGCGGCCATGAACCAGGCAAGTGAAAAGAAAGTGATCAAGACTTGGTCGCGACGCTCGACCATCATACCTGAGATGGTGGGGCACACCGTCGCGGTGCACAACGGCAAGAAGTTCATCCCGGTCTACATCACCGAGAACATGGTCGGTCACAAGTTGGGAGAGTTCTCGCCTACCCGGATTTTTCGCGGACATACTGGCAAGAAAGCAGAGAAATCTGCGAGAGCCAGATAGCTTCTAAGCGGCCATCTAGAGGATAGTTGAGGAGACTGAAAATGGTGCAAGCACGGGCGACAGCCAAATACTTACGCGGTTCGCCCCAAAAAGCCAAGCTGGTCATCGACCTTATTCGCGGCAAGCGGGCTGCAGAGGCTCTGTCTATACTCCGGACGACCAACAAGGCGGTCAGTCGCGATGTGGAAAAGGTTTTGAGATCCGCCATTGCCAACGCGCAGCAGGCGGCACTCGAAGAGGCCAAGCGCGTTGACGAAGACGACTTAGTTGTGGTGGGAGCTTTTGCGAATTCGGGGCCGACTCTGAAACGCATCCGGCCCGCACCGATGGGACGCGCTTTTCGTATTGTGCACCGGACCACGCATCTGACGGTCCAGGTCGCCGAGAAGGAGTGAGCATGGGCCAGAAAGTACATCCATACGGATTCCGGCTCGGGTACAACAAGACCTGGAGATCGCGGTGGTATGCCGAACGGGAGTATGGAAAGCTCCTGCATGAAGACCTTCAGCTGAAGAAGGTACTCAAGCGGCGTTTTTCGCACGCCGGTGTATCGAGAGTCGAGATCGAGCGAGCAGCGAACAAACTGAAGATCAACATCCATACTTCGCGTCCGGGCATCATCATCGGCCGAAAAGGAACAGAAGTCGACAAGTTGAAAGCTGACGTTCAGGCGAAGACCAACCGCGAGGTCTATATCAACATCATCGAGGTGGCGAAACCAGAGCTCGATGCCCAACTCGTGGCGGAATCCATCGCCCTTCAACTCGTGAAACGTATAGCCTTCCGTCGTGCTATGCGTCGTGCGGTGGAGTCGACGATGCGGTTTGGGGCTCGGGGTATCAAAGTCCGGTGCTCGGGTCGTCTGAACGGGGCCGAGATTGCAAGATCCGAGTGGTACTTGAACGGGCAGCTACCTCTTCATACCTTGCGTGCCGACATCGACTACGGGTTCGCCGAGGCTTTTACCACCTACGGGCAGATTGGTGTCAAGTGCTGGGTGTACAAGGGAGACTCGATTCCCGTGGGGCCGGCCTTCCGTGAAGAAGCGCCGAGTCGAGGCCGCGCAAGGAAGCCGGCGACTAACCTGGAGCCGAAGCTAGGGGTCAAGCCCAAACCAAAGCCAAGAGTAGCGGCCAAGCCGCCGGCGGTTAGCTCGGAGCCGGCACCGACGCCTAAGCCGGAGATCAGCCCGGAACCGACGCCGAAGGCGGAGGCGAGCGCGGTGCCTGAGCCGCCACCAAAGGTAGAGACGAGCCCTAAGCCGGCACCGACGCCTAAGGCAGAGGTCAGCCCCGAGCCTGAATCGAAGGCGGAGGCGAGCGCGGTGCCTGAGCCGCCACCAACGGTAGAGACGAGCACGAATCCGGAATCGACACCGAAGGCGGTGGCTAGTCCGGAGGTGGAGGCGGAGCCTGAGCCGAAGCCGGAACCGGCCGCGCGGGTGGAGGCCAAGCCAGAGCCAACGGAGCCGACGACGGAAGCGAAAACGGAATCGACCCCGGAGAGTTGAAGCACAGCTAAATCGAAATGGAGTAGTTGAACATCATGTTGATGCCCAAGAAGGTCAAGTATCGCAAGCAGCAGCGTGGTCGCATGCGCGGCAAAGCCTGGAAGGGCCATACTGTCGCCTTCGGGGACTATGGACTAAAAGTGCTGGAACCAGGTTGGCTTACCGATCGTCAAATCGAGGCGGCTCGAGTCGCTATTACCCGCTTCATCAAGCGCAGTGGTCGTGTTTGGATCCGGATCTTTCCCGACAAACCCGTGACCAAGAAACCGCAGGAAACGCGAATGGGCAAGGGAAAAGGAGCGCCGGAGTATTGGGTGGCCGTGGTCAAACCGGGTCGCATTCTCTACGAGATGGAAGGCGTGTCGGAGGAAGTGGCGCGAGAGGCATTCCGCCTAGCTGGGCACAAGCTACCGCTCAAAACGAACTTTGCAACTCGGTTCGAGGAGGCCTGAGAAGTGAAGGCTGAGAAAATAAGAGAAATGTCGGACGACGAGCTTCAGAAAAAACAGGAAGATCTTTCTGAAGAGCTCTTTCGCATGCGTTTGCAGAAGGCGACAGCACAGCTCGACCGTCCCGCGAAGATAAGAGAATCGAGGAAGGATCTGGCCAGGGTGAATACGGTCTTGTCCGAGCGGCGACGCTCGGTGGACCGGTAGCTCCGGAGAGGTATAGCGACAATGCCAAAAGCTACGAAGGTCGGTGTCGTCACCGGAAACAAAATGGACAAAACCGTTGTCGTATCGGTGGAAAGACTGGTGCGCCATCCGCTTTACAAGCGTTCTTTTAAAAAGACCTCCACGTTTCTGGCTCACGACGCGGAAAATCATTGCCAGGTTGGCGATCGGGTTCGTATCACCGAGAGCCGACCGTTGTCGAAGAACAAGCGTTGGCGAGTAGTGACTATTCTATCCTCGCCCAAGAGGTTGGAACAGGCGGTTGGTGAAGTCAAAGCTCATGAGGCTGCCGAGACGAAGTGAGAGCTTGAGTAGGAGAGCATTGACATGATTCAGATGCAAACGACACTCGAGGTGGCCGACAACTCGGGTGCAAAGAAGATCAGCTGCATCCTGCCGTTGGGCGGCGGTGTGGGTAGGGTGGCTCACCTCGGGGATGTCATTACCGCTTCCGTCAAAGAAGCGGTGCCGGAGAGCAATGTGAAGAAGGGGACTGTCGTAAAGGCGGTGATCGTGCGAACAAAAAAAGAGCACCGACGAAAAGACGGGTCCTATATACGTTTCGACAAGAACGCAGCAGTGTTGATCAATGATCAGGGCGAGCCAATCGGCACCCGCGTTTTTGGCCCGGTCGCCCGAGAGCTCCGGGAAAAGAAGTTTATGAAAATCATATCGCTCGCTCCGGAGGTGCTGTAGCTATGAGCAGCAGCCTTCATATTCGTAGAAACGACCAAGTTCTCGTAACTCGAGGAAAGGACCGAGGCAAGCAGGGGAAAGTGCTTCGAGTGATCCCATCTCGCAATCGGGCTATCGTGGAACGCATCAATATGATCAAGCGTCACACCCGACCCAACCCCAATCAGAACATCAAGGGGGGGCTCGTCGAGCGGGAAGCTTCAATCCACTTGAGCAACTTGATGGTTGTCTGTGGCGAGTGCTCTCAGGCCGCACGGAGCCATCACAGGACCCTGGCCGACGGTAGGAAAGTTCGCATCTGTCAAAAGTGCGAGGGAGTAATCGACAAATGAGCCGGCTACAGGAAACTTACCGTCAGACCATTCATCCCCAACTCCACAAGGAATTGGAGATTGGGAACGTCATGGCGGTTCCTCGAATGACGAAGATCATTGTCAACATCGGGGAAGGTGAAGCATCTCAGAACATCAAATTGCTGGACGCCGCTATGGACGAACTGGGTCGCATCACGGGGCAAAAGCCCGTGATGACCCGCGCTAGAAAGTCCATCGCCGCCTTCAAGATTCGCGAGGGGAATCCGGTAGGCTGCCGGGTGACTCTTCGTGGGCAGCATATGTACGAGTTCATGGACCGTTTGTTCAATGTCGCCTTGCCCCGCGTGCGGGACTTCCGGGGAGTGCCGGTAGGTTCCTTCGACGGGCGGGGTAACTACACTCTGGGACTCAAGGACCAGTTGATCTTTCCAGAGATCGACTATTCCCGGGTCGACAAATCAAGGGGCATGAACATCACTTTTTGTACGACCGCCAAAGATGACAAAGGCGCCCGGAGACTCCTCGAGCTCTTGGGGATGCCGTTTCGGCGCCAGTCCTGATGGGAGATCAAGCAGGAGAGCTATAGCGTGGCCAAAAAATCATCAATTGCCAAGGCAAATCGTATTCCGAAGTTTCCGGTTAGGCAGCATAATCGCTGCCACATATGTGGTCGGCCCCGCGGGTATCTGCGGAAGTTTCAGATGTGTCGACTCTGCTTCCGTAAACTCGCTCTATCGGGCGAGATTCCAGGCCTAATGAAAGCGAGCTGGTAAGAGAGGGTATCCATCATGATGACCGACCCAATCGCCGATATGCTGACCCGGATCCGAAATGCCTTGCAGGCGCGGCACTCGAAGGTTGATGTGCCCAACTCCAAGCTCAAGCTGGAGATTGCAAGGATCTTGAAAGACGAAGGATATATTCAGAATTACAAAACGGTCGAAGAAGGCGTGCAAGGCAACATTCGACTTTTTTTACGACGCGCCGCCAATGGTGAAGATGTCATCGAGGGTTTGGAGCGTATATCTACCCCTGGTTGCCGCATCTACTGCAGCAAGGACGATATCCCGAAGGTGCGCGCAGGATTAGGAATCAACATACTCTCTACGTCTAAAGGTGTCATGACAGGAAAGCAGGCAATCGAGACCGGAGTTGGTGGAGAGATCCTCTGTAATATTTGGTAAAAGGTACGAAACCATGTCGCGAGTCGGTCAGAAACCCATTTCCGTTCCTAGCGGAGTCAAAATAGCCATTCACGAGACACGTGTCGAAGTGGAGGGTCCCAAAGGGAAACTCGTTTCGCCTGTACATCGAGGGATCAAGATCGAGCAGGGCGATGGTGAGTTACGTGCGGTTCCCGAGAACGACGCCGTGGGGCTCAAGCCGTTCTGGGGGCTGACGAGAAGCCTCCTCGCCAACGCCGTTCACGGAGTGACGCAGGGTTTTACGAAGGAATTGGAAATCGTAGGAATCGGATACCGTGCAGCGTTGGAAGGCAACAAAGTCGTTTTTTCTCTCGGTTACTCCCACCCCATTGAAATGGAGATCCCTGCCGGCATCAAGATCGACATTGACAAGCAAACTCGGCTGACGGTTTCCGGCGCGGACAAACAACTGGTGGGCCAGGTGGCTGCCAACATCAAACAATATCGCAAACCCGATCCCTACAAGCAGAAAGGCATTCGCTATGTCGGTGAGATTTTGAAGAAGAAGGCAGGAAAGACCGGGGCCTAGGGCGTACACATTGAGTAGTAATCAGTGACCAGTAACCAGTAATCAGTTTTGGAATAGGACAATGAGAGTTATAACGAGACAGCAATCGCGGACCCGTATCAAGTATCGGATCCGCAAAAGAGCCAAGGGTACTGCGGAGCAGCCTCGTCTGTGTGTGTACCGAAGTCTCAAGCACATCTATGTACAAGTCATTGACGACCAGAATTCCCGGACGTTGGTTTCCGCTGGCAGCACGGAAAAGGATTTTCCAACGAAGGCGGGGCAGAACAAGCAGGCGGCTTCTGAATTGGGCAAGATCATCGCCCAACGGAGTATGGACAAAGGGATAGAGCAGGTCATCTTCGACCGCAACGGTTTTCGGTACCACGGCCGTGTCAAAGCGCTTGCCGATGCGGCGAGAGAAGCGGGACTCAAGTTCTGATGGGCGCGTGTATGAATCTCTTGAACGCGCCGAAGGAAGAAATCAAGAATTCAAGAAATCAGGGAGTTTTTTGGTGGCGGCCGGGCCGCGACATCAGCGGATTGAGACAATATGGAACAACGTAGAGACAGAGTCGATTCTGGGGCGACGGAGCTGAAGGATCAAGTCGTTAGCATCAACCGAGTTACCAAGGTTGTGAAGGGCGGCAAGAATTTATCTTTCAGCGCTTTAGTGGTTGTCGGCGACGGAGCGGGGCGTGTGGGATTCGGCATGGGTAAAGCTAAAGAAGTGCCGTCCGCCATCCGCAAAGGGATTGAGATCGCCAAGAAGAACCTGATCCAAGTGCCGCTGGCCGGTGCAACCATCCCACATACGGTGACTGGCGTGTTCGGAGCGGGTCGTGTCTTGCTCAAGCCGGCCTCAGAAGGTACCGGTGTGATTGCCGGCGGCGCCGTCCGTGCCGTGGTGGAATCGGCGGGTATCAAGGATATCTTGACGAAGTCTCTGGGGACGGCCAATCCACAGAACGTGGTCAAGGCAACCATGGAAGGGCTATTGCAGCTTCGAGACCCTGAGCATGTGGCTCGGCGCCGCGGTAAAGAGCTCTCAGAGGTAGTGGGTTAGACAATGGCTACTGACAAGAGCAAACAGGTCGACAAAACTGGGAAGGCGGGGACCATTCGGATCCAATTGGTCAAGAGCGTGATTGGTTCCAATCCACACCAGAGGGCTGTGGTGCAAGGACTCGGTCTTCGCCGAATGAATCAAGTGGTCGAAAGGGTCGACACCCCTGAGATTCGGGGCATGGTCAACAAGGTTCCCCACTTGGTTCAAATTGTCTCTTGAGGAGAATCCTAATGGGATTGGGATTGGAAAAACTTGAACCTGCGCCGGGTGCCACGCGTCCGGCCAAGCGCATCGGTCGGGGTCCGGGGTCCGGTGTCGGCAAGACGGCGGGTCGTGGGCACAAAGGTGCCAAGTCTCGTTCGGGCTACTCGCTTCGGAGAGGGTTCGAAGGCGGCCAGATGCCGCTCATCCGCCGTGTGCCGAAACGAGGCTTTCACAACAAATTCGCCAAGAAGTGGGTCACGGTCAACGTCCGTGACCTCGAGCGTTTCGACGACGGCACGGTGGTGTCTCCCGAGTTGCTCGTTACGACGGGCGTGGTTCGCAAGCTCCACGACGGCGTGAGAGTGTTGGGCGATGGCGATTTGACCAAGAAATTGGTCGTACAGGCGCACCATGTTAGCGCAGGTGCGCGCGCCAAAATCGAGGCGGCCGGCGGCCGTGTGGAGGTCGTTAAGGCGTGATTGAAAGCCTGAAGAACATATTTCGCATTCCGGACCTCAGGAACCGGGTACTGTTCACTCTGGCGATGCTCGCTGTCTATCGCTTGGGCAATCACGTCCCGACCCCCGGTGTGGATGCACGGGCTTTGACGGAATTTTTCGAGCAGAACCGCGGGACATGGTTCGGGTTCGTCGACATGTTCTCAGGAGGTAATCTCTCCAAAGTCACCGTGTTCGCACTGGGGATCATGCCCTATATCAGCGCATCGATTATTCTCCAGCTGTTGACGGTGGTTTGGCCCTATTTGGAAAAACTCTCCAAGGAAGGCGAGCTCGGTAAGAGAAAGATCACGCAGTATACCCGTTACGGAACCGTTCTCCTAAGCGTCATTCAGTCGGCGGGGATTGCCGCATTCCTTCAGAAGACACCGCTGACGGGCGGAGTGACTTTGGTTCACAACCCGGGGCTGGGCTTTACCTTGATGACCGTCTTGACCTTGACCGCAGGTACGGTCTTCATTATGTGGATCGGCGAGCAGATCACGGAAAGAGGTGTCGGCAACGGGATGAGTCTGCTCATTTTCGCTGGTATCGTCGTGGGCTTTCCGAGCGCGATCGTGAGTACCATCCGTAACCTTTCGACCGGAGAGACATCCATCATTGTGGTGCTGCTCTTGACCATTTTCATGATCGTGGTCGTGGCGGCCATCATTTTCGTCGAGAGGGGACAGCGACGCATTCCCGTTCAGTACGCAAAGCGAGTGGTGGGCCGGCGGATGTATCAAGGACAATCGACCCACTTGCCGCTGCGTGTCAATACAGGTGGCGTCATCCCGGTCATCTTCGCAAGTTCGATCATCGCTTTGCCGCAGACGTTTGCTTCCCTGTTTCCGAACAGTCCATGGATGACGAATATCGCGCAGCAACTGGCTTGGGGGATGCCTCTTTATTCGTTGATCTACGTGCTCGGCATCATATTTTTTTGCTACTTCTATACGGCCATTATTTTCAATCCCGAAGACGTAGCTGACAATATGCGCAAGTACGGCGGCTACGTTCCGGGTATCCGACCCGGCAAGCGTACGGCTGAGTACATCGATTCGATCCTGACGCGACTGACGCTGGGTGGCGCGGTCTACTTGGCCGCTGTGGCGGTCTTGCCCGAGTTTCTCATTGCTGGTTTCAAAGTCGCACCGCTCCCGGTGATCGGACCTTGGCTGGACTCCGTCTTGCCAACATTCATCACAGAGGGATTGGGGATTACGTTTTACTTCGGCGGTACATCGTTGCTGATTGTGGTGGGTGTAGCGATGGATACTGTCCAACAAATCGAGAGCCAGCTCATCATGAGACACTACGACGGGTTCATGAAACGCGGACGCGTTCGTGGGCGGCGAGGTTGACGAGGGGACGACGATGGTGAGATTGGTGCTGTTGGGGCCGCCAGGGGCGGGAAAAGGAACGCAGGCCGTCAGAATCGCCGAGGATTTCGAGCTGCCTCACATCTCCACTGGCGATATCCTGCGGCAGGCGGTTCGAGACAAGACGCCTTTGGGTCTCGAGGCGAAGAAGATCATGGATGCCGGACAGCTAGTGAGCGATGACATCATGCTGGGCATCATCAGAGAGCGACTCGCCAAAGCCGATGCACAAGAAGGCTACATCTTGGACGGTTTTCCGCGAACGCTTCCACAGGCGCAGGCCTTGGACAGACTACTAGGCGATAGTGCCGCACCGCCGGTGCTCGTCGCCAACATCTATGTGGAGAACGAAGAGCTCGTCAAGAGGATTGGCGGACGCAGAAGCTGTCCGAAATGTGGTGCGGTTTTCAACGTTCATTTCAAGCCTTCCCGCGAGGAAGGAGTCTGTGACAACTGCGGCGCGTCGGGTCTCATTCAACGTGACGACGACAAGGAACAGACCGTACGCAAGCGCTTGGAGGTCTATGACCGCCAGACCAAGCCATTGCTGGACTATTATGCCAGCCGAGTGGCCGAGGTCGATGGCAAGGGGGCTCCGGGTGATATTTTCGACAAGCTGGCCGAGCTCATACGCTCGAGCGCTGCCTAGAACAAGCAACTATGGTCATTCGTAAGTCTCGGACGGAACTGGAAAAGATGCACCGAGCCAATGTGTTGGTGGCGCAGGTTCTCCAAGCATTGAAGGAGATGATCCGTCCGGGTGTTTCGACGGCCGAGATGGACTCACTGGCGGAGGAGATGATCCGCCGAGAGGGTGCGGCGCCCGCTTTCAAGGGATACCGTGGCTTTCCCGCCAGTCTCTGCGTGTCGATCAACAGCGAAGTTGTCCACGGGATTCCGTCTCCGAAACGGGTACTTCGTGAAGGAGATATCGTTAGTTTGGATGTAGGAACCATTGTCGACGGGTTCTGCGGTGACGGGGCGGTCACAGTGCCCGTGGGCGAAATTTCGGGCGAGGTTCGAGAACTGCTCGATGTGACAGAAAAGGCGCTTCAACAAGGCATAGCGCGTGTTCGTGATGGTAACAGGGTATCCGACATTGGACACGCGGTTCAGCAGTACGTGGAAGCTCACGGATTTTCTGTCGTCAGGGACTTCGTCGGGCACGGAATTGGTGCTCAGATGCACGAAGAACCGCAGGTGCCCAACTACGGGGAGCCTGGCCGGGGCCACAGGTTGTTGCCCGGCATGGTCTTGGCAATAGAGCCCATGGTCAATGCAGGCACGCACAATGTCAAGGTCCTCGAGGACCAATGGACTGTCGTAACGATGGACGGTAGTTATTCGGCCCATTTCGAGCACTCGGTTGCTGTAACCGAGAACGGGCCGTGGATTTTGAGTCAGCCCCAACCCACTGGTGGAAACGGTGCCTAAAGAAGACGCCATTGAGGTCGTTGCAACTGTGGTGGAGCCTCTTCCCAATGCCATGTTCAAGGTGGAGCTGGAGAACAAGCACCAAGTGCTTGCTCATGTTTCGGGGAAGATGCGGCGGCATTTTATTCGGATCCTCCCCGGCGACAAGGTATTGGTAGAGCTTTCGCCGTATGATCTAACCCGTGGTCGGATCGTCTATAGGTATAAGTAGACGGCCACAAGGTTAGCAGACGAGCAGCCGAGCAGACAGCAGTCAATGAAGGAATAGAGCGAAGTCATGAAAGTCAGAGCATCCGTCAAGCGTATGTGCGCCAAATGTAAGATCATTCGCCGGCATGGGGTAGTACGTGTTATCTGCGTCAACCCCAAGCACAAACAACGACAGGGATAGGAGAATCGGATCGTGGCACGAATTGCAGGTGTCGACTTACCGCGCGACAAGCGCATTGATATCGGACTCACGCACATCTACGGCATTGGTCATAACCGTTCCAGATTCATCCTGGAGAGAGCTGAGATTGGACCGGAAGTCCGGGTGAAGGAGCTCTCCGAAGAGCAAGTCAGCAAAATCAGCCGCGTCATCGATGCGGAGGGTGGAGTCGAGGGCGACCTCCGGAAGGAAATCGCCATGAACATCAAGCGACTCATGGACATCGGTTGCTACCGTGGCCTTCGACATCGCCGGGGCTTACCGGCTCGCGGGCAACGGACGCACACAAATGCGCGAACACGTAAAGGTCCCAAGAGAGGGACGATGAGAAAGTCGAGGAAGTAGCTCGATGGCTAAGAAAAAGAAAGAATCTGATAAGAGACCGAAGCGCAAGGCTTTCAAAAAGAAAGAAAAGCGCGTACTTCATTCTGGTATCGCGCATATTCGAGCCACTTTCAATAACACACTTGTGACCATCACCGACAGAGAAGGTAACGTCTTCTGCTGGTCGAGCGCCGGAGGGCGTGGGTTCAAAGGTTCCCGCAAGGGGACGCCTTTCGCCGCGCAGCAGGCAGCGAGACAAGCAGGGGATACGGTACGTTCCTATGGTTGCAAGTCGCTCGATGTGAAGGTAACCGGACCCGGATCGGGGCGAGAATCGGCGATTAGGGCGCTTCAATCTGCTGGAATAGAGATACGCTCGATAAAGGATGTGACGCCGATTCCGCACAACGGCTGTCGGGCGCCGAAGCGGAGACGCGTCTAAGCATGAACTCAAGAACTCGAGAACTCGAGAACTCACGAATGGCGGAATTAATGAGTCGACTAGGCTCTGGCTCGAATGGAGGTAAGACCCTTGGCTAGGTATCGTGGATCGGTTTGCCGGCTTTGCCGGCGCGAGGGAATGAAGCTCTTCTTGAAGGGGGATCGTTGCCTGACAGAGAAGTGCGCGATCGAAAAGCGTAACTTTGCCCCGGGCGAACAAGGAAAGAGCCGTCGCGCTAGGATTCAGGGCTACGGACTGCAGCTTCGTGAGAAACAAAAGGTCAAGCGCATTTACGGCCTGCTCGAGAAGCAGTTCCACATCAATTTCGAACGGGCGGAGCGTCAGCGAGGTATTACCGGCGAGATCCTCCTGCAGTTGCTCGAAAGGCGGCTCGACAATGCCATATACCGTCTTGGATTCGCCAGCTCGCGAAGGCAGGCAAGGCTGGTAGTTCGACATGGACACGTAAGAGTCAACGATCGCCGGGTCAATATTCCGTCCTATATTCTGGGTGAAGGCGAAACACTGTCGTTCAGCCCAAAGTACGCCAAGAATCCGTTTCTACTGCAATCGCTCGAATCTGCGAAGAGTCGTGGTGTTCCAAAATGGTTGGAACTCGACGAAGAACAAAAGACCGGCAAAGTGATATCGCTTCCCACTCGCGACGATGTGGGATTGCCGGTTCAAGAGCAACTCATCGTCGAACTGTACTCCAAGTAGTTACGGGTAGGACCTGAGGAGGATTTAAGAGAATGCTCTGGAAGGGATTTCAGAAGCCCAAGCGGCTCGAAGTAGACCGAGACACTTTAACTGACCGCTATGGTCGGTTCTTTGCCCAGCCTTTCGAAAGGGGATTCGGGACCACGGTGGGGAATGCGCTTCGACGCGTACTCTTGTCTTCTATCGAAGGCGCCGCCATCACCGCCGTCAAGATCGAGGGTGTGCTGCACGAGTTCTCTCCGATACCGGGTGCGTTGGAGGATACGACAGAGATCATCTTGAATCTCAAACGGGTGCCCTTCAAAATGCACGTGGACGAGCCAAAAACCGTCTACCTCAGGGCAACCGGGGAGAAGGCGGTCACGGCAAAAGACATCGAGGTAGACGCCGACGTGGAGGTGCTGGACCCCGATGTTCATATTGCAAACCTAGCGGCGGGGGCTGAGCTCAACATCGAGATGCGCCTCAAGAACGGGCGAGGCTATGTCTCAGCGGAGAAGAACTTCGATGAGGACCTCACCATAGGATATATCCCGCTGGATTCCGTGCATACGCCAATCAAGAAGGTGAACTATGTCATTGACGCGGCGCGTGTCGGCCAAGCGACCGATTACGACAAGCTGACCCTGGACCTGTGGAGCAACGGCTGCGTGACGCCTCCCGAAGCGATGGGGCTCGCTGCAAAGTTGTTGAAAGACCACCTGACGATCTTCATCAATTTTGAAGAAGAGGTGCCAAGAGAGGAAGTCAAGGTCGACACGGAACGCCAAGGTCTCGACGAGCATCTGGACCGTAGCGTGGATGAGTTGGAGCTCTCGGTTCGCTCTTATAACTGCTTGAAGAACGCCAACATCCAGACTATCGGCGAGTTGGTGCAGAAGAGCGAAGCAGAGATGCTGAGGACGAAGAACTTCGGACGCAAGTCCCTGAACGAGATCAAGGAGATCCTCACGACTATGGGGCTGTCCCTAGGGATGAGGATAGAATAGTCCCATGAGACATAGAGTAGCTCATCGCAAGCTGGGCCGTACTTCGGAGCACCGGCTCAGCTTGCTCCGTAACTTGACATCGGCACTCATCCTACACGAGCGTATCCGAACCACTCTAGCGAAGGCGAAGGAGTTGCGACCTTTCGCGGAGAGGCTCGTTACCTTGGGGAAGAAAGACTCACTTCACGCGAGACGACAAGCCCTAAAGGTCATTCCTCGAAAGAATGTCGTTGCCAAGCTGTTCAACGAAATTTCGCCGCGTTTCGCCGAGCGTCCGGGTGGTTATACGCGTATTCTGAAACTTGACCCCCGGAAAGGCGACGGCGCCGAAATGGCGTTTATCGAGTTTGTTGACTACGAGTTTTCGCCTACCAAGGAAGCCGCGACCGGCAAGAAGCCGAAGGAAGACAAGAAATCGAAAAAGAAGGAAGCAAAGGAAAAGAAAGAATCCAAGGCTGAGAAGGCTAAGCCGAAAGAGACTGAAGAGCAGCCGGCCGCCAAGAAAAAGGCAGCCAAGAAAACGGCTACCAAGAAGGCGACGAAGAAGACAGCCAAGAAAGTAGCCAAGAAAACGACCAGCAAGAAGACGGCTGCCAAGAAGACCGCCACAAAGAAGACTTCGAAGAAGGCAGCCAAGAAGAAGACGGGTTAGAAGTTAGTGGCCCCGTAAATAGTTACCAGTGAACAGTAACCAGTAGCAAAAAAGAAGGGGACAGGCCGGCGAAATGCCCTGCCTGTCCCCTTTTTGTTTCTACTAAACCGTCACCGGTGCTACTGGCTTCTGCCTTGTTCTCCAACCACTGGTCACGGGTCTCTGTCCACTGGATACTGGCTACTGTTCACTGGCTTCTCGCCACTGGTCACTGGTCACTGGTCACTGGTCACTACTACTTCTCTCTCTCCTCCTTCTCCCTCTTCTTCTCCTCGATGATCTTCTGCTGGGATTGAGCCGGGACCTGCTCATAATGAGAAAATTCCATGTGGAAGGCGCCACGACCACCGGTCATCGAAGTCAAAACAGGCTCGTAGGTGAGCATTTCAGCCATGGGAACCTGGGCTTTGATCGAGGTCTGTGAGCCTTTCTTGTCCATGCCCTGGGTGCGGCCCCGGCGGGAGTTGAGATCCCCTAGGACGTCACCCGTCGTCTCGTCTGGGACCGAGACCTCCACGTTCATGATGGGCTCGAGAAGAATGGGCCGGCAAGCAGCCATGCCTTCCTTGAATGCCAACGAACCCGCAATCTTGAATGCCATTTCGGACGAGTCCACATCGTGGTGTTTTCCGTCGTAGACCGATGCCTTGAAACCCATCATGGGGAATCCGGCCAGGAACCCCTTCATCCGGGCTTCCTGGATACCTTTTTCCACGGCGGGCACGTATTGTTTGGGAATGGAACCTCCGAAGATGTCGTTGACGAACTCGAAATCCTTATCTCGAGGAAGAGGCTCGAAGCGCACCCAGCAATCGGCAAATTGTCCGTGTCCGCCGGTTTGTTTTTTGTGCCGACCATGGGCCTCGGCACTGGCGGTAATCGTCTCTCGATAAGGGACCTTGGGTGGGCGCAAATCCACCTCCACACCGAACTTGCGCTTCAATCGACCCACAGTGACCTCGATATGGAGTTGACCGGTACCTGAGAGGATCAGCTCATTGCTTGCAGCATCACGATGATAGGCCAATATGAGATCTTCTTCCACGAGGCGTTGCATGGCTTGACTGATTTTCTCTTCGTCCCCTCGTGATTTGGGCTCGATAGCGAAGCTGATGACTGGCTCGGGAAATATGAGCTTCTCGTACACGATGGGCGCGGACTTGTCGCAGAGTGTGTCTCCTGTCGCCGTTTCCTTGAGCTTGGCGACGGCAGCCAAGTCTCCCGCCTTCACGCTGTCGACGGAGACAGAGTTTTTTCCCTGCAGCAGCGATAGGCTACCTAGGCGCTCTGTGACGTCCTTGTCCACGTTATGGCAAGCGGTATCGGCCTTGATCGAGCCGGTCATCACGCGGAACATGGTGATTCGTCCGGCATAGGGGTCGGCGATCGTTTTGAACACAAAAGCCGAGGCCGGTTCCGATTCCGAGACCGTTCGTTCGATTTCCTCACCATTGGCCGGATTTTTGCCCTTGGCGGGGCCGCGGTCTAGTGGGGAAGGGCAAATATCGACGATATAATCCATCAGCTTGTGAATACCGATGTTGTGCGTAGCGGAAGTGGCAACGACGGGGAATATTCGGCATTCCCAGATCTCTTTCTTGAGGCCTTCTGTAAGCTCTTCCTCGGTCAGTTCGCCGGCCTCGAAGAACTTCTCCATCAAGGCGTCGTCTCCTTCGGCCACCATTTCCACAAGGTCGTTTCGGCCGGACTCGGCCTGGTCTTTCAGGTCGCCGGGGATTTCTTCTTCCTTGAAAGAGCCCTTCTCATCGCCAGACCACACGAGAGCCTTCATCCGGATCAAGTCTATGACACCACGGAAGTCCTTCTCTTCTCCGAGTGGGAGTTGGAGGGGAATAGCGGTGCGTCCGAAGGCTTGCTGGAGCGACTCGAGGGTTCTTCCAAAGCTGGATCGGTCGCGATCGAGCCGATTGACCACGATTAGGCGTGGTAAGCTGAACTCCTCGGCGAAGCTCCACACCTTTTCCGTCTGTACCTCCACCCCCGCTACTGCGCAAACGTTGATGATCGCGGCATCGGCGACATGGAGGGCCAGGCGAGCTTCGCTAATGAAGTTGCCATAGCCGGGTGTGTCGAGCAGATTCAGTTTGGTCTTCTTCCACTCGCAAAAGGCGAGTGACGTGGAAAGACTGATTTGGCGTTCAACCTCGTCTTCCTCAAAATCGGTGACCGTATTGCCTTCTTCTACCTTTCCCAAGCGGTTGACGGCTCCGGAATCGAAGAGCATTGCGGAGGCAAGGGAGGTCTTCCCAGAGCCGCCATGGCCGACAATAGCGACATTCCTGATGTTGGCGGTATCGTAGATCTTCATTATTCCTCCGTAAACTTTGTTTTACACTCGGGAACGCAGCCCGTTCCTTGAACCTCAAGCGGGTGAGCGTCTCCAGGTTGGCGCAAACCCTCGAGCGGGGGAGCGGCTACCTAGTCGAGAGGATGGCCCGCCTCGCCCCGGGGGAGAGATTATAGCATCGGCTACTTTGGAGTCGCAACGCATGTATAATCACTTTGAACATGTCGATAGCGGGATGGTTGGAGCGGAGCCGGACCAGTTATGGTGTGGCCTTTGCCGCAGATTGTCTGGTGGTTTCGCGGTGGAGTAACGGTGGCGGCAAGGGTGGTTCAGCCGAGACCCGGCGTTGCGAGATGCCATCGGATCTCGTGTCTCTGTCTGCCGTCGAGCCCAACATCAAAGCGGTGTCCAAACTGGCTCAGTTGACCGAGCAGAAACTGGAAGAAGTGGGGGGCGTGGGCCATCAGGTGGCACTCGTTCTACCTGATTTGGCGATTCGGGCCTTTGTGTTTCCCTCGGAGATAAACGCTCGCCCCACCGAGTTGATGGCCAGGATAGCACCGAGGCTCTCGTATCCTCGATCAGAGGCGCGAATGGACATTTGGCAGGCACCGGCGGGTTGGACTCTGGCGGCGGCAGTTCGTAACGTGGTTTTGCGCCAGTATGAACAGGCGCTCGAAGCTCTGGGTTGCCAGGTCGTTTGGGTGGATGGTGCCAGCTTGATCCCGATACCGGGCTGGGCGGGCGACGCCCTAGAACGAAGCCGAGCGTCTCAAGGTGAAACAAGCGTCTATGTGCAGCTGTACCCTGGGCACTACACGTTGAGTGTGATGCGGAATGCCGACATGTTGGATGTCAGAACAAAGCTCCGGGATTCGGGAGATGAGGAGCGGATTGCAGAACACCTGCTAAGGCTCCCATTCTTGTTTGGTGCAAAGGAGTGTGATCGCATCTTGGTCGAGGGGCAGGGAGCCGCCGGAGTGGCCGATGCACTCGCGGGCCGCGGGCTGGCCCGGGAGAGGATTCAATTGGGGGCGCTCGATGAAGAAGCGCATCTGGCTCACCTGCTGGAGACTCTCTTGCGGAGACTCTAGGATCAGCCGGCCGTGCCAGAGGGAGCACCATCAGGCTAATCGGGCCCGCCACCTAAGGTTCGCGGCTCTTGTCGCTGGCTCGAAGCAGCAAATCCGGAGAGATCGCGCGGGGGCCGCTGGGCTGCAAATAGTGGGCAATTAGTCATCGGAAAGAAGATCAATTGCAGGTCGAGCATTGAAGAACGGGATCAATCTGGCAACGCATCCTCTTCGCGGCCGCGATGGGATGTTTGCCGCTATCGTGATACTAGCGCTTCTTGCCTTGGCGGCATCGGCAGCCCATGTGGCATTTGCTCTGCGTGCCAGGGGGACGATTGTGGAGCTCACGGAAGAGCTCGTGCGGATCGATGACCGCAATGGCATGCTGACGGATCAACTCCACGCTTCGCGCGAACGAGTTACGGCTCCTACCGCACGCAACATCCTCAGAGAGCTCCTTGCCATCCACGAATCCGGAACTACTCAATCCATTCCACCGGCAGAGGTGCTGGGCGAGCTGGCGCAGGTTTTTCCCACCGATGCGAGAACACTGTCGGTCGAGATTCTGTCTTTGCCGTCGGAGCAGACGCTTACTTTGGAAGTCGTGGCGGACTCCGCCAGTGCGGCGGCATCGCTTCTTTCCGGATTGTCCCAATCGCCTCTGGTCGCCGAAGCAGAAATTCTCGATGAGAGGCATCACACCGACGGGGGCGTCTTTTTGCGCATCGGCGCCAAATTGGGCTTAGCCGGGGTTGTGAAATGAAGGGGCTGGTCATCGTTCTTGCGCTGGTCGCAGGCAATCTTTGTGGTTATTTGCTAGGAACAAAGCCCATGCTCGAGGAGCGAGAGACGCTCGAGTCTTCTCGAAAGGTATTGGAAGAAAGCTCGGTCGCCCAATCGGCGTTGTTCATGAAATGGAGGAGGCTCGAAGAGCTGCTGAAGCTCGCGGAAACGTCTCTCGAGCCGATTCACACGCGTGGGGACTCCTCTCAGTTTGCACTGCTTCGCGATGCCTTCCTGGAAGCCGAACGAGGGCTCCCGATCGAGCGGGGTGAACTGGTCCTCCGGCCCGTGCAGCGAGTCCCTGAGGGATTTCGCGGAGTACGGGTGCACCTGACCGCTACGGGAGATTTCGAGAGCCTGTTGAGGTATCTCAATCGAGTGTCTTTGCTCAAGGCCCCCATTGCGCCCATCGAGATAACGCTGGTAGAGAAACAGAAGGATGACGCACCTCTCGTGTTGAGCGGAACGTGGCTTGCCATGTGGCCCGAGGAGACGAGCTAGTGAAAAGGGTGGCACTATGGCTTGTTTTGTTCACGATCCTGGGACTGGTATGGGTTGGATTCGATCGGCCATCGGGGTCGCGTGACGATCCTCAGAGTCGCTCGAGCAAGGAAGTCCCGTCGACCTCGAATGACGAGGCGTTTCCGGCCGGTTTTTCCGAGGAGACGATTGGACATTTGGAGAACTGGTTTCGGAAGATGGAAGCTTCGGAGAGCGGCTCGAAAAGAGCGGCCCTTCGCGACATATTCCGTAGAGGGACGGAGCCCGAGAGAGCATCGCCCGCTCCGACCGAAGCTCGCGAGCCGATCGTTGAAGTGGTCTTACCTCGCTTGACCGGTTTCGTTTTCGAAGGTGGCCAGCGCGGGCCCGTGGCGGCCATTCGATACGACGGTCGGATGTGGCTCGTTGAGGCCGGTGACACGATAGGCCCCTATCGTATCGAGAGTCTAGTGGCCGGTGAAGAGGTCGTACTGGTTGAACTAGAAAGTGGAGAAGAACTGAAGCTCTTGTTGCAATGAAAGATGAAGGAGAAAGGTGGAAAGCTCCTTTTTCCTTTGTACTTTCCCCTAGACTAGAATCTTAGATACCCGGCTGGAATGCCTGCGCCTCGTCCTTTTTGGCGAAGATCATTCGCCTTGGATGTTTTCTGAACTTCGAGTTGTTGGTTTTTGTCCCGCAATTGCTGTTGTTCGTTCTGTAGAGCGATCGCCTCCCCCGGGTCATAGGTGTTGCTGGCGAGTTGGTTAGCGGTAGGCACAACCGGTAGGCCGCCACTCCCAATGGTGGCGAGCTGTCTGTCAATCTCTTGGATCCGGTCGTTATTTTTGGCGATCTCTTCGTCGATCTTCTCGACCTCGGCTCTGTAGGCTTTGACCATCTGTTCGAAGAGAGAGATTTTTTGCTGTAGGGGCGCGTCATTGGGAATTGCCGTCGGTGCCGCCACCTCTTCCGACTCACCCGCCTCGCTTTCACCTTCGACCTCAGCTGATTCTGAGCTTTTTGATCCTCCTGAGCCTTCGCCGGAGCCGGGTCTTGCGGTGGTCGTCGACGGCACGGCGGTCGAAGTGAACATCGGTGATTTGACCCGGTTGAGGTCGTGCTCAGTGATGACCTGGGCTTCGGAGCCTTTTTCTTTGTTTTTGTTTCGTCTTTCTTTCTCTTTATTGGCCAAGTCGACCAAGGATTGGGCACCAGCGAATCCGGCGAAAGAAACGACGAGCAGCCAAATGAAAAATGTTTGAGTCTTCACATATGTATCTTATGTATCGAGAATCCCGTTTTCAACTGATAAGTGAGGACGGTCCGACATTTTATCCACAGATTCTGTGGAAAACCTGTCGAGAACAACACGTTGCATCGTTTCTGGCATCATCCAATAGCGTTTTGCACATTTATTGAGCAGGGACTCTTACGATAAAATGTGCCTTTAGTGGCAAAGTCTTCGAGGAAGATTGCTCGCCGCCTAACATTCATGGATGGCGTCGCCCGCGTTTGCTCGAGGAGACATTTTAGTCGGACGCTCCTGAGCAATATGGAGCTCAATAAGAGGTTGTTTCCATGCTTCACGTGACTTACATCCTCATTTGCAGCCTGTCCTTCGCTACGATGGATTTGCTGCGGAAGTACCTCGCCGTGGCGATCAATCCCATACCACTCGTTGTCTATATCGCCTTGGGAGCCGTTCCTGCCATGCTGACATGGTTGGTCATTGAAGGTCCGGGAGATGTTTCGCTTCCCTACTGGATTCCAGGGCTCGGATCGGTCTTGCTGAACCTCGCGGCCAATGTCGGTTTCGTATATTCGGTGAAACTCTCTTCTCTTAGCCGCACCATACCTCTCTTGTCTCTGACTCCAGTGTTCACCAGTTTGATTGCCATTCTGCTTCTGCAGGAGTATCCGAGCCCGAAGCAAGCTGTCGGCATCCTAATAGTGGTTTCCGGCGCACTCTCGCTGAATCTCGACAGGGCTCGAGGAGGATCGCTCCGGGACGTCATCCGGGCTCTCGCCCGAGAAAAGGGTAGCCTGCTCATGGCGGGTGTCGCGCTCGTGTGGTCTTTTGCTGCTGCTTTGGACAAGAGTGCGATCAACTTCGCCAGCGCACCGTTTCATGGAACCGTACTGAGCATCGGCGTCGCCGTGGGGGCTCTCATGTTTCTGCAGGGTCAAAGAAGACTTCCGGAGTTGACCTCCTTCCGGAACTCTCCCAAGCTCGTCGTTGCCATGATGATCTGCGCCAGTCTCGCCTTAGCTTTTCAACTCATGTCGATTCAAGTTATCCTTGTCTCATTAGTTGAGACATTCAAGCGCGCCATCGGTAGCTTCATGGCGGTTTTGTTGGGTCGCTTGATTTTTGGGGAATCTGTGACGCTGCACAAAATTACAGCAATCACGGCCATGGTCGTCGGCGTGGCTCTCGTGATCGGTTGACTGGATTGACAGTCTCGATCGGTGGACGATATATATCCTAGATCCTAGACAATGACTGAACAACCCACGCGTATCGGAAAATACGAGGTACTGGCCGAGCTGGGCCATGGGGCGATGGGTACCGTATACAAGGCACGGGACCCGGTGCTTGGACGCCTCGTCGCCCTCAAAACGATGTCAGAGGCCCTTCTGGTCGAAGAGGAGATGAAAGAGAGATTCCTGCGCGAGGCCCGTTCGGCCGCCCAATTGCAGCATCCCAACATCGTCACGATTTACGATTTCGACCCGGATGCTGAAGGTGGCCCGTTCATTGCCATGGAGCTCTTAGACGGCCACTCCTTGTCCCAGCTAATGGATGACGAGAGTCCTATGCTGCTCGAAGACAAGATACATCTCGTCGTTCAAGTTTGTAGAGGACTCGATTTCGCCCACAAGCGCGGCGTCATACATCGAGACATCAAGCCTGGGAACATCCAGGTGCTACCCGACGGCACTGCCAAGATCCTCGACTTCGGGATAGCTCGTCGTGAAGATACGACGTTGAAGACCAAAACCGGCCTTGTGATGGGGACACCCAACTATATGGCACCGGAGCAAATCATCGGGTCTCCCGTCGATCATCGGGCCGACATGTGGGCATTGGGTATCATTCTCTATGAAGTTCTGAATGGTCGCCGTCCGTTCGATTCGGAGACCGTACCCAGCCTCATCTACCGCATCGTGCACCAGTCGCTTCCTTCCCTAGAGGCGAGGAAGCTCGGCGTACCTCAAGAGCTTGTCGATGTGGTCAACAAGGTTTTGGCCAAAGACCCGAACGCTCGATTCCGCGACATGGCTGAGTTTGCCGGCGCCCTCCAACGGAGTCTCGGAGCGCCGGTCTCAGAAGCCGTCATATCTGATACTGCCAGAAAGAGTGGGTATCTCAGGAATGCTCAATTGGCCCGGACATTGCTTTCACAGGGACAACCGGCTAGAGCTCTCGAAGCGGCCAGAAGAGCACAGGCCCTCAATCCGTCCGAGACGGAGATCGTTAGACTCATAGAAGATATAGAGACACAGTTGAAGCAGAGTGCGGAGGCCCCCACCATGGTTGTCCCCGGAGTGGTGCCATCGTCCGTCGGCGCGAGTGGACCTTCTCCGGATGTCGAGAAGTGGATCGACGAAGCGCGGCTGGCTCTGACCGCTGGCAACCGCACTGAAGCCTTACGCATCGTTGAGGATGTGCTGGCGGTGGAGCCCCGTTTCAACCCCGCGGTCGAGCTCCGAGGGCTGCTGGACAAGCCCGCCGCCCCTGGTCGGACACGAACCGGGCAACTGCGCACTTACACAAAAGAGGAAATCCGCGTTCGCCGAGCTTCGTCCTTTCAAGAGCACATCACCTTCGGTGAGCGACTCGGGGCTCAGGTCATTGCTGTTTCTCCTCGAGGAAGGCTGGTTGCTGCCGGTGGTTCGGATGGTGCCATCCGTCTGTGGGATATCGAAACGAGAAGCAAAGTGGCTACCCTCCGAAGTGGAGTTCACCAACGAGCGGGTCACGAAGGCCTCGTCACAACGTTGGTTTTTTCTTCGGACGGAGCGTTCATCGCGTCAGGGCATGTCGACGGCGCGATACACTTATGGGGCTTGGATACGGGAGATGAGCTGAAATCTAGGCTGGGCCACGATGGCTCCATCAGAGCTATCCAATTCTCTCCTGATGGGCGGTTCTTGGCGTCGGGTGCGATGGACTCCACGCTCAAACTGTGGGATATGGAGATGCTTCGGATGGGAGAGCCGCACCGCCACCTCGTTCGCCAACCGGCTGGTGTGACGTCCCTGGCATACGCCCGTGAAGGGTCGCTTCTCGTTACTGGGCATGCCAACCGTATCCTACGGGTTCAAGACGTGTCACAGCTCAAGGAAAGAGGCGGCAAAGTGCGACTCACGGCTACGCTGAGGGGGCACAAATCGGTCATCAATTTTCTGACGGTTGCTCCGGACGGCAACCTCGTTGTGAGCGGCGGCCAGGATCGGAGCATCCATCTTCATGATCTGCACCGCCGTGCGGAAGTAGGGGAGTTGGAAGGGCATAACAAGGCGTCGACGTCCATCGCTGTATTCCCCGACTCTCAACGAGTGGCCAGCGTTGCCATGGAAGACAATCTGATCATTTGGGATCTGGCAACGGGTAACCGCGCGGCTACGCTTTGGGGCTCACCGGGCGAGAGCTTCACATGTGTTGTTGTTTTCGCCGATGGGGAGCAGATGGCTTGTGCCTTGGCGGATGGAAGGATCCGGATCTGGGCGGCTAGCTAGAAGAAAGAAGAAAGGAGGAAGTATAAAGTACGAGGCAGTGTAGACGATGTTCCCGAACTGACATTCCTTCCTCCCTCACCGATTCACCTTCCTCCTTTATCCTTTCTCCTCCCTCCTTCTTCTTGCCGCTATCATTCCATTTGACTTGCCTGCTGGCGAAAAGTAGCGTTGCTCCTCGAGGAGGAGTCTATGCGTCTTCGAGAAGAAGTGGCCATCATCACCGGTGGCAATTCTGGAATCGGTCGTTCCACGGCGGAGCTGTTTGCTCGGGAGGGGGCGAAAGTGACTATCGCCGCCCGCAACAAAAAAAGGGGGCAGGAGGTGGCTCGGGCGATCCGCCGGGCCGGCGGCGAAGCGATCTTTGTCGCGACCGATGTGAGACGGGCCGCTGATGTTCGTCGAATGGTCCGAGAGACCGTGAAGAGCTTCAGCAAAGTGACCATCTTGTTCAACAACGCTGGGGTATTCTTGAAAGGTACCGTATTGGATATACCGATCGCCGACTGGGAAGAGGTCATGGATATCAACGTGAAAGGGGTGTTTCTTTGTTCGCGTTACGTGATACCGGAAATGATCCGATCGGGGGGTGGCTCTATCATCAATTGCAGCTCGGTATCAGGCGTGGTGGGAAACGTGGAAGGCTCCGCCTACAACGCATCGAAAGGCGCGGTGCACAATTTGACTAAGAATATGGCACTGGATTTCGTTGGGCAGGGGATTCGCGTCAACAACCTCTGCCCCGGAGTCATCGAGACTCCCATGCTGGTGGGAGGGATCAAAGATCCGAAGGAGCTCAGCAAAGCCAGGCGTCGCTCGGGGGCCAAGCAAGTGATGGGCAGATGGGGAAAGTCGGAGGAGATCGCCGAAGCGGCTCTTTTCCTCGCATCTCGCCAAGCGTCCTATGTCAACGGAACGTCGATCTTCGTGGATGGGGGGCTGCTCGCTCGCTGGGGGACGAGGTGATGCGGCTCCTGCCTGTTTGCTTCGTCCTCGCGACGCTCTGTCGGTGCGGTGGCGGGTCGGTGAGTGCACCGCCGCCCGGCAACGAGCTGTTGATCGTCGGATACGATCGAGAGCCAGATACCTTGAACCGCTTTGCCACACATATCTTGGAAGACACCATGATATGTCTCAATGACGGCCTCGTCGTCTACAACGAGCGCATGGAGACCGTGCCGGTATTGGCGGAAGTCGTGCCCACGCCGGAGAACGGATTGGTCCAAGTCAATCCGGACGGCACCATGACCGTCACCTGGAAGCTACGACGCGATGTTCGCTGGCACGATGGGGCTCCGTTGACTTCGGCGGATGTCGCCTTTACCGTCGAGGCCATCAATGATCCGAGCTACAATCCGGAGTCCACGGAAGGGTTCGATCTCATCGATCGTGTCGAGACACCCGACGAGCACACGGCCGTCGTGCACTACCGGGAGGTCTATGCCCCTTATATGGATCAATTCTGGCGTGGGTGTCTCCCTCGTCATTTGTTGAAGGGAAAGGACCTCAACGCCTACCCTTCCTACGACCGAAACCCGGTTGGGACTGGTCCCTATCGAATCAAGGAATGGAGGACCAGCGAGTACCTCTTGCTGGAACGAAATCCGGACTATTGGAGAGGGCCACCCGCCATAGAACAGATACTTTTTCGCTTTCTGCCAAGCAGCAATACCCGACTCAACCAGCTCCGTTCCGGCGAAGTCCACATCGTTGACAATGTTCCTCTCGACAAGGTGAGCGAGGCGGAGTCAATCCCGGGGCTTCGAGTTTCCCGCACGGTCGCCAATTCGTACGCTCATATCGCATTGAATCTAAGGGAAGTAGTAGCCTTTCGAGACGTACGCGTTCGGCGCGCCCTGGCGCATGCCATCGATCGTCAGAGCATTGCCGATGACGTGCTCGAAGGTGTCGTCATGGTCGTCGATAGCGTCATCCAGCCGCCTTCCTGGGCTTTCAATTCCGAAATAGACTTCTACGATTACGATCCGGGAACGGCTCGGGAGCTTCTTAGCGAGGCGGGTTGGGAGGACAGCGACGGCGATGGATGGTTGGACAAGGATGGGGCTGCCCTTCACTTCATTGGAACGACAAGGGCCGGCCATGCCGAGTGGGAGAAGGTGCTTCAAGTCTTGCAGGCCCAGCTCAAAGAAGTTGGAATCCAGATGGAGATTCGTAACTATGAACCGACACTGCTGGGCGAGCTCTGGTTTGGTGGGAAGACCCAGTTCTTTCTTTCCGCCTGGACATTGCCGGCCGATCCCGAGATCACACTCTTTTTCGCGGCTGACCGCACACCGCCCCGGGGACGGAATATCTACTTCTATGAGAATTCGGAGCTCACCGAAATACTCTATGCTTCGGATCAAACGGTCGATGTGGGTGAAAGACGGGATCTGCTGTTTCGCGCCCAGGAGATCGTTGCCCGGGATGTTCCCGTGATCCCGCTCTACAATCGGACAATCGTAAGCGCTTTCCCACGAAGCCTTCGAAACGTCAAGCCGAATCCCACCAATGCAGGTCTGTTCTGGAACGTGCACGAGTGGACGTTCGATTGATGTTTGCCTATGTCCTCGGCCGTCTACTGCGCGGTGTACCCTTGCTTCTTGGGCTCTCCGTCGTGATCTTTTCTCTCATTCATGCGGCTCCAGGGGGACCACTCACCGTTTATTTGAGCAATCCCAACGTGCGTCCTGAAGATATCGCGCGGCTCGAAAAGGCACTGGGTCTCGACCAGCCGTTGCATGAACAGTACCTCAGCTGGTTGGCCGCATTCCTCAAAGGAGATTGGGGTTACAGCTACGTGGACGGACGAAGCGCCTTCGAACGCGTCATGGAACGAGTGCCCGCCACATTGGAGCTCATGGCCACGGCCTTTCTCTTCGCTTTGGTGCTGGCTGTTGCCGTGGGCAGTCTGGCGGCTCTCAAGCGGGGTAGGACGGATCGTGTGCTGTCCGTGGTTTCGTTCATGGGTATATCGATGCCCACCTTTTGGCTGGGCCTCATCCTTCAGTTGATTTTTGCGGTAGAGCTCCGTTGGTTCCCTTCCGCCGGCCGGCTCGGGCCGATGGGAAACGACTGGATCGACAGGGTACAGCATTTAGCACTTCCTGTTTGCACTTTGGCGGTTCTATATGCCTCCTCGTGGATGCGCTACGTTCGAGCGTCTCTCATCGACGTGTTCGCGAGCCGATTCGTCGAGGCCGGTAGAGCGCGTGGAAACTCCGAACTCCGCTTGTTGTTCCGTCACGCCCTGCCCAATGCTTTGATCCCTCTGAGCACGGTCCTTGGCTTGGACCTGGCGCTGTTGTTCAGTGGGGCCGTGGTTACGGAAACTGTTTTTGCATGGCCCGGGATGGGAAGCTTGCTCGTAGAGTCTGTTTATCGTCGCGACTACTCGGTCCTCATGGGGATCCTCATGACAGGTTCAGTCCTCATAGTGGCCACGAACCTAGCAACGGATGTCTTGTACGGGTGGCTCGATCCTCGGGTCCGTTTGGTGAACAGCAGGGCTGCCGGGGAGGCCTGACAGCGATGGTGACGGCTGCGCGATTGTCGAACCGAGGGCTCCAGGTCGGGTCGACGGTGTTGGCGGGACTGGTGTTGGTTGCGGTTTTCGTTCCGCCGCTGTCACCTTACCTGTATAGCGAGATCGATTTGCAATCCATCAAACAGCCACCCTCCTACAGGCACTGGATGGGAACCGATGAGCTGGGCCGGGATCTGGCTACAAGGCTCATGGTAGGTGCCCGCATCTCGTTGCTTATTGGATTGGCGGGAGCTCTGACGGCAACCTTCATCGGTGCGAGTGTTGGAGCCTTGGCCGGCTACTATGGAGGGTGGATCGATGCAATAACTATGAGAGTGGTGGATCTGCTACTCGCTGTTCCCATTCTCCCGGTGCTGATCGTCATCTCGGCCTTCACACGCCCGTCTGTCGCTGCCCTCGTCTTGCTCGTTGCTGCTTTTGCCTGGATGCAGACGGCGAGGTTGGTCCGTGGTGTCTTTTTGAGTCTCAAAGAACAGGAGTTCGCCGAGGCAGCTCGAGCGCTGGGTGCGTCGGACGGGCGCGTTGTCCTGAAGCACCTCCTTCCCAACGCCATCGCGCCGATCTCTGTGGCGTCAGCCTTGCTCGTCGGGAGAGTCATCGTGATGGAGTCCGTTTTGAGTTTTCTCGGTCTCGGCGTGCAGCCACCCATGCCGAGCTGGGGTAACCTGTTGTATGGCGCCCAGAACTATCTCGCCACTGAACCCTGGCTGGCCACCTTCCCCGGAATATTGATTTTCTTTGCCGTCCTGGGGGTGAATCTAGTGGGGGACGGACTCAGAGAAGGATTTGAAGTAGGAGAAAGCAGTAAAGTAGAAAGTACTCCTTTGTTCTTTCTCCTTCCTCCTTTCTTCAATCCAAGTATTTCACGAACACCACTTCATTCTGGGCTTCGTTGTAGAGCAGTTCGTCGACCATGGCGCGGGCCATCAAGATGCCGAAACCACCGGGGCGCATACCTTTGTTTTGGCGGATCTCTATGTGATCACAGGGTTGGTCGTTGGGATTGCTCACGGCGGAATGATCCAAATTGTTGAAACTAAAGCCTTTGCCTGGATCCGTGATCCGGTAAAGTAACATGCGTTTTGCGCGAAGGTAGGAGATGCGGACTTTTCTTCGGGGGTCCAGCTTGCCGCCCCATTCGATTGCATTGAGGAGGAGCTCGCGGAACACCCAGCCCACGGATTCTCGGACATCCGAGGGCAGGTCCGTTTTTAGCTTAGCCATGAAGCTCTGGATACGCTCGGCCGCATTCCGATCACAAGGAACGACCAGTTCGACCCAATGCGGTCCTGCCGAGATGACCTCGATGGGGAGAGAGGCCGGCTTGGCTGCCAACGCCGTCTTCAGTATCTTCAGGAGCTCGTCGGGTTGGACCGGCTTGGTGATGTAGTGGTACGCCTGCTCTCGCACCGCCTTGAGCATGGTCTCGGGTGTTCCGTCTGAGGTCATGACCACGGCTTTAGGGCGATTGGGCTTGTCCTTCAGGCGGGCTAAGAGCTCCAGCCCCGTCATCTTTGGTAGCCAGACGTCGACCAGCATGAGATCGAAGGGTTCTTTCCCGAGTCGACGTAGGGCCAGTGCGCCGTCGGATGAGGTCGAGACGGAATATCCGTTCTTCCTGAGGACCGCACGGAGGAAATGTCGTGTGGTCCGGTCGTCCTCGACAATCAGGATCGTGCTCACATTGGAATCCTACTACGATCTTCGCTCAGGCCGAAGAATCGCCGCTTTGCTGACCTCGCCGAGACTTGACTCGACGTCTCAGTCGAGCAAGCGCTTTCTCGAGAGCCCGCATCTGGTGTGCGAGCTCATTGTAGGCCTTTTTTGTCTTGCGGAGATCCTTTGCCCGTGCGGCGGACTCGAGGTGGCGGGCGGCCGTGACGGCGGCTGGGGCAGCAAAGTTACCGACTGACCCCGCGAGATTGTGGGCTGCCGCTGCCAAGCCCTCGATGTCTCCGTCCCGCAGGGACAGCTTCATCTTCTCCATCATCTTTGGACCGTCCTTCAAGAACAACTTGGCCATGGTGTCGAAAAGCTTGGTGTCATCGTCGACGCGCGACCAGAGAGCCTTCTCGTCGATGACAAGATTCTGGGGCGCCTTGTTGATATCGCCGGACTCTTTCACCTGAGTCTGGGAGACGACGCTCTCGACGGTGTGGAACAGATCGTTGGCTGAGATAGGCTTCGAGATGTAGGCGTCCATGCCGGCGGCGAGACAACGGTCACGGTCTTCTTTTGTAGCATGGGCGGTAAAGGCAACGATGGGCAAGTGCTTTGCCGCTCCCTTCTCGCTTTCACGAATGATGGCCGTTGCCTGTAGACCACCGATGTCCGGCATCTGGAGATCCATAATGAGTAGATCGAACTGCTCGGAAGGTCTGTGATTGAGCGCGTCCAAGGCTTCCCGACCGTCCCCGGCCAACGTTACTCTATGTCCTCGTTTCTCGAGTAGCCGCGACACCATCTTCTGGTTGAGTTCATTGTCTTCGGCGAGCAGCACGCGGAGACTCCGTGAAGCTTTGGTCAGGGTCGGTTGGGAACGTCTAGCCGGGCGGCGCTTTGGCTTTTTGATTGGACCGAGTGCGTTGATGATGGCGTCCATGAGATCTAACTGTCGGACCGGTTTTGTAAGGACCGTTGCAATATCCAAACGGGAGTATTGGTGCGAATCAACACCTCCTCCAGTAGGCGCCAGCAAGATGATCGTCGTTGTCTTGAGGCGAGGATCCGTTCGGATACGTTCTATCAAGGCAAGTCTTGCCATATCCGGCATCGTTGTGTCGATGAGAGCGATTCGATAGGGCCGTCCTTCGTTGGCCGCCTCACTCATCAGGTCGAAGGCCGTTCGCCCCCCATCTGCGCCGGATGGTTTCATGTGCCACTGGGTGAGCATCTCCTTCAGGATATGAAGACTCGTGGCGTTGTCGTCCACCACCAAGATCGGCATATCCCGCAACTCGGTCAGGTCCGTCAGTGCGGCTCGTTCCTTCGATGTTGTAGGTAGCTCGAACCGGGCCGTGAAGTGTATGGTCGTTCCTTTCTCGGGCTGGCTCTCGACTTGAATATCGCCGCCCATCATCTCTATGAGTTGGGAGGAGATGGCAAGGCCCAATCCCGTGCCGCCGTACTTGTGTGTGGTGGAATGATGGGCTTGCGTGAAAGCATCGAAAAGCGTCTGGAGCAGCTCGGCCGGGATGCCGATCCCCGTATCGGAAACCAAGAAATGCAGAACGGCTGTCTCCTTCGTTCGTTCCTTTGTGCGGACTCGAACAACGACTTCACCCTCTTCGGTGAACTTGATGGCGTTGCCCGCGAGATTCACCAGTATCTGCCTCAGGCGTCCTGGATCGCCCACGAGTCTGTCATTGACATCGGGGTCGATGTGGCAAGCGAGCTCGACGTCTTTCTGTTGGGCTCTATAGGCGAGGAGCTTGAGCGTGTCTTCGACCGTAGCGCGAAGACTGAATGCCGTGCGATCCAGGTCGAGTCGTCGTGCCTCGATCTTGGAGAAATCCAGTATGTCGCTGACCAGTTCGGACAATGAGCTGGCGGATTCCCTGACGGCGCTGAGGTACTCTTGTTGTTCGTCGCTGAGGTCGGTGGTGAAGGCCAGGTCGGTCATACCGATGACGGCGTTCAAGGGAGTACGTATCTCATGGCTCATGTTGGCCAAAAACTCGCTCTTGGCTCCCGTCGTTTCTTCTGCTTGGAGCTTGGCCTTTTCCAACTCCTTGACGAGCTGGGCGAGGTTGGCGGTCGTTTCTTCTTGCGCGCGTTTCGCTGATTCCAAATCTCTAGCGTAACTCTCCAACTTCTCTTGAGCGTGCTTTCGCTCGGTGATATCCCGTGCCGCGGCGTAGATCAGTCCCTCTTCTTCCACCGGAGTGGCATTCCACAGCAGCCACTTGTAGGTGCCGTCCTTGGCTAGATAGCGGTTCTCGAACGAGAGTAGATCGGCGCCATCATAAAGATTCTCTGCCGTCGTGGTTGTGGGTTGGCGGTCATCGGGATGCACGAACTCCACGTAGGGCTTTTCCATGAGCTCCCGCCGGCTGTAGCCGAGAGTTTTCTCCCAGGCAGGATTCAATCGCGTGAAATAGCCGTTGAAATCGGCGATGCACAGCATGTCGAGGGAGACGCGGAACAAGACGTCCAGTTCCTCCTCCGCGTGCCGGCGGCGAGCGACCGCCCGGGCCAAATCCGATAGCTTGCGACGAATCTCGAGCTGACTGACGACTTGGCGGGCGATACTTCTGAGGGCGTCCTTTTGTTCGGCACTCAGTTCGCGTGGAGTCTGGTCTATGACGCAGAGAGTTCCGATGGCATGTCCTCCCGGATTGACGAGGGGCGCGCCCGCGTAAAACCGGATATAGGGTTCGGACGTTACCATGGGATGGTCGACGTACCGGTCGTCAGCGAGTGTGTCCGTGATGATGAAGAGATCCGGCTCGTAGATGGTCTTGGCGCAGAAGGATATCTCTCGCGGACTCTCCGTTGCCGGAAGGCCTATTTTCGACTTGAACCACAAACGGTGTTCGTCGACGAGGCTCACGAGAGCTATCGGGGTTCCACAGATCTGGGCGGCCAGAGAGGTGAGGTCGTCGAATGCCGGTTCCGGTGGTGTGCCGAGGATGTCGTACTCGCGCAGAGCTTCTAGGCGAGCAGACTCCAAGGCTTGCGCTGGCTCATTCATCTTGGACAATCCCTGTCCCCGTGTGTGGTCGCTGGACGCATGCTATCACAGCTGAGGCCAGCTTGTATTATATGCCGGAATATAGAGCTCGGAACCCCATACCGGGAGGCAAAACCCTCCACTGATTGATACGATTCCGGGTCTGGTGGAGTTCTGTGGGTCATGTCGAAGCTCCAAATCACAGTAGCCCTATGCTTTGTTGAGATAAGCGGAATGGTGGGATTTGCCACCTTCCCGGCTCTTGTTCCGTCTTTCCTGTCCGAGTGGCGCCTCAGCAATACTCAGGCAGGATGGATTAGCGGCATCTATTACGCTGGATACATGCTGTCAGCTCCCATTCTGACAAGTCTAGCGGATCGTGTGGAGCCTCGCCGCATTCTTCTATGGGGAGCCGTCCTCTCGGGAGCGTCTGCGCTCGCGTACGGGCTCCTGGCCGATGGATTTTGGCTTGCCCTGGTCTTCCGGTTCGTTGCCGGAATGGGGCTTGCCGGTACGTTCATGCCGGGGTTGAAGCTTCTGAGCGACCACACCGAAGGGCCGCTCCAGTCCCGATATCTCGCATTCTACACTTCATCCTTCAGCATAGGTGCGAGCACGTCATATTTCTTGTCGGGGAAGATCTCCGCCACCCTCGATTGGCGCTGGAGCTTTGGCCTGGCCGCCGTCGGGTCTTTGGCTTCGTTGATAGCCATCCAAACCGTGCTTCCCACCGGGCGATTTCACCCGGCACCCAGTTCTCGGATGCTCCTCGATTTTCGCCCGGTTTTCAAAACTAAGCCCGCCATGGCCTATATTCTGGCCTACACCGGCCACGCGTGGGAGCTTTTTAGCTTCAGGTCATGGATCGTGGCCTGGCTCGCTTTCGCTCAGAGCCAGCAGGCTTCGGGAAGCCTATGGAACTTGACAGTCATCGCGGCCATTGTCAATTTGGCGGGCCTACCGGCGAGTGTGGGGGGCAATGAGATCGCGGTGCGTTTTGGGCGACGCCGGGTGATTAATATCATCATGATTGTGTCGTTTCTTGTGAGTTCGGTTGCCGGTTTCGCCGCGTCGTCATCGGCTTTCATCGTCATCGGTTTGTGTCTCCTCTACGGTGTGACGGTCATGGCGGACTCGGCTTCGCTCACTGCCGGCGCCGTGGAGGTTGCCCCACCAGGCTACAAGGGAGCGACCCTGGCGGTTCACTCCACACTGGGTTTCGGCGCCGGTTTCCTAGGGCCGCTGGCCGTTGGTGTGGCTCTGGACCTCTTTGGGGGCACCGGATTCGCGTGGGGCATCGCATTTATCACCATGGGACTCGGAAGCGCGTTGGGAACGATTGCGTTGCGCATCGCCAAGCCCACGAACAAGGGAACTCAAGAACTCGAGGACTCGAGAATTCAGGAAATCAAGAATTCAGGAAACCAAGAATAGAATCTGGAAATCAAGCCAAGCCGCGGAGTCGCCAGGATGCCGAGAAGAACATAAAACTCCAGGCGCTCTTCGGTGTAGGGACTCGAGTTCCTGAGTTCCTACTTGGACTCCTTCTTATCTAAATCTACCCGTCTTAGGGTATCTTTCCACTCGGGCGGGGGCTGCAATGTGAAGGCGGTCGATGGGATTTCGCGGTTCACTTGGATAGAGTCCGGCTTCAAGGTGATCCGGAGGGCATAGTCTTCGTAAGGTCGATCGATGTAAATCTCGGTCGGGAAGCGGACACCAGTCTTGGGCTCGGGCGGAAGGTATTGGGAGTAGGTGATGTCACCGGCCAAAAGGCCCCTCGAGTCGAACTGTTGCAGGCGAGCGAGGGTCATATCGCGAGTACGGTCGAACCAATACTTCCATCGTGTGGTCTGCTCACCCCGCCGGGTATCGGAAACGACATAATAGCTTCGGACGATCTTCTGGTCCTTCTTCGCATTCGGGCGGTCGTCATTTTCAACGGGACGGGCCTCCTCGAAATGGACGTTCTCGATCTCGATGGGATCGAAGAGAAACGCGCCCGTGAAATGCTGTGGCCTGATGTTGACCAATGGGCCGGCTTGCTGCAACTCCGGATCACTGTCGAGCTTTCGGGCTTCTGCTGCATATTGCTTTTGATTGCTTCCGAAGATGAGGGCTCGGTATTCTTCTGGATAGATGAGGAGCTGGAAGCGGTTCCCATCGGACGCCATGTCCGCGATGTTCGCTGATAGTAAGGGTGCCTCGATTGTGAGCAAGATGTGCTCGGGACGAGCGAGCAGAATACGCCCCTGGCCGGAACGGTAGCGCCGGCCTTTGCCCTCTTCGGCTTTGTCTCGGGTGACGAATTGGAGCTCGGCTCTTGCAACAAAGGTGGAGATCTCTTGCCGCTGGTTGATGATGTCCACGAGCTCGGGAAGCGAAGCGTCACGGGTCGCTGGAATGATGGGCGGCAAGTCCACACGGCGCGAAACACACGTCGATGTGGAGAAGATCGTTGCTAGTAACAGGATGTTTCTTGACCGCATGGCGGGATATTATCTCTGTTTGAACCATCACATTCTATCACGGCCGAATTTCTCTTTTCCGCCAAAGTCCTTTAAACTTCAATACTAGATGATTCTCAATACCGATCAGCTCGAAGTCATTGCACAAATGAGCAAGGGGGATCTGGGAGAGACGCCTTACCCCGTTCTCCTCCATGCCCTTGCGGTTCACCGTCGCTCCGTGGTTCTCGAGATCGATCGTCTGAAGCTAAAGAAACAAATCATACTCGACCAAGGGATGCCCGTAGACTGCCACTCCAATCTACTTCATGAGACGCTGGGTCGGTTCATGGTGGCCCGAGGGGACATCACGGAAGAGCAGTGTCAACTCATCCGTAGTAGGGCCGTAACCGGGGGACAATCGTTTGCCGAGGTGCTCGTTGCAGAGGCAACGGTTCCCGCTTCGGAGCTCTACAAGATCCTGCAGCAGAACCTGGCAAAAAAGCTTCTGGACGGATTCACCTGGAGTAGTGGCGAGTTCACGATTATCAACGATGCGCCACCGGTCGATTCTCCTCTCCGTGTGAAAACGCCGCAGCTGATCATTACTGGGATCAACAAGCTGGTCTCCGATGAGGATATAGAGAAGGCCATGGAGTTGATCGTGGAGAAGGTGCTTCACGTCAACCCCTACCCACCCTACGCCCGGAAGGAACTTCGTTTGACGGGTGAGCACCTGCTCCTCATCGACCTCCTCCGCGGGGGAAAACTTGCTAGAGACCTCGTTGACGAGACGAAGAAACCGCGTGAGAGGATACTGCGACTCTTGTACTCCTTGGCTGCCGTTGGACTCATCATTCCCGAAGATTGGTTGCCAAAAGAGACGGTGGTGGCCACTCCGGATATGGACTTCATGTTGCCTGTCCCGGAGCCCGTGGAGACGTCATCTTCAGCGGTGGCGGTTGTCGAATCCGAGGCGTTCCGTGATCAAATCATGGATGTCTACATGAGGTATCGAAAGCAAGATGCCTTTGAGCTCTTCGGCATCAACGAGGAAGCATCGCCGGAGATTATCGAGCAAAAGTATTTGGAGTTCTCGGAGAGGTTCGGCCCTTGGAAGTTCTGGCAATCAGGGTTCGAAGATCTGGCGGAAAAGGCGAGGGAGCTTTTTATTGCGGGCGGCCGAGCCTTTGGTGACCTCTCCGACCCGGAGAAACGGAACTCGCTCGTTGCCAAGCGTCAAAACAAGCTGGCGACTCGGACGCTGGAGTTCAGTCGGGATCAGTTCCTCATCCAGTCCGATCTCTTGGATTCGGAGACGCAGTTCGAGAAAGGCAAAGAGCTATTGGAGCGCAAAAAGTACAAGGAGGCACTCCAACAGCTCCAGTTCGCTCACGACTGCGATCCTCAGAATCCTCTGTATCGTGCCGAGCTCGCGCACTGCATCTACCTCAACAATCCCGAAACGGACGGCCCCAAAGCGCTGCAAGAGATCAATGAAGCTCTACGTATCGATCCTCGCTGTGGGCTCGCGGCCTACTACGGAGGGATTGTCCACAGCGACATGGGTAACTTCATTGAAGCGGAAGCCTACCTAACGAACGCTGTCAAGCTGATGGATGACGAAGGTTTGCCTGTCCAAGCTTTGAAGGCACTCAAGGGTGTCAAAGACAAACCCAAGAAACGCAAATTCCTGTAAGAAATCAGGAATTTACGAACTCAAGAAACCAAATCCCTGCCTTCCTGACAGCCGATGCCCCACAAACAAAAGCATTCTTGATTTCTTGAGTCCTTGATTCCTTGAATTCTTGAAGCTCCTACAAGATATCAAACAAATGCGTGTACTTGACAATGAAGCTGCGAGACTGAGGGCCGACGAGTAGGTCCCCTAGACCTTCGTTGGTATTGAAGACGACGTAGAGCCCGGTGCTGGAGGTGGTGAGCCATGTGAAGCGCAAATTGGCCGACCAAACGTCGGCCGAGTCGTTGTACTGGGCCAACGACTGAAAATAGATGGAGGGTGTGAAGTTGTAGTTGAAGCGGAGCTGCCCCAGGTTTGCCTTGAATCTACCCTCTTTGAGATCGATGTCGTTGTACTGCCACCGAGCGGAAACGTTGGCTGTGCCACCCTTGCGAAAGATAAACTCGGTTGTGACGGAGCGCCTTGTGCCGGAGAAGAATCCTCCGTAGTCAATCCCGCCGCTGTAGGCAACCCGTGCGCTCTCGTCAGTGTTCCATTGCCAAGCCAGGATCGTGTTGTGGTACTTGCCGGGAGGGATGACGATGCCCTCGGCGATCTCGAAGGGCTCTTTCAGACCCTCTGTCGTGATGTTGGTGGCCGGGCTGAAGTGAGCTCCGTTCTCCCAATCGACATGGACGTCGAGGTGGAGGTAGCCCGTTTCCTGGAAACCCTCGAAGTCCCAAAACGAACGGTAAGTCACATGAGGTCTGAGCTCGCGCAGCCAGCCTATGCTGGGCGTTCGCACGTGCCATAGGGGGCCGCCCTGGATGCTCCGGTAGCCGGCTCGTTGAAGAAAGCCCACTTCGGGATTGAAGTCCTCACCCACTTCGGTATAGTCCACGTTGAAAGTGAAGTCGCGGTCGGCATATTCCGCTTTAGCTGCCCAAGAGTGCTGCCGTCCCGTGGCGCCCGGAGTCTCGGTGCGCGATGCGAAGCCGTTGAACGTCCATTCTTCCCCGATTCCCAGTTTGCCGTCGATGCCCCAGGTGCGGTTCCAGTTGTCCTGGCCGGAGTCGTCGCCGGTGGCCATGCGGTTGACGAAGATGAAGCCGACGTGGGAGCGATTTGGAAACTCGCGGTTGACGCGTGCCACCGTGTAGTTATTGGCTGGGGTGACACTGACGACGTTGTCGGTTTGCATGTTCATGAAACCGACGTCGTAGCTTCCTGCCTTTCCGCTCAACCGGGCGCCGGCGATGATGGGGACGATACCACCGTCTTCGTCGATACCGATTTTTCTGCTGAAGAAGAGCTCGACGGATTGTTCCCTCCCTGAGGACTTTCCAACGGAGAAAAGCCCGGCGTTTTCTAAGAAGAACTCGCGTTTTTCCGGGAAGAACAAATTGAAACGAGTCAGGTTGACTTGCTGTTCGTCGACCTCGACTTGGGCAAAGTCCGTGTTGTAGGTAAGGTCCAAGTTGAGGGAGGGTGTGACACCAAACTTCGCATCCACGCCCCACTCGCCATCGAGCTCGTTCTTGTCTTGTGTCTCATAATCCCGCGCGGAGCTCCCCAAGACGTAGGGAGTCACCTTGAAATTGCGGGGAGTGTCGAGATTCAGAGCCTGTAGCTCTCCTGCTGAAGACACTCGGTTGATGTTGTAAATGCGAGAGACCGGCGACCAGTAATCCTCCTCTCGTTTGCGGCGGATGTTTCGATAGAAATTGAGCCCCCACGTTTGGGGCTTCGCGGATTCGTACCGAAGCGAACGGAGTGGAATAGCAAACTCTGCAGACCAGCCCTCGTCGTGGATTCGCGCCTCGACTTGCCAGCTCGCGTCCCAGTTCAAGTTGAAGCCGCCGCCTGAGCCGGTGGTTTGTCGGGTGGCTCCCATCCGGCCGGTCTCGCCGTTGTTGGTCACTTGACCATCGTATTCGAGACCTGCCGGATTGGTCCCGAAGACGAACCCGGTCTGCTTGTCATGGTAGGTATCCAGAATGAACTTGAAGCCATCCATGTTGGTTAGGTCGGAATCACGCCGGGTGTCGGTGACCACGATACCGTCAGGCTCGCTGTCGTAGCAGATGACTCCGACATAAATGGCGCTATCATCATATAGGATACGCACTTCCGTTCTTTCCGTGGCTGGTTGCCCCTCATGTGGCTCTGCTTGCACAAAATCGGTGAAGACGTCGGCGTCTTTCCAAACTTCATCGTCGAGGATGCCGTCGAGGATGGGGACCTCCGCCGCCTCGGTCGCACGGCCGACGCGGGCCGTGGGTTCGCCCTCGTTCGCCGGGCTAGCGGTTGTTAGCTCCGCAGGGAGGATGAGTAGGTTTGCGGCAAATAAGGTGGGCAGCGCCAGTGTGTTCCAGTTGAATTTCAGCATAGTTTTCGTCAGCTCTACATAGGTGAATTGGGTGTTCCAAACCCCTAATTCTCCTATTTTATGGGCTGCTCAGGCAAACCCCGCTTCCTTGGATCCAGACGTTTCTCGATAGCCGTTTGTTTCGCAAGTCCTTGAACCAAAAATGGGACCTGATATGAAGACTCATTATCTTCATGTTTTCGGATGAAATTCCGGATGGATCGATTGTCCCCTGCCCGTGCCCCTGCCCCTGCCCGAAGCGTCTACGCGGGTTTATGGTGGTAGAACAGGACAAATCGGGCGGGCAAATATTGATTACCCGTCCCCGAATTACCTTGCTATTATGACGCGATGTCGGAGCACCATCTCATCATTGGCGGAAATGCGGCTGGAATGACCGCCGCTTCGCGCGCCCGACGTCTGGACCCCTCTCTCGCGATCACGATTCTCGAGTCCAGCCGTCACATCTCATACAGTATTTGCGGTTTGCCCTACTGCTTAGGAGGAACGGTCTCCCGCTTCGAAGACTTGATCCTCTTCACGCCTGAGAGTCTTCTCAACGAAAGAAGGATCGAAGCCAGGATAGAGACCCGAGCGGTCGAGATTCTACCTTCCCGGCGTATGGTTGTGGTGGAAAGCTCGGGAACGGGGCAACGCGAGACCCTCAAATACGACAAGCTTCTGGTTGCCACCGGATACCAGCCCAAGGCACCAAGGGTGGAGGGCATCGAAGCAAAAGGTGTTTTCACCGCGAGTCGGATCGAAGATGGGGAAGCGATTTCTGAGTGGCTGGGCTCAGGTGTGACGCGCGACGCCGTCATTATTGGCGGGGGATTCGTGGGCTTGGAGATAGCCGAAGCGCTTCGTAGCCGCGGGCTGGAAGTGACCTTGGTTGAGAAATCCGCTTCGATATTCAAAGCCTTGGACGAGGATATGGCTGGATTTCTGGAGGCCGAGTTGAATTCGAAGGGTGTGACGGTCCTTACGCGACGTTCCGTAGGGCGTATTCTCACCCGCGGGAACGGAAGCGTCGAGGCCGTGGAGATCGAGGGTAGCCGGCGCTTACTTCCGGCTGACGTGGTCTTCGTTGATATAGGTGTGACACCGAGAGTCGATTTGGCTGTTTCAGCAGGAATTGGGCTCGGCACGAGCGGCGCCATTCAAGTCTCGGATAGAATGGAGACCAACGTTCCGGGAATCTATGCTGCGGGCAACTGTGCCGAATCCCTCCATCGGGTGACAGGCCGGCCAGTCGTGGCCTCCACGGGAACTGTGGCGGTCAAGCAAGGACGCGTGGCGGGTGAGAACATGGCGGGACGCGTGGCTCATTTCCGAGGAGTCCTTGGCACGGCTGCTTTGAAGGTATTTGATCTCAGCGTGGCCCGTACCGGACTCTCGAGCGCCGAGGCGAAGCGGGAAGGTTTCCATGTTGTGGACGCTAGGATTGAGGCTCGGTTCCGGGCTCCCTATCTTGGTGAGAACCGGCCGGGCACTGTCAAGGTCACCGCGGATGCCGACACCGGTCGTCTGCTCGGGGCCCAGATCGCCGGAAACGAGAAGGCCGCTCTCGGGATCGACACTCTAGCAGCCGCTATCCAATCGGGTATGAGCGTGGATGAAGCAGCCCAATTGGACCTTGCTTATACGCCCGCTCTCGGTGCACTCTGGAATCCAGTCTTGATCGCGATGAATGCCCTAATGAAGCAAATGAAGTAGAACTCGAGTACTCGAGTACTCGAGAATTCAGAATAAGATTCGGAGAAAACGCCAAGCCGTGGGATTCGCCACGGAGCCAAGAAGAACACGAATGCTCCGTCGTTTCTGCCTGAACAATGAACCGGCGTTGTGTTGAAGACGTCTTATTCTTAGTTCTTGAGTGCTGGGTTCTTGGGTTCTATCTAGCTATTGCCGGTTTTTCGCCGGGGAATTCTCGCACGTCGTCTTCTTGGGGTAGCGTATGCCGGCTTATGGGCGACGAAAGTATGACTGAGGCCTTTGTCCCCACCGTACCGGGGATGCTCTTGATGCGCTGGAGGAGTTGTTCGAGCGTGCGGGTGTTCTTCGTGAGCACACGTGCTATGTAGGTTTGCTCTCCCGCCACGGCATGACATTCTTGGATTTCGGATATCTCCGTGAGGCGGGTCTCGTAGTCTCGCGAGGAAACATTAGCTGCTGTCGTGATGCCCACCATCGCCGTGATTTCGTATCCGAGCATGGCCGGGTTGACAGTGGCTTCATACCCTTTGATGATTCCCGAGCGTTCGAGCTTCTTGACTCGGTCATGGACCGTGGGTGCTGTGAGACCGGCTTGAGCCGCGAGCTCCGCAAAAGTAGACCGACCCTTGGACAAAAGTGCCCTGAGGATTTTCCTATCGATGAAGTCAATGGTTACTGAATTCAAAGCCAACCTCGAGAGCGGGGGCCATCCTAGCCCAGGTCGAAAAGTAAATGCAAGCTCGTAAATCGGTCAGGCGCTCACAACGGTGTGACGACGGATGGACCTCTTGTAGGTTTTGATACGCCTCCTGATTTCGGCAAGCGCTTCGTGGTCGTGGTCGGCCTCAGCCTGCGATCTCTTGGCTTTGAGAGCGCGCATGCGAGCTTTGAGCACCGACTTTTCGATTCCCTCTACTTGTTTCTTCGGACGATGGATGTCGAGCTTCTCGCACATGATGTCGATGAGCTGATCCTTCTTCATGCCGCTCACGCCCTTGACATCCTCGAACTTCGCGGCTTCCTCGCGAAGCTTAGTGACAGTCATCTTCTCTAAATCCTTGAGCTCCATTTCTTCCCCCTAGAACCTAGTACCAAATGCCATAAAAGAGAGGCAACTGCAAGCTCGTTGTTGGTGCGCGAGTGCAACCTACCGCCCTTCGCTGGGTGTCGCCATCGTACGAGACTTGATTTCGAGATGAGCTTGCGATAAAGAGCTTCGCTTCGAGATGGAATCGGGCTTTGGAACATTGCCGTAGGAGTCGGTCAGTTTTGAGGCGCTTGACTTGGATGTTCGATGATCTCCATGATGGCTTCCTCGGGTGAGGCCCATTGTTCCCCTTTGATGCGCCCAACTTCCTTTCCGTTGATGAAAACGACTGCCGTAGGCACGGCTCGGATTTTCAAGGGGCCCGCTACCGGGTGGTTCCCCCAGCCTCTTGGCAGGCCATAGTATTCGATGTGGATCCGAGAGCCTTCGAGCGCCTCGTCGACTTTGGTCAGGAGGGGCACGTGACGTTTGCAGTGCGCGCACCAGGATCCAAAGAAGACCCGGACTTTCACATCAAGTGCTTGGTTCTTGAGCTCATCGATGATCTTTGGATCGGGTGTGTAAGCCTTTGCGCGCCATACGTACTCGGGGCTGTGCTTCTTGAGGCTGGCGATGTCCGTTTGAGCGAGGAGCCAGGGCTTTTCTTTCATGGTCATCTCACGCCCATCGATGGTGAAGACAATCCACGAAGCCAGGATTCGGAGCTTTCCCTGATCCTTCATTGAGTCAAGGGCAAGATCGACCGCACTGTCAGAGATCTTGGACATGTTGGCGGGAGGAACGGATTTCACCTCGCTACTACCGGGTATCAGAAGCACTAGCGACGGTAGCTCCGCTACTTCGATGAGAATAGCGGGAATACGTTCCGCGAGGAAGAATCGGGCTGTGGGAGCCTTTGTCCCGTCTACTTCCAGGACGTAGTCGCCGATTTCGTAGAGACCTTTGATCTCCGAGTCGGGTAGTTGTCCGGTTGGCTGTTGTCTAGGAGCCTGTGCATACAAGCCCGGCGACAGCAGCAGAGTCACTGCTACGACCGCATTGCGGAATCGATATCTCATTTGCGCATTCGCCTCGGCGTCATCATCTTTCATAAGCGACCATTATAGTTCGAGATCAACGATTCTAAGGGTGGAAGACCGGAAAAGGTGCGCGTTATTGTCCCATCGGTGATTATGAAAGAGCGGGGCAGTTCTCTATAGAGAGGTCTGAGAAGGGCGGGGGGAGCTTCCTGAACTTGAAACGTGGGTGCCCATTGCCAGAAGAATCGATGACTCTCCTCAGGAGAGGATGAGCTCAAGATCCACAGCATGGGTCCCTCTCGCTGCAGGTAGTATTGATTGAGTCCTTGGACCGCTTCGCCAAAAGCTTGAGACGAGAGATCGGCAAGGATGACGACGTGATCGCCTTCGGCCAGTTCAGGGACCACCGTCGCTAGACAAATTCGATGCTCTACATTTCCGGCACAGATTTCCTCCGCTGTCTTGCCGGGCTTGAGCCTCGTTGCGATGTCGTCCAGTGGGAGCTCGGGCGCTTGCCAGGAAAAGACGACTCCGGCGATGGTCACTACCGCAGTCACCACCGTTCGAGCGGCGGTCAACGAGGATTTGGATCGACCTACGAACGCAACCGTGAGTGCTGGCACCATGAGCAACAGGTCTTGCCAAAGAGCTTCTGAGGGGGTCCGGTCCACGAGATTGCCGAAGCATCCGCAAGATACGCTCTCGTCAACAATCCCCTGTGCATAGTTCCAATAGCTTCGTCCAGTTATGGCAACGAATAGGACCACCAAAAGACCGCTTGGAACGAGGACCCACAGGCGTCGAATGCCGAGGATGAGTGCCGTGCCCAAACCGAACTCGAGCGCAAGGGCGATGAAGACCACCCACCCAGCAGGAAGGATGGTGTCGAGGCCCTCGATGTGGATTTGTTCCTGGAAAGCCAGCGGATCGGCTGCCTTGCTCAAGGCGCCGACGAGAAACACGGCACCGAGGACGAGTCCACCCAAATAGCCCAACCTCCGTTTCCATCTCGGTGGAGTTTGGTCCTGCGCCTTATCTTCGTTTGCCATCACTTTTTATCCTACAGTTGACATTCGTCGGCTGCAAGGTTAACTCTGAATTTGAACTTAAGGAGATTTCCATGAGCACCTTCCGAATGATCGCTCTGATGATGTTGCTGGCGCCGTCGATGCCCGCCTCCACTGACGGCAATCCGGTGATCGGGCCCTCCCTGTATCAAGCCCTCGAGTACCGTCTCCTCGGCCCATTTCGCGGGGGAAGGGTAACCGCGGTCGAAGGTGTCGAGGGAGAGCTCTTCACTTTTTATATGGGCTCGACCGGCGGCGGCGTTTGGAAAACCACCAATGCGGGTCAAAGCTGGATGAACCTATCCGACGGGTTCTTCGAAACCGGCTCGATTGGCGCTGTCGAGGTGGCGGACTCGGATCCCAACGTCATTTACGTGGGTACCGGTTCGGCCTGCATGAGGGGTAATGTCTCGACCGGCATAGGTCTTTACAAATCGGAAGACGCAGGAAGGACATGGACCTACATCGGCCTTCCGGAGGCCGGTCAGATTGGGCGAGTCCGAGCCCATCCGAGGAACGCTGATTTGGTGTACGTTGCGGCTACCGGCCATCCTTTCGGGCCGAATCCGGAGCGGGGCGTCTTTCGCTCTGCTGATGGGGGGACCACGTGGGGAAAAGTGCTCTATATCTCGGAGATGGTGGGTGCTATCGACTTGGCCATGGACCCGAACAATCCGCGAGTGCTCTACGCCGCCATGTGGCGGGGGGAAAGAAAGCCTTGGACCATGATCAGCGGTGGTGAGGATGGAGGTATCTTCAAGACGACCGACGGAGGCGACAGATGGGAAAAGCTCGATAAAGGACTACCCAAAGGTCTCATCGGCAAGATCGGCGTCACTGTTTCGCCGGTAAGCTCGAATAGGCTCTGGGCTATCATCGAGGCGGAGGAGGCCGGGTCGGGTATCTATCGATCGGACGATGGCGGTGAGAGCTGGACGCTCATCAATAGTGACGCCCGATTGACGGGGCGTCCCTGGTACTACCACCACATCTATGCTGATCCAGTAAACGTGAATACGGTCTGGAACGTCAGCGGTTCGTTTTGGAAGTCCGTGGATGGAGGGAAAAGCTTCAGCTCCATACCCATGCCCCATGGGGATCACCACGACCTATGGATCAATCCCAACCGTCCGGAGATCATGGTCGAGGGAAACGACCAGGGAGCAACGGTCACTCTCGACGGGGGAGCCTCTTGGTCGACTCAGCTCAATCAACCCACTGCCGAGCTCTACTCCGTCACGGTAGACAACCAGTTTCCCTATCGAGTGTACGGCCCTCAGCAGGATAACTCCACCATCTCTTTGCCAAGTCAAGCCACCGGTCCAGGCATAAGCTTGCAGCACTGGCTCTCGCATGGGGGTTGTGAGACCGGACCCGTGGCTGTGCGGCCGGACAATCCTGACATCGTCTATTCCGGCTGCTTTGGTGGCCGCTTGGCTCGATATGATCGGAGCACCGAACAGTTTCGACAAATTCGTGATTACCCACAACGACAAGGCGGTATGCCGGAGCGAGAGCTCCGATACCGCTTTCAGTGGAATGCACCCATCGTTTTGTCTCCTCATGATCCGAGGGTGCTCTATCATGGCTCGCAGCATGTCCACCGCAGTACCAACGAGGGGCAGAGCTGGGACGTCGTGAGCCCCGATCTTACCGGCAACGACGAAGAGAAGTTCGGGATGGCCGGTGGGCCGATTACCCACGATATTACGGGAGTCGAAACATACTCGGCGCTACTCGCTATCGAGGAGTCGCCAATCGAGCCCGGTGTCATCTGGACGGGCTCGAACGATGGGAGGGTGTATCTCTCGAGGGACAACGGTGCCACTTGGAGCGACATGACTCCGAAAGACATGCCCCAACCTGCGACCGTCAATCGGATCGAGCCTTCTCCCCATTCTCCGGCAAAGGCTTATCTCGCGGTCTATCGATACCGGTTGGACGATTTCCGGCCGTTCATTTATCGCACTACGGACTATGGCTTGAGCTGGACGCTCCTCACGGATGGTGGGAACGGGATCCCGGAACACCATCCCGTTCGGGTGGTTCGGGAAGATCCGGTGCGGTCCGGACTTCTTTTTGCCGGAACCGAGTTCTCTCTCTTCGTTTCTTTCGATGACGGTGAGCATTGGCAAACGCTACAGCTCAACCTGCCGCATACGCCGGTCACCGACTTGAAAGTCCACCAAGAAGATCTCGTCGTAGCCACCCAGGGTCGCTCTTTTTGGATCTTGGATGATATGTCGCCTCTGCGACAGATCAGCGACGAGGTGGCGCGCTCGCGCGCACACCTTTTCCAACCGCGTGCGACCTATCGCACCGGTGCTCAAGGAGGTGGAGGCCATTATCGGAGGGATCATGTCTATGGAGCCATGCTCCCCGAGAACTGGAAGGCACAAAACCCTCCGGAAGGAGTCATCATATATTACTACTTTGACGAGGAGCCCGATGACCTCCGGCTCGACATTCTCGGCGCCGATGGCGGCGAGGTCCGAAGCTTCGGGGCCGGCGATGTTCCGCACGAGAAGGGAATGAACCGTTTCGTCTGGGACCTACGCCACCCTGGGCCCAAGATGCCCAGAGTAATGGCGGGGCCGAGGGCGGTACCGGGATCGTACCAGGTCCGACTCACCACCTCCGATTGGACTGCGGAGCAGGCTTTCGAGATCAAGAAAGACCCTCGACTCACCGCAATTACCCAGCAAGATCTAGTGGAGCAGCTCGAGTTCTTGATCCAAATACGCGACGCCTTCAACGAGATGGATCGGGCCCTCGAGACCGTCCGATCGGTTAGAGAACAGTTGGATGAAGTGAGTACTCGTTTTGTCGAAGAAGATGTCGAAACGGGCGCTCAGAAAATCGATGATGAGTTGAGGTCGATCGAGAACGAGCTCATTCAAACCAAACCGGGTGGATGGTCGCAAAAACCCAAGATCAGGAGCCATCTCTCCTGGGTCGCGTCGGCGGCTTCCAGCCAGCGCGGAGAATATACGGATGCCCGGCCGACCGATCAGCTACAGGAGCGCTACCAGGATCTAATGAAGGATTTGGACGGGGAGCTATCACGACTGCAGAAAGTCTTGGATCAGGACCTTGTTGCATTCAATGGGATGCTGCGAGAAAAGCAAGCATCAGCCATCGTCGTGAAGCCCTGAGTCGTCGCGGCGGCGCGGACCCAAGACGGAAGAGCCTTGACGCGAGAGCTATTCGTTTGGGACGTAGTGGCGCTTTGGCGTGAAGTAATAGTTGTACGCGTCGTGTAGATCGTATCGCTCTACGCGCTCGTAGCCGTGAGCAGAGAAATATTCTTGAACCGGTCCGCGAGCGTCCGCGTGCACTTCGACGATTACCAACTCCGGCTCGAAGCGATTGATGTCGAAGCCAGCCAGGGCGATGAGCTCGGCGCCCTCGATGTCCATCGACAGGAGATCGATCTTGGAGACGCCGTTCTGGTCGAGAAGATCCGTGAGGGTAATCGTGCGCACCTGGATCTCTTGCCAGTCTTGTTTCCTGCCGAGCCCCGCCCTCGGCGTGAGAGATGAGATACCCAGCCATTCTCCGCGTTCCGTGCGGTAGAACGATTCGACCCCCCCCGAGTGGTCGGTCACGATGAAGTTGAAGAACTTGCTGTGGGGCCTCCGATTGCGCCAGCGCCGGGCGTGGTCGGCGATGGCATCGACACCAAAGCCCGACCAGCCGAGCTCCTTCTCGAGATAATACGTATTGCTATAGTGGACGGGCCAAGCGCAACCGACGTCAAGGAAGAATCCATTTTTGCGGTCTTGAAAAAAGTCTCTAATCACGACCTCTTCGCCGTGCTGCGAATAGACGTTCGCCTCTGTAGAAAGGATGTCTAGGTGCTGGGCGACGTCGGTCGCGTCTTCCTTGGACGAATCGTTTGGGCGACAGGCACTCGCGCCAAAGGAGGCCACGAGGGCGAACACCGCTGCCCAACGCCGTCTCGGCGAGAAATATGATTTCATCACACGCTCCTTGCGTTGACATTATGCTCGACAATTGCCGAATTGTGAAGCCATCCTCTTCGGTTAGTCGGTCCCGCAACGGAAAGAAAACCTCCGCGGCCCCTGTCCGCTTTTGACACGGTCGTTCCCGATTCCGAACGGACCAAGTCAGAGTGGGGAACGCTCTCACACGAATACACCTCGAGACAAGGGGCTAGAGGTATCTCGGGGTTCTATTAACGTGGCACGGTCGTTGCAAACTCCATGGGTGCCATGAATACGGTCATCTCAGACGTTCGCTACGCCCTAAGAACGTTGTTCAAGAGTCCTGCTTTTACCCTGGCTGCGCTGTTGTGCTTGGCGCTTGGTATCGGTGCCAACACCGCCATTTTCAGTGTGCTGAATGCCGTGGTGCTTCGTCCTTTGCCCTACCCTGAGCCGGAGCGACTCGTGACGCTCCAGGAGACCGGCCCGGAAGGGGCTGACTCGAGCTTCTCACCGGCCGACTTTCTCGATATGAGGAGTGAGAGCCGAACTCTGGAAGATATCGCCGGTTACCGAACTCTCAATGCCAACCTTTCGGGCGTTGGTGAGCCGGTGAGGGTGAGGGCCGTGTCCGTGTCTCCGCAGTTCCTCAAGGTATTTCAAGTGGAGCCTATTATGGGGCGCTCGTTCCTTTCCGACGACGTTCCTGAAAGTCGAGATGCTCACAACGTCATCTTGAGCTATCGGTCGTGGCAAAACCGTTTCGGAGGCCAGCCGGATATCATCGGGACCCAACTCCAGATCAACGGAGAGCCGCACATCGTTGTGGGTGTCGCACCCGCCTCCTTCCAATATCCGGAGGAAGTCGAGATATGGGTTCGTTCTTATCGCTTTGGAATTCCCGAACCTCCTATGAGTGTTTCTCAAGAGCTCAATACCGTTCGCAACTTGGGATATTTCCGGGTTGTCGGCCGAGTTGCCGACGGGATCACGCTCGAACAGGTTCGGGCCGAAATGGAAGTGCTGGCCAGCCGGCTGCAGGAGGTCGAAGACCACGCTCCTGAAATGACGGGTCTCGCCGCGGTGCCTCTCCATGAGGAGTTGGTCGGAGATGTTCGCCCCGCCCTCATCATCTTGTTGGCTGCAGTGGGAGCCGTTCTTCTCATTGCCTGTGCTAACGTCGCCAATTTGCTATTGGCTCGAGCTACCGACAGAGAAAGGGAGACGGCTTTACGAGCTGTCTTGGGTGCGAGCCGTTTCCGTCTCATGCGTCAACTTTTGACCGAGAACCTACTGCTCGGTGCGGTCGCCGGCGGATTCGGTTTGCTTCTATCGCTCTGGGGAGTAGATGTCCTGGTACGTCTGGCTGGAGACATCCCTCGATCTCGAGAGATCGGCATTGACGTCTGGGTTCTTCTTTTTACTGCCGTCGTTTCTCTCCTGACGGGAGCGATATTCGGTGGTGTTCCCGCTTTCCAGGCATCGCGGGTAGAGCTACAAAGGTCTCTCAAGGAAGGCGGCCGGAGCTCGACGGTGGGGAAGCGGCGACAGACCTTTCGCTCGCTTCTCATCGTGTCGGAGGTGGCGCTATCTCTCGTACTGTTGTGTGGCGCAAGTCTCTTCATAAAGAGTCTCTTGGCGCTTCAGTCGGAAGAGACGGGCTTCCGAGCGGACAACATGTTAGTCATGCAATTGAGTTTGCCCGAAAGCTCTTACCCCGAAGAGGTGGAACAGGCGGCCTTCGTTCGAGCCGTGATCGAGCGGATCGATGCTTTGCCGGGTATCGTCTCCGTGGGCGTCGCCCTGACACACCCTTTCAGTGGTTCCGCCGCCAGCTTCGGCTACCGCGTCGAGGGTGTTCCGGATCCGGAAGAGCGACCGATCGGTGAGTATCAAGTCGTCACGCCAGACTACTTCAGGACCATGGGGATCCCACTCGTTGCGGGGCGAGGATTTACCGCCCGTGATGATGCCGAGGCACCCGAGGTATTCGTGGTTAATGAGACGATGGCGAAACTTCACTGGCCAGGGGAAAGCCCCGTCGGAAAAAGGATCGGAGTGTATAGCGACGAGGACTATGGGGAGATCGTGGGCGTGGTCGGTGACGTGCGACATTTTGGCTTCGATCGTGCGCCCCGCCCCGAGATCTACGCTCCTTACGACGTTGACCCCTGGCCCTTCATGGCGCTGGTCGTGCGTACCGAGACAGACCCGTTAGGTTATGCGGGAGTCATCCGAAGCCAGATTCTGGCGGTAGACCCGGAACAACCGGTGTACGGCGTTCGCTCGATGGATCAGGTTTTGAGGGATTCGATCCGTCAGCGCCGTTTCACCGTGCAGCTGTTGAGTTTGTTTGCTGTGATAGCCATCGTGCTGGCGCTCATCGGCATCTATGGTGTTATGAGCTACTCCATGAGCCAGCGGCTCCACGAGATGGGGGTCCGATTGGCTTTGGGCGCTCGGCGAGCGCAAGTGCTGAAGCTCGCCATGGGTTGGGGGTTGAAACTGGTTTTGATAGGGATCGTCCTCGGGCTCGGACTGTCTTTCGTTCTGACTCGTTTCGCCTCCAGCCACCTTTACGGAATCAGTCCTACGGATCCTTCGGTTTTCATGAGCGTGGCTTTCCTCGTCGTCTCTTCTGCAGCACTCGCAACTTATCTACCGGCTAACCGTGTTTCGCGCGCCGATCCCATCGAAGCGCTCCGCTATGAGTGATCGAAGAGAATTCAAGAAATCAGGAATTCAAGAAATCAAGAATAAGATTCCTGAGTTCTTGAGTTCTGGAGCGCTCGGGCTGTTGCCTGCGCCCCACGACTGGATCTAAACTGTCGCCCTCGATGACGTCCAGCCCATTCCTTTGGAGAGGTAAATCATGGTGTCTCGTCTTCTGATCACGGCTGTTTTCAGCCTGCTGAGCGTTTCCCAGAGCTGGTCCCAACCGGCCAAGGGTTACTACCGGTTTCCGGATATTCACGGCGATACGCTCGTTTTCACTGCAGAAGGTGATCTCTGGAGCGTTTCGACGAGTGGTGGCGTGGCCCGCCGTCTGACGACCCATCCGGATGAGGAGACGCATCCTTCCATATCGCCTGACGGGCGTACACTTGCATTTACGGCGAGCTATGAAGGTCCGGCGGAGCTCTACACGATGCCTCTCACGGGAGGGCTTCCGGTTCGCAGAACTTATGAAGCGGAGCCTTCCATTGCCACGACCTGGACCAAAAAGGGAGAGCTCGTCTATACCACGTCCCACTTCTCGACACTTCCAGACGTTCAGCTCGTGGCCCTCGACCTCGAAAACGGACACCGCCGCCGTATCCCTTTGAGCCAAGCGAGCGAAGGCTCCTACGATGATACCGGCTCGAAGCTCCTTTTTGTTCGGCCCTCCTACCATCGTAACGTGACCAAGCGCTACAAGGGTGGGACCGCTAGAAACATCTGGAAGTATGTTGAAGGGGCGCAGGAAGCCGAAGTGCTGACTCGTGATTACGCCGGCGGGAGTCATACGCCCATGTGGTGGCAGGGGAGGGTGTACTTCATCACCGATCGTGACGGCACGATGAACATCTGGTCTATGGACGAGGACGGACAGGACTTGAAGCAGCACACCTTCCATAGCGGCTGGGACGTGAGAGATGCCGACCTGGAGGGAGGCCGCATTGCCTATCAAGTGGGCGCCGACATCTGGCTTCACGACATCGCTTCCAATGAAAGCCATGAAGTTCCCATCACGTTGGCTTCGGACTTCGATCAGTGGCGGGAGAAATGGGTCAAGAAGCCCATGCAATACCTCACCTCGTCCCACATCCACCCAGACGGTGATAGTGTCGTATTGACTTCCCGTGGGCGTGTCTTCGTTGCTCCCGTCGACGGTGGACGTCGGGCGCGCCTATCTCGAAAGCCCGGTGTTCGGTATCGCGACGGCGTTTTCATGCCCGATGGAGACCACATCTTGGTGTTGTCGGACGAAACCGGCGAGCTCGAATTCGTGACGATTCCAGTGACGGGAGTGGGCGAGCAGAGTGCGTTGACAGATGACGGAAAGATCCTGCGTTTTCAGGGATTTCCGTCTCCGGACGGCCAATGGATCGCCTACAGTGACAACAACCTCGACCTGTGGCTGTTGAACATCGAGCGCAAAGAACAAAAAGTGGTTTCCACAAACCGAGAAGGTGTTGGAGACATCGCCTGGTCTCCTGACAGTCGCTGGCTCGCCTTCGGCCAAAGTGCCCTTAACACCTTTCAACAGATTTTCCTTTACGGCGTTGGGGAGAGCAGCCTCACGCCTTTGACAAGTGATCGGTTCAACAGCGCCAGCCCGTCTTGGAGTCCAGATGGCAAGTGGATATATTTCCTGTCCGACCGAAACCTGGAATCGGTCGTAGGGAGTCCGTGGGGACCGAGGCAGCCCGAGCCCTTTTTTAATCGGCCGATGAAGGTCTATCAAGTGGCCCTCGATAAAGACGCGCGGTCACCCTTTAGGCCGAAGGATGAGCTTCACGAGGAAGAGGAGACGTCGGGCGACGAGAAAAAGGAAACCGCTGAGGCTGCCGCGACGCCGGTTGAGATCGACTTGGAAGGGATTCAAAACCGCGTGCGAGAAGTCCCCATCGAGGCGGGTGACTATCGCGGTTTGAGCGTCAATGACAAAGTGCTCTTCTGGCTCACGCGTGATCCAGGATTGGAGCGGAAGTTTCATCTCATGGGTGCCGAAATCACCGACGAGGATATCAAACCCGAGAAGCTCGTCGATGACGTTCGGTATTACGAGCTGTCTCTAAACGGCAAGAAGATTCTTGCGCAGAAAACAGACGACGTTTTTGTCATCGATGCGGTCGCCAAGGCGCCGTCGACGCCGGCTGAACACAAGGTCGACCTCGGGGGATGGACCTTCTCTATCAATGTACGTGAGGACTGGCGGCAGATTTTTATCGATGCTTGGCGGCTGGAAAGGGACTATTTCTACGACCCCAACATGCATGGGCTCGACTGGGATGGAATGCGCGACAAGTATCTGCCTTTAGTGGACCGGGTAACCACCCGAGAAGAGCTGAGTGATCTCATCGGAAGGTTCGTGGGGGAGCTCTCAGCGCTTCATACGAGTGTGCGGGGCGGTGACCTTCGCGAAGGACCCGATAAGATCAAGGTCCCGACTCTTGGGGCTCTTCTCGAGCGCGACGCGGCCCGAGGAGGCTATCGGATCGACTACATCTATCAATCCGATCCGGATTTTCCCGATCTTCTTTCACCGATTGCCGAGCCCGACCTCGGTGTCTCAGAGGGAAATGTGATCGAGTCCGTCAATGGAGTGGAGGCCCTCTCTGTGGATGACATCGGCGCGCTTCTTCGGAACGAGGAGGGGCGGCAAGTGCGTCTTCGGATCAAATCGGAAGAGGATGGAGCGAGTCGTGATGTGATCGTCACACCCACCGATGATGAGTATGGCTTGAGATATCGTGATTGGGAGTACACAAGGCGAGTTCGAGTGGAGAAAGAGTCAGAGGAGAAAATCGGTTACGTCCATCTCCGGGCCATGGGGAGCGGAGATATCACGGCTTGGTATCAGCAGTTCTACCCGGTCTTCAACCGGCAGGGGCTGATCCTCGACTTCCGCCACAATCGTGGTGGCAACATCGACAGTCTCATCCTCGAAAAACTCATCCGACGGGCGTGGTTTTACTGGAAGAGTCGTGTGGGAGAGCCCTATTGGAACATGAATTATGCGTTTCGTGGCCATATGGTGGCTCTTTGTGACGAGAACACGGCTTCTGACGGCGAGGCGGTCATCGAGGGGTTCCGGAGACTCGGTCTCGGTAAGATCATCGGGATGCGAACCTGGGGTGGTGAGATTTGGCTGGGCTCGTCGAATCGATTGAGCGACGGAGGCTTGGCTCGCGCCCCGATGACGGGAGTCTACGGTCCCGAAGGAGAGTGGCTCATCGAAGGTCACGGGGTCGAGCCCGATATCTCTGTGGACAATCTTCCCCATGCGACATTCAACGGCGAAGACGCCCAACTCGATGCCGCTATCGAGTACCTGATGAAGGAGATCGAGAAAGACCCGCGCGCGGTACCGCCACCCCCGCCGCACCCGGACAAATCGTTCAAATACAAAGAGAAATCACAATAGAGCCTGACGTGGCGGGCTCGAAAGGAAGGTTGAGAGTTGGCAGTGAAAATCACAGGAAAATACGTCGGGGATTTGAAGGTCGAGCTCACTCATGGCCCTTCGGGAGCACAAATTCGTACCGCCGCTCCCGTCGACAACCAGGGCGACGGCAGCTCTTTTTCGCCCACCGATCTAGTGGCGAGTGGTCTGGCCGCCTGCATGGTCACACTCATGGGTATTGCCTCGAAAACCCACAATATCCGTCTCGACGGTGTCTCCTTCTCGCTGGAAAAACACATGGCCAACGATCCGCGCCGCATCGGATCGGTGCCCATTTCGATCCATATGCCTTCCGGCTTGAGCCCCGAGGAGAGGCTGAAGCTGGAGCGTGCCGCGATGACCTGTCCCGTTCACAAGACGTTGCCTGATGAGCTCGAGAGGGAGGTGACGTTCGTTTATCCGGACTAATGAAAATCTCGGCTGTGGACGGGACGGACTTTGAGACTAGGTCTCCACAGTTTCTCGACGATGACATGGACCACACCTTGTTCTGCTTGAATCTCGCCCGTTACACCGAGAAAAGATGTCGTTTTGATGAGGACGGCGTTAGGTTCGAAATCCTTGGGCCAGATGACGATATTCACGAATCCTGTTTCATCCTCCATCGTCATGAAAGTGACTCCAGACGCAGTGCCGGGGCGTTGGCGACAAATGACCATGCCGGCGTAATGGACTCGCCGGCCGCTTTTCATTGTTGAAAGGGTCTTGGCGTCGGGAAGACCCAGCGCCAGAAGTTGCCTTCGGAGTGGGGCCAAGAGGTGTCCAAGAGTGCTGTGCGAAGAGGCTCGATAGTCCCACGCGATCGTCTCGAAATCATCGAGCTCGGGAAACTTTGGTTGTTGTTCTTTGATCTCTAGTGGAAGAGGGCAAGGTGGTATTCGTGAAGCGCCCCTGGATTTCCATAAAGCCCTGCGCCGCGACGGTGCGAAGACTTTGAAGGCTCCTGATTCAGAAAGAGTTTCTAGGGCACCTTCATTCAAACGGGTTCGATGGACGAAATCCTCGATCGAGACGAAAGGACCTTGTCCTCTTTGCCGCTTCGATACGCTTCCATTCGTATGTTCCAAGGCGCTTGACGTATCGAAGGCCCATACGAACAGCCCAGCCTTTGCCGGAAGATTCCAGAGTGCAGTCCCAGTCACTTTTCGAGACATCAATGGGTCGAACTTCCACACCTCGTCTCTTTGCGTCATCGATGATCGTGGCTGTCGAATAAAAACCCATGGGCTGTGCATTTAGAAGCGCGCATATGAACTCGGCCGGATAATGACGAAGAAGATAGGACGCGGCATAGCTGATGAGGGCAAAGCTCGCAGCGTGACTTTCTGGAAATCCATACTCACCGAATCCGCATATCTGCTGATAGACACGCTCGGCGAACTCTGGTGCGATGCCGTTGGCCTGCATTCGGGTGATGAGCTTCTCGCGATGTTTCTCGATGACGTCCCGATCGTCGCCAAGCCGCCATGTCGCGGCGGAGCTGATCGGCTTCTCCGGGAGTGTAGTCGGCCGCAACGACGGCAAGCTTCATCACTTGTTCTTGAAACAGAGGAACACCGAGTGTCTTCTCGAGAACCGGTTTGAGTGACGGGTGAGGGTAGTCCACCGGCTCTTCACCATTTCGGCGACGAAGGTAAGGGTGGACCATTCCGCCGGTAATCGGACCGGGACGGACGATGCTGACTTCGATGACGAGGTCATAGTAGTGGCGTGGTTTGAGGCGCGGGAGCATGGCCATCTGAGCACGGCTTTCGATCTGGAAGACTCCCACTGTCTCGCCGCGGCAGATCATGTCGAAAGTGGCCGGGTCGTCCTGCGGGATCGTCGCCATGGATAGCTCGATACCTCGATGCTGTTCGAGCAGACGGAAACAAAGATCGAGCTGAGTGAGGGCGCCTAGTCCGAGCAAGATCGACTTTGAACAGTCCCAGAGACTCGATGTCGTCTTTGTCCCACTGGATGACGGTGCGGTTTTCCATGGTGGCGTTCTCGATGGGAACGATGTCATGAACCGGCTCGTGTCCGAGGAGAAAGCCACCGGGGTGGATGGACAAGATGTCGGGGGAAGTCCAAGATCTCATTGGATAGCCTCAACAGGTGCTGGTTCATGGGAGTCTCGGGATCGAGCCCGGCGTGATGAAGCATTTCGCTGGTGATGCCCGTCGTGGTGCGAAAGGAGCTTGGCGAGTCGGTCGAGGGATGTCTCTGGGAGACCTAAGGCTTTTCCTACGTCTCGTACGGCGGAGCGCGATCGATAGCGGATGATGTTGGCCACCATGGCAGCCCGATCGCGGCCGTATTTTTCATAGACGAATTGGATGACCTCCTCTCGTCTCTGGTGCATGATGTCGAGGTCGATGTCGGGAGGCTCGTTTCGGTCCTTCGACAGGAAACGCTCGAAGAGGAGGTCCATGCGCACCGGGTCCACGGCGGTGATGCCGAGGCAATAGCAGACGGCGGAGTTCGCCGCCGAACCGCGACCCTGACAGAGGATCTCCTGGGAACGGCAGAACTGGACGATCTCGTACATGGTCAGAAAGTAGCCGCCATAGTCGAGCTCGTCGATGAGGGTGAGCTCTCGCTCGAGCTGTTGCTGAACGTTCTTTGGCACCATGCCCCCGTAGCGACGACGTGCTCCTTCGAAGGTCAGGTGGTGTAGCCATTCGGCGGACGTCGTGCCGTCAGGTAGTCGTTCGGAAGGATACCGATAGCGAAGTTGATCGAGCGAAAAATGACATAGAGAGGCGACATGTTCCGTTCGTGCTACGGATGAGGGATCGTCCGCAAAGAGTTGTTCCATGGCAAAAGGCGTTATGAGTCCATGCTCTCGATTAGGCTTGGTCAGACGTCCTGCTGTTCGTACCGTCACGTTGTGACGGATGGCGGTCAATACGTCTTGGAGATCCCGCCGCTCGGGAGTGTGATAGAGAACTTCCATGCCTGCCACGATGGGGATCTCCCATTGCTTCGCTCGTTCTCGCAGTCGTTTCTCCTGCCGGATCTCCGAGTCCCGACGATGCCGGGCGGCCAAGGCGTAAAGGCGATCCCCGAATGCGTCTTTGAGGCTATCTGCAATCGACTGGGGAGATTTTGGTGCTGTGATGAGACTGCGGTCACCTCCCCAGAGTGCGATTAAACCTTCCGAAAGGCTTCGCACTTCTTCCCATGCAACGTGACTCTCACCTTTTTTCGAGCGTAATCTGCCTCGTGTAAGAAGGCGGCACAGATTGGCGTAGCCTGTTCGATCCTGAACGAGGAGAATGAGCTTCGAAGTGTTCTCTTTCGTGTCGCCGACGGTGACTTCGGTGCCGATGATGAGCTGTACTCCAACCTCTCTTGCACGGACATGGGCCTTGACGATGCCGTAGACACCATCTCGATCGGTGACGGCAAGCGAACGCAGTCCCAGTCGATGGGCCTCTTCGACGAGCTCTTCGGGATGAGAAGCCCCCTCTAGAAATGATCCGTTGCTCTTGCACCAAAGGGGGACGTAGGTCATCTACCCGATTATTCGACGCGGCCTTCTAGGAACCAACGACGCCGGCGTCGGTCGTAGTAAGCCCAGTAGATCTCGCCTTGTTTCATTTTGACGAAGTGATATTCCCGATGGGTGCCTCCCGCCCACCAACCGCCCGAGACGACGTAAGGCCCGACGAATCTTTTGACGGGGCCATACTCGATTCCCCTGAGAAGCCATCCGTCGGGCTCGTTCCTTGGTCGTGGCGGGAGAGGGAAGGGTCGCTCATAGATGCGCCGAACCAGAGTGCGGATACCCTCCTGCTCGATGAGTTTTATCGGAGGTGCTTTCTCGAGAGGAATCCATCGAAACCGGGCTCGAGGTAGATGTCCCTCGACGATTTGGGCTTTGACAACGGATTCACTGCCGAGCTCCGCGCGGAGACGTGCAAAAGCGCGGTTGGCTGCATCGAGGTTACGACGAGGGTTTTCGACAAAAAGCGCCACTTGATCGGGTCGACCATCGACGCTATCCACCTTTAACTCGAGCTCGACGATACCGCCACGGAGCTCACAAGACTCGAGCCTCAGGCGGACAAGTCCGAGGATTTGAGCCGATTCGAGAGTTGGCGCTGCTGTTCCAATCTTCTCCGTTTGTCGTCTTCCATCGTCGAGTACGAACTGAAGCGTCAACTCATGAAGAGCCTGTCCTCTGGAGTGAAGCTCTCTCAGTAAAATATCGAGCCGTCGTTTGATGAGAAAAAGGAGTCGTTCGGAGTCCGTCTCCGGCAGCTCTAAATAGACTTGCTGTACTAACGGCTCATGGATTTCTTCAGGCTGAAGCGGGTCCCATAGGTCGCCGATGGCCAAACGGTGAAGACGGTAAGATTGGGCTCCGAAGCGCTGAAGCAAACCCTTGGCTGGTAGTCGGAGGAAATCCTGGACGGTTCTGATCCCTAGCTTGTCGAGAGATTCCCGCACTTTGGGGTCGATACCCAATCGTTCCAGAGCAACGTTCTGCGCTCGCTCCGTCTCTTCCTCACGAGTCTCGATAATGCTTATCCCGCGGATCGATTTAGCTAGCGCATAAGTACCGAAACGTGTGAAGCCAACGGCAATCTTGACATGAAATCCGAGGTTCTCGAGTTTGTCGTGAATGAGCTTCGTCCATTTTTGGAGTGAATCGTACAGGCGTTCGAGACCTTGGGCGTTCAGCCAAAACACTCCCGGTTCTTCTGATGCTGGTTCGATTTCGGGAGTGAAATCCAATAGTTGGTGAGTGAGATGTTGGACTTCAGAGTCGATTACGTTAGGTGTCACCGTGCCGGCGCGTAGGTCCGAGGCGATGGAGAGGGCGGCGGAGAAGCGATGTCCGGGAAGAATACGAAGCCGCCTCGCTTTCTCGTTGACCCAAAGTAAAGGGGCTTGCGGTTTGTCTTCGGCAACGACTGCGACCGGGTAGCCTTTCCAATCGGGATGTTTCCTGAGCAAGAGCTGGAGAGGAAACGCCGGGGCATCAACACAAGCCATCCGGTCCATAGCAAACTTCCCGAAATACGCCGCCCGGGCCGCGACGTTTGTCTTTGAGGATATGAAGCTGAACTTCATAACTCATCGCTTGGTGATGGGCATCTACTCGACGAGTTTCTGCTCGCAATGAAATGAGTGAACCGAGTGAAGGTGTATCACGGACTTTTTCCGTAAGAACGACTACCGCGGTGTCATGTTTTTGCGCTAATCCCACCAGCTTTGTTTGGAGAGGCATTGGGATATGGTGAGCTTTCGACTTTTGGGGGTTCATTCCAAGATCGATGACGACGAGCCCAAAGCTACCCGAGCGCAGGAGATGTAAAGCAGCTCTCGTCGCCGCAAGTGGTCCCCTAGCTCGAACAACCGGTAGGCCATCCAAGTCAACGCCTCCAGCGAAGACATCAGGGGGAAAAAAAGTGCTTTCTAGTAACGTGACCCAAACCGCTGGTTCACCACATTGTTGAGCATCGACAACGAGCCCAAATACCGCCGTCAAACTCGCCGAGCTCCCTGAAGCTGAAAGCTCGACGAGCCTTCCCGCGACTCGAGGAAGGCCCCATTCAAGGACGCGTTCCGGTGACACCTCTTCACTAGGGAGAAAGGAGACGAGTTCATTTAGGCGAAGGGCCGTTGGTCCCATGACAGTCCTTAAGTCGATCGTTTGCGCGGTGATGTCCCAATGTATCTGCGAACTTCGATGACTCTACCGAGGAGGTTTACAGCATCGGGTGGGGGAACGATGGGATCGTAAACTGGATTCTCCGGATGGAGCTCGACCCGGTTCTTTCGAATGTGAAGACGTTTGACGGTCGCTTCGTCATCGACGAGAGCGACAACGATGTCACCAGAGTTGGCCGAGGCTTGTCGATGGACGACGACGAGATCGTTGTGAAGGATTCCGGCGCCCGACATGCTATCCCCGCGGACCCGAAGCGCAAAAAGGTCTTCCCCGGAGTCACCCGATTCCACGGGGACATAACCTTCGAGGTTTTCGATGGCGGTCGTGAGATTTCCCGCCTGGACGCGGCCGAGCAAGGGGACGAAAACAGTAGGTGTTGATGGTTTATCGGGCAGCATATAGCCCCGGGATTGTCCGGGGCGTTTCGACAGTCGGCCTTCCGTGACGAGAGCTTCCAAATGTTCTCGAGCCGTTTGAACGGCCCGGAAACCAAAGGTTTCCTGGACCTCCCTAACGGTCGGGGGCAGCCCGCGGAGTAAGCGTTCACGGACGAACCGGTAAACTTTCTCGCGGGACTGCCCAGGAGGCGTCTTTCCCATGAGCTCAACATACCAGACATTTGTCTGGTATGTCAAGAGCTTTTAATTCATCGGTGTGCGTTTTCCCGTTGCCGTCCCCCCGTCCGTTCCCGATTGACTTCGACAAAAGACCATTCGTTTGAAAAAAAACGCACGATACAAAGCAGCAGCGCCAGTTTTGATATTTGTGGTTCTCGCTTTATGAATCCGGGCTCGGGCGGGGGAACGGAATCGAGCTGAGACGTTAACCGAGATTTTCACACAAGCGTTCCGCCCGTAAACAACTGTCATAATGCTACTTAAACTGGCGCAAATCCTCGCTAACGGAGCTCCGCGTCTATGCTCGGACGAATCGGGCGAGGACGAGGCTGACCAACAACCAACCGGTGATGTGAAAAATCGCCGTTCCAATCCATAGGCCCCACGGAAACCAATACCAAACGGGGGGACCGAGATCCGACAGAGCCACTCCAATCATTCCTGCCGTGAGAACGAGACACACTCGAGAGCCGTAGGTTTTGAGAACCGGAGCCGCCATCTGGAGGACGAATCCCATCAAGAGCACGCTCGCGAAAAAGCCGAGAAATCCGAGGATAAATGTACGTGCCGGCATCACCGGTTTGCCTTCCGGATAAATGAAAATAGTGGCTACCGGCCCGGCCTGGTGTCTCCGTGTGAACTCTTCCTCGTCACTGTACATGAGCTCGGGCTCTGGAATGTAATAGGTCCCCGCCGTCGGTAGCGACTGCTTGAGTTGCTGGGCGAGCGGCTCTTCGTCCGATGTCTTTCCGAAGATCATCGGACCTGTGGGCAAGATGGACCAATAGATGAATCCCCAGAAGAAAAAAGCGATGGCCCCGAGAAACGAACCGATGAGAACATTCTTCATTCGAGCAACCTCCAGATTTTTGATGCTTGCCTGCCAAGGGAGTTTTCTTGATGCGGTATGCGCATTGAACATTAGGCCGGGCGTATCACAGTGTCAAGTGATTTTCGACCCTCGAGTTCATATAATGGCACGCTGGCCGGCATGAGTGAGGTAGTGGTGAAAAATAGACGTTTGTGGACTTTCCTTATCCCGATCTTGTGGATGTGTTGCTCGAGTGCGCCATCACCCACTACGCAGTTGGCGTTGACGGCGAGCCATGATGAAGCCGAACGCTGGGCGAGCCTTACATTAGAGAATCTGACGCTCGAGGAAAAAGTGGCCCAGATGATTTGCGAGCAGATGCGGGGAGAGTATATCGCCGACAATGACGGGCAATTCCAATATTGGGCTCGGCTCGTTCGTGATTATGGGGTGGGAGCTTTCGTCGTTTACGGTGGTACGCCTCACGACACGGCGCATCTTCTCAACCGTTTGCAGAAGCTCGCCAAGATTCCTCTGCTCATCACTTCCGATTTCGAAGGAGGCCCGGGGCAGCAATTCGCCGGCGCGTCCGAGTTTCCCGCCAATATGGCTTTTTCGGCCATCGGTTCGGAAGAGCTGATGTACGAGGCGGCGAAAGTGGGGGCCATCGAAGGCCGAGCTATCGGCATCCACCTGACCTACTCTCCAGTCGTGGATGTGTTGACCCGGCCGGGAAATCCCGTTTTGAATGTCCGCTCTTTCGGTGGCGACATCGAGCTCCTGGGAAAGATGGCCGGTGCCTACATTCGGGGTTATCAAGAAAACGGCATGCTCACCACGGCGAAGCACTTCCCGGGGCGCGGAGACGTGGTGCTCATACCGGGCACCGAGTACACCGTCAACGACAAACCGGCGGAGCAAGTCGAAGCGGAGGACTTTGCGGCATTCAAGAAAGCCATCGATGCCGGTGTCACTTACATCATGACCGAGCACATCGCTATTCCATCGGTCACGGACGGATCAGAGCTCCCTGCCAGTGTCGAAGGAAAACTCACCACCGACTGGGCTCGAGAAAAGCTTGGCTTCAAAGGTATCGTGACCAGTGACGATCTCTGGTACGAGAAGATCGTGGACCGGTTTGGCGCCGAGAAGGTTGGGGTCATGGCCATAAAGGCCGGACATGATGCTCTACTCAAACCGGCCAACGCCATCAAGATGATCGAGACGATTGTCGAAGCTGTGAGGGCCGGGGAGATTGAAGAGGCACAAATCGACGAGTCTGTCCGGAAGATCCTCTATTGGAAAGCACGATTGAATTTGCACCGAAATCGTTTTGTTGACCTAGAGCAGATTCACTCTCTCGTGGGAACGAAGGAGCACCAGGACCTCGTGCAACAGGTGGCCGAACGATCTCTCACCTTGCTCCTCAACAAAGATTTTTTTCCGACGGATGCAGAAAAGGTGGGCAAGCTCGTACATGTCTCGATCCAGAGGCGAGAGCACCATCCTGCCGCGCTCGTCGTCTCGAACAAGCTCAAAAACGCGTTCTCGGTGGAAGAGACGTTTTTCATTGGACCTAACACGAGCTTCGAGGTCAACCGGAATGCTCTGGCATCGGCTCGTAAAGCCGACACCGTCATCGTCTCGTTGTTCTATCCTCGAACAGCCTATATCGACAATGGGCCTCTTAGTGAGAAGGACCTCGCGTTCGTGCGTGAGCTCGTTCGTACCGAGCCCCGAACCGTGGTGATGTCGTACGGGAATCCGTTTCTGGTGGAAAGCCTGAAGGATGCGGCCGCCTTCGCCGTCGGTTACGGCGAAGGTGGATTCTACGGCAACCAAGTGGTCTATGCTGATGCCTTCATCCGCCTCTTAAAAGGAGAGATCGAAGCCAAAGGAAAGCTCCCAATCCCCACGTCTTAGTGGGGGACAGTCCAGGTCAGGCCCCACCAATTAGTGGACCGTCTCCTTGACCAGGTGGGTTTTGTTGTAGAGCTTGTAGACGGTGTGCTCCCTGGGGCCGCCGCCCCATTGCTGGGCCAAATAGCGGTCGAAGAAGTTCCAGACCACGAGGCCGTCATCGCTTTCCGGCTCCAACAAATACGACGCGACGGGCGCTAAGGGTTGGGCGGTGCTGACGAAGAAGGTCCCTACCGGAAGCTCCATCTCTTTTTGGATGACGTCGCCCTTGACCGTATTGGGGTAGTGTCCTTGGTTCAGGCGCTCTGCTCCTTTGATCTCGGTCACCGAAAAGGCTTCGACCGTCACTTTGGCTGGCTCGACGAGTCGTTCTACCACGATGCCATGCTGGTGGAGTTTCTCGACGATCTGCATGTCTTGGGCGGTTATGAAATAGCCGCGGGGTAAACCGACGGTCCGCTTGGCGGTGTAGCTCGCGTAATAGGGAACGTCGGAATAGGTCTTCTTTGTCTCGGTCGGCGTCACACGGGGCCAACGGCCTTCCCGTTCTTCGACCTCCATTTCGTAGCCTAGGATGGTGAATTTCTGCTGTATAGGCTCTCGGTCATACTCGACGATGAATACGTCGTCCTCGGATGGATCCAACCCTCTAGCGATGGTCCTCTGGTCCGCCTCCTTGACCATCGCGACGATTTCGTCTCGGTTCGCGTGTAGAAAATCGAGGAAGGCAAGGTAGAGCTTGTAGCACCCGCGGACCCGAGTCTCGTAATCCGCATAAGGGTAGTTCTCGTTCAGGACCGACAACCGGTTCCTCAAACCAACATAGTTCGACAAGTACCGAGGCTGCGGCCCAAGAGGGACCCAGCCTTTCTCCGGCTCCCGGGGATCTATGAAGTCTCCGTGGGGAATGGTCTTGACGTCGTATTTCTCGCGCATGAGCTTGTCGACAGCCGGCCACATGACGTCAGCGGCGTAATCGACGAGTGTCGGGTCGCCGTTGGGATTCAATCCCCAAGTCCAGGTGACGGGCTCTTGATGGTACGAGCCGTTATGCGTGTGCGCATCGAAGAAGAAGACGGGGTCCCATTTGATGAGCGCATTTTGGATGAGGCCGCGGACTTCCGGTGTCTCCAATTTGAGCCCGTCACGGTTCAAATCGAGGTTCTGACCGTTGTATCGGATGCCCACACCTTGCTCGGGGCCCTTTTGATCGCGCCGGTTGTCCGGACTGATCTTGTCATTTCCGTCGGCGTTGAAGATCGGTACGAGTAGTATGACCAGCTTGTCGAAGTAGTTGGGTGTCTTCCCCTGTAGAAGGTCACGCGCGAGCATCAAAGCTGCTTCTTTGCCCTCGACCTCTCCGGCGTGGATATTGGCCTGAATGTAGACGACGGCCCGGTCGTCCCACTTGAGATCGGCAGGGGACGAAGGAACCGGATCTCCGAGGACGAGCAGCGGAATCTGCTTACCCTCGGCGCTTGTTGAAAGCGTCTCCACTCGGAGGTTGGAGGTTTGACGCTGCAATTCCCTTACGAAATTCATCACGTCCGAGTGTCGCGACGTCGCTTCAAAATGTGACGACTCCGCCACGGTCATGGGTCCCTCTTGCGCACTGATAGAGGTGACCCATCCGAAAATGAGCGATGCTGCAACGGCGATCCAGGCTTTTTTCATTGTTTCTTCTTTCTGCTTCTCGAGCGTTCCCGTAGCTATACGTTGTCAGTGAGCAGCATCCGCACGGCCGGGACGTCCACCGCATCGGAGACTAGCTTCGTGCGGATGCCCCGTGCCCCTTCCCGAGCCCGATCCGTTACCGCTTGCCCCTTCCCGAGGCAAGTTAGTTGGAAGTCAAGCCTGCCTACGCACAAGGCTTCCGCCCTCGCCAAGGCTACGGCGGACGAGACGGCGGGCAGTCAGCAGCCAGGCGCGTCTGACGTCTAGTGGCTGTTGACCTCCACAGACTTCTGCTTGAACCACTTCTTCCTCATCTCGAGCTGAAGCTCGGTCGGGTTCTCAGCTCCCACGATCTTATAGACCGGTACCGGGAATTTCTCCATAGTCACTCGGATCTCCTCCACACGATCGCCTCGTCCCACCAAGAACGTGACCGTGTCACCGGGTTTTCGGAGCTCGAGTTGGAGATCGAGAGCCTTCGTGTCTCGTATGCGGACGGCATCGACTGAGATAATCTCGTCACCGAAATTGAGCCCACCCCGCCATGCCTCGGTGTCTCGAAGAACACCGGTGATTTGAACTTGGCCGTCTCTTTCCGCGTACCGAACACCCAGGAAAGCCCCCTTTTGTTTTTTCGCTGTGTCTTCTTCGTCGACCAATACCTCGTAGCCCGTGACCTTCAGTACCTCCTCGAAAGGAACCTCTTTTACGCCGTACACATAGTCGGTGAAGATTTGCTCGAAGGAACCTCCCGCGACCTTCTCACATAGCTTGCGGACGGTCTCCGTGTCGAATCCCGCGTCGGTTTCTTGATAGGCCTTCCACATGGCGAGCAAGACATCGTCGAAGCTCTTTTCGGCGTTGGTGCGCTTCATGATTTCCATGTCGATGATGAGCCCGGCGAACTCTCCTTTAGGGTAGTAGCTGAAATAGGTGTTCATTCGACTCTCGTCTCGCGGTACGATCCACGTGTCGAACGAAGCATCATAGGCGCTCTTGTAGAGTCTTCCCGGTGTGTTCCGAGTCTCGGCAATGAGCTCTGCGAGGTTTCTGAGAACGATCTCCGGTGTGTAGATGCCGGCCCTCAAAAGAAGCTGATCCGTGTAGTACTCCGTGACACCTTCACTGAACCACAAGAAGCCCGTTTCGGTCTCGCGGTCGTAGTCATAAGGTTTGAAGACGTGAGGCTGAATGTGCTTGACGTTCCAAGTGTGGAAGTACTCATGAGAGGTCAAGTCGAGCAAGCGTTCCAGACGCTTCGGGTCTTGACTAAAGCCCCACGCCCGGCTGCCCATCGTCGTGCCGTTTGCATGCTCGAGTCCGCCGCCGCCGCGAGGGGACAAGAACAAAATGAAACAGTATTTGTCGTAGGGCAGACCACCAAACAGCTCGTTCGCGGCTTCCGCGAGCTTCCGAGTCCCATCAACGAAGGCTTCATGATCCAGATCGGACTCTCCTTCAATGGCCACCACGTGAAGGACACCCCCCACTTCGTAGGTGTACTCGCTGTGACGACCGATGAGCATCGGGGTGTCGACCATGGCGTCGTAGCTTGCGAAGTCGAAGCGATAGGGATTCTCTTGGACGGGAATGGCGCCGTTACTGACCTTCCAGCCGTCGGGAAGCGCGAGCTCCAGTGATGCCGGTCGGACGGTTTGACCGTCCATGAACATGAGAAGACTCGAGCCCAGGATATGCCCGGCTCTTGCGTTGACGTAAGAGCGCACGATCCGGGCTTCTCGGCTGTAGACGACATAGCTGACCTTGATGGACTCTCGGCCTCGGGTGTCGATTCTCCAGGTGTTCTTGTCGATCTTCTTCCAATCGAGGCGCTCGCCGGCAGCGTTCACCGCTTCGAGCTCGCTGATATTGCCGGCGAAGTCGAGGACCCAATAGGCACCCGTCGACCACACCGGCATGGATAAATCCACTGACGGTTCTTTGATGCCGTTGATATCCAATTGGACGAGGAAACGATGGGTTTGCGGTGCCGGAACGGAGACAGTGTAGGTGATGGATCGCTCGTCGGCCGACATCCAACCGGCGGTCGTGACGATGAAAAGAAACAGGAGAATCGCTCGACGCATAGTTCCTCCTTACGTAAGCACGACTCGACCCTTGGGTGAATCGAGGATGGCCGTGATCTTCGGCTTCGGCCCCTTGGTTGCCCTTATCACTAATCCCATGGCCTCGAGGAAGGGATTCACGTCACCGGGATTCGGGTGTTCTAATTGGAGCTCTCGAAGCGTGCAACCTTGGGGTGAGTCTTCCGACGGATGGACGGTATCCTTGCCCCACTCGATGACGAAGGGGACGATGGTGCCGTCATGGCCGCCGACGGCAATCGATTTCCATTTGAGTGTCGTGCCATCCGGTTTTTTGCGAGAACCCGCCTCAGGACCCATCATTTCAATCTTGGCTTCTCGGATCCCTTTTTCGACGGCCGCGATGTCGCTCGTTCCTGCGGCCCATCCCAGGATCTGTGGTTGAGCAAGGCTCTTGACGAAGTCGACTCTCTCGTTTGTCGAGTCCGGTTGGGCGGGATCCGTGGACAGGATCTCGAGATAGTGTCGATCTCCAAGCGAGATCAGGGCGTTCCGAGTCCCTCGCCCGGGATGAACTCCACCGATAATGGCGCGTACACCCGTTTTCTCCTCGATGGTGGCGATGCCCTCATCGAGGTCCGAGACCGCCCAGATGACGTGATCGACGTCCGCCGCCGGGTCGGCTGCCAGAGCGGAAAAGGGGCGACACAGTAAAACGGCACCTGCGGTACCTCCCATACGTAGAACGTCACGTCGGGTCCACTTGCTTTTTGTGTTATGCATGGCTTTTCTCCTTATACGAACGGGGGCAGTGTATGCTTACCCCAAGATGGGCTCAAGCCTTCCTTGCCGGGAAAGGCCTTCTCCACGAGCTCGATCACTCCATGAAGAGCTTGCTTTCCGTCGGGGGTCGTATTGGCAAGGAGGCGCGGTGCATGATTGATGACCCACTGCCGGACAAAGCGTGGGGGTATCTCGAGCCGCTTGCAGGGCCAGATGATCAAGTCGGCGGAGAGCTGAACGACATCTAGAAGACCAAATGTCGAAACCGGTTGTTCGTTGACCGTTGTCCTATGGACCGAGCCGAGGAGGCCGCCGTTCTCTAGAGCTTCCACCACCATGACGGCTTCACAGGCATGACGGAAGTAGGCGTCTTCGGACACCCCCGCGCGTTGTGGCTCGCCGAGAAAAACATCTTTCGCACAAGCTTGGCTAAAGAGCTTGTATCCTGAGTGGAAGTCGGGAAACTCATCCAGCGTGGTCACATACTCCAGTTGGAGAGGTCGATTCGTAACAGCGGCTCGGTAGGTCAAAGCATCCAGAAGAACCCGGTCGGCAAGCTCCTCCAGCTCGCCGCGCAAAAATCCCATCGGTCTATGACGAGAGAATCCGCCGTCCGACCAGCAAGAGACGATCCAGCGTCCTCTCAGCAGCAATGGTGTGGGCGGTCCGAACGAAGTTGAGTAGCTCGTTGGTGAAATGGTCACCGTCTTGGTCGATGAGGGCGACATAGGAGGGCCCCTTGTTCTCAAGGAGCCACCGTACGCCTACCGCCGCTGCTTGGAGCTTCCCACGATTTTCGGGTGAGATGCGTATCGACAGGCCGAATTGCTTGGCGAGACGTGATGCGACATCCGAGCCGAACGGCGCGCCGTCGACGCTTAAGCAAATCCACGCGGGGTCATCGACTTGCTGAGTGCATAGCTCGACGTTCTCGGCCAGTAGGCCGGCGCCGGTGGCTGCATCGATGTCGCCGGGAAGATAGACCGGAATCACGATACCGGTCTCCTTACGCATCATCTCGAGAGCTTTCATGATCGGGCATTTGTACTCGGGTTGGGAGGAAATCGCAATATCAAGTAGGATGGGCCCCCATGGGTGGCGAGTTTCCGCTTCTCTCGATGCACGGCATCAGAAAGAGTTTCGGCCGTTTGGAAGTGCTCCACGGGGTCGACCTCGACCTCGAGGCAGGACAAGTGCTCGTCCTTGCCGGAGCCAATGGAGCCGGAAAAAGCACCCTCGTCAAGATCCTGGCCGGTGTCTATGACGATTGGGAAGGCTCCATCGAGCTAGCCGGCGAGTCCATTCATCCCCGCCATCCGCAAGAAGCTCTGGCCCAGGGAATTGCCAGCATCCACCAAGAGTTGTCGCTGGTTGGCCCCATGAGTGTAGCGGACAACTTGTTCTTGGGACGAGAGCGTCGCGCCGGATGGGGCGGCGTAGATTTCCGAAGCCAGGCGGAGCTGGCCCGTGGGTGGCTCGGGCGCATGGGACTCACGATCGATGTCGCGCGCAACGTCGAAGAATACCCGATTGCCGTTCAGCAATTGATCGAGATTGCGAGGGCGCTTTCGGTCAACGCTCGTGTGTTGATCATGGACGAACCGACGAGCGCTCTGACTGAAGTGGAGACCGAACGCCTCTTCGAACTCATGGACGAGCTCAAGGCCGAAGGAAGGGCCATCCTCTTCATCTCCCACAAAATGGAAGAGATTTATCGCGTGGCCGACCGGATCACCGTGGTCCGTGACGGTTCGGTCGTTGGGACGAGCTCACCGTTGGAGCTTCCTCGAGATGAGATGGTCGAATGGATGGCTGGCCGACGACTCACCCAGCACGTTCGTTCCGCTTCCCTAGGTGAAGAGCCCGTGCTCGAGGTGGAAAACGTCACCGTTCCCAATCCCGACCTTCCCGATCGACCCTGGGTGAAAGAAGTCTCTTTCGTCGTGAAGCAAGGTGAGGTTCTGGGCTTGGCTGGTTTGGCCGGTTCGGGGGCTAGCGAGCTGTTGGCGGGGATCTTTGGCCGGGTGCGCCGAGCTCGCGGCCGGATCAAAGTTCTGGATCAGATTCTACCGTTGGGTCGACCGTCTGGTTTGCTCCGAGAAGGTGTGGCTCACCTCACCAACGATCGCAAAGCCGATGGCTTGACGCTACCAAGGTCCGTCATTGAGAACGTCACCCTAGCCGGCTTGCCGGCCTTGTCCCCCTACTGCTGGCTGAGGCCTAACGAAGAGCTGAGGGTGGTTAGTGCGATGGCCTCCGATTTCGAGCTCCAAGCAGCCGATCTCGCAGCGCCGGTAAGCCTGCTGTCCGGGGGCAACCAGCAAAAGTCGTTGCTGGCCCGGTTGTGGTTGACTGAGCCCAAGGTCCTGTTGCTCGATGAGCCTACAAGAGGGATCGATGTGTCGGCCAAAGCAAAGATTCACAAATTGATCGACAACTGGACACGGGCGGGAACGGCTGTCGTGTTGGTGAGCTCCGAGCTTCCGGAGCTCCTCGCGTTGTCCGATCGTATCCTCGTTCTTCATCGGGGTGAAATCACAGCCGAGCTCAGCCGTGATGAAGCCAGCGCCGAGAAGATACTCGCGGCTGCGTTGGGAGGCGCTGCCTCATGACGAACAAGTTGACGTTGTCAGCTCCCGTACGTGCCCTCTTGGCCCTGGCGCTCGTTTTCCTTGTGGGATGTGTATTCAGCGCGGATGGGTCCTTCTACAAATGGAGTACCCACAGCGCCATGTTCCGCCAGGCTGCCGTACACGGAATCTTGGCCTGCGGGATGACGTTGGTCATCATTACGGCAGGGATCGACTTGGCGGTAGGAAGCATTCTGGCCTTGGCCGCCGTCCTCTTCAGTCTACTCACCATACACTTGGGTTGGTCGGCTTTTTGGGCCATTGCGGCGGTGCTTGGAACCGGTATGACCCTCGGCGCATTCTCTGGAGGTCTGGTGGCCGGATTCGGTCTTCAACCCTTTATCGTCACACTGGCCATGATGGTGTTCGCGCGGGGACTGGCGAAGTTTGCTTCCGGGGGGCAAAAAATCTCTCAAGCGGAGATGAAGGCAGATGGTAGCGGCTATGACTATGTCGAGCTGCCCCCCATCTTCGACCAAATCGACTCCCGCTTGATGGGTGACACCTTTTGGGTGGTCACCGTCATCTTTCTCCTATGTGCCTTTGTGTCCTGGTTGATGCTTTCGCGTCTCCGTCTCGGGCGCCACGCCTACGCCGTAGGCGCCAACGCGGAGGCGGCCCGCCTTTCCGGCGTACCTGTTCGCTGGACGCTCATTATTGTTTATGCGCTGAGTGGGCTCTTCTCGGCCATCGCCGGTATCTGCCAAGCCGCCCAGGAGCAGCAGGGTGATCCAGAGACCGGGATGGGCTATGAGCTTTCAGCCATCGCTATGGTGGTCATCGGGGGGACCAGCCTCATGGGGGGGCGTGGTGGGATGGTGCTGACCCTCATTGGAGTCGCTCACCATTGGCTACCTCCAGAAGATCTTGAGCATCAACGCTGTGGGCGAGGCAGGCCGACTCATGCTGACGGGGGTCATCATCATTGGTGCGGTCTTGTTCCAACGATCTCGGCAGAATCGTTGAGTGTTACCTTCAAGAAACTGTGAACGGGACACCAATTAGACTGTTTGATTTTGTGTGCATCTAGCGACTTTGACATCTTGGTCGTGGTCGCCAACTCAGAGTTGCCTGGGTTCAAGCGGGTTCGCCTAGCTTTGCGGGGAGTGGGTGCGGCTGTGGATGTTATCGTGCTGACAAGCCACGAGTTCAATCGAAAGCCGACGTCGTTTGCTCGCTTCCTGCCACGGTGGATCGCGAAGGTAATTTGCTCTATGCCGCCTGAGCAAGCCGAAGAGATTCGCGCGTGGAACTTGCGCATGCTGCCATTGATTTTGTCGCTAAGCGTATTCCGGAAGAAGCAAGACCCTAGAGGACTGTGTAAAGAACTTTTGCAGGCATATCGCCAAAGGTTCGTTTCGGTCAAGCGGCGCCCAAATCGACTTGCACCACTGGTGAATATCGCCCATCGAAACTATGCAAAGGCATCAGTTGAGGCTAGTCGCTTGGCATTCAAGTTGCTCCTCCAAATTTGAGCCTTTGTTGATGCTATTTCTCGAAAACTAAGGAGGATCCCAGCATGATTCGTAGAGATTTCTTGGGTAAGTCTGGAACCTGTCTGGCCGGCCTCGTGGCGCTTCCCGTCATCAACGAGTCCACAGCCTTAGGCCAGGACGAGCCGCCAAAACGTAGAAAGTACAAAATCGACATCGAGATCTACGAGGCGAAAGAAGACAGTACGTGTCACAAGAAAGGCGACAAGTTCGAGTACCCCAAGGATATGGGGAAGATTTGTCCTTGGCTGATGGCGGCCATGCATGATCCCATTCGTTTGTTACAACACGGCGTTACTCTACCGTGGAGATATGAGAATACTCCTTATGAAAAAGTGATCGATCCCGACGGTGTCACGACGGAGTTCATCCGCTGTCCCGATCCGACGGCCGACTTCGTGGCAAAGATCACGCGAACGGCTGTTTAGTACTCTTCCATCATCGATGTCTCTAGAGGGGGGCCTCTGGGTCCTCCTCTAGATCTGTCTACTTGCTCTCCGCTTTGTATTGAGCCGCGTCAGGCCGTAGAATCTCGCTATCTTCACCCTGGCAAGAAGCTTCCAGAAAAAGCAAGGAGGTTCTATCCATGAGGCACTCGAGTTGGAAATGGTGGCGGTTGACGGTGGCGGGGATTCTCCTCGTTGCGCTCGCTGCGCCCCTGACGGCACAGGAGTCCTTTACTTCTCATCACATCGCTAAGATTCGTAGCGTCAGCTCCGGCAAGATCTCGCCTGACGGCACACGCATCGCCTACCTGTTGAGTGTTCCTCGCATTCCTTTCAAGGACGAGGACGGCCCCGGCTGGGCAGAGCTTCACGTCGTGGATGAGAACGGTGAGTCGCGCTCGTTTATCACCGGTGAGGTCAATGTCGGCTCCATCGATTGGACGCCCGACGGCAAACGCATTTCCTTCCTGACGAAGCGTGAGGGGGACGACCATCGCTCGCTCTACGTGATTCCAGCCGATGGAGGAGAGGCGTGGAAGGTGGCGGCGTTGGAAAGCTCTATCAGTGAGTATTCCTGGAGCCCCGATGGAGAACGCGTGGCTCTTCTAGCGTCAGAGCCTGCACCGGAAGAAGTGACGGAGTTCGAAAAAAAGGGATTCAACCAGAGGATCTATGAAGAGGATTGGCATGCCGTGCGTGTTTGGATTGCCAAGCCGGATGCCGAGGACGAGGAACCGCGGAGACTCGAGCTGGATGGGTCTGCTTCCAGTCTCCACTGGAGCCCCACCGGAGATCAATTGGCTCTTGCGTTGGCACCCACGTCACTCATCGACGACGGCTATATGAAGCGTCGAGTGCGCGTGGTGGATATCGAGACCGGTGCGATCCAAGCGCGCATCGAGAATCCGGGCAAACTGGGGCAGATCGCCTGGAGTCCGGACGGAGCGCATCTCGCTATCGTCTCGGCGGCGGATCCCAACGACACGGCGACGGGGCGTCTCATGGTCGTTCCAGCGGTAGGCGGAGATCTCGTGGACCTGATGCCGGAGTATGATGAAGGCCACGTTCGCTCCGTTGCCTGGCAAAGTCCCGATCGGTTGATGTTCTTGCTAGATGAAGGTGTCTGGTCTTACTTCGTGGGTATCGACCGAGACGGCGCGAACCTCAAACGCCTCACTCCCGGCGAAGGTGAGATCCTAACGAGCTTCGATCTCTCCAAGGACGGTATGTCAGCTGCTTTCTTGGGAAATAGCCCTCAGCACCCGGGTGAAGTCTTCTTCATGCGACATGGAGACCAAAAGCCCAAACGGCTAACCGACAGCAACCCATGGATGAAGGAGATGGCCTTTGCCAAGCAAGAGGTCATTCGGCACAAAGCAAGGGATGGTTTGGAGCTCGAAGGGATGCTTATGCGGCCTCTCAACGAGGAGCCGGGGACGCGATACCCTCTCATCATGGTCGTGCATGGCGGACCGGAAAGTCACTACTCAAATGGTTGGCTCACCGGCTATTCTCAGCCGGGACAAATGGCTGCAGCCAAGGGATTTGCGGTCTTTTACTCGAACTACCGGGGCAGCACTGGACGGGGAGTGGCGTTCGCCAAGGTCAGCCAAAACGATGCGGCAGGCAAGGAGTTCGACGATCTCGTCGACGCGGTGGATCACCTCATCGAACTTGGCTTGGTCGATCGTGACAAGGTGGGGATCACCGGCGGATCCTATGGCGGGTATGCTTCAGCTTGGGCCGCGACATACTACTCCGATCGTTTCGCCGCGGCGGTCATGTACGCCGGTATCACCGATGTGGTCTCTAAAGTGGGAACAACGGACATCCCCTACGAAGATTACATGGTGCACCAGGACAAGTGGCTCTGGGAGGACTGGACCTACTATCGAGAGCGCAGTCCGATTTACTATGCCAAAAAGCACCGAACGCCGCTTCTCATCGCTCATGGTGACGCCGACACTCGCGTTCACCCCAGTCAATCGATGGAGATCTACCGAGTGCTCAAGAACCTCGGCCAAGCACCGTTGCGTATGGTTTTCTATCGAGGTGAGCCGCACGGTAATCGCCGCGCCGCATCACGTCTCGACTACAGTCTGCGTCAGATGCGGTGGCTGGAGCACTACCTGAAGGGACCTGGAGGAGATCCTCCGGATTATCAATTGGAGTACAAGGAGAAAGACAAGGAGCCCACAACAAATAACTGAGGGTTGAAGCTAGGTGGGGCAGGTACTTGGTACCTGCCCCACGGAGTCTATTGGATTGCGGTGTTTAGCATCCGCCCCTGAACGCGCCATAATAAGGTGAGAGGTATATAGATGATTACAAAAGAGAAATACATGGTTGACAAGGACGGCAACCGAATAGGGGTTATCCTCGACATCGAAGCTTACAACAAGATTCTAGAGGACTTGGAGGAGCTCGAGTCGATACGCGCATACGATGCAGCAAAATCAGCTGATGATGAGGCTATTCCTTTTGAACAAGCAATTGACGAAATCAAGGCAAATCGGAAGTGAGCTACGAGCTCAAAGTTCTCCGCCGAGCCCAAAGGGAGCTAGAAAATCTTCCTTCCGATTCGTTCATTAGAGTCTGTGAACGGATTCGAAACCTCGCACAAACCCCACGACCTCACGGCTGCTCGAAATTGACCGGAAGGGACGGCTGGCGTATTCGCATCGGCAACTATCGCGTTGTCTACGAAATCGACGATGAGAAACGTGTCGTCACGGTGCTCCACATTGGGCACCGTCGGGATGTCTATCGTTAGACGAATGGTAGTTTGTACCGGTCCTCTTTAGACCATGAAATCTACATGTCTCCTGCTCTGCGGCGGAGTATTCCATGATTGGCCGGACGCTTTCCCACTATAAGATCTTGGAGAAGCTCGGCTCGGGCGGCATGGGTGACGTCTACGTCGCCGAAGACACGAAGCTCGACCGGAGAGTCGCACTCAAGATCCTGCCGCCCGAGTGCGCGTCCAACCCTGAACGTCGGGAACGCTTCGAACGTGAAGCGAAGGCCGTTGCCGCTCTCAATCATCCCCACGAGATTCACTAATTCTGGAGCATACCCTATTTGGCTCTCAGACAATCGAAGGGTGATTATTGGGGATGCTGGAAAGATCCTCATGGTAGACACACAGTCGGGCCGAGTTAGGGATGAAGTATCAGTCTCACCTACTGACCAATGGATCTATTTTGTCCAAGTGCTCGAGGAAGCCGACATCTGGATGCTCGAATTCAATCAGGAAAACTAGGCAGTTCAGTCCCGCCAGTTCTCGACTTTTAAGCCTTGCACCCGCCGGAACTCGCGGACGTTGTCCGTGACGAGAATGAGATTCAATGTGAGTGCATGTGCCGCAATGAGCATATCGTTGGGGCCGATGAGAGCACCTTTCTTCTCGAGATGTGCTCGGAGCTTTCCGTAGTTGGAAGCGGCCTCCATATCGAAGTCATTCACGGGAATCTCAGTGAAGAGCCTGTCCAGTAGCTGATGATTCCGGGTTCGATGTGAGCTCTTGTCGGCGCCGTATCGCAATTCGGCAACGACGATGCTGCTCGAGCAAATTTGGCTGGGCGATGAGCCTTTTATGCGCGTGGCGACGGCCGGATAGTGTCCCGTTAAGTAGTCGATGCAGACGTTGGTATCGAGTAGATACTTCATCGGTCGAAATCCGGACCAGGTTCGGCGGCAGGAAACTCAGCCGGGTAAGGAAAATCATCCGCTGAGCCGGCCAACTCGAGGAACTCGCGACTCCAACTTTTCTTTTTGGGCTCCAAGATGATGCGGTTGCCTTGCCGATAGACGAGCACTTCCTCTTGTTCGTCAAATCGGTATTCCTTGGGCAGCCGAACCGCTTGGCTTCCTCCGCTTTTGAAAAGCTTCGCTGTGTCCGACATATCCATCACCCCCAAGAGAAGTATATACATGATGTATCTACATTGCAATCCTTCAGACGAAGTGACCGCTATCTCCGTAAGACGTATAATAATCCCCGCTTGTGGCCAGCGCTTTACTCCAATGAGAGACAAAATATGAAAACTGCTTTCGTTCCTGTTCTGGGATTCCTTCTTCTAGGCATTGGGCTTGGTGTGCCGGAGGCCCAGAAGACCTACACCATAGGCATGAGCCAGTGCAATTTGGGCGAGCCTTGGCGTCAACAAATGAATGCCGACGTCAAGAAAGCCGCCGAGGCTCATGCGAACCTGAGCGTCATCTTCAAGGACGCACAGAATGACTCCTTGATCCAGCGCTCTCATGTGGAAGAGTTCATCAGCCAAGGCGTGGATCTCATCATCATTAGCCCCCGAGAGGCTGCGCCCTTGACCAAACCGGTAGCGGAGGCCTATGACGCCGGGGTTCCAGTTATTGTTCTCGACCGTGCCGTTTTGGGTGACAAGTTCACCTGCTTCATCGGGGCGGATAACCGGCAGATCGGTCGCGCAGCGGGAGCCTACATTCGCAAGGCGTTGGGCGGCAAGGGCAAGATTGTCGAGCTCAAGGGATTGATGACCTCGACACCCGGGCAGGACCGCCACACGGGGTTCTTGGAAGGCCTGGACGCCAAGAACCATCCAGACCTCGAGATCATCTTCGACGCTGACATGCAGTGGCTCGAGCCGAACGCACGTAAGGAAATGGAATCGGCTTTGTCGCGCTTCGACGACATCGATCTCGTCTATGCGCACAACGACCCGGGTGCGCACGGCGCTTATCTAGCAGCCAAAGCAGCGGGTCGTGAAAACGACATCCAGTTCATTGGCATCGATGCCTTACCGCATGAAGGCGTGATGTACGTTAAACAAGGCATCATGGATGTGACGTTTCAGTACCCCACTGGGGGTGCTGAGGCAATCGATACCGCGCTCAAGATCTTCAAGGGCGAGAGAGTCGAAAAGAAGATGGTTTTGGGAACCCGTATCTTCACGAAAGACAACGTCGATCAAGGCGGCGCAATAGTACAATGACGACCCCTCAGGGCCGCCGGCCGCGAGAAGCGAGGGCTGGAGCGAGCCGAGGAGGCGAGCGACAACTAAAGGCCCGTTAGGGCCTCCGGCCGCGAGGAATGGGCGCCGCGGAGCCGGCAGCCCAGGGAATGCGGCCGAAAGGAGCCCGAGCGAGGAGCGAGGGCTGGAGCGAGCCGAGGAGGCGAGCGACAACTAAAGATGGAGAAATCAAATGAGTAAGAAAATCGCGCTCTTCTGGCCCGGGGATTACCGGGAATATCCGAACCAAGCGGCTTTGCCCAACATCGAAGAAGCGACGTCACAATTGGAGCAGGCTCTGAAGAAGTTGGGTCATGACTCCTATCGCATCGAGGGTTATCTGACGCGCCCGCACGAGGCCATCGAGAAGCTGGGACCGGTCGACGACCCGATGATAGGCGTATGTGTCCATTGGTTTTACGGACCGCACACGACGGACGGCGTCGTTGGGAAGGATAATCCCTTGCTTCTTGCCAGCAACTTCTCGGGCACCTGGCCGGGACTCGTGGGTTTGCTCAATACCGGGGCGTGTCTGGAGTCACTCGGTCGGCCGTTCTCGCGTGTTTGGACGGACGCCGACGAATGGACAAAAGACGGGACTTTCATGTCGCGTCTCGAGGAATGGTGCTCGACGGGCCGTATTGCCTACCCGGAAGACGAGATCGCCTACCACGCGCCTATCTCCGAGTCGGCGTCGCGAATTGCCGCGGAGGTCGCGGACGATATCAAGAAGCGCCGTATCCTTGCCATGATGCTGGGCGACACCTCGATGGGCATGATCAACGGCTACTTCGGTCCGCGGCTTCTCAACAAGTTCGGGTTCACCGAGCACAAGGTCGATCAAGCCTGGATCATCAAACGCGGCGAGGATATATCGCAAGAGCGTATCGATGCAGCCTACCAGTTCGTCTGCGACAACGGCGTCACGTTCCATCACGGAGAGGAAGGCGCCGAAGACTTCACACCCGAGTCAACCAAGGAACAACTAAGAGACTACCTGACCGTATTGGGCATGGTTGAGGAGTTCAAGGCGGATTGCATCGGCTGGCAATATCAATTGGGTTTGCTGCCACTGAGACCACCTTCTGATTTTTCGGAAGGCCTTTTCAACTCGGCCTGCCGACCGGAGGGCAACGGTGACACGGTGGTTTGCTCCACGGAGGCGGATCAAGGAAACCTCGTTCCCATGGAGCTGATGAAGCGGCTTCTGAAGAAGAAAGGACTGCACCAGGCCGTCATGTTTCACGATGTCCGTTGGGGCGGGGAGCACGACGGCCGTTTCGTTTGGGTGCTTTTGAACTCCGGCTCCTGCGGCGCCTATGCCTTTAATCACGACCCGAGTACGTTGAAAGGCGTGCATTCCTATCGCCAGGCCAAGACGTACTTTCCTGTACCTGGCGGAACCTTCGCGGGCGAGAGCATGCCCGGCAAGGTGACCTGGGCCCGAGCCTACATGAGAGGTGACGGCGATCTGTGGATGGATGTCGGCCGAGGAGAGGTCATAAAGCTCCCCGAGGAAAAAAGGGATTCTTGGTGGGAAGGAACCACCCGTCAATGGCCGTTCATGGCAACCGACATGGGGATCAAACGAGACACTCTGATGGCCCATTACCTTTCGAACCATGCAGCCGTGGCCTACGGAGACATCTTCGACGAGATGGTGGCTTTGTCCCAGGCCTTGGGATTCAGAGTCCGCATCCTGGCGCACAAATGACCTCTTGCTCGAGGGTTTGACTAATGAGCAAGAGGCCGGCCCGATAGGGCCGCGGCCGCGAGGAATTTGGCGAAGCCAAAGGGAATGCGGCCACTAATGAAAGTCAGGCAACCATGGCCAAGAAACTCTACCTCGGTATCGACGTGGGCACGGGAAGCGTCCGTGCCGGCCTATTCGATGGTGAAGGCAACCGAAAGGGCTCAGCGAGCTTCGACATTGAGATGTGGCGACCGCAAACCGACTTCGTCGAGCAGTCGTCGGACGACATTTGGACATCAGCAGCAAAAGTGGTTCGGGCCGCGATGAAAGAAGCCGCATGTACGGCTGACGACATTCGGGGCATCGGCTTCGATGCGACATGTTCCATGGTCGTCCTCGATGCCGACGACAAACCGGTCACCGTGAGTCCGTCCGGTTCCGACGAGCAGAACATCATCGTCTGGATGGATCACCGGGCCATGGAGCAGACGGCTCGCATCAACGCTACCGAGCATTTCGTGCTCCAGTATGTCGGTGGGCAGGTTTCACCGGAGATGCAGACGCCGAAGCTACTCTGGCTCAAAGCGAACATGCCGGAAACCTGGAGACGGGCCGCGCGATTTCTCGATCTGCCCGACTACCTTACCTACCGTGCTACGGGAGACGACACACGGTCCCTTTGCACGACCGTCTGCAAGTGGACCTACCTTGGACACGAGGACAACCTGATCGAAGGAAGTGTGGGGCGCTGGGAAGATAGCTATTTCAAGTCAGTCGGCTTGGGTGATTTAGTGGAGGAGGGCTACCGACGCATTGGCCGACGTGTACGCCCCTTGGGCGAGCCCGTGGGAAAAGGTTTGACGGAAGAAGCTGCCGAAGAGCTGGGACTTCGCCCGGGAGTTCCTGTGGGCGTTTCGATCATCGACGCTCATGCCGGTGGATTAGGACTCCTTGGCGCTCCTCTCGATGGGAAGGCACCCGGGGCAAAAGACTTTGATCGACGCCTGGGGTTGATCTGCGGCACATCGACGTGCCATATGGCGGTATCGCCCGACGCTCGTTACACGCCGGGCATCTGGGGTCCCTATTTTTCAGCCATGGTTCCGGGGCTATGGCTGAATGAGGGCGGTCAGTCGGCGACCGGTGCGCTCATCGACCACGTGGTGTTTTCACACGCTCGGGCCGCCGCACTTGATCTCGAAGCGAAGAAGAAAGAAACGTCCATCTACGCTCTCCTCAATGAACGGCTCGAGGAGCTATCCAAAGGCCAGCCTTTTCCTGCCGCTCTAACGTCGGAGATGCACCTACTACCCTACTTTCACGGCAACCGTTCGCCGCGAGCCGATGCCTCTTTGAGAGGCGCTATGCATGGTTTGAAATTGGACGGTAGCTTCGACGCTCTCGCGCTCGTTTATCTCGCTACCGTGCAGGCACTGGCCCTTGGCACGCGCCATATCGTCGAAGCCATGAACGACAAGGGCTACGCTATCGATACACTTCTAGCCTGTGGAGGGGTTGCCAAAAACGATGTCTTTCTCAGAGAGCATGCCGATGCCACGGGGTGTCGTATCGTTCTCCCGTCCGAGCCGGAAGCCGTCTTGCTTGGAAGCGCACTTCTAGGTGCGGTGGCGTCAGGCGATTTTCCTTCGGTGGTTGCCGGCATGGGAGCCATGAACCGCGCGGAAAAAGTGATAGAGCCTGCAGGAGCCGATGTGGGGCGTTACCACGATGCCCGCTATAGAGTTTTCCACCGGATGTATGAAGACCAGCTGGCTTATAGGGAATTGATGGCTAGCGCCGATCACTAACGCTCTAATTCTTCTTGCGAACCCCTTCGCGGCGCAGGTTCACTACAACTTTCTTCGTTTCATCCGCAACAACCGCAACCTCTCGCTCTATGGGCTCGTAGTTGGGATGCCGAACTATCACGGTGTGCTTTCCGGCAGGGAGGGACATCTTGTCCAACGGCGTCTCACCCAGCAGTTTTCCATCCAGAGTGACTGTGGCCCACGGGGTCACGACCACTTGAAGCCAACCCGATTCGGGTACGACGGTGCTGGTGGTGGATGAGACACTTGATGTCGACGCAACGCTGGTCGCAACGATGGATGTCGTAGTCGGTGGTGGCTTCGGAGGTGGACGCACGGAGGTCGTCATAACAATCCTTGATTCAGGGGAGACGCTCGATGTTGCAGGGACGGAAGGCCCGGGCGTTTCGGGCTCGACGACTATTGCTGAATCAGCGGGGATGGTGGTCGACGAAGTAGACAAGACAAAGTCGGTCATGTTGTTTGGCGGTGCATCTCTCGTCCAATAGAGCCATGAGGCAACGGTGACCATCAAGACGGCCGCTCCTGCCGCCATGACATATCGCGACCACCCTCGAGTTGTTTTCGGGTTGGGGGCAAGGACGGTGGGTCTTTCTGAGACGGCCGTGGGAGGTGCGGCCCGGGATCGAGTCGTGGCTTCTCTCGCCTCTTCGAGCTCGTCGATGAGCTCTCGCACCGAGCCGTGGCGTTCCGTCGGGGATTTTGCGAGCGCTTTGCGAAGGACCGGCACCAGCGAGCCGGGGATCGCGGCCGAGCGGGGTTCGTATAGAGGCGGGGGATCATTGATTTGCTTCAATATGGTCGAAACGGGGGTGTCTCCCCGGAAAGGTACCCGACCTGTAAACAACTCGTAGATCAAGATCCCGAGAGCATAGACATCGCTTCGGAAATCGAGCTTGTGTCCTTGGGCTTGTTCCGGACTCATGTACTCCGGCGTCCCAATGACTTGGCCCGTGGTGGTGAGCGTCTTGCCCGAACCATGTTGTTTGGCTACACCGAAATCCATGAGGCGCACCACACCGTTTGCATCACGCATGGTATTGGCGGCCTTGAGATCCCGGTGAATGATCCCCGCCTCGTGGACGGCCTCTAGCCCTCTGGCGATCTGTAGGGCCAGATCGTATGCTTCCTGTTCGAGAGGCGCTCCTTTCTCTTTCAATATTTTCTTGAGGTCGATGCCTTCGATGAGCTCCATCGAGATGTAGAGTAGGCCCTCGAATTCCCCGAAGTCGTGAATGGTGCATACATTCTTGTGGCGCACCTTTCGGGCTAGCTTGATCTCTGATTTGAAGCGCTCCGCCATATTGGCGTCCCAGGAGTAGTCGGCCCGGAGCACTTTGATGGCCATCAATTCATCGAGGACGATGTCTCGGGCTTTGTATACGGTTCCCATGCCACCGCGACCTAGAATAGCGAGGATCTCGTAGCGTGAATCGAATATGGAACCCGGTCTTAGATTGTCCAGACGGGGGATGGTGAAAGCGGCCAAATCCTGGTTGCACTTCACACACGTCGTTGCCGCCGTGTCGTTGACGGTCTGGCAGTAGGGGCACTTCATGAGCGTGCTCGGGCTTCACGGGACGGGATACGTTACCCGTAACTCGTAGTTGCCCGGAACGGGCCCGGGATGGCCTGGGTCGAAACCGAACTTGACCCAGAAGCGCCCGCCTTCCGTTTGCCACTCGGCGATGAACGAGCTGGCAGTCATGGCTCGTCCCTCCGTTACCCAGGCAACGTCTTCGGTATATATTTCCATCCAGAATCCTTGTGCCTCGGGGTTCGTATAGTTCACCTGAGCCTCCCAGCGTCCTCCTCCTCCTGGACCCACCAGGATCTCGACCGCCGCTTGATCGCGGTTCAGGATGCCGGGAAAGACATCCGATTTCATCGTCGGTGTCGGCGGGAGCACCGGCTCAATGGGTTGTGAAGTCTCGCCACCTCCTGCCATGGCGACGGCAATTCCGGCTGCGGCTGCTCCCCCCGCGCCGACGAGTATCAAGGGCATCTTGGAGCCACCCTTTTTTTCGGGCGTGACCACCTCTTCTTCAACTGGAGCTTCCACCTCAGGCTCGAGCGTGGCTTCGCGAGTCTCCTCGCGAGCGACCTCGAAGAGATCGATGACCTTCGGGGGATATTCCTCGGGACTCAAAGATAAATCCTTGATCTGGCCGATGGCTTCTCGGAACTGGGCTTTGGCCGCTGCCTCATGACCCTTTCCTAGATAAGCGATGCCCAGATAGAGGTAGGTGTAGGAAAGCACGCGAGCCTGCTCGGGATTTTCCACCAGACGGCGCGCGGCGCGATCCAAGGTGACGATTGCGGTGTCGTAGTCGCCCTCCTCGACGAGCTGAATGCCTCGAGCTACTTCAGGGTCCGATTCCCAGGGTTGAGTCGACTGAAGGAAAAGCCATCCAGAGGAAACCAGAGAGAGAAAAGAGAACAACACCAGGTGGGCCATAGGTCACCTCCTGATCGAATTGTAGAAAGGGATATTCTTTCTTTCGCTATCTGTTGATTCGGAACATCCCTCAACCGATCCTTGGTTAAGACATCTAAGGGACCTTTTCTTGAAAACCTTTGGTGGCTAAGCGGCCTCATCTTCTCAAGATGGTGTCTCGGTTGTCAAAAGCGAACCTTGAGAAATATGGATGCCTTCGGCCTCACGAGGCTCTTATCGAACATGCTGTTCGAGATGAGCGCTACCGATCCGATGACGTTTGGAGGCGTCGCAGGTGTGTTGCTTGCCGTAGCAGCACTAGCGAGTTATTTCCCAGCCCGCCGAGCCACGAGAGTGGATCCGATGCTCTAGAAGGCTACAACAACGCCGCCCAAGACTTGCGTTTGCCAAAAGACCGTACTGGTAGAGGTCACCTGTGCGCATCCCCAGACGTCGCAGACTTCGTATTCGTCTTCGATGTCCGTGAAAGTTGTGAAGCCACGGAACTCGACTCGCCATCCGATACGCTCTGTGACGAGGCCTTTCATTCCAACGCCAAGACCGAGAGAGAACTTGGTCGCAGAATCTCCGTCGTTGAAACCAAAACGGGTGCCACCCATGGATGCCAAGAAAAACGGCTGGAGGTCCTTGGTCCCGCCCTGAAAGAGAACTCCGCCATGGAAGTTATCGATTCCGATGTCGGTGTCGAGCGCCTGGTCATCCTGGGTCACCTCGAGCGTGCTTCCTTGATGGCTCCAGTGAAACTCGACCATGAGGAAGTCATAGACTTTGTAGTCGAAAATCGCGCCAAATGAGAGGGATTTTTGTACGTCGAAACTGGCATCTTGCGCGTTATTGGTGAAGGCGCCACCGAACCGGTATCCAAGATAGGGCGTGATCTCGACCTTCTGGGCCGAGGCAAAAGAGGAGCTCAGGACTACAAAGGCCATCGAGAGTAGTACGTTCTTCCGCGTCATTCAATCACTCCTTCGTTGCGTCATTTCAACCGCCCATCATACCAAAAAGCCTGCCTGACCGTTAAATACGTGATTTCGATGGAATTGTTCCGACTCCGAACCGTTCCCAAGCTGAGCTACGGTAGTTGAATCTTCTCGAAGTACGCGGCCACTCTTCTACCTTCTTCTTCAGGCAGGGCATTGCTGAACCGAAAGCAGAGGGCATTCTCTCCAGGGACTAGATGGTCTTCGGGAATCACGACGGAAACGCGTCCCCATTCTTGATGAATGGGCGAGGAGCTGACGAACTGATCGTTGACGGCGATGGTCATGATTTGTGGGTTGACCCCTTCCGGTGCTCGGAGGTCGATGGCCACTCTCAAATCGAAGGGCTCTTCGAGGGGAATGCGGACGCAGGCTTCTGGGAAGAGCGCCCGCCGAAATGTCCTCTTCGCGGTCCGCCGACTGGCCGTCCACCATCCATGAAGCAAGTACTTCTCGTCAGCCCTCCTGAGATTGATGGTTCCACTCCGGTTGAAACGAGTGTAGAAATACTCGGCCGAGAAGAACTTATAGGCAAGAGCCCGCCCCTCGTCGCCCGCGATCCAGCCCAAAAAATCCTGAACGGCGATGCGGAGACTTCTTGCCTGGTCGTTCGCGAGCCTCTCGAGGGGTGCAGCCTCCGGGTACTTGCGGGCTTGGAAATGGTGGATGAAACCGATGTTCCACAAGACCATGATGAGAATGAGTCCGGCTGGGGCGAGCATCGGCGCCCGGGCCATAACTCGCTTGGCGGCCTCGAGAAACCAAACCATGCCCACCGCCATCAACGGCACGATGAGCACGAAACGGCGGGGCCCGAATGCATCGTCTCCTGCCCAGTGTGGTCCCGTGATGCTGCCGTTCACCCACGCCGTAGCCAAGAACACAGCGATTCCGCCCAGGCTGAGCGGGAGGTCCTTCCGCAAACCTATTGCCAAGCCGATGACGCAGAAGAACATCAAAGGAGTCCAATTGAAAAAGCCGTGATTGGCGGAGATCAGGACGTTGGTCAAGTTTGGGGCGGTCCAATCTAGAAAGCGTCCTCCCTGCGGAACGAGGAGCCAACTGCCATACATGGTTTTCCACGCCCACACTTGAGGGAAGAACACGACGAGCGACGCTGCCGCACTCGAAAGTAACCACAGGATGCGGACCGAGCGCGAAGCGATCATTTCCGAGACCAGCAGCAGGATGAAGAAGCCGTACAAAGCAGCTTGCCATCGACAGAGGAGCAATAGCCCGAAGACGAGACCCAGTACGGTCCAGGAGGTGAGAGACGGTTTTCTCTGAGTCCTGTCCCACGTCCAAACAAAGATCGCTGCCACACCGAAAGTCACACCATGTGCCATGGCAGGCACAAGAAAGGCGTAGTACGGAACGGGGGAAGCGAGGACGGTACCCGCCACGGCGAGCGCCGAGACGGACCAACCTTGCCGGCGAGCCATCATCTGCGTCAACAAAACGGCGCCGATGACGACAAGGGTCAGTGTTCCAAGGGCCGTCGACCGACGATAAGGCGCGCTGAAACCATTTGCCGGATACCGATCGGATCCCAGGGCGTTGTCCAGGCGGACGTAGACGTGGGCAAGAGCAAAGAAGGGACTCCAAATGATAGCCGGTCCCACGGATTGCGCGTTGGCGGGCATCCCGGCCTCAGTTAGAACGGACACTTCATATCCCCATGTTTCCCACTCGTTCGAGTAGTCGATGTCGCCATCGAACGCCATCGAACGCAAGTAGCTGTAGTAGAGCGCGGAGTCGGCTCTGAAGTGCACGGGTATGTGCGCGGAAACCGCAAATACGATCGCCAACAGGAGAGGCAGTATGAAAGGTTTCCAAGGCTTTTTGAGGAGAGCCGCGGCTAGAAGCACTCCGGCAACCGAGATGGGTCCCCAAAAAGAGACGCTAGCGTAGCGAGGATCCATGGCAGCTCGTGCGGCCCATAAGAGTCCTATCCCGGCAATGGACCAGGTCCAAGCGCGGTGGAATTTCACGCCATGAGGCCGGGGTGGTTTCATTTAAGCTCTTCCCGATTTGCCCATCCCATGACCTCATAGACCGTCTCGTTTTGTGTTTGGTGCACCCTTCTCAGACCGCGCTGTTCGTTCATTCTGCTCTCTAGCTGCTCGGCTCGGAATCGAAGGTAGCGATCTCTGTGAAAAATGACGTAACGAAATCCCAAACGGCGTAGTTCGGCAACTCCGTGGTCGTCTGGAAATGCGGTCATCGACTGTGCCAGCTCAACGTAGACGGGTGGCACGAACGCCGCAAAGCCATTGGCCATCGGCTTGAAATGCGACGTCGACCAGTAGAGGTAAACGGCGTTGTCGCGCTGACGCCTCGCCTCCGGCAGGGGCATCTCGACAATGGGAACCGGCCCCTGCAGGTCAGCGAGCCATTGATAGACAGCCGGTAGCTCCGGGGCGGAGGTGTAGGGTCTGGGTCCACCGAAGGACTCGATCAGCGGAAAAACAGCCAGAATCGTTGCGACCGCGTAGCCTCTCTTGCCCGGCAAGCGGCGGAGAACGAATGCCGCCCCCTGGCTGGCTAGAATCGCTGCGGCAAAGAAGACGTAGATCGCAATACGGGGTGGAGAACGCACCCCACTCAAGCCGGGCATGGCGGCATGGAGAATCCGGTACAGCCCCCATGAAGGTCCAAGGCTAGCCCATAGGGCGAGCGTACCGATGAGCAGATACAGGCCCGTCCTTCGGTTCAATGTAACAATGGCCAGCGCGCTCAGGGCGATGGCCAGCAGTCCTGGGAAGAGCGTTCGACCGCGGGACTGAGGTCTCAACCCGACGGCTTGGTGGAGATGAGAGCCGGAGCGCAGGTAATCTCCAGGGCGAGCCGACGCGCGCTGAAGTCGTTCGACCGGTCGATGGAAATCGAATTCTTGCTGCAGCCGGATGAAGGGAGTTGCGAGTGGCAGGTACGCCGTTGCCGACAAAACCAGAGCAAGTGTCAGTCCCGCCAATCTGCGAGGACGCTTCAATGCGGAAGTCCGCCATGTCTCATAGGGAATCGCGACAGCGAGAAACATCCATGTGAACACCCCGTAGTAAGCGCAAGAGCTGGATACGAACCACAAAAAGACACCCAAGCCAAAGGCGAACCGTGCGTGCCCTTCCTCCAGATACCGGCTGACACACAGATAGAGCAACGGTATGAATCCTGCGTTTTGCAGCTGAACGTGCGAAAGGTGGTTCAACCTGTAGGCATTGAAGGCGAATACACTGCCAGCAACGGCACCTGCCGCCCTCGAGCCGGTGAGCCAGCTTCCCAGGCGATAGGCTCCATAGCCCGACAGCGCCAGCGCAAAGAGCATTGCGACGTTTAGGGTTAAAACGGCCTCGTGGAATGCCCATTGGATCGGCGCAACGAGAATCGCCAAGCCGATCATGGGATCATGAAAGGCAAGGGTACCCAATTCCGGGAAGAACCGATTGGCGTCGAATAGATGAACGGGGTCGCGAGGCAGTTGGTGCGCTACCCAAGAAAGAGCCCAAGCATCCAACAATGGGTCGAAGTGGTCGGTGACGGCGCGGCGGAGGTTGGGTAGCAGTGGATAGGTGAACACCACCGCGCCCGCCAGGTAGCCGGCGAAAGCCCCGAGCTCACGCCAACGATAATGATGAGTGTGCAAAGTAAGTTGCTCCGAAAGACTGCATTCTATCGACACACCCAGGAACTTGGAAATCGGGGAGAGACCATGCCCGGACGCCCGCCTGGGCATAAATGCTTCGGCGAGGTCTCGCCGTAGCGTCGCCTAGTCGCTATTGCGGCGAAGCGAAGGCGGATCAGAATTTCATCTTCGATGCGATATGAAAGCGTGTGCCGCCCCGGAGGTTCCAGCCAACGTCGGCTCGGACCGTAATGAAGAAAACGCGGAAGAAGCCGCCTACTCCGGCACCTTCATACCAAGTAGCGTCACCGAGCTTGTCTCCGTAGTCATAAGCCGTTCCCGTGTCATAGAAGAAGTAGAGTCCCACGCGAGCAAATTGAAGCAGACGGGTTGCGGCCAATCGTAGCTCCACCGTCGCTAGAGCCATATTGTCACCGACATACTGACCCGGCTTGTGACCCCTCAACGTGGCACCGCCACCGAGAAAGGGCTTTTCATAAGGCGGAAGTGGGCCACTCGCGGGGTTGTAGTAGAACTGACCCGCGAGGTGGAACGGACCGTAAATATGTTTGTATCCCCTCAAGTCGGTGCTATAGCGATTGACGTCCGCTCGATTCCCTCCGGTACGGAAAAAGAGACGTTCCCACTCGACGCCGAGATAGATGGCGTCCCCCGGAACGATCTCGTCGACTCGTGTGTCGAAAGCGACGTTAGCACTTGCCGTGATGAAGCTCTCGTCCAACTCTCCGAAGCTTGTGTCCGTCCAGTCGCCTCGAGCACCAAAGCTGAAGAGTCGGTAGCGGGATTGAAGGCCGCCCCCTACGACCAAGCGATTGTCCGGAACATCGAAATGAGGGTTGACCTCACGGTACCGGTTGATATCGAAAAGGAGGTTGTGAACGACTTGACCGCGCTCGGATTCACCAACCGGGAAAAGGACCTTCGCGGCAATTTGGCGTGTCCCTCCCCAACTCAAAGGAAAGGACACCCGGCCGCTTTCCGTCACCAGGTCGACCACTGCAAAGTTGGCCCCCGCCGTGACGCCGTACTCGTCGGAGAAGCGGAAAATGGGCCCGACCATGAAACGGCTCGGCACAGATTTGCCCTCGCGAACGATGATCACCAATGAAACGGGTCCGCTCTCATCGAGACTCCGATACCGGACCCGCACTTCCGCCGTGTCGAATCGGCCGCTGTCTAGGAGGCGTTGTTTGATCTCATCGACCGAGGAGTCACTCAGCTTATCGCCGGGAGAAACGGCTGCGATACTCAGAATCTCCTGGTCGGGTATGGTGTGGTTCCCGTGAACACGGATGGTTTCGATTTCCTTTTGGGCCTGGGCGATGCCGCACGAAAGCGCCAAAACGAGCGCCCCGCAAAGTGTCCTGCGTAACCCTGTCATGGTTGTTGCTTTACCGTGCCAAGAGGCGCAAAGCGGTACCTGGCTTTAGTCTCAGCGATGGCATAGTCTTGAAACGCCATCCTGTAGCGAACGGCCAGGTCACCGGCGGCGGTCGTGACCCTTCCGTAAGCCGTGATGTCTCTGGGGAGCCAGATGTCGCCAAACGGCTGGTGCATGGTCATCGAGGCCTCGATGGTACCGATCCGAACCAGCCAGCCCCCCGGAAGAAAATCGAAGCCCACGTTGTCGATAGTCATCTGGACGATCTGGTGCTCCGTGGGATCGACGAGCATGGTGATGAGGAAGACCTTGTTGAGCTTTTCTTCGATTTCCTCGTCCTCGGGGTCTTCTTCCTCTTCATCGCTGAAGAAGGTCTCGGGATAGTACTCCACCGCGACCACCTCTCGGCCTTCGAACTCCCGTCGTCCTGCAAAGTAGTAGTTGCCGGGCTCGAACTTGAAGCCAAAGAAGCGGTCGCGGTCGACTCCCTCTTTTTCTTCGCGTTTCTTGACACGCTCGATCCACTTGCGTTCCGCTCGATCCCGGTCCTCTCGTGAGATCTTGACACCGTTGATGGACATTGGGCTTCTGACGAGATAGCCGTCACGCACAAACCACATGTGCTCGCGGAGGAAACCCTGCATCGGTACCGCCTGGAGTGACCCTTCGACCTCGAGGGTCTCTCGTTCGCGGCAGGTGTAGTTGTAGAAATCGTCCCAGTTGATGTCTCTTCTCTCGAGCACCTTTTCCATGAAGGCATCGATGTCGCTCGCTCGGTCTTGAGACGGAGCGAGGCCCAGAAACAGGTAGGAGATGAAGGTGATGGCGTGCATAGTTACCTCACTGATTTGTACGTATTGTAGTCATGACGGGTTCCCGCTATCCAGGGGTGGTAGTGGTATGATGCCGCTCGACGCATGAAGGGCACCGAGTCTCGCCTCGTTTGTTTCATTCCAACCCTGGTGGAGTCTGTTGGAGTGGTTCGCAAGGCGGACGGTGTTCTTTTCGTGAGGACCGGCATGGGAAAGACAATGCCTTGGCTCGCGCCAGAAACGTCTTCGAATCGTCCCGAGTGGATGAGGTTCTCGTCGCAGGTTTCGGAGGAAGCACGAGGTCCGATGTCGCGGCAGCAGACCTCGTGGCTTGTGACGAGGTCATCGGGCTTTGCGAGGGGGGTGACCCTCCGCCTCGTGTCCCATCATCGACGTCGCTTCTAAGGCGGGCCCTCGATAGCGAGATGATTTCGGTGTCGGCACCGGCGCTGACCGTGGATCACGTCGTAGCGTCCGCCGTTGAGAAACAGGCGCTCGGTGAGAAGTACGGTGCCGCCATTGTTGAAATGGAAGGATTTCCGATCCTCGAGGAGTCCAAGCGCCGCGAGATACCTGGCCTCATGGTGCGCGTCGTGTTGGATACAGTGGACGAGGATTTTTCCCATTGGACCCCGCTCTTCGCGGACTCAAAGGAGCCCCGCCGGAAAGCTCTGGATTGCCCATCTCATGACGCACCCGACTCAAATGGCTTCCTTTGTGAAGTGGTTCAAACGGGCTTTAACCTGCCGAAGAAACCTGAGGCGTTTCCTGGAGAGGTACCTATGAGAGCTCTTTTAATGACGTGCATCCTGCTGGTGTCGGTGAGAGGCTCGTTTGCCGAGACCGTCACGACGGGATCCCTGCTCCAAGAGATGATCGATCTCGAGCGATTGGCGGAGTTCCCCCAGCCTTCGTACAAGACGGTGCAGTTTTCTTCCTTCGACCGGAGAAGTGTAGTGCCTTCCCAGCCGGGTTGGTTCGCCAATAGCGACGGGTTTGGCCAAGAACCCATACCGGGTTTCGAACAAGTGCTTCAGCCGCCGGACAAGGATGGAATCGGAAGGTACCTCATCTGTGATGTCGAGGGGCCGGGAGCCATCGTTCGGCTCTGGACGGCTCGAATCGTAGGAACCGTCCAGGTTTATCTGGATGGATCCAAGGAGCCGCTCTACGACGGTGAAGCGGAGGCTTTCTTCCAAAGAGCCTATGAAGCGCTCGCGCCCTCTGATGAGGGGCTCGACGGGACGTTTAGCCAGGCGTCCGCCGGCTACTACCCCATACCCTTTGCGAAACGGTGCCGCATCGAGTGGAGGGGAAACTTGAACGAGCTCCATTTCTATCAGGTCCAGATCCGGCGTTACGGCTCCGACGCGAAGGTCCAAACGTTCCACCCCGAAGACTTGGCGAAGGTCGCGAACGATATCCACCACGTGGCCCGTGTACTGAGGAGTCCCGAGACGTCATGGAAGGTCCGGTCGGACGAGCCGGCCCTCGAGATCGTATCCACGGTTGCGGCCGGCGAGACGAAGGAAGTGCTGGAGATCGAGGGCGAGAAAGCCATCGAGCAGCTCACCCTGAAGATTCGAGCTCGCGACGTCGACAAGGCGCTTCGTCAGGTGATCCTGAACATCGCCTTCGATGGTGCACCCCACGGGCAAGTACAAGCTCCGATCGGCGACTTTTTCGGGGCGGCGCCTGGGATCAATCCCTACGATTCTCTACCGTTCACGGTCTTTCCCGACGGCACCATGGTCTGCCGTTTCCTTATGCCGTTTCAGAAGAATGCGCGGGTGTTCATCGAGAATAGAGGTGGACAAACGGTGACCTTGACTGGATCCGCAGTTCCCGTCGCTTACGAGTGGAAGGATGGTCGATCTCTTCATTTCCGCGCACGATGGCGTGTGGATCACGACCTCCTCGCTTCGGACAGCGTTGTTCAAGACATCCCCTACGTTCTTGCGAGAGGGAAGGGCACCTTCGTCGGGGCGACGGCGCTCCTCATGAACCCGACAGCGGTTCCTTCTTCCTGGGGCAACTGGTGGGGGAAGGAGACGAGAAAATCTTCGTCGATGACGACTCGAGGCCTTCGACGTTTGGAACCGGCTCGGAGGACTACTTCAACTATGCTTGGTCTTCGAGCCGCATCTTCACTCATGCTTACTGCGGCCAGCCGCGGAATGACGGTCCGGCCAATCGAGGTTTCGTCACGAACTATCGCTGGCAGATCCTCGACGATATGCCGTTCCACGAACGTTTCGACTTCTTCATGGAGCTCTTTAGCCACGAGCCCGTCTCCGGATTTTCGTACGCACGGATCGCCTATTACTACGGCACTCCCGAAATCTCTGACGATCACATGCTGGTGAAAGATGCCGATGTCCGTCCGCTGAGGTTGCCCGAGAGCTGGATGCCTGTGGGCCGCAAGCTAACGGAAAAGGCCGTTTTCTATCAAGCTGAGGAGCTTGCAGAAGGCGACGTGCCGATCGACCTCGCGAAGGGTGACATGTGGGCCGGCGGACGTCTGCTCGTGTGGCACCCCCTCCAGGCCGGCGATTCGCTGGAGTTTCAACTCCCCATCCTCGAAGAGGGGCGCTATCTCATTGTGTTGACCGCAGCGCAATATCCCGGCGCCGGCTCGTTCAAGGCGAAGTTGGGCGACGTCCCTCTCGTCTTCAACCAAGAGCTGGAGTCGGTGGACTTGGCTGTGCCCTTTCGAACATTGTCCCGAAACTTCAAGTCCCAAGAGATGGAGCTCACGCGAGGGACTCATTTGTTGCGGCTCGAGAGCAATGGAAAGGGAACCGAAGGTATCGGGATCGACTTCGTCTGGATTCTACCCGGCCGATAAATGGACGGACCCGTCGCCTTTGATTTCCACATGTTTTTGACTACATCCGGATGCCGCGGCGAAGCCGCAACAAGGCCATTCTCGACTGCTTGAGTACTTGAGTACTTGAGTGCTTGCCAATCTAATTGACGGTTGTTGGCGGGAAGCTGTCCAGAGCGGATTGTTCTTCGCGATAGATGTCGATGAGGTTGTGAACACCGACGAGGCTGACCATCCTCTCGACGCGTTCCTGGAGTCCAAACAGCTTGAGGGAGCCCGTTCGGTCGGAAGCCTGCCGATAGAGGTCGACCAGGCCGCCAATGGAAGCACTGTCCAGGTACTGGACCTGTGATAGGTCGATGACCAGGTTCTTGGAGCCTTCCTCAATGAGGCGAGCTATGTTGTCCGTGAAGGCACTCAGTGTCTGGAAAACCAGGCGCTCCTCTCTGACCCGGATCACCTTCACGTCTCCCACTGAATCCACTTGTAAGTTCAACTCAACCCTCTCTAAGTAGTCTCAATGTAGATTTACGAGAAAGGACCCATAATGTTCCTTATTCGAAATCTGACCGAGACGACGAGACGAACGAACCACACAGTCACCTATTAAATCAGAAAAAAGGTCTGCAGTCACGTGTTGCGGAGAAGATTTGGACCACGAGACAGATATTTGGAAGGGGGATGAATAGATTCGGGAAGGCCAAATCGCGCATAATGAGAGGCGCGTTGGGCCGAGGACTTGGATCATGTGCTGCTAGGAGAGACATTTATGCCCGAAACCATTGATTATGTTGAACTTCGATTCGTCGATATCTTGGGCAGATTGAAGAGCATGACGGTGCCCTGTGAGCCCGCGGAGACCCTCGATGAGCTTTCCCGTGATCCGGTGTTGGTGGAGGGTACGAGCTTGGACGGAAGCTCGGTGGCAGGTCTCGCCAATGTAGAGCAATCCGACCTGCGTCTCGAGCCGGATCCGGCGACCCTGCTCGAGCTGCCTTTCAGGACGCCGAGAACGGCTGCGGTGATGTGCTTTTTCAAAGAGAAGGTCGAGCCGAGAGGGGGCTCTTTTCATCCTCGCGACAGCCGGGGCGCCCTCCACGCCGTGGTCGAGAAGCTTCTCGGGGACAAATACACGGTTAGAGTAAAAACCGAGCCCGAATTCCATTTTCTCACCCGTGAGGGACTACCGTTCGACACCGGTGGATATGCCGAAACCTATCCGGCAACGCTCAGCGCGGAGATGTTGCTGACTTTGGCGAAGGCTGTCCGACAGGCCGGTATGCGAGCCCGCGTGATTCATCACGAAGCCGGCGAAGCACAGCAGGAAATCGAGATCGACTATGACGATGTTCGAGGCATGGGCGACCACCTCCTCTTGTTCAAGAACCTGGCCAGGACCGTCGCCATGAAAGAGGACATCGGCGTGACGTTCATGCCGAAACCGTTCTCAGGTGCCGCAGGCAACGGACTGCACTGTCATATTCAACTATGGGAGGGAGACAAGAACCTCTTCGGTGACGACAACAGCGGTTCATTGTCGGAAACCGCGAGGAGGTTCATTGCCGGTGTCATCGAGCATTCTCCGGCCCTCACGGCACTCGGCAATCCTTCGGTGAACTCGTACAAGCGTTTGGTGCCGCATCACGAAGCGCCGGTCTACATCACATGGGGTTTCATGAATCGCACGGTGCTGCTCCGAGTTCCCATGTTCAAAGACCCACAAAAAGCTGCTGTGGAGTTCCGGTCCGCTGATGCGACGACCAATGCCTATTTGCTGCTTGCCGCACTCATTGCTGCAGGATTCGATGGCATCAACAGGGCGTTGGTTCCTCCGGAGCCGAGGAAAGAGGACATGTACAAGCTCACGGAGGACGAGATAAAGGAATACGGGATCGAGACCCTACCGACCTCGCTCGAAGAGGCGCTCGATGCACTCGAACAAAACACCGTCATCCAGGAAGCCCTCGGCCGGGAGATCGTCGAATCTTTTCTGGCGACCAAACGTAAGGAGTGGAGAGAGTACGCCAACGAAGTCGTCACCGACTGGGAGTGGAGCAAGTATCGGCACTGTTAAACATAGGCTCCGCCCTCGAGTCTACTGTGGGCGGAGCCCACTTGTAAGAGAAAGTAGGAAGCATCCGCACGGCTGGGACGTTCACTGCATCAGCAACTGACTCCTTGCGAATGCCCCGTGCCCGTGCCCTCGCCCGTGCCCCTGCCCGGGCAAGTTAGTAGGAAGGAGAAAGTAGACGGCCATCCTTTGTTGAGAGCGCAGCACCCCCCGGGATTCTCACCCTAAACCAGAGCGATCTTACTTAACGATATGAAACTCTGTCTGCCGGCCGTCTTGGTAATAGACACCGTCTTCGGTGTAGGCGATCGCCTGCTCCAGCCCTAGCCTGAACTCCTTGTCGTTCCATTCCGGTACCGGCATGGTGACACTCAATTCAACGGTGAAGATGCTGTTGGGTACCAGCTTGACTTCACCACGGCCGCCGGTGTCGACCTGCTCCCAAGGAAGACCGATGAGGGGACCGGGCTCATGAAGGTAGTATCCGAGAGAGTGGGAGTAGACTCTGGGTTGTTGAATGCCTTCGGCTTTGGCCGTGGTGAGAACGTTGGCAAGAATCTGGTTCCCGGTCAGCCCCGTCTTGAACTCTCCGCGGTAGATGTCCTGGAGTCGATTACCCTCGGCCATCATCTTCTTGAAGGTTTCCGGGACATCCTTCTCGCCACGGCGCAGCACATAGGCCCATTCTTGCGTATCCGTGTTGTAGCGTAGGTAGACGACGCCCACGTCGCAGTGAAGCAAGTCGCCCCGCCGAATGATGTTCTCACTCCTCCCATACATCTTCTCGACTTCAGGGTCTCGCCCTCTGATGCTGAAGAAGGGCAAGAAGGCTCTTTTTAGGCCGAGGTCTCTGAGACGTTGCCAGTAGTGGTAGCGGAGGTCGTCGGTGGTCGTCACCCCCGGAGTGATGACCTTGTTGGAAAAAGTCTCGGCGATGAGGGCGTGTGAGATCGCAGTTCCTGCGGCCTGGAGGTCGATCTCTTCGTCGAGAAGCGTCTCCAGCCACAGTGTCGACAGTTCCTCAGCCGACTCCAGTCGCTCCGCGTAAGCGGAACCGATCGAGGCCACGAGCTTTTCCTTGAGAGATGCCGTCAGGCCATCCGCGGCCCAGATGACGTCCGACTCGTTGATGCCGATCCGCTTCGGATCCCGCTCGCGAATGATTCTCGCCAGGGCGTCCCACTGACTTTCTTTCTTTTCCAGATCCCACGCCCGAGAATCCCAGGCGTTGTCGTGAAGTCCTCCCATATTGGTGCGGGAAACGTTCAGGCGCTCCACACCCTTGTCCGTCCCCCTGTCATAGAAGACGAGGATCTGTGTGATGGGACACCAGGAATCATAAGGGATCATGGTCTTGAAGACGGGGTCGTAGTTATCCTCGTTAGAGATGAGGAGCCACATGTCGAAGTCGGCTTCCCGCATGACTCGAGGGAGGAGCTCGTCGAGTCGCGTTTTCGTGACTCGGTTGACGGTCTCCATCTGTTCCCGGATGCTCATGACTTTGGGGAAATCACTTTTTGAGATGTCACTTGCAGGCAACAAGAACACTGCGGCGAGAAAAGTCCCAAAGAGATATTTCATTTGCCTTACTCCTCGGCCGGCCCGCGTCCGTGCGCTTCGCGCTTCGGCAGGGTCTCGCCGAAGCCTCGGCGAAGGCGGACGACGAGAAATATATCACTCAAAGCGGATCGAGGCGATCCGGGCGGCGAGGCGTCTTGGGTCTTGCGGCGAGGCAACCGCAATTGAGGACCAGCGAAGCTCGAGACGTTCGACGGTCTTTTTCTGCGGAGGGAGTTTCCATCGGAGCTCGTTCCATCCCGGCTCGAGGTCGACATTTCCCAGGTGTACGTTGCCGAAGTGAACCGTCACTTCCTGCGTCACCGTTTCGATGGAAGAGATGGTGAGCACGAGCTCGTCGACCGTCGGCGAGGGCCGGCGCAAAAGGACGGTGGAATAGCGTTTGTTGGCCCAACGGAAGCGCTGGTCACCCTCTTCTTCCGGCCTGGACCAACCGCTTTCAAAGTACATCCGCGACTCCGTGGCACCGGGATCGATGGAGTGAGGAATAGCCGGTAACGCGTCTTCTCTCACGCGTAGCAACACTTGGTCCTCATCTTCCCTCACCCTGTCCGTTGGGAGAACCTGTTCCAAGAAATCCAGGACGCCGCGTTTTGCGTATCCCCGGTCGACGACGAAGTAGCGGATGTGGAGGAAGCGAGCCACCAGGGGAGCGAGCCGCTTTTCCTGCTCCAATAGAACAGGTGTGAGCTGGATCCTACCTTTGCGTAGGTCTACCAGGGGGCGGACGAGATGCAGCCCAAAGTAGTAGTCGGATTTTTCGCTCGGTACGCGTGCCGCCGTGCCGATGAAGATCCGTTTTCCATGCACCGTCTGGTGATACATGAGATGGCCGGGAACCTGTTCGACACCGGGAATCTCGACCACGGTGAAATCTCCCGGATCCTCCGCTATGAAATCGTGAAGCGGCCGGACACCGGCGGCGAAGACGGGAACAGGGATGGCAATGTACTCCGCCACCAAGATGACAGAGACCGCAAGAGTGAATACTCCCGTGAGAGTCGGTCGTCGGATGCGCTCGAGCCAGGCCGACCATGCAAGGCCTGCAAGTGCGGCCAACGAGAGCATGACAAGAATGGAGAATCGAGAGGGCGCCCGTAGGTGGTGCAGTAGTGGTAGGTGCTCCAGAAGGGCGAAGGGGAGTGGGATGCCGGGTTCCCAGCTTCCGATCTTTAGTGTGTCTCCAAGACTCAAAACGAAGAACACAACCGCCGCGACAGCCCAAAATCGGTTGGATTTGCGAAAGAACGCGAAGCCCGCCAGAAGCAAGACGAGGTAGCCCGGGAAAACCGTCGTTTCCGTTAGGTTGGAGTCGAAGCCTTTGCCTAAGGTTTCGCCTAGCAGATTGGATTGTGGCCCTGGAACAAGATAAGCCGCCACATTGGCGGCGTATCGATCTGAGCCCGGGTAGGGTGGATAGCTCCAGCGGCTGAGGTCGCGATAGGTCTGCATGAAAAGAGGTAGAAGCACGACGGTGGCAACGGCCCCTGTAGCCGCGACCCGACCTAGGTATGTCCACCGCTGAGACGGCTTCTTCCAGACTTCCCAAGTAACGATGAGAAGTGTCCAAAAGGTGAGAAAGGCCAGGTAGCTGAGAGAAGTGTATCCGCACATAGCGGCAAGAAGCCCGGCAAGCAATGCAAGTTTCCACGAGGTTTCCCGGAGAGCTCGCAAGAGAACCAACGTAAACAGGGGAAACCACTCCGTCCCTAGAAGATCATAATGCCCGGCGAGACGAGCGAGGCGGTAGGGGCAGAACGCGAAAATGGCTCCGCTAAGAAAGCCGCCCCATTGGGACGCACCCAGGTATCGAGCCAATGCGAACATTCCCAGCGCGGAAGCGAGGAACGTCCAAACGATGACGAGGTTGGCACCAGCGACGGCGCCAAAAAGGCTCTTCAACGGTACAAAGACCATCCCTTGAAAGAAACTGAGGGTATGAAGCGACAGCCCTATTCCCACGGGGTGAAAAATGTAGTCCGTCTCGAAGGGATTCGTACCGAGCTCGGTCATCGCTTTGTCGACCCACCAGTAGTTCCATAGATACACTCGTGCATCCCCACCGTCTTCTCCGACGTGGTGCGTGCCGAAGTGCCGGGCAAGGGGATAAGTGAAGACCAACGTCAGTACGACGTAGAGGAATAGGAGGAGGAGTGTCGGGCCAATCTTCCTGGAAGTCATGCGGTGAGGTGGGCCAAGAAAGTCGAAGCCTGTAGACGATTCGCGTTCATTTGAGCCTTGGGGTCATTCGCGGCTTGTCTTTTTCTTCCGCCTACGGTTCCGGAAAAACTCGATTTGGTACTTCCGGACCGCGTTGTTGTGCTCCCGCAAGCGTGTTAGAAAAATGATGCGAGCCGTCGTTCTTGGACACAAAATAGAGGTACTTGGTGTCCGGTGGATTCAAGACCGCGTCGATGGAACCCAAGCCGGGAGAGGCGATAGGGCCGGGGGGAAATCCCCGATGCCGGTACGTGTTGTAAGGCGATTCCATTTCGAGATCCGACCTGCGTAGGTTGCCGTTGTAGTTCCCCTCCTTTTTCAAGGCATAGATCACGGTCGGGTCCGATTGGAGCGGCATCCCAATGCGTAGGCGGTTCCAAAACACGGACGCGATGATCGGCCTCTCATCGGCCTGCCCGGTTTCCTTTTCTACGATGGATGCCAATGTGACGAGCTCCCGAGCCGTTAGCTCGAGCGTTTCGGCCTTGTCGCGTCTCTCCTCGTTGAAAACACTCTTGAAGCGCGACACCAGGGCACGGGCGATGTCCTCGGCGCTCGGCCGGCGGGGCAGTTGGTAGGTTTCCGGAAAAAGGTAGCCTTCGAGGTCCGACGCTTCGCTGTCCAAAGAGTCGATGAGGTCGGTCTGGCTGAAGACGGCCTCCAGTTCGCGTGTGTCACCGAGCCCCTTTTCCTCGAAGAGCGCTGCGGTCTCCGCCAGTGTCAGTCCCTCGGGTATGGTGACCGACAAGAAGAACACATCGCCGCGGACTAAACGGTCAATCACCTCGAATATCGAGGCAGGTCGGGAGAATCGATACTCGCCCGCCTGCAGACGCTGAGTCGCGCGACGGTACCAAAGTGCCGCCAAGAAGAGGTCGGAATCCTCCACGACTCCCTTGTTCTCGAGGGCCCGCGCGATGGAAGTGCTCGATGCTCCGGGAGAAACGGTGGTGAAGATTTCTTCTTCCGAAAAACCTTTATAGGGCTGATGGGCTTTCTGATAGCCGTAGTAGGCGAGACCGCCCAGCGCCGCCACGGCTAGAGCAACTAGCACGAGCAGCAAGGCGACGACCCTCATTTCTTTATTTGGCTTTTGAAATCGAGGTAGCCCTGCAGCATATAAGCCGCCGCGACCTTGTCGATCACATGTCGCCGACGTTTCCGCGAAACGTCTCCATCCAAGAGGACTCGTTCTGCGGCTACAGTGGTGAGTCTCTCATCCCACGGAACGACTGGAATCTCTGTTTTTTTGCTGAGGGCCTGGACGAACTTCATCACCTTTTGAGCTTGTGGGCCGTAGCTCCCGTCCATCGAGACGGGCATACCTACGAGGATCTCGCCCACACCCGCGCTCGAAGCCATTTCGACCAGTCGGTCGATATCCGCGTTCAGTCCGTCTCGATAAAACGTCTCCGTGGGGGAGGCGATCACACCGCCTTCGTCAGAGAGGGCAATACCAATTCTCTTGTCGCCGACGTCCAGGCCCATATATCGCATGGTCTCACACCGAGGAAATTAGTATACACATTGGGCTAAATGCGTCAAAACGCTCGAGCTCTCATAGGGTGTTGGGGGAGCCCGGGCGAGCTGGATTTTGACAAGATCGTTCCGCTATTGGCGAAAATATCTTATAATTGAGGCATCTTAGCCAACGTTATCTGAGAACCATCTTGAGCAAAATGAAGAGAGCCGGATGCCCGTCTTCTGGGTGGGCTGTTTGTGCGGTTCTGGTCGCCCTAACGCTTCTGGCGGTTCGAGCGCCGGGTAAGGAGGCCGCCGACGGTGTCGAAGATCGCCTCGCGGCCGAGGAAGCTAAGCTTCGACTCATCAATGACAGGCTGGCCGTTTTGGGGGAGGAGCTCGGTTCACTCGACGACAAGCAAACGACGTTGCTCGGTGAGCTCCACCGACTAGAAGTTCAAATCAGGTACACCCACGAAGAGCTCGAGCTCATGAAGCTCGAGCTGGATTGCGGCTACCGCGAAGTCGATGCTCTCTTGAAGCAAATCCAGGTCCTCGAGTCTTCCATCCAAACGTTGAGGCCCTACCTCTCCCATCAATCGGTAAGTCTCTACAAGCTGGGTCAGTTGAGCTATGTACGTCTGCTTCTCTCCGTCGAGGAACCCAGCGAGCTCACCCGAGCTTATCGTTACGTCTCCCGTCTGGCTCGAGCGGATGGTGTGAAAATCAGCCGATTCTTGAACGATCAAAAAGCCTTGGAAGTGAACAAATCAAGACTCCTGGTTCGTACCAAGGAGATGCTCGAAAAGCGAAATCAGCTTCAAGCCACGACCAAGACGCTGGAGCGTCAAAAAACCACTAAAGAGACCCTCCTTGCGGAAATCTACGAGCGCCGCGAGATGGCGGAGACCTTGGCGTTCGAGTTGGAGGATGCCCGAGGAAAGCTGGGCAACTTCGTGAGCCGGCTGGCTCAGGGGGAGCCCCCCGAGCTGGACCCGGTTTTTCTGCCTATCCGGCTGTTTCGAGGTGAGCTGGGCTGGCCTGTGAACGGGAAGGTGGGGACCCACTTCGGGAAGCACTACCATCCACGGTTCCGGACGGTGACGGTGCAAAACGGGATCGAGATCGAAGCCCCCTTGAGCGCCACCGTGACAGCCGTTTACGATGGACAGGTGGCCTTCGCGTCCTGGTTTCAGGGCTACGGAAAGCTGTTGATCATCGGTCATCCCAAGAACGTTTACAGCCTCTACGGCCACCTTTCGGATTTCAAGGTTCAAGAGGGGGACATCGTCTATCGAGGTGACGAAGTGGCCCTGGTCGGAGATACCGGCTCGCTAACCGGTCCCAGCCTCTATTTCGAGATCCGTGAAGACGGCAAACCGGTTGACCCCGCAGGATGGCTAACCCGAGCCGCATCCCTAGAGAAACGCCGGGCAACCGACAGTCCTTGACGCCACACCATCGGAGCGTCACAATACAATGAGACCCCTTTGGAGGCTTACACTAATATGAAAAAGATTCGTGCCCGATACCTCATCCTCTTTTTGTCGCTTCCCATCGTTACCTACGCCATTTTGGGTGGTTTTCTTGGGAAGGCTTTGGCAAAAGAGTCCGCGTATCGGTACCTAACCGTTTTCCAGGATGTTCTCACACTGGTACTCAACAATTATGTTGAGCCCGTAAAGATGGACACGGTGATGGAAGGCGCTATCCGAGGCATGATGGATGCTCTCGATCCCGACAGCTGCTATTTGACCCCGGATGAGTACGAAACGTCTCAAAACCTCGGACAGGAGAAAAGGGCGGGAATTGGAGTCGAGGTCGTCAAGCGCTACTACCTGCAAGTCGTAGCCGTTCTACCCAATTCTCCCGCAGAACAGGCCGGGTTGAAGCCAGGCGATCTCCTGAAATCCATTGACGGTATCAACACCCGCGAGGTCAATGTGGTCGTCGGCGAGTCTCTCTTGAGGGGTGCCGTCGGATCCGAGAGCCGTCTCATGGTGATTCGAGGCCGCCAGCCCGATCCCTTCGAAGTGAAGGTGGAGCGCGAAAAGAATCCTACTCCTCCCGTGGCGTACAAGATGCTGCCCGATCAAATCGGTTACATCCACATTGCCTCTTTCCGCGATGGTGTGGAAGAAGAAGTGATGAACGGTGTGGCGCAGTTGGTGCATCAAGGGGCCAAGGACCTGGTGCTGGATATCCGCAACAGTTTCGGTCGGATGGCGGAGGACGGCGTTCGCGTGGCCGAGCTATTTGTTTCCGGTGGTGTTGCGGCGCGCCTTCAGGGCCGAAGCGGTGAGAAAACCGATCTCAATCTGGCCACCGGTCGCGTCGTGTTCGAAGGGCCAATGGTCGTGCTGGTGAACCGTTCGAGCTCGGGAGCCGCCGAGATTATGGCGAGCGCCCTTCACCATGCCAAACGGGCGGAGCTCGTAGGTGGTCAAACCTCCGGACGCAGTGCCGTCCAGAAGACCATTCCTTTGGGGGATGGGGCTGCACTCGTGTTGTCGGTGTCTCAGTACTTCACGCCGGACGAAAAGCCACTTCTCGGTGAAGGGATCGAGCCTTCCGTCAAAGTCGACGAAGGCCTGTACGCGGAGGATAGAGTGGGCGACCCGATTCTTGAAAAGGGATTGGAGGTCCTCGCTGAAACCGAGACTCCTGCCAAGGTGGCAGCATAAAAAAAGACAGGCAGTTTCATCTACGAAACTGCCTGTCCGTCAAGATAGAATTCCTATCCTGAGACCAGAACCTACTGGGTCTCGGCTTCGCCCGCCACCACGAACTCGATTTCCTCATTCAACGATTTGTTGAGGACATGATCCGTGATCTTGATGCGCAACTTGTAAGTACCGGGCTCGAATCCACTTAACGGGATCTCGGCATTGCCGACCGCCTGCTTATCGTTGGCCTGGAGCGGCTCGTCCTTGGTAGCTCCCTTCCTCGCACCGTTCAAAAAGAAGATGTACTGTCCGGTGATGTTCGGCGCTCCACCTACGTTGCCTAGTCCGTAAATGAAGAAGAAGAACCCGATGCTATCCTCTTTGGTGAAATGGTGAGCGGGCTGAAATTTCACAGTCCCGAACTGAAAAGCGTGGCCTGGAACTCCGGCCTGCTCCGCCGTTTCCTGGGCGTGGTTGTAAACAACGACGGAGGACATCCCAAAGTCACCGGCAAAGTAATCCGGTACTTCGAGTTCCTCGATCTTTGTGCCGGCGGTCGAGGTCTGATCGTCCCTAACGCCCGTATAAAGTGTGTACTTACCGGGTTGCAGCTGTATGGGAACTTCGGCCAAGGTGCGACCATCCGTTGCCTTCTTGAGCTCGGTCGGCTCATCGAATTGGTAAATCGGGAAGCCTTCGGTGTTCTCGACGAGACCGAAAACGGAGACGTTGGCCGTGTCGCCCTGCCAGGTGATCGTGGAGTCATCGATTTCGTACAAAATGGGAACATAGATTTGGCCTGCGGAGGCTCGGAAATATGCGAAAGAAGTCTCGAAAGGAACGTCAGCAGCCGTCGCCTTCGTTTCCCGAAGAGCCGTCAAGACCTTGTTGGCGGGACTGTTGGGGTCGCTCTTCCTGGGCTCGAGAAGCCTGCCTTCCATTGACCTGACGTACATCACTGTGGGATTCGTGACCAGCCGATTCCGAGCGAGCTCGAGAGTCTTTTGAACGTCCTCGGAGGCTTCCAGCTTCCCGCCAGCGAATTTGAGCGTCAATCCGTCGGGGAGACCGGCTTTGGCATTGGGGTCGTAGTGCCAAGTGGCATCGGGTCCCGAACCCTCGGTGCTCGTGGGGGCACCGAGAAGGATAAAGACCTTCCCCATGTCCGTGGCGTAGCCTTTTACGCTGCCTACCGCGTATTGCTTTTCAGCCGTTTTCCTGCGCTGTTTGAAAGTTTCTTCGAACTCGTTGTCCTTGGTGTTCAGCTGAGGATCTCGGCGGCTCCAGAAGATCTCCTTGAAGAGCTTGCGGTCGTCCTTGTCAATGGCCCGAAAGACATCGATTTCCTCAACGGTGATGATGGGCGCCACTTCCTCTTCGAGCCAGCGTAAGTCCTTTCCTTTCAGCTCATTGTTCACTTCTTGAGCCTGAACGGCGCCGGCGAAACCGAACAGAAGCGCGAAGAGTAGCAACGGCGCAACGGTGCGAAACGTCAATCGAAACATGGGGTTTTTCCTCCCGGGAGTGGATTTGGATAATGTGCAAACATAATCCGAATAGCATACGCCTCCTGAAGAGCAACTGCAAATTTGATACGGATGTAGCAGATATGAGGATTTTTCGCGTGCTATAATTGGGGCCTGGAGTTACTATGCGCAATCGTCTCTCCGCTCGCTTATCCTTTTTTGTTCTTCTACTGTCTTTGGCCTTTCTATATGCAGCCTGTGCACCCAAGGAAAAGAAGGCCTTTACGCCCGACGAGATGAATAAGGAGCTCGATGCTCGCGTGTCGACAGAGACCCGTGACGATATCGTTGTTCCCTTCGAGATCGATGCCGAGATCCGCGAGCTTGCCAAGGAAGTGACCAAGGGCCTGACCGATGACCGTCAGAAGATGCGGGCTATCGTCCGCGCCATCATCGACCGAACGGGTATGTCCATTTCCTATGACTGGCTTTCCAACAAAACCGCAAAAGAGGTGTTCTACGAGGGCCGAGGCAATTGCCTTGCTTATACCAACTTGTTCGTCGGTATGGGTAGGGAAGTCGGCCTTAGAGCGGTGTACGTCGATGTGACTACTATCGAGCGCGTGACGCGTGAAGCCGAGGTTATCGTCAACAACGGGCACATCACGGGAGGTTTGGTTTATGGTCCCGACACCATCGTCATCGATTTTACCCGTACCCCCGAGCGCGAGTACTTTGGCTACAAAGTGATCGACGACTTGGAAGCCATTGCCAATTTCTACAACAACCAAGGTTTCCTGTACGGGTACTTCACGGAAACGCAAGGTGACGCCGTGGGTTTCGATCCTCAAGCGAAGGAGATCGAGATGTACGAGCTCGCCCTCGAAATCCTTCCTTCTTTCCCCCGCGCTCGCAACAATCTAGGTGTGGCACTCAAACGTCGTGGGAGGGTCGACGAGGCGATCGAGCAGTACAAGATAGCCATCGACTACGACAGTGAGTTCGGCGAGGCCCATTCCAACTTGGGCAGCGCTTACTATTCTCTAGGGCGTGTTGATGAGGCCATCGAGCAGTTTCGAATCGCGGCCAAAGCGTCCGGTTCCAACGCTTACTTCTACCACCACTTGGGTGTCGTTCAATACCAGCTCAAGAACTACGATGACGCCATCGAACAGTTCCGCAAGGCCTTGTCCAAGGAGCCGAATCTCGCCGATGCTCGTTTTTATCTCGGTGAGTGCTTCTTGAAGAAGGGCGACGAGGAAAGAGCGATCAAGGAGTTCGAAGCAACTCTAGAGCTCGATCCCAATTATCTGTCCGCCCGTGCCAAATTGGCCGTGCTCCAGTCTCGGGTTCAAAGCTAGAAGCGGGGTCTCACCCTTTCTACGATCGCGCGCCTCCGTTCAATCTCACGTTGAGCGGTGTCGTTTGACCTTCTCTAATCTCCACGTCGGTGACAAAGGGTTCGAACCCCTCCGCTCGGATCTCGACGGTGTGACGTCCGGTACGGAGATGAATCGTCAACTCCTCGAATCCCGCTGATGTTCCCCAAGGCTCGCCGTCGATGACAATGAACGCCCTTCCCGGTTGGACCCGGACGGCCAGCATCCCGAACCATGAAGGGGCGGAGGACCGGCGTCCCGTGGGTGGACGCGGCTCATCGGGACGCGGAGGTTGCGGCTCCATATGCCGAAGAGGCTTCTCTTGTTCAGCCGTGGGTGCTGGTGGTTCGGTTGCCTGGGGCTTCACGGTTTCAGGAGGTGACAGTGTGGCCGCCTCCGGTCCGAGAGGATCCAGATTGTGGTGGATCTTGGTGGTTTGTCCCGAATTGACGTGAAGACTCAGTTGATGAGTGCGGTGCCCTTCCATCCTTATCTCGATGTCATGTTGACCGGGAGGTATGTAGAGGCGTTGGAACGAACCGTCGAAATCATCGACGATACCGGCATAATAGCCGTCGACCCAGACTTCGGCTGTCTTGGGTTGTACCTTCAGCTGGACGGAGCCGTTCTGGTAGGAGTATTGCGTAGCTCCCCCCGAGGTGTAGCTCACGCTGCCGACATATCCACCGACGCTTACGCCGAAGGCGGGGGCTCCCCAGTATCCCCATCCCGGCCAACCCCAACCAATGCCCCACGACACATGGGGCCGATAATAAGGGCGGTAGTAGACCCCGTAACGATAGGAGGGCCAGTAAGATCGGTGACGGCCGTAGTACGGCCTCCGATAGTAGGATCCCCCCCCATAGAAGGATCCTCCCCGATAGTAGGAACCCCCTCGATAGAAGGATCCTCCTCGATAGTTGGATCCTCCCCGATAGGCGGAGCGGGGGCTGTACCCTCTATGAGTGGGCGTTCGGACGCTACGTCCTCGATAGCCGGATGATCGGGGTACCGCTCGGCCTCGAGATTGGGAATGACTCACGGACATCCAAGGGCCGAGCAGAGTGGCTGCAAAAACGAGTGTTGCCAGGACGGCTGGTTTGCGTAACATGAAGACTTCTCCCTAACAGGGGGCCAGGCAGTGAATCGTACCGACAGTGTCCTGGCGGGGACGGTGGTACGGGGGGCTCACTAAGCCTATAATGCACTAAAGGGAGCGGAGGTACAACAGCAATACGCAAAATCTCAGGAAACACTAACGGTCTGAAGGCACTTCAGAAAAAGCGCCTGGAGAAACTCTACCAGAGACGCATCCCACCCAAAGAGCTCGTCACTCACGAATTTGCCCGAGCTTTGACAGAGCTCTCCCGTGAGATCAATCGACAGGTCGGGGTCTTGGTGGATCGTAAGGGCGTCGTGGAGTTCGTTTTCGTTGGCGATGCCCGGCGGATCGTCCTTCCCGACTTCAAGAGGGTTAGAGCGGCGGAACGACGCTTTCGCGGTCTTCGGTGTATCCACACACACCTGTCGAGCGAGCCTTTGACGCGCGATGACCTAACGGACTTGGCACTGCTACGTCTCGACATGATGGCCTCCATCGACGTGACCAAAGAGGGGCTACCGGGTCACGTGCGTGCAGCCTACTTGTCTCCGTCGGCTGGAAACGGCAATCCCGGCGAGCAAGCTTGGGATTTCCTCGAGCCCCGCATCCCGAGCCAGCTCGATCTCGATTTCATCGAGTTCATCGAGGCACTGGAACGAGAGTTCGCCGACAAGCGCGGGGAGCTTCGACGATCCGATGGTCGGGAACGGGCGATCTTGGTCGGTGTGACCACGGGTAGCGCCGAAGCAGAGAGGGAGTCTCTCGAAGAGTTGGACGAGTTGGCTCGTTCGTCAGAGGTCGTTGTTCTGGACAGTATCGTTCAGAAGCGCCCCAAGCTCGATGCGCGTTACCTCATCGGAAAGGGGAAAATCGAAGATCTGGTCATCGCGGGTCTGCAGCACGGCGCCGACATCATCATCTTCAATCAAGACCTCACTCCCGCTCAGGTGCGAGAGATCTCCGCTGCTACCGATCTCAAGATCCTGGACCGCACTCAGCTCATACTCGACATCTTTTCTCGTCGCGCGGCGAGCCGCGAGGGTAAGCTCCAAGTCGAGCTGGCCCAGCTACGGTATCTCTTGCCTCGCCTCGCCGGGACGGGCACGGCGCTGTCCCGCCTCATGGGTGGAATCGGTGGTCGAGGCCCTGGCGAGACAAAGCTGGAGGTGGATCGTCGTCGTGCCCGGGAGAGGATTGCCCGGCTCGAACGCGAGATCGAGCAAATTAGGCGCAAGCGCGGCACACGGAGAAAACGTCGCCTCGATCGGCGAGTTCCCATCGTCTCCCTGGTCGGCTACACGAATGCCGGGAAATCGACACTGCTGAACCGTCTCACTCGGAGTGAGGTCGCGGCCGGCAGCCGGATGTTCGAGACCCTCGACCCAACCAGCCGGAGGCTCCGCGTTCCCGTAGAGCAGGAAGTTCTGCTTGCCGACACCGTGGGATTCATCCGGGACCTGCCTCCCGACCTTATTAGTGCTTTTCGTGCGACGCTCGAAGAGATCGAAATGTCGGTCCTCATTATTAATGTTGTGGACGTCTCCGACAGCCACTTTCGCGACCGAGTCGAAGCCGTCGATGGCATTCTGGAGGGCCTCCATCTCGATTCGATCCAACGGCTTACTGTGTTCAACAAGCTGGATCAACTCGATCCCCATGAGGCAGAGAGTTTTAGAGGCCGGAAGGACGCCGTTGCCATCTCCGCATTGACCGGAGAGGGCAGCGAAACTCTCGTGACCCGAATCGGCGAGATCATTCGCGAACAAATGGTGTCAGGCCCCACGCGTTCGAAATCTCTGGAAGACTCTACTGACTTCTGACCTCTGGCTCTTTCTTCACTGGCCACCCGCCTTCGCTAACGTTCTCCATCATTCAAGCTTCGGCGGGTCCGCCGAAGGCCGCGAAGAGCCGTACTAGCCTCTGACGTCTCTCTTCACGGTCTACCGCCCCCGCACCGCCTACTCCGTCCTCACTGTTCGCCGGTGACTGCTCACCCGCCTTCGCTAACGTTCTCCACCGTTCAAGCTTCGGCGGGTCCGCCCTAGGCTTAAATAGGCGGACTGCCTACTGCCTACCGCTCACTCCATCTTCACTGGTCACCGGTCGCCGGCAACTGCTCACTGTTTCCAACTGGCCTCTGACTTCTGACACCACTACCTTCGGGTCGCGAGCTCGTGATATAGGCGCTCGTAGCTCTCGTACCTTGCCCGGTGTATCTTTTTGTCCTTCAATGCTTCTTTCACTGCGCAGCCGGGCTCGGGGATGTGCGAGCACGACTTGAATTGGCATTTCCCAAGGTAAGGCTCGAATTCGTCGAAATGCCGGGCCAGTTCCACGCGACTCACGTCGTCGATCCCCAGTTCGCGAACCCCCGGCGTGTCGACGAGCTCACCACCGAAATCGAGTTGGATGAGCGAGGAGACGGTTGTCGTGTGACGGCCCTTGCCGCTTCGCAGAACGTCCGAGCTGGTCAAGGTCACACCCGGTTGGATTTTTCCTACAAGTTTGGATTTGCCTACTCCCGAGTGTCCCACGAGCACAGATCGCTTGTTTTCGAGCCGATCCTTGAGCTCCTGACAACCTTCTCCCGTAAGCGCGCTCGTCAAGATCAAGGGATACCCCAGGTCTCGGTAGGGACGAAGGCTTTTCCGAGCCCTTTCGATCTCCTTGGTTTGACCGAGGTCGATTTTATTCAGACAAAGAACAGCCCGCAGATCTGAGCGTCCGGAGATGATGAGATAGCGATCGATCAAGCCCGTCTTGTAGGGTGGTCGCTTGAGCGCTGACACCACGACCAACTGATCGATGTTCGCGGCCACGAGCTGAGGCTCCCGTTCGCGTTTCTTTGCAGGTCGATAGAGAGCAGACCGGCGGGGGAGAATCTCGTGAATGACTCCGGTCAGACGGTCTTCGTCGCCAGAGGTCCCGTGGTGGTGGAACTCCTCCACCGGGTCGAACTCGACGCGATCGCCGACGGCGAAGTGGTTCTTTACGTTTTCAAACAGCCGGCCGCGAAGATAGCACTCATAGGATTCGAGAAGTGGAGAGTCCGGACGCACCGTGCAAGCTTTACCATGGAGCTTGGTAACGGTGCCTTTCATCGAGCCTTCTTTGAGTGGGCTGACATTCGCGCCGATGGAGGTCTACGATTGCTTATGCTATAGTCCAATTTCCTCTTCTGTCAAAGATATCCATCGAATTCACTGTGAGTCGACGCATTTTTGTAAGCTGCGGTGAAGCATCAGGAGATCTCTATGCCGCGGCATTGCTCCGTGAGCTTCGAGAACTCGATCGGGACGTGGAGTGTTTCGGCGTCGGTGGTGACCAGCTTGCCCAGGCCGGTGCCGAGCTCCTCGTGACACTGGACGAGATTTCGGTCATCGGATTAGTGGAGGTCCTCGAGAAGCTACCTGCACTTCATCGGGCCAAAAAGAACCTCTTGGAAGCGGTGCGTCAACGACGTCCCGATGCGGCGGTCCTCATTGATTTCTCCGGCTTCAATCTCCGGCTGGGCCGGAGTCTCAAAGCTCTAGGGATTCCCATTGTTTATTACGTCAGCCCACAGGTATGGGCGTGGCGACGTGGCCGGGTCAAGGCGATCCGGGAGATCGTTAACAAAATGCTGGTTATCTTGCCGTTCGAGGAGGAATTCTACCGTCGCGAAGGTGTGCCGGTCCGTTTTGTCGGCCACCCGCTGCGGGATATGGTGCGACCACAGGAAGACCGCCAGAGTTTCTGCAAAAGGTCAGGGCTCGACTCAGAACGTCCGATTGTGACCGTCTTACCCGGGAGTCGGCGCCGGGAAATCAGTCTCCATCTCCCCATACTGGCCCGGTCCATGGAGATGATGATGGACGAGCGGCCCGAGCTCCAGTTCCTGGTCGTCCAGGCGCCGACGATCAGCCGAGCGCAGATACAGTCCGGGCTGGGTGAGGTCAGCGGGCAGGTCCAGATCCTGGCAGGATCGGCCGCCGAGGGGCTGGCCCACGCAGCAGCGGCCATCGTGGCCTCTGGGACGGCCACCGTCGAAGCTGCCATCTGTGGGACTCCCATGGTCGTGGTCTATCGGACAAGTAGGTTGAGCTACTTGCTGGGGAAACCCTTCGTTAGGGTGCCGCACTATGCGATGGTCAACTTGATCGCAGGGAAGCGGCTCGTGCCGGAGCTCATGCAAGACGAGATGACGGATCGAGCCGTGGCGCACGAAACCCTCCAACTCATCGACAACGCCTCGGCCGCGGGAGCGATGCGCCAGGGTTTGGAGGAAGTCAAAGCCCGTCTAGGGGAAAGCGGTGCGTCGCGCCGCGCCGCTCGGGAGGTCATGGCCATTGCTTCAGAAAAGGGAATTTAACAGGTCGGTGTTCAGTTCTGAGCTACACTAAAGAGTTGATTGGTTTTGCGGATTCACTTCGATCCCGAAAGGATACTAGGAGAATGAGCATGCTTCACGGCAAACTACTTTGGGTGGCAGCCGCCATCTTTGCAGCCACGATCGTGCCTTGGACCCAAGTCGAAGCAGCGACGGTCGAAGCCATGACGTTGGACGAGATGTCGCAACGTGCTGAGGCGATCGTTGTCGGACGAGTGGTGGGCTCCCGTGCTGAATGGAATGTTCAACGCACTCGGATCTATACCTATGTCACATTCGAGGTCGAACGATTCTTGAAGGGAGGGGCCGGTGACCGAGAGCTCACGATACGTTTGTGGGGCGGGCAGGTAGGCGGCTTCACCTCGTTGGTGCCAGGTACCCCCCAATTCGTCGAAGGTGAAGAAGTTCTGCTGTTTTGTTCGGGCACCCGAGCGCGCGTTCCCACCGTGTTGGGCCTATCTCTAGGTAAGTTCACGATCACCCGAGACGCTGCGGGAGAAAAGATCCTGAAGCGGGATATTTCGGGGCTCGTCCTGAAGAATTACCGCACAGATTCCCGGCCCCTCGGCGCACCGCCGACACGGTATCGTCTATCGGACGTGGAAGCGCGGATCCAAGCGGCACTCGTTAACTGAGAACGAAGGAAGGACTTACCATGCATTTGCGATTGGTTTTGAGTTTGAGTTTGTTGCTGGTCGTTGCCCACAGCGGAGCTGCTTATCAGCTCGTCGAGTTCTTGGATCCCGATGACCAAGTCATCAACCTCAAGTGGGGTGACGACTCCTTGCCGATTCCTTACTGGGTCAATGTCCGGCCTCCGGATGAGTTCACACTCAACGACACCGTTGCTGCCATTCAAGCTTCGTTCAACACCTGGGAGTCCGTCGATTCCGCGGACATCCGTTTCAACTACTCGGGAACGACCACGGCTGAACCGTTTGTGTTTTTCGATTTCATCAACACGTTGGGTTTCGTGACCGATCCCGATCTCGAAGGCTCGGGGATTCTCGGGGCGACCAATTGGATCTTCTATTCGTTCACGGGAGAGATAGCCGAGTCGGACATCTTCTTCAATAACTACTATCCCTGGTCCATCGATCCCAACGGAGAAGACGGACACTACGATTTCCAGTCCGTCGCCACCCACGAGATTGGCCATTTCCTCGGATTGGGACATTCCAGTACCGGTGTCATGGAAACGGCGGGTCTTCGACGGAGCTTGGTCGATGGATCGGCCATCATGTTCCCCTTCGCTTATCCCGCCGGGTCGACGGTGGGCAGAACGCCGGTAGCTGATGACATCGCCGGTATCTCGGCGCTCTACCCCACAGGCGGCTTCACCGCAGATACGGGAACGGTGTCGGGTCAGGTGACCAAGGGGGGACAACCCGTACTGGGCGCGTACATCAATGCCTTCAACCCGTTCACGGGAGAAACGATTGGCTTCTTCACTAACGAGAACGGCCGCTACAACATCAAGGGGCTCAAACCCGGTCCCTATGTCGTGAGAGTGAATCCCATTACGGACCCAACGACACCGGAAGATTTCAACTTTCCGGAAAACTTGGTGGATATGGATTTTCGAGATGCCCTTTTTGTCGGGCGGGCTGAAGTCGAGCCCGGAGAAAACACCTCCGGTATCGATTTCGAGGTGCAGCAATGAACGCCCGAGCGTTTCGGGCCTTGGTTCTGGTTGGTTTGATGAGCCTGTGCCTCTCCACGTGGGGCACAGCCCAAGAGCGACGTTTGGAGGTCACGGGATTCCTTGGCGGACTGTCAGTCACCCAAGATCTAGGAAGTAGCTCCAATATTTACCTCGAAACCGTTGGAGAAGGTCAAAACGTTGATTTCGGAAAGTACCTCGGTCTCCGGGTCGCCTTCATGATTTCGTCAATCATCGGTATCGAGGGAAGCTATGCCCAAGGGACCAATAGCTACACCTATTCGGTTGACGACAACGAGGTCGGAAACGTCGATCTTGGTGAGCAGTTCGACGTGAAGCAGTCCAACTTCAGCGGAAATGTGCTGATTCAGTACCCTTTCGACAACGGATTCATCCCTTATGGAACCGTCGGTTTCGGTCGACATACTCAGAGTCCGGAGAAACCCATCGCGGGTTTCGAAGAGTCCGTGAACGGAAACGACATCAATTTCGGAGGTGGCGTCCGTTACTTTCTCGAAGGACCGAATTTACCGTGGCTCGGATTCCGTTTCGATTTCCGCTGGCACAGGGTCTCCAACGGGTTGGTGTTCGAAGGCAACGAGGTCTCACCTCGGTTTACCGAAATGAGTCTTGGCGTCGTCTTACGACCTTTCTAAGATGGTGCGAGGAGGGGTGCTCGGCCTTCTTGACACTCCGCCTCCTCCTCGCTAAACTCAGTTCTTTCCTACCGATTGAGCCGGTGTAGCTCAGTGGTAGAGCAGCTGATTCGTAATCAGCAGGTCGGTGGTTCAAATCCACTCGCCGGCTCCATGTTGACGCGCACTTAGAAGCACCCCCCACTCACAAATTATTCTCGGGGTAACACCGGGGTAACAACCGAACGCATTCCGAGGTTGACGTAACCGCCTGAAACAATCTGAACGCTTAGGTTGGGGGGCGTGTCCGTTTTGGACAATCCTGCCGGGTCTCCCGGATGGCCCGCGGGGACTGTGTGGTGCGGGCGTGGTGTGCATGTAACAGTTTCCCTATTTCCTTTCTTCTTTTAGGGAAACTGTTACATCACGGGCTCATCAATACGTCCGATTGACGTGTTGACCATGGTTTGCTATTCGACAGTGGGTCACAGCTGGGCAGGTGTTTTATGAGTCTCCACAACTCTCACACCCCTTTGACTTCCCTCCCTGAAAAGCAATATCCTCACTCCAGCGTGGAGGTCCTCCATGATTGGCCGGACACTCTCCCACTACAAGGTCCTCGAGAAGATCGGCGAAGGTGGAATGGGGGAGGTCTATCTTGCCAAAGACACCAAGTTGGATCGTGAAGTCGCCGTCAAGGTCCTACCCGCGACTTTCTCTGAGAACAAGGAACGCCTAGCCCGATTCGAGCGTGAAGCCCGTCTACTCGCGTCACTGAATCATCCCAACATTGCGGCCATCTTCGGGCTTGAGGAGTCCGAAGGGGTGCACTTCCTGGCTCTGGAGTACGTACCGGGAGAAACTTTGGCGGAGCGCATCAAACGGGGTCCGATTCCTGTTGATGACGCCCTTCCTCTCTTCAAGCAGATCGCGGAAGGTCTCGAAGCCGCACATGAGAAAGGCGTCATTCATCGAGACCTGAAGCCTGCCAACATCAAGATCACACCCGAGGCCAAGGTCAAGGTTCTGGACTTTGGGTTGGCTAAGGCGATGGCGGGAGAAGAACTCGCCGCTGATGCTTCTCAGTCTCCCACACTCACCAAGGACACAGCGCTCGGCGCGATATTAGGTACTGCCGCCTACATGAGCCCGGAGCAAGCGCGGGGGAAGCCGGTCGACAAACGGACGGACATTTGGGCATTTGGATGTTGTTTCTATGAGTCGCTGACCGGGCAAAAAGCGTTCTCGGGTGACACGGTTACGGACACGTTGGCCGCGATTGTCAAGAACGAACCCGATTGGAAGGCACTCCCAGGCGGCACGTCCTTGAGAATTCGCAAGCTGATTCGGCGATGCCTGCGAAAAGACAAGAGCGTGCGTCTCCACGACGTGGCAGACGCGCGGATCGAGATCGGCGAGGCTATTGATGAGCCGGAGGTGGAGTGGGAGGAAGAGACGCGCACTAAGAAGAGCGGCGCGCTCGTCACCCTAGGTGCGCTCGTGGGGATTCTTATCGGGACAATATTGGGGGCATGGCTCTGGAGCAGCTTGGGAGCTACGTCTGTTGACCGCTACTCCGCCACCCTCCGTCACCCGAAGTGTGATCGAGCTACCACCCGAGGCACCACTCGCGCTCGGCGGTGCGGTACCAAACCTTGGCTACGACATCCTCACCATCGCTCTTTCTCCCGATGGCACCGAGCTCGTGTATGTAGGAAGCTCGGCCGAGGGAAAGCAGACTTTATCGTCGCGGCATGGATAGCTTTGAAGTCAGCCCGATTTCAGGCACCAAGGGCGCCATTTTTCCTTTCTTCTCTCCCGACGGCCGCTGGTTGGGCTTCCTTACCAATGACAAGGTTAAAAAGGTATCCCTTCAGGGCGGTGCACCAGTGACGCTTTGCGACGCCAATACGCCGATCCGGGGGGACTGGACACGAGACGACGTGATCTATTTCTCGGAGCACGAGGGATTCGCACTCTCACGGGTGTCGGCAGCCGGCGGGCCGCCGAGCGAGGTCGCCAATCTACAGTTCCACGATGCCCGCTTCAGCGAAGTGTTGCCTGACGGAAAGTCAGCACTGGTCACCAAGTCTTATACGACGGGGATCAGTGCTGACTATGGAAATGTTCTACTAATTTCGCTCGAGACGTTGGAGACAAGGACGCTCATCGAGTCTGGCTATCGATCCTCACTATGTTCCCTCGGGTTATCTACTTTTCGCGCGTTCGGGTAATCTGCTGGCCGTACCGTTCGATCTGGAGCGTCTCGAGGTTCAAGGGGAGCCGGTGACCGGTGGTCTCCGGTGCGAGCATGGATTCCTTCTTTATTCAAGCGCAGGTCGCGCTCTCGGAGAACGGGTTGCTTGCGTACGTACCTGGCGGTGACGGTGCCATTGGAAAGCTGTCTTGGATCGACCGCCAAGGAAGGAGCGAGTTCCTGCCGGTGTCCGAACGACTCTACGGTGTCGTCGATCTGGCTCCAGGAGGACGGCAGCTCGCGGTCCACGTCGCTGACGTCAATGACTACATATGGATTTATGACATCCCTCGTAAGGAAGGGCGGAAACTGGCCGCGACAGGGCACGCAGGATGGCCCGTTTGGGCACCGGATGCTAAAACGATTTCCTTTCGCTCGTGGCGACCGGATGGAGCGACAACGATTCGTAGACAGCGCGTCGATGAACCCGGCTCACCGGACGAACCGCTTTCCGGACAACTGCCTGTGAACGTCGGGTCGTGGTCGCCGGACGGTCGCGTGGTTGCGATTGACGAATTCGGAGCTCGGGCGCGGATGGGATTTCTTACTGTCGGCAGCGGTCGAGAGCCAGAGTGGCTGGGCGGGGCGGATTCGAACAGATGGGGAGGAGTCTTCTCCCCCGACGGCAACTGGGTTGCATACTCCTCCGATGAGACCGGTCGATACGAGATCTGGATTCGGTCTTTTCCTACCGGCGATGTGATCCGTCAGATTTCTGTCAACGGGGGCATCGAGCCTGTCTGGTGCTGGGAGTGCGGAGAGCTCTTCTACCGCCGGGGCAATCAATGGTTTTCGACCCGCGTCTCTCTGCAGCCCGAGCTTTCCTGGGAGCCACCGCGTCTCGCCTTCGAGACCGATTTCGTTGACACGCCGGGACGCTCCTACGATGTATCACCGGATGGTGAGCGTCTCCTCGTCGTCAAAAGAACGCGCGAGCCCACACGAATGAAGATACACATCGTTAACAACTGGTTCGAGGAGCTCAAACGCCTCGTTCCCACCAACTGACATGACACTTCAACCCGGCACCCGACTCGGCCATTACGAGATCACCTCCCTGCTCGGCTCGGGTGGGATGGGAGAAGTCTATCGAGCGAAGGACCACAAGCTGGGGCGGGACGTGGCGATCAAGGTGCTGCGGGAGGAACTTGCCTCAGATCCCGAACGTCTGCGGCGCTTTGAACAAGAGGCGCGCTCGGCATCCGCACTCAACCACCCCAACATTATTACTATCTATGACATCCGCCTTCGCCCTCTGTCCGCCGAAGGCTACGGCGGACAAGTCGGCAAGACTGAGGACGTCGACTTCATTGTAATGGAGTTCGTGGAGGGCAAGACGCTGAGGGAGATGGTCTCTGAAGGGCCGCTCCCGACAAAGAAGTTGCTCCAGCTTGCCACTCAGATTGCTGAGGGATTGGCGAAGGCTCACTCCGCCGGGATCATCCACCGGGATTTGAAACCTGAGAACTTGATGGTGACGAGCGATGGATATGTGAAGATTTTGGATTTTGGTCTCGCCAAGTTGTTGCCCGAAGCCGTCGATTTCGGTTCCGAGGAGATCACGGTCTCGAAGGAGCTAACCCGTGCTGGTGTCATTTTGGGAACGGTCGGATACATGTCTCCTGAGCAAGCAAGTGGGCAGCCGCTCGACCATAGGTCCGATCAGTTCTCCTTTGGGTCGATTCTCTATGAGATGGCGACAGGAAAGATTGCATTCAAGCGGGAGACCGCGGCCCAAATGCTAGCTGCAATTATCGAAGGAGAGCCCGAGCCCGTCGCAAAAGTCAATCCGAATGTGCCCCCTCATCTGCGGGTGATTGTTGAGCGTTGCTTAGAGAAGCACGCGGAGGAACGATACGAATCCACACGAGACCTAGCCCGGGAATTGGAGGGCTTGAGAGAGATTCCCTTCGCTCTTCCAGCCATGCTGACGCGACGGGCTGTCCTCGCTGGCGTCTTAGCTCTAGTGGTGTTGGGCCTCGCACTGCTAGTGGGATTGAATGGTGGCGGGCTGCGGGATCGCCTTCTGGGAGGAACCACCCCCATTGATTCGCTCGCGGTCCTGCCTCTGGCGAACGCATCCGGGGACCCGGAGCAAGAGTACTTCGTCGACGGAATTACCGAGGCACTCATCACGGACCTGGCGAAGATCAGCGCTCTCAAGGTTATTTCCCGCAACTCGGCCATGCGTTACAAGGACACCGACAAATCGATCCCGGAAATCGCAGAGGAACTGGGTGTGGACGCGGTGATCGAAGGCTCGGTGCTGCGAGAAGGCGATAGAGTGCGGGTAACGGCTCAGCTAATCGAGGCAAGTACAGATCAATACCTCTGGGCCAACAATTTCGAACAAGAACTGCGCGACATCATGACCCTGTACAGCGATGTGGCCCGCACCATAGCTCGTGAAATCGAAATCAATGTGGCGCCGGAGGAAGAAAGGCGATTGGCCAGTGTCCGGCCCGTTGTTCCCGAGGCCTATGAGGCCTATCTCAAGGGTCGATTTTACCACCTCAAGATTACTCCGGAGGGTTTCGAGACTGCGCAGAAATACTTTCAGCTCGCCCTGGAGAAAGACCCGAATTATGCGCTGGCCTACGCGGGTATGGCCTTCGTCTGGCTCGCCCGAGCTGACTGGGGAGTTGTACCACCTCGTGAGGCAATCCCAAAAGCGAAGACGGCGTTGTCGAGAGCCAACGAGCTGGATGAAAACCTCGCGGAAATTCATAGAGGCCTGGCGTTCATTGAATATTCGTACGAATGGGACTGGTTGGCTGCAGAGAGAGCGTTCAAGCGCGCTATTGAGCTGAATCCCAACTACGGCGATGTGCGCATATTCTACTCGCATTTCTTGATCTGCATGAAACGTCCGGAGGAAGCTCGGGCGCAGATGGCGCGGGCCTTGGAGTTGGATCCGCTCCAATCCTTCACCCAGGGTGCGTTCGGCATGAGCTTGTTCTACTTACACCGATATGATGAAGCCATCGAACAGCTCCGTAAGACCCTTGTAATGGAACCGAACTTTTCTTTGGCACATCAATTCCTCTGGTTCGCCTACCCGCAAAAGAGAATGTTTGCGGAGGCACTGGAACAAGCAAAGAAGTATTTTTCTATTATGGGTAATAGCGAAGTCACGGAGAGTCTTGCGCATGACTACGCGCAGGGTGGTTACGCCGGGGCCATGAGACTTGCGGCTGAGAAGCTGGCTGCGCGTGCCAAGCTAAGCTATGTCCCAGCCATGGATATTGCGTATCTGTATGGTCACGCCGGGGAGAGGAAACGAACCCTCGAATGGTTGGAGAGATGCTACGAGGAGCGCGAGCTCGACATGGTTTCTATTGGTGTCAATCCGATTTGGGATAGTCTGCGCGAGGACGCTCGCTTCCAAGACTTACTACGCCTTATGAACCTCCCGGAGTGACCAGATGATCGGCAAGACCCTCAGCCACTACAAGGTTCTCGAAAAACTCGGCAGCGGCGGTATGGGCGAAGTCTACATCGCTGAGGACACGAAGCTCAGCCGCAAGGTGGCGCTCAAGGTCCTACCGCCCGAGATGGCCGAGAATGCTGAGCGTCGGGCACGATTTGAACGCGAAGCCAAAGCTGTCGCCGCTTTAGACCACCCTAATATCGTCACCATCTATTCGGTCGAAGAAGCAGAGGGCGTTCACTTCTACACGATGCAGTTGGTGAAGGGAAAGACGCTCACAGAGTTGATACCGAAGAAGGGCATGGCGCTCAACAAATTCTTCGAGATTGCGATTCCCCTAGCCGACTCCGTGAGTGCTGCTCATGAGCAAGGGATCATTCATCGCGACCTAAAGCCTGACAATCTCATGGTTGGGGATGATGGGCGGCTGAAGATTCTCGATTTCGGTCTAGCGAAGCTGAAGCCTGGGTATGCAGAATCCGGCATCAGTGAGCTTCCCACGCAATCGGCCACGGCTGAAGGACGAATCCTGGGCACGGTAGCTTACATGTCGCCGGAGCAGGCTGAAGGAAAACAGATCGATCATCGCTCGGATATTTTCTCCATCGGGATCATCCTTTACGAGACGGCGACGGGAGAGCGTCCGTTCAAAGGGGACACGGCGGCTTCCCTTCTCTCTTCCATACTCAAAGATAAGCCTCAGTCAGCAACTGAAGTGAATCCAGCGCTTCCGCGTGATCTTGGGAAGATCATCCGAAGGTGCCTAGCGAAAGATCCGACTCGGCGGTATCAAAGTGCCCTCGACATAAGAAATGAGCTGGAGGAGCTAAAGCAAGACATCGACTCCGGCGAGGTCGTGGAAGGAGCTTTTGTAACGCGTACAGCTGGAAGTTGGAAGTGGATTCTAGTGGCAGCCGCAGCAGTTCTGATTGCGCCGGTGGCAGCATATCTACTGGTGCGCTCGGCGCCGAAGTCGGAAGTCGAATCCCCTCCGCTTGTGAACTCGTTCGCACAGCTGACCCAAGAACGCGGACGCGAGTTCTTTCCGACACTATCGCCGGACGGTCGATTCGTTGCCTATGCCGGCCAAGCGTCTGGTAACTGGGACCTCTACCTGCAAAGGGTAGAGGGAGGAAAGGCCATCAATTTGACTCAGGACTCGCCAGCCGATGATACACAGCCTGCTTTTTCGCCGGATGGAGAGCGGTTAGCGTTTCGATCCGAGCGCGACGGCGGGGGCATCTTCGTCATGGGTACGCTTGGCGAATCTGCGAAGCGACTCAGCGACTTTGGCTACAACCCGAGTTGGTCTCCCGACGGCAAGCAGATCGTTTGCACGACGAGAGAGGGAGTCGAAATCGCAGCCAGTAATGATAGGAGTAGCCAGCTGTGGTCCGTGAGTGTCGAGACAGCTGAAACAAAGCTCATCCACACGGGTGGTGTGTACAATCCGACTTGGTCCCCTGATGGACGCCGAATTGCTTACTGCTCCTGGTATCCGAATTCAAAGGCGGAAATATGGACCCTCTCGACCCGCGGCGGCGAACCGGTGTCTCTGACCGACGACTCCTACGTGAACTGGTTTCCCATCTGGTCACGGGATGGAACACACATCTATTTTTCCAGCGACCGTGGCGGAAGCATGAATATTTGGCGTGTCCGGATCGAGGAAGAGACCGGCGAAGTACTAGGGGAGCCGGAAGCCGTCACTACGGGCGTGGCCACGCAGCCATATCATCTCACTTTCTCACGAGACGGCCGTCAGCTGGCTTATTCTGCGTACACCAGTTCAACAAACCTGCAGAAGGTGTCTTTTGATCCAACTGCGGGGAGAGTGGCTGGCGATCCGGTTTGGATCACCACTAAAGGGGGTATCCACCCTTCCCTTTCGCCTGACGATGAGTGGCTGGCCTTCGATGACAGTTTTGGGGCTTCGGGATCTATCAATATCGGCATGATCCGAACCGACGGAACCGGCCGCAGACAGCTTACAGAGGGGCCTTATCGGAACCGGTACCCTCGGTTTTCACCGGATGGTAATCGCATCGCCTTTGGGTCCAATCGTAGTGGTAGCTATGAAACTTGGACCATCAACAGGGATGGCAGTGGTGTCAAGCGGCTCACGGATTCTGGCGGGAGCATGATAACTCCAGTTTGGTCTCCAGATGGCTCAAAGATAGCCTCCTGCGACAATGGTGAAACGACATACGTTTTTTGTGTGGACGAACCGTGGGCGCAGCAGTCCGTAGAAGCCCTCCCTCGCCATGGCGAAGTAGGGGTAAAGTGGTTTCCACGATCCTGGTCCCCGAACGGGAAACTATTGGCAGGATATTTGGGACAGTTACGCGGAATCGTCATTTATTCTTTTGAAACGAAACGGTACCGCACACTCACCGACACCGGTGGGATGCCGGTTTGGTTAAGGGACAGCCGCAGACTACTGTTCGTGAGTTCTAGCAATCTTCAGGACAATGTACCGATTTCTTTGTTGGATACGGCGACCGGCGAATACCATGAGGTGTTATCCAGCGAGTTACTGTCAATAGAACCAGACTGGATACGTCCCTGGCCCACGATCTCAGCTGACGACCGTACGATCTATTTCGAGCGGCAACGTCGCGAAGCCGACATCTGGATGCTCACCCTCAACGAGGAGCGGGAGTAGCCAATGTAACCACTGTAACCAGTATCTGGCAGGGGGGAGATCTCTCTAGAGAAATAATCTATGACCAAAAAGTTATAGAAGACTACTATTTCGTATTTTGGTTATTCATGTTACAGATAGAAACTCTATCAAGCCATCCGGGGACGTGTACTATTACAGCACCTTCAAATTAAGATTCTCCTCGGCCTTCCATCCAAGAACAACTCGCAAGAGGTGAACCAACGTGACCGGTGAGACGATTGTATTCGGATTCTGCGCGGGTGTTGCCGCCACGGTGACGATGGACGTGTTGGCAAGCGCTTATCGGAGGGTCGGCCTTACCGCGGGCGCGAAGGGGCAATGGGTCGGCCGATGGTATCTCGGCATCGCCCGGGGCCATTTCGTCCACTCGAACATCGCCGTCGCTCCGGAACAGACCGGTGAAAAGCGGGCCGCATTGGTCGGGCACTATGCGATCGGAATCGCACTTGCGGTGCTCTATGTCGCCGGGGCCGGCTGGCTGGGCGTCTCGCCGGATGAATTCCTCGTCGCGCTCGGCTACGGGTTCGCCACCAGCGTCTTTCCCTGGTTCCTGGTATTCCCTGCATTGGGCTTCGGGTTGTTCGGTCTGAAGGGACCGCCGGAGTTGAGGCTGTTCACATCGAGCTTGATGAACCACCTCTCCTACGGCTTCGGGCTCTGGTGGATCGCGAAGGTGCTCCCGCTCGGTTAGGACGGGAACGGATCACTCTACTTGACCACCGATTTGTCACGTTCGACCACACTTCTCCCAGCAAACGCTCCATCCCTCACACCCGGATCTTCTTTCAAGGGGAGGTGAACTCCAGAAAGTCATTAGTTCCAACCCGCCCGAAAAGCCGCAAATCGCGGGCCAAGCCTTTACAGAAGTTCTTTCGGAGTCCGGTCCAGCAACCTCCAAAGGGCAAATTCCTCGGCAAGGTCGGATTGAACGTCTGCCAGAAGACACATATCCAGGGTTTCCAGGCACTCGGGGCAGTTGGTGAGGTGTCGCTCCAGAGGGCCTGCGGTGTTGCCTTCCAAGTCCGCGTTCGATGAAACGGAAGAAGTCTTCAGGAGTTAGATGGTTGTCGAGCATCAGGTCGCCTCCGTTTCGGTCGTTCGATCAAAGAGACGACAAAATTGAGGGTTTCCGCCCTTCAGTAGGTTTTTTTGAAAGATGGGAGGAATCCCGGCGAAATTTCGTCTACCAATCTAGCGCCAGCAGAAAGTCAATGCCATTGGAACTGCACCTCACGCCCAGCCATATCGAGGGTTTCATCGAGGACACGCTGGATCACGACAGCTATCGGCACGTGTTGGAGCACCTCGCACACAGCCTGGTTTGTGTGAGTTGTCTGGCGTTCAAAAGGCGAGAAATGAGGTGCTCCGAATGGCCATATACCATTTCATTGACGAAAGCCGTAAGCACCTCCATTTTGCCTGCAAACTGCTTTTTTGCTGAACTCGGGAGAATTCCCACCCTTTTTGTCGTCTATATGTTCCAGGTGAAACATTCCTTTCCTAATTGTCATTAACAAACGGAGGGGGGAACTAGTGTAACTTTACCAATTGAAAATGCGGTTCTCTAAGAGTAGAATAGCCGCCACTCACCAAAGAAGTACCATCCAAGGGTCATTTTAACCAGGCCAGCAAAAAGGGAGAGGGACTTATGAAAAACCTAGCGATCTCGACGGTATTTCTCTGCCTGCTCATTTCGTCAGCTCAGGCTCAAACCTGGTCGGTTGCTGAGAAGGAAGTGATAAAGGACATGGCGGATTTTTATCAGCTGATAAAGGATCAAAATACTGATGCAATTTTGGCCTCATTTCACGACGACTATGTCGGGTTCCGAATCGGCATGCCCACAACGGTCAATAAGGCGGACCGTCACAAGTCACGTCTCATATCTCAGGGTCGATTGATCGAATACTGGGTCAAGCCGCTTGCCATCCGCTTCGTGGGTGATGTTGTCATCGTGCACTATTTCTTGTACACGGTAACAGAGAACAAGGACGGGGAGAGACAATCCAGCCGGAACCGCGAGACAGACATCATGGTAAAAGAGGAAGGTAAGTGGTTATTAATTGCTGACTCTGGCGGGAGCGACGAGCAGTAGGAGAAAGGTCGTCCTCAGATCTTGAACGCGTCGTGGTCCGGTCTTCCTACAGAAGGACGGCGAGTGGGTCTGCATTGCCGACCACGGTGGCACGGTTCTCGGGTGTCAAGCCATCAGGAGAGTGAGACGGGACTTGGACAATTGAGGATGGCGGGGCTGAGTTGCCCAAAAAGGTCAGTCCCTTATTCAAGGCCAGCAAGAAAAGGGAGAGGGTTTTATGAAATACATTTTCATTCTCTCAGGAGTGGTCTGTCTTTCATTCATGTTGCTGCCTGCTTGTGCACCACAGGCTGAGGAGCAGGCTGAACCTGAGCCTGAAGCTGCACCTGAGCCTGTGTTTGACCAGGCAGCTGAGGAAGCGGCTGTGCGGAATTTATTGGCTCAGTTTGAAACGGTCTATAACAACCACGACGAAAAGGCTCTTGCCGCATTATGGACTGATACGGCCATACAATTCCGAAGTGAGACAAAGGGAAAAGAAGCAATTGAAGAATTGATCAAAGGAATATTCGAGCGGCATAAACGCAGCATCAAATACAACTTTTTGGAGGAGTTAGGTTTTTCTTTCTTGACTCCAGAGGTTGTCCTGATAAGGCAACGTGTGCAGTTCACAGATAGGTATGACACAGACGGCAATCCAGCACCGAACAATACGGAATTAGCCGCTATCTTGGCCGTCAAGAAGGACGGGAACTGGCGGATAGCTGCAATTTTGGAAATGCCAATAGATGAATAGTCTCCAACTCAATAAATAGGTTTTGGAGGTAGAAATCATGAAGTATCTGATGATTCTGTTAGTCGGAGTGTGTTTACTCATCGGGACTGTGCCAGCAGTGGCAGACCAGGCGGCCGATGAGGCTGCGATTCGTGAATTGAACAAGCAGATATATGCCGCAGTGAACAAGCATGATGCTAAGGCTTATAGGCTCTGTTGACCGAGGATTATGAAAACTGGAAAGGAGACATAAAAGGGCGGGCAGCTTGGGAGAAATATTATGCGGAGCGTTGGGGGGGCGAAACAAAGACATTCAGTATGAGATGTTAGAAGAAATCGGCATAGTCTTTGTGACTTCTGACGTTGCTATTTATAAATACCGAGGCAAGACGACTGGAAGAATCGATGCAGATGGTAAGCAATTGCCAACGCTGGAACGTCTTTGGGCTGATGTATACGTGAAGAAAAACGGTCAGTGGCTGTGTGCTGCGGACTTCGATAGAGAAATAGGAGAATAACTGTGAAACTCGATGGAAAGATCGGAGGTAGAAATCATGAAATATCTATTCATTCTCACGATTGGTTTTTGTCTGCTTTTTACTTCAGTGCCAGCAATGGCAGACCAAGCCGAAGATGAGGCAGCGATTCGTAAGGTGGTTGAACAGGTTAACGCGGCGTACAACAAGAAAGATGCCAAGGCGATGGCCTCCTGCATAACCGAGAATTTTGAAAACTGGTCGGGTACACGCAAAGGAAGAAAACAGTCATCGGAGTATTGGGCGAGTGATAAGGGTCAGTACAAGCAGCTTGATGAGATAGGCATCATCTTTGTGACGCCCGATGTCGCCATTTTCAAAGAGCACGGTGAGAACACTGGCGGACTTGATGCAGATGGGAAGCCACTGCCCCCACAAAAGGTCCTAGAAGCTTGGGTGTTGGTAAAGAAAAATGGCAATTGGCTGGGTGCAGCGATATTCACAAGGCCAATAGAAGAGTAGCCCTTTAACTCGATTAAAATCCGGGGGTGGGGGGCGCTAGACGTGGTAGGGCGCCCTGTTACGTAGAATTTCATTTTCCAGGTTCTTAATTCTCATTTGTCCAGTGGAAAGGAATGAAATCATGACAAACAACGAAGCTGACGTGGCTGCGATCGAAGCCGTGTTTCGGGATTCAATCTCAAAACTTAAGGCCGGTGACTTAGAAGGCTATCTTGCGCTTTTTTCGGAGGACATCGTATGGATGCCTCCCAACGCTAAAATTGAAGAAGGAAAGGATGCTGTCCGTCAGTGGGGGCAACCATATTTCGACCAGTTTACGATAACGCAAACTGCTTCGTTTGAGGAGGTAAAGATATCTGGAGATTGGGGGTTTGGGCGAGGCGCTTACAAGGATGAATTTGTACCCAAGAAGGAAGGCGACACCATTGTAGACAAAGGGAAGTTCCTATATATCTTTGAAAGACAGGCCGATAAGTCTTGGAAATTTACACACGTTATTTGGAATAGCGATTAGCCACCACCCGAGGCATCTACCACCTAACGAAAAACGGATTTAGAAGGAGGGTAGAAATCATGAAGTATCTAATGATTCTTACAGTCGGACTGTGCTCGCTGCTTACTTCAACTCCAGCGTTGGCAGATCAGGCGGCAGATGAGGCGGCGATTCGGAAAGCAGTCGAAGGCGTGTGGAAAATCACAGAGATTAAGGTGGTCAACACCGAGGGCGAGACGATCAATTCCCAACCCCAGCCAGGCTTTTACATCTTTACCCGCAAGCACTATAGCGCAATCTACACGCCGGGCATGGAACCCCGTGTTCCCTTTGCTGATGTCTGGCAACCTACTGGCGAAGAGAAGGTCGCGGCATATGACACAATCATTGTGAACACCGGAACATACGAGTTGACTGAGTCCATGCTCATAACACACCCATTGCTGGCAAAAGTGCCAGGATTTGCAGGGGGTAAAGCCAGTTACAAGTACCGGCTTGATGGCGACAACCTCTGGCTCGAGGATTCTGATATATCTTCCCGCACCGGAATTCGGTTGCCTGACCTTGAGATCACACATCTCAAATTGGTGCGCGTAGAATAGCGGGAATGTACCGTTCCTCGGGTGTGCAGCACATTCTGAGCCTTTTCCAAGGTTCGGCGCATAACTCCGGCTTGGAGCTGACGGCGCGGGGTGACATTGAAGGCGCCGCAGCTCAGTTCATTATTATACGGAAGGGCCCCAACGAGGCGCGAGCATCGGCATCCTTGCATAGCAGTTCCGAAAAGGAGGTTAGTCATGACTGGAACATCAAAGCAATTTCTTGGTCTTTTATTTGCTGCGTGTCTTCTACTACCTGTCAGCGAGTCCAGCGCGCAGAGTTGGTCGGACACGCAGAAAGCGGTTTGGAAGACGGTTGTATCCCAATGGGAAGCGGCGAAGGCTCAGGACCCTTCTATGCCTGATACCTACCTTCACGACTCGTTTCTGGGTTGGGGTGACGAGAACCCGATGCCACGTGACAAGTCGTCGACCAAGAGATGGGTAAAGTATACCTCAGCGAACAGCAAGACGCTTGAGCAGGAACTGAATCCGGTCGGCATCGTTGTTGAGGGGTCCGTTGCTGTCGTTCATTACTATTATTCTGTCGCAACCGAGAACCGCAAAGGAGAACGTGAGACCGCCCATGGTCGATTCACTGACATCCTGGTGAAGGATGGGGAAACGTGGCGCTTTCTTGCCTGGCGAGGAGGGGTCGACCCTCGTTGGAAGCAGTAGTACGTCTCTTCGTTCGCGGTCCGGAGTCTGATGCCGAAGACCTGGCCGCATGACTCATCGCATTTTAGCAGAAGGCGCGGCCTGTGAATGGAGGCGCCCCAACTCAGTTCAACGGTTGGACCGACAGATTCCAGTGTCGGAAATGAAACTAAAAACGCCAAAGCGAATTGCGACGATAGGCGCTGTATTGATCTCGATCAGTGGCGTTGTCAATGCGGTGCTGGGAGCACGTATTGGAGCAATCCTCTACGATGCCTATCCCGGAGGCAGAATGGGTCATGTGGGAATCATCGCCGGTGTTTCAGCCATAGCGATCGGCCTTGTAATGGCCTTCATCGTTGTTCCGTTATACGAACACAAAAGACAGATCATCATCCTGTTTGGGGGTATCCTCACGGTTACGCTTGGACATGTCGGAGCAATCGCTGGAGCAATATACATCGGAACCGTGGGGGTGGTTTTCTGCTACATTTCCGGCATATGGGTAATTGTCGCCGCTGCAAAAGAACTCAGAGCTGGAGAGTCCTGATTATTGTCAACGAAAGTGTGCGATCGTGCGGTTTAGTTAAGTGAACAACAAATCAAGCTATGGTTAGTGTACGTGTGCAGGCGTCGCAATGGTGTGCCCGCAGGCTCTTCCGGCTCTCTGCGGAACATGTTGCGCCGCTCTCTGGGGGCCGGCTCTTTTGCCGGATTCTGGTAGTACTGGAATCCGGTGTTCGGATAGGGACTGGCGAGGTATGTGCATTCGCCGCTGCTAAGAGTCTTGCCACACACGACTGCCATCATAGTGACATTTGTGTTCTGCGGTGCCGTACACGACTTGGTAACGATGGCCGTTCGGCAATCTCCGACACTGCTCTTCACGCCGTGGTTCTTCTTACTCGGTGTTGGGGTCGTGTTGGGACGTGCTGTAGGAATGGATTTGTCAGGCCGGTCGTGGCTGATCCGTGCCTCCGTTAATCTCACCTACATCGGGACCTGCCTTGCCCTGACGCTTGTAGCAAGTCAGCCGGGGCGTTTAGGATAGATGCGTCTACGCTTGGTTCGCCAAGGGAAGCTAGAATCCTCGGTCATGAGCACGCCGATCCAGCCCTTGACATTGTTGGTCGTCGCCATCGCTGGTTGGATTCAGCACGAGCAACAGGCCGCTATCGTCTACTTGCTCGAGGAGAACAGAGTCCTCAAAGCCCGGCTTCGCGGGAGGAAGCTTCGCCTCACGGACGACGAGCGACGCCGGCTCGCAGTAAAGGGTAAGGCCCTCGGCCGGAAACTCTTGGCCGAAGTCGCCGGTATCGTCACGCCCGACACCCTGCTCGCGTGGCACCGAAGGCTGATTGCCAAAAAGTGGGACTACAGCTCGCGCCGGAGAGAGGTGAGCGCACGCCGTGGCGCACCTTTCTGACTGCCCAGTGGGAAACCGTGGCTGCGACCGACTTCTTCACCGTCGAGGTCGCCACGGTCCGCGGGCTCGTGACCTACTACGTGCTCGTCGTCATCGAGCTCTCTTCGAGACAAGTGCACATTGCAGGAATCACGCCCGGACCTGACAGCGCGTTCATGATGCAGATCGGCCGAAATCCTCGCGGGTCCGCAATACTTTGGGCTACTCTCCGCGGGTATCGAGAAGGTCCTCGAGGATTCGGCCTTCGGCTCCATTCGAGTTTTTGGACACGACGAGGTCGAAACTCGCCGAAATGGTGACCGCAGTCGCCCTCCCGTTTGCCTCTCAGCAGGTGTTCGGCCGTCCGGGTCGAGGTGCGGACGAATATTGACGAGCGACAGCTAGGGCAGACCTCACTCGGGAGCGACTCTAGGTTGTATAATATGAAATGAGAGGTGTCTCATGATCAAAACTGTGGAGGCTTTAATCGACGAAAAGGGAAATGTCCGACTCTTGGAGTCCATTCATCTTCCGACCGCAAGGCGTGCGCTTGTTACCATTCTGGAGGATGAACCCGTCGCTCACGAAACCGCGCTTCTGAGTGAAGCCGCCCTAGAGGACTGGAACCGAAAAGAGGAGGATGAAGCGTGGTCGCACCTTCAGCGGGGACGGTAGTTCTCGTACCGTTTCCCTTCTCTGATTTGTCACATACTAAGCTGCGTCCCGCGGTCGTACTTGCCGATGTGGGCCGTGGTGATCGAATTCTTTGCCAAATCACCAGCAATCCGTACGGAGACGCGGGGGCGATTGCCATTACCGGCTCGAGCTTCGCCGCTGGGTCCTTGAAAATGGACAGTTATGCACGCCCTGGAAAATTGTTCACCGCGAACAAGGGCCTGATGGTGGCGGAGGCGGGCGAGCTGAAGCGTGAATGCCTGAAACAGATCGTTGAAGCGATAGTCTCTATCCTTCGCACCGGCGTTACCCCGTGATCAAAAGTGAGTCGAACGCGGTAGGCTGTTGAGCTGCTCAGCATTATCCATGTAGTTACGAGGGCAACCACGACCGCTACCAACGCTGTCACAGCAATTCCGTTCCGCGTGTGGGCAACAGAAACAGTAATAACACCGTTATCGTCCCAGGGATGGCGGCGAAAATAATCAGCTTGGTCAGCGAAGGCCCGGCGTCTTGATCGTTCCCCGTAGATGCCGTCCGGATTGTCTTGCGGTTTTACGCTCCACAGCTCCCATTTATTCTCACCGGTCTCAGCGTCGATCGCCATCATTTTTGCGTACAACGTCCCCAGAAAAATGGTCCCGTCAGTATACGCCACACCCCGACTGGTGTTTGAGCAACAGGCAGGACCCGCAGCGCCGTAAAAGGGACTCACATCGGTACCCAGATCCATTTTGTGTACGAACTCCCACTTCTTCATGCCCGCACGCAAATCGAACCCCTGGGCCAGGCCGTCCGAACCGGACACGTAAAGGACCCCGTCGACGACAAGTGGACTCGCCGACAGGGAGTACTTGACCGGACGAGATCCGCGCTCGGTGATCGGGATCGCCGCCTGTGGCTCATCATTATTAATCCGGACGGCCCTTAGCCACACGCCGTTGTCAGACACGAAGGCAGCGATGCGATCGGCACGCCACGGAAGCATGTTTTGGGCATGGCGAGGACGTCTGTCCATGACGAGTTCACGTGGTTTGAGAACGGGCCTGGCTCATCTAGCTCACTTGAACTGTCTTCTCAAGCAGCCTTGCGCCATTCGTACCGGTGGTGCAGTCCACCCACTCGCGGCAGTGCAACGACTCTCGCCGTTGAGGAGGGCCGCGGTGTGGCAGCTCTCTCGTTCGGCGTATCCTTGTGGAGCCCCAAGTGGCAGCGGTCCTCGTGATAGTAGCTGATGTAAGACCGCACGAGACGAATGAAATGACGCTCGCTGAGATCCGAACAGGCTTGGTGCCCATGGCCTTGATGAACTCGACTACGGCGGAGCTGAATATCGAGTCCCGGTCGAAGATGAGGTGTCTCGGCGCCGTGTCGTAGGGAAACGCCTCACGTAGTTGCTGAGTCACCCACGCCGCCGTCGGGTGGAACGTGGCGTTGAAGTGCACGACGTGTCGACGGCCGTGCTCGATGACGAAGAAGCCGTACAGGAGCCGGAGCGACGCCGTCGGCACTGTGAACAAATCCATCGCGGCGATTTCGTCCTTGTGGTTGCGCAAGAAAGCGACCCAGCGTTTCACCTGATCGGGTTCGGTAGGCCGGCGCGGCAGGTAACGCGACACCGTCATCTCCGAGACAAGGAATCCGAGCTTCGTGAGCTCCGCGTGGATACGCGGCGCACCCCAGCCGTCTTGCGCCATCGTCCGGACGAGCCGACGAATCTCGACGTCGACGCGAGGCCGCCCCGGATGGCGTCGCTGCGAGATCTTTGCCCAGTATCGACGGAATCGATTCCGATTCCACCGCGCGACCGTGTCGGCGTTGACGACGAGTAAGCGGCACGCCCACCCGGGCCACGAGGCCCGAAGTGCAACCCAGAATGCTCGGTCCGTGTCCTCGAGCGGTGGCCGGGGGCGCTCCTTCTTGAGCGCCGTAACCTGCTGCCGCAAGGCAAGGTTTTCAATTACGAGATCGGCTCGGCGCAGACACATTGCCTGGATCGCACGGGCACCGAGAGAGACGAGGAAGATGAGAACACGGAGCATAGCCGCGCAGTTTGCCGTGCTTCCCCCGTAATCTCAAGCGGGGAAACATCCCGTAAGTTTATGATTTCAAATGCGGACGGATTTTGATGAGGCACAGGCACAAGCTATTTTTCTGACGCATTCCCCTCATTCATCCGATGCAAACGGTCCATTGACAAGTAGAAAATAGTCGCGTAAACAGGTTGCGCCAGCGTTCGCCGAGTAGGCAGTCCCGAGAATAAGGAGGCAGCCATGCGCTTCATACCTCTGCTTGTGGCGATTTCCTTCCTTTGCGCGTGTGAGGAAACAATCACTGACGTTGCTGGCGTCTGGGTCGGCAGCACAACCATGGTCGTCGATGGAGAAGAAAAAACGGTAGATCTGGAACTTAGGCTCACCCAAACGGAGAAGGACATCAAAGGGAGCCTGTGCTGGGGCGAGATAGACGAGACGATTTCCTCTTCGTCACTGGAAGGTCGTGAGCTTTTCTTGGAAAGCGAGTGGGAACGAGGGACGATCCAGCTACGCGGGCTTGTTAACGACGATGCCATGAGCGGTCGCTTTCAGTACAGATTTGTTCATGAACGAGAGGCATTTCCCGCATTGTTTGAGGTCACAAGGCGATAACGGAGGCTGGTGATGTTTGGCCGAGTCGTGTGGTTTCTCGTAATCAGCGCAGTTTTCTACGGCGGCTACCGTGGCGTCCGTATGGCTTTGGATCACTTTGCCGTTGCCATGATTGCCGAGGAAGAAGAAACGCCCATCGAAGAGCAGATTCTTCTGGACCAAGACTTTTTCCCTGAGGACTTCGGTAAGAAGCGGGTCATTATGTTGCGATCCTTCGGCGAAGGAGAGACGGCGCTCGCCGAACGCGTGGCTGAGCCAAGGCCCTTTATTCCGGAGATACGCGACAAATACGGTGAGCCCGATTACGTGGAGGATGGAGATTTAACTCCTTACGGAGTCAAGAGAGATGCAACAGTCCACTACTATGGGCGGCTCGGACTTGCCTCACCAAAAGGCCAGACGGATGGGAAGATCTTCTGGGTTGTCGTGCAATAACCTTGCTTCTTTTTTTCTCTTGGCAGCTACTCAATACTCCGGGCACCCTTACCAATATTGCATTCGGAACAGGCCGCACGTAAGTTGGTAATGTCGTGAGTCCCGCCTCTGGACCGGGGTTGAATGTGATCCACCTGCAGCCGCACTTCCGGCGGTTTTCCTCCACAGTACGTACATTGGAAGTTGTCGCGCCTTAGAACATGGAACCGGACCGAATGCGGGAGAGTTCGAGACCTTCGAGTTCGCTTGGATTGTGTGTCGTTTGTAGTGACTTCGGACACAGTAGCATTCGTCAACCAGGCATCAGCTTTCTCTGGTGTGTCGAGAACGATCCAGCTTTCGCCCCTGCTTCTCGCCGAAGGAGAGATCGGCTCGTCTACCCAACGTTCTTTCTCAAGATAGATGGTCACGCCATAGAACACGGGCGGGAGATTTAACCAGTAGGTCTCCAGTTCGTGGAGTGCAAATCCTCTCGTAGTGTCTTTCAGTGTCTCAGGGGTCGCATTCTCAATCTGTCGGAAACCCGAGACGATTGCTTGCGCTACAAGTGGTCCCCCTGTCCACTTCATCCAAACCACTTCGCCGACACCTATTCGACCCCATGGGACGGGCGGTCTGTTTGCATGGGTCTGAGTAAACACGCCAACTTCAGGTTTCTCCCGCGTGCCACCAACAAACTCTTCCCGCCGAATAACGACATGCTGTCTCATTAGGTCTTAGGCGTACATCGAGACTTGTGGAAAGTCAAGCGCCCACCCCGGCTTCCATCGAGTTTGAAGAGCTATTCTTCCCTTGGTCTCTCGAAAACCGCTGACACCAACCATTCACCGTTTCGTTTCACACAAATGACTGATCCAAAGGTTTTTTGTGGTGGCCTTGGTTTCCCTTGTTCATCGTATCCGCCGGTATATTCGCCCTTAGCTCTGAATATGGCGACATCAGATGTAATGAAATCAAGGCCTATTTCTTCTTCCTGTTCATAGTGTAAGTTGTCATTCTTCTCAAATAACTGCCTGTAACCCTTTACTCGATCCGCTTTAGCAAGCGCGGGTCCCACGAAACCCAGGATCGTCGTTCCGTCCAGAATGCGGCTAAAAGCATCAGCATCGCCTTCATTGTAGGAGGAAGGACCTTCCTCATCAGCTTCCTGATCGCAGCCTCATCTGCAGCCTGGTCTGCCATCGCTGGCACTGAAGCAAAGAGCAAACACACTCCGATTGTGAGAATAATCAGGTATTTCATGATTTCATCCTCCTCTATTTTGTTATCGCAGACCCGGAGTTGTTCTAGTTCGACTCCGGTGCGTAGTACAAAGCGATCATCTGCCAGCGACCCTCCCTCTTCGCCCAAACTCGCATAAAACGTCCGGTCAACGGTTCCTCCTCGCCTTCACCCGTGAAGTGCGCGGTCTGGAATGCTCTGTCCGGTTCAAACATGTGGATCTTTTCATCGGTGAGCTTGGCTGGTGGCCGGGCTCCTCTCTCTGTGTGTTTAACAATGCGTTCTTTTTTATTCTGCCAAACTTCGCCCGTAATGATGTTGGACCAGATGCAGTCATCACTGATGTACTGGCTCCAATCCTCGCCATCGCCCTTGTTAGCAGCCGCCGCTCTTGCCCGGTCTGCCTTTATGACTTCCTGCTTTTCTTCTTCCGACTGCGCATTCAGTGGCACTGAACTCAAGAGAAGACACACTCCGACTGTGAGAATCATCAGATGCTTCATGATTCCTATCCTCCTTTGAATCAGTTTTCCCAGGTAGCTACTCAGATGGTGGGTTGTTGTTATTCCAGATTTCGCAGACAATCTTCCAAGAGCCATCAGCTTGTCGTTGTAGAACTTCAAGCCATTTAGAATCTTCTTGAACTGACTCGCCACCCGCTTTCTGAGTATTTGTGCCTGACCAGGTACCTCGGACGAACCCCAAATCGCCTGCGACTTGCACGTCAACTGCAACACCGTCTCCCTCTGATGTCATCTCATCGAAGTACCGCTGAAAAGACTCCCGCATAACTTCCTTGCCGACCTCTTCTGCTTCGTTGGGAGGCATTCGTACAGCGCCGTCAGCATAAAGAGACAGAAGTGCCTCCACGTCTTGGGAGTTCCATGCAACATCGAATTTTTCGACTTCAGCCTTTATCGCCGCCACATCAGCCGCAGTGCTTGGCGCTTCTTCGGTGACAGGCTCCGCTTCCTGCACCGGTTCTGGAGAACAAGCAGGCAGCAACACGAATGAAAGACAAACTACGCCTGAGAGAATGATTAGATACTTCATGTGAGACCCCGTCGTGTCCAAAAACTCGAATGGAGCCGAAGGCCGAATCCTCGAGGGCCTTCTCGATACCCGCGGAGAGTAGCCCAAGGTATTGCGGACCCGCGAGAGGCGATCGCCGAGCAGACCTTAGCTTCCGGACCATCCGTTCCAGCCAGCTGCGATGATCTCTTATGCGGCTTCGCGGTGATAGTAGTTGAGCAAGCCGCCCAATCGTTTGCGACATCGCACGTTGCCTTCGAGACTCCCCACGCACTCGTCTGCTTCGATCAACTTGTTGCTGAGCCCTTGATGGTTGCGCTCTGCGTGATAGTGAGAAGTGAATTCGGCGACAGCCCGCCGCAGCGATTGCTCACCGAAGAAAATCATCCGGTTGAGACATTCGCTTTTTATCGAAAGAACAAACCTTTCGATGTAAGCGTTCAAATTCGGGGAGCGATACGGCAAGCGAATGACGCGGGTCCCGGCATCGTCGACGAGCTCCCGAAACCTGGCGGTGAACTTCTTGTCGCGATCCAGGACGAGGAATCGCTTGCCGAGCAGAAAGCCGTCCATCGGGTCGGTCAGATTTCGACCGATCTGCATCATGAACGCGCTGTCAGGTCCGGGCGTGATTCCCGCAATGTGCACTTTTCGCGAAGAGAGCTCGATGACGACGAGCACGTAGTAGGTCACGAGCCTGCGGACCGTGGCGACCTCGACGGTGAAGAAGTCGGTCGCGGCCACGCTTTCCCACTGGGCAGTCAGAAAGGTGCGCCACGGCGTGCGTTCACCTCTCTCCGGCGCGGGCTCCATGCCGTGTTCTCGGAGAACGTTCGCGATGGTGCCCCGGGACACTTGATGACCAAGATTCGAGAGAGCGCCTCGTATTCTCGTGTACCCCCAACGCGGATTCTCCTTGGCGAGGCGCACAATGAGCTCGGCGATCTCGACCATGACGCGCGGACGACCGGCCCGTTTGCGCCGCGAGCTGGTGTCCCACTTTTTGGCAATCAGCCTTCGGTGCCACGCGAGCAGGGTGTCGGGCGTGACGATACCGGCGACTTCGGCCAAGAGTTTCCGGCCGAGGGCCTTACCCTTTACTGCGAGCCGGCGTCGCTCGTCGTCCGTGAGGCGAAGCTTCCTCCCGCGAAGCCGAGCTTTGAGGACTCTGTTCTCCTCGAGCAAGTAGACGATAGCGGCCTGTTGCTCGCGCTGAATCCAACCAGCGATGGCAACGACCAACAATGTCAAGGGCTGGATCGGCGTGCTCATGACCGAGGATTCTAGCTTCCCTTGGCGAACCAAGCGTAGACGCGTCTATCCGAAACGCCCCGGCTGACGCGGGTCTTGAGTTCGTTCGTATTCTTGGACACGACGGGGTCCGATGCCGAAAAATCACGCAAAGTTACTCGGAGCCAGTTAGTCATCGCAGGGTGTTCGGCTGGACTTTTCGCGGCTATCGGCGCCGTCGTCACCTGGAGCCTTCTCACAACAGGAGTCCCACGCGGCTTTCCCGTCGTGCGATCCAGCATCAACCTCTCGCCGGATGAAGTCTTACGCGTACAAAGGGGCGGAACGCTTTCTCTTACTCCGGATGGTGCTCGGATCGTTTATTCTTCCACTAGGGAGGGCAGGCTTCAGATTTACATCCGCGATCTCGATAGCGAGGAATCTGTCGCTATCCCGGGGACGGAGGGCGGGACCGGTCCTTTCATTTCTCCAAACGGGCAATGGGTGGGTTTCTTCGCCGAGGGGAAGCTCAAGAAAACTTCGCTGGATAGTGGAGTCGGAGCGGTCACTCTGTGCGATGCACCGCGTAGCGGAGGGGGATGCTGGGGACCGAAGGACATCATATATTTTAGCGACTATTTCGAGATCAAGAGAATCCGTGCGTCGGGTGGCACACCAGAAACGATGAGGGTGCTCGATTCGCAGCTTCTGGTCGCCCACATAGATCGACCCGCGCTGACTCGCCCATTTCATTAGCCCAGGCGACGTAGGACGGTAATCCGGCCCAGATCTCTGTTCGCGCTCCATGTACATGAGCGTCTCAGCTACCAGACGGCCAACATCGAGCATCGCCGTGTCCAGCGCTTGCTTGCCCTCCAGCATCACTCGGGCAATTTGCTCCGTCCACCATTCCTGCTCCTGCGTCGCCCTCAACATCCGAGTTGCATTCTTTCTCTTTTTCGTATCTGCTCTCATCGGGTGGCTCCTTTCTTTCTGACCGTCAGTTTTTTCTCACCGACGATCCTGAAGGGAGTCACTCACCAATTTCAACTAGAATCAGGATATCCTCGGCGCTGAAGCTGCGGCCCTTCATCGAGCGCTCCGCCCGTCGGCTCTGGGTAGACGATGCCGCTTACGCCGAACGCCTTTATGCGTTACGTGGCGGTCCGCCCGCTTAAGAACAACGACCTCCACACAACCTTATCGTGGGGCAGAAATTGCCCCGCAAAAGGGGAAGCCATTTCGAGGTATGCTAGTGGCTTGGAAATCGTAGTTGCATCCCTAGCGGTGCTAGTGAGCTAATCGACTCCTAGACGACATCCGTTTTTCAATGTCAAGCTCGACGCACGATCTGAACTCACCGGTCTCGGCGGTACGTCTCCAAGCCGTTGTTATTCTCGCCGGTGTTGCCTTTTTTCTCAGCGGCTTCTCCGCCCTCGTGTATCAAGTGAGTTGGCAGCGGATACTGGCCCTTCATACCGGCGTCGGGATTTACTCTCTTGCGCTCATTGTCGGGTCCTTTATGGCCGGTCTAGGCATTGGTAGCTTCGCGGGTGGCTGGATGAGCTCCCGGATCTCACCCAGAACGGCGTTCCTAGGATTCTCGGTACTCGAGCTCGCAGTGGCTGCCATGGGAGCCACCAGTTGTCTCGTCTACTACGATTGGCTCTACCAGCTCGGTTCGTCGCTTTATTCTCGACCGTTACTCGCCGGTCTACTTCATTTCTCGAGTCTTCTTCCCCCAACAGCTCTCATGGGGATGTCCCTACCGTTCTTGGTGAGAGCAACGGTTGCGGACGTTCAGGGTGCGGGGCGAACCATCGGCTACCTATATGCCATCAACGTGCTGGGAGCAAGTATCGGTGCGTTGGCCTCTCCGTGGGTACTCATCCGCTTGTTCGGTATTCGGGGTGCTGTTTGGAATGCCGTCGCAGCAAACCTTTTGGCGGCTGGAATAGCATTGCTCTTAGTCCGATGTGCTAGAAAGGACACTCTAAGAGATCAGATAGAAGACTCGACCGTGCCTACGTCAGCTCGAGACCAGAAGCCGTTTCCACTATGGATGGTTCTCTACGCCACCAGCGGCTTCTGCGCCATGTCTCTCGAGATCCTTTGGTTTCGCGTTGTCGATTTGGCCGCCAAGACGATGGCGTTTTCCTTCGGCTCCGTTTTATCGATCTACCTGATGGGGAATGCCATTGGAGCTTTTCTCGGGGTCGGGTTGGTCCATCGAATAACGCGCCCACTTCGAACGTTCCTCTTACTCCAGATCTTCATTCTGATGTACTCGGGGTCAGCGTTATTGCTGCTTGTCGTCCTACCGCCGGACACCCCCTACTTCAACTGGTTTTACGACTATTGGGGTCAAGCAAGAGCTTTTCTCCTTGTAGGAAGCCCTTTCACCGCTACGGCTTTCAAGCTCTATTTTGTATTGCCGGTGCTCTTGTTCGGACCACCTACCATATTGATGGGGTTGTCGTTTCCCATCCTTCAACGGGCGGTCCAGGATGAAGTGCGCACCAGTGGCCAGAAAGTGGGCTTCCTTCAAGCGGCCAACATTACCGGGAGTGTCTTAGGTACGGTGATGACGGGAATACTCCTTCTCAATTGGCTGGGGACCAGCGGATCCGTGCGATTGCTTCTGTTGTGCGGACTTTTATTCGCGGCACTGGGAATCCGTTACTACGGCCCACGGTCGGTGTTCACGGGTGGGGCTGTAGCACTGACATTGCTGGTCTTCCTTGTTCCCGGTCAAGGAAACTTGTGGCACCGCTTGCATGGCGTCGAGAAGGGTACGGCAATCATAAGTGAGGACGCGACCGGTGTCGCAGCACTCGTTCCCGAAGGCTCTCTCCGATATCGTGTATACGTCAATGGCAAGAGTCATAGCTGGCTCCCTTTCGGGGGCTCTCACACCAAGTTAGGTGCTTTGCCTGCCGTCGTTCACTCAGCGCCGCGCGATGTTGCCATCATCGGACTTGGATCAGGCGATACCGCGTGGGCAGCCGGACTACGTCAAGAGACGAGAAGCGTGACGGTGTTCGAAATAGCAGGTCCCCAGCCTCGCGTTCTTGAACAATTGAGTCAATCGTTCGAGTCGAACGACAACTTTATGAGGCTGCGGGCCTTCCTGGACGACCCGCGAGTCCGCATCGAAGTAGCAGATGGTCGAAAGGCGCTAGAGTATAGCAATAGGCGCTTCGACGTCATTCAAGCCGACGCCTTGAATCCCCGCATGGCCTATAGCGGTAACGTCTATTCTCGAGAGTTTTTCGAGTTGTGTTCGAGGAGACTCAAGCCCGGCGGGATCATGTGTACATGGGCGCCAACGCCTCGCGTTTCCGAGACCTTTCGGTCAGTGTTTCACTACGTCCTCGAAATCGAAGGCGGAGGCATCCTACTCGGTAGCAACGAGCTCGTGCGGATACAGCGTGGTCTATGGCGTGAGCGGATTGTGTCGCGCCGGACCGTCTCGTATTTGGGCAGCCGTAGCTACGCTCAGATCATTCTCGAGGCCGCAAGAACCATCAAGAAAGCACGTACCGACAGAAATCCTTCAATGGGCCTCAACTTCGACCTCTTCCCTCGCGACGAGTTCATCACGCCCTGACTCGGTTCGTCTGAATCCTAGCGAAAAACAGTCCGAAGCGATTTCCGGGAATCGAAGTGGGCATTCCTACGTCGACGGTCGTGACGACCCAAATGTTCGACGCATTTATGGACCGGAATGGTCTTCACGACATTGCTTTCTCCGATCAGTCCGATGACCGCATTGCCCACGCATTTCAAGAGGCCGATCCTTGACGGCATCGGGCTTGGGAACCACATCCTCGCCAAGGCAACCAATCGGCACCCGGAGAAGCGGCGGCCCTCACGGACATTAAAGGACTCGTTCCAAGTTAATGGTTTTGGAGGGGCTGAATTGGTTCGCGCTAAAGAAATGGATCAATTTGGAATCATTCCAGTCGACCAAGGTGTTTACCTTTTTTACGCCGAGTCGAGCGCAGTTTCGTGCAAGTTCTTCCGTGACTTCGACGTGGTCTGGGGCCATCTCTAGTGCCAACTCGAGATGTCGAGTTGCTTCCTGATGACGACCAAGGATTCCCAGAAACTTTAGGGAGGACGATGCCCGCGGAGACCTCTCCTTATATATTACAACGTGTGTTATAACAAGAGGCCAGAATATCTTGCTTAGCTAGTTGGTCCAAGCAGACGCGGGTCTGAAAAGAGTTGGCCTCAAGCGAGTTACGTCGCGCAGCGGAACCACATCACGATAGACCCTTCAGCTGGTATGCCACCCAGAAGCAGGCCACGCCGAGGCCAATGAGCCCAATGACCATTTCCGCGTCCGGCCCGGCGGGTGGGGATTACTACTGGAATACCCTAGAACGACGTGAGGATCATTGGTTCCTGGTCGTTGCCCGGCTTCAGTCTGGTGTCTCCGTTGAACAAGCGCAGGCGGCCATGGATGTCCTGGCCAACCGGCTTGCGGCGGATTTCCCTCAGCACAACGAAGGGCGAGATATCACCGTTTTTCCTTCCGCTCAGGTTCGGGTGCACCCTGAGCAGGACGCTGTTCTCTATCCGACCGCTGCTGTATTGATGTCGGTCGTCGATTGCCTGCAGCAACCTGGCTAACTTGCTTCTGGCCCGAGCCTCGACCCGGGGTCGGGAAGTGGCCGTTCGCCAAGCCATGGGAGCCACGCGAGGACGCTTGGTACGTCACTTATTGACCGAGAGTGTGGTGTTGGCTGTCGTTGGGGGCGTTGTGGGCTCGGTATTCGCCGTTTGGGCTGGGAGAACGCTTGCCGCGTACCAGCCGCCGATGCCGATTCCTCTCAGTTTGGAAATCAGCTTCAACTGGAGGGTGTTGGTCTTTGCCTCGGGTTTGTCGGTCTTGACGGGCATCGTCTTTGGCTTGGCGCCGGCGCTAAGGGCTTAGCGACCCGACCTCGTGCCGAGCTTGAAAGACGCCGTCGATTCCGTTTCGATCACCGGACATCACGAGCGGCGGCCGGAATGCTTGGCTTGTTTGGTGGTCTAGCGCTGTTGCTCGCCTCGATCGGGCTCTATGCGGTCGTTGCCTTCGCTGTTTCCCGACGCACCACAGAGATCGGGATCCGGATGGCTCTCGGTGCCAGCGGCAGTCGCGTGGTTGCCACGATCGCGAAGGAGACTTTAGTGGTCGTGGGCGCGGGAGTTGTGCTGGGGATGGTGCTATCGTTCGTGGCAGCGCCCGTATTGGAAAGCTTCTTGTTCAACGTTCCCGCGACCGACCCGTTCACCTTTGCCGCGGTGGGTCTGTTCATGGGTCTCGTCGCAGCGGTTGCCGCCTATCTACCTGCCCGGCGCGCGGCCCACACGACCCGATGAGCGCTCTTTGCTTCGAGTAGAATCCGCGGCGCGGTGTTCTTGGGGACAGAATGCCGGTGGATGACCTGCAATAGTACGGTCAAGTTGAGACGCATCTCGGAGCTTTCTTGTTTCATCCTGCGTTCCCTTTGTACCTCCCGTTTTGCGCCTTAACGAATGAGGGGCTGAAACCAGGGGTGATGGGAATAGACGCGTGGATTGGATTCAAACAAGCCGGTAGAATTCTGTGCCGGAGGTGACGACCATGGCGAGCCGCCAGACTAAGAAGAAGTCCTTCCATAGGGTCTTTCTCATTGGATGTGGAACGATCATCGTCGTCGCGGCAGCACTTGTCATCTGGCTCGGCGTACAGATTGTCTCGACCCCCGGCGACGTGGAAATGACACCACATCACCCCTTCCGGTCCGCCCAGGCCAAGGAGCGGTATCTCCAACTCTACGACGCTATGGAGAAGAACTGGCCGATCGAGTCGGAATCCCTGATGGTGGACACCTCCTACGGAAAGACCTTTGTGCGGGTGAGCGGTCCGCCGGAAGCCCCTCCACTTGTGCTGCTTCCGGGAGCTGCCGGCAACTCGCTCCTATGGACACAGAGTATCGCGGGGCTGTCAGAGCACTACAGAACCTTTGCCGTGGATAACGTCTACGACTTCGGCCGAAGCGTCTATTCGCGCCGCCCCGAGACTCCCCATGATCTCGTCAACTGGCTCGAGGAGTTGTTTCTTGCACTCGAGCTCGGCGACAGTATCCATCTCATGGGACTGTCGTACGGAGGCTGGATCACCAGCCAATACGCCCTCCAACGTCCGGAGAGTCTCAGTAGGGCGGTGCTCATCGCACCGGCTGCAACAGTGTTGTCCTTCGAACCGGAATTCCTGATCCGCGCGGTCCTTTGCGTATTGCCCCACCGCTATTTCACCCGAAGCATGATGTACTGGGTCCTCGAGGACGCCGCAAGACAAAACGAGTCTCTCGTCGAGGAAGGGGCGGAGCACTTCTATGTGGGTCAGCGATCCTACAAGCCCATCCGCATGGTCAACCCGACGGTATTGAGGAGGCTCGACGAGCTCTGATGCGAGTGTTTGTGTTGCCCGCACCCCATGGTGTCGTGATTACTTGGCTTTCAGAGTGGCGATTCCGCTGTTTATTGTCGCCCTCAGGAGGCAGGGTTTGGCCGTCTTCCTGCGGAACTCAATCAGCGAAGGGCGAGTAAGTCTGCGATATCGCGAGCAGACGGATCTTGACGACGGAAACGAGTCGGCCTATTTCCCTTCCAACTCACGGACGAGAGCGCCGGCATTGTATGAGACTACTTTTTTGCGACTCCGAGTGCCTCGAGCCTGGCGGCAATGTCGGCTCCGGCCGATTGTGTTTTGACCTCTTTGTCGACGTAGAGAATTTTGCCCTCAGGATCGATGTAATACGTCCAGCGATGGGGGAACTCACGTTCCGGTGTCACGACGCCATAGGCTTTGGCGACGTCTTTGTCCGGATCGCTCAAGATTGGGTAGTCCAAGGAGAGGGACTCGGCGAACTCCTTGTTTTTTTCCCGTGGGTCACAACTCGCGGCAAAGTAGGCTACGTCGAACTTGCGAATCTCATCGCCGCTCTCACGGAGCGACTTGCATTCGGCCGTTCAGCCACCGGTGAAAGCTTTGGGAAACCAGGCGATGACCACGGTTTTGCCTGCCAGACCAGAAAGTTCGTACACCTGACCGTCGGAGCCGGTTAGTTTGAAATCGGGGGCCTCGTCGCCCACTTTCAGATCGGCGGAAAAGGCGCTCCCGGCAACCAGTGCAAAGACTAGCGCGAATCCAAACAATGCTTTCATTGAAGAGTTCTCCTTTGATTTTGCCAAGACATCGGCCCCCACAAGCATCTCCATGCCTCAACTCGTGTGGGAAGACAAGTGCAGCTTAGTCTGCCACTACGGTCGTTTCAAGCTCAGAGTTCTGGCAATACTGGTTCGCATAGAACCACGTCGAAGAGCGTTTCCGCGCTTATGGCCGAGCGCTCAACTCGGGATGATTCTGCACGTAGTCCATGGCGTGAAGCGCTGTGACGAGTTGGACCGAAGCCAGCTTTTTGATCGGCACGACGGTGTAGTCGAGCTCCGCCTCAACCTCGGCGGCCTTTGCCTGGAAAAACTCGAGGCTTTCATCCAGAACGTTCTGCAAGGGCTCGGGAAACTCCTCTCTCCTCTCTGCTTTTTCGTGCTCGAGCAAGCGGACGAACTGTCCGAGACTCAATAAACTGTAGAACTTGGACACGCTGAGGGCATCCCACTTCTCCGCTACCGTCGCCTGCCTCTCGTAGTCCTCTCCGGTTTGCACGGCACTTTCCATGGTTGCGATATTCGTTTCTCCTTTCTCAAGGAGCTCTTCGATGGCATCGACGAAGAGTGAGCGCACCATCAAGTGGGGCTGCGCTGCCTCATAATTTCGCTCCAGGAATCTCAGTATCTCTCTCCGGTTCTCGATGCCGTCGAGGTTGGCTTGTCTCCTTGTCATGTCGCTCGGTGAGGTATCGTCGATTCTCGGGTCGTAGAAATAGGGTAGCTCGCAGACGACGGCAAGGGCGTTGTATTTCCCTTTGATGTAGCCTTCACTGGATGCGCCGCTGTTTAAAACATCCTTCGGCGGGACAGGAGAGTATTTCTCCGTATAGTCGTAGATCTCACCGAAGGAGAACATCTTGAACATCGCCTTGTCGTCGAATTTCACCCCAAAAGGAACCTCCGGCTCCCCCAAATGAAGGGGAATGCCCTGCGCGTCGATAAACGCGTAGAGCGCGGGGAAAAGCTCGGAGACATCGTCCGACCAGTAGTAATAAGCTCCTCCGAAACCAGAATTGTGGAGACTGAAGGAGAAGTTGATGGGGTGCTCGTCGATGATCCGCATCAAAGCGCGGGCTTCGGTCGTGGGAGAATCGAAAGAGTATTCTTTGTAAGTCACGGGAAAGGTCCAGTCGACCTGCTGGTAAAGGGGCGGACGATAGAAGTTCCTCGCGTATTTGGTGAGCGTCAGCGCCCCTTTGAACCACCCCTCGTTCAGTTTCGCTTTGTCCGGCTCCGCACAGATGACGATGTGCCAGGTGAAATCGAAGTAATCACGTAAGGCCTCGTTTTCCGCCAGCTCGCGTGTGAGGTGATGAAGCATCATGCTACCGATAGGCTCATTAGGATGAGGAAACCCGAACAGCAGTGCGTGGTTTTTTCCCTCTCCGATCCGGAACTCGTAGATGGGATTTCCCGAATCGGTCTCTGCAAGAACCGCCAAAGAAATGAGCTCCGGGTACTTTTCCTTCAGGTCCTTCAACGACTGGTGGAGCTCATCAACGGCAAGAAAGTCCTGATACTCGGGAACTGCCGAAACGGCCTCGTCAAAAAGTGTTTCCTTGTCTACTTGTGTCCCGGGATTAGCACAGAAGCACAGACTCCAACATACCGAAGCGAAAATGACCCATTTTGTTGTCAATTCCAAGATCTCCTTGCTCCTCATTTGAAGTGGCGCCGTCGCCGTCGAGCCTATGCTAGAAGATCAGAAGACGAAATACGAGTCCTTACGGCCCCTGAGGAACACTTGAAGACCAGCCACTCAGGCAAGCGTCTTCAGTCCGTTGAAGGACTGAAGTTCCATGTGTCGCTGGTTCGATTCCGGCCCTCGACACAACGGAACCACCCACAAACTGACGATGCCAGACATCGGAATCCTTCCTGAGGTCAGAACCCGCATGACGTGTCGATCTAAGGAACAACGTGTTGTTGTGGGGCCATGACGTGTCGGTCTAGGGAACAACCTGCAGAAACTGCCGCCTAGGAGCGGCGATATCGACTCGCCCACGCGGTCCGCGATTGGCGTAGCTTCACCCTAGAACGCTCGGTCTATGTCATCCTGAGAGGTCCGCGGGCGCTCTTTCTCGAGCGCTGCCACTCGCTGCCCGCAGATCGACGTTCTCGATCATGAGGTCGGCTCGAGGCGCAATGACTTCGCTAACGTGGCCAGGCATACTCGAACTCGTCTCCCCGGTAGGCATCCCCGGTTCCTTGCTTGTTGTTGGTGTACTTCGTTATCAGCAAATAGCGCAGCTCGCGGTACATCTCGACCACTTGCTCCATGTTGTTTCGTGTGTAGTCGGTCAGAAACTCTTTGGCCCGCTCCGGGTCTTTTTCGTAAAGGGCCAAGGCCTTCTTGTCCACCGAGGATTGTTCGGAAAAGAATTTCTCTTCCAGCGGATCACGGCGTTCCCGCAGATCCTTGATGCCTTCTTGCCATTTGAGATAGAGCAGATTGTCGACGAAATCGATGGCCCAGCGGGCGGAATCTTCGCTGAACTCGTCGGGATCGTAGGTCATGTACAAAGGCGAGATCTCCTGGACACCCGCATAGATGGGAACATAGGTGCTGACGTACTGATTATCCAGATAGAACCAGTAGACTCCCCCAATTGCGTCGGGCAGCCATCCCCTGAGCTGTGCCACCATCCCATAGCCTCCCTGGGACACATTTCGATGCCAAGTGATGTCCAGAAGATCCCTCATGTCCTTGGTGGGAAACGGCGTTGTCAGCGGGCTCTTGCGCATGCCGCCCTTTCCATCCGTCACCAGCCAATCGAGATCCGCGGTCATGTCGAAGATGGTCCCCTCGAATACAGAGCGCTGGAAAGCAATCACGTCCTGCACCGAGACTTTCTTTTCGGGTTTGATGGAAAAGGGATAATAAGAAATCGGATCAAAGGTATGGTACTTCTTGAGATTGGGAGCAAATGTCTCATGAAACAGCCAGATGCGGTTCATGTTCCCTTCGGTGGGAGGGGGAGCATAGGCTTCTTGCCAGATGAAAGGCTTCCCGGAAGCCGGGTCATACCATCCGTGATCGATAGCGATTTGCCTATAGTTCGGTGAAGCCTTGAAGTACTCGGGATCGTCCAATTCGATCTCCCGGATCCGGCTGGCGTTCCCCACCAACATGATGTGGTCGTCCGGTACTCTCTGAGCCGCCCAAACGGCTCCCGGCTTGCCGCTTTCCTTGGTCCAGTCCGAGCCGACGCTGAAAACCTCCAACACCCACATTTCCTCAGTGTCGGCGATGGTTAGCGCCTCCCCGTCGGCGTCTTTCCCGCAACAGGAAGGAAGAAAACCGTACGTCTCAACCAACGATGTTATGAGCTCGAGAGCTTCCCGAGCCGTTTTGGTCCTCTGCATGGCGAACATCTGAGCTTGTTCAATGGTCATGATCTGTTCGCAGAGACCGTTGTAGGCTCTCAACTCGCTCTTCTGGCTGATCGTCGTCTCGGCAATAGCCAACTGATGCTCGTTCATCTGCGGATAGCCTGTGTGGAAGTAGGCATAGGTCTCCTTCGCCTGAGGTATTTCGCCAATGACCTCACCGTATTCATGGAGCGGCTTTCTCACGTCTTGGAGACCCCAGTAAACGGGGGCCATGGCTCCTTTCTCATAGTTTCGGGCTGGAACCACATGCACTCGACATTCCGGGCATGCGCCGGTGTGTGAGGTCATTTGAGAACCGTCCACGGAGGCATTTTTCCCGACCATGATGTCGGTGCACCCGATGGCGGACTCGTACTCGCATTCGGGACATGCCGAAGCGGGACCAGGGCTCGGCGCACCCGAACCTGCCAGCGAGGCAAGCACCAAGGCCAAGAACACGACGCTACCGAGCGCGGTAGCCATTCTGAGCGCTTTCAGTGTCATCGATAAACTCCCTTGATCGCAGATGGAAAATTGTATCCTGCCTGTGAATCAGAGTTAATAATCCCTGGGCCGGACACGTAAACCAATAGGTGTGAGTTGTCACACCAAACGAAGGACACTCACAAAATCAGAGCCAACCTCCTGGTCTTCGAGGTCTTTTGTCGCGCCCGCCATGGTCCTGAATGCTACTTCATCTGACAGGGAAGTGTAGCGTGAACGTCGAACCGTGGCCGAGCGCGCTCTCGACGGTGATCTCGCCACCGTGTCGGTGGACGATGCTCTGAGCCGTGGGTAGCCCGAAGTCCGCGGTCATTCGATTGTTTTTGCTACGAACGGAGACATCAAATAACGCGGCGAGGTGCTCGGGTGGAATCCCTTCTCCAGTGTCCGAAACCTCGAGTTGTACTCGATCGTCTTGATACCTGGTCCGGATCGTCACGATCCCGCTTCCACGGTTGGCCTCGAACGCGTTGTGCAAGATCGTCATCAACACCTGGTTGATCTCCCGCACCTGGACGTACAGAGGGGGAATCTCGTCGAAGGCACGCCGCAGCTCGGTCTGCCCGCGGATGTCCACGGGGATGAGCTCGAGCGCGTTTTCGATCTCCCGATGGAGGTCGACTTTTTGGAAGTCGGCTTCGTCGAGGTGGGCGAACGCCCGCAGCGCCCTCGTGGTATTGGAGATGCGTTGAGCCGCCTCCATCATGGCCGCGCTGGTGCCACGAGCCGCCTGTAAAGCGCGAGCGAGAGGCCGATTCGATTCGGCGCGTTCGCAGACCTGTGCTTCGATCTCGTTGATAGCGCGCGATTGCGTATCGACACCGCTACTGATGACGCCGGCTGGGCTGTTGATCTCGTGGGATACTCCTGCCACGAGCTTGGCCAGAGCCTCGACTTTCTCCCGCATCACCAGCGCGAGTTGGTCGCGCTGCAGCTGGGCATTCAGCAGCTCGTTGGCGATCGCCTGGCGAATGGTCTTGCGTGCGACGTAAGTGATGAAGGCCACAGATATCCCAATCGCTGCCGACAGCAGGATGGTGTTCGGGATCTGAAATGGGTCGATGGCGGGTCCGCCGTACGATTCAGTCGGTATCGATGTGAAGTGCGTCCGCGGGTCAGCCAACACCAGTGCGTAACAACCGAGATGGACCAGTGTGACGCCGGTCGTCACTACGATCGGGTACCGGGGGCGCAATGCGAGGCCATTGATCACGATCAGTGTCGTCGTGAGCAGCGGAACCTCGCTCTTCCAGATAAAAGACAGTGACAGGCCGACCGCGCCGCCGCCCCACTGCACCAAGAGCAAAACGCCCAGCACGAACACTACGTCCAAGGACGCGCCGATAAGCCCGACCGCTTCGATGTTCCGGCCGCGTCGCAGAAGAAAATAGAAGTAAACGTTGACCAGTAGCAACGAGCTCACAATGGCGACAAAGACGATCCATACCCAAGTCTGGATTGGCATTCCCAACTTGATGCTCAGCAGCGAGTTTGCCAGAGCAAGCAGGAACAGAAAGCTGCGCGCGATCACGGGCACCCGCAAGCCCCGAGCCTCGCGCTCGAGCAAGAGGGCGTCGAGAGTTTTAGATTCCGGGTGGGCCGACATTCGAGCTCGGTGGTCCTGATTCGCGGACTCTATGTTATCGATGGGTGGCAATTATTGCTCCTGACAATCTTGAAGAATCGCCAATCTTCTCGAGGACCTGGCAGTGGGGGAGCGTCCGGCCAATCATGGTGGACCTCCGCGTCTGGGTGAGGATAGTCGTCTTGAGGAAGGAAAGTCAAAGGAGCGGTGCAGGCTTGTGAGATCCGCCGACCGCTGATTGAGATGGAGAGTAGGTGCGAGAACGTGCACCCACTCGTAGGCAGAGCTCCTTTTTTCTAAGGCTTCGCTCGTCAGACCTCGTCTAACCCTTCACCTTTCTATCTCAGCGCGTCCACGACAGCCATTTTCGAAAGAGCCGTTTCACTCGAGGCGTCAAACGGGTACGGTTGAAGGCATCGGCGGTCCGTTTGATGCACTCGGCCTGCGTGGGATAAGGATGAATGGTGCCGGCGATGGTACCGAGACCGACGCCGGCATTCATAGCCAGGGTCAGTTCACTCAACATTTCACCGGCGTGGGAGGCTACGATCGTGGCGCCCAGGATTTCATCGGTGCCTTCCTTGACGTGCACTTTGACAAAACCCTCGTCGGATCCGTCCAGGATGGCTCGATCGACGTGCTCGAGCTCTTGAACGAAAGTCTGAACGGGAATTCCGTTCTCCTTTGCGTCCTTCTCGTACAAACCCACGTGAGCAATCTCCGGATCCGTGTAGGTGCACCACGGAATGGTCAGGGCGCTCGCCTTTTTCTTCATGAACGGCAGGCCAAACAGAGCGTTCTGGATCACGATGCGGGCAAGCGCGTCGGCCGTATGGGTGAACTTGTACTCGAAGCAACAATCGCCGGCCGCAAAGATCTTCGGATTCGAGGTCTGTAGGTGATCGTCTACGACGACTCCACGACGGGGTTGATACTCGACGCCGGCCTCCTCGAGCCCAATCCCCTCGACGTTGGGAGCCCGACCCACCGCCACCAGAATCTCGTCCACAGAAATGGTCCGACACTCTCCGCCGCAGTCGAGCTCTACGGACTTATCGACGCCCTGCTTCGAGACTCGGGTGATCCTGCAGTTCGCATTCAACTGAACGCCATCCCTCCGGAGAGCCTTTTCCACTCGCTCTGCTGCGTCAGGATCTTCACGCGTGAGGATTTGACTGGCCCCTTCGAGAAGATGCACTTCGGCCCCGAATCGCCCAAAAGTCTGGGCGAGCTCCACGCCGATGGGACCGGCTCCAACAACCACGAGACGCCGTGGAAGCTCGGTCAAGGAGAAAACCGTCTCGTTGGTGAGATACCCCGTCTCCTCGATGCCTTCGATGGGAGGTGCCACGGCCCGTCCTCCCGTGGCGATAACGGCCTTTTTGAACTCCAGCGTTTTCCCGCCGACTTCGATCCGGTCGGGCCCGATGAACTTGCCTTCACCGATGAAGACGTCGACGCCGGCCTCTCGGTAGCGATGGGCCGAGTCGTTCTTACTAATGCGGGCCCGGAGCTGCCGCATTCGTTCCATCACGGCGGGGAAATCGACCTCAACCTCGCCATGAACGCGTACCCCATACTCTTTGCCCCTTCGGGCGTCGGCCGCAACGCGAGCGGCGCGGATGAGCGCTTTTGAAGGCACACACCCGACGTTCAGGCAGTCACCTCCCATCAGGTGTTTCTCGATGAGGGCGACCTTGGCTCCGAGCCCTGCCGCACCGATGGCCGATACCAAACCGGCAGTACCCGCGCCGAGAACGACGAGGTTGTAACGTCCGCTCGGTTCCGGGTTCACCCAATCAGGGGGGTGCACATTGGCGACTGCGGCCTGGTTGAACTCGTCCCAAGGCTCGATTCTAAAGGCATCGGATTCATCCGTTGTGTTCTGTGTCGTGACTTCCATCAATGATCTCCACACCAACCGGTATCGGTCGCGACGGTGTTGACAGTGGCGGTGTATACGAGCCACCGTTTCTGCTATCTCTTAGATTTGAGTCCCTTTGACCCTAGTATTTCTCGCTCTGCTTTCAGCCAGTCGTCAAGGGCGGAACGGTCTTCTTTGCTACGCTTTGAGTATAGCTTGTACGCTCGGCTCGCGATGCCTTCGGCACGCGCGTTGCCATCCGGGCCTTCGAAAGAAAGGACGTGGAACTGCCATATCGTCTGACTCTCCGTGAATCTACTGTGGAACGCCAGTCCTTATTAATGGTATCCACGAGTCTGCGTCCCGCCTGTGAGTTGCTTAACCCCAAAGCGAAAATAATCCGGGACCAAAAATGCACACCAAGTAATGCTGTTTGATTGAAGATGAAAATCGTGGGACAGGCAACTCATTTCGGCTGCATTTTCGCGCAGGGCGAAGGCGTGTTCTATTCTTGTGAAGTGCTTCACTAAGGTTTCATCGCTGGATCGACTAGACTGGAGCAGAGCGAAAAGCGCCGGAGCGATGTGACGATGCAGCGGCAGTTCATCTAAATATGACCATTCGGGGACCGAAACCCTCCGATGCCAGCTTCTTCCCGTCGTGCGGCGCAGTGAACCCGACACTGACCATCGCGGCCAACACGCTCCGGGTCGGAGATCGGTTGCTCGAGCTTCTCAAATAGCCACAACACAAGGGAGTCCCTTGATGCGCGATGATCTTCACGATCTCGTAAAGAGGGCAAAGGATGTTCTCGACGGCAACTGGCTCGGTGCGTCCACGAAGCCCGCGCCCGCTCTTTATCCCCACCAGTGGAACTGGGACTCCGGGTTCATTGCGGTCGGATACGCCCGTTACCACCAGACCCGTGCCCAGCAGGAGCTTTCGACGCTTTTCAAAGCACAATGGACCAACGGCATGCTGCCCCAAATCGTCTTCGATCCGGACGCTTTGGGAGGCTACTTTCCGGAGCCGGACTTCTGGCAATGCGACCGTTCGCCCCATTATCCAGCGGGTGTCGAGACGTCCGGGATCACGATGCCTCCGGTTCATGCGATGGCGGCACTTCGGATCTTCGAGAACGCCCCCAATCAAAAAGCAGCCCGGGATTGGCTAGAGGAGATGTACCCTAAACTCCTGGCACTCCACGCGTACTGCTATCGAGAAAGGGACCCGGACAAAGAGGGCCTGATCTATATCGGGCACCCGTGGGAATCCGGCATGGACAACGCACCCACTTGGGACTAGCCCCTCAAAGCGATCCAAGTGGACGAGTCCAAGCTACCTTCCTACGAGAGAAAAGACCTCGAGAAAGGCGTACCGGCCGAGCAACGACCTTCCCATGATGATTACAATCGTTACGTTTATCTCGTGGACCAGTTTCGCCGACACCGATACGACGAAAAAGCCATCTACGAAGAGTGTCCTTTCCTCATCCAGGGCCCCTTGTTCAACGCCATCCTGTCCAAAAGCGTTTCCGAGCCTACTGCCGTTTATGCTGTTGGGAACCCGACCTACAGTCTGCTCGGTCCGGACCGAGCTCAAATGCGAGCACCCCGAACAACTTTGAATCTCGACATGCGGCCCCCGCCTTAGAGAAAGGTAGCTCTGGCCCTGAACAGGTGTACGGTCTCCCACCTACTTTCTATCCAAGTTGCGGTCGTCGGATATCTCGAACCGGAAACTCTGAGTTGCTTTGCGATTGACCGACAGGATTCTGCGGACTCGGGTGGATTGGGTGCCAACTGAGTGTCAATACCACATGGGCGACCGTGACAGGACATCACCCGATCTGCAGCGGCTTCTTTGCATGGACGGCAAGACGTGCGAGTAGTGTCGAAGGTGAAGGTGATGCTAGCGTGACCGAGACGTTCGCTCACGACTTTCGGATTCTGATCAGCCGTCAAGAGAGTACTGTCGGGCGACGTCTGGTTACCAAATCCCGCCGTCGAAACTGCTCTTCGAGGCCTTGGCAACCAGTTTCCTGAGCTTAGCCCAGGTTGCTTCGTAGGTGTCGTAGAGCTCGGTCCCCGTGACGAGGATTGGCCTGAAGTGCCAGCCCCTGAAACGGAGGCGTTTGAATAGGGCTTCGACCTCCGCGCTGACGACCCAGAAAGGCGAGCTCCAGGTGGCCCACGGCTCTGCAGTGCGAGCGAAATCGGGCCGATCGGCTAGATCGGTCGATGAGTATCCGAGGCAGCCAAGGTGTCTCAAGCGTCCGTCTTCTTCCGCGAAACGGCTGCTGATCCGCTCCACACTGCTATCTAGCACCGCCGGGGGCAGCACCACTTCGCTGAACAACTGGAAGAAGCCGTCGTAAGGGGTTCCGGACTTTGTGACGAGAACCGGTAGGAGCTCGAATCCCGAGAATCCCTCTTCTTTGAGGGCTTGGGCGACAGCAGCGCCCACGACATACTCGCTGGTCCATTGCCCGATGACACCCACCATGTTGGGCTTCATTGAGATTCGCGAAAGAGCGAAGCCCCGTGGCAGGTGTATGGGTTCACTTGCACCGGTATCAATAGGAGGTGCGGCATCCGCAACCTTGGAATTGGACTCGCAGTCGCGATCGGTTTCCTTCAATGCGTAGCGAGCGACAGGTTGGAAGTGAGTCAACTGTTGACGCTCTGCTCGAGAGAGGACAAGCTCACCCGATACCCAGTATCCATCAGCTCCATCACCAGCACGAATGATGTCGCTCAGGATCGGATCAGACACCGAGACGGGGCAGCGTGCGCTCTCGTACACCTGGTGTGGGAGGTGACTTAAGAGAATGCCCTTGCTCTTGTCGCCCAGCGGGAAGAGACGCGCCCTCAGATCCATGAGCGGCTCGAGTGTCCCATACCGGGAAACGTCGTCCAACGTAAGTGCGCAATTCTGTGAGGGTCCATTCTATCTGTGCCTCGTCAGCTTCAACGCATTGTTCCCAATCTCATTTCATCAAGATCGACGATCTACCCGCGTTGATGTCCTCTGCCAACCTAGGATTGCTCGTCGAGATGAATGCGATGAGAGCTAGTGTTGTCCCAGGAGGCAGACAGCAAGCTCGTCGCCGTCGCGGTAGACGATGTGAGAGCCGGTGACTGCGGGATGAGCCCAGCAGGTAGCATGTCCCAGCGCGTACTTCTTGAGCTCGTTGAAGCTCTCGTCCTTGACCTTCCCGACGGTCAGCGAGCCGTCTTCCGTAAATACCAACACTTCATCGCCCCAGGAGATGAGCGACGCGTGTTCGCCGCTGCGCGGTCGACCCTTCCAGAGAACGTTTCCACTTTTCGGGTCGAGAAGGAAGAACTGACCGCGCCGGAGGTGCGAGAACCCGAACACGAGCCCGCCGGCGGCGACGGGCGTGCTCATGAACATCGAGGCGGTGCGGTGCTTCCAGACCTGCCGTACCACCCAGTCCGAGTTGCATGCCTGGATATCCCATGCGGCGATACCCCAGTCGTAGTCCGAAGTGATCAAGCGTCCGTCCAGGAACAACGGGGTCACGATGGTATTGTCCTCCGTCACGGTGAAGGGAATCCGCCAGAGCTCTCTGCCCGTTCGTGGGTCGGCTCCGACGATCATTCTCCTAGTCTTGAAGACGAGTTGTGGCTGGCCCTCGATCTCAGTGACGACCGGCGTCGCTCCCACGGCCGGCCGGTCGCCGGTCCAACGCCACACCTCGCGGCCGTCGGTGACGCGAATGCCGAGCATCGCGGCTTTGGTGGGGATCTCGACGCTGTCGCGTACGTCACCGCCGAAGTGCACGAAGACCAGGTCCTCCCAGACGACGGGCGAGGCGGCGTTGCCGAAGTAGGGGAGACTGGGGTCGAATTCGTCGGCGGAGTTCTTGCGCCACAGAAGCTTGCCGGTAGCGGCATCCCAGGCGATGAGAACAGAAGTCACGCCAAAGGTGAACAAGCGGCCGTCGTGCAGCGCCGGGGTCCCGTAGGGGCCGCTTCCGTGGGCGAGGGCGGAGTCGTCCTGGCGGAAGGGCGCGGCGTAGGACTGGCGCCAGACGGGCTCACCGGTGGCAAGACGGAAGCAGGTCACGACTTCCTCGTTGCCCTGGCGTGAATGGACCCAGACGCGGTCGCCGCTGACGACGGGGCCGGAGTATCCGCCACCGATCTGCCGGATCCAGTCAACCGAGAGTTGGTCGGGAAGCGGGTGGCTTCGACCGGGCCCGGCGACGGATCCATCGGCTTGAGGCCCGCGCCACTGGGGCCATTGCCCCGCGAGCACCGGAGCGGGCAAGAATACGAGCCCACACAGTAGGGCTGTGGCGCAGCTCAAGCGGGCGGATGGATCTGACGTCACGCGGAACAGCGGCAGTCGCATAACGGGCCTCCCATGCAAAAAGAGGTTCCGGTCCCAGGATAGCGCCGTCGGCGAGCGGCCGCCAGTGCAAGAAAGCTACTCGAGCCCGTACACCACGAAGTATCGTTCGCCCCAAGTCTTTGTTTCAACCAATGAGCTGGGAAAAGTGGTGTTCACAGTGGCGATGGACCTGCTCCGCCCGCCGTGCGAGCGCACTTCGCCGGTCAGTTGGCTGCGTGGATATTCAGTGGCGAGCTCTTGACTCGTCATCGAGCCTGAGATAGCGGATCAACAGGCTCGACCTTGCCTTCCATTGTGCCCGCACATAACATGAACGCGTTTCGTACAAGCTCCACGTCTTTGTTTCTACAAACAGGAGAGGAATCATGAGGACTCGCGTCTGGTGCATTTGGATGGTGATGATGGCCCTGGTGCTACCTGTGGTGCAGGCGGAATCTCTCACGGACGATCCTCGGGTCACGTCGGCGCTCCGGCTCCTCGAGGTCTGGGTAGAGACACAACTCGCCTACGAGGCCATTCCGGGAATTTCCATGGGCATCGTCTACGACCAGGATCTGATCTGGAGCAAGGGCTTCGGATTTGCCAATCCGGAGAAAGGACTCGAAGCATCACCCGGGACCATCTACAGCATTTGCTCCATCTCCAAGCTCTTCACGAGCGTTGCCGTGATGCAACTTCGCGATCAAGGAAAGCTCAGTCTCGACGAGCCTATCGAAATGTATCTTCCTTGGTATCAAATCAAGGATAAGTATCCCGAGGCTCCCCCCGTTGATCTTCGGGGCATTCTCACGCACTCCGCCGGCCTGCCTCGCGAGGCCGGTTTCCCGTACTGGACCGGCCCCGAGTATCCCTTTCCTACGCGAGACCGAATCGTCGAGATGCTCCCCAGCCAGGAAGAGCTCTACCCCGCCGATACGTACTATCAGTATTCCAACCTCGGGCTGACACTAGCGGGAGAGGTGGTCGCCGCCGTCTCGGGAGAACCCTACTCGGAATACATACAAAACAAGATCCTCGATCCGCTGGCAATGAACGATACGAGCACGGAAATACCCAATGCGTTTCGAGGCGACAAGCTCGCGCTCGGCTACAGCCGGCGTCTGCGCGATGGAAGTCGCAAGGAGATACCGCCTTACCAGGTAAGGGGTATCGCTTCCGCGGCAGGCTTCGCCTCGACAGTCGAGGACCTGGCGCGCTTCGCATCATGGCAATTTCGACTTCTCGAGAAGGGCGGGGACGAAGTGCTCGCTGCGAACACCCTGAAGGAGATGCAACGTGTCCATTGGCTCGATCCGGATTGGGAGACGACGCGGGGCATCGGCTTTTCGGTCTCGATTGGCAGACACGTCACTCTTGGCCAACCCTAGAGTTCGTTCACAATGCCACCGTCTACAAGAACCGTCCCCTCTCGGTGCTCGATTTTCTCTCAGCCCAGTTTCTCGAGATCCACCCGCTGAACTTCCTCCTCCTGGTCGGCGGTCTCGTCTTTTTTTCATTTCCAACACCGGCAGACGTTACCGGCTCTTCGGCTGTATGTACCTGACCCTTTTCGTGCTATTCATCGCCCGCAACGCCAAGCCGTACTACGCGGGCCCAATCTATCCTCTCATGCTGGCGGGAGGCGCGGTCTTCCTCGAGCAACTCGTGTCGCGGGCTCAGCGGTCCTGGCCGGCGTTCGCCGTTGCTTCCGTTTTCGCGATAGGTGGCGCTGCACTGGCACCCATGACCCTGCCGGTTCTTCCTGTGGAGACCTTCCTTCGTTACCAGAACTTCGTCCTCGGCGGACCGCTCGGTTCCTCGGAGCAGAAGGCGGTCGGACCGCTCCCTCAACACTATGCCGATATATTTGGCAACGAGGAATTGGTCGCTCTGGTGGCCGAGGTCTATCATGATCTCACTCCTGAAGAACAAGCCCGTTGCACCATCTTGGGCATGGCCTACCCGCAGGCGGGAGCGGTCGACTTCTTTGGACCCCGCTACGGTCTGCCGAAAGCGATCTCCAGCCACAACAACTACTGGCTCTGGGGCCCCGGCGACAACACCGGAGAGATTCTCATCGTTGCCGGCCTGAATGAGGAAGTTTTGGCGCGACGGTTTGAAGAGGTAAACCAAGTGCGCACGTTCCATCATCCCTACGCTATGCCTTGGCGTAACAATCTCCCCATCTATGTCTGCCGTCAACCCCGAATATCACTGAAAGACGCCTGGCCCGAATTCAAGCACTACGAATAGGCGGCACACCTTGGGACCACGTTGGTAAAAGAGGTGGTTCGAGGGTCAACTGGGTGGAAAAAGGGGACAGGTCCCTTTCTCCCTGCAAGCAATTCGTCGGATTAGGGTTAAGCACACCTTGCTGTATACTCCCCCCAACGACGAGAGTCGATATAGAAAGGTGGGTGAGTCATGAATACGATACGCAACGCTTCTGTCATTTTGATAACGCTGGTTGTTGCCGGCATCGCGGCTCAAGCCGTGATGGCCCAGGAACAGGTGAAAGGGCCGACGCCGGATGTTCCCGAGCTCTACACGATCAAGGGCCAGTTCACGAGGATAGCCTACAACAACGAAGGCTGGGTCACCCTTGGCTACCGCACCGCCAACAGTTCGCAGGGCGACGAGTGGATGCTGCTCGAGGCAGGGGTGACCCTCCTCAAGCCTCACCCGAATCACACGCTGACGCGTGCCGACTTCTCCGTCAAGATGCCTGACGGATCGATGGTTCCTATGGCGTCAAGAGAAGAGTACGTCAAGGCCGGCTATCTGCGAGCGCTCAACCAACGTGCCAGGGTGGTCCGCGACTCCATCAACTACTTTCCGGCCGGCGCGAATCAAGGCTGTCCGATGCTCTTCTTCTCCGACCCAGCTCAAGGCCCCGGAGCACTCATGTGGGACCAGTTCGAGATCAGCACGCAGCGCGCCTGCGTCGGTCGGCTGTTCTTCAGGATGCCCGAAGGGCAAAAGATCGAGCCCGGGCAGTACTGGCTTAGCGTCAAGTTCGCTGGCAGCAGGGTCGAGGCGCCCTTCAGGATCATGACCAAGGAGGAGGAGAAGTACTTGAGCAAGAACTGGCAGGATCTCAAGAAAGAGCATGAAGCGTTCCTAAAGCGTGAGCTCGAGAAGGCAAAGAAGCAGCAGTAGTTCCACCGTCGAAACGACTCTTCGACGCCTTCGCAACCAGCTTCCATAGGTAAACACACCACGCTGCGAAGGCAAATGATCACGCGCTGAAGAGAGCGAGGAGTAGCAGCGCCAACAGTGGCGTTGCCTGTGCCACTGGTTCCGACACAAGCGCACTCACGGTCCACTCCTCGAGCCCGACAAGCGTGAGCGAGATGACACCAACTCCAGCAGCCGGAATCAGCGCCCAGCCGGCATAGCGTGCGATGGCTTGGCCAGAGCGGACGCTCTTGGATCCCGGGTGTCTAGTTTGTCAGATCCCAGACATCCTCGATGATGTCGAAGATCTTGACTGTCTTCTCGCCCAGCAAAATCACACTGCCAGACAGGATGACGCGACGCGACCCGTCCGGCGGTGGGGGAAGACGGCTCTCCAGATCCGGTGGTAAGGGTTGCAGCTTTTTTTGAAGACCGGGGGGCAACGTCCCGTTCTTGACCAGATGCTTCTGAAGACCGGGTGGGAGCTCTTCACGTTTGGCGAGACCCGGCGGAAGGCCGCTCAAATTGTCACTATCGGAGAACCACTCTCGGATCGTGTTCTTTTCCCCAACGCTGAAACTGACTTCAATTTGGACGCCCGAATCGGAGGCGGCCGTGGCTTTTTTGGTCTGTTTCTCCTTCTTCTTTTCTTTTCCCTGACTCTGAGAACCGGCGGCTCCAAGTCCTGCCGCGAGACATGCGATAGCAAACCATACGAGAGTGGTTCTTTTCACGACCAACTCCTTTTGTGTTTGTTGTGGCGGAATAATTCTATGTTACGGGAATCAAGGGGGTCGCGCAACACAGCGAGATGCGGTGAATACTGCTATCACCCGGTGTCTCGGGAAACCCACAAGTCTTTGCTCGGCCTCCTCCCGTGCTCCGCAAGAACTCCATCCCGATTGGTAGCGCAACTGCAACTGCGCAAACGACTGGTCCTCTCCATCAGCCTGTCGCACGAGAACGCAGGGACCTTTTGGATAATCCGGATAGTCTTCCACTACCAGTGCTTCCGCAATCCCAGCGACCAGCAAAGCGAGTGGTCATTCCCGGCATTCTTCGCTGGGTGCCTGGCGATTAGCGTCATCGCAACCGCACTATTCAATCGGTCGCGTGGCAGCATTCTGCTGTCGGCGTTCTTCCACTTCTCGCTCATGAATCCGGTCTTTCCGGATGCGCAGCCTTACGACACATACCTGTTGATTCTCGTTGCATTCCTGATCGTTTGGTGGAAGCGTGATGATATGTTGAAACAGGAAGATGCCGTAGTGGAAGTGATCCCGCACGAAAAGGCTGTCGATGGCGAATCGACATGAGCTTTTTTTGCTAAGGAAAAGCAATATGTATGGTTTGGTTGTAAGAGCTGTTGCAATTTGGGTGCTGATTACGGCAGGAGAAATACTAAATGGCAACTTCCGAGTTGGATATCTGCACAGAAGGTATGGAAAAAATCGCGCCAGGAAAATTAGTTTCTTTACGGGACTCACAATAATTCATACGATATGCTGATCTACGCTACCTTGGGCCGGCCCATCAAACTTACAGGACTGTTTCTCAATTGGCCTAATTTGGATGATATTAATGTTGTGCTTGGATATTTACTTCGGAAGGTACGTATTTCGTCTTAAATGGAGCAAGGTCTTGGAGGACTTCGATCTAAGAAAGGGCAACCTGCTTGGTTTAGGTATGGGATTTCTATTCTTCTGTCCGCCTATCGTATACCTACTGACATGAAGCAAGACCGGTTCCTTATAAGTTCGACAAAAAACCTAACACGGCTAATGCAGCCGATGCGAGAAACGGCGCGGCTGATTAGCGACGTTAGGCCGGCCGAGGCCCGCATCGACAACTGGAGGCGCAAGACAAATGCAGATTCACTACCTCGAAATCGTGACCAAGGAAGTTGACGCCGTGTGCGCTGCGTACGCCGCAGCGAATTCGGTGCGATTCGGTAAACCGGATGCCGGGCTCGGCAACGCACGAACGGCCGCGCTGCCGGGTGGCGGAATGGTGGGGGTGCGGTCTCCCATGCACGAGACCGAGCAGCCGGTGGTTCGGCCTTACTGGTTGGTGGACAACGTCGAAGCGGCCCTGGCAGCATCGGTAGAGGCCGGCGGCGAGGTTGCCCATCCGCCCATGGAGATTCCGGGCCATGGCACCTTCGCCATCTACATCCAGGGGGGCATCCACCACGGTCTCTGGCAGCTTTAGGCGTATGCAGGCGCGTGAAGCAACTGGATCACAGGGCGTAACGATGCGGCCCGTATCGGAATCTCCGCGCCTTTCGGAATTGGCCACTTTCGAAAAGGAGACCAACCCATGACCGATCTCGACAAAGCCATCGCTACCCAGCTGGCCAACATCGTGAAACGAACCGGCAAGTCCATCCCGGAGCTCACTGCCATCGTGAAGGGCAGCGGTCTTTCCAAGCATGGAGAACTGGTCGCCATGCTCAAGTCGACTCTGGGCATGGGGCACGGCGACGCAAACACCTTGGTGCACACCGTGCTCAAGTCCGACGGGCAGAGCGCCGCCGCGGCTCAAGGGCTCTCGGCGGAGCAGGTGCTCGACGGGCTATACACAGGCCCAAAGGAGGTGCTCCGGCCAATCCACGACAAGCTGATCGCGGCGATTCGGAAGTTTGGGAACTTCGAGGAAGCGCCGAAGAAGACCTACGTCAGCTATCGCCGGAAGAAGCAGTTCGCCATGATCGGCCCCGCCACCAAGACCCGGGTGGAGGTCGGGCTCAACATGAAGGGTGTCGAAAGCTACCGACCGCCTCCAGCAGCTGCCGGCCGGACAAATGTGCAACTACAAGGTGAAACTCACGGACGCCAAGGAAGTGGACGCGGAGTTGATCGCTTGGATCAAGACGGCATACGAGGCGGCCGGGTAGGGCACCGTGCGCTGGCGTCGGGGGCAGATCACTTGCTGGGCGCGCCGCCGCTCTACCGGAGCGCTGGCCGGCCGCATATCATGGAAGCGAAAAGGAGGCAAAGCGATGACTGCGTCACTACGGTCGATCGTCGCCGCTGCAGGCGCAGGCGTCCTGCTCTTTGGCGTGGCGTGCACCACCAACCCTGGCAAAGTCTGGACGCCAGAGAGCGCGGACCTCGTGTTCATGTCCAATCGAGACGGGAACGCCGAGATCTACCTGATCGCTGCCGGTGCGACGGAATGGACGAACCTCACTAAGAGCGAAGCATCCGAGAATTGGCCCCAGTGGTCGCCCGATGGCAACCGCATTGCCTATCAGAGCAACGTGCGCGGCAACCTCGACATTTGGGTGATGGATGCGGACGGCTCGCACCCAGTGCAGCTCACTGCAGACTCGGCTCATGACTATTTGCCAGCATGGTCACCAGACGGCACGCAGATCACGTTCGCGTCGTGGCGCAGCGAGCCTGGCGACGACGCCCCTTCCGTTCACACCTACATCATGAACGCGGATGGCTCTGCGCAGCGACGCCTGATTCCAGACTCGCCAGGAACGTCTGCAGGAGCCGAGTGGACTCCCGACGGTCGCGAATTCCTCCTCACTCGAAAGGTTGGCGAGCAGGGCTCGGACATTTTTCGAACTGACGCGGCGGGGACAGTACTTCAACGTCTGACGGACGATTCGTCGTCCAACGGCGCTCCGGTGTTTTCACCGGACGGTACTCAAATCGCGTTCTATGCCGACCGGGGCCAGACATCCGATATTGTGGTGATGAATGCAGATGGCTCCAACCGGCGCACGGTCGTCACTGGTGGCCAGAACTGGTATCCACGCTGGTCACCCGATGGACGGTGGTTGGTGTACACGGCTGCCGTATCCGGAGGGGGCGAAGACGATCTTGATGTTCTGGCGATTCCTGTAGGCGGGACGACGGTCATTACCCTTGCTGGTGGCCCTGGGCGGGAAGCAGAGGGACAATGGCGGCCTCGCCGGTGAGATGGTGCGGAGTTCCGCGGCCTAACCAGGCGATGCACCTGACGGTCCGCTGGGCGGCCCGCAGGTGATCGCCCAGCCGTTAGCGCAAAGGAAGGCATCTTGACAATGACCAATATAAGGACTATATTATGGTCAATGGAGGTGCCAGATGAAACTCAGCGAGGCTATTAAGCCTATCAGCTATCTGAAAGCTCATGCTTCTGAACTTGTGCGGGAGATAGCTAGCGAACATAAAACGCTCATCATTACACAGAACGGTGAAGCCAAAGTAGTTGTCCAAGACCTCGAGTCCTATGAGCATATGAAGGAAAGTCTTGCGTTGCTCAAGATGTTGGCCCAAAGCAGCAAGAGCAAGCGCGCAGGAAGAGTAACTCCGGCGAAGAAGACTTTCACTCGGTTAAAGTCTCGTGTCAAGGAGCAGCAGTGACCTTTCAGGTAATGCTCGTAGAGGACGCCGAACAGGATATCATGGATATCTATGCATATATCGCGAAAAATGATTCTCGTCAGAGCGCGGATTATGTCCTTGCGGAATTGGAGAAGGCGTGTCTGAGTCTGGCGGAACTCCCCGGGCGAGGACACGTCCCGCCGGAATTGCTGCGAATCAGCGTGGCCACATTTTTGGAAATCCACTTCAAGCCGTACCGCGTGATCTACGAAGTCGAGGGCAGAAGGGTCTATATTCACTGTGTTCTCGACGGCCGACGCGACCTCCAGGAACTGTTGGAGCGCAGGCTGTTGCGCTAACAAGGCACTAAAGGCGACGCCTGAAAGCGCTGTCCCTTCTATTTATTCGTCCTGGCGCATCAGTCTTGATCTTTCTCGCACGCGGGCGTCACTATCCCGTCATGATCTGGTCACTTCTGTGCTCACTCATCTCGGCCTTCAAGGCGCGTCGCTCGCTGGCGCTCGAGAATCTCGCTCTTCGCCAACAGCTCGCCGTACTCCAGCGTTCAGTGAAACGGCCGCAGCTGTCGAATGTCGACCGCGGCATGTGGGTCCTCTTGCGCCGAGTCTGGACTGAGTGGGCCAGCGTGCTCGTCATCGTCAAGCCCGAGACCGTCGTCCGGTGGCACCGCACCGGCTTCAAACACTATTGGACGTGGAAGAGCCGAGGCACCGGCTGGGCCGACCGGGCGTCGCTCCGGAAGTACGCGAGCTGATCCGGGACATGTGTCGAGCCAATCCGCTCTGGGGAGCGCCCAGAGTACACGGCGAGCTGATGAAGCTTGGCATTTCCATTTCCCAAGCCGCGGTGTCCAAGTACCTGGTTCGGCATCGAAAACCACCGTCCCAGACCTGGCGGAGCTTTCTCGGCAATCATGTCAAAGACTTGGTGTCCGCCGACTTCTTCACGTTGCCAACCGCCACTTTTCGGGTTCTGTTCGTCTTTATCGTTCTGCACCACGAACGGCGCCGTATCGTCCATTTCAACGTCACTGAACATCCTACAGCTGAGTGGAGCGCGCAGCAGATCGTCGATGCCTTTCCGTGGGACACGGCGCCGCGCTATCTGCCGCGGGACCGGGATGGAATCTACGGGGCGTATTTCAAAAGTCGCGTCGCTGGACTCGGCATCCGGCAGGTCCTTACGGCACCGCGCTCACCGTGGCAGAGCCCGTACGTCGAAAGGATCGTTGGTAGTATTCGCCGTGAGTGTCTCGACCACGTGATCGTCCTCGACGAGCGGCATCTGAGGCGAATCCTTAGGGACTACCTTAACTACTATCATTCTTGCCGAACCCACTTGTCGCTCGAGAAGGATGCGCCCGATTCTAGGCCGGTGCAGCCGCCGGAACTCGGAGACGTGATGGCGATTCCGAAGGTCGGTGGCATCCATCATTACTACACTCGACGCGCTGCTTGAGTTCGCGTGGGTGTACCGCGAGCTCTTCCAGCGGGTGACACCTCTTCGATTGACCTGGTGCCGGAGTCCGCCGTTACGGCATCACAGGATCACCAGAGCCGAACCATTCTGCTCGAGAACAGTTCGAGAATCACACGATCTAGTTTATGGAAGAGACAGGAGAGGAAAAATAGGCTGCTGTTTTGGAATTCGGTTCTCCCAAAAGGCGTTTCTCTGGCAGACGTAACCGCCTGAAACAATCTGAACGCATATGGATAGTTGGCGCGTTGGTTTGGACACTCCATACGTACCGTCTCCCGGCTGTCGGCGGCGACTGTGTGGTGCGGGTGTGATGTGCATGTAACAGTTTCCCTAGTTCCTTTCTTCTTTTAGAGAAACCGTTACATCGTGGGCTCACCAATACATCCGCTTGGTGTGTTGACCCGGGTGAGCTATTCGAGGGAGGGATCACAGCTCGGCAGGATTTGGCTGAGTCTACAAACTCTCACCTTCTTTTGACTTTCCACTCGGAAAACCACTATTCTCACCCGAGCGTGGAGGTCCACCGTAATGGTTCGAGCTCTCTCGCACTACAAAATCCTCTCTGAGATCAGCCGAGGCGGCATGGGCATCGTCTACCGTGCCGTTGATGTGAAGCTCGGCCGTGAGATAGCTCTCAAGGTCCTCCCCGAAGTTTCCGCGGAGAACAAAGAACGCGTTGCCCTTTTCGAGCACGAAGCCCAACTGCCTGCTTCAGGAGCCACCCCGATATTGCCGCTATCCACGAGCTTCTTTATCCATGGAAATAGGAAATCTAGTAACTAGCTCTACCGCTTCGGAGGTCAAAATGTCCATCAGACAAAAAGCTGCGATTTTCGCCTTAGCGTTTTTCGTGTGCAGTCTGCTCACGGCGGCTGAAGATCAAAAAATCTACAGGGGCAGCGATGTCCCCGAGGGCTGGAACGGAGCTGGCCGGCCGAGTTTCTGACCGTTCCCGAAAAAACAGATTTTACGCAGGACCGACCTCATCCTACGAGATCCAGGAGTTCATCAACACCATCAAGTGGAACAGCGAGAATGTCCACGTGATCAATATGTTCATCAGCGCACTTGCGCAAAGTGGGTTCGGCGATCGTTCTGGCCAATCCGCGCGTGACCTCTCCCGAAGAGGCCAAGGCTTCCGGAAAGCCGGTCATCTACCTCAAGGGAGACATTCATCCCGGCGGCGGAAACGGAGGCCAAAGAGGCGCTCCTGATGCTCATGCGCGACATCCTTCTCGGAAAAAGGAAATACCTGCTCGATGACCTCATCATCATCGTCACCCCCAGTATCAATCGTGGACGGCACCGACACCTGGAGCACCGGCGCCGGCACCGGCAGATCCGCATCTCATCGGACTTTCGACGAAACGCCTCTGGGCATCAACCTGAACCGGGACGCCGTCAAGCTGGAATCTATCGAGGTCAACGGCCTCTACGAGACGGTCTTCAATCCCTGGGACCCCGTGCTGATCTACGACGGCCACGGCATCAGCGGCTGGTACGAGTACGCCATCGTCTACACCACATCGACCGTACCCGCCGCCCACCCCGCACCCCGCGGCTACGTCTGGGACACGCTTTTCCCGGCGGTCCGGGAGACCACACGAAAGAACTTCGGCTTGGAGGTTTTCACCCACTGCGACCTGACACCGACGTACGAAGGTGTTTACTACAATTTCTCGGAAGACTCTCCACCCACGGTCTACAGCCTGGAAAATGCCTGTGGACAACCGAGGCCAAGTTCGTGGCCGCCGCCTACGGCCTGCGGAACCGCATGTCCATCCTGGCCGAGACCGGCAGCCGGGCCGGAAATCCCAACTACGAGAAAAGAGTCTTGTCCACTACGCTTTGGTCAGCGAAATCCTGGACTACTCCGCCAAGCACGGAAAGGAGATGGTCGAGATCTGCCGGAAAGCGGACGAGGAGGTAGTCAACCAAGTTATCACCCGAGCCGAATCGGGCGAGCTCAAAAACTTCGTCGAGGGCAAGTACGAGTCCTACGGCAAGATCGATGTTCCGGCCTATAGTCGCAAATATAGCGAAGCGGGCCAGCGCACCATGCCCGGCACGAGTGTCGTCGACGGGATTCCGCCGGGCGAGCTGGGACCTCCCGACTTGCTCTACACGGTCGATTACCTGGCCAAGCCGGTCGGCACAAAGGAAGCCACAGGTCCCCCGCGGCTATCTGATCCCGGCGGACATGGCTTTCATCGCCGAAAAGCTGAAGACGCACAACGTCAAGGTCGAAGTCCTCGACAAGCCCATCAAAGTCACGGGCGAGCAGTTCGTCATCGACAAACTGAAGAAGAGCTCCAAGAGGCGGCTATCGACATGGTCACGCTCGAGGGCGGGTTCGCCGCTTCGCAGGTCAAGGAGTTCCCGGCCGGGACGTTCCATGTCGATATGGCACAGCCCGCCGCCAACACGGCTTTTTATTGTCTCGAACCCCAGGCGAACGACGGTTTCGTCGGCTGGGACGTACTGACCGATTACCTGCGATCGATTGGCGTCGACCAACGTAGCATCGTTTATCCCGATCTACAAGTATTTCAAGATCCTGGAGTAAGTGATCCCGTCCAAAGAAAAAGCTGGAGGTTGATACGATGAAAAGGAAAGCCACCCTCTTGTGTCTGACGGTAATCATACTCTTGCTCGACCACTCCTCGGTCTTCGGCCAATTGACGTTTGAAAAAGAAGAATATGCCCTTCGCAGACAGAGATTGATGGACGGGATCCCGGACGGCGTTGCGGTTGTTTTCAGTGCCCGCTCAGCTACCGCCAACTACGGTGATTTCCAGAACAACAACTTTATGTATTTCACCGGAGTGGAGATTCCCAACGCAGTCCTGATCATCGATGGAAAGCGAAAGGAAAGTGCGCTTTTCTTCACTATCTCGGAGCGTCAAGCCCGAGGTGAGAACATCGATCTGGATCTGGTTCGCAAGCCCGTAGAGGTGACCGGCATTGAGAAAGCCTTTTCCAGGGAGCGATTCAGCGCTTATCTCTCGGCCCAATTCAGCAATCACCTAATCAGACAAAAAGAGGTGGCCGAGAATGTTTTTTCCGCTATCTATACACCTTACAAACCCGAAGAGCTGATGCGGGAGACCTCCAACGATAAGCTGCGCACCCTCCTTGATACCATGACTTACGATGAGTGGGATGGCAGACTTACTCGGGAGATGCAGTTTGTCAGGCGCTTACAGGATAGATACCCCATGGTGGAGATCAAAGACTGCTCCGAGATGATCTGGCAGCTGCGAATGATTAAATCACCGGCAGAAGTCGCCCTCATGCGCGAAGCGGCGCGCATCGGGGTCAAAGCTCACATCGAGGTCATGACATCGGCCCGGCCTGGCGTGCACGAGCGCGAGTTGGCTGCACTTTTTGAGTTTGTCTCGAAAAAAGAGGGAGCTCAGGACCTGGCTTTTCGTACTATCATCAGCTCTGAGGAAAATCACCCCTTCCTGCATTACAACAAGTACAACCGCCTTCTGCAGGATGGCGATTTTCTGGTCGTGGACGCCGGTCCTGATTATGCCTACTATGATACGGATATTTCCATATCTTTTCCCGCCAACGGCCGCTTTTCTCCCAGACAGCGGGAGTTGTACGTTGCCTGCAATGAGATTCATAAGGCCTGCATGAGCCTTTACCGACCCGGCATCACCTGCATGGAGATAGGAAACCAGGCCCGTTCCATGTTAGAAGAAAAGGGATTTGATCTGAGCAAGGATGTCTTCACCGAGATGCGTTTCTTCAAAGAAGGCAGCTGCACTCATTTTGTGGGAATGGCCACCCACGATTCGGGAGGTCCTGATGTCAATTTCAATGGACCGTTACAAGCCGGGATGGTCATCGCCTGCGACACATTTGCCGTCTTCCCGCGGGAAAATCTCGGCGTAAGGATCGAAGACACCGTCCTTATTACCGAAGATGGCTATGAAAACCTCTCCCAGGGCTTGCCTCGGGAGGTGGAAGAGATCGAAACACTGATGAAAAACCAAGGGATCCTCCAAAAGATCGAAAGGTAGTCTCTTATTCAGTAGTTTGTTTACCACCATTCACTTTGACTTTGCTCCCTGAAAAACCATATCCTTCCATCCAAGCGGAGGTCCACTCTCCCACTACAAGGTCATCGAGAAGATCGGCGAAGGTGGAATGGAGGTGTATCTCGCCAAAGACACCAAGCTAGATCGTGAAGTCGCCGTCAAGGTCCTCCCCGCAACCTTCGCTGAGAACAAAGAACGCCTAGCCCGATTCGAGCGAGAAGCCCGCCTACTGGCATCACTGAATCATCCCAACATTGCCGGACAGAGTGGGCGCAATAGACGCGTAGAAGTAGTTGTTGTGTCCGGCATGATGTGTTGATTTAAGGAAAAGAGTGTTGTTCTGGGGCCATGAGATGTCGGTTTAGGGAACGGGCTGTGAATTGTCGTAAACAGCCCGGAACGGAAGCGCTGGTGTTGCTGGTCGGAGGTCTTCATAAGTCGCAGTTTCGGTAGTGCCGAGGGCCGAAATCGAACCAGCGATACAAGGATTCTCGGTGCTTCGACTTGGCTCCGCCGACTGTTGAATACAGACTCTTCCCCCAACCTTTGACTTCCCTCCCTGAAAAGTAATATCCTCACCCAGACGTGGAGGTCCTCCATGATTGGCCGGACACTCTCCCACTACAAGGTCCTCGAGAAGATCGGCGAAGGTGGAATGGGAGAGGTGTATCTCGCCAAAGACACTAAGCTGGATCGTGAAGTCGCTGTTAAGGTCCTACCGGCGAGTTTCGCTGAGAACAAAGAGCGCCTGGCCCGATTCGAACGTGAAGCCAAACTCCTTGCTTCCCTGAACCATCCCAACATTGCCGCCATCCACGAGCTCGAGGAATCCGATGGAGTGCACTTCCTGGCGCTGGAGTATGTGCCGGGAGAAACACTGGCGGAGCGCATCAAACGCGGACCTATTCCCATCGATGAAGCCCTTCCGCTCTTCAAGCAGATCGCCGAAGGTCTCGAAGCAGCGCATGAGAAAGGCGTCATTCATCGGGACCTGAAACCAGCCAACATCAAGGTGACGCCTGAGGGGAAGGTTAAGGTCTTGGACTTTGGGCTTGGCGAAGGCGATGGCGGGAGAGGCACCTTCCCAAGGATTATCGGAATCACCAACCATCACCAGGGAGCACACAGAAGCCGGAGTCCTTCTAGGTACCGCTCCCTACATGAGTCCTGAGCAGGCGCGGGGAAAAGCCGTAGACAAACGGACCGACATCTGGGCATTTGGATGCTGTCTGTATGAGGCGCTGACGGGCAAGACGGCCTTCCTTGGGGATACCGTCACCGACACGATTGCAAAGATTGTTGAACGTGAGCCGGACTGGGATGCACTACCCGACCTGCCACTGAATGTCCGTCGCGTACTCAGAGGATGCCTTCATAAGGATTCGGGTTGGCGAATACATGACATAGCCGATGTACGAATTGATCTAGGTGTATCTTCGGACGAACCGCTCCACACTAGCGGGTCCGATGCCGAAAAATCACGCAAAGTTACTCGGAGCCAGTTAGTCATCGCAGGGTGTTCGGCTGGACTTTTCGCGGCTATCGGCGCCGTCGTCACCTGGAGCCTTCTCACAACAGGAGTCCCACGCGGCTTTCCCGTCGTGCGATCCAGCATCAACCTCTCGCCGGATGAAGTCTTACACGTACAAAGGGGCGGAACGCTTTCTCTTACTCCGGATGGTGCTCGGATCGTTTATTCTTCCACTAGGGAGGGCAGGCTTCAGATTTACATCCGCGATCTCGATAGCGAGGAATCTGTCGCTATCCCGGGGACGGAGGGCGGGACCGGTCCTTTCATTTCTCCAAACGGGCAATGGGTGGGTTTCTTCGCCGAGGGTAAGCTCAAGAAAACTTCGCTGGATAGTGGAGTCGGAGCGGTCACTCTGTGCGATGCACCGCGTAGCGGAGGGGGATGCTGGGGACCGAAGGACATCATGTATTTTAGCGACTATTTCGAGATCAAGAGAATCCGTGCGTCGGGTGGCACACCAGAAACGATTACGAGTGCGGATTCTGAAGAAGGAGAACTGTCTTACCGCTGGCCAACGTTGACGCCCGATGGAGAATACCTCATCTTTTCTATCGTGACCGGGGCGAGCAAGGATGACTCCCAAATCGTGGCGCAGTCGACCGCAACCGGTGAGCGGTGGCTTCTCACACGCGGCACATGCGCTCGGTACATGAGCGGCGGATACCTCGTCTATGCCAGGAACAGCAAGCTTCACGCGGCACTTTGCGATCTGGATGCAAGGAAGACTCTGGATTTGGGGACTCCGGTCCAGCAGGGAGTTGAAACGGACTCCTACAACACCGGCGAGCCCTACTTCGCCATCTCACAAACCGGAGCGCTAGTCTATCTGAAAGAACTAGCTACACCCCGCAAGCTGATCCTCGTGGACCTCAAGGGACGAGCCCGCCCACTTGGGGCTCCGCCTCTCAGTTATTGGAGACCTCGATTTGCTCCGGGCGGAAAATTCCTGATGGTGTCTATTGGAAGGGAGCTCTATCTCTACGATATGGAACGGGAGAGCTTGATGCTATGGCTCTCGGAGTTCGAAGACGAAACCGGTAAGATTTGGAAGAGCCCCATGTGCCATGCGTGGAGCCCGGTTGGCAACAGAGTTGCGTTTTCCGCGATTCTCGGCTCGATACGGCGTTCAATATCTTTGTCGCAGCTACGGATCAGGTGAGTGCACCGACACGGCTTACCGAGAGCAATTTCCGACAATATGTATGGTCCTGGTCACCGACCGGAAATGAGATTCTCTTCGGAGAGCAGCATGGACAACGTCATTCATCAACATACTGGGACATCTACGAGCTACCCCTGAGCCCTCCCACCCCTCCCCGTCCCCTTCTCGAGCTCCAGGGAGCACAAGGTCAACCAGCAGTATCTCCCGATGGTCGCTGGCTCGCCTACGCTTCCACCGAGTCGGGTGACTCCGAGGTCTACGTGAAGCCCTTTCACGCGTCGGGAAAGAAAGTCCAGGTCTCGAGGGACGGCGGGACCGCGCCCATTTGGGCCCCGGACCGTCCAGCGATTTACTACCGGAAGGAGGGTGCGGTACTGGTGGTCTCCGTGACGACCCAGCCTGAATTCTCTGCGGCAGCGCCTCGGTTATTGTTCAAAGGCGATTACATCCATGAGTTCCCCGGGTGGGGCTCCGAATACGACCTTTCTCCGGATGGAAGCCATTTTGTGATGATTCGAGAGGAAGAGAGGAAGCCCCCTGTTATCCACCTCGTCCAAAACTGGTTGGAGGAGCTCAAACATCTCATCCCAACAAACTAACATGACACTTCAACCCAGCACCCGACTCGGACACTATGAGATTACTTCCTTGCTCGGCTCGGGTGGGATGGGGGAAGTCTACCGGGCGAAGGACCACAAGCTCGGGCGAGATGTGGCGATCAAGGTGCTGCGGGAGGAACTTGCCACTGATCCCGAACGACTGCGGCGCTTTGAGCAAGAGGCTCGATCTGCATCGGCACTCAATCACCCCAACATTATTACCATTCACGACATCCGCCTACGCCAAGGCTACGGCGGACAGGTCGGCAAGACGGAAGACGTCGACTTCATTGTCATGGAGTTCGTGGAGGGCAAGACGCTGAGGGAGATGCTTGCTGCGGGGCCGCTGCCGACCAAGAAGCTGCTCCAGCTTGCCACGCAGATTGCAGAGGGATTAGCAAAGGCGCATTCCGCCGGAATCATCCATCGGGATTTGAAGCCAGAGAACCTGATGGTGACGAGCGACGGGTATGTGAAGATTTTGGACTTCGGCTTGGCAAAGTTGTTACCTGAAGCCGTCGATTTCGGTTCCGAGGAAATCACGATCTCGAAGGAGCTCACCCGTGCAGGTGTGATTTTAGGAACGGTCGGATACATGTCTCCGGAGCAGGTGCGAGGCAAAGCGGTGGATCATCGCACGGACATCTTTTCCCTGGGGACCATCCTTTATGAGATGCTCTCCGGCCAGCGCGCTTTTCACGGCGATACCTCCGCCGACACGATGAGCGCCATATTGAAGGAAGACCCAGCGGAGCTATCGACCACGACCGCGCAGATTTCTCCCGCGCTGGAGGCAATCGTAAGCCGCTGCCTGGAGAAAAACTCAGAGGAGCGTTTCCAGTCGGCACGCGACGTGGGATTCGCACTCGAGTCGATCTCAGCAGAAAGAGTTGAGGCAATCCCATCAAAGCCCGACGCACCTTCCATCGCCGTCCTTCCGTTCTCCGATATGAGCGCGCAGAAAGATCAGGACTACTTCTGCGAGGGGTTGGCGGAGGAGATCATCAACGTACTCACCCGGGTCACGGGGCTGCGCGTGATTGCCCGAACCTCGGCGTTCGCCGTCGCCCGGATGGGGCTCGACGTGCGCGAGGCCGGGGCGCGTCTGGATGTCGGCAGCATCCTCGAGGGCAGCGTGCGGCTTTCTGGTCAGCGGGTGCGGGTCACGGCGCAGCTCGTCACGACGAGCGACGGCAGCCATCTGTGGAGCGAGCGCTTCGATCGCGAGCTGACCGACGTCCTCGCCCTTGAGGACGAGATCGCCGAGGCGATCGCGGAGCGGCTACAGGTCGAGCTAAAGCAGAACGACCGCGATCAACGGCGGGCGGAAATTGACGCCGAGGCGCACGGCCTGTACCTCGAGGGCCGTTACTACTTCGCGAGGGGGACACCGGACGCACTCGCGCAGGCAAAGGTATGCTTCGAGCGCACGATCGAGCGCGACCCGAACTTCGCGCTCGCGTTCGATTCGCTCGCGGAGCTGTACTGGTATCTCGGGTTCTTCGGCAACGTACCCCCGCGGGAGGCCTTCTCGCAGAGTACGTGGCACGCCCTACGCGCTCTCGAGCTGGACGATACGCTGGCCGAGACCCACGCTCTACTGGGAATGCTCCGCAAGGAGCTCGACTACAACTGGCCAGAGGTCGATCGCGAGCTCCGCCGCGCCCGCGAGCTGAATCGGGAATCGCCGCTGGTACGCCTACGCTACGCGATCAGCGGCCTCCTCCCCCACGGCCGAATCGATGAGGCGGCAGTCGAGGTCGAAGCTATGCTGCAGAGCGACCCGCTGTCGGTATTCGCCCGCTGGTGGGTAGCCTCCATGGCATACTTCGGACGCTGCCCGGAGCGGATGATCGATGAGGGGCAGCACATGATCGCGCTCGACCCGACCCAGTTTCTCGGCCACTGGGTCGTCGGCATGGCCTGCATCGAAAGCGGCGCGCCTGACGAGGCGGTGACAGCGCTTGAGAGAGCGCATGAGCTGTCGGGCGGGATCCCTTTCACGCTCGGATTCCTGGCCTATGCCTATGGGCGCGCGGGACGACGGGACGACGCCTGCAGGCTGCTTGAGCACACGGAGACGATTGCGGCGGAAGACTACGTTCCCCCGTCGACGCTCGCGCTCGGCCACGTCGGTCTCGACGACTGGGACGCCGCGTTCGATTGGTGGAACCAGGCGATCGAGGTTCGCGACCCGCTGATCATGCCGATCAAGACCTTTCCGTTCTTTGATCCGGTGCGCGGTGACCCCCGCTATCGGGCGATGCTGCGCAAGATGAACCTCCTTGAGGAATGAACCGTGATCGGCCAAACGCTCTCCCACTACCGCATCGTCGAGAAAATCGGTGCAGGCGGCATGGGAGAGGTTTATATCGCAGAGGACACCAAGCTCAGCCGCAAGGTGGCGCTGAAGGTCCTCCCGCCCGAGATGGCCGAGAATGCAGAGCGTCGGGCACGATTTGAGCGCGAAGCAAAGGCGGTAGCCGCTCTCGACCACCCCAATATCGTCACCATCTATTCGGTAGAGGAAGCAGAAGGCGTCCACTTCTACACGATGCAGTTGGTGAAGGGAAAGACGCTCACGGAGTTGATACCGAAGAAGGCCGCCTTCGCCAAGGCTTCGGCGAGCCAAGGGCTGGCGCTCGACAAATTCTTCGAGATCGCCATTCCACTGGCCGATGCCGTGAGTGCCGCTCATGAGCAAGGGATCATTCATCGGGATTTGAAGCCCGACAACCTCATGGTGAGCGATGATGGGCGGCTGAAGATTCTCGACTTCGGTTTGGCGAAGCTGAAGCCTGGGCATGCAGAGTCTGGGATCAGCGAGCTTCCTACCCAATCGGCGACGGCTGAGGGACGAATCTTGGGGACGGTGGCTTACATGTCACCGGAGCAGGCTGAGGGGAAGACAGTTGATCACCGGTCGGACATCTTCTCGATCGGCATCATTCTCTATGAGATGGCTACGGGTGAGCGTCCGTTCAAAGGGGACACGGCGGCTTCACTTATTTCTTCAATCCTGAGAGACACACCTCAATCGGCTACGGAAACTAATCCTTCTCTTCCGCGTGACCTCGGAAAGATCATCCGGCGTTGTTTGGTCAAGGACCAGGGGCATCGTTATCAGACTGCTGTTGATCTGCGGAATGAGCTGGAGGAATTGAAACAGGAGGTGGAATCGGGAGTTCACGTACCAACTCCGCAGGTGGTTGGTGCCAGGGCACGGCGCAGCAAATCTACAACGCTCTGGTTGGCGGCAGCCCTTGTGATACTCGCCGTGGCCGTCGCCGGGTGGCTTTATTGGGCACCCTCAGAAAATGTTGCACCTTCTCCGAACACGATCCCCCTGACTACTTACGAAGGCATAGAGCGAGATCCCGCAGTATCTCCCGATGGTGAACACCTGGCTTTCGTCTGGAATGGAGGCGGAGACGGACACTACCACCTCTACGTCATGCTAATTGGCGGGGGCGAGCCATTGCAGCTCACGAAGGCACCCTCTGACGATTTCAGCCCGACCTGGACACCTGACGCCCGTGAGATCACCTTTCTGCGTGAGACGAACGGCAGCCATGAAGTGCTCTCCATTCCAGTCCTGGGCGGTCCCGAGCAACGTCTCGCAACAACGAGCGTCGGAGCAATGGGAGTCGCAGGACGCGAGACGACGAAGGGGCTGGACTGGTCGCCGGATGGCCAGTTCCTGGCAATCGTGGACAACGATTCTGTCAATGAGAAGCCAGGCGTCTTCCTACTTTCCAAGGATGCGACGAAACGACGGTTGACATCGCCACCCGCCGGCTTCATCGCCGACAGCCATCCCGAGTTTTCTCGTGACGGGAAACGCGTGGCTTTCATTCGACACCACGCCGGTGGTGTTGCTGATCTCTTCGTTCAACCTATCGAAGGTGAGGCCGAGCAACTGACGTTGAGCCAGGGCTTCCTTTCTGACCTAGACTGGTCGGACCGAGAAACGCTCGTATTCACAGCCGTCCAGCGGCCCCAACGAGTCTATCGCCTCTGGAATATCCCCGAAACAGGGGGTGAACCTGCGTTGCTCCCCTTTGGTGAGAATGCAAGACACATCTCCATTCCGCAAGGACGAGGACGACTGGCCTACTCACAATGGATCGAAAGCGAGAACATCTGGCGCGTCAGCGGACCGAGTGCGGAGGACAGCGGTCCGGCTGTAAAGCTCATCGCTTCGACGCGAAGGGATTCGGTGCCTCGATTCTCACCTGACGGCAGTCAGATCGCCTTTCAGTCCACTCGATCAGGACAACTCAATATCTGGGTTTGTAACAGCGACGGCACGAACCCCGTCCAGCTTACACGGGTGGACCAGGCCTACCAGCCGAAGTGGTCTCCCAGTGGTCGGCAAATCGCTTTTCACGCTTATGAACCAGATAAGGCGGGCGGGGATATTTACATCATTGACGCCAAAGGGGGGTTCCCCCGTAACGTCACACAGGATGGATTCAAACAAGGTGTCCCCCATTGGTCCAGAGACGAACGCTGGATCTACTACAACTCACTTCGCACCGGTGAATATCAAATATGGAAGATATCGACGGAAGGTGGTGAGCCCGTCCAGATCACGACCAAAGGCGGATGGGATCCTTTTGAAGACGAGGAGGGCCGGTACATCTACTACGCCAAAGAAGTTCCTTCAGAGGGCATCTGGAGGGTGCCGGTCGATGGTGGCGAAGAGACACCCGTCCTAAAGAAGACGATTAGCTTCTCCGAGTGGTGTTTGTGGAGAGGGAGTATCATCTACATCAATAAAGAAAACGAACGCCAACCTCGCATAGAGATGTTCGACTTGAGAAGTCAGGAGACCCGCGAGGTCGTTTCACTTGGACCGGCAACACGGACCGGCCGGGGTCTCACTGTCTCACCAGACGGCCAATGGATTCTCTACTCACAGTTGGACGTGGATTCGGACATCATGCTCGTGGAGGACTTCCAGTAAAACAACACGACATCTGGATGCTCACCCTCAACGAAGAGCGGGAGTAGCCGGCTCGCCTCGCAATTGCTGTACCGTAACCAGTTGAACGATTCCTTCCACTCGACTGTGGATATCCTTGTTGAAAAGGCGTGCATCGAGTTCATCGAAGAGGCAACCTACCAGGAGAACTCGCATTTTGCACAAGGTTACAGCAGCGATTCGTGAGTATTCCCGGCGCTTCAAAGAAGCTTCTATTCTGTTATTGTCGTCGATATGCTTTGAAACGTAGGAGACCCATTACTCGTCGCCCGAGGGTTTGTGCTTAGGCTCGGATAGATACGATATCGACAAGGTCGATACCGGTTTCGTTGAAAGTTGCCATTGAAGTACGCGTATCTCTCGCCGGGCGGCGAATCAGGTACACAACGTCTCAGAGAGAGAAGCTCCTTTTCTAGACTTTCTTCGCCCAAGGTCGACACCGGCATACCCTTCCCGGATAGGCCGCTGGTATGGTTGAGGAGGTGCCGAATCGTGATATCGTTTTCGACGCCGGTTTCCGCAAGCTGAAACTCAGGTAGATACTTTTTGACAGGTGAATCGAGCTCGACTTGACCCTGCTGCACCAAGCGCATCACCGCCAGTGCCGTGAACGCCTTTGTTGTAGAACCCAACAAGAAGGGAGTATCCGTTGTCACGTCGACACCCGGGGAGGCTTCCCCATAGCCGGACGCGAAGACCACTCCATCGTCGCCTACTATCGCTGCAGCAAGTCCAGGGATCTTATAGGACGTAACAGTATTCTGAAGGAGCTCGTCCAAAGACTTGATGTCAGTAATTGAAGAGGAAGGTTCGGCGCAAAGTGGAGCAGAAATCACGGAGAAAAAAACGGCCACGCATACGGATAGGCATCTCGACATTTTGATTGCTACGCCTTGGGAGCAGATTCTAGTCCTGAGTTAGGACCGATGTCCATACTACGGCAACCTCGCGATCCAACTTGTTGTCTTTGGAGAGATCAACCTCTCCCATTCCACCTTCGCCGATCTTCTCGAGAACCTTGTAGTGGGAGAGAGTCCGGCCAGTCATCGAGGACCTCCACGCCGGGCTGAGGATAGTTCTTTGCCCAGTGAAGAGTCAAAGGGACACAGCGGAGCTCCTCGTCGCGCACCGGAAGCACCAGGCCGAGTTCAAGATGTGACACCGCGGTTCATATCGAGATCACGGGCTCGTATTCGCGAAGGAGACCGGCTCCGCTCTCGGAGAGCCCCTCCATGTGAATAACCTCGGCCGGCGCGAGTTCGCCGATCTCGTGGCGAAGGCGGAGGTGCGCGCAATCAGATTCCACGGACTCCGTCATGCGAGCGCGACTCGAAGTCGTCCTCGTACCAACCACATGGCGATGTAGGCGAGTGAGTTACCTAGGGTTTACTGGTATCATCTCCGCGTGAACAAGAAGGAGTTGAAAGAGACCGAGATTTGCATGCGGCGTATCACTCCGGCCATCGAACGGGCGAGGTGAGATGTGCAGCGGCAGGTCCGGCGGGAGTTCTCCTTCGCCGACAAACGGATCATCGTGCGCGGCAACATGGTCGCCCGTGGCAAACGGAAGCGAGCCGACTACTTGTTGTACTGGATGAAGAGCCTACCTATTGCGGTCGTCGAGGCCAAGGACAACAAGCACGGGGTCCGCGACGGGATGCAGCAGGCACTCGCGTACGCCGAGGCGCTCGACCTACCGTTTGCCTTCAGCTCGAACGGCGACGGCTTCCTGTTCCACGATCGGACAGTCGCCGCCGAGCCGTCGCGCTTCACCCAAGCGCGGGGCGCGCGCACGCGGCACCTCGGAGCGGGCTCAGGCATCGGAGCGTGGCATCGTTGAAGCGCCATGCTTTCATGGGTTTCCGGCTGGGGTCACGTCTGCACATGCCTGTACTCAAATCGACGAAGAGCCGGTCTTCGCTGCACACCGCAATCCGGCTGACGTTTAATGATTGGCCGAGAATGTGAGGACTGAGATGAGCAAAGCATGCCGGGCGATTGGCTTAGGGGTTTTGATACTCGCCGCTGCGTCATGCGTGCCTAGCCAGGAGGTGGCGGGAACCATGGCGTTCACTGTCTCCATGGACCAGCCAGCCAAGCATTATTACCACGTAGAGTTCCGCTGCGATGGACTGAAAGGCGACACGCAGGACTTCAAAATGCCGGTGTGGATGCCTGGCTATTACAAGATTATGGACTATCCCAGGCACGTCACCAACTTCAAGGCCGTCGATGGCGCAGGCCGTCCGCTTCCATGGGCCAAGACGACCAAGAACACCTGGCAGGTGAAAACGGCCAACGCGCCTCAAGTCGTGGTGAGCTACGACGTGTATGCGTTCACTGTGTTTGTGGCGAACAACTACCTGGACGACCAGCGTGGCTACATCGTGGGCCCCGGACTCTACGTGCACCCCGCGGGCATGATCAATCATCCCGTGACGGTCACCTTCAAACCGCACAATGGCTGGACGACGGTGGCGAATGGTCTGGACGCGGTACCCGGACAGCCGTACACCTTCTCCGCTCCCGATTTCGACATGCTCTACGATTGCCCGACACTGCTTGGTAACCAGGAGCGGTTCCAGTTCGAAGTGAAGAGCGTCCCGCATTACGTGGTCGTTGACAACATCCCAGCGGAGGCCGACCGGAATGCAATCGCAGCCGGCCTGAAGAAGATGGTGACGACCGCCACGGACCTCATGGGCGACATCCCGTACAAGCACTACACTTTCCTTCTCATCGGCAAGGGTGTCGGGGGCGTCGAACACCTTACCTCGGCAGCGATGCTCTTTGATGCCAGTAATTTGGCTACGCCCGAGGGCGTGCAGCGTTTGGTGAGCTTTGCGGCCCACGAGTATTTTCACACCTTCAACGTGAAGCGCATTCGTCCGATCGCCCTCGGCCCGTTCGATTACGACAGGGAGGTATTTACAAACGCGTTGTATGTCTCAGAGGGTTTCACTTCGTATTACAGTGGCCTGATCCAGCAACGTGCAGGATTCACGAGCCCCGATGAATATTTGAGCAACCTGTCCCGCGGGATCGCTCGGCTTGAGAATGGTTCCGGACATCTGTTCCAGTCCGTGGCGGAATCGAGTATCGACACCTGGATAAAAGCTTGGTATCTCGCACGCGACGAGAATCTGTCAAACACGAGCATCTCCTACTACAGCAAGGGCTCGATCATCGGCGCGTTGCTGGATTTGAAGATCAGGAACGAGACCAAGAACCTGAAATCTCTCGACGATGTGATGCGGACCTTGTACAAGGAATACTATCAGGAGAAGAAACGGGGTTTCACGGATGCCGAGTTCCGGGAGGTTTGCGAACGTGTCGCCGGGGCCCCACTCGCGCAGATCTTCGACGACTATGTCTACGACACGAAGGAAATCGACTATCCGAAATACTTTGCCTACGCGGGATTGAAGATCGACACCGAGCCGCGCCCGCAACCTGGAGTGGCCTACCTGGGGGCGGTGATGGACAACGATGACACTCAGGTCATCTCGTGGATCCGGTATGACTCGCCGGCCCAGCAAAGCGGCCTCAGTGCGCGAGATAGGGTCGTGGCTATCGACGGCACCCCCATGGGTGAAAGCAAGATGGATGACATCCTCGAGACCAAGAAGCCGGACGACAAGATCAAGCTTCTGATAACACGCGGCAACGGCGATAAGGAAGTCGAGGTCGTGTTGGCACAAAAGCTGGAGAAGAGTTGCCGGATTGAGCGGATCGATAGTCCGACGTCGCTGCAGTCCGCGATCCTGAACAGCTGGTTGAAAAGTCAGTGACGCACTTGTTCTGAGCCCTGCCCCTTCTATTTATTCGTGCTGGCGCATCAGTCTTGATCTTTCTCGCAGGCGGGCGTCACTAACCCGGTCGAATACATTCGCTGCCTGAGTTCGGCGTCTCGGTCTATGCCTAAGGGCTATCTGTCCTTCGCCCAAAGACGCCGCGCGCGAGTACACCGATCGGGGTTCGTCCACAGCGAGGACGAGCGAAGCCTACGTGTTTCCTCGGCGGCCGTCTTGGTCCAAGCTGGTCCGAAAAATCGCCAGATCGAGTTTTTGGACGGGACAACCGGGTGGGCGGACCGTTTATTGTTTCGAGAAGTTGAAATGCTCGAGTCGAGCATGTAAACTTCCCGTATGATGGCATTGCTCAACAAAGCACGTCTCTCCGCGGCCCTCGAGCTGGCGGGCAGCTATCTGGAGGATCGGGGATTCTCTTTTGAGGTCGTAGGCATCGGGGGAAGTGCCTTGCTGCTGCTCGGATTCATCGAGCGTCCAACACAAGAACTCGACCTAATCGCATCGGTGGAGTCCGGCACCTACCTGAAGCTCGATGAGCTTCCCCAAGTGCTCAGAGAGACCCGCGATGCTGTTGCCGCCCAGCTCGATCTTGCGCCAGATTGGATCAACACCGAACCCTGCGACGTGATGGACCATGGGCTCCCGGATGGCTTTGCTGACCGTTGCATGAAACAAACCTATGGATCTCTCACCCTCCACCTCGCGAGCCGGTTCGACCAGATCTGCCTCAAGCTGCATGCGGCAGCCGATCGGGGTGACCCCAAGGGCAAGCACGCACACGACCTGAGGGCTCTGTCACCGACTGCGGACGAGCTCGTCACTGCGGCGCGATGGGCTCAGACCCATGACCCCTCGCAAGGGTTCCGTTCCGTCCTACTTCTCGTTCTCACCGATTTCGGAGTCGAAAATGCCGACAACCAGCTTTCTAACCGTGTCTAGGCAACGGCTCGAGGGGCTGCTGTGGAGCTTGTGGAGTGAGCTCGGAGTCCCGGGCTGGGAAAGACGGCACCAGAGTTGGTGGATCGATCCGGAGGCGTTGCTTCTGTTCACAGCGACCGTCGATCCGATCGACCCGCGTCTGCGTGAAGAGGCGATGGCGTGGTGTCTCCAGCATCGGCGTTTTCTGTCGGAAGCTCGAGTCAAAAGCCTGCTTGGCGAACCTCGATTCGGCGAACCGTCACGGTATCAGCCGCAGCTCGGCCGCTTTCTGGCCACGGTATCGATGGCCCAATCCCATGGGCTCGGGATGTCGCATCAACCCTATCCGGTGCAGCTCCGTCAGAGGTCGGGCCCTGGAGGCCTCAACCGTGGGGCTCTGCTCTCGCTGAGACTTCGTACCTTGCTGGGGGTCACCGCAAAAGCCGAGGTCGTCCGTGTGTTTCTGGACCGATCGCATGAGACCTTGACCGCCGCCGACCTGGTCAACGAAGGAGTCGGGTACACGAAAAGGGCAACACGTGACGCTCTCGAAGACCTGCGCATGGGCGGTTTTGCCGAGCTGGAGGTGTCAGGAAACCGGAAGGGGTACCGATTCCTTGGCAGAAAGAGCTTTTCTGAGCTTCTCACACCCGAGCCGGTCCATTTCCCGAAGTGGCGACAGCTGTTCGCGGTACTCCGCGGTTCTCTCAACCTGATCGAGGAGATCGACAGGTTCCGCCCGTCAACCAGGCCGGTCGAAATCCGGAGATCCTTGACGGCTCTCGCTTCGCAGATTCGCGGCGCCGGGCTCCAGCCTCCCGCCCTTGATGCCGGCTTCGATGCATTCGAGGAGTTCGAGGCTTGGATCGGCGAGCTGCTCGAGGCACTCGCCTCAGGGTCGACAGACTGGACGTCGAGGAGTCAGTAGCCGGTACCCACCCACCTCTCCAGCGGCCAGTAGCCAGTAAGCACCGGGTGGCGCTCCAACGCACGCACGTACTCCGAACCAAAATTGAGGCACCAAAGCCGGATCGCTTCGTAGGAAACTGTGATGCCGCGCTGCGCCGGATGTTACGTGAAACCGGTTCCGGAACCTGTTCCTATACCGAATTCGGTAGGGTATAAGGAACTAGGTGCTCGAGAACAGAGAACGAATTCGGTGTCAGGAGGCACAGAATCATGGCTATTTATGAAGAGGACATAGCCACCAATATCTGGAGAAATGGGGAGATCATTCCCTGGAAGGATGCCACGATTCATGTGGGGGCTGTGGGCCATGCATCCGTATCCGGAATCTTTGAAGGAATCAAAGCCTATTGGAATGAAGACAAAAATGAGCTCTATGTTCTACGCCTCCGTGAACATCTGGTTCGTTTTCTCTACTCCATCAAGATGGTTCGCTACGGCTTTGATTACAGCTTGGAAGATCTAGAGAAAGCGGTGTTGAACCTGCTTCGGGCCAATGAGTATCGATCGGATACCTACATACGTCCCTACATTTTTCAGAAGGGAATGGTGCGAGAGCTGCTACAAGCCCAGCCGGGTAAACCGACAGAACTGGTTATCGATTCCTGGCCTTTTAATTCTTACAAAGATATCGATCAAGCCATGCATGTCTGTGTCAGCTCCTGGAATCGAATCTCAGACAATGTGACCCCTCCCCGCCTGAAATGTTTCTCCAACTACCATAACGGCCGCCTGGCTGCCATGGAGGCCACCGTTGACGGGTATGACTGGTGTGTGATGCTCGATGATCGTGGCAAAGTTACCGAAGGACCCGGGGCCTGTGTCGCCTTGGTCCGGGAGGGACAGGTCATTCTACCGCCGGTGACGAGCGGCATCCTGGAAAGCATCACCCGGGATACTGTCATGCGGCTGTTGAAAGATGTCCTGAACATCCCATACGTCGAGCGGGAAGTCGACCGCACGGAATTATACATGGCCGATGAGGTCTTTTTTCTGGGCACCGGTTGGGAGATTATGCCGGCGGTCTCTGTGGACCGTTTAGATGTGGGTGACGGCAAAACAGGACCTATCACTCGGGCGATAGCCGACATTTACAAGAAAATCGCCACGGGTAAGGATAGCCGTTTCCCTGAGTGGCGAACGTCAGTCTGGGGATCGACGGAATGTTAGACACCATCCTGGATTTTGCAACTGAGATCGACCGAATCCTGTGGGGACCATGGACGTCGGTCTTCATAGCCTCGGTGGCTTTGTTTTTGACGCTCAAATCCAGGTTTTTTCAAATAAGGAAACTTGGATTCATTTTTCGGAACACCTTCGGAAAGATGTTTCGGCAAAAAGCCGTTGTCGGAAAAGGGAAAGATGACGCCTTTTCAAGCAACGGCAACCGCTTTAGCCAGTACCGTGGGCATGGGAAATATAGCGGGTGTGGCGACGGCAATATCCATCGGAGGACCTGGTGCCATCTTTTGGATGTGGCTGTTGGCCCTTTTCGGCATGCTGACCAAAACCGCAGAGATTACCCTCGCTGTCCATTATAGAGAAATTGACGAACAGGGAAATGTTCGCGGCGGTCCGATGTACTACATCAATAAGGGCTTGGGTTGGACGTTCCTGGCGAAACTGTTTTGTATAGGCATACTCATCAACGCTGTTTTAGCCTCTTCTATACTCCAAACCCATACGGTCGGCCGGGCGTTTTTGTCTTCATACCACATTAGCCCCTATCTTGTTGTCGCGGTGATGATTGTCATCGCAGCCTCCGTGATCGTCGGTGGGGTCCAGAGGATCGGCCGATTCTGCGAGAAACTCGTTCCCCTCATGGCTCTTTTGTACATCATCGGAGGAACAATAATATTCTTCGCCAACTACACCAAAATCCCCGAAGTGTTTTCCATGATCTTCAGCTATGCGTTTGGGTTTGCTCCGGCTTCTGGTGGAATCGCAGGATTCGCGGTCACAGCCGCCATTAAAGAAGGGATGGCAAAAGGCACGCTATCTAGCGAAGCCGGCTCCGGAACAGCCCCCATGGTGCATGCCAAGGCCGACACGCCGCATCCATTTCAGCAGGGAATCTGGGGAGCCTTTGAAGTGTTCATCGATACGATGGTGATATGTACGATCACCGCTTTTGCGGTTCTCTCTACAGATGCCTTATCGAGCGGAAAATCCGGCGTGGAGCTTGTCATCGTCGCTTTTTCATCAGTGTTTCCCTCCGGTATCGCCGGCACGTTGATCTCTTTTTCAATACTCACTTTCTGTCTCTCCACTCAGATTGGGTTCTTCATTTACTTTGAGACCGCGTTCGTCAATGTCTTCGATGAGAAATATGTCAGTTCTTTTCGATGGCTCTATCTGCTACCGGGTATTTTGTTTGCCGGCGTTTCCAATGTGGATCGGTTGTGGGTGTTTGCCAACATTTCCGTAGGTGTCTGTGTCCTGCCCAACCTGGTGGCACTACTTGCTCTGAACGGGGTGTTCTTCAAGTTGATGAAGGACAACATGAGTGGCACGAATCGGTATACAACTGAAGCCACCGATTCTACGCGACAATATGTAACCGAGGCGGAATAGTCCCTGACGGATCTCGGTCCTGCAGAGTCAGAGCCGACCTGCCGACGTCTGGAGCTGCTGAGCTGTCTGAGCTTTCAAATTGATTTGTACCAATTTTCCGGGTACTGATCGTCCTCGTACACTCTATCCACGGGTGCCAGGTTCTCGATTCCCAGAATCTCCGTAATAAAACACTCGAGAACCCCTTTGACGATGCTGCCCTGCTCGAGGTGGCCGCCAAAGGTCGGGCAGTCCCAGGCCCCGCCGGCAGCAAAATGAATCGCCGGAAACGGTTCCGGTTTCCCATCTTGGCCCGGCCGGGGATGGATGATACCGCTCAGAGCCAGGATCATGCTCAGGTTTTGTATGGTGGCGACGGCTTCTTTGTGCCAGTTATCCGGATTCGTGGAATCCGGTGCCCACACCAGGTATTTCGCAGGCTGCAGTCCGCCCATAAAGGCCGCATGGATCTTGGCAAATTGAATATCATGATCGATGGCGAATTTCTGTATAGCCGAGAAAACATCAGCTCCTGTGGTGAGCCGTATGATGAACTCTCGCCCTCGCTTACATTCAACTTTATGGTACTCATCGGGGGTCTGTGCATCCCTTTCCCAAGGCTCAGTCATCTGACGGTCCTCCTAAGTTGCGAATTGTCGATATAGGGGTAGGCACTGTCAAGTTGAAGTGCACTCGGACGATCTGTTGAATCGATCTTGGTTCTCCGGTCAATCGCCCTTGTTCCCACGACGTTAGGCAAGTTGCTCGAACGACGAGAGAATGCAGCACCCGAATACATAGTGCACTATGACACGTCTGACCTGCACTAAGCTCTTCCCTCACACCCTGGTCCCAGTTAGAATGTCCTCTAAGACACCAGTCCGTGAATCGACTTGAATGTGTTCATACCGCTCACTCACAAGGTCTCGAGATCAACGAAGGAGTAAAGATGAAGCGTTCTACTATTGGCTTCCTGATATGGCTGCTCTTGCCTGTTGGGGCTCTCGCGCAAACGAGCCCCAAGGATGTGCTCCGTCAGAACTTTGAAAGAGATGTCCACGGGATCATCGAAGAGGTTCACGGGGTCGTAGGTCTGAGCATCCGCAGCCTTTCTTCGGGTGAGACCCTTTCGGTCAATGGTGACATGGTCTTCACACAGGCCAGCGCCATCAAGTTGCCGCTTCTAGTCGAGCTTTTTCGGCAGGTAGAAGAAGGTCGTCACGCACTCGATGAGCCCGTCGTTGTCCAGGAATCGGACATCACGAGCGGGAGCGGTGTTCTGCGACACCTGAGCCCCGGCGCGGTGACGATGAGCCTTCGGGATTACGCCACACTCATGGTTCTTGTGAGTGATAACACCGCGACGAATATGCTGATCGAGCGCGTCGGAATGGACCATGTCAATCGGACCATGGCTCGTGTTGGGCTCACGCAGACGAAGCTGCAGCGGAAGATGATGGACCGGGAGGCCTGGCTCGCGGATCGGGAGAACTTGTCGACACCCAATGAGCAGGCGCGGCTCCTGGAGCTCATCTTCAAGAGGGAAGTGTTGGGGGAGGAAAGCACTGAAGAGCTGATTCGGACGCTTTCCATACCGAAGAGCAGTCGCATTCGGACCTTGCTGCCTCCGGATACGCCTGTTGCTCACAAGACGGGTTCGGTCCCCGGCGTGGTGGTGGACGTGGGGATTGTTTTCCTTCCGGACTGCCCCTTTATCGTTTCCGCGATGGCGAACTGGCTGACGGATCCGCACGAAACGGAGCAGGCGATCTCGCGGATCGCCCTGGTAGCCTACCAGTACTTTGACCGACTCGCCCACTCGAACAGCTACGGGCACAAGCAGTGAGAAAAAGGTGCCAGGCACGCTATTCCGCTGTTCGAACGTTCGAAAGCGGGTGTATGGACCGTTGAATAACGGAACAACGTGCCTGGCACCTTTTTTTCTGGCACCTTTTTGTTCAAGCAAGTGTCAACATCTAGAACACCAACTGATACCGTACACCCGCGCCTCGACCCAGTCGCTGAATGAGTCCTTGCTTCGTGAGCAGTCGTAATGCATCAGTAGTGGTCGAGCGAGGGAAGCCGGTGTCTTCGACGATCTCGCGAGTCCGAAGACGCGTCTCCGGACGTTCTTTGAAGCAGTTCAGAACCGTGGTTGCGGCCGGCGGTAGCGCCCGAAGTGACTGATAGCGATTTCGATAAAACTCGAAATCTCCAAGCGCACGGTTGAGCACCTTGATCATGAAGCGAAGGAAAGGATCATAGTCATAGACCGAGGGATCGGGTTGGAACTTGCCGCCGGAACAGCGTCTTAGGGTGATGTAATAGTCTTCACGCTGCCTCTCTATGTAACGATCGATGGGAAGGTATGGTGCGACGGATTGGAGACTCTCGTCGGGACTTTGAAGGAGAGCCAGGAGGAAGAGCCCTCGTGCGATTCTACCGTTCCCATCCTGGAAAGGATGAATAGCAAGAAAGCGAAACACAAACTCGACCGCAACGGTAACCGTCCAGGCATGCTCGGGGAGAATGTCGTTGTACCAACCTATGAGATCCGTCATCGCCGCTTCGGTGATCGGGCCAGGCGGGGAAGTCTCCAAGACAGAGGTCTCTTCTCCAGTCGCTGGGTTGCGCCGTATGACGCCGTTGGGGATTGTCTTATATCGACCCCGGTAATGCTCGGCGGGAGCGTAATAGCGAAGCAGTTCATTGTGTAATGCTCTCAAGCCCGTCTCCGTCAGCGGGAACATGTCTTCCGCCTGGGAGTAAATGATTTGCAGCATCGCCCGGCAGCCGGCTACTTCATCAATGCTTCTCTCCTTGTCCTTCGATAGTTTGTCCTGGATGAGCTCGCGGTGATCGATGTAGGCGGTCGTTCTGGCGTCTTTGGCAAGAGCGGTATCGAGCCACTCGACTTCGGCGTCGGTGAGAACCGCGTTCTCGATTCGAGTGGATGCGCCGACCATGCTGATTCGGACATTTCGGTGAATATAGTCAAGCTCCTCGCTGGGCAAGGATGCTACAATCTGCTGCTTTCGGGCCGTCGCCTGAGCCAGCTTCCTGAGCTCTTTTGTGTTCTCTCCAACTATCTGAAACGACATCACTTTCAACCTATTGTACCGTAATGTCCGCTAATGTACAGATATTGTCCGTATATTAGCGTATATTATCAGACACCTGCAAACCGGAGAACGAGATTGTATTTCGAGTCAATAGGTTAGGGTCGTGCGGTCACGATTCGAAACACGAAAAGCACGACGGATTTGCTCGGCTAGCCCCACCTGTTTTCTCGTACTCGCGCTTGCTATTCGCCACTCCGATCTCAGCCAACGGAGATCTTTCCTTGCGATTTCTCTGGGTTGCGCATCGTCCTCAGAGAAACACCCACGCCGTAGGTCACGAAGTCACCCCTCGGCTTGACACGGATGACACAGGAGTCGGCAACAAATGTTTCGTCGATTTCCATGCCCCGGAACAGAGTGTCTATGACGTCTCGTCCGACCTCTTCGATCGTGTGAACCTTCGCTTCTCCCTGAAATGTCACTGTAGCGGGAGGAATGGGAAGAAAAGGCAGAAACGGAATGCGCTTATGAATGGTCACGGTCAAGGAGACGTTGGGATTTTGTTTGACGTGGCGCGTCTTCCAGGCACCCTTGGAGGTGCCGATGAATATCTCGCGGCCTCGAGCAACGTAGACGATTCCGGCGGTTCGAGCCTCACCCTTCGTTGTGACCATCCCTAAGACCGCGAAAAACTGCTTTTGTACCTCTTTCCAGACTTCGTCTGTGGTTATTTGAGCGGGCATGACTACCTCCCTGACGAGCTCCTCCCGTACAAGATTATACATTTGCTCGAAAGCAAGGGCTTTCTGAGCGGAGCGTACCGAGATTGTGAACGTGATTGAAACGGCGAAGCGACTATTGCCCGTTGAAGTGAAAGCCGCGAAGCGTGTTGGGCTAGGCGATCTGGACCAAGTTGGAAAAGAAAAAAAATCATTTTTTAATTGCCAACTTTATTCTGCGTTATGAATCGAAGCAAACGATGTGCTCGAGAATGAGCCTGTGCGTTCTCTAGTCGGCGCGTACGTTTCTTTCTCGGCCAGGAAGACTTCAAAGCTGCCCGAGCTGTTGAACGTTTAGCAGACGTCATTCATTGAGACAAAAAAGCTGCACTTATACTAGAGTTATGAAATACAAACTCAAACCCAAATCGTTCTCGAAAATCTCAGATGATGAGCTACTCCGCCGCCTTAATGAGCTATTGACAAAGTCCCGGCGCGTCGAAGCCTAGCTGGTCGCACACATCGGTGAAGTAGATGCGCGGAGGCTCTATGCCAGCCAGGCATCGTCCGTGTTCGTCTATTCCACCAATGTTTTAAACCTTTCCGAGCACGAGGCCTATTTGCGAATTACGGTCGCCCGTGCGGCTCGAAAGCACCCGATACTCCTCGAGATGCTCGCTGACGGTAGGCTTCACTTGAGCGGCATTGCCAAGCTGGTGCCTCTCCTTACCGAGACCAACCGAGAAACACTTTTGGCCCGCGCGGCTCATCAATCGAAACGCAAGATCGAAGAGTTGGTCGCCGAGCTTTCACCGAAGCCGGATGTCCCCGCGGCGATGCGCAAGCTACCCGAACGGCGAAAGAAGACACCGCCCGTGGAGATGCAGCTCGGTCCGGAATGAGTTGGGCGCAGCTCGGAGTCTAAACAAGTAGACCCAGAACGGGAAGCAAAAGCATCGTCCCTACCGGCTCCTGCTCGAACCACGCCAGCGATGGTACAACCCATTGCTCCCACTCGATGGAAAGTCCAGTTCAGAGCCGGCGCCGAGCTTCGCGAGAAACTCGATCGACTTCGCGCACTCATGCGCTCGTCTGTCCCCGATGGGGATATCGCGACCATCATCGAGGAGGCCGTCACCGAGAAGCTCGAGAGGCTCGAAGCGAAGCGATTTGCGAAGACGAAGGCTCCAAGAAAGAGGCTCGAAGAGACGGTTACTTCACCGTCGTCACGCTATATACCGGCCGCGGTCAAACGAGCCGTCTCGAAGCGTGACCAGTATCAGTGCACTTTCATTGCAGACGACGGTCGGCGATGTGGCGAACGAGATGGGCTCGAGTTCCACCACCGCAAGCCCTACGGCCGTGGTGGCGACCACAGCGTTGACAACGTCTACTTGATCAGTCGTTGTCACAACGGTTATCTCGCCGAGCGAGACTACGGTAAGGAAGTGATAGAGCAGTATCGCCGTTCTGCAGGCCGAGTGTCCGAGCCTGCAGCCGTTTATGCCATTGGCAACCGGGCCCACGATCTACTCGGGCCGGACCGAGCAAGGTTGAGGGTACAAGCCGCAGAAGCTGCCATCAACGGCCCGTGACTGAGCCGTTTTCGGGTGAGCGGGTCGCAGTGCGTCGATTGTTGGTTTCAAACTCTCCCGCAACCTTTGACTTCGCTCCCTGAAAAGCCATATCCTCATCCAGACGCGGAGGTCCTCCATGATTGGTCGGACACTCTCCCACTACAAGGTCCAAGACAAGATCGGCGAAGGTGGAATGGGGGAGGTGTATCTTGCTAAAGACACCAAGTTGGATCGTGACGTAGCCATTAAGGTTCTTCCCGCAACCTTCTCTGAGAACAAGGAACGTCTAGCCCGATTCGAACGTGAAGCTAAACTGCTCGCATCGCTGAATCATCCCAATATTGCCGCCATCCATGAGCTCGAGGAATCTGATGGAGTCCACTTCCTGGCGCTGGAGTATGTACCAGGCGAAACGCTGGCGGAACGAATCAAGCGCGGGCCTATTCCCATTGATGACGCCCTTCCGCTGTTCAAGCAAATCGCGGAAGGTCTCGAAGCCGCGCATGAGAAAGGCGTCATTCATCGAGACTTGAAGCCTGCCAACATCAAGGTGACGCCTGAGGGCAAGGTCAAGGTGCTGGATTTCGGATTGGCCAAAGCGATGGCAGGAGAGGTTCCAACTCAAGGACTTTCGGAGTCTCCTACATTGACCAGGGACGCCACCGAGACAGGAGTCCTTCTCGGTACTGCGCCCTACATGAGTCCTGAGCAGGCACGAGGGAAGGCGGTAGACAAGCGGACGGATATTTGGGCTTTTGGGTGTTGTCTCTACGAGGCACTTACAGGGAAGACAGCATTTCTTGGTGAGACGGTCTCCGACACGATTGTCTCTATTCTGAAACTGGAACCCGATTGGAGTGCATTGCCGGACGCGACTCCTACCGTTCTCCATAGCCTTCTCCGCCGATGTCTCAGGAAGGATGCGAACGAGCGTCTGCACGACATGGCGGATGCGCGGATCGAGATCAAGGAAGCTCTCGAAGAGCCCTTGCCGGCAGCAGGAATGGGAGAAGTGAACGAGCGGCCGCGTGAACAGCGGTGGCAGCAGTTTGGCTTTTGGTTGGCCGCAGGTGTGATTGGGATTTTGGCCGTCGCACTCTGGGCACCGTGGCGCACGACTCTGTCAGTCGAGAAGCCGGTCATGCGCGTGACCCTACCGACCGGGCCGGTCGACGTGATGCCCGACTGGTACTCTCCCTTGGCGCTTTCCCCGGACGATCAACGGCTCGTCTATGTGGCGGAACGCGGCGGCACGCAGCAGCTCTATCTTCGTGAGATGGCGTCGCCCGAGGCTACACCGATCCCAGGTACGGAGAACGGCAGGCAGCCCTTTTTTTCGCCGGACGGCCAATGGGTGGGATTTGTTGCTGACAGTCAGTTGAAAAAGGTATCCCTCTTGGGCGGACCGCCTCTACCCCTCGCCGATATCTCGCGGTTCATGCGCGGTGCGAGCTGGGGGCCGGAGGACACCATTGTTTACGTCGATAATAAAACTCATGTGATACAGCGCATCTCGGTCGAAGGAGGGACGCCGCAGGCATTGACCGTAATAGATTCCGAGAAAGGTCACTTTATCCACAGCTTTCCGCAGATGCTGCCGGGAGATGACGCTTTGCTATTTGTGGCGCTGGATGGTTCCTGCGGAAATCCAAGCATCATTGCCCAATCTCTTGACAACGGTGAGCAAAAGACTCTCATCGAAGGGGGCACCGCGCCGCACTACCTACCGACCGGCCACATTGTCTACGCTAAGGCGTCCACCCTTTTAGCCGCGCCGTTCGACTTGGAGCGGCTCGAGCTCGCCGGTCCCTCCGTCCCTCTCATCGAGAATGTACTTATGGGTGGATGCAAGGAGGCCTACTACTATCTCTCCGAAAACGGATCGATTGCTTATGTTGCCGGCGGTGAGCTCCAATCCGAGAATAACGTGTTGGTTTGGGTCGACCGACGGGGAAACGAAGAGCTCATCACAATCAATCCGAGGTTGATGGGTCCTCGGTTGTCGCCTGACGGGAAGCGTATCGCCGTCTGGCGGTACGGTGATGATCCGCAGGTGTGGCTGTATGAGTTCGCCCGCGACACCATGACCCAATTGACGGTGGAGTCGCGGAGTTTTTGGCCGCATTGGACCCCTGACGGCCGGCGTTTGGTATTTAACTCCGATGTGCCGGGTGCTGTGGCCGGTGAGCTCGTTGACAGCGATCTGTTCTGGATGCCTGCCGATGGTAGCGGACCTCGGGAGCGACTCTTTGATGCGAAACTGGCTCAGGTCTCCAGCTCTTGGTCCGCTGACGGCAAACAGCTCGTCTTCCACCACGGTCATCGCACTCCTGGGTTCGACATTTGGGTGATGCCCGTCGATGGCGAGCCCTTGCCGTTTCTCGCAACACCGGCCAGTGAGTACCAGGGCGTGCTGTCGCCCGATGGGCACTGGCTCGCCTATGTGTCGAACGAAACCGGGCGCGAAGAAATTTATGTGACCTCGTTCCCTCAACCCACTCGGCGTTGGACGGTATCGACCGAGGGGGGTATCGGTCCCGTCTGGGCTCGCAACGGGCTTGAGCTCTTCTACTGTGAGGGTGAGCGTATGATGGCGGTCGATTTCCTGACGGAACCGGATTTCACGCCGTTGAAGCCGGAGTTCCTGTTCACGGGTTCCTACGTTCCTTGTGCCAACGTCTATGGGCGGAACTACGACGTGGCCTCGGACGGACGATTCATCATGCTCAAAAGCGTGGAAGAGTCGCCGCCCACGCAGGTGAACCTTATCTTCAATTGGATCGAGGAACTGAAGCGCCGCGTTCCCTCAAACTGACAATGACACTTCAACCCGGCACCCGACTCGGCCATTACGAGATTACGTCTCTGCTTGGCTCGGGTGGGATGGGGGAAGTCTATCGGGCGAAGGATGAACACCTCAGTCGAGACGTGGCAATCAAGGTTCTCCCCACAGGGACGCTTGCGGATGAACACGTCCGGCAAAGATTTCGCAAGGAAGCCTTGGCGTTGTCCAAGCTCAACCACCCCAACATCGCAACCGTTCATGACTTCGCCACCCAGGCGGGTGTGGACTTCATCGTAATGGAGCTGGTCGAAGGGGTGTCGTTAGCGGATAAGGTAAAGACAGGACCTTTGCCGGAGAAGGAAATCTCCGCTCTGGGATCACAAATCGCCGACGCGTTAGAAGAAGCTCATGAAAGCGAGATCATCCACAGGGATCTGAAGCCTGGGAACATCGTCGTCACACCTAAAGGCCGGGTGAAGGTGCTTGATTTTGGTCTGGCGAAAATGCTGCGTCCAGTCAGTGATGAAGCCACCACCGAAGCCTTGACGCAAGAGCACGCCGTTGCGGGAACCCTTCCTTACATGTCGCCGGAGGAGTTACGGGGAGAAAAGGCCGAATATCGGAGTGACCTCTTTTCCTTCGGCGTCGTGCTCTATGAAATGGCCACAGGTCGTCGGCCTTTTGAGCATACGCTCTCGACGGCGTTGGCGGATGCCATCATCCATAAGCCACCCGAACCACCTAGTACCCACAATCAGAAGGTTTCGCCAGGTCTGGAGAGCATCATTATTAAGGCCCTGGACAAAGAGCCAGATCACCGTTACCAGTCGGCCCGTGAGATGCGGGTGGACTTAGAAAGACTGAACGCGCCTGTCTCGGGGGTTGTTCCGAAACGGAAGCGAGTTCGTCCGGGTCGATGGCTATGGGCCGCGGCATGTGTAGCTGCCATCTTAGCCGCCGTGGTCTTGCTGAACGTTGGTGGATTGCGGGACAGGTTGGTGGGAGAGTCAGGTCCTCTTATCGATTCCATCGCTGTGCTGCCGCTGGAAAACCTCTCGGGTGATCCAAAGCAAGAGTATTTCGTAGACGGGATGACCGACGCACTGATTGCGAACCTAGCCAAAATTGGGGCCCTGCGGGTTATCTCACGACAATCGGTCATGCGGTTCAAGGATGCAGAAACACCTATGCCAGAGATCGCTCGTCTACTGAGCGTTGATGCAATCGTGGAGGGATCGGTTGTGCGCTCGGGCGACCACGTGCGCATCACGACCCAATTGATACAGGGCGATCCCGAACGGCATATTTGGGCGGAGATCTATGAGCGCGAATTGGTAGATATCCTCGCACTACAGAACGACGTGGCGAGAGAGATCGCCCGCGAGATCCAGGTTATTGTAACACCTGCGGAACGCGATCGTTTGTCCGTCAATCGTCGGGTTGATCCGGAGGCTTATGAAGCATATTTAATGGGTGTTTCTCACCAGCACAGTGGCAGGCTCGAGAAAGCGCTCGAGTACATGCAAAAAGCCATTGAGAAAGATCCGACATTCGCGCAGGCTTATGCCGCGTCCTCTGGGATTTACGTCAACCTTCCATTTTTTACGTCGCGTACTTACGAAGAAGTCCACTACAAGGCCAGGGACGCTGCAACGAAAGCTCTGGAAATCGACGACACTCTTTCTACCGCTCACGCGGCGCTGGCAAGTATCATGGAATACGAATGGAACTGGGAGGCCGCCGAGAGGGGATACCAACGAGCGATTGTTCTCAACCCGGGCGATGAGCTGGCTCACAGCAGGTATAGCATGCTGTTGACGAGAATGGAACGCCATGACGAGGCCATTCATCAGCTACAGCGATCCTTGGAGGTGAATCCGTCCTCGTTTCAAGGTCGCTGGATCCTCGGGCGAGCGTTGGTTATGGCAGGCCGTCCCGATGAGGCGATTGAAAAGCTGCAAGCAGCCATCAGGATGTCTGCCAACTTCTGGTTGCCACATGCTGTTCTCGGCAACGCCTATACTGAGAAGGGGATGTATACGGAGGCCATTGCTGCGTGCGAGCGAGCCATCGACCTTTCAAAAGGGAGCAGCCGTCCGATAGGGGACCCCTTAGCTCACTCGAATCTCGCCAGAGCGTTGGTCATATCAGGTCAGGTCGATGAGGCACGGGCGATCCTCGAGGAATTGAAGAAAGAACGGGAGCGCAACTATTTCTCAGCCATTCACCTGGCCGCAATTTGCGCCGCCCTTGGTGAAGCGGACCAAGCCTTCCATTGGTTAGAAGAAAGCTTTGCGAATCACGACGTAAATATGACTTGGCTCAGGGCTGCTCCGGCTTGGTCAGTCCTCCGTGACGACCCGCGCTTCCAGGACATCTTGCGCCGTATGAATTTCCCGGAGTGAAAACATGATCGGCCAAACACTCTCTCATTACCGCATCGTCGAAAAGCTCGGCAGCGGCGGCATGGGTGAGGTCTACATCGCCGAGGACACCAAGCTCAGCCGCAAGGTGGCGCTGAAGGTCCTTCCGCCCGAGATGGCCGAGAATGCCGAACGCCGGGCGCGATTTGAACGTGAAGCGAAGGCGGTTGCGGCTCTCGACCATCCCAATATCGTCACCATCTATTCGGTCGAAGAAGCAGAGGGCGTTCACTTCTACACGATGCAGTTGGTGAAGGGAAAGACGCTCACCGAGTTGATACCGAAGAAAGCCGCCTTCGCCAAGGCTTCGGCGAGCCAAGGGCTGCCGCTCAACAAATTCTTCGAGATTGCGATTCCTCTGGCCGACGCCGTGAGTGCCGCTCATGAGCAAGGGATCATTCACCGGGACCTAAAGCCCGACAATCTCATGGTTGGAGATGATGGGCGGCTGAAGATCCTCGACTTTGGTCTGGCGAAGCTGAAGCCGGAGTTTGCCGAGGACGGGGCCAGTGAACTCCCCACCCAGTCAGCAACGGCTGAGGGGCGGATTCTTGGGTACGGTCGCTTACATGTCGCCGGAGCAGGCGGAAGGAAAGGTCGTTGACCATCGTTCGGACATCTTCTCGATTGGGATCATTCTCTATGAGATGGCCACCGGGGATCGTCCGTTCAAAGGGGACACTGCGGCTTCTCTCCTGTCCTCAATTCTGAAAGATACGCCCAACTCGGCGAACCACGTCAATCCCTCTTTGCCTCACATGCTGGGAAGAATTATCCGGCGATGTTTGGTCAAAGATGCGGAGCACCGCTATCAAATTGCCAAGGACTTGCGAAACGAGCTGGAGGAACTAAAGCAAGACGTGGACTCGGGAGAAGTCGAGCCAGGTACAGGCATCACCGTTAAGCCCGTGACGAGCAGAAAGATGTGGCTCCTCGCTGCAGCGGTCGCCGTAGCCGCCGCATCCGTCATCTTCCTTACACTGATCCGAGGTGTGGGAGACGAGTCATCCGCGGTACCGGTTGTGACCGCGTTTTCAAGGCTGACCACCGACCCCGGTCAAGAACTTCACCCCAGCCTCTCTCCTGACGGGAAATCTATCGCCTATCAAAAACGTGTCGATAACAACTGGGATATCTTCCTCTTGCGCGTTGGGGGACACAATCCCATCAATCTGACGAAGGACTCCCCTTCCGACGACATCCATCCCGCATTTTCTCCCAACGGCGAGTCGCTCGCTTTCCGCTCCGAACGGGAAGGTGGCGGTATCTTTGTCATGGGCGCGACCGGTGAGTCGGTACGCAGGGTAATGGACTTCGGCTACGATCCCGCATGGTCTCCGGATGGAGAAAAGATCGCCGTCGCTACGACGGATGGGATACCGGGCGACAGAACAGGACAGAGCGAGCTCTGGGTCGTGGACCTGACGACGGGCGCGCAGACACAAATTGCCACACAGAACGAGATACAACCCCAATGGTCTCCTCACGGTCATCGCATCGCGTATTACGACAATGGACATCTGGACCATGCCCGCGGATGGAGGGGAGGCACTCAGATTAACCGAGAGCGTGACGCGGGGAGGAGACGGCCTCTGGTCCCCCGACGGGAAGTTCATCTACTTCTCCAGCCAACGCGGCGGAAGCTCCAACCTCTGGCGAATCCCCGTCGATGAGGAGACGGGCGAAAGACTGGGCCCACCGCAGCCGGTGACATCCGGCGCCGGTGCTTCGCGCGGTGAAATCTCGATAACTCAAGATGGGGCTCAAATCGCCTATGTCGAGAAAACCCGCCGCCTGGATTTATATAGACTCGACTTCGACCCAGAGACCGAGACGATCAGCGAATCCACCCCACTCGTCGAGGGTCGGAACGCCATTTGGCCTGATGTCTCACCGGACGGTCAATGGGTCGTCTTCTTCGAAGGCGTTGTCCTACAACAACAAGATATCGCCATCATCCATTCTGACGGAAAGGGATACCGGAAGCTGACTGACGATCCCTTCATAGATCGCCATCCCCGTTGGTCACCTGATGGACAACGGGTAGCATTTGGCAGCGATCAGACCGATACATGGGACATTTGGACCGTCAACCGTGATGGAAGTGGCCTCGAGCAAATTACGAGTGGAGAGGAAAACGACCTTTATCCCGTGTGGTCTCCCGACGGAGCTTTTCTTGTTTACGACGAGGGTGATCACTCCACGGTCCTCTCTATGAAGTCCACTGCATCATCTACACCATCGTTGGCGATGCTGCCTGAAGAGGATGCCCAATTCATTGCCTGGTCCTGGTCGCGCGATGGAACGCGTCTCGCTGGTTGGCGGAGAATCAAGAGCACCGGAAGGGACGCAGGGATCCTCGTCTATTCCTTCGAATCCGAATCCTATGAGCGCCTCACCGATTTCGGGCGTAATCCCATTTGGCTCAGTGATGGTCGGAGAGTCTTTTTTACCGACGACTACACCGGAAAAATCTTCCTGGTCGACAGCTTGACCAAACGCATCAAAGAGTTGTCGACTGAAGAATCCCCGACCTACGAAGTAGCGTCGATCTCCCCGGACGATCGTTACATCTACACGTCCATCGTGGTCGACGAAGCCGACATCTGGATGCTCACCCTCAACGAGGAGCAGTAGTAGCCTCCTCGCTTCGCAATTGCTGCATCGTAACCAGTTGAACGATTTCTTCCACTCGACTGTGGATATCCTTGTTGAAAAGGCGTGCATCGAGCTCATCGAAGAGGCAACCTACTAGGAGAACTCGCATTTTGCACAAGGTTACAGCAGCGATTCATGAGAATCCCCAGCGCTTCAAAGGGCTTTTATTCTCTTGTTGTCGTCGATATGCCCTAGAACGTTGGAGGCCCATTGCTCATCGCCCGACGGTTTGTGCGCGGGCTCGGATAGATACGGTATCGACAAGGTCGACACCGGTTTCGTCGAAATCTGCGGCCAACCTGTAACCGCTGTAACCGGTTTCTGGCGGTGGGGGGCAAAGAGCTTTTCCATCAACATTTTTGCTGAACTTGGGAGAATTCCCATCCTTTTTGTCGTCTATTCGTTCCAGATGAAACAAACGAGGACGCTGTTTTCTTCCTTTGTACGCAAAACATCGAATAGCCACTCGACTATTTGTCAGATCAAATTCAGACTTCTACAATTTCTGGTCCTGCAATTGAAGATACCATAGCGTTCGTGCGCAGGAATCGGATCTCACAGACCCTTGCCGGCTCATGTGGCTGGCCTGGAAGGCAAGCGAGAAAGTTGTCTCGACACCCGGCATACCGAGTAACTTGTTAAACGCCTGCCCGCGCTTTCACGTAGGTAAGCTTGTGAGTACCCTTTATAACCAGCTTGGCGCTCGCCTTCGCAGGGCCGGGCCTCTCGGTAGCCCGTTTGCCGGTAACTGATTGGAGGTCGCAATGAGAATCGCTGTACTTGGATCAGGAGCTGGAGGCTGTGCCGTCGCTTTCGATTTCGCGGCGCACGGACACCAGGTTCGTCTCTTCGATTTCGAGAGTTTTGGTGAAACGGTAGCAAAGATTCGAGACACCGGGGGGATCCGAGCCGAGGGTGTGCTGGAAGGATTCGTTCGGGTTCAGAGTGCCGGGCACGATATCGAGGAGAGCCTGGACGGCGCAGCCATCATTTTTGTGGTGGGCCCTGCTTACAGCACTCGGCCCTTTGCCGAAGCTTGCCGGCCCCACCTGAAGAAAGGGCAGACAGTCATCATCTGCCCTGGCTCCAGTGGGGGGGCCATCGAGTTCAAGAAGGGAGCCGGGCTCGAGCTGAAGGATGTCGAGACACGGGTTGCAGAAACCTCGACGCTTCCCTACGCGGTGCGTTCCCTGGAGCCGGGCCAAGTCCGGATCTTTCTCAAGCTCAGAGGCGGTCTCTTCATTGCCGCCTTGCCGGCGAGAAACACCGTTCAGGTTCTGGATGCGATTCGCGATGTGTATCCCCACATGGCGGCGGCCAAGAATATTCTGCAAACCAGCCTGCAAAACGGCAACCCGGTCATTCATCCTGCGATCACCCTACTGAACGCCGCTTTGATTGAGCGGACGGGCGGCGATTTCTTCTTCTACGAAGACGGAGTCACTCCTGCGGTAGGTAGGCTCATCGAGGCGGTCGACCGGGAACGGATTGCTATAGGGCGGGCGCTCGGTGTCGATATCCTGCCGGATCCGGAATTGGCCCAGCAGCAGGGGTACATGGACGAGATCTCCTACGATCGAGGCTACGCTCTCGCGCCTGGTTTCAAGGGGATCAAAGCTCAAACCCAGTTAGACTACCGTTACTTCAACGAGGACGTTGGCTACGGACTGGTGTTCATGAGCCAGCTAGGAGCTCAGGTGGGAGTGGAGACCCCTCACATGTCGGCGCTGATGCGACTGTGCTCGACGATGATGAACCGGGACTATTTGAAAGAGGCGAAGAGGACCATGGACTCGCTTGGGCTTTCGAGATACACCGCGGAGCAGTTGGTGAGCCTTCTGGAGTAGAGGTGGAAAACCATGGATGTTGATACGAACCTTGTAGTTTTATCTCTGCTGCCGGTTGTCCCTTCCATTTATTCATCCGGTTTGAAGGAGGTGATTTGTTAGCTGCTGTACAGCAACACTTTCGCAATGCTTTGCACAATCCCTGTCTCTCTAGTTTCCGCCTTCAAGCACTGCCGTGCACCAGCTCCGGAGAATCTTGCCCTGCGGCAGCAGCCCCTCACGAGCGTCGGCCCCACCTTGGTCTTTGCCTAGCGGTATCGGCCGATTTACCGTAACGCATGCCACGCTTCGCGCGTCTAGTGATGAGTGACAGGGTGATACGGCTCTCGTGGCTCGCGTTGGTTAGCGGCCGCCGGAAGTTCGTTCTGCGGTTCGCCTCTCTTGCATGACGAGCACGCTCTCCTCCACTTGTCCGACGCTGGGCGCGTGTGCACTAATAATGATGAGCGACAACCTACGCTTTGCTCCGCAGTTGCTGTCAATTGGTGACATTCCACAGGATGTACGTTGATTCTTGGTGACAGTCACGAGTTTAATTACCGGTCGTGGGAAGCTCCCTCAGGTTCAAGAGTTTGGCCAGATTTGCATTACGATCGACGATCACTTCGATGTTACCGTTTGCCGATGCAAACAGTGTGGTGACGCCCGGGCCGTGACCTGCACCGTGGCAAATGCTGTGCGCGATGACACCAATGGACACCGCGCCCTGCTTATAGATTCTCCCATACGAATTGTCGGCATCGATGATGGCCACGATGTCACCGAAACGGAGCTTGTCCAAACCATATTCCTTGACGGTTTTCTCGTCAAAGAGTGTGATGTCGTAATCGCCGCGGTACACGTGGTTTCGCCCCAAGCCCGAGCCCATGACCTTCGCTGGGACCTTTATGGCGACGGGAACCTGTAGCTTTCCATCCTCGGTGACACCCATGCCGACCTTCGTCAACTGCTCCATGAGATAAGGGCTCATGTTCATGGCTTTGACGCCCTCGACATTCAAGAGCTCCATACCCACCCCGTGAGTGTAAACCTGCATCTTTTCACCGATGATCAGCTTGTCGAAAACCGCATCATCGCTGAAATCGATCATGACGTGCTCCGCACCGCCGTGCTTTCCGATGACCCGACCCTCGGCGCCTTTGGCCTCACCGGTTATGACCTTGACGCGGTTCCCGATGCAGGCCAGCGTGTTGAGCCCTCGGCTCTCCGAGCTCGAACGATCTCCCGACTTTCCTAGATTGTAGGTGCTGACCGCAGGCTCGACATGATCGCCGGCGAGATCGATAGCTGAGTCACCCGACTTGAAATTGTAGGTGATGCTACCCGTCCCGGGCAGAACGAAGAGGTTGCCTTCAGGATCGATCCGGTACGGCGGATCTCCGGCGCCGGGCTCCACGATGTACGCCAGGGCGGCTTGCTTGACCAGCTGTTTGACGTTGTACTCGACGGGTTTAACCGGTTTCGCATCATCTGCATATAACGCGGGTGGAACGAGAGCAAAGCAGGCGAATAGAACCAGAGTCACGGATAGGATACGCATCGTACAGACCTCCCTTTGAAGAAAAACTGGACCACAGGGAGGTAACCTAATGCTTGGGAACCGTCAAATCAAATGGTGACAGGCACGATCTTCTTAGTGAGTGTTACCGTGATTGCCTTCGAGCTCGATCCGCAATGACTTCGCTAACGTGGCCAGGCATACTCGAACTCGTCTCCCCGGTAGGCATCCCCGGTTCCTTGCTTGTTGTTGGTATACTTCGTTATCAGCAAATAGCGCAGCTCGCGGTACATCTCGACCACTTTCTCCATGTTGTTTCGTGTGTAGTCGGTCAGAAACTTCTTGGCCCGCTCCGGATCCTTTTCGTAAAGGGCCAAGGCTTCCTTGTCCACCGAGGATTGTTCGGAAAAAAATTTCTCTTCCAGCGGATCACGGCGTTCCCGCAAATCCTTGATGCCTTCTTGCCATTTGAGATAGAGCAGATTGTCGACGAAATCGATGGCCCAGCGGGCGGAATCTTCGCTGAACTCGTCGGGATCGTAGGTCATGTACAAAGGCGAGATCTCCTGGACACCCGCATAGATGGGAACATAGGTGCTGACGTACTGATTATCTAGATAGAACCAGTAGACTCCTCCAATTGCGTCGGGCAGCCATCCCCTGAGCTGTGCCACCATCCCATAGCCTCCCTGGGACACATTTCGATGCCAAGTGATGTCCAGAAGATCCCTCATATCCTTGGTGGGAAACGGCGTTGTCAGCGGGCTCTTGCGCATGCCGCCCTTTCCATCCGTCACCAGCCAATCGAGATCCGCGGTCATGTCGAAGATGGTCCCCTCGAATACAGAGCGCTGGAAAGCAATCACGTCCTGCACCGAGACTTTCTTTTCGGGTTTGATGGAAAAGGGATAATAAGAAATCGGATCAAAGGTATGGTACTTCTTGAGATTGGGAGCAAATGTCTCATGAAACAGCCAGATGCGGTTCATGTTCCCTTCGGTGGGAGGGGGAGCATAGGCTTCTTGCCAGATGAAAAGCTTCCCGGAAGCCGGGTCATACCATCCGTGATCGATAGCGATTTGCCTATAGTTCGATGAAGCCTTGAAGTGCTCGGGATCGTCCAATTCGATCTCCCGGATCCGGCTGGCGTTCCCCACCAACATGATGTGGTCGTCCGGTACTCTCTGAGCCGCCCAAACGGCTCCCGGCTTGCCGCTTTCCTTGGTCCAGTCCGAGCCGACGCTGAAAACCTCCAACACCCACATTTCCTCAGTGTCGGCGATGGTTAGCGCCTCCCCGTCGGCGTCTTTCCCGCAACAGGAAGGAAGAAAACCGTACGTCTCAACCAACGATGTTATGAGCTCGAGAGCTTCCCGGGCCGTTTTGGTCCTCTGCATGGCGAACATCTGAGCTTGTTCAATGGTCATGATCTGCTCGCAGAGACCGTTGTAGGCTCTCAACTCGCTCTTCTGGCTGATCGTCGTCTCGGCAATAGCCAACTGATGCTCGTTCATCTGCGGATAGCCGGTGTGGAAGTAGGCATAGGTCTCCTTCGCCTGAGGTATTTCGCCAATGACCTCACCGTACTCATGGAGCGGCTTTCTCACGTCTTGGAGACCCCAGTAAACGGGGGCCATGGCTCCTTTCTCATAGTTTCGGGCTGGAACCACATGAACTCGACATTCCGGGCATGCGCCTGTGTGGGAGGTCATTTGAGAACCGTCCACGGAGGCATTTTTCCCTACCATGATGTCGGTGCAGCCGATGGCGGACCCGAACTCGCATTCGGGACATGCCGAAGCGGGATCAGGGCTCGGCGCACCCGAACCTGCCATCGAGGCAAGCACCAAGGTCAAGAACACGACGCTACCGAGCGCGGTAAGCATTTTGAGCACTTTGAATGTCATCGATAAACTCCCTTGATCGCAGATGGAAAATTGTATCCTGCCTGTGAATCAAAGTGAACAATCCCTAGGCCAGGCACGTAAAGCTGTTCGCAACTCATAGGCAACAGGGAGCCGCACCTTATTGACATCAGATCGCTCTCCAGCCTTTCGACAAAACAGCTTCCTTTAGTCCTCTTGGGCCCCCCAAATGTCGCCTAGAGTGAATCCATTCGGGAACGGGTCAGTCGAATCTACAACGTACTGTGCGAAACCTGTTATCCATGCCTGTCCACTCAGTGTCGGTATCACTGCGGGGTAATCTCCTACTCTCGACTCTCGCACCAGACGACCAACGAAGATGGTGCCCAGAGGACCCTCGCGTGGGAAGTCTTGGTGTAGAGGCAACTTTCCTTTGGCGTGGAGGGCGGCCATCTTGGCGCAAGTTCCAGTTCCGCAAGGGGATTCGATCCAAAGCCCCAGTCCAGGTAGAGGGACGATTCCAGTCCAAAACGCCCGTCGAGACTATTACAGCGTTCTTGACCTCGGCATCGGGATGTGCCGGCGGACCTGACAACTGGGCGATGGTGACTCCCGCGATTTCCGGATTCTCGGGATGAACTGCTTGGAGTTGTTCCTGTGTCGCTGCCTTGATCATTTCACCTATTCGTACAATGTCTCTCCCTTCGTCTGGTGTCAGTCGTAGTCCGAATGGCTTCGCATCAGCGATGACGTAGAACATCCCACCATAGGAAACATCGACCGTGACCGTACTCAGCTCGGGGACTTCGACTTTCGCATCCAGGTGGACGGCAAACGCCGGCAAGTTCTCGAAAGTCACCTTTGTCACCTTTCCTCCGTTGACCTCTGCCATCACAGTAAAAAGATAGGAAATTTCATGTATCAAGCGTTCCCGTCGCCCTATCTATTTAGCAGCGTCGAGCTTCTGGGTGGATTTTGGTAAGAGTAAGTAGCTAGCGCAGAAATCTCCGACTGAGTAGTTCTTCAACCCCCCTTCGACCGTCAAATATCGCGTGTACTATGACTCGTGTACCGGATACGAAATAGATAATCCGGTACGGTTTATAAATTGTCTCGCGATATTCCATGATTCCCCATGGTCTAAGCTCAGGCACAACCCGACCCCGTCCGGGGAGAACTTCGAGCTTGAGGATGCTCTGCTTGATGTTCTCATACACGTAGTCCGCTCGTTCGGCCGAATCGTGATCCTCGATGTATTCGACGATCTCGTCTAGGTCCGCCTCTGCTTCGGCCGTGAGATAAACGTCGTGCTCAGCCACGCCGCTTCTCTCTTCGTTTTTCGATTGCCTTGAACGCTCTGCGGGTCGGCTTGATCTTCCCTTGGTCCGCGGATTTTCTTCCTTGTGCCGCCACCTTCAGCATGGCGATGGCTTCTTTCATGGCCTCGTAGGACTCGATATCCTGGATGACCATCTTTCCTTCGCCGTTGTGGGTGATAATGATAGGCCGTCCGGTCTCGGAGACGGTGGCCAGATATGTCGGCAGCATTGGTTTTCATGTATGTGATCGGCTTGATCGACTCTTTGAGACTCATAGTGACTCCTTGTACCATATTATTGTCCTTATTTAGGGAAAGTCAAATTAAAGTGTTGGCTCGAGTCATCCCACGGCTTAATCAGCGGTCTTGATGCGAGCGTGCTTCGTGGTGCTTCCATCATTGACTGTTGGTGGCCAAAGCATAACCCGCTTGCGTGGTTAGCCTGATTTCGAGAGACGCAGTTCTTTCGTCAACAAGGGCCACGCGAAGTGAAGAATCTGAGCTGTCTCAACCCCGAATGTCCTTTGCACGGAAAGGTCGGTTTCGGAAGCATCGTCCGTTGCGGATTCTACAGAACGAGGTCCGGGAAACGCCGCCGATACCGGTGCGTCGAGTGCGGAAAGACATTCTGTTCGACGAAAGGCACGCCCTACTACCGTCTCCACCACAGCCGGAGCACCTTCGACGAGGTCGCTCCCTCCGCGTTGAGGGTATGAGCATAGCCTCGATCGCTCGGGTCAAGGGGATTGCCTGGAATACCGTCGCTCGCGTGCTCGAGAGAGCGGCCGGCGCTTGTCGTCGGTTCAATAACCGGACCATCACCGGATTCGAAGTCGCGGAGCTCCAGGCGGACGAGATCCGCACCTTCGTCGGGAGCAAAGAACGGCCGAGCTGGATCTTCGCCGCTATCGAAGTATGGTCTCGACTCTGGCCATCGACCGTCGTGGGTAGACGAAGCTACCGGAACACGCTCGCCCTCTTTGACGACGTCTCGAACCGAATGGACTTCGAACGCATTCCCTTGGTTGTTACGGACGGATTCGACTTTTATGAGAAAGTCGCTCGACACTCCTTCGGGCCAGCATGTCTTTATGGACAGGTGCTCAAGACGCGCAGGAACGATCGCATCGTCAAGGTGGAACGAAGGCCCGTGCCCTTGGCGGTTCCAAAAGGCGCTCGCCGACTCCGAGGACTCATCGAAGCTGAATACTTCGTTCATCGAGCGCCTGAATCTGACCATTCGACAAAGCTCCGCATACCTGTTGAGGCGAACGCTTTCCCACGCGCGGTCGATGGAGAGGCTCGAAGAGCACATCGAGTTGCTGCGCTGCTATTACAACTTCGTTCGGCCACACCGGGCCCTGGAGTTCGGGCGTGAGACCCGGACGCCAGCCATGCAGGCGGGACTCACGACACGCCGGTTGACGTTCCGCGAAGTCTTCTTGCTGGTGGGCCGCCGTTTGCTTTCGGAGATCCGCGTCCTCGTACTATCCGACTTTCGCCTGCCGGTCGATGTCGTTGAAGCGCGAATGCCAGTCACAGCTTAGCATCACTTCGTGACGGAAGCACCAGCTCAGACCGAACGCGGGGGCTTCGCACGCGAGTCGGCGGTAGCGAGGCGTTTTGGCGCTGAATAAAAAGGAAATGTGCCACGCAGTTGCTGAATCACCCATGCCGCTGTCGGATGGTACCCTGCTGCAAAGTGAACACGACGATCCGGAGCAGCAAGAAACGCCATGCTGGAGAGCCACGGACCGAGTAAGCATCACAGGTTAGCAGAGGCAGGAGGTACCTATGGCAAACACGATGCTATGAGTTTCTAAAACCGCATCTCGTACTGGAGCTTGACGAGAAGCTGATTCGTTTCGAGCCGCCATCGATCGGTGAGTCGGTTCATATTGTGGTTGTAAACCACGAACAGGTCGCCGGCGGGGTTGAAGGTCCAGCGCAGTCGCGTGTTGGTGCCGAACGACTCGCTTATGGTGTCGTACTGCAAGTAGCTGGATAGCGTGAGGTCGGGTGAAAAGTTCAGGCGAAGCCGTGTGCCGGTGAGCGTCTGGTTGAAATCGCCCGCCGGTAGACGACCGTATAGCTGTTCGCCGGAGAACTCGACGGTCACCAGCGGTGCCGGATTCCAAGCCCCTTGCCACACGATCTGATCCAGTGTCCCGTCGTAGAACCCGCCGAACCAGTAGGTCAGCTGTGCGTAGAACCGACGCTTCCGGGCGGAGCCGACCTCAAGCCGGTATCGCCTCCAGTGATAGGAACCGGGGGAAATAATCACTCCTTCGGCAACCTCGAAAGGTTCAATCAAACGCTCGCCGGTAGGGTTGATATTGACCTCGAACCGGTCACCGCTTCGGAACCGCCAGTTGATCGGCGCGAAGAACACCCGGTAGCTTTCCCACTTGCCGGACAGATCGGTGGCGAAGAACGGTCGGAACTCGTGGTACAACTGCTGAATCGGTCCGCTGCTGAGGCGCGTGCGGTTGTCGATGGAGACATTGTAGAGATGGACGCCGCGCCGCGGCACGAAACCCAGCGACGGGTCGAAGTCGCGCCCGATACGCTTGTAGGTGAACGCGATATCCCAGAGGTCGTTTGGATAGTCTATCTTGAGTCCGTAGGCCTTTCGGTCATCTCCAAGCCCGCTTCGGTCCATGCCGAGCGCCCAGAGGCCGACCAGGAGATTCTTATCCCCGCGGAAGCGCGACGTGGCGTAGGTGAAGTCACCACCGGCGGTCCAGCTCCCGCTGCGGCCCAGCGGATCGCCCACGGTGGCGATGGCGCCCACCCAAGATTCGGCCCAAAGATTCTGCTTCACGCGGGCCACCGCCATCCCCGTTTCGGAGTCAACTACAGCCGGGACGTCGTTGGTGCCCACCACCAGCGATCCGAAGTTGGTGTTTTCCATCCGTCCGTTGACTTTGCCGCCCGCGATGATCGGCACCTGGCGCCCTTCCACCAGCCCGATGCGTCGACTGAAGTAAGGCATCACGTCCTGCCCCAACCCCAGGCCGAAGGAGAAGATATCCGACCCTTGCAGGAAGAACGTGCGTTTCTCCGGAAAAAACAACGGAAAACGCGTCAAGTTCGTCTTGCGTGTATCGACCTCGGTTTCGGCGAAGTCGGTGTTAGCCGTGAACGAAGCCAGCACGTTCGAGCCGATACGCTTCGTGACATCGAGACTGGGTTGGAGCTCGCCGTCGAGCGGCGCATCGGCTGAAGGATACCCGCCACCCGCGGTTACCGCCGGACGTACGCTGAGGCCCATACCGAGCGAGAAATCAGGCAGGTTGGTAACCAGACCGGCGCGGCTGGTCTGTGTGATCTGGTACTGACGCTCGGGCGAGGCCCACCGATCGACTTCCAGCAAGCGTTGGATGCGGCGTTCTATGTTGAAGTGCCAGGCGCTAAGCCCCGGTTTGAAGGAAAGCGTTTCGATGGGAATCCTCAGCTCGGCGGTCCAGCCGGCCGGCGTTCGCCGGGTGGCGGCCTCCCAAATGCCGTCCCAGTTGGGATCGTCATCCTCACCGCCGGGCTCGATCAGACCGTCGTAGCGCGCGCCGCTGGGATTCACCGCAAACAGATAGCCGGAGCGTCCGTCGAGAAACGGTCCGAGAACGATCCGAACATGATCTTCGTTGCTGAGCGACGCATCGCGCGACACGCTGAAGCTGACGATGGCGTCCGGTTCCGGATCGTTGCACTCCACACCGATAACCAGCGCGTTGGCGCCGGCCAGCACGCGCACGCTGGTCCGTGCCGAAGGGGCAGCACCTTCTATCGGATCGCTTTGGGTGAACCGGTCGTTCGCCGGCACCGTCTGCCATGCCGGCTCGTCGAGCACGCCATCGACCGCGAACCCATCAGGCAGGACGCCCGCCTCGACCTCCGGTGGCCCCAGCGGTGCATCACCCCGGGCGGGCGAGGCGGCCAACCCGGCCAGCAACGAGATACAAAGGACGCTATATCTGAGGCGGAGTAAATCGACAGAAGAATTCAAACGCTGTACTCTCTACTTCCGGTTTGTAAACCATCATGACGGTAAAGGAATCCTCAGGGTAATGGCCCTTGGACCGACCGAGCTTCCACACATCCGTTGGAAGTATTGGTTCTTCATCTTAGGGATAGAGGATAGTCTAGCGGGACTGAGAGAGCAATTGCGCCCTGAAACATACGGGTTGGGTGTCCCTCGTCATTATTAATGCGGACGGGCGAGGGTCCGCAGGGTCCGTCTTTGCCGTCGAGACCGTGCCCAGAAGGGAAGTCTGGCTGATCCAGCGCTGGTCGACAGCACCAGGCGATTGGCTCGAGTTGTTGAGGACAGCCGCCCGCTCCCTTGTTCAGAATATTCAGAACGAGAGCGGCGATATTTTCTCTGCATCTCAGGCTGCGTCACGTCATTCGTAGCGGTGATGGAATTTACCGACACTCGGATGCAGCTTGTGCCACGTTTGAGTTTTGGCACACTTACGGGGACAGATCACTCGAGTTTTTTGACCGGACGGGTTGTATCTAGCTAGTATTTGAGCTATCCTTAATTGTGGCTAGACTTGAGCCAGTCTTTTCACCAGATGCGGTGCGTCAGTTCAAGAAGCTGCGTGCTTACGATCAGCGACTTGTTCTGGACGGTGTCCAAAGACATCTGGTTCATGCTCAGCCGACAGAGGCGAGTCGAAACAAGTTTCGCTTACGCCGGGAATCTCATTGGGCGGACTTCGAGCTTCGATTGGGGGACCTGAGAGTTTTTTACAGGGTGGACGAATCGAGTCTCGTCACAATAGCCCTGATAGGCGTCAAGAGAGGCAATGCTCTTGTCGTTGAGGGAGAGGAGTTCGAATTATGAAGGTCGCACCGCTTTACGAAGTGAAGAACAATTTGAGCGAGTATGTAAAGCAAACGGTGCAGGGGCCCATCGTGATTACGAAGAACGGAAAGCCTTGTGCCGCTCTGGTTCACCTCGAAGCAGGCCAGGACATGGAGTCTTTCCTTTTGTCGCACAATCCAAGGTTCCTTCATCTTCTCGACGAAGCCCACCGGAAGACACAGGAGAAGGGCGGAACTCCGTTGTCGGATTTGATGGACGCTCTGAAGAAACCGTCTCGGCAGCGAGGCCAAAAGAGAGCAACGTCGAAGAGCTCGTGAGGTCAACCCATCTACTACGGACTTTTCGAAGACAATGACCCGACCAAGCGAATGCTGGCCATCGTGAACTACAACAACGACATTGCGGAATATTGGGAGTGGTCGGACACGGGCTGGCTCCCGATTGACCTCACGAATGACGCCTACAAACTAGGCATCAACTACGTGATCTACGCGCTGACTCATTGACAAAACCAAACTCCGAATTGTGCTAGGAACCATTGGTCTGATACTGCTCAAAGGAAGCCACGTCACCGAGGGCTAGTTCAACGGTTTCACCCGTTCGGACTTCTGTTCCGACAATCGACCAGAACCGTTCTTGCAAGTAGACTTTCCTGTTCCGTTCTTTCGCCGTAGTCAAAACAGATGATTGTGTTGCGCTAATGCAATAGTTGGGCGAGAAGTCTCCCTTGTTCTCGAAATACACAATCTCACGAAGGGGAAAGGCCGTAACGCCGCAGTTATCGATCTGGGCGTAGAGTAGATCATAGTCGTAGCATGGTCCCCGGCCGTCACCTGTACAGAATCGAGTTCTCAGGCTGTCGAGAGCGACGACGAAGGCGCCTTCACTGTAGGAATTGAGTAACACTGTCCTAACCTCGTCCGGAATGAGGCTCGTCGAGTTCGTAATGGATTGCTCCGACAACGTTTGCCCAACGCACGTCATTAACGCAATGAGAAGCACCGCACTCAATGTTGATGGTCGAGTCCGTTTCATGATGGCGCTCCTTCCTGAAGTCCGCTCGCGTGACTTCGACGTTCGACTAACGACTTGCAAGAGTCGGACCAATCAGCGCGTCACGTTATTGATGCGTAAGTCATCATCATTGCTCCTCTTATGTGGTTCCGCTGATTCCTGGAGAGGCATACGCGGCTGACTTTGTGGCTCGAAGAGGACGATTTGTCCTCTTAAGAAGCGCTCGAGTGCAGCCATGACCTATTAGCTCACCACATCCCACCGTCGAAGCTGCTCTTCGACGTCCTCGCGACCAGTTTCCGCAGGCTAGCCCACGCTGCCTCGTAAGTGTCGTAGAGGCCGAGAAGTGATCTCGTAATGGCGGAGTCAGGTGCCGGGTTGGAGTGTCATGTCAGTTGGTTGGAACGAGTCGTTTGAGCTCCTCGAACCAGTTCAGGACGAGGTGGATTTGCGTGACGGCCTCCGCCGACTGCCCAGGTCCCTGAACCATCAAGAATCTGCGGCCGTCTGGTGTGACGTCGTAGTTCCTGACCGGGAAGGTTCCGACATACTTGCCCTTGAAGAGCTCCCTGGGTATTCCGGCAGTGAATGTCGGTTCAGTCGCGATATCCACGGCCATCATCGAACCTAGTCCCTCGCCATCCGCCAGAGAGCGATAGAAGAGCCTGCCGCCGTTCGGCGCCCAGGCGGGCGCTCTACCGCCTTCCGCGGAAATATGATGTCTCGGCCCGGGTCCAGGGTAGGGAGTAACGTAGACCTCCATTCGCCCCGACTGATTCGAGGCATAGGCTAACCAGCGGCCATCGGGCGAAAACGTCGGAAACTGTTCTTCGAACGGCGACTGAATAAAGGGCTGCGGCTCGCCTTCGAGACGGAGGACCGAAATGTCGAAACTATCCGTTGTGGATTGAGCGAACGCCAGAACTTGCCCATCGGGGGACCACGACGCAGGAGCCGCTGGTTCGATTGTCGTCGTGAGCCGCTCTGGAGAACCGCTTCCGTCAGTGGGCATCCAGTAAAAGCAGTGCTGTCCGCCTCTGTCAGATGCAAAAGCGATTCGGGTGCCGTCTGGCGTCCAAATTGGTATTCTTTCTATGCTCTTGTCTGTCGTCAGCCGTGTCATACTACGTCGCGAGATATCGTACATCCAGATGTCGACATTGAGCCCGCCGGTTGTTACCGCTACTTTCTGTCCATCGGGAGAAAGGCGGGGCATGAAATAGGGCAAGGGTGGGGCGGGCAAGGGTTGGGAATCGCCGTTGAGATCCACCCAGACAAGAGTTGCCTCATGACTCCCAAAGATCCCGCCTGGTACGTAGGCAAGCGAACCCGACGAGGAGAAGCTAAACTGCGTGGCACCGGTATCGTGGAGAGCATTGTCAACATTGACGGCTTGCCGGACACTTTCGCCCACGCCCACGGGCCCCCCGGTTATCTCGAGCCGTTTCGGGTCGAAGGGCACCGCTATGAGTGTCCCGAGGCGAGCAAAGACCAGGTGCCCCGTGGGCACATAGCGGGCATCGGCGCCGTTTTCGATGAGGACCTTATGCTCTCCAGTCTTCAGGGAATATGCCGCGATCTGGGCTTCATCCCAAATTTGTTCTCCTTTCAGAACCGTAAAGAGCACCGTATCGCCGTCTGGAAGGAAGTGAGGCAGGCGGTGGCTGAACTCACCCTCTGACAGTTCAACAATGGAGTGCGGTTCGCCCCCGGCGGCAGAGACCTCGAGAAGTCCTCCCGGATACTGTCCATAAACGATGGTGCCATTGGGTCCCCAGCTCGCACCCAAGGGCGGATCGGACGCATCACAGAGCGTCACTGGGGGGCCGCCATCAATGCGGGTTTTTTTTAGCTGGCTCTCGGCCCAGAATCCTACCCACCGTCCGTCGGGCGACAAAAAGGGACCTACCGCGCCTTCTGTGCCAGGAATGGGTATTGCGTCGGTCTCGTCCATCGCCCGCATGTATAATCGGGACCCTCCATCATCACCGGCGCAGAAGATGAGGTTTCTACCATCGGGTGTGAAAGCGAACGAGGTCCGACTCAAGCGCCATTGCATGCTGCGTGAACCCAGCCCTAGCCACTCTGCAGGTTCGACCCCCACAAGTAGCTTCGAGACAGGACGTGGCGGCGGTGATCTCAGGTACCAGACGGCGACGCCCACGGCGACAGCGGCAAGAGCCGCAAGAGCCGCAAGAGCCGCAAGAGCCCATGACACGAAAGAACCTCTTCGTGAACGAGCGGCTCCATGAACGTCGTGCTCCGCTGGAGACTCGACTGCAGCCTCTTCAATCTCGATGCGGGCATCCGCCATATCATGAAGGCGATGAGCCGCGTCTTTTTTTAGACACCGGCGAATTAGAATTCTCAAAAAGGTTGGTGTGGTTGCAGGCAAAGCCTCCCAGTCCGGCTCACGTTCCACGATCTTCGCAATCGTGTCAGTGACGGTGTCGCCAAGATATGCCGCCTTGCCTGTCAAGGCCTCATACAAACAACACCCAAAAGCCCAGATGTCGGTCCGCTTGTCAACAAGCTTGCCACGCGCCTGTTCCGGGCTCATGTAGGGAGCCGTTCCGAGAAGAACTCCGGCTTCTGTGTGCTCCCTAGTGATGGTGGGTGATTCTGAAAGCGCTTGTGCTGGCACATCACCTACCATCGCCTTCGCCAATCCGAAGTCCAACACCTTGATCTGCCCCTCGGGCGTCACCTTGATGTTGGCGGGCTTCAGGTCCCGATGAATGACACCTTTCTCATGCGCCGCTTCGAGACCTTCGGCGATTTGCCTGAAGAGCGGCAGAGCTTCGGCGATAGGAATCGCACTGCGTTTGATCCGTTCTGCCAGCGTCTCTCCCGGTACATACTCCAGTGCCAGGAAGTGCACTCCATCGGATTCCTCGAGCTCGTGGATGGCGGCGATGTTCGGATGATTCAATGAGGCAAGAAGTCGGGCTTCACGCTCGAATCGGGCAAGGCGCTCTTCGTTCTCAGAGAAAGTCGCGGGTAGAACCTTAACGGCGACTTCACGATCCAGCTTGGTGTCTTTAGCGAGATACACCTCTCCCATGCCACCTTCGCCGATCTTTTCTATGACCTTGTAGTGGGAGAGTGTCCGGCCAATCATGGAGGACCTCCACGTTGGAGTGAGGATAGCCGTTTTCCGGGAGGGAAGTCAAAGGAGGGACGATGTGTCTGATGTATTGAACGGTGAGTACTTGAATAAGGGAGTAAGCGAAGGCAAGGTGCAAGCGAAGCTCTGAGGCTTGCACCATAAGGTGTTGGATCCGAACGGGAGCATTGCTAGAATTGCTAGAACATCAATCGGGCTCCAACGAAGAGTCGCCGGGGAAGATTGAACAAGATGCCCTCACCAAAGGCGATGCCACCTTGACCCTCTACCAGCTCTAGGTTGCGGATGGAGTCCTGATTGTCGGCCACGTTGAACACATCCATAAATATCTGTCCTCGGACTCTTCCAAACTGGTTGATGTAGTACTGAACCCTTAGGTCGAGGAGACCCCAAGACGGGTTGGTAAGAGATCCCACTGCATCCGGTGCAATCCAGCGCCGGGTGATGCCGGCAAACTCCGATGGAGCGTCTCGGATCGGGAGGTAAGCGCCGCCAGCCCTGGACGCCGTGTTCGCGAGGTTTCCGGAGCTCCATCGGTAGAACCCACCCACCTCGAGCCCCATGGCGAACCGATAAGTGGCGCTCACCTTGGCGAGGTGGCGGATCGAGCCCGGCTGGTCTCCGAACCGGTTGGGCGCCCGCGGATCCTCAAAGAGCACATCGCCCGGCCAGCCGGCGCTGGAGTCGGAGTTGGAGTTGCCGTTGGCATCGTTATAAGTGTAGGCGGCCAAAAGCTGCCAGTTGTCGCTGTAGCGCTTACGGAAGATGAGCTCCAGGCCCTGGTAATTCCGTTCCGCACCGGCCAGCGTGGCAATGACGAAATTGGAGGTCGGGAAGCTGTCGTAGCCGAAGTAGTCCAAGCCCAGAAACAACGAGTCCGGGTGATCGACGGGTCCGGGGTAGTTCGTGGTCCCATCATCGCGAAATGCGTAGAGCGACAGGTCGTAGTCTTCCACGATGTCCCGGGTCCGCCGACGGGTGTAGAGTGCCTCGAAGCTCATGTTCGGGGCGAGCTGAACCTCGTAGCTGATTTGTAGATCATCGGTCCAGGGAGTCTGGGTGGTGGGTGCGAAGATTGCGGCCGGGTTCTGTACGCCACCGAAAGTAAGAATGGGGATCCACTCGCCCAGCGCAAACACCTGGCTCTGGACGACACGGCCGGTTAACGTGCCGGCGAAGGTCGTCAAGTTGTTCCGGATGGGATCATAGTACTTGCCGTAATAAGCAGACAGCTTCTGCTCCCCGTCGCCCATGAGGTCGTAAATGACACTCAGCCGCGGCGCAAACGTCCAAGGAAAGTTATAGAGGCTTTCGCCGGTGGAGGCGAAATGCTCGTACCGCTCGGTGCGAAGGCCGGCGTTCAGCACCCAGTTTCCCAATTGGAAGCTGTCTTGGATGTAGAAGCTGAGACCTTCCGATTTGATCTCGGTCGCTCCCTGCTGCAACTGGATATTCCGATCCACATTGATGAGGCCGTGGGGATTGCCCTCACTGCTGTCATAGACCAGGTTGTCCGCGACCTCGTCGGGACTGATGATCCCATCCCGATCGGTGTCGAAGAACCCGTAGAACTCATCCCGCCGGGGATTCCCATTGACGGACCTGATGAAGTTGTTGTAGTCGCTCGCGAGGAACGGATCGAATCCAGTCCCGCTAAAACCTCCTTCGGCGAGCTCACGTGCGGTGAGTCCGGACAGGTGAGGTGCCAGGGACGACCACCTGCCCTCGGGTGTAATCGTAGGGTCCCAGTCCTGAGTGTTCTGCGCAAACTCGAAACCGCCCTTGATCAGGTGCCGCTCGCTGCTCCACTGAACCGCGGCTCTGAGTAGCGCCGTGTTAGCGTGCTTGATGTCCGCATATCCCAGCCCGCCTTGCTGCTCGTCTTCGAGGGTGCGGATGTCGGTTGACCGGTAGATGACGTCGTTCCTGGCTCCGGGAACGGCTGGATATACGGAGCCCTCTTGGTTGTGCTTGGCGTAGGCAAAGTCGAAGAGAACATCCCTTCCAAACATCCGCGAGTAGGCGGCCCGGTAGTTGCTCCCGCCCGTCTTGAACCGGCTATCTCGCGCGTTGGTGCTATCGCGCCAGCGGGTGCCACTGACGTCGGTGGGGTCGGAAAAGAATGTGAAGCTTACCGTATCGTTCGAGCTCGGTGACCAGGTCGCCTTCCCGTACCACTGATTCTGTACGTTCTCCACCGTCCGCATGAGCTCCAACGTGTCCAATGCGGCCACGTCGTCCTCGCGCTCGAGCCGACGGTAGCTGGTAAAAAACCACGCCTTGTCGGCCACGATCGGACCACCCAGGGTAAAGGCGGTGTCGAATCGCGAGTAGCTCTGGTCGGGAGCGTTTTTGTCCTCTGCCACCAGGCTGGAGTTTTGAAAGAAGTAGTTCACCGAGCCGTGGATGGTGTTGCTACCCGACTTGGTGACCACGCTGGACAGTAGCCCCGGAGCTCCCACGTACTCGGCCGGTATCCCTCCCGTTAAGACCTGCTGCTCCTGGATGATCTCCGTGTTCAGGTTGGTGCCATACGTTCCGCTGACTCCGTTGGTGACATTGACGCCGTCGACATAGTAGAAGTTGTCTCGGGAGAGACCGTTCTGACCCCCGCCATCTTGGTAATTCAATCCTGACTTGGAAGCCGGATTACCTCCGCCGTCCGTGGCGACGGAAGGGTCGGTGGGCAAAACGCCGGGGACGAGCTGGAGATAGCTTTGGTAGGACCGGCCGGTCGGCAAAGATTCCGTCAGGTCCAAAGTGATGTCCTGGCTGGTCAAGGCACTGGCGGTATCCACGAGCGGAGAGTTGGCGGTAACCGTCACCTCTTCGGCAATGCCAGCCAACTTCAGCGTCAAGCGGACGGTCGCGGTGTAACCGGTCCGAACCAAAACCGCTTCGTTCCTTGCCGGCGTGAAGCTCGACATCTGAGCGGTGACGACGTAGTAAGCCGATGGGTCCATGGAACGAAACGTGGCGACACCACTATGGTTGGTCGTTGCTTCCCTCGACGTCACCGTGTCGGCGGCCTCGGCCCTCACCACCGCCCCGGGAAGTCGAGCGCCTTGCGGGTCGGTCACGATCACCACGATAGTGCCCTTGGTCACCACCTGGGCCGAAGCCATGCTGGCCGAGATCGATAATGCCAGGAAGACTAAAAATGAAGTCGTGATCTTCATTGTTCCTTCTCCTTAGCACTCACCGTTGTCACCACTCCGGCACCTTTTCCCAGCCGGGAAACGGTGCAATGTCGACCCGGTAGCCGGTGGACGATGCCTCATCCTCGACGACACGCACGTTAGTGACATTACGGAGGCGCTCGAGTAAGTCCTCATAAGGAAGCGTATGAAAGGGTTGCTGGTCCATATCCGGCATGGGCCAGACACGGATCGTCTTGTCGTCTCCTGCCGAAGCGATCCACCGGCCATCGGGGGATACGGCAACCCCATGGACACCGCCTTCATGGCCGAAAAGTAGGTGCGGGTTTCCCCCGCTCACCGGACCGACGCAAACAACGCCGTCGGGACCGGCGCTGACCGCTAGAGTACCCGTGGGATCGAAAACGGGCTTACTCCTGGGCGCAATGCAAATGTTAGATCGTCCCAGTGGTCTCGAACGTCCTCCCGAAAGATCCAGCCATTTCAGTCGCCAAACCTGGTTCTTCCGATCAAGCTCCTTCAAGAGTACGTGGCGGCCGTCGGGACTCAAATCACAACCAAAGATCCCTGACTCCAGCAAATTCATGGTGCCCTGCTCGAGATCCCAACGGTGTAGGCCGTTTGGTCCGCAGGAAAGGAGTCGCCCGTCGGGCAGGAAGTGAAGAGCCCCGAAGCCCTTACCGTCACCCTCGACTGGGCCTAGCACGCGAGACTCACGAAACTCGCGCGACTCGAGGTCCCAAACTCGGATGACCTTTTCTTCCTTCGGACCTCCCATGGCAGCCGCGGCGGCGGCGGCGAACCGGCCGCTAGGGCCAAAGGCGACGGGCCCAACAACCGTGGCGGAAGAGAAACCCTCGAGCAACCGGGGAGAGCCTCCTTCCAGGGGCACGAGGAAAACCCGGCCGCGATGCCCCGAGACAAGGATTTTTTGCCCTGAAGGATCGATGTCAATATAGGGATAGAGCAGGTCCCCACTCTCGAGCACGATTTGGCTTGTTCTGTCCCCTTCCAGGGACCACACACGTACGGTGCCATCCATGGAACCCGAAACCAGCTGTTTTCCATCAGGAGTAAACTCCACTGGGTAAACGTGATACTCATGCCCTCTCAGAACCAACGGATAGTGGCGGGTGAGGGGCCAGAAGGTCACTCCTGAACTAGAATTGGCGGTAGCCAGCCAGCGGCCGCTCCGATCGAAGACGGCACCATTCACATAGGCGTCGCCTCGCAGGATAGTGAGGGGCTCAGCCTCCGGCGGCCGATCGAGATGCCAGAGCTTCACCGTGCCCAACCCGTCCGGAACTCCGAAGTCAATCAGTCGGTTCCCGCTTGCATCGAAGCGGGGGCCGTTTTCGTCGGCCATTCCCTGGAGAACTCGCACCGGCTCCTTGGTGGCGGATTCGACCGACCAGACTCGGATCTCTCCCGACCCGTCACGGGTCGCGAACCTACCGCTACCGGCATGGAAATCAACTCCTCTAGAACCTCCACCTCTGACAACGCGTTCTGAATGCTCCCCCACGCTCCGAGGGGGCAATGCCCAATCTTCCAAGGATCTCAGGTAGACCTGTCGATCAAGCCCATAGGCAAACCACTTGCCGGTAGGATCGACGCCGACGGCTTTTGTGCCTAGATCCATGCGGCCGATCACCGAAGGCTCTCCGCCATCGAACGGCCATTGCCTCACCACCACTCCGCCATTTACGTGGCTCACCGTGTAGAAATTCTGGTTCCCCATCCACAACGTCGTAGCCACGGGTTCGATGTTCCGGACCGCCAACTCTTGGCCTTCGGGAACGGAGTAGATACGGATCTCTCCGTGTTTTGCGGTCACGAGCCGATCGCCCTCGGGAGTGAACTTCGTCGACACAACGCGGGAGGCCGTGGTTGTATACTTGGCCACCAAAACGGGAGCACCCCCATCCCGCGGCAGGAGCTGAGCAGAGTCAATACCTCCGATCGCTAACCACTGACCATCGGGGGTAACGTCCACAACATGTGCACCATTCCTTGACTCGTGTCGTTCATGATGAGGGCGGTCGGACCCTTATGAAGCGCCTCGAGGGCAAACAGGCGTGCCTCGGGAGTGTCGGCAAGCTCGAGGCTCTTGAGGGCATAGGCTACGGAGGCCGTTGGATAGTGCTCCAGTTCGAGCTGACCGAGCGCCAGAAGCTTGCTCGCTTCGGCACGAAGTGTCTCATTGACGGCTTCTTCCCGAGCTACTTCACTGCGTTGCCAGAGTGCGCCGACGAGCACGACGATACCAAGGAGCAAACAGAAGCTTGCGGCGATCGCAAATCGTCGTTGTCTCCGCCGTCTCTCCGCGTGACGAACCATCGCAGAAGCAAAAGCTTCTTCGCTTGTGGTGAGTCCACCGGAATAGCGCTCTCGCCACACCTTGAACTCGTTGAATGACGTGCCTGTCCAAAGCAGATCCACGGGTCGGCCGCGTTCCTCCCAGATATGGGCAGATTGACGGAGTTGGTCACGAAGCAAAGCGCCTTCAGCATCCTGCGCTTGCCAGCGCACCAATCGCGGCCAAGCTTTCAAGAGGGACTCGTGGATGATCTCCACCCGATGTCGCCTTTGTTCTTTCTCGTCGCTGGTGGTCACCTCGAACGACGTCAAGAGACGTGCATTGATGAGCGCAGGCAAGACTTCTCCCGCAGCCTCTTTGTCGTCGAACACGGAAAGAAGCTCCTCCCTATCCCGGGCGGCGCGGGTACCCTGTGCAGTGACCAGATTGCGGAAGATTTCACGAACAAGGGGAATGCGATCGTTGCCGATCTTCTCCAGCGTGGATTCGGCATGCTGGGCCAGTGCCCCGCCGACACCGCCGATGTGCTCATACGCTTCTCGGGTAAGAAGCCCTCTGTTCTCGGTCACGATGCTCCCAGAGTCTTGATGCTGCAAACGCGAGCATCGGCAACGCACCCCGTTCTTCGCTCACATCGGCGATCATCTCTTCGACGAGCGTTTCCTCTTCGAAGCGGTAACCGCATTTGAGGGCAGGTTGGACCAATGCGCGACGCAGAGCGTTTCCCGTCGGAGCATGGAGCGGGGTTGGCTCCGAAAAGATGGGGGCCAGCGACCTGTATTCGTGGCAATGGAGAAAGAAGTCATCCCGCATGGAAAGGAGAACCCGCACATCCGATTCCAGCGACATACCACCCAGAAGCCCGGTAAACCGTGATTGGACCTCCGGTGGATTCAACGTAAACAACTCTTCGAACTGGTCGACGATTACCAGAACTTCCGTGTGTTGCTGTCTCCAGCGCTCAAAGATCGATAGGGCGGTGTCAGGATTTTCTATGCTGAGAAGCCCTTGCATCGCTTCTGTATCGCCGACGAACTCCGATACGAGTGCTCGAGCTAGATTCTGGAACGGCGTTGTTCCAGGGTTACAGACGACGGCTCGCCATCCCTCGGGCATCACCGGGAGAAGCCCCGCACGAAGGAAGGAGCTCTTTCCTGCCCCCGAAGGTCCGATGAGCCCCAGGAGATGAGGCCGGCGAAGTTTCTTCCACATCGCCTCCACTTCGAGCTCTCGGCCAAAGAAGTACTCCGCGTCCTCCTCGGTGAATGAGGCCAGCCCTGGGTAGGGCCGCACGTCTTCCGCTCCATCCACCTGGAGGGTGACTTCTTCTAGGGCACGGACCAAAGCCGAGGCACTGGGATAACGATGCTCGGCGAGACGAGCGACGGCCTTCCTCAAGACGGAGGCCCACGGAGTGTCCGGAAGCTCCGGTGGCTCATGATGGATGCCTTCCCAGATCGCCTCTCGTGCTTTGGGGGTTTTGATACCGTTCGGTGCCATCATCTCCGCCAGAACGACACCCGCGGAGAACACATCCGCTCGCGCATTGACCTCTTGTCCCCGCGCCTGCTCCGGTGCCATGTAAGCGGGAGTTCCAGAAACCGTGCCTGTTTTTCTGTCGGCCAAGCCCTTGGCAATACCAAAATCCATCACAACCACACGACCCGAGCGGGTGATCATGATGTTCTCGGGTTTGAGGTCCCGATGCACGAGCCCGGCTTGATGGATGGCTTCCAATCCGGCCAGGAACTGGAGACGCAATCTCCCGCGCTTCTTGAAGCTCGAGCGGTCCTCGGGAATGGAGAATCTTCATGAGCGTGGTGCCATCGATGTACTCCATCGACACCAGCTCTTGGCCGTCCAGCTCCACCAGGTCAAAGACTCGGCACACGTTAGGGGAGATGACTTCACGAGCCGTGCGGACCTCTTGGCGCAAGACTGGAGCGCTCGTTCCTTCTCCAATAGCTCGTCTCGAAGCCTTTTGAGCGCCACGTCCACACGAAGCTTCAAGTCGTACGCACGCCACACCTCGCCCATGCCGCCTCGACCCAAAAGCGATCGGATCTGAAACCGACTCCCTAGGATCTGACCGGGAGAGAACGTGTGGTTGGGAAACTGGCAAGTAGGAAGAGCTTCGGGATCATCGCCGACATCGACTTCCACGGGAGATTGCTCCAGGGCAAGCTGAAGCGAACAGCGAGGGCAAAGCTCCGGCGCCCAAGGCTCTTGGGAGAGCCTGGTGCCACAATCGAGGCAGTGCCGGATCTTGAGCATCACCGCTTCTTCCTACATTTGAAAGACCCAAAACCAAGGTTTTGTTACATGTGGTCGGCTCCTAGGGTCCGACGACGCCATCGAGGTTCTCAGTCTCATCGTCACCACTCCGGCAGCTTCTCCCAGCCGGGAAACGGTGCAATGTCGATTCGGTAGCCGGTGGACGATGCATCGTCTTCGACAACCCGCACGTTGGTGACGTTGCGGAGGCGCTCGAGTAAGTCCTCATAAGCGAAGCGTATGAAAGGGCTGCTGGTCGATATCCGGCATGGGCCAGAGACGGATCGTCTTATCGTCTCCCGCCGAAGCGATCCACCGGCCATCGGGGGATACGGCGACCTCATGAGATACCGCCTTCATGGCCGAAAAGTAGGTGCGCGTTTCCGCCACTCACCGGACCGACCCGAACAATGCCGTCACCATCGCCGATGATCGCCAAAGCACCGGTGGGATCGAAAGCCAGATCGAAAGCCATCGAAAGGTCCGTGTCCGGTTGTCCCAGGGGTCTCGAACGCTTTTCTGAAAGGTCCATCCACTTCAAGCGCCGACGTCGGTTCTTGCAGATCAAGTTTCTCCAAGAGCACGTGGCGGCCGTCGGAACTCAATTCACAGCCAAAAATGCCGGACTCCAGCAAATTCATGGTGCGGTGCTCTGGATCCGAAAGGTGTAGGCCGTTTGCCGAGCAGGAAAGAAGTCGCCCGTCGGGCAGGAAGTGAAGATGGAGAAACCCTTCTAGGCTCGGCCCCGGCGAGAGGTGGGCTCACCGGCACCCTCGACCGGACCTAACTCGAGCACGCGAGAGTCTCCCGACTCGAGGTCCCAAACTCGGATGACCCTCTCTTCCTTCGGACCCGCCATGGAAGCCCCGCTCGGGCCCATCAGGCAAGCCGCGGCGGCGAGCCGGCCGTCGGGGCCAAAGGCGACGGGCCCAACAACCGTGGCAGGAAGAAAAACCCTCGAGCAACCGGGGCGAGCCGCCTTCCAGAGGCACGAGGAAGACCTTACCGCGATGCCCCGAGACAAGGATCTTCTCGCCCCGAAGGATCGATGTCAATCTTGGGATGCACCAGGTCCTCACTCTTGAGCAAGACTTGGCTTGGCTTTCCCCCTTCCAGGAACCACACGCGTACGGTGCCATCCTGCGAAGCCGAAACCAGCTGTTTTCCGTCGGGAGTAAAGGCCACTGCGTAGACGTTGTACCCATGCCCTCTCAGAACCAACGGATAGTCGCGGATGAGGGGCCAGAAGGTCACTCCTCCGTTGGAATTGCCGGTAGCCAGCCAGCGGCCGCTCGGATCGAAGACGGCACCGTTCAAAGACCATCCGCCCCTCGAGAATGGTGAGGGGCTCGGCCTCCGGCGGCGCATCGAGATGCCAGAGCTTCACCGTGCCCAGTTCCTCCGGCAGTCCGAAGTCAATCAGTCGGTTCCCGCTTCCATCGAAGCAGGGGCCCGTTTTCCAGGGCCATTCCCTGGAGAACGCGCACCGGCTCCTTGGAGTCAGGATCCGACCGACCAGACTCGGATTTCTCCCGACTCGTCACGGGTCGCGAACCTACCGCTACCGGCATGGAAAGCAATATCTGCTCCGAAGCAACGCGTTCTGAATGCTCCCCACGTTCCGAGGGGGCACGGCCCAATCTTCCAAGGATCGCAGGTAGATCTGTCGATCCAGCCCATAGGCAAGCCACTTGCCGGCGGGATCGATGCCGACGGCGTATTTGCCCCAAATGGAGGACCTGCCTCAGTGCCTCCAAATCCATACGACCGACCATCAAAGGCTCTCCGCCATCGAATGGCCATTTCCTCACCACTATTCCGTCCTCGACCTCACTCACGGTGAAGAAACTGTGGCTTCCCATCGCCAACTTCGTGTGTACGGGCTCGATTTTCCGGACCGCCAACTCTTGGCCTTCGGGAACGGAGTAGATACGGATCTCTCCGTCTTTTGCGGTCACGAGACGATCGCCCTCGCGGAGTGAATTTCAAGTTCACCACTCGGGAGGCCGTGGTTGGATACTTGGCAACCAAAACGGGAGCACCGCCGTCCCGCGGCAGGAGCTGAGCCGAGTCGATACCTCCGAACGCCAGCCACCGACCATCGGGGGTAAACGTCCACAACATGTGCAATTCCTTGACTCGTGTCGCGCATGTTGAGGGCAGGTGGCCCCTTCTGAAGCGCCTCGAGGGCAAACAGGCGTGCTTCTCGGAGTGTCGGCGAGCTCGAGACTCTTGAGCGCGTAGGCCACCGACGCCGTCGGGTAGCGATCCATTTCGAGCTGCCCAAGGGCCAGAAGCTTGCTCGCTTCGGCACGAAGTGCTTCATTGACCGCTTCCTCACGTGCCGCTTCACTCCGTTGCCAGAAAGCGCCGACAAGCGCCACGATACCAACAAGCACACCGATGGTTGCGGCGATGGCGAATCGCATTCGCTTTCGCCGTCTCTCCGCCTGCTGCACCATCGCCTGGGCGAAGTCTTGTTCGGTGCTCGTCAATCCACCGGAATAACGCTCCCGCCAGAGCTGAAATTCCTTGACCGGTGTTCCCGTCCATAAGCGATCGGCCGAGCGGCCGTGTTGCTCCCAGAGCTGGGCAGCTTGCCGCAGCTCGTCCCGGAGTTGAGCGCCGTCCTCGTCTTGAGTCTGCCAGCGCACCAGTCGCGGCCAAGCTTTCAAGAGGGATTCGTGAATGATCTCGACGCGGTGCTGACCTTTCTCTTCTTCCTCACCAGCGGTGACCTCGAACGACGTCAGAAGACGTGCATCAACGAGAGCTCGCAGGACTTCTTCTGCTGCGCCTTGGTCTTCGAATACGGAAAGCAGCTCGTCCATGTCGCGAGCGGCGCGGGTTCCTTGGGCCGTGACTAGATTGCGAAAGATTTCTCGTACGATCGGGATGCGATCCGTGCCGATCTTTTCGAGCGTTGCTTCGGCGTGCTGCGCCAGAGCCCCACCGACGCCGCCTATCGCTTCATAGGAAGCCCGCGTCAGAAGACCTTCTTGGCGTTCTCGTGTCTCCCAGAGCTGCGCCGCTGCAAAGGCCAGAATCGGCAGAGCGCCTCGTTCCTCACTTACCTCAGCAATCATCTCTTCTACAAGCGATTCCGTCCTCGAATCGGTAGCCACATTTGAGGGCTGGCTGCACCAACGCACGACGGAGTGCTGTTCCCTTGGGGCGTGAAGAGGAGTCGGCTCCGAAAAGATAGGTGCCAGCGACCTCGTACTCGTGACAGTGGAGAAAGAAGTCGTCACGCATGGAAAGAAGGACCTCACGTCGGACTCCACCGCCAAGCGACCGAGAAGCTCGGCAAACCGTTATTGGACTTCAGGTGGTTCAGCGTGAAGAGTTCTTCGAACTGGTCGACGATGACGAGGACTTCGGTGTGTTGTTGTCTCCAGCGTTTGAAACAAGGATAAAGCAACGTCGGCTTTTCGATGCGGAGAAACTCCTGAATCGCTCCGTGTCGCTCGGAAAACTCCGGTAGGAGTGAACGCGGCTAGATTCTGGAAGGGCGCTGTTCCAGGGTTACAACAACGACCCGCCAGCCTTCGGGCATCACTGGCAGAAGGCCAGCGCGGAGGAAGGAGCTCTTTCCTGCCCCCGAGGGCCCAATGAGCCCAAGAAGATGAGGCCGGCGGAGTCTCTTCCACATCGCCTCCACTTCGAGCTCTCGGCCAAAGAAGTACTCCGCATCCTCCTCCGTGAATGAGGCCAGCCCTGGGTAGGGCCTCACGTCTTCCGATCCTTCCACTTGGAGGGTGACTTCTTCTAGGGCACGGACCAAAGCCGAGGCACTGGGATAACGATGCTCGGCGAGACGTGCGACGGCCTTCGTCAAGACGGATGCCCACGGAGTGTCTGGAAGCTCCGGTGGCTCACGATGGATCCCTTGCCAGATCTCTTCTCGTGCTTTGGGGGTTTTGATACCGTTCGGTGCGATCATCTCCGCTAGAACGACACCTGCGGAGAACACATCCGCTCGCGCATTGACCTCTTGTCCCCGCGCCTGCTCCGGTGCCATGTAGGCAGGAGTTCCGGAGACCGTGCCCGTCTTTTTGTCGGCCAGGCCCTTGGCAATGCCAAAATCCATCACGACCACCCGACCGGAGCGCGTGATCATCACGTTCTCGGGTTTCAGATCGCGATGGACCAGATCGGCTTTATGGATGGCCTCCAAACCCGCTAAGAACTGAGACGCAATCTCTCGAGCTTCTTGAAGCTCCAACGGTCCTCGTGAATGGAGAACCGCCACGAGCGTGGTGCCGTCGATATACTCCATCGACACGAGCTCTTGGCCATCCAGCTCCACTAGGTCGAAGACCCGACACACATTGGGGGAAACGACTTCACGGGCCGTTCTGACTTCTTGACGCAAGGCCTGGAGCGCTCGTTCCTTCTCTAACAGTTCGGCTCGAAGACTTTTGAGTGCTACATCCACACGAAGCTTCAAATCGTAAGCACGCCACACCTCGCCCATGCCCCCGCGACCGAGCAAAGAACGGATCTGGAACCGACTCCCTAAGATCTGACCTGACGAAAAGTTTGGTTGGGAAACTGGCGTGTCGGAAGGGCTTCAGGATCGTCTCCGACATCGACTTCAACGGGAGACTGCTCCAGGGCAAGCTGGAGCGAGCAGCGCGGGCAAAGCTCCGGAGCCCAAGGCTCTTGGGAGAGCCGGGTGCCACAGTCCAGGCAGTGAGAGACCTTGCTTATCACCACGCCGGCACTTTCTCCCATCCCGGGAACGGGTCGTGGGTGAGCTTCCAGCCCGTCGGCGACGCCTCGTCTCGGACGACGCGGAGGTTGGTGAGGGTTTTGAGCTTGGCGATGAGCTCCTCGTGCGGCAGGGTGTGGAGAGGGCGTTTGGGAAGGTCGGGCAGGGGCCACAGGCGGACGGTCTTGTCATACCACCGGAGGCAATCCAGCGACCGAGGGGATCGATTGCGAGGGCCATGACGGTGCCCTCGTGACCGAGGAGGATATGGGGGTCCTCTCCGGTCAATGGGCCGACTCGAACCTCGCCATCCTTGTCGCCGGTGACGGCAAACGCGCCCTCGGGGTCTATAGCCACCGCTCTCACATCGTCGCCGAATCTGTCGAGGCGCGTCACAACTCCGGAGTCGCGATCAAGCAAGATGACCGGGCCGACGAGGACGTCGTCCGCACCCTTTCTTTTCTCTACCATGAGCACTAGGCGGCCGTCCGCTGTGGTCGCAAACGAGGCTCCGATTCCCTCATACAGAAGCTCTCGCTCCCCGGTCTCCACGTTCCACCGCAGCAGCCCGGAATCGCTCACCGAGAGCAGCTCGTTCCCCGTGGTGAAGAGAATTTCATCCGGCATAGGGTGTTCGCCCACCTCCAGGACGGTGACTTCCTTTCCCGTCGCTACATCCCAGACCCGAATAACCCGATCTTGAACATTGAACCGACCTCCGGCGGCGGCGGCTAGCCGTCCGTCGGCGCTGAGCGCCACCCCCCAGACCTGCCCTGCAAAACCGTGCAGATTCGTGGGCTCGCCACCCGTCAGAGAGAGAATGAATGGGGCTGTTTTCGGGGGAGACGGATTTCCACCTATGAGAATTCTCGTGCCGTCCGACGACGCGGCCAGCCCATACGCGGGCACACCGAGCTCGAAAACCTTCCCGGCGGGAGGAGGGTTTCCATCCAAGGGCCACAGCCTGACCGTGCTGTCCCCGGATGACGAGGCGAGCCATCCGCCGTCGGGTGCAAACGTCAGGTCAAAAACAGCCCTTTGATGCCGCCTTATGACGAGTGGAAATCGTTCAGCCACGGGCCACACGGCGAGTCCAGCCAAATCGGCGCTGGCCAGCCACCGGCCGTGCTGGTCGAAGGAGACCGTGTTCACTTGTAGGTTGTCGCCGCGGTTCAGAACCAGCGGCTCGGCATCCGCCGGCCCATCCACGGACCACAAGCGGATCTTCGTATCGGGGCCCCACCTCGCCACCTTTCGGCCGACCGTATCCCACCGCCAACCACCCCAGCCTGTCCCGCCGAGATCGAACCGGCGGAGGAACCGCGGCTCGTTTTCTGAAAGGGTCCAGACCCAGGAGTGCCAATGCCCCTCAGGCCCTTCCTGGCGGACGGCCGCTTCGAGAAGGGAACCGTCGGGCGTAACGTCCAGAAACTGGATTTCCGTTGGTCCCTGGAGAACCACGGGCGGTGATTTCTCAGCAAGGCTCCATAGCCTGATCTCCCCCTGCTTGGCCGCGGCGACGAATCGCCCCAAGGGATCCACAACGATGTCGGCTACGGCATCATCGACCCTGCCCAGAAGCCGCGACTCGGAGAGCCCGTCGTCGCCGATCTCGTAGACCAGGATGTCGTTGTCGACAGCCGCTGCGAGCCAGCGTCCCCTCTGAGTGTCCATGGACATCGGGGTCGACCGGGGTTTTAAGTCGAAGGTACCTAGGCGCTCGATGGAGCCGTCGAATCCCATGGCGTCAACGACGAAGCGGTCGGATTCTCCGCATAATAGGACGAACCGATTTCGGTCCGTGTCCGCCGCTACTCCCACGGTGTAGGCGGGCTCCCTGTAACGGATGTCGGTGAGTCGCCGCCTCTCCGGAATCGACCATAGGATGTGTTCAAGGATTGAATCCTTTACTTCTGCCCTTGAATGGAAATGATGGGTGTCTGCTCCCACCGTGACATGGACCGCAATCGCTTCGGGGTGCGCGACTCCCAGGTCAACACTCGATCCGTTCTCGTGAATGATGCTCAGGGGGCTACGGTCGATTGTGCGGAGTCCTCTTGCCTGAATGAGGTAGCTGTTGTCCGGGCTAAACTCCGTGTCCCAGGTTCTTTCTTCGCTGACCACAAAGGCCACCGGCCCTCTCCACAGGGCTTCCAGCGCCAGTCGGCGCGATTCCGGTGTGTCCGCAAGCTCGAGGCTCGCAATCGCGTAGGCCACGCTTGTAGACGGGTAGTCGTTGAGCTCGAGCTGTCCGAGCGCGATCAACTTCTGCGCCTCGGCGCGCCGGGTCTCGGCTACCGAGCGTTGCCAGAGCGTGCCCGTGACAGCCGCAATGCCGAAAGCGACAAACAAGGCAGCGACCACAGCCGCCCGTCTCCGCCTCTTCCGCCGTTCCGAATGCTGGAGCATCGCCCGAGCAAAGGCTTCTTCGGTGGTCGTGAGTCCGCCGGAATAACGCTCCCGCCAGAGCTGGAACTCCTTGAACGGCCGTTCCCGTCCACAAGCTGTCGGCCGAGCGGTCGTGCTGCTCCCAGAGCTGGGCGGCTTGACGCAGCTCGTCCCGAAGCTGAGCGCCTTCCTCATCTTGAGTCTGCCAGCGCACCAGTCTCGGCCAAGCCTTCAAGAGGGACTCATGGATGATCTCGACGCGGTGTCGGCCTCTTTCTTCTTCCTCGCCGGCGGTGACCTCGAACGACGTCAGAAGACGTGCATCGATGAGCTCACGCAGGACTTCTTCTGCTGCGTCTTTGTCTTCGAATACGGAAAGCAGCTCGTCCATGTCGCGAGCGGCGCGGGTTCCTTGGGCGGTGACCAGATTGCGGAAGATTTCCCGAACGATGGGGATGCGATCGGTGCCGATCTTCTCGAGCGTTGCTTCGGCGTGCTGCGCCAGAGCGCCGCCGACACCACCGATGTGTTGGTACGCTTCCCTCGTGAGCAGCCCTTGCTTTCGGTCGCGGTGGTCCCAGAGTCTCGATGCCGCAAAAGCTAGGAGCGGCAAGGCACCTCGCTCCTCACTCACTTCGACGATCATCTCTTCGATGAGTGCTTCCTCCTCGAAGCGGTAGCCACATTTGAGGGCCGGCTGGACCAGCGCACGACGCAAGGCGGCATCAGTGAGGGGGTGGAGAGGCGTCAGCTCGGAGTAAATGGGTGCCAACGACGGATGACTACATTGTGAAAGAAAGTCGTCGCGCATGGACAGAAGCACTTGTACATCCGCCTCAATGACAACGCGTGCCAAGAGCTCGGCAAACCGAGCCTGTACCTGTGCCGGATTGAGTGTAAAAAGCTCTTCAAATTGGTCGACGATAACGATGACTTGTGCGTGTTGCTTTCTCCATCGAGCGATGATGGATAAAGCGACGTCCGTTTCTTCGAAGCGAAGTAGCTGCCGCTGAGCCTCCGTGTCGCCTGATAGCTCGGAAAAAAGAGCCTGAGCCAAAGAGGCGAATGGAGACGTTCCCGGATGACAGATCACACATCGCCAGCCTTCGGGCATAGCCGGGAGGAGTCCCGCGCGAAGGAAGGAGCTCTTGCCCGCTCCCGAAGGACCGATGAGTCCGAGGAGATGCGGCCGGCGGAGCTTTTTCCACATCGCCTCCACTTCGAGCTCTCGGCCGAAGAAGTACTCCGCATCCTCCTCGGTGAACGAGGCCAATCCTGGGTATGGACGTACGTCTTCAGCGCCTTCCACTTGAAGCGTGACTTCTTCTAGAGCCCGGGCTAGCGCCGCCGCACTGGGATAACGTTGTTCCGGGAGCCTTGCCACAGCTTTTGTTAGTACCGCCGCCCAGGCTGTATCCGGAAGCTCCGGCGGTTCGTGATGGATGTCCTGCCAGATCGCTTCTCGTGCGGTTTGGGCTTTTGAATACCGCTTGGGACGATCATCTCGGCCAGAACCACACCGGCAGAGAAGACATCCGCTCGGGCATTCACCTCTTCTCCTCGTGCTTGCTCCGGTGCCATGTAGGCAGGAGTTCCGGAGACCGTGCCCGTCTTCTTGTCGGCCAGGCCCTTGGCAATGCCGAAATCCATCACAACCACACGACCCGACCGGGTGATCATGATGTTCTCGGGCTTGAGATCACGATGGACGAGACCGGCTTGATGGATGGCCTCCAAACCCGCTAAGAACTGAGACGCAATCTCTCGAGCTTCTTGAAGCTCCAACGGCCCTCGTGAATGGAGAACCGCCACGAGCGTGGTGCCGTCGATATACTCCATCGATACCAGTTCTTGACCGTCCAGCTCCACCAGATCGAACACCCGGCAGACGTTGGGTGACATCACTTCTCGGGCCGTTCGGACTTCCTGCCTCAAGGCCTGGAGCGCTCGTTCCTTCTCCAAAAGCTCCGCTCGAAGGCTCTTCAGGGCAACATCGACGCGAAGCTTCAGGTCGTAGGCGCGCCACACCTCGCCCATACCGCCACGACCGAGAAGAGAACGGATCTGGAACCGACTCCCTAGGATCTGACCGGGAGAGAACGTGTGGTTGGGAAACTGGCGAGTAGGAAGAGCTTCCGGATCGTCTCCTACATCGACTTCAACGGGGGACTGTTCGAGCGCAAGCTGAAGGGAGCAGCGCGGGCAAAGCTTCGGCGCCCAAGGCTCTTGGGAGAGTCTGGTGCCACAATCGAGACAACTCGGGCCCTTCGTCATCGTCGCCGCTTCCTATTAGAGAAAGACCCAAAACCAGGAATATGTTATTCCCGGTTGGGCTCCCAAGGACCGACAACGGCTAAAAGGTGCCGAACCTCATCGTCGATCTCGTCTGGACTCGCGACGGTATCGGCGATTTCGTCCCGGATGAACTGACCGAAGCGTTGGCGCAGTCGATGCATGGCGCCTCGTACCGCGACCTCGGTCATTTCCAGCTCAGCTGCCACTTCGCGAAATGGAATCCGTGGCTCCTGACCGGTGAGATGAGGCTTCAGATGTTCGAACTGCTTCAGCCGTTCCGAATCTTTCCACTCAGTTTTGAGTTGTTCTAACGCCCGCTCCAAGACGATCAAGGCCCAGCGGTTTTCATAGACCTGCTCGGGTGTGAGCTCGTGCGCCGGTTCAAAACCGAAACGGGCCTCAGCGTCCTCGGCATCCAGGGAGATCGTCTGGGTGCCTCCGCCGCGCTTGAGTGTGCTTTCCTTGCGTCGTTCCTTCGCAACATAGTGTTTCAGCGTTGCGAGAAGGAAGGAACGGAACCTCCCCGCCGAAGGATCGACGTCTTCGAGGATGTTTTTTTCGAGTAGATAGGCGAAGTACGCCTGGGTTAGATCCCGGGACTCATCGGGATTATTACCCTGGCTTCGAACAAAGGCATACAGAGGATACCAATAGGCTTCGCAAAGAGTGGCTAACGCTTGTCGGGATTCGGTACCTGTTGGGTCTCTAGCGGCAAGAACTTGACTCCACTGAGTCGTGGCAAATCTGGCACCCACAACTTCCCCCTATTGTTGTTTTTCGAGAAGTCTGGAACCTGATGAATCCTGCGTGACCGGCTCGCCAGCGAGTCGGCGAGTCGGATTATCACATCGAAAACTGCCTGAACGTAACACGACGAAGCAAGTAAATGCAACGACATGGAAGGATGAGATACGCCTATTCGCGATGGAGTGGTCTACGGTATGTGTTTCCTGCCCTATGAGTCGCGCTGCGACCTCGGTCAAGAAGGCTGGGTCCGCATGACATGTTGATTTAAGGAACAAGATGCTGTTCTGGGACCATGACCTGTCGTTTTAGGGAACAGGCTGCAGAAACTGCCATCAACGGCCCGTGATTGAAGCAAGGACCTTGCCGGCGTTGCCCGTCCATGGCGTCCGTTCTCTTCTGAGTTCGTCGGATCCATACCGAAAAAACAAAAAAAGATCATTTGGCCTTGACAACTTCTGTCTGCATTCTGCATTGAAGCCAATGACGTGATCGAGAATGGGCCTGTTCGCCCTCTAGTCGGCGCGTAGGTTTCTTGTTCGGCCAGGAAGACTTCGAAGCTGCCCGAGGTGCTGAACACGCAATAGACGCCGTCTATTGAGACAAAAAAAGCTGCGCCTATATTGGAGTTATGAAATACAAACACCAACCTCAATCGTTCTCGAAAATCTCAGATGATGAGCTACTCCGCCGACTTAATGAGCTATTGACAAGGTCCCGCCGCGTCGAAGCCGATCTGGTCGCACACATCGGTGAGGTGGATGCGAGGAGGCTTTTTGCCAGCAAGGCATCGTCCATGTTCGTCTATGCGACCGAGGTTCTGCACCTTTCCGAGCACGAAGCCTATTTGCGCATTACGGTCGCCCGGGCGGCTCGAAAACACCCGATACTCCTCGAAATGCTCGCTGACGGAAGGCTTCATTTGAGCGGCATTGCTAAGCTGGTGCCTCTTCTCAATGACACCAACCGAGAAACACTCCTGGCTCGTGCGACTCATCAATCGAAGCGGAAGATCGAAGAGCTGGTTGCCGAGCTCTCTCCTAAGCCGGATGTTCCCACGACGCTACGCAAGTTACCCGAACGACGAAGGAAAACTCCACCGATGGAGATCCAACTCGGGCCGGACCGAGTTGGCCCGAGTCCAGAATCTGGAAAAGTAAACATAGAACGGGAAACAAGAGCATCGTCCCTACTGGCTCTTGCGCCAGCCAGGCCAGCGGTAGTCAAACCGATTGCAGCGGCCCGTTGGAAAGTCCAGTTCACAGCGAGCGCCGAGCTCCACGACAAGCTCGATCGACTTCGCGCTCTCATGCGCTCGTCTGTCCCGGATGGAGATCTAGCGACGATCATCGAGGAGGCCGTCACCGAGAAGCTCGAGAGACTCGAAGCGAAGCGCTTTGCCAAGACGAAGGCTCCCAGAAAGAGTCTCGAAGAGACGAATCCATCACCGTCGTCACGCTATATCCCGGCTGCGGTCAAACGAGCCGTCTGCGAACGTGATCAACGGCAGTGCACTTTTGTTACAGAAGACGGTCGGCGATGTGGCGAACGAGAAGGTCTCGAGTTCCACCACCGCAAGCCCTACGGCCGTGGTGGCGACCACAGCGTTGACAACGTCTACTTGATCAGTCGTTGTCACAACGGTTATCTCGCCGAGCGAGACTACGGTAAGGAAGTGATAGAGCGGTATCGCCGTTCTGCAGGCCGAGTGTCCGAGCCTGCAGCGGTTTATGCCGTTGGCAACCGGGCGTACGATCTACTCGGGCCGGACCGAGCTAGGTTGAGGGTACAAGCCGCAGAAGCTGCCATCAACGGCCCGTGAATGAGCCGTTTTCGGGTGAGCGGGTCGCAGTACGTCGATTGTTGGTTTCGTACTCCGCCCCAACCATTGACTTCCCTCACTGAAAAACCATATTCTCACCCAAGCGTGGAGGTCCTCCGTGATTGGTCGAACTCTCTCGCACTACAAAATCCTCTCTGAGATCAGCCGGGGCGGCATGGGTATCGTCTACCGTGCCGTCGATGTGAAACTCGACCGCGAGGTCGCACTCAAGGTTCTCCCTCCTGAGCTGGTCGCCGATCCCGAACGCAAGCGCCGATTCGTTCAGGAAGCCAAGGCTGCGGCGAAGCTCCAACATCCTCATATCGGTGTAGTTCACGAGATCGATGAGGTGGATGGGGTTACATTCATCGCTATGGAGCTCATCGAGGGCGAGCAGCTAAAGGACATCATTATTAAGGAGAGATTGCCTGTCACCCGAACCCTGGAGCTGGCTATCGAAGTGGCAGAGGGTCTTGCCAGAGCGCATGACAAGGGCATCGTTCACCGGGACCTCAAGCCCGCCAACATCATCGTGACAGAAGACGGTCACGCCAAGATCATCGACTTCGGTTTGGCGAAGCTCTTGGAGCCGATTCGTGAGGAGGGGAGCGAAGCTCCTACCGCACTGAAGGACCAAACGAAAACGGGAATGGTGATGGGGACGTTTTCGTACATGTCCCCGGAACAGGCTCGAGGTCGGAAGGTCGACCATCGAAGTGACATCTTCAGTTTCGGAATCCTTCTTCACGAAATGCTGACCGGTGCGACCCCGTTTCGAGGGCCGAGCGCACCGGAGACCCTGAACGCGAATCATTCATTCCCCGGCGCCCCGTTTGGCGGAGGAGCTCGGGGGTGAGCTTCACGCCATCGTCGGCAAGTGCCTGGCGAAAGAACCGGACGCGCGCCACCAGGGCATGACGGAGGTGGTGGCGGCGCTAAAGGCTGAGCGCATTCGAGCGGAAAGCGGTTTAGTCCCACCGCGGGTAAGGCAGGCTCTCGAGGAAATCGTGGTTGCTTCGTCTCCGCGGCCGCGGCCGTGGCGGCATTGGCGGTGGTACTGGCACTCGTCTTGACCCCGAGGCCACCGGTCGACGACGTTGCGGTCACGCCGTCGGTGACGGTGCTGTATTTTCACAACACGTCGGGAGACCCGGAGCTCGACTGGCTCCGAACGGGTTTGACGGAGATGCTGGTTACCGATTTGAATCAGTTACCCGAACTCGAGGTCTTGAGTACCTCACGGCTGTTCCAGATTCTGAAAGATTTGAACCAACTGGACGAGCGCATTACATCGCTCGACGTCATCCAAGAGGTGGCCGAGAGAGCTGACTCGCAGATGGTGATCCTCGGAAGCTTCATGAAGGCGGGCGAGAACATCCGGGTCAATGTCGAGGTTCAGGACGCGTCGACCGGGAAGATTTTGACCACCGACAAAGTCGAGGGAGCCGGAGAGTCGAGTTTGTTCTCCATGGTCGATGAGCTGACCCGACGTATCGGTGGCGACCTGGTTACGCCGGTCGGCTTCCGAGCTCACCATCCCACCAATGGGGAAATTCCCCACGCAATCGATTAAGGCGTACCGCTACTTGATCGAGGGTGGCAACATGACCTTGCGGGGTCAATCGAGAGAGGCCCTTGCCTTTTACGAGAAGGCCTTGGAAGAAGACCCGAACTTCGCCGACGCACTTTTCTCCGCAGCGATCATGCACAACAACCTGGGGCATGAGAAAGAGGCTTCGGAATATTTCGAGCGGGCTTTCGAGAACGTCGACCGCGCCAAACCGGAAACGCGGTACCGCTTGGAAGCCATGAAGTATATGAGAAAGGAAGAGACCTACGGAGCGGCCATGGAGGCGTGCCGGAAGACTCTGGAGCTCGACCCCGACGCTCGACCCCCGCGTCATTGGCTGGCTGTTCGCCTTCTCTTTCTCGAGCGGTTAGATGAAGCCATCGAGCACTGGGAGTGGATGCGGGAGCGAAAGCACCCTGGAGCGATGCCTTACGGCGGCTTGGCTCAGGCTTACACGTGGCGCGGAGAGCCCGACAAAGCCGTGGAGGTCTGGCAAGAGTACATCGAGAGGTTCCCGGACCGACCCGCAGGTTATAGGGGTTTGGCGACGGTGTTGATCGATGGGGGCAACTTGGACGGAGCGGTCGATGCCCTTCTCAAGGAGGAAGCGCTGAGTCCAGGTCGTCTTTCGGAGAACCGTTTCCGGATCGCCATCTTGCGCGAGGAATGGGAAGACGCCACCGCTGCCGCGCGGAATAAGGAGAGCCTCGCCGGATCCGACCGAGAAAAGGATCGCTTGGCAACAATTGGCTCTGGTCAGCCTTTACCGTGGTGAGGCAAGCCGCGCCTTAGAGCTGCTGGGACGGGCGGAACACGCCTATGAAGAACCCACGGATCGCAGTGCCGGAGTGGCTATCGAATCAGCCCACGTTCTCCTGGCCCGGGGGGATCTTGAACCGGCTCTCGAAAAGGCTCGCACGGCCCAGCGCGACGGTCAGGGTCACACTCCCGAATGGGAAGGAATATTCTTCGAGTCTCTCGCCCTGGCAAAGCTCGGACGAATGACCGACGCGAACCAGGCAGCGGAAAGACTGCTGGAAAGAACCGCATCGATACCCACGGCGAAAGAAAAGCGCCGCCACCATCATCTGATTGGCGAGCTGGCACTCGTCGAAGGGGATGCCGAGACCGCCGTCCGAGAGCTCGAGCAAGCGCGTTCTATGCTTCCGCCCGGCCGTAGCGAGCGTCATCTCCCGATCTGGTATTCACTCGCCTCCGCATACCTCGCCGCGTGCGACGACGCCAAGGCAACCGAGTGGTTTCAGAAAATCGGCGAGAGTGGCTTCGAGCACGTGCAACTCCCTATCCCCTACGTCCGCAGCTTCTATTTTCTCGGCAAGATCCACGAGAACCAGGGCGAGATGGATAAAGCCCGGGAGTACTACCGCCGTTTCTACGAGTACTGGAAGGACGGCGACATGGATCGCGAGCGAGTGGAGGAAGCAAGAAAGAAGCTAGGTTCATGATTGGTCGGACACTCTCCCACTACAAGGTCATTCAGAAGATCGGCGCGGGTGGAATGGGAGAGGTTTATCTTGCCGAGGACACGAAGCTCAGCCGCAAGGTGGCGCTCAAGGTCCTTCCTTCTGAGATGGCCGAGAACGCTGAACGTCGGGCACGATTTGAGCGCGAAGCGAAAGCGGTAGCCGCACTCGACCATCCCAATATCGTCACCATCCATTCGGTCGAAGAAGCAGAGGGTGTTCACTTCTACACGATGCAGTTGGTGAAGGGCAAGACGCTCACGGAGTTGATTCCGACAAAGCCGCCTTCGCCAGGCTTCGGCGACCAGGTTTGTCGCTCAACGAATTCTTCGAGATTGCCATTCCTTTGGCCGATGCGGTGAGTGCCGCTCATGAACGAGGGATCATTCACCGTGACTTGAAGCCTGACAATCTCATGGTTGGGGATGATGGACGGCTCAAAATACTCGACTTCGGTTTGGCGAAACTGAAACCTGGGAATGCAGAGTCCGGGATTAGTGAGCTTCCGACACAATCGGCCACCGCTGACGGACGAATCCTGGGTACGGTGGCGTACATGTCGCCGGAGCAGGCGGAGGGGAAGACGAATTGATCACCGGTCGGACATCTTCTCAATGGGCATCATTCTCTATGAGATGGCGACGGGACAACGTCCGTTCAGCGGTGACACGGCGGCTTCACTCATTTCTTCAATCCTGAGAGACACACCGCAATCCGCAACAGAGGTGAATCCCGGCCTGCCCCGTGACCTAGGGAAGATCATCCGACGCTGTTTGGTGAAGGACACCGAACATCGTTACCAGACCACTAAGGATGTCCGGAACGAGCTGGAGGAACTGAAGAAGGAGGTGGATTCGGGGGATGTTCTCGTTGCGGATCAAGTTCTGGAACCGGTGGCGCGCCGGGGCAAACGGCATCGGGTCTGGATCGCAGCCGCGATTGTGGCAATAACTGTGGGCATCGCTGGGTGGCTTTACCGATCTTACTCAGAATCCCCATCACCTACGCCACGAACGGTGCCTGTGACCGGCTTCGCTGGGATGGAGTGGTGGCCGGCTTTGTCGCCCGATGGGGAGCAGGTCGCATTTGTGTGGAAACGGGAGGGCGAAGAACATTTCCACCTCTACGTCAAGATGATTGAAGGTGGGGATCCATTGCAGCTCACTGAGGGACCTGCCATTGACTACAGTCCGGTCTGGTCTCCCGACGGGAGGCAGATCGCTTTTCTCCGATTGGTGGAGTATCAACTGTTAGGCCAAGGGAAGAGCGACGTTTTGGTCATTCCGGCCCTGGGCGGACCGGAACGTCGGCTGGGTAGCCTATCCACCAGTGAAGAACAAAATGGGGGCTGGAATCCAGGACTGGCTTGGTCGCCTGACGGTCGCTTCCTCGCCGTTGTGGACAAGGCCTCGAGTGGGAAGGCGCATAGCATCTCCCTCCTTTCCGTCGAAACCGGTGAGAAGCTAAAACTGTCCTCACCACCCCCAGGTACCCGTTATGGAGACAAACAGCCCGCTTTTTCTCCCGATGGCCATACGTTAGCCTTCATCCGAATGACGAACCTTCTGCGCGCCGAGATTCATATCCAGTCTCTGAGCGGAGGAGAAGCCAAGCCTCTTACCGCGGATGAGTTCATCACGGATTTGGACTGGGTGCCCGATGGCTCGGCTGTTGTGTTCTCCTCTGGGAGCGAAAGCGAAGCGGGGTCCCACCTTTCGAGCATACCCGTGAGCGGTGGCACTCCCAACCTTCTTCCCTTTGGTGAAATGGCGGCGACGATTTCTATTGCCAGGGAAGGAGGCAGGCTGGTCTATGACAAGCGGGCTTGGTTCAATGCCGACATCTGGCGTATCGACGGGCCGGCCTCGGAAGATCACGGTCCCCCAACGAAGCTGATTTCCTCTTCACGTGCGGACTGGGGTCAGGAGTATTCCCCAGACGGTACGAGCATTGCGTTTGCATCCGAACGAGGAGGTACCAACAACATCTGGACGTGCGATAGTGACGGCACGAATTGCACTCAGTTGACCCGACTGGAACGTGCGATCAATCCGCGCTGGTCTCCAGATGGTATGCGTGTCGCTTCTAGCGGTTCTGAGGGAGGCTCCTCCTACGGCATCTACGTTACGGAAATTGAAGGGAGATTTACACGCCGCCTCGCCGAGGCTCGCAGTTCTGAGAGCTGGTCGCGTGATGGACGATGGATTTATTTCACTTCCAACCGTGGCGGAGAGCGTCAGATTTGGAAGATGCCCGCGGAGGGTGGGGATCCTGTACAGGTCACAAAAAAAGGAGGCGGAAATCCCAAGGAATCCGAAAATGGAGAATTCCTTTACTACGCCGACAAAACGGGTACCTGCACGATACGAAGAGTCCCTGTGGGTGGAGAAGAGGAGACACCCATCATGGGCAACAAAAAGACTCAAAGTGATTGTTGGACGTTATGGAGACACCATATCCTCTATCTCTACGACGACGATGACCGCAAACGTCACATCGAGCTCTTCGATTTGGAAACTCAGCAAGTGAAACGGGTCTTCTCATTCAAACCAGAGCCTTTTTGGGATTTCAGCCCCTACAGCGGCGGGTTGTGGAGCGGCATGACGGTCTCGCCGGACGGACGGTGGATTCTCATTTCGGTGGAGCCACCCGGCACGAGCGACATCATGTTGGTGGAGAACTTTCACTACTAGGCAAGGTTTTCCGTATTCTCTAGCGCCGTTGTACCCAACTCGTTCCGGACCGATGCTAGGTTGAGGACACAAGCTGCAGAAACTGCCATCAACGGCCCGTGACTGAGCCGTTTTCGGGTGAGCGGGTCGCAGTACGTCGATTGTTGGTTTCAAACTCTCCCGCAACCTTTGACTTCGCTCCCTGAAAAGCCATATCCTCATCCAGACGCGGAGGTCCTCCATGATTGGTCGGACACTCTCCCACTACAAGGTCCAAGAGAAGATTGGCGAAGGTGGAATGGGAGAGGTGTATCTTGCCAAAGACACCAAGCTGGATCGTGAAGTTGCTGTTAAGGTTCTACCTGCGACCTTCTCTGAGAACAAGGAACGCCTGGCCCGATTCGAGCGTGAAGCCCGCTTACTCGCTTCACTGAATCATCCCAACATCGCCGCCATCTTCGAGTTCGAGGAATCCGATGGCGTGCACTTCCTTGCGTTGGAGTATGTCCCGGGAGAAACACTGGCAGAGCGAATCAAGCGAGGGGCCATTCCTATTGATGAAACCCTTCCACTGTTCAAGCAAATCGCCGAAGGTCTCGAAGCGGCACATGAGAAGGGTGTGATTCATCGAGACTTGAAGCCCGCCAACATCAAGGTCACGCCTGAGGGCAAGGTCAAGGTACTCGATTTTGGGCTGGCTAAGGCGATGGCGGGAGAAACTCCCGTTCAGGGCCTATCCGAGTCACCAACCATCACCAGGGAGCACACAGAAGCGGGAGTCCTTCTCGGTACAGCGCCCTATATGAGCCCCGAGCAGGCGCGTGGCAAGCCTGTAGATAAGCGAACCGACATCTGGGCTTTCGGATGTTGCTTGTACGAGGCTCTGACGGGAAAGGCAGTGTACCTTGGGGATACCGTCACCGACACGATTGCCAAGATTGTGGAAAGGGAGCCGGACTGGGACGCACTGCCCCATATGACATCGACGGCAATCCGGAACCTGCTTCGTAGATGCCTTCAGAAAGACTCCCGGCGCCGTCTCCACGACATGGCGGACGCACGCATCGAGATCGAGGAAGCAATTGCTGAGCCATCCTTACCCAGAGAAGAACCAGTTCGCGTTTCGAACGCTCAAAAATGGCGAGTCGCGGTGGCATGGTTCGTCGGAGTACTACTCGGGGGACTCGCGATCTGGGCGTTGATGCGTGGACCTGTGCTCGAGCCAAAAACTCCAATTCGCTTTGCCATAGCCACCCCTCCTCTTGTCACTAATGTTCCCAGTCCTCAAATTGCTATTTCGCCTGACGGGACAAAGCTCGTGTATGTTGCCGAACATGCGGGAAAACGCCAGCTCTACCTCCAAGAAATAGGGGAGATGGAAGCCACTCCGATTGCAGGGCACGGAGAACGGACTCGTACCTTTCTTCTCTCCGGACGGCCAATGGGTAGGCTTCGGCGATGTGGACGACGTAGCGCTAAAGAAGGTTTCACTCCGGGGCGGACCACCACTAACTGTCTTCGGCGACAGTCTTGGGTGCACCGCATTGGGGCACGGAGGACACAATTTTCTTTGTGCATGGGACGGCTTCCGGATCGGGTATTAAGCGAATCTCCGCCGCGGGAGGAACAGAAGAGGTTCTGATCCGCCCTCGCGCAGAGAAAGGCGAGTGGTCACTTTGGATTTCCAGAAGTCCTTCCCGGCGGAAAAGAAGTTCTGTTCGTATCTCAAGACGGATCTTCAAAAACACTGCGCGTGGAGGTGCAGTCTCTCGAGACGGGTGATCGAAAAACGCTCATGGAGGGTGGGAGTGCTGCGCATTACGCGCCGAGTGGGCACCTGGTCTATGCAGAAGCCGGTTCGATCTTGGCCGCACCCTTCGATCTCGCAAGGCTCGAGCTGACGGGGGCTCCCGTTCCCGTCCTCGAGGACGTCAGAATGACTCTTAATGGGGACAACGCTCACTTCAGTTTCTCGAGAACCGGAACCCTGGCCTATGTGCCGGGCGGCGAGCAACATCAGAGGGACTTATTAACACTCGTTTGGGTGGATCGAAAAGGCAAAGCCGAACCTATGACCGACCAGCGGCGACTCTTCACGGGTCCGAGATTATCCCCCGCGGGCGACCGGATAGCGATGTGGCTAATGGGAGGCAATCCACAAGTCTGGGTGTATGAGATGGAACGTGGCACTTTGACGCCACTCACCTCAGAAGGTCAGAGCTTCTTTCCTATTTGGAGCCCCGATGGGAAGCATTTGGTCTTTCCCTCGATGAGGTCTGGGGGCGTGCCGAACCTGTTCTGGAAATCTGCTGATGGCAGCGACTCCGCAGAACGCCTCACCTCAAGCGAGTTTTCTCAGCAGCCCTACTCATGGTCGTCCGACGGTAGAGTCCTCTTCTTTCAACAGAGCCGTGATCCCGAGACGGCTTTCGATGTCTGGGTGCTCCCTATTGGAGAGGACGGCAACCCTGGATCGCCCGAGCCGTTTCTCAAAACACCTTCCAACGAAATGCATCCGGCGCTGTCGCCCGACGGCCAATGGCTTGCGTATGTCTCCAATGCGTCAGGGCGCGATGAGGTATATGTAACGCCGTTTCCCGGACCCGGCGCCAAAGTGATGGTTTCGACTGGCGGGGGCGTTCAACCTGCGTGGGCTCCAAGTGGGCGAGAGCTCTTTTATCGTGAGCAAGACCCCGATATTAGATCAAAGCTCTTTCGTATGATGGTCGTGGACATCGTGACCCAGCCGAAATTCCGCCCAGGGAAAGCTCGGGTGCTCTTTGAGGGACCTTACGATCCCGGTCCGGGTTATGGACGCGGCTACGACATCACATCCGACGGTCAACGCTTCGTGATGATCAAGCGCCCCGATGAATCCGGACCGCAACCGCAACAGATCAATGTGATTATCAATTGGTTCGAGGAGCTCAAACGCCTCGTTCCGACGAACTGACATGACACTCCAACCCGGCACCCGACTCGGCCATTACGAGATCACGTCTCTGCTTGGCTCGGGTGGGATGGGTGAGGTCTACCGGGCGAAGGATGAACACCTCAGTCGAGACGTGGCAATCAAGGTTCTCCCCACAGGGACGCTTGCGGATGAACACGTCCGGCAAAGATTTCGCAAGGAAGCCTTGGCGTTGTCCAAGCTCAACCACCCCAACATCGCAACCGTTCATGACTTCGACACCCAGGCGGGTGTGGACTTCATCGCAATGGAGCTGGTCGAAGGGGTGTCGTTAGCGGATAAGGTAAAGACAGGACCTTTGCCGGAGAAGGAAATCTCCGCTCTGGGATCACAAATCGCCGACGCGTTAGAAGAAGCGCATGAAAGCGAGATCATCCACAGGGATCTGAAGCCTGGGAACATCGTCGTGACACCCAAAGGCCGGGTGAAGGTGCTTGATTTTGGTCTGGCGAAAATGCTGCGTCCAGTTAGTGATGAAGCCACCACCGAAGCCTTGACGCAAGAGCACGCGGTTGCGGGAACCCTTCCCTACATGTCGCCGGAGGAACTGACGCGGCGAGAAGATCCGACCATCGCAGCGATCTGTTTCTCCTTCGGCGTCGTGCTCTACGAAATGGCCACAGGTCGTCGGCCTTTCCAGCATACGATCTCGACAGCGTTGGCGGATGCCATTGGCCGAGAATGCTGAGCGTCGAGCACGATTTGAACGAGAAGCAAAAGCGGTAGCTGCTCTCGACCATCCCAACATCGTCACCATCTATTCAGTCGAAGAAGCAGAGGGCGTTCACTTCTACACGATGCAGTTGGTGAAGGGCAAGACGCTCACGGAGCTGATTCCGAAGAAAGGGAATGTCGCTCAACAAGTTCTTCGAGATTGCGATTCCTCTGGCCGATGCCGTGAGTGCCGCTCATGAGCAAGGGATCATTCACCGTGACTTGAAGCCTGACAATCTCATGGTTGGGGATGATGGGCGGCTCAAGATTCTCGACTTCGGCCTGGCGAAGCTGAAGCCTGGGAATGCAGAGGAAGGGGCAGTGAGCTTCCCACTCAATCGGCCACGGCTGAGGGACGGATCCTGGGCACGGTGGCGTATATGTCGCCCGAGCAGGCGGAAGGGAAGACAGTCGATCACCGCTCGGACATCTTCTCAATCGGGATCATTCTCTATGAGATGGCGACGGGGGAACGCCCCTTCAAAGGTGACACGGCGGTGTCGCTACTCTCTTCGATACTCAAAGATAAGCCTCAGTCAGCCACAGAAGTGAATCCAGAGCTTCCGCGTGACCTCGGGAAAATCATCCGACGGTGCCTGGTCAAGGACCCCGAGCATCGTTATCAGACGGCCAAGGATCTTCGGAACGAGTTCGAAGAGCTGAAGACGGAGCTGGATTCCGGACAGATCGTGGAGGAGTGCCGCACCTATCACCGTACGCTCGCGCGCACGCAACAAGATCATCGTCGCGGTGTCGGTTGCGGTCATGGCTACCTTTGTTCTGACTCTTCTGCTGACGCGATCGGCCCGTGAAACCCAACCAGCGCCGAATGAAGGTGTGCTCACCCAACTCACGTCGCAAGCCCGGAGCGGAGTGGTTTCCCAGCCTATCACCGGACGGTGACACCGTCGTCTACGCAAGCGAGGCTTCCGGAAACTCGGACATCTATCGCCAACGGGTTCGGAGGAGAAGCCGCATTCAACATCACCGAGGATTGCCTCCAAGATGATTACATGCCCGCGTTCTCTCCCGATGGTGAGGCGATCGTATTTCGATCCGAGCGTGAGGGCGGAGGGCTCTTCCTCATGGGGGCAACGGGTGAATCCGTCAAGCGTTTGACGGACTTCGGCTACAACCCGGCCTGGTCCCCTGACGGAAAGAACGTTGTGTTCGCGACAGAATTGGTCATGGCGTTCCGGCCTAGAGGTGCCAAGAGCCAGCTCTGGGCGGTGAATGTGACGGACGGTGAGACACGGCTCATCACGGAAGGCGATGCCGTTCAACCGAGTTGGTCGCCTGACGGAGGGCGTATTGCATACTGGGCGATTCACAAAGGTGGTCTCCGTGACATTTGGACCGTGCCGGCAGATGGAGGGGAGGCGGTTCCAGTTACGGATGATGCGTTTGTTGATTGGAATCCGGTATGGTCGTTCGATGGAAGGTATCTTTATTTCTCAGTGACCGCGGTGGCAGCTTCAACCTCTGGCGCATCCGTCTCGACGAGGATTCGGGAGACGTTCTTGGGACGCCCCAGTCGGTGACGACGGGTGGATCCGCCGAACGCACGCACATCGGATTTTCGGAGGACGGAAGCCGCATGGTGTATATCGAGCGGACGGAATCTGCAAACATCTGGAAGGTGGCTCTCGATCCCAACACGGGGACGGTCGAAGGTGAACCGCAGCTTATCACGTTTGGGACGAGACAAGTGTACGCCCCGGATGTATCACCCGACGGTCATTGGTTGGCTTTCTACACCTATGTCAATCAACAAGAAGACATCTACATTATGCGCACGGATGGTACCGGCCGCCGCCAGCTTACGAACGATATTCACAAGGACCGCTGCCCTTTATGGTCTCCTGACGGCAAAAAGGTAAGCGTTCTATTTCTAATCGCAGCGGTATCTATGACGTGTGGACTATCAATCCAGATGGGAGTGGACTGACTCAGCTCACCCAAATTCCCGAGTGGAATGTCATACCCGGGGCATTGGTCACCAAGTGGAACGAGCATCGCTTATCTACAGCCAAGACGGTAATTGCTATCTCTTGGATCTTAAGCGTTCGTGGAATGAGCAGGAACCGCAGCCGCTACCTCATCTTGAGGGAGGCCAGGCCTTTGAGCCACGTTCTTGGTCTCCCAATGGAGAGTACATTGCTGGGACGGTCTACCGTAAACCTGGCATTGTTATCTACTCCGTGAAGGCCAAGCATTACCGAAGACTCACAGACTTCGGAGTGGGGGTCCCGTTGGTTGCCTGACAGTCAAAGGCTCCTTTTCACGCATAACGGAGTGGTCTCGCTTTTGGACAGCCGATCAGGGGCGGTTCAAGAGAGGGTCCTTGCGGTTCCGCCCGATTCTATCGGCTTCTTTTCCACAACGCGGGATGGCCGTGATCTCTATTTTCTGCGTTTCCGCTGGGAAGCCGACATCTGGATGCTCACCCTCAACGAGGAGCGGGAGTAACCAGTACGCTCAAGTAGCCGCAAAAGTGGCAGCCCAAGCTGTGGGGCAAAGGCAGCTGGTTCGAGGAACTAAAACGCCTCGTACCGACAAACTGACATGGCACTCCAACCCGGCACCCGACTCGGCCATTACGAGATCACGTCTCTGCTTGGCTCGGGTGGGATGGGTGAGGTCTACCGGGCGAAGGATGAACACCTCAGTCGAGACGTGGCAATCAAGGTTCTCCCCACAGGGACGCTTGCGGATGAACACGTCCGGCAAAGATTTCGCAAGGAAGCCTTGGCGTTGTCCAAGCTCAACCACCCCAACATCGCAACCGTTCATGACTTCGACACCCAGGCGGGTGTGGACTTCATCGTAATGGAGCTGGTCGAAGGGGTGTCGTTAGCGGCTAAGGTAAAGACAGGACCTTTGCCGGAGAAGGAAATCTCCGCTCTGGGATCACAAATCGCCGACGCGTTAGAAGAAGCTCATGAAAGCGAGATCATCCACAGGGATCTGAAGCCTGGGAACATCGTCGTGACACCCAAAGGCCGGGTGAAGGTGCTTGATTTTGGTCTGGCGAAAATGCTGCGTCCAGTTAGTGATGAAGCCACCACCGAAGCCTTGACGCAAGAGCACGCCGTTGCGGGAACCCTTCCTTACATGTCGCCGGAGGAGTTACGGGGAGAAAAAGCCGATCAAAGGAGTGACCTGTTTTCGTTCGGTGTTGTGCTCTACGAGTTGGCCACAGGTCGTCGGCCTTTCGAGCACACGATCTCGACAGCGCTAGCCGACGCAATCATCCACAAGCCACCCGAACCGCCAAGCACGCATAACCGGAAGGTCTCGCCAGGGCTGGAGGCCATCATTACTAAGGCCCTGGACAAGAACCCCGAGCATCGCTACCAGTCGGCACGGGAGATGCGGGTGGATTTGGAGAGGCTGACTGCGCCGGTGTCAGGGACCGTTCCCGAGCGCAGGGAAACTTTGCGGCGATGGCTTTGGGTGGCGGGTGCGGTCGCGGTAATCGCTCTATTAGCAACGCTAGCCTATTGGTTGGTGGGCGGCGGCGATGCTCCGAAGATCGAGTCGATTGCGGTGCTTCCTCTGGAGAATATGTCCGGAGATCCGGAGCAGGAGTACTTCAGCGATGGGTTGACGGATGCCCTCATCAACGAGCTGGCCCAGATCGGTTCCATCAAGGTAATCTCCCGCACCTCGGTGATGCAATACAAAGGAACCCGTACGCCTTTGCCCGAGATCGCCAAGGAGCTGAACGTCATGGGCATCGTGGAGGGGTCGGTACTACGCGAAGGTGAGCGAGTGGCGGTCACAGCGCAGCTCATCGACGCAGCAAAGGACGAGCATCTGTGGAGCCAAAGTTTCGAGAGGGACTTGCGGGATTTCATCACGTTACGCAAGGAATTGGCCCAGGCGATTGCTGCGGAGATTCGTGCCGAGTTGACGCCTGAAATGAAGGCACGGCTGGCCGAGAGGAAGCCTGTCAATCCGCAAGCCCAAGAAGCGTTCTTGAAGGCCATGTGGTACACGGATAATGCTCGGAGCTTTCCCGAGTTCGAGAGCTGCTTGGAGCGCTTTCAGAAGGTTATCGATATCGACCCCGGATTCGCCCCGGCGTATATCGAGATGGCTTCACTCTATGGAACGTTGGGTTTCAACAGCTATCTGCCTCCCCAAGACGCATACGGGCGCGCGAAGGAACTTGCCAATAAGGCTTTGGAATTGGATGACTCGTTCTATGAAACACATTTGATCCTTGCCTCGACTCATTCCTATGAATGGGACTGGGCTGCTGCTGAGCTGGCGAGAAGGCGAGCCGCTGAGCTCAACCCGAACCTCAAGTTTGCCCTATGGTTGCGGTTGCGGGGGCATTACGAGGAAGCCATTCAAGCCGTGAAGTACCTGATCGAGGTTAACCCAAAGTCGCTAGGGCCGCGCCATTCCCTCGCGTGGGCCTACTTCGTTGCCTCTCGCTACGACGAAGCCATTGCCCAAGCCAAGGAGGTGCTGGAGGCGCAACCCGCCATGACTTTTACCCACATCATTCTTGGATGGAGCTACGCCTTCAAGGGCATGCACGCCGAAGCCGTCGCCTCCTGCGACAAAGGTCGAGAACTCCATCCCCCGGGAGCCAACATCCGCGGAGACTCCGGGTGCGCCTATGTCTACTCGCTCGCAGGAGATCGTGAAAAGGCACAGAAGATTCTGGACGAATGGATGAACCTGTCGCAAGAGCGATTCGTCGATCCCTATTACATCGCAAGAATGCACCTTGCGGCCGCCAACGTTGAGAAAACATTTGAATGGCTGGAGAAGGCCTACCAGGAACACACGGTGGGTATGGTCGGCCTCAAGGAGGACCGATGGCTGGACACCATCCGCGACGATCCCCGCTTCCAAGACCTAATGCGCCGCATGAACTTCCCGGAGTGAACCGATGATCGGCCAAACGCTCTCGCACTATCGCATCATCGAGAAGATTGGTGCTGGCGGTATGGGCGAAGTCTACATTGCCGAGGACACGAAGCTCAGCCGCAAGGTGGCACTGAAGGTCCTCCCTCCCGAGATGGCTGAGAATGCTGAGCGTCGAGCACGGTTTGAACGAGAAGCTAAAGCGGTAGCCGCTCTCGACCATCCCAACATCGTCACCATCTATTCGGTCGAAGAAGCAGAGGGTGTTCACTTCTACACGATGCAGTTGGTGAAGGGAAAGACGCTCACGGAGTTGATTCCCAAGAAAGCCGCCTTCGCCAAGGCTTCGGCGAGCCAAGGGCTGCCGCTCAGCAAGTTCTTCGAGATTGCGATTCCTTTGGCTGACGCCGTGAGTGCCGCTCATGAGCAAGGGATCATTCACCGTGACTTGAAGCCGGACAATCTCATGGTTGGGGATGATGGGCGGCTCAAGATCCTCGACTTTGGCCTGGCGAAGCTGAAGCCTGGGAACGCAGAGTCTGGGATCAGTGAGCTTCCCACCCAATCGGCCACGGCTGAGGGACGAATCCTGGGGACGGTGGCTTATATGTCGCCGGAGCAGGCGGAAGGGAAGACAGATTGACCACCGGTCGGACATTTTCTCCATGGGGATCATTCTCTACGAGATGGCGACGGGAGAACGGCCTTTCAAGGGCGACACTGCGGCTTCGCTTCTCTCTTCGATCCTCAAGGATACGCCGACGTCAGTCACCTCACTCAATCACAAGCTACCGTCCATTCTCGCCCGAATCATTAAACGCTGTTTGGTCAAGGACACAGAGCATCGCTATCAGACAGCAAAGGACTTGCGAAACGAGCTGGAGGAGCTGAAGCGGGAGGTGGATTCGGGCGAAGTTCTGGAGTCCGCGCCTTCATCGTCACCTGGGCACAGATGGCTCTTGCCAGCCGTCATCGTAGCTCTCACGGCTGTCGCTGCTATCATCGGCTATTTCCTTCGACCCGCGGAAGACTCACAGGAGTCAGCCTCACTGCCCGCAGGCGAGTTCATGAGACTGACGACTCATGTCGGAAACGAGTACGACCCCAGCCTTTCTCCTGACGGCGAGTTCTTTGTTTATTCTGGTGACGCGGCCGGCAATTACGACATCTACCTTCGCCGAGTGGGAGGCAGAAATGCCATCAACTTGACCGAGAGCTGCAGCGAGGATGATGTGACTCCTGTGTACTCTCCCGACGGACGGACCCTCGCATTTCGTTCGGAGCGAGACGGCGGCGGCATCTTCCTGATGGGGGCTACGGGGGAGGGGGTGAGACGATTGACCGACTTCGGTTACGACCCCGCCTGGTCGCCCGACGGTGAAGAGATTGTCTTCGTCGACTCAAAGATAGAAGAGTCTGGACCGTTGTGGGCGGTTCAGGTCGCAAGTGGTGGGACCCGGCTTATCACCGAAGTAAAGAGAAAGAACCCGAGCTGGTCTCCCAACGGCCAAAGCATCGCCTGCGCCGATAATTTTGGCATCAGTACTGTACCGGCGTCGGGCGGTGATCCGGTAAACATCATCCCATTGGTGACTAACGGGGATCCTTTGTGGTCGCCCGACGGCAAGTATCTCTATTTTTCCGGCGTCCTTGGCGGCAGCTTTAACCTTTGGCGGGTCCCGATGGAAGAAGAATCCGGTAGGTCGATCGGAGAGCCCAAGCCCGTCACGTCCGGCGCCGGCACGCTACCGTCACTCGGCGAGCTTGACGAAGGATAGAACCAAGATTGCTTACGTGGAGGAGCTGATTTCTTTCAACCTGGAAAAGGTGGCATTCGACCCTGTACGGGGAGTCGTCGACGGCGACCCCATTCCCATCACGCCTCTTCGTTCTCAGACGGCGGTGCCTCACGCATCACCGGACGGTCAATGGGTCGCCTGTATGCAGTATCCGCCGCCGTCGGTCATCCTCATGATGCGGTCTGACGGCACGGACCAACGCCAGCTTACTACACCTCACGAAGGAACACATAAGTTACATGCGTCCTCGGTGGTCACCGGATGGAGAGAGGATCGCTGTGATTCGTGATTTCCGAGTCCGACCACCAGCGAGATTTGGACCATCCAGCCGGATGGCCGGGGCTTCCAACCGATCACCCAGACACCGGAGCAGTTCATCAATTTCATGGCATGGTCACCGGATGGTACACGCATGGCTTACATGATGAATCGTGAGCGTTCAAGCTACATACTCGATCTCGATACGCCCCTGGAGAAACAGGTGCCGGTCCAGCTCCCTCCGCTGGGTGACGGGGAGGAGGAATACTTCTGCGTGACTTCCTGGTCGCCCGACGGACGCTTCCTGGCCGGCTACGCGAGAGGTCCGGGACAGCATCCGCAGGGGGTGATCCTTTACTCGCTCCAATCGGGAACGTATCGGAAGCTGACGGAGCGAGCAGGCAATCCCGAATGGCTTGCCGACAGTCGCCGGTTGCTCTTCTGGCGCCTCGATACAACCATGGCTCCGAAGGGCAACCTGCCAGGGGCATTTTCTTCTCGTGGACAGTCAAACGGGCGAAGTCACGGAAGTGTTTCAGCCCTCACCGGGTGGAGCTACGCAGTACTACGGCCTCTCACGCGGACAATCGGTGGATCTACTACACGCACGTGACGAGCGAATCCGACATCTGGATGCTCACCCTCAACGAGGAGCGGGAGTAGCGAACATACTCAAGTGGCCGCACAAGTGGCACTGCAAGCTGTATGCACCCCGTCCGGACCGAGCTAGGTTGAGGGACGGGCTGCAGAAGGTGCCATAAGGCCCGGTGACTGGAGGTCGGCGGGCCTTCGTACGTCGTTAAGATCACTCGGTCTTGCCCGACGAAAGGCGGAATTGCAGCGGACCTTCGCTCCTTTCTTGCTGGCGCTGCGTCATGTGCCGTATCGGAGCGCCGATTGTGCCCCTCCAATGCTCAATACTCTGAATCTGACCCTCATATGGGGAATAATGCTATGTGTCCGGGCATTTCGCATGATATAGTGCCCGTGATGTATACACGACTGGCAAGGGTTCCGGACTACTCGTTCTTCCTGTTCGGGCCTCGCGCTACCGGCAAGACCACGTGGCTCAGACGTCACCTGAATGATGCCCTTTGGTTCAATCTCCTCCTCGACGAAGACTACTTGCCCTTGCTCGGGTCGGCGAGATTGTTTCGCGAGGGAGTTGAAGCGCTGCCTCCCAGCTCTTGGGTCGTAGTGGACGAGGTCCAGCGCCTACCCGGGTTGCTCAACGAGGTTCATGACCTCATCTCCCGGCATGGTGACACTTACAAGTTTGCTCTCAGTGGGTCCAGCGCACGAAAGCTCCGGCGCCTCGACGTGAATCTGCTGGCCGGACGCGTTATCGAGCGTGCCATGTTCCCACTCGTCGCCCAAGAACTGGGCACCGATTTCAGCGTCGACGCCGCCCTTCGATTCGGAACGCTTCCCGGCATCTACTCCGACGAGCAGTATCGGGTCGAGAAGCTAAGGGCCTACGTCCACACCTATCTCCGACAGGAGATTCAGCAGGAAGCACTGGTCAAGGACCTTGGCTCCTTCCACCGCTTTCTCAAGGTCGCAGCCCTCATGCACGGCCAGGTCGTCAACCAGGCCGCGATATCCCGTGACGCCGCCGTGGCTCGGACCACTGTACAGCGTTACTTCGATACGCTCGTGGACACGCTCGTTGGGTGTCTGTTGCCTGCCTGGCAGCCGAAGGCGAAGGTGAGGGAGTTTGGCAAACCCAAGTTCTACTTCTTCGACCCAGGCGTGGTGCGCGCGATCCGCGATGTAGTCGACGAGCCACTGGCCGATCTCGAGTCTGGCGCCTTGCTCGAAGGCTTCATCCTCCACGAGCTCCGTGCGGCCATCGCGTACCAGAGCCTTGGCGGCGAGATCTTCTACTGGAGCACCCCCGGATCGAAGGAGATCGATTTCGTCTGGATCAAAGGTACGAGGCATGTTGCGATCGAGGTCAAGAACTCTCGCCAATGGCGAACGGAGTACGCAAAGACAATCAACGAGTTTCTCGATGCGGGGTTGTTCACCCGCGGCTTTGTGGTTTACCGGGGAAAAAACCGTTTCAAAAGCGGCCAAGTCGAGGGGCTCCCCGTAGAGGACTTCCTTTCTCTCATCTACACGGATTCGTTCCTCGGGGATCGCTAGCCGATGTGATCAACACCGTTCCTTCCGAGAGCGGGAGTTTGATTGAGACCTTGCGCGATATCTGGATGTTGCAGTTGGCCGCCCATCTGGCGCCAAGCCACATGAACAGGTTACTTCACTCCTTAGCGTAGACTCCAAAATCCCACTCGATGGGGTGGAGGAAACACCGATCGAGTGGTTTACCAGGGGAAATTTCGGTAGAACAAGCTGATTGTGGGTGATGCTTCAAAAGGACTTTACTTCGCTGTTCACGACGCTGCCGGTGCGTTGATCAACGAGATCGATTTTGAGTATGAGAAACGCCTGGTCATGGAAGAAGAAAAACAAAAAGCCACACTCGGCGATGCTATCCATCACTTCCCAGAATACTACCCTCCGTTCTACAGCTTTGAGGTGTTCGACGACAAGATACTTGCGTACACCTATCCGGTTACAGAGCCTCCTGAGGTGACGATTATCGACTTGGGAGGGAAGCAAGTAGATTGGCAAGCTATGAAACTCAGGTGAGCGGATGCTCTGGGATTCGTGAGATTTACTTGTGCTGGACAAGGAGGCGCCGCGGGACCTGTAAATCAAGTTGCTTTTCTCGGAAACCGAGAATATTATTACCCTATGAGGGCACCCATCAAAGTGGAAACCGCTCTTCGGCTGGCGTTGCTTGAGGGACCGGGTTACGGACTCGAACTCATCGCACGCGTGCGGAAGCGCAGCCGGGGGCGCGTCCGCCTGCCCCAGGGGGCGGTCTACCCAGCGCTTCGGGATCTTGAGAGGCGCAAGCTGCTCCGGCGATGGGCCGTGAAGGCCAAAGCGACAGGTCGGCCCCGGACGTACTACGAACTGACGCCCAAGGGGATCTCCTTCGCCCAATCGGAACGCGAAATGATCGCCGGATTTGCGACGAGCAAGTCACTCCAGTCACTTTCCGGTCGGGAGATTATTGCGATGCGAGAGCGTCTGTACGAGTGCGGCGAGGTCGCGGAGGCTGCCTTATGGCTCCAACTTACGGGAGAGAGGGCTGGCCTGTGAAGGCGAGCGATCCGAAGCTGGTTCGCGTTGCCGGTCGCCTTGCCGGCATGATCGAGGTCGATTCTTGTGCATTGGTGGGTGCCTTGGCGGTTGCCGCCCACGGATACGTTCGTGCGACGAGAGACGTTGATCTGGTGACACGGATTCCACTGACCAAGGCTCGAGACCGCCTGGTGCAACATGGGGTCAGGGCGAGTCTTCGTCGCGGCGACGTGCTCGCAGGTGACTTCCCGTGCGTCGGGGGTGTTCTTGAGGGAGTCGAGTTCGACGTCTTGCCCCCGCTCGTGCCCATTGAGTGGGAGACTACCGTTGAACTGCAGCTCGCCGGCGGTAACAAGCTCAGGGTCGTTGACGCCCAAACGCTCATACACCTCAAGCTTTGGGCCGGCGGGCCTCAGGACGTGCTCGACGTTGTGATGCTTCTGCAGCGGCATCCCGAGCATCTCGCGCGTGCCCGAGAGCTGGCCACTGCCTATGGAATAAAAGAACGTCTGGAGTCTTTCTTGAGCGATCCGCGAATCCAGTCGAAGATGCCGAGGCGGTCCAGGGCACGTCCATCACGCTCCAGAAAGACATAGCCGCGGTCGCGTTCAATCCTAGAATCGCAGAAGATAAGAAAACTTGACGAATACCAAGCCGGGCGACCGCTGTACAAGTGTACCCCGTCGTTCTGGCCATGGAGAGGACCCCGGTCGCGGGATCGTATCCGTCGCACAGGTCTTAGGTGTAGGTCGTCGGGTTCCCGTCCTCCTCGCCGGAGATGACCAGCCTCATGACCGTGAGATCGGCCTCGCGCCTCCGCAGATCGGGTGACGATTGACAGAACTGTCCGCGGAGGTTGCCCTGTCACGTGCGTTTCAAGCAACGGAGGTGGCGGTCGCCGCGTACTCAATCCGGCCAAATCGTGACCCTTCCGCGATGCAAGGCGGTCGCTACTCACCATCGAAGTGGTCCTCGATCCACCCCATCCACCGTTTGAGAACGTCGCGGCGGTGAACCGGGTCGGCGGGGTAGTGGCCGGACACCGGGTAGGCAACGAACTTCACCGGCACGTCGTGGTCTCTCAGGACTGAATAAAGCTTGAAGGACTGAGTGACGGAGACCCTCGGGTCGAGGGTCGTCGAGAGGATGAGCATCGGCGTCCGGATCTGGTGGGCATAGGTGATCGGGGACTGCTCGCGGTAGCTCTCGTCGTTGCCGTCGATCCAGGGTGACCCACCGAGGCCGTAGCCTGACCAGACGTTCATGTCGGACAGGGCATACCAGTCGAACCAGTCGGTCACCGCCGCGCCGGCTACCGCCGCCGCCCACCCGCGGTAGTGCGATGTCAGCCAGGTGGTCATGTATCCGCCGTAAGACCAGCCGCTGACCGCTATTCGATGCTCGTCGACGATCCCCATCTTTTTGATGACCTCGATGCCGGCCATCACGTCGCGGCCCGGCCCGGCACCGGCGTCGTTGATCACCGCTCGCTGGTAGGCTCGGCCGAGGTTGGTGCTGCCCCTGTAGTTCGGGCTGAAGACCAACCACCCATTGGCCGCGAAGAGCTGTGCTCTCATGTCGAAGGTAGCGATCGACGCCGACATCGGTCCTCCGTGAATGGTCAGGACAAGAGGGTAGCGCTGGCCCTCCTCAAAGTCGGGCGGAAAGACCAATACGCCGTCCGCCTCGAAGCCGTCGGTGTGCCACCGGATGGTCTCGACCCTGCCGAGCCGTCGGGAGCTGAGGTCGGCGTTGAAGTCGGTGAGAAGCCGCGGTGCATCGGTGATGGAAGGGAGCACGTAGAGCTCACTGGCTCGGTCAGTCCCGCTGGCGGTGAAGGCCACCGCACCCGATCGCGAGACAGAGATCGCTCCGGGCATGACATCGCCGGTGTCGACGGTGCGTGGCGAGCCGTCGAGTGGCTGATGCCAGAGGGATACTTTCGTTCCATCCGCACCGGAGACGAGGAACGAACGGCCGTCCGGCAGCCAGTTGAATGTTCGGAAGCTGCGATCGATCTCGGGCGTGGCGTCCCGGCTCCGGCCTCCATCCAGCCCCACGACGCGAACCGCCGACGGATTGAAGAAGTGTTCTTCCCCCCGCGTGAGGCCAAAGGCAACGATATCGGTTACCGGTGACACCGTCGGGTCCGCAAAAGGCGCTGGTCCCTCGACGAGGACGGTTTCCTTTGCGCCATCGACATCGATCCGCCGGATCGACGACCGCAGGAAGGACCCGCTGTAGGGATCCGGCTGGCCCGAGTACACCAGGGATCTCCCGTCGGAGGTCCACGAGTAACCACCAACGAGGTAGGCCAGGGAGTGGGTGGTGGTCACGCGGTCCGGTTCGCCACCGTCGAGATCGATAACCCAGAGATGACGAGCCGGGGAGACCTTGTTGGCGAGATACCAGTCGCCCCCGACCTCGAAGGAACGGTTGTGCTTCTCTGGACCCTCCTTCTCTTCCGGTTTCTCGGTGCCGACAAAGGCCAGTCTGGCGCCGTCGGGTGACCATTCGAAGCTTTCGACACCTTCCGGTTGTTCGGTGATCGGCCGCGCTTCGCCACCAGCCACCGGGAGGAGATGAATCTGAGCCTTCTTCTTTGCGTCTAGGGCCAGGAAGGCGATCGAGGAGCCATCCGGCGACCAACGCGGGTTGCGGACGCGGTGGCGTTTCCAGGTCAGCGGGCCGATCTTGTCCGCTGGAAACGTCTACCAGGAAGAGCTGATTGTCGAAACGGTTGTCGTCGTAATTGGGCCGCGAGGCGATCACAACTATGTGATGTCCGTCCGGTGAGATCCTGGGATCGCTCAACCTTACCAGTTTGCCGAGATCGGACAGGTCGACCTTCCGGGGCTCCCGCGATTCTCCGGCCAACGCGTGGGTCGAGTATTCTCCTTCGTCGGGCGGCCCCGCAACCACCTGCAGGCTGGGCGGATCGGAGAGCGTCATGATCACAGAAGCGAATGTGAACCCGGAGCTCCCACCCTCATTGCTTCGGCACACGGGATGATCCGGATGGTCCCTGGATCGTAACGTGCCTGCGATCATCTCGTCGTCCAGGGTTTCTGAGGAGGTCATCCGGCTCTCGGCCGCCATAAACCGGTGCTCGCTGTTGCCGGGCCCGGGAGCGGAGATCAGGTGAAACGGCCGGGCTGTAGAGCGAATACCAGGGCTTCACGTCGTCGTTCACGAGCGGGTGATTGGTGTGGTAAACGGAGCCGTTTGCGTTGCCTGGGTCGAACCTGACCACCGTGTTGGCGGAAGCCTCGAAGTCGTAAACCTCGTCGCGTATACCGATGATGTAATTCTGGCCCGAGGCGTGGTCGACCCGCTGGATGAAGTCGAGGATCTCCTCCTCGTCGGTTCTTCGAATCAGCTCGCGGACGACAAACGCGACGGGGAGCCCGCGTGACGAGGCGGTCAGCTGCATCAGCGTGTTGACGCAGACCCCGACGCCGGAGGCGTTGATGCCGTTGAGCGCGATGAGGCCGGGATAGGTCAGCACGAGCTGCTCGGGAGCGCGTGCGTCGCCGGCGATCCGCATCAGAACCTGGAACCCATCAGTGAAGCTCTCGAGGTCCATGTTCTGGGCGATATAGGAGGGTCTGCCGTCTGCGGCAGGAACCCCGACACCGGTACAGTGGTGGTTTCTCGAGTTGTCGATCCAGATCCAGAACTCATCGATCAGATTCAGCACGAAGACATCGTTGAAGTCCTGCACCGACCCGTCAGCGATCCCGCGGATCTCATCGTAGAGATCGGGCGTCCACTTCTTGATGGCCTCGGTGAATTCCGCGTACTCGAAGAACTCGGCAAGCACGAGATCAGCGTCTCGTCCCAGGACGGCCTCAGCGTTGGCCTTCCATGCCGCGATGATTTCGCCGATCTCGGCCTTCAGCTGTGTCCCGTGTTGCAGACCCCGTTCGTAACCCGTCCCGTTCACGGCAATTTTCTTGAGATCCCGCTCGGGTTGGGCGGAGACGCCGTGGGCCAGGAAGAAGAGGGCGAGGCCGATCGCGAGAGTTCGCTTCGGATGCATTGTCACCTCCACTGAATCTGCGAAGTCGTTGCGGAGCTCGATCCGCCGTTCTGGAATTGCCGGACGATTCTCTCATTCCCGAGGGTGACCGCCAAACCGGGGAATCCTCCCAAGCTCGGAGTGGAAGGCTGCTGAAGTACCCATCAACGAGGTGCGCCATGAGAAACGCTGGACGCCGTGGAGTGCTTGTCGCGACAACGGTTGCATTGCTCGCCTGGGCGATCCCGTCCTTTGCCCACCGACCGAAGACCTCCAGAGTCAATCCCATTCTTAGTTGAAACTCTCCACGGCTCACGATTAAGCGACCTTTTTCTTCGATAGAGTTGCGCATCGAAAGGGTCTGCTTGTGCACCATCACGGAGTCGGTCGAGCTCGGGCCGAGCGAGCAACGCTCCGCTGTAACCGTCATCCGTGCAGACATAGCTCTCCTCGATCTCGAACTGGTGCTCGGTGGCGTGGTTGCGCAGCGCTTCGATTTGAGAAGCTATCGTCCCCTTCTTCTCCTGAACTTTGCTGGAAACCCGTGCGTACAACGCGACTCGCATGCTCTTCGACTCCCTGCTTGTGTTGACTAACAAGTCCTTGCGTCAACAGGCGGTATGCCTCAGTTAGTGCTCGCTCCTGAGGGTCCGTCCGTCCACACCAGCGAGGGGTTGGGGCTTCATAAACCTCCACCACATAGCTCGCGTCGGCTTCACCGCTGCGAACAAGACCGTATAGCCCGAACTTTGAAAAACGTTCCCAGTGTTTACCGCTGCCTCGGCAACCGGATCGAAGGTAGCCGTGGCGGAGGGCTTCGTAGCTCTCACGTCCAGGATCGCCAGACCCACCTCGGCTCCGAGGTCCTGGCGAAGTGATCTCAGGAGTTTTTTTTTGACCGGAGCTCTTTCAGAATTTTCTCGATGGTCCTCGGGTGGAGGACAACTCCGAGCTCCTGTTTCAGCTCGGTGCCGATCTCAGACGCAGTGACTGTGACACGTCCTACCAACTGCTCTTCGACGAAGCGCGTCACTTCAGGAGTGAGTTTCGAGGGACCCTTTGGTCCTGGCTTTTTCCAGAGCAGTCCGGCGGTGCCTTCCCGTTCGAATCGATCCTTGAAGTTGTAGAACGTCTGGCGGCTGATGCCGAAACGTCGACAGATCGTCACGACACTTTGTTTGTCGATCTCGTGGCTACGGATCATTTCGTAGCGAACCTGAAGAGCGTCGTGAGGATCGAAGAAATCGGGGTACCGATGAAACAAGGCTTCGTCCACCCGCTCAGCGCCGGCATAAAGCAATCCGACTCGTTCGAGGTTTCGGCGCTTCGAGAACTTGCGGTCTCGCATGGGGACAAGGGTAACGGCACGAATGCCTCAGTGTCAATATAATTATCCTCCAATAGAACTATTTCCAAAAGATAATCACTATCAATTAGTCATTTAATGGCCTGACGACAGATAATCGGTATAAACCCCTAGACATTGCTTGAGCGGCGTTGGACGTAGGAGGGGCGTTGGATGCCGGATGGGAACCCATCTGGTATTGCGGAATCATGGCCTCACCGGGTGGTGCGACGCAATACTACGGCCTCTCCGCGGACAACCGATGGCTCTACTACACACATGTGACGAGTGAATCCGACATCTGGATGCTCACCCTCAACGAGGAGCGGGAGTAGGGAACATACTCAAGTAGCCGCACAAGTGGCACTGCAAGCTGTATGTACCCCGTCCGGCCCGAGCTAGGTTGAGGGACGGGCTGCAGAAGGTGCCATAAGGCCCGGTGACTGGAGGTCGGCGGGCTGTCCAGCGTCAACTATTATTTTCCCTCAGCGACAATTGGAATTCCCGTTCCCTCATGATTTCCTTACTGTGATGTTACGACTTCACATCACAGATAAGGTGTTTCTAGATCAAGGGCCGGCTGCGACGGAAGGAGCCTGAAGGGCTCCTGGAGTTGCAGCCCCAGAGAGAGCCGGCGCGCCGCGCCCGATCTCCCGTTTTTAGGGGTACCTGAGGTATGGCCCTGTGCTTGCGAGGGCCTCCTGCGGCATCCTCGCAAGGCTTTTCTCGCCCTCGCAGCTGAATCACACCTTTTCGCCTCCTTTCAAGTGGTTTCCTGTATTTCGTCTCTTACTCTTGGATTGCTCCAATCGGTAACTTGCCACATTCAGTTCCAGGATGATGCTGTGATGGACCAATCGGTCAATGGCTGCCGCCGTCGTCATCGGATCTTTGAAGATCTTTTCCCACTGCGAGAAAGGAAGATTGCTGGTCAACATGACGCTGCCCCGCTCGTAGCGATCAGCCAATAGAGTGAACAGCACTTCCATCTCCTCGCGGTTCTGCTGGACGTAGCCGATGTCGTCGATAATCAAAGGGGCATATTTCGATAGACGCTTGAGAAGTCGAGCAAGTCTCAACTCCCGTTTGGCGAGCAGAAGCTCCTGGACCAGCAAATCACAAGTGGCAAATAAAACACGCCGACCCCGGTGGATGAGCTCCTGACCGATGCCGCAGAGCAAGTGCGTCTTGCCACTGCCGGGATTCCCAAAAACGAGCAGATTCTCGCATCGATCGACGAACGAACCGTCAAGTAGGGTTGCGATATGCGCGTCCACTTTCCGAGGAAGCCGCTTTCGGTCGAAGATTTTCCAGCTTTTCTCCAACGGCAGCTTTGATTCTCGCAAAAGCCGCGAGACGCGGTTTTGCCTCCTGGCCTCGACCTCTCTTTCGATGAGCTCGAACAAGTAGTGCTCGTGGCTCAGCGATTCGCGGCGAGCGACTTCGGCCTGCTTTTTGTAGCACTCCCGAACCGTTGGCAGGTGAAGCTCCCTAAGACATTGACCTAGTTGGGTGTGGAGTTGGCTCGTGCTCACCATGCCATCACCTCCTCGCCTTCGAGCAAACGGTCGTATGCCTCGAGATCAACATCAGGGATCGCGACATCCATCGGATTCGACACGTCCTGACCGGTCAGGAAAATGTGCTCAACCGTTTCCGACGTAAACGGTTCCCCCTGGCGGATGAGATACCCCAGAGCCGAATCAACCCCCGCCTCACTCCCATAAGCCGCAAGCTCGAGAATCAGCAGATACTCCTTGCTGGCTCGTGCCGGGCTAAAGCTTTGCTTCAGTGCGTCATACGCTATGCGAAATCGACTCGTGGGGAACAGATCGTCTCGATACCGATAGTTCTCGAACGCCCCCGGCTTGCGTACCAGCCAGTCGATGATGTGACGGTATTGATGCGATGTTTGCCCTGGCCTCGCAAGCGGGGCAGCGTCTCCACCTGGCGTTGGCCGTACCACACCTCGAGCTGCTCGGCATAAACACGCACCTGCACCTTCTCGCCGATTAATCGGCTGTTCACCGAATACGTGTTGTTGTTCACGCGGATCGTGCTGCCCTGGCGCACCCGCATCTCAACCCGTTTGCACGCTTCCAGCCGACTCTTCGGTAGACGGCAAAACCGGGCCACCTCCTCCGAAAATCGGCTCTGACGCCCGGCGTTCAGCTGAGACAATAACTTTCGTAGGAATGCACCGTATTCGTCCCGGTCCACAAAATCACGACTCCCTCGCAGCATCAGAGCCTGGTCCAGCGCAACCTTGAACCGATGGTGACGCTGCTCGACGTCGCCGTTCTCGTTTGGCTGGCCGGCTTGGATCCTCTGCCCTTTCAACCCGTAGTGTTTCAGAAGTCCCTGGTAGCGCTCCGTGAATCGCTCCGGGGGAATCTCTTGATGGACCGCCGCGCTCAGACGGTCCGTTCGATGCTCTTCCGGAACTCCTCCCAGCTCCCATAGCGCGTTCTGCAATCCCTCACTCAGGCTCTCGAAGCTTTCCGAAAAGCACACCGTTCCCGTCTCCCAGTTCGAGTACGGCAGCACGAAGTGGTAAAGCAGATGCTCGAAGCGCTGACCTTGAATCGTAACGCCCAACGAGCTCAGGTGAGTGAAATCGGATTCACACAGTTTGCCCGGCTGGTACACCTGCTCAAAGAAGACCTCCTTCTGCGGGCCTTCCAGCCCGCGCCAGGTTTTCACACGACGCTGCAACGTTCGAATCTGGCCGTCCTGGAATCGACCCGGATAACGACGCTGTAGATCCTCAAAAAGAGTTTTGGCTTCTAGACCTGGGTTCAAAACTAGTTGCGAACAAACTTCCTCCCACACTTCCGAGAACGGGTCCGAACGGGTACGCCACTGACGAGATGATTCCACCTCGCTCGGTAGCTTTCCCAAACGCAGGTACTTTCGGGCTGTTTTTTCATCCATCCCCGCTTTTGCTGCGGCCAACGACAGTGTTTTTTCTTGCTGTTTCACCTTCATCAACCTCCTCACCTGCTGATCGGTTACCATCCAATCTCCTTTCTCTTCAGGAGTTTGGTGCAGTTCCCGACCGCCTCAAAACCGGGAATTCTAATTGTCGTCAGGCAGGAGTTTTAATTGTCGCTGATCAGCGGGCCTTCGTACGTCGTTAAGATCACTCGGTCTTGCCCGATGAAAGGCGGAATTGCAGCGGACCTTCGCTCCTTTCTTGCTGGCGCTGCGTCATGTGCCGTATCGCAGCGGCGATTGTGCCCCTCCAATGCTCAATACTCTGAATCTGACCCTCATATGGGGAATAATGCTATGTGTCCGGGCATTTCGCATGATATAGTGCCCGTGATGTATACACGACTGGCAAGGGTTCCGGACTACTCGTTCTTCCTGTTCGGGCCTCGCGCTACCGGCAAGACCACGTGGCTCAGACGTCACCTGAATGATGCCCTTTGGTTCAATCTCCTCCTCGACGAAGACTACTTGCCCTTGCTCGGGTCGGCGAGATTGTTTCGCGAGGGAGTTGAAGCGCTGCCCCCAAGCTCTTGGGTCGTAGTGGACGAGGTGCAGCGCCTACCCGGGCTGCTCAACGAGGTTCATGACCTCATCTCCCGGCATGGTGACACTTACAAGTTTGCTCTCAGTGGGTCCAGCGCGCGGAAGCTCCGGCGCCTCGACGTGAATCTGCTGGCCGGACGCGTCATCGAGCGTGCCATGTTCCCACTCGTCGCCCAAGAACTGGGCTCCGATTTCAGCGTCGACGCCGCCCTTCGATTCGGAACGCTTCCCGGCATCTACTCCGAGGAGCGGTATCGGGTCGAGAAACTAAGGGCCTACGTCCACACCTATCTCCGACAGGAGATTCAGCAGGAAGCACTGGTCAAGGACCTTGGCTCCTTCCACCGCTTTCTCAAGGTCGCAGCCCTCATGCACGGCCAGGTCGTCAATCAGGCCGCGATATCCCGTGACGCCGCCGTGGCTCGGACCACCGTACAGCGTTACTTCGATACGCTCGTGGGCACGCTCGTTGGGTGTCTGTTGCCTGCCTGGCGGCCGAAGGCGAAGGTGAGGGAGTTTGGCAAACCCAAGTTCTACTTCTTCGACCCAGGCGTGGTGCGCGCGATCCGCGATGTAGTCGACGAGCCACTGGCCGATCTCGAGTCTGGCGCCTTGCTCGAAGGCTTCATCCTCCACGAGCTCCGTGCGGCCATCGCGTACCAGAGCCTTGGCGGCGAGATCTTCTACTGGAGCACCCCCGGATCGAAAAAGATCGATTTCGTCTGGATCAAAGGTACGAGGCATGTTGCGATCGAGGTCAAGAACTCTCGGCAATGGCGAACGGAGTACGCAAAGACGATCAACGAGTTTCTCGATGCGGGGTTGTTCACCCGCGGCTTTGTGGTTTACCGGGGAAAAAACCGTTTCAAAAGCGGCAAAGTCGAGGGGCTTCCCGTAGAGGACTTCCTTTCTCTCATCTACACGGATTCGTTCCTCGGGGATCGCTAGCCGATGTGATCAACACCGTTCCTTCCGAGAGCGGGAGTTTGATTGAGACCTTGCGCGATATCTGGATGTTGCAGTTGGCCGCCCATCTGGCGCCAAGCCACATGAATATCGAGCAGGTATTTCCTTTTTCCGAGAAGGGTTTACTAGCTGCCAGCATCGGCATCGGCCGAGATGGGTCGAGGCGGTAGCCCCCGCCAAAAAACCCCAAGGGGTGGGCGCAATAGCTGTGTAGAAATAGATGTTGTGTCCGGTATGAAATTTAGTGGCTACGGTGCGCTCGAGGCGGGTGTCCTTGGCCTTTGAACGATTGTTCTTTCCATTGCACGATTCTTTGGTTAACCTTCAAGTGCGGATCGAGGGAGAGGAATCTCAGGTCCCGTGGTGCGGGCATACGAAAGCTCCGAGCCTGCGTCGGTCCGTCGAATGCGTCTTATCTTGGATCCTGGATGTGATTGGCACAATGAAGCGCCGGCCCCGGGTGAGTGCTTTCCTGCTTTTGGCCACGATCATCGCGCTCGGGGCTCTAACGGTTGTGGGGCAAGAGGCTTGGCAAAGTCCGCAGGAACCGTGGCGACGGAGGCCTCGCCGAGACCGCGCAAGCGAGCTGCCTGAGGCCAATCAGGACTATCGGGGTCGGTTCGTTTTCACAAGAATTCGCTACTCAGCCGGATTGGCGGGAGGATTCCGGCGTCGAGGCCGCTCGAGCTGGAGTCACGATTACCCGCGTGCCGACCAGCACCTATCCAAGCTGCTCAGCGAGCTGACCACGATGGGAGTGGAGCTAGAGGGTACGAACGTCTTCGAATTGGACAACGCCGACCTATTTCAGTTCCCGGTCGCCTATATGGCAGAGCCCGGATTCTGGACCATGAGCGAGGAAGAGGCCCAGGGCGTTCGTGCCTACCTGCTCAAGGGTGGTTTTCTCATTTTCGATGATTTTGTGCGCGACGACTGGTACAACCTCGAGACGCAACTCCAGCGCGTGCTTCCTGAGTACCGACCCATCGAGCTCGACGTAGACCATCCGATTTTTCACTCATTCTTCGACATGGAGGGGGACACCATTTACGTTCCTCACCCGTACAGGAATGTTAAACCCATCTACTACGGACTTTTCGAAGACAATGACCCGACCAAGCGAATGCTGGCCATCGTGAACTACAACAACGACATTGCGGAATATTGGGAGTGGTCGGACACGGGCTGGCTGCCGATTGACCTCACGAATGACGCCTACAAACTAGGCATCAACTACGTGATCTACGCGATGACTCATTGACAAAACTAAGTCATCATCATTGCTCCTCTTATAGGGTTCCGCTGATTCGTAAGGGGGGGCATACGTGGCTGACTTTGTGGCATGAAGAGGACGATTTGTCCTCTTAAGAAGCGCTCGAGTGTAGCTATAACTAGAGAGTTGTGATTAGCTCACCACATCCCGCCGTCGAAGCTGCTCTTCGACGTCCTCGCGACCAGTTTCCGCAGCCTGGCCCACGCTGCCTCGTAAGTGTCGTAGATGCCGAGAAGTGATCTCACGATGGCCGAGACTCGTGCCGGTTGGAGCTGCCGCGCTTCGCGCGTCTAGTGACGAGTGACAGGGTGATACGGCTCTCGTGGCTCGCGTTGGTTAGCGGCCGCCGGAAGTTCGTTCTGCAGTTCGCCTCTCGTGCATGACGAGCACGCTCTCCTGCACTTGTCCGACGCTGAGCGCGTGTGTACTAATAATGGTGAGCGACAACCTACGCCGCACGAGTTTTTGACCCTACGACATCGATATCTGAATCTGCTCGAAACAACTTTCCAAACCCATAGACTCCAAGCCTATTGGACAAAGCCCCCATACTTTACTGGCGCGATTGTGGACTTGCTGCTCATGTGGCTGGTCTGGAAGGCAAGCGAGAACTGAACGGAAGCCATCTTGTCGGTCCTCTGCTGGAGAATCTTGTTCTTTCGAGTCTGCTCGCGTGGCGCGAGATGAGAAGCTCCAAAGCCGAAGTAGTTATTGGCGGACCGCCGGCGGTGCTGAAGTCGACTTCGTGATTGAAACGGCGAAGCGACTATTGCCGGTTGAGGTGAAAGGCGCGAAGCGTGTTCGACAAGGCGATCTGAAGCACTTGGACAACTTCCTTGCAGACTATCAGACCCTCGCTCCATTTGGCATTGTGTTGCATGATGTGGACCGTCCGCACATTTTGACGAAGCGAATTGTCGGCACGCCGCAGGCCGGCGGACAGGTGGTAGTTCAAATCCACTCGGCCTGCCTCGCCGCAGCCCGGAGGGCGAAGGCGGGTCGGCTCCAGAGAAAATCAAATCCCAGTAATCAATTAGGACCTACTGATGCCAATCTCATTTGCTGGCCAGAGCGAGTGCACATTCCCTGCTTGAGGGTATCCTTCGATGATGGAGGCGGTGTAGGCCTCTCGGTAACCACCGCACTCGGCATCAGTCCAGCTCGAAGCTCACCGTCACCGTCATGAGAACGGGAACCGGGGCTCCGTCTAATACCACTGGCTCATAGATCCATTGGCGCACGGCGTCGACCGCGGCCTTGTCGAGCAGTGGGACGCTGCGTATGATCTGGATGTCGCTCACCCGTCCGTCGACGCCAACCTTGCATTCAAGGATCACCGGGCCTTGTACGCGTGCTGCTCTCGCTTCCTCGGGGTACTCCGGTGGCACATGCTTGATCAGATGCGGCTCTGGTACGGATCCTCCCACCCGCCGCGGAGTTGGTGGCGACGCCTCGGGAGTCGGGCTAGTCGCGCTTTGGGTCGAGATATCGTGAGGATCATCCAGGAGCGGAGGCCTCGGCGGTGACGGAGGCGGCGGCGGGGGAGGAGCAGGCAGACCTGGTTCGGTCGGGGCGGCTCGACCCGGCTTGATAGACGTGATGTAGCGCGACGCCAGCTCCCGAATCTCTGGATTGGGATCCTCGGCTTGGACACGGGTCAAGATTGGTTCGAGTTCCTCGTAAACCGCAACCCCAGAGTAATGATAGACGAGGCCCGTGACGGCGGCCGCGCGGAAGTATCGATCCTGGTCCTTCAGGTGCGCGAGTAGGACTTTTCGCGCGACCTCCGGTTGGTTCTCGAAGCTGCCTAGTGCCACCAAGGCTTCCCACCCCACACGTTGGTTCTTGTCATCAACCGTCTGCAACACGGCGGACAAGCCGGCTTCTCCTGAGTCGATCTCACTCAAGGCCGTGATGGCGGCAATGCGAATCCGCGGGTTGGGGTCGTCGGCAAGTGCGACTAGGGCCGGGGTCAACGATTCCATTCCCTCCCCTGTACGCCCGATGGACTGGGCGATAGACAGGCGGACTTGGGGCTCGGGATCCTCCAAGGCCTCGACGAGGCGAGGTAGCGCAGCGTCGCCCATTCCGGTAAGAGCTGCTCCGGCCCTGTCCCGAAGCTCCTCGTCTTCGCTCTCGAGGGCATTCATCAAGGTGGGAATCACCGTGTCCCCGATCTTGGCGAGGTTCGACGGGGAGACGCGGCCAGAAGCGAGGAGGACGGGAAAAGCTGGGGCCGCCACTGGGCCAAGCGTGCCAATAGCATCGGATGCGACCGATGCCAGTTCGGGATCCTCGAGAGCCTTCATGAGAGGCTCGAGAGCGCGAGCGGATCCGGTCTTCCCCAGACCCCACACGGCTGACGAGCGGACGTCCCGCCTTGGGGACTCCAGCGCGGCTAGAAGGGTTGGGTAGTCAGGGCCATCGATCGCCGCCAATCCCACAGCGGCGTTGTTCCGGACACGGTAGGACTCGGAGTCCAACGCCTTCCTGAGAATCGGTATCGCCTCCTCGGCCCGGTTCCCGAATGCCTCCAAAGCCGAGGCGCAGAGCGTGTCATGTACGATGTCGGAGTCTTCGGCGACCAGGAGACTGGCGATCTGTTCGGCGTAGGCTGAGCCCAGCCCGGCAATGGCACGCCCCGCATCTGACACAGCCTGGTCGAGCCTCGGATCCGGAAAGCCGTGCTGCGCCGCCCGTTCTGTGTGTGGGCTAAGCCAGAAGATCAGGCCGACGAAAACCGTCGGCAGCGGATCAGGATCTCCCGCAGCGATCTCCTTGACGGCAGCGGCGAGCTCCTCGGCATCGAGCCCCTGGAGCTTGTCGAGGAACGCCTGTGCCCGTTCTTGTTGCGTTTCCATGGTAGGCGATGTTGCCGTCGCGAGGCGAGGCAAACCAACCAGCAGGGTGGCGAGTAAGATTCCAAAGCTACGCATGGTCCCCACTCCTTCAGTTAACGTTGAGGTATCACCTGTTTGGGTTTTCTGTCCGGATTATTCTCCCGAAAGCATCTCTCATTAGATTGTACCAGGAGAACGCCAACACGCGGCAGGCTCGGTTGAAGTCAGCGACCGGGACCCTGACACCAGGATGCTCAAAGCCATCTGGCGGCGTACGTGGACTAGGGCCAGCCTTCGTCCGCTCAGCACCATATCGAGCGTGTTAGGGTGGGGACGTTGGTTCCAAGGTTATCTCGCCGAGCGGGACTATGGCAAGGAAGTGATAGAGCGGTATCGCCGTTCTGCAGGCCGCGTCTCCGAGCCTGCAGCCGTTTATATTGTTGGCAACCGGGCCGACGATGGGCTCGGTCCGGACCGAGCTCGATGGAAGCGTGACCCAACCCAAGAACTCCCGCTGCCTGTCGGTATGGTGCGCAGTCTTCAACACTCTTCTGAGCAAATCGGGTCTTTGTGAGATTGTGAGGCTGTGATCTTTGGACGGGGTGTCCTTCGTCATTATTAGTTCGTTCCGGACGGATAGCCCGGAGGGTTGCGCGAGATATCGTGTGTCTACGTTGAGTCGTGAATCGGGGAAGCACCCCATCTTCATAGTCGGCAATGAAGTCTTCGAACTCTCTGCAAGTCATCATGGCCGGTACGTTGCGCCTCCATGTGTCTCACGCTGGTGGGCGAGGAGCCTCTGCCACATCGTGTTGGGAAGCTCCGCGGGGTCCTCCACAACCCAGCGTTGATCCAAGAGAGCTTTCTCTCGAAAAGACTGCCGCGTGAACGGGGTGGTCACGGCAATAACCTCCATGCCCGCAGCCTGCGCCGCCTGTACTCCGGTGGGTGAGTCCTCGATGACCAGACATTCCATGGGCCGTACGCCGAGCTCGGAAGCTACGAGAAGGTTGGAGGTCGGCTCCTACGTCGCGTCCTAGATGAACACGCAGAGCTAGGTTCTTCCCCTGCGCGCGAGGACTCAGCAAGGTCGGACAGGGCACGGGGGCTCATTCAGACTTTTTTCCTTTCTATCTCAGCGCGTCCACGACAGCCATCTTTCAAAGAGCCGTTTCACTCGAGGCGTTAGACGGGTACGGTTGAAGGCATCGGCGGTTCGTTTGATGCACTCGGCCTGCGTTGGATAAGGATGAATGGTGCCGGCGATGGTGCCGAGGCCAACGCCGGCATTCATGGCCAGCGTGAGCTCACTCAACATCTCACCGGCGTGGGAGGCTACGATCGTGGCGCCCAGGATCTCGTCGGTGCCTTCCTTGACGTGTACTTTGATAAAACCCTCGTCGGATCCGTCGAGGATGGCTCGGTCGACGTCCTCGAGCTCTTGAACGAAGGTCTGAACGGGAATTCCATTTTCCTTCGCGTCCTTCTCGTACAAACCCACGTGAGCAATCTCGGGATCCGTGTAGGTGCACCAGGGGATGGTCAGGGCGCTCGCCTTTTTCTTCATGAACGGCAAGCCAAAGAGAGCATTCTGGATCACGATGCGGGCAAGCGCGTCGGCAGTATGGGTGAACTTGTACTTGAAGCAGCAATCGCCCGCAGCAAAGATCTTCGGATTCGAGGTCTGAAGGTGATCGTTTACGACGACTCCACGACGGGGGTGATACTCGACGCCGGCCTCTTCGAGTCCAATCCCGTCGACATTGGGTGCCCTTCCCACCGCAACGAGAATCTCGTCGACGGAAATCGATCGACACGCGCCATCGCACTCGAGCTCCACCACTTTTTCGCCGGCCTGCTTGGAGACTCCGATGATCTTACAGCTTTCGAGATGATGTGAACACCATCCCGCCGTAGGGCCTTTTCCACGCGCTCCGCCGCGTCGGGATCTTCGCGAGTGAGGATCTGACCCGACGATTCGAGAAGGTGTACTTCGGTCCCGAATCGAGCGAAGGCCTGAGAAAGCTCGCATCCGATGGGGCCTGCACCGATGACCAGAAGACGCTTGGGAAGCTCGGTCAAAGAAAACACGGTTTCATTGGTGAGATACCCTGCTTCTTCGATCCCCTCGATGGGAGGAGCTGCAGCGCGTCCACCGGTGGCGATGACGGCTCTTTTGAAACGGAGCGTTTTCCCGCCGACTTCGATGCGGTCGGGGCCGATGAACTTGCCTTCACCGATGAAGACGTCGACGCCCGCGTCCCGGAAGCGATGGGCCGAGTCGTTCTTGCTAATGCGGGCCCGGAGCTGCCGCATGCGTTCCATGACGGCGGGGAAATCGACCTCGACCTCGCCACGAACGCGTACACCATACTCTTCGCCCCTACGGACGTCGGCCGCAACGCGAGCCGCTCGGATGAGCGCTTTCGAAGGTACACACCCGACGTTTAGGCAATCACCTCCCATCAGGTGTTTCTCGATGAGGGCGACCTTAGCTCCGAGCCCCGCCGCACCGATGGCCGATACCAGACCGGCAGTGCCCGCGCCGAGAACGACGAGGTTGTAACGTCCGCTCGGTTCCGGGTTCACCCAATCAGGGGGGTGCACGTTGGCGACAGTGGTCTGGTTGAACTCGTCCCAAGGGTCGATTCTGAAGACGTCGGATGTATTCGTGGTGGTCTGCGTCGTGATTTCCATCAAAGACCTCTACTCCAGTCGAATGAAAATTGTTACGGAATGACGGATGCCGGGCGTGTCCGTTCCCGGCGGAGGCGCCGGTAGTTGTTGTTTTCGGTGCTGGCATCCTCCCTCAACTTACTTAGATACCGCGGAACTGAATTAGTCACAGCTCGTTGCACCTTCATTTGTTTTCCCGAACTCGAGCGGGAGCACCACTAGCTATGCTCTCACCTGCGGCCTGAACGAGCGGATTGTTGCCATTGGTAGATCACCGCCCGCGCTCCGCATTCATCCTGCACTTCACGGTATCTTCATCGTGAGAATCAGAATATCGTCTCTCCCAAGAAGCCAACCCTCGTCCCTCACATATCGCCGTGTAGCAAGACCTAGAATGACACCGTAGACGAGGTGAGCCAGAATAACCGTCATCGGCATTGCGGGCATTTCCGAAGGGCGATGAGTTTCTAATCATGGGGCATGAGAGCTTGGGGCAAGTCGAAGAGGTTGGCCCGGAAGTCTCCGAATTGGAGTACCCGGGCTCCCCGGTGAGGGGCGCTATCGAGAATCCGTTGGTCCGGAGAAACCTCATGGGGCTAGCGATGGGCCTCACGGCGGTGGGGGTCATCTACTCTCCGTGGGGGCAGCAGTCTGGGGCCCACATCAGCGCAGCGGTGACGTTGAACTTTGCGGGCGCGAGCGTCTTAGGTGTCGGCGCCGTCGGGATGACGGTCCACGACATGGACCGCTCGGTGAAGTTCCATACGGTAGTGCTCGGCTTCGAGAAGATAGCGGAATGAGGAACAGGAGATGAACACAACCGAAGAGCACAAACGCCTGAAGTCCTACCACGAGAGAAAGTCCAACTGGAAGAATTGGGGCCCCTATCTCAGCGAACGCTCCTGGGGCACCGTCCGAGAGGACTACAGCCCTGATGGCGAAGCATGGGCCTTCTTCCCCCACGACCACGCGCGTAGCAAGGTCTACCGTTGGAACGAGGACGGTCTGGCCGGTATCAGCGATCGGAAGCAGCATTTGTGCTTTGCTCTCGCTTTGTGGAACGGCAGAGATCCGATCTTGAAGGAACGCCTGTTTGGCCTCACGGGCTCAGAGGGGAATCACGGTGAGGATGTCAAAGAGGTCTACTTCTATCTCGACAGCACTCCGACCCACAGCTACATGAAGATGCTCTACAAGTATCCCCAGGCGGAGTTTCCTTATGAGGATTTGGTGAAGGAGAACGGCAAGCGGGGCTTTGACGAGCTCGAGTACGAGCTTCTCGACACCGGGGCCTTTACGGAGGACCGTTATTTCGATGTCTTCGTCGAGTACGCCAAGGCGGACGAAAACGACATCCTGATACGCATCTCGATTGCTAACCGCGGGCCCGACGCGGCCCCCTGCCACATTCTGCCGACGCTCTGGTTTCGTAACACCTGGAGCTGGGGCTACGAAGCAGGTCCGATGGGGGATGTAGCGGGAAAACCGTTGATGAGGGCGTCGAAGGGGAGCTCCCGTACGAAATCGCTGGAAGCGATCCACCCCGCCGCCGGCACCTACTACCTGGATGCCGAAGGAGCCACTGAGCTCCTCTTCACCGAGAACGAGAGCAACTCCGAGCGGCTCTCACGGTGCTTCGAGCACAAGCCCGTATGTCAAAGACGGCTTTCACCGCTACCTCGTCGACGGGGACGGGGCCGCGGTGAATCCGGAAATGCAAGGCACCAAGGCAGCCGCGCTCTATGAAGGCAACATCGCAGCCGGGCAGACCCGAGTCGCTTCGCCTCCGTCTCTCGACGACAGCCCGCAAGCTGCCCTTCGAGGGTTTCGATGCCGTCTTCGCGCAGCGTATCGCCGAAGCGGATGAGTTCTACGAGTCTGTCCAGAAACCGACACTCAGCGATGACGAGAAGCGGGTGCAGCGGCAGGCTTTTGCCGGCATGCTCTGGTCGAAGCAGCTTTTCTACTACGACGTCGAGCAATGGCTGAACGGTGACCCGGGACAGCCCCCGCCACCGGAGTCTCGCCGGAACGGTCGCAATCACGACTGGCAGCACCTCAACAACTTCGACGTCATCTCGATGCCGGATAAGTGGGAGTATCCCTGGTACGCGGGCTGGGACTTGGCCTTTCACTGTTTGCCCCTGGCGATGGTGGACTCCGATTTCGCGAAGCGGCAACTTCTGCTCATGACCCGGGAATGGTACATGCACCCCAACGGACAAATCCCCGCCTACGAATGGTCCTTCGGCGACGTCAATCCCCCGGTTCACGCTTGGGCCACCTGGAGGGTCTACAAGATCGATGCGAAACAGAAGGGAACGCCCGACCGGGGCTTTCTCGAAGGGGTCTTTCACAAGCTGCTCTTGAACTTCACGTGGTGGGTCAATCGAAAAGACGTTGACGGCAACAATATCTTTCAAGGTGGTTTTCTCGGCCTCGACAACATCAGCCTTTTTGATCGAAGCGCTGAGCTACCCACGGGCGGTCACATCGACCAGTCTGATGGTACCGCTTGGATGGGCTTTTACAGCCTGGGAATGATGAAGATCGCCATGGAGCTCGCGAAGGCCAATCCCGTTTATCAGGACCTGGCCACAAAGTTCTTCGAGCATTTCCTGGCGATCGCCAATGCGATGACCGACTGCGGCGGAAAAGGGCACAGTCTGTGGGACCCCACCGACGGCTTCTTCTACGACGCACTGCACTTGCCGGAAGACAGCATCCGGCAGCTCAAAGTCCGTTCTCTCGTGGGACTCATGCCGCTATTGGCCGTTGAGACTTTGGAACACGAGACACTGGAGGAGATGCCGGAATTTCACCGACGCATGCGCTGGTTCGTGGAGAACCGGCCTCATTTGAGCGGCAACATGGCGCGTATCGATGTGCCGGGCGCGGGTCAGAGATACATGACGGCGTTCTTGACCCGAGACCGCCTCGTCAGCGTGCTTCGCTACATGCTCGACGAGAACGAGTTCCTGTCTCCTTTCGGGATTCGGTCTCTCTCGAAGTTCCATGAAGCCAACCCCTACAGTCTGTCCATAGACGGGCAGACCTTCACCATCGGTTATCAGCCCGCAGAGTCTCGAAGTGGATTGTTCGGCGGAAACTCGAACTGGAGGGGGCCGATCTGGTTTCCCGTTAACTATCTGCTCATCGAGTCGCTCCAGAAGTTCCATCATTATTATGGAAATGATCTTCAAGTGGAGTGCCCGAGCGGCTCGGGTAACTTCCTGAGTCTCCAGGGAGTCGCCAAGGAGCTCTCGAGACGCTTGACCCGTTTGTTCCTTCGCGATGGCTCCGGTAAACGCCCCATATACGGCGGAATGTCGAAGTTCCAAGACGATCCCTACTGGCGGGACCTCATTCTCTTCAACGAGTATTTCCACGGCGACAACGGAGCCGGCCTCGGCGCCAGCCATCAAACCGGTTGGACCGGACTCGTGGCAAAGCTCCTCCAACAATCGGGTGGCGCCTGAAGCGAGGCGCCAAAGCTTCCACCGCCGTCTCGAGAAGCTCGTCTGTTCGCATGAGATGTTGATTCAAGGAACAAGGTGTTGATTTGAAGCCATGAGGTGTCGGTTTAGGGAACAAGCTGCAGATTGCCATGCACGCTCGGTGTCCAGAGAAGGCAAATACCTTTATCAGGTATACCTCGTTATGGTATAATGGCCTGTGGCCATCCAGGGCTTCGCTGAACTATCGGTTGAACGGTTCTTCAGGGAGGACCGACTCAGCAAACGTGTCGGGTGGTCCGGTGTCAAGAAAATTGCTGCGAGGAAGCTCGACGTGCTTGACTATGCCGAAGCGTTGAGTGACCTTGCGTCCCCGCCAGGAAACCGGCTCCAGGCTCTAAAGGGGGGGCTCAAGGGTTTTCATAGCATCAGGATCAATGATCAGTGGCGGGTAGTATTCCGCTGGACGGAAGCGGGTCCGGTGGACGTTGATATTCGAGATTATCACTGAGAGAACGGTTTATGAATCGAAAGAGAAGGCTACGCAAACCAACGAGCCCCGGAGAAATCCTCAAGGAGGAGTTCTTGGTGCCGCTTGGCATGACACAGAAACAACTCGCAGATCACCTCGGGTGCGACGTCAAGGTCGTCAATAGGATTGTGAACGGTCGTACTTCGGTGACGGCGGAGATGGCTCTGAAACTCGGTGCCACATTCAGAACTACGCCGGGGTTTTGGTTGAATGCTCAGAAGGCGATGGATCTTTATATAGCTGCCAATCGGCTAAAATTGCTTCCCAAACCACTCCTCAGAGCGAGTTGATACGGACTGGGTCGCGTCGTACTCTCCTAATCGCCTCGAGCGTCTGCACGGAGCTCGGAGCGGACAATACAGCATTCGGGTCAACAATCAGTAGAAGCCGTTGAGTTGCACGGCGTAGCCTGCCGCCTGTCGTTATCTGTTACGTCGGTACGCGTTTCCTCGCGGCTGTTTCCGGCGCCGGGGGTGAATCACAGCGGAAATTTCTCAGGTATGAGTTTTCTCTGCGCCAGTGTCTTTTGGTCGTCGTATTTGCCTTTCAGATTGCGCTTGCCCAGCCGTACTTGTTTCCGCGGAATATCCTTGTAGGGGATTTGACTCAAGAGATGGGCGATGCAATTCAGCCGCGCGTGTCTTTTGTCGTCCGCCCGCACAACATACCAGGGCCCGTCCTTTGTATCGGTGGCGGCGAACATGGCATCGCGTGCTCTGGAATAGTCATACCACCGTCTATAAGATTCTACGTCCATCGGGCTGAGCTTCCATGTCTTGCGCGGGTCCTTGATGCGAGCCGAGAATCTGCGCTCCTGCTCCTCCATGCTGACGTCGAACCAGTATTTGAATAGATGGATACCACTTTCCACGATCATCTTTTCGAAGACCGGCACCGCCTTCAGAAACGAGTCGTATTCCTTGTTGGAACAAAAACCCATGACCTTCTCGACACCGGCTCGATTGTACCAACTGCGATCGAAGATGACGATTTCACCTGAACTGGGGAATTGCGATATATACCGTTGGCCGTGCATTTGGCCTTTTTCTCGATCAGAAGGTGCAGGCAGGGCGACGGATCGGAAAACGCGAGGGCTCACTCTTTCGGTGATGCGTTTGATGACACCGCCTTTCCCCGCCGCATCACGCCCTTCGAACACGACAATGGCGCGGTAGTTGTTCTCGACGATCCAGTACTGGAGTTTTACGAGCTCGGCATGGAGCTTGTACATCTCCTTCTCATACGCCTTTTTTGACAGACGGTTGTTCCCGTCTGCTTGATTCTTCGAAGACTTCGCTCGTTTACCTTTGTCTTTTTTGCCCATTATTCTCTTGTTCTAAAAGGGGTACGACGCCAAAGCAACGCCAGTTCAACCAACAGCATAGTGGTTATCCTCTTCTTTGTCACCCCCCCCGCCGGGAAGGTCTGCAAGGGTGCAAAAAAGCGGTGTAATTGAGATAATCTCGACGCCATACGGAAATCGTCCGTGAAACGACCGGTTCGTTTCCGCATTGGGACGGGCACGAATCGAATCCTTGGAGCGGAGCTATGAAAACATCAAGCTGCAGCTAAAGGCACTCATTCCCACAGAGAGACACGAGCTCGTGCCTACCGACCCCATCCGTTGGGAGGATGTGTTGAGCGGCAAGGTTAGATTCTACAAAGAGTAGTCCACCCATTTTGTTGCCAACTTGTTTGGAACTCGAAAGGCGACGGTTATGAAAAGGAGAAGTTTCTTTGGCACGCTCGGCATAGGAACGCTCGGAGCGACGCTATCGCAATTCACCAATCCTCGTCGTGTCTCCGGTGAACAACGCGCGTCAACCGGATGTAGTGAGTTTCCAGACGATTTCGCTGTCTCACCCGCTCCTGAAGATCAGTGTGATCCGTGGATTGAATTGGACATGAAGAATTTGGCCTGGAACATTCAGGAAACGCGAAAACGTGTCGGAGACAGGCCGATTCTGGCCGTTGTTAAATGCAATGCCTATGGTCACGGGCTTGTAGAAATGTCTCAAGGTATGGCCGATAACGGAATCTCTCATTTTGGCGTCGTCAAAGTCTGGGAAGCGGTATCTCTCCGAGAGAAAAAAATCGGAGACATGGTGCTAAATCTCGGCCCGTTTTCGCGGTTGGAAGCAGTCGACATAGTCAAGCATGGCATAAGTCAATCTGTTTACACCGATGCGGTAGAACTTCTTGCCGAGGAGGCGCGAAAACAACAAAAACAAGTCAAGGTGCATATTAAGATGGATACCGGTCTCGGCCGCATAGGTATTCCCATGAACGAAGCCGGCGCGTTCATAGAAAAAGTAGGCGCAATGCCCGAGATAAAGATTGAGGGTGTTATGACCGTCATGACCGACAAAAAGAGAATACCTTCACAGATAAGGGATTTTGAGAGTATTTGTGATGCAGCCGAAAGAAAAGGCATCTTCCTGGGAACCCGTCATTCCGCTTCATCTAAAGATGTCGCGGAAAATCCTGAGACCTACATGGATATGGTACGGCCGGGCAATTGTCTTTGCGGATTGGAACCACTCCCCAACATGAATGTGAAGCCGGTTTTGTCATTCAAGACGCGTGTGATACTGATAAAGAAAGCGCCGGCCGGCACCGATATCGGTTGGAACAATGAACATCCTATCGAAAAAGACACACTGTTTGCTTTGCTGCCGGTTGGTTATTACGACGGATTTTCACCCAATGTTTCCGGTAAGGCTGATGTTCTGATCAGGGGACGCAGGTATCCCGTCAGCGCTTTTATTTCTGCCGATCATACATTTGTCGATATTACCGGCTCAGACGAACTTTCCATCGGCGACGAAGTGGTGATCATCGGGAAGCAGGGAAGAGAAGAAATCACAAACAAAGAGATAACAGAACACAGTCAACGGTCGGTCTACCGGACAACGACATATCTCAATCCGCACATGCCGCGGCTGAAGATATTTTAGTAGGACCTGACGTTCATGCTTCCCTAGTGACAGAGCGACGAACAACACTTGATCACTACACCCGACTCGCTGCCTAGGCTCGCTGGGTCTTGCTCCGCGGACTTCCCTGAACAGATAAGAACTCCCGGAACCCTTGGCATGAGCAAGTAAGCAGGGTGAGGTCAAAAACGCGCGTCAAACGAGGATTTACGCCTTACGCTTCCTCACGTCCGCCAGAGAGAACTTCTGGTGCCAGGTGGATTCGGCGCCACCGCTGTAGCGGGCAGTTTCCACGTCGACGAGGTAGGGACTGCCGGAGCGGGTGGCATCCATGCCTCGGCGGAGTGCAGCTTCAAGCTCGTGGCCTTGCTCGACTTTTTCGCCGGGTACGCCTTGGCTTTCGGCCAGCTTGACGAAGTCGATATCGGGCTCGCCTAGGTACATTCCGACGTAGTGGCCGCTCGACGCCATCTTTCCTTTGTAGCGGTAATAGGCTCGCCGGACGGTTTGGTAGTTTTTGTTGTTCCAGACCACGGTCAGGACCGGTATGGAATAACGCGCCTGCGTCCAAAAGCCCGAGGCGCTGTACATGAGAGAGCCGTCTCCAATCGAGCAGACGACCTGCCTGTCGGGAGCGGCCAACTTCGCACCGATGGACGCGCCAATGCCCCAGCCGAGGGACATTCCCGTGTTGCTGAGCCACATGGGCTCTCCAGGGCGGAAACCGAATGAGAAGAAGTCGTACTTACCGGTCAAGTTCTCGCTCACCACGATGGCATCGGAGTCGATGTTTTTGGCCAGTGTGGCACCGAGCTCATCCGGGTGGGCGGGATTTTGGCCGACGTTTTTCCTTGCTTCGTTTTCGATTCTGGCTTTTTGAGCCGAAGCGATGGCGCGGACTTCTTCGGATCGAGACGTCGCGAGGGCTGTCATTTTCTCCTCGGTGATCATGCTTTCGAGCGCGGCGCTCAGATCCTCGAGTGTCTCTTTCACATCGGCGACCAGGGCGAGATCGGTGGCATAGTTGCGACTCATCGACGAGGGATCGATTCCGATCCGGACTATTGCCGCATCCGAGGGTACCTCCGGGTTTTGTGGAATCGTCCGTCCGCCGAAATCTCTCGAGCCGACACAGAGGATCAAGTCGACTCCCTTCTTGACATACTCGGACTGAACGCTGTACCGGCCGAGGTAGTGACGGTGGTGCGTGGGGAAATTCTGAAATCCTTGGGAGCCACTGGTTACCGCCAGTCCCAATTGCTCGGAGAGTTGAAGGAGCTCTTGCTGGGCGCCGGACTTCCAGACGCCGTCTCCGACCACCATCAAGGGACGGCGTGCCTCAATCAGGAGGCGGGCCGTTTCTTCGATGGCGTTCTCGTCGGCCCGAATGCGGCCGCGGAGCATGAACCGATCGGCGGGGAGGATGTCGCCCTTGGCTTTGCCCTCGAGGGCGTAGCTGGCGGTGGCGAGGTAGACGGGGCCTCCGGGCTCGGTCGTTGCCACCTTGAATGCCCGTCTCAACATGAGGGCGAGGCTATCCGCCTGCCTGGCCTCCCAGGAGATCTTGGTGAACTGGCGGTTGACCTCTTTCTGATCGTAGCCGGGACGGGGACCTAGTGTCGTTTCGTCGCTCCAAACCTCGTTGTCGTTCAGGCCGGCGGTGACGACGAGGGCCGAGCCGTCTCGGCTCGCGTTGTACAACTGGCCGGCCATTTGGGCGGTGCCCGCAATCACGTGAACGTTTATCAGGGCGGGCTTTCGGCTGATACGGTGGTAGCCATCCGCGGTGGAGGTCACGACCCCTTCGTGCAGTCCCATGATGAGCTGCATACCGGGCGTGTCGGAGAAGGCGTCGAAAAAACCCACCTCGAACGAGCCTGGGTTAGTGAACAAATACTCCACACCCGCCGCTTTGGCTTGGGCCACCATCAAATCACCCCCGGTACCTACGACCCGGGAAACATCCGCGGCGCCCAGGTGTGTAAGCTCAGAGGCTTCCACGGGCTTCAATACTGCTTCGGCCGCCGCCGCACTGAATCCGAGCGCTGCCATTCCCTTCAGGAAACCACGGCGGGAAAGCCCTTGTTCTTGGTAGCGGTGAACGAGCTCTCTCATTTCAGTCCTCCGAAGAAAGGTGACCGGCCACTTTGTATCGGGCGATGCTACTATGCGGCGGGGTGGAAACACAATGACACAGAACGACGTGTCCCGGTTTGCCTGGACCTCGCTCAAGGCGTAGGATCTTGTCGGGAAGCTGAAGTTCATGACTCCCATAATGACAGAGAGACGAGAGCTCGGATTGCCGGCTATCGCTACATCTGTCCTCCTCACGTTGTCCGCGGCAAAGCTCCTGCTTCACTTTCTGACCAACGGCAACTACGGCTACTTCATCGACGAGCTCTACTACATCGCTTGTAGCGAGCACCTCGACTTCGGCTACGTGGATCATCCGCCGATGATTGCACTCGTCACGTGGCTGACCCGAGCCCTTTTGGGCGATTCACTTTTCGCCTTGCGGCTGTTTCCTGCCCTCGCCGGTGCGGCAACCGTGTTTCTCGCCGGCCTGATCGCCCGCTCACTCGGGGGTGGACGGTTCGCTCAGCTTCTGGCCGGGCTCGCGGTGATCATCTCCCCCCTCTTTTTATTCATGAATACCATTCTCTCGATGAATGCCTTGGACGCGTTGCTCTGGACACTGGCCGCTTGGCTCGTGGTCCAAATCATCAACCGCGGACGGGCGATGGATCGGGGGAGCGAGGTCGCATCGACGAACGAGACCGCAGGTCTTGCGGTTGGTGACAACGGCGACCGCAACGGGCTATCCGTGCCGACGCTCTGGCTCGTTCTTGGCTTAGTGCTCGGCATCGGACTCGAGAACAAGATCTCGGTGCTCTTTTTCGGTTTCGGGCTTGCAGTTGGCCTCCTTCTCACCGTCGAGCGACGGCACCTTCGGACACCCTGGCCTTGGTTGGCCGGGGGGATCGCGCTCGCCCTCTTCTTGCCACACCTCATCTGGCAAATGGTTCATGAGTGGCCCACGCTCGAGTTCATGCACAACGCCACGGTTATCAAGAACCGGCCGATGGCCGTGTCCGAGTTCCTCTTTGTCCAGATCCTCGAAATCCACCCTTTGAACTTCGTCCTTTTGCTGCTCGGCCTTTGGTTCTTTCTCGTTTCCAGAAGAGGAAGACCATACCGACTCTTTGGCTGGATGTATCTGGCCTTCCTCGCCGTGTTATTGACGCGGAATGCAAAACCGTACTACGCGGGCCCCATCTATCCTCTCATGGTGGCCGGCGGTGCGGTCTTTTTCGAGCAACTCTTGTCGCGGGCTCGGCGTTCCTGGCCGGCAGTCATCGTTGTTTCCGTTTTCGCGATCGGTGGAGCCGCTCTGGCGCCCATGACCCTGCCGGTTCTGCCTGTGGAGACCTTCATTCGTTACCAGAGCTTCGTCCTCGGCGGCCCCCTCGGCTCCTCAGAGAATAAGGATGTAGGACCCCTCCCACAGCACTACGCCGACATGTTCGGCAACGAGGAACTGACGGAATTGGTGGCCGAGGTCTATCAGGAGCTCAGTGCCGAGGAGCAGTCACGATGTATCATCTACGGAATGGCGTACCCTCAGGCGGGCGCCATTGACGTTTTCGGTTCGCGCTACGGTCTGCCGAAGGCGATATCAGGTCACAACAGTTATTGGCTCTGGGGCCCCGGTGAGCGCACCGGTGAGATCGTGATCGTGATGGGTCTGAACGAGGAGGTCTTGAACGGTATATTCGACGATGTCACCGAAGCGCGCGTCTTTCGACATCCCTACGCCATGCCGTGGCGGAACAACTTACCCATCTACCTTTGCCGTGAGCCCCGAGTGCCCCTGAAAAGCATCTGGCCGGAATTCAAGCACTACGAGTAACATCATCGGAAAGTACAGGTAGAAAAAAGGGGCCTGTCCCCCTTTTTTCAATGCGTTACTTGACCACAAAAGGCGCGGTAACCGGGTTGGGTGCGGCTCCTTCCTTCGATTTCTTGACCATCCGTGCCACTTCTTCCATGATGCGGGCGTTGTTGACGACAATCCCGTCCTTTATTGTATGAACGATTCCGTTGGTGCGGATCATCTTGCCGTTTTTGTCCAATCTCAAAGCACCGAAAGAATAAAGGAAACGGAGGTTATAGAGAGGGCTCCCGTCCACGATGATGAGATCGGCCAAGTACCCAGGATGGACGAGCCCCACGTTCTTCAAACGGATGGTCTCGGCACTGTTGAGTGTCGCCGACTTGATCACTTCCAACGTGTGCATTCCCGACTCGCGCAGGAGTTGTAGCTCCCTGACATTCGAGAATCCAGGAGTGGCAAAAATGTAGGCGTCATCCGTACCGTAGGCGACGCGGCCACCTCGATTGTTGAACTCGTAGATCAGGTCCCCCCAGAGATCGAAGGCCTCGTACCAACTTTGCTCATCGTCCGATGTCCAGTCGTATTGAAAGGCACCGTGGTAAGCGGGGTTGGGCCCGTTCCATTTGACGAGCTCTTGGTGGGTGTACCTTTCATGCCAAGGTAGACTCATAGCTCGCAGGTAGTCCCGTTGTGCTTCGTAGACTACGCGGGTCGAGAGCATGGTTACGCCGTATTTGACGAGATCCTCCGCTACCTCTGTAAGTAAGCGTTCCTTAGCCGTTCTGTTGGCCTCCTGCCACACGACGCCGGCATGACGAAAGCGGTGGTTCTCGTTGTTGTAGTTGTAGTCTCGAGGAAAATCCTGGACGGTCCGGTCGAGTGCGGACTCCGCGTACCCATAGTGATGCAAGATCATCGTGACACCGAGTCGAGCCGCTTCGACCGCGTCGATGACCGCCGTTGCCGATGGTGGAATGTGTACGGCTGTCACTCCGCCGGCGTCCCAGACCGCTTTCGTGGCCGCACCGAAAAGATCTCGATTCCAGGCAATCCCATTGAGGTAAACGATCGGTGTTCCTCTATCCACCATCTCGCGGGCGATTTGTGGAGCGTTGGCCGGATCTTCCATGAACAACGGATCGTGCTCCAAATCCTCACCCCAACTACAAAGAGGGTACAGGCGTGGCGCCAGGATCTTGTTTTCTGCACTGAGTCGTTTCTGCTCTAATGCCTGGTCCAAACCACGATCGGCTGCAGGAACATACGTGGTGACTCCATGCGCCAGTCGTAAGTAATGCAAATATTCCATCTCCATCGGTTCCTGGCGGATATGGTTGTGAAGATCGATCAATCCCGGCAGGACGTACATGCCGGTGGCGTCGATCACGCGATCACCGGTTGGACGATCGGTCTCGCCCCTTCGCTCCGCGCTGACCGGGTCGAACGCAATCATCTCCTTGATGATGTTCTTTTCGACGGTGATATCGAAAGGACCAATTGGGGGTCCGCCCCACCCCGGTATCACCATGGCACCCCTGATGACGAGCCGGTTGTACGGCCCTTCCGCCAGCTCGCCGAACGTCTTGGGCGCTCTGGGCTGAGGCCGACGTTGGAGTAAGACCCAACAAGAGTAGTGCGACGATGCACACGCCCAATGGAGACCGAGCCGTAAAAGCGTTCATTTCTTCTTCCCTCCTAGAATCGACTGTTGTACAGAGCCCTCGATATCGCGATTGAGAGCGCGTGTCAATAGGGCGGAACGGGATCTAGCGAAGTTGGGCTACAGATCTGAGGCAGACCGCTTCGGGCAGTGTGGCGGGAATCCTACAACGAAGATTCACCATGTAATTGAGCGGAATGGGTCATTCGACTAGCGGTACCCATACCAAATGGGATATCATCAGGCCCAATAGAGTCGGAAATTCAAGATGATCGCGCTGGGAGCGGGTATCGAATTTCCTATCTTCTTACCGATATCTAAGCAAAGCGCTGCGCAAGCGGCACAAATTCAGGGAGGGTATTAGCCATGAAAAAACTTAAACTTATTAATGACTGCAGTGATAGCGGTCTTCATGACTTTTTCGCTGTCTGCTGCAGCCATGGAAAGTCCTCAATTTCGCGAAGGTGAAGCAAAACCAAATCAGTTCTGGTGGCCTGAGCAGCTCGATCTCAGTCCTCTCCGCCAGCATCATCCGGAGTCTAATCCTTACGGTGAATCGTTTAACTACGCAGAAGAATTCAAGAAACTCGATCTCGAAGCCTTGAAAAAGGACATTGATACTTTGCTCACCACCTCACAGGACTGGTGGCCGGCAGACTACGGTAATTATGGACCCCTTTTCATTCGTATGGCCTGGCACAGCGCGGGTACTTACCGCACACTTGACGGACGCGGCGGTGCCGGCGGCGGGCAGCAGCGCTTCGATCCGCTCAACAGCTGGCCTGACAACGCAAACCTCGATAAGGCACGGCGGCTGCTTTGGCCCATCAAGCAGAAATACGGCACAAAGATTTCATGGGCGGACCTGATGATTTTGACAGGCAATGTTGCGATGGAAAATATGGGCTTCAAGACGCTTGGCTTTGCGGGCGGCCGCGAAGACGACTGGGAAGCTGACCTGGTCTATTGGGGACCTGAAACCAAGATGCTCGATGCGAAACGCCGCGACAAAGAGGGGAAGTTGACAGGGCCGCTTGCCGCGGTTCAGATGGGCCTGATCTACGTCAATCCGGAGGGGCCGGGCGGGAACCCTGATCCGCTTGCGGCAGCACAGGCCATTCGCGAGTCCTTCGGCCGCATGGCCATGAACGACGAAGAAACCGTGGCACTCATCGCAGGCGGGCACACCTTTGGGAAGGTGCATGGTGCGCATAAGCCGGATGAATGCGTCGGACCCGAGCCCGGCGGTGCTCCGATTGAAGAACAGGGACTCGGCTGGAAAAACGACTGCGGTAAAGGCAAGGCCGAAGACACGGTCACCAGCGGGCTGGAAGGCGCCTGGACCGCTTCTCCGGTGGAGTGGACGCATATGTATCTTGAGTTCTTGTTCGAGTTTGACTGGAAGCAGACCAAGAGCCCCGGCGGTGCGACGCAGTGGATTCCGACCGATGAATCTGCCGCGGACCTGGTGCCTGATGCGCACATTGAAGGTAAGACTCATGCGCCGATCATGCTTACCACGGACCTTGCGCTGAAAGAGGACCCGGAATACAGGAAGATTGCGGAGCGCTTCCTGAAGAACCCGGAAGAGTTTGAAAATGCGTTTGCCCGGGCCTGGTTCAAGCTCACGCACCGTGATATGGGGCCGCGCGCACGCTATATCGGCGCGGATGTGCCGGACTTAGAGATGATTTGGCAGGATCCGATTCCTGAAGTCGATCATGATTTGATCAGCGAAAGTGATGCCAAGCAGCTGAAAGCAGAGATTCTTGAATCCGGGTTGACCGTGCCGGAGCTTGTCAGAACGGCCTGGGCGTCGGCTTCCAGCTTCCGCGCGAGCGACATGCGCGGGGGTGCCAACGGGGCGCGCGTGCGCCTTGAGCCGCAGAAAAACTGGGAAGTTAACAATCCGGAAGAACTGGCGAAAGTCCTTTCGCGTTTGGAAGAGATTCAGAAAGCCTTCAACGAATCGCTCTCTGGGAATAAGAAAGTTTCGCTTGCGGATGTGATTGTGTTGGGCGGAGCTGCGGCCGTCGAGAAGGCGGCCAAGGATGCCGGCTATGACGTGGAGGTTCCTTTTAAACCGGGCCGTGCCGATGCATCACAGGAACAAACCGATGTGAACTCTTTCGCGCTGCTCGAGCCGAGAGCCGACGGATTCCGCAATTACTACGGTGAGGGGAACTACAATTCGCCGACCGATGCGCTCGTTGATAAGGCGGCCCTGCTCGATCTGAGCGTTCCTGAGATGACCGTTCTGGTGGGCGGGCTGCGTGCGCTCGATGCCAATAGCGGACAGTCGAAGCATGGCGTGTTTACGGACCGGCCCGGCGTGCTCAGCAATGATTTCTTCGTGAACCTGCTTGATATGGCCACGGAGTGGAAGAAATCAGAAGAGTCTGAGGGTGTTTATGAAGGCTTTGACCGCAAAACAGGTGAGCTTAAATGGACAGGAACCTCTGTGGATCTGATCTTCGGCTCAAACTCCGAGCTGCGTGCGGTTGCCGAAGTCTATGCGTTCGACGACTCGAAAGAGAAGTTCGTCAACGACTTCGTCGTTGCCTGGACCAAGGTCATGAACCTCGACCGCTTCTAAAAGGTACCTGGTACAAAAGGGACAGGTTGGACTTGCCCTGAAGGACACCTCAACGGAGGTTGCCGGGCTGCGGCTGAGCAGCCCGGCCTTCGGTTTTTCCTTCAGACGATAACTTTCACCTTCCTTGAGAGTTCAACTTCGCACCTTGATGAGGCTCTCGGAGGATGAAGAGATCAAAGAGGCCGCCAAAGCGCTGGAAGACAAGCTGGTGGATCTCGAAATGAACCTCGTGGACCTTCGCCAAGACGGGGCAGGACGCGGTCCGCTTCGAGGCCAAGCTTCTTTCAAAGCTGAGCTAGCGCCCTGTCCATCGTCAAAACTCGTCCTTCCCTGAAATCGAACACCTACAGGGCGTCGCCGCGCTCGACTGGGAGCTCGTTGTCGCTTGAGAACACTGGACGGCACTGGCAAACTTCACCGCCATGTTTCGTATTGTTGTCTTCCTCGTTTCACTTGGCACCTGGGCGCTCCGGGCGTTGTGTCGTCGCCGAGCCGACCTTGTGATGGAAGACCTGGCTCTCCGGCAACAAGTGACGGCGCTCAAGAAGGAGCGGCACCGCCGAGTGCTGGATCGAAAGCTGTCGTGGAGAGCTCCTCAATAATCGTGTCGTAGTCCTAGGCGAGCGGCATCTCGTCCGGCTCGCGCGCCGTTACCACTTGGGATTGAACACAGACACACCGATTGGAGACCGGAAGTACTCTTGCACGAGCCATTCGCCGATTCCGAAGCCACGTCCTCACCGACCTTTTTGGCGCTCTGGCGCTCTGATGGCGGCCTACAGTATACTATTGCGTCTGCAACCGGGGGACCCTGTCAGAGCCTGTGTCGGGTTCATCAAGGTGACGGTGCCAGCGGTCTTGTGGCAACGGAAATCAAGCTGGGCACCAACGCCAGGGCTGGGTCGCGACGGTTCACTCAGAGCGACGCAAGGGAGTAGGAGCATGGAGACGGTAAGACGTGTGGGACCTCCGGCCCTGGGAGCTGCCGCACTACTGATACTCATCCTGTGGATGGCGGGTAGCTTCGACCGCGGTCGGATTGAGCCGGGATCGCTCGAGGCAAGACAAGGTGAGCCCATCCCGGAGCACACACTGCAGGTTCGGGAGGAAGCTCAGACCACCTGGTACGAGGCGGTCGGAACGGTGCGTTCACGAGTCGCAAACGACCGTCGCATCGCAGCTCACGGGGCAAATTCTCGACGTCCGCGTGGAGGCGGGAGACCAGGTGAGAGAAGGTCAGGTTCTGGCCAACCTCGACAGCCGCGAGTACACGGCGCGCCTGGAGCAGGCGAGAAGCGCGCTACTCTCGGCCCAAGCAGAGCGTGAGCTGGCCACGACGGCCCACGACCGGTTCAAGGGCCTTTTCGAGAAGAAAGCCGTCACGCTGGAGCAGCTCGAGTCGACGGAGGCCCGACGCAAGCAGGCCGATGCCGCGGTGAGCGTTGCCGAACAGAAGGTCGAGGAGGCTCAGACGCTACTCGGGTATACGACGCTTCACAGTCCGATGGACGGCGTCGTCGCGGATCGTCTCGCCGAGCCCGGCGACATCGCTTACCCCGGCAAGGCCTTACTGGTGCTCCACGATCCGGAGGACCTACGTCTAGAGGCTAATGTGCGCGAAGGATTGATCTCCCGCATCCGCTCGCAAATGGCCGAGGGTCGCGACGTCGAGGTACACCTCAGCGCAATCGAACGGAGTGTGCGGGGACGCATCACCGAGATCGTGCCCTCGGCCGACCCTGTGAGCCGCTCGTTCCTGGTCAAGGTCTCGCTACCCCGGACAGCAGGGGTCTACCCGGGGATGTTCGGGAAACTTCGGTGCGAGCTCGATCCACGGCCGGCGATCCTGATCCCCGAATCGGCGGTTGTTCGGGTTGGTCAGCTCGCAACCGTCCGCGTCAGGCAGGACGAGCGATGGGAACGCCGCTTTGTGACTCTGGGAAGCACGCGGGACGGTAAAGTCGAGGTGCTCTCGGGACTGCGGGAAGGTGAAGAGATCGGCTGGGACTGAGGAAGAGACATGGCGAACAATGAAGAGCCCAGCGGCCTGATCCCCGCGATCGTCGCCGTGTTCCTGCGCGGTCGTCTGTCCATCGTGATGGTCATCGCTGCACTCGCACTGGGTGGTGCTGCCATCTGGCTGACACCGCGAGAGGTGGAGCCGCAGATCGTCGTCCCCCTGGCCGACGTCTACGTCCAGTTTCCGGGGGCCAGCGCTGAGGAAGTCGAGAAGCTCGTGGCCACGCCTCTGGAACGTCTGCTCTGGCAGATCGACGGCGTTGAGTACGTCTACTCGATTTCCCGTCGGGACATGGCGATCGTCACCGTGCGCTTCTTTGTCGGTGAGGACCGGGAAGATTCTCTCGTTAAGCTGCACAATCGCATCACGTCGCACCTCGACGAAGCGCCCCCCGGGGTCACCGGCTGGGTGGTGAAGCCGGTAGAGATCGACGATGTGCCCATCGTCACGTTGACCCTTCACTCGGCCACCAGCGACGATCATGTCCTTCGCCGGGTCGGAGAGGAAGTGCTCGCTCGCCTCGACGCGGTTCCGGACGTGTCCCGGACGCGCATCGTGGGTGGACGGGCCCGTGCCGTGAGAGTCGTCCTCGATCCGGAAGACATGAAGGCTCGGGGAGTCAGCATGCTGGAGGTATTCCGGGCCCTTCAGGCGGCGCACGCGTCTCTATCAGCGGGCAGCTTCGACCGCACGGATCGCCGGATCGAGGTGATCAGCGGACCTTTCCTGACCTCTCCCGAGGAGGTGACGAGCCTGGTGGTGGGGGTAAACGACGGGCGCCCGGTCTACGTCAGTGACGTCGCCGAGGTCATCGACGGCCCCGAGGAAGCCCGGAGCACATCAAGAATCGGCCTGCCCGCGGCGGTCACCGGAGGCCCGCCGGAGATCCAACCGGCGGTGACCCTTGCCATATCCAAGAAGAAGGGCACGAACGCCGTCTGGGTGGCCGAAGCGGTTCTCGAACGGATGAAGGAGCTCCAGCGCACCATTATTCCCGTCGACATCCAATACACCGTGACCCGGAACTACGGCATCACCGCCAACGATAAGGTCAACGACCTGCTCTCCGCTCTGGCCTTTGCCATGATCACGGTGATCGGTCTCCTCGTGTTCACGCTGGGCTGGCGGGAGGGACTCATTGTGGCTCTCGCCGTGCCCATCAGCTTTGCCCTCGCCCTCTTCGTCAACTACATCAGCGGCTACACGATCAACCGGGTAACGTTGTTCGCTCTGATCCTGACTTTGGGCCTGGTCGTCGACGACCCTATCACCAACGTCGACAACATCCAGCGCCATATCTTGATGCGGAAGCGACGCCCCTACGCAGCCACGCTCTGGGCTGTCCGCGAGGTTCTCCCTCCCGTGATCATGTCGACGCTGACGATTATCGTTTCCTTTCTGCCCATGTTCTTTATCACCGGCATGATGGGGCCTTACATGGAGCCGATGGCCGTCAACGTACCGCTGACCGTGACCTTCTCCACAGTGGCCGCCCTATCGGTCGTACCCTGGGCGGCTTATCGGTTGCTTCGTCACAAGGGACTCGGAGGAGACTCGACCCAGGCGGAAGGGGCCGTATCGACCGAGGAGCGCGATTCGGGATCCGAGGCGCTGCGGCGGGTATATGGAGCACTGCTGCGCCCGTTCCTGCAATCCAGACGCTGGCGTATCTCACTACTCATGGGAATCGTGGTCTTGCTTGGGGGCTGCGTGCTCTTGGTGGTGCTGCGGCTGGTGCCGATGAAGATGTTGCCCTTCGACAACAAGAACGAGTTGCAGCTCGTCATCGACATGCCGGAGGGGACGACTCTCGAACGCACGGACAGCGTCGTCCGTGAGTTCGAGGCGTACCTCTTCACCGTGCCGGAGGTGGTGGATTTCGAATCGTACGTGGGGACGTACTCGCCGATGGATTTCAACGGTCTGGTGCGGCACTACTATTTCCGCCAGCAGCCCCACATGGCGGACATCCGAATCAACCTGGCGCGCAAGGAGCTCCGCGAACAACAAAGTCATCATATAGGTCTGCGTCTGCGCAGGGACCTCGAGAGCATTGCCGCGCGACATGGAGCACGGCTCGCTCTGGTCGAATCTCCGCCCGGACCACCGGTCATTGCCACCGTGACGGCCGAGGTGTACGGGCCCCTGGGCCGCGACTACGCGGACCTCATCGCTGCCGCGCGCCAGCTCGAATCCCTTATGGCGAGAGACCCCTCCTCCGGAATCACCGATCTCGACACGTCGGCCGAGGCACCGCGGCAACGAATCGACTTCGTTCTCGACAAGGAGAAGGCGGCGCTAAGCGGCATTGACACCGAGTCGGTGGTGAGGACACTGAGGCTCGCGCTGGCCGGTGGTGAGCCGGCGACCGTCCACGTGGCGGCGGAGAGGCGACCGTTGCCGGTGCGGCTCCGGCTTCCCCGGGAAGAACGGTCGGGTCTGGTAGAGCTCGGGCGGGTGACGGTGAAGGGGCAGAGCGGCGACTTGCTGCCGCTGGACGAGCTCGGCAGGTTTCGTTATGTGGACGAGGATCAGCCGATCTACCACAAGAACCTCGAGCGGGTCGTGTACGTCTTCGCTGAGATGGCGGGAAGGCCCCCGGGAGAAGCCATCATCGATCTCGCCGGCCAGCTTAGAGAGGAGCCCCTGCCGGAGATGATACGAGCCGAGTGGGCCGGGGAGGGAGAGTGGGAGATCACGATCCGTGTGTTCCGTGATCTCGGTCTCGCCTTCGGCGCAGCGATGATTGGGATCTACATTCTCCTTATCATCCAGACCGGATCGTTCGTCATGCCCCTGGTGGTGATGAGCTCGATCCCACTGACTGCGATCGGTATCCTGCCCGGATTCTGGCTCCTCAACATCATGGTGAACCGGCCGGTAGGGGGCTTTGAGACTCCGGTGTTCTTCACCGCAACGGCGATGATCGGCATGATTGCCCTGGGAGGCATCGTCGTCCGAAACTCCATCGTGCTCATCGAGTTCATTCAGCAATCGCTCGAGGCGGGAAAGTCGCTCCGTGAGGCCATCCTGGAGAGCGGTGCGGTACGCATGCGGCCGATACTGCTGACCGCGGCGACGACGGCGCTCGGCGCATGGCCGATCACCCTCGACCCGATCTTCTCGGGGTTGGCGTGGGCGTTGATCTTCGGGCTCTTCGCCTCCACTGCGTTCACGCTCGTCGTGGTCCCGGTGATGTACTACATGCTCACCCCGTCAGCCTTCGGGAGCTAGCAAAAAAAGGTGCCAGGCACGTTATTCCGCTATTATGATAAGAATGGCGGCCGAGTCGGAGAAATGCCGAGGCGGCGACAACGTCGGAATCGCGAGGAGCTGGGTCCCGCTTGGCGACCGACCCTAGAGACGAGAGAGTTTGTCGCTCGCGGCACAGAATGGCTCAGTGTGGAGATCGATGGTCTGCGGTCGCGCCGGAGGTCTCGAGAGTTGGTGAGGGCGCGCGAGCTACTGATGATCCTGGGCGTTGAACGCTATGGCCTCAAAGAAAAAGACCTCGCCAGGGAACTCAGGAAGTCGCCCGACGGGATGACGCATCTGATCGCTCGAGCCGTCCGTCGAAGAACACAGGACAACGCATTTTCCGCTGGCCTGATAAGTTGTATCGTTCACTGGCTTCGGCTGACGAATGAACTGCTCGGCTATAGCGGAATAGCGTGCCTGGCACCTTTTCTTTGACTGGGAGCTCGTTGTCGCTTGAGAACACTGGACGGCACTGGCAAACTTTACCGCTGACCTGAATAAGTTGGATCGTTCACTGACTTCGGCTGACGAATGAACTGCTAGACTATAGCGGAATAGCGTGCCTGGCACCTTTTTTGTGCCATCCTCGAACGCTTCTGCGCAACAACGGTGGAGCGAAAGCTCGTCCATCCCCGAGTCGACGGTCGCTTTTTGACGGTATGAGCACTGGGCCCGTGGCGGGACCGAACGAAGAAAGCTCCGTAGATTGCGTTCACCGATCCGCTCGTGCTATTTTCTGAGAACCGCCGCCGTCCGTTATCGGGTGGCAACGCCCGGCGCATCTTTGCCTACGCTGTCTCAGCGAGGAAAAGCGGGTTTTCATTGGGCATACTCGACTCCCTACTCGATCGAAGCATCGTCTTCTCGTTCGACCGCACGGGCTATATGCGGCACGCGCGTTTATACGACCCCGCGGATCTCGAGCGTTCGCTGCCCCGGTTTTGGCGTATCATGCGCCATCGTCTCCGTACTCCAGCGGAGGGAGCGGACACGGCATTGTGGTTGGCGGTCGCCGAGCGGCTCCAGGGCGAGACTGCGAAGTTCTGGTTCGACCGGCGGGCCGTTCCCACGCACTTGTTTCCGTGGACCCGGGAGGGAGTCGACGAGAGGCGGCGGTTGTGGGACTTCTGCGAGGCGAGTACCGGCTCCGCGCGCAACCCTAAGCGGTGAGAGACAACCGGTTGGACGACCGCGCTGCGGGTCATCGCCGGTTCCGTGCGTTTCGGCGCGGCGGTGTCTGTGGTTGGGGAGTGCCGTCTCTAGGAGGGCAGCCTCGGTTCATCCGGCAACGGATCCAGTCGCCGTCGCCAGTAGTCGACCTCGAGGTGACGTTCCTTTTGGTTGCGTTGTCTCAGCCAATGGACGTAGTCGTCGTATTGGATAGGTGGAGGTGCGTCGTCGAGTCGACCCTCGTAAGCAGCGGCTATCTCCCTCCATAGCAAACCCAGCGACCTTTCATCGGCTAGAATGTGGTGCAGGACGAGTAGCAGGAGACGTTCGTTTTTGGAGGTTTCCTCGATGATCCTCATCCGGATCATCATATCCTGCGTCAAACCGCGGCGGCGCGGCTCTTCCGGGCGATTGCTGGTCACACCCGGGCGTTCGAGCGATACGTTTCGCCCGACGTTTGTTGTCGAGAACCCGCGCATTTGATATATGTGCCCGGACGATGGCCGTTCTACGAGGACTCCAACGCTGCTTTTTATCCTGGACCTGGATTCTGCTTCTGAACGTCACGCCGGGCCACGCACACGAGCTCAACGGCACCGAAGTCGCGACGTCGTCCTATCTGTCCATCACCTACCGCAGCCTATCCGGTCGTTATGAGATCCAGTTCGGGGAGTTATCGGCCTTCGAGCAACGCAAACGTATGGATGCAGACGGCAGTGGAACGATCACGGCGTCCGAGCGGAACGACTATCTCCAAACCGTCGGCGATGAGATCGCCGGTCGCCTCTTGCTCGAGGTTGAGGGCAAACCCATAACGATTCGGCTGCATCACGGCCGGATGATACCCGACGATTCCCTTGTGGCACCCGGCCCCTTGGCTCTCAGCTTCAGGCTGACAACCGAGGTCCTGGACTTCACGCGGGAGTGCGCCCTGGTTTACCGCGACGCCAACACGCACCCGAGACTCGTTCACACCGAGATGGTCGTCGAGGGGATGGAACGCGTGGACATCGACCGTGCCGACTCCGGCGACGGCGCACTCAAACAAGTGCATATACGGTCCGCTCGGATTCCCCTTCAAGCGAGGGTGGTGTTGAAACCTTCTCCAGAGGTTACTCAGGCCGGAACTCCGCTTGAATCCGCTCGACATGAGGACGAGCCGCATGTTGAAGCCGAAACGCTCCCGCTGCAGGAGATGTTGCGGTCGGAGGAGTTGAGCGTTGATTTGGTCGTGCTCGCCTTGACGCTGTCCTTTTTCTTGGGCGCCGCCCACGCCCTCGAGCCCGGACATGGGAAGACGATCGTAGCAGCGTATCTCATCGGCAATCAAGGCACCGTGGCCAACGCGATGTATTTGGGGGGCGTGGTCACGATCACGCACACGTTCAGCGTCATCATCTTGGGTCTCGTCACACTGTTCGCCTCGAATTACATTCTGCCCGAGAAGATTTTCCCTTGGCTGGGAACAGGCTCCGGCCTGCTCATCATGGGGTTGGGAGGCTGGCTTTTCGCGCGCTCGCTGGTGAGCGGGGGACACACTCACAAGCACTCCCAGGGTGGAGAGGAGGAAAATCACGACCACCACCACGATCATCATCATCATCATCATCATATTCATCCCGCTGGTAGAGAGGTCACTTTGGCAAGCCTGTTGACATTGGGGATCTCCGGTGGCATCGTTCCGTGCCCCGGTGCTCTGGTCATTTTGCTACTGGCCGTGGCGCTCCACCGTATTGGTTTCGGCTTGATGCTGATCGTCAGCTTCAGTCTCGGACTCGCCGCCGTGCTCATTGCCATTGGTATTCTCATGGTCAAGGCTCGTCCGCTCGTGGACCGGTTTTCCGGCGGAGGAACCTTCATCCGGCGTCTGCCGATCGTGAGCTCCCTCGTGATCATCCTTGCCGGTTTCATCATCGGCGTTCGGTCACTCGTCGAAGCGGGTATCATCGTCATCAACCTGTAGAAGCACGGGGAAATCGTGAATCTCTGCATTCGTGCCAAGCGAGCCGCTCTAGTAACGGGATTTCTGAGCCTGCTCGCCTGCGGTCCCGAGACTCGGGACGTGGCGACGTCCGAGGCCACGCTAAGAATAGGAACGCCGGATGTCGTTCGTTCGGCCAACATCTTTGCCGATACCAACCTCAGCGTATTCATCAATATATCCCATCCTCCTCTCATCAAGGTTGACGCGGGAGGACGACTGGAAGGACTCACGGCGGAGAGATACGCCGTCTCGGACGATCTGAGAGTCTGGACGTTCACCATCCGCGACGACCTCTATTGGAGCGATGGGAAAAAGCTGGTCCCGGAGGACGTCCGCTTCTCCGTCGAGTACCTGGGCCGGCACAATCCGAACATGCGGTGGATCCGGGACGCACTCGTGGAGTCGTCCGTCGAGGAGGGTAACACCGTCAGGTTCGTCTTCAACGAGCCCTATACCCGGCTCGATCTCGAATTCGCTTCCTATAATATTTTCCCCAAGCATATTTGGAGTGAAATCGAAGATCCCATGAGACACAGCGAGCCCGGTATCAACGTGGGGTTCGGCCCTTTTTTCATCGAGAGGATCGACCTCGACGCGGGCCTCGTTCGTTTCGTACGGAACCCTCAATGGAAGGGTAGGCGGCCGAAGCTCGATTCCTATGAGATCCACATCTACAAGAGGCCGGACGTCCTTGCCTTTGCTCTCGAAAAGGGAGATCTGGACACCTTTTACAAATACGCGTCTACTTATCCCTACACGCATATCGATCGGTTGAAAAAAAATGAACACTATACGTTCGATCGGCGACGGAACATGGGACTGGTCTTTCTCGGCATGAACCTCAGGAAACCGCCCCTATCCGACCGCCGATTCAGGGAAGCCATCTGCTCCGCCGTCGACTACGAAGAGATCATCCGGCTCGATGCATTGGGGTACGCGGAAGTTGCCAACCGCGGATTCGTCCCTCCGGCGATGGACGGATTCTTGCCGACCGAAAAACTGGTGTACGACCCCACTCGGGCCAAGAGGCTGCTCGACGAGGGTGGATACCGTGATGCGAACGGCGATGGTCTCATCGACGGCGACGGGGGGAACCTGAGACTCACACTCCTGGTTCAGTCCGATTGGAATCGCGTGGCCGAGCTTCTCGAGGACTATCTCGGTGCGATCGGGATAGCGACCGCCACACGGTCGGTTGATTTCAATACCTGGATGGCGGAAAAGGACAAATATGCATACGATTTGACGATTACGCGAACGACGCCGTGGGGAATGCTCATGCACGCCAATTGGGCAACGGGTTATTTTGATTCCAGACGGAGCGGCCAAGGGGTGCTACACGTTCTAGATGATCCGGCCTTTTTGCGTCTGTCGGACGCGATCTTGTCCACACGGGATGCGGGAAAGCTACGGGAGCTCGCGCATCAGCTTCAGCACTATTACGCGGAGGAGTTACCGGCCATAGCGCTCTACTGGAACGAAACCGTCACACCCTTCAACCGGGTGTTCACCGGATGGGCTCCCGATCCCCTGTACGGATTCTACAACATCGACACCTTCTTGAATCTTCATAGAATCGGCCCCTAGTCATGGCCAGATTACTCGGAAAGACCACCCGGTATCTTCTCGCCGTAATCCTTATCGCCACGATCAACTTTTTCCTCCCCAGAGCCATGCCGGGTGACCCGGTCCTCAACCTCTTGGGAGAAGACGTCCTGCTCTCCGAAGAGCAGATCGAGGTTCTTCGGGCGGAATTGGGGTTGGATCAACCGCTACGCATCCAGTATCTGAGGTACTGGCAAAACGTTGTAGGCCTGGATTTCGGCTATTCCTACCATTTCAACGAAGACGTAACCGGGCTCGTCGCCGGTCGGATGGGCTGGACGCTCCTTCTCGTCGGACCGGCGATCGTCCTTGGTGCCGTTTTGGGTGGTTTCACCGGCGCCCTTGCAGGATGGAGCGCGGGACGTCCCCCGGACCGAGCGGCGACGGCGCTCGCCTTGATGCTCTATGCGACACCGCCGTTTTTTCTCGCTCTGATTCTTTTGTACGTCTTCGCCGTCGAGTACCCCGTGTTTCCCCTCAAGGGTTTCTACACGACAGGGACGTGGGCCGACGTTTTGAAGCACCTCACCCTTCCCGCCACCGCCGTCACTCTCTTTTCGGCTTCGCGGAACTTCATGATCATGCGGGGAAGTGTGCTGCAGGAAAAGAAGAGACTCTACGTCGATTATGCCCGTGCGAAGGGACTTTTGGGGGCTTCGGTTCTCTTCAAACACGTTTTTCAGAACGCTTCGCCGCCCTTGGTGACGTTGATCGCACTCGATTTCGGCTTCATTTTCAGCGGCGCCCTCTTCGTGGAAATCATTTTTTCGATGAACGGAATGGGGACACTCATTTTCGACGCGCTCATGTCACGGGATTATCCGGTCCTCCAGGGCTCGTTTCTCGTCATCACCTTAATGGTCATTGCGGCGAATTGCGTCGCCGACCTGCTCTACGGTTGGATCGACCCCCGCGTGCGGGTGAGTGGGAACTCGACATAGGACGATATGGCTAAGCTCGGCTTGACGCTCTTCATCATCTTTGCATCGGCCGGGATCCTAGCGGATGTCGTTTCCCCTTACGATCCATGGGAGAGGTTCGAGCCTTTTGCCGCGCCGAGCACGAGTCACTGGCTGGGTACGAACGACATCGGGAACGACGTATTGAGCGAATTGATTCACGGCACGAGAGTCTCCATCCTCGTGGGTTTGGGAACCGCGCTGATCGCCACGCTGATCGGAGTCCTCGTTGGGATCACGTCGGGTTACTTTCGAGGGTACGCGGATGAATTTCTCATGGCGGCGACGGACGTCGTTCTCATGGTTCCCCGTATTCCGCTCGTCATCATCGTCGTCGCCTTCACGCGACCCAGCTACTGGATCATCATGATGGTACTGGGTTTGGTCTGGTGGACGACGACGGCACGTGTCGTACGGTCCAAAACGCTCCAAGTCCGTGAGATGCCCTTTGTGACGGGCAACCAGTCGATGGGATTCTCGCACGCGTATATCCTCGTCTCCGACATCACCCCCAACATCCTCCATGTGGTCAGTTCCAAGTTCGTGCTCACCGTCGCCTCGGCCATGATCTCGGAGGCCTCGCTGTCTTTCTTGGGGCTGGGCGATCCGTCGGTAAAGAGCTGGGGAACCATGATCCGATACGCTCTCGAGCGGGGTGGGCTCGTCAACGAGATGTGGTGGTGGTGTCTTCCACCGGGTATCTGTATCACCATGTGCGTGCTGTCCATCGTCCTGATCGGATACAACTTTGAAAGGGATGTGACCGAAATAGCGGTCGAATAACGTCTCATGTCCTGTTTGCACGTCCGCGATCTGAGTGTTTGCTATCCTTCCCCCCGGGGAGCGGTCCGAGCGGTGGACGGCGTCTCTTTCGACCATCTCGAGCGAGAAACGCTGGCACTCATCGGGGAGACGGGATGTGGGAAAACCACTCTTGCCAACGCCGTCCTGAGGCTGATACCCGAAGACGCAACCGTTCGAGGACGGGTGGAGTTCATGGGACGCGATCTGCTGCGTTTGAAGGAAAAGGAGCTGGCCGAGATCCGGGGCAAGGAGATCGGGATCGTATTTCAGAACCCGGCCCTCGCTCTCAATCCCGTTCACACCATAGGAAAGCAAGTCGCCGAACCGCTTCGCGTTCACGAGGGTATCGGCGCGAAAGAGGCCGCCGTGCGGGTCGTGGACAGCCTCGAGCGATTGGGATTGCAGGATGTCGAGGAGCAAACCCGGAAGTATCCGTTTCAGCTTTCGGGAGGGATGAATCAACGGGTCATGCTCGCCGCTTCTATGATTTGCAGTCCCAAGTTACTCATTGCCGACGAGCCTACGAAAGGACTCGACGCGAAGAACAGGCAATCCTTCGTGGAAGAGCTCCAGCTCATCAAGCGACGGAGTAACTCCTCGATACTCTTGATTACCCATGATCTACGATTGGCTAAACGAGTCGCCGACCGCGTTGCCATCATGTACGCCGGAATGATTGTCGAGGTGTCACCGGTAGAGGCGTTTTTTCGGGAGCAGCTCCATCCTTATTCGCGGGCGCTGATGAAGAGCCTCCCCGACGAGGGATTTCAACCGATCCCGGGCGCACCACCCGCTATGACCTCCCCACCGTCGGGTTGCCGGTTTCATCCCCGGTGCGCGGAGAGGCGCGAAGTCTGCGATAAGCAACTCCCCACGGAAGTGCATCGAGGAGACCGAGCCGTCAAATGTGTGCTCTATGCTGAAAGCTGAGAACATCTCGAAATCCTACTTTTCGGGCGGGCGGAAAGGGAACAAGCATTCGGTCCTCGCCCAGATCTCTCTGGAGATCGAAAAGGGAAAGGTACTGGGAATCATCGGTGATTCGGGCTCCGGGAAAACGACGCTCGGCAAGATCGTTGCGGGAATCGAAGGACCGGCGGAGGGCAGGATTGTATTCAACGGGAAAGAGCTGTCTCAACTTTCCCGAGAACAAAGGGCCGTCTTTCGAAGGAAAGTCCAGATGCTATTTCAGGATCCCGAGGGAGCCCTCAATCCTTTGAAGCAGGTGGCCAAGCTGCTCGACGAGGTGTGTCGCCTCACCGGTATGACGGAATCAGCGCGTAAGGAACGAACCGGGGAAATGATCGAGACGGTCGGACTCTCGGGGGAGATTCTCGACCGCTACCCGCGCCAGCTGTCCGGCGGCCAGAATCAGCGGGTTGCGCTTGCGAGGATTCTGCTCCTCGATCCGCAACTCATCGTTTTGGACGAGCCCACGTCGTCCCTCGATGTCTCCATGCAGGCGCAGATACTGAGCCTCTTGAGAAACCTACAGAAAACGAAAGAGCTCGCCTACCTCTTCATCTCCCACGACCGCGATGTGATCGATTTCATGTGCGATCAAGTCGGAGTCCTGAGGGACGGCCGACTCCGTTTCTCCGGCACTGCCCTCCGAGCGAGCTCCATCGATCCATAGGGAAGAATTGTGGTCGACGATGGGCGGACATCTGGCTCATTCATGCCAACACCATCCGTTTTGCTTCGGCGCACCCCGTGGTTGCGAAGCGGGATGAACATAGCGTACAAGTAGGCCGTCTCATTCGAGCCTTGATGACTTTGCCTCGATCAAGGAGTCGCCATGCCATGCAAGAAAAGCTCTTTATTGTCAATTGTCCTTCTTCTTTCCTGCGCGTTAGCCCAAGCGAGAACCCAAGACGCTGTTGTGATACGGGCCCAAAAGATCTACACGGTCACTCGAGGTGTCATCGAGGACGGAGAAATCGTCATCCAAGGCGGCAAGATTCGAGCGGTGGGGAAAAACGTCCAGGCACCACCCGGTGCCGCGATACACACGGCCGAACTCGTTATTCCCGGCATGATCGACGCTCACACGCACCTGGCGCTCGACCGCTCATCCCGCCCTCCCGGTCCAATTTCAGCGGAATGGAAGGCCGTCGATCACGTCGATCTCGAACATCCGATGCTTCGTATGGCGCTTGCCGGAGGAGTGACTTCCATCGTGACTCGGCCGGGAAGCGGCATCATTTGTAGCGGACAATCAGTCGCAATCAAGCTCAAGGGGAGAAGCGGTCCGAGCACGGTGCTCAAGCCCTTCGTGGATCTCAAGATGGCGGTGCGTCCCCTCGTAAAGCTCCGTGAAGGGCAGACGCCGGCAACGGTCATGGGCTGGCATGCGACTGCACATGAGATGTTTCGGAAAGCTCAAGAGAATATCGAAAGTGGAGAACCGATTCGTGATGAAAGGTTGAAAGCCTTTGCCGCTGCCTTGCGCGGAGAGGTGATGGTTCACATTCACGCGCACTATCCGAGTGAGATCATGATGGCCCTCGATTTGGCTCGAGAGTTCGGATTTGTCGATCGGCTCACGCTCGCCCACGCAAGTGAGTGCTATCCCATCGCGGGAGCTACTCGCGGAAACGAATGTCATTCCCGTCATCGGCCCGGTGTTCACCAACCGCCTCTATGGTGACCCGCATTCCCACAACGTGGTGAAGGAGCTCATGGATGCGGGGGTCACCGTCAGCGTCCAAACCGACCAGAGTCGTGAGCACATCAAGGATTTTCGGGAGATCGGTGCATTTCTGGTGCGACACGGGCTTGCGGAAGAACAGGCTCTGGCAGCTCTCACCGTCAACGGCGCCAAGGTTATGATGCTCGATGATCGAATCGGGAGCATCGAAGCAGGGAAAGGACGCAGACCTCGTTCTTCTCGACGGACATCTCTTCGACCTGACTACGGATCCCATCGCAAAAGTCTTCGTCGACGGAGTCGTTGAATATGAGCGCGAGAACCGCCTCCAAGCAAAAGTCGTAACGACGCTTGGTCCCTTCGAGCGCATGCGAGGGAAATTGACCGCCGACGATTCTGCATTTGCTCTAGTCAATGCGCAGATCTTCACAGTCAGTCACGGCACGATCGCAGAACGGAACCGTCATCGTGGAATCCGGCAAGTTCACTCACGTTGGGGAAGCCGGCCCTGTACCCAAGGGGATGCCCAAGCTCGATATCGGTGGAAGGACCGTCGTGCCTGGATTTGTCTCCGCACGGGCCTTCCCCAATGATTGGATTGGCGACCTGAAATGGCAAGTACAAAACGACGAGGTCGTCGAGCCCGTGACTCCGGAGATGAACGCCCGCTTCGCGATCGATCCTTGGTTTCCTTCCTTTCCCGTTATTCGGGGTATAGGGCTCACCACACAAAACATCACACCAGGAACCACAAACCTCATAGGCGGCGCCGGGGTCGTCCTCAAAACGGCCGGGATGGATCTCGACAAGATGATACGCGTGGAACCAAGCAGTATGGTTTTCTCCCTCACCGGAGGATCGACACGATACTGGAGCCACGACTCCAAGATACCCGTCACCTTGGAGTCAGCATCCCGCATGATACGAACCACCTTGGATGATGCGAAGAAGTATCTAGAGAACGGCGACCAACGTCCCTACGATCCGCGTCTCGAAGCCCTCCTCCCCGCACTCCGACGCGAGGTTCCGGTCATCATCCATGCCAAAACGGTTGACGAGATCCGGGAGGCAATGAAGATTGCCTCCGATTATGAGATGACTCTCATCGTGAGCGGTGCGGTGCAAGCGCACCGCCTCGCCGATGAACTAGCTCGAGCCGAGGTTGGGGTTATTCTGGGAGACTCGGCATCCCGTCTCGAAGATATACGAGGAGGCGGTGACGACTACCGAATCGACGCGCCGGCTCTCCTGAGTCAAAAGGGAGTCAAGGTCGCTTTCTTTGGACCCAGCGGTTCCCGGAGGGGGATGCCGACAGGACGTCTGGGGGGAGAGCCCGCTCTCAACGCAGCTTGGGCGTTTCGGAACGGAGCATCCGAGCAAGAGGCCCTACGGATGGTGACACTGAATGCGGCGGAGATGCTCGGCATAGATGATTGAATAGGTAGCATCGAAGTAGGAAAGGATGCGGATTTCATGATTCTCGAGGGACATCCTTTCGACTATCGAGTGTTACCACTAATGGTATTCATCGATGGGGAGTTGGTACATCAAGGTCCAACCTAGGTTTTCATCAACCTTAGGATGACCAAGTCGGCTGCGCAAAACGCTCACTTCAGGCTTTATGTTGAACCTATTGGGCGATCGATTCTTCTGGACAGGAATTAACCAACGGAGCGTTCTATGACCAAAAATACGAGTGCTTTGAACTCTGAGGGAAGGCACATGCCAACACGCCGGGATTTCCTCAAGACCGCCGCGATCGGGGCTACCGCGTTGCCGGCCGCCTGCAGGCAGGGTGCGCCGCCGGCGAAACCAGCTTCCGGGTCCGGAGGGCCATCGCGTGCGCTGCTCGTTGAAGACCCCGAGCGCCCACAGCCTGCCACTTTCGACCGCTTGTCGCTCGAGTGGCACCAGGCACGAGCCCGCTTGCTCCAAGACCGCGCCGGTGAAAAAGGGGCCGATTTGATTTGGCTATCCTCAGGGCGCAACGTCCGGTACTTCACCGGCCTGTTCGTCAGCATGACAGAACGGCCGTTTGGCGCCTTCATCCCGGTCAAGGAACTCAAAGCTCACTTCTACTACCCATATCTCGATCACGATATCGTTGAGCGATGGTGGCACGATGATTCGGAGGCCTACTTCGACTACGAACATGCCGATGGTGGATTCCCCAACCGGGGTGCGGTGAACATAGGTCCGCCGGTCGACTTGACTCGCTGGATGCTTGAATCGATGGCCAAACGTGGGTTCAACAACGCGACCATCGGCGTCGACAGACCCGGAAATATCGCCACCTGCCAAGAGATGCTGCCCTCGGCAAGGTTCATCGATATCAGCGGGATCTGCAGGGAGATGCAGTCGCTGTTGACTCCCGAGGAGATGGCGTTGACGCAGCGCGCGATGAACTACGGCGCGCTTGGCCATGCGTTCGCCCGGGACTACCTCATCCAGCACGGCACCGATTTGAGCGACTGGCAGCTTAGGTGCGAAACGGAACGGTTCGTCATGGACACGATGATGAACGACATCAAGCACGACGGGCGCCCGCACACGGCCGTGGGCTTGGGCGCGACCGTGATCGTTCGCGCGGGCGTTTCGACGGCGAGCCCGCATCCGAACCAGTTCTGCCGCAGCAGGATTGAGCGGGGCGACCCCATCTATACCGTGGTGATCCCGTCCGTGGCGGGTTACGGCGGGGAGCAGTACCGCGTGTTACACCTCGAGCCGGTGCCGGAACCGCGCCGGAAGATGTGGGAAGTGAATACGGAATCGGGCCTGATCCAAGCCCGCGAGTCGAAGGCCGGCGTGCGGTGTCAGGATGTCGCAAAGGTGGTCCACGATTACCAGGTCAAAGAGGGTATGGCCCAGTACATCTATCACCGCCCGGGTCACGGCCAGGGGGGGCGAGGGCACACGCCGCCCTATATCGCACTTGGAGACGACACCGTCCTGGTTGAAGGCATGTTGTTCTCAAACGAGCCTGGCCTCTACAACGTCAAGGATGGGTACGGATACGGCACCGGGGACACTGTGCTGGTGGCCAAGACGAAAGGCATCGTGATGGGGCAGGCACCCTTTACAAAGGAGTGGTGTTTCATCACATAAGTTCTTTTTTCATTGGCCTTCGCCAGAGTTTGGGCCGACGCAAACGATGGGCAGCCCCGTGTACCGCGCCGAGGAAGACAGCTACAAGAAGAAGAGGACGTGGTCAACCAGGTTATCGCCCGGGTCGAATCGGGCGAGCTCACCAACTTTGTCGAGGGAACCTATGAGTCCTACGGCAAGATCGATGTTCCAGCCTATAGTCGCAGATATAGCGAGGCGGGCTTCAAGCGCTTCGAGACCATTCCCCTCGCGGGTCCCACGAGCGCGGCTATTGCATATAAGTAGTTGATGTCCTTCTCCGGATGATCGGTACTTGACTCCTTTGTCGGCGAGCACCGTATGGAAGTCACTGTTCTGACCTGGATAGTGGGTGTGGCAGGCTTGCTCATTATGGGTCTTCTCGCGGTCCTCCAGTTAGCGGCTGTCATCAACCCGCGAGGAGAGTGGGTCGTCCAGAATGTTTACGGCGGTGATCCGAAGAGCACCGATCCGAAGGCGTTCTTCGCCGTCAATCAGGGCTACGCTTGGGCCGACACCTTGTTCTGGGGTCCGATTCAGATTGCGGGTAGCATCGGCATGCTCCTAGGCCACCGGTGGGGATTTTTGCTCGCTCTGATCGGCTCTGTGCCGTTTTGTTACACGGCCATGACGATTTTCATTTGGGACCGCGACATGGGATTCCGCCAGAACACTCCCGTCTACTGGGTCTTCGTTTGGGGCATGTTCCCAGCCTTCGGGTTGTTCGAGATGGTCTATTGTTTCACGCGGCTCGTTGCGTAGCACTGGCGGCCGGTCGCCGACGGCGATATGCTGGAACCGGAACCCCTTCCTGCAAGGGAGGCCCGTTATGCGACGGCCACTGCTCCGCTCGACGTCAGACCGACCCGCCCACCTCCGCTCGGCCGCAGCCCTACTTTGTGGCTTCGCGTTCTTGATCGCTCCGGTACTCGCGGGGCAATGGCCCCAGTGGCGTGGACCTCACGCCGATGGATCTGTCGCGGGTCCTGCTCGAGGAAACCCGCTTCCCGACGAACTCTCCGTCGTCTGGAAGCGGAAGATCGGCGGCGGTTACTCCGGCCCCGTCGTTAGTGGCGACCGTGTCTGGGTCCATTCGCGCCAGGACGATGAAGAAGTCGTGAGCTGTCTCCGTCTCTCCACCGGCGAACACGTCTGGCGTCAGTCCTACACCGCGCCCTTCCGCCAGGACCACTCCGCCCTGTCACACGGGAGTGGGCCCTATGCGACCCCGGCGCTGAATGGCGGCCGCCTGTTCACCTTCGGCGTGACGTCTGTTCTCATCGCCTGGGATGCCGCTACCGGCAAGCTTCTCTGGCGCAAGAACTCCGCCGACGAGTTCGATCCCAGCTTCCCCTACTTCGGCAACGCCGCCTCACCGATCGTCTGGGAGGACCTGGTCTTCGTGCACTTCGGCGGTGATGTACGTGACCACATCGAGATCCCCACGAAAAGCGCGATGGTCGGCCTTCGCGTCTCCGACGGCCGGGAGGCGTGGCGCTGGACCGGCGACCGCCCGGCCGTGGGGGCGACGCCGGTCATCGCTGAGATCCAGGGCGGGCCGCAACTCGTCTTCAAGACCCGGAAGATGATCGTCGGCGCCGACCCACGCACGGGCAAAGAGCTCTGGCGAATCCCCTTCACCGTGACGGAGGACAACACCATCGTGACGCCGTTGGTGGTGGACGGACACTTGATCACCTCGGACGCTGACTGGGGTATCGCCGCATGGGAATTCCAGGTAGGCGACTCGGACTGGACGGTCCGGCGGCTCTGGAAGCACCGCACCGTCTCACTGTCCATGAGCACGCCCGTGCTCGCCGGCGGGCTCGTGGTCGGGTTCTCGTATTTCCGGAGCGGACAGCTCTTCCTTCTCGACCCGGAAAGTGGAAACGTTCGCTGGCGCGGCCAGCCACGCAGCGGCGAACATGCGTCGCTCGTGTCCTGGGGCGATGAGGTGTTGGTCTTCGCAGAAGACGGCTCGCTGAGCGTCGGTAAGGTCGAGGACAACAGCTTCCACGAGCTCAAGAAGTATGCCCTGGGGCGTGCGACGTGCTGGGCCCATCCTGCGGTCGCCGGTTCCCGGATCGTGTACCGCGACGGAGACGACCTCGCCGTCTGTCTCCTGGGCCAAAACTAGTTGCCATCAGTAGGCGTTTGCGATGACGATAATGGCTCCCATGTAAAATACGAACATGGAAGCCAGGTAGATTTTCGCTTTCGTGTCGGCGCCGGCGAACTCTTTCCAGACGATGAGCCCCCACAAAGCAGCCACCATCGGCGCGCTTTGCCCTATGGCATAAGAGATGGCGAAGCCTGTGGCTCTGCCGGCGATGAGATTGAACGCCGTTCCCAATCCCCAAATAAAACCGCCGGCCAATCCCAAGGCGTGCCAGTTGGGACTCCCTTTGAGATAGTCGGATAGGGGAACGGGCTCACCGACCAAGGGCTTTTCCATGAGGTAGATGTTGAAAAAGAACGTGGAAACCAGCGCCGCGAAGGTGAAAAAGACGGTACTGGTGTAGGGCGTCAACTGGCCGGCACCTTCCGCCATCGAAGCGGCCGTGAGAGGGGACCAAGCTCCCATGAGAAGACCGCTCACGATAGAGATCCATAGCCCCTTTTTCGTTACCTTTATCTTTCTCCCGCCTAGCTCCTTGTAGGCGAGCGCGTCGGCCAGGATGGCAATCAGAGCTAGGGCGACCCCGGAAAAAAGCAAAACGGGTTCTCCCGTGCGCTGCACCAAGTAGGTGAGGATGGTTCCCAAGACCAAAGCCGTCCCGATAGCGACGGGAAAGGCGACCGCGAGTCCGGCAATGGCGATGGCGCCGACAAGGAGGATGTTGGCGAGGTTGAATACAACCCCGCCGAGCATGGCAAGACCCAACCGGGAACCGGTGGCTTGCACCAGATTGGCCAGAAAGGCATCTTTTCCTCCGCCCCAACTTCCGAGCGTAAACGCGAGGATGAGCGACATAATGAAAATACCGATGGCATAGTCCCAGTAGAAAAGCTCGAAGCGGACGTTTTTCGTCAGCTTGTAGGTATTAGCCCAAGATCCCCAGCAGATCGCGCACAGGATCATGAGAAGAAGAGCGAGACCGTAGGACTCGGGAATGAACATCTAATTCCCCCTCTTGTCGGGCGGTTTATTCATGAGCTCGAGAAACAACTCGATGAATCGTGGATAGTCCAGATCGAGCTGCACCTTGGCCTTTCGTACTCCCGGCGGGGGGGTGCGGTCGGAGTTCCAGAACAAGGTGAGGCCGTAGGACGGGCCGTGATCGATCTCGACATCGATCCACAGTTCCTCCGCCCTTGTTACCACCTCGGGCTCGAGAAACGACAAAACGGCGATCTGATCGTACATGAGCGAGGTCACTGGATGCTCGACGATGCGTCGAAGAAAAGTATCGTTGAAGTAGCGGGCAATCGGGGAGTCGCCCTTGGACGCCGCTTTCGCAACTTCGAGCGTGAATGGCGCTTGTTCACAGATGTTGAGTGGGGTCACGGTGATCTTCGGCCAGGGTGCCCGAAGTACCCGTCGCGCCGCTTCCGGATCCATCCAGAAATTGAACTCGGGCAACGTCTGGATACCCCCTCCCATGACCACGAGCTCTTTCGAGAGATCGGCAATTTCCGGATCCGCCGCCAGGGCGATAGCCACGTTGGTCAGCGGACCGATGGCCATGACGACGACTTCATGGGGATGGGCGCGGATGGTCTCGATCAAAAACTCTTCGGCGCGGATCGGCTCCGGCTTTTTTTGGGGCAGGGTGCCATCGGGCGGCACCACGTGGTCGGGGCCGGGCCTTCCCTCACTCCAGGCGCCCTTGTATCCGCTCTCGCTGGTCTCGCCGTAGAGCGTTTCCCGCAGATTCATCTCTTCCCGGTTGGTGACGAGCGGGAACCGGGCTCCGGGGTAGACCGGAACGTCGGCGCGACCGGCGATTTCCAGCAAACGCAAAACATTGGTTGTTTCTTGCGCCAACCACTCGTTGCCGGTGACGACGCTGACTCCGAGAAGATCGACTCGTTCCGATTGCAGCAGGATCAGCAGCGCCATGGCGTCGTCACTGCCGAATCCCAGATCGGTGTCCAGAATGACTTTGATTCGCTCCGAAGCGTGGACGTTTCCGGTTTGCAGCGCAAATGTTGATAGAAGCATGGCTAGAAGAATGGTTCGTCGGCAAATGGTCATGATCTCGACCCACATTCAGATAGGAGTGAGTTTATATCACCCTGTCCAAGTCTCTTGCACGAGTTTTTCGGCTAGAGGCTCCGAGAAACGCTTCAACCGCTGTGCGCGCCGACTCGTTCCGCATGACGTGCTGATTTAAGGAACAACGTGTTGCTGTGGGGCCATGAGGTGTCGGTTTAGGGAACAACCTGCAAAACCGACATCGACGGCGCGTGTTTGAAGCACCGCCATTGCCGGTCCATCATGTCCGATTTTTCCCGCGTTCGTCGTTTCCCAATAGACAGGCTACTTCAAAGCGACCTTGGGTGTTGAACGTCCAACAGACGTCAATTATCGAGACAAAAAAAGCTGCGCTTATATTGGAGGTTTTGGAGGTATGAAATACCAACACCAACCTCAATCGTTCTCAAAGATCTCAGATGATGAGCTACTCCGCCGACTGTCCGAGCTATTGACAAAGTCCCGGCGCGTCGAAGTCGAGCTGGTCGCACACATCGGTACGCTTGGCGAAGCATACACCTCCCTCGGCTATAGCCAGTTCTTGCATGAGTGGCAATGGAACAACGCCGATGAGTCCTTCCGGCGGGGCGTCGAACTGGGCCCGAACTGCGCGACAGGCCACCATTGGTATTCCTTCTTTCTGGTTGCTATGGGAAGAATGAGTGAATCTTTCGAAAGGGAAAGAGATGCGCTTCAACTCGATCCTCTTTCGCTCATCATCAATAGAGGAATAGGTCACCGCTTCTATTACGCAAGAATGTATGACGACGCAGTCAATGCGGAGCTTAAGGTGTTGAAAATGTCCCCTAGCTTTGTACCCGCACTCGTGACACTAGGTCACGCATATCTGCAAAAAGGAATGCTTGATGAAGCGTTGTCTGTTTTTTCGAAAGCGACGAGCCTCACGAAAGGAGCCGGACTCGACGCACCGGCGGTCGGCTACGCATGTGCCGTCGCGGGAAGACGAGATCAAGCATTGGAGATACTCGGTAAGTATAAACGGGAAGAGAAATGGACCTACGTGTCCCCATACAATATCGCAGCAGTATACGTTGGGTTGAATGAACGGGACAAGGCACTGGAGTATTTGGAAAAGGCTTTCGCGGAACGCACCTGTGCGCTCGCCTTCGTCAAAGTGGAGCCTTTGTGGGATCCCATCCGACCCGATCCTCGATTCCAAGACCTTTTGCGCCGCATGAATTTCCCGGAGTGAACTGATGATCGGCAAAACGCTCAGCCACTACACGATCCTCGAGAAGATCGGCGAAGGTGGGATGGGAGAAGTCTACATCGCCGAGGACACGAAGCTTGGCCGCAAGGTAGCGTTGAAGGTCCTACCGCCTGAGATGGCTGAGAATGCAGAACGTCGGTCACGATTTGAGCGCGAGGCTAAGGCAGTAGCGGCTCTTGACCACCCGAATATCGTCACCATCCATTCGGTCGAGGAATCCGAGAGCATCCATTTCTATACGATGCAGTTGGTGAGTAGCATATGAAGATCGAAGAAAAAACCGAGGGCGACGTCACCACCCTGTTCCTCAAAGGCAGGATGATTGATCATTTTGCCACCATGAAGGATATCCAGTACGAGCTCCTGGACGAGATCGGCATTGTCTTTGTGACGGGATGTCGCTGTTTTCAAGCATACCGATGAGGTGACGAACTCTCTTGATACAGATGGAAAGCCGCGACCGCCCTACAAGAGGTTATCAGCTAGGGTATTTGTGAAGACGAATGGCAAATGGCTTTTTGCCACGCATTTCTATCGAACCATAGAAGAATGACTGTCTACTTTGTGGTGGAAACGGCGAAGCGACTACTGCCGTTGGTCAAGCGCGCAGCCGTTCTAGAGGTTGGATATTGCGCTCGATCTCCTCGGCTTTCTCCCTCTCGGTCTCCTCCAGATCGTAGTCCATCTGGAGCCCGAGCCAAAAGCGACTCGAAGTCCCGAAATAACGAGACAGTCTTAGTGCCGTATCGGGGGTTACGGAGCGCTTGCCTAGTACGATCTCGTTGATGCGTCGCGGGGGAACACCAATTTCCCTGGCGAGACGGTTTTGGCTTATGTGGAGAGGTTTGATGAATTCTTCCAAAAGCACCTCACCGGGGTGAACATTCGGCAACTTCTTTGCCATATCTCTCTCCGTCATCGATGGTAGTCGGCTATCTCAACGTCGTAGGCGTCGCCACGGGACCAACTGAAACAAACCCGCCATTGGTCATTGATTCGTATGCTGTACTGACCTTGGCGTCTCCCTTTCAAGCGCTCGAGTCGATTCGCTGGTGGAACGCGGAGGTCGGTCAAGTCTCGAGCGTTGTTCAGCATTCGCAGCTTTCGTCTTGCAGTTGGCTGAATGCCTGGTGGCAGGCACTTCGACCACTCTCCAATCCATATCCTCTCAGCGTCGCTGTCTCGAAAGGATTTGATCACTTGAGATTATAACGCGGCCCGTTATGTGACGGCAAACGTTATGATGCCCGCCGGCCTCTTCTTGTTTGGGTCCCATTTGGTTTCAAGCCAGTCTGATCTACCGTGACCCAAGTGCACCTAGCGTCCCGTAACCCATTCCACATGTGGCTCAACTCGACGGTCGATGACAGTCCGGTCGTGGGAAAAACTCCTGCGAATGTGGGTTGATGGCCACATCACTTCCTAGACTCTATCTTTCGTTGAACGACAGAAACTAATCATTTTATTGGATTTACAGCTTTCTTGACATTGCCGCCCGCGCGAAATTCTGTGGCACGAAACTTGCGTATTTCCTAAGAGAAAAGGTCGAATCGGGCAATACAGGAGCAGATGAAGAACTACATTGACCTCACCCAAGGGACGCTGTCTCAAGTCGCTCTGGTCAGTTTGATCGGAACTCTCCACACCGAGCGCCAAAGTGGAACCCTGCATGTATCCAGCGAGGGACTATCCAAGCGCATTCATTTCAAGAAAGGCGAGATCGTCTTCGCCAGTTCGAATGCTGCGGAGGAAAGACTAGGCGAGCTACTGATTCGTAACGGAACGATCAGACGCTGCGATTTCGAGCTCGTCTATGAAGCTATAAAAAAGACACACCTCAGAATAGGGAAAGCGCTCGTAGACATGGGCTACCTGAGCACCGATGAGATGCAGACGCGGGTCATCCAGCAGGTAGAGACCATCATCTACTCCCTATTTGACTGGGAGACGGGGCAGTATCGATCCGAGCCCAGCGACGATCCGGTGGACGAGGATTTGCTTCTGAATCTTTCCACACCGAATATCATTCTGGAGGGGGGACGTCGAACCCTAGATCCAGCCGCGATCCGTCGTGGTCTGGGTGACCCCAACGCGGTCGTGCGCTTGTCAGTGGATCCTTCTCTCATCTACGAGCGAATCCGTCTCTGCCCCGAGGAAGCATTTCTTTTGTCCAGGATAGACGGCAGTTCCAACATTGCCGAGATCCTAGCGATTTCGCCGTTGGGAGAGGAGGCGAGTCTTCGCTGCTTGTTGGGCTTGGTCTCGGCTGGATTTCTCGTGGCGGACATCGACGTTGAGGGCGTCCCTCGAGCGGAACCTGACGGGCACTCCGTGTCTGAACAGGCCACTAACGAAAAAGCACCTGACCCAATGAGGCCTCGCCGATGCCCAGACCAGGGGCTTCGTGACGAAATCCTTAGGATGAATAGAATCGGTAATAACGTGACCCACTATGAGCTATTCGACTTGATGCCCACGGCTAGCTTTGTGCAGATCAAGAATGCCTATCTGCAGATGGTTGAACGGCTCCATCCTGACCGCGCCCGATCGCAGAATGTTGGAGATCTCGACGCCGAGCTAAACGATGCATTTCGCCGGGTTGCGAGGGCCTATGAGGTTCTCTCGGATCCCCACGAGCGTTACCGCTACGACGCATCGTTGAAGATCGAGTCGACTCAAATTACGACGGAGAGCATAGCCGAAGTCCCGCGGGCGCAATCAAGTAGCCCCGCGCGCTCTGCCGAGCCGCTGGACACCAAGTCCCGTCGCAAGGCTGCTGCGGTGCGCTACGAAGAGGGCAGACGGTTCTTTGCCGTAGGGCAGTACTACGAGGCGGTCCAGGTCTTGAAAGACGCCGTTCGGCTCGAGCCCGACAGGGCGAACTACCACAAGTTGCTCGCCAAGGCGTTGTCAGAAAACCCGAAATGGCGGAGGCAGGCGGCGGAACACTTCCAACGCGCCATCAAACTGGAGCCTTTCGACCTCGAGTCCTACTTTGGACTGGGTCTTGTCTTTGAAGCAAGCGGAATGAGCTCCCGCGCGAGAAAGTACTTCGAAGAGGTTCTTACCCTCGACCCAGATAACAAACTGGCCATGATGAAGCTCAATGGAAAGCAGACCGAACTGAAAGGCTCAAGAGAGTTGTTCGGTCTGGTTCAGTCCCGTTGAGTTGTTACTGTAAGACCGGTGCCCGCTTCGGACTAGCGGCGCACTGCGTAGTGCAGGCCCCAACCCAGCCCCGCGTATAGGGCAATCGCGCCCCACAGAATCGCGGCCAGGATGGCCGTCTCGCCGGCATCCAAATTGCCCGACATACCGGCCACGAAGTACAGCATGAACATGCCGTAACTGGCCGCCGCCCAGGTGGCCATGACCGGGACCACGGCTGTGGCGCGCCACCGTCGCTGGTGCAGGTAGGTCAACAGGCGCGCCATGAAATAGAGCAAGAAGGTCCCGCCGATCAAGAGCGGGGTTGCCACGGTCACGAAGATCAAGATCGTCATGCCGACGTGACCGCGCTCGCCGGCCTGCCATTGCTGCCAAAGCTCAACCGGCCACGCACGTTTGCGTGTTTCCCATTGCTGTTGTGATGCAGCGGCGGAGCTGCGCACGTCAGGGTCCGGATCGTTCAACGCCTTGGCTATGAATTCCTGTCGTTGGCTGGTTTTGGTTCTTGGCGAACCCAACCAGCCGACGGCCATCCGGCGCACGTACGGGTCTGGATCGTTCATAGCGCGCTCGAGAATGGCATTTCGCTGCGGCATGTCGCTCGCACCCTGCAGCATCGCGACGAGGGCGACGACGCGAACCACGGGCTCCGGGTCGTTCGCGCCGGCCTCGAGTCGCGCCGGGAAATCAGCGGCGCCGAGATAGGCGGGTCGATGGATGGAGATCGACGACAGCGCCCCATAGGCGGCTTTGCGGACGACGGGGTCTGGATCGGACATGGCGCGGGCAAGCTCCGGAATCAAGATGCCTCGGTCGAAGTCATCATCGGGCGCGCGTGCCATGTGGTGGAACAAGCCAAGAGCCGCAGTCGCGATCTCGGTTTCGAGGATCGCGCGCGAGCGTTGCGATCTGCTCATAAGCCGCCGGATCGATGCGCGCACCGCGGATGATTTGCAGCGCTTTCAGCCGCACGTTCACCGGCTGGGACGTGTCCACGGCCAGTGTCAGCGGATCTCTATCCGCAAAGTCTTGGATGTGGTCAATGATGCGCAGGCCGTGCTCGGCGGTCCTGGCGACGTCCCGGTCAGGATTGCTCGTGGCCGCCGTGATCAAGGTTGTGGCATAGGGGTAGTCGGGGGCGCAATGGGCCAGCGCATAGATAATCGCGATGCGTATACGGGGATTCGGTTCATGCTCGAATGCTTCGGCGAGGGTATCGAGCGTCGTCAAGGGCAGGCCCCGACCCTTGGCAATCTCGGTGAATGCGTTGGCCAGGTTTTCGCGCTCCCCGGGGCGCCGGGGATCGGTAAACAGTGAGTTCATGACCGCGAATACGGAGTCAGGAAGCGGCTGCGCCGCGCCGACCTGTCCGAGCACCCGGGCTGCATTCATAGATAGCCATTCCAAGTGCTTTTCGCTGAAGATGCCTGCGATGCGCTCCACAACCGGATCCGGGTATCGATTCTTCGAAGCCGATTCGCCCACGGCACCGATGGCTGCAGACAGCAGGCCGTCGTCCTGCGCGGTCAATAGCAGCGTACTCAATGTGTCAATTGTCTCGGCTGTCAAGGGTTGCCGCGAGCCAAACTTGCCTACGGTAGTGGCCGCGGCCTTGCGCACCTCCAGTGACTCGTCGATCTGTAAGCGCCGAACGACTTCATCGAGCAGTGCCGTGCCCTCGGCGCGCGGCGACGCGATATCTTTGATGGCACCGATGCGGCTCGCCGACTGTTTGCTGTCGAGACGCCACTGCAAGGCCGTATCGCTGTACCAGGCGGACAGGTAAAGCGGCACGAGGACCCTATGCCAGAGTTGCACGAGCAGATACAACGCGAGAGGCGCCAGGATGATGGCCAGTAGTGGCGTGCGGCGGTTCATGATGGTCAGCGTCTCGATTGCGAATTACCTTCTTCTATTGACGCCGTAGAGGGCGGCGATGAAGCGGTTGAGCTCGACCATGTTGTCGGACTCGACGAGAATGGTCTTGCCGCTCGTCCTCTTGACCCAGGGTAGATAGCCCCATGTTTCCGCGTCGTAGATGTTCTTGAAGGTGATCTCCATCTTCAGCGGCGGCTCGAAGGTGAAAGGCTTCATTTCGGCGATTCGCTCTACGGCCTTTTTGGCCTTTTCTTTGATCTCCCGGCAGATGAGCTTCGGGTGGCGGGTCTTGGTCGAGTACCACCCGATGGACTGCTTTGGTCTGGACGGTCTCGATCGGTCCGAAGGTGTCGACGGCTTCCTTGGTTATGTTCTGGTCTCCCGCCACCATGATGACCGGCACTCCCATGGACCCGACCACCGCGGCGTTGAAAATTGATTCGGAGACGGGATTCCCGTTGACCTTGATCTCGAAAATCGTGCCGCCCATGAAGGTATGCGACAGGTTGGCCGTCGGCGTGCCGTCCATGGGGTGGTATCCGATGAAGATGACTCCGGAGAAGCTCTCGTCGATTCCTTCCACCTGCATCAGCGGGCGGGGAAAGGACCGGATGAGCATCGCCCTCTCGTGGAGCTCGTCCGGGATCAGGTTCTGAGCATTTCCGTGAGCATCGGCGACGACGATCTCGCCGGCACCGGCTTCTAGACATCCCTCGACGGCGGCATTGACTTCGGCCGTCATGAGCTGGCGGCCCTTCTGATACTCGAATGCGTCCGGTCCGAATTGATCTCTCACCAATGCTCCTATTCCCTCCATGTCGACGGAAATGAGTATCTTCGGCTGCTGGGCCTCGCAGAGCCCGGCGATCGACAGAGCGATAGCTAGAAGAATAGATGCTCGAAATCTCATGACTGACCCTCCTTGAATTCACGACGTAGGGAATGAATGACTTTCGAAAATGTACAGAGGCGGAGCCGGCCTGTCAAACAGGCGCCACGAACTTGTAGCTGAGCCCCTCACCGTCAGGATGAACTCTGGCTGGGGGGGGTCAGGACATTGATGTGTTTTTTCCCAGGCGTGGCCGATTCGATGAATCGAGACAAAGGTTCCAAGGTTCGGATGAGACCGCCCGCTTGTATGTTATGTTTGTCCCGCATCGTAAACGCTGGATATCATCGAGGAGTGAGTTATGTGTCTACATTGGTTATGCTGTTTGAGCGTTGTCGGCGCGAGCCTGGCGATGACGGGGCCGCCGACAGTTCGCAACCTGAACGAAGCCCTCGAAGATGAATCCGTCACCGCCGCTTTAGCCTATATCGAGAGCCACCGCCCTCAGACTGCCGAGCTTCTTTGCGAAATCGGGAGCGTTGTTTCTCCATCTGGTCAAGAGCACGAGCGGGCCGAGCGCGTCGCCGGTCGAATGCGCGAGATCGGTTTGAGTGAGGTTCGGGTGGACAAGAGTCCCAACGCGGTGGGTGTCATCCCCGGCCGTTCGGGCCGCGCATTGGTTTTCATCGCAACCCTCGACGACTTGGCGACCGTGGCGGAGCACCAAAAAGCGCAAGGCCCTCCGAGTCTCGAGGGCGACCGTGTGGTCGGGCCGGGCACCAACACCTCTTCAACGACGGCAGCCATGCTCGCAGCTGCCGAGGCCATGGTCGCGGCCGGCTTGACGCCCAAACACGATCTGGTATTCGCCGCTGTGGCTCAAGAGGAAACCGGTCTGGTGGGAATGCGCAACCTCTACGAAGAACTGGGAGATCGTGCTTTGGCTTACGTGGACGTACTGGGAGACGGCCGGCGTATAAGCTACGGCGCGCTCGTGATCCACTGGTGGAAGGTTGTGGGGCACGGTCCGCCGGGGCACAGTCTCGGTGGAGGTCTTCCCAACGTCAATCGCGCCCTGGCACGGGCCATCGATGGCATTTTCGATCTCCCGCAGCCGGAACGGGAGAAAGACAAACAGACGGTCGTCAACATATCCATGATCCAAAGCGGTTCCGTTTTCAATCACAAGCCGGCAAGCGGTTGGTTTTCACTGGACATCCGTTCCCTGGATGCACCGGTTGTAGAGGAGATCGAGACAGACGTGCGGTCCATCCTCACATCGGTGGGTGACGAGACAGAGATCCGCCTCGAAATGGAGCCTTTTCAATTGACGCCGGGAGGTCAGATTCAGGGAGCCCGAGACTCGGATCTGGTCCTCACCTCAGAGGCTATCGCCCGGTACCTAGGTTTCGAGCCCACACTTCGAAACACCGGATCTTCAAACATGAACTATCCCATCGGTCGTGGCACTCCAGCCGTCGGACTCGGTGGTCAACGGGGCGGCCGCCGCGCCTACTCGGACGAGTGGGCGGACATCCCCGCTATGATCGCGACCGCCAAACATGTTTTGCTTCTGGCTGCCACCATGGGCGGAGCCGGCTCGGTCGATTCGAGATGACCACCGAGCTCTTTGGCAGGAGGGTGTAAAAGTGCGATTTCAGGCAAAGGCTAAGTCGGTAGGTTTGGTCATTCTGCTTTCTTCTCTTTGGCTTCCGGTTGCCGCTCCGATTCAGGATTATGGTGTTGCTGCGGTTCGCGATGTTCAAAACATTTTACCGGTCAGGAATCAAGAGGCGTTGATGGATCAGTGGTTGCGTTGGCGCCTAGACCATATCCTCCCCGATCTGATGAAAAGGGAAGGCATCGATATGTGGTTGGTTATCAACCGTGAGTACAATGAAGACCCGGTATATTTGACGCTCGTTCCGCAGGCCACCTTCAACGCGCGGCGGACGTCCATTCTGATCTTTCATGACCGCGGCGGAGACCTCGGCGTGGAGCGATTGACCGGTAGCTACTACGGAGCGGGGGATTGGTACAAGGCCACTTGGACCGATAAAAGCAAGAGCCAGTTCGAGAGCCTGGCCGAAGTCATTAAGAAGCGCAATCCTCGTAAGATTGGAATCAATGTGTCTTCCTCTTGGGCTTTTGGCGATGGATTGTCCGCCAGCTTGGAGGACAAACTGAAGCAGGCGCTCGGTCCGGAGTTTTCCTCCCGACTGGTTTCCGCCGAACGTTTGTGTGTCGGATGGCTCGAGACCCGAAGTCCTCAAGAGTTGAGTGCATACAGGCACATCTGTGGGATCGCCCATGACCTGATCGCGGAGTTCTTTTCCAACAAAGTCATCACTCCGGACGTTACGACGACGGGCGATGTGGTTTGGTGGATCCGGCAGAAGGCGAGGGATTTGGGGTTCGAGATGCGCTTCCAGCCGGATATTTTTATCGCCAGGCAAAAAGAAGACCCGGCGAATATGAAAGGCTTCTATCTGCACGACTATCAGGATGGCGACCCGGTCATAAAAAGAGGAGACCTATTGCATTGTGATTTCGGTATCGAATTCTTGGGCCTGAACACGGACATGCAGTGGGAGGCCTATGTCCTCCGACGTGGTGAGAATGATGCGCCTCAGGGGATCAAGGATGCGATGGCGCGGGCAAGAAGAGTCGCCGACATCTTGATGGATGAGTTCAAAGAGGGCAGGACGGGTAACCAAATCGCTGAATCTGCAAATGAGAAGGCCGAGGCCGAAGGCCTGAGACCTCTTCTTTATACGCACCCGATTGGCGTTCATACTCATGCCGCCGGCCCGCCAATCGAAAGCAGATCCAAGGGCTCCGCTCCCGAGGGTTTCGAGATTCGCGGTGACTATCCCTTGTATCCCGATACCGCCTATGCGATTGAGTTCCAAAGCTTGTACAGTGTCCCCGAGTGGGGTGGCCAAGATATTCGCATCGGATTCGAGGAAAATGCGGTATTTACAAAGGAGGGTATCCGCTTCATCGATGGGCATCAAAAGAAGTTGTATTTGATCAGGTGAACTCGGTTTGACGCAATTCCTGGTCCAGCGATTGAATTCGGAGGTTGTGTGAACCGGTGGGTGTGGCCATTGGTCGGCTTGTCGGCTATCGGTTTGGTCGCGAGCTCGGCGATAAACCTCCTCGCTCGGTATCGCACGATGACTGACGTCGGCCCATGGGACTGGATCCTTGGAGTGGGCTGTTTTGTTGTCGCCATTCCAGGATTCCAATGGAGCGGCCTTCATGACAAGTCTAAAGAGCTGAAAGAATACGGGCACCTTGTTGTTGCAGTTGTTGGCGCCTGCCCCACCTGGCTTCGCTACCCGATCATTGCGGCCTGGCTTTACGGGGCATTCAGCGCGTGGACATCCATGGATTTGTCCTTTGGGACATCTTTGGAAACGGACTCAACGCGCAGATGGGTCGGTATGTCAGGGGTATTGATGATGGCGTATTCCATGTCACTTGCGATGCTCTATTCATCAGCGGTCAAGAGATTCCGGGAAGATCTGGCAAACACCCGAAGGAGAAATGTCATCGACTGATTCAGTTTCGTGCGCGATGTTAGGTACTGTTCATATCTTGATCTTGCGCTCCTCTCAGCCAATTCATAGCATCGTCTTTGCCGAGAAAGATCTTCATCAGGATCCCCCGGTTGACTGCAACAGTCTCTGCAAATTGAGCGGAGGCGAATTTGTTTCTGTCCGGAGGGATCACTACGGCCAACCGGGTGAACCGAGGGAATACATCGTATTGCGAAGCGTTGAAGTCCAACAGATCTATGGTGGATTCATCATGATCTGTGTCACTCACGTCCGCCAGCACCAGACGGAGTTTTCGATCGGTCATCATCGCGGCTGCTTCTTTTCGCGACGCGGTGGCTTCCTTGATCGTCATTCGCCCCGCATGAACGATTTCGACGATTCCATCCTCGAGGAGTCTGATTGTATGAGACATGTCGCTCACTCCGAGAGAATGGCAACAACCAAATCGTACAACCGTTGGTCGGGCTTCATTCTTGGCATGATCTACCTCCAGGCGTCGAACCGCAAGTCGTCGCGCTGGCCATATCGCAAGCGCACCGTGGCTCAGAGGGACTATTCAACAAAAAGGTCCTGCACCGCGAGTCAATCCGAGCCGTCTAAGAGATCAAGACGACAATTTTGGTGGGAATCCTCCCACCAAAAGAAAAAAGACTTGCCTGGGGTCAAAAAAAATTGACGGTGCTTGTTCGATCTGGCGAGACACCTGTGGGCAGTTTTCGGTGGATGTGGGGAAAGGTGGAATGCTCGCAGGGTTCTCCCCATGGCGAAAGCCCCGCGCTCTGTCAGTGAACGACCGGTCGCACCGAAATAATCCCATTGCAAACAACAAGTTACACTCAAAGGGTAGAGCACGATCGACCGCGACACGGGTGGCAACGATATTGCTCTAGGAATAGGTGAAACGTTGCTCCACCGAGTTTTCACGATGCTAGATGTTGTTGAGAACGACGTTTCTTAAAGGCGGGATCGGAGTGGGCTCGTCCGACGATGGTGTCGGTGGCGAGTCCAGGTTGGGGGCTCCGGTCACCGCCTCTTTTTTTGGCGTGGCCATAGTTGCATTCAAATGGGAAACAGTTAGGCGGGAACTGCACGATCGGTCTCGTACCGTAACCGCGAAAATACGCGGTCCCGAGCACTTTCTGAAATGGAGTAGATGTCAGAGATCGAGAGTCGTCCTCCTCTCCACACGGGAATTTCCCCATAGAAGTGTCCATCAACTTCTCATTTGGCGGAGTCTACCGTCACCATAGATCACAGATCTCAATGAAGTCTGGAGTTATGCTGGATCCAGAATCTTACCGAGCTTAGCTCCCCCCGACAAAAGAAAGGTAGGAAGTGTCCCCGTAGGGGACGAGAGGGGCCTATGACTGGACCAGAAAAATTGGGACGGGGACGCGTGTGGATCCTCGAGACCCTCTTCCAAGTTGCGGAGGAGCACGATTGTCTGGTTGGCGACTTTCGGTTCATTCCAACGAACGAAGGAGAGCGGCTGCTATTTCATCTGAACGGGGATGTGGTTAGCTGGATACTTCCATTGGCGGAAATAGAGGACTGTGCCTTGGAAGGAACCACTAAAGAACATGGGCTGTCCGGCCGGGCGAAGATAAGACAGCGGTTGCGAGAGTTGCCGATCCTGCACAACGGGAATTCACGCTCTGAGCAAGACAACCTTGTCTAGAGACGTGAGGCATCCATTAGGAATGCCCGGAGAGCTTTGGCAAGCCAAAGAGACCTCGAACTGGATCTCCACCGCTGCATGACGGATCCGAAGAAAGTCTTTCCTGGGTGGCGGTAGCGCTGGCAGTTCCATCCGCCGTCGGGCATCTGCTGGTCGAGAAGGAGGCGCACGAGAGTATCGATGCGCGTGTCTCTTAGGCCGAAGGCGCATGTGATGGAGAGTACCATTCCGGTGACACAGGTCTCGCTCCGGCGCCAAGTTGGAGAAAGAGCGATTCCGCCGTCCTCTTCCCGGAAGCCTCTATCCAGGAGCAAGTGGGCCCCTTTCAAAACTCCGGGATGTTCGGGTGTTACGCCGAGGTGCTTGAGCAGGAGCATCGTGTAGGTCGTGGAGATCCATTTCGGCGAGTAGAGGCCGCCTCCCCAGGTTCCTTCCGGGGCTTGAAGAGCCAGAAGTCGAGCGCCCCAGCCCTCTTCGGCAACTCGACCGCGCTCCTTTTCCCAAACGCGTTTGCCTGACCTGGTAGAATCCCGTTGGCTTTTGCCAACGGATCGGCGGGTCGCCGCGGAGGAGCCAGTCGATAGCCGGTCCCGTCTCGAGTGCCATCAGAAGAAGGACAAAGGCGAATGTTGCGAATGGCAATGCTCGGAGCCCTTGCGTTGTGGTGGGTGGCCGCGACGCCAACTCTTAAACATGTTACGCCCGACCCCGACTTCTAGAAGAACATAGCCTGGCGCAGTATCGGGCCCTGCAACAACGAGGGAGTGGCGGGCAAGCCGTACAGCCTTCACCTCGGGACCGCGTCTCGCTCTCCAGCTCGAAACGGCACTCGCCCTCCGCGATAGGATCTCGTTGTTGAATCTGGAGTTGCGATCCCTCGGACAGCATCGAGAGTCGGGTCAAGGGAATCCAAAAAACGGCTTAGGATCAGGTGCCCGGGAGGTGAACGACCGTCTGGACGCATTGCTCGAGAGGAGACTCAACTTGCACAGAAGATCCTCGATTCTCAGATGGTTGGTTTCAATCTTCGGATAAAAGCCATGTCTACCCAGTAGATATCTCTATTGCCACTTCTGGTGCTGCTGTAAAAAAGAAATCTGCTGTCGGCGGTAATAAAGGGTCGATTCTCAGAACCTGACGAATTGACTTTGTCTCCGAGGTTTATGGCCTCTGACCAGTGTCCGCTTTCTTCCATGAACGATACATAGATATCGTCCTCACCGAATCCAATTGGCTTCTTTGAACAAAACACGAGCACTTTGCCGTCAGGCGAGATAGAAGGATCCCATTCATCCCACTCAGTATTGATCGTTTTTCCCAGCCTTTTGGGTTCGGCATAATGTCCGTTTTTGAGTTCGGATGTGAGAATATCGGAAGCCCCGCTATCACAGTCGTATCTTCTGAAAAAATAGATGGTTTTGCTATTGGATACGGAAGGATAGGAATCATGTCGGGGTGAGTTGATTGAAGTGCCAAGAGGATAGGGTTTCAACCACTGATTGTTCGTGTTCTCCACGACCCAAAGGTTGCTCGAGTCAGCTGGTTCATCTCCATCGTCCAGAGGTCTGTTTGATGTGAAATACAGCTTGAGCTCGTTGGGAGCAAAAGTGAAGTCGCCGAACCGGTATCGCTTGACAAAGAACGGGGCGCGCTGGGGTCTTGTCCATGCGCCAGACTTGTTCTCGGAAATCAAGACTTCCGTTTCTTCCCGGAAATTTCTTCTGAACACTAGAAAATTGCCATCGTGTGAGAAACAAATACATCCCTCAGGAGCATCGGTAGAGACGATGCTTGGTGCGAAGAGTTCAGGTACGAGTCCCGGAGGCTTCTGGCCGAGATAGGGACCGTTGAGAACCGGGAAGTCACCCTGTTGAGCATCAAGAACAAATACGATACTAACGGACAACAGAACGCCAGCACATATTGCCTTAGGTTTCATGCCTTCTCTCCATCGCTGTTTTCGTGTCCTTCCCGTCCCATCGGCGAGTCTTCATTTGCAAGTTCGGTACCAGCGTGGCACGAACAGAAGCGAACCAATTGAATCAACAAACCAAGCAACGTACATCAGAGTCGGGGATGGGACGGCTGTGGGGGGTGAGTTCATTTACACCGAACAAAGCGGTTCTTTACAGTCGAAACCCGTGTCCCGCCTGTCCGCGTAGACCTTTTCATAGGTAGGTGTTACAATAATTTCATCGACAAATATCCATAACAACTTTCCCTACAATTCGAGGTTGGCGTGGCCGAAATCAATCACGAAGAGCGTAAGATCCGGGCCAAAATTATCTACTATGGCCCTGCAGCCGGAGGGAAGACCACCAACCTCCTCGAATTGTCGCGACGTGCGAATACAAAACGGCGCGGCCATATGCTCTCGATCAACACGACTCAAGAGCGCACCCTGCTCCTCGATTTGTTCGGCATCAAAGCAAACTCTTTCTGTAATTACGACTTGCGGTTTCAGGTCATTGCCGTGCCGGGTCAACGGATGTACGCCGCCAGCCGGCGGTTTCTTCTCGCGGGAGCGGATTCGGTGGTCTTTGTTGCGAACTCCGCCGCGGATCGTTGGCAAGAGACCCTGGAAAGCATGAAAGAGATGAACGAGTATCTGGCGGCGCAGGGGATCGATCCCAAGAGCATTCCCGTCGTGTTCCAATACAACAAGCAGGACCTTCCCGAAGTGACTCCTATGGAGGCCATGGAGGGAACGCTGAATGCCCGCAAGTCCGACAGTTTTACCGCGGTGGCTATCCGTGGGGTCGGAGTCCTGGAGACCTTCTCCGCCATAATGGCCAGAACGCTCCGAGACATGGTGGAGCGGCTTGAATTGAGTGACCGTCTACAAGGCGGCCCATCGGCCGAAGAGTGGGTAGAAAAGACCATGCAAATGGTCTTCGGTACCGAGGCGATGGAGGAAACGACGAAAGACACAGAGGAGAAGGTTGAGCCTCAAAAGATTCCGTCCGAGTCCGGTGCTTCGTCTCCTGCCGTATCGGATCCTGCGGTTGACGACGACCCGTCGGAAGAGCAGCGGCATACGGCGGTACGGGTGATGTCCCCAGGGAAGTTACCGGCGGCCACTCCAAAGCCCGCCGGCACCGGGGAGACGGCCGAGATTCTCGTTGAGAGCTACGTCGCGGCGGCAGCTAGTCTCGCGGAACAATTAGAGGAGTCGCAAAACCAACACCAAGAGACGCGTAATAGGCTGGAAGAGCTGAGCGCGTCCATCGACGCGGCGCAGGCATTACTTTCGAAGAGCTCGGCTGAAGAGGTGCTGGTGAACGTCATCGAACGCATCAGCAAGGGTCTCGGCTCGGATGTCGGTTCTCTGTCTCTGGTCAGGCCTGACGGCGAGCTCAGCCCGGTCGTACTTCGGAACATGGAAGCGGAACCCCTTTTCAAGCTCTTTGACGAGGAGAACCGACCCATAGCCGTTTCTCTTATGGAGCAGGACGAACCCGCTGTCTTCAAGCACGGCGACACAGGTCCTCTTCAGGCAGCGCTCGACGAGCTCGACAAGAACTACACGTCGTTCGTCGCCATCCCTATCAAGACACCGGTGCGAGCTCTGGGTTTGGCTTGTTTCTACCTACCCGAAGAGTCCTCGGCACCGACCGAGGAAATGATGCCCCACCTGGTTCGTCTGGGACAGGGCCTGGCGCAAGCTCTCGAGATCGCGTCGATTGGTATTGCTTCCGAACGACTTCAGAAAATCGAGAAGGCGGCCCTGGTCGGACACCTTACCGAGCAGTTCGTCAAGGAGATCGGCTCACCCGTCGATCGGCTGCTGAAGAGCATAGGGAATGCCATCGCACAGATTCCGCAGGGATCGGGCGGCCCTCCCAAGCTTCTCGGTGAGCTCCTGAACGTCAGCAACGACTTGGTCAAGGCGCAAGAAATGCGGGAAGGCGTCCTTGGTTTCCTTTCCGGTCAACTGCCCGAGAAGGGACTCGCTCCACTGGAAGAGCTCTTCGAGTGGATCCGAAACGAATACACCGAGCCTCTGCAGCGAACGGGCATCGAGCTCAAAGTCGAGCGAGACGCCGACGTGGATATGGTAGCAGCGGACGCATTCCTGCTGCGCTCAACCCTGTTGGCGCTCGTCGAGAACTTCCGCAACTACCTGGCTAGCTGTGAAGGCGCCCAAATCCGGATCAGCGCCTCACGTGCGGATGACAACCGAGTCCGGATCTCCGTATCCGACAACGTTACGGTGATGAACAGCTCCGAGGGCCCGGCGGCGATTCCGGACTATCTGTCCTGGTCTCTCGACCGGCGTGTCCAAGCCTTCGCTTTGACCCTCGCTCAGAAGGTCGTTGAGCACTACGGCGGCGAGTGGCAAATGTCCGTGATTGACGACAAAGGGAACGAATTCACGCTGACTTTCCCCGCTCACGTGGAGACAGACGAGCCGAAGCCCGCCGAGTAGTCTCACCTCACAATCGGCAAGGAAGAAAAGGTGACAGGTCCCTTTTTTCCTGCACGTCTTGCGGAAAAAAGGGACCTGTCCCCTTTTCTTCCTTGTCTTGGTGTGTCAGGCGCCGTCGGGAATGGGGTAAGAGGGGTCGATGGCCCGCAGCTGGTCGAAGGTGCGGCGGGCTCTCGAGCTCAAACCCTCGGTCTGATAGAGCTCTCCGAGGGCTGCGAGGAATTCCGGTCTTCCGGGGTCTAGCTCGGATGCTTTCCTGAGGTTCTTCTCGGCGACATGTTTCCACTTCTGGTTCTGCAAAAGCGCCAACCCCAACAAGTGGAAGTGGTCAGGCTGTTGTCCATCGATTTCAACCGCCCTCTGGCAGAGCTCGATGGTGCGCCAGTAGTCTTCGCTCTCGTAAGCGCGCATCGCCTGTTGAAACATCTCTTCGGCATTTCGAAGATCATCCGGGTCACGTGTTCGTCTCGTTTGCTCCTCTGTCACCAGGGCAACATCCTTTTCCGTATGCTCGGCGGGCCGGGAGCTCTCCAGTTCTGATTCCGCAGGCTCGTTTGCCTCGGCCGCATTGGACGGGGTATCAGAAGCTTCGTTGGTCTCGGAGCTCTCGTTCGAGGGTGTCTCCACGATCGAGCGTTGCTCCTCGGGCTCAACCCGAGAGGTGTCTTGATTGTGGTTCTCGAAGCAAATGATCCCGGTACGAAGAAAGCCTAGAAGCGCGCGCGCCGTATCGGATTCGGATAAAGGACTTACCGCGAAGATGTCGGACGGAGTCGCCTGCCCATCCACGCGGGAGAGGATGTATGCCTCCTCGGGAGTGGGACTCACGTTGCGGAATTCGAGCATGGACGTATTGTCGACTTGAAATGGACGTTCTTCGTCCTGCAAGGCGATCAGGAACGACTCGATGTCGGCTGAGTTCCTCGCATCCATCATGAGCATATCGGCAACCGAATCTTGAGTCTCGAGTTCCTCAACCGGAGGTTCCTCCGGCGTGGAAGGCTCGTCCTCCGCCGTGGAAAGCTCATCCTCCGGCGTGGAAGGCTCGTCCTCCGGCGTGGAAAGCTCGTCCTCGGTTGGCACGGACAGGCTGGAATCGGATTTCAAAAGAGCGCGGAGGGCCTGACCAAACTCGAACGCGGTTTGGAATCTCTCGCTTGGATCCTTAGCAAGAGCCTGCTTCAGGAAGGATTCGACTCCTCCGTCGCCGAGCAGGTCTTCACGATCGATGGGGTCAGGATCTTCGCTGACGATCCGAAGTAGAATACCCGTGGCACTACGACTTCGGAAGGGTTTTTCTCCGGCCAGGCACTGATACAGGACGCAGCCCAAACAGAACAGGTCGGACCGCTCGTCGACCGTTTCTCCCCGCGCATGTTCGGGGGACATGTAGTCGGGGGTTCCCCAGATGCCCCCGATGATGGTGTGCTCCCCTGAGTCCATTCTAGTTGTTCCGAAATCGGTCACTTTGACGAGACCCGAGCCGGAGATGATGATATTGGCGGGCTTGATGTCTCGATGGATCACTTCTCGAGAGTGCGCGTGCTCGAGAGCGTCGGCTACTTGAGATAGAATACGGACCGTTTTCCCGAGGGATAGCGACTTTTCCGAGTTGAGCTTATCTCGAAGCGTGGTGCCATCGATGAAATCCATTACGATCAAGCTCAGATCTGGAGTTGAGATGATGTCATTTATCGTAACGATGTTTGGGTGATGTAGCTTTGCGGCCTCCTGCGCTTCACGCAAGAAAGCAAGTCGAAGCTCCTCGGTATCTTCACCGCTCGAGAAGTAGTCTGTGCGGATTTTCTTAAGAGCCACTGTGCGATCGAGAACGGTGTCGGTGGCTTTGTAGACCTCTCCAATCGTTCCAGCCCCTAGCTTGGACTCAATCTTGAAGCGATCCCCGTACACGGCCCGGAAGGTCGCAGAGAGAAAACCCGTTTTGTCATCGCAAACGTCCATTGTGTCTCCCATTGATCGGCCGTCCACTCGGTGTTGACTGAGTCCCTTTACACCCAAGTTTGGGACTCTGCTGAACGTGTCCTAGCTGGACTTGCAAGCCACATGCCGAACGATAATGAAAAAGAACTTGCTTGTATTCAGCAGTTTGGGTAGATCCTTGCGTCTTCAATCCAGAATCCTCGTAGGGAAATCACAACGAACCCTGGCCAAAAAACCGGGGCGTTGGGGGGAGATCCCCGTAGTGTGCCAAGACGTCGCGCAGGTGGTTGAAGCGGACAGAATGCGCCACCGCCTTGAACCTGCGATCGATCTTTGTTGGCGCCCTCAGTTTGTTTCGCGTTCGATGGCCTTCACCATCCCTCCGAGGAGTCTTCCTCTTGGTTTTGCAATGGAATCCCAGGCCTCTTTCTGAGACGAGGTGGAAAACCGGGACCAACTCAGCCTGTGGTCTGACGCGAGAAAATCTTTTAGATTAAGGTGTTTAGAATGCTCCGCCAAACGCTCCCTCTCGCGTGGCGTGGTGAATGTCCCACACCGCCAAAGGTACGGCTTTCAAAATGTTCTAGAAGAGCACCTATCTTTCGTTTCACGCCAAAGACATGAGTGACTTCTCCATCGCCTGTAGGAGGAAGTTGATATCCGATTCTGAAATGACCAGAGGAGGCAAGTAGCGCACCGTTGGCCCTGTTGAAAGAGACGTCTTTACACCATGTTTTGCCATCTCATTTTGAAAGTGATGAACTTGTTCTGCAGACGGCAAGTCGAAGCCGACCATCAGCCCTTTGCCCCTTATCTCACCGATGACGGGATATTTTTCCCGGAAACCATGGATTGCTGTCATCAGTTGCTTCGAGCGCTCAACAACGTTTACGGTTAGCTTCATCTCTCTCATCTGTCTATTGGCAATGGTCGCCGCGACCATTGCCATCGGATTTCCTCCAAAGGTGGAGCCGTCATAACCAGGCCTCATCGCCCTAGAGACATCCTTTGTCGTCACGACAGCTGTGACCGGATAGCCACCGCCGAACGATTTGCCTATAACGATAATGTCAGGTACGACGTCATACAGCTGGCACGCAAACCACTGGCCCTCTTTTTCGGCGACGCGGCCAAAACCGGTCTGAACCTCGTCGCATATCATGATCCCGTTGTATCGGTCACAAATCTGACGCAACCTTCTGACAAATGCTGGATCTGCGGGGCGTATTCCAGCTTCTTCCCCTTGGATGAGCTCCAGGATTACAATTTTGGCCTTGCCTTCGGCAAATATCTGTTCGACGGCATCGGCGTCGTTGTAGTCCGCAAAGTGAGCCCAGTCCACATGATCCAATCCGAACGGCTTCCGATACTTCGGATTGTAGGTGACGGCAATTGCTCCGTGAGTTCGGCCATGAAAGCCTCCTCTGAATGCCACCACGCCAGTTGTTTGTGTATAGGCTTTGGCGATCTTCAGGCTTTTGTCCACTGCTTCGCCACCGCTGTTCTGCCAGTAGAACTGGTCGAGCTTTTCAGGCAGCATTCCTGGAAACACTTTGAGGAATCGTGCGCGTGGTACATGGACCCGATCTTCCTTCATGGATATCAGTTGGGATGCCTGGTTGAAGAGTCCCCGGGCGATCTCTTCATTCTTCAGACCGAGATTGGTGGCACTGTAGTTGCTGTCCATGTCCAAGTAGGTCCTACCGTCGATGGCGTGAAGCCATGCACCGTCGCCGCGGACAGGGACGATGTCTTTTTCCAGTTGTGATACCGGTATCTTGAACTCTTCATGAAGCTCAATGGCTTCCGCCGTGCCGATCTCGGCGTCCTCGATGAGTTGAGCCATCTCGTTTATCTGGTCTGCGTCTGCCGTTGCTATCATGCTCTTTACGACAGCTCGGGCCACCTCTTCGTTGACAGGGGCCCGTGTGCTCTCGCGGGGATAACCGGCGGAGGTTGCGACTGGTTGTATGGTCGGCGCGTCGTCACCTAGGATCAGGTTAGCTACTTCTTGGATGCGTTCCAATGTAGCATTTAGTCTCTCTGGTCGGCTCTTTCGGTCCGCGATGATGCTTCGATACAGCTTGTCAAAGGAATCCATCTCGAGCTCCTCCGTTGCTATTTGGGGGATGTTTTGCCGTTTCAGTTGAGCCCCGACAGTATCGGCGCTGCGTCTTGAACGCTCCTGCACTGGCCCGCAGGTACCGTCGAGCAATACTTCATTGCGTTGTGTGGGGACTCAACACTAACAGCATGATCTACCGATCTAGGTTCTGTCAATGTTTTTTTCCCGAATCCCTTGCTCGACAGCTGGATGACGGTTCCTTCGCCGCGAACAACAACACGTGACGCCCTTTCGATCTCAACAGAGCCCTGCCCCTTGGTCGCTATCGGTCGTCGTATTGCATAGAGCTCCTGTCGCGGGTACCCTATGAACTCACCTTTGTGCATGTATGGATATGCGCGTTAGCTCGTGAGAAAGGAACGGCGGCCCATGGGTGGAATGCTATTTGGAGTGATAGCCATTGCAGGTGGTGTAGGTCTCTTGTTGGCACGCAAGAGCCAGTTGAACAAGCGTCTCGAGCTCAGGTTTGCCGAGACTTCCACTGCCCGGAAGGTCCGTGAAAACTGTGAGAGTCTCGGCAAGGATCTGGGGAGCGGTAACTACGTGGCGACCATCGAGCTCAAGGGTGTCGTGCAATGCGACTCGCCGCTCATCGCCGAGCACAGCAAGACACCCTGCGTTTGGTACCATTCGACGACAACACGAGAGTACGAAGAAAGAGCTCAGAACAAGGGGAGCGGTAGCGCTACCCAGAGGGGCAGTGAGACCGTTGCCAGTCGTCAGGACGGCACTCGTTTCTCGCTGCGCGACGAGACCGGGACCATCCTGGTCGATCCTGAAGGTGCCGAAATCGTCTCGAAGGTGTCGTTCGACGAGTTCAAACCGGAGGTCGAACGTCTTTGGGGAGGCGGTAGAAAAACGGTCGGATATCGTTACAAAGAACAGATCGTTCCGGTTGGGCAAGCGCTCTACGTGTTCGGCGAGGCCAGCGACTCCGACGGGGTCTTGGCGGTGAGGAAGCCGACGGCAAAAGGGCGCTTCATCATATCCGTGAAGTCTGAGGAAGAGATGGTCCGCGATTACGCCGGCTCGGCCAAGTTTCTTTATGTGGCCGGCATCGCGGCTCTGGTTCTCGGTTTGATTTTGATCTTCTACGGAGCCTGTGCCGGCTAGAAAGCGCAAGACCCAAAAAAACAGGAGACAAGATGCCATTCGAAAAAACCATACTGTGCATCGGTGCCGGATATGTTGGCGGGCCGACGATGGCCATGATCGCCGCCAAATGTCCCGGGTACAAGGTTACGGTCGTTGATATCAACGCAGACAGAATCCGGGCCTGGAACTCGGACCACCTCCCCATTTACGAACCGGGTCTGGATGAGTTGGTCAAAGAAACCAGGGGACGAAACCTGTTTTTTTCGACAGAAATAGACAAGGAAATCGCGGATTGCGAGATTATCTTTGTTTCTGTCAACACTCCCACTAAGACCTTCGGACACGGAGCGGGGATGGCGGCCGATCTTCAGTACTGGGAACGAACAGCGAGGCAGATTCTAAGGCATGCGAGCAGCAACAAAATCATTGTGGAAAAATCCACCTTGCCCGTTCGCACGGCTCTGGCCATGGAGCGGATACTGAATGCCTCCTCTGGAAACATCCGCTTTGAAGTGGTCTCCAATCCTGAGTTTTTGGCTGAGGGCTCAGCCATCAAAGATCTGGATACCCCCGACCGTGTCCTGATCGGCTCTCAAGAAACTCCAGAAGGCTTGCAGGCCAGGAAAGCCATTGTAGATATCTATGCCCACTGGGTTCCAAGGGACAAGATCATCGAGTCCAACGTTTGGAGCTCGGAGCTTTCCAAACTAACCGCCAACGCGTTCCTGGCCCAGAGAATTTCATCCATCAATTCGATTTCCGCTCTTTGTGAAAAGACAGAGGCCAACATCGATGAAGTCGCATACGCCATTGGCACGGACTCCCGGATCGGAGCTGACTTCTTGAAGGCCAGTGTGGGATTCGGCGGCTCTTGCTTCAAGAAAGACATCCTGAATCTCGTGTATATCTGCCGGAGCTACGGTCTCGATACGGTTGCCGACTATTGGCAATCCGTTGTCAGAATCAACGAATGGCAGGAGAGCCGATTCATCCGGAATATGCTTGCGAACATGTTCAACACTGTCGCGGGAAAAAGAATCGCCCTTTTTGGATTTGCCTTCAAGGCCAACACGGGCGATACGCGTGAATCGCCGGCGATATATGTCGCAAAGGGATTGCTCGAAGAGCAGGCCGAGGTGGTCATCTCCGATCCGAAAGCGCTGGCTAATGCCCGCAAAGAGCTCGAGGGTGTTGAAGGCGATATGACGTTCGAGTCGGATCCCTATGCGGCTGCCAAGGAAGCCCACGCCATCGCAGTGCTGACGGAGTGGAACCAATATAGGGATCTTGACTATGAGCGTGTTTTTGAATCGATGGTCCAGCCGGCTTTTGTATTTGATGGCCGCAATATTCTGGACCACCAGAAGCTCTACGAGATCGGCTTCAACGTACTAGCTATCGGCAAGAAACCTCTCAAGCACTTCTAGAAACCGTCAACAATTCGCGCCGAGACCTTTCTCGAGCCGCGCAACGGTCTTGGGGCTGATGCCTCCCTGGCTGTTGATTTTCCATCGGCGCACCAACTCCACGTAGAGCTCTTTCTCTTCATGCGTCATGTAAGGAGGGACCGCCTTTGCGTGAACGAGCATGATCAGGTGTACGTAGTATTTCCATACTTGTCCGTTTGGCGTCGGAACATTGCGAAGGAAATCCCTGGTTTCTTCAAAGGTGTTGATCGCACTCAACTGGGCGGCAAACTCGCTCCAGGAACGACTCGCAGGCGAAGAAAATGACGTACTGGGCATGGTCAGCGCTTCCTTTTTGTTCCGGATATCTCTGCGCAGTTGCAAAGATCAGGCCAAGTCGCGCTCCAGACGGGAAGCATGGAGGAAGATTCCCGCTATCTATGGGTTAGGCGAAAGGCGCTCAAAACGCTCTGGGCTTCCGCCGCGGAGAGAGTTACACGATGTAGGTAAGAATTTCGCAACTGGTGAGTTCGCATTCTTCTATAAAGGGAGCTCTGCCGGCAGGTGGAGGTTTCATCCTACGATGAGCGACATTCCCCGGAGAATCCACCTGGGGCCCTGGCCACCAAGGCGCTGAATCCAGCATTTCGCCCAACCGGAGCCGGCCATTGGAGAGCCCCTCGTGCCATGACGCGAAGCCGTTTCTTTGTCAATCTGCCGGCTACAGGAGCGAAAATACCCCCAACACGGCCAAAACTCGTGAAGTTTGGCGGAGATTTCACCCGCTCTAGATCACAGTAAGATCTTCCTCGTTCATCTATATTCAATTCCATCATCCCCAACCCACTATAGGGTGCTAGCTCGGGTCCAGCGATGAACGAGCTGGCAGTCTCGAAGAGTGAGAATCGGTACCCCAATCCCCAGGCAGTGTGGTGGTGTTGGTTCCTTTTGAGAATTTGCGGGACTCTTGCCCGTTAGTCCATGACATCGAGATGCAATACAAAGACGAAGGTCCAGACCCTTTCATAAGGTCCAGTTTTACGGGGTAGCGAGGAGGACGGCTTATGATACGAATTCCGCGTAGGAGCAGGAGGAGCTTCGTTACTGAGACCATTGCAGTGACGATAGAACATGCGGGACGCAATTATCCGGGGCAGTTGCTCAATGTCAGCGCCCACGGGGCCTGTGTGGGAACTCTCGCCAAATTTTATGGTGGCGAGAAGGTTGTTATGACGATGTCGATTCCGGGGCAGAGTGAAGACGCGATCCAATTGAGATCTCTCGTCGCCTGGACGAAATTCTCTTCCGTGCAAGGTCAGGACAAGTGCGGCCTACGATTTTTCGCGGAGTTCACGACGATACGGAGTGCCCTCGACTTCATCCGGAAGCTCCGGTATCGGGGCAATCTGGAAGAGCGACAAACTTTTGCGAGCATTCGAGTGAGGCGGAGGCTCAGTCCCTTGCCGCCAACGAGCTCAGATGCATATTGACCATGCGTGTCTCGGAAGACGGGCCGGAAGAGCCAAGTCCGAAAGCTGTGGCAGGGCGCATTCCTGATAACGGGGCTCGACGCTGCCAAGGTGAGATGGTTCCTCCGGCATCGGAAGCTCTAGGTGACGGACAGGGGTTATTCCAACGAATCCAATCGAGTGGGAAGTCGGCGAAGGTATCCCTAAAAGGCTAGCTTCAGGATGTTTGGATGGGGGGCGATATGAACAAATTGGTAGAGGGGCGAACGTGGGTCCTAGAAACTCTCTTTCAAGTCGCAGAATCGAGCAATAACAGGATTGATGATTTGATGTTCATTCCAACGAGAGACGGGCAGAAGCTGCTGCTCAAATTAGACGGAAGACTCGTCTGCGAGAAGTTCCAGTATCCTGACGTCAAGTACTGCGCTGAGGGAACGACGACAAAGAATGAGGTGTCGCTCTGCCGAGCGAAAGTCAAGAAGCGATTGCGCAATTTGCTGATCACGCCTCCCTCGGCGTAGTCGCCCCGAGACCAAGTGAATTTCAACGGAAGGCAAGGCGTTGTACAAACCCTTTGCGAATGGCAGGGGACTTCAGCTAGAGGTGATCTTCCGCACGAGATTCTCGAGATCGGGCTGAAGCAGGAGACGCAAGTTCTCGATGGGATCCGAGGGGTAGGAGGCTTGCTCGGTAAATAGCTCTTCCAGATCCGGATCGGACAAAACGTCGAAACGCATCCGTCTCGCTCTTTGTTGAGATGTCTCGTGGTAGCGAATCAGTAGTTGCTTGATTTGGTGTCGTTCGCTCTCGGAGGAGAAGATGAATTGGATGCCTTGACGGAATCCGACGAGATTGACGGAGGATTCGATACCCACCGAGCTCCACACGGTCAAGGCCCGAGTGTTCAACACAACGTCGCGCGAGGAGCGGAGTTGCAGGTGTACGAGTCGTCCGCTCGTCACGCCTACATTGTTGATGAGGCGAGCGCCCGACTCCGAAAGGTTTACAAGAACCCCTCGGGCGAGCGTTGATTCGCTCCCTTTGAGAACGGCGTCTACTGACTGGATTGGCCCGAATCGGGACTCCCCTCGCCGCCAGTCCGCCTCCATTGACCTCCTCCAGTGTTGTTGCGGATCCTCTAGGCATGACAACGCGACTCTCCTTCCGGCAAGGATTCCCTTGCCAGCGTCACATTGTCATGAAGACACACATCCTGTGCGTCACACCTACGGTTGGGGAGTTAGGCCTCATTATGCTGTACCAGTTCAAGGCTCGGTGTCAAGGCCGAGACCGAGAGGCTCGCCACCTCCTGAGATTGCCAAAACACCATCGCGTTCGGCCGGAACACTGCTTACGCAACAATGTCCAACTCTTCATAAACATTTTCCAGAAGGGCATTCATGGTTTCGTGGTTTTCCACCAGGACTTGGATCCGGGCTTCATCCTTGTCATCGAAGTGCATGAGCTGCTTGAGACAGTGGAAGAATTCCGCAACGTGGCGGTTCATCTCCATCTGCTGATCGGGCGTTGCAAGACGGTCGTTGACGTTATTGGATATTTCCGTAATCACTTTGTGGTGCGCGGAGATGAGACGGTCGAGATAACGGCGGTGGATTTTGAACCAGGGGATTTCCAACAACCGGTCCATCGTATCCTTGGCCTCTGCCCGGCCGTATTGGGCAAAGGAGTCCATCATCATGAAATACAGGCGCTGCAGCCGGTTGAACTCCTGGAATCGGCGGCTGCGATAAAGTGCCATGAGCAAGTAAAAGACGTCGCTGAGAAAACGAACCGCCTCATTGTTATTGGATACCCATTTAATACGAAAGACCTCGCGCCAAGTGGACAAAGGAAGCATGAACGCTCCTCCTGCGGTCAAGAGATTCGCGGCTGGGGTTTCTTGGATCCTACGTCGTTGGGATTGAACAGGTCAAGAAAAAAACGTCTTTGCCATACAATCATTTCGCGAATCCTGTATGAAAAAGCCCACAGGCCGACGCATAAGACACGTCGAGAATGTTTGTATGTTTTTGCAGCCAAAGGAATCAAGACCAACTGTCGTTCGTCACTGTCGGTAGCGGCGCATGCATTTCCCCGCAGTGTTGTTTTCAATCTGATCCTTCTCGGCTCTCCGATGTGTTCTGATAGGCCAGAGTGTCGGGTATCGTGCATCTCGCGCGCCATTCATCGACGACGAAGTCCAATCCCTTCTTGTCAATCCCGCCTTCAATTCCCACCGCCCACTCGAGTGATGGCGAAGAGATTTCCCTGCTGTGGGAGCGCCCGTCTGCGGGGAATACCCCTCATCTTGTCTAGGACATACCTGACTTCGTTCGGCGGCGACAATGCATTTTGCTCAATGAAACCGCCATTCTGGAATTGAACTCCTCCAGCTCAACGCATTCGGGCGCGGGAGCTGCTTTCGGCACCCTTCTTGCTTCCCAAGATGACGGGTCCCGACTATTCGAAGCGGGTCATTGTGGCTGAAAGCAAAAGTATGGCGACGACGAGCATCGATCCCAAGACGACTGAAAGCTGCGCCTACTGCGGAGCGACCCTTGAACAGGTCAAGTGTGCGCAGTGCGGGAGAAAAGCACGTAGCGCAGAGAAGATTCAAGGCGTGCTGCACGCGGCCCTCGGCGATCGTTATAGCTTTATTTCCATCCTGGGAGCGGGCGGCTTCGCCGAGGTCTACAAAGCGAAGGACACCGTTCTCGAACGTGATGTGGCCATCAAGCGGCTCAAGCTCGATACCTTTGCAGACGAAGCTCAAGCTGAAGAGTTGAGGAGCCGGGCTTTGAGGGAGGCGCAAGTCGCTGCGCGGCTGAATCATCCGAACATCGTCACGATCCACGACATCATTGACCGACCCAAAATGAACTTCATCGTCATGGAGTTCATTGACGGAGATACGCTGGAAGGATTCTTAAGAAAAAAGAAGCGCCTGAGTTTGGACGAGACTATCGAGATCCTTTCTCAGACGGCCGACGCCCTCGACTATGCTCACTCGAAGACGGTGATCCACCGCGATATCAAGCCCGCCAACATCATGCTCGACCCTTCGGGCAGGGTCAAGGTCACGGACTTTGGTATCGCCAAGTCGGAAGCCTCTCCGGACATTACCAGCACAGGGAGCATTCTCGGCACGCCGAACTATATGTCTCCCGAGCAAGCACGCGGCAATCAAAACGTAAATGCCCGATCCGACCTCTACTCAATGGGCTGTGTTCTCTACGAGTGTCTTGCGGGCAAGAAGGCATTCCGGGGAAAGGGTGCCGTTGACATTCTCATGAAGATTATCAATTCCGATCCACCAGCACTGGATGCGATCGGTCTCGACCTTCACGATGATGTCAACGTGATCGTCAAGCGTGCGCTCGCCAAGGACCCGAAGAAACGATACAGCACAGCGACTGAGATCATCCAGGGTCTCTGCGAACTGCCGCGTATCGCATCCCGCGAGGTCGAGAAGTCCACCGAATCAAATTCCGAGTCTGAGCCGGTTGCGGCGCCGGTCGTCACGCGGCGCGATCCTAACACGGCATCCTCCTTTGACTTGACGCTTCAGGGCAACCTAAAAGAGAGGTCGGTACCCGAGCTTTTCCGACTCATCTATGCCGGCCGCAAAACCGGGATCCTTCACATAACACAAGACAAACTCACGAAGCGCGCCTATTTCATCAAAGGATCGGTCGTGTTCGCCAATTCGGATGCCGAGGAAGATCGCCTTGGAAAGCATCTTGTCCGCAAGGGGGTCATCGATCAATCGGTGTTGGATCTCGCTTGTGGCGTTATGACGGATACGGGTCAAAGGCTGGGAAAAACTCTGGTCGAGTTGGGAAGTTTCGACGATTCGCGCCTGAACCAGCTTGTGGAGGAACAAGTACAAACCATCGTCTATTCACTATTCCAGTGGAACGAAGGCTATTTCGGTTTCGAGCTGATGAGCGAGCCTGTGGAAGAAGACATCGCTCTCAACCTCAGCACTGCCGATACGATCATGGAAGGCGTGAGACGAATCGAGTCGGTAGATGCAATCCGGGAAGCTCTGGGTAACACGGACCGCCTGCTCATTCATACCGAGAGTCCTCTATTCCGCTATCAGAAGATGAACCTCAATACTTCTGAGGGATATGTGCTCTCGCGGGTAGACGGAACCGCGACCGTGGACGAGATCGTGTCCATTTCTCCTCTTGGGGAGAGGGAAACTCTGCGATGCGTCTTCGCTCTTGTTTCCGCAGGAGTGTTGGAGCTCGAGAAGAAGGGAGGTCCACCTCCACGTCGGCCGCGACCTAGAACGGACGTCCTTCGGATGCCCGAATTTCGAACCGTCGAGGCGAAGGCTGCAAAAGAAGAGGAAGAATCGAAGGACGGCGTCACGCCCAAGGAGCAAGAGATCCTGGACGATATTACGACAAAGCACGGTTCTCTCGAGTCGGTCAACTTTTATGAGCTTCTCGAAATTCAACCGACGGCGACCGCTGCAGAGGTCAAAAAGGCCTACAAGCAGATGGCCAAGAGGTACCATCCTGATCTTCACCATACACCCGCGTTGAAGAAAGTACACGGGCTGCTCGAAGAGCTCTTTGTCAAGATACAGCGCGCCTATGAGTGCCTTTCCGACGACAAAGAACGCGAGTACTACGATCTTCATTTGCCCAAATGTGCTTCGTCGACAGCAAAGGAAAAGGAGCCACCTCCACCGGTGGAAGAGGTTCCAGAGGAAACCTCGAGCTCCAAGAGTACTTACATTCCGCCGGATCCCAGCGTTCTCGCAGAGCGACAGTATCGTGCTGCGAAGGCACACTACTCAGAGATGTCCTACTACGACGCAATTAGCTGTGCACGCGACGCCATTCGATACGTCCCGGATAAGGCCGCTTATCACAAGCTCCTTGCCCAGGCGCTCGCAAAGAATCCGAAGTGGAACAAGCAAGCTGAAGAGCACTTCAAGACAGCGATCAAGTTGGATGCCTATGACACCGAAACACAGCTGTGCCTCGCGATGTTGTACGAGGGAAACGGGATGAATGCTCGTGCTCTCAAAATCTACGAAAAAGTTCTGGATTACGATCCTGACAACAAGGTTGCCTACGAGAAAGTCAAGGGAGAGCCGAACGACTCCGCAACGGCTTTAGGAAAGCTGGTTCATCTTGCCAAGCTGCTCGGTCGCGACAAGAATGACATGGACTCGAAACTTTGAGCCAGTGAAGCGAAAAATGTGACGGATGAAAGTGCGTTCATGCACTTTCATGTGGAGAGCTGAATCGGGTTGGCAGTGGAAACAAAAGAAGGACAATGTATCAAGGTTGGCAAAAACAGGGTCGAGCTGCCTTCAGACGTTTCCTTGGCTGACTGGGCGCTGGAAAAGAAGAGATGGCAGAATCCCCGGATCCGGTCCTACCTGGGGTGCATCCGTATCATTGAAGAAGTTCTCGAGAGCAACTACGCCATCCTGAACTGTTCTCCGGTACGGTTGCACAAGATATGGCAGAAAGTACGTAGAGTCTGCCTGCTGATCCGCTCCGAGATCGCGCCCACTTTGAAGGAACCTTCACATTTCCCTGAACTTGATGCGGCCCTGCGTAATGCCGATGCGGCCTTTGAAGAGTTGAACCGAACGCTGATCGAGCAAGTTGGGCGATACTCGGACCACATCACCAGCAATGACATGCCGGCGGTGCGTAAGCTGCTATGCATTTCGGTGGGCAAGCTCTATGCGTTTTTGAGAGACACCTTGGGAGAAATCCTTGCCAACGATCCCAGGAGTCACAACGATTCAGACTACTTTCTGTCGAAACGCTTCGCTCAGGAGATTGAAGAGTCGGAATGGCTCTATTCTTCCGTTTACGAGCTTCATGTATTTGTGGAAGGCCTGGAAAAACTCTGCTCCAGCGAGTTCGAGCTCATTCTGGAAGGCATGAGAGCGGATCGGATGATTACGCATTCCGGAGACTGGGAGCATCTAAGAAGACTCATCGATGTCCTGTTGGAGGGCCTGACGCCCAAACTGAGGGCGGTGCTCCTGCACCGGAGCATTCGGTTGAACGAGATTGAAGTGATTGATGAGTACGCCTTCGAGATCCCGTACCAATGCAAAGCACTGATAGAGGTTTACGAAGCAGGAAGGGAGCTGATCGAGGAGATCAAGTCCTCTCGCGGTATCAGCTTGACGGAGAGGGAGCAGAGTGTCGACGCGTTGATGAGCTGCCACTTGGTGTTCAGTCGGCGAATGGTCACCTATTTGTCGGGAGTCAACGAGACGCTTCGTGACCTCGAGCTGTTTATTTCGAATTGGTTGTCTGCGATAGAAAAACGACGCTGCATGATGTTGACCAAGAACCCCGCCGAGATCCCGAGCCCCGCATCGTTACCTGAAAAGACCGTGATGCCGGTGAACAAACGCATGGAAAAGCTGAGGGTGAAGACAATCGGCCTGTAGGCTTTTCCTCACAGTGGTCCCCCGGAAGATCGGCTCCAAACGTTCGTTAAGCTCTTACTTCACAGTGGATTAGAAGCTCGAAACACTCTTGGCCTCCAGGTTGCATTAACACATTCTGGCGGGGTTGGAGTAGGGTAAGAGCCGTGTGAATGCGGTTCGAAATCCCTGGTTGGGGCTCCTGCCCCGCCGCAGAACAATCCGCCCGATCTTAACCTGGATCTGGAAAGAGGTTTCGCGGTGCTGATCTCACTCCCACCGGTCCTGTCCCCGCTCTGTCATCGAGAGTTGCTCATCGACCGTTCGTTGTCGATGCACGGATTGGCGACGTTGGCGTCGCAAAGCTCTTGACAAATGGAGAAAAGCCTAGTATTAAAAGCCTTACCCAACCTTATATTCACCTTGGAATCAGTATTCGAGGTGAAGTCACCACATTCAATTTGCAGGACTTTCGTGCCTTTTTATCTATAGTTATTAAAGGAGATACCAGGAATGCTCATGCCGAATGAACTAAGGAGAGTCGAGCTAAGTCTTGCTTGCCCTGTTCAGATTCAGACGGCACAGCGTTTCGGCGAGGGGAAAATTCTCAACTTGTCTCAGCGCGGGATGTATGTGTCCACTTCGATGAGCATCTCGCCGAAGGCTCATGTGCTCTTCCAACTTCCTCTTCCAGGCAAACGGGGATCATTGAGACTCGAGGGCGTCGCGGTCTGGGAAAATCTCAAACAAATCGATACTCCCGAAGGGTATGGGATTCGATTCGTCAAGGTATCCCCCGAGATCAGAATCGGAATTCGAGCACTGATAGAATCCAACAATCTTCCGAGAGCTGCAACGCCGGCACGGATGCCGGACCAAGACCAAAACGTCGAAGCGGAGGAGCAATTGGAGGATCTTCTGTTGTCTTCTCGAGTCTGGACCAATACAAAGTAGCACTCCGGAGCTCTCGTCCCGAATAGCATCCTATTTGGGAGCGCCGACCCATCTCGCCTGTCTGCGTTGCTCGTCGGTCACATATCCAGATACTATTCATTCCGTGCGCCTTCTCAGACGGGCGCCTCGACGCCCAAAGATGGGCACTTATTGTTAGCGGAGCCTAAGGTGACTAGCTATGGAGATAGGGAGCAAAAACACTTGCCTCACCTACTTGTGTTTGGTGGTGGGGCTCTGTCTTCTGGTTGGATGGACTCTTGTGGCAGCCGCCGCTTCGACAGATGTCGTTTGGGTTTGGTCTGGGGCGGTGACCACCGACTCGGCGCTCGTCAAAACGAAGCTTCAATCGGGCGTCGTCGAGGCCAAACTGCGTGTCTTTCCGACGGCGGATCCGGACTCGGTGATCGAGGTTCCGGCAAGCGGCTTCTCGAAGGCGGATCCTGACGGAGTTGTGGCATTTGCCGTGACTGGGCTTCGGCCTGCCACGGAGTACCGTTACGTTGTGGAAACCAACGGCGGCTCGGGACCGCCCGGGCGCCTTCATACTTTCGCCGCTGGCCCGATGTCGTTTCGGCTCGGCTTTGCTTCTTGCGCGGCGACGGGCTCCAACCACCGAATCTTCGACACCCTCAGGGATTTGGCTCTGCTGCTCTTCATCCACATGGGCGATCTCCACTACGAAGACATCAAACGTAACGACCCGTCGCTCTTTAGACGAGCCTACGAACGCGTCTTGACGTCGCCTCGTCAAGGAAGTTTCTACCGCTCCACGCCTGTTGCCTACGTTTGGGATGACCATGACTTCGGTCCGAATGACGCGGATGGTTCTTCGCTTTCCAAACCCGCCGCTTTGAAGACTTACCAGCAAAACGTGCCCCACTATCCTCTTTCGCCGGTGGGCGGTCGGGTCAGAACGATCCAGCAGGCTTTCACCATCGGTCGAGTCCGTTTTCTTGTGATCGATCCCCGCGCGGAAAGGATGCCGGAAGACGAACCCGATGGGCCGCAGAAGAGTATGCTAGGGAAAGACCAGTTGGACTGGCTTCGTAGGGAATTGCGGTCGGCTAGCCAACGTTTTCCCTTGGTGGTCTTGGTCAACGGAGTTCCTTGGATCACCAAGAACGAGCCGGGGAGTGGACACGGATGGGAGCCCTACAGCCATGAGAGAACCATCATCGCTGACATGATCGAGCAGTTCGGATTGACCCATCGGCTCATCATGTTGAGCGGGGATGGTCACATGGTCGCTATCGACGACGGCACGAATTCCAACTACGCGAGCGGCAGCGCACCGAATGAGCGGGCGTTCCCCGTTATTCATGGTGCCCCACTCCACCGTTTTCCCCGGATTAAGGGTGGTCCTTACAGTCACGGAGTTTTCGCTCCCAAAAGATGGTTTCCTTTGCTGACGGCAAAGCAGTTCGGATTGATGGACCTTCAGGACGACGGACGGCGCATTCGGGTTGAGCTGAGCTGTCGCGGATCGAAGGGAGAAATCCTGAAGGACTTGGTGCTTCGTATGGAATGTGATCAGACCGGTTGTGAAGTGATCGAGCGAACCAGATGAAAATTGGCAGACGCACTAAGTTCGTTGTCATCACCGTCTTGTTGGCGTTTCTAGTTGCTGCTTTCTTCTTCGTCTTCAATCCGCTGGGGCTTGGCCCTGAGCCCGATAGTGTATTGGCACCGGAGTTCTTCGGACATCCTGCCGAGGATTTGAGCGGTCTCGAGCTGCTGATTGACGGCGAAGAGGCCTTCGATAGAGTTGTGGCCGCCATCGATTCTGCCGAGTCCGCCGTCTTTGTGCAAACCTACATCTGGAAAGACGATGTGATCGGACGGCTCGTCGCCGACCGGTTGAAAGAAGCTGCGAAACGGGGCGTTCAAGTGACGGTCCGCAAAGATGTGCTGGGAACGGTCTTCGAACTTGGTGACATGCTAACGGGCAAGACGAGTCCGGTTTACACCAAGGATGGTTTGCGAGGTCATGACAACATCAATGTGAGGACGGATATCTCCGCCGATACGGACCACAGCAAGTACTTCGTTGTGGATGAAAGCGTTGCCATTTTCGGCGGGATGAATATTGCCGATGAGTATCATACGGATTGGCATGACTATATGGCGTTGGTCGGGACGAAGCGGTGGGCAAAGGCATTTGCTGACAAAGTCATCCATGAGGTCCCCTGGCCTGTGCCCGGACCTGCAGTCGTCGCTGTAAATGACCGGAACGCCACGGAGATACGTACCGCGACGATCGAAATGCTCGACCATGCGAAAGAGAGCATCATCATCGAGCACGCGTATTTCTCCGATGACCAAGTGATAGAAGCCGTTGTCCGGGCGGCTAGACGGGGGATTGAGGTGGATGTGGTGCTTCCCAAAGAACCGGATACTCACGTATTCGCGAATTTGGCGACCATCAATCGTCTACTCGAGTTTGGAGCGAGTGACGTGTTGAGAATCCTGCTCTACCCTCAAATGACGCATGCGAAAGTCATTTTGACGGATGGTGGCATCGCCGCTGTGGGGTCGGCCAACCTGACTCCGCGAAGCATGCGGACGAGTATGGAGGTCACCCTTTTTGTCAACGGCGCCCCCGATACGGGCTTCATTCGGAAGCTGCGTGAACGGCTCGAGGCCGATATCGCGGAATGCGAGCTTGTCACGAGACCGTTCGAGCTGAGCCTGTGGGGCAAGGTCCAAGCTGTGGTGGGGAAGTATGTATGGTGATTCAGCTTGTTTCGTCTAGCCCTGGATGTCGTACTGGGCGGGCACGTGCTGCGGTACGAGTCCTCTCTCCGTTTCCTCGAAAGACGAATCCTGCTTGTCCCCATAGACTAGCTCAATTGATTCCGGCTGCGTGGAAAAGAAATGCTTGATTCCCATGGGGACGTGATGCGACCATGGATGTTAACCGTAGGGTGAATATTTGTGAGGCATGTCTATGCTCTGGCGCCAATGTCCCCACTCATTCTTTGGTTGACGGTCGTGCTGATTGCCATTCCCGTTGCCTTTGTTCTCTCTCCTCTCGTGTTCCCGGAGCCGTCTTTTTTGATCGTCCTCGGGATCCTCCTCGGTGGTCTCTACGCCGCCGTGTGGTTTTTTTGGCGTCCTACGAGATTCGAGATCTCAGTTGAAGGCGATCTAGATATCGTGTTCCCTGGCCGGAGGAGACAATTTGCGGCGAGCGAGCTGGCTGGTTGCCGACTGATCACCAATAAGCAATTTCGCCAGAAATTTGGGCACGCGATGCGTGTAGGCGTCGGAGGACTCTGGGGCGGTTTTGGTCTTTTGTGGACGAGCAAAGGGGGTTCGGTGGACTTCTATATTTCCAGGACCGACGGCTTCGTCCTCATCGAAAGACGCTCATCACGCCCGATATTGATCACACCCGAGAATCCTCGCTGCATGGTCGAGGTGATGGGACGCCTCCAGTCGTAGCTCGCTACCAGGCGTTCAGCATCTGCCGCCAACCGTCCATGAAAATCACCTGTTGATCGATCTGACGTTGTGCCTGTGCTGATTTCAAGGCGGCTGATCTTGTGCTGCAGGCTCCCGTCCGCAAGAAATTGACAGCTTCGGCTAGTGACGCCTCTTCGCCATTTCCGAGCGGGCGGTTGAGGTCGTCACCCGCCGGACAATCGGCGGGGATACCCCCGAAGTAGTCGCCTTCGCCGTTGGAGTTCACGCCTTTGAAGGCGACCGGGAACAGAGTTTTGTCGCAGAAGTCGAAACCGTACTGTCCCACAGGTTTCCCGTAGGTCGTGTCGCCGACGACCGTCACGGGAATGAAGGGCCGAAGAGCGTTCACAACCATCTCGCTCGCTGAGGCTGACGCACGAGTGGTAATGACAACCAGACGCGGGAGATCCAGAGCTGCTCCGGGATCGTAGAAAGTAACGGCCTGATTTCTAAAAGCGTTTTTGTCGTTATGCACGAACTCAACGAAGGTTCTCGTGTTCGTCCTCACACCGCCGATGAGGCCACCCAAATGTTGAGCGACAGAGACGAGACCGCCGCCGTTGTAACGTAGGTCCAGTATGACATCCGTAACACCGCGGGAGCGGAATTCGGCGAAGGCGCGGTCGAGCGCCTCGACGGAGGGCTCGACGAAGTTACGGAAGTGAAGGTAGCCCACCGGCAGTCCGTTCACGTCGATCACTTCCGTTTGAGACACGGTGGGGATGGTGACGGGCCGTTTGCTGACTTCGGCGCTTCTTTGCTCCCCTCGACGGGTCTTCCATTCGATTTCCACTCGGTAGCCGTCTTGACTGGGCCCCAAAGCCGCTCCCAGCTGACCCGTTTGGATGAGCTCGGAAATGGACCGCCCGTCGACGGCTACGAGGTAATCACCACGGGTCAGTCGTGCCTCGGAGGCGGGACTGTCGGGAAAGACTTGTGACACTCGGATTTCTTCGTCCCCCGTTTGTTTCATGCTGAAACCAATGCCGATGAACTGACTCGAGGAGTAGTAGGCATCCGTAGCTGCTTGATCTGCGATGTAGCTGAAGGTCTCATCGAGGGGCCGAAATTTGACGGCTTCCAAATAGGCTTCGGGGGAGTCGAAAAGGGCTGGGTCGACGTCGGGCATCTCCTGATACCAGAGGTAGAACTCGACCATGACATCACGAACGAATGTGTTTTGACCCTGGACCGAGCAATCCGATTGTGCCAGACGCCGGCGTGCCTGTGGTAGCCATAAGAGCGATGACGAGCCAGCTAGTGGTCGTTGCCAAGGTGCGAGACATAGTGCCCTCCTCGTAAGGATGTACTCCCTATTGTAGGGCAAATTGTGGATTGGTGCCTCTTTGATTCGGTCCCGCTTTTCATTATCATAGGCCGCTATCTACTAGGGAAGGCTGAGACCGCTGTAATGGACCTGACACTCATAATCGATGCTGACGACACGCTTTGGGAGAACAATATCCACTACGAGGCCGCCATCGACCGTTTTTTGGAGCTCGTGGGGGAGCGGGACAAATCAAAGAAACAAGTGCGAGATCTTCTGATGGATGTCGAGCGCGCCAATGTCCGAGTCCACGGCTATGGGACCAACAGCTTTCGGCAATCTCTGCTCGATACTCTGGAGCGGACGAACGGTGGTCCCCCAACACGTCGGGAGCTTCGTACAATCGAAGAGCTCACCCATGGCATAGCCAACATGACCCTCGATTTTCTTCCCGGTGTCAAAGACACGCTACCCCGACTTCGGGAGCATTTTCGACTCATCCTGTTTACCAAGGGTGACCTCGACGAACAACAGAGCAAAGTGGACAGGAGCGGTGTGACGCAGTTTTTCGATCATGTAGAGTTGACCACAGAGAAAGACAAGAAGGCCTATGTTCGGCTGATCGAGCACTACCGTCTCGACCCGGCCAAAACCTGGATGGTCGGCAACAGCCCGCGCTCGGATATCAATCCCGCCATCGAGGCCGGCCTCAACGCGATATTCATCCCTCATCCCCGCACGTGGGAGCTCGAGCACGAAGACGTTCGGGAAGATCACCCCGACAAGCTCAATGTGTTGGAACGATTCACGGACTTACTGACACATTTCTCACTTTGACGGGATTCACTTGATTCTTGAATTCTCCCGGGTGCAGCTTACTAATAGGCCCAGAACTGGATGGGGACGACGCGCCAGTCGGGTCGCGAAGCGTACTTGGGGGGCATTTGTCCGATGGGCCAGTTGGGGTAAGTGACCTCAGTGATGGCGTAGGAACGCCCGCGGTGCGCCATTCGGTCTTGGCCCAAAGGCAATCCGACACCGACCATCGCGTGGCGCGCGGTTTGTGATACGAGCATGACCGCGTCGATTTCCGCCATTCTCAACAGCATGATAGCCAAGAGCCCTTTCGAGTCACAGTCGCCCGTCGAATTGACCACGATCGCCGGAGGCACCAAGCCATAAGGATCGTTTCTAACGAGGCGGTATCTGATGGACTGTACGTAGGTGACAATGAGTCGAGCGAGCTCGGAGGTGCTCAATTGGTGCGATCGGGCATGGTCCAGGAAACGCTCAGCGATGGGTAGGACCGCCGACTCATTCAAGACGGCCAGCTCCTCATAGACGCAGCGGAGGTCCATGCGACATGGCGGTGGCGCGTTGTGCCAAATCCCTTCCCCTTCCTGGCGAGCGTTCATGCTCTGTTGGTACTCCATATAGGAAGCGCGGATATGGGATGCTTCGTTTTTTCCAAGACCATAGCTCAGTTGGTGGACGGGGGGCACCCTCCAGGATCGAGGGATGGCTTCGTCCCGTGGGAGGTCATCCGGATGTAACGCAACACCGATGTCGACGGCCCCCGGCGTCCATGTCGGGCTCATCCGGCCGATCATCCAAAAGACGACGATCAGAACAAAGGAGAAGAGGAAAATTCTATAGATGTAGGCGCCCGGTGGAGGCCTGCGCTTGCCTCGCCTCATTACCTGGGTGTCGGGAGCACGCCTTCGGGCAGCTCCGGTATCGGGAGGAGGCCGTCGAGGAGGGTTTGGAGTCCAGGCGCGGTCAGAAGCGCCAAAACGACGAGTACGGCGCCGATGACAATGCCCGGGGCCACATTGCCGGCCCGAATGTGCTTCGAGTTCTTCGACGCCGCCTGTCAGCTTGTCGAAGAGCAAGGTGCCGGCGGCCAGAACACGAGGCCCCCACCATCAAAGCAATCGCCGTATGTGTGATGGCATGAAGCGCCATTTTCGCGCTCAAGTCCCAGGATTGAGCGCCGGCGAACTGCAGGTAATCGAGTGCGGCAAAAGAGCTTTGGACGGCGTTCCGGCAAAGGATCCCCAGCGCGATGAGACCGGATCCCTTCAAAATCGCGATGGAGACATTACCTTCACCAACGGCGTCATCAGACTTGTGGGCGCCGATGAGGCGGTCGAAGAGTCGTGAGGCGAGAAAGACACCAACGACGCCGACGAGGAATCCGAACACGATTTTCGCAAGACCGACAAAAAACAGTGATGACATAGCGACTGAGAATAACATGCGGGTGACGTGGTGGCGAAATCATAGCGCTCTGAAATCGAAAAGGGGCGCGTGCCCGAAAGCACGCGCCCCCCTCGGAGGTCGAGCTTCGACCTAGAAGATAAACTTGATCGCGAACTGGACCTGCCGCGGGACTCCAACCCGCTTTTGGAGGAATCCGTCGAAGTTGAACAACAGTGCCGTCGACAAGGGATTGATGTTGTTAGCCGCATTGGTCGTGTTGAACATCTCGATGATGGGGAGAAGCTGGTACTGCCCGTCACTGCCGAATCGGATAGGCCATTGCAGCCGCCAGTCGAGCGTGAAGAACTCGTTGTCCTTACGTTCGGAGTTTCGTCCGCGGTCGACACCTTCCAGGACTCGCGGTTCCGCGGTGATGGGTTGTGCCGAACGTGCTTGGACCCGGACGTTCGCCTCGATCGGACCAAGCGTCGTGAAGCCGTAGAAGTTGAATTTGTGCCGGATATCGCGATCGGAGAGACCCCAATCCTGTGACTAGGTCAAAGAAATTGAAGCTGCGATCCGTAAAGGGATCGCGCTCGTTCGAGTCGTCGTCCTCGTCCTTGGACCACACATAGTTGGCTTCGAACTGGTAGTTGTCGGAGTAGCGCTTTCTGAGACCGATGGTCACACCTTTGAACTTCGAGTTGCCTAAGCTGGTCGTGATCATCACCTCATCGAGATTCGGGAGGAAAGGTCCGGCGCCGTAGGAATAGCTGCTACCGTTGACAGGCGGAGTTGCGGGCTCCGACCGATTGTAATTGAGGAATCGGGTGAGGTTGGCGCCATCGGCATAGGTGAAGTCTCCGAAAACCGCCACATCACGGGAGACTTCCTGTTCGAAGCCGACATTGAAAGTCGTGATCCGAGGGTTCTGGTAATCCCGATCGAATGCCCGCACGCCGGTGAAGAGCGGAAATTCGCCCTCCGGCAGAGGGTCTGGTGTCACCAGACCCGGATAGACCGGCATCGGGGCAAAGGTCGCAAACGTCGAATCACGGTAAATCGTCTGCTGCTGGAGGCCATTGGTCGTCACCGAGCCGACCTGGGTGAGCATGTTCTGCCGAGGGTTGTAGATGCCAAAGCTGGCGCGTAGAACCGACTTGGCTTCGCCCGTGATGTCATAGGCGATGCCTACCCGGGGTTGGATCATTCCGAACTGACTCGGGATGTCGCCGTCCGAGGGGAATGCTGGATTACCAAGGAACTGACCGTAAGCGGTCAATGTGGGGTCAATGGTTTCCGGCATGATCTGAGCATCCCAGCGGAGGCCGTAGTTCAACGTGATCTTCTGTCCGATGCGCCATGTGTCCTGGACGAAGATGCCAAACTCGTGGTTCCGGATGTCCGAGAATCCGGTTGCTGCCGTCGCTAATCCGGTACGACCTGCTCCTTGGAGGTAGAGCAGCAAAGGACCACCTACTGGGGCGCCTCCACCCGGGCATGGGTCGGGAAAAGTGGCATAGCTTCCGTCCGCGCAGGTGACGGTCGTAGGTCCATAGCCTCCGGGAGCTGTGGGTGATGCGTACCGCAGGAAGCCGGTGGGGCTGCCAAAGATGTAGCGGCCGGTAAAAAAGCCAGGGAAAACCTGCTTGTTCCTCGAGTAAATCCACTCGCCTCCGGCCTTAATGGTGTGGTCTCCTTTGACGAGGGTGATGTTGTCCTTCAACTGGGTGCGCCAGAAGAGCTCGTCGACTCCGGGCTGGAGAAAGAAGGGATCTCCGAAACGGAACGACGGAGAGAAGCCGATGCCGGTGTCAGCGGCAAGGGGTGAGTCCGCGGAGGTCCGAGGTCGATCTTCGCGGGAATAGGTGAAATGAAACTCGTTGAGCATTTCGGACGATAGCGTGGTAAACCAGTTCACATTCAAGATGTGGATGCGCGCTGGATCGCCTTCGATGCCGTTGGCGGAGTTGCCGAAAGTATCGACATCGAACGTCTGGTTCGTGTTTCTCGAGTGGAGAAAGTTGTACGAGATGGCCAATTCGTTGGAGTCGTTCATGCTCAAGTTGAACTTGGTGAAGAGGGACGTCGTGCTGATAGGGTGGTCGACGGGGCGGCCATCGTTCATGCCCAAGCTGTCTTGGTAGTAATTGAGTAGCGCCACGCGCTGGCAGTCTGGATTGTTGTTGATGAGATCCTCGTTCTCCTGGACCGTCGGATTTGAGATCGGGCAAGGCTCGCCGATGGGCTCGCTCAAGTTCGCCCGCTTGAAGTCTCCACCAATATTCTCTAGGGCTGCAAAGAAGAAGGCTTTATCTCTAGCGATAGGGCCACCAATGGTTCCTCCGGTTTGCTCGCGATGGAAATCATCGAATGTCGAGCCGTCGGAAGCCTCGGCAGTGAGGGCTTCTAGGCGCTGAAAGTGAAAAAGGCTCCCGTGATACATGTTGGTCCCGGACTTGGAGACCACGTTGACGATGCCGCCGGCGGTGCGGCCGAACTCCGCATTGGCGCCTGTCGCGACGACCTGAAACTCCAAGATAGCGTCGAGCGTGATGTCGACGTTGGCGCGCTGACCTCCCACTTGTTCTCCGAAGAAACCGTTGTTGTAGTCGCCGCCATCGAGGCTGATGTTGTTGAAGATACCGCGTTGGCCGTAGAAGTTGATCATGTCGCCATCGGGACCTTGAACGATGCTTACGCCTGGTGTCAGCGTGAGCATGTCCGTGAATTTGCGGCCGAGAACGGGCGTCGTCTCGAGGGTGGTCTGGTTGAGCGTCGTGCTCACCTCTGTGGATGAAATCTCCACGAGAGTCGTGCCGGTGACGGTGATGGTCTCCTCTGCTCCAGCGATCTGCATGGTGATGGGGAGATCGATGGCCTGGCCCACGGTGAGGGTGACGCCTTCCTGGACCAAGGTTGCAAATCCCTGCAGCGTGAAAGTGACGATGTAGGGACCCGGTGGAAGTGCCAGCGCGGAAAACCGTCCCTCCTCATTGGTAACGAGTGTTCTGGTCAGGTTGGTATCGAGGTTTCGGACTTCGACTGTGACGCCTGGCAAAACAGCTTGCGTCTGGTCGAAGACCTGACCTTGAATGACGCCTGTCGTAATCTGCGTTTGTGCCCCAGCGGATGCGGTCACTAGGATGCACAACGTAGCTATAATCCCTATTCGTTTCATTATTCCACCTCCTCCGCCTAACGTAAAAGATGGGAGCGATGCTAAGACGAAAGGGGCTGCTATACAAACAAATTCTTGATAAAAATTCATTCTGACGTTATTGCATATTTGAATTCGAATTGAATTACCGTTTAGTAAGTTAACGGACATCCCGCGCTCCTCTTTGACCCGGGGGGCTGTGCCCTGGTGTATGTTTCTAGTGAGCAGTCGAACAGTCTGCGGGGAGATCGTCTGTTGCCGACGCGACGACCTTCCGGTGTCTTGTCAACAAGGAGCGAGGGACAGTCTCTGAGACGACAGCCCCTCGGGGCTCCAAGAGAGGTGCTGCGGCGAGGTCACCACATGGAACTCGTTTCTACTTTCTCCTGCGGGCGTCGAGGGTGACGCCCGCAACACAATCCCGGAGGCGGAGCCCTCGGCTAGTTACGTACTTTTCCCTTTCTTCATCCTCTCCTTGACGATTTTCTCGTACTTGTCCCGCAGACGCGTCTGTATGCTGGTCTGCGGAATGACCTTGCCGTTGATAATCACGGTGTGGATCTTGGCGCTCATTTGGATGAGGCTCTTGCTGCTGATGACGACATTGGCGAGTTTACCCTTTTCCAACGATCCGACTTGATCATCAATCCCCAGAATCTTCGCTGGATTGATGGTGAGCGCCTTGATGGCTTCGTCTTCCGAGAGTCCGTAGGCTACGGAAAGGCTTGCGGGCACCGGTTGTCGACGCACGTTGCGACTACCCGGTCCTCGTGTCCCCTCATTGAAGGCAAAGAGAACACCCTTTTTGGCAAGAACAGCCGCGGTGTGGTAGTTGAGGTCCACAGGCTCCCATCGCTTGGGCAAGGTCGTGGTGCCGCTCCAGATGACCGGGATTTTCATCGCCGCCAGTTGATCGGCGAACTTCAGAATATCCGCACTCGCTTGGATGATTCCCTTCAAGTCGTACTCCTCGATCATCCGTAGAGCATTGCGGATGGTGACTTCGTCAGAGGTCAGGAAGATGGCAGGCATCTCCTTGTTGACCACCGGAATGAGTGCCTCCATCTCCAAATCGCGCTTGAAGGCATCCTTGTCGCCGTTTTTCTCCTTTTTCTCGGCGTATCGCTTGGCCTCGTAGAGCTTGTCTCTCACGAAAGCATTGACACCCTGCAGTGTGCTCGGGTACTTGCCGTCTGTCTTGGCGGCCATGTTGAAGACTTGAGCCACGTCCCTCTCGAGGAGCATCTCATGGGCGAGGTTGCCCTCTAGATTCAACGCAATGGCTTTCCCATTGAGGACGTGGCGAGAGCCGCTTAAAGTCAAGACCGTGGTCACGCCATCGATCCTGGTGACGTCGACACAATCGTCTTCCGGGTTGAGTGCATCGTAGGGATCCATGTGTGGGGTGGAGACACCCGTCTCGTCGGTGTCGTTTCCGGATCTCGGGTAGCCGGTCACGCCGACCGCCGTCAGGGGAGCAACCATGCCGGGATAGACGAAGCCTCCCTCGGCGTCGATGATCGTCGCATCGGAAGGCGCTTTGATATTTGTGCCGATGTCGACGATCTTCCCATCGCGAAGGAGAAGGCTTCCTTTCTCGATGGACGGCCCGACGACGGGGATGATGTGCCCGTTCTTGATGAAGATAGTCCCAGGGGCCTCAGCAAAGGCGACGGGAAGAACAAGCAAGGTAACGACAACAAAAATAATGCCAGCACTTCTCCTCATTGGTCTGTCTCCCTCGCGGTTACGCTATCCTTTGCATAGTTGAAGTAGACTTTGCCTTCGATGATCGTCAATACCACCTTGGTGGTGGAATCCAGAGGATACTTGTCGAATACGGCAATGTCTCCATCCTTGCCGACCTCGATACTTCCCACGCGGTCATCCATTTCCAAGGACTTGGCCGGATTGAGAGTGATCCACTTCAAAGCCTCCTCGTCGGGGAGGTCGTTGTATTTCAGAGCCTTGGCTGCATTCAAATAGAGGTAGCGGCCCTCGTCGGCACTGTCGGAGTTGATCACGATGTTGACACCGGCGTCATGCATGATCTTGAAGCCGTAGGGGCTGCCGTCGTACATCTCCTCCTTCATCCCCCACCAGTCCGTCCATCCACCGAAGGTCACGCCGGCTTCCGCCATAATATCGGCGACCTTGTATCCATCCACGCAGTGGCTGATTTGTAGGAGATCCAATCCGAACTCCTTGCAGAAATCGATGAACCAGACGATTTCCTCGGCCCGGTAGATGTGGCAGTCGATGCTGAGCTTCTTCTCGAGGGTCATTTTCAGCGTTTCCATTTGGAGGTCGATCTCCGGCGGCGTGAGATCTTCCTTCCCCTCGGCTTTGTCGTTTTCGTACTTGTCCCACTTAGCCTTGTATTCCTGAGCTCCGATGAAGGATTTCCGCGCCACGTGGGCGGTTCCCATGCGTGTGGAAGGGGTGCGATTCTTGGTGCCGTAGACGCGTTTGGGGTTTTCTCCTAATGCCATCTTGAGCTGTTGACGAACGCCGTCGACGACCATCTCTTTCACCGTGGCACCGTATTTGAGCTTGATGGTGACGTTGACGCCGCCGATCACATTGGCACTACCATGCATCGTCTTGACCGTCGTCACTCCTCCGGCGAGTGTGGTCATGATGGTCGGATGATCAGGAACGAGGATTTCTTTCATCCAGACTTCGGGCGTTACAGGATCCGTCGCTTCGTTGATGTCACCCATGGACAAAGCGATATGCGTATGGCTATCAATCAGTCCCGGCATGACATATTTCCCCGTGACGTCGATGACCTCGACGCCGGCGGGAATCGTTACATTCTTGCCTACGGCCCTGATCTTTCCGTCCTGAATGAGCACGCTCCCGTTCTCGATGGTTCCGTTGGTGATGGTCAGAACGGTCGCTCCTTTGAGCGCCAGATCCTGAGCCATGCCGCTCGTCGTCACGAGTAGAGACACAACGAGCAGTATCAAGGACGTTTTCTTCATCTTGAGGTCTCCTTTCCGCTGGGCCACTGTTGCCGCTGCTGCCGCTGCTGCCGCTGATGCCACTGATGATGGTCTCGCATTATAGGATGTTCGCCATGAGAACTCGATCTCGAGCCCCGGGGGCACCATCTCGACAAAGAGTCATCGAGGAGATAGCCCTGAAGCGACAAGCCGATTCTGCTATCGACCAAGGCGAGAGGTCTTATCCCGAGCCCGATTTGCTCGGATCGACGACCATAAACCCGCGTAGACGCTGCGGGCAGGGGCAGGGCACGGGTACGGCGCGGGAAAGGGACAATCGATCCGTCCGGAGATTCATCCGAAACCATGAAGACAATGGAAAGGTATTGCTATCGGGAGACCGACACGCCGTACTTTTCCAATGCCTCGGCTATCTGTTGTTTGGCTTCTTCGATGGTGGTTGGGACGGGGTGGATATTGCCTCTCCAACAGACCGTGCCGTTGGGACGTTCGGCCCACCAAACGTACTCGCCTTCCCTGACCTGGAGAACGGCATACTGGTAGCCGACGATGCGGCCTTCATCTACGACGTCTGCCATAACATATCTATGCTATCAAAACTGGAGATATTTGACCTCTCCACTCTGCTAAACTAGCGGCCTATAAGGCGGAAGGAGATGCTCGACCTAAGAAAGCTCCACCCACGCGACTGGAACCTCAGGCTGGCCTGGGATTGGTTCATGGTCTGGGTGGCGATCGTCAATCTGGGTCTCATCCTCTTTGATTTCACCTATTTGACCCTCCGTCCCTTTTATCTTCGTTATCTGCCTGTGGTCACGGGAATCTACGATCCCGTGCTGGGCATAGAGCCGCATCCGATGACGGAGACTATTGTCCAAGAGGAAACGGAGCTCCGGGAAGCCCTTGCTCAGGATCATAGTCCCGGCACTGTGCATGAGCATGTTGCCCGGCTCAGAGTGCTTACCTACCGGATCATCAAAGAGAATCCCTTCGACCGATCGGAGCAACACCACAAGGTGGAGGCCTTCAAAGATGTGATTGCTGGGGGGAGCGAGCTCGCCCTGGATAGCTCCCAGTTGCGAGACCCGTGGAGAGACGCCGTCGACCGGTTTTGGCCCGAGGATCCGGAGGTATTGGCGTCCCGATTGAATGTTTTCGAAGCCGAGCTCGAACCGCTCCTCGAGACCAACTACTTTCGCGCCGTTGATTCGAGAGGGAGACTCCAGAACACCTTTTGGCTCATCGACCTGCCCTTTCTGTTGTTCTTTTGGTTGGAGTTCGGGACCCGGTGGGTTTTGGCTGTCTCTCACAAACTCTATCCTCATTGGTATGTCTATCCGGTTCTCAACTGGTATGACTTGATCGGACTCGTTCCTTACACAAAGTTCCGCATTTTCCGCTTGTTTAGGGTGGTCTCGATTTATCTGCGCCTACATCGAAGTGATTTGAGCAAGGTCGGTGAGGACACGGTCAGTCGCGGAGTGAAACGGATCTCAAGAATTCTCGTGGAGGAGATCTCGGACGCCGTGGCGGTGCGCATTTTGACGGAGGTTCAAACCGAGATTCGGGACGGGACGGCGAGGAGAATACTCGACGAGATCGTGAGCACCAAGCGAGGCCAGATCGAGAACATGGTCGTTGCCCAGATCCAAGATCTCGTCTCGAGTGATGAGACTCAGGAACGGATCCGATCCGTGGTACGTCTCAATCTGGAGGCTGCCGTTGAGAGCTCGTTGGCGTTGCGAGCGGTGCCGCTGCCGAAGTCGGTTGTCCAGGCTCTCGTACGCACCACGGGACAAGTCGTTCTGGAGACGCTATTGAAGAGCATTAACGTGACCCTGCAATCCGACGAAGGGCAAAGCGCCACCAAGGATCTCGTTCGCGGCATGATGGACCAAATGCTCGAAGGCCCCCTTCGCACCGAGCTCGATGCGTTGAGTAGGGAAGTCTCACTCGACGTCATCGAGCAGGTCAAGAACGCGGTGGCCGAGAAAAAATGGGCGAAGAAATGACTCCGGATGTTTTCTATCCAGCCGAGTCGAACACCGTGGGCGAGAGCCATAGGACACGCTACAAGCTCTGATTGGAAGAGCCAAGAGAACGACTTTATCTTCTTGTTGTATGGGGTCTATCAGGTCTGATACTTTGACCGCCGTCATGAATATCAGCCGAAACTTCTTGTTATGGTGCTCGGAGCAGCGTTGGCTCCAAGAGCAGGCCATGCGGCGCCGCTTCACTCGAAAAAGCCTCGAGAGGTTCATGCCTGGCGAAGAACTGGCGGCCGGGGTGGAGGCGGCCATGGCGCTTCGCGAGCAGGGAATCACCTCCATGCTCCACGAGCTTGGTGAGAACGTGACCGATCGGCATGAGGCGAGCGAGGCGACCCGAAACTACTGCAGCGCTTTGGACCAGATTGCAGAAGCGGGACTCGATGCCCGATTGTCGATCAAGCTGACCCACCTTGGACTCGATATCGATGACGATACCACCCGACGGAACCTAGCTGAGCTCTTGGAGCGGGCCAGTTTCAACGGCAATTTCGTTTGGATCGACATGGAAGACAGTACCTATACCGACCGTACATTGCGCCTCTACCGGTGGGCCCGCGAGACGTTTACTTGCGTTGGCATCTGTCTTCAAACCTACTTGTATAGAACGGCACGTGACCTCGACGAACTTCTGCCTTACGGACCGACTATCCGTCTCGTCAAAGGGGCATACAACGAACCCGAGACCATCGCGTTCCCCCGGCGCGGGGATGTGGACGAGAACTTCTCCCGTCTCGCCGAGCGTCTGCTGGCTCCTGATGCGCGACGGGCCGGTGCCGAGCTCGCAGCCGCGACCCATGACATCGGGCTTCTCGAGCAGATCGCCCGGCAGGCGAAAGCGAACCAAGTTCCCCTGGATGGCTTCGAGATACAAATGCTCTACGGTATCCAGCGGGAAGCGCAGGTCCGTCTTCGACGGGCGGGGCATCGGATGCGAGTGCTGATTTGTTTCGGGACGGATTGGTATCCGTGGTTCGTAAGGCGGTTGGCGGAGAGGCCGGCCAATGTATGGTTTCTACTCAAGAATTTGTTTTGAAGGGAGAACCCAATGCGTATCGTTATCGTCCTGACGGCTGTCATCATCTCGTTGACTCTGTATACGTTGCCGGTGGGAAGCCAATCGGAAGACAAAGCGGCTATTCGAGAGACCGTCGATCAGATTTATGCGGGATTCAACAACCACGATGCCAAAGCCATCGCCGATCTGTGTGATGAGAATCTAGATACGTGGGAGATGGGTCGGGAAGGTCGACAAGCCGTGGAGAAGTGGATCCTCGAGATGGTGCCCAACGCGAGTGCGGGAACGGCGAAAGAGGCAGGAGAGATCGGGCTCTCGTTCGTCACACCCGATGTGGCTATTCAAAAATCTCGGCGGGAGCTCTCCGGAGTGGTGGGGGAAGACGGGACGGGCGAGCCACCCCAAGAGCAGCTCTTCCTGCGGATTTTCGTGAAAAAAGAAGGCCGCTGGTTGCTGAGGGGCTTCTTCCCCAGGCCGGCGATGAACGAGTAGTCGGCGATAGCCGCTACTGCCTCTACTACCTGGCGCCGGCCTTCTTCAAGACTTCTGCGACCTTTGAATGGAACTTCAGCTCCGCGAGCTCGAGCGCTGTAATACCCCTTTCGGTCTCAATGTTGACGTCAGCTCCGGCGTCCAAGAGGAGCTGGACGAGCTCGAGATGTCCGTTGTCGCTCGTTCTCATCAATGCCGTTTGTCCATCGGTTGCTTGGATGTCGAGCATTGCACCTGCTTCGAGCAGCAAGCGGGCCACCTCAATGTGGCCTCGAGATGCCGCCCAAATGAGAGGTGTGTAGCCGTTGCTGTCGCTCGGGACATTGACGTCGGCGCCTGCATCCAACGCTCGGATGACGTCGTCGGCCTTACCTTCGCGGGCTGAGAACGACAGGGCTTGGGACGGGTTTTCCGCCAATCGAGCTTCTGCTTCTTTTCGCTGCTTTTCTCGTCTAATGGCCAAAACTTGCGCTTCGAGCTGCTTGAGCTCTTTTTTCGGGAGATTTCTTGCCTGTTCGAGCGTCTCCCGAAAACCTTGAAGATTGATTTCGACGTAGCTGATCTCTCCGCAGGGATCTTTGTAGTAGCCGAGGACGGCCTCCTTGCCCCTGAGGAATTGGTCCATGGCTCGGTCGATGTGGCGTCTTCCGCTCTCACCAAGCACGATAGCATCACCGCCGTCGACGGACAGGAGCAGCGACTTGGCACGGCAATCATGCTCTTGTGCCGTGATGAGCTGGGGTCTACCCTTGTCCGAAAGCCTGACGATGGCACCGGAAGAAATCAGTGCCAGGGATGTCCGATCCGTGGCGGGGTCTAGGATTAGGATGATGTCCCAATCTCCGACACCCTCGATATGCGGCGCCGGCTGTTGGCCTTGGAGTGTCAGAAGCAAGACTGAGATCACGATACCGAGCACTGTCCAGTTCTCCTCGTCTCAAGGCTCCCCATAGGCTTCTCCAGCATACGGCATTCTGGCGATCTCTGAAAGTGATTTGGAATAACGCCTAGTTTCCTTTGAGCCATTTCCCTCGCCGAGCCTTTTGTTCTTCCGTGGCGTCGGGGTGGGCTTCGATCTTCCAGCGATCAGGTGGCTTTTCTCCGAACTCCAAATCGATCCGTATCAGCTTCTCACGACGCGCGATGAGGATGGAGGCCTTGTCCCGAGGCCGATACCTTGTGAGTCGGTCCTCGAGCTTCGTGGCAATCACACGGTAGTCGTCGATGGCGAGAATCTCGTCCTCGACGTTGAATCCGTACTCGTACCCGGGCGTTTGCCGTCGAACTTGGGTGACGACGAGTCGTCCATCGCGGTCTTCCGTTTGAAGCCCCAACCAGGCCGCCGGTTCTTTGTCTTCTTCTTCGTCTTTCTCATCTTTGTTACCGTCGTCATCCTTGAATCGCAGTCCGTAGTAGTCCAGGGCTTCGGAATAATCCAGCTCTTCTGTCGTTTCCAAGGCTCGACGAAACCACTCGGAGAGATCGGCGCCGGCGACTTCGGAAGCAGCGGTACGAAACTCCTCCGGTGTAAAGCCTTTTTCGCCGGAAAATCTCTCGTAGGTGAGCCGCATGACGTCGTCCAGGCTTTTCAACCCATTGGTAGCGTTTCGAATTTTGGCATCGAGCAGGAAACCGATCACGGCTCCCTTGGTGTAGTAGCTGATAGAGGTGTTGATCGAGTTTTCGTCTGGACGATAGCCCTTGATCCAAGCATCGTAGGAGCTCATCTCGACGGGGTGAATGAGACGTCCGGGTGTGGTTTGGAGCGAGTCGATTTGTCGCCCTAGGGCTTCGAAATACTGCTTTTGATCGAGCAGCTCCGCGCGCTTCAACAAGAGGTCGTCGTAATAGGAGGTCAATCCCTCCGCCACCCAGAGACTTTTGGTGTAGTTTTCGTTCTCGTAGTCGAAAGGACCGAGCTCCACAGGGCGGAGTTTTTTCACGTTCCAGGCGTGGAAGAACTCATGGCAGACGAGGCCCAGCCACCTCCGATAGTCTTTTTCGGTCCGGCTTCGCCACCGGCTCGTCATCAGTAGTGTAGAGTTCAGATGCTCGAGACCACCCCCGGATTCCACGATCATGTTGAGGAAGACGTATTTCCGGTACGGCATGACTTTCCAAAAATCGTAGGCGGCCCCGACGATTTTTTTGGCATCTGCCGCTGACCTGGGCCCATCCCAGATGTCTCCCTCGCCAAGATTGACGAGATAATGGGGCACTCCCGCGACCTCGAACTCGTAGACGGCAGGATTTCCCGCCACGATGGGAGAGTCGACAACGATGTCGAAATCTGCGGCCCGATAGTGGTTGCGTCGCCCGTCCGGATGAGGCGGTAAGCCTGTTACCGAGCGTTCCCAACTCTGGGGCAGTTGGAGCTCGATGTCGTGAGGTCGGTCGAGCTCATCGACCATGGTGATGAAGGTGGGCCCGCCGTTCAAAATCGCGAAGTCGCGCTCCACGAAGTTGGTTCTCACTCCCATCTCTCGGCAGTAGACACGGTAGCGAACGGTGACCTCAGGGCCACCGCCGGTTTGGACGATCCAGCGGTTCTTCTCGGTCTTGCTTGCCGCTCGGGAGTCACCTTGAACTTCGACCCGAAGGTCTTCAACCTGTCGTTGGTATTCCCTGACGAGGTAAGAGCCGGGCGACCAAACCGCCATCATGAGCTCGATGGACGGTTTGCCGCCGGTGGGATAAACGGCCTCAACTTCTACATAGTGATTCTGAGCATGAGGAAACGAGAGCTTGTAGCGAATCGGCGCCTCTTGGCCCTGGGCGGAGATGGAACCGACAAGTGACAACGTGAATGCGAGCGCAAACACGAACGCCAATGGTAGCTTTTCCTTCAACCTGTGACTCCTTACTGGTAAATCAATAGAAATTCTCGTGGTGGATCGATCCCTCTGGGAATCCCTTTGCCATCAAACGCAAACAGGAATTGTAGCCTAGTCGAATGGGGAGATACAGTGGCCAGCCATCAGTGACCAGTGAAGAAAGCAGGCAGTAGGCAGTCTGCTGACCGCTTGACTGCTCGGTGAACTCATCCTCTAGACTTCGTAGCTTGGCGGCACTTCTTTAGCCAGATCCACTTTGAACGAATGAATGCTTTCTTCTGTCGTGATGAAGACCGCTACGAACTCGGTGCCCGGGGTGTACTCTCCGGCCATTTGGGCAGGATGAGGTCCGCTCTTGTGAAACGCGGGATCGGAGAGAGGAATGTAGCTGGCTCTAAATGTCGTCCGCGGTCCTTTCTCATCGGCCACCCATATGAAAACGGCTCCCCGTCCATGGTTCTTGAAGCCTTGTTGTCCCATTGTGGAGAAGCTCTCATGATTCTTAGTGAGGATGGCTGCGATGCTTTGCTCGAACTCTTCCATTGACTGTCTCCTTCCGACAAACTTCCCTGTGATTACCTGTCCTCGGCGGGTCCGCCGTAGCTGGCCATGTGTACACATGCAGCAAATGCGGACAGCTACCGTGCGTTGTCATGCCTAGATACGACGGTCATCGACCCGTAAGCTCGTTATCTCGCATAAATCGGACTTGACCAGGCTGCGCCGCCGTCGACTTGGACGACTCGGATATAGACATACCCGCCGGACTCGAGAGCCGGGATGTCGACCGTTCCTGAAGCTTCTCGTTGTCCTTCTCCAGGGAACGAGCCTACTACATGACCGCTGTGGACGAGGTCGATGCGGTCGATCGGTGCGGTCCCGGCAACTGAGTATTGTAGTTGCTGTGTGGCGGTCGATGCAGGTGAAAGCTGAGCTCCCATGGGGTGGCCATCGAGATTCAAACGGAGCCAGATGCGGGGACCGTTGGTGGCGTAAGCCCTTCGAGAACGAAGCGCCTCGAGCACACCGTCCCGTGTCTTTTCTTCGGAGAATATGGCGGCGAGGCCGCCGTTCGGAGAGGCGAGTTGTGCCAATCCCGGATGACCATCGTGGCTGTCACCACTGCCGACGAATCCAAAGGGCACACCCTTCCCGATGGCATCTCGGACGAAATTCCCGTCAACGGGATCGTAAATGACTCTCGGCGAATCAGGGGCCTCGCTACTTCCGTGGACGGAAACGACCTCTGTCACGGGCTCGATGTGGGCGTCTGGAAGGAAATCCCAGTTGGTCGAAACGGGTCCACCGGCGGAATGATGGGCCACGGAAATGGCGGTATGGTTTTCGAGAGCCTTCCAGAGTTGCTCCGGCGTCTCGTACTTGGGATCCATCGAGCTGAAGATAGGGCTCTCATCCTCGAAGTAAAGTACGTGGCGATGGCCGTGGAGCCAACTTGTCCATTCATAGCCGGCGAGCGCTACAAACCGACCGGGTTCATTGAATCGGCCGACCGTCTCCTGCAGTTCGGTCCACATCTCCGTATGTTGATCGAGAAAGCGCATCCCCCAATGGTCATGGTCTGTCAGCGCAGCGACATCGAGACCGGATACGTCCCGGGCATAGCTGAAGTAGTCCTCGGGTGTGCCCGTGCCGTCCGAAAACTGTGAGTGGCCGTGAAGGTCACTCCATAGAATCCGCGGTATATCCTCGAACACGATGAGCGGGTTGCTCTCGGCGAGGATGATTTGCCGGGGATCATTCTCGGCGGTCACCGAAGCCTCGAGTCGATAGACACCTTCTTCTCGCACAACGGCTTCGATGGTTCGGCGACCTTGATGCTCTTTCGTGAAGTGGATGGTTTCCGGCAGTTCGATACTTGCGGGGCGGACTTGGAACACGAGCGTTCCTGTGAAGGGGAATCCCGCGTTTCCCAACTCGTCCACCAGAGCTAAGGTGAGGTTCAGCGTCTCTCCCGGCCGGGCTGTGCTGGGAAGTGTCAGGACGAGACGCGAGGGCGCAGCCGGTACCACATCGACACAAGGAGAGTCGGGAACGATGGCACGGACACCGTCTCCATCACCGTCGACGGCGATCCAGATTCGCGAGCAATGCTCTGCGTAGCGATCCACTCGCGCTTTGGCTGGTCCCGCACCGAGTATGATACGGATTCGTTCTCCGGACTCGAGTGGCCGTCCGCCCACAACGATGGCTAAGAGCTGTGTTCCCAGGGTTTGGGCGTTGAGCTCGATACCTGCGGCGTCTGTCGCAACGACCGTGTATCCGGGTGCTTCCGGCATTTCGACTTGAGGTGCGTCCCATCCCCAAAAAGGCGAGGTTTGCAGGTAGACGGCACCACCGTCAGCGATGCCCAATTCTCCCGCCTCATAGACGATCTCGAAACGATGGCGACTGCCTACCGTAACGGCCGAAACGTTCGACGGCTCGGGGTCGACGAGCCACGCTCGGCCGGCCCCGTCTGAAGGATCACGCTCGACAGCGAGGTCGGCGCTGAGCGTCTCGAAAGTGTCGAGCTTGGCATCGCGCGAATGGGAATGCTTGGCTGTTCGCGAGTTGTCGGGCGCCGCTCCACAGCTCCAAAGAAGAAGTGCTGCAAGCCCAACGGCCAATGGGAGGTCCCAGCCTTTCGTCCGCACTTCCCCCTGTTTTTTTCGCCTGGAGGTGAATTCTTGTTTTTGACCCATCTCTTTCATCGCGCGGGTGAATTGTATCTCGTCGGCGCTGACTTTGCCCGTATCGTCGATTGAACACCGGGAGTTTCTCGACAGGCGTGGTGAACGAAAAGAGCCGCCCCCCCCTTGTGGGAGAGCGGCCAGGCGAGGGGCAAATGGGGGCCTCGGGGCGTGCCCCTCGTTCGAGAGGAAAACTACTGCTCCGAGATGGCGTCGTAGACGCTTCGTATGATGATGGGCTTCGGCACGCGCCCGCCTTCGATCTGCGTGGTGACTATCATGAGCGTGCCATCGGGACCGAGTTCATAGGTTGTGTTGATCTTCCGGCCTTCCTCCATCTTTTGTTCGACAAGGATCCGGCTACCTTTGAGCTCACTCGTGGTCTCGATCTTCATGCCGCTGGGGGTTTCCTGCTTGTGCTTCTTGCCGTCGAGATAAAAAATCCGAACGCGTCCTTCGCCGGTCGGGATGACCTGGAACTCGTTGTTCTCGATAAGCGTCTCGATTTGCGCGGCCGCCGCCATGAGGTTTGCCATTCCCCCTTCTCGGCCGCCGCGGCCACCTCTGCCGCCACCGCGACCTTCCGTGCCTGTGCCGCTACCGCGATCACCGGTGCCGCCGCCCATACCGCCGCCGCGGCCACCCATACCGCCGCCCGTGCCGCCACTGCGCCCGCCCCCCTGCTGCCTCATGGCCTCCATGGCTTCTTGCATTTTTTCTTGCAGGTCGTCGCTTTGTTCTTCGTTGCGCCGCCACTTGCCGGCAAAGGCCGATTGCTCGGCCGCAGTGAGCAGGGGCATTGCCAAGCCAAGGGATATGAAGGTGATCCCGACGAGACTCAGAATATGGCGTCGATTCATGATTTCTTTCCTCTCTGATGTGACGTTCGTCGAGGTGCTCCGCCATCGAGGAGGGACAAGATGGCAGAGCACCTAATCGAGCTAAAGAAGGTCAACGAACATTGCTCAGTGCTTCAAGGGAGCTCTGATTTAGCGGAGGTCTTGCCTTTGTTCCTTCCTTCGCCCGGTCCGCCCGTCGCGGAACTGTTCCATCTCAACGCGGAGCTTCTGGAACTCCTCCCACTGGTCGGCGTCCAGAATGCTATTCAAGAAGTCCAAGAACTCTGTGCGCTGGCCGGCACTCGCTATTGCGAGAGCAGCCTGTTTGTCCGCCATTCCCTTCGCGGCCTTTCTCAACTTGGATTGTGCCTCCGGGCCATTGAAGGTCTCGAGGGCTTCGACGGCCTCTTGATAGTCTTTTTGGGCCTCCATGAGCGCCTCGCGTTCTTCTTTTGTCTTTTCGAATTGCTCTTGTTGAAATTCCCTTACCTGATTCCGTTGGTCCTCGGTAAGATCTAGAGCGCGTAACATGCGCATATGCATGAACCTACCCTGCGGCCCCGCCATGAAGGCCGGTCCCCCGCGCATTCCGGGTCGGAAACCTGCATCGTCGTCCTTGTCGGTCTGAGAGATCGCTGCTTGGGCACCAAGGGTAAGGAACGTGACCACCGTTGCTGCTGCAAAAAGCCGATTCGATTTCAACATCAACCTTCTCCTTTGCTCGAGTTCTGACCACATGTTAGCGCTAGAGAGAAGCCGAGTCGTTAAGACGCTGAAAAGGATTTGTTAAGGTTGTAAAATCCGGCCTCCCTGGCGTAAGAGCTTGGTAACTGAGGTGTTACAATGGCGGCTATGAAGACTTCAGCCAACGGCCAGCCGTTCTCGCTGAGGATCGCCGTGGCTCTTCTCGTCCTTCTCGGCGTATTGGCGACACTCCAGTACCGGTGGTTGGGTCAGGTGGGCGATGCGGAAAGCCAGCGAATGAGAGCGAACCTGCGTATGGCTGTGAACCGGTTCGTCGACGACTTCGATGCTGAGTTGACCCGTGCCTTTCTCTATTTTTTCTCTGATCCGAGACGCGCACCGGAAGGGGAGGTGGATTATTTTGGTCGCCTCGAGTTGTGGAAGCGAGAAGCACCCAGGCCGGATTTGCTTGAAAACGTCTATCTCGTAGAAATGGGTGAGTCCGAGCTCGAGATCCAACGCCTGGATCCAACCACGGGCGAGCTCCTTCCCATGGAGTTTCCTGATGAGCTGCGTCCTCTGATTCGATATTTCGATGGAGTGCCTGGTGAGTCGTTTCGTCGGCCCGGGCCGCCCGGGGGGGCGCCCGATCTGCTTCTTGGGCAGGTCCCCGCTGTCATTGTGCCGGACGCTTTCGCGTGGCAAAGAGTGTCCCCGCGATCGCCGAGGCCTTTCACCAAGCTCGTCGTTCTCGCGCTCGACCGTCAATACTTGACAGAGGTGTTCCTTCCCGAGTTGGCTGGTCGCTATTTTGGCCATCGTGACGAAGACTTCGACTACGAGGTTCTGGTCACCAATACCCAGGAACCGAAGGAGGTCCTCTTTACGACCCGAGCGGAAAAGCGCTTTGACAAACTAGGCGGGGATGCCAGCGCACATTTCTTCTCGATTCGACCTCAACTAATCCGTCGGCAACCGTGGCCCCGAGACGAGCGCTTCGTGGATCGGAAAGGTACGAAGGGATCGCAACCTGTGGCCAGAATGTTCGGGCGCAACTCATCGGACAGAGAAGGTGGACCTTGGGTACTGACGGTCCGGCACCGAACAGGCTCTTTGGAGAATGCCCTCACCCGTGCGCGGACCCGAAACCTGTTCATCGGATTTGCCGTTCTCTTTCTGCTGGCAGCGAGTGTCGTGATGATGGTGATTTCCACTGAGCGGGCCAAAGAGCTGGCCCGACAGAAGATGGAGTTCGTGGCTGGCGTCTCCCACGAGCTGAGGACTCCACTAAGTGTGATTCGATCCGCCGGCGAGAACCTCGCCGACGGAAAGATCGCCGATCCCGCGCAGGTGAGAAGATATGGTTCGTTAGTAGAAAGCGAGGGGCGACGGCTGTCGGACCTCGTCGACCAAGTGCTACAGTTTGCCGGGACGCAGTCGCTCACGAGCAAAGACAACATGAGCGTCGTGTCCCTGGCGGGTATCGTGGACGGTGCGCTCTCGGACGCCCGGCCAGCGATAAAGGAAAGGGCGGTCGAGGTGGATGTCGAAGTCCCGGACGGTCTTCCCAACATCAGAGCGGACGCATCCGCCCTCCGCCGGGCGATCCAAAACCTCATTGACAACGGCGTGAAATACGCGGGCGATAAAGGGTGGGTGGGGCTTCGGGCAGGTGTGGAGGGCTCGGAAGTCTTCCTTCGTATCGAAGATAAAGGCCCAGGCATCGACAAAGGAGATTTGCCTCACGTCTTCGAGCCGTTTTACCGTGGTAAGACGGTGGGCCAGATTCATGGAAGCGGTCTAGGGCTTAGTCTCGTGAAACAAATCATCGAGTCCCACAGCGGCCGCGTGAGCGTGAAAACCGCGCCGGGGCAGGGGTGCATTTTCACGATTCATTTGCCCGTCGCGCTCCATTGAAACGAGTCACAGAGTGAATCAGCAAGAAGAACCAAAGAAGCCGGAAACCAGCCGAAGGCCTGGGCGGCGTATTTTGCTGGTCGAGGACGAGCCGGGATTGGTGATGACCCTGACGGATCGATTGGCCAGTGAGGGCTACGATGTGAGCTCGGTCTCCGATGGAGAGGCGGCCTTGGAGCTCGTGGATCGCGAGTCCTTTGATTTGATACTGCTCGATGTCATGCTTCCCGGCAAGAGCGGTTTCGATGTCTGTCGTGATATCCGCCAGCGTAGCATCGAAACACCGGTGCTCATGTTGACCGCGCGAAGTCAGGTTGTGGACAAAGTCGTGGGATTGAAACTGGGTGCCGACGATTACTTGACCAAGCCTTTCGAGATGATGGAGCTGATGGCTAGGGTCGAAGCTCTCATGAGACGATCTCCTGCACCGAAGGGGGAAGCGGTTGGAAGCTACACCTTCGGCCCTATCCGGATCGATTTCAGGAGCGCAGAAGTGACTCGAGATGGAGTCCCGGTCGAACTTTCCGCCCTCGAGTTCAAGCTGCTCAGATACTTCATCGAGCATCGAGGGGCCACGGTTTCCCGTGACGAGCTCCTCGACAAAGTCTGGGGCTACGATGCGATGCCCTATTCCCGCACGGTAGATGTCCACGTTTCTTGGCTACGGCAAAAACTCGAAGCTAATCCAAGCCACCCGGAATACATCCTTACGGTGCACCGCCAGGGCTACAAATTCGCCGGCTAGTACCCCTCAGGTTGCCGGCGCTTCCTGTGCTTTTCATTTGAACGCATCTCGTGTCAAAATGAACAGATAGCGCCGCTGGATGCGTTTTGCGATGGCTTCATCTACGCCGAACCGAATAGAGATACTCGGGTCTTTCAACGTTCGAATCAAGGCCGTTTTCAACTCCGGGAGCGGTCGATTGCTCAACCTGTCCTCGGCAGGGGCCTACGTGGCCACGCCGATGTATCTGTTGCCCCAAGCTCAAGTCCAATTGCAAATCATTCTCCCGAATGAGAAACGCTGGATCGAGACCGATGCCGTAGTGGCATGGGAGAACCGGGGGACGGGTCGCAGGGGCGGGCTTCCTCCCGGGTACGGGCTACGGTTCATCAAGGTTCCCGAGGAAACCACCGAAGTCATTGGTCAGCTTCTCGTTAACTCCTCCGCTCCTGCCGCAAAACCGGCTGAAGCATCGTCAACCGAAAGCGATTCGCCGCCGTCACCGCAACCGTTGGCGGCTGAAACGGTGAAATTCGAGATACCCTCCGATCTAGCGTTCGAGATGGAGGGGGACGGACCACCGTTTCGCCTACGAAAAGATGTGGTCTGCACCCGGGTGCCGGAAAGTGTCAAGGGCATCTACGTTCTCTCCTACGACCGGACTCAAGATGCTCTGGTAGGAAGGGCGGACGAAGATCTCCGTGAAGCATTATCGAGATTCGAGGGAGAGTACGCCTTTTTCTACTGCGAGGACATCGACCGAGTCGACGAGCGTTTCTATCGTGAGTGCGAGCTCTATCATCGATTGGGAGGTGATCGCGGGCAGTTGGACAACCGGGCGCATCCCGCGCGGCCGTCAGGAACGGTTTTGGTCTGTCCGATCTGTGCGTCCGAATCCGGCGCTTAGACGGGGTGTGATGGCTATTCAGTTGATATCGGAGCAATTCTCCCACCAAGGCGAGATCCCGTTGAAGCACACCTGTGAGGGTGAGGATGTGTCACCATCTCTCGGTTGGTCTGGAGCACCCGAGGGTACGAAGAGCTTCGCACTTATCGTGGATGATCCCGACGCTCCCGACCCAAAGGCACCCACGATGACCTGGGTCCACTGGGTGCTCTACAACATTCCCCCGACCGCGGAGGGGCTGGCCGAAGCTGTCTTTGCGGAGCACCTTCCATCGGGAACATTCCAGGGCAAGAACGACTGGGGCCGGACCGGATATGGTGGGCCGTGCCCCCCGATTGGCCGCCATCGCTATTTCCACAAACTGTATGCATTGGACAGGGTTCTGCCGGATTTGGGAACGCCGACGAAGAAGCAAGTTGAAGAGGCCATGGAAGGACATATCTTGGCCGTCGCCGAGCTCATCGGGACCTACCAGAAGAAGAATGCGTGACTCACTCGCGCTCGATGAGAAGCACCGTGGCATCGTCATCGAAGGGGCGGCCGGCGCAATGCCCGCGCACGCGTTTCAGCAGCTGATCGAGCACCTCGGACACGGGAACGTCGCCGCTTTGTTCGAGAAAACGCGCTAGATTCTCCCGCTCGAACTCTCGACCATTGGGGTCCAACGCCTCGTAGATACCGTCGGTAAATACTAGAAGACGATCCCCAGGGTTGAGCTCAACCTCCTTCACCTCTGTGCCCTCGTGAGGAAGCATGGATGTAAGAATCAGTCCGGTGGCCTCGAGCTCCGTGACCTTTCCGTTCGTTTGCCACCAGAGAGCGGGGGGGTGTCCCGCGTTGAAGTAATGTAACTTCCCGTCGGGAAGAAGCTGTCCGTAAAAGAGACTGGCATAGCGGGAACCCTCGAAGAAGTCGATGCCACTCGTGAGCTCGGGTAGGACTGCCGCGGGCTCCGGATGCCGGCGCCGGGCTGCGTCCAAAACGGAGCGGAGCATCCCGCAGTACATCGCCGCGGCGACACCGTGTCCTACGACGTCGGCTACCGCGACGACGATGTTCAGGTCACGATCGACAAGAGTGAAATAGAAATCTCCCCCGAGCGCATCGCAAGGCTGGAATCGTCCCTCCAAGAGCCAACCGGCCTCTCTCAACGCTTCTTGCGGCATGAGACTCTGTTGGAATGCGCGTGCCTTTTCCAGATCTTCGACCAACTCACGGGCGTACTTTTCTTTGGCTCTCCGCTCCTTTTGGAGTTGGAGGCAGCGCGAAACGAGCGCCCGAAGAACGCGTCGATCGAACGGTTTGAAGAGAAAGTAAAAGGCTCCTTCCTCCAAGGATCGGTGGAGCTTTTCGTCCGGCTCGGAGAGCGAGCCGGTCATGAGGATGACGTCGGTCTCGGGACTAGAACCGAGTATCCGATGACATAACGAATAGCCATCGCCGTCCAGGAGCTGGACGTCGACGAGGGCGACATCGAAATGACGTTCGCCGAGCAGCTTCAATGCGGTTGTGACGCCATCAGCCGTCGCGACGTCGTAGAGCTTGGCCAGGACGCGTTCCGCCATGCGGCGCATGCCGGCATCGTCGTCCACCACAAGGATCCGGTCACGTTCGGGGTGACTCATCGCGAGCTCGCCTCTACCGATGGCAGCGTCACCGTGATCGTGGTCCCTTCACCAAGAATGCTGTCGATTCGAAGATGCCCTCCATACTGCCAGGCCATCGAGCGGCAAAGGGAGAGCCCCAGTCCGGTACCGCTACTCTTGGTGGTGAAGAACGGTTCCTGAACCTGGTTGAGAATCTCGGGCGGAATGCCCGGCCCGTCGTCTCGTACACTCAGTTGGACGTTGTTCTCCTCGACCGGCCGCGTAGAGATGAAGATACCGCCACCTTTGTCCTTCATGGCTTCAATGGCGTTGGTGACTAGATTCCAGACGATACGCTCCAAATGGGATTTCGAAAAACGGATGAAGGGAAGTCCGCCGGCGAGCTCGGTGTGGATCTCTACGGAGCGGGGTGCGGCTTGGGCACCCAGCATCGGCAACATCTCTTGGATCAAATGGTTGACGTCCACGGGGCCGGCTCCGGAGCGTTCGGAGCCTGCTTTGATCATGTTGGAGAAGATTCGTTTGCAGAGCGCTGCCTTCTCGATGATCACATCCATGTCCCGAATGAGGTTCTCCGTGTCGACCTCTCCGCCCTCTCTCAGCTCTTCACGTGCCTGCTCGGCGAGCGGGAGAAGAGTCCCGATGGCGTTGTTGACGTCATGGGCGACGGCGCGAGCCAGCGTAACGAGGCTGGCGCGCTTTTCCGCCAGCATGGCTTGATTTTCGAGCGACACCTTCACGCGAACGTTTCGCAGGGACACTGCAGCTGCGGGTAGAAAACGCTCCACGACGTCGCGGTCCCTTTCATCGAAAGGCAAGCGCTCTCGCCCCGCGATTTTGAGTAGCCCCAACAATTCCTCATCGAAGAATAGTGGTGCCGCGAGGATGCTGGTTGGGCCGGGAATGGAGCCGCCCCCATGGTAATCCAGAAACTCGTAGAGACCTGGGGTCTGGTTATTCTGATCCTCCCGAGTAAGAACGGCCAGGTACCCCTCTTCGAGAACCTCCAGGAGCTCCTCCGTTGCGGGGATCTCATGCCCCACGAAAGCGCTCTTGGATTTCGTCCAAACGATCTTCTCCGCTTCCACTCTGAAGACCGCGGCCTCCGGTTCGTAGGTCAGTAGTGCGGCGGAGTGGTCGTAGTGAACGAGCTCGTGAAGTCCGTCCAAAATCTGGTATGCAAGATCCCGAGGTCGTAGCTCGGATACCACCTTTTCCTTGATACGATCGAGAACCTTGGTCTTTCGATCGTCCAGGCGACGCTCCAGTTCCCTCGACAGAATTGCGCAGAGCTTGTTGAGCATGCGGCCTTTTCCGACCTCGAAATCCTTGTCTCGGCGTGCGGCACCGACGACCCCCACCAACCGATCTTGGACCCTTATCGGTGCCAAGAGGACGTTTCTGGGAATCGTGGGACGTTCCAGTTTTGCGAACGGCTCCAAGAGGCTGCCGTTCAATAGGCTTTCGTCGCCGTCGAAGTATTTTTCGTCCACCCGCAGATTGTGGCGGAGGCGACGATAGAGCCAAACGGAGTCCGCTTCGAGGTACCAACGCAAAGCGCTCAGGAAATAGCTCCGGACTTTGTGGATCGGGCCGAGGCGTCGAAGGTTGTTCTCCATTGCCCAAGAGAAGGTTGAGCGGGGAACGGAACGCAAATCGATCATGACGAAACACCTGGGATATCGAGGCCTCATGCTACCACAAGGCGGCGACGGGTCCGGGCCTTTTCCTTGACACCAAGGTCCTGGTATATTTCTAGCTGGCCGGCGAAAAACGATTCATCAGGAGGAGAAGCCATGGCAAAGGTAGGTGTTGTCCTTTCCGGCTGCGGCGTCTACGACGGTGCAGAGATCCATGAGAGCGTGGCCACGATTCTGGCGCTCGATCGCGCCGATGCAGAAGTGGTCTTCATGGCACCCGACGTCAACCAGATGCACGTCATCAACCACATCAAAGGGGCACCCGCGGAGCAGGAGGTTCGAAACGTCCGCGTTGAAGCGGGGCGGATCGCGCGTGGCGATGTTCATATCGTCAATGAAATCAAAGCCGCCGACATTGACGCGTTGATTTTTCCCGGCGGGTTTGGCGCGGCAAAGAATCTGTGCGACTTTGCTGTCAAAGGTGCCGATTGCACGGTGGATCCCGACATCTCCAAACTGGTCATGGACATGCACGAGGCCGGGAAGCCTGTAGGGTTCCTATGTATCTCACCCGCGATGGCCGCGAAAATCTATGGCGACGCCGGCATCAAGGGCGTGAAGCTCACCATCGGTAAGGACCCGGAAACAGCCGATGCCATTCGGGCCATGGGCGCCGAGCACGTCGAGTGTGAAGTGGGCGATTATGTCGTCGACACCGACCACAAGGTTGTGTCGACCCCGGCCTACATGCTCGCGCAGAGAATCTCCGAGGCGGCCGACGGCATCGAGAAAACGGTCAAAAAGGTCTTGGACCTCATATAGCGACAGGGGTGTTTCTCTTGTGCTGCCTGCCGCTCTTGCGGGAGTGTCGGAGATCTAATCGTCTACGGCGGGTCGACTCACTTCTCCGTCGGAGCGCTCGCGAAGGCGGAAGCCTCTCCGGGGGCGGACGGATTGCCGGCTGTCTCCGGGGAGTCCATTTTTTCCCGTAGCGCCTTTCGCGCCGTGCGTGTGATGAAGATGGTTACCACCACGGTGGCTATCAAGCCCATCACCTGGAGGGCCAGCTTTAAACCTTGGACTTCTTCTGCTCCGGACGCTGCTTCCAAGCTGCTTTTTCCCAATGTGCCGAGATAGACATACATGAAGCTGCCCGGAATCATCCCCACGAGAGAGGCCAGGGTGTAGTGCCAAAACGAGACGCGAGTCAGTCCATAGGCATAGTTTTGGAAATTGAATGGAAAGACCGGAGACAAACGGGTCAAGAAGACGATTTTCCATCCTTCTTTTGCCACTGCCCGGTCGATAGCCGAGAACGAAGGCCGGTTTTCGATCCACTTCTCGACTCGCCGTCGAGCCAAGTGTCGGGAAACGAGAAAGGCCAGGGCCGCACCCAGGGTCGCCCCCAGAAGTACCGTTACAAAGCCAGGAAGTAGTCCGAAGACCGCTCCTCCGGCAAGGGTAAGGACGGATCCAGGGAGGAGAAGAACAGCCGCCACGGCGTAGACCAAGGCGAAAGCCACCATGCCGAAAGCACCTTGCTCTTGAACCCAAGCATTGAACACCCCGAGCCCCTCCGCGAGGGGGAGCATCCTTGCTGCGAGGACCAAAGCGGCGACGCCAGCCAAGATTGCAACGGTCTTAATGAGCGAGCTTCTCGCCATTACGATCTCCACCAACTTCGATTTCGTGGGGTGATAGGAACTTGGCTTTGCCTAGGAAGACATCGACGCCGAGCTCTTCGAACCTCTCCTTGGAATCGTGGGGCTCGATCTTGGCTCGCCGCTGTCTCATTCTCTCGAAAACGGCCTCGAAGCTGAACTGTGGTTCCATGGAGTCGAGTCCGAACTCCTCGCTGCGACGAATATGATGAATGAGCTTGGCCGAAGAGATGAGGGCTTTGGAAGGAACGCAGCCGTAGTTCAGGCAATCACCCCCCATCTTGTGAGCTTCGATGAGGGGCACACGGCCTCCGAGCCCGGCGGTCCCGGCGGCCGTGACGAGCCCGGCGGTCCCCCCTCCAATGACGAGCACGTTGTATGTACCCTCACCCTTAGTTTCCTTATCGGTCATTCCGGCTCCTGTGGGAGATAGTGGATTGTCGTCTACCTCACACCCATTGTCCATAGAACTTCACACTTCCCAAGTGAGTTATTCCACAGGTTGACGTTCGGGGTTTACCGCGCCGAAGCCATGCCTCGGGTTCGACGGCGAAGGCGGGTTGCTTCTGGGATGAGGAGTAGGCCAACATGGTGGCATGATCCTGGGTATTGATGAGGCTGGCCGAGGCCCGGTTCTGGGACCGCTGGTTGTTGCTGGAGTGGTCTTGCGGCCCCAATGTGCTGCAGCCCTCACCCGCCGAGGCGTATCGGACTCCAAGGACTTCGGTGCCGGAGCAGAAGCCCGCCGGAAGCGTGGTGAGCTGGCAGAGCACGTTCATCGGATTGCCGAGGACGTTCGGGTCGAGGTCTTGGACCATCAAGAAGTGGACCGTTACGCCGGCGATGGGCTTTTGAACGAGCTCGAGCGGCGGGCGGCTCGACGGATCATCCAGCAGGCCCCCAAGGTCCGGCGCATCGTTGCGGATGGTGAGCGCCTTTTTAGCGCCCTCGCGCATGAGTACCCTCACCTTGAAGCTCACGACCAGGGAGAAAGTGTCCATGTCGCTGTCGCAGCGGCGTCGATTGTGGCCAAGGATCGAAGGGACCGCCTTTTCGGAGAGATTGCCGCGAGGTATAGCAAAGAGTTTGGTGAGATCCGTGGTGGCGGGTACATCAACCAAGCGACTGCGGAATTCCTGCGGCGGTACCATGAGAGGTATCACAAGCTTCCTCCGGAGACGCGAAGAAGCTGGGGGTGGAAGCTTCTACGAGACCTAGAGCCCCCTCATCTGCCGTTGTTTGACGGTCCCCGCGACTGATTCTCATCAGGTTTGCCGCCGGCGCTATAATGCAAACGAACCAATTTGAATGAATGGAGTCAATTGTCGAATGAGAAAGACCAATGTTCGGTTGCTGACGATTTGTGCACTAGCTCTGGTGGGATGGGGTGCTTCCAAGAAAACTACTTCCGGGCCCGACCTGTTCAATGGCGATCGTTTCATGGAGCATGTGCGCTATTTGGCCTCCGACGAGCTCGCCGGACGCGGGAATGGCAGCGACGGGTTGGAAGAAGCCGCCCAATATATCGAGAAGCAGTTTCGTGAAATCGGACTGAAACCGGCCGGCGAAAACGGAACTTACTTTCAGAAGTTTACCGTGTCGTTGGGGGGGGCCGTGGGGCCAGACACCTCCCTTGGCCTGGAAGGCGTCGGCCTGGAGCGATTCGCCCGAAATCCACAGCGACTTTGAGCCCATGACGTTCACCGGTTCCGGCCAGGTGGACGCGCCCATCGTCTTCGTGGGTTACAGCATTACCGCTCCTGAGCATCAGTACGACGACTATGCGAATATCGATGTCGACGGGAAAGTTGTGCTCATTCTTCGCCATGTACCTCGCGAAGGCCGCCACGACGGGCCCTTCGATGCCGACCAGGGCCATGCCACGTTCGTCACGAAAGTCGTCAATGCCAAATCCCACAAGGCCGCGGCCGTGCTGCTGCTCAACACCGGGGAGCCCGACGATCTCGAGAAGTTTGGCGACGATTTGGGTGCAGAGGACTTAGACATCCCCGCATTTCAGATCAAGCGAGAGCTCGCCGAGAAGATCTTGGAGAGCTCCGATAAGAACTTGGCTGAAGTGCAGAAGAAAATTGACGAAGATCTCGTGCCTTCGTCCTTCGAGCTTTCTGGAGCGAGAGCGCGACTCGATGTGAACGTGACACGGGCTCGGGCCGAAGTGCAAAACGTGCTCGGCTATCTACCGCCTGCCGGATCCTCAGGCGAAGAAGAGTTGCTGGTCATTGGTGGCCACTACGATCATGTGGGACGTGGTCATCGGCATTCTCGTTCATCCAAAGAGAACCGCGGACAAATCCACAACGGCGCCGATGACAATGCATCAGGTACTGCTGGTGTCATCGAGGTTGCGCGGGCCTTCTCGAGTCGCTCGGACCTCGAGCGCGGTATCTTGTTTGTCGCCTTTGCCGGAGAGGAGCTGGGCCTTCTGGGTTCGAGCTACTACACTCGGAATCCGACGTTGCCGTTGGATAAGACCGTAACCATGATCAACCTCGACATGGTGGGCCGCCTGCGCAAGGACAAGCTCTATATCGGCGGTGTTGGAACCTCGGAAACATTCAAACCTGAGCTAGAGGAAATTGCCAAAACGGAAAACTTGGAGATGTCCTATAGCTTCTCCGGCTATGGCTCGAGCGACCATACTTCGTTTACCATCAAAGAGATTCCCTCCCTTTTCTTCTTCACGGGCCTCCACGAGGACTACCATCTGCCAACCGATGACTGGGACGAGATAAATGCCGACGGGGCGGAGCGAGTTCTGGAAACGGTCTACCGGATTGCCGACTACGTTCAGGGACTCGGGGAACGCCCCGCCTTCAATAAGGCGGCCCTACAGGAGCGGCGGCCCAGTGCTGGCGCGGGTAGAGGTTACGGCGCCTGGTTCGGCTCCGTTCCCGACTTCGCCCACGAGGGCAAAGGGGTAGGCTTTTCCGGAGTGCGGGACGGAAGCCCGGCGGCAGAGGCAGGCCTTCAAGCGGGTGACGTCTTGATCGAATTTGGAGGCACGGCCATCGACAATCTTTATGACTTCACCGATGCGCTGCGTCGTCACAAACCGGGCGATGAAGTCATCGTGAAGGTGCTGCGTGAGGGGAAGCCGGTCGAGGCGAAGGTCACACTTGCTCGACGACCTTGAAGACGCAGCTATGTTACAAGGGTTGTATCTCTCTCACCCCGTGTGGGGAGCGCGGGAAAACGGAGAATAGTTACTGTCGCTTCAGCTCAATCCGAGTCCAACCAGGAATAGAAGTAACGCGCTCACCACGACGAGGGCCGCCCTGACCTCGAATAACGGATCCATTGAAGGCTCCTTTTTTGTGGTGACGATAGATCTATTAAAGCAAATGAATCGGTTGTTGGCAAGAGGAACAATCAGTGGCCACTGACTTCCGCCACTGGTCACCCGCCTTCGCGCATTGCGTCACGCTGTTGGCTTCCGCCTCCGTCGGTGGCGCCGATTCTTGCCACCGCCTTTGGCGAGAGTCGCCGAAGCTAATGCGAAGGCGGTCGGCGAGGTCTCGCCGTAGCTCCGAAACGTACTCACCATCCGGAGCGAAGGCGGACTGCCTACTGCCTACCGCCCTCTGGCTTCTGACTACTTCTTCTTAATGAGTCCCTGTCGCTCTAGGTAGCGACGGAGCGTCTTCGCGTGCTCCCACATGGAAGGTTTCAGCTTGGCGTTGTAAAGAAGTGCCGCCGGGTGGTAGAGGACTATGAACTGGATGAGCGGATAGTCGGTCAGATTGAAGAACTTACCGGCCTCTTCGGACATTTGAAAGTTCGTTTTGGACTTGTCCATGTGCTTGAGCGCCGTCGCTCCAAGAAGGATGACAACCTTGGGCTGCACCAGCTCGATCTGTCGCTTCAGATAAGGAATACATGCTGCTGCCTCTTCGCCCCGAGGTGAGCGGTTCTCCGGTGGTCGACACTTGACGATATTGGCGATGAGCATGTCGAGGTTGGTGTCGATACCGACGCCACTCATGATCTGATCGAAGAGTTGCCCAGCCCTTCCAACGAACGCCTTGCCTTGGCGGTCCTCGTTCTCTCCCGGGCCTTCTCCAATCACCAGGATGGAAGCCTCGTAGTTGCCTCGGTCCACTACGATCTGGGTTCGACCGTCCTTGAGCGCGCAGCGGTCACAACCGCTTTCCACGAGACGTTTCTTGAACTCATCGTAGGTTCCCGCCTCCAAGATGGTATTGGAGCCGGTGTCGAACAAGTCGAACTGCTGCATTCAATCACTCCCGCCGTTGACGTGATCGAGAACTTCTGAAAGCGAGTGGATATCCTGGCCGAAGATGAGACCGGGAATCCCCACTTTCTGAGCGTCGCGAATGTTAGAAGGCCAGTCGTCGATGAAAAGGACCTCTTTAGGAGCCAGTCGGATCCCCTTCTCGAGGTCGAGATCTCGAAGAACTTGATTAAGAGATAGGTCCTTGTCCTGCCAAGCAAAGCAAGGGCACGAGAAACGGCCGAAAAGGCCGAGGAGTTTGAGAATCTCGCCGGCCGTCTCGGGTGTCGAACGACTTGCGGCGGACAATAGTAGGCCGCGTTCCTCGAGGGCATCGATGGTGTCCCGTGCATCCGGCCTTAAGGTCAAGTGCAGCCCGCCGGCATCAGAGATCTGGTCTCCTCGACGCGTCCACGGGGGACGCATCAGTGCGCAGTACCCGTCCGAGAGGCTCCATAGGGTTTCGTCGAGATCGAAAACGACCAACTTCGTCATGAGATCAGCAGCGGAGTTTAACATAGATCCAAGGTGTGCCGGCATCGACGGATGGCTCTCGTCAGCCGGTCGACGCGAGGTGGCAGGCGGCGGAGTGGCCATGCGCTATGTCGATGGGCTCCGGTGACTCGAAACGGCATCGGTCGAGGGCGACGGGGCAACGAGGATGAAAATGGCATCCCGGGGGCGGGTTGAGTGGGCTCGGTTGCTCGCCTTTAATCACGGCGCGCGGCTTCTTACCCGGCACAGGTTCTGGAATGGACTCGAGTAGGGCTCGGGTATAGGGATGTGCGGGGTTCTTGAAGAGCTCTGCGGTGGGAGCCACCTCGACGATTCTTCCGAGATGCATGACTGCCACGCGATCGGCGGCATGCTCCACGATGCGAAGATCGTGAGCGATGAATAGGTAGGACAAGTGGAGCTTCTCTTGTAGGTCCATCAACAGATTCAATATCTGAGCCTGTATCGAAACATCGAGTGAGCTGATGGGCTCATCGGCCACGATGAAACGAGGATGGAGGGCCAAGGCCCGAGCGATTCCAATCCGCTGCCTCTGTCCGCCACTGAACTCGTGCGGGTAGCGCGTACCGAGTGATGGGTCGAGTCCCACGAGGCGAAGGAGGTCCGCCGTTTGCTCGATTCTGTCCTTTCCGTCGGCGACGCGGTGAATGACGAGGGGCTCGCTCACGATAGTGTTCACCTTCATGCGGGGATTGAGCGAGCTTTGCGGGTCTTGGAAGATGATTTGCATCTTGCGCCGGAGTTTGCGTAAAGGTTCTCGGCCGAGTGCCAGGACGTTTTGTCCTTCGAAAAGGACTTCGCCGCTCGTGGGCTCGATCAACCTAAGCACCAATCGGCCGGTGGTCGTCTTCCCCGAGCCGGACTCGCCGACGAGTGCCAAGGTCTCTCCCTCGTTGACGTCGAAACTCACGCCATCCACGGCCCGGACCCGCCCCACTTCTTTCTTGAACCAACCGCGACGGACCGGGAAGTGCTTGACGAGATTGCGAACCTCGAGGAGGGTCTCTGTCATTTCGGGACCTCGGTCGCCTCCGAGTACTTGTGGCACGAGGCGAAGTGATTCGGTGCCACATCTTTCAGGGTAGGAACCACCGCATCACAGGGATCGAAACGATAGGGGCATCGAGGATGGAACGCGCACCCCGATGGGAGCTCCGCCAAGTTCGGAACCGTACCCTCGATGGCTCGAAGTCTCTTTTTTCCCTCTCCCTCCACCCCAGGACGAGGAATCGACCGAAGGAGTCCCTCGGTGTATGGGTGTTTGGGATCGTTGAAGATAGCGGCCACCGGTGCTTGTTCAACGATGCGACCGGCGTACATCACCGCTAGGTGGTCGACGTTTTGGGCAACCACGCCGAGGTCATGGCTGATAAGGAGGAGAGACAGGCTGTACTCTTCTTTCAAGCGCGAAAGGAGCTCCAGGATTTGAGCTTGTACGGTCACATCGAGCGCCGTGGTGGGCTCATCGGCAATCAATAGATCAGGCGAACAGGCGATGGCCATGGCGATCAGGACGCGCTGCTTCATGCCTCCGCTCATTTGGTGTGGATAGTCCGCGAGCCGTTTTATTGGATCGGGGATTAAGACGGCCTTTAGTAGTTCCGCGGCTCTTTCTTGGGCTTGTTTCCGGCCCATGCCAAGGTGGATCCGAAGCGGTTCCGCAACTTGATCTCCAATGGTTAGGACCGGATTCAGGGCGGCCGAGGGCTCCTGAAAAATAAGAGCGATCTCTCGCCCGCGCACCTTGCGAAGCTCGTCTTCGGATTGGCGGTGCAAATCGTGACCCTTCCACAAGACCACGCCCGCCGTGACTCGCCCGGGCGGGGGGACGAGTCGCAGAATGGAGTAAGCCAGCATCGACTTGCCGCAACCCGATTCTCCAACCAATCCGACGGTTTGACCCCGCTCGACAGTGAGGTCGAGGTTGTCGACGGCCCGGAGACGGCCATCGCGGGTCTCGAGCTCAGTTGTGAGCCCGCGAATCTGAAGGAGGGGCTCGCTCATCGGATGAGTCCTGGTCTTGGTAAGTCCATGAGCGTCGAACGCAACAGTGGCCCAGCCAAGCAGTCAAGCAGTCTGCAGTCAGACACGGTTCGGCTGTCTCCTGTTCCTATCTAGCGGCCTTTGTGCTCGCCAAATACCTTCCTCAGACGATCCGAGATCTCGCCAAGGGTGGCATAGGCTTCGACGGCTTCCAAGACCGAGGGCATGAGATTCTCATCGCGTCGCGCCGTTTGCTCCACACGGTCGAGTGCTGCGATCAGGCGTTTCTCGTCCCGTTTCGATTTCAGGGCCGTCAAACGTTCGACCTGTTCTCTTTCTATCTTCGGATCGATTTGGAATATCTCGATGGGGACTTGTTCGGCTTTCTCGTAGGTGTTTACGCCGATGACTTTCACGTCACGGGATTCGACACCTTTCTGAAAGCGGTAGGCGGAGTCTTGAATCTGGCTTTGGATCCAACCTGCTTCGATCGCTTTGATGGCGCCGCCACGCCTGTCGATCTCTTCGATGAGCTTCTCAGCTTCTTCTTGAATGCGATCCGTCAGGGACTCGATGGCATAGGAACCGCCCAGGGGATCCACCGTGTCGACCACGCCGCTTTCGAAGGCGATGACCTGTTGCGTTCTAAGGGCCAGCTCCGCCGTTTCTTCGGAAGGAAGTCCGAGTGCTTCATCGAGTGCGTTGCAGTGAAGTGACTGGGTCCCACCGAGCACGGCGGCGAGCGCCTGCATCGCCGTTCGGATGACGTTGACGTTGGGCTGTTGTGCGGTCAGAGAGGAGCCCGCCGTTTGTGTATGGAAGCGGAGCATTTGGGCGCGAGGATTTTTCGACCCGAACCTCTCGCGGAGGAGCTTACCCCATAGACGACGTGCCGCTCTGAATTTCGCGATCTCCTCCAAGAAGTGACGATGGGAATTAAAGAAGAAGGAAAGGCGCTTGCCGAAATCGTCGACGTCGAGACCCGCTGCGACGGCGGCCTTCACATACTCCAGGCCGTTGCCGAGAGTGAATGCGATTTCTTGTGCCGCCGTGGAGCCTGCTTCCCGAATGTGGTAGCCGCTGATGCTGATGGGGTTGAACTTGGGAATCGACTTTCTGCAATAAGCCACGATGTCGGTGGTGATCCGCATGGAGGCAGCGGGAGGATAAATGTAGGTGCCGCGAGCCGTGTACTCCTTGAGTATGTCATTCTGAACGGTTCCGGATAGCTCCTCTTCCGCCACTCCTTGCCGACGGCCTACAGCGATATAGAGAGCCAGAAGAATGACAGCCGTAGCGTTGATGGTCATCGAAGTGGAGACTTTGTCGAGGGGGATATTTTGGAAGAGCGTTTCCATGTCGTCCAATGAATCAATGGCCACTCCGACTTTGCCGACTTCGCCTCGGGACAACTCGTTGTCGGAGTCATAGCCGATCTGGGTAGGCAGATCGAAGGCGACCGAGAGGCCACTTTGCCCTTGTTCGAGCAGGTAGCGGTAGCGACGATTCGATTCTTCCGCCGTGGCATAGCCGGCGTATTGTCGCATCGTCCATTGACGGCCTCGGTACCCAGTTGCGTGGTTGCCGCGGGTAAATGGGGCGTCACCGGGCTCGCCTAGCTGTGCGGCATAGTCCCAGTCTTCCAAGCTTTCGGGGCCGTAGACTCTCGCGATCTCGATTCCAGATGTCGTCGTGAAACGTGATTTGTCGTCTTTTTCCACCATGATCTTCTCTACATAGAAAAGCCGATGCTAACATACGCCCCGGCTTCTGGCATCTAGCGGCCAAGTCAAGGTCTGTCCAGTTTCTGATGGACGCCGCGCAGCCGTTGTCTCATGACTTCGTAAAGAGCAATGCCGACGCATGTCGAGAGATTGAGTGACCTGAGGTCGGCCCGCTCCATGGGAATCGAGAGCAGTCGTTCGTGGTACTTTTCCCGGATCGTCGACGCGAGCCCTCGCGTTTCAGAACCAAACAGGAGAACGAGAGGCTCCCGGAGCTCGATTTCCCACAGGCGACGAGGTGCTTCCGGGCTAATGAAGTAGGGTTCCCCGATTTCGGGGAGTTTCGTTTCGAACTGAGTCCAGTCTTGCCATACGACGGGTTGGACTTTCGGCCAATAGTCCAAGCCTGCTCGTCGCACCGCCTTGTCATCGAGCGAGAAACCGAGCGGTTGGACCAAATGAAGCTGCGCACCGGCAGCGAGGCAGCTTCTGCCTGCATTCCCGGTGTTCCAATGAATCTCAGGCTCGATGAGAACGACGTGAACCGGTCTCTTTTTGGGGACAGTCACCGTCAACATTTCTTTGAATTGGGGACAGTCCCCACTGTAAACGTTGCTCCCGCAGTGTCTTAAGTGGGGACTGTCCCCATCTATATCTTGGCCTTGAGTTGGTCGAGGGCTTTCGCGAGTTGAGTGAGCTCTTCGCGAGATGTCTTCAGCCGATCGTGCTCGGCGCGGACGAAGCGTGTGTAAGGGGCTATAGCTTCCTCTATCCGCGAGAGGCTTAGCTTCATCTCCCGTTCGAACTGGGTCGTGAGTCCACTCATGAGCTGTTCGCGAACTTGGCCCACCTTCTTGCTGAGCTCCGCTTTGGCCCGACGGCGCTTGGCCGGAATGACCAGGAGGCCAAGAACGGAAACCGCCCCGGCGGCAAGAACTCCGGTCACGTCAACCGCAGAAGTGCTGGCAATCATCGTGACCAGAGTTCCCAGCCCAACGGCTCCGACCTCGAGAAGGGCAGCGCTCGCCACGGCCATTTGGACCGACTCCGCGAGACGCGTCGATTCCTCATCCTTATCGTAGCTTTCGACCGCGCGGGCCGCGGAGCGTCCCACGGTCTCCAAAAGTCGTTGCCGGTCGTAATCGAAGCTGCCTCCCACCTGGCCAACGATGCGGTCCGCATGCTGGGCGCGGCGGGCCTCGAGGTGATCCATGACCGCCTGCCATTGCTTGAGCTCGCTCGAGACCATCCAGTCGATCACGTTGTCGACACGTTTTTCGATGACTTGGGGAAGATCGCCAACGACTTTGTACTCGAAATCGTTCTTTACCTTGGATTTGTTGATCAGATCCGTGACTCTTGCAAGGCGGACCGTTTCATCGAAGAACGTCATGCCTCGAGCTTCAAAATCCAAAAGCGCGTTGTCGATGTCGGATTTGCGGTAGCCGAACTCTCGCGTCAGGTCCTCTTCATAGAGCCCTAGCTGTCGATCGATCTCTTCAATGGATTGAAAGTCGTCTCGGAGGAGCTCGAGCCGTTGGTCGACGACATGGAGATATTTCTCGATCATGTGCCGGCCGACTCCCAGGGGATTGAGAAGCTTCAAGCGAACACGTTCTTCTTCGTCGAGCGTGGACTGAATGAATTTCTCGAGTTTCTCGAATCCACTGGATGCCCACAATTCATCGTCATTTTCGGTCTTACCGCGGAGCGCCTTTCGCGCCGACACGGGGAATATTTCGGGTTCTACATCCAGAAGGACACGGAAATTGTCCGCGACGAAACCCACGACGCGGGAGATATCTTCTTCAGTCTCCAAGATGTCGATCTTGTTCACGGCGGCGGCGATTTTCTTCCCCCAGTCACGTATGCCGGCGAGGAAGCTCCTCTCGCTTTCCGTGAAGGGTCGGTCGGCCGAGGTGACGAACAAGACCAGATCAGAGCGAGGAATGAACTCGCGGGTGATGGCCTCGTGCTCGCGATGGATGGCATTGGTCCCGGGAGTGTCCACGATGTTGATCTCGCGGAGAAGCTCGACCGGCGCGGTGATGACGTCGGTCGAGCTGTCGACACCCTGACGCTCGACTTCTTCTCCAAACTTAAGAAGACAAATACGTTGTGTCGTTGGGGTTACACCTTCTTCGAGTAACGGTTGACCAAGCAACGCATTGACGAAGACACTCTTGCCTGCGTTGAACTCGCCCACGATGACCAGCAGGAAGAGCTCGTCCAGTTGTCGCACCGATGCCTCGAAGGCGGTTTGGTCTTCTCTCGAAACGTCCAGACGTGCCAAGGCGACTCTTAGGTCGCTCAAGACACGGCGTTCCTCATCGAGGTGCTGCTCCTGTTTGTCGGAAAGGATTCGAGACAGCATGAGGATATGAGTCTATCAGGAATCTACAAGTTCTTCCGCCTCTCGACCGCCTGGCGCACGAAGCTCTCACAGAAGCCGAGACTGTTGATTTCCTCGGATCCTCGGTCGCGACCGGCGGAGTGTGTTTCGAAGGCGTCAGAAATACCTTCGATGACGGCCTCTACGTGAAATGCTTCCTCGAACCATTGTTGGACTCGTCGAAAGTCGTCCGGTGACAGAAGCCCCGGTCGACCTTTCCAACGAAAGAAGTGAGATTCGATCCGATCACAGTAGGCGTCGAGCTTGGGATCTCTCATGACGAGATTTCTTCCGGCGTGAAGTGATTCCGGTAGATGTCGAGTCGATCCTCAACGGCCTTTCGGTTCGGCGGTACGCCGTCAATCCCTTCTCGCTCTACGGCGAAGGATGCCGCGCAAGAAGCAAACTGTGCCGCCTCGAGGGGCGAGACGCCCTGGCGAAGCGCAACGAGCAGGCTGGCCGCGAAGACGTCTCCCGCACCGGTGGGATCGACAACGGAGCGCGGGAAGGCCGGCACCTTGTAGCCACGTCCATCCGCATAGATCCGAACACCGTGTTCGCCTTCTGTCACCGCGACCACCGGGACCTTCTCGAGGGCCAGTGCCAGAAAAACGTCTAGACTCGGCGGGTCGTTAGCACTCAGGCACAGGATATCCACCCCAGCAAGGCCGGCTCCGGCCTCATCCCAAGCGTCCGAACGGATCCAGCCATCATCACCCCAACGTCGAAAGAAACCCTGGGGGGCTAGTCCGCAGAAGCCTCGAGGAGCGAGCCGTCGAAACGGAGCCTTCGACTCACGGGCGATGGGGCAAAAGAAGACGATGGCGTCCCCCGCTACACGATGGCCGATCTCGGCCAGGTGTTCTTGCTCAATCGGTCCAGCCAGTCCAAGTAGTCTCTGACGCCTTGTTGTTCCTTGATAGATATTCTCGAAGGTCGTGCTTTGGCCATGGTGGTGGCAGTGTATCTCTATGGAGCTCAAGGGTCCGAGCAGATCGAAATCTTCGCCTACCGTAGTCACGATCGCTGTCGACAGACCTAGACGAGAGGCAGCGAGGGAACCGTAGGCCGCGGCCCCACCCAACACGCGGGTTCCACGACGAAGATCAGCGGCAAGATGGCCTACCGCGACGAACTCAATCGGTCGTGCTGTCTTTTCCATGGCACCGAACGCGAGACCCCCGTATAAACTATACTACTGTCGATGAAAAGGAGAATGTCTGTTCGATGCGTGCGCGATTGATCTTCAACCCGGCCTCGGGAAGACGAAAGACGTCCAAAGCTCTGGTTCGTCTGTTGGAAGATCTGAAGGTCCAAGGGATCAAAGCCCAGCCGAGCCCAACCTCCGCACCAGGCCATGCGACGTCGCTTGCCCGTGAAGCGGTGGAGCAGGGTGTGGATGTCGTTCTTGCCTGGGGCGGCGACGGAACGTTGAACGAAGTGGCCACAGGGTTGTTGGGCTCTTCCGTTCCTCTGGGTCTTTTGCCGGGAGGCAGCGTCAATGTTTTTGCGAGGGAGGTGGGCATTCCTCTTCGTGCAAGAGCCGCCTGCCGGGTCTTGGCGGAGGCGGAGCCGAGAACGATCCCTGTCGGAATGGTGGGTGAGCGTCCCTTTTTGATGATGGCGGGCATCGGCATCGACGCCGAAGTTGTGCGAAGGCTCGAACCGGGATTCAAACGGAGATTTGGGGCCTTGGCGTTTTGGATCAGGGGGCTGGCGCTCCTCGCGACGCACCCTTTTCCTCCCTTTACCGTCCGAATCGATGGCGGGGAGCATATGGCAACCAGCCTCATCGCCGGCAAGATCCGACACTATGGTGGTAAGTACGTCGTAACGCCTGAGGCTCGACTCGAAGAGCCGAGCCTAGATGTCATCGTGTTTCAGGGCAGGAGCGCCTTCGCCCATTTGAGATTGCTGTTTGGTATCCTCGGGCACTTTCATTTGAGACTTCCGGACGTCAAGCATTTTCATGCCACCCATCTCGAGGTGGAGGCGTCAGATCCCATTTATTGTCAAGTAGATGGAGAACTGTACGGGACGGCTCCCCTGACAATCACGATCCGCCCGAAGGCTCTGAGGATGCTGCTGCCCCGCCTGTCATGAAGCCCCCGAAAATCGGAAAAAAAGTCTTGACATTTCGTTTTACCAAGTTACATTTAGCTACGCCCTTCCCCTAACCCAACCGGGCTATTCATCGGGTGGAATCGCCGAGCGGTTCCTCCGGTAAGGCAGTGGTTGGTCTTGTGTTTGTTTGCAGTCTGGGAGGTCGGGATGAAGATCAGTGCCATTCAAGGCGACATCACTCAAGTCGACGTAGACGCGATTGTGTTTCCGGCGGAAGAGGACAAGGGCCTCAAGAGAAGGATCGAAGACCGGCTTCTCGAGCATGCAGGCGCCGAGGTTGAGCAAGAGACCGTCGCTCGGGGTCCGCTTCATGTGGGTGACGCTATATTGACGTCCGGCGGAAATCTCCGTTGCCGCTATGTCATCCATGCACCGATGACGGCTGAAGACGTGAGGAGATCGACGCTCGCTGGCTTACGTTGCGCGGCGGGAAACCGTCTCAGAACGGTGGCCATACCGGCTTTCCCGCGCGGGGAGCAAGCCATGAGCGCTCTCGTCAGTGCACTGTTGGATTTCAACCTCGAAGGTGGGCTCGAAGAGATTTTCATCGTCGGCCGAGGGGAAATCGTCGGGACCCTCGAGAAAAGAATCGGCCCCGACAACTAGATCTCACCCCGTATTCCTACCTCAAAAAGTGGGGAAGGTCCCCACCTAAACTACTGATTGTAGGTCTGTTGCTGAGGGGACTATCCTCATGTAATAATCGGCGCGTCGTTACACCATGAGAAGTCTCGCCACGCTATTCGTTCTCGCTCAGATACTTTTTGCGGGCCAGGCAAGCGCCGCTTTCGAGCTCAAGGCCGCGCGTGCTGCCACGCCGATTCAGGTGGACGGGAAACTCGACGAGGACGAATGGAAAGATGCCGTTCGTATCGGTGAGTTTCTGCAGTTCCAGCCCCAGCCCGGCGAGCCCGCAAGCGAACAAACGGAGGTCTTTTTTTTCTACGACGATGCCTACCTCTACTTTGGGTTCCGTTGCCACGACTCCGAGCCCTCCCGCATCACGGCTCAATTGAACCGTCGAGACGCCGATCTGTTCGATGACGACTCGGTGATCGTGGTGATCGATACGTTTCACGATTCGCGTTCGGGTTACTTTTTCGGTACGAACCTTCTGGGTACGCAGAGCGACGGGCGGGTTACCGATAACGGCCGAGTCGTCGAGACGACCTGGGACGCAACATGGCTCTCCGCGGCCGAGAGATTCGAAGGTGGCTGGACGGCCGAAATGTCGATTCCCTTGGTGCATCTACGCTTTCGACCTGGAGACGAGATGACCTGGGGACTCAATGTCGGCCGGACCTGTCGCCGGCTCCTCGAAACGAGCTTTTGGGCGGGGCCGTTGGAGGCCAGATTCCGCATCTCGCAATATGGGACGTTGTCGGGGTTGAATCTAGAGGCCGCACAACGAAAATATCAGTTGATCCCTTATGTGCTGGGGAAATACGAAGATGAAGTCGGGGACGATTACGCAGCAGGATTGGACTTCCGCTACGCCATCACTCCCGAGAACGTGGCCAGTGTCACCGTGAATCCCGACTTCGCCATCATCGAGGCCGACGAGGAAGAAATCAACCTCACGCGGTTCGAGTTGGCTCTGCCGGAGAAACGCCAGTTTTTTCTCGAGGACTCCGAGCGATACCGTCAGCGGATCAGGACGTTCTATTCGAGGCGCATTGGTGACATCAAGGCGGGCGGCAAAGTGCTGGGGCGAAGAGGGGCGTGGCAATACTCTTTTCTGACGGCTCAGTCCGAGCCTACGGTGCCCAGTCAAGGTGAGTTCGTAGAATCCGGCAACTATTCCGTGGTCCGCGTTGAGCGGGATCTGTGGAAGGGTTCCACCCTTTCCGTCATGGCTGGAAACCGCTATCTCGAAAACGTCAACCGTGGGTCGGTCGGTCTCGATGCGTCGCTCTTCTTTACGAGGACCTTTCGATTCACTGGACAGCTAGCCCGTTCTCACGGCCCTGAGGAAGGGGGGCGGTGGGCGTTTTTCGTGCGGCCGTCGCGCGACACGGCCACGAGTCACGTTCATTTCCGATACACCCATCTTGGGGATAGTTTTGGCGACCACGTCAATGCCATCGGTTTCGTTCGTGACGACGACCGACGTGAGATGGACAGCGCTTTCGAAAAACAGTTCTGGTTTCGCGAAGGCTTCCTGGAAGGGATCGAGTACAACTCGAACTACAACGTCTTCTGGAGTCAGAAGAACGTTCTCAGGAGCTACCAAATCGATCAGGGTGTCGAGGTGCAGTTCCGCAACCGCTGGAGCACGGAATACTCCTTCCGATACGAGTACAAGCTATTCGAGAAAGACTTCTACAATTATGGCCACCAAGTCGAGGTGGGGTACAACACGCGTGAGTGGCAGTCCGTTTCCGTGGAGTATGAGTTGGGTCGGAATTTCGACCTCGACTTCCAGTTGCTCGGAGCCTCTTTTCGCTACAAGTTCACCGAGGAGCTGGCCTTTGAATATGAGCTGTCGCGTCTATGGCTCAAACCGGACCCCGAGAACGACTCGACGATCATCCACCTCGTCAGGGTGGAGCAGAATTTCACCAAGGACCTGTTTCTCAACGCCTTTTTCCAGACGAACTCGGTGATCGATCGGAAGAACCTACAAGTGGTCTTCGTCTGGCGCTACAAGCCTCCCTTTGGCACCGTCCAATTCGCCTATCAAAGAGGAACCGCCGAGTTCGGCGAACGCTCCGAGCAAGGGAACACCTTCTTCGTGAAGTTCTCTTACGTTTTTGGATAGCAAAAAGAAACGCAGGCTCAGGGATTCTTCTCCGTCGAGAGGACCAGGACAGACCGACCCTCCTGGCGGAGTTGACGGGCCAGGCGGTCCGCATCGGCTCGGCGTGAAAATTGTCCTACCCAGACCTTGAAGTACGTTTTGCCGTTTACTTGCTGTTTTTGGACCAAGACGGGGTCATGATTCGCCCTACGCACGGAATCGGCAACCTCGCGGGCTTTTTTTTCCTCGAGAAAGGCGCCGACTTGAACGCGCCAGGCATAGGCATAGGGTCGGTCACCTCCTCCGTCTCCAAAGACTTGGATTCGAACTCGAGCCACGCCTTTCTCGACCACGCCCAATGCCTTGGCCAATCCGTAGGACAGATCGATGATGCGGCCGGCAACGAAGGGCCCGCGGTCATTGATCGTCACCACGACGCTCCGTCCCGTGTCGAGGTCGTCGACGCGGACCACGGTACCGAAAGGCAGTGACACGTGGGCGGCGGTGAAACGCTCGGGGTCCATGACTTCGCCGCTGGCGGTTTGTCGACCCTTCTCCTCTAGCCCGTACCAAGACGCCAGCCCTTCTTGGACAGGGCCGGTTGGTTGGGGGGGTGGTGTGCCCGGTCGAGTTCTACGTCCACCGCAAGCTGCGGTTAGCAGAAGGAGTCCGAAGATGATGTACCGTTTCATTTGTAGCGGTATTATACTCGCCGGGTAGAGGCAGAGGGAGGACGTAGATTCATGGAGAAGAAGAAAGAAGAAAGCCTCGAAATTCGAGTGCTCGAGTCTGACACCAAAGACTTGACGCTTTTCAGCCGGTCCGATTTGGCTTTTGCTGTTCTCTACGGCGTCTTGTTTTTCTGGGGGCTTGTCCTGACACTCGTTTCACTCTAGGAGGTTGAAGAGGTGGGAGAGATTTGGTCCGTCCACCTGACGCTCATCCTGATCACCACAGTGGTCATCATTCTCTTTGGGTATTTTGCCTCCCGCCGCGTCAAGAGCTCCGAGGACATGCTCGTATCCGGCCGCTCCCTGGGATTGTTCTTCGTTGCTTGCTCTTTGGCGGCGGAGTACATGGGAGGACTCGGAACGATTGGTGTCTCGGAGACGGCCTTCCACCAAGGGATGGGCGTGGTCTGGTACCACGTCTCGGCTTCAACCGGCATTCTGCTGTTTGGACTTTTTTTTGCCCATTACTACCGCAAGTACGGCATCCAGACGATTCCCGAGTATCTCTATTACCTTTTTGACGTCAAAACCTGGAAGGTCAATGCGCTACTGAACTTCGTCGCCTACACGTTCTTCACCGTCATCGAAGTTGTCGCCCTCGGTTCCATTCTTGCGGGGCTCACGGGATTCCCTATCGATATCTGCTCGGTGATTTCTGCCATTTTACTGACCGGGTATGTCCTCTCCGCGGGAATGTGGTCCATTGCTTACGTGAGCATGTTCTACATGGCCTTGATATACCTCGGTTTGCCGCTGGCGTTCTTCTGGGTGCTGAAGTTTTACGTTCCGGCGCTGGAAGGTTCGGGCGGGATGACGGGTTTTAGCGGCCTCGCAGCCGCGATGGCCCACCAGGGATTCGACCCCGACTTCTTCTTTAGCCCTTTGAGCCTTTCCCCTATGGTCGTGCTCGGCTACTTCATCGGTGGAATACTCGCCGTCCCCGCGGCACAGGCCACGGTCAACTACGCTTTTGGGGCGCGAAACTGGAAGATTGCTCGGTTGGCGCCCATCATGGCGGCCTTCCTCATTCTTCCTTTGTCGACCTGGACGGGTACGCTGGCTCTCTATGCAAAAACCGCTGGCCTGACCGACGAGCCCAAACTTGCTCTCATGGCCGCGCTCACACACATACCGCCATGGATTGGAGCGATAGGTGCGCTGGCGATATTCGCCGCGATCATATCTACCGCCGACTCCATACTGTTTGCTTCCGGGAGTATCTTGGCGAAGGACTTGCTCCATCGTTGGTGGCGTCCGAACGCCGACGATCGTAGCGTCTTGAAATGGACGCGCCTGAGCATTCTGGTGGTCGGTTGCGTCGCGACTATCGGCGCGGTGACCGTGCCCGAGCTGCTCAAACAAGGCTATTTCGTATACACGTTGCGGGCTGTGACGCTCGTTTGTGTCTTCTTCGGTATCTATTACAAGCGGGCCCACCCCGATGCGGCTTTTTGGTCGATTATTGTCGGCTTCATTGCCGCAACGTTGTACCAGTTCGAGATCCCCATCGACTACCGACCCTATTTGTGGAATTTGCATGTGGCGGTCGTCACGGTATTGATCACCGTTCCCGTTTTTCTATTGATTAGCTTGATCCGGAAATGGACCCCCGAAACGGCGAGCGTGCCTCCACCTTTGTATTCGAAGGAGTCCTGACGATGGAGTACTACTTTCCGGCTTTTCTTTATCTGACACTTGGCGCGTGGTTGACACTTGCTCTCCTGTTCATCGGCTTCTCGATCTACTTGGTCAGGCTACCGGATGACGAGATTCTGCGAATCCACGCCAAGGCTATTGAAAACAAGAAGAAACTAGGGATCAAGATCTATAGATTCTAGGAGAGGACCCGAGGACTCAAGAACTCGACAACTCGAGAAGGGGAATGTCCACTTGAACAACGGAAGGTTGCTGGCGAGTATGGGTGGTGGGGCGGGTTTTGTCCTCATCGTTTCGTCATTGACTCTTGGGTCCAGTGTCATTTGGCTTGGCGTCGGCTTTGCTCTTCTCATCGCGTCTTTGGTGTTCTTGCAGCTGAGTTTATGGAGGGAAGGAGACCGAAGGCCCCATCGACCCCAATCGGCTGAATCCGAGTTCGACGCGGTTTCCGCTCCGCCGGAGCTTCAGCACAATCCTCGTCTCATGAACGTTTGGAATGGCATGGAAGTGACGCGAAAGCTCATGGAGAAAAAGGGCAAGAGCGCTGCCGCGGATGCAAGGAAACAAGAGCAAGCGAGGCTACTGCTTTCAGATGCCGAGAACATTCTCTTCATGGAAGAGCCCGCCCGTAAGTCGTTTTGGCCTCTTGCATTCGTGTCGGGCGCTCTTTTGTTGGCCTCCGCCTTGACGGCCGGCGAGGCATTGACTTCCTTCATGTTTCTCGTGGCGGGTCTCGGTGGGCTCCTTGTCCTTTCGTTGATGAAGGGTCAAACCAAGTTCTATTTGACCAGCCATCGTGCGCTGGTGCGGAAACGGTCCCTTTGGAGACGCGTGATTGGCTGGGACGGCTTGAGATATGACGACGTCCAACGATGCATCTACGAGGACGGACCTGCCGGAGGACGGATATCTTTGGCAAGCGAGCGGCATCGGCTCGATATTTCTGGGTTGCCCGGCCCTCCCATGACGGAAGCCGTCAGTATTCTGCGCGAGGTTCTTCCCGCCGAAGTGATGTGTAAAAACCCTAACTAACCTGTAAACGGACCATGTCCGAATCGTTAGAGTCCGAATGGTCCGCCTTCCCTTCGCCACAAGCGTTTCGCGATTTAACATGTTATTTGATAGTAGTTTACGGCTTTTGATCGTCAGCTCGAGCCTGCTGGCACTGATCTTGCCAATGTCTGGAGTGGGGGAGATGGTCCCGCCGGTGAGGACCCTGCCGCATGTCGGCATATCACCGGACTTTCGAAGGAAGAAATGCGCCGAGCCAACACTATCTTTGTCGTCACTCTAGGGCTACTGCTCCCTCTCCTGTACTGTTCCATCACGAAGACCGATGAGGTTTCGAGTTTTGCCGAAGTCGAGCAGAAGCTGTTCGAATTGATAGAAAACGAGAAGTTTGAAGAAGCGATTGATTTCTTGGAGGGCGTGGCCGAGAAATTTCCCGAGCACGACTACGACCTAAGGTCCCACTTCGGAGTCATTTACGCTCACAAAGGGGATTACGAGAAGTGTTTGGATATCTGGGAAGCCGGTATCGACGAAGGCTATTTCTTCGAGATCGATCCTCAGTTGGAAATATTCGAGCCGTTCAAGGAATACCGGAGATTCCGTGTCATCGCCGAAAAAAACGAAGCCCTGAGGGCCGCTGCCCTCAAGGGCTCGAAAACCAAAGCGAAAGTCCTGATGCCCACCAAAGGACAGGACGGGGAGTATCCATTGTTCATTGCACTCCACGGGAGCGGAAGCTCTATGGAGTGGGCGGAGAGATACTGGCGATCGAAGCAACTCCAAAAACGGTTCATCGTCGTCTTCATCCAATCCTACTTGTACGACGGAATGAAGAGTTACGGCTGGCGACGCTTCGACCCGCGGGCACGGAAAGACATACGGGAATTGTACGACGACATCGTTGCGCAGTATCCCGTGAATACGGGTCAGGTCGTCATCGGCGGTGTTTCGGCAGGTGGAGCCATGGCTATTGATGTCTCGATCGACGGCGTCATTCCCACCGCAGGGTTCATTGGAGTTTGTCCAGGTAAGCCGACCGAATTCGACAAGATGAAGGTGCGGATGGCCCGAGAGAAGAACATCAAGGGCGTCATCATCGGTGGTGAGGAGGATGAGAATCTCCCCTTCCAAAAGGAAATGGTCAAGGTGTTCCGTCACGAGCATTTCCCCCACGAATTCATCGTCGTCCCGGGAATGGGACGTACCTACCCCAGCAATTTTTCACAGAAGATCGACGACGCGGTCGACTACATTCTTCGCGCGAGATAGCATTAAGCGAGGAGGGAAAGAACCTCGTTGCGTCGTCTCGCGTTCACACTCTGCTCGACCGCGTCGATTCTCGTTATGGCCTGGCAGAATCAGGGCCGAGCGGGCGGACCTCAGGAGCAAGCTCATTTCCACGTTTCAGTTCACGCGGTCTATCTGAACGTGGTGGTGATCGGATCCGCTGGAGGCTTCTGGCCTAGATTGACGGCGGAAGACTTCGAGGTGCTCGAAGATGGTGTCCCTCAGGATTTGAGTTACTTCACCGCCGAGAACACCCCTGTCACGGTCTTGATGCTCCTCGATGCCTCTTCGAGTATCCAACGAAGCCTCAAGGGAGTGAAGTCCGCGGCTGTCGATTTCCTTGGTCGCTTGAGGGTTGGGGACAAAGCTGCCATTGCCTTTTTCAATCAAGACCTTCGATTCGCCACAACCTTCACCGACGATCAGACGCTGTTGGCAGGCGGCGTCAAATCTATGCGAGCCAGCGGCTTGACCGCTCTTCACGACTCGGTACTCGCATCACTCGAAAGGCTATCGACCATCGATGGACGCAAGGCGCTTCTGGTCTTTAGCGACGGAGCGGATTCATGGCCGGCCGAAGGGGGAAGTGATGCCAGCATGAAAGATGCTTTCGAGGGCGGCAGGCGTTCTGAAGCGAGTATCTACGCCATTGGCTTCCTTGGCGCCATGCCGCAAGGCTACGGTGTCAATCGCGGATTTCTGAAACGACTATCCCGTGAAAGCGGGGGGCGGGCTTTCTTTCCGAAGGGCACCAAGGAGCTCAACAAAGTGTTCCGCCAGATTCATACGGAACTGAGTAGTCAGTATCGGATGGCCTATATGCCTAAGAACACCGAGAAAGACGGCGGGTGGCGGAATATCGAGGTCCGCATCAAAGGCACGACCGACCTCGAGGCTCGCACACGGTTGGGCTACTACGCAAAGTAACTATACGACGTTAGAGCAAGGTCTCCAATTCGGAGTACAATGATGTGCGCGTTTCGGGAGACAAACGATGCCGGATTCGGATCAGTTGCCAGAGAAAAAAAGTACCATGTCGCCTCCCGTCATGGTCGCTCTCCTCGTTGGAATTCTCCTCCTCGGGGTGGCGGCCTTTGTCGGTATCCTGTTGTTGAATCGTTTCGAAGAAATGGAAACAAATGTGACAGAGCTCACACAGCAGGTCGAAGAGGCCATCGAGAAGTCAGACCAAGCGCTCCTGCTATCGGAAGAGGCTGAGGCGTCGGCCGTGAAGGCGGCTCGAGCGCGAGTCAGAGCGGAGTCGGAGGCCAAGCAGGCTCAAGATGAGGCCGAGAGCGTGCGACAACAAATGCAAGTTGCTGAAGTCGATGCCGACAACGCGAGGGAAGAAGCGAGAATTGCTCGAGAGGAAGCGGAACGGATCAGGCAAGAATGGGAAGCCGAAGTGAGCCGGCTCGAGGATGCTTTGAGCCAAATTGTGGAAACACGTAAGACCGCCCTTGGCCTCGTTTTGAACTTGAGCGAAGACTACTTGAAGTTCGATTTCGACAAAGCGGATCTTCGACCGGCCAACCGGGAGCTTTTGAGCCGTATCGCGGGCATCTTGCTGACTTCGAAAGACTATTCGATTGCCGTCTACGGTCATACCGACGACGTCGGAACCGAAGAATACAATCAGAAGCTTTCAGAGAGGCGTGCCTCCGTGGTTCGGGACTACCTGGTCGAATCTGGACTCGATCCGGCGATTGTCAGTATGGAGGGCTTCGGCAAGACCCAGCCTTTGGTGCCGGAGAAAACGGAAGCGGGCCGGGCCAAGAACCGGCGCGTCGAGATCGGTATCATCAATACACGTATCAACTACAACCTATCGAAGTAGATGAATAAGAGCCGCGAATAGACGCAAATCAACGCAGATAAAGAGCAAGGGACGGAATGTTCCGTACACTGTCGTCAACGAGCCTGGCAAGGTCACCACAAAAAGAGATTAGTGGGAGATAGAAAGAAGACTCCCCTTCTGATTCGCGTTCATTTGCGGCTTCTTTGATTCTTCTTGGCGACGCGACCTCGCGTAGATAGAAACGTCACTCCGCCTAGAACCATAGATACTCCAACCCATTGTAGGGTCGAAAGCCGCTCCGTGAAGATGACAAAGGCCCAGAGGACGGTGAGCATGGGTTGAAGTAGGAGGATAACCGATGTCTCGAGAGCGGCGAGACGGGGAAGCGCGATGGCGATCAAGAGCCAACCGATGGATTGGGAACCCAGCGCCAGTGCCAGCAACCATCCGTGAGCCTGCCAGGTGATGGAGAATGTGAAGCCGGGATCAAAGGCCCCGACGAGCAAACAACCCAGCGTAGCTCCGAGAGTCGAGTCGAGCAGAGGGCCGGCAGCGGGAGCCAATTCTCGGTTGGAGGCTCGGAAGACCAATAGGTAGCAGGCGTAGGAAAAGCCGGTCAGTATCCCGAAGAAGGCTCCACTCACGGGATTGTCTCCATAGGCATCGGCCCGTCCTAGTCCGGAAATGAAGATCACACCCGCGAAAACGAAGGGAACGACGAGAACGGTGTGTCTGCTGGGCCGTTCACTGTGGAGTAGCCAGGCCGCGAATCCTACGAAGACCACTTGCGTGTTGCCCAGCACCGTGGCCAGTCCAGCGCCGATCAACTCTATCGAGCGGTGCCAAACGCTGAGATCGACGGCGAGCAAGAGACCGCTGGCAAGGGCCAGCAACCGGGAAGGTCCGGTGCGTTTGTCGCGCTCGCGAACCAGCGTCCAGAACAGAAGAAGAAAAGGGACCGCGTAACAGCAGCGAAAAAATGCCGCGGTCGAGGGTGAAACGTCTGCCAATCGGACGAAGATGGCGGAAAAGGAGATGCAAAGCGTCCCCAAAACGGCAATGAGATAGATCATTGTGACGCGTGAGGTCGGTTCGAATTTGGATCGATCTCAACGAGTCGAGCCCCGATCGCCTCGATTCGTCCGATGGTGCGGTGGATATCTTCAACCGTTGTCCGGGGATTGATGGTGCACATATGAAGCACGGTCCTTCCTTTGAGGACCGTCGAGCTCACGAGAGCGGTACCGTCGACAACGAGCTCGTCGACGATCCGTTCGTTGAGAATGTCGACATCAACGTCGGTCTCTCGAGGTGGCTCGAAGCGATAGGTGAGGATGCCCATCTGGGCGGGGGAGAAGAGTCTCACCGTCGAAGATTCTCGCACGCGTTTTTCTGCGATTCTAGCTAAGTCCATACCTCGGTCGATGGCCTTGCGGAAGCTTTCGAGGCCGAACGTCTTGAGCGAGAACCAAAGCTTCAAGGCTCGAAAACCACGAGTCAGTTGGATGCCGTAGTTGTAGAAATTGATCTCCTCCTCGGCCGGTCGGGTATCGATGAGGTATTCCGGTAGCGTGTGGAAACTCTTGGGTAAGAGCTGGCGGTCTCGGACGAGAACGCAGCCCATCTCGTAGGGTTGGAACAACCACTTGTGCGGATCGAGGGAGACGGAGTCGACCTCTCCAAGCCCTTCGAGGTTCCTGCGCCCCTCACTTGAAACGACGGCGGCCGCGCCGTAAGCCCCGTCCACGTGAAGCCAGAGGTTCTCGTTCCGACAGAACTCAACGAGCTCGGGAAGAGGATCCACCGTGCCGGTTGACGTTGTCCCCGCATTGGCCACGACGCAGAAGGGAAGCTTCCCCTTTGAGCGATCAGAAACGATGGCGTCTCTAAGATCGGACAGTGGCAGTCGGTACTCCTCGTCCGATTCAACTCTTCGTATCTGCTCTTTATTGAAGCCGAGAACGCGCAGACCTCGGTCCATGGAGGCGTGAGTTTGATCCGAGTAGTAGACCATCCCTTTGTTCAGCTCGTCCAGCTCCCGAAGCTTGAGATCTCGGGCCAACGCCAAGGCGGTCAAGTTGGCAGCAGAACCGCCGCTTACGAAAAGCCCCCCGGATGTTTCCGGAAGCCCACAGAGTTGACGTAGCCAATCGATCGTCGTGAGCTCGATTTGTGCCGGGCCGGACCCTTCCAGCCAAGTGCCGGCAAAGACATTGAATCCCGCTGCCAAGGCATCGGCCAGGACGCTCACGTAGTTGCTCGGACTGGGTATGAAACCAAAAAAGCGAGGGTGATCCGTAGAAAGAATGTTCCCGAGAACCGTCTTCTCCACGACGTCCAAAACGGCATCGGGGTCTTGCCCGAATTCAGGAATCGGTTCGTGTAGTTCGGTCTCGAGCTCGACAGGGCTTCCTTTTCTGCCCACGGTTTCTCCCGGAAGACGCTCGACGTGGTCGATGATCATGTCGATCACCCGGTATCCGAGCTCTCGCATCTCAGCGGCCGACAACTGCAATGATTCAGACATCCGACCCTCCAAGAGGGAATATATAATCAATGACGTGCGTTTGACGAAACCCTTAGAGCTATTCGGTCCGGCGGGTCGGCTCGAAGCGCTCCTCATGATACCGAAGACACTCCCCGTTGCTGCTGCAGTGGTGTGTCACGCCCACCCTCTGTATGGTGGAACGATGCATATGAAGGTCGTCTATCGTGCTGCCAAGACGCTTCAAGAGCACGGTATTGCTGCGCTCCGGTTCAATTTTCGTGGCGTGGGCCTGAGTCAGGGTGCGCACGACCGGGGGCGTGGAGAGCAAGACGATGTCCGAACTGCCCTGGCCGAGATGGCGACGCGATTTCCCAACCTCCCTCTCGTTCTCGGTGGTTTTTCCTTCGGTTCCCATATGGCCTTGAAGGTGGGAATGAGCGATCCGATGGTCAAAGCCCTCTTCGCCATGGGCTTTCCAGTTTCCTTGATCTCTGACCTTTCCTTTCTGGGGGGGATCAGTAAGCCAAGATTGTTCGTTCAATGCGATTTCGATCCCTTCGGGCCGGGAGATCAGATGCGAGCGCTTGTGGCAGAGCTCCAGCAACCTCGTTCCTTGGTCGTTGTGCCCGGCGGCGATCACCTGTTCACCGGGCGCCTGGATGAGTTAGACGAGGCCCTTGGCAATTGGATCGCCAAGATTCCCTGGGACGACAGTGCCCAGTTAGCAGTTAGCAGTAATCAGTAATCAGTGACCAGTGAAGAAGAGAGGCCAGAAGCCAGTCCGCCTCGTCGCGGCCTTCGGCGGACCCGCCGAAGCTTCCGTCAATTGCTGCAAGCGAAGGCGGGTCACCAGTGACCTTCACTGTTCACCGTTCACTGTTCGACTGCTCGACTGCCGCCCTGCTCGACTGCTCAGTTAAAACGTTGACTACAGGAGACCGTTCTTCAGTCAGACCTGGAATCTCTCGAAAAAGTCGTTCCCCTTGTCATCCACGAGAATGTAAGCCGGAAAATTCTCCACTTCGATCTTGTAGATGGCTTCCATGCCGAGCTCAGGATATTCCAGAAGCTCCACTTTCTTGATGTTGTCCTGGGCCAGAATGGCAGCCGGCCCGCCGATGGATCCTAGATAGAAGCCACCGTATTTGTGACAGGCTTCGGTGACCTGAAAGCTTCGGTTCCCCTTGGCAATCATTACAAATGAGCCGCCGTTTTCTTGGAACAGCGCGACATAAGAGTCCATGCGACCCGCCGTCGTGGGACCGAAAGAGCCGGAGGCCAGACCCTCGGGAGTTTTGGCCGGGCCGGCGTAATAGACGGGGTGGTCTTTGATGTATTGAGGCAGTCCTTCACCGCTATCGATACGCTTTTTGAGCTTGGCGTGAGCGATATCGCGGGCCACGATGATCGTACCCGTCAACGCGAGCTCGGTTGTGACGGGGTATTTGCTGAGCTCGGCCCGAATCTCATCCATGGGTCGGTGGAGGTCGATCTTGACGACACCTTCGGGTTTCTTGGTGCGGAGCTCCTCGGGAATGAATCGGCCTGGGTTGCGCTCCAACTCCTCGATCCACAGTCCGTCTTTGTTGATCTTGGCCTTGACGTTTCGGTGAGCTGAGCAAGAAACACCCAGGCCGACGGGACAAGACGCACCGTGGCGGGGTAAGCGAATCACTCGGACGTCGAGGGCGAAGTACTTGCCGCCGAACTGGGCACCGATACCGGTATTGTAGGCACCTTCGAGAAGCTTCCCTTCGAGCTCTATGTCCCGGAACGCTTGGCCACCCTCGTTACCCTTTGTGGGCAAGTGGTCCAAATAGCCCGTCGAAGCCAGTTTGACAGTCTTCAGGTTGGCTTCCGCCGATGTGCCGCCGACCACGATGGCCAAGTGGTAGGGGGGGCAAGCCGCTGTGCCGAGGGTTTTCATTTTTTCAATCAGGAATTTCTCCAAGCTCTCAGGATTCAAGAGTGCCTTGGTTTGCTGATAGAGGTAGGTCTTATTGGCGGAGCCCCCGCCTTTGGCGACGAAAAGGAAGGAGTACTCCATCCCTTCCTTGGCATAGATGTCGATTTGAGCCGGAAGGTTCGTGCCGGAGTTCTTCTCCTCATACATGGTCAGGGGGATCGTTTGAGAGTAGCGCAAGTTTTCCTTGGTATAGGTTTCGTAGACGCCTTTGGACAAGAGCTCTTCGTCTTTGGCACCGGTCCATACTCTTTGGCCCCTCTTCGCGACGATGGTCGCGGTTCCTGTATCCTGGCAGAAAGGGAGCACACCTTTTGCCGCAACCTCGGCGTTCTTGAGCATCGCCAAAGCCACTTGGCGGTCGTTGGCACTGGCTTCGGGGTCTTTGAGTATCGCCGCGACTTGCTCCAGGTGAGCGGGTCTCAACAGAAAAGAAGCATCGCGCATGGCTTCTTTGGCCAACTTCGTCAGTGCCTCCGGTTCGATTTTGAGGATTTCTTCCCCGTCGAATTGGGCGATGGAGACATGGTCTTTCGTCAACAGTCGGTAGCGCGTGTCATCTTTACCGAGGGGAAATGGATCCTGGTACTTGAACTCTGCCATTGTTGGTCTCCTTGCCGGCCTAAAATGTTTTTCTGCTGAAACATACGCGCAGGTCACGGACCCTGCCGTTTCCACCAGCTCGATCGAAGCCTACATTTTGAGACGGATCACCACGAGAAACAAATGCAATGAATGCAATGGGGACAGTCCCCACCTATTTGCTTGAAAACAAGCGTTTTTCAGTGAGGACTGTCCCCAAATTTCCCGGAAAAGTCGGGAACAGGTGATGGATATGATTGAGGCTTTATGATTGACCTGTCCCCGTTATGATCACGTGTTTTGGTTGGGGACTGTCCCCAATTAGTTGAGATTGAACCGCATGGTGCCGCCGGCGTAGTCCATGAGAAGTTCCTGGCCCTGGCGGGCGTATCGCGAAATGCTGCCGAGCGCCGCCATATAGGTGCTATCTAGCGAGTCGTCTCCGCAATAGGCTAGTGTGCATCCCAACAATCCGATGGATAGGTTGTTCCCGTTGGCTTCGTAGCTTCCGTTGCAGCGGTTGCAGTCGACAGTCAATTGGAGGGAGTCGTCGGCGTTGAAGCGAGCCGTGAATTTTTCTGGATTAGGAACGGCTATCGTGCTCCCGTCGTTCAACTCGAACGCTTGTAGTTCCCAGTTCCCTTGAACCTCGGAAACCGAACTGGGAAGTGTCGCTGTGTCACAGGAGACCAAAGCAAGACCCGCAAACAACACTAAAAGTGCGTACTTTTTCAATTTTTCACCTCATCAGCTCATTGTCCGAGCTCTTCCGTTAAGTATGAGTAAGGACTGTCCCCACTGGACGGGTTGCTGTTTAGCTCGAACGCTTGCAGTTGCCATGTGCCTTGAACCTCGGACAACTCACTCGGGGGAGTCGCTGTGTCGCACGAGACGAACGCGAGCCCTCCTAGTAGGATCATCCAGCTGTGTTTCTTCCAGAAATTCAACATGCCCTCCTTGTCGTATGATGCTACGTCACTCGATGGGACGACTCAGCCGCGACTCAGCTGAACCTGCGGCAGCGCGCTGTCCAACGTATGAGCCCACGAGCTGTCCATCGTGATCCGCCCGTCCTTCATTCGTACGATTCTCTCCGAGTAGTCCGCAGCCTCGCGGCTATGAGTGATCATCACGATAGTCTGCCCTAGTTCGCTATTCAGTTTTCTCAGCATGTCCAAAACGATTCCGGAGCTCCCTGAGTCAAGGTTCCCCGTTGGCTCGTCGGCCAGGAGGATTGACGGACGGTTGATGATGGCCCGTGCCAGAGCAACCCTTTGCTGTTCTCCTCCAGAAAGCTCCGTGGGTTTATGCTTCAGTTTGTTCCCCAATCCAAGAAACTCGAGCAGCTCTTGGCGTCTTTGGCCGTCACCGGCATGACGGGCACCTCCGTTGGCGTAGATTCTTTCCGCAAGTTTGAGGTTGTCTACCACACTCAATGTTGGAAAGAGGTTGAAACGCTGGAAGACAAAGCCTATTTCTTGACGCCGAAGGTCGGTTCTTTTGGCGTCCGTCATCTCCGAAAGGTTGCGACCGCCGATCCAGACCTGACCTTTGGTCGGTGACAGGAGCCCGCCAATGACGTGAAGCAACGTCGATTTTCCCGAGCCGGAGCTTCCCATGATGGAGACAAACTCGCCCTCGGCGACATCCAAGTCGACACCACGTAGCGCTGGGACGATGACCTTTCCCATCTTGTAGTGCATCTCGAGCCCGACGGTCTTTAATACCGTTTCTTTGGGTCCGCGCCGACTCGAGCTCCTTTCTTGAAAAGACATATCGGTCGTGTGAACGAATACAGGTTGCAGTCTTGTGCTAACGAGAACATCTTCGCTCATGAAATGTGGCCTCCATCCTTACCGCTGTCAGGTGTCATTTCGTCTCCATGGCTTCTTATAGCAATGACTGTTCCAGGTGGTCCCATTTCTTTGAAAAGATGCGCCGTTGATTTATCGTGTTGATATTAAAGGGGTTAAGACTGTACTCCGACGGCGGACAATGCTGACGAGGCCACAGACTGTACCGAGAAAGCGACGATCTTGTCCACCAAACGGATAGTTTCTAACCGTTTGGCTAGCCCCTGAAAGACTCGGGCCGGAATGGGGCGAGACCTGGGGGCCTCCTCGTGTCGTTCGGATAATCCTACCGATAGTCCGCTATAATTTAGGCGATTTTGAAACGTCTGGTTTGTGCCTTTCTCATACTGTTGGCCGTCGGGATATCTCTGCAAGTCGCACTCATCAAACGCCCACCGAACTATCGCGTCGTCACGAAGGCCGCTCAGAACATTCTCGAAGGGGCCCACCCTTACGAGCCTCAGGAAGGCTTGGACTACTACAAGTACAGTCCCTTGGCTGGAATACTGACCGCCCCCTTCCTTTTCCTGCCGGATAGCGTTGGGATATTCCTGTTTGTTTTCCTGCAACTAGGACTCTTCATTTGGGCCTTCTCGAAATGGGCCGCACGTGCTCACCTCACGGGGTTAAGTTGGCAGAGCATTGCGGTCGTTGCTTTTTTTTCGACGATCTTCGACGTGACGGTAGCCGTTCAGAATGGCCAGGTGAATGTGGGCATCTTTGCCTTGATGTTCTTCGCCGCGGCCCAATACGCTGAAGGAAAACTCGTACGAGCCGGATTGGTTCTTTCCTTGGCGACCAACCTCAAGCTTTTCCCGTTTACCCTCGGGCTATGTCTCTTGATGGGGCTCAAGAAGAAATATTGGATGGCCTTTTTCGGGGGTGTGTTGTTGTGGATGGCCCTTCCCTCGATTCTCATCGGATTCGAAGCGAATCGGCGCCTCCACAGCGAGTGGCTTCAACTCATGACCTGGGATCAGACTCGCGACTTGACTATGCTGGATGTGGGGAGTTTCCTCGCACTCCACTTTGGTATGGATCCCGCCATCCGTAACCTGCTGGCGGTGACGGTCGGTCTCTTGATCGGACTCGGCGCACTATACGTTTTCAAAAGACAGCGAAACGACCTCGTGGATCGGTTTCTACTTCCTATCAATGGTCTCTACGTTCTCCTGTTTTCCTATCTCAGTGAGTCGCCTACTTCCGTCCTTGCTGTGGCTGGTATCTTCCTCATCGGTATCGAAGCGCTATCAGGCAGGAAACGAGCAGCACTCTATTGGGTACATTGGGGCATTGCCCTGATGCTTGTTCCGATCTTCTATTCGGATCTTGTCCCAAACAACTGGGGCGAGTGGGCGCGCGCCTTCCATCTCAAGACAATCGGATACCTATACGTATCGGTTGTCCTTGGTTTCGTTTTCTGCCGTCGATACCTTGGACAAGGGTCGGCCGAGCCCAACGGAGCTCTCGGCGGGTGAAGCGTCTTTGCCGGTGGATCCGAATCGGTTTTGAACCGGGTGAGATCACTCTCGGGCGATACCTGGCAGTGGCTCTTCTTTTGAGGCTTCCCGCCGTATTCTTTAGCCGGGGCTACGATTTCCTCGACCATCAATTTCAGTACGTCGACCCCGCTTACCATATCGCTTTCGACGGAAGCTGGCACCAATACCACGATTACGTACAAGGTCTCCGATCCTGGGTGTATCCCGGGATCCTGGCTGTGATATTCAAGGCCGTGGCTTCGGTGGGTATCACTGAGCCGCGCGCCATGATGGCAGCTACACGCTTGATCCACGGTGCCGTTTCCCTCGCGCCCTTGGCCGCCCTTTGGATTCTCATCGTGCGGTGGAGCGGTTGGAGAAATCAACGACCGTTGCTACTGTTCATCGCCGCAAACGCTCTGGTGGTTTACAGTGGAGTGCAGCCAACCGGACCGACGTTTGCCGTTGGTTTGGCCTTGACGTCGGTCTTCCTTTTCCAGGGTCCTGGTCGACTCTGGCCCTTTATCTCCGGTCTTCTTCTCGGCCTATCGTTCGCCTGTCGCTTTCAAGACGCGTTCTATGGCCCAGTGCTTCTCGTGGTGGGTTTGTTCCAAAAACGATGGGGGGCATCGCTTTCCTTCACAATCGGAGCCGCAATCACGGTGACGCTGCAAGGTCTCGTCGACCTGTGGACGTGGGGGAGCTTTTTGCACAGCCCTTTCCGCTATGTTTCATGGAACATTTTCGAGGGTGCTGCGGAAAGCTACGGCCAGCAGCCGGTATGGTACTATGCGGCGTTTCTCTGTGGAGTATTGGTGCTCATCCCACCCTTTCTTAGGAGCGGATTTGGCGCCCTCGTCGAAGGCGGGAAGCGTCTTCCCGTGTTGATATCAACTGCGGCCGTCTATCTCTTCTTGCATAACCTCGTGACGCGAAAGTCGTTCCGCTTCGTGCTCGCGGCCGTCATACTCCTCCTCGTCGTCTATGCTTCCGAACTCCTCTTTCGAAAGGTCTCAGATTCAAGACTTCGAACCCTTCACCGCCACGTCTTCGTTGCCGCCCACATCCTTGCTCTCATCCTGGTGAGTTTTTGGTATCCCCACCGGGGACCCGTGGAGGCGGCACTCACATTGGGAGCGCAAGAGGATTTCCGAGGCCGACTGGTGGTGGTCGGCGGGACCAACGATGACGTGGGGGGGCACTATTATCTTCAGAGAAAAGAACTCGACGTTATTTCCGTGGAGCGAGTGGCATTGGCGCAGTGGATCCGTCGACAACGTCCGGAAGTGCCCCTGTACATCATGGTGGTCCGGAGGCCTCTTGACTCTCTCACCCTAGCGGAAGGGTACGTGCTCGATGACCTTGGAGCCTACAACGACTGGCCGGACGTCAAGGACAACACGCGACGGTTTCTCTATCGGCTGCAAAGAGTTGAGACAAGATAGCCTTGAGGATTTCGGGACTTCCACCTTTGTCACCAAGGCCTATCGAAACGTGCCCATCTTTTGCCAGCGTCGGCACTCCGGAAAAACATTTGAGGCTCGATCGGTAAAGGACTTCTCGGCGCCGGGGCCGACTCCCGGGTATGGGATACCTGTTTCGTGGTCGAGCCGGTCGTCCTACAGCAATGGCCCAAGGATGAGACTGTTCAGGAAGAGAAGATTGAGTCCGTACCAGTAACCGCGGAAAGTTGGGTCACAGGCAAAGAAGATGACTCGCCCCCGACCCACGGGCTGGATCACGACGAAGGGCCGGCCTGCCAATTTCTCTTTGTCCGAGCTCGCCATGAAGCCGTCGAGCAGAAGAGTCCCTTCGTCACTCTCGTAGCGGGCAACAGCCCGAGCACGACCCTCCTCCGCAATCTTCAGTAAGACCGGATAGGCGCCGGGCACCGCAAACTGTTCGCGGTGATACCCGGAAGCGAGGAGAGAAAAACCGATCTCTTGAAGTCCCGGCTTCCAGGTTGTGGTCTCGACGTCGGCGGCGAGCGATTCTTCCCAACGAGCACGGAGCGACGGTCCGTTCGTTTGCTCGGCCCATCCTTCGAGCTCCACACCAGAACCGAGTACCTCGTCCGTCGCGATGACTTCCGCTGCGCCCTGGACGGCTACGAGCGTGCCACCGCCGAGCACGTAACGACGCAGGTTCTCGACATCAAGGATCCCCTTGTAACCAGCGCTGAACCCCGGACCGCCGCGAATATCCATACCCGCATGGGGCAGAACCACGGCCGTGTATTTCGACAGGTCCCGGCGGTTGATGGTCTCGAGCATCACGGGCGTGAAGGTGAATCCGAAATCCGCCTCCAGCACGGTTCGAATACCGCCAAAGATGTGATCTTGAGACACCGGCTGATCGGCGACCACGGCCACGAAAGGTTTGGGAATAGGCGCCAAGCGACGGTCGTCTCCAAAAGCCACACCGGCATCGGTGTAGGGGCCGGCCACTTCGACGGCCCGACCCACATGCTCTTGAACGAGCTCTTCGAGACGAGCGCCGAGTCCCTCCGGATTGCGCCCGCGTATGGCGGCCCAGGTTCCCTTAGGGTAGTTTCGATCTCTGATACGGAAGGGCGCCCGGAAGACGCGCCACCTGTAGCCTTCCCTCATCATTCGTATAACAATGCGGTAGCTCGCCTCTTGGCCGGCTGGAAGAAGGTAAGCATAGGGTGGACCGTCACGCACGATGCGCTCGACACTTCCCTCGCGAACGGAAGGTCCCTCGACGAAATCACGTCTTGCAGCAATCGGCTGTTCCACCGCATAGGCCTCGACGCCAAAGAGGAAGGGCATCACACCCCAGGTCGTGTCGTAATAAGGCATCTTGCGGGAAAAGGGTACGAGTACTTCCGGCTCACCGCTTTCGACCACTGGGTCGAGGAGCGTCCGGGCGAGCCGCGCCATCGGCTGTACCATATTAATGACGTAGCTTCCCTTGGGAAAGGTCCGTTGCGAAGCCCGACCGACCTGGTAGAAATCATGCGCTTCGGTTGTGACGTCCTCCTCGAGCCGCTCGACTTGGATCCCTTGAAGCGTGAGCCGCTCGACGATGCGCCGCACCTTTGACGAATCGACGCCCGGCCCGTCGACCGGAAAGACCACCTCGCGCACCGGCCCCGAGCGAGCTTCCTCGACCGCCTTCAATACGACTTGATGCGCATCCTGGAGCAGCTCTTCGCGCCTTTCAGCCGCAATCTCGAGAAATGACCAGGTTCCCACCGAATGGCGGTCCATGGCCATACGCATGGTGGCGATGGTTCCGTCGGTTCGGACAAAAGCTTCGGTCTTCTGAGGACGGCCCCCGAACGTCTCGTAAAGGAAGGCACTCACTGAAGGTCCGAGCATTCCCCAGGAGAGACCAAAGCTCACACTCGTCACTCCCTCATAGCCCTCTCGCGTGTTGAAGGACCAGCCTCGTCGCCCGAAGTGATCGCTCGCTCGTCTCGCCACGGCCTCCCACCACTTCGAAGCCTCCTCCGGCCACAGCGGATGGTGGGGCGGTGGGAAGGGTGGAAGAAAAATGACGTCGGGACCACTGTGAATATCGAGGAGGAGTTGCGGTCGCCAGTGCACGAGAGTCCGGGCGACGCCCTGCATCTCAGGGCTCACGAAGAATCCAAAGTCGCGATTCACGTCGATGCCAAGAGCGTTGCCGTCCGTGTTCATCCCCCAGTGAGCGCGATTCTCAACGGCGTAGGGATCGACGGAAGCACCATCCACGTCGTAGAGCTTGTGCCAAGTGACGTAGCGGGCGTGTGAATCCGGGTTGGTGAGCGGGGCCATGATAACCAACACGTTCTCACGAACGTTTCGCGCGACATCATCCTCACGTGTCGCGAGCTCATAAGCGATTTCCTGCAGAACTTCGACCCCCGCTTCCTCGTCCGTATCTACGATAAAAATGCAGACGATGGCGGGAGTCCCTTCAATCAATTCGGTCAGCTCGGATGGAGGGAGAGGCTCGAGGGAGTGTGTAAGCCTATGAATCCGTTCCCGATAGGCGTCCTTGGAGGCGAGATGTTTCTCACTGCCGATGAAAAGAGCCGGCAGAGGCCGACCCTGAATACTCCGGCCGTACTCCTGATACTCCACTCGATCGCTTCGCAGGGCGAGCTCCCGGTAGTACTCGTAGAGATTCGCCGTGATGGTGTAAGTCGTTCCGAGCTCGTACCCGTGAAACTCGGCAGGACTCGGGATGGATTCTGACTGCTGCGCCCCGGTTGCGTGTGAGGTAAGAACGAACCAGAACACAATGGCTGAGCCAACAAGAGGTCTCATGTTCTCCCTCCCATCGAGCAGGCTTCGAGCTACTTGGCTTCGAGAGCGATTCGCTTCGAGGTCGTCCCGGCCTTTTGTGAGACAACGGTTATCTTGGCTGCAGCATCTTTTCCACTTACCTTGACGAGCCATTCGACGGTCTTGAAGTTCTCCGGTTTGTCGGAGCCGCGGCCGAACAGGGCGCGCTCGGCGGGAGTAAAGCCTTTGATGTGACCGATATCGGTCTTTGCCTTACCGCTTACGAGCGCGGCCTTCTCGAGCTCCAACTTGACCAAGACCGTTTTGGCCAGATGATGTTGGATGGCTTTTTGGGTGACGTTTGTCGGCAGAAAACTCACGTTCTCCACCGTAGCTGTCAACCGGAGCAGTTTGTCTCCAAGGTCATCGATTTTTGTTTCGGTGATCTGCACATAGGGAAGAATCCGCGCGTGTTCGAGCTCGAAAAGACAATTTTTCTTCCACTCCTCTTCGGTGAATTTCGGCGGCGGGTTCTGAACGACGTAGTTGCTATTCCATCCCCCGATCTCGACTTCTCCGTACTCCGGGTGATCGAACTTTGTCCAGTTGATGAAACCCTCGCCAGCCAACTCCTTGTCGTTCCACTCCATCGCCACGTTCTCATCCGTCCCCTCGAAAACCGACCGACCGGTCTCCCCGGGCGCCTTCCAAATTTCCGTGGTATAGGCGAAAGCGCCGTAGTGATCATAGGCCCAGTCGACGAAGACGCCACGACGGGGATTCGACTTGTCCCGCGTGAAGTCGTTGTAGACGGACAGTTCCGGGTAACCGGTGATTTCCAACCCCAGGGCGCTGACGAGCTTGTAATTCCGCATGTCCTCGGGAGGGATGTACTCGTCACTCCGGTTACAATACGGGCGGAGCAAAACGCCGCTGTGAGTATGAAAGGACTGGATGCCGGCGATGTTGGGATGGGCGAGGATGAAATCCACCTGCGCCTTCGCCTCGGGCTCGAAGAGCGGGTAGTTCCCTCCAGGGCGGTTGCCTCGCTGGATCCAGGCCGGTGCCCAGAAGGCCGGGTAGTTCCTGTTCGTCACGGTGATGCGGTGTCCGGGCGGATCTTCATTGATCTCTCCGTCGCCGTCGTTGTCTAACCCTTCTGGCCCAATCAGCCTCCACTCCCCATCTTCGTTGATGCCCCGCTCGACCATCAGACGCGGGTCCTTGGGCGAAGTCTTGAACGAGCCTTTTTTGTCCCGAATACGCATCAGAGTAATGATGCCGTCTTTGTTCAGGTCGTCGGGACCGTCTTCATCCTCCAGACCGTCCTCGTCGTCATCGAACTTCTTCAAATTGGGTTCGGGCGGCTGGCGGGGATCGCGTAGATATTCATCAGACCCGTCCGGATTGATCTTGGGAACGATGTAGAAGACGCGTGTATCGACGAGCTCGGTGACCCGCGCATCCTTCCCATACTGCGTTAGCAAATGGTTGATGATGTAGAGACTTGCTTCTGCGCCGCTCACCTCGCCGGCGTGAGTGTTGCCGTCGATGTACATGCCGGGCTTGGTCTTTGGAGCGCCGCTCGCATAGTTGGTGATCTCGAGACACCAGAGGTCACTCCCTTGAACGCTCTTGCCGATGGAGTAGAGCTTGGTCATATCCTTGTACTCCTTGGCAAAGCTCTCTAAGAGCTCGGTCGTCTCTGCGAAATTGTGGTAGTGCGTCCAGTCGATGGTGATCTCAGCAGCGAGGTCAATGGGAACCATCAACACGGAAACGAGAATGAGAACCGGGAAAGACAGCAAGACCTGGAATTTTGACATCACACCTCTCCATCGGCTTTGTGTGCCCGTCCGCCTCGATTCGCCAGCGAGAGTGGGTGCCCGTCCCTTCTAGCGACCAGGAGCGTAGCACGGTCAATCCGAGGGAATCAAAGGGTGGAAAGGAAAAGCCTGGGCTCCTGCGATGTGAACCCAGGCAAGCCATGAGTGGGAGCTACGGAAGCGGTCGACCGCTTTCGTGCAATGGGAGGTTGAATATGAACCGCTCCGAGAGACTTTGAAAAAACACACAGGATTCTCGCCAATAACACCCGTCTTGGAAGAAGTGGTCGAGAAATCGAAGGAGAGAGCTCCTCCCAACCCTGTCACCGAGCCTTTTGTGGTCAAGTGACGCTCTTGGCACAAATGTGCCCGGGGCACGCTTGGCGTGCTACCCTCTCTCACGGTCGGGATTGCGTCAAGCGCCGGGCTCGAGCCGGTTGGCGTCAGGACGGCCGAAGTGCCCAGTCACCGCGAAGGAGAGAGAATGCGAAAAACGAACACCTGCCTCCTCATCAGCTTACTAGCAACACTCGTGGCCGGCCCGCTTTTTGCTGACGGCCAAATTACCACCCCCGTGGAGCAATTCGGCTTCGAGATTGGAGCGGACTACCAGCTTCTTACCTATACCCAACTCCTGGACTACTGGAAGCAGTTGGATCGGGAATCGGAACGGATGACGCTGCTGGAGATCGGGACGACCGCGGAAGACCGTCCCATGGTCATGGCGATCATCACTTCAACTGAGAACCACCAGAAGCTCGATCGCTACCGGGAGATCTCGAAACGCTTGGCTCACGCCGAGGGCCTTAACGAAAGCCAAGCTCGAGAGCTGGCCGCCGAGGGTCGTGCCGTGGTCTGGATTGACGGGGGTCTTCACGCCACCGAGGTCGTGAATGCTCAGGCCGAGCTCGAGCTCGTGTACCAAATGCTCAGTCGCGACGACCCGGAAACGATGCGCTTCCTCGACGACGTCATCCTGCTCACGCTGGTCACCAATCCCGACGGTATGGAGCTGGTGAGCAACTGGTACATGCGGGAACAGGATCCCACCAAGCGGTCTACGCGCGGAATTCCCCGTCTCTATCAGAAATATGTCGGTCACGACAACAATCGGGACTCCTTCATGACCAATATGCCCGAGACCGAGGCCATGAACCGAATCCTTTACCGCGAGTGGTTTCCTCAAATCGTGTACAACCGACACCAGAGCGGGCCGGCGGGAACGGTTTTGTTTTGTGCTCCCTTTCGCGATCCACCGAGCTACAATTTTGATCCCCTCGTTCCCCTGAGCATCGAGTTGGTCGGTAACGCCATGCACCGCCGCTTTGCGGCCGAGGGCAAACCGGGCGCAACGATGCGATCGGGAGCCAGCTATTCAACCTGGTGGAACGGATGCGTTCGGTGCACACCTTACTTTCACAACATGGTCGGTATTCTGACAGAGATCATCGGCAATCCCACGCCCATGAAGATCCCCTTCCGGCCGCAACTTCTATTACCGAGAAACGACTATCCCTTCCCCATCGCCCCCCAGGATTGGCACTTCCGCCAGTCAATCGACTACATCATGACCGCCGACCGTGCCATTCTCGACGTGGCGTCAAAGAACCGGGAGGACTTTCTCTACAACATCTACCGTATGGGCCAGAACTCCATTGAACGGGGAAGTCGTGACCACTGGACCTTGCACCCCAAGGCCTTGGCGGTAGTGGAGGATGCGATTGAAAAAGACGAGGCAGAAATGACCGGCAGCGGTCGGTACAGGGGCTATCCCCTCGAGTACTACGAGATGCTACGCGACCCGTCTAGCCGAGATCCCAGGGGCTTCATTCTGCCCTCGGACCAGTCTGACTTTTTGACCACCACCAAGTTCGTCAACGCCCTCATCAAAACGGGAGTCACCGTGCACCAAGCCACCGAGCCCTTCGAAGTGGCGGGGAAGACCTACCCGGCTGGCTCCTATGTCGTCAAGACGGCTCAATCCTTCCGCCCTCACGTCATGGACATGTTCGAGCCCCAGGATCATCCCGATGACATTCCGTACCCTGGTGGTCCCCCAAAGCCTCCCTATGACAACGCCGGCTACACACTGGCCTACGCCATGGGCGTGGAGTTCGATCGTATCCTCGACGGCTTCGATGGCCCGTTCGCTAAAATCGAAGATGTGACCCGAACTCCTACCGGCACGCTCAGTGGTGGAGGCGGGTCGGGATTCTTCTTGAGCCACCATGTCAATGATGCCTTCGTTGCCATCAATCGTCTGGTCGGAAGCGGGGAGGACGTCTATTGGCTCACAAGCCCCACCACAGCAAAAGGAAAAACCTACCCTGCCGGTACTGTTTACATACGGAAAAAAGGTTCGACGACGGCCAAAATAAAGAGACTAGCCGAGGAGATCGGGCTGACGTTCGAGGCCGGCTCGAAGCCTCGCGGTGAAGCCTTGCGTCTGAAGCCGATGAGAGTCGGTCTGTGGGATGGATATGGCGGGTCCGCGTCTTCCGGCTGGGTCCGTTGGATTCTCGAACAGTTCGAGTTCCCTTTCGAGGTCGTTTACCCGCAAGGCCTCGATGCGGGGAATCTCAATGAAAAGTACGACGCGATCATCTTCGTGAGCGGTGCCATTCCCAAAGAAGATCCCGAGACGCCTCCCGAGTTTCCGGACAACATTCCTGAAGAGTACCAGAGCCATGTAGGTTCCGTTACGGTGGCGAAGACGGTTCCACAATTGAAGGCGTTTCTCGAAGCGGGCGGCACCATACTGACTATCGGGACCTCTACGAACCTGGGCTATCACTTGGATTTGCCCATCGTCGATGCCTTGGTCGAGAAGACAAAGGACGGCAAGGAGACGTCACTTCCTCGCGAGAAGTACTTCGTACCTGGATCGCTCTTGCAGGCCCGCGTAGATAGCTCGACGCCACTAGCCTACGGCATACCCGAGGATGTCCTTGTGATGTTCAACCGGAGTCCCGTATTCCGCCTCCAACCCGACGCGGTTATGAAGGGGGTGCGACCGGTGGCATGGTTTGCAAGCGACAAACCTCTAGTGAGTGGTTGGGCCTGGGGAGAGCACTACCTAGGCGGTGGCGTAGCCATCATCGAAGCCGAAGTGGGGAAAGGGAAGCTCTTCCTATTCGGACCGGAAATCACCAACCGAGCCCAAACCCACGGCACCTTCATGTTCCTGTTCAACGGTATCTACTACGGAGGCGCCACCAAGCAGAAGCTCTAGAGGCGGCAGGCTTTGCATTTCTTCGTGTCATTAGATTAGTTGCTACAATGCGACTCGTTTAGTCCCGTCGAATAGTGACCTTATGCTCGACCGACTCTTCGACTCTCGATTCCGCGCCCGCATCTGGTGGCCCGTGGTTTTGGCTCTCGCCGTCTTCGTCTATCTTTATCACTTCGATGGATTCTATATTCCTCGCATTGGTGACGAGTCTCCCTACATCCAGATTGTGCGCTTGACCGCGGAGAGCGGCCATTGGTTGCCGCTCAAAACGGCACCGGGGCTCGAGAACACCAAACCGCCCTTTTTGTTTTGGTTGGGAATGGTCTCGACGAATTGGGCACAGAACTGGACCTTATTTTGGTTGAGGCTGCCCATCGTTTGCATCACATTTCTGTCGGCAGGGCTCGTTTTTTGGTTGGCGCGTCGCGTAACGGGAGACAGGGAATGTGGCATCTTGGGAGCAATCACGTTCCTCGGATTCCGATCTACTTTCCAATACGGCCGGCCCTTCTTGACCAATCTACCGGAGACGCTATTCGTCTTCCTTCCGTTTGCTTTCTATGTCGGATTTAGGGAACGGCTCGAGAAATGGGGCCTGCGCTTCTGGGTGGTGCAAGGATTGCTGCTGGGTGTAGCGTGTCTCTTCAAGTCCTTTGTACTCGTGGTACCCGTGGGTTTCAGTTTTACGTGGCTGTTTCTCGTAGAGCGCCGTTGGGACTTCGTCTCCTTCTTGAGAAAAGACGCCGTCAAGATTGCCACTCTCGTGCTGGTGGCCCTTCTCTCGTTTGCGCTTTGGCCCGCCTTGGATCCCGAGCCAGGGTCCGTTCTCCGGCAGTTCGTTCTCGAAGAAAACATGGGAAAGCTCGGCGGGGCGGACTACTTCGGTGGCCTCGTCACGGGTTCCTATGCGGTCTACCGTATTTGGCTGGCGCCATTTGCCAGTGCTGGTCTCCTGGCACTGCCGCTTTTTGTTGTTCTCGTAAGAGCTTTCAGAAGACGAGAGGATCTCTCCTTTGAAGAGCGGTCGCTCTGGATCATCACGTTCTCATTTCTTGTCGTTTATACCTTCCCGAGCCAGCGGCAGGAGAACTATCTGCTTCCGGTGACGCCGGCGCTGGCCGTCCTCCTCGCGATTCATTGGAAGGAGATCCCGCGTCGATGGTTCTACCTCTTTCAAGTGCCTCTCGTTGTCGGACTGGCGCTGCTCTACCGGCTGATGCTCGACATATCGCAGCAAGCGGGAGGGTACCGTGCGTGGCACCTTGCTATTCCTGCTATTGGGCTAGTTGCGGCGGGCCTCGGCTATGTTCACAATCGCCGGTCACCCTATACGTTTCCCGCAGCGGTTCTGTTGACCACGTTGTCTTTGACCTGTTTCCTCGCTCCTTTCGACGGTTCACGAGGTCGTTTCGAGTCGGGCCGGGCCGAACGTCTGAAAGGCAAAACAATCTACGTGCCTTCGAATTTCATCGCCAAGTACGAACGTCATCGATTCCTTCTTCCGGCGTCGACCATCGAGGGTTATGATCCGGACGACGTGGAGTACTTGAACAAGCTTCTCGGTTCCCGGGAGTACGTGGCGGTACACCGCGGATTCGGCCAACCGATCGAAGGCCCTTACCGAGTCTTTGCCAGGCGATTGGATTTGAGAACCCGGCAACCGATCGGGGACTTGTCGAGGATCGTTCTCGAGAAAGACCTCACCCTATTCATCCAACAAGAGCTCATCGTTCGTCGTCAAACCGTTCGACGCGAACAAAGTGACGTCGTCAAATAGGCGGAGGTGACCGTCCACTAAGGGGACCCTCACCTCAGCGTTGATCGTTAGGCCAAGTTCCTGAATCTAAGCACTGCCAGGTAGCCCAGCACGGCAAGAAAGCTCATGGTCAGGACCGACCACATCATAAAGGTACCGTAGAGCTGCCTTCCTATGAGGTCATAAACCGTGAGCGAGATGATACAGAAGTTGACGATGAGTACGACTCGCCAGAACTTGGCGAAGTCAAAAAAGTGAGCCACGAGAAGGCTGACGCCCACGACCGACATCAGGAGCGAATAGTCCCAACCCATGGGAGACACCAGCGGAATCGAGACGAGCAAAATGGACCCCTCGAGCACTGCCGCGTTCGGTATCTGACGTCCCTTGATAATCAACGCCAGCACGAGGAAGGCGAGCGCAGCAACGGCGAAGAGGTACACCCAGAAAGACAAGCCTTGATCTCCGGTCCACTTCGTCAAGAACCCGATGATGGAGACGTTGTCGGCGGAGTTGAAAAGTGAGGGGGTCGATTGGGAGAGGGTCGACGCCCAATCGCGGTGCAGTTGGAGATTCCCTTGGACGCCGTAGTAGGCCGAAGGGGCAAAGAGGGCTGCGCCGATGACGATGAGCCCGACGGCCAAGCTCTTCCAGTTTCTTTTTACAATGAAATAAGGAAAGAAAATCAACGCATAAGGCTTCAATGCGGTGGCAAGTCCCCAGAAAACCCCCGGTAGAGCTTCCCGGCTCGACTTTTTCCTTTCATCCATCAGGTACCAGATCATCACCAGCATGAGGGCCGTCACGATCGTGTTGATCTGCCCCAGCTTCATTTCCCTGAAGAAAAACTTGGCGAGGATCAAAGGCGGCCAGATCATCCAAAGTGCGGAGCGTCGATCTCCTAATCCCACCATCTTGTAGGACATGTAGAAAAGCAATAGGGAGCAGACGACCGTCAGGGAGTACCAGGCGGCTTTGGCGCCTTCCAGAGGAAGATAGGAGAACGGAACGTAGAGAAGCGCCGAAGAGGGAAGATACTTGAACATGAAGTGGCCGTCCGTCGTCGGGTAGAGGTCTTCGCCGTTACGGAGTCGTTCCCCGGCTTTGTAGTTGACTCGGAAGTCCACCATGTCCTTGCGGATCCTGATGAAATAGATAGCCGAGAAACAAACGGTGGCCAGGACGATCCAGAGAAGTGCTTTCTTCGTCACGTTCCCTCTAGATCCGGAAAGCCCAGTAAGAAGACCATTGTTTCCCGATCGCGACCTTGCCAAACGGTTCTTGCTCCTGTCGGAATGCCATGGGCCAGGCATGAACGGATCCCGCGTTCAGCAGAAGGAGGATAGTCGGGATGATGCCTGCTTTCAACATAATCGGATAAGAGACTTCTTGATTTCCTGATTTCTTGAGTTCGCGAATTCTTTGTCTTTACCTACTCCAGTGGCACTGCCCAGTTCTCACTGCCGGTAAAGATCACGTCGATGCCGAGACCAGGGAAAGCACTCGCTAATTCAGTGATGATACGTTTCCTGACGTCATCCGTGTCATTGATGCTAGCTCCGCGGTCAGATTCTGCGACCACCATGTAGACGTGCAAGTAAGTGTGCCGGCCTACTTTGACCATCCTTATGACCGTCTTATCCAGAGGCAAGTCTCGAGTGGCCGCTTCGAGTTTGTCTCGAATCTTTTTTTGAAGCTCCGCGTCCGGCGCCGCCAAGAGTAGCTCCTTAATATTGTCTCGAACGATGGCGATGGGGATGGGGGCCGAGAGCACGACGAGTAAGATGACGATAACGGGATCGGCGTAAGGCGTGTAGACGGACCACGCGGTCTTCTCGATGAGTACCAGAATGAGAAACGCCACAAAGACGGCCGAGGTGATCAAGCCGTCGAGGACCCATCCCCTAGCATCAACTTCGACCAGGGGCGATCCACTCTTCTTTGCTGCCCGACGCTGTCCCCAGGCGATGAGGAAGCAACCGGCCATGACGAAGACGGCATAGATCAGGGCCCACCCAGACGCAATAGGTCGTCCGCCGTGAAACAGAGAATCGATGGCGGAATAAAGAGCAAAGAGGCTGAGGAAGCCCATGACGAGTCCCTTGCCGAGGTTCACGAAGGGCTCGAAACTCGCATAACCGAACTGAAAACGCTCGTCGTCAGGCTGTGATACCATCCGCGCGACCTTGAGAGACAAGAAGCCCATGGCGAAGTTGATCAAGGAGAAGAAACCGTCGAGCAGAATGGCCTCAGAGCGAGTGAGAAAGGCAAAGCCGATGCCTAGGCCCGCCATGACAGCGGCTCCCACGATGGAGAGCTTCAAGGCCCGTCGTTCGAGCTCTTGGTTGTGGTGCATTCAGATACCTTCCTCGCGTCAAGTTTATTGGGGGGAACCGAAGGGACCCCGCCAATGGAAGAAACTAGCAGTGGCAGCGCTCGACGTCAAGGGAGGTTGACAAAGCCCGGCGGTTCGCGCTTGGGCCTTGTTTTGGATACACTTGGCACGGATTTTGAGAATTCCGACTCTTCCTCGGCAGATTCAAGGAGACACAATGCGGAACATTGCACTGTCAACGGCAATTCTTTTGATCGCGGCTGGTTTGACCGGCTCAGTCCGAGCTCAGTTACGGCCCACAGATCCTGGCGCCGGTAGAACCGTCACCATTGCCGTCGTTCGGGATGGCCCCATGCCTGAAGATATCGTCCCGGGGATCGAGAGCGAACTGCGTCAGGTGGCGGCTCCCGAGATCGAGATCAACTTCCTCAGCACTCCCGAGCTCGACGGGCAATGGAATCCCGCGCGGATTCGGGAGGCGCTTCGCGCGGCGCTCGACAATCCCGATGTAGACTACATTCTGGCGGTCGGGGCGGGCGTGAGCAACGCGGCCGCCGAGATGCCGTTATCGAAGCCGGTCGTAGCGACGTTTGTCCAGCGTCCCGACTTTGGTGGCATCCACGAGCAAGTCGACAACCGCTCGCAGAGCGAGAATCTGGCTTTCATGGAGCTACCGCACCTTCTAGAAACCGATCTCTCTACGGCGCGCAGCATATTCCCGTTTCCAAAGGTTGCTCACATTATGGTGCCCGAATCGTATATCGGGGCTAATGAGGCACTCGACTCCGAGATCCAGGCCCTCGAGCAGGTCGTCGGGGCTCAGCTCGAATTGGTTCCACTTGGAGACAGCGTCTCTGAATCGGTGGCAAGATTGCCCAATGACGCCTCTGTCGCCTTTGTCGGCCGAACGCCTCAGTGGGCCGCCTCCTCTCGCCGCGAGCTTTTCGAAGCGCTAACAGCGCGCGGGGTGCTCACCTGGGGGCTCGTTGGCCACCTCGACGTCGAGGCGGGAGCCCTGGCGGGAAGAACACCTGACATTTCTCAGCTTGTGGCGCGCCGCGCGGCGCTCGATTTGAACGAGCTCATGCGAGGTGGCTCGACGAGCACGTTTCCCGTTCGACTCGACGCCGATCCCGAACTTCTCGTCAATGGAAGAACCGCAGTGGCGCTCGATTACGTCCCGACCTACGAGATCATGGTGACTGCTCGGTTTCTACACGAGGACGAGATGCGAGGCGACGAGGAGCATTTGAGCTTTCCGGAGGCTCTAACCCACGCGGAGAAAGGAAATGCTTTCCTTCGAGTTTCCGAGCAAAACGTCCAGTCGTCTTACCACTTGTGGAAACGCGCCAAGAGCCCTCTTCTCCCGCAGGCGTACGCGGGATTGAAGGGGTCCGGCCGTAACGTGCGCGGTTTAGAGGGTTTCATTCCGGACAAAACGCTCAATGGGGGCTTCAGCGTACGCCAGATGATCTATGACGACGCGCGCGTCACGGATTACAAATCCGTTGGACGCCTCTATGAGGGCAACCAGGGGGCGTTCGAAGCGGATCTATTGGACGTTTACGCGGATGCCGGTGGAGCGTTTTTGAACCTGGTGCTTACAGAGATTCTCTTTCGCGTGGATGCCGATAACCTGCAGCTCACTCGCGACAACCTCGAGCTTGCGAAGGTGCGACTGGACGCGGGTTACTCGGGACTCGACGAGGTCTACCGTTGGGAATCGGAGCTCAACACGCGTCTGAGCAAGCTTTTTAGTAGTCGGACCGACATCGAGACGGAGCGGATCGCCCTCAACCAGATTTTAGGGCTCGATCAGTTCTCTCGTTGGCGGCCCGAGGAGATTCACATTGATCCGGCCGTGTTCCCGTTCCTCGACGGCGGACTCTCCGGCTACTTGACGGACCCGCAGAAGATGGAGCGGTTTCGCGAGTTCCTGGTCAGGTTCGCCCTCCAGAACGCGCCGGAGCTTTCTGTCTTGCAGAAATCCATCGAGGCTCGGCAACTGCAGCTCGACCAGCGTAAACGGCGTTGGTATCTACCCGTGTTCGATGTCGGGTTCCAGTGGGGCTACGACATCGCACGCACACCGGAGCTCCCTGAGTTCGAGCGCGACGATTGGATGTGGGACATCCAGGCTGCCTATCCCATTTTCGAAGGGGGTTTTCGTGCCGAGGATGAAAAGCTCAACGCTTCTGAGCTGGCGAGTATACAGAAGCAGGTCATTGATGCCCGGCAGGTGATCGAGCGTCGCGTGCGCACTTCCGTACGTGCCATCGAGGGTTCATTCCCGAGCATCGGCTATTTGGGCATGGCCGCCCAGTCGGCCCGGCTGAACTTCGAGATCGTTCAGGATCGCTACACCGAGGGCCTCGTCAACGTGACCGACCTGCTGGACGCGCAGAACGATCGCTTCAACACCGAACGGACAGCACGCGCGGCGGAGTACGCATTTCTACTCGATATGGTCGCTCTCCAGCGGGCCATCGGGTGGTTCGAAGATTTGAAGACCGCGGAAGAGCGGAAACAGCTTTTGGCACAGGCGCGAGCTTATATCGATACCCCGGCGACTCCGCCCGAAGAGGGCGCGGGCGCCGAGGCCTTCGACCTGCTGGCGCCGGATCGGCTCGACCGAGATCGAGCGACGACCAGGAAAAGTGCATTCTCGGGGAGGAAGCCATGAAGGGGTTCGGAATGATTCGCGTATTTGTCGTCGCGCTCGTTGCCGTTGTGCTGACGGATTGCGGCCAAGTAGAGGTCGTCGAGCGCGAGCCGGTAGTGCGGCCCGTCAAAACGATCGTGGTCGGAGGCGGGAAGGAAGAACGTCTCTCTTTCCCGGGCACCGTCCAAGCGTCCGACCGTGCGGAACTGTCGTTTCGTGTCGCGGGTCCACTCGTGGAGCTCCCGGTCGACGAGGGAGAGCAGGTGCGTCGTGGGCAGCTGCTAGCCCGTATCGACCCGCGTGATTTCGAGATTGCCCTCGCGGAAGCGAGGGCTGCTTACGAAAAGGGCGAGGCTGACTATACGCGGTACAAGAATCTCTATGAACGGAACGCCGTGCCTCTGGCAGAGTTGGAGCTTCGTAGGGCGGCGCGCGACGTGGCCGCGGCGAGCTACAATCAAGCCCAAGCAAACCTTCGCGATACGAGGCTTGTCGCTCCGTTCAACGGCCGCGTGGGCCGAAAGCACGTGGAGAACTTCGAAGACGTCGTGGCGAAGGAGCCGGTCCTCACGCTTCACAACATCGCCGTCGTTGAGGTGGTCATCGACGCCCCCGAGTACATAATGGCCACGTTCCGCGATAGGAACCCTCGGAGGGTTACCGCCAGCTTTGCTTCTGCGCCCGGTGTCGAGTTCGATTTGAGACTCGAGGAAGCGACCGCGGAAGCCGACGTGCAGACGCAGACGTTTCAGGTAACCTTTTCCATGCCGCAGCCCGAAGAGCTCCGTGTGCTTCCCGGGATGACGGCGGAAGTGAATGCCTACGCTGAAAGTGACGAGGCCTCTTCGACGGAAGCGCTCCTCATCCCCGCCGAGGCGGTGTTCGCCTCCGCAAGCGGTGAGCCTCGGGTCTGGGTGGTGGACACGGCCGCTCTCACGGTCAGTCAGCGAGAGATACGAGTGGGTCCGGTGACCGGAGAAAACTCCATCCGCGTCCTCCAGGGGCTGGAACGGGGGGAGACGATCGCAGTCGCCGCCGTGCACCAGCTACAAGACGGCTCCAAAATACGTTTGATGGAACGCCGAAACTGAGCAGGAGAAGCCAATGCTTGCCAAGTTCGCCATCGAAAAAAACGTCATCACATGGATGTTGACTCTCGGGCTTGTCGTGGCCGGCTGGCTCTCGTTTCGGAGTCTGTCGCGATTGGAAGATCCCGAGTTTACGATCAAGAACGCCATTATCACCACGCCTTATCCAGGGGCCACAGCGCTCGAAGTCGAGCAGGAGGTCACTGATGTCATCGAACGCGCGGTCCAGGAACTAGGCCAGCTCCTGCGGGTTGAGTCGACCTCTTCCCGCGGAGTTTCCAGTATCAAAGTGACCATCAAAGACAAGTACGACCGATCCTCGCTCCCTCAGGTATGGGATGAGCTTCGGAGGAAAGTCAACGACTATCAGAGCCGCCTTCCTCCTGGGGCCGGCCCGTCGACGGTCAACGATGATTTTGGGGATGTCTACGGGATCTACCTGGTGCTCACTGGTCCGGGTTACTCCTTCGCAGAGCTGAACGAAACCGCGAAGCTTCTGAGGCGTGATCTGCTTCAGGCCCAGGATGTGAAACGTATCGTTCTCTGGGGCGTCTGGCAGGAAGCGGTTTACGTCGAGATGTCACGGCCGAAGATGGCGGCTCTCGGCATTTCGCAGGAAGAAATCTACAACAGGCTCAGTGCCAAGAATTTGCCTGCAGATGCGGGGAGAGTGCGATTGCCGCCCGAGTACATCCCTATCAACCCGACGGGGGAGTTCACTTCAGAGCAGCAATTCGGAGGTCTCCTCCTCACCACGCAAGAAGGGGGTCGGCAGGTCTTCCTTCGGGATGTCGCTACCATCCGGCGCGGTTATGTGGATCCCCCACGCAACATCGTACGCTTCAACGGAGAACGAGGCATCGCACTCGGCATCTCCACGGTGCAAGGAGGCAACGTCGTTGTGATGGGAGAGGCCATCAGAGACAAGCTCGAACAGATCGAGAACCAGATTCCGTTGGGGATGAAGCTGAATATCATGTCGCTACAATCGGCATCGGTGACGCAATCCATCAACAGTTTTCTCGTCAACCTTGCCGAGGCCGTCGTCATCGTGCTCGTCGTGCTCTTTCTGTTCATGGGCGTGAAGAGCGGGCTCATCATCGGCGGCATTCTCGTCGTCACTATCTTTGGGACCTTCCTCTTCATGGCTCTCTACGAGGTCACTCTGGAGCGTATATCCTTGGGAGCATTGATCATTGCTCTGGGCATGCTCGTAGACAACGCCATCGTGGTCGTCGAAGGCATGAAGGTAAAGATCGAAGCCGGTATGGACGGTCTGAAGGCGGCAACGGAAGTCGTCGGCCAAAACGCAATGCCGCTGCTCGGCGGTACAGCCGTGGCGATCACTGCCTTTGCCGCTATCGGCACTTCCGAGGACGGTACTGGCGAGTACTGCCGCTCGCTCTTTACTGTCATCCTAATCTCACTTGGATTGAGTTGGGTGACTGCGGTGACCACGACGCCGCTCGTCAGCTACCTGATGTTCAAGCCGAAGGAAGGTGGCGGCGGCGCCGCAGAAGACGCCTACAACGGCGGCATATTTTGGCTCTACAAGGCAGGTCTCATGGCGGCGATTCGCTTTCGCTGGGTGACCATGGCGGTCGTCCTGGTCGTTTTCATCGCGGCTCTCATCGGCTTCGGCTCGGTGAAGCAGATGTTCTTCCCCAATTCCACTCGACCGCAGTTCTTCGTGGAGTTCTACCTTCCTGAAGGGACCCACATTTTCGACACCGAGAAACGGATGGAGCAGGTGGAAGAGTACTTGAAGGGGCTGGAGGGTGTGACGGACCTGACCACCGCGATTGGCGGGGGCGATCTTCGCTTTCTTCTGACCTACGAACCGCTCGGTGCCTCGAGTGCCAACGCCAGTGTGTTTGCTTCCGTCGAAGACTATCGCATCATCCAAGATCTTGCGCCGCAGGTGCAGGCCGACCTCGAGGAGCTCGTGCCCGAGGCAGTGGTGAATGTACGCCAGTTTCGCCTGGGCCCAGGCGAAGGTGGACGGATTCAGATTCGTATCAGCGGAACGGATTCTGCACGCCTGCGCGAGATGTCTGAGAAGGTGAAGAACATTATTAAGGAAGAAGGCGGGCAGGGCGTCCGGGACGAATGGCGGGAGCAAGTCAAGGTCGTGCGACCTCAGCTCGCGGAAGCGCAGGCGCGCCAGCTCGGAATCGACAGACCTCAGCTTGCCAGGGCGTTTCAGAGCGCCTTTGACGGCACGCAGACCGGTGTTTACCGCGAAGGGGATGAGCTCTTGCCCATCATTGCCCGTTCGCCCGAGTTCGAGCGCGCAAATGTCGACAACCTACAGACGCTCCAGATTTGGAGCCCAGCCGCTCGTCGGATGGTTCCTATGCGTCAGGTGCTGACGGGATTCGAGACGATGTACGAGGACGCCAATATCTGGCGCCGCGACCGCCGCACGACAGTGAGGGTCCATGCCGACGCGGCACGAGAGCTACCGAGCGAGCTTCTGGTCCGCATCAAGCCGCGGATCGAAGAGGCCTTGAACGTTGATCTAGAGGCCTATTTCGGAAAATCTTTTGGGGAGGATCAGTTTGCCAATTACACGGCAAACACGATCCCGATCCGTTTCTCCGATCTCATCCCGCTCAAGGATCTGCCGGGGTACTACATGGCGTGGGGCGGCGAGAGCGAGGACTCGGCCAAGGCGCAGGGCTATCTGGCAGCGTCGTTCCCTATCTTCATCGCTATCATGATCGTCATCGTGGTAGCGCTCTTCAACGCAATCCGTGAACCGCTCATCATCTGGTTGACGGTTCCGCTCTCCATCATTGGCGTGGCCCTTGGACTTCTGTCATTCAAACAGCCTTTCGGATTCATGGCACTTCTCGGGCTCATGAGCTTGACGGGAATGCTCATCAAGAACGCCATCGTGTTGATGGATGAGATCAACTTGAATCTCGGTAAGGGAAAGCGCCAGTTCTCGGCGGTCGTCGACGCGGGGGTCAGCCGCATGCGCCCGGTCATGATGGCGGCGGCGACGACGATTCTCGGTATGATCCCGCTACTGACGGACGCCTTTTTCGTCGCCATGGCGGTGACCATCATGGTCGGATTGCTGATTGCGACGGTGCTCACGCTCGTCGTGGTGCCGGTGCTCTATACGATCTTTTTCCGGGTGCCCTACGAGGGCGACAGTCCGGTGTGAGTAGCCATCCGGACTTGTGAGGACGCAACTAGCTGCGGCTTGTCAGCGTATCGATTGATTACGGTCATGACCTGGGCTCTTGTGCTGTAGCCGTCGTGAAATACAGCAGCCCGAGCGCTTGGGTCTGAGAGGTCAACAGTGGGTAAGAAGGACAAAGGGCGTCGGTCGAAATCGGTAGGTAAAGACAGCAAACTGTCGCGAAAAGCCTATGAAGCGGAGCTCCTCAAACTTCATGCCGAGCTCGTCAAGCTCCAGTACTGGGTCGTCGAGAACAACTACCGTGCGGTAGTGGTATTCGAAGGCCGCGATGCGGCTGGGAAGGGCGGTGTCATCAAGCGCATCACCGAAAGGGTGAGCCCACGCGTCTTCAGAGTCGTGGCTCTACCTTCACCATCCGATCGAGAAAAAGGTCAGATGCACGGCCAACGCTATATATCGCAGTTCCCGAGCTCGGGTGAAATCGTCATCTTCGATCGCAGCTGGTACAACAGAGCCGGCGTCGAGAAGGTCATGGGATTTTGTACCGATGAGGAATACGACCGGTTTCTGAAATCTGTGCCCATCTTCGAAAAGATGATGGTGGAAAGTGGTATACACCTCATTAAGTACTGGTTTGATGTCAACATGGAGGAACAGGAGAGACGATTTCGCGCCCGTATCAAGGACCCGCGCAAGACCTGGAAGCTGAGCCCGATGGATGTCGAATCCTATCGACGGTGGTATGACTATTCGAGAGCGCGTGATGCCATGTTCGCTGCCACCGATACCAAGTTTGCGCCCTGGTACCTCGTCCGAGCAGATAACAAGAGATACGCGCGTCTCAATTGCATATCCCATTTTTTGAGTCTCATTCCTTACAAAGAAGTTACGCGGAAGAAGGTCCAGCTTGGCAAGCGCAACATGAAAGATGAGTACGACGATCAGAAAGTGTTGAAGCAGCTTAAAGTCGTACCCGAGAAGTACTCGGCTTAATTGGGCGTATTTATCCCATCCAGTTGAATCCTGGCCGCGCCACGAGGCGATAGACTCGGTCCTGCCCGGGACGGCGTCGATATGCCAAAAAACCTTGAGCGAGCCCAAATGTGTGGGTAGTGTGGTAAAGCCATCAGCGAGTGGATTTACCGCAGGAGTAGAGCATTCTTGATATGATGAGCGCTGCAAAACGCGGGTTCTCCGCGAGAGAAAGGGCTGAAATGAGTAGCAATCGAAAGACCGGGTACGTATGGGCGATGGGTTTGCTCTTGCTAGTTCCGATGGGCTGTGAGTCGCCGGCACCCCCTCCTCCCGCGCCTCCTGAAGTCACGGTGGCCGTTCCCGAGGTGCGCGACGTCACCGATCAGGCGGAGTTCAACGGTACCACCGCGGCCATCAAGTCGGTGGAGATTGTGGCGAGAGTGCAGGGGTTTCTCGAACAGATCCGATTCGAGCCGAGTACCTACGTCAAGAGGGGCCAAGCGTTGTTCATCATCGAACAGGAGCCCTTTATTGCAAGACGGGATCGGGCCAAAGCAAATCTCTCGTCCGCTGAGGCGGCCCTTCGGCGCGCGGAGTCCGACCTGGAACGGCTCGAACAGGCCGTCAAGACGAACGCGGTCAGTCAGCAGGAGGTGACTCGCGCCCGCGCCGAGCGTGACCAAGCCGAGGCGGCACTACTCGCCTCCCGTTCCGAGCTCCAGAACGCCGAGATCGAGCTCAGTTACACGACCATCAAGTCGCCCATTGATGGGCTCATCAGTCGCCATCTCGTGGATGCAGGCAATCTTGTCGGTCAGTCGGGCGCCACCGTATTGGCCACTGTGCGTACCATTAACCCGATTTATGCTGACTTCGAGATCAGCGAACGTCTGCTGGCGCGCATTCTAGAAGCGCGCGGAGGTCACGATGGCAACATCGACGCCGACGAAGAGGAGGCAGCGGCGACACTCATTCTGAGGGAGACGGATCATGAGATCGTGGGCCACATTAGTTCCATGGACAATGCCGTTGACACCTCGACCGGAACCATCATGGTGCGAGCGGTCTTCCCGAATCCCGACGCGCGAATCTTCCCGGGGTTCTTTGTTGGTGTTCGGATTGCCGGCGAAATAATGAAAGACGCGCTTGTCGTGCAAGAGCGGGCGATCGGCACGGACCTTGGAGGCAAATTTATTTACGTCGTGGGCGAGGACAACGTCGTCGAGCAGCGACGCGTGGAGCTCGGTCCCGAAGAAGAAGGTGACATCGTTGTTCTAAAGGGTATCGAGCGCGGCGAACGGTACATCGTGGAGGGTCTCCTTCGGGCCCGGCCCGGCCTTCCGGTCGATCCCAAGACCGAAGCCGGAGGAGCGTAGCCATGGGCGGTTTCAGTCGATTCTTTATCTATCGGCCAGTCTTCGCCCTGGTCATCTCTATCGTCATCGTTCTCATCGGCTTGATTTCCATCCCGATCCTGCCCGTTGAGAGCACGCCCGACATCACGCCGCCCACCGTTGCGGTTTCCACCAAGTACCCTGGAGCCAGTGCCGACGTGCTGGCCCAGACGGTAGCTCAGCCCATCGAACAGCAGGTCAACGGCGTCGAGGACATGCTCTATATGTCCTCCAAGAGCGCCGCCAGCGGCGACTACTCCCTGACCGTCTACTTCGAGGTGGGGACCGGCGTGGACATGGCCACCGTGCTCACCCAAAACCGGGTCGCGGTGGCCGAGCCGCTGCTGCCGGACGAGGTCAAGCGCCAAGGCGTCAAGGTCAACAAGAAGTCCACCAAGATGGTTTTGGCCGTAGCCCTTTATTCGCCCGAGGACCGCTATGACGACATGTTCCTGTCGAACTACGCGACCACCCAGATCAAGGATGTGATCGCCCGCGTCAACGGCGTGGGTGAGGTCTACGTGTTCGGCGCCAAGGACTTCGGTATGCGTGTCTGGCTCGACCCGGCGCTTCTCAAGGTTCGGGGGCTCACTACCAACGACATCATCTCGGCCCTTCGTGAGCAAAATGTTCAAGTGGCGGCCGGTAAAATCGGGGAGCCGCCCACGGCGGGTCGGCAGAGCTTCGAGTATACGGTGACCACCTTGGGACGGCTGGCGGACCCCGAGCAGTTCCAGAACATCATCGTCAAGCGGGGTGAGCGGGGGCAGATCGTCCGTCTCCGCGATGTGTCCCGCGTCGAGCTCGGTTCCCAGACCTATGCCTGGTATGCGCAGCTCAACGGTTCTCCCACCTCCATGCTCGGCGTCTACCAGATCCCGGGCTCCAATGCATTGGCAGTGGCGGCAGGCATCAAAGAAGCCATGGAGGATCTCTCCCGAGACTTCCCGGAAGGTCTCGAGTGGGCGGTACCGTTTGACTCCACGGATTACATCAACCAGTCCATCAACGAGGTCGTGGAGACGCTCATCATCGCCATCGCCCTGGTCATATTTACGGTCTGGATTTTCCTCCAGGATTGGCGGACCACTTTGGTTCCGGCTGTGACGATTCCCGTGTCTCTCATCGGGACGTTCGCCGTGATGTTGGTGACGAATCAATCCATCAACAATCTGACATTGTTTGGATTGATCCTGGCGATCGGTATCGTGGTGGATGATGCCATCGTTGTTGTGGAAAACACCACACGGCTGATCGACGAAGAGGGATTGTCGCCCAAGGAGGCGACCGCCAAAGCCATGGGAGAGGTAGGTGGTGCCATCGTCGCCACGACCTTGGTGCTGCTGGCAGTATTTGCACCCTGTTTGGTGCTGCCCGGTCTCACCGGCCGTATGTATCGCCCCTTCGCCATCACTATTTCGGTGGCAACTGTCTTCTCTTCGATCAACGCCCTGACCTTGAGCCCAGCGCTTTGTGGGTTGCTGCTTCGAAAGTCAGAAAAGAAACAAAGGGGCTTCTTCAAGTGGTTCAACGATACGTTCGACAAGACCACTCATGGGTATATGGGAGTGGTGGAGAGCTTGATGCGCCGAGCAGCCATGGCATCAGTTGTGATTCTTCTCCTGCTGGGTGCTGCCGGGCTCGGTCTCATGAGTTTGCCGAGCGGTTTCGTCCCCAGCGAGGACGAAGGCTATTTCTTCGTCAATGCTCAGCTACCAGCAAGCGCCTCGCTCGAGCGGACGAGCGAGGTCATGAAGCAGGTTGATGAGATTCTATTGGACACGCCGGGTGTCGCCGACACTCTCACCGTCGGTGGGTACACGTTGCTGGATTCCATCCAGGGTTCGAACTATGGCTTCACGATCGCTTGCTTAGAGAACTGGAACGAACGTGAGCATACCGTCCCCGAATTGATTCGCATAGTCCAGCCTCGCCTCAACGAAGTCCAGCAGGGGATTGTGTTCGGCTTCGGCCCACCTCCGATCGCAGGTCTCGGCGCCGCCGGCGGATTCCAGTTGGAGCTCCAGGACCGTGGTGGCGCGGGCTTGACGCTTCTGGAAAGAGTGGCCGATGATGTCGTTGCGGCTGGGTCAGCCAGTCCCATCACGACCCGACTCAACCAGAATCTCCGTGCCGGTGTGCCCCAACTCTACGCCGATGTCGACCGTGAGAAGGCCAAACGGATGAACGTTCCCCTCCAGTGGGTTTTCGACACGCTCCAGGCCAACCTCGGCTCCGCCTACGTCAACGACTTCAATTTGTTCGGGAGGACCTGGAGGGTGTTGGTCCAAGCCGACCAGCCATTTCGAATGCGGCCCGACGACATCAACCGACTCGAGGTCCGAAGCGCTGACGGCAAGATGGTGCCACTCAGTACGCTGGTGGCTGTTTCCAGTGCTGTCGGACCGGAAACCGTGAACCGGTTCAACATGTTTCCGGCCGCAACGATCACGGGCTCGCCCGCGCTTGGCTTCTCGGAAGGCCAGGCGGTGGACGAGATTGAGCGGATCACCCAAGAAACCACCCCTCCCTCCATAGGATACGAGTGGTCCGGCGTCACACAACAGCAAAAAGCGGCAGGCAATCTGGCCCCCGTTATTTTCGGCCTGGCCATCGTTTTCGTCTTCTTATTCCTTGCTGCGCAATACGAGAGCTGGGCGACCCCGCTGTCGGTTCTGTTGTCGGTACCCTTGGCCATTCTTGGTGCCGTCGTGATTACGATGGCCCGGTCGCTCGACAACAACATCTATTTCCAGATCGGCATGATCTTGCTCATCGGACTTTCTGCGAAGAGCGCTATTTTGATTGTGGAGTTCGCCAAACAGCAGCACGATGAAGAGGGCAAGTCCATTTTCGATGCGGCCATGATCGCGGCTCGGTTGCGGTTCCGCGCGATTTTGATGACGGCCTTTTCGTTCATCCTCGGCGTCATTCCGTTGGTGGTGGCGTCGGGTGCCGGGGCCAACAGCCGTGTGTCTCTCGGGACTGCAGTGTTTGGAGGCATGTTGGTGGCCACGGTCGCAGGTGTGTTCGTGATACCGCTACTCTATTTCGTTGTGACGAGTATGGCCGAGAAGGTCGGGGGGAAGAAGGCGGAGCCGGCCCCCGTTCCGGCCGGGTCCGATTCGTGAATGGGGCTTATGGAGTTTGAGATGTCCATGAATCAACGCAATCCTCTATCGTTGTTCTTCGCCATCGGTTTGTTGGCCCTTACGGGTTGCATGGTGGGCCCGAACTACGAACGGCCTGTGGTGGAAGTACCCGATATTTGGCAGGAGATGGCGACGGCCAAAGTCACGGACGGCGAAGCACCGCTTCAAACCTGGTGGACGGTCTTCGAGGATCCCCAGCTCGAGAGCTTGATCGATCGTGCCCAAGCCTCCAATCTCGATTTGCAGCAGGCCATTTGGAGGATTCAGGAATCCCGAGCGCTCCGCGGCGTTGCCAAAGGAGGCCTTCTTCCTGGTGTCCAAGGAACGGGAGATCTCGGTCGCGAGAAACAAAGCGAGAACATCGTTGTTCAGGAGGACCTGGCCGAGCCCACGAATGTCTTTTCCTTGGGGGTCGATGCGACCTGGGAGCTCGACGTCTTCGGTCGTGTTCGCCGGAATATCGAAGCCGCAGACGCGAGGTTGGGAGCCTCGGTCGAAGACTATCGGGACGTTCTGGTGACGCTGCTGGCCGACGTAGCCTTCAACTACTTGGAGTTGAGAACGCTCCAATTGCGCATCACCTACGCCGAGGCCAACGTACTGGCACAGCGAGAGACCCTGCAGATCACGATCGATCGGTTCCAAGCGGGACTCGTGTCTCAGCTCGACATCACACAAGCCGAGTCGAACCTTGCCAGTACGGAAGCTCGCATTCCGCCGTTGAGAGCGGGGCAGACAGCGGCGCTCAACCGTCTCGCCGTCCTTTTGGGTGAGTCTCCCGGTGTACTCGATGCGGAGCTCAACGCACCTGGGGATATTCCCGTTCCCGCAAGTGAAATCACTATCGGGCTTCCCGCGGAGCTTCTTCGGCAACGTCCCGATGTCCGACGTGCCGAACGGCAACTGGCCGCCGCGACGGCGCTCATTGGTGTCCAAACGGCCAATCTCTACCCCCGTTTCTCTCTCTTCGGATTCCTCGGTTTGGGAGCGACGGATATCGGCGACCTCTTCAGCGGTTCGAGCGGTACCTGGGGTATCGGGCTCCCCATTCGTTGGAACATCTGGCAGGGGGGGCGCATTCGCGCTGGCATCAAGGTGACCGAGGCTCGAACCGAACAAGCCTTGTTGTTTTATGAGCAATCCGTTCTCCTCGCCCTCGAGGAAGTGGAAAACGCGATGGTGGCTTACCAGCAAGAACGCCTTCGTCGCGACAAGTTGGTGGAAGCGACGGCGGCCAGCCAACGTTCCGTCGAACTGGTCCGCACCCAGTACATGGCCGGACTGACGAACTTCCAAAACGTGCTGGATACTCAGAGGTCGCTCTTCAACCAGCAGGATTTTCTGGCTTCGAGTGAAGGCATCTTGGTGCAGAACTTGGTGGCTCTTTACAAGTCAGTAGGAGGCGGCTGGAATCCGATGTTGTTCCCCGAGCCGGAATCACGTCTCCATGAGGTGAGCGACAAAGAACCGCCGCAATGATGAGGCACGAGGAGAGTCCGCGTTCCTGCAGTGATGCTGGGGCGATAGAGCTCAACAGTCGACCATGAAATACTAACACTGAATATTGAATTTTCATGGTTGCAGTAGACTGGCCCGGAGGGACCATTCGGAGAGTCCAGAGCCTCACAGTACTAATGTGACCAAACAGATGAGAGCAAACGCTTAACGATATAAGTCGTTGACTGACTAAGCCAATGGCTTATAATATGATGGTGGCATGGCTTTCGAATGGGATCCAATTAAAGACAAAGCCAATCGACAGAAGCACGGCCTGTCCTTCAACGATGCCAAAGAGCTATTCGCGAGCGACGCCGACTTTCTGGAAATCTACGATGAGGAGCACTCGGACGAAGAAGACCGCTTCATTGCCATTAGCCCAATCCATACTGGAGTCATCGTGGTCGTTTACACGGTGCTTCAGAATGACATTATTCGAATTGTAAGTGAGAGGAAGGCCACGAGGAAGGAAGTTCTGCTTTTTCACAAATACATGGGGAACAACAATGGTTGACGATATTCGCGAACTGACCGATGAGGATTTCGAACGCGCAATCCCGCGGAAGCAGCGTGACCGCATCGTCCGGGGCCAGATTGAATCAGAGAAGGACATCGTGGCCCTCCGGCAGTTTGTTGGCCTGACACAAGAGGAGTTCGCAGACGCACTGGGCATTAGCGTTCACACACTGCGCAACTGGGAGCAGGGTCGCCGAAGTCCAGAGGGGCCCGCGCTAGCGCTGCTGCGCATTGCGGCCCGTCATCCGCGTGTGCTTCGCGAAAACCTAGCAGCTTCAGCCTGAGCCAGCCATTTGGCCAACGCGTGGAAGGCTATTCGCTCGTTCGTTTATGGGATGTGGGTTTGTTCAAGTGTTTTGCGAAGGCGCTTCTCGATATCGGGTTCTCTTTTCAGCTTGAGAAGGGGCCTCAGCTCACTAACAATCAACGTCGCGTCCAATTTGCTGTGTTGGCGTATCGCAATACCCTCGATATCCAGCCAGTCTTTCTCTCGATTGGCAAATGCCTTGAACACGATGAGATCTTCAGCACTGCAAGTTTTGAGGGTCGCTTTGGCAGTCACACCAAAGTCAGATGCCCTCGCGACGGCACGCTCTTCAAAGGGCATGGCACCCAGCGCGACGTCGATGGGAACTCCTTTTTGGCTTTCCAAGAGTACGACGCGCGTTTGGATAGCGAAGTCGTGGCAGTGTTCGACACGACATTTGAAACGGTCGACAAGGGCCGTGACATAGATTTCCTCAGGCCCGAAACCCGTAAGGATCGTGAGGTCCACGTCTTGAGTCATCGCGGCTCGCCCCACTTTTGAACGGCAATGGCCCCGAAGAAACAAAACTTCCAGCTCTTTTCGAGGCACAATTGTTGGATTTCCAACGCGGCCTCGAAAATAGGATTCACTTGGGATTCGTCTTGTGAAAAAGGGCTTGTTGTTCCACGAGTCCAGAGCTTGTTCTACGAGAAGGACTCAGCTCGGAGGAAGCTCCGATTTGCAGCAGGGCGTCACTTGCGGCAAGAGCCTGCTCGGGGGTCATTTCACGTAGCTCTTTCCTCTTCTGCTCCGCCAGCATTGCGGCGGCATGCTTCCATTGTTGCGCCCACTTTTTGTGGCGGTGTGAAACTGAGCTTTGGGTACCCATCTAGATGAATTATAGCATCGGAAGAAAAGGGGACAGGTCCCTTTTGTTGCAGGGGAAACAGCAAAAAAGGGGACCTGTCCCCTTTTTTGCCTAAATGGTTGACAATGCTCGAAGGCGGGCGCACAATTCCCTATCGCGCTATTGGCGGTTTTCAGCATTTGGCCCGCATCGAAAGTTCGAGTATGTGCTCCACAGGCCAACCTTAAACCGGAATCAGGAGGTCTGAGCCATGAGGAGAATCTACATCCGCCGCTGCTTCCTTCTTTTGACTGCATCACTGCTCTTCGTTCTCGCCGCACCCGCTTTTAGCGAATCAGCCAAGGTCTGGGTGGGGCGCACACAAGAGTTCGAAGATGTCTTAGCGACAGGGGAGATCGTTACCGTCAAGGATCTCGTTGAGGGAAGAAACCACCCCAAAAAGCTTACGCTCAGCAAGAACGGCCTCGAGATCCACGGCATATGGAAACCTATCGAGCGTGGTCGTCATGATTGGGCCTGGGAGACCTATCAAGCAGAAGTCGTGGCTTATCAGTTCGACCAGCTCCTGGGGCTGAATATGGTTCCGCCCACGGTCGTGAGGGAAATTGGAGAACAAAAAGGCTCTCTTCAGTTGTGGATCGAAGGAGGCAAGCTACTCAAAGACGTCGAGGACAAGGCTCCTGAGACGGTGGCCTGGGAGCGGCAGATCAACCAAATGAAGAGCCTCGACTGTCTCATTTGCAACCCCGATCGACATCCCGGCAACATCATTGTCGACGCCGATTGGAATATCATCCTCATTGATCACTCCCAGTGCTTTCTATCTCGTCAGGACTTGGAGAAGGATCCCAAAACCATTCCCACGCAGTTTGATCGCCGCTTGGTGGAGAAGCTCAAGGTCCTAGGTCCCGCGAGTCTTCGACTCCACTTTCATAACTACCTAATGGATAGACAGGTGGATGCCATCCTGGTTCGGCGCGACAAGTTGCTCGCTCACATCGAGAAGCTGATTGCTGAGAAGGGCGAGGATGAGGTTCTATACTAGAGTCACAGCACTAAAACTCAAGAATTCAAGAAATCAAGAATTCGAGAATTCAGGAATGGGGAAACAGCTCTTGCACTTCTTGGTTTCCTGATTTCTTGATTTCCTGAATTCCGGCTCTTGGCCCCCGAATCAACCATTCCTTCCTACTCCATCGGCCATTAATGTGTTACGCTTTTCCAAAGCGTGGCCGAAACAAATTCAGTCCTGCTGTGCTCCAATTGTGCTCACTGGTATTTCGAGGAGTGAGAAGATGACCGTCAAAGTCAAAGGTGCAGTGCTTCTGTCACGAAAAGCTTTTGTTTCGACGGAATATGGTGAAGATGCCTGGAAGCGAGTCCTCGAGGCTATGTCGGAGGAGAGTCGAAAGCAATTCCACGGTCTTGTGCTGAGCGCCAGTTGGTATCCCTTCGAACTGAACGCGGAGGTCGATGGAGCGATTGTGGACGTGGTGGGTGGAGGCGACCTCAATATCTTCAAGAAGATTGGAGTCAAATCAGCGCAAGAAAACCTGAACGGACCGCACAAAGCCTTTTTGACGCCCGGCGACCCCATCAAATTTCTGGAGCAATCGGATCGCATCTACCGTTTCTATTACGACGTCGGCTATCGCGAATTTGAAGCAACCGGTTCCAACTCCGGCGTCATCACCACCTACGAAGCCGAGACCTTTTCCGAGACCGATTGTCTCACCGTGATCGGTTGGTACGAGGAGGCGATAAAGATGTGCGGCGCAAAAAGAGTGGTGATGACCGAGGAAGCCTGTCGAGCGCGAGGTGACGCGAACTGTCGCTATCGTGTGAGCTTTGAGATGTAGATCTTTGCCGTCTTTCATGAGCAGTCGAGCAGTCAAGCAGTCGAGCCCGCCTACGCCAAGGCTTCCGCCTTTGCCGAGGCTACGGCGGACAAGACGGCGGGTCCGCCGAAGCTTTTGGATAATCACCAAAGCGAAGGCGGACAGTCAGGCGAGGCATCATTACTTGTGCGTGCTGGCAGTCCTTCTTCTGATCGCTGGTTTCTCCTCCGCTTCGAATCAGGCGATGGAGGTGTATCGTGCCCAGCATCGGCTGGCTCAAGAGCTCGTAACCATCGCTGAAACAGCGCTTGGTAATGAAGGCCAGGTGACACTCGATGCGAGAACCGCGACGTTGGTGCTGAGTGGTCGACCTGCGGCGGTTCGTCGCGCACTGGCTCTTCTCGCGGAGATGGACCGGCCATTGAGTCAGCTGGTGATCACACAAGAAATCAGAGAGCTTCGGGAGCTGGACTCGCTCGGTGCACAAGTGTCCTGGCAGGTCTCTTATGGTTCTTTCCGGATCGGGACCCTCCCTATGTCGGCAGACGGTCTTCACATAGCGCTAGGAGCACGGCGTGAAAGCCAGCGAATGACCTCGCGGAACGTGCTCAGACTCCTCGAGGGTGGTACGGGTCTTATACTCACTGGCAAAGCCGTTCCCTTTGTTTACGAGCTCTACTGGGGCAATGTCACACTCGTTCCCGCCGAAACCGGCTTCGAGGTGACGGCGACGATGCTCGGCGACGGTCGGGTTCACCTCGAGCTCAGACCGTTCTCCGGTCATCTGGAAGGGGACAATGCTCTCCGCTATGTCGAGGCTGCTACATCGATCGATGTCACACCGGGCGAAACGATTGTCTTCGCTGAGACCTCGCGTGAGAGCGATGAGGCGACAGCCGGCCTCCAGGGTGGGAGCACGAGCCGGGTGGCCGAGCAGCAAGTGCTCCTCGTCACTGTCGAAGTCGAGAATCCCTAACAGAGAAAAAAGGGAACCTGTCCCTTTTTTTCTCTGTTCTTTGTTGTAGAGTATCGGTATTCAATACTCCGGATAGAAGGTGCTAGCTATGCGAAAGCAATTTTTGATAGTCCTAATGTCGGTTTCGGTTCTCGCCTTACATGCCGTAGGGGAAAGTGAGGACCCCCCTCGAGGCTGGTATCAGTGGGGAGGGCCGGACCGGAACTTTCATTCGCAGTCGACGGGACTCGCCACGTCCTGGACGGATAGTGGCCCCAAGCGACTCTGGAGCCGTCCGCTCGGTGAAGGCTATTCGAGCATCGTCGTCGGCGACGACTCGCTCTACACGATGTACCGCGAGGAAGATGACGAGATCATCGTTTGTCTCAGTGAGAGCAGCGGAGAGACCCGCTGGGAACATCGGTATTCCGCGCCGCTTCTCGAGGACATGAACTACGGCACATGGCTGAATCAAGGTGGGGCGGGCCCTTACGCCACACCCCTCTTGCTCGGTGGGAACCTCTATGCTGTCGGATCCACGGGCAAGTTCCACGTCCTCGATCGAGCCACAGGAAAAGTCGAGTGGTCCCACAACCTGGATGAAAAGTTCGACATGTCGGGCTACCGCGGTTTTGCGCCGAGCCCCATCGCCTATGGCGATAACGTCATCTTGCCCGTGGGCGGCCAGGGTCAAGCCGTTGTGGCCTTTCATCGAGACAGTGGGGAGGTGGTGTGGAAGAATCAGGACTTTCGGCTCGCACCGGCCTCGCCCCTCATTATTGATGTCGACGGCCAGGAGCAGCTCGTCGTTTTTGCACCTTCGGAGGTCGTGGGACTCGACCCCAATGACGGCGCATTGCTTTGGAGTCACCCCCACAAAACCCAGTACGGCTTGAATATCAGTACTCCCGTTTGGGGTGAAGGCAACTTGTTGTTCCTCTCGTCGGCCTATGACGGTGGAAGCCGCGTTGTGCGTCTTTCGCGCAACGGTGGCAAGACGACGGTTGAGGAACTCTGGTTCGACAACCGGTTGCGCCTTCATTTCGGCAACGCCATCCGCATCGGAAACTTGGTCTTGGGTACGAGTGGGGACTTCGGGCCGGCATTCTTTGCGGCGGTCGATGTCGTTACCGGAGAAGAGCTCTGGCGGGAACGGACGTTCGGCCGATCTCAGATGGTCGTCGCCGACGGCATGCTCGTGATTGTTGACGAAGGCGGGGACCTCGCCCTGGCGACGGCCACTTCCGAGAAACTGAATGTCCTCGCGAGGGCAGAGGTCTTGACGGAGAACGCCTGGACGCCGCCGACCCTCGTCGGCACCACTCTCTATGTGCGGGATCGCAAAAACATCTTGGCGTTGGACCTTGGCGAGTAGAAAAGAAGGGACCTGACATGAAGATTCGACCTCTTCATGGTTTCGGGTGAATCTCTGATTCACCGAAGACTGTTTTCTTTATTCTCCCCTCTGTTTCATTCGTAGCGAAGGACCACGATGGGGTCCACCGCTAGAGCTCGCCGGGCCGGCATGAGAGCCGCGAGCAACGCCGTTGCTATCAATACGCCGGTCACCACGGCAAACGTCGCCGGATCAAAGGGCTCGACGCCATAGAGGATGCTCGATAGGAGTCGAGCGAATCCCAATGAAAGAACGAGGCCGATACTCAATCCGATGATCAGGTGTCGGAGACTTTGGCGCAGCAACAGTCCGAGGACCGAGCGGTCCATTGCCCCCAAGGCCCTTCGCACGCCTATCTCCCTCGATCGAAGCGAAACGGAATAGGCGAGCAAGGCATACTGGCCCACGCCTCCCAGTAGGAGGCCTCCGACGGCGAAGAGCACGAACAAGCTCGCGAGAAAGTGGGTTTGGAATCGCCCCATATTGATCCAATCCTCGAGCGTGCGGACCCAATAAAGTGGCAAGTCGGGGTCTATAGTCAGCACGGTCCTCCGAACCGGCTCGGCGAGCGCCATCGGGTCGCCTCCACGAGCACGTACGGCAAGAAACATGAACTGCTGCGGGTCTTGTGCAAGGGGTAGGTACACCGCGGGGCGCATCCCTTCATCAATCTCGTCTTGCACGATATTCGGGACGACGCCGACAATCGTTACCCAAGGACTGCCACTGTCGCGGTCGAACTTGAGCCGTTTGCCTAAGGCACTTTCCTCGGGCCAATACCGTTCGACGAACAGTGTATTGACGAGTGCCACAGGCGGGTTGTCGTCTCGGTCGGTTGCCCGGAAGGGTCGCCCTTCGAGAATCTGGATGTCAAACATGTCGAAATAGGACGGGGCTACGGTCGCCACTTGACCGAACTGCCGATTCTCTCCCGGTTCCAAACCCTCGGGCAAAATCTCTCGGTAGCCGGTTTGCGTTCCCGGCAAACTCGTTGAGATCGTGACGGCTTTGGCCTCGGGGAGGGCAGACAGGTGCTCTTGGAGCGTATCGTAGAATCGAAGTCGATCGGAAGGCTCGGGATAGTCGGTGGGGAAGAGGCCAATGCGGCTCGTAAAGATGCCATCGGTACTGACGCCGAGATCCGCATCTCTTAAAGAGATGACGCTGCGGGCCATCAGGCCCCCTCCGATCAACACCACACACGAGAGCGTGATCTGTGCAGTGACCAAGAACCGTGTCATCCGTGCGTGCGGATTGCCTGCCACGTTCGTACTTCCTTGGCGAAGAGCCGTATTGACATCGGCGCGCGCCGCTTTGAGCGCAGGACCGACACCTGCGGCGACCGCAGCGACCACGGCGGCTATAAAAGCGAAGCCCCAGCTTCGCCAATCGGCTTCGAAGGTGACCCAATAGGGCGGAGCAAATGTCTCCACGGAGCGCATGATCTCCATCGTGTAAGCCCCGCCCCATTGAGCCAGGGCCACGGCCAGAATGCCACCAAGGAAACTGATGACCAGGCACTCGGCCAAGACGTAGAGAACGAGCCGCGAGCGGGATGCTCCGAGAGCGGTACGAATGGAAAGCTCGCCGAGTCTGGCCGCGTTCCGTGCCACGAGTAGATTGGCGACGTTGGCGCATGCGATGAGCAGGACGAGAAACGTGGACGCGAACATGGTAAACATCGTCGTCCGCGTGTCATCATCAACGAACTCTTCTCTATAGGGCTTGAGGACAACTTCGATCCCTCTGTTGGTGTCGGGGTAGAGATCGCCGAGTCGATCCGCAATGGCTTGATACTCCGCGCGCGCCTGGTCGAGGGGAACCTCGGATTTGGGTCGGCCAAGAACTTCCATGCCGAACCCCTCACCGCGCGCGACATTCTTCGTGTCGAGATTGATGGGAACCCACACATCCTCGTTGAACGGAAAGCGAAATCCCGGGGGCATGACGCCGATAACCACGGCTTCGCGGCCGTTGACACGCACGGTCTGGCCGATGACGTCGGGTTTGCCCTGATAGCGGTGAACCCACAGGTCGTGTCCGAAAAGGACGACCGCGTCGGCGCCGGGCTCATCCTCGCCAGGGAGGAACGTCCGTCCCAAAGCGGGACCGACACGAAGGACATCGAAGAGGTTGGCCGTGACGAAGGCGCCGTCGAATCGCTCCGGGTAGTCATCCCCCCCGATATTCACTGTTCCGTTGTAGAAGGCCGCCGGAGACTCGAGACTCCTCTGTTCGCGTCGGAAGTCAAGGAAGTCATGTGGTGTCAACGATATGGAAGAACTGCCCTCCTCGGGACGGCTAAGCTCAAAGTGGAGAAGCTCTTCAGACTCGGGATAGGGCAGTGGCCTAAGAATGTAAGCGTTCAAGGCCCCGAACATGTACATGGTGAGGCCCAGTCCTAACGCGAGAATGAGTGTGGCGGTCAGCGTGAAGCCGGGTGTCTTTACGAGTGCCCGAAGGGCGTGTCGAACCTCACCGAGCCATGAAAACATGATTGCTCCTCATATATACATGAAGCGATGTTAATCTTCTAGGAATCACCGTGTTAATAGACGTCTCTGCATCTATTGGCGTACGTTCTCGATGAGCAGTCGAGCAGCCAAGCAGTCGAGCAGTCCGCTTCAAGATGTCCTCGGATCGGACGGAGCAGGCTGCACATAAAGTAACACCGGCAGACGGCATGCCTGTCCACTTGAATGCTATTACGGATGGGGCGCGATGAAGGTTCCGGCGAATTGCCGGCTCCTGGCGTGTGGGCTTCCGATTAGTGCTTGATGGTTTCTTGGATCTTCACAATCAAATCGTTGGCTTTGTCCTTGAAATAGTCGTGTTGACTCGCGCTGATGGCGCAATTCCACGCCCGTTCGCCCATTCCGGCGTTGAAGTAGCCGGCTGCAGCGTTGTAGAAAGCCGTCGCCTCATTGAGTGCCGCTTTCTCCCGCTGGGTTTCCCTTAGAAAAACGAGGCGCTGTTTTCTTTCAACGCTCAGTGAAGAAGCCTGGATAGCGAAGATGAGCGCTTCGAGACCCCTGACTTCGTTCGAATGGCACTGGCCGGCTCGCTCAAAGTTGCCCCCGGAGCTTTCCCAGTGTTCTTGACGGGAGTAGACCATTCCGAGGTGGAAGGGCGCCTCGCAGTTGGATTTGTGGATATCGAAACGTTTGGCTTTTTCGAGCTCGTGGACCGCATGGTCGAGTCGGTCTTGTTCAAAAGCCATGATTCCGGAAAGGGTGAACGCTTCGGTATCCATAGGGAGGTATCTTTTCGCCGTCTCGACGTAGCTCACCGCCTTTTCCAGATGATCGAGCTCGTGCTCGTTCCAGGCCAGCCAGTAGTGAGCCTCTCCCAGAGACCATTTCCCTAGGGCGATCATGCCATGGAGAACTTGGATGGCGTCATCGTGGCGACCCAGGAAACTCAGACAAATGGCTTTTCCAAGGAGGGCATCGCGGTCCGAGCGGCACCAATTACAGTGCCTTCTCGTAATACTCGAGGCTTTTCTCCGGTTTCGCCTATCTCGAGAATTGTATCCGCGAGCAGCGTCACAATCGCCAGAGAATCCGGGAAATGGCCGTGAGCGTCGCTAAGTGGGCTTCCCCTCCGTACAGGTCGCTGTCTTTGAGGGCTGTTTGCCCAAGAAGAAGTGAGCCTCGTGAAAACTCGGTTCCCGCTGAAGGGACCTCTTCTAGGAGGTCCGGTCGTTCGCCAGTGGAGATGGCGTATTTGTAGAGGATGGGAGGAGACTGCAGCATGAGTTTCAGTTTGGCTCGCGATTTGCGGTCCGATTTCGTCGCCCTTGATGGTGTTGAGAGCGCTCATCAGAGACATATAGATGTAAGCTCCAAACCAATCGGCAGTCGGCTTGTTGTTTCAGGGAAGACCCAGGACTGTCGGATCCCGCAATCTCCCTCAATCGCCGTAGTCCGGTGAAGTGCACCTCGAGACGCTCATCCGAAAAACCGCTCGAGCTCGAGGAGGTGGATTCGACAATCTCCAGGCCAGCAACAAGTCAGCGGAGGGCGGATCGGGTATCCATCTTTCGAGCCACGTCTTGTAGCGACTCGTTCTGAATATCCAGTTCTTTTTCTCTCAAAGCGAGAAGCAGAGACGTTTGGAAGAGCTTCTCGTCGGGCCGTTCCGTCGATCGAGGGGATGAGAAAGAAGTCCTTGGTAGCTTTCAAATGCGTCCGTCAGGCAAACAAAGCATCCCTTGTCGAAAGAGCTATTGGCATCCTCCATTTTGAGTTGGTAATCGGTTTCGAGTGCCGATGGACCGGCGGGCTTCTTGATGGCGCAAGCGGACAGTAGTACGAGAAGAAGAGGGACAGAGAAACGTCGACTGAACATGTCACTCGTATCGTAGCGCTCTCGAAGGGTCGAGTCGCACGGCCCGTAGAGCCGGTAGGGTGCAGGCGGCGAAGCCCACGAGAAGGAACACTCCACCAGTGATGAAGAAGACCTCCGCATCCGTCGTGCCCACGCCGACGAGGATGCTGGATAAAAATCTTGTTAGTCCCAAAGCAGCGATGGTTCCTACGGTCCATCCGACCATGGTCAAGAGCATGCCGCGTTTTATGATCATGGCAAAGATGTTCGCGCGACTGGCACCCAGTGCTCTTCGGATGCCGATCTCGTGCGTGCGTTTAGCCACTCGGAACGCTAAGAGACCATGCAGGCCCAGGCACGCCACGACAAGTGCCGACAGACTGAAGAAGCTCATGAGCAGACTGTTCATGCGGTTCTTGGAGATGGAAAAGCTCAAGTAGTCACCCAATGTCTCGACGCGATAGATGGGCTGGTCGGGATCGGTAGCCTTCAGTCGTTCACGGACTGGAGTGCCCACCATTTCTGGTGATGTGGCTGTCTTCAAAACCCAATTGATTCGGTTGGTCGGGTACTGGTGGTACAGAACGTAGACCGTCGGGCGGGCCTCCCCAAGAGGACCGTTCCTTCGCACGCCTTCAACGACACCAACGACGGTGCGCCATTCATCGAAGAATCGTATTCGATGACCCACGGCATCGCCGTCAGGAAATAGGAGGGAGTCCAGCGAACGATCGATGACCATCACTTTCTCGGAATGGCTCGAATCTCTGGAGTCGAAACTCCTACCCTGTAGAACGTCGACGTGGAGCACCCTGAAGAAATCAGGACTGACCGAAAACCACTCTGCGCCTGGTGCCTTGGGTTCCTCGTCGGCAGGCAGGCCCTCAACGATAATTCGCGTGCCGAAACCCCAGTTGGAGAAGGGAAGATTACTCGTTGTCACGACTTCGAGGACTCCTGGAATCGCTTTTAGGCGTTCCGTCGTCTCGCCCAAGTAGCGTGTTTTGGACTCTTCATCCGGGTAACGCTCATGCGAAAGAACGGTTTGTGCCGTCATCCGGTTCAGTGTTTCGAAACCGAGATCTGCACGAACCAGCTGGACGTAGCTCTTGAGTAGCAAAGCCGCTCCCAACAATAACAAGAGGGACATCGACATTTGCGAGACCACCAGTGTGTCACGCCACCAAGTTCCCGTCGCGGACGTTGCCGAGGCGATTTGCCCGCTCTTGACAGCCTGATAGTCCGGTTTCGAAAGACGATATGCCGGCATCAAGCCCGCGATCAATAGAGTGAGCAGCGTCACAGCCAGAGCAAACGCTGTGGCCATGATGTCGATTCGCACTTCGTCCAGTTGAGGGACGCCTCCCATGTATAAGTAGATAAACGAATCCGCTGGGAATAAGCGGGAAAGCGCGGTAAGGCCTAGATACGCCAAGAACAATCCAAGCGCACACCCCGGCAGACACAACAATAGGATTTCGGTCAACAACTGGCGGCCCAATCGAGCCCGCCCCGCCCCCAGCGCCGATCGAAGCGCGAGCTCTCGTTGACGTTCGATACCACGACTGAAGGTGAGCCCTGCCAAATTGACGGAGATGATTCCGAGGACGAGAATGACGGCACCCATGAGAATGAGCAGGGGGACCCTGGCTTTTCCCCTGTGTTGCTCGAACTCCGGTACCAGTTCCAAGCCCGTTACATCATCGATCTCGTTTTCCTCCGCAATTCTTTGCCAGATGACGTCCAGCTCCGTTTGGGCTTCTTCCAGCGTTACATGGGGAGAGACCCGCGCCACCACATTGAGTCGATAGGCCTCTCTATTTCCTGCCCACTTTTCTGCCTTCACATCCCATGTAAGCCAGACGTCCTTCCCCCCCGGAAAGTCGAAACCTGCCGGCGTCACGCCAACAACGGTGTGGTCTTCGTCATCAAGCTCGATCGATCGACCCACGATACCGTCATCGGCGCCGAAGACCGCCAACCAGGTTTCGTAGCTGATGACGACGTTTTTTACTCCTTTTTCATGCAGGTTCGGTCGACCGGCAAGCGGCTGCATGCCTACGGTGTCGAAAAAGCCCGGCATGACACGAGACGCTCTTGCTCGCAAGGGAACGAGGCCTCCGGTCAAGTTGACTTCCGTGTAGCCCAGATAGCCCACCAGATCCACGAAGCTGGTTTGCTGACTTCGGAGCTCTTCGAGATCGGGGAGAGACATCCCCATCCCAGGGTACTTTCCCAATGAGACAACATGTACGAGTCTTCCCGGATCCGGATAGGGCAGAGGATTCTAGGAGCACCGCCTTGACCACGCTGAACATGGTGGTCAAGGCGCCGATGCCCAACGCCAGTATCAGGACTGCGACCGTCGTGAAGATTGGTGATCGCAGCAAGGATCGCGATCCATGACAAACATCTTGAACGAACGACTCGAGAAGGGGAAAACCTCGCTCATCCCGACAGACTTCCTTGATCTGTTCGGCGCCACCCAACTTGACACGAGCCCTCCGTCGCGCCTCCTCAATCCTCATGCCGCGCCGGACATTGGCATCGGTTTCCATGTCTAGGCAGAAGCGGAGCTCCTCCTCCAGTTCGTTATCAATGGCGCGCCGGTCGATCAGGGATGAGACGCGATAGCGCAGGTTGTTCCACCAGAACATGGTTTGCGACTAGGTCTCCGCGAGAACCCGTGCGACAAAGGCTGCCATTTGTTCCCAGGAGGATGTTTCGACCTCGAGCTGATGTTGCCCCGATTTGGTGAGAGCGTAGAATTTGGCTCTCCGGTTGTTCTTTGAAGTACCCCAACTGACTTCAACCCATCCGCGCCGCTCCAAGCGCACCAGCGCTGGATAGAGCGTTCCGTAATTGAGTTCTATCAGGTTTCCTGAGACTTGCTCGATCCGTCGCCCGATGCCCCAACCGTGCATGGGACCCAGCGAGTGCAGGGTTTTGAGCACCAAGAGATCGAGAGTGCCTTGCAGCAGCTCCATCTTTCGCGGCTCCATGGTCATTCCTATGGTTTGGCCATAAGAGTATACGGGACATTCATATTGACTGTCAATGGGAGAAAAGGTATGGAATGAAGCCTAAGGTATAGTATCATACAGAAATAGAGTGATACTATGATAGCGGAAGCTGCTGAATCAAAAAGGGCTTCAGGACGATTCTTGCTCCGAATCGATCCGGGACTTCACACGTACCTACGGCGCGCATCGGCAGAGGCAGGTATGTCGCTTAACGACTACTGCTCGCGCAAATTGGCGACGCCACTGGGAAATCCAATGCCCCTTCACCCGGCGAGCAGCGTCGCACTAGAACGGGCGGCCAAAATGTTCGACGAGCATCTGATTGGAATCGCGGTGTTCGGGTCGTGGGCGCGCGGAGAGTTGTCGGACAGTTCGGATATCGATCTTTTGATTGTTGTAGAAAGGGGCGTGTCCTTGACTCGATCCCTGTACCGCAAGTGGGACAAGTCGCCAATAAGATGGCGTGGACGAGCCGTCGAGCCCCATTTCGTGCACCTGCCAGCGCTCGAGGAAACCGCTAGCGGTACTTGGGCCGAAGTTGCCATTGATGGGGTGGTGTTGTTTGAAGTTGGCCTCCGCATCTCGGCTCGTTTGGTGAGGGTGCGGCATGACATTTTGAGCGGTCGCCTCGTGCGTCGCAAAGTACACGGCCAGCCTTATTGGACGGAGGTGGCTTGAACATGAGAAACAATGAACTCGCATTGGACTATGTCCGGAGGGCCGAGGTGCGACTTCAAGCTCTCGACGTGCTCTTCAATGGTGAGAGTTGGGCCGATGTGGTGAGAGAGTCTCAAGAGATCGTTGAACTGGCGCTCAAAGGATTGCTTCGAAGCTGTGGCATCGAGCCGCCTCGCATTCATGACGTTTCCGAGATCCTGCTGGCCGAAAGAGATAGGCTGCCGGAGCCTCTACACGCCGATCTGGAGCAATTGGCGAAGGCTTCCAAAGACCTCCGCCGTGATCGCGAGTTGGCATTCTATGGTGCGGAAGATCTGACTCCATCGAGTTTCTATTCTCAAACGGATGCTGTCGCGGCTCGTGATGCGGCGCGAATGACGGTGGAAACGGTGAAGCCGTTTGTGGCCAAGGCGAGCTGAGATTCGTCCACTATTGGGTCAGTGCAAGGCGGGTTGCCTGTAGCATGCCGGTGAGCGACTCGCGCGGGACGTTCTTGATGAAGGGTTTGATGATAAAACCCAATCCCGTCGGAATATCCCGTGTGAGTGATACCGTTTCCAGCTCCACGAAGACTCCGTCGTCCACTTGCTCGATTCTCCAATAAGAGTAAAGACGCCACAGAAATCCCGTTCCTTCACCGTCGGGGAGCATCGTCTCTGTGGGTTCGCCCGCATCTTTCACTTCGGAGACTTTGGTGCTGTAGGAGCGGATCGCATAACGCTTCTCCGGCAATGGCCTATATTCCGCTTCGAGCTCCATATCCAGAACGACCGTCAGGACTTTCTTTTTGGTCGTTTTCATGGAAGAACGAAGCATGTTGCCGTCCTCTTCGATGAGTTTGGCCTCGATGACTTCGGGGTAGATATCTTTGTGGCGGTCGAAGTCCTTCAGAAGTGCAACGGTCGCCTCCAAACTCGCCCCGGGAACGAACATGACGCCGACCCAGTCGTGGATTAGGCCCTTCGTGACTTCGATCGTATCGCCCTCGAACTGGTGGACGACGATGTCGCCTTGACGAACCTTCTCGTGTTGCCTCGGGTCATCGTCTATCCAAAGAAACGGCTTCTCCCCGTTGTCCCTTCTTTCGAGTACGGACTCGACGGATTTCACGTATCTTTGGAAGGCTTGGAGGGTCTCGGGCTCGAGTTTTGTGTCCATTTGCGCTTGCAGCGGAGTGATCGCCATTGCGAGAAAGGTGGCGGTAAATGGGAATGCCCTGACACTTCTCTTCACTATCTTGCTGACTCCATTTGCCGGCGTTTGCAGCGGGGAGTCTAGCATAGGTCATTGACGGGTGTCGTCTCCTTCGAGCGGCTTTCTCAAAGCCATGAAAGCCAACCAGAGCAGGATACCGAGGACGCCGGAGCTGTGCCAGAGCGTGGCCGGTCCGAACCGCTCGTAAACAAAAGTGCCTGCCACTGGAGCGATAATGAACGCGAAGGAATAGGCCATCGTGTACAGTCCCATGTACTGGCCTCGATAACCTTTGCTCGCGCGTTGTCCGACGATGGCATTGATAATGGGAAGCGCAAGCATCTCGCCGAACGTCCAGACGGCAACGGTAAAGGCCATGTACCAAGGTGTCTTGCCGTAAGGTATCAATGCGAAACCTAAACACATTGCCAAAGCGCCGGCAGCGGCCAAACGGATCCGATTGAAGCGTTGGACCGTATGGATGAGGACCATTTCAAAGACGACGATGAGAAAGCCGTTCAGGAAGAGAAGGAGGCCGATGGCGTTTTCCTCGAGCCCCACAACCTCGTGGAAGTAGAGCGGCAGAGTACTGAAGAACTGAAAAAAGACCGAAGCAAGAGCCACCACCAAAACGAGCAAGGCCAGAAAAGGACCATCTCGCCACGGGGATCGTTTTGGCGCTCGGATCGCGGTGTCCGTCGATGCCTCGGCTTCCGTCGTCTTTGGAAGCTTCATGAGGAGAGCTGCCGCCAGCCAACAGGTTACGGCATCGGCGACGAACAGCCACCAGTAGCTGTAGAGAGCCAGTACTCCCCCGAGTGCCGGGCCGATGCTGATGCCGAGATTGGAGGCTAGACGCAGTAAAGCAAAAGACCTGGCCTGTTGGTGGTAGGGAGACCGTTCGGCAAAGGAAGCCATGACGGCCGGTCGGAAGGCTTCGACGACCAGGCTCACGACGAGTACCGTAGCTGCGATTGTGATGCGTCCCCTTGCGCTTCCCAACACGAGGAGGCCAACACCTCCCAATACCAAGCTTGCCTGTTGGGTGCGCACCGGTCCGATCCGGTCGCTCAGCCAGCCCCCCACATAGGAACCGCCAACAGACCCAATCCCGTAGAGGCCAACGATTTGTCCTGCTTCTTTGACGGAAAAACCTCGCTCCAGGGTCAGATAGAGCGTGATGAAGGGCAGCACCATCGTGCCGGTTCGGTTCACCATGGCCACGAAGGCGAGGAGCCACACGTCCCGCGGCAGACCTGTGAATGCGTCGTGGTAGACCCGAGCTATTCGGTGAAGCAGAGGGAGCTCCTTGTAGAGGTGTTCGCCGCCCGGCACTTCGTCAGGACTTTGCCCGGACCTCGCGCAAGGCTGCTATAATTCTCTGCCAGCTTCTCACCAGGTGAAAGAATATGACTCAAGTGGATCTGATCCTTACCAATGCAGTTGTCGTCACCATGGATGACGCGTATCAACTCTTTCCTGACGGGGGTGTGGCCGTCAAAGGGGACTCCATCGTTTCCGTGGGAACTTCCGCAGACGTTCAAGCTACCTGCTCGGCCCCGCAAGTCATCGATTGCAGGGGACGAGCTCTCATCCCCGGCTTGGTGAATGCGCACACCCATGTCCCCATGGCGCTCATTCGTGGAATGGTCGACGACGAGCGCTTGGACGTCTGGCTGATGGGCTACATGATGCCTGTCGAGCGTGAATTTGTCACGCCCGAATTTTCGCGTGAGGGAACGCGTCTGGCCTGCGCGGAGATGATCCGAGGCGGCACGACCTCGTTTGCCGACATGTATTATTACGAGGATGCCGTCGCAGAGGCCGCGGCGGAAGCGGGAATGCGCGCGGTTTGCGCACAAACGGTCATGAAGTTTCCAGCGCCGGATGCTTCATCTTACGAAGACTCGCTCGCTGCCGCCCGCGATCTCATCGAGCGTTGGCGGGGTCATCCCCTCATTGTCCCTGGCGTTGCTCCGCACGCTCCCTACACCTGCACCGCCGAGATCATGCGCGCCTCGGCCGAGTTGGCCATGGAGTTCGACGTTCCGGTGCACATCCATCTGGCCGAGACGGAACAGGAAGTCGATCAGTGGCGCCAGACTTACGGTCTACCGATCATTCCCTGGGTCGAAAAACAAGGGCTTTTAGACGCCAAAGTCATCGCCGCCCACTGTGTTCATGTCGACCTTGGCGAGATCCGTACGCTCGAGCGCAAGGGTGTCGGTGTCGCCCACAACCCTTCGAGCAACATGAAGCTGGCGTCGGGATTTGCTCCGGTCTGCGGCTATGGTGGAGGCGGGAGCCCGTGTCGGATTGGGCACTGATGGGCCCGCGTCCAATAATGACCTGGATATGTTCGAAGAGATGCGTTTGGCGACCTTCATGGCCAAAGCCGTCACGAGCGACCCGACCGTGCTTCCGGCTCGCACGACGTTCGCCATGGCGACCCGATGGGGGGCAAAGGCCCTGCATTTGGACGCCGTCACCGGCTCGCTCGAGCCGGGCAAGAGAGCCGATTTGGTGCTGGTGGACATTGCTCGTCTACACAACGTGCCCCAGTTCGTCCGTGACCCCGACGCCATCTATTCGCAGTTGGTTTACGCGGGCAAAGCGAGTGACGTCACCGACGTCATGGTCAACGGGACATGGCTTCTCCGTGAGAAGGTGCTGCAGACGATTGACGAGGCACCCGTGATGAAGGCCGCTTCGAATTACGCCCGCCGCATCGATACGTTCTTGCGGGATCGCGAAGATTCCGTTCTCTCCAAATTGGTTGCCATTGGGAACGCCGAGCAAGAAGAGAGCCACGAGGTCCAAATCAAAGTACGTTTGGACGATGCTCAACCCGTACGCGAGAAGCTGGAATCGGGCGTTGTCGACATCGTTCGGACCGCTCACTACATCGAGTACGATATTTATTTCTCTTTCGACGACCCCGCGCAGGGGCGACTCCGCTATCGCGAAGATCAGTTCATCGACAAAACCGGCAGTGTCATCAACGAGCGGTCACGATTGACGTTCACCGGATCGGCAGCGGAAATAGAAGTCCGGAGTCTGGTGCGATTGTCACAGTCTCGCTTCATTGCTCCTGCCCGACACTCGGCACGCTTTTACCGGGAGTATTTCAAGCCGGCGTCAGAATCGACGATTCACAAAGACCGCCTCCGCTGGTTGGTGCGGTTCCAGAATCGAGAATTCTTCATTAATATCGACGAGCTCCTCGAGCCCAAGCTCGGAACCTTCCTCGAGGATCAAGAGCCGAACCTGGTCTCGTCACGACGCTCAGGAGAAGGCGGGACTCATACTCGAGCTTCTCGAGCTCCTCGGATTAAACGAAGCTGTTGCGGTCGCAGAGGAGTACCCGGATCTATCGGTCGACTGACTCCCGACGGAACCTGAGCATCCGCGCAGAGGTGATCGTGGACGTTCGGGGGTTTACCTCGCCGTAGCCGCTTCGGCGAAGGCGGGTCAGTCTTCTTGATGTCTTGAGTTCTTGACTTCTGACTTCTTGACTTCTTGAGTCCTCATCTTCGGTCCAGGCCTGGTCACGATCCGCACTTGCGCCGGGGGAACTTTCTGGTCACACTTTCGTGTAGGAGTAACGGATGGTTCATATTGGCGAAAGCCCTCCTCGGCCAGATGGCATGGCGAAAGTCACTGGCACGGCTCGGTACACGGATGACCTGCGCCTTCCGGGTATGGTCCACGGCGCGACGCTTCGGAGCCCTCATCCACACGCACACATCAAGCGGCTCGAATGGCGTCCGGAGAAGGCTCCTTCGGGTGCGGTGTGCATTACGGCCGCTGACCTGCCGGGGCCGAACGGCGTGCAGTTGTTGGATGACACTTGGCCCATCTTGGCGGCGGAGGTCGTCCACCACGTGGGAGAGCCGGTGGCTTTGGTGGCGGCGGAGACCCGCGAAGCAGTGCGACAAGCTCTATCGGCGTTAGAGGTCGAGTACGAAGAGCTGAGCCCGGTTCTTAGCTGGGAAGAAGCCGAGCTGCGGAAGCCGCTCTATTCCTTGGAGCAGGAAAAAGGAGACGTCGAGGAAGGTCTGGCGGGAGCCGATCTCGTTTTGGAGGAAGAGTACCGGACCGGTCACCAGGAGCACATCTACATCGAGACTCAAGGGATGATCGCCTCTTTCGACGACGATGGTTCGTTGAGGATCATCGGTTCCATGCAGTGCCCCTTTTACGTGGAAAACGCTCTTACCCGCGCACTCAATTTGCCGTCAAGTCAGATCTTCGTGCGGCCGGCGGCGGTCGGCGGCGGATTCGGGGGCAAAGAGGACTTCCCGAGTGTCCTGGCCATCCACGCGGCCTTACTTGCCCGAGCTGTGAAACGACCGGTGAAGATGGTTTACGACCGGCACGAGGACATCATCGGCACGACGAAGCGCCACCCTTCCCGCATCCGGCACCGCATGGGGATCGATCGTGAGGGCCGGCTGGTAGCCTTGGACCTTCAAGTCGATCTCGACGGTGGAGCTTACCGTACGCTCTCACCCGTGGTGCTATCGAGGGCCGTTTTGCATGCCACTGGGCCCTATCGTTGCCCCCACGTTCGTATTCGGGGTCGGGTGCTCGAGACGCATACGGCGCCGAACGCCGCTTTTCGAGGATTTGGTGCACCGCAAGTCGCGTTTGCGGCCGAAAGACGAATGGATCAAGCCGCTCGAGCGGTGGGGTTGGACCCTTATGAGATCCGTGTAAGAAACGTCGTTCGCCCCGGTGACGAGCTTGCGACGGGCCAGGTGTTGGACGACTCGACAGCGGCGGTGGAATGCTTGGAGGAGGTCGTCAACCGCACGGGCTTCCAACGTCGTTGGAAAGCGGGAGAAAGAAACGCGCGCATCGCCGTGACGGGGAGATGCTCAAGGGCATTGGTTTGAGTCTGTACTTCCACGGTGCCGGCTTCACAGGGCTCGGCGAGCATCACATGCGTTCGCCGGTGACGGTGCGCTTGCGAACCGATGGACGCATGGAAATCTTGGCGTCTTCCACAGAGATGGGCCAGGGGTGCTCTACGGTTCTTCCCCAGATTGCCGCAACCGCGGCGGGTGTCGAGCTCGATGATGTCGTGCTCCGCGAGCCGGACACGGGTGAAGTGCCTGATTCCGGACCCACCGTCGCTTCGCGCACCACCATGATCGTTGGAGGTGCTCTTGCACGTGCGGCGGCCGAGTTGCGCGATGGTCTTCTCGACTGGGTAGGGAAGACATTTGACTATCGTGACGAGCTGACGGTTCGCGGCGGCCGGGTCTATGCGGGTGCCGTTGCCGTCGGTGGCTTTCGCGATCTGGCGATGAAGGCTGTCGCGAGTGAAGGGAGACTCGAGACGGACCGTGAGGCACGAGCCGCCAGCTTGGCAAACGTTCGACGAAGCGACGTACCGAGGCGCAGCATACTCGACCTACGGTTGGGGCGCTGACGTCGTCGAGGTGGAAGTCGATCCCGATACGCTCGAAGTCTCTCCGGTAAAGGCCGTCGTTGCCTGCGATGTGGGGAAGGTGATCCATGAAACCCTTTGTCGGGGACAAATCGAGGGCGGTACACTCCAAGCGATCGGCTACGCTTATCTCGAAGAGATGAAAATGGAGGACGGTCGCTACCTCAACGATCGGTTGGCGACCTACATCATTCCCACCACCAAGGACAGTCCAAGAATCGAAGTACATTTGATTGAAAAACCTTGGGAAGGGGGTCCTTTCGGTGCCAAAGGACTCGGAGAGCTTCCCATGGACGGGGGCGCTCCGGCCGTCGTCGCGGCGATCGAGAACGCAACAGGATTATCGGCGACCGAGATCCCCGCGACCCCGGAGCGGTTGGTCGAGCTCTACAGGCTCCACGACGTTCACGCGGTATCTGAAGAGGAGAAGACGCGATGAAGGTCGAGCTCACGCTGAACGGGAAGCCTGTGACCGCAGAGGGCCATCCGTTGGATCGACTCCTGGACATCCTTCGGGAGCAGTTCGGCCTCATCGGCACGAAAGAAGGGTGCGGGGAAGGGGAGTGTGGAGCTTGTACGGTTCTTCTGGATGGTGAACCGGTTCTTTCTTGCTTGACGCCTCTCGTGCAGTGTCAAGATCGGGTCGTCGAAACGGTGGAAGGGATCGCCGCTCGCCCCGAAGCGAAGGCCTTCCTCGAACGGTTCGTGCGAGACGGCGCGACGCAATGCGGGGCTTGCACCTCCGGGATCATCGTCACGGGGTGGAAACTGTCGCGCGGCCGAACCAGGCTTCGCCGCAGCGAGATCCAAACTGCATTAGCTGGAAATTTGTGTCGTTGCACGGGGTACGAGGCGATTCTGCGCGCCCTGGAAAAGGAAGTCTAACCAATGACGCAAGCTTACACACCCAGTTCTTTGAAGGAAGCGTTGCGTTACCTGGCCGAAGAACCGGAGCTCACACCTATTGCCGGGTGCACCGACCTGATGGTGGCGGGTGCCGATCAACTCCAAGACAAGAAAGGCGTCATGGATCTCCTGCGTATTCCTGAGATACGGGGTATTCGGCATGGCCAAGACGGTTGGCACATTGGAGCCACAACGACCTTCCGTGAGATCGCCGCTTCTCGAAAGATCCAACGGGCCTTTCCGGCCCTTTCCGCTGCGGCCGCGGCGATCGGCGGATGGCAAATCCAGAATCGCGCGACCCTGGGCGGCAACATCGCCAACGCGAGCCCAGCAGGTGATTCGTTACCGGTCCTGTTGGCTCTCGACGCCATCGTTGTAGCGGCCGGCCCGAACGGACAACGAGAGATTCCCTACCACGAGTTCCATTTGGGCTACAGGAAGACGGCGCTGCAACCCAAGGAGATCATCGCTTGGATCAAGCTCTCGGACTCACTTGCCGGTTCGAAGCAGTTCTTCCGCAAAGTGGGCACTCGAGAAGCGCAGGCCATTAGCAAGGTCGTAGTCGCTATGTCGGCACTGAAAGCCGAGGGTCGGCTCGAAGAGGTGCGATTGGGAGCGGGAAGCGTGGCAGCCGTGCCCGTCCGACTCGAAGCGGCAGAAAAAACTTGCACCGGGCGTCGGCCGGATGTGACGGTTGCCGACGAAACGGCGGAGGCTGCCATGGCGGAAGTCACACCTATCGATGACGTCCGGTCGACGGCGGCTTACCGGCGGTTCGCGTTGGGTCGTGTGGTGCGGCGGATGATATTGGAATCAGCGGAGAAATGAGTATGGAAACGATCGAGTTCGTCCTCAACGGCAACGAAGAGCGTGTTTCCGTACGGCCGGACGAAAGCTTGCTCGAAGTGCTACGCAACCGCTGCGGTATCTTGTCCACTAAAGACAGTTGCCAGCCCCAAGGGCAATGCGGTTCGTGCTTGGCTTTGGTCGATGGCCAACCCAAAACGACTTGTGCCGTGCCGGCCATCAAGGTTGGCGGGAAAACAGTTCTCACGCTGGAAGGATTGAGCGATGAAGAGCGGGAGCTCATCGCTCGCTCGTTCGTGGCAGCGACGGGGATCCAGTGCGGGTTCTGTACGCCGGGTTTTGCTCTTAGAGCCAAGTGGCTTCTCGACAAGAATCCGAACCCCACGCGGGAAGAGATCGCCAAGGCCATCGACGGCCATCTGTGCCGCTGCACGGGTTATGTGAAGATCATCGATGCCATCGAGATCATGGCGGCCGCCAAGCGTCAAGGGTACAAACCCGAGCCGTCAACGGACGGCAAGGTAGGCGGAAGGCTCGCACGCTACCAAGGGATGGAGCTCGCTTTGGGCGTTCGGCCCTATGTCGACGATCTCCAGCGACCCGACATGCTGCATGGAGCCGTGGTCCTTTCACCCCACGCTCGAGCCAAGGTCCTTCGCATCGACACTTCAAGTGCAAAGGCGCACCCCGGTGTCGAGGCCGTCGTGACGGCGGAAGACGTTCCGGGCGAGCGTTGGTACGGCTTGATCCAAAATGACTGGCCCGGCTTCGTGGCGGTCGGCGAGGAGGTCCGTTGCGTGGGCGACATCTTGGCGGCCGTTGCGGCCAAAGATGAAGCCACGGCTCGCGAAGCGGCCGGCCTCATCGAGGTGGAGTTCGAGTTGCTCGAGCCGGTGCTCGAGCCGGAAGCGGCACTGGTCGACGATGCCCCGCGGGTCAATCCGCACCATGCCAACCTCTTGTCACGAACCCTCATCCGCCGCGGCAACCTCGATGAAGGCTTTGCCTCGAGTGCCCATGTCGTGAGCGGTACCTGGACGACCCAACGGATCGAGCATCTATTCCTCGAGCCGGAATCCGCCTTAGCCGAACCACTTGGAGAGGACCGGCTCAAGCTGTACACCCAAGGACAGGGGATTTTCGATGACCGCCGCCAAGTGGCCAGATTCCTAAACGTCTCCGAAGAAGATATCGAAGTCGAGCTCGTTCCCAACGGCGGCGCCTTTGGGGGCAAGGAAGACATGTCGATTCAGGCGCAAACGGCACTCCTTGCTTGGATGACAAAGCGTCCGGTCAAGCTGGCCCTCAACCGTGAAGAGTCCATTCGTCTGCATCCGAAACGTCATCCCCTCACCATGAAGTACAAGTTGGGATGCGACGGCGACGGCCGTCTTACCGCGCTCGATGCCCGCATCATCGGGGACACGGGGGCGTATGCGTCGGTGGGCGACAAAGTGTTGGAGCGAGCCGCGGGCCACGCTTCAGGTCCTTACCGAGTTCCTATTATTAATGTAGAGGCACTCACAGTCTGCACCAACAATCCACCGGCGGGAGCCATGCGAGGCTTCGGTACCAATCAGACGCACTTCGCTCTCGAGGGCTGTATCGATCTGCTTGCGGAGAAGACCGGTATCGATGCTTGGGAAATGCGCTGGCGCAACGCCGTCGAAGTGGGAGACATGGTCACCACGGGTCAGGTACTGGAAAAATCTGTGGGTCTCAAAAAGACGCTGGCGGCTGTGAGGCTCGACTACGACAAGGCCGTGAAAGCAGGCCGAGCCGTGGGCATTGCATGCGGCATCAAGAACAGTGGGATTGGCAACGGAGCTCTCGAGTGGGGCAAAGCCCGCTTGGTCGTCGAGAAGGACGGAACCATCTCTTTGTACAACGGTTATACGGAGATGGGGCAAGGTCTCATGACGGTTCTCATTCAATGTGCTGTAGAGGTTACCGGATTACCTCCCTCCGTTTTTCGACCGAAGGTCGATTCGACCTACGCGTTGGGTTGTGGCCAGACGACGGGCTCACGGGCCACATTCTTTGGTGGACGGGCGGTGAAGAGCGCCGCCGAGAAACTCGAAGCCGACTTGAGAAAAGGCCAATCTCTCACGGACTTGGTCGGAAGAGTATACGCCGCGGATGTGGTCGTCGACGACACGACAGCGCCTGGACAAGACGGCGGCAAAATCAAGACGCATACGGCTTACGGTTTCGCCACACAGGTCTGTGTCCTCGACGCCGCCGGCCGAGTGGATCACTTCGTCGCCGCCCACGATGTCGGGCGGGCCGTCAACCCGGCACTGTGTGAGGGGCAAATCGAAGGCTCGATCCACATGGGATTGGGTTACGCCCTCACCGAGGAGCTTCCTTGTCCCGGCGGCATGCCGGCCACATTCAAGCTTCGCGAGCTTGGCGTTTTGCGGGCCCGCGATATGCCCACCGTCAAGGTCATTCTCGTGGAAGAACCCGAACCGGAAGGACCGTTTGGTGCCAAGGGGGTAGGGGAGATTGGGCTCGTCCCCACGGCACCGGCCGTCGCCGGGGCGCTCGCCCGATTCGACGGGACCCGACACTACAAGCTGCCGATGAAGGATTCTCCCGCCGGCCGGGCCATGAGTGTGGGAAGAATCCGGAATAAACCGTGATCTTCGAGCTAGCCACTGAACCATGCCACCGATGAGTCGTCGTAGTCCCAACAAGTCGAAGAAGCGTAGCTTGACGAAGCGCCCTCCTCGTCGTATTTATCTCCCCCTGGCTATTGGTGCCCTTGTTGTGCTGGGAGCGTTCCTGGTCTACCCAAGGTTGGACCGCTCGCCACCGCCTCCCCCAAAGAGTGTCATCGTTATCAGTGTCGATACGCTGCGAGCGGATCATCTCGGTTGCTACGGGTACGGGGACATACGCACTCCCCATATCGATCGCCTTGCCGCGGAAGGCGTTCTTTTCGAGAACGTGGCGACGGTCACCCCTCTGACGCTCCCGGCCCATGCCTCGATCTTCACGGGTAGAGGGCCCCTCGACCATGGCGTCATCGACAATTTCGGCTATCTGTTGGGTGAAGGGGAAGAAACCCTTGCCGAGGTCCTTCAGGGGCACGGATTCGTCACAGGGGGATTCGTGGGGTCCTTCGTTTTGGATTCGCGCTGGGGAGTCTCGCAGGGCTTTGGCACCTATTTCGACCGATTCGAAGCTCCGAGTGCCGCCGTGACCACCATGCAAGCCAACCAAAGATCCGGTGACGAAGTCCTGGAGCCGGCGATCCAATGGATCCGAACGCAATCCGACAAGCCCTTCTTCGCCTTTATCCATTTTTACGATCCGCACACGCCCTATGATCCGCCGGAGCCCTATCGGAGTGAATATGGCTCGGACCGCGTCGGGCGCTACGATGGTGAGGTGGCCTTTGTCGACGACTTGGTGGGTCGCCTTCTCACGATACTCGAAGACGAAGGGCTCTACGAAGACACCATGATCGTTTTCATGAGTGATCATGGGGAGTCACTGGGAGAGCACGGAGAGGATGGGCACGGGTTGTTCATTTACGATGCGACGATGCGTGTTCCCCTTGTCATCAAGTTGCCGGGAATCACGAGTGGGAGGAATGTTCGGAGTCAGGCGAGGACGATCGACGTGATGCCCACCGTGCTCGACGTGCTCGGCATTGACAGTCCAACCTCCGTGGTAGGCAGCAGTCTTCTGCCACATCTCGATGGCTCCGATTTTGAACCAAATCTCACCGCCTACATCGAATCGCATTATGCCCGCCTTCACTTCGGTTGGGCCCCGCTCAGGGGATTGAGAGACGGTCGCTACAAGTTCGTGGAAGCGCCAAGAGGAGAGCTCTACGACTTGATAGAAGACCCGAAAGAAACGAGGAATGTGTACGACGAACAACCTGAGCTCGTTCGGCAGTATGAGGAGAAGCTCCAGGAGTATGACCGCGAACCTCCCTCGCGTGCTCAAAGCGTCGGTGTCATCGATGTTGAAACGGAGCGACGACTCCAAGCCCTCGGTTACGTCACATCATCGACGACGGTGCCCTCATCGGCGGACGATTGGCGGAACTTGGCCGACCCAAAAGACAAGATAGGGGTCTTCAATTCCGTGACAGAGGCCACCACCCTTAATCTCATGGGAAACTTTGATGGCGCTCGCGAGCTCCTGAGCGCGGTGTTGAAGGAAGACCCCGATGTGATGTTGGCCCACACGATTCTTGGCAACCTCTACTTGCAGCGTGGAGCTTACCGAGAAGCCAGCAGCGTATTCGATGCGGCGCTCGAAAGAGAGGCTCGGAACTTCAATGCGGCTTACGGCTTGGCACTGGCCTACAAGGGCCTCGGGCAACTCGCCCGAGCAGAGTCCGGTTTCGAAAAGTGCCTGGAGATCGAGCCCGGCAGAGTGCGTGCCGTTTTTCAGCTCGCGGAAATACAAGTGGGTCTGGGAAGGCCTCGAGACGCAGAGCGGCTGTTGCGCGCTCATCTGGAATCACACCCAGACACGTCCTTGTACTTGACGCTGGCCGATGCCTTGCTCGTTCAGGACCAACAGCAAGAGGCGTTTCAGATCCTCGAAGAGGCTGCCACGAACGATCCCAACGATGCCTCAGTCCAGTTGAGCTTGGGAAATCTCCTCATGGGTGAGGGCGATGTGGAGGGTGCCTTACGCGCTTTCCAGAAAGCCGAGGATGTCGCACCTCGCGACGCCCATGTCCAGAACGCGCTCGGCAACGCTTTGGCACGTATGGGGCGCGATCAAGACGCACTAAGCGCGTTCCAGAGTGCCGTCGGGCTCGACCCTTCCTTTGCGCCTGCTCACAATAACCTCGGGATCGCTCTTGCCCGAGCGGGACGCTACGCGGAGGCGGAGAAGGCCTTCCAACGGGCTATGGAAACGGATTCCGATTACGCGGAAGCTTACAACAATCTCGGGTTCCTCTATCTGCAGGCCGGTGCCAGCGACAAGGCCGTTCCTCTCTTTCGCCGGGCGTTGGCGCTCCGGCCTGACTACCCGCAGGCAAGGGCGAACCTCGAGGCGGCGCTGCATGCTGTCGACAATCGCGATTGACTCCCGGCGGTCTTGCGACCGCCGGGAGCATGGTTAGGTCGGTCTGAAGTTAGAATCGCACGCGAACGCCGAACCGAACGACCCTCGGGGAGAGGACGTCTCGGACCTTGTTCGCGGTGTCGTAGTTTTGGCGCCGCTCTCGATCCAAGACCGGATTCGCGTTCAGCAAGTTGAAGATGTCCATCATGACGCTCACATCGCGTCGACCGAAGAAGAACGCCTTTTCGAGTCGTAAGTCCGCGTACCAGAGATTGTCGAGACGCGGCTCTCCGGTTGGCTCCAACGGGACTTCGATTCGGCCGATACCGCCGGCTCGGTTCGCGCTTTCAAATGTCTGGAGCCAAGCATAGCCTTGTCTCCCGTTCAGCTTGCCGGCCAGTCTGATTCCGTGGGGAAACTCGTACATTCCGTCGAGCCTTAGGCCCCATTTCGAGTTGATGTAGGGCTGGCCGCTGAAGAACACCTGCCCGCCCTCCCGCAGGTCGACACCGGTGGGATTGTAAATGGCATTTTGCGTCTCGTACGTTTCTTTGTGGGAGTTGATTGTAATGCCGAAGTTCATCATCCATCGATTGGAGAGACGCTTACGACCCGTAAACTCGAGGCCCTGGTACGTTTGGTGGTAGTCGTTCCAGTTGGGAAGGAATTCGCCTACGGCCTCATAGCCGGGCCCCAGCTCGTAGTAGGTGACGGTCCGTCCCTCAAAGTCCTCGGTAGCGGGGACGAAGGCGCTCGATGGAATGCCTACGAAAGGCCGAGCGGGCCCATTGCGGTAAGCTTTATGGTAATAATCCCACTGCAGCATGTTACTGAAACGCTTGTAGATGTAGTTGACTCCGAAGGAGAAATCGGGGATGAGCTCTCTTTCGGCACCGACGATGAACTCGTCGTTGACGGGCGCGGAGAGATTGGGGTCCCTTTGGTTGGGAGACACCAGGCTGTCGGGATTCGACGGATCGAAGTTGCGTGTGTAGTAGACCGTGTCTGGATCGATCTCGTTTCTCTGCACGTTACCGTCCCCGTTGAGATCCACCCAGGGGAGATCCATTTCTGAGACGCTGGCCGGATTGAAGTCGGATACCAAGTAGTAGAGATCGAGAAGATCGTAGTAGCGCCCGTAGCTGGCTTTGACAATGGTTTTCCCGTCTCCCGTGAGGTCGTAGGTGAATCCGAGGCGCGGTGAGAGATTCTTCCAGATGAGAGGCTCTTCGTCGCCTGGATAGACGACGGCCGGCATCAAGTCGGGGGCCACCATGTTGGCGGGAACCTGTGACTCGTTGTTTATCCCTTTCTGGTGGTCGTAGCGGAGCCCCACCTTCAGCGTCATGTTGCCCTTGGTGTAGATGTCCTGGAAATGTAGCGCCCAGAACGTCCCTTCGTAGTTCACGGCTTTGTTTCGGTACATCCATACTTCGAGCGGCTCGCCGCCGTCGCTGACCGCCCAAGCGTCCCCACCGTAAGTCGTAAAGGACTCAACGGGTGCTTTTTTGAATTGAAAGCCGAACTTGAACTCGTGGTCGCCACCGAGGGCGTTGGCGAGAAAGTAGTTGCCGTCGAAATTGGCAATATGGTTGGGCCGGACGGTGTAGTAGTCGAGATAGGAATCGGCATAAGCACCGGTACTGTAGTCGTACTTTGCTTGAATCTCGCGTAGGCTCGGGTCTTGATAGTCCAAAGCGAACGACATGTCCAAGTAGGCGTAGCGGCCGGTGAAGAGCAGGTTGTCGTTCACGATATGGGTATCTTCGAACTTGTAGAGGTAGCTCGGACCGCTCTGCCTCCAGGTCGTCTCGAGGGGTCTCGTATCGGCTGCACCCCGCGTACCCCGCGTCTTGTTGTTGTAAGCAAACAAGAAGTTGAACTTGTTCTTCGGTGTGATTTGAAGGTTGAACTTGACGTTGGAGTTTCTGAGCATCGTGGGGTCGTTCTCTAAGCAAGCAGGATCGTCTAAATCGGCGCACCCGGGTATGTAGAATCCGAGTGTTCCCTTGCTGATATCTTGGACGCCGTAGTCACCCCAGATCCACGCACGATCTCTAAGGATGGGGCCGCCCACGTCGATGCCGTAGTCAAGAATCTTCTTGATGGGAGCCCCTGCACCCGCGCCCTGGTCGCGAAGATCATCGTCGATGTTGCTGCCCTGAAGTTGGTGGCCGGTCCCGTAGAAAGACCCTTGGCCCTTCCAGGCGTTGGTGCCTTGCTTGATGATGAAGTTGATGCCCGTGCCCGAGGTCTGCTGAGAGGGGTCTTGACCGCCCGTGGTGATGTTCATTTCCTCGAAAGCACCGAAGTCGAAGTAGAAGGGTGTAGCGCCCGCAGCGCCCATGTCGGTGATGTTGACTCCGTCATACACCCATTGGTTTTGAGCAAAGTCAGTGCCACGGTTGTAGAAACCGGATTGTTGACCCGATTCGTTGCCGCCTACGTTTTGACGGTCCATGAGCATCCCCGGCGTTTGCTCCAATATGACCCAGGGGTCGCGAGCTGAGGGGATGTTCTCCAGGCGTTCGTTGTCGAACGCTTGCGGGATCCCTGTCTCACGGACATCGACGACCGGAGATTCGCTCGAGACGGTCACCGTCTCCGAGACCTGGGCAAGAGCCAATTCCGCGTTGATTGTTTGCGTCGCGCCGGACTGCAAGATCACATTCTCGCGGATCAGCGTCTGAAAGCCCGGCATCTCGAACGTTACCGTGTAGGTTCCGATGGCAAGCTCAGCGAAACGATAGGAGCCCGTTTCTGACGTCAGGGCAGTTTGCGGCTGCAGAAGAACTTCCGAGTTGATCGTGACGGTCGTGCCGGGAAGGACGGCACCCGTTTGGTCCTGCACTCTACCGACGATGCTGCCGGTATAGGCTTGTGCGAATAAAGCTGCTCCGATACCCAGAAAAAGGCCGAGGGCCAAGAATAGGGTAAGCGGACGTTGGATATGGGTCATACCCGCCTCCTTTAGGTCGTGTTGAACTCGTCTACGCCCCGGGTATGTCCGCACTCCCTCACTATCTCGTCAGGATGTAGAGCAATAGGCGTGCCTGGAAGGACTGAGACCCCATCTACATTTCAGAATCGGGGCGGCGGCATCATTTTAGTGAAGCAGTCATAGGGAGTTCTGCGGGGCGAATGCATCAACAAGGTCTGTGTCGGATGGCATCGGCAGCGCCGTTTCTCTACATCGAGATCCATGATCATGGATCTCGATCCAGCATGTCGGAGCGGTTTTGATTTTTTGAACAACAATTCAAAACTTTGAAGCAACGCTCTTTGCGATGTTTCTTTGCACGACAAAAAGGATGGATTATTATCCAAAAATGAATGGCCTGCCGGCCCGTATTCCTCCTCCGCCCAAGGTTGCTGCACTCAGCGCCGTCCTCATCGGTTTTCTCGCGTTGGGGAGTTGTTATTGATGAAGACGGGGACCGGGCGAGCTACAATCTCTACCGCGCGAAAGTCAATGCGTTGTTGCAGAAGATTGAAAAAGAGAGGTAAGCATGGCGACTGAGTTGGGTCCGGACGGCCGAGGTCACGTTCTGGTGACATCGGGAACTCGAATCGGGTCTTTCGGTCCGACCGAGCGCCGGGAATCGCCGAGCCTGCCGATGGAGTGCAAAGGTACCCTCATTGGGCCGGGCCGAGTCAATGCGCACACGCACATGTACAGTGGTCTCGTGCCTCTCGGAATGCCGCCTCCGAAAGAGGCTCCCAGCAACTTTGGCGAAATCCTGGAGAGGATTTGGTGGCGGCTGGATCGAGCTCTCGATGAAAAGACACTTAGATCGGCGGCGCGCTACTATGTGGCCGATGCACTTCTAGCGGGGACGACAACGCTCATCGATCATCACGAGTCGCCCCACTTCATCGAGGGTTCACTAGATGTTTTGGCCGACGTGTGCCAGGAATTGGGTATGCGTGCCGTCCTTTGTTATGGAGCCACCGAGCGCAACGGGGGCCGTGACGAAGCTCGACGCGGACTGGACGAATGCCGTCGCTTCATTAAGGAAAACACCCGACCGCTCGTGAGAGGTATGGTAGGACTCCATGCTTCTTTCACTGTTTCTGATGATACCGTGGGTGAAGCCGGAGAGCTCTGTCGTGAACTGGGGGCGAGGCTTCATGTGCACGTCGCTGAGGATCTGATCGATGTTCGCCATGCCGAGCGTCGAGGATACGACGGACCTTTGGAACGATTGGAACAACTCGGTGCATTGTCTCCCGGTTCCATCCTGGCCCATGGCGTGCATCTAAGTTCGGAGCAAGTGCGCAAGGCGGAACAGCAGGGCTGTTGGTTGGTGCAAAACCCACGCTCCAACCTTGGAAACGGAGTGGGCTATCCTTGGGCATTGGGTGAGAGCCGACATGTCGCTCTGGGCACCGATGGCTATCCGGCGCGGATGGATGAAGAGGAAACGGCTTTGAGGGAGGCCGCAAAGGAACGGGGAGAACGTGAATTGGATGTGGAGCGACGTATCGCGGGCGGCTGGGTGCTGGCCGGAGGGTGTTTCTCCCGGAGCTTCTCCCCTTTGGTCGTAGGTGGTGCCGCTGATGCAGCGGCCTGGGTGGGCAACCGTCCTCGACATCTCATCGTCGGTGGTCGTACTGTGGTCGAGAATGGGCGCCTCGTGACGGCCGACTGGGAGGGAATCGTTTCAGAGGCTCAGAGCCGGGCCTCGAGTCTCTGGGACCGAATGCGCTCGCTCCAACCGTGACGGTGACACCCCTTTGACCTGGTTCAGCCTTGACAGCCTACCGTCATTGGTGGATAGAATCAGCTTGTCGGCTGCCCGAGGCTTTCGGTGGAATCGTAATGCTGGTAAGTCGCCGCACCTCCCTTAGTCCTCGTATCAGCCTTTTTTCAGGAGTCTGTCTAATGACGAACATTTACGTAGGCAATTGCTCATACGATTTGACCGATGAGCAGCTAAGGGACCTCTTCGCGACGTACGGGGAAGTGGAGCGCGTCAGCATTATCCGGGACCGCGAGACCGGTCGCTCGCGTGGCTTCGCTTTTGTCGAGATGTCTGATTCCGCTGCGGCGCAAGCTGCCATCGCGGGGGTCAACGGAACGGAGTTGGGCGGCAGAGCGTTGAAAGTGAACGAAGCCAAGCCCAAAAGGGAAGGTGGCGGCGGCGGCGGTCGGCGAGACTGGTAGTACCGTTAGGTTGACTTGGGTGGTCTCAGGACCACCTTGGTCGAATCACATAGCGCTTTTTGTTGGCGGGGTCGTGGCGTTGCACTGAGGTGCGGGTCGCGGCCTCGGCGGCCCATTTCTGGCGAGTCGTGTCCCTCCACTCTTGCGTCCGGACCATCAGGTGAGTCGAGGAGGAAACTTGGCCCCGTTGACCTCATCGATGGTTTGTGCCGGTTGCGGCTACCAGGTACCTCTCGACGAACCCTATCCTTTCCGCTGCCCGCGGGCGCTTCCTGATGACGACATGGACCATGTCTTGACGAAGAACGTCGATTCGGTGTCGTTGGCATCGACATCGGGCTCGATGTCTACCTCCGACGATGGTGAAGACAATCCTTTCATTAGATTCCGGGGCTCCTTTCTTTCTTATCACTTGGGACTTGCCCATGGTTTTTCGGACCGTGACTACGTCAACCTGGTCACTGAGTTCGATAGCAGCCTGGTCAAAGTGGACGGAAGGGGATTCCGCGTGACTCCGCTCGTCCAGGCCGAAGGGCTTCAACGTCTCCTCGGCTTAGCTCGTGGGGGCGCCTTGTGGATCAAGGACGAGACCGGAAACGTCTCGGGGACGCACAAGGGGCGTCACCTCATGGGGATTCTCTTTTGGCTGGAAGTCGCCGAGCGCTCGGGGCTAGGAGGGATCGATCGGCGGTCGACACCTCGCCTGGCGATAGCGAGTTGCGGCAATGCCGCTTTGGCCGCTGCCGTTTTGGCCCAAGCCGGTGGACGCGAACTGGAAGTCTTCGTGCCGCCCCATGCAGAGGCTTCGATCCTCGAACGGTTTCGACAACTGGGAGCGGAGGTGTCCGTTTGTCCTCGGCAATCGGAAGGTAGAGGCGACCCTTGTGTCCTCCGTTTTCGAGACGAAGTCGCAGCCGGGGCATTGCCCTTCGCTTGTCAAGGAAACGAGAACGGTCTCGCCATCGAGGGTGGGGAAACGCTCGGCTACGAGATCGTGGATGCGATGGTGGCTCGAGACCGAAGGCCCGATCGCATTTTCGTTCAGGTCGGGGGCGGTGCGCTAGCGAGTGCTTGCATCCAAGCGCTCTGCCGAGAGAGAAAACGCGGACGGATCGAGCGGCTACCACGGTTCCATGCCGTTCAGACCGAGGGAGCATACCCTCTGAGCTTGGCCTACGGTCGCGTGGTCGAGCGGATCCTCGAGCACTATCGGCGGGAGGCCAAAGGCCCCCTGACACCTCCAGAGAAAGTAGAGGAGTTGGCCCGGTTCATTACGGAACATATTCCGTCTCGACTCCTGGAAGAACAACTGCGCTATGCCGCCACTCATCGGTCGTCCTTCATGCAACCCTGGCCGACCACGCCGCAAAGCGTTGCCGAGGCCATCCTCGACGACGAAACCTATGACTGGCTGGAGGTGGTGCGCGGCATGTTGGTCACGGGCGGGTTCCCCGTGGTCGTTGCCGAAGACCGACTCCGTGAAGCGCATAGGGCGGCACATCGCCATACGGAGATTCGAGTCGATCCCACCGGCACCGCCGGCTTGGCGGGGGCTCTCGAGCTCGCCGAGCGGGGAATCTTGAGCGCCGACGAAACGGTCGTCGTCCTCTTCACAGGCGTGGAGCGCAGTAGCAAATCCTCGTAAGTGTTTGATTCTAAGTCAAAAAAGCAGTCGGACGACGGTGGGTCGCTGGCTCGAGCCGCCATTTGTCGCAAAGGCAACGTCCAAAAAGTGACCAATGCGTGATACACAGTTGCTAATATGGAACTTTGGGAACATATCTCGAGAAGGATGCCAAAGGAGCCAACCATGAAACGCCGAGAATTCCTGGGAGCCACAGGACTCTCGCTTCTTTTTGCAGAGTCAATTTGGGGTGCGGAATTGGATAACAACGAGAAATCGAAAGACGAGATAGCTAAGTTGGAGAAGTCCAAGAAAGAATGGCAGGAACTACTGGACAATAATGCCTACCAGGTGATGTTCGAAGACAAAACGGAGCCGCCGACGTCCAGTCCCCTGAATCAAGAAAAGCGCAAGGGAACCTTTATCTGCGCGGCCTGTTTCCTGCCGCTCTTCGAGTCTTCCGCGAAGTTCGAGAGCGGAACCGGGTGGCCGAGCTTCTTTCAGCCCATCCCCGGTCACATGGGTAAAAAGAGAGATTTCAAGCTCGTTCTGCCACGCACGGAGTATCACTGCATCCGCTGCGGGGCACATCAGGGACACGTCTTCAACGACGGCCCGCCGCCCACCGGCGAGCGATGGTGTAACAACGGCGTCGCGCTGCTGTTCGTTCCCGAGGGCGAAGAGCTTCCACCACTCAGAAATTAATCAACTAAGGAGAGAGCGCGGTGAAGACGAGAGCCATCATTACAGTAACCTTGAGCGCCCTTATCCTCTTGGGACTATTTTGGATTGTTGTAACCGATGACCGCGCCGAGCTATCAGCCAATGGAACCATGATGCAGACAGACAAGACCGTTTGGGCCATCGCCACGTTTGCCGGTGGCTGCTTTTGGTGTATGGAGCCGCCTTTTGATGCTTTGGATGGGGTGAAGTCGACCGTGTCGGGTTATACGGGTGGCCGCTTGGAGAATCCGACCTACGAGCAGGTTTCTTCGGGTGGAACCGGTCACTACGAGGCGATTCGAATCGAGTTTGATCCCGAAAAGGTCAGCTACCAAGAGCTTCTGGAAGTCTTCTGGGTCAACATCGACCCGACGGACGGCGCCGGACAATTCTGTGACCGCGGCGATCAGTATCGCAGTGCGATCTTCTACCACTCCGAGGAACAACGAGAGGCCGCTCAAGCGTCGAAGAAAAAGTTGAAAGAATCGGGACGACTCTCCAAGTCGGTCGTGACACCCATTGAGCCCGCCGCAACCTTCTACGTTGCCGAGGACTACCACCAGGACTACTACAAGAAGAACCCCATCCGGTACAAATTCTACCGAACCGGCTGCGGCCGCGACCGAGTCCTCAAAAAACTCTGGGCCAAATAATGGCGACAGTCACCAGTTAAACTGCTGATTGAAGGCAGGGTGGCGTGGTGACTGTTACCGAATCCTTTTCTTTCTTCAGAGATCACGGTCAATTGATGGCTTTTCGAGCCCCATTCAAGGCAAGGTCGCCGGGACAAGTAGTTAGTTAGAGCTGTCAGCTAGGCAGCAAGCAGCGGCGCGAGGTCGGATTCTTTGAGGGGCTCGAGTCCGTGCTCCTTGAGGACGTTGTTGATGGCCTCGAGGTTCACACCCGCCGGGTCCAGAAGCTCGATTCCGATGAGCTCACCCTTGTTGTTGATGTCGATTACCATGTCAGGTGAGATTCGCTTCGAATGCTCACTTTTTTCACTGGGTTCGGAAAGATACAGATAACCCAGCCTGGGAAGGCCATCCCGGTATGTGATTTCTAGATCCACGTGAACCCTATTCGTCATTCTGTGCCTCGTATGCGGTGATGACCTCGAGCGTCTCCTTTTCCGGTATCGGTTCAACGATGATGTTCCATCGCTCTCGCCGAAAACGTGTTTCAATAACCCAGCGATCCTCGATGTGATCACGCCGAAAATCAGTTGCTTGTTCCATCATACGGCGCAAGTCGATCTCCGTAAAGTGCCGTTTTGCCATTCGCTTTTCCACATGGGGTATGAACTCGAGTTCCCAGTCCCACCATGTCGGCCACCGATTACGCTTACGCTTCACCACCAATACGCTCTCCGATACGGGTGATCCTATCCTTTGAAGACGAAAAAAAACACAGATTCCCCCTTCTTCAAAGTTTTTCTCTCCAATACGTGATTGCGAACGGTGAGGGCGTCTCCTGATAAGTTATTGGTTCCACGGCGGTTGTTGTGATGACTGTCCCGATTCGTTCCCGGGAAGAAATTGGACTGTAATCGCCTTCCCGAGAAGGGTCAGCCTGCACTGATTCGCTCGATCAACTCTCTAGCGTCAAACAGCCGTGAGCGGCGGCATGTGAGAGGTCAGTGTTGCCGAGGCCGACATCCTCAGCGGTTGGCCTTCTCCTCTTGGTTTTTTTCCAGTCGGTCCAATTTATCTTTCAAATGTTGGGCTTCCGGATCGAGGGCCAGGGCTTTTTTGTAGTTTCGGAGCGCCAGTTCGAGCTCTCCCTTTTTCACATAAGCATCGCCCAGGCTGTCGTACGCATTGGAAGATTTCGGATACAAATCTACATTGAGCCGGAATAATGAAATCGCCCATTCGGAATTGCCCCAGCGGAGGACTTTATGGGCCGCGGTATCGAGCACCGTCTCCTCGGCGGGGGCCGATTTCGCTAAACGCAGTGCCTCGTCCAAGCCCTTGTCAAAAATGCAGTTGATCAGATCGTCCATGTTGGGCGGTGCCGGGGAGGCTTCATGCCTTCTCAGGGAGAACGTGACGCCAACTGGAGCGTTGTCGTTGGGCTCTTTTTGGAGGAAGGCTAGAGCATGTGGATCTGCCTGTAGATGAGCAACGAAAAAGTTTTGGACATAACGGCAGACCATCTCGTAGGCAGGTCTTGCATTTCCCTTGAAGGGTCTCCTGCCCCGTAGAGGTTTTTCCAACCCCAGCATGGGGTAGGAAGTAAAGTTCGCATGTTCTACTTCGTCGACCCAAAGAAAGGTGGCATCGGAGTACCTGGCTTGGGCGAACAGGGAACGGGTCTCCAGTTCGGGCAGGTCTTTGCGGACGTATCTCTCACTCATCATGTGGATCCAAGGCATGCGTAAGCGGTCTGGATTGAAATCCGGCGACTCGTGAGGTACCTTCAAAAAACCATCGAACTGAACGGCGCAATCTATCGTGACCAAGGCCCTCACGTCCGGATTCCTCATTGCCAGGAGAAGCGCGGAAATTCCGCCTAGATCGAAACCCGCCAAGCCCAGACCGGCTCCATCCACAAAGGGCAGGCTCCGTGCCCGGCCCAGGGCAAACTCCATGTCTCGGACATGCGCCTCAACGTCTAGAACCCCGACACCGGACAGGCGAGAATGAACCCCGAGTAGGGGGCTTGTCACTACCACAAACCCGTGACTGGCCAGGTACTCGCACATGACGACGTGGGTCAAGGGCGACTCGAAATCGAGACCCTGGCCGAAAACAATGAGGGGGAACCGTCCTAGCCCAGGCTGGGCGTCACCAACCGCCATAAGTTTCTTACTCATCAGCCGGGCCAGCCCCTGCTCGGAAAACCCCGTTATGAAGGGAAGGGACGGGTCGATAGGCTCGTCTCCAATCCGTATCCTTTGATCGGTTCCGAAATCCAGGGCGGCCAAGTCCGCGTAGTCGCGGAAACTCATCGCAGACCCGATAGACTTGCCGGTTGGATACCAGAGATAGATTCGTATGGGGCGAGCCCTTCCTTGAAACGATCGACTAGGATCCATTTCCTGCAGCAATCGAAACCCGACCCCGTGACGGCCCTCCGACAGGTCACCCCAGAGCTCCGGACTTTCCGCGAATAACGGGCAGCACAAGGCGAGGCAAGACAGGAGCAAGAACAATCGCTTCATCTCGGGCATGACGTTTTCCACCATATCCTTATTTATGTTTCTTCACAGACGTAAACTCAAACGGCTGTATTTCGGAAGGGGGAACAGATTGTCTGTAATACACCCGGCGATACTCTCCGTATGACCAGAACGTTCCCCCTTTTCTACGTTATGAAGACAAGCGACTGCAAACGCCGCAGGTTCTCCCAGGCGAGTACGGGCTTTTCGCTCGACAAGAGCGTCGAGAACAGAATTCAACTTTTCCTCCAACAGCCTGATGACGACACGCGGTCTGCGATAGAGCGAGCGGCAACTACCTGAGAGATGAGTCTATACATCCTCTTCCGGGTAGGGGATGATATGCTGGCTGTCCGGTCAGTTCGTCGGGCTGGAGGTGAGATGAACTACAAATCCTCAATAAGCTTGCTCGGTTTGCCGCTTGTTCACATCGCGATCGGGCTGCCTGAGGGTTCGTCCGGAACTCGCGGAATTGCAAAAGGCTGGATTGCTATCGGTGACATTGCCTTCGGTGTCGTCTTTGCACTGGGCGGGCTTGCCGTTGGAGGCATCAGTGTGGGTGGTCTGTCGGTGGGGGTGTTGGCATTTGCCGGCCTTTCGGTAGGCATTTGGTCAGTTGGTGGTCTGGCGCTTGGTGTGTTTGCTCTCGGTGGTGGTGCAATCGCCGTATGGGCTGCCAACGGAGGCCTGGCTGTTGCCAGCGAATACTCTCTCGGAGGTCTTGCCATTGGTGCCCATGCAAATACCGACGCAGCCCGCGCTTACTTCGAATCCAGTCGATTCTTCAGTATGGGCTCACTGCTCGCGCGCCATTCGCGCTGGTTGCTGGTATTCGCGATCATTGTCCCAATCATTACGATGCTCGTAAAACGTCGAGGCAAGCGCGCCGCCTGACAGGGCAATCGTTTGACGCTGTTTTCGCAGACTACGTCTACAGTGTCAAAGAAGCAGCTCGAGATCCGGACGAAGTGGCTCGAGAGGGGCGTCTCATGGGAGAGCCGGCCGCGCTCTCAACTTGAAGCGGCAGCTCGGGAGGGAGAGCGCGAAATCTGCGCCCTCGCTGAAGAAGGCGGCAAATTACACCGACCTGAAGCGAACTATCTCCGCGACGGCGTCTACGAACTTCGGGCGAAAAGCGGCCGCGTTAACCTCAGGGTACTCTAATTTTTCCATGGCCGGAATGTGGCTGTTCTCGTCCGCGCGCTGACGAAGGGTGCCGAAGTGCCGGCTGTGGAAATCGAGCGAGCGATCGAACGAAAGACATATTACGAAAACGACCCTCATGGGCATACCTACGAGGAGGAGCTTTGAGATGGCCAAAACGAAAGACGCCCTTAAGATCCTCGCCCGCGTGACAGGAGAAGACCCCCAGTTGCGCGAGCTCATCGAGGAGGAAACCCTTAACGCTCACGTCGCTAGACTCATTTACACGGCTCGAACAGGAGCCGGGCTCACTCAGCAACAGCTCGCCGATCTCGTAGGCACCAAACAGCCCGATATCGCTCGTCTTGAAGACGCCGACTACGAAGGCCATTCCCTCACGATGCTCCATCGAATCGCGACAGCGTTGAACCAAAGGTTGGAGATCTCCTTCTCTCCCGTCGGCGACGACCAAGCAACTAGCTGATCTTCCAATGCGTGGTTCGCGATAACTCTGTCGCAACTGATCTCACTGGAATTTCGAGATCCATGCCTACGCCAAGCTCGAATCCAGAGCCGCTCGCTAGGCAAGGACGTTGAGTAGTCGAGTTTATCCTCTGCCTCTTCCCTAAGTCGTCCCACCTATTGCGCGATCGTTGGCTGATTTTTTCAAATTAATTCATTTTGGACTTGACAAGATCTCTCATCACTGTGAATTGATACCGAAGGCGCGATCGAGATTGTGCGTCCTACAGCCGTGTGATGTCCCACACGGCTCCGAACGGTTTGGGAGACTTCGAAGCCATCTAAGGTCGTGAACGTCCCATAGAGGCGAACGCAAAAAGAAAAAAGATCGTCGCTTATATTATGAGTAAGGAGAAGAGCTCATGGTGGAAAAAATCAAGGCGTACTTCAAGTCGCTCGAAGGTCTCTCTACCGAAGCGCTCACCAGCTCAGCCGAGAAGTTGGTTCGGGCCGAGAAACGAAACGTTACCCTTCTCATCGCTCATATCGCGGAGATGTCGCGAAGAAAGACCTACCTCGAGTGCGGGTACAAGAATCTCTTCGACTACTGCGTGAAGCGTCTTCGTTTGAGCGAAGGCTCCGTGGCGCTTCGGATCCAGGTCGCGAACGTATCGAGACGTTTCCCTCAGCTCCTTCAATCGCTGGCCGAAAACCGCATCAGCCTCACGGTCGCAGGTCACCTCGCGCCGCACCTTCGTGAAGACAATGTCGAGAAGCTCCTTTCGGACTGTACCGGGATGACGAAGAGAGCCGTCGACGAGTATCTCGTGGCTCTCAGACCAAAGCCCGTCTTCCATCCGTCGATCCGCAAGAGACCTTCTCCCGTGGAGAAGACAAAAGTGGCTCGGCCCGAAGGACAACAGGAGACAATGCGAGAGAGGGAGCAGTCCAAGCCACCGCGCGCGGCTCGTTCCGTCGAGGAGGCACCGAGGCCTCGACCAACGAGCTCCTCTCCGAACCTGCTCGAGCCGGCGCGCCCCGACAGGTTCAATTTCCGCTTCTCTGCCGACAAGAACTTCAAGGAGAAATTCGAGCGACTGGCCGAAGTGCTCGGTGTTGAGAATCCCTTGAAGCACATGGCCGAGATTCTCGAGCGAGCCGTCGACATCTCTCTCGAGAAGAAGGATCCGAAGAGGAAACGTGAACGGCGGCTCGAGAGGCAGCGCGCGAAAGCTGCGCGTCGTCCAGAATCTCGTCCGGACAAGATTTCGACTCGACCAGAAAAAAAGGACAGGACGGAGTCGCGCTATATTCCCTCCGAGGTACGCGAGCGCGTCTTCGAACGGGCCGGCCACCAGTGCCAGTACACGTCGGCAGACGGGACGCGGTGTAGCGCTAGAACGAGACTCGAGATCGAACATGTGCGGCCCTTCGCGATCTATCGTAGTCACGAGGAGCGATATCTTCGGGCGCTGTGCAAAAGACATAATCGCTTTGAGGCGGAGCGTGTCTACGGTACCGAGTTCATCCAGAACAAGATCGACGAAAAAAGGCTTCAGAGAGTTTCCCGGAGCGGTACCGGTCAATACCTTCCGTCAACTCTGTTTCCTAACAAAGACGGTCTGTCGCATTAACACTTCATGAGTCAAGAATGGTTCCTGCCTTACAGTGGTAGGTTTTTGACGGCCCCGAGTCGTTCCCGGCGACGAACCAGTCCTTGTCCTGGATTCCGCTCCGCGGGCACAGGGAACGATAGGAGATTGTCCTTGCCTCGATGATTCCTCCCGTGGTGAACAACGATGACAGTCACCGTTTAAGCTATTGGTTCCAGTCAACGAACTGTGACCACTGTCGCCGACACCAACATGCAGTTCCCGATCTATTCAAGAAATGGGGCCGTCATCCGGGTGTCCAGATTAGTGATTCCCCCGCAAGCGAGCTAGGTTCATTGCCAGTGCTCGCCCAAAAGGTCGTCAGTAGAAACACTGGCCCTACAAGGTTGCGCAACCAACCCTCCTTGCTTCCAGATTCTCCAAACGTGTACCCAACCACGAGGCTAATCGTACCAACAACGACTATAGCGCCAACGGTGTGCAGGACAATGACCACAATAGAAACGACCTTGGGTGGAATCACAAGGTTGAGACCGAAACTTATGGAATAGAAGATGAGAAGGCTAGCCCTCAGGTAGTCAGAGCCTTCTTTGGCATCCGCCTGAAGAATGCCTAGCGCAAAATACTGGTGTACCCCTGCCCCGAGGACACTCAACAGCTTGGTGGCGGAGACTGAATTATGATCCATCTACCGCACGTCTGCTTCAGTGGTAACGAGACCCTTTCTAATAATAATGGTTGTAAGCGTTGCTGCAAATAGTGGGGATCAGGTATGCAGGAACGTCACCGGCTGAATTGTTGCATTCAGGTCGGGTGCCGTTCATCCTCCACACGATCGACCGGCGGAGAGAACGGCGGAATTGCCCTCCGAGGTCGCTTTTCCCGATCAGGAAAGAAGATTCCCGATCCTGACTCGAGAAACCGCTTGAATCAGACAGCATAGTTTTTCGCCATCACGATCGGTTCACTCGAAGTGTGTCAACTTGCCTTGATCCCTTCCGTTTTGACCCCCGTTTCAGTCGTTTCGCTCAACTCCCTCCATTGGCGAGCCAAATGGCCGCTCGGACCCAGCATTCAACTCCTATTTTGCCAGTACACTCCGCTGCATAACGACCAGAAATACTTCTCAACTGCCATTCTGGAAGCCACCCCTCGCTCTACCAAAGTTCAAAATGACGCTACTCGCAAACGCTAATAGGAGGAGTACAATCGGCCAGAAAAACTGCCACAAACCTAGCTTGCTTCCTGCTTCCATAAACGCGATCAACGTCATTCTCACAAGCGAAATTCCCAAGTAAACTACAGCCGCGGCGTGCAAGGCAGCTAGCACAATGGCTCTGGACTTTCTGACCCGGAATAGGTTCAGCACCAAACTCAAGGCGTAAAGAACAAACGCGGCAGCTCTTAAGACGTCCGACTTCACGGGCTCGTCCGAAACCAAGGTTACGCCAAAGAAGAGTAACACCAGTGCCGCAGTAATGCTTAGCGTTTTGCACGCTCTAATAAAGCTTTTGACCATCACTATCTCACCTATCGCTCCGGCAACGAAAGACTGCTCCAATAGTCCTCGGGCATCTCGACGTCCATGGCGTCCAGAACCATCTTTTTCTCTTCTTTTGTATTCGCCATTATGAAGTCAAGGAGCATCGGTTCCAGATTCCTGAAGTGCTCGGTACGCCCACGCCGGTGACCTGGATTCTCCTTCATGAATCGCACCATAGCTATATACGTCTCCCTCGCAGTTCGCAGCGCGTCAATCGGGAAGAGATGTGTGAAATCACTCTCGGGCCAAGGCCCCCTCCGCTCCCGAGCGTGTCCAAAATCTCCCATGAGTGGTTTCCCTTGGTGAGACCACGAGTCTTGGAATGGATGTAGGCCTTCGCCAAAAGCCACTAAATTGCCTGACTCGGTGGCCCGATTAATTCTCTTCCTTGCCGCTGCACTGCCTGGTACTACTTCATCGCTTCCAGCATCTCGCGGAAAGTGCCACTCCCTCACAAGCGCCCGAGCCCTGTTTTTCACTTTCTTGCTGTACAAGGGGGAACCGATGGTCTCTGCTAAAGACAGTGCATCTCTGAAGTCTAGGTCCGGTTTGATTGCGCACTGCGCGAGCGTCTCCGCATCTGATTCCGAGAACCCGGCTTGCATCGCGAGGTATTTCGTAAGTCCATAGTGAACGTCGGACGAGTAGTAGCCCCAAGTATCTGTAAATCGTAACGGGCGACTAAGAGCGTAGGCGTATCGATTCAATCCTCGCGCACTCCCTGTCTCGTCGGTTCCCAATCTAGCCAACCACGGAGGGATAAGGTCGATATAGGTCGGGCTCGCCATGGCACCCGAACCACCTGGCGAACCCTGTAGATCAATACTCCTATCCAGGGCGATTCCCTTGAAAGCTTGAGGACCCGTTCCTTGGTGGGTCTCAACCGCAACGAGCGCCTCTGAGGAATTGAAGCGTGCGATTTCGCGCTGTCGATCGGCATTCTTTCTTAAATCATTTGCTAACGAGTCGAATGCGAATTTTCTCTTCAGAAACGCGGCGTCGGAGGCACGTAGCACTTTCGCCGTCGTTTGATAGTAACTCTTCAGCACTGCCGTGTTGACACGATGATAACGCATTTCTCCCGCCCAAGGCACGGGAGCGTCATGGCCCAAGAAGGGGTCTGCTGACAGGAAACGTCCAACGGAGGGGTTGTAGAAGCGTGCACCGAGGTAATGCAGGTCCGTCTCGTCGTCTTTCTCGTATCCGGCGTAGGTGAAGCTGTTGGCACTGGTACCGTTCCTTTCCCGCTCATTGCCCCAAGCGTCGAAGAGGATGCTCTGCCTCGTGCTTCCAGCCTCGTCGGTTAGATTCACGGTGGATCCGAGAAAGTCGAGATGGAAGTAGCTTGTCCCGTCGTTTCGATTACTCAGGCTGACGAGCTGGTCGAGCCCGTAGTCATATTTAGAGACCGTCTGCCCTGCATCATCGACCTCAGTGATGGCAGAACGCTGGTCATACGTGTAGTGCCGCCGACCGTCGTCACCGATTTTAAGAATCCTTCGACCGTCATAGTCGTAGCCGTAACGGCCAAGGACGTTGGTATCCTCTCGCACCTCGCCGAGTTGATTCCGGATGTCGTAGTGGTACGTGGTCTCGACTCCCGCTTTGAACTTCGATGTGGTGTTTCCGTTGGCGTCGTATTGGTAGGCAACATTCTCAGCGGCGTCGAGATTGTCAGTAATCGTTTCTAGCCGATTGATCTCGTCATAGTCGTAGACCAAGTCCTTCAGTATATTCGAGGTCTGGACTTCGAGTTGCTGCTCGGTTAGTCGATTGCCAGTTTTGTCGTACGTGTACGTTGTCGTCCTTGCGGTGGGCGTCCCAAACTCGTAGGTAACCTCTGTCAACCGATTGACATCGTCATAGTCGTAGGTTGTTGTCTCTGTCCTACCGGCGTTGGTTTCTACCTGTTGGAGTCTATTCCCGTTTGGATCGTACATGTATCCGTATGCAGACACGGTTCCCGTTGGACCCGAGTGCGAGATCGAAGTCACCCGATCTGCGGCATCATACCCATAGGTCGATGTCGTGCCGTTGGGATTGTAGACCGAGTGCTTCAGTCCATCCGGGTGGTAGGTGTAGCGAACGGCCTGCTCGTTGGCGGTGTCTTCCTCTAGTTTAATGGTCTCGAGTCGGTTGAGAGCGTCGTACTCGTAGACGGTCCGATTGCCATCGGGATCGACGAGGAGCGTGCGATTGCCTTGATAGTCGTAGTCATGGGTGAGCTGACGGTTGGTCGTATCCCTCTCGGTCTCGATTCGGTCGAGGTCGTTGTAGGTTTTGACGTTGGAAACCACTTCCACCGGATCACTGCCCGTAGAGCGATGCTCGTCCACCTGGGTGAGATTGTTGTTCTCGTCGTAGTTGTAGTCGACTTGGTGTGTTCTTGTGTAGAGCTCGAAATCGCCCGCAGCGAGGCTGAAGACCTTGGACGTCAGCCGATTGAGCTCATCGTAGGAATAGTCGGTCACCTGACCTTTGGGGTCGGTGAGCTTGATCTGGTTCGCGTTTGGGTCGTAATCATGGTCGGTGATGTAGTTGAAACCGGCCGGATCCTGGATCATCAGATCCAAACGGTTGAGGGCGTCGAAGGTGAAGGTGACGACGTGATCTTCACCGTCCGTCTGCCCGATCCGGTTACGATTTTCATCATACTCGTATTGGTAGATTCCGCCGTCCGCCATGCGAACTTCGATGAGCTCATTTAGTTCCCCAAAATCGTACTCCGTCCGCTCAGAGCTGGGTTCTATCTGAGCTGTCCGATTCCCATCTTCGTCGTACTCGAACTCAGTGATGTTGCCTCCTGCGTCTTGGACGAAACGGAGCCGATTGAGATCATCATAAGTGTTCTTGACATCAAACGGCTGCCCGGTGATCCGACCGTCCTTTTCTTCCAGTAAATTCCCAACCCGGTCGTACTTGAAGGTCGTTGTCGTGGCCAATGGAGTCTCAAATCCAGCAGTTCTTCTGGCTAGCCGGTTGGCCCCGTCGTAGGCGAACTGAGTCTTGTTGCCATTGGCGTCCTCCGACAGAACACGGTTGTTGTTACCGTCGTAATCGTGCCGCTCCAAGACGACGCCGGAGCGGGTGACCGAAACGAGACGTCCCAAAGCGTCTAACTGGTTCGTTGTCTCGATGTTCCGCCTGTCGGTTTCAACGACCTGTCGTTCGGCGTCTCGATAGTCCGTGTGGAGCTCCTGAAGTAAGGGATCGATGACCTTCACCAAGCGATTCAAGCCATCATATTCGAAATGCGTCGTATTCCGCCGTTTATCGGTTTCGGACCTCTTGTTGACCCCGTCGTAGGCAAGCTCTAAATACTCATCGGCAGGATCGGTGATTTTCACAACACGGTCCTGCTCATCGAGCTCGTAAGTGGTGGTGTGGCCGCGGGCGTCCGTTTCAGTACGTTTGCGGTTGGCGTCGTCGTAGACGATCGATGCAAGCGCGAGCTCACTTTGACCGCCGGTTTGGGTGATGGGCTGTTCTATCCGGGTTTCGACCAATCGTCCGAGATTGTCGTACTCAAAATGTGTGTCGAGCCCCCGACGGTTCGTTTCAGTCGTCTTGTTGCCTTCTCCGTCATATTCGACATCGGACGTCAATCCCAGCGGAAATTGCGTTTCCGTTAAACGATTCAAGCCGTCGTAGACGAACTCCGTCGTGCGGTTCTCCGCGTCGGTAATTCGCTCCACGTTGCCGTTGCCGTCGTAGTAAGTCTTGGTGACGAGCACTCCATCGCCGGTTTCCTGTTGAACCTCGTGCACACGGTCGAATCCATCCAAAATAGTCGTTTTCTCGAATCGGCGAGGATCGGTTTCGACCACGGTGTGCGCGCTGTCGTCATACTCGAACGTCGTGACGTAACCAAAAGCGTTCGGTGCCGAGGCGGTCACTGTCCGAGATAGAAGCCTATTTAGCGGATCAAACGTCGCCGCTGTCGACAATCCACGTGTAAGGTCTTCTTCTTCAGTCAGATTGCCAAGCTCATCATAACCAAACCGAATCTGATTTTGCTCCGGATCGGTTTTCAAAGTCATGCGATTCAGCCCATCATATTCAAATACCGTGACCTTACCGTTGGCGTCGCTTTGGGTCATTTTGTTGCCGACCAAGTCGTAAGTGAAAGTTTCGACATGACTAGCTGGATCTGTTGGCAGTTTCCGCTCACGCACCCGGTAGAGCTCATCGTAGACAAAATCCGTCCGATTTCCCCGGACATCGATCTCGTAGCGTTTGTTGCCGACATCGTCGTAGCCCACCTCAGAGACCACCTGCGGGTCGCCATAGGATCCAGTCACGGTCACTCTGATCAGACGGTTCAGCTCGTCGTAGTCGTTGTCAGTCACCACGTTCCGACGGTCGGTCAGCTGTTCTACGTTCCCGTTGCCGTCGTAGTCGGTGAGGGTGATTAGCTCGGCATCCAAGTCTCCGCCGCTTTGCCGTTGTTCCCGGACCCGGTTGAGCCCGTCTAAAACGTTCATGGTCACGAGCGCCAACCCGTTCGTTTGTGTCTGGACCTCCCCATTTGGGAAATAGGTCGTGGTGATCTCTTCCGTGGCGGAAGACCCCTTGTCATCGAAGCGTCGTTGAATATGAATCCGGTCGAGCGCATCGTAGATCCACTCCGACGTTCGGCCAAAACTGTCCTCGGTAGAGATCTTCCGGCTTCTTTCGTCGTAGATGTGATAGGTGCGGTTGCCAAGCGCGTCTTCGATATAGGTCGGATTCCCGTTCTCGTCATAGTCGAACCGGGTGCGGTGCCCTCGGGCATCCCATTGGTGCTCAAGGTCGCCGTTGTCGGGATCGTAGTCGAATCGGGTGACGTTTTGCTCCGCATCTGTGATCGAGAGGAGGTTGCCGTTGGCTGGATCGATCTCGAAAACCGTTTCCCGCCCTTCGGCATCCTTCTTGTAGGTGATTTTGTTGAAGACCGGATCGTAGTCGAACTCGGTGATGACCTCGCCGAATTCCGTCGTCTCGATGATCTCCTTGGTGAGGTTGGCGCGGTCGTCGTATTCAAAGCGGGTGCTACGGTTCTCGGCATCGATTTCTCTTGTCTTGTAGATATCGTGCGACGACCACTCCATCGTGGTCAAGATCCCGCCCGGCTCTTCGATTTCCAGGGGCGAGCCGTTTTGGTTCAAACGGTAAATGGTGGTGTTGGACCTGGGATCGGTCACGTGCGTGATGAATCTTCCAGTGGTCGTGATCTCCGTGAGGTCGTAGATGAAAGACGTCGTGGCCTGCGCGGGCTCGCCGGCCGCTTCACGGACCTCCCTGACCCATTCGTGTTTGCCTACGCTCAGGGGATCCGGTGTTTCGCCGGGGAACGCATCAGCTTCCGTGTAGTACTCGTACTCGGTCCGGTTTTGATTCGGATCGACGTAGGCCGTTAAGTTGTGCCGGTCGAGGGTGCTGGTCACGGAATACTCATACCCTTGAATGCGCTCGGCTCGAGTGACACTCACCAAGTTGGCTAGGGCATCGTAAGTATAGATAATCTCGAGGCCCATGGGTCCTGTGATGCGCACGACTCGGGGTTCACCGAGGACGGTATTGTACTGGAAGCCGAGAGACCGGCCTTCGGTCTCGTCCGCAAACACCTCGCGGACTTCCGTAATCTTCCTTTCGTTATCGTAGCCAACGTTGATTCTGTTCCCGTTGGTGTCCTCAATGTAGTCCAGCGAGAGTGCGCCGCCGTAGAGTGGGTTGTTCTCGAGTACGAGATCGTCCATGTAGTGATAACGGACGCGCCCCTTGGTATAGAAGTCGTAGCTTCCGTCGGGATTCTCGACGAGCGTCGTGTGGTATCCCTTCTGCGGAATGAACTCATTGCCGTTTTTGATGAAGCGCTGTCCCGTTCCATCACCTCCCCGTATCGTATAACCACAGCCGGTGATGATGAGGGTCGACATGTAGTTGAAGGACCACCCTGCACCCATCGCTCCTTCCTCGGAGCTCCCCAGACTGCCATAGGTTCGGGTGATCTCGAGCGGGAGTCGTCCCGGGATACGAACATCCGTAGCTGATACCACTAGGTGCCCGTCGAGTAGATCCACCCCTTTGGCGAAGGTGTGTCCCACCGGCAGTGTTGCGAAGGTGTCCGCGGCTACCTTGATCTCTCCCACCCGTTCGACTCTCACGGTGGGATCCTGAGGGAGCGCCGCTACGATACGGAAGTGGTACGTTGCCGACTGCGGCGGAAACAAGTTGATGTCGTCTATGAAGTACTCGTTCGGGTCACCTTGGGTGGGTGTCATCTCATCGCTGAAGACCGGTGTCTCTACGCCATCAACGATGAGCGAGATCGTCACACTAGCAGAACTTCCCAAACGATATCGGATAGGGTCTTGGGCACGCAGACAGACCGTTTGGTTGACAAGGTCCACGTCGAGCTTGACGTGGATCTCGGGGCTCACCCCATAGATCAGTGGCTCGAAATCCACTGGAACCCGGACCGAGCGTTTCTCATAGGAGGGGAATCCCCGGTTCAATACGAGCTGAGCCACGGGCTCGGTCGCGGGAAGAACGAGGCCGGTGTCGAAAAGCGCCGATCCCTGGCCGTCGAGAAGCACGCCGGGGACCGTCGCAACCACGGTGTCACCGGAAAAGATGTCCACCTCGGCAGAGATGACATCGAAGCTCGCCGGGACGACTCTCAAACGAAACTCTCCTGGATGGACGACTTGCAGCAAATCGTCCGTGATGAGAACGGGCGGATAGACACTTAACACGGGGACGACGTCCAACGCGGTGAGCTTGAGGCCTTCATTCGGGCCGGCCGAGACCAGCACTTCACCGTTTATCGAGGTTTGGGGATCCACATTACCGAAAAAGCCGATCGACTGGGGCGCCTCCGGATCTGCCAAAGAGAAGCTTTCCACACCTCCGGTACTGCCGACAAAGGCCGTCGTCCCCTCGGCGTCGAAGCTGACGCTCGCTCCCTCACCGCCTTCGAGCTCCGAAAAGCTCAGTAGAGTCATCACTGAGGGATTGGTGACGTCGACGACGGCAAGAGTGCCGCCGCCCCCGATGGCGCTACCAACGATCACCGCCAGCTCCCGAGCACCCACGCTCGTCAGTCCGATGCCGTAAATCCAGCCCATGGGCAGGGGCAGTGTTTGGAGCACGTAGCCGCCGGAATGAGAAACCGATGTGATGTGCCCGGTGGAAGATCCCGCTTGGAGCGAACGCGCGCCCACAAAGGCCACCCTACCCGCTGCGGTGTCTTTGGCCGTCACGGCTGTCGCGGTAAGAGTCGCGCCGTCATACTCGATCGGTACCGTATGAACGATGCCGGCCTGCCCAAATCCTTGTCCTGTGGTGTTCAGCGCCTGGCTCACTTCCAACGGGGTGGCGCTGCGGTACAGATCGGCGGCCAAGGTGAGATCCACCACTTTGAGACCGCTCGGTCCCGTGGCGACGTAGGCAAAGCCCTCGTATAGATCCAGTGCGGCGGCATAGCCTTCGGTTCCCTGGTTCGTCGTCACCGCGGCCACCCAAGGAAACGGTGGGGTCTCCTCTCCCACGTCGAGCACGATCAGGGTGCCTTGGCCGCTGAAGCTGTTGGTTGTAAGTGTCGCGACGAGGTCGGACGGGCCGGAGCCGATGTCCACTGATGCCTCGGCGGAGATGTGAGGGAAGATGCCGACGACAGGAGTGTCGCCATCGCTGGCAGGATTCAAGGGATCAGAAATATCGAAGGCGCGTACGACGGCGGGATAGGTGTTCAGAACGACGAACGCCCGGTCGCCGAGTACGGCAAGAGCAATGGCGTTATTGGCCTCCGCCTTTCCAAGCTCTCCCGGCGAGAAGGTCGCGAAATCAATGGTCGTGGGATCGGGTACCAGGCTATTGCCCTCATCGACATCCACAATTCCACCGCTGAGCTCCAGCTCATACACCGTGGCGAATTTGAGTCCTTGGGAGGGCGTGAGTGTCAGTGCGTACACCTCATCGGAGGGGTTAACCGGACCGGTCCCCGCGGCTCCGGTACCGATGATCTCTAAAGTAACGCTAGGTCCGTCCTTTTCTCGCAAGACGACAGTGGACGACGCGACGCCGGTCACGGGCTCGGTGAACTGTACCGAGAGCACCTGTTCGACGCTTACTCCAATGGAGCCAGGGTTGGGAACCAACGCATCGGTAATCAGCGACGGGGGGCCGACCAGTGACTCTTCGTTCCCAGCGGCCCCTACCACGGCCAGAAAGCTCTTGGTCACGGAAACAGGATTGAGGAACGCATCGATGGTTTCGACGAGCACGGTATAGCCCCGGGCCTCGAGCGGTGTGTAAAGGGCTTTCCAGTTCATATCATCGATGTTCTCCAAAACCACCGGTGAACTGTTGATTTTCAGGCTGGCCGAGTTGGGCGGCTCGGTGAAGGTTACCCGGATGAGCAACGCCTCGTTGACCGTGGCGTAACCGTTGGCGATCGCGTCGCCATCGGCATCCAAGAGCTGGATGGTGATCGTGCTCGGCGGTGGAGGAGGGGAGCCGAGCTCAAAGTTGAAGACCACATCCCCCGTTCGGCGGTAGCGACTGAGATTGGGATACTCGCTGGCGACGGAGGCTTTTTCAAAGGCCTGAGCTCGAACCTGACGACCTCTGGAATCGCTGGCAACCAAGTCCACGACGGCACCCGGCGTTCCAAAGGCGAAGTCCAACAGCACGAACCTTCCATCCTCTCTGGTCGTTGTGACGTGGTCGCCATTGTCGTAACCGAGGCTCTTGTCGGCCCCCACCCTCACGCCTTTCATGGGAAGGTAGGTTGGATTGACCGGTGAAAAATCAGTCTCTCGGGCCAGACCCGTGATCACCCCCATCGGGTTCTTGCCTGTCGGCGGCATCGGCGGATACCACACCGTCAGGTAAAAACCTGGATTCAAAACGCCCAAGAAAGGAAATGACGCCGTCGTGACTCTCCCGTCTTCCACGTTGGCTTGATCGATGATTTCGTAGAGTGTGACGTCGTTTTCCACGAGCTTTCGTACAATGGCAAAGTCTGCATCGACAGGCGCTGCGGTAGGAACGGGGAACGACAGATCTGCTTCCTTAGCTAGAGAGGCGTCTCCCATGTCCACTTCGACGGCAGAGCCGAAGCCTCCCGCTCCGAATGCCAACGGCAGGGCGTCGATGGCGGCTTGGGGGACGGGAGTGAGTCGAAAGATCGCCACTTGGGTAAGAGCTCCGTCGGGAACTTCCAGCGTGACCTCACCCTCTGCGATCTTTCCGCCCTTGACGCCGATGGCCACCCGTCCGTCGGCAGCTCGGTACTCCGTCTTGTCGATGACCACTTCCCGGTCCGAGGAGTCTACGATCCGGATCTGGAGCACATCCGTCACTGCAGCCACGATCGTAAACGAGAAGCTGCCGTCTCCACTGACACTGCCGCTCACCACCACGGCCTTCGTCTGATTGATGAGGGTGACCGATGCACCCGACTCAAACGATCCCCGTGGCGCTTCCACGGTGACCAGACCGTCTTGATCGGGAAAGCTCACCGTTACGGCATCGGTATTGAATCCCGCTACCGTCTCATCGAGTGTGGTAAACGAAGAAGAAAAGGGCAGCAGTCCGTTACCATTGACGTCGGTGATGTCCGCCGTCAAAGCGATCTCGTACGTGGTCACCGTTTCGAGAGTCTCATCAGGCAGGAAAGAGGCCGTCCGGTTCGCATTGCTCAAGACAATCCGTCCGGGAACCGGAGCTCCTCCGGTCGCGAGGGAGAACGAGCTCGTGGCCACTGTCGCCGGTTCCACCGGCTCAGAAAAATCCACACGAATCGAAGGCGCCACCGCCACACCGAGTGTCCCATCCTGGGGTGTCACGGAGGTCACATACGGCCCTGTAGTGGAAAGCTCGATGTCCGCAGTGACCGGATCCGTCGCAGCAGGAGTGATGGTAACGATACCGCTGTTGCCGCTTACGAGACTTCTTGCGGTGACCGCCGTCTCATCCAAAACCGCGCCGACAAGATAGGCGCCGTTGCTCGTGGTCACATCCGCAAATGGCGTCGTGGAGGATTCCACGACCGCCAGAGAAGCCGGCGTCCCAGATTCACGGACGATTCCCTGGACGAATGCCAAAGACTCCATGGACTGGAAGAACAAGTAAATGCCGCCCGAGTCCACTTCGTTAGAAAAAATCCTTCCATCGACATAAGCGGCCGTTCCCACTAAACGCAGCTTCCTTTGACCCTGGACGTAGAGGAACTTCGCCGCGAACAAGTTGTCGGTGCTCGCGAGCTCTGCCACAGGAAGAGAAAGCGTCCCACTGAGAGATAACGTCGCTCCTCCCAGATCGATCTCCGCCGCCGCCAAAAGCCCATAGCCTTCAAATCCCACCCCGAGCGTCAAGGGATCCAAGGCGTTGGCCGATGCCGCCACGGTCTGTGACAGACCTCCCGCCGGCACCACCAGTTCCGCATCGCCGTCACCCGTGAGAACGACCCCTTCTGCACCAACGAGAGACCCTTGCAAGAACAAAGGCGCCGTCTCGATCGCCACATGGATCATCCCTTCGGCGATATCTGTCAACGTCACCTCTCGAGACGGTGTGACGGGAAACTCCATGTGGAGCTCGCCGTCGTCTCTTGTGGGATACCGATAGATCGGCATCTCCTGCGTAAAAGGTTCGGTGTAAAGCGTGCCCTCCACGAAGCTTTCAAAAGACTCCGCCACCTTGGCAGAGATCACCGTCCCACTCGGCAAAGGCACCACCGAGGTGAGAGCCACCGAACCAGTGGCACTCACGTCAGGACTCACCGGAGCCGCCTGCGGTGTCACCTCACTCGAGGCGTACACCCCGAAGCGCACATCGACAGGTTCCGCACCCACGAGCCCTTCTCCCACCACAGGAACCGGGGGCGCCGTCGGTGCCTCGTCGGCTATCACAAAGGCATAGGCTCCTGTCGACGAAATGGCAGAGGTGACGAAGGTCTCACCGGTGATCCCATCCGCCACCGTGATCCAGGCATGGAGGCTCTCGTCGTAACGCGCCAAAACGAGATTGAAGCCCGAGATACCACCGACACTGAGTCTCAGATCCGCATCCACCGCAAACGCGGTTCCTGTCGGTCCGAGCTCCATCGCCCCAACCGGCGACCAACCCAAAGGTAAAGGCGCGACCAATCCATGACGAGGAACCGAGGTAACGCGCATGTCCGTGGACGCGCCCAAGGCTCCAGACGGCACCGTGAGCTCTACCGAACCCGTCTCATTCGTCACCGTTCCACCACCCGCACCGATAGTGGTGACTTCTTCATGGAGAGGTGTCAAACGAGCATCTAGAAGGACCGTTCCCTGCAGAGAATCGACTGACGCGACTCTGGCAGCTCTTGTGAATCCGTCCGCTTCGACATGGACCACCACCGTCGCCTCTTCCGTGAGGAAACTAAACCTCCCTGAAGGATCCGATTGAACCTCTCCCATGGAATGGGAAATCGTTGCACCGGACAGAGGAACGCCACCGCTCGCGTCATAGACTTCACCGAAAACGAAGCCGCCGCCTAGAACTTCAATCTGCACGGGTGTTGCTTGAGCCTGGTTGCCTGCCGCATCCGTAGCCAAAGCCCCCACCGGCACCAAGCTCCCCGTAGCCGCATCCTGGGGAAAACCGAACGTGTACTCGAAGGGTGAGTCTGTGAAGCTCGCCACATCCACACCGCTGACTGAAACAGCGGCCGTGCCGAGAGCCAAGTTGTCCGATGCTGTTCCCGAAACCGTCAGCGCCTGGCCCCTTCTTCCTGAAGAAGGAACGGTAATAGAAACGCTCGGAGCCGTCTTGTCCAAACTGACAACCACCGTCGCCGTCTCGGAGTTGCCGGCACGATCCGTCGCGATGCCGGATACTTCTTGATTGGCTCCTTCGGAACTGAGCGTGATCGGGTCCGTACACGTTTCGATACCGCCTTCCGCATCGGAACAATCAAACCTCACCGTTACATCGGAGTTGTTCCATCCCGCCGCATTGGGCAAAGGATCCAAGGAGGGAGTGATCTTTGGCGGCACCGCATCATCGTTGACTGTGACCGTGACGGTGCCCATATCCGTCCCACCTCGCCCGTCGCTGACCGTGTAAATGAGTGTGTCCGTGCCCGCAAAGCCCTGAGCCGGTGTATAGGTCACGGTGTTGTCCTGATTCACCGTGGCAGAGCCGTTCGATGGCTGCGTTACCTCGGGAACACTCAATGAATCGTTGTCTCCGTCGGTGTCGTTAGAGAGGACATCAATAATGACTTCGAGACCTTCCCATGTCGTCGCCGTGTCATCCACTGCCACCGGAGCCGCGTTCGGTGGTGCGCCCACCGTCACCGTGACATTGGCCGTGGCCGTCACCGATGCGACGTCGGTGATGGTATATGTGAACGAATCCGTGCCCATAAAGCCTGCATCCGGTGTGTAGGTGACCGAAGACCCCCCTGCAATCTCCCCAGTTCCACTAGAAGGATCCGTCACACCGGTCACAGTGAGGCCAAGACCTGTATCATTGGCCAGGACCGCCACCGTCACCGGAGCTCCTGCAATGGTCGAAGCCGCATCGTCACCGGCCACCGGCGGAGGTGCATTGACAGTAACTGTAACCGTCGCGGTGGCTGTCTCCAGACTGCTGTCCGTCACCGAATACTGAAATGTTTCCGTCCCGACGAAATCCGTGCCCGGCGTGTAGGTCACTTGACTTCCATCGATGACCGCCATGCCGTTCAAGGGTGCCGTCACATCCCTGAGGCTCAATCCATAACCTGAATCGTTCGCCAAAACCTGGATCGTGACCACTGTATTGGCCAACATCGTCGCCACGTCGCCCACGACGACCAGCGGAGGGGCGCTCACCGTGACGGTGACGGTAGCGGTGTCCGTTTGGCTGTTCGTGTCCGTCACGGTGTAGACAAAACTGTCCGTTCCCATGAACGCAGGATCCGGTGTGTAGGTAATCGATATCCCGCCAGCGACATCCGCCACGCCATTCGGAGGATCGATTACGCCAGTTACGGAAAGACCTTCTCCCGTATCGTTGGTGAGCACCTCGATCGTGACCGGGGCTCCAATGACAGTCGACGCCTCGTCATCGACGGCTACCGGGCCTTGATTCTCCAGAGGAATCCTCTCCAGAATCAATTTCGGCGCCAGATACGGATCACCCAATGCCGCTGCCGACTCCCGCGAGTGGTACTCCACTCTTCCCGGTCGGCCTTCGAGTTCTTTCTTGAGAATCCACCCGAACGCCGCTCCGGCTTTCAGATCTTTTGTGACATCAAAAACCACCTCACCGACCATGCCGTTGGTGTGGACCACACCCTCACCAGTAGGAGCCGCATACAACCCCCCGTTCCAAACCTCGCCACAATCGGCCGCATGATTCGAGATATTCGTATCCGATGGGCATCTCCAAGTGGTGCCGGCTCCCGTTCCTCGATATGTTCGGCCGTCGACCCAGCCGTTGCCCTCCGACCAGTCGGAAAGAAGCTTGTGGGCAAAAACGAGACGTCCGTCGCCCCAGTTGTCGGCGGCGTAGGAAACCGTCAGCACTAATCGAGCACTGATAAGGCCGGCGAGGTCCGCCCCGCCAATGTCAAATTTCACCAATGCTCGGTTGTTGCCCAAGGCCTTCACCCGAAGCTTTGAGGATCCTCCCTCGTTCGTATTCGGTGCCCACTGCCTCAGATAGCTGTCCTGGAGGACCTCCAACGTCGTCAAGTAAGGTCGGCCCACCTGAACCGTCACGGTTCCCGAGGCCGTGAGGCCAGCGTTGTCTTCCAGCGTATAGGTGAAGGTATCGGTCCCGGAACAATCCGCATCCGACCTGTAGGTGATGGTCTCATCCGGATTCAAAACTGCTATCCCATGCGCCGGCTCGGATACCGCCGTCACCCTGATGGGATCGTTGTTGGGATCGGAATCGTTCGCCTTGACGGAGACCGTGATGGGCTCACCTTGCACCGCCAGAGCCGAGTCGGGTTCTGCCACAGGGGGCTGGTTCGCTGTCATGCCTTCCAAGATGAGACGAGGTGCCAAAACGAGAATCCCCGCCGCTTCGGCGGCCTCCCGCGAGAAATACTCCACCCGTCCGCTCAGACCTTCCTGTTCCTTTTTTACCAGCCAGCCGTTTTGTGCTCCCAACAAAACATCCTGAGTCACGTCGAACGTCACTTCGCCTGTTGCTCCACTGGTGTGAATAAATGCGGCCGACGTGGCTTCCGCAAACGTCCCCCCGTTCCAAGTCTCCGAGCAGTCTCTTAATCGGTTACCAATGTCGTCGTCCGTTGCGCAGGTCCAAGTTACTCCTGGCCCCGTACCTCGAATACTGCCGCCCACGTTCCAGCCGTTGCCCTCGGAGAAGGGGACGAGGAGACGGTGAGCCCTGATGGCTCGGCCGGAACCCCAGTTCGTCGAGGCATCCGAGATTGTAAGCACTAACGTCGCCTTGGTCAGTCCGGTCAAGTCGACACTCGACAGATCGAAGGCCACTATTGCACGGTTGTTTCCCAATGCCCTGAGCCTCAGAACATGGTTGCCGCCCTCGTTAGTGTTCCTCGACGACTGCGTGAGAAAACTATCCTTGATGGCGTACAGGGTCTCATCGGCGGTGGCGTGTGGAGTCGCGGTGAGAAAATAAGTCACCGCCGCTATCGCCCACCATCCAAATCGATTGTTTTTGCGCAGCATCTGGATCTCGCTCATCTCTCGAATCATTGCGGAATCACGAAATTCACCACCTGGGAGCGCTCCTCAGCGGTGAGGTCGGCGTAGGCGGTTGGATTGGTGAGTCCCAATAGAACTTCCGCCTGAGCTTCGGCGGTGATTGCGTCTCCAGTCAGTACGACGAAGTGCATGAGAACGACGCGCCCGCCGGAGGGGACTGTTAGGCGACGCCATTCGAGTTCGTAATACAGGGGTTCCCCGCGTGTCGCGTCGGGCGCCCGAATGATTCCGGTGGTGCCGCCATAGACGATGGCGATGCCGGAGGCATCGATGAAGCAACGGTCGGAGGCGTCGAGACGATGGTCGCCGGAGGATGTCGTGTCGGCCGTGGCCTCACCGGAGAGCGATACAGTGACTTCGATGTCGGTGGGTCCTGGGTTGTCGAGGATTTCGAGGTGCCGGATCCACGATGCTCCGGCGGGGGAGAACACCTTGCGAATGTGCTGGAGCCCAGATGTGCGCACCGGACCAAAGATGTGCTGGCGGTCGGACAGATCGGTGGTTCGATGCTCAAGCCAAGAGAAGTCCTTTTTGTTGACGGAAACTTCGGAAAGAGTGTAGCCACTTTCTCCCTCTTGGACGTAGACGGCTCCATCCCCGACAATGTATTCATAATCGCCTAAACCAACGTTGAGCATCAGGGTGTCGGGAAACGTGCCGAGCTGGACGTTGATGATCGTGTCAGGGCTGGACACAACGTTACCGGTAGCAGTCCCCGAGTCGAAGCCGTCGTAAATGGTGACGGCGACCTCTCCAGTCGGCACGTCCTCCGTCAAATATGATCCGTCAATGTGCGCGGAGCCTTCCCAGTAGTAAGTGCCGAAGTCGGATTCATGCTGGAAGGCCTCTATATAAAGCGGGGTGAACTCGCCTGCTGTGTTCTTAGGCGTTCCGTCGAAGTCCAGCAACTGGCCACTAACCGATCCGACCTGTGGAAGAACAATGTCGGCCGTTGCCGCCTCGCCCGGTGTCACGAGCGTCCCGGTCGTCGACCCAGGAACCGGATTGAAAAACGTCCAGTCGTCGTAGACCACAGTGAACGAGCCGAGTGCCACGCGCTCGAACTGGTAACTACCGTCCGGTTCGGGTGAAACCGCGCGCTCTTGCCGGAGGTTGGCGTTTCTGATGACTACGGAGTCGTCGGAAAGTGGAGTGCCATAAGCATCTGTCACCATGCCTTGGACAGTCCCGCAGGCTGGGAGTGTGAGGTCTTGGACAACAGACGCCTCGCTGGCGAGAAGCTCGGCGGTTCTGTAGGCGCTCAGGCCGTAACTATCCTCAGCGACGAGCTCATAGGTGCCCGGCAGCTCATTGAAGAAAACGAACTCGCCGGCGTCGGAGGAAACGGCCGTCCGCTCATCGAAAGTGCCTTCGGGGTAGAGCTCGACGTTGGCTCCGGCGACCGGCGTCGAGCCGTCCGAGTCCACCACACGCCCTTTGATGACGGAAACTTCGAGCTCGAGATCGGCCGTCAAGTTCTCTCCCGGCTCTGTAGCGGTGACTTGAGTCTCCGTGGTAATCGACTCGTCGCCGAAGAAGACGGCTCGAACCGTGGCGGTGTCGTCGCGCGGTAGGGCATCGGCGAACTGGTAGAAGCCGTCGTCATCCGTCGAGGTGGATTCCAGCAAGCTCGAGCCGTCCTCGGAGCGAAGCTCGACCCGGGTGCCGGGAACGGGCGTTTCCCCGTCGTCCGCAACGACGGTGCCTTCCACGGTGGCGTTGGCGGGCCGAACAATCGTGACCTCGATGAGCTCATCGTGGCTGGTGATTTCTCCGCCGGCTTCTCCAATGACGTTACCACCGATCTCGGCTCTCACCGTAAAGGCACCCTGCGGTACCAGTGTGATGGTTCGCTGCCCGGAAGCATTGGTGGACCCTTCAGCTCGGTACTCGGTGCTGAAGCTGTCGAGGATGAACACCTCGGCGCCGCTGATGGGTGTGGTGTCTTCTTCCGTGACGGTCACGTCCACGGTGCCGGTGGGTGGCAGGCTGAGATCGATGGTGGCCGAGTCGCCCTGTCCGGTGAGCTGCCCGGCAACTTCAACGGTGATGTGTCCTCGGTTGGGGGCTGGGTGGTGCGCCACGATCGTGAACGGTTGGAAGGCCTCGACGTTCGAGAACGTGTAGGTGCCGTTGCTGTAGTGCGAGCTCGTCGATTGAGGCGTCACGCCTCCACCGAGCTCTACGGTCGCGTTGAGAGCCAGGGAATCGTCGGCCAGGCGAACCGTCCCTGCGGCGGTCCCGAAAGAGGGGAGAGTGTGCGTGATGGGCACCACTTGGCCGTCCGTCATCACTTCGCCCGTCACTTCCTGAACAACGGAGGTGTTCGCGGGATGGGTGATTTGAAGGGTGAAGGCTCCGGCGACGTTGTTGAGCGTCAATTGACCGGACGCATTGGTGTAAAGGGTGGTACCAAAGCTTGTCTCGAGGGCATCGCGTTTTCGCACTCTGGCGCTTGCAGCAGGCATGGCCGGACCGCCCTGGGTGTCGTACAACACCGTGAGGTCGACGGTGCCGAAGGCCTGAAGTGTGATGTCGGGGATGACCAGCGGTGCGGGCGCGCTGACGGTGAAAGGCGTGTAGATGACGCGGTTGTGATACACGATCCTGAGGGCGTAATTGCCACTCGGAATCTCCGGAAAGGCAAAAGCGCCGTTGGTGTCTGTCGTCGTCGTCATCGCCGAAGTGCCGACCCGGACCTGCAGGTTGACGACGGGAGCACCGCCGGCGGCCAGAAACCGTCCGCTGACGTGGCTCGTGGGAGCATAGGTGAAGTCGAGAGTGGTGGTGGTGTCGGCCACAAGGGTCGCGGTCTCCACCTCTTCGAAGAACGGATTGTCCCAAATCGCTCTGGCGGTGACTTCAACCGGGCTGACGTTCGGATTGATGGGGGCGAGATAGTAGTTGCCTTCCGCGTTCGTATCTCTCGTGAACGAGTAAGCCCCGAGCCTAAGTGTCAATCGCGATGGAACCCCGTCACCATTCGCCTTGCGTGTGGTTCCAGTGAGGGCGGCGGTTCCTTCGAATACGAGATCTTGTACGGCCGAGCCGAGGTCGGTCGTCGTCTGGCCCAAAACCGTGAGCTCATTGACGCCGACCCAGCTCCCCTGGTCTTGGAGTGAGATCATTCGTACGGCTTGAACTCCTGCGATCGCTGGGTCGAGCTCGAGATCCAAGTTGCGATCGGGAGCGGGAAGGTCCTCTTCGGTGGAGAAGAGGAGCTCGCCGGAGCTTCCCAAAAGCTCGATGCGGACGCGATGGATCTCATTTGTTCCCACATAGGTATCCAGGTGAACGGCGTCGACTTCCACGGGTGCCGGGATGAAGAGCTCGAGTGTCGGCGCCCCGCCCAGATTGGCGGCGTCGCCGCTGTCGGAGTACCAAGCGGCAACACCCCCATCGAAGGCGTATTCGGGGGGGTGGTTCTGCATGGCACTGCTGGCGCTCGCCTCGCTCTCCGGAGAGCGGCCGAAGCTCGCACGACCCGTGAAGCTCCCCACCGTGCTCGTCGCGGAGTGGGATCCACCATAGGACTTCTCGGCGCTCAACGTGTACTCGACGCGCGGAATGACCAGAGTCGAGCTTCCGGCGAAGCCGAACGTACCGCTACTGCCCGTGGATGCGGACGTCCGAATGCGCCGGAAGAGCATGTGCCCGCTCTGGTATTCCACTGGAACGTCGCTGATGGGATGCTCCCCGTCGTGCGCATAGACGGTGCCGGTGACGATGCCGTCCAGCGGCACGAGGGGTTCCACCGGACTCGTTCCGTCCTCGGGCAGGTCGAAGTTGGCAATGTCTGCCAACTCATCGAGAGAGAGGCCGTCCAGTGCCTCGGGGGGCACCAACACCAGTCTTTGGGCCGCTTCCTCACCGGACTCAACCGTCAACTGCTGAGCCAGGAAGTGCATGACGACGAGTCGCTCCCCGGGTAGGATCGAGACGTCATATTGCACCGTGAGCCTGCCGTCGGAGCTTCCCACGTTCTCTTCGAACGCGACGGCGGCGGGTGCCAGGGACGTCGTCTCACCCGAGAGAATCCAAGCCGTCGTCGGTAGACCGTTATAGACCTCGAAGGGATCGACGTTGGAACCGTCGTCGATGACCAACCAGCGATCGGCGAGGTCCGGTACGTCATCGCCGTTCGACGAAGACTTCACCAACGGGGCACCGCCGTTGCCGTTATTGATGTTGGAGACCACGGACGCGGAGAACGCGAGCGTTTCCGAAGTGGTGTTCTCGAACACCTCCAGGTAGCGTGCAAAGTAGCCCTTTGGTGGAACGAAGATCTTCCGTTGGACGTTGAGGCCGGCGATCTGCTCGACGGCGGTTGCGATCTCACGGCCGGCTTCTTCCTGAGAACCGATGTCGGCTCCCGCAAAGCGAGTGGTCGCACCATCGACCGTGACCTCCAGATGAGCCCCGCCCCAGTCGCTCGCACTGAATAGCCCGTTCTTCCCCTGGGACAGCGCACCGCTCTTGCCGATTCTATAGATGAGCCCGTTGCCGTCGTTCAGGCTCTGGGGAGAGCTCAAATTGAGGGCGTTGTCCACGAGCTGGATGTCGACGACCACCGTTTCGCCGTCGGCCGAGAGCGAACCCTCGGCTTCTCCAAGGAAACCTCCGGTGTAGTCGTGGGCCGAGAGCCTGAAGGCTCCTACGGGAACGTTCTCGATGGTGTAAGTTCCGTCGGAAGCCTCGTGGTCGCTGAAGAAGCCGCCGAGGTCCGGGCTGAGGCTCGTCAGGTCGACACGCACGTACGAGGAGAGGATCTCACCCGATGGCGGGAGCACTTGTCCGGTCACCGTACCGAGACCGCCGAGCGCGATGTCCACCACGACCTCGCCGTCCACCGGAACGTTGATGCCGCGCCGTCGTGCGCGTAGCCGGTCGTCGACTTCGACGTCGATGCGGTGCGGGTTGTCGGAAACGACGACGACATCGAAACGGAACTCGCCGTTGGCATCGGTGACCTCGGTCGCCTTCATCCAACTGCCGCTTTCGCGGTAGAGCTTCACCACGGCGCCGGAGAAGGGCGTCGTACCATCCGTGGCAAAGACGCTGCCGGTGATCGCGCCAGAAGGCTGGAGCACGACGTCGACGCTCACCTCGGTGTCGGGCTCCACGGTGCCGGAAGCCGAGCCCTTGAGGCCGGTGACCGGGTCTTCCGCTTCGACGCTGAAAGGATCGGCCAGAACATTGACGAAGAGTAGCGATCCATCCGGCTCGGAGGTTGGGCTCTGGTACGTCGTGGTGGTTCCGAAACGCGTGAAAACGCGAAGCGTGGCCGTCGCGCCGGAAACCAGTTCATCCAGCGTGTTCTTGACGTAAACGCGCACCGCACCCACACCGGCCAACTGGACGTCCACCTGAGCCGTCGCGCCGGCTTGAGTCAAGCTGCCGCTCGAACGTCCGCGGTCGCCGGTGGCGGGATCGGTCACATTGACGGTGAAGTCACCGAGCGGAACGCTGCTGATGAGGTAGCTCCCACTGGCATCGGTCGTGGTGTAGCCGACGGACGAACCGCCCTGAGCCACGACGACGTCCAACCCGGCTTCCGTCGGAGTCCCATCTTGACGGAAGACTTGCCCGGTAACGTTTCCGGTGTAGGCAAGCACCAACCAGGAACTTGCATTTAGAAACCGGATGACTCCATCGGACGAGGCGACGACGAAGACCTTCGATGCCGCCAAGCCGGTCACCGGGTCGTTGGCTTGAAGTACCGCCGTTCCAACCGGTACGTTCTCGAACCGGAAATAGCCGGTTCCATCCGTTACCGCTGTCTGCGGTGTGCTCCCAACGGTGAGCGTCATATCGACATGGGGTGCGGGGGTACTTCCGCTATAGACGAAGCCCTCCACAACGGCACCGCCCGTTGAAAACGTGGAGAGGACATCCGTGCCTAGCGTGCGGCCCATCGTGTCTGTGATCGCGGCACTCAGCCAGACCTCGACGTCGCTTCTTGGAGGAAGCCATGGTGACGGCGTGAGCGTCAGCTCGAGGCCATCGGTGGAAAGACTGGAGCCGGTGACGACGGGACTTCCCCCCGAACGGACTTCGTATCGGCCCGGAAGCGTGTTGGAGACGACCGGATCGGTGAACCTAATAATGATGGGTGCGTCGGGATCTACGAGAGTGGCGCCCTCGGCCGGTGTGATGGAGTCCACCGCAATGGGCGAGTTGTCGAGGACGAGGTCGCCGACATCGACGGTCTCACCGTTCGCCGTTATCGTGCCTGAAGTCGTTGCCAGGCCCCGCGTGAACGGATCCTCGACACGAACGGAGAAGTCAACAAGAGGAATACCCCTGACGTGGAAATCGCCGCCGGCGTCCGTTAGATCGGTAAACGAGAAACCCGAGCCCGTGACGGTGACAATGGCATTGGGCGCGGGCGTCGTTCCGTCGGGACGAAGCACGTGCCCGGTGACCGAGCCCGACTCAGCTAGTTGGACGTCGAGATTGACCGTTTCGCCGTCGGAAGCCACCGTACCCAGTGCGGCCCCGTAAAGAGGCGTGCCGGTGACGCTCAGCGACAACGTGAACTGGCCGACAGGGACAAAGAGGAAGCGGAAGCTTCCGTCACTTGCAAGGGCGGTCGTCAAGCTGCGGGTAAACGGCGGCGGCGCCGTGAGGCGGACCAACGGATTGCTGAGCTCCGGATGGTCGACAAAGTAACTCGAGCTCAGAGGCACACCCTCCGAGTCGAGCGCAAAGCCCTCGACGGTTCCCGTCCCGTTGAAGATGACATCGACCTCGAGCTCTTGACCTTCCGTCAACATTCCCTCGGCAATACCGGCGTCGGCACCTCCCGATTCGTCGGCACGTACCGTGACGGCACCTGTCGGGACGTACTCGAGACGGTACTCCCCGTCCACACTTGTGTGGGTCCTCGAGGTCGAGCGCGCGGTTCGTAGAGTCATGTCGGCACCCGGAACCCACGTCGTTCCGTCGGAACGGTACGTCGTCCCGTAAACGGTGCCGCTCGGTTGAAGAGCGACCTCGATGTCGGTGATCTCTTGACCGTCTTCCTCGATCGCGCCGGTAAAGCTGCCGGTCAATCCGGCGCTCTTCGCCGTCAAGGTGAAGCTCCCCACCGGGATGCCGTCGAAGCTGAAGACACCTCCTTCGGCTGCGGTGGCAGTGGCCTTTAGGTTGGCCACTGAGCTGGAAAGACCCGTAGTGGAGGTGATCTCCACGGTCGCGCCGGCCATCGGGACACCGCCGCTCGTGACGATGCCCGATATATTACCCGCGCCGAGCTGTCGGATCTCGAGGTCGAGCACCTGGCCTTCACTTTCAATCTCGCCTGACGACTCACCGATACGGCCGGTCAATGGATCCATGGCCGTCACGAGCACTGCACCCGCGGGTACGTGAGCGAATTCGAAGTGCCCCGGATCGTCCGCCCCGCTCGAAGTCGTGGTCGAGCCGAGAAGCCTTCCCGTCGTGGCCTGCCGCAGACGCACCTCGGCGTTGGGGATGGGCTCACTGCCATCGGACGAAACGAAATGACCCGTCACCGTTCCCGTCACGGTAAGAGAGACCGTGACTTGGGCGGTGGCGCCATGTGCCGTCAGGTTGCCTTCGGCGCGCCCACCCCGACCGGTGTTGTCCGAAGCGGTTACCGTGAAGGAGCCCTCATTGATGCGCTCAAACCGAACGACGCCTTGATCCAAAGCTTGGAGCGTCGCCGCCGCATGGTCGTGAGGAAAGGCCGCTCCCTCGAGCTCGACGAAGGCTTCTTCTACCGGCTCTCCTCCGCCGTCCAATACCGTGACCTCCACCGTGCCTTGGCCGAGCAAACGCAGGTCCACAACCATATCTTGGTCGGCGCGGAGATAAACTTTCTTTTGAGCCGACAAGCCGCTGACCGGATCGCTCGCCGTCAGGACGTAGAGCGTGTGATTGACCGCCGGGAGAATCTCGGGGAAAGCGAAGATCCCCTCCGTTGTTGTCTGGACCGTCACCTCCCGACCGTCGGGTCTCGAGGTGCTCACCGCTACACCGGGCCCGGCCGGCGTCTCCCCGTCCGGTAAGAAGAGGGTGCCGCTCAGCTCGCCGGCGATGTTGTCGGTAAGCGTCAGGTCGAAATCACGAAGTGCCCCATGGATGGGCAAACGGTCGCTGGCCGATGCTTCGGCACGATAGTCGGCGTGGGATGCCGAGACGGCCACCGTACCCACGGGCACGAGGTCGAAGACAAACGCGCCATCTGCTCCCGTCTGGATCTGACGGGCGTGAGGTGCGTACACCATCGTGCAGCTGGATGCGTCGAGACGTTTGGCTCCTAAGACGACATCCGCTCCTGATATCGGCAGGCCATCGGGATCGAGCACACGGCCGGTGACGGTTCCAAAACCGGCGAATCGTAAGGTGAGGGTTCGGGCATCCCCTTCCCATTGAACTCGAGACTGTCCCTGTACCAGGTCGCCGTCACGTGTAGCTTTGAAGGTGTGGAAACCGGTCGGAACGTTGTTAAAAGCGGCCACGCCGCTGCCATCGGTCACGGCTTCCTCGCCCAAACACCCTTGAGCACGAAGAACCTGTTGCCCTGGGATGGGTTGCCCGGAAGTGTCGAGCACCGTGACGAAGACTTGCCCGTAACCGGGGAACGTGAGGTTCACTGGTGTCACCTGGTTTTCGTAGACGACAACGGTCGTGGACACGGACCGGTTCGTGTCACCGGGATGAGTCGTGATGGTGTATGTGCCGGGGGGAACGGCGGTGAAGGTGACGTCTCCGTTGACGTCGGTCACCGCTTGTCGTCCGGCCACCGTGACGACGCCGCCCGACGCCGGTGCTCCGGAAGCCGTCTGCACGTGGGCTTCGATACTACCCAATGACGTCGTCAAGAAGAAGAGGTCGAAGTTCTGGATGAAGCTGCCATCACTCAAGGTGCCGGTTTCGGTCGTTGTTCGCGAGCGAACGCGATCGATGGCCAGGATGCGGAAATCGCCCGTGGGCATCCCCTCAAATGAGTAGCTGCCATCAATGGCGGTCTCCGTGCTTGCGGCGACATACTCGTTGGGATTGTTATCAGGACTATAGAGATAGAGGACTTCGATCTGCGGGACGGGAAGGCGCACGTCGATGCCATCGAAATCGTAAACGAATCCGCTGACTCCGCCCGTACCTTCGTTGATGGCGACATCGACGCGGGCGAACGTACCGGCTCGCTGGATGTTTCCGAACGCCACGCCGGAGGTGACGCCGGTCACCGCTCTAACGGTTACCGGCCCCACCACAACGTTGGTGACGGCGTAGGTCCCGCTGGCATCGGTTTCCGCCAGGCCGTAACTCGCAGTGTCGACAGCGCTCGTCACGAGGACTTGCGCACCCGCAACGGGAGTGCCGGACAGGTTGGTCACCGTTCCGGTGACGCCGCCCCGGCCCCGCATGACGAGGTCGACGACGATGTGCTCGCCGTTGGTGGCGACGCGCGTCGTGAGCTCTTGAAATCCGCCGGTCTCCGGATCGGTGGCCTGGATGGAAAACGACCCCGCCGGGCTTTGACGCACGAAATCGAAGACGTAGGCTCCGTCGCCCGCGACCTCCTTTGAGGAAATTCCCACGGGCATCCGGCCGCCCGTCGGGCTCACGGCCGTATTGATGTAGAGGACTTGCCCGCCTGCGACCGGCATTCCGTCGGCTTGGAGCACCCTCCCGGACACGATCGCTCCCGCGTCTGCTATACGGGAGGTGATGTTCCGGGCGGAGCTACCGAGAGGCCGGCCGGTCGCGTCGAAGAGCCCGGTGACCACTACATCTCTCGGGATGAACTCACCAACGGGGCTATTGAGAAAGAGGAAGACGAGACGGCCGGAGAGCTGCAGGTTCGCTGAGAGGACGTCGTTTGCCTCGACCGTGTAGTGGGATGCGTTCTCGGCTTCGACTTCCCGCATTTCGCGATCGAAGATCAACGCGACCACACGTCCCCACGGATCGGAGTTCGTCAATGTCTCGGGCCCGATGACAGTGGCGGCCATGAGCTCGGGAACGGCACTGGTGATGATCTGCTCGGAATCGGATTCCACGGTTTCTTCGTAGAGACCGTCCCCGTCACGATCGATGGAGAGGATGAGTGGTGGCGAGACGTCCAGTAGGTCTATTTCGACCTTACCTTTGACACCCGGATCGACGGCGACACTGGGGAACATGAAGAGCCCGATCGATCCATCGGGCCGCGGCAGGCTTACGGAGAGATCGAGCGTGCCGCTTCCGTGTCCCGTCCAGCTCATCTCGTAAAGACTCGAGCCAAGTCGCGTCAGCAAGGCCACTGCCCGACCGGGATCTTCAACGTCGTAAAAGGGCAGAAAAGCGCTGTTGGTCAGCTCGGAACCATCGCCGAAAACGTGCCGACGGCCCGCTGCGTCGTCGACTTGCCATTCGACGGGCGCCGGTTCGTTCCCGCTACCCACACCAATGAGAATGTGCGGCGGCAGAGAGGAAAACGTCTCGGCGAGCTCCTCATGGACTCGACCGACGGTTGCAATGGGCGATAGTTCCATACCTATGGAGTTGAAAAAATCCCTTCCTGCCTCGGTTTCGCGAAGAAGTTGGTCGAATCCAACCTCCTCATCGCTCGCCCATCCAAAGGCTAGGCGCTCGATAGAGGATGCCGTCGTCTCTCCCAACTGGATGCGAAGTCCCGCTTCGGCGAGCTCGGTTGCCCGATCCAAGACCACGCCCCTCGACATACGCTCGACGTTCGCGGGCAGCGTGCCCGAAGGCGCCGTCGCGACACTCCACGCCTGGCCAAGGGCACGTAGACTCGCCCGGAGCACCTCTTCGGGTAGTGCTTGAGCGGCGTTGGGAAGCACTAACGTGTCGGGTGACAAGGGAACCCCACGTTCACCCACCCCGAGGTGAAAGCGAAGATCGCCTGAGCTCGACCCGCCACTCTCGTCGAACTCGAGGTATGAGGCCGTGACCTGGCCGGTTTGGCTCGACCGGAAACGGTATTTCAGGACGACGGAGTCATCAGGCGGGAGCGTTTCGACCGACTTTCTCGACTCTTCTCCCGGCATCAAGGTGGCGCCTGAAAGCTGTGCGGTGTCGAGATTAACGTAAACGTAATTAGCGTCGGATTCCGAAATGTTGGTGACGGTGACATAGAGCGAGAACTCTTCTCCTGCCCGCACCGTGGCGGGCGCGGAAAAGGTCATATGAAAGTAGGGATTCTTCACAAGCAAGCCGCCCCGCGCTTCGCCGACGATGTCCACCGGTCCAACCGGCAATCCTTCCAGAACACCTTGAATGTCAAAGGTGATGGCGTGAAAGCCTTCTTTACGGCCTTCCAGTAAATACTCCGCCTGTCCCTGCTCGCCGGGCTCGAAGACGTCGGCGTCGTCACCCGTTCCGAGCTGACCGTCGAGCCCCAATCCCAGTACTGGAAGCGCGAACGCATAACCGCTCTCGGTCTCAGCAATGGCGAGAGGATCGTCTCCGGGATTTCCTACCGTGCCGGGCACACCGTCTTCGCCGGGGGGGAGCGTGATCGTGGCATTGAGCGCGCTGACGGCTAGCCCTGAGCCGTTGGGTGCCCCGTTCGAGACGATGAGCAAGGCGCTAAAAAACTGGTTGAGAAAACCCACGTCGCCGGGAAAGACGATGAGCCCCGGAATGCGTACGTCACCAAATTCGGGAGGAAGCTCGATCTCCTGGCCGCCTGCGCCTACAGGCTTCATCATCACCGGCACGTAGCCTGCGTTGGGAAGTGAGATTCGTTTCCCCCTCGACCCGGAGGTGAGCACCCGACCGTGTGGGAATCGGAACGTCGTTGGAATCGAAGATTACGGGAAACTCAATCTGGACCGGGCGGCTCTCGAGGTTGAGGGAAAGCGTGAAGTTGAAGCCGCTGAAGTTATCGTCTCCGAAAAGGATTCCTTTTTGGCGGATTTCTTCAAGTGTCAACGGGCGGGTGGTGACCTGTGTGATGAGGATACGATTGATCACCTCCACCGTGGCGGTGTCTGGAATGGCGCGGAGAAACATCTCTCCATTGCGCTCGAGACGGATGTCACGAACGAGGTAGATGCCCCGTCGTTCCATCGGAGGGATCGGAAGTAGCTCACCCGGCACACCACGAAGTTCGATGGGGTCGTCGATGCCGGGCCCAACAAGCTCTGCGGCCACTTGGATACCGGAAGGCAATAAAGAAAGAAGACCCGCCGGTTCGACGCTCGTTGTCGAAAAACTCATTGAGATGTTGATGCCGGTGGCGGTATTGCGTGGAACCACCTGCACTTCCGGCTCGGGGTGAACGTTCAAGCCCAGTAGGAGGAAGTCGAATTCCGTTAAGGGTTCATCCGGTCGTTGGTAGGCATGGCCCCAAGAAGGGACCAGTAGCGCTACCATCAGGATAGAGAGGCGAGATGTGATGAGGAGATCGAAATAATGTCTCTTGCGGGTCCGATCAATACGATCTATTTGAAGCGACATTTCAGCCTCGTCCATGTCCTGGGCAGACTTAAATGGGCTCCTCCTCGCATTGGTGTGTTCACACCACGGAGGAGTCGTTGGGGGGGACTACCGTACGGTCAACGAGAGCTTGTGAGGCTCATCGAGAGAAACAAATATAATGAAATAGTGCAATTGTCAATAAGACATGTGCTTTAGGGTTTTTCCCCACGGTAACTCAGTGGGGACAGTCACCGACTGAGCAGTTGCTTTAGGTCAGTTCTAGTCTTGCTCTCCAAGATCTGGTGAGAGGGGTCATCGGAACTTCAGTTATCGGGGACGATCCGGTTACTGGGGTGGAAACGTTCCTTCTTCAATTAGGGATTCGCGTAGTAGCACATAGTCGCTATGACGTGGTCGATGTGGAAAGTGAAGAAGGGAGCTTGGTTCTGGTGAATGCGGCAGTATTCGCAGCGATTGCCGGCGCGCTCGCGAATGAGCTTCCGCAAAGAGGCTTCCACTAGGCCGAGCGTTGTCTCAGAAGTCTACGAGCTTTGGACTGGAGAATCGCGATGAAATTGCCCACCGAAACGAAAGCGTCGTACTCCTCCTGCTCTGCCTTCGAGAGGCGCCCTTCTTCCGACATTCGGGCTAGCTCTTCCACCCGCTTCTGTACCGAGTCGGACGCGCGAAGTTCCACCAAACGCTGAGCTACTTCGGGCGTGAGACAGGCGCCGATCGGCTCGAGCAACTCATCCAACACGGTGTTTGCAGTGCTCATATCGCCATCATAGCAGAGTCGGGCTTTCGGAGGGATCTTCTTGCCCCGAATCCTCGGACCGTTGGCGGTAGTTGACTCGGTTCTCGGCCTTTGGCAGATTCGAATTAAGTGTTAGATAACAAGAGCTTTGATGCAGATGGTGCCGAAGGGGGGATTCGTTCGGACCACCTTGATAACAACCTGATGGCGCACGACTTTCGCCTTCAAATGATTCAGCCCCAACGCCCTCGGTCATCAATTGAGTCCTCTCCAGTCCCCCTGAGTCCTCGGGAATCCTCCCCAGTTTTGGAGACGTTTTGGAAACGACTCCGCCTGAAGGGCGGGAAGAGTAACGACGCCCTGAGCCTTGTTGACGACGAGGTACTGCAGGTCGCCCTCTCGGAGCACCAACCGGGTTCGAACTCCCCGCAAAAGCGGAGGTAGTTCTTAGAGCGAAGGCGCAAACACCGAATGAAGCTTTTTGTGGATGCCGCCGGTGCTGGGAATGGTTGACGCTTGCCGTTTCAGTTCTGCTACAATCTAGGTGTCGACAATTTTCTCTTTCGTGATTGGGAGTCTCATTATGACTCAACAAAAACTTGAAGATCGCGTAGGCGCCATCGAGAAGACGCTTGCTCAACTTCTTGAACACATGAAATCTGCTGCTGATAAGGAAAAGGACTGGCGCAGCACAATTGGGATGTTCGCCGCCGACCCGGTAATGAAGCAGATTCAGGAAGAAGGTGAGAAAATTCGAAAGGCAGAACGGCAGGAAGCCGGGTCGTGATCGTTCTGGACACCGATCACATCAACGCCTTGCAGTACGAGGGAACCCAGGCGACAACCTTGATCGCAGGTATGCGCCGCTGTTCCGATCAAGACTTTGCCACCACAATCATTACGGTGGAGGAGCAGATGCGTGGCTGGCTAGCACTGATCCATCAATCATCCGATGCACGCTCTCAGATTCCGGCCTACGAACGGCTGCTTGCCATGATTGACTTCTTCTTCCGATGGACGACCCTGCAATTCGACAACCGAGCTGCCGCCGAGTTCGAACGTCTGCGGAAGAAGAGAATTCGGCTGGGCACAATGGACCTGAAAATTGCTGCGATCGCCCTCGCAAATAATGCGCTGCTTCTTTCTGGCAACCTTCGAGACTTCCAGCGCATTGCTGAACTTCGAGTGGAAAACTGGCTAGTCTGAACTCACGCCTCACACCTTTTTTTAGCGCAATCGAGGAGATTCACTTGGTTACCCGAGTGACTATTTAGATCTAGTGACACTTGGTTTCCGGACTCCTCCCCCCCACGCTCCTAAGCTCGCGAAAGGCATATCTTCGGCGCGCTGCGAATCTTGACTGACAGAGCGGATCGATCGGGTTATAATTCACTGTGAAGTGTTATCCGGTTGTCACCTGGCCTATGCGCCTAGTGCCTCAACCACCGCTTCTGGATTCTCAGCCGCGACCTTGAGCAAGGCGCGTGCCGGTCCTTCTGGTTGCCTTCGACCTTGCTCCCAATTCTGTAGAGTTGAGATACTGACTCCGATCATCAACGCGAACTCCGATTGCGACTTACCTAGTCTCTCCCGGATGGCTTTGATGTCTGCCGGCTTGAACACAAAAAGCCGCGATGGCTTTAGCTTGCCGCGCTTGATTTTGCGCGCCTGCTTGACACTAGCCGCGAGCTTGTCGAAATCCTTCTTCCTCATTTCAGTTTCTCTCTCACCAACTTGCTCGAGATCCGCAATTGGTTGTGTCAGACACCGGGCTCAGTCACCGAGTTTTTCCAACGGGGTTCCTTTTCCCCTCCGCAGGCTATCTCTCGCAGCTTCAATCCGCTTCAGGAAACGAGGATCGTTCTGGAGCCGATACTCAAACCAGTCGTCCTCGGACTTGAATCCGATGAGTACACCGGCTGCTTTGCCATGTCGCGTGATGACGACCTCTTCCTTCTCCGCCAGCCGAAGATACTTGGAGAGTTCGTCCTTTACTTCCGAAAGGGCTACCATCTTCATGATTTACCCACCTCTGCCAGCCAAGCTGCGGCGTCGGACTTCGATACGATGGCCAGGATCTCTACTCGGTCTTCCGCGACGTCGTAGAATACCCGCACCTCGTTTACTCGCAACCGAAACTGCGGTTGAGTCAATCCCCGGAGTCTCTTGATGCGACTACGACCGACCTTCTCTGGCTCGTACCGCAGATGTGTCTCAATCGCGTCCTTCACCGTAGCGCGAACATTAGCGCGAAGGCGCTGCAGATCCTGAACTGCCTGGGGTGCGAGAAGGATCTCGTAGCACATTCTGGCCATAATATAGCCATAATATAGCTATAATGTAGCCATAACATGGCCAGAAGTCAATGGTGGTGCTTTTCCGTGTGTCTCACAGCGGCTTGAGCGGCGGCGCAATCGATTACCAGATCGCGCCGGTCCAACGCGGAGTTAGACAGGCCTTTCCTACTTGGATATTTCGGGGACCGATAGACCGCGACAAAGCTTCCACGCAAGCCTGTTGGATATCTCGGTGTGCGGAGGAACAGCTTCTACTTCGCCTGTTTTGGGATTGCACCAGAGTGAATGTGAACTGCCTTAGCGCTTGAGGTAGCAACCGTGCTTCCGAAGGTGACGAAGCAGGTCGCTTCGCTTCATCTGACCGTGACCTTTTCCCGGATCGCGTCGGGCGGTACACCGCGCAAACCATCTTCTCGACGGTCCTCGAGAATCAAGACGATAGCCTCGGATAGACTACTTAACGCTTCTTCTTTGGTTCTGCCCTGGCCATTGGCCCCGGGGTTCTCCGGGCAATATGCCACAAACCATTCGTGGTCCCGTTCTACAACGGCCGTGAATTCATTTGCCATGATGAAACTCCAAGCTTTCGCCCTTCTTCAATATGCCCCTTTTTGACTCCTCTGTCTAACCAGTTGAACTGAGCTGCGGACGGGCACCCTACCATCGGCCTTCCGTGACCGGTCCGTCAGCTTCAACGGGAACCGGGCCTTACAACCAGGGAAGAAAGCTGAGGGAGCCAAGCGGTTGCGGGGCTTTGCCGGCCCATTCGCCGCAACTGAAGCGGAGAGAGTCCTGTCGTGCACCCCGCCCAGGCAACCTTACCGCGCGCGCCAACGTCAAACGCATTGGGAGGACATGGCCATGTCATCACGGCTCTGGTCGGTGTGGCACGACATCCGGTTCGGTGGACGGCAGCTCAGACGATCCCCCGGTTTTTTCGCGGCCGCCGTGGCCACGCTGGCGCTCGGCATCAGCGCCAACACCGCGATGTTCAGCGTGCTGTACGGCGTCCTCCTCAAGCCGCTGCCCTTCGATCAGCCCGAGCGGCTCGTCAGCGTCTGGAACACGGCGCCGCGCATCGGGTCGACACGCATGGTGCTCGCACCCGCGCAGTACTTCACTTACCGCGAGGAGCATCGCGCGTTCGAAGACCTAGCGGTTTGGCGTGAAAGGTCGGCCAGGTTGACCGGGACCGGAGACCCGGTGGTCATTCCGACACTGATGGTCACCGACGGTTTCCTGTCGATCTTGCGCGTCCAGCCCGTCCTCGGTCGTCGGTTCAGTCGGGAAGACGATCAGCCCGGCGGTCCATCGCGGGTGATGATCACCTACGGGTGCTGGCAGCGGCGATTCGGCGGCGACACGCGCGTCGTCGGCCGTCAGGCGACCATCGACGGCACGCCGCGGGAGATCATCGGCGTTCTACCGCAGCACTTCAAATTCCTGGAGACCACGGCGGAGATGCTGGTTCCGCTCGGTTTCGACCGCGCGGACACGCGTATTCAGGACTTCAGCTACCGCGGCTTGGCGCGTTTGAAGCCCGGGGTGACGCTGGAACAGGCCGCGAGCGACGCGGCGAGGATGCTGCCACTCGTTCCGCAGAAGTTCGCCATGCCGGACGCCCTGAGCCCGACTTGGTTCCAAGATGCGAAGATGGGGCCCGATGTGCACCTGTTGTCGCAGGACGCGACGGGCGACGTTGGGAGCGTGTTGTGGGTGCTGATGGGAACCATCGGCATGGTGATGCTGATCGCTTGCGCCAACGTCACGAATCTCTTCCTCGTCCGCGCCGAAGGCCTTCGCCAGGAGTTGGCCATCCGCGCTGCGCTCGGCGCCGGGCGGGGTCGCCTCGTACGCACGTTGCTCTCCGAGAGCGTGATGCTCGGCCTCTCGGGTGGTGTGGTGGGCATTGCGCTCGCCGCAGCAGCCATCCGCGTCGTGCGGGCGATGGCTCCCGCTGCCCTGCCGCGGGTGACCGAGATCGGTCTCGATTCCACCGTGGTCGCCTTTGCGGCGGTGCTCTCGGTAGCGGCCGGCCTGCTCTTCGGCCTGGTTCCCGCGCTGAAGGTCGCGTCGTCGCCGCCTCTGGCGGCGCTCAGGGATGGTGGCCGCACCGGCAGCGACAGCCGCGACCGTCACCGCACGCGCAACGCGCTCGTGGTGACGGAGATTGCGCTGGCGCTGGTGCTGCTGATCTCGTCGGCGCTGATGATCCAGACGTTCCAGGCGCTTCGGCGAGTGGACCCTGGCTTCACGCGCGGTGACGAGGTGCTCACCGCGGGGCTCTGGATCCCTCCCAGTCTCGCTTCAGGGGGCGAGCAGGTGCTGCGACAACATCAGGAGCTCATTCGCCGCATCGAGGGCGTGTCCGGCGTTCAGTCGGTCGGTCTGGGGTCCTGGATCTCGATGAGCGGCAGGGGGCAGGGCAATCCGCTCCTGGTGAAGGACCTCCCACTGGCACAGGGGCAGGCTCCGCCGTCCCGCAAGATGAAGTGGATTCTTCCCGGCTACTTCGAGACGATGGGCACCCGGCTGGTGGCGGGGCGCCAGATGACATGGGACGACGTCCTCGGGTATGCACCAGTCGTCTTGATCAACGAGCGCCTGGCGCGTGAGTTGTGGCGCACGCCCGCGGCGGCACTCGGCAGGTTCGTGAGGGAAAGCGAGACAAGCCCCTGGCGCCAGGTCATCGGCGTCGTGGGCAACGAGCATCTCAACGGCCTCGCACAAGAGGCCCCACCCATCGTGTACTACCCGAGCCTGGTCGAGAACTTCTTCGGCCTGAAGACGGTGTGGCAGCGGTGGATGGTCTACGCGATTCGATCGACGCGCACCGGTTCCCCGGCGTTCACGAAGGAAATCCAGCAGGCGGTCTCGTCGGTCGACCCGAACATTCCGCTGGCCAACGTGCAAACGCTCGAGCAGATCATGACGGAGTCAATGGCGCAGACCTCGTTCGCGCTGGTGATGCTCGCTACCGCAGCAGGGGTGTCACTTTTGCTGGGTGTTGTCGGCATCTACGGCGTCATCGCCTACGTCACGATGCGGAGGTCACGCGAGGTCGGGATTCGCGTAGCGCTGGGCGCGAAGGCGAGCGACGTCACCCGCCTGTTCGTGCGGCACGGCTTGATGCTGGCCGGCCTGGGAGTCGGCCTTGGCGTCGGGGTAGCGATGGCGTTGTCACAGCTGATGGCGTCGATGCTCTTCCGTGTCAGTGCCACCGATCCCATCACCTATGCGGTGGTGTCGGCCGGCCTGGCGGCTGTCACCGCCCTGGCAGCCTACCTCCCATCACGCCGTGCCGCCCGCGTGGATCCGATGGTGACGATGCGCGCCGAGTAAGGAAGACTCTGTAAGCCATTCAAGAAAGTGATGTACCCAGGAGGGTTAGCCCCTTGCCTTAGCGGGTCGGGTAGCCTAGCGTTCAACGCGTGGCTCTGTGATGCAACAATTTAGGGGCGTCCTCCTATGTCTATGATCAGGATGGTTTCCACGCCGGAACCCTCGATACCACTTGTTCCGGCCTGTTTTGGATTCGGGGAGGCGACCTGGAGCAGCCGAATCGTTCAGGCAGATGTGGATTCCACTGGTTGGAGACACGTCCTGGGACGGTTGAGGTATATGCTCAGCGGCACCAGTCTTTTAGAGCAACGTCGCGAATCGCATCGAGGTAGTCAAAACCGTAGTCATGAGATCCAGGCCGCCGTGCCATGCCAGGCTCAACGGCAGTACCTTCGTACCATTCATTGAAGGTGGTGATGAACACGATGCGTCCAAGTTTTTCGCTAAAGCGCCCCCACATCGGCAGGCTGCGAGCACGACACATACTCTGCCGGAACTCATGCTTCGTACCGGTCAGCCTTCCATGGCCTTCTCGGAAATCCTTGTACGCCGGAAATACCTGGGGATAGAACGGCACGGACTCCGCCCAATCGCGAAAGACAGGCTCCGCCTCGCGCGTCATGTACTGCAACGCCGATTCGCCGTCGGCTACCGCCGTGTGCGTGTACATATTGTAGGCCGTGTACGCGTCGAAGAGCAGCTTCCGAGGGCCCACGTCATAAACGTTGGGTGCGGTAACCGGATGACGGTTCGGACCGAAGTAAGCGACGTCGGCCACAATGTGCACCGGCTGCGGTGCCAACGTTGCACGAATCATGTCGGCGAAGCCCGGGGGGAGGTTCCGGTAGTTCCTCACCAGATAAAGGTAGAGCATCGCTTTGCCATCAATGTTGAAGTGATTTGGGAAGCGTTCGTAATAGTTCGTCCGTAGGTAGGAGAGATCGTCAAAAAACCGGGATCGGACAGACTCCGACGAGAAGTCGATGCTCTTCTCCCCATCAGTGCGACCTTGCAGGTTTGTCCGCGACTCGTAGAGAATCGCCAACTTGACCTTCCTCGGTTCGGTTGCCGCCAAGACCTTTTGAAGATTGATATCGGTCCTGCTCCCCTGACCCATCCAAGACAAAACGAGCACGTCGATGCCGAACGTTTCGGCCCATTCGAGATGGCGTTTGAAGATCTCGGGGTCGTCACTGCCGTACAGCCGCAACGCGCGCGGGCCGTCGATACCGTAAGGACGCGCCGGCTCCGCGTCCCAATCGTGTTCCCAATCTTCGGCCACGTACCAAGGGTAGTAGAACGCAGCGAATAGATCTCGCTGTTGAAGTTGAGCTTCCGCCTCGGAATCGCTAGTAGCCGCGAACGCGCTACTACCGAAACCAGCAGCGATGAGCAGAAAAAACGTTACAGAAATCTTGCGATACATCACATCACATGCCGCGAATCGCCGTCCCGCTTCATCCGGGTGAGCGTCGGTCGCGCCAACAGCGGATCTGCGAGCTACCGGCGTGACAACCGCAGTGACACCTACGAACGGAAGTGCGCCCAGCAACTTCGTAATGAACTCCCAAATTGTAAGGACCTTGGCTCGCCTTATTAGAGCAAAAACGAGCTGGTTGTCAAGCCGGGGCGGGTGCGGAGGAGCGGGGTGGGGCGGGGTCGAGGCTGTGGGAATCGTCGACGTGTATGGCGCCCGGCGTCTTTCAGCTTCAATACTCCACGCGTGTCAGACGGTGCAGTTCGCCTTCGTTTACGGCCCTCAGAACAACCCTGAGGGGGAGTCGAACCCCCGTCTTCGCCGTGAAAGGGTGAAATCTGACGGGGTTCAGTTGCTCCCTATATGCTCGCTGAGCCAGTTTGGGGATGTTCTTGAGACGAGATTCTATCGGCTTCGAAATCCCACCCCGCGAAAAAAAACGCACCGTGATGCGTAAACCGGTCGTGGCGTGGGCCTCCTTAAACGTTTCATGATTTCTACCCTCCTATAGTCTCGTTGCCTTACGACGATCAGCTTGCCGGCTAGTTGCTGCTACCGCTGAAGACAGCATGCTTCCATTCACCATTCAATTTCTTCAACACACTGATGTACTTCCCATCAACTTCGACCTGACCCTCAGAACCTTCTGTGACTACGTGATAAGTACCAAGGATGTACGCCATGTCACCCGAAGTGGAGATCTCCAATTCTTCAATCTCCCAATTGATAGAAACGAGTACCTTGAAAAACTCCTCCATGAGGGGACGCTGTGCTGCCCGACCTGCGATTGGCGGGACGTTTGGCTCGTGTGCTACATGGTCTTCGGCAAGGCTGCCCAACACTGCTTCGAGGTCCTTGTTGTTGTATGCCTCCATGTCTCTCTTGTCCAACTCCCTAATCGCTGCTTCCTCAGCCTGTAGGTCGACCGCAGGTTCGGGGGTGGCTTCTGGCTCAGCCTGTGGAGCACAAGCCGACAGCAACATGAATGAAAGACAGACTACTCCTGAAAGAATGACTAGATACTTCATGTAAGACCCTCTCCCTTAATTGCTGGCCGATGAAAATGTTGGATGTGTTTCCCTCCAAGGACCGCCTCTTCTCAATACGGCAGCGCCGTGTAGACGGCTCCCTGGACCAGGCCGCTGCGTTCGTCGAGAGGGCCTTCCGCGTTGCGGAAGTTGATCGCCACATCGTCGCCTCCCTGGTTCGGCCACGAGCGGTAGACGCCAAAGTGGAGCACCGCCACGGTGCCTCCCGACGTGCCGCTGAGGGCGATAAGCTGGCTCTGCTCGACCCGTTCCCCTTCTTGGACGACGACGCTGTGTTGAACCAAATGCGCATACATGGCCGTCGTGCCGTCTTCGTGCTGGATGAACATGTGATTATTGTGGGAGCCAACTCGGTCATCATCTGCGTAGGTGTCGACGACTCGCCTCACAGTCCCGGAGCGTGAGGCCACGACCGGGTCGCCGAAGGGGATCGTAAAGTCGTATGCGAGCTGGTTGTCTCGGCCATGGTTCTGCGGGCCACAGTAGGTCTGCAGGAGCGAGTACGAGGCTCCGACCGGAAAGGGAAGGACGTAGGCCGAAGTTGCCGGGTCGCCGAACACGGCCCGCGTCAGGCACTGGTCCCGTATGGACTGCTGGGGTGCTGTAGATGATGTGGGTGCCGTGGGATTGTCGCCGCACCCGAGCGGAACGACCGATGCCGCGACCAGGATCGAAGCGACCGCGAGACAAGAAACGGCGCGACGGGAAGACCTTGGGTCCAGTCTGCCAGCCAGCGGCTCAACTTGACAGCACCGGATGTGTTGACCCAGCTCATCGAACGGGCGACCTCTTCTCATTTCGAACCTCTAGATCGAAGGGCTGGCCAACGAGCCGAGCGACCTCAAGTAGTTAGACGAGCTCAGCGGTCCATTAGGTTTGTCGTGTGGGGGATGATAGAGCGGGGACATTTTAGAGGGTTGGACTCGTCATAATGCATTGGGCTCATTTGGGACCGGCCTGTTGCTGTTCGGGGCAACCGATGGGATTATGCCGTCTCTCCTGCGTGAAGATCGGGGTCTCGATAAACCTCACAATTTGACCATGCGCCAATAGCGTACACGATGCAAGACTCTGAGAAAAACTAGTATCCGTATCACCAGTTGAACTGAGCTGCGGCGTCTTCAGTTGGCTCCGCGCGATTCTTATATCGTCGGTTGTTGTTACGCGAACTGGAGCCTACGGCCTTTTGGTGAGGGGATGGGGTCGCCGTATTCCTTGGCTGTCTCAATCCAGAGATCCATCGCTTCCCGAATGTTGGATAGGGCCTCATCTTGGGTTGGTCCGTGCGCCATGCAACCGGGGAGTTCTGGTACCTCGGCGACAAAGGCTTTGTCTTCGTCGCTCCAGAAGATGATGATCTCATACTTATGCATCGTCGATTTCCCCCAATCCATAGCGAAGAATAACGTTCCTTACCTGCTTCACCTGGTAAGGTTTGGCCTTGTTGTTGTCACGCTGAAGATTGACCTTCTCTTCCACCCCTCGCCTTCGGAAGATGTGGTGACTCCCTCTGATACGGACCTCAAATCCGAGATTCTGCAGCAAAGAACAGAGGTCATTGAAGGCAATACTGGCATCAGATCGCCCTTCAAGAACTCTGCGGAGTGTTTTCCTGTGATCACCCACTACTGTTATTCTACGATGCCTTGGCTAAGCGCACAAAACGATCTAACCAGCGCGGCTAACGACTCTTCAGCTTCCGTACTCTAGATGTCCGCAAAAAGGGCATAAGGGAGAGATCTATCTCTTGGCAAACGGGGCCTGACAAGAGTGGGGTTGCCTCTTGATGCGTGCATCTAAGAAAAAGCGACTCGAATCAAAGGGATGGAAAGTCGGCACTGCCGCCGAATTTCTCCGGCTCGCGCCAGAAGAGTCTGCATACATTGAACTCAAGCTCAAGTTAGCTGACAGTCTCCGCAGGAAACGACAACGTCGGAACTTGACCCAGGTGGAACTTGCAACCCTTGTAAGCTCCAGTCAATCTCGAATCGCAAAAATGGAATCTGGTGATCCGTCTGTCTCTATCGATCTACTTGTGCGCTCTCTTTTGGCGCTTGGAGCCTCGAATAAGGAACTTGCCAAGATTATCAAAGAACCCCTTGTCGCGACGTCCAAGTAACGAGTCTGTAGAACAACCCAAACGCCGCGTTCTGGATGACCTGATCTCGCACGCGAAGGCGGCCTCTCGTACCGAAATAGGGCCACCTATGAGGCCCCTTCGACCTTTTCCTACAGACTCAACAGTTGAACCGAGCTGCGGCGTCTCCGTTCACAGCCCGCGCCGTCTGCTCCACGTCAGCTAGATGCGGTGTCAGCCCCAAGGACGCTCACGGATAAAACACCAAAAGTGTCGCTAGCGGCAGAAGACACAGTACCCATGTTGAAATCCAAATGGAGATCTTGGCCGCTGTTTTTCTCTCTGCCGACTTCACGACCCAGCGTGCAAGCAGACGATGCACGTAGAATGTCACTAGCAATCCGGGAATTACGACCGCCAAGAACGGGATGTACCAGCTATCGGCAAGCGTAGCATCATCTGACAACGGGACCGCGATCGCCCAGAACATGATAGCTACAAACACCGTTGCCGCAAGAAGGTTCACTAGGACAGCCGTAACTACCGCCGTTATAACTACTCTAAGGTAAGCATCGCGCATGAATATCTGCCTTTTCTTGCTGTCAACGGGAGTGTTCAGGGGCTTCCGGCGCCCTTCTTCTGGCAAAAAAGAAGCGCAAGATCACCAGCGATCGTGGGTCCTGTGGCTACTCCCGCGTTACCTGCTCGACGCGGTCGTGATATCGCCGACCTCGCATAGCCGACACAACAGTTGATTGGCTATCGAGGAAACAACGCGAACAGCCCCAGGTCTTCTACTTCCTGGGCGGAGGCAAACGCCTTCGTTGGGGGATGTCCCATATCTGGTATTCGACGCCCACCACGGCCTGTCTTGTGTGTCAGTAGGGCCAGTTCTCTTGGCCCACCGATGACACCCACATCAAGATCGCTTCGCTTCCCGAACGGTTTTCCTGTCCGGTACTGCACTCCGAGTTGGCGGCTTCCAAACACCACCACGGGGACTCCGGTTTCCCCAGCCGGTACGACTTGCCCTTGTTGAGAGCAGGAGTCTCTCTTCCGAGCAATCAGATTCAAGGTCTGCGAACTAGAGTCTACTTCACTTGCGATGGAAGCTACAGAGTCAAAAAATGCGAGAGGTAACCACGTTCCCACAAACTCGTTCAAGCTCTCGAGGTTTGCACGTGTTTGTCCGTTGGCCGCGACCATGATGCCCACGCCATCCAATAGAGCAGGCAGAATCCAAAGATACGCACCCAAACAGTCGCCAAAACCGTAGTGGAGGTCTTTCATGTCGTAGGCGAGTACATCGACATTGGCTGAAGCGAGATCAATTCGTTCAGAGATGGTTGCGAAACACTGTCGCAACACGTCGTTCCCTTCGGAACCCGGCGGAACCATCCCCGATATCCGTACGACTGGGATTGTTTGATCCCCAGCTGGCAGAGTCGTGATCTCTATTTCCAATTGCGGGTATTCTCTCTTCTTCTTTTTTCGGAATAGCACCTACCTCACCTCACTCGTTACGTCCTATTCATCAGAAGTACGTCCCTTCGGCGCTGCAGAGGCGGCATGCACGTCGTTTCTATCGAGTCGAAGTGCTATTCTTCTATTGGCGGTCGTACCCCGGCTTCCATCGAGTTGAAGAGTTATTCTTCCATTGTTCGACTGAAGTTCGTCGCCAGCAACCAGTTGCCGCCTTTTTTCAGCCACACTCCGGCCCACAAGAACTTCGCAGGAGGCACGGTCTCTCCGTCCTCATCAACGATGCCACTGTTTGAATATCTGCCCTTGTATATCGCCACTTCTGGGGTCACGAATACAATTCCAATTTCATCTAACAACTCAAATTGGGCATTCTTCCACGGCCCGGCAAGCAAATCTTCATTGTCTTTTTCGCTTGCTGCTTTACCTTTGATAGTGCCCATCCAGTTTTCATAATTCTCATGCACCACCGATATAACAGCTTTACCGTCGTGTGCGTTCCAGGCGGCGAGCAATTTCTCCGTGACCTTCCGAACCGCAGCCTCATCATCCGCCTGGTCTGCCACAGCTGGCGACGTCCCGATGAGCAGGCATACTCCGACTGTGAGAATCAATAGATACTTCATGAGATCCTCTCCCTTCTGCTGGCCTCCACTAGAAATCGTAACTGGACTACTGACTCGTTTTGTTCTCAGCTAGTTGTATCAGTGACCTTCTTTGGTCCCCTTTGCCTCCATCATGGTGGTCCACGGCCCACCGTCGACCGAGTATTCGGCCTTGGTCGTTTGCGAGGTCGGGGACGGCATCTTGAGGGTGAAGCGGCCCTTCATCGCTTTGCCATCAACGTTGGCATCCCAATGCCACGTCCAAGTATCGCCATCCACAGTGCCTTCGGCGCCGCCCGGTGGAGACATATTCTCCACACCGTAGTACGTGTAAACACTTTTGCTCGAGTCGAAGGAAAGGATGCCCATGCTCTTGGTCGGTCCCGTTGGTCCTTGTCCTTCTGACCGGCAGATGAGGGCGAAGCCTCCTTCAAACCACTCGCACGTGTCTTTGCTGGTGAACTTGCCACCCGGGCCCATCGGCCCCGGTTTCATTTCGCCTTCCCATGTCCATTTTCCGGCTTGCGGGTCTAGCTTCTTGAGCTCCGGTGCTGGCTTGGGCGTTTCTTGTGCCACCATTGCTGTGGAAAGGATAAGGCACGCTCCGACCACGAGAATCACTAGATACTTCATGATTTCTACCCTCCTTTGAATATCCTTGTCTCTAACTGGCAGGTACTCCCGGTGGTGGATTGTCGCTGTTCCATATGTTGCGTGAGAACTTCCAAGAGCCGTCGGGCTGCCTTTTCAGGACTTTGAGCCACTTGCCATTGTTCTCGATTGGCTCGCCGTCGTCTTTGGGGGTCAGTGTCACCGTGTAATTACTCCAGATGACTGCCAAGTCGCCGGCTACTTCAACCTCTACGATCTCATCGGCGAAGTTCATGGTGAATAGATCGAAGTCGGACTGAACGAATGATCGGATGGCCTCCCTGCCAATGACCGCGGGGCGGTTTGGAGGAAGATCAACTGCATCGTCTATCACGAGGGCCACGGCAGCTGATGCGTCGCCAGCATTAAAGGCGTTAATCAAATCGACGTTAACTCTCTTGACCGCTTCCACATCAGCTTCTGTACTCGGCGTTTCTTCAGTGACAGGCTCAGCTTCCTGCACCGGTTCTGAAGCACATGCAGGCAGCAACATGAATGAAAGACAGACTACTCCTGAGAGAATGATTAGATACTTCATGTGAGACCCTCTCCCTTTATTGCTGACCTGGCTAAAAGGATTCTGGGATGGTATTTCTTTGGTGAGTGGCCGCTATTCTACTCTTAGAGAATAGCTTTTTCAATTGGTGAAGTCGCACTAGTCGTCCTTCCATTTGTCTATGGCAATTGGGAAGGAAATGTTTCATCTGGAACGAATAGAAGACAAATTTGGCGGGAATCCTCCCAAACGCAGCAAAAATGCTAACAAAAAAGCTCTTTGACCCACCCCGCTCATGCCAGAAACCGGTTGAAGTGGTTGCAGGTTGACCGTGGATTCCAACGAAACCGGCACCGACCTTGTCGATGTCGTATCTCTCCGACCCCATGCACAAACCGCCGGCGATGAGAAAAGGATCGTACAAGTTCCAGTGAAACCATTTGATGGAGTTTTCGGGCAGCATGGGAGGAGCCAAGCCAAGACTCGCCTGCCAACGAGACACCGGGCGATAGCTCTATGCACCGCATCTCGCAGCTTTGCGCGACTCCCTCGTTTCCCGTAACATAAACGTAATCCGCCACAACTAACACAAAAGGAGTTGGTCGTGAAAAGAACGACTCTCGTATGGTTTGCCATCGCATGTCTTGCGGCAGGACTTGTAGCCGCCGGATCTCAGAGTCAGGAAAAAGAAAAGAAGAAGGACAAACAGAATAAAAAAGCCGCGGTCGCCTCCGATTCGGGCGTCCAGATTGAAGTCAGTTTCAGCATTGGGGAAAAGAACACGATCCGGGAGTGGTTCTCCGATGACGCCAATTTAAGCGGCCTTCCGCCGGGTCTTGCCAAACGTGAGGAACTCCCACCTGGTCTTCAGAAACATTTGGTCAAAAACGGGACGCTGCCCCCGGTCTTCAAAAGAAGCTCCAACCCTTACCACCGGATCTGGAGAGCCGTCTTCCCCCACCGCCGGACGGTTCGCGTCGTGTCATCCTGTCTGGAAGCGTGATCTTGCTGGGCGAAAAGACAGTCAAGATCTTCGACATTATCGAGGATGTCTGGGATCTGACACGCTAGACAGCCGGCAATCCTCGAGCGTTCGCCCGCCTTGTCGGGATGTTGTGCCATTTCTCGACGTCTTTGTGATCCCGGCGATGTGTCGGCGCCGAGCCGATCGGCTTCGCGCTCAAACCGTGCCCGACGCTCAGCACTCTCGGCCATCTCGGGAGGTAGGACCTTCAGCGCTACCTTGCGGCTGAGCTTCGTGTCCTCGGCAATGTAGACTTCACCCATGCCGCCCGCACCTATTTTCTCGATGATGCGGTAGTGGGAGAGCATTTGGCCGATCATCGATTCACTCCGGGAAGTTCATGCGGCGCAGGAGGTCTTGGAAACGGGGGTCGGAGCGCAATGGGTCGTAGATAGGACTGAAACCGACGTACGGAAGACCGGGATCGTGCACTTCGTAGGCCTTTTCGAGCCATTCGATGGCTCTGTCGTAGTCGCCGGCGTAGAAATAATGTCGGGCGATACTGGGCATGCGGCCCCTGCCGGACTTCTCGTACCGAGCAGCCAGGAGACCTGCGATGCGCCGCTGCGCGCCCTCGTAACCGGCTTCCGCCAGGCCCTGCTCGAACGCCCCAACGAGTTCGGGGTCGCCGGCGAACCAATTCCGCTGAAAGGCCAGGAGCTCGTCGCGCATTCCCTTGGAGATCAAAACGTCCTGCAGCGAGCCGGGGCCAACAGGCAGGCCGGGCTGCATGGCCAGCGCAGTGCGGGCCGCGGCGATGGCGTCGTCATAGCGCCGAGCGTTGTACAGGACCCTTGTGTACATGCCGCGGAAGAGTGCATTGAACGGGTCAAGCTCGAGGGCCCGCTCGCTGTGTGGAATAGCCTCGTCGACGCGTCCCATGATTGCCAGGAAGTGGGCAAAGTACGCGTGGGTGTTGGCGCGGTTGGGATCGAGCTCGAGGGCGCGCCGCCACTCCGGCTCGGCGCCGGCCCAGTCCCAGTCGGTCCACGTCCTGACCGCGGCCAGAGCATGGTGCGCTATCGCAGAGCTGTCATCCAGTGCAATGGCTTGTAGAGCCAACGCCTTCGCCTTCGGTCCCGCCTCATGAGGAGCCGTGAGGCCCATTTGCTGGCGGGCAGCCCAAACCGTCGCGAGACCCGCGTAGGCCGGGGCGTAGGTAGGGTCCTTCTCGAGTGCCAGCTCGAAATAGCTCTCGGCGGTGTCGAGATCCTCCCGCGTCAACTTGTCCCAGTGGACGGAGCCCTTGAGGTAAGCGTCGTGGGCTTCCGGATTGACCGGGCGCGCACGGGCCAAGCGTGCCTCTTCCTCCGGCGTCACCGTAATCCGAATCTCACGGGCAATGGCTTGAGCCACCTCGCTCTGCAGCGCGAGGATGTCCCGCAAGTCACGTTCGTAACTCTCAGCCCAAAGATGGCGTTCAGGATTCGCTTGAACAAGCTGTGTTGTGATTCGGACCCTATCGCCTGAACGTCGTACCGAACCCTCCACGAGCGCATCCACGTTCAGAGCCTGCGCGATTTCAGGAAGTGGTGTGTCCGTGTCCTTAAATTGCATAACAGATTGGCGGGAGATAACTCGAAGGGCTGCGATTTTGGCCAGTTCAGCAATTAACTCCTCCGTCATCCCATCAGAGAAATACTCTTGCTCCGGGTCACCTGACAAGTTCTCTAGCGGAAGCACCGCAATGGAATCGATGCGAGGACCTGGCTCTCCTACCAACCTGTCCCGTAGACCTCCGACGTTCAGCAGAAACACGAAGGCAACTACGGCAGCAACACAGGCCGCCGCCCATAGCCACCGAGCCGCACGGACGCGCTTCTGTTTCGTAAATAAACCTGATACTGGCGCGCTCAGCCTCTCTAAATCCACCCGCATCTCACGGGCCGACTGGTAACGGTGCTCTGGCTCTTTGTCCAGGGCCTTAATAATGATGCTCTCCAGTCCTGGCAAGACCTTCCGATTGCGGGTGCTTGGCGGTTCTGGTGGCTTGTGGATGATTGCGTCGGCTAACGCCGTCGAGAGCTTATGTTCGAAGGGCCGACGACCGGTTGCCATCTCATACAGCACGACGCCGAAGGAAAAAAGGTCACTCCGGTGGTCAGCTTTTTCTCCTCGTAACTCCTCCGGCGACATGTAAGGAAGGGTTCCCGCTACTGCATGCTCTTGCGTCAAGGCTTCGGTGGTGGCTTCATCACTGACTGGACGCAGCATTTTGGCCAGACCAAAATCAAGCACCTTCACTCGACCTTTGGGTGTGACGGCGACGTTTCCAGGTTTCAAATCCCTATGGACGATCCCGCTTTCATGCGCTTCTTCTAATGCGTCAGCGATCTGTGCTCCCAGTTCGGAGATTTCCTTCTCCGGCAAGGGACCTGTCTTCACCTTCTCCGCTAAGGACGCCCCCTTGACCAGTTCCATGACGATGAAGTCCACGCCCTCCTGGGTATCGAAGTCATGAACGGTCGCTATGTTTGGATGGTTGAGCTTGGAAAGAGCTTGCGCTTCTTTGCGGATTCTTTTTCGGGCGTGCTCGTCGGCCAGGGTGCCGGAGGGTAGCACTTTGATCGCTACGTCTCGATCCAGCCGCTCGTCGTGCGCCTTGTAAACCTCACCCATCCCGCCAGCACCAACCTTCTCCACGATGCGGTAGTGGGAAAGCGTTTGACCGATCATGTTTCTAACGATCCCAGAAAGAGCAGATGTCCCGTGATTTCATACCCTTATTTCTTTCCATACAGAGCTTGCCACACAGGTCTATCGTAAAGTACCTCTCCGCCCGTCCGTGACAGGTCCTTCATGAGTTTTCCGAAGACAGCCGCGAGTCCCTTGTCTGCTAACGTTCTGTCTATTGTTGCCAAATCGTCTATGTCGATGATGAAGTTTACCTCCCCGGTGATGCTGTTATAGGCTGTGGCCGAGCGCACGCCCTCGACATTGGTTACCGCCGGGATAAGCTCTTCGTCGATAAGCCGGTTGATCGCTCCCAGGTGTTCGGGGCCCACATGCTCCTTTAAACGGTTGCGTGTGATGTATAACATGTATCACTCCTTTTCTTGTCTTGTAAGGGACATCTGCTCAAAAACCTTATGTCAGTTTCATAGATAGTCCGAGTCTGTCATCGTCCTACTCCGGCAGGTTCATCCGGCGCAACAGGTCCTGGAAGCGCGGGTCGGAGCGCAACGGATCGAAGATATTTTTTTTCTTGACGTATACCAGACCTGGGTCGCGGACCTCGAAGCCCTTCTCGAGCCATTCTATGGACCTGTCATAGTCGCCGGCAAAGACATACCACGCGGCGATTACCCAGGGCATTGAAAACCCTATCCCGCCGGACTTCTCGTACCGTGCCGCCAGGAGACCAGCGACGCGCCGCTGCGCGCCCTCGTAGCCGGCTTCCGCGAGGCCCTGCTCGAACGCCGCCAGACGTTCGGGGTCGCCGGCGATCAACTCCCGCTGTAGGGCCAGGTGCTCGTCGCGCATCCCCTTGGAGACGAAAGCACACTCCAGCGCAGTGCGGGCGGCAGGCAGGCCGGGCTGCATGGCAAGCGCAGTGCGGGCTGCAGCCATGGTGTCGTCATAGCGCCGAGCGCGGCACAGGACGTGCGCGTACAGGCCGTGGAACAGAGCGTTGAACGGGTCCAGCTCGATGGCCCGCTCGCTGTGCGGAATGGCCTCGTCGATGCGCCCGGTGCTCACCAGGAAGTCGGCGAAGTACGCGTGGGTGTTGGCGGCGTTGGGGTCGAGCTCGAGGGCGCGCCGCCACTCCGGCTCGGAGCCGGCCCAGTCCCAGTCGGTAACCCATCCTGACCAGGGCCAGCGCCTCGTGCGCTCCCGCAGAGCCGTCATCCAGCTCGACGGCCTGGAGGGCCGCCTCCTTCGCCTTCGGTCCCGCCTCATAGGGTGGCGTGATCGCCCACCATGCTTGCGGGCAGCCCAGACCCATGCGAGTTCCGCGTAGGCCGGGGCGTAAGAAGGGTCCTTCTCCAGGGCCAGCTCGAAATAGCGCTCGGGCGGTGTCGAGGTCCTCACGCGTCAGCTTCTTCCAGTGGTAGGAGCCCTTGAGGTAGGCGTCGTGGGCCTCGGGATTGACCGGGCGCACACTGGCCAGTCGTGTTTCCTCCTCTGGCGTGACCGCAATCTCGATTTCCTGGGCAATGGCGCGGGCCACATCACTGTATAGGGTCAGGATATCGCGCAGTTCACGATCGAAGTTGTCGGCCCAGAGATATTGATCTGTACTTGCCTCGATCAGCTGAGCCGTCACCCGCACGCTATCCCCTGCTCGCAGCACCGAGCCTTCGATCACCGCGTCCACACCCAGTTCCTCGGCGATCTCCGGGATCGATTTGTCGGTGTCCTTGTAGCGCATGGCCGAGTTGCGGGAGATAACCTTCAAGGCGCTGATCTTGGCCAGGTCCGTGATGATCGCCTCGGTAATACCGTCGACGAAGTACTCCTGCTCCGGGTCCCCGGATTGGTTTGCCAGAGGCAGTACCGCGAGCGACTCGATGGGGGTGGTTCCTCCTAGGAGGCGATCCCGCAGCCCGCCACCATTCAATCCCACTAGCAGTGCGATGCCCAACACCACTAGAGCTGAGACGCCAGCGAGGACAGTCCGTCGCGTCAGCATGGCTGGAAGCGCGAAGGGAATCTCTCTCAAGCCCTCCAATTCCCGGGCTAGGTCTCGTGTGGATTCGTATCGTTCCTCCGGGTGCTTCTCCAAGCAACGCTCTACAATCACTCGCAGATGAGGGGGCACATTCGGATTGACTTTTGCGACGGGCTCCGGCTCTCCTTCGATGATCGCAGCCAGCATTTGGGCCGCGGTCTCCCGCTTGAACGCAATCTTTCCTGTCGCCATCTCATAGAGAATCGACCCAAAGGAGAACTGATCGGACCTATGGTCGAGCGGTCGACCACTCGCTTGCTCCGGCGACATATATCCGACCGTCCCTAAAATCACACCTGCACGGGTTAGCTCCTTCGAGACCGTGATTTCCTCGGAACCGAAATCGACGGCTTCGGGCAACAACTTGGCGAGACCAAAGTCCAGAATCTTCACATACCCATCGCTCGTGACCATCAGGTTCTCGGGCTTCAAATCCCGATGGATGATCCCGGCAGAGTGGGCCTTCGCCAATCCCTCGGCAATCTGCGTGGCAAGCTGGAGCAGCTTCTTGGTCGGCAGCGGCCCTTCAGAGAGCATCTCCCTCAGCGTCTTGCCCTCCACGAACTCCATCACAATGTAGTGACGTCCTCGTCTTGCCGACTTGTCCGCCGTAGCCTTCCGCCTTCGCCAAGGCTTCCGCCTTCGCCAAGGCTCCGGCGGACAGGCCGGCGGACAGGCCGGCGGACGGGTCGGCGGACAGATGGCGAAGGCGGATGTCGTGGATAGTAATAATGTTGGGATGATTGAGTGCAGATGCAGAGCGGGCCTCTTGCTCAAAACGTCGCAGGCGTTCGGGATCTGAGGCCAGTTCCTCCCGCAGCACCTTGATCGCCACATCCCGTCCCAGCTTGTGGTCCTTCGCCCGATAGACCTCTCCCATCCCACCCGAGCCGAGCAGAGAAGTGATCTCGTAGTGGCCGAGTCGGGTGCCGGGTTGAAGTGTCATGTCAGTTTGTCGGGACGAGGCGTTTGAGCTCTTCGAACCAGTTGAGGACGATGTGAAGTTGCGTCGGTGCCGCATCCGACTCGCTGGGCATCGTTAACACGAAGCGTTGTCCGTCGCGAGAGATGTCGTAACCACGACCGTAGGGTGGGGCGATGTCGTAAGTACCTTCAAAGAGCACCCGAGGCCTCCCCGGAAGGAGCTCGGGCTGGGTCACGATGTCCACGGCCATCATTCGCTCATCGTCACGATAGAAGAGCTCCCCCCCTTTCGGATTCCACGCCGGCTCTCTTCCCCCGTCGGTCGAAATCCGCCATTTGCCGCCCGGTCCGGGAAACGGCGTCACATAGATTTCGTCGCTACCGGATTCGTTCGAGACGTAGGCAAGCCAGCGGCCGTTCGGTGAAAGCGCCGGCTGAAACTCGTTGGAAGGTGTTTTGAGGAATGGCTCGGGGTTGCGTTCACCTTCCATGGGAAGCACCCAGATGTCCCACCCCGACTCGGGATCGAGGCTCTGGTGAAAGACGAGGTTCTTGCTGTCGGGAGACCACCCAAAAGGCTGCTGAGCATATTCACTTGTGGTGAGGCGCTCGGCGGAACCGCTGCCATCGGCGGCTTTCCAGAACAAGTTCACGGCACCGCCCGAGCGCATGGAAGGAAAGGCCAACCGTTTCCCGTCGGGACTCCAGACCGGCCAGAAATTCTGACCTTCCGAGGTCAGTGGTGTCAGTATGCCGCGTTCCATCTCATACACCCAGACCTGAGAATCGCCTCCTGCTATCCACATGGCGATTCGATCGCCCTCGGGGGACAACTTTGGTCCTTGGAAGTAACGTTGCTGCAGGTCGGTCATGGGCTGAGCACTACCGTTGCGATCCACCCAAACGAGTGTCCTGCCGATCCACTGCTGCGCGCCGCTCGGCACATAAATGAGGGTGCCGTTTCTGGAGAGACTGAAATGAGCGTCGCCACATCTGGTGATAGCCACCTCCTCGACGACCGGGACGGGGGCGCCGGTGAGTTCGAGCCGTTCGAGATCAAAAGGCACGGCCAGGATGGAACCCGCTTCGGCGTAAAGCAAGTGGCCGCTGAGGGCATAACGAGTGTGACTACCGCCCTCGATGAGAGTTTTTCGCTCGCCCGTTTCGAGAGACATCACCTCCACTCGAAGCGTGCTACAAGAGCCGTCCAGGGTGCTGAAAACAGCTTCTTTCCCGCCAGGAAGAAGTTCAGGATAGGCAATATCCCACTCACCCTCTTCTAAACGTGGGCTGATCAAAGGTTCGGGCGTCCCTCCTATCGATGAGATTCGCCAGATGCCCATACCGGATGTTTCAGCGAAAGTGTGAAAAAGAACGGTGTCGTCAGATCCCCAGCTTGCCCCTTTCATACTTTCTGGAGCGTTGCAAAGAGGCAGCGGTGGCCCGCCGGTGAGCGAAATCTTCTTGAGCTTTCCATCGGCATGAAAGCCGAGCCATTGACTATCCGGGGAGAAGAAAGGGAACTCCCCGTTCTCCGTGCCTTCAATCGGCCGCGCTTTGAGCTCTCCTATTTCTTGCAGGTAGAGCTGAGTCTTTCCGTCCTGTTGAGCGGGGTACACCATGCGCGTTCCATTCGGCGCAATGGCAATGGAGGAGGTTTTGGCACCGGATAGTAGATACGGGATATCTAAAGCAAACCGCATGGGAGCTCCTGAGCCAGGTTCGGTTCTTTGAATCGAAAGCCAGATGGCGAGTCCGCTTGCGAGCGCCACGATCAACCACGGTACTACGGCCCGCCACCTGCGAGCTTCCGAAACGGGCGTTGCCCCTGCCGATAGCGGTGGTTCCGTCATCGCTTCTTCGATCTCGATGCGCGCATCCGCTATGTCGTGGAGACGGCCTTGGACATCCTTGCGGAGACATCGGCGCAGCAAACTGCGGACTATCGCGGGTGTAATATGGGGCATCATCTCCCAGACCGGCTCACGCTCCACGATCTTCGCAATCGTGTCTGTGACTGTCTCGCCCAAGAAAGCTGCCTTGCCTGTCAGAGCCTCATACAGACAACACCCGAAAGCCCAGATATCCGTCCGCTTGTCCACCGCCTTCCCACGTGCCTGCTCAGGACTCATGTAAGGAGCGGTGCCAAGAAGAACTCCGGTTTCCGTGTCATCTCTAGTGATGGTTGGGGACTCCGACAACCCTTGGGAAGTCGTCTCTCCCGCCATTGCCTTGGCAAGACCAAAATCCAGAACCTTAACCTTCCCCTCGGGTGTCACCTTGATATTGGCCGGTTTGAGGTCCCGATGAATCACGCCTTTCTCATGTGCCGCTTCGAGACCTTCAGCGATTTGCTTGAAGAGCGGAAGGGCTTCATCGATAGGTATGGGACCGCGCTTTATTCGCTCCGCCAGCGTTTCTCCCGGTACGTACTCCAGCGCCAGGAAGTGCACGCCATCGGACTCCTCGAGCTCGTGAATGGCGGCAATATTCGGGTGGTTCAGTGATGCGAGGAGGCGGGCTTCACGCTCGAATCGGGCTAGGCGCTCCCTGTTCTCAGAGAAAGTTGCGGGTAGGACTTTGACTGCGACTTCACGATCCAGCTTGGTGTCCCTGGCAAGATACACCTCTCCCATTCCACCTTCGCCGATCTTCTCTAGGACCTTGTAGTGGGAGAGCGTCCGGCCAATCATGGAGGACCTCCACGTTGGGGTGAGGATAGTTCTTTGCCCCGTGAAAAGTCAAAGGTGAGTGCAGGTAGGGAGATTTTGGGATTGTTTCTCTTTGGGTTTCATCCTCCATCGGATTCGACAAACTCCAACCACCGGAACCAGATCGGATGATGCTCCTTGTACCATCGCAGCACCTCGAGCAAGATGGTTTGGTGCTCCGGCGAGATAACTTCATCCGGTATCCGGTCGAAATGCACGCGGAGATGTTCCTTCGTGTGCTCCAAGGCTTCGGCACAAAGTGTTTGCAGCTCGTTGCGGATGCGGCCCGAGTCCGAGATCTTGACGGCACGGCCGCGGTAGTCTTCGCCGTAGAAGAACCGGATGAGAAGCGGATTGAAAACCAGCCGGCTCTCTTCCATGCGTTCCATGAGACGCAATGTGAATGTGATCCGTTTATCGCCAAGCGGCGTGGCGAACCTCACCGTGGTGCGATAGATATTCGGTGAGATCTCGAGGACTCCGGGTGTGCCCGAATAAGGGTCTGGCTGCATGTAGCCGCAAAGGGCGAGAACGTCCCAACGTTTCTCCGGAAAGAAGTCGTCCACCACCATGAGCGGATGATCCAGTGGCAGACCAGCATCTCGTGCTTCGCAGATCATCTTTCGATAATCTTCGACCGTCGTATCGTCCGGCGTCTTATCGAAGAGCCTACCCAGCTCACTCGCAAACCCGGCATGCTCGGAATCGAGGTGCATCACGCGCCTCTCCTGCTCGTAGCTGAGCTCGAAACGAGATGTGAAGACGGCCAGCGAAGCCGTTAGTCCGAGCATGTGCGTCAGGCTCGCCGCCTGCATCGCTTCCGCCGAGGCAGCATATCCATCGATCAAGAAAACGTGGTCTTGATCTTGACTATCGTGCCAGGAGCCGACGAGATAGGTCGGAGCGTAAGTTCCAGATTCGGTGAAGGCCGTCATACCGGTAGGCAGTCTCCAGCCATCCTCCACGACATGTGCGCCTGCGCTTCGCCACTCCTCCCATAGCTTTCCAATCCGCGGAGCCCGACTCTTGCCTTGTAGAGTCCAAACATGAACATTTTCCCGACGGATACCGGGATAGGCAGCCTCGATCGCCTCCATCACCGTCGATCGTGGCGTTCGGTAGTCGAGAAGCACAGAAAGGTCCGCGGCAAGGTCCACCACTTTTTTCGGTAGAAACAATGTTCCCATGTAGCCTTCATAGGGACGGTAGATCCGAAGTGGTTGCTCGAACAGGTGAAGAATGGTCATCGGACCGGTCGAGCACTTTTTAGCGAACCGCGATGTGTTCTCCAGCGTATCCACTGCAGCGCCCCACACGGTGATTCCCGCCTTCTTGATCTCCTCGTAGAACTGGTCCCATTCGTAATCCCGATCGTTCAGCATTCGGGCCACCCGCTCCTCGAGCCATTGCGCTACGAGCGGGCGAGCATAGATCCGGCCGAAGCCGAGCTGGGGATTCGAGCCCATCTCCGGAGTCTCACCTGCTTTGGGCATCAGTCCCTCGCCGAGGCTCACCATGATGGCGTGGTTCTCCGGCAGTTGACGCGAGGCATACCACAGACTCTCGGCTAGGACGTATGCGGAGATGGCGTCCGCATCCTTCTTGACCTGGTTGAGCTCGGCCTTGTCTTTACCTTCACCCTCGCCGAACCGACCGAAGAGCTGGGTTCCAAATGCCGTGGCTCCGACGGCCATGGCCATCAGTCGCTCCATTTGAGGGTTCATGAAGGAGATTTGGTTGGTGAGGCCTGGTTTCGGAACGCCCCTCAACCACTCGATCTCGACGTCCTCGAGCCAAAGATGAAGGCGAGAGAGGATGGGGCGGGTGTCGAAGGCCCACTGGGCAATCCGGTCGCGTCCTTCGGGGTCTTTGGCGTCTGCGACCTTCGTTTCGTCGTTTTTGGACTTCATTATATGGCTGACCTCGAGAATTCCTCTTACAAGTAAGCGCCTCGAACAAACGGTACCCGAACGCCCAGAGATCGGTTCGTCCCGAGCATGACGTCCGATTCCGTAGCGTCTCTAGTCATTATCGGGGACTCTGACAAACCCTGGGAAAACGTTTCTCCTAATATCGCCTTCTCTCGCCCACGGTCCAACGCCTTGACATTACCTTCGGGTGTGACCTTGATGCAGGCCTGAGGTCTCGGTGAACGACGCCTTTCTCATGCGAACCAACTACCGATTGGTTGCTCACCCTCAACTAGGTCACCTCACTCCTTAGCATATGCGCCGAAATCCCACTCGATGGGATGAAGGAAACTCTGGAACTCGATGGATCGGCCTTCGGGATCTTGGGCATAGAAATGATAGATCCGATACTTCGTATTTTCCTTCGGCGCCGAACGCGCGCTCGCTTCCAGCTCGTCGTAAAGCTCATCCACATCTTCCTTCTTCTCATAAAAAAACGTGATAAGTGTGTCGAGGTCGGCCTCTTGACTTTGGCAGAACCCAACGAGGAGATTCCCATACCTCAGGATCGCGCAGGTACCTTGGTCGAGCCACAGATCACACCCTATGGGTTGGATGTAGAAGTCTTTCAACTCCTCGAGCATCGTCGTCTTGAAGAAGACCAGCCCACTGCCCTTTGCCTCGACCTCCCGACGATTCTCGGCATGCAGAATGCCAGATAGACAAACGAGTGAGACGAGAACCCACACCGGTTTCATATCAACCTCCGAGCCTTTTATTTGGGCGGATCACATACTCCAGGATCTTGAAACACGTATAAATCGAATCAGCATGAGGAACGCCTCTTTTGCTTCCGTTTCCGCATCCGGACGGATGTCTCCCTGGAGATAGACGACCGGCTTTCCAGAAGCCTTGGCCTCTTCAGGAGAGGTCACGCGTGGGTTGGCCAGGACGATGGCGGATCCCACGTTGCGCAAAGTGGTGATGAACATATGGATCACGTGGACATTCTCGCTGTTCGGCTTCATAAGATCTCCGCCACCTGACTACTGGGTCAGGCCAGCGAGGCCCCAATGTGCCGTGGCTCGTCAGCTTCAACCCGCTAAGCGTTCGACTTCGCTCTTGGTCTGAATCCCGGTAGAAACATCGGAGTCCGCCTTCGATATTCGATGTTTCGGCTGTCCGTTCACTTCGACGATCGTCTGGCGACGCTGGCATTCAAACGCTAAAGCGGTTTCATTGCCTAATCCAGGCCGGTCCTCCTAGGGCCGACATCGCCCGCAATTCGGCAGGTGGATTCAATTGAAGCCTGATGGTCTTGTCCAACGACGCTGCAAGCCATTTCTTGGTATCTGTGGGTTCCCCGAGTAAGGCCAGCATCTGCTCGTCCAGTCCCTCGTCGGCCGGCGCGTCAATATAAAAGGCTCTTAGTGTTTTGGAAAAGGTTTCCATGCGTCCACGGTTGGAGGCCAGATGGATGTTTCTACCACAGGCTGCGAATGGTTGTTCTGGATGGAGATTTCCGCCGATCGCATCCAGAACGACTTGTAGGTTCTCGACGAATCTCGAATGACAGGGCCACAGCATGTCGATGGCAAGGCCCAAAGAAAGCTCGGCATCATCCCCGTTCTCGGTATCGTGAATAAAGGTTCGAACGGTTGTTCGCCAGAACGCTTCATGTTCTTTGTAGCGTACCGGACATTCGTCACGATAGGCGACGTCGTATTCACCTCCACTCAAGAGTAACCAGGCGTAGTGAGCCGATGGGTCATCCACCGGTCGCTGCCAATGGATCACACTACGGATTTTGTCAACGACCCTTTGGAGCTGCCACTCTTTCAGCGGCGAGCGTTCACCAAGGCGTTCGAGGATTTGAAAGGCTGGTACATGACCGATGGACCAGTCGATTTGAGAGCTTGGACATCCAGCACACCATGCCGATAGAGCGGCGCACGTGTTCTGCCAAACCGTTTCGACAGGGTGTCGCTCCCCGGGCCGACGGGTGCCCAGCCCCTTTCGGGTCTCTCCGGAGCCGATCGCTTCGAGAATATTCACGACCCATTGATCAGCCTTGTGATGGCACAATTCGAGACCAGAAATGAGCTCACGAATTTTCGACAGGTTTGGATCGATGGGTGCGAAAGCGTCTTCCATGCGATCAATCTGCAGGATTTCGGAATCTACGCTAAGGGCACAATTACGCCACCATGTTCTCAACGATGTCGACATCGGATCTGCTCCAAAAAAAAGCAATCTCGAAGAACTTGTTGAGCGCCATGCCCCCTGTCCGCCGTAGCCTTGGCGAAGGCGGATGTCGTGGATGGCAATGATGTTGGGTGGTTGAGCGCGGATGCAGACCTGGCCTCCTGCTCAAAGCGCCGCAGTCGTTCGGGACCGGTGGCAAGCTCCTCCCGAAGCACCTTGATGGTCACATCCCGTCCCCGCTTGTGGTCCTTCGCCCGGTAGACTTCTCTTATCCCACCCGAGCCGAGAAGGGAAGTGATGTCGTAATGGCCGAGTCGGGTGCCGGGTTCGAGGCTCATGTTCTGACCCTCACATCATGCCGAGCTTCCTCTTTGCTTCTTCCACTCGCTCGCGGTCCATGTCGCCGTCTTTCCAGTACTCGTGGAAGCGGCGGTAGTACTCGCGGGCTCTGCCCATATCGCCCCGGTTCTCGTGGATCGTGCCCAGGAAGTAGAAGCTGCGGACATAGGGGAGGGGCGACCAAAAGCGCTCAGTGGTGCTTTCGATGATACGCTCAAACCATATGACTGGGACAGGTCCGTCATCAATATGTCCGTGATGCCGGTGCGGAGCCAATCGAGCTCCGGGTCTCCCTTTGTAGTCTCGAAGAGAGCACGGCGATGGACGGTTTTGCCACACGACCTTTCTGGAGGGAGAACTTTGAGAGCTACTTCGCGGTCAAGCTTTAGTTTAACGGCACGGTAGACGATGCCCATGCCGCCTCGGCTGATCTCAGAGAGGATTTTGTAATGCGAGAGAGTTCGACCCATCACGGAGGACCTCCACGCTGGAGTGAGAATAGTGGCTTTCCGATGGGAAAGTCAAAAGAGGGAATACGAGCGAAGAGGAACGTCATGTGAGCGTTCACGTGGTCAGTCAGTTGGTGGCACCTAACTTTTCAACCTGACCAACCGGGTCAACGTGGGCGAGCCCTCGGCTAACGTTTGATTCGAGTCAGTACTACCTGGACGGCTCATGAGGGGTGAGGTCGCGGACACCTCGACCTCCGATTCCGCTCCAGGCGCAAATCGGAGTCCGCCCCAACTTCTAGTCCGCTCGAGCTAGCCGCCGATTTGAACAACTCTTGCCACGCGGTACAAATCGTCATCGAGAGAGGAAGGGTTGAAGGCCGCTTCGGTCGATTTACTGACAATACGTCAGCAGGCGAAATGCTCCTCAACCGCGCGATCGCGCTTTCGAGCGTCGATTCCTGCTTGCAGAAGCAAAACCGTGCGAATCCTGTAGCCGGCTGGTTCGCGTAAAACGCACCGAAGGGAACGGCGGACACACCGGCCTCGCTGGTGATGTGACGGCAGAACTGTTCGTCCGTGTCGGCGAATCCAAGCGGTCGATAATCTGCGTTCAGAAAGTAGGTCCCCTCGCAGCTCGCGACGCGCATGCCGACGGAGACGAGACCGTCGCGCAGTAGATCACGTCTCGCCTGCATGTCGCTCTGCAGATCGGCGAAGTAGCCGTCATCCTTGCGCAATCCATAAGCAACGGCCCGTTGGAGGTTAGGCGGCGTGGCGAAGGTCAGAAACTGATGGGCTCGTCCGATAGCGGTTAGAATCTCCGGCGGCGCCGTGACGTAACCGACCTTCCATCCGGTGAGAGAAAAGGTCTTGCCGGCGGATCCGATGCGCGCACAGCGTTCGCGCATGCCGGGCAGAGTCATCAACGGCACGTGGGTCCGTCCGTCGAATACGAGATGCTCGTAGACCTCGTCGCAAACAGCAAAGGCGTCGTGACGCCGAAGTAGGTCGGCCAACGCCTCGAGCTCTCGGCGCGAGAATACCTTCCCCGATGGATTCATCGGTGTGTTGAGCAAGACCAGTTTCGTTCGATCCGAAAAGGCACCGGCGAGCGCATCGACCGGTAGCTCCCAGTCCGGCGGTTGAAGTCGAATCGGCACCGCCACGGCACCGGCCCGTCGAATGATCGGAACGTAGCAATCGTAAGCCGGCTCGAACACGATCGCCTCGTCTCCGGGATCGAGAAGACCGAAAAGACAAGCGGCCAGTGCCTCGGTGGCTCCGGACGTGACACCGACTTCGATGCTCCAGTCGACTTCCAGATCGTAGAAGCGGCGGTTGTGCTCGGCCACGGCCTGTCTGAGCTCCGGGACACCGAGCATGGGCGGATACTGATTCGGCTGGTCTTCGAGCGCTTCGGCGGCGACGCGCCGAACATCGTCGGGACCGTTGCCGTCGGGGAAGCCTTGCCCCAGGTTGATCGCGTCGTGCTCTCGGGCGAGCCGCGACATGACTTCGAATACGGTGGTGCCATACTCTGCCAGATACTTGATTCGGTGGCTTCATCGTGCGCGACCTCTGAGATTGAGATGTTGGCAGGCTCAAGGTCTCGATGCTTGACGCCCTTCTCATGAGCTGCTTCGAGACCTTCCGCGATTTGCTTGAAGAGTGCAAGAGCCTCATCAGTAGGAATGCTTGGCTCGCCGGAGCCTTCCGCCTCCGCCGAGGCTTCGGCGGACGAGCGGCGAAGGCGGCGGCCTCGCTTGATGCGCTCTGCCAGAGTCTCTCCCGGCACGAACTCCAGTGCCAAGGAATACACACCATTGGATTCCTCGAGTTCGTGGGTGGCGGCGATGTTGGGATGATTGAATGAAGCGAGCAGTGTAGCTTCACGCTCGAATCGGGCAAGACGTTCTTTGTTCTCGGAGAAAGTTGCAGGCAGGACCTTAACAGCGACTTCGCGATCCAGCTTGGTGTCTTTGGCGAGATACACCTCTCCCATGCCACCTTCGCCGATCTTCTCGAGGACCTTGTAGTGGGAGAGTGTCCGGCCAATCATGGAGGACCTCCACGTTGGGTGAGGATATGACCTTTCGGAACGGAAAGTCAATGAGGGCGTAGAGCGAGAGACCTTTGTCGATGTTTCAGACCCAGCGTCCTCTGCTTGGCGAATTCAGACCCTTCGACATCCTTCCTTTCATCGGTGGCCGGACGGAGCTATCGCGCTGTTCGCCTAGGGATTCTCCGACCGGGTCTCAGGCCTCGTGCGCAACGGTGAAGATCGCTGTGGGATCGATATACACGCTCCATGAACCGACGAATTCCTTGCCTGCATCGGTTCCGATGAAACCCAACATGGCGTCCAAGTCCGATACTTCAATCTTGGCGACGTACTGGTAGGGCGGTCGAACCGGCATTTCCCCCTCGGGTTCGGAAACCGCAGGCCCCAGAACGTTGTCGATCTTCCATGTCTGGAACGACGTACACCACGGTGCACCCCTGATCCCGGGAATTTTCGTTTTGGTGAGATAAGCATCGTACTCCTCAGACTTCTGGCCTTCCTTCAGACTGTAAACGGCAAAAAGAGTTGGCATCACACACCTCCTTTATTTGACGCGATTTGCCCAGTGAGACCCTGTACGATATTTGTCCATTCCATGGCCTATTTTTCTTGTTCCTCTCGCCGTTGTTCTTCATCAATCGGCCTTTCGGCTCTGCGCTTGTTCGCGAAGTGAAGATAGGCCGGCAGGATGACACACGCGAAGATTGCGATGAGGATCAATGCAATCTCCATCTGACTCCTTTCGACACAACACGGTTATGCCCTTCAAGTCTCGTGTCCTGGGGCCGGTTGGCGAGATAAATCTCTCCCTTTCCACCTTCGCCGATCTTCTCTAGGACCTTGTAGTGGGAGAGTGTCCGGCCAATCATAACTCTAGCTTCCTTCCTGCTTCTTCCACTCGCTCGCGATCCATGTCGCCGTCTTTCCAGTACTCGTAGAAGCGACGGTAGTACTCGCGGGCTTTTTCCATCTCGCCGCGGTTCTCGTGGATCTTGCCCAGGAAGTAGAAGCTGCGGACGTAAGGGATGGGCCACGGGATGCGTTCATTCGTGCTTTCGGTGACGCGCTGGAACCAGTGCGCTGCATTATCTTCATCTCCGCGATTCCAGGTAGGCCTTGGCGAGAGAGAACCAGATGGGGACGTGTTGAGGGATGCGGAGGTCGTGATGAACGCGAAGAAAGCCTCGTGGGTGAAGCATTGATTGAGCAATTTCAAGTTCGTCAACAGCCTTAGTGATGTCGCCACGGATCATGGCTAGCTCCCCCAGAAGACGGTGATAGCGTCTTTTCTCTTTTTCGGTGGGAAGCGATGCTGTCCTTTGTCGGAGCTCTTGCAGGGTTTTCTCCGTCTCCTCCCATTGACCCAGCTTCGCGTACGCGAGTGAAACGAGAAAAAGGCCTTCCCACTCCGGAAAATTACCTTTCCCTTCTCGTTGTGCTTCCCGGGCTTGTTCCAGCGCACGAGCTTCATTGCCTTGCTCGAGAAGAACGTCCGCCGCCATAATCCGGGCCTCAGCAGTGGTGAGTTGTGGATCTTCGTAAGCATTCACCGCCTGATCGATTTGAGTTAAAGCCTCGTGGGACCGACCGTGGTAAAGGTGAAGTCTGGCGAGGCAGCGCGATCCCGACCACTTTAGTCTTGGGTCGTTCGAATCGACTGCCTGTTTCGCCGCGCTCTCGGCCAGTTCCCACTTCTCGCGCAGAACGAAAACGTGCCATCGGCCAAGCTGAACCTGAGGGTCAGGGAGAATGGACTCTGATGTCTGAAAGGCTTCCAGTGCCTGGTCGAGTTTTCCCCAGCGGATGAAATGCTGGCCGAGTCTCTGATAGCCGGCGGCACCGTCTGGGTGTTGTGCCAAGTAGCCTTGAAGGATCTCGTATCCCTTTTCGAATTGCCCTATGCAAGAGTAGCAAATCGCGAGGTTATCGTATGCGCCAACGAATGCGAATTTTCGCCGTATGGCTTCCTCATAGTGGTCGATAGCATCGTCGTAGCGTTCAAAGTGGCGATAACGTAAAGCTAAGTTGTTGCGCACAACATTGTCGTCCGGATAAATCTCCAACGATTCTTCCAAAGTCTTAAAGGCGCGCTCGTATGTTTCTTCCTTCAATGCATAGTAGCTGCCCTCGACATAATAGCGATCGCGTAATGGCAGACGATCTGCGTCCTCGACAGCTTGCCGGCGATATTCTTCGCGTAACTTGTATTGGCCTATGTTGCCGTACATAGAGGAGAGATTGATGCGGGCCCGGGCAAAGTGAGGGTCCACTTCCAGAGCTTTCTCGAAAAGAGGGATGGCCTCCCTGAACTGCCCACGAGAATCTAGTTTCACCCCCTCCACATAGTACCGGTAGGCCTCGAGAGAGGAGGTGGTCACATCCTGTATGTATCTATCAAAATCGGCTTCCGCAGCCTCAGGGATCTCGAAATCTGTCTTGATGCGTCGGGTCAGATCATCCACCATTGAGAAGATGCTCGATTCACCGATCCCTTCGGCTTTCTCCGTGGTTAGAATCTCCCCGCTGGTCACGTCCTGGACGCGGATGTTGATCCGAACATTGTCTCCGGCTTTCATGAAGCTTCCGAGAATCACCGTATCGGTGTTTGCTTCTCGAGCCACTTCCTGTACGACCTTGAGCGAAGTGATCCGTTCGTCCAGCCGGTTCATGTCGCTTAGGATTTGATAAAGACGATCCGTACTAAGCACGGTCAGGTTCGGCGACTGGGAGAGGTCCGTCACCAACATGTCGGTCAAACCGGTACGGAGCCAGTCGAGTTTCGGATCTCCAGAGGCGTTTTCAAAATAGAGCACGGCAATCGAGGGTTTAGAGCCAGGAGAAGGCACTGGCTCCAGAGGTGAAGTTTGGGGTCGCGAAACGAGCCATCCAATGATCAACACAGCTATGACCCCAGCCACAGCGGCGAGGAGACCGAACTTACGACGGGGCCCGTAGACGACCGGAGAGACAGAGCCTGATTCAAGGTGGCGTCGCGCGGACCGAAGATCGATCACAGTATCGTGGATAGTCTGATATCGCTCCCCTGGCTCTTTGGATAGGCACTTGTCGACTATGTGTTGGAGTTCGAAGCGTGTGTCGTCCGGTACGTTCGATCCCAAATCGGACAGTCTTGGAGCCGCATCGTTCAAGATAGCATGGAGCGTATCCAACCCACTCTTGCCCTCAAAAGGAAGCCGACCGTTCACCATCTCGTGCAGCACAATCCCGAAGCTGAAGATGTCGCTCCTATGATCGACCTTTTGTCCTCGCGCCTGTTCAGGCGACATGTAGGAAACGGTCCCCATAACCTTGCCCGGATCCGTTTCGCCGTTCCGCGTGAGGGTCTCGATGTCGCTCCCTTCCCCGGCTAAAGGCTCTATGAGTTTGGCTAGGCCAAAATCGATGATCTTGGTATGACCGTCCTCGGTCACCATGACGTTGGCCGGTTTCAGATCCCGATGGACGATGCCTTCATCATGAGCTTTGGCAAGGCCTTCAGCGATGTCAGTGGAGATTTCGAGAGCACGGCGAAGAGGCACGGGGCCTTTGGCAATCGTGTCACGGAGTTGCTCTCCCCGGATCAGCTCCATCGCAATGAACGTGACGCCGTCGGTCTCGTCTATCTCGTAAACCACCCCGATGTGAGGATGCTCGAGCTTCGCCGCAGCCTTGGCTTCCTGGACGAAGCGTCGCTTGCGTTCGGAATCGGCAACGAGATCGGGCGGAAGAACTTTGAGGGCAACCTCGCGGTCGAGCTTCAGATCGAGGGCACGGTAAACGATACCCATGCCGCCTCGACTGATCTCAGAGAGAATTTTGTAATGCGAGAGGGTGCGCCCGATCATTGGGGACCTCCGCTTGGATGGAAGGATATGGCTTTTCGGAGAGCAAAGTCAAAGCTGGACAGGGACGCTCCGATCCACGTCGTTCAAGCTACCGCCGGATGCTCGAGCCTGACGACAACGTGTGCGAAGGCCCGCGCCGGTCGTGACGACAGCTCTTCGCTATATCTCGGAGTATGAGCCATGCCGAGGAAGGAAGCGGAGCTGCTTATTTGGGTTCTTGCGCCTCCTCAAGGCGAGCGCGGTACTCGGCGGCCTGTTCGGGCTTTCCCCAGGCTTCGTAGAGCGTTATGACATAGTCGATGACTACTCGAGTGCGGTCGTTTCCCTTGCCCAACGAGGTCTCGAGCGCCGAGAGCGTGTCGAGGAGCAGTCGCTCGGCTTGCTCGAATCTGTCCATCCGAGCAAGACAGTGACCATAGTGACCTCGGGAGATCAATAGAATGGGGCTATTCTCGGGCAGAGCCTTGCCAGCCGTATCATCGAATTCCTTGAAGTTTGTTTCCGCTTCGGCGTACTTGCCCTGCTCACAAAGTGCCTGGGCCAGCCCGCCGAGCGCATAGAGGGTGTCCGGGTGCTCGCGGCCCAAGACGCGCCGTTCCACCTCCAGGGTGTCACGTAGCAATTCTTCAGCCGCGCCATACTTTTCAATGCGGTTGAGCATTGCGGCAAGAATACTTGCGGTGAATAGTGTATTGGGGTGCTCCGCACCTAGGACACGGCGCCGGATCTCCCAGAGCTTCGACAAGTAAGCTTTCCGAGTCGGCATACTGTTCCTGGCGCGCATACAACACAGCCAAGTTGGTCATGGACGTCAATGTCTTCGAGTGCTCTACTCCCAGCACGCGACGCTGGATCTTCAGCGCCTCATTGTATAGGTTCCCCGCGTCGGCGTACTGACCTTGGTCACTATACAACCCGGCGAGGTTACTCATCGTAGTCAAGGTGTGCGGGTGTTCCTCCCCGAGTAGGCGGCGGCAGATCTCGAGCGCCGTCACGTACAACGACTCCGCCTCTTGGTAGCGTCCCAACATTGTGTAGAGGGAAGCCAGATTGCTCATTGAGGGGAGCGTGTCGGGATGCTCGTCCCCCAGAACACGGCGATGGATCTCCACGGTCTTCGCCAAGAGCGCCTCTGCCTCGTCGTAGCGGCCCAACTCCTTGTACAACGAGCCAAGGTTGTTCATGTTCGTTAGTGTGCTGTCGTGCTCCTCACCCATGGCCTCGCGGCGAAGTTCCAAGGATTCGACGAAGAGCGCTTCCGCCTCCTGCAATCGGCCTTGTGCAACATAGAGAGCGGCGAGATTGCCCATGGCGTTCAGCGTTTGCGGGTCGTCCTCGCCCAGCGCGCGACGGCTAAGATCCAATGTTTTTACGATCAACGGCTCGGCCTCGTCGAGACGCCCCTGCTTCCGGTACAGTATCGCCAGGTCTTGAGTGGCCATCAGCCTGTCCGGATGCTCTTCTGGGTGGAGCGCTCTTTGGATCTCGAGCTGCCTGCGGGCGTGCTCCTCTGCCTCTTTGTAGAGCCCGAGTGCGTGGTACGTCTCACCGATGGTGCCACGCAAACGGGCTTCGATGAGTGGTTGGCCACCGAATTCTTCGCCGATCGAGCCTGCTGCCTGATCGAGCACCTGACGCACCGTGACGTCTTTGCCCAGCTCAGCAGGGTCCGCCGCCGCCAGCATGCTGGCCAAAAACTCCGTCACCGCTTCGGACTCATCGCGGGCCCTTTCGGCGGCGTCGCGCTCCTGACTCGCGTGGAAAAAACCCACCGCGGCGGCCGTTAAGCCGACGACGAGGGCAGCAAGGACCAGACCCGCAGCGGTGACGATGACTCGGTTGCGTCTGACGAACTTGCCCAAGGTGTAGGTCATGCTGGGGGGCCGGGCACGGACTGGCTGGTTACTCAGGTAACGCTGAACGTCCGTTGTCAACTCGTTGGCACTTCCGTACCGACGAGTTCGATCCTTCTCGAGTGCCTTCATCGTGACCCAGTCGAGGTCGCCTTGGAGTATCTTCTCCAGAGCTCTGACCTCGATTTGACGATTGGAGGCCGACGTCGTGGAAGCTTCGCCGAGACTACCCACCCTGGTGCTGGGACGCGGAGGTTCCTCTTCTCGAAGCTTTCTTTGAATCTCGACCAGGCCCGCCTTCCGGAGTTCCCGAGGATCGAACGGCTGGGCGCCCACGAGTAGCTCGTAGAGAACGACACCGAGGGAGTAAACGTCTGTGCGCGTGTCGATATCGAGGTTGGTCATCTCCGCCTGTTCCGGGCTCATGTACTCCGGAGTTCCGATGAGCTGCCCCAGCTCGGTGTCGACGGTGCGCTCCGTAAGCCTCCGCGACGTAGCCTTCGCCACCCCGAAGTCGATGACCTTCGGGACAGGCCGGTTGTCCTGGATTGCGACGAGCACATTCGATGGCTTGAGGTCTCGATGGATGATCCCTTTCTGGTGCGCGTGCTGGACACCCTCGGCGACTTGGATGAACAGCTCCAGACGCTCCTTGATGGTCAAGCGGTGCTTGTCACAGTACTCAGTGATCGGAATCCCCTGGACGTACTCCATCGCAAAGTACGGACGCCCCTCTTCTGTTGATCCTGCATCGTAGACACTGGCAATGTTGGGATGATTCATCAGTGCCAGAGCCTGCCGTTCAGACTCGAACCTTGCAATGACCGCCCTGGTGTCCATCCCCCACTTGATTAGCTTGAGGGCCACTCGGCGCTGAACCGGCTTTACTTGCTCAGCCTCATACACCACACCCATACCCCCGTGGCCGATTTCACCGAGGACGCGGTAGGGGCCGATTTGACGATCGTCCACATCAACATCGTTATGGATTGTGATGGTCACGGCATCTACGGGAGGTGGCTCTTCGAGAAAGCTGTCTGCTTCATCATGAGAAGCAAGAAGCGATTCGACTTCCTGCCGCACGGGAAGCTCAAGTTCACCTAGGAAGAGTTCCCGTTGTTCAGCGGGAATACCGAGAGCTAATTCGAAAAGCCTCTTAACACGGTCGGTAACCATTCAGACACCACCGTTAGCGGGTTTGGTGAGAAGCTGCGACGATCTACAGCCTGCGTCCGATGGATGATAATGGAGTCAGCTTGTCGGGGCAAACCATTCACCTGTTCTCCCTCCAACTTGGAAAGAGGGAGGAAATGTGGGCCTTTTGTCTATTGACTCTTATGAGCGACCTTCAGAGAGACGGCCACCTCAGCCATGAGGACATCGCCGCCCTCATCCTGGGCGAGCTCGAGTCAGAATAGGAAGAACGTGTTTCTGAGCATTTGGAACAATGCTCGATCTGGGTGGCTTGGCTGGCTGACGTTGGCATAGCAGACAGCTCCGAGTCAGAGCTTGCTATGCTGTTCACTACTCGAGCCATTTCTCGACCAAGGCTCTACGCTTGTCCGTAATTCCGTAGAGGGCCGTCACTTCAATTTCGGAATCACTCGGTCCGTACTTCATCTGGTATTTGGCATGTTGCAGGAGCAGATCGTAGTCTCGGTGGCCGATGCCGTACACGGCTGTCGGCTCGGAGACTCGGCCTGCAGAACGTCGATACCGCTTCATCACTTCCTTAGTGTAGTCTTGCTCGGCGAGATAACTGTTCTGACAACGACATACCAAGTGAACGTTATCAACGCTATGGTCGCCACCACGACCGTAGGGTTGGTGATGGTGGAACTCGAGCCCCTCTCGTTCGCTACATCGCCGGCCCTCTTCGGTAACGAAAGTGCACTGATGATGGTCACGTTCGCAGACGGCTCGTTTGACCGCAGCCGGGATATAACGTGACGACGGTGATGGATTCGTCTCTTCGAGTCTTTTTCTTGGAGCCTTCGTCTTGGCAAAGCGCTTCGCTTCGAGCCTCTCGAGCTTCTCGGTGACGGCCTCCTCGATGATCGTTGCTAGATCCCCATCCGGGACAGACGAGCGCATGAGATCGCGAAGTCGATCGAGCTTGTCGCGAAGCTCGGCGCCCGCTGTGAATTCAATCTTGTACCTTGCCGGCGATAGAGGCACCACCACCGCAGGACGGGCTCGAGCAGGAGCCGGCAGACTGTTACCTATGTACCCGGTCTGTTTTGTTGCCGATGTAGCCGGTTGCACCATGGGTTTCTTTTCCAACTTGGACCCGACGAACTCAAAAGGAATTGGACACCATGGGAGGGCAATGCCGGCAGGGGCCTTGCTTCAATCTCGGACCGCCAATGGCAATCTGCTGCTTGTTCCATAGACCGACACCTCATGGCCCCTAACCAACACGCTGTTCCTTGTTCTCGGCCATCTCGCGGGGCAGGACTTTCAGTGCCATTTTGCGACTGAGTTTCGTGTCATCGGCGACGTAGACTTCCATTCCACCTTCGCCGATCTTCTCGAAGACCTTGTAGTGGGAGAGAGTCCGGTCAATCATGACGCTAGCTTCTTTCTCGCTTCATCCACCCGCTCGCGATCCATATCGCCGTCTTTCCAGTACTCGTAGAAGCGGCGGTAGTACTCACGGGCTTTTTCCATCTCGTCGCGGTTCTCGTGGATCTTGCCCAGGAAGTAGAAGCTGCGGACGTAGGGGATGGGCCACCAAAGGCGCTCGGTGGTGCTTTCGGTTATGCGCTGTAGCCACTCTGTGGCTTCTTCGTCATCGCCTGCCGCTAGGTTGGCCTTCGCGAGGGAGAACCAGATGGGAACGTGCCTGGGGAACACTCCTCCAAGCTGGGACGGGATGCCCCGTTCCGGAAGGAAAGAAATTGCCTGATGTAGCTCGTCTATCGCCAGCGGAATATTCCCCTGAAGTAGAGCAAGCTCACCGGCAAGATGGTGGTGGAGCCTCAACCCGATGACTGTGCTTGGTGACTGAGATGTATGCAGTAGTCGTTCTGCGGTTTTTTCCGCATCAACCATGCGTCCGCTTATTCCCTGGACGAGTGCAACGTAAAACAGGCCCTCCCACTCCGCGACGTGTCCTTCGCGCTCTTCCGAGTCCTTTTTGGCCTGCTCCAGGGCTTGCGCCACATCGCCTTTCTCGAGAAGGACGTGAGCGGCGAAGCTGTGGACACCCAGATCCTCAGCTTTGGGTTTGTAGTCTGATTGATTGGCTTTCTCGATGTGCCCGACCGCTTCTCGAGATTGACCGTGATAAAGTCGTGTGACAGCTCGTTGGAGAAGACCTGACCATCTCGGGTACGGTTCATTGGAGTCCAATATCCTTCCGGTTGCCGCATCGGCCAACTCCCAGTTCCCACGAAGCATGGATACCTGCCATCGGCCAACGCTGGCGTATATATATTCGGGCCATAGCGCTTCCGCTTTTTGAAAGGCTTGGAGTGCGTCGTCGAGCTTCCCCCAAGTGATCAGGTGGTGTCCCATATCGTAATGATTGCCGGCAATATCAGGTCTTCGGCGGAGCAGTTCTTGGAGAGCCCGGTAGGCCCTCTCGGGCCTCCCCTGAGTGTCGTAGCACTCGGCGAGGATCCAAAAAGAATTGTCGTTCATTTGTCCTATCTCGATAGCGTCCTCGATGAGCTCGATGGCCTCGTCGTAACGTTCCAGCAGCCAATAGCCTAAGGCGAGGTTTTGCCGTGCTGATTTGTGGTCCGGATAATGCCGTAGCGCTTCTCTGTAAGCGTCTATCGACCGGTCCATGGTTGGCCAGGGGAAGTAGAAATTACCCTCCACGTAGTAGCGCTCGCGAGGGGGAAGCCGGTCTGCATGCTCTAGCGCTAGCCGTGCATATTTGTGGAATAGCTCCGTGTTGCCCAGGTTGCTGTGGATCGCCCAGAGCTTGGACAAGGCCATGGCGAAGCCAGGGTCCACCTCGATGGCCTTTTCAAAAAGAGCAACGGCCTCCTTTCCCTTCTGGCTATTCTGTAGCTTCCTACCCTCCACGTAGTATCGGAAGGCCTCGATCGAATCCGTGGTCACGTTTGCTATGTTCATATCCCAGTAGATTGCATCCGCTTGGCCCCCGAGGCTCGTGCTGACTCGCCGAGTGAGGTCGTTGACCATGGGAAAAATGCTCGAGTCTCCTTCGCCTTCCACTTTTTCTGTGGTTAGGATTTTGCCGCTTGAAGCATCCTGGACACGGACGTTGATGCGGATGCTGCTGCCCGACTTCATAAAACTGCCGAGAATTACAGTATTGGCGCCGATCTTGTCGGCAACCTCCTGGACGACCTCGAGTGATGTGATGCGCTGGTCCAGCCGGTTCATGTCCTCGAGGATCTGGTAGAGCCGATCGGTGCTGAAGACCTCCAGGTTGGGTGACTGCGAGAGGTCCGTGACCAGCATTTCGGCCAATCCAAGTCGCAACCAGTCGAGTGAGGGATCCCCGCTGATATTGTCGAAGAGCAATATGGCAACCGATGGCCTGGTGGTTGGGGATGGAGTTAGTTCATCTTGGACGGGCGGTCGCAAGACAAGCAACGTGCCCACCAGTGTCAGTGCGGCGATTGCACCCGTTGCTGTGTAAAGCAATGGTTTGCGACGGCCTGTTGCTACGGTAGTTGTGATAGGCCCAGATTCCAGACGCTTGCTTACATCGTGCAAGTCGATGACCGCATCCTTGATTGTTTGGTAGCGTTTGTTCGGCTCCTTGTTGAGGCACTTTTCCAGCACATGCTGTAACTCGAATGCGGCTTGGTCGGAGACATCAGCTCCGAGAGACGGAAGCTGTGGGGTGGGTCCGCTCAGTATCGCGTTCAAAGTGTCAGCACCCGTCGGTCCACGGAAAGGCGCCTCGCCCGTGACCATCTCATGAAGAACGATCCCAAAAGAGAAGACGTCGGTTCGGTGGTCGATGTTTTGCCCTCGGGCCTGCTCGGGTGACATGTACGAAACGGTTCCAAGGATCTTTCCGTCGGATGTTTCGTCACGCAGAGCGGTCGTTTCCTCTGTGTCGTCCGCGAACCGTGACTCCACTAATTTGGCGAGACCGAAGTCGATGATCTTCGCATGCCCCTCCTCGGTCACCATGATATTGGCGGGCTTGAGGTCGCGATGAGCGATTCCTTCATCATGAGCCTTGGCGAGGCCCTCTGCTACGTCAGTGGCGATTTCCAGTGCGCGACGAAGAGGCACAGGACCCCTGGCTATCGTGTCCCGGAGCTGCTCGCCACGGATCAACTCCATGGCAATGAATGAGACGCCGTCGGTCTCGTCTATCTCGTAAACCACCCCGATGTGAGGATGTTCGAGCTTCGCCGCCGCCTTGCCTTCCTGAACGAATCGACGCTTGCGCTCTGGGTCAGCAACGAGATCAGGAGGTAGAACTTTGAGGGCAACCTCGCGGTCGAGCTTCACATCAACCGCACGGTAAACGATGCCCATGCCGCCTCGGCTGATCTCAGAGAGGATTTTGTAATGCGAGAGGGTTCGACCAATCACGGAGGACCTCCACGCTGGGGTGAGGATAGTGGTTTTCGGATAGCGAAGTCAAAAGGAGGTGAGAGTTGAGAGGAGCGGACTGAGACGGCAGATCCGTGGGTCCAGCGAAGACGGCTCTACACAAGAAACAGGTGAGCAGGCGGTGAGGTCATGCGATTCAGCTTCGTGTCATCCGGGCAACGACAGGCTTGTGAGATGAGAACCTAGCGGACTCCTTCGCGGTTCAACCACTCTACGGTATCGGGGTGCATGTCTTTGTAGTTGTCCCTGATGTACTGTTTCATCCGGTCCGTCAACGCCACGGTTTGGTCGTAGCCTTGTGCCTTGATGAAGTTGTCGATCTCGTCCTTCGTCTTCCGCTGGGGATTCCAGTTTTCCTCGTTGGCGACCCTGAACAAGAACCTCGTGTAGTTGGCGGCAGCCAGGTGCAGGTACTGCATCTCCACCTTATCGATGGTGTCGTACCTGGTGTGCCCATAGCCTCTGCCGGTTCTAACCGCTGTCGGGTCGGCTCCGCCTGCAGAGGGGACGGATTTGAGGAAGAAGGGCCAATGGTCACTGTAGGGACCGACCCCTTGAGTGGTCGGCATCTCGGCCACCATATCCTTCGCCCACTGCTGAGCAAGTTTCTCGAGGGACGGGAAGTTGTGGAAGGCTAGGCCCTTCTTTCCCGCTCCACCTGCGCTGTCCAGGTTCAGCATGAACCTGCACCTGTCAAGCTCGTCCTCATGCGCGGCGACGTAGGCGTAGCTGCCATTGAGACCGATCTCCTCCGCGCCGAAGGTGATGACCCTGACGCGGCGTTCGAGCTTGCCCTTGACCATGCCCAGATTCCGTGCGATCTCCATGACCGTCACGGCGCCGGAAGCAGGGTCCACAGCGCCTTGGCTTATGTCGTGGCCGTCCAGGTGACTTCCAACGATGACGTAGTCGTCGTCCACGGGATGGTCTGGAACCACGTCGCCGACGACGTTCCACGTGACAACGTCATGGTTCCTGTCGGTGGTCTTGATCCTGACTACGACCTCCTTTTCGCGCTCGAGCAGCCGTGTGAGGAACGCCCCGTCTTCGTAGCCGATGCCGATCGCGGGGATCACGGGATCGATACCGCCCGTAGGCGGGCCGTAGGCCGGGTAGTGGTTCATGAATATCCAGCCCGTGGCGCCGGCCATGACACTGCGCCTGTACTTCTCGCTGCGGTGCAGAGATCGGGTCATGCCCGCAGGTGTGGCGCTCGTGACCATTACTATGTTGCCCTCTACCTCGGCCTTGCGTGTGTCATAGCTGTCGATCGCGCCGGCGCCGAGGAAAACCAGTTTGCCCTCGACCTCCGCCCCGATGCTGTGGGGAAGACTGATCACGTCGAAGCTTCTCTTGATGGGGCTGATGATCTCGAGCGTGGCCGGGCCGCGTGTCCAACCCGCTATGGTGAGCTCCTCGGCATGGACGTTCTGGCAACCGTACTCTTTGAACTTCTCGATGATGTAATCCACCGCCCCCCGGTCACCAGGGAGCCCGGGAAACCTGCTTCCGTAGACGTCGCATAATTCCTTCAAGTTGTCCATAGGCTCGGAGCTCGTGTAGACCTCCGCCATGATCTTCTTGTCGACTTCCATGTATGGGTTGATCCGTGCTTGTGCTCCGGCGGGAGGCGCGAGGGCGAGTGCGAAAACGACGGTTACAAAGCACAGACACTTCTTCATTGGAAGCTCCTTTCCTGATGGGTAGCAGGTATCATCTATCGAACGGCCGAAACTTGACGGCATGGATTGTCGCACGCGGCTCTCGTGATTGGCTCAGAGTGCACATAACGAAGAAGGATTATAACGCATAGGTCGGCTGTCAACATGTCATGGCGTCGCCGTCAACATCGATGCCACAGCCGCCATTCCTTGCACGAGACGTCCCGTGTGCAACTTTTTGTAGTCATGCAGCTTGTGCCTCGGTTGAGTTTTGGCACATCAGGGTCACCGTGGCGAGCCTCGAATCCGGGGCTTAAGGATTTATGACCTGGCGTCGGGCCGTTTTTCCTGGAGGGGCATGAAAACACGGGGATGAATAGTTTTTAGGAGGCAATGGCCATATCGCGGGCCGAGATGACTAGGCAGCGTTCGCCGTCTTGTGAATGAAAAAGACGACCAAGGGTCTACCCACCTCGGTCCGTCCCAAAGCAGCATAAACATTCCAACTCACGAGCTTTTCCTTAGCTCCGACGACGGCTTCGTCATGCCGCCCATCATCGATATATGTTGGAGCGTATACGCTATGGGCTTCGTATCCTGTTCCCGACCAAGTGGTGATTGTCACCAAGAGCTCGGAAATCGTGCTAGGAAGGCTATCACGGGGTCCAGCTCTCTCTCGTCGACGCACTCGCCGATCTTGTGGGTGTTTTGTTCGATGCCGGGGCCGATTCCGAACATGGCAGGATGGCGGAAACGGCCGGAGCGGACCCAACCTTTTTTGGGGGGTACGGACAGTTTCGTGTCCTCTTCATGTAGACAGAATCCGACGCCGTCGGTGGAGAAGATCCAGCGCGCCACACGGGGTTTGCTGCGCAGGAGCGCGGATGTCTTCTCGGATGCGATGAGGGGCGTTACCACGCGCCGGTAGACTTCAGTTGCCGTTTGGATGGCGGGATGATCTTCGGGAGTCACCCAACCGGGGTAGATCTGGTCGTTTCCGAGAACAAATCCCTTCCATGTGGGCTGGTTGTAGTAGGGAGGGCGCACGGTGACTTTCAGTCCTCCTTGGCGTGCACGGGTCACGGAGGCCATTTGCTCGATGTCTTCGAGAGCCTTTTGTGGGTCTTCACCCGGAGCCAGGCGCCGGTCGAAGCGGAATGTGAAGCGCTCCGGAACGGCGCAATCGCTCGGGGTGTCGAGGGTCGCGAAGCTCGCGGTTCGCGTTCCTTTGCCCAGGAACGGATCGTCGGCAAATCCCTTGCCTAGCGCGTGGCGTTCGGCGGCTTCGACAATGATGGCAGCTCCGTACTCGAGAGGATTGCGACCTTCCCACGGCATGGAGCCGTGGCAGCTCTTTCCGGTCACTTCGACCTCGATTTGCATGCGGCCTCGTTGGCCGCGATAGATGCCCACGGCGCCTTTGTCCGCATCGCCGGTGCCTTCGGTAAGGATCACGACATCGGGGATTCGCTCGGCACCGGCGCGGGGCAACTCCTCACGCAGAATATAGGCCGGCCCTCCGCCGTCGTTATCTTCTTCGGTGACCGAGCCATAGCTCATCACGATGACGCCACTTAGAGCACCGTCGGCAACGAGCTCCTGCATGATCCTGCATGCGACGATTTGACAGACGACGCCACCGAGCTGATCGGCCGCGCCTCTTCCGAAAACGAGATGGTGTCGTTCGTCGTCGGGAGGCAAGTAACCTAGCTCTTCGGCGAGGAAATCCCAATTGACTTTGGAGGGGTCGGTTAAGCCGAGGTAGGGGTCGATGCCACCGCCGATAGCTTCGTGCCAACGGGGACGGAGCGCCTGCACCGTGTCCGTGTGCCCATCCATATAGATGACCGACTTTTCTTCGGGTGAAATGCCGTCATTCGGATCGTACGCTTTCCAGAAGAGATTGCCGTAGGCATCGAATCCGACATCATTCGAGTCGCGAACGGCGCCGATCTCGATGATCTTCCGACGGAGGTACTCGAGCCGTGGTCCTTCGTGATTGGATAAGCCGCATTGCGGATCGTGGTCGATGTGATCCGCAGGGATGCGGATCGCTTCCTTCAGGATTTCGACGGCAAGAGGTCGGTACTTTTTCGCAAGCTCTTGGATCTTCTCATCCATTCGTTGTCCTTTTAGGTGGCGGTGTTCGCCGCGCATGCAAGAAGGCGCTTTTTCAGATCTCGACATTTAGCAGCGGCGAGTAGCGACATGATGACGTAGACCTTCTTGTTGGCTTGCCGAGCGAGGTCGGTGCGAAAGCGCTCCATGACGCCGGCGCTGACCTCCGCACCGATGTCGGCAGGAAGACAGTGGAGATACTTGGCTTTGCCTTTCGCGGTCAGCTCCATGCGTCGCTCATCACAGATCCAGTCTCGATACCGGCTGTTGCGATCCAATGCAGCCTCTTCGATACGTTGCATCTTTGTTAGATCGCGTTGCCGGTTGGCTTCGACACGCTCGAGCATCAAATCGTAGGGTCCCCAGCTTTTGGGATAGACGATGTCGGCGCCCTCGAAAGCCTCGTCCATGCCCGCGGTCTGAGTGAAGCTTCCGCCGGAGGCGGTCGGATATTTCTTGGCGTCGGTGATCGATTCGGGCATCAAGCCGTAGCCGTCCGGATGGGCAAGACGGACGTGCATCCCCATACGGGTCATCAGGCGGATGAGGCCTTGGGGTACGGAGAGTGGTTTCGCGTAGCTCAAAGAGTAGGCCCAAGTGATGGCCATGGTCTTGCCGGCCAGGCCCTCGGGGAAACACTCTCGCAGCCAAATCAGGTCGGCCAGGGTTTGCGTGGGATGGTCCACGTCACATTGGAGATTGACGACGGGGACGGACCGGAGGTCTCCGGTCTCCTCGAGATAGGCGTCGATCCCCTTCTTCGCCGAACGCATGAAAGTTTGTCCTTCGCCGAGAATCAGATCGTGGCGTATACCCAGGGCGTGGGCGTTCATTCCCAACATGGCTCCCGTTTCTTCCGCAGTCTCGCCGTGGGCGACTTGAGTTGTTGATCCGTCGACGATAACCGGATGGGCACCGAGTCGCGCCGCTGCTCCGGCCCAGCTCGATTTCGTGCGCGTCGAGCTATCGAAAAAAAGTGCGTAGTTGAGCTCGTTGGGAAAGAGCGCCATCGATTGGCCTTGACGATCGAGCCTCTCGAAGGCTTCACTGAGGCGACAGATGGTCTCGATGTCTTGGTTCGATCCGTCATCGGTTTGGAGCAAGCTGCGGCCGACAAGCTCCTTCAGTGCGCCTTCGTCCAACGTGTCAATGAGGTCGGGAGCGTTTCGCGTCATGAGATATTCCCTTCAGCGGCACAAAGACTATGGATGAAGCTCGTTTGCGACCCACCCAGCACGGCTCGGCGCAAACAGTCCATGATGAGTGCGGGAGTGACGTCGACTTCGTCGAGCCCGCGAGCGGTCACGGTGCCTGCCGGATCAGCCATGGAGAAAACCACGAGGGTGGAAGGGGCCGTGAAGCGTAGCTCTCCATCCGAGACGTCGAGATGGTATTCCACACCCTGCAATCGGCCGAGAACGATGTCCCTGTCCCCTCGGCGTTCCATGAAGAAACCGTCGAGCTCGGGAAGGGATTGCCAGTGTTCGGAGCTACCGAAAAACCGAGGCTTGATGACGTAAGGCGCACCTTCCTCGGGGCAAAAGATGTCGCAGTTTCCACAATCGTTACAGAAGTCGGCGAAATTACCGATTTGGTGGCGGCGGGTCAGTGCGATCTTTCCTGACTCTTCCCAAGTCCATTCCTTGCCGCGACGATGGATCGTGACGACGGGGATCTCGTCTTCCGCCGGATAGAACGTGAAGTTTGCAGCGTTCGGGCAAGCGGGTACGCAGAGGTCACAGGTGATGCAATCGAAGAGATCGAGTTTTCGGTCGACGCTTTTGGGTGGTCGAGCATTCTGGGACAGCTGGTACCGAGGATCCCCGATGACCGTTTCGGCATAGTGCTCTGTGTTGAGCATCTTCGACTCCGAGACCCATCGCTCGTAAACCTCGTCGCCCACGGCGGGCCGCAGGGCTACGCCCGAATTTAACGCTTCCCGCGCTTGGCCCCACGGCGGTTCGCCCGGGGTCAAACCGGTCCGTGCGAGCGCCTTTTCGCTTTGGCCGTAAGCGCGAATGATGAAATCGCCCGTTGTCGCTGCTTTCACCTCGTCCATGCGGCGAACCAGCTCTTTGTAGTATCCGGGCATGCGTCCGTAGCCGCCTTTTTTGAGGAGATCGGTGCAGGCGGTGACGGGCACCAGGCCCAAGGCGACGGCGTCGGGTGAGTTGACTCGGTCGATGCCGGCGGAGAAGGAGACCGGATAGGTATCTCCAAAGTGTTCGCGGAATCGCCGTACGAGCTGGATCGCCAGAACGTGAAGAGGCGGGCCGGAAAGATAGGCTTCTTCGGCGCTCGGCGGGATGAAGTCTCCGCGGTTCTTTACGACGAGCGTATTGGTGAACTTCACACCGAGACGGCGTCCGGTTTGTGTTGCCGTTTTTTCGAGTCGATCGATGATGTCGATGGCTTGTTCCCACTTCGTGTCGTTGGCGAAAGCGCTTACGGGAACCACGATATCCTCGTAGCCGAGGACGTCGTGGAGTAGTCGGTCCACCTCGGCTTGTCCCAGCAGCATGGGGTTGAACTTGATGGTGCAGTCGAGGCCCACTTCGCGCATGAGAAACTCACACATCTCGGCGATTTCGTTCGGAGGGCAACCATGAAAGGTGCTCAGCGTCACACTCTTGGAGATCCGACGAGGATAGTCCAGGTCGTAGAGCTCTCGATGTTCGCTCGGAATCTCCTTTCGAAGTCGGTCGATGATAGGACCGGCGTTGAGTATGCCCGCGACGAAGGCCTGCATCCGGTCACTTCGCATCCCGGCGAGGTCGTACCCCAAGCTCATGTCGTAGCAGACCGGCTCGAAGCGAGATTCCAAATGGGTCGTAGCGCGGAGCATCTCGACGAGCATGACTCCCTTGACGTACTCTTCCAGGGACTCCTCCAATTTCAGCTCTTGGGACCACTCGGCGTTGTAGCCGACGGTCCGCATGTCGATGCAAGGGCGGGGCAGATCGAGCTCATCCAGGATTTGGACGGTCTTGAGCTCCAAGATCCGGGAGCCGGCGAGCCACGATAAGACGATGTTCTGGGCCATTTGGGTCTGCGGACCCGCGGCGGGCCCAAGAGGGCTTCCAGCCGGCGAGCCGTGAAACGTGACGGAGAAATCCTTGTCGGCGTCACCGGAATAGAAGCGACGCGAAGGCAGGCCGAAAACCGCCCGTTCGTGCTCGAGCTCGCCGAACATGTGGGAGACGAGTGCGGCGAAGGGATAGGGCGTCAGTTTCGGCATGGCCGTATTGTTGCAAAATTGAGTGGAGAAAGGGAAGACCTGTTTTGTATTTCGGGGACAGTGTTCGATGAATCAGAGGATTCACCTGAAACCATGAAGATGCCGAAGAAGAACCGACGAACCGATTCTGCTATCGACCAAGGCGAAGGGTTCTCCCGCGCCCGGTTTGCCCCGATCTACGACCATAAACCCGCGTAGACGCTTCGAGCAGGGGCACGGGCACGGGCTGGGGCAGAGAGTATTGTTGCAGAGGACGATGGCGAAAGGGAAGACCTGTTTCAAATTTAGGCCGACAAGGTCCATAATTCGAGACCTGGCAACGTGATAGTAGGGAGGTAGTCATGCAAACGGGCTCATATATCGACGGTAAGTGGTTTCATCCCCGCTCGGACAAGCGCGTCATCAATGTCAACCCCGCAGACAAAACCGACACCATTTCGGAGTTTCCTATGGCCTCTGCCGAAGATGCCGAAAAGGCCATCGAGGCGGCCAAGACCGCTTTTCCCAAATGGAAGAAGGTGCCTGCCCCGGAGCGCGGCCGAGTGCTTTGGCGTGCTGTGGACATCGCGAGGCGGCGGGCGGATGAGATTGCCGAGGTGATGACGCGTGAAGAAGGAAAGATTCTAAAGGAAGCCAAAGGCGAAGTTCTGAAAGGAATCTCCCTCATTGAGTACTACGCCGGGGCGGGATATCGGATCAGTGGCAAAACCTTACCTTCCGAAGCGCGTAGCACATTCACCTACACCATGCGTCAACCCCTCGGTGTCGTGGGGCTCATATCTCCTTGGAACTTCCCTTGGGCGATCCCGGTGTGGAAGACGGCACCGGCCATCGTTACGGGCAACACCGTGGTCTTCAAGCCCGCGACATTGACACCCGCCACCGCCTCCATTCTTGCCGAAATTTACGAAGAGGCGGGTCTCCCGCCTGGTGTCTTCAATATCGTCGTCGGCTCGGGCTCAGAAGTCGGCGAGGCCATCGTCAACAGTTCCGCGATCCCTGCCGTCTCCTTTACGGGCTCCAATGCCATTGGAAGCGACCTCTATGTGAAGGCGGCCGCGCGCGGGGCTAAGGTGACCTGCGAGATGGGAGGCAAAAACGCGGTCATCGTGATGCCGGATGCCGATCTCGAAAAAGCGGCCGTGGCCATTCGTGACGGTGCCTTTGGGTCGACGGGGCAGCGTTGCACCGCGACTTCGAGAGTCATTGCTCACGAATCGACGAAAGACGAGCTCGTCGAGCGTTTGGTCGAGTTCGCTAAGAAGATCAAAATCGGACCCGGACTCGACGAGACCGTGGATATGGGACCTGCCGTCGACGAAAGCCAGTGGAAGACGGACTTCGACTACATCAATGTGGGGAAGAGCGAAGGTGCGCGATTGGTCGTGGGCGGCGGGAAGCCCAAGGACGTGCCCGATGGCTACTACGTCGAGCCTACGATTTTCGACCAGGTCGATCCCGGAATGCGCATCTTTCGCGAGGAGATCTTCGGCCCCGTTTTGTCGGTTGCGACGGCGACATCATTTGAAGAAGCCCTGCAATCGGCTAATTCCGTCGAGTATGGTCTGACGACATCCATCTTCACCAAAGACATCGATCACATTATGCATTTTATCGATGAAGTCGAAACGGGGATGGTCCATATCAACGAGCCCACCATTGGCGGCGAAGCTCAGCTTCCCTTTGGTGGCATCAAAGCCACGGGAGTAGGGGACCGCGAGATGTCCGAGGAGGGCCTGAATTTCTTCACGGAGCTCAAGACCGTCTTCATCAATTACTCGGGCGAAGCGGGACGCTTGATGATTCGGTGAGTGGACGTTTCAAGTCCAATCCCCGGTGCCTCTTTGGCCACCGGGGAGCTCGAGTCATAAGACCGAGAAGTAGATGCGGACGCCGAAGCGGAGGAGGCGTGCCGACAGGGTGAAGTTGATCTGGTTCGCATTCGACGGGTTCTGGCGTCGATGCCTCCTTAGAAATGTTGCAGTGTTCGTCAAATTGAAGATGTCCCTCATCCCGCTCCAGCGTGTTCTTCCAATATTGAAGCTTTTCTCTACGGGGAGGTCGGCATACCAAAGGTTCGGCAGACGTTTGTCTTCGAGCGTATCCTAGTTTTGACTACCTGTCCTTCCACAACGTGGCGCGATAAAATTGAAAATCGCGCCATTACTGTTTCATAATATTATAAATAAAAGGTTTATTCCATTGAAATCGCGCCACGTCTAGTCTAGAATTAAGCCACATATGGCTCAGAGTGCAAGAGAAAAGCAAGATGCGGCTATCCTTGAAGCCGTTTCCAGGTACCCCCATGGAGCCAGCTTCGCCGAGGTTCATCGTGAGCTAAAGAGTATTACCCGGCGAACCCTTACTAGACGGTTTGCCAATCTCGTCAAAGCAAAAAGACTGCTGCGCCGAGGCAAAGCACGCGCGACTCGGTACTTTCTTGCATCTGAGTCGTCTTCTCAGGTTGTCCAGCCGCGAGCAATGCACTCCGAGGTGCCGCTGAGGACACCAGGGTTCGAAGCTTCGATTCCAGGATCCACAGAGGGGAGGGCCATACGAGATTACCTTCGCAAACCCATCGAAGAACGTCGTCCAGTAGGATATCAGCGCGAATTCCTGGACGAATATAGGCCCAACGAGACCGCCTATTTGCCCGAAAGCGTTCGCAAACATCTGCTCCACATCGGACGTAGCCCTATTGGCAGCGAACGACCTGCAGGTACCTACGCGCGGCAAATTCTGAATCGTTTACTCATAGACCTTTCTTGGGCATCCTCACGACTAGAAGGGAACACATACAGTCGCCTCGATACGGAGCGATTGATACTGTTCGGCCAGTCAGCGCAGGGAAAGGATGTCACTGAAACACAGATGATCCTCAACCATAAAGCAGCGATTGAGTTCCTCGCAGATCAGGCTGAGGAGTTGTCGTTCAACCGATATACATTTTTGAACCTCCACGCGTTGCTTTCCGAAAACCTTCTCGTGAATCCAGACGCCGCCGGTCGTCTACGGCAAATACCGGTCGAAGTTTCGAGCACTGTTTTCCATCCGCTGGCTATTCCTCAGGTGATCGACGAGTGCTTCCAGCAGATACTGGACACGGCAGCGGCCATCCAAGACCCATTCGAGCAATCGTTGTTCATCATGGTTCATGTCCCGTACCTCCAGCCATTCGAGGACATGAACAAGCGCGTCTCTCGTCTCGGTGCCAATATCTCACTGATCCTGCGAAATCTCTGCCCTCTTTCGTTCGTCGATGTTCCAGAGAGCGCCTACGTCGACGGGATACTCGGCGTTTACGAGCTCAACCGGGTCGAGCTGTTGCGCGAGACTTTCATCTGGGCATACGAGCGCTCCTGCCAAAGATATCTTGCGGTTCGTCAGTCGACAGCGGAGCCCGACCCCTTCCGTCTTCGCTATCGGAACGCACTCGTAGAGGCGGTCGGTCTCGTGGTACGCAATCCTGTCGAAACCGCAGATACCGTGCTGAGCGAATACGCTGCTGGGGAAATTGATCCAAGCGATCGCGGACATTTTGTTGAACTGGGGCTCAAGGAAATAGAGAGATTGCACGAAGGGACCATAGCGCGGTACCGGATCCGGCCCTCCGAATACCATGATTGGAAGAAACTCAGACGGAGTGATTAGACGGAAAAACAGAAGAAGCACCAGGTCTGTCTTGTCACAATTCTCGGCAGCGGCTACTCGGAGCGCAACGCTTCGATGGGGTCGATCCGGGAGGCGCGTCGGGCGGGAAGGTAGGTGGCAAGCAGGGCGACGCTCAGTAAGATGCAGGAAACTCCACCATAAACCAGCGGGTCCGTGGGACTCACATCAAAAAGGAGAGCCTGTAGGATCTGATTGAGTCCAAGCGCGCCTAAGATACCAATGGCCCACCCCATGCAAGCGAGCCCAGCACCTCGGCGAATCACCATGGTGAGCACGTCGCCGGCCCTCGCACCTAGAGCCATGCGCAGTCCGATCTCTCCCGTTCGCAGGTCTACCAGGTAAGAGATGGTTCCGTACAAGCCGAGGGCTCCCAGGAACAGTGCGACCACAGCCGCGACGCTCAATAGGAGCATGGTGAATTCCCGACCCACCAAGGATCTGATCAGAACATCCTGCATGGGTTGGACGTTAGCCACGGGTAGCTCGCTATCCACAGACATAATTGCCTGACGGACCGGCTCGACCAGCATGAGTGGATCCGCATCTGTTCGCACAACGACCACCATGTTGTGTGTCTCTGAATAATTCCGTTCGTCGATACCGACCATGGGAAGGTACATGACCTCCGCCGGTTCGTCGCTGAGGTCGTCTTGCCTTATGCTGCCGACGACTCCGACGATGGTGTACCAGGGCGCATCACCTCTCAGGCCGGGGTAGATTCGTTTACCGATGGCGTCTCCGTCTGGCCAGAACCGCTCGGCCACCGCGTGGCTCACCACCATGGCGCCAGTGCGCTCGTCGTGGTCGCGACGCTCGAAGGTTCTTCCCGCCACAAGTGGAATGCCCATGGCACGGAAGTATCCCGGCCCGGCCGTACTCATCGCCATGCGGGGAGGCAGTTCATTCGGCGCGAGCGGAAGTTCCTCCACCTCCATGGTGTTCGCATTGGTGCAGCCTTGGAGCGGCAAGCAGTCGGCGACACCGACGGCCCGGACGCCCGGAAGTGAACGGATCTCATCCGACAGTCGTTGTAGCGTCGCCGCCGCGTCAGCCTGTTCGGGATAACGGTTTTCGGGCAGCGCGATCCGAAGTGTTAAGACTCCTTGCGGATCGAAACCCGGATCAATGCGATGCAGTTTCACAAAGCTTCTCACCAAGAGACCGGACCCTACGAGCAGTATGAGTGCCAAAGCCATCTGTGCCACCGCTAGGGCATGGCGCGTCAGCACACGAGGAGCTCCGGCCGTCGTGCCGCGACTTCCGTCCCTCAAGAGCGAGGTCCGTTGGGTGGCGACGATGCGAAGGTGAGTGATGAGCCCAAAGATCAGTCCTGCACCCAAAGCGATGGCGCCGGAGAAGAGGAGCGCCGCCCCATCGATCCTCACTTCGTCGAGTCGAGGGATGTTCGAATCGCCGTAAACGGCGACGACCCGAAGGGCACCGTAGGTGAGCGCCAAGCCGGTGATGGCGGCGAGAATCGTGAGGAGCATGCCCTCCGCGAGTAGATACTGCAGTATTCTCGAAGGACTTGCCCCCAATGCGGCCCGCAGCGCCACCTCGCGTTGCTTACCTTCGGCACGGACCAGGAAAAGGTTCGCCACGTTGGCACAGGCGATGAGGAGCACGAAACCCACGGCTCCAAAAATGAGCCAGAGTGTCGGCCGAATGTCCTCCACGATGTTGTCGCGGAGAGGGGTCACCAATGTAGCCAAGCCGATGTTCTCGAGAAGCTCGTCGGTAAGGCCTGGAAACTTCGCTTTCATCGCGGGAACCACTGCGTCCAGGTTGGCTCGTGCTATCTCGGGATCGGCACTAGCCTCGAGCCGGGCGATGGAGTGGAATCCCGACAATTGGAATTGGGTGTCGTGAGGATCGATCTCGAGGGCAATCCACATCTGAGTTTCCCGCGATGGATAGTGGAACGACGGAGGCATCACACCCACGATCTGGTGGGTGACGTCGTCGAGCTCAATCATCTGCCCGATAACCGCTTCGCTGCCGCCGAATCGTCGATGCCAGAGACCGTTGCTCAGCAAAACTACCGGTGAAGCGCCAGGTGTTTCATCCGATTCGAGAAAACCTCGGCCCATCATAGGCCCGACTCGAAGAGCTTGGAAGAGGCCGGCCGTGGCTTCGGTGGCGATGATGCGTTCCGGCTCGCCCATCCCGGTCAAATTGAATCCTCTGCGGCGATAGAGCCCCATGCTGGCGAAGACACGATTGGTTTTCCGATAGTGAGCGTAGGTGCCCTGCGAGATGTTGAGGGAGGGGAAACCTGCCCCCGGTGCCGTATGCTGCACTCGGACGAGTCGCTCCGATTCGGCATAAGGAAGGGGGCGGAACAAGACGCCGTTGACCACACAAAAGATAGTCGTGGTGGCGCCCAGGCCCAGAGCTAGGGTGATCACGGCTACGAGCGTGAAGCCCGGATCGGCGGCGAGTCGCCTTGCTGCTGGGCGGAGCTCTTCGAAAAACGACGGCTTCAGCCCCCTGGGCTTCGGGCTTCTCGCCTGGGCAAAGGCCACCGATAGCAGGTTCCACCATTGCTTCCCGGCGACGAAGACCAATCCTGCAATCTCTCGGATGGCGAACCAGCAGCGGCCGAGGACAGATTTGTGCTTCCGATGATCAATCTCGCGTGCGGCGTAAGTTTCTGCCATTGCGAGCCCATAGGACCCCCTAAATTGGGGTGGCAGGAGCACCAGCAATCGGCGGTATAAGCGGGACGTCAGAGTCTGGGGCATAGGTTGCCTATCACGCTGATCCGGAGTAAATCTTCTTCGCGCGCGCGGCCGCCACCAGCTCGTCGAGGCGGCGTGACTCGAGGGCTGCGACTTTACGGCCGAGACGTGTCAACTGGAAGTAATGACGGCGCGCATCGACTCCCATCGCTGCAACGGCAGGCTCGATGAAACCATCGTCCTGCAGTCGCTTCAAGGTCTGGTACAGGCTACCTGTCGTCGGGTTCAGCTTGCCACCGGAACGCTCTTCGATTTCCTTTCCAATGGCATATCCGTGTGCCGACCCGCTGCCGAGAGCAAGGAGGATATGGAATGACAGATTGCTCAATGGCAAGTGATCTTTGGTATCGTTTTTCCCTGGCATAGCCTATCGAAGCTCCTGATAGGTTTGACGACACTATAGTAGTCACAACTATAGTTGAATGTCAAGATTTCGTGTCGCACGGGACTGTTGAACGGGCGGAACGCATGTCAAAAATCTCGGCTAACGTCTCAGCCCGAACCCGAGCCTGAGCCCCTGCCCGAGCCCGCATTCATAAAGCGAGAACAACAGATATCAAAACTGGCGCTGCTGCTTTGTATCGTGCGTTTTTTCAAACGAATGGTCTTTTGTCGGAGTGAATCGGGCTCGGGCGGGGGAACGGCAACGGGCAAGGGACCAGGTTCTCGCTCCTCGTTGTTGGTAGAACCAGCATGTTCTTTTTGCGCTGTTCAAGGAGTTCTAAGCCCTGGAAGAAATGACATGCGGATTTTGAGCATGAGCTGCAGATCTGGAACTATGAGTTGCGGATTTTGAGCACGCGCAGATAGCTCACCGAACATTCCCTACCGGCATATGACGGACCTTTTGCTGCCTAAGTACCCCGATTCATAATTACGGTCACGAAACGAACCGAGAACGCCGATCCATCCCGCCTGGCTGCGTTGCTCGTCGGTCATATATCCCAGATATTATTCACTCCTCGCGCCTTGCCACCCGGGCGCCTCGACGTTCTCGGTTCGTGACCGTAGTTATGAACCAGGGCACTAAGTCATGATCCGAGCTCGGACAGTTCGCGCGCGTTGTCGAGACACGCTGAGATTCCCAAGGCCATTCTGTGCGGCTTTTGTTTTCGACGATGGAAGCCGGGATACTGGGCTCAATGTGTCCACCACCCGCCATCTCACGACGTCTCGAGACGCCGAGGGATTACAGCCTTCGCCTCACGATGATCGGTTATCGGATGGGCTTCTTCGATCCAACGCTTCGGATTGAAGAAGGGAGAGTGCAGCTCGCGATTCGGACGCCGGAGGGACCCGCGAGTCTCGCGATCGAACAGCAAGAGTCGATAGTGGAAGCTCGGGGATGGGGGACGGGAGCCGAGTGGATTTCTGAGCGCCTCGAAGGGCTTCTTGGTTTCCAGGACGAGCCCCATCGCTTTCAGCCCTCCGATCGAGTCGTGAGGTCGCTGTGGCAGCAGTTCTCGGGAATGCATCTTCCGAGGCTTCCCCAGGTCTTCGAGCGCGTCATTCAAATCATATTGCTCCAGAGGGTGTCGTGGCGAGACGGCTGCACTGCGTGGAAACACCTCGCCTCTCGGTTGGGTGAGGATGCGCCGGGTCCGGTTGACTTGATGGTTCCTCCCTCTCCGAGAAAGCTCGCCTCGACACCTTATTACGAAATGGTGGACTGTGGTGTGCCTCCTCGGCAGGCTCGGACGATTCAACAAGTTGCCTTTCACTCCCGCCGCATCGAAACGGCCGCGGGCCAGGGAGCGGAATCGCTGAGTGAACATCTTTCCGCTATTCCAGGGATCGGCCCTTGGACGATCGGCTACGTTCGCGGAAGCGCGCTTGGAGATGCGGATGCCATCCTACCCGGTGACTACAACCTTCCCCACACCGTGGCCTGGGTCCTTGCCCGAGAAGCTCGAGCCGACGAAGAGCGTATGCTGGAACTGCTCGAGCCGTATCGTGGCCACCGCTTCCGGGTCATCCGGCTTGTTTGGATGAAGGGCGCGCGTGCACCACGGCGTGGACCGAGACGTGGTGGTGCGTGACTACCGCATGCGGTTTTGTTGCCAGTGGGTTTTGACCGGGTACGACTGAATCTTCTCATCCGATGTGACCAACAGGAGATCATGTTCAATTGCCTGGCATATGAGCATGCGATCGAACGGATCTCGATGGATCGGAGGCAATTTCGGCAGATGAACCGTTGCGGTCTCTTCCAGCGGTAGCGTGTCAATTCTGTGGCGTTCGCGCTGCTTGGACACATAGAAGTATGGTGCTTCTGGTAAGTCGAGTCGACCGAGCTGGTGCTTGACGAAGACCTCCCACACGGAAATGACGCTCAACCATACACTGTTGTCCGGGGAACGTATGTCATCAGCCGTTGTGTCGGGAAGCCTGGCATCTGCTGTGATAAACCAGAGGAAAGTGGACGTGTCGAGAAGCAGTCTCAACCTTCGAAATCCTTGAGTACGGTTTCTGGAAGAGGCTCATCGAAATCGTGCGGAACCTCAAAGTCTCCAGCACATAGTCCCATCGGTCGGGGTGAGTCTAGCTTTCTGGAAATGGGCCGGAGCTCGGCCACCGGCTGGTTCCGGCGCGCCAAAATGACCGTTTCTCCGGCCTCAACCCGCTTGATGTATTCGGTCAACCGAGCCTTTGCGTCCGCGATATTAACGATCGTCATGATTTTATTATAGTCATATTTATAGTCATGTCAATGACCATATTGGGGGGGCGATGATTGGATGTTCTTCTGTTCGGGCACGAGGGAGCACACCGTGGCCCGGGACCTGGCTCGAGAAGCTCGAGCCGACGAGGAGTGTCTGCTGGAGTTGCTCGAGCCTTATCGCGCACACCGTTTCCGGGTCATCCGCCTCGTTTGGATGACGGGAGCGCGTGCGCCACGGCGTGGACCGCGACGTAACGGCCCGTGATGTTAGTTTCCGCCTTTTCCGAAATGCCTCTCAAATAGATCGGCTTGATCAGGTCCAAGTATTTCAGCTCTTTCCGTGGCGCGACGTTCCGCTGCCCGTTCGTGACTAACGAGCCTCCGAATCAAGGCATTGTATTGCCCGTGCGCGGTATCGGTGTTCGACCGGCTGAGCAGTTGATAGAGCCGATGTTCAGGAGAGAGAATCAGGTTGTCGGGAATCGACACGGCCTCGGGAAGCGGTTCATCGAAATCGTGAGGGACCTTGAATTCCCCAGCGCACAGTCCCATCGGTAGAGGTGAGGTTGTCTTTCGCGAAATGGGCTGTAGCTTGGCAACTGGCTGGTTCCGGCGCGCGAGAACGAACGTCTCTCCGGTTTCCACGCGCTTGATGTACACGCTCAGGCGAGCTTTGGCGTCCGCGATATTGACGATCTTCATAGTTGTATTGTAGTCATACCAAATCAGACTAGAAGCGGAATAGGCGGGTGAACTTCAACACAAGGCTCCGGTTCTCGAGTTGTGGGGGTCGCCCGAGCGCGGTGTTGCGCCCATCGGTGTAGACCACGTAGAGATCGCTTCCGGGCTGGTACTCCCAGCGGAAACGGATGTTGGTGGAGAAGGCCGAGCTCTCCGAGTTGTATTGGACGAGAGCGGCGATGAAGGCGCGGGGCGAGAACGTATAGTTGGCGCGAATGCGGTACACCTGCGCGACGAAACTCCCTTCTTCCAAATCCACCCAGTTGACGGAAAAGCCGGGCTCGAGTGAAAGCTGTGGTGTCACCTCGATCCGGCCCATCTCGTAACCCACCTCGGCCCGATTGCCGCTGTAGAAGCTGCCGTATCCGGCGCTCAGACCACCGGAAACCCGGCGTTGCGGTCCCAAACGGTAGGAAAGCTTCCACGGATTGATAGGTGTAACCTCCTGTCGGGATGATGATGCCGTCCGTGATCTCGAACTCCTCGTCCAAGAAGTCGAAACTGTGGCGGTAGGTCAATTCCAGATTGTCACCACTCTCGAAATCGGGCCCCGTCTCGACCTCGATCTCGCGGGTCTCCAGCACACCTCCGTTGTTGGTGTAGTAGTCGATGCTTCCCTCGAGGCTGTACCTCCGGATCGCCTCGACGGAGGGGACTCTCGGGCTGAAGCGAAGTCGTGCCGCACTTTTTTGGAAATCATCCCGTCTCAAAAAGCCGACTTCGGGATTGAAGTTTTCCTCGACCACGAGCCTCTCGACCTCGACGCCATAGCGGTCTCCGCCGTACTCGAAGCTGGCCCTATAACTCGAGTCGTTCCCCTCGTAGTCGGATGTCGAGCTTCGCGCCCAGTAGGCGTTGATATTCACGTTTTGAAAGAAAGTGAAATTACCGTCGATACCGAACACATTATTGGAGCCGGATGTCTCAACGGACTCGGACCGGTAGGTCCCGACAAAGCCGATGTTGCTGCGGCGGAAAACGTCGCGCTTGACGCGTAACACACCAAAATTGGTGGTCGGAATCTGCGAACCCACAGAATCGGTCTGCATGGCGAGAGCGCCGATCGAATAAGCTCCGGCGCGGCCCGTTATCCTACCGCCGGCATTGATCGGCACGGCCACATTTACATCATCGGCCTCATCGAGCCCGATACGACGGCTGAAGAACATGATGGGAGTGTCGGAGTGTCCACCCCAGGCACCGGTCTCCCGTCCACCGAAGTTGAAGATGCCTTGGCCTTCGAGAAAGAAATCGCGCTTTTCCGGGAAGAAGAGACTGAATCGAGTGAGGTTGACTTGCTCCTCGTCGTTCTCGACCTGAGCGAAATCGGTGTTGTAGGTGAAATCGGTGGTAAGACTCCGCGTCAGCCCATACTTGACGTCGAAGCCCAGGTCGGCGTCGAAGTCGTTCTCGTAGGGCTCGTCTGCCGTGAGGTCCGTGCGGAGGCCGGAGGTCACGTAAGGTTTGAGCTCGAGGTTGAGCGATCGAGAAGGAGGCTCGATGCCCTCCAGCGTAGCCGCTTGCGATAGCTTCAGAAGTCCATCGTGACGGAAAGCCGCGGCAATGGGTGCCAAATGGCTCGTCTCGTTCTTCCACTGCACGATGCGCTGAAAATTCACCCCCCACGTCTGGGTACCACCCGGAAGGTAACGTAAAGACTTGAAAGGGATTTCCATTTCCACCGTCCACCCTTGGGCGAATCGTCCGGTCTTGACTTTCCATACGGTGTTCCAGTCGCTGTTGGTGTTGGACTCGTCGGTTACCTGCGCGTCATAGAGCGCACCCAAAGGATTGGTGTGAAACAGAAACCCGTTCCGCCGGTCGTGAAAGGTGTCGAGGATGATCGCGAAGTTCTCGTTGTGATCGATGTTGTGAGAGTCCCGGCGCATCTCGTTGGCCACCATCCGTTCCGGGTGGCTGTCCCAGCAGCGGGCCGAGACGTAGAGACTGTCCTGACTATAGAAAAACCAAACGTCCGTATCTTCGGTCGCGGGTTGGCCTTCCAGCGGCTCCTGCTGAACGAAACCGTTGGCCGGATCGAATTTCGCGTAGATCTCATCATCGAGCTTACCGTCGAGATCCAAAGGTTCATCGATGCGAAACGCGGTCATCGTGATTCGGCCGGTCTCGTCCCGAGAGAGTAGATCTCGCGCCTCATCCGCCCAAACCGCTCGACAGAGTGTGAGCACCACCAGAATTGCAGCATACCGGGCAATCATGTCGTTTGTTCGACCTCCACCTGGAATTGTCGGAGATGAGGCGCCCGGTGTGGTTAAGAGAACGTAAAATCTTGGTACGGATAGAATAGGTAATCTCCATCTTCAGCGGCGGGTCGAAGGTGAAGGGTTTCAATTCGGCGATTCGTTCTGATTTGACGAAGTGCCCCCACGGTTAGCGGCGGAGAATGCGCCGAGGGAATGAGGATGTGCCAACTTCTCCTACGAATTTGTATCCGAGTCCCCGTACCGTCAGGATGAATCGCGGATTGTGGGGATCGGGCTCGAGCTTCTGCCGCAGCCATGCGATGTGAACGTCGACCGTCCGGGTCGACGGCATGGCATCGACACCCCAGACTGCGTCTAGGAGATCGTTTCGCGACAGGAGGACGTCCTGGTTCTCGATGAGATGCCGCAGGAGCTGATACTCGAGCGCGGAGAGCTTCACGGCTACACCGTTTCGAACAACATTCGCACTCACGAAGTTCACCTCCACCTCGCCGAAGCGAAACTCCATTATGCGCGGTTCAGGTGAAGACCGCCTCAGCAAGGCCTTGATACGTGCCAAGAGCTCGATGAACTCGAACGGTTTGGTTAGATAGTCGTCCGCTCCGAGGTCGAGTCCTTCCACCTTGTCCGTCACCTGAGCGCGTGCGGTGAGCATCAGGATAGGTGTGTCGATGCCGCCGTGACGAAGCGCCAGGCACACGTCGAAGCCGCTTTTCTTCGGCAGCATGACGTCGAGGAGGATCAGATCGTAAGTGTGATCCTTGGCCCGTCGGAGACCAGCGTCTCCGTCTCGTTCACAATCGACCCGGTACCCTTCGCTGCCCAAACGGTCGGATAGGGCAAGGACCAGGGACGCGGTCGTCCTCGACGAGGAGAATCCGTTCCCTACGTGTCATTCGCGGACTCCGCCCTGGGCAAGCGAACGGTGATCATCGTTCCCTTGCCGAGCTCGCTCTCCGCGGTCACCCGACCGCCTTGTGCCTCGAGAATTCTCTTCACGATGCTCAACCCCAACCCGCTTCCTTCGATTTGTTGTTCTCGGGCATTACTCCCCCGATAGAAAGGCTCGAAGATACGGGGGAGCTCCGAGGCATGGATTCCGCACCCCTCGTCTTCCACGGCGACTTGCACGTGCTTGTCTCCGTGTGTGGCGCGGATCCGGATGGTGCTTTTCTCGGGAGAGAACTTCACCGCGTTGGTGAGGATGTTCTTAATGGTCATCTTCAGCGAACGTGGATTTCCGAGGACCGGCGGCAGACCTTCCGAAAAGTCCATCTCCACCTCGGTCGCTCGGTTGGTGGTCCAGGCTTTTGTCGACTCGATGGCGTCCTCGATTGCCTCCACGACGTCCAGCGAGCGCATCTCGTAAGGATTGGCCCGACTCCATTCGAGAAAAGAGCAGGACCCGCTCGAGCATGTCGCCGAGACGACGCGTCTCCCCGTGTATGGCTCTTCCGTACTCGCGTGCGCGCTCTGAGATCCTGGATGACCCCATCCGCCAGGTTCTCGCTCAGGGATGAGATCCCGGCTAGAGGCGTCCTAATCTCGTGAGAGACCCCGGCCACGAACTCCACCTGCTGGCGCGCGAGAGCGTTTGCGCGTCGTGTTGTCGCGACCAACATGGCCATGCTAACGCCCAATAAGACCAACGCACCGAATGCCACTGCGATGTTGCGGAAACGCGTGGTCGCAACGGCCTCTCTCCAGAGAACCGGCTCGGTGCCGGATGAGAAATTTCCATCTTTGTGTATTGTCGCGCCGACTGCGAAGACGCAGTCCGAACAAACCCCCCTCCTCGTCGGGCTCAGTGAAGTCTTTCGGCGTCAGTCCAGGTTCGGAGCGGTAAATGACCACATCCGGGCGGGTTGCGTCGACGATGAGAACGTCGTAGTCCAGTTCGTCGCCGGTCGCGAAGTACTCTCGGATGCGCTCCGGAAGGATTCTGCTCCGCAAGGCGTCACGGTCGAGCGTCACGGCTACGCAGCCGTCTCCCAAGACGAGCAGCGCCGGCGCATCCGGTTGCAGTTCGAGGCCACTGGCCGAAGGCTCGGAATACCGGCCTCCCCGTTCGTCCTCGTCTCGTCTTCTCTCGGAGTTGGATCGATGGTCTCGCCGGTCGAAATACGCAAGTAAATCGTCTTCGATGGGGCTCAGCCAATCCGGCTGTTTCACGGTTTCGAGGCCTTGGCCCGCTGGATCGAGCCTCTGGATGCTGAGTTTTCTTCGGTGCCCCCCCGGAATGATCCAGTAGATACTGTCAACGAGCTCGGGATGAGACGCTGCACTTGCCCATTCCTCGTACGCTTCGGTGAGCCTATCCTCTTCGGAACCGTTGCCAGAAAGGCGTGCAGCGGAACTCGTCGTAGAGGCGCGTGAGATCGCGGTCGAAGTCGCTGCAGAACCGTTCGGTGGACCAATGCAACGTCGAGCGCATCCGATTGTGCTCCAATTCGCTCAGCGTCCCCAACCACCGATATTGAAGCGAATGCCAGCGCCGGCAATAGGGCGGCCGTCAAAAAAACGGCAAAGACCGTTGCGCGCGATTTCACGCATCAAGCATAGATCATTCGAGCGGGCAAATCGTTAAGAGAACGTTAAGGAGAGAACAAACTCTCATTCAGGTGTTGATGATGTGCCAAACGACCAACCCTGACGGAATGCGGTTCGTTACTCGATGAAGCCGTACTTCTTCATCACCTTTCGGACCTCTTTTGCCGTATTCGCAACGGTTTTTGCCGCGTCTTTGGGATTTTTGTGTTGGGTGAGACCGGACCACACGAGTTTTCCGTCGCTGGCGTCATAAATCGTCGTCTCGACACCAACGAACCGATCCTCTCGGTAGTAGCCGGGAGAATAGACGACCGGGTAGGCCCAGGAGTAGTACCCCCAAAAAGAGTAGTAGGGCGCAGGGTAGCTCCCCGAAACGTAGCTGACCTCTTTCTGGTCGTAGACGGGTCGCATGACAATGACACCGTTCACACCCGAGTCGGCGACGGCTTTTTTGAGCTCGCTCTCGCTCACGAGCTGTTCGGAGGGTATCACCCTGTAGGCGGCGATCGCCTCGGCTTTCTTGATTTGCTTCACCATCTCATCTTCGCCGGCCTGACGAACGAATTTATCTTGGACGAGAACGAGGGCCATGACTTTGTCGAACTTGAGGGGTCCCCTCTCGGGGTAAACCCAGTTCTTGACCATTTGGGTCGATGCACAACCAAAAGTGACGAGGACGAGTAATGACAGTGAGGTTAGACGCAACATGTTTGTTTTCATCAATGCTCCTTGTGTTTGCCGGCGTCACCCGACAGCGGGTCTAGAGCGATCCGCCTCTTGTTCGTTTGACGAATCGGCCATGACCAAGCTTTCCCACGAACTTGCCGTTCTCGGCAACAACGGCGCCGCGACTGAGTGTCACGTCGGGAAAACCGTACATCTCGATGCCCTGGTAGGGTGACCAGTCACAATTTGTTTCCATCTGTCGGTAGTCGATGGTCCGGCTCTTTTCGGGATCGATGATAGCGAGGTCCGCATCGGCGCCTACAGCAATGGTGCCTTTTTGGGGGTAGAGGCCGAAGAGCTTGGCAGGGTGCGTAGCGATCAACGAAACGAGATGGTTCAAGCTGAACTTCTTCTCTCGGTATCCGAAGGTAAAGATGCTCGGCAGCAAGGTCTCGACTCCGGGCATCCCAAAAGGTATGCGGGTGAAATCTCCTTCCCACATGGCCTTCTGAGTCTTGTCGAACGTGCAGGTATCGGTGGCGACGATGGGGACCTCGCCGTCGACGAGTCCTTTCCAGAGCCGCTCGCTGTCGTAAGGTTTCTTGACCTGAGGGCAGGTCGCGAAAAGATGCCCCTCGGAACCCTTGAACACCTCGTCGTTGAGCAAGAGGTATTGTGGACAGGTCTCGCAGTCGACCGGGACGCCATTCTCCTTGGCCGCTTTAACCAAGTCGGCGCCTTCCCCCGTGGACATGTGCACGATGTAGAGGTGACCGCCGGTGACCTCGGACCACTTGATGGCTCGCTGGATGGCTTCCGACTCGGTGAACGAGGGCCGGGAGAGCGTGTGTGCGTAGGCGCCCCATTTTTCTTTGTCTTTGAGGTATTTATCGATCAGGACGTTGAGCACGCCTTCGCTTTCGGCATGCACCATGATCATGCCGTCGTAGTCTTTAGCGGTAGCAAGAGCGGAATAAAGAGCCGCATCATCCGATTGCCAGCCCTCGCGTTTATAGATCATGAACATTTTGAACGACGGGATCCCGAAATCGATGACGTCCGGTAGCTCGGCGGCAATCTCGTCACTCCACTTGGTAATGATGCTATGCAGAGAGTAATCCACACAGACTTTCGGCTCGGCTGCCGCCATCCGATTCTGGATCCCTTCCATCAGGCCTTTGTCCGCATCCTGGGTGGCGAAGTCGATGAGCGTCGTGACACCGCCTGCAGCCGCGGCTTTGGTGCCGGTGGTGAAGTCATCGGCGGAGACGGTGCCGCAGAAAGGTAGCTCGAGGTGAACATGGACGTCGATACAGCCGGGGAGAACGAATTTGCCCTTCGCATCGATGAATCTGGTGCCGTTGAGTGGAGTTAGGTTCTGGCCCAAGGCGACGATCTTCTCTCCCGTGATCCCAACGTCAGCGACAAAGGAATCCGATGCTGTAACGACCGTTCCGCCTTTCACGACCGTGTCAAAACTCATGGCGTGGGCCTCCCTTCACTTTTCTGCCAAGCCGAAGTCGAATTAAAGGGATGATAGTGAAAGGTCTCACACGATGCAACCCATCGGGGCATCCATCGGCAGGAGGGGCGGCGTGAGCCAGAGAATCGGGTTGATTTCCTGCCCGAGGTGAGAAAGACTGGTGTCACGTTGTTCTTGCCGACCGTTCCATTTGAGGGGGCGGCAGAGGACCCTTCCACTCTTACAAGTGAGGTTGTCATGAGCAAACCGCCATTGGAGTTTGCAATCACCTTTAAGGGCGACATGACCCCCGAGCGGACCGTCGCTCTCGCAAAAAAGGCTGAGGATTTGGGCTTCACCTCTGTTTGGACCTTCGACTCCCACGTACTGTGGAAGGATCCCTATCCGATGCTGACGTTGCTCGCGGCCAACACGGAGAAAGTCCGCCTCGGTACACTGGTGACCAATCCCGGGGTTCGCGACTGGACGGTGACGGCCAGTACGTTGGCCACCATGAACATCATCTCGGGCGGGCGCATGGACATGGGAATCGGGCGCGGAGATAGCTCGCGGCGAGTGCTCGGTCGACGTCCGAACAACGTCGCCACCCTCAAGGAGTCCGTGGAGGTCATCAGAAATCTGGTCGCCGGCGAAGAGGTCGATTTCGAAGATGGAAAGGTTCAGCTCAAGTGGGCCAGCGGCAAGCTGCCGGTGTGGGTGGCGGGGTACGGACCGAAAGCACTCCGCGTCATCGGCGAGGTCGGCGACGGTGCCGTCCTACAGATTGCCGACACCTTCTTGATCAAATGGTTCACCGAGACGATTCGAGAAAATGCCGAACGAGTGGGCAGGAAAGGCTCCGACGTCAAGATCATGTCTGCGGCACCGGTCTGGGTGTCCGATGACATTGCTAAGTGTCGAGAACAGGTCCGATGGTTTCCCGCCATGGTGGGAAACCACGTGGCGGATTTGGTCGAGCGCTATCATTCGGGAGAGCTCCCGGTTGAGCTCACGACCTACATCAAAGGGCGCAAAGGGTACGACTATCAGGAGCATGCCGACAAAGATGCCGAGCATCTCGACTTCATCACCGACGATGTGATCGATCGGTTCACTATCGTCGGGCCTCCTGACGCCCACCGGCGAAAGCTCGAGGAGTTGATCGAGGTCGGAGTCGATCAGTTCAACATCTATTTGATGAGCGGAGACGAGGAGCGCACGCTCGACGTCTACGGTGAGGAGATCATCCCCGCGTTCCGTTGATCGACGATCCGACTAATCCCGCAGGTCCACCTCGCTGAAGGCCTGATCGAATTTCTTCAGTGCGTCATCGACATCAGCCTTGGTGATGTTGAGCGCTGGGCTGATACGTAAGGCATTGCCGAAAAGGCCGCCTTTGCCGACGATGAGACCGTTGTCCTTGGCTTTTTCCATGAACATGGCCGTCGCCTTGGTTGCGGGAGCCTTCCCCTCTCCGACGAGCTCCAAAGCTTGCATGAGTCCCTTACCCCGCACATCTCCGATGAGGGGATACTTCTTCGCCAGCTCCTCGAGCCCTGCTCTCAGATAGTCGCCAACGACGCGGGCGTTTTCTCTGAGATTCTCCTTTTCGATGACGTCGATGACGGCTCGCGCCGCGGTCATGCTGACCGGGTTGCCGCCAAAGGTGGAGATGTGATTCCCCTTGATGCTCTCGGCGATGTCGGAACGCGTGACGGTAGCTCCAATCGGAGCCCCGTTAGCCATACCTTTGGCAAACGTCATGATGTCCGGTTCGACGCCCCAGTGCTCGATCCCGAACCAATAGTCTCCGGTTCTGCCCCAGCCGGTTTGAACTTCGTCGCCAATGAAGAAGCCACCGTACTTCTTGACGATTTCCACGGCGATTTTGAAGTACTCCGGAGGTGGAGTGATGAAGCCTCCTACACCTTGGATCGGCTCGGCAATGAACGCTGCAAGCCGGCCCGAGGTGGTGGTCTGTATCACCTCTTCGATGTCGCGAGCGCAGCGGATATCGCACGATGGGTACGTCTGGCCGAACGGGCATCTGTAGCAGTAGGCGTTGGCGACATGTTTGATACCCGCCACGTGGGTGCCGCCCAGGCGCCAGCTCGCGTGGCCGGTCATGGACATGGCCAGGAGCGACCTGCCGCTGTAGCTATGGCGCAGCGCCAGAATCTCTCCGGACCCGCCGTAGAGCTGAGCCATCAAGATGGCGGTCTCGTTGGCCTCCGTTCCCGAGTTGGTGAAAAAGCTCTTATCGAGGTCGCCGGGCGTGATTTGAGCCAGCTTCTCCGCCACCGAGACCATGGGCTCGTTGGGATAAAGCGTGGACACGTGCTGGAGTGTGTCCAGCTGTTCCTTCATCCGTGAGGTCACTTCGGGGTGGCAATGGCCCACACTGACGGTGAGGATGCCGCCAAAAAAGTCGAGGTACTCCCGACCCTCGGCATCATACAGGTAGTTTCCCTTGGCTCGGACGAACGGCAGAGGGTGAGAGAAGTAGTTGGCAACCGAGGGGAAAACGTACCGGCGATGCTTGTCGACGATTTCTTCACCTTTCATGGGAACGCGTTTCGTATCTGTACTCATGATTACACCTCTGTCATGGGATCGTAACTCTCGGGACGGCGATCACGGAAGAACTGCCAAACGTGTCGTACCTCCGCGATCTCGTCCAGATCGAGATCGGCCACGACCACTTCATCCTTGTCACGACTTGCTTCGGCGATGATCTTGCCGCGGGGACTACAAAAGTAGCTCGTACCGTAGAACTCGCCGATGTCCCAGGGCTTCTCGCGACCGACACGATTGATGGCCCCCACGAAGTACTGATTGGCGACGGCATGAGCGGGTTGTTCGAGCTTCCATAGGTACTCTGAGAGGCCGGCCACCGTGGCCGAGGGGTTGAAGACGATCTCCGCGCCGTTCAAACCTAGGATGCGCGCTCCCTCCGGAAAGTGGCGGTCGTAACAAATGTAGACTCCCACGCGACCCACGGCGGTCTCGAAGACCGGATAGCCCAGGTTGCCTGGTTTGAAATAGAACTTCTCCCAGAATCCCGGCTCACAGTGCGGTATGTGGTGCTTGCGGTACTTGCCTAGGTAGCTACCGTCGGCATCGATCACGGCGGCCGTGTTGTAGAAGACCCCCGTCATGTCCTCTTCGTAGATCGGCACTACGAGGACGATACCGAACTTTTTCGCCTGATCTTGCATGAGCTTGATCGTCGGTCCGTCGGGGACTCGTTCGACGAGCTCATACCAACGGGTCTTCTGCTCGGCACAAAAGTAGGGCCCGTAGAAGAGCTCCTGAAGACAGAGTACCTGGACATCTTTGCCGGCCGCTTCTTCGATGAGGTCCAGGTGTTTGTCGATCATGCGTTTTCTGATCTGGTCGGTGGGGTCAGTTCCCGGCCCCGAGGTCGAGGCTTGAATGAGTCCTCCACGTACGATACGAGCCATCGCGATACTCCTTTCTCGAACGCGGGTCCAATTTCACGGAGGTTACCACCAGCTCTCAGAAAATAAAACCTTCGTCAAGTGACTCTCCCGATGTCCAACCGGAGGGATTTCAGTGCCGTGCGTTCTCGTCACTGCGAGCGATTTCGGTTGCTCCCGTGACGCACCTTCGGAGCTCATCGGGTGAGAGACAAAGCTTCAACTGGGCCGGATCGCCTTCCAAACGCTTCGGTGCTCACCTTCGGCACCCTCGGGCGGTTGGGTGGCAAGACTCACGACGATCGTAACGAGGAATCCAGCCGCGAAACCCGGCAGCATCTCGTAGAGGTCGTAGAAGTGTTCCTTGACGAATAAGACCCAAAGAACCGCAGTCAAGAATCCCGCGAGCATACCCGAGATGGCACCGGCCTTGGTTGTTCGTTTCCAGAAGAGCGAGCACAAGACGACTGGAGCAAACGCCGAGGCCAGACCGGACCAGGCGAAGAGTACGAACCAGAAGATCATCCTGCTCTCGCCCAGCGCAAAGGACAAGGCGCCCGCACCAATGACGATGGTGACCATCTTTCCATAGAAAGAAAGGCGGCGATCGGACACATCGGGATTGAAGACTTTCTGGATGACGTCCCGAACGACAGCGGAAGAAGCCAAAATCAGAAGCGAGTCAACGGTGGACATGATGGCGGCAAGGACGATGACCAAGAAAATGCCCGTAAAGACCGCGGGGAACAGCTCCGTGGCCATCGTGGGAAGGATGGTCTCGTGATCGACGAGGCTAGGAAAAAGCACTCGGCCCGCCATGCCGCTCAAGACGGCTCCGACGTCGAACACGATGATACAAATGACGGCAATGACACTGGCGTTGACGATCTCCTTGCGATCTCGAGCTGCGATGAATCGCGTGAGTAACTGCGGGGCCCCGAGAAAAGCCAACCCGATGCCGAGGAAGCTGGCGATGGCGGCCACTCCTTGCGCGGACATCCCATGGGATCCCATAGGAAGGAGAAGGTTGGGATCGGTCGCCTCGAGCTGCGACATGAGCGACCCCCAGCCGCCGGCAGCCGTCACTCCAACGATGGGGAGCACAAAAAGCGCGCAAAACATGAGAACGCCGTGGAATAGATCGCAATAAGCTACCGCTTTGAATCCACCAATGGTCGTGTAGTAGAGGATCACGGCGGCCCCAATTAGGACGCCGGCGACATAGCTCGTGCCGAGAAACGAACCGAAAGCCTTGCCGGATGCCGTGAGTTGAGCGGCGATGTAAGCCGTCACCATTGTAATAATGATGACGAAAGAGATGAGACGGACGGCGTGACTCGAGTCCCGAAACCGTGATTCGAGGTAATCGGCGACGGTGATCGAGTCGTAGCGGTCGGTGTACTCTTTGAAAGGCAGTGCCACGAGCGCCCAGCCCAAAGCCACTCCGAGCACCTCCCCCATGACGATCCAAAGGGCGTGGACCCCCACGAGATAGCCCATGCCGGTAAGGCCCAAGAGAAGCCAAGCGCTCTCACCCGTCGCATTGGAACTAAATGCGATCACCCAAGAAGGCAGTTTCTTGCCGGCCACGTAGTACCCGGCCACCGTTTTGGTCGTTCGATGACCCCAGGCGCCAATGACGAGGAGGACCAGGAGGTAGGCGAACAGGACAACAATGATGGTCGTAGAAGCCATGGTCTCAATCGTTTGCGAATCGTTCTCAGAAAGGTGCCAGGCACGTTATTCCGTTATTCTGTTGTTGGGAACAACGGAATAACGTGCCTGGCACCTTTAACCTTTAACCTTTTAGGGACGGCGGCGTTGACTCCAGTAAAAGAAGACCACGATAGCCAGGCCGAGTCCCACCGAGGCCATCAACAACAGCCATGCCGTCCACGGGAGACCGGCGATCGGGCTCACAGTTGAAAATCCTCCCCGGTCTCCTTCCGTTTCCAATGGACTCGATTCTTAGGCATCGGAATCATATCGATGGCCCCTTCTACCGGGCAGGCATCCACGCAGTCCCCGCAATGCCAACACTCTCCCGGGTAAGCCAAGACTGGAGGGTCGCCCAGTTCAGCAGCGGGAAGGAACACATCGACCTGGCAGACTTCGACACAGTCGTTGCAGCCGGTACATTGCTCGTCGTCGATGGCGATGGCCGTGAATGTCGACTCATCGATCCTTGCGCAAACCTTTCTTTCTGGATTCATCTTTGTCGCTCAGCGCCGCTCGCTCAGATAGTCGCCGTTGGTTGCTTCGTACTCTTCCCGGAGAGGGCCGTAGTAGTCGATAGCTTTCTCGCCCACCATCGTTCCTTTCTGGCTCTTCCGGACGGTCACGAACTTGTGCCACTCGGGTGGGTCGAGATCAGGGTAGTCGGTTCGGATGAAATGTAGCTGATTCGAGCTCGCCCGTCGAGCCAAGCATGCGTGAATCACCAATTCAGCATTTGTCAGTACGTTCAAGGTTTCCAGCGAGCGTATGAGCTCGTGCGGATCCGCGGCGCTCAGCTCGGTGGCCACACCGGCTTCAATCTCTTTGATCTGCTCCAGACCGGCGCTGAGAAGCGCCTCGCTCTTGGTCGCTCCACAGTACTGCTGCATCGTGCGGGCGATCTGAAGCGCCAAGTCCTTCCAATGCACCCCGCTGCTGCGGTGGATAGGCGAGAAAACTCGCGCTCTTTCTTCTTCCACTTGGGATAAAGCGATCGTTGGCTCGGAGGCGTCCCGTGCGTAACGGGCGGCATGGCGGCCGGCGTAATGTCCGGTGGCGGCGGCGTGACCGTGGCAGTTCGAGGCAAACAGCTGGTCCCCGGCGGCGTAGAGTCCCTCCAGGTTGGTTCCGAGATGCCAGTTGTTCATGATGCCACCGGGAAGGCCAAAGAGCTGACGCTCTTCGGGAAGAAACGTCGCCGACTTCCATCCGTCTCCGTAGCTTTGAAGAAGATCGCGATCGGGGTCGAATCCTGACTCCTTGTATTTCTTCAAGATGGGTATCTTGGTTTTGCCCTCTTCTCCCACCATGAGACCCCAGATGGCGCGTCTTTCGTGAACCGGCATGGCGGGAAGATCGGCGTAGAAGGGTAACTTGTACCCCTGCTTCAGCAGTTCCTCGACCGGAGGGGTGTCGGGGCCTCTGAATTCGTAAGACGGAAAATCGGATTCTCCTCCGCCCTTGATGAAAAACTTCTGTCCCTCAGCCGGGCGGTACCGTTCGGATATCGTGGAGAGCACTTTGCCGTCACGGTCCGACCAGGGAAGCTCTCGTCCTTCGGCATCGACCATGGAGCAGGCGAACCAGGTATTGTGGTTGTTGCCGGTGCCATAGGGAGGGAACGAACGGTCTCCGGACCACTCGGCTTTGACGGATTTCTCCATCATCGCGAACTCGACGCCTGCGTTCCAGCCCATGGCATGTCCATCCCCGGTGCATTGGGGAGGTCGGAACTCGGAAATACCGGGATGCTCGGGGGAGAACAGCCAGATTCTAGTGGGGCGAGACATACAAAGCACCGTGGACTTAGCTTTGAATCGAAAGAGCTCGCCCGTTCGTCCCTCCACCGCGACGGCTCCGACGATTCGTGAGCCCATCTCTCCATGTGCCGTGAGCAGGCCTGTCGCCATCGTTCGGTCGAAAATCTGCACACCCAAACGCCGGCACTCTCGATAGAGCGCAGGTTTGAACGTGCTTCCCCACACACGAAGCGTGAATCGGTTCTCGTAGTCGTAAGCAAAAAGAAGCTTCGTCGCTTCGTCTCTGAACTCGGCGCCGACGAACTCGTCATCGGTATCCCGGATCTTGGCCCCCATCCTTTCCATATCGAGAAGGCGGTCGTAGCCTTCGCGGCATTCGATGTAGTGGGATATGCCGTTGTTGTAGCCGTGATTATCATCGATCATGGCTCGCGTAAGCTCTTCGGGTGTCACTTTCGAGCACGGGTTCGTCGCCGCGGATTCCCAGTGATCGCAACCGGATCCGGAGGCCCCGCTACGAATCGTGGCACCCTTTTCGACAAGGGTCACTCTCGCACCCTGTTCCGCCGCGCTAATGGCTGCCCAGCAACCTGCAACACCCCCTCCGAGAACGAGAACGTCGATTCCATCGACCTCTGTTTTTTCGTTCCACCGAATGGGGTAGGGCCACGCGAGTTGGTTCTTCATTGCTTATTTGCTTCCAGATGAAACGAGGCTAACCACGACGAAGGCACAAGCGGAAGCGACGTAGGCAGCGAGGAGGCCCAGCTCGACGTTGAACATACCCTGGAATGGACCCGGTATCCCGGCCAGGAACGAGACGACGCCCACCGTGCCACCGGCAATCATGGCGGCAATAGCACCCTGAGGTGTGGCCCCACGCCAAAGGACTCCGCCGAGTAGAGGTACGAGCATGCTTCCCATATAAGGATAGTTAAAGATGATCATCGTATAGAGGATCCCCTTGGCGTGCAACGCGATGGCAATCCCGGCGAGTACGGCTCCAACAATCACGACTCTCGAGATGAGTTGGGAGTGTTTCAACTCGTCGATCTCTTGAGAGGGATGGAGCACTTTGTTGTAGAGATCCCTCGTGAAGCAACCGGAGAGTGAAATGAGCAGGCAGTTACCACTGGACATGGCGGCCGCCAGCAACGCGGATATGACGAGCCCGCCGAGGAGGGGAGATAGCGTCGATTGGATCATGTGGGGGAAGACCGCGGCGTTATCGAGCTGAGGGTAGAGGTTCCGTCCGACTGCACCCAGAAGGCCGACGCAGAGGCTGATCCCAACGACCAGTATTCCTGCGAGGATTGCGCCCCACTTGGCGACCGTCTCTGACTTCGCCGATTGGAACCTCATATAAGCGTCATACGAAACGGAAATGCTGAGGAAGAAGGGAAGTGTGAGAAAGATTGCTCGCGAGGCCATGCCTTCGGGAATGAAATCGGTTGACAGGATCTCCATGAGAGGAGCCGGGGCGCCGATGTCCCCGAGTCGGTTTGCGACCGTGAATGTGAGGAGTGGAATGCCGATCAGGATGATGCCGAGTTGGAGGAAGTCGGTGACGACGGCACCCCACATGCCGGCCATGACGCTATAGACCATGATGACGATGCCACTCAGCCAGATCCCTTGCCGGAAGCTCCCTCCGAAAAGGGTGAAGATGCTCCCTGAGGCCATGAGCTGAGCGGCAAAAACGCCCAGCAAGCTGGGTATATTGGACAGCCAGGCCCAGAACCGGACCCACTTTCTCTCGCCGTAGCGTTCGGAAAAAAAATCCATGGGTACGTAGGAGCCGCGTCTTCGAAGTCTCGACGCGACCAACCAACCGGCCAAGATCAATCCTCCGCCACAGCCCAAGCCATACCATGTCCCGGGCCACATGCCGCTTTCGGCCGCCGTTTCGGCACCGCCGAGGATCACCCCTGCTCCGAGCTGTACCGCGGCCAAGGTGGCTGTTGTAAGGATGAGACCGAGTTTCCGGCCCGCTACGAGAAAATCCGTTGTCGATTGGACACGGGACCGCAGATGGATGCCTACAACGACCATGCTCACCAGGTAGACACCCACGATTGCAGCGATCATGCTTCGGCCATTCTAAATGCCCGTGTCGTTGGACGCCATCGTGCCCCGCGAGTGCATTCTTCAACTGGATCTGGTAGTTTCAGACCAAGAGAAACCATGGCCGGCAGGAGATGACCGATGAAGCGAAGAGTTCGATTCAGGCTCAACCACGAGCCGGTGGACTTGAATGTGGATCCGGAACGCTTGCTCTTATGGGTCCTACGGAGCGACCTCGAGCTTACCGGCACAAAATGCGGTTGTGAGTTGGGTGTTTGCAGCGCCTGCACCGTCCTAGTCGACGACAAGGCGCTTCTGGCCTGCCAAATGAAAGTCGAGGAGATTGAAGGAAAGGACGTCGTGACGATCGAAGGCTTGGCCCGCAATGGTGAGCTCCACCCGGTGCAAAAGGCCTTTATAGAGCACGACGCACTTCAATGCGGCTTCTGTACGCCGGGCATGATCCTGAACGCCTGCAGTCTATTGAACGAGAATCCCAACCCCAGTCGAGAGGACATCATACGAAGTATGGATGATAATCTTTGCCGCTGCGGAGCCCATACCCGCATCATCCTCGCCATACAAACGGCAGCAAAGGAAATGAAGGGAGCCCAGTCATGAAAAACAAAGACGAGCACCCGAAACTCGATGCTGCCCAAAGATCCGAGTGGTCCATCTGGAGCCGCCGGGAGTTCCTTTCACGGGTGGGTGGCGGCATCGTCGTTGTCTTCACCTGTGGTGAGTCCTTTGCTTTTTTGGAAGGACAACGATCCGGCCAACGAGCCCCCGAGGATTTCAACGCTTATCTTCTCATTGGGGAGGACGGCCGAGTGACGTGCTTCACGGGGAAGATCGAGATGGGCCAAGGCGTCATCACGTCGCTTCCTCAGATGCTGGCCGACGAGCTAGGTGTGGCTCTGGACACCGTGGACATGATCATGGGTGATACGGATCTGTGCCCGTGGGACATGGGAACGTTCGGGTCGCTGACCACTCGTGTGTTCGGACCTCAACTGAGGGCTGCCGCCGCGGAAGCTCGGGAAGTCCTCATCGAGTTGGCAGCCGAGAATCTCCAGGTTCCGACGGATCGGTTGGCGGTGACGAACGGTGTCGTTTTCGACCGCAACAGCCCAGAGACCAAAGTGACTTACGCTCAATTGACCAAGGGGAAGAAAATCGAAAGGCACCTCGAGGGAGAGTCGGCGGTCAAGCCGGTGTCGGAGCTCGAGATCATCGGAAAGGGGTTTTTGCGAAGGGACTCGCTCGAGAAAGTGACGGGTAAAGCCAAGTACGCCGGCGACATGCGCCTGCCGGGGATGTTGTATGCGGCAATCCTGAGACCGCCGGCGCATGGCGCGACGAGAACCCAAGTCGACACAAGCGCTGCCGAGGCCATGGAGGATGTCGTTGTGATCAAGGACGGTGACCTCATTGCCGTCCTTCACGAACATCCTGACGGTGCCAAGAAAGCTCTGGATCAAATCAAGGCGGAGTTCGATGTTCCCGAGGCCGAAGTGGATGACCGCTCGATCTTCGATCATTTGCTGAAAGTCGCTCCAGAGCCGAGGGCGGTTGAAGAAGGTGGAGACCTTGCAGCGGGTGAAAAGGAATCAACGGAAATCTTCGAAGAGACCTACACCGACGGTTACGTGTCTCATGCCCCCATCGAGCCTCATACCGCCGTCGCAAATTTTGAAGGAGACAAGGTCACCGTTTGGGCGTCGACCCAAGCGCCCTTCCGTGTCAAAGAGGATGTGGCGGAGGCCTTGGGTATGCCCCCGGAAAATGTCCGCGTCGTCACACCCTTTGTTGGTGGAGGATTCGGCGGGAAGGTACAGGGTCGACAGGCCGTCGAAGCGGCCCGTTTGGCGAAGGCGAGCGGGAAACCGGTTCAGGTTGCCTGGAGTCGCGCGGAGGAGTTCTTCTACGATACCTTCCGACCGGCGGCGGTCGTCAAAGTCAAATCAGGGGCCGACGGTAACGGTCGGATCCATCTTTGGGACTATAAAGTTTATTTCGCTGGAAGAAGAGGTTCGGAACATATCTACGACATACCGAACCACAGCACGCTCGCCTACGGCGAGTGGGGCGGAGCGCCACCGGGCGCCCATCCCTTTGCCGTCGGGGCCTGGAGGGCTCCGGCGTGCAATACGAATGCCTTTGCCCGAGAATCCCACATCGACATCATGGCCTCGAAACTTGGACGCGACCCGGTCGAGTTTCGTCTCGAGAACCTAAAGGACGAGCGAATGCGGCGTGTGCTGAAGGCGGCCGCGGACAAGTTCGGCTGGACGCCGGCGAAATCACCGAGTGGCAGGGGATTGGGCGTTGCCTGTGGTATCGATGCCGATACTTACGTGGCGTTCATCGCGGAGGCCGGCGTGGATCGGGAAACGGGAAAGGTCCAGGTCAAGCGCGTCGTATGTGCTCAAGACATGGGTCTCGTCGTCAACCCCGACGGAGCAAAGATACAAATGGAAGGCTGCATAACGATGGGCATGGGCTATGCATTGAGCGAAGAGATCCATTTCAAGGGTGGGACGATCCACGAGGAAAACTTCGACACTTACGAGATACCTCGTTTCTCCTGGTTGCCCCGTATCGAGACCGTGATCCTCGACATCAAAGATGCGCCGCCTCATGGGGGTGGTGAGCCGGCGATCATCGGTATGGGCGCCGTGATCGCCAACTCAATTTTCGACGCGACGGGTGCCCGTTTGACCATGATGCCGATGACACCCGAGCGGGTTCGGGAGGCTTTAGCGAAAGCGGAGTCGGTTTGAGCGGAACCTTGCCTTGGGCTTTCCGGTGCCGGGGTCGGAATGTTACACTTTGGCATCGGAATTGGGCCGTTTTGGGGAGCGATGGCTCAGTTGTCGTTGTCCTTCGATGCAGCACATTGGTCCCTGAATCAAGGGTGGCTTCATGAAGAAACAAGCTCGTTGCCGCTTCCCAATCCTCCTTTTAGCATGCCTTTTTTTCCCATCCCTCTCCTTAGCTGATTCGACAAGACTGAGCAAATCGGACAGACGCTGGTTGGAAGAAGAGGTCGGCGCGCTTCTCACCGAGGAAGAGATCAACATCTTCATGGAGCTCGACACCAAAGAGGACCGGAAGCTGTTCAAAGAGCTCTTTTGGACCCGTCGCGATCCGGATTTGATGAGTCCCGAGAACGAGTTCAAAGAGGAGTTCGAGGATAGGTTGAAGTTTGCCAACCGCAATTTCATGTTCAGGGGGAAGAAAGGTGCCACGACGGACCGCGGGAGAGCCTTCTTGTTGTTGGGAGCTCCCGACTATTCGGAACAAGGCTATGAGGGAGATCTTGCCGAAGTCGATGCGGGATTGGATCCGCGACAGGCCCGGGAAGTCGCTCAATCGAATGATTTCTTGAACGATCAGAGTGACACTGACAGCCTCCAACGCCCCGTGCACGGAATACTACGGATGCTGTGGCGCTACGATCCCAGTCCTGAGGAGGGAATCCCTTCCGGCTTGAAGATCCTGCTCGATTCAAGTCCGGGTTTCGGATACCGCTTTGTCCAACCCGACCAAGTGGGGAAAGCACTGGAAGGTGTCAAGGCTACCTATATTTTCCACCCTGAGATCGACTACGCCCGGGACTCCCAGGGACATTTGATGCCGCTTCCGGCACGACTCGACCCCAACAGCCCGGGAAAGAAAGCTCTCCGGGAGATGCTGGAAACGAAGGCCCAGGCTTCCGATGTCGCCTTCGAGACCCAGATGGCCTTCTATAAGTCGACCGAAGGTGCTTACGTACCGTTGTTCTTCGAGATCCCTGCTGAGCACTTGAAATGGAAACGTTCCGTTGCGAACGTCACCTTTTTCGGTTACATCGAAACCGTGGATGGCCAGCCGGTCCGCCAGTTCGAGGAACAGTCGACGTTTACGCGGACGGAGGACGGGCGTGCCGTCTGCGAAGTGCCGGTTCAACTCGAGCCCGGGAGCTACACGTTTCATCTCGGCGTCATGGACCTCGAGACAAAGAAGCTGGGAACGAAGCGCACCCCCGTCTTTGTGCCGACCTTCAAGCAGGATGAGCTCGATAAGTCATCCGTTCTTTTGTTCGCGGATTCGCGCCGAGTCGAAGAGCCGCCGGGCACCAGCGGCCATGCGTTCCAGTTTGGACAGGTGAAGTTCACCCCTCGAGGTGCCAGGCCCTTCAGGCCAAAGGATGACTTGGGGATATTGTTCTTCCTCTACGGGTTCGGTGTGGACGGTGAGGGACAAGCCCATCTTACGAGTGATTACACCCTGTATAGGGATGGAGAAAAGGCGGTCGAGATTCCGACCCAAACTCTTCAGGCGGGATCGACTCAGGCGGTGGCCAACGTGCAAATTCCGCTGGCCAAGTTCGAGCCCGGTAACTACCAGGTCGAAGTGAAGATAACGGATCATGTGACGAGCCGGAACCTCACCGACCGGATCGAGTTCGTTCTGGAGCCCGAGCCCTACGCCGTGGGAGAGTATTCGGATTTGGTGGAGAGCTATCGCGATGGTCGTGTGCGGGAAACCACCAATGCCTTAGCTGCCGTGCCTCGGGCCTCGCTAAGAGGGGCCACCAAGAAGTACCGAAAGGCATTATCCAGTAGTGACCAGTTGAAGTCCGCTGCTTGCCTTCACACCGAAGCCGCGGTCGCAACCCTCAGCGAAGTCCCATTCCATTTGAAAGAGGCGCGAGAGTATCTGGATCAGATCGCCGATAGTGATCTCCGGTCGCGCTCGATTCGCGATTGGTTTCTTGCCGTGGCCTATTTCTTCAGGAGCTCGACGGCCGGTTGGGGAGCTTTACCCATCATCAACGAAGCACAGGAGCGCTATCCGGATGATGTCGAGATCCAGCTCGCTGTGGGCTCGGTATACGAGTCGGCAGGTTGGAGACAGATCAACGGAATGCTGGAACGAGCCGAAGGCATTTATCGGAGTGTTGTCGAGACCCACCCCGAAAACGTCGAAGCCCATATGAGATTGGGGAGAGCTCTGCAATTGAAGGAGGATTGGGACGGGGCGATTCGAGAACTGAAATGGTGTGTCGAACATGCTGACGATCGAACGACTCGTTTTGTAACCTTTATGCTACTGGGCGAAACCTACTACCAGCTTGGAGATTTGACCCAAACCGTTCAATCGTACCGCAGCGCTTTTGACATCGATCCTCATTGTCAGGTGGCTGCGGTGGCTCTCAGTCATGCTTTGCATCGATCGGGCGACTGGGCGGCCTCCCGCGAAATCATGAGCGGCTTTCTCGATCGAAACGATACTTCGCCCAACGGGCCGGACGAGTGGAAACGATTTCAGTCCGGCCGACCCGAACAGTTGCAGCTCGTACTTCAAAAGATGCGGGAGGAAGTGCTTCGATGATGTGGCTGACGTTGGCGCTTGCGTGTCTTGGCATCCTTCCTCAAGAAGCGGAGCAAGAGGAGACGTTCCGGTTCGCGGTCGAAGTCCGAACGGTCTATACAGATGTCTTCGTGACCAAAGAAGGTGAACCGGTAACGGGGCTGACGGCGTGGAATTTCGAGTTGCTGGACAACGGAGTGCCGCAAGAAGTCAAGTTGCTGGATGCCAGTGCCCTGCCGCTATCTACCATACTCCTTCTCGATGTGAGTGGAAGCGTTCTTGGTGATCGAGCGGAGCAACTCCGGGCCGCCGCCCATGCTTTCATCGAAGGGCTAGAGCCGGAAGACGAAGTCGGCCTCCTCACCTTCACCACGGATATGCATCTGAGGAAGGGACTGAGCACTGATTTCGACACGCTCCATCGTGTTCTCGAGGAGGCGACGGTCCAAGCTGATACGAGTCTCCATGATGCCCTTTTTGCAGGGATCAAGATGGTGGAAGCGCGCGGCGGAAGGCCTCTCATCGTTGTCTTTTCCGATGGGTTGGACAACATGAGTTGGCTCACCGATGTGGAAGTGCTCGAGGTCCTCAAGGAGTCGGATGCCGTCGTCTATGCCGTTGCCGTCGAGCCGTTGTGGAGGGCCGGCCTCAGTCGCAGTGGGCGCGCGCTCCGTGAAAAGACGGAAATGAGTGCAACCGAGTTCTTGCAAGGAATCACCAGCGCGACGGGAGGCAAAGTTTGGCACATTGACGCGGCCACGAATATCAAGGATGTCTTCTTGAGAATCCTGACAGAAATGGAAAGCCGTTACCTGGTGAGCTACGAGCCGGCTGGAGTCCCTCGTGATGGGTGGCACAGGCTCGAGATCAAGCTCAGGGGTAAGTTGGTGGATGAGGTCCGTTCCCGCCCAGGTTATCTGGTGAGCTCGAAGTATAAAGAGAGTGATCCGTAAGACAGGCACGACATCCACTGTAGTAGAAAGTAGGAAGTAGGAAGTGGGAAGTAGGAAGTAGGAAGTAGGAAGTAGAGAAGAATTGCTTCCTTCCATCTGCCACTTTGTTCTTTCTACCTTCTCCTTCCTCCTTCACCATTTTTTTGCTCAAAAAAAGGTGAGCGAAAGAGCTACCCTAGATGGTGCAGGGGAGTGGTCCGTCCATGGTGTATTAGCTCAATCGCTCACGCCATTTATCTACTGCAACCGGTATGCCAAGTTGGCTGATAACAAGACAGCTTCCGGTAAACAGTGACCAGTGAACAAGTAGCAGTGAACAGTTGATAGTAAACCGTGTCCTTTCGGACTCTGGGGAGTTGACCGTCAAGCAGATGCTCTATCCGCTCAGATAGTCCGTCAATCCTCGTCGATAGTCTGTTCGGTCGCTCGGCCCTGCGGTTGTCAAACACTTGAGAAGGAGGCGATGTTCACTGTTGACTGGTCACTGACTTCTGGCCTCTTCTTCTGGTCACCCGCTTTCGCTGACGTAATTGAAAGCGTAGCTTCGGCGGGTCCGCCGATGCACCGAAGGCGTTCATCTTTCGAAGAGAGGGCGGACTGCCCATTCTCTACCGTTCACTCTTCCCTGGCGTGATGCGGTAAGCGATGAGAGCGGCAACGACCGCCATCAAGAAACCTGCAGGTATGTCAACCGCATGGTGGTATCGCGTGTAGATACAGGCGAAGCTCATTCCGGCGGCGAAGATTCCCAGAATGAGTGCCGGTCGCCGATGGAATCGGGCGAGACCCAGGACCATCCCCCAAGCGCCCGACACATGGGAGCTTGGGAAACACCCGCCGGAAACGGCACCTTTGCCGATGATCCATTCCATTAGAGGGGTAAAAACAACCCCTTGGAAAGGAGTCAAACCTGCCATGACCTCCGGATTCTCCCATGGTCCCCTCGCTGGAAGCAGCGGGTACCAGATGAAAGAAAAGAAGTAGGCCAATACCGTGGTGGTCATGGCGGTCTCGATTCCTGGACCGGGTTGGCTCTTTCCGGTTCCATTGATTCCGAACCAGGCAATCACCGCACCACCCACGACGATGAGGTAATAAGAAAAATAGAAAAAGTGAATCAGCTCGTCCTGGACGAGGCCGGTCCAGCCCGCCAGGAGCAAGGTGGGAAGCTCACCAAACAACCATCGATCCGCCGCGTACAAATACGGTTCGAACCAGTACGGAGCTGCCGGCGCCACGACGTTGACGGTATGGGCGACCTCCTCGAAGAAATAGATGACAAGAGCCAATGGATAGGTGTAGCGAAGAAAGCGAGCTATGTCCCTGCCCGTTTTCTTCCACGAGACTCGAGGCGTTGACTCCCATCGAGCGCCCCGCGGTGGCAAGGTCGCAACAACAAAGAGCACCAACGCGTGGAAGACTAAGAGGGTGTTGGCTTCGGGAATCAGAGAATGCCGGAACGAGATGAGAATCGCCGTGAGTGTGGTGTAGACAGCGATCGCGATGTCAACGGCAGTCCAGCGTCTCATGGTCTCTACGATTCCGTCTCGTGCCGATGTCATGGTATTCGGATCGAGTGCCGTTTTGTCATGATGTTGTATCGATGGGTTCAGCATATTCTTTCTCTTGCCTATCTAAATGTATAGTCGCTATCTTTTAAGTGAGTGTTTCTTTGTTTTGAGCAAGGTGGTTTCGGTCGCTACGGCGAGCTGTTGACCGATGAAAAGTGCTTGTTTTGTCGTCCATAACACTCCGAACCATCTTTTCGGCCATGGCTAGGCATGCCTGCTGCAATGCTTGTGCCGTGGTAGGCGGCGGATAACCCTCCTTTAACATCCCTGCCCCCCCAATCGAGCTTCGCGGGGTGATTGGATGTTGGCAAGAGACTTGCTAAGGGATTAGGACAGTAGGTGAGCGGGCACGAACAAGTAGGGTTTCTCGGGCTCCAACCTTTTGGCCCCTCGCCTGCTACTCAAAGAGGGCAGGAGACAGATTACAGCGGAGCATCAATCAACTTGCTGTCTCCTGCACTCTTCTTCATTCGTATCCTAAAAAAGAGCAGAGCGTGAAGAAAAGGGGACGGGTCTGGACAGGTCCCTTTTTTGCTTTGCCTTCTGCAGAAAAAAGGGACCAGTCCCCTTTTCTTCTCCTGTTATTCTTCTTGAGTTCTTGAGTTCTTGAGTTCTTGAGTTCTTGAGTTCTTGAGTTCTGACTATCTTACTTACTAGAATGTCCAGCCAAATGATGTTCCTACCCCGAGGTCGTTTCTAGGCGCCGTTTCTGTTGGGGGATCGCTGTCAAAGTTGTCCCAGATATAGGCACTCCAGAAAAAGTCCTTGAAGATCTCGACCTTGAGACGGCTGTCCAAGTCGAGTCGCACACGACCAAACGCCGTCACATTGGGGAAGACGAGAAACCTCGTGGTGAAATCCAATTTGGGAGAATCGTAGCGGAAGGCCTCGAAACTGATGCCGGAGATGATCTCAGCGTTCTGCGTCATGTCTTCACCGGAGTACCGCTCATTACTCATTGCCAATCCGCCAACGGCTCCAAAGATGAGGTTGTTGGTTTGGATGAAATAGCGCCCCACGCCGCCTCCGATGAGAGCGCGGAAATCGAGCTCCGTTGATTGGTTTTGCTGTAATTGCCCGAGTCCAAGGTAGAACCACTTCTTGCCAAAGGGACGACTGATCGTCAAGTTCAAAGCGTTCGTGACGACATCCTCTGCGCCGTCCTGCCTCTTGAACTGCGACCGAAAGTCGCCGGAGGTCAGGTAGTTCTTGGTCTTGTAGGTCGCATTGGTATGGGCGTTCCACTCCGTCGCGTTTTGCGCTTGCGTGAAGGAGTAACCTATATCCAATGAGCCTTTGATCCGTGACCAGAAGCTCTCGTCGATGGGTGCTATTCTGACCACTCGGTCATAGTCAGCAGCCACGCTCTCCGACATGCCCGTGACCACCAACTTTTTTTCGTCTTCCAGCCTTGCAAGAGCCCCAAAAAGCCGGACACCGGATTGGAGCTCCACTTCGTAGAAGTAGTTGCTTTCTACATGTTCGATTTTGTTCCATTCGATCTCTATCTTGCCCATGCCGGTTGTGCTGACGAGCAATTTGCCGCGCTGCAGACTCTTGATCTCGACCGTCAATCGGTCGCCATTTTTGAAATGGACGATGTCGGTCTTTGCATGCGCGTAGAGGTATGGGCTCCACATGTGAAGGGCGACGGCAAGAACGAGGCCTTTCCACAACATACGGCGCCGTTGACGGTTGCGGGTCATCGTTTCCAACTCCATCGGAAATGGGTAGCGGCTAGGAAGAGCTTTCATGGCCGTTACCTTCGAATGCTTCCTCGATAGGACCTTCGGCTTCCGGATTGAAGCGGTCTACCTCCAATCCGTAGAAACGGAGGATGGTCGCAGCGATATGACTTTGTGTGTAAGTGGGAATGTTCTGGAGCTCACCCCGATGAGGTGTGTCGGGACCAAAGACGGCAATCCAAGTCTCGTCGGAACCGGGAACCTCAGAGCCGTGAGAGGTCCAGTCGTCCATTCCTCGCCCTCTGCCGTGATCCGTCGTTACGACCAGCGTCGTCCGGCCGCGGTAGGGCTCCATGGACTGAAGAGCTGACCACAGATCGCGAAGGGCGTCGTCGAAGAGACCGATCATTTGGACCATGCGGTCATAGCGCCGTTCGTGAGCCCAATCGTCGGTTTCTCCCAACGCGAGATAGAGAAAATTGGGCTTGTATTGCTTGATATAGGCGATGGCCAATCCAAGGGTGACGGCATCATGGCGCACGGTGTCCCAAGGGGTCTTCATGTCGAACTGGAGGCGGCTGAGTCTTTCTAGCTCGGGCGAATTCATTTCCAGTGGCGGCGGTTCGTACCCGGCGTTACAGTAGATGTTGCCCTCAGTGTGCATCGCGATCCAGTTGAAAACGTCCCAGGAGGCGAAAGCCGCGGATTTGTAGGGACTCCCGCCAAGCTCGTCACGCAGGTACTCGAGAATCGTGGGGCGAGGACTAAAAATACGGTCGTTGCTATCCACCACGCTTTGCGGTTGGCCGTTGAGGATCTCGGCATAGCTGGGATAAGAGAAACGGTGAGGATTCTTTAGGTGAACGGCGCTACCTTTATCGCGATTGCCCAGGATGACACCCTGCCCGGCCAGGTAGTTCCAGAAGAAGGGCATGAGCAGATGACGTCTTGCCGAAGGGTCTTCGTTCCAGTACTGCTCCCGAAACGCTTCTAGGTTCTCGATGCCCGAGCTTTCTAGATGAGTGTCATCGCTGAGACGTGGGTCGATTCCGTTGAAAAGCTCCTGGTGCCGCAGGCCGTCAGCGGACACCAAGAAAACGAACTCGGTGGTGAGTCCCGTGGATTCCGGGGTGGGTCGACAGCCCGCCAAACAAAGCAGCAGAAGGCCAAAGCCACAGGTGAGCATCGGAAATTGGATAGTGAGTTTAGACATTTGTGGTCCCCAGATTCGATATGATGCATCCGGTGATGAATATTAACCCTAATCCCAGAATAAATCATGACGAGAGGGGAAACATCAATGTCCGCGAATAAGTGTGCGGACAGGGGCAGGGGCACGGGCTCGGACTCGGACTACCGTCCCCGAACTGGAAATCTCGATGTGAAGGGGGATGGATGCCCATCAGGATTGCAACGTGGAACGTCAACTCGGTTCGCCTACGTCGAAAATCTATTCGGAGGTTCGTGCGTCTCCACGATCCTCATATCCTGTGCCTCCAAGAAACGAAAGTTGTCGATGGCTCTTTTCCCAGAGAGTGGTTCAAGGAGTTGGGATTCAAAGACGTGGTAGTTCACGGGCAGAAGTCGTACAACGGCGTGGCCATCGCCTCGAGGTTACCCCTCAAACGGACCCGCACCAAGAAATGGTGTGGGCGGCCCGAACCCCGGCACATATACGCCGTACTGCCGGGCGGCATCGAAGTGCACAACATCTATGTCCCCGCGGGAGGGGATGTCCCCGATCCGGCTCGGAATCCGAAATTTGCATATAAGCTGCAATTTTTGAAAGACATAGCGGACTGGTTCCGGCGCCGCAGAAGTTCTCTAAATCGATGCGTTTTGGTGGGAGACTTGAACGTAGCGCCCCTCGATAATGATGTCTGGTCCCACGAGCGGCTCAAAAGAGTGGTCACCCATACCCCGGTGGAAATCGAGGCATTAGAACGGTTGCGCCGATCGCTTGGATGGGTTGACGGCGTGCGGCACTTCGTTCCGGAGTCGAAGAAGCTCTACAGCTGGTGGAGCTACCGTGCTCCGGAGTGGAAACGGCTCGACAAAGGCCGCCGCCTGGATCATATCTGGGTAACTCCAGCGCTTGCGGAACATCTCGAAGATTTTGCGGTCATCAAGGCGGCCCGGGGCTGGAAGCTTCCCTCCGACCATGTCCCTGTAACACTCACTTTGACACTTCCGGAACTGGGTGGGCTCGTGTGAGTTGTCGTAGAGAACTATCTGATTTATTCTAGTGGTCAACACTTTTCGGAGGATAGAGGATGAAAAATCTATGGTTGGCCGTTTTGGTTGTGGGTCTCATGTCGTCCATGAGTATCGCCGAGGACCAGATGAAGTTCGGAAAAGAGCTCACTCTCGAGTCGAGTACGGAAATCTCCACCATCCTGGCGGATCCAGACGCCTATGTCGGCAAAAAGGTTCGAGTCGAGGGTAAGGTGGTCGATGTCTGTGCGAAGATGGGCTGCTGGATGGATCTGGTCGGTGACGATCCGAGCCACAAGATCAAGGCCAAGGTCGAAGACGGCGTGATCGTGTTCCCCATGGAAGCTAAAGGTAAGCCGGCTATTGTCGAAGGCGAAATCGAGAAGTTGGAGCTCGATCTGGAACAAACCGTTGCCTACCTGAAACATATGGCAGAAGAGCAGGGCGAGACGTTCGACGAGTCATCCGTTACGGAACCTCAGACGATTTACCGCATCAAAGCCTATGGGGCGGTAGTGAAGTAAGAAGAAGTAGGAAGGAGAAAGTAGAAAGGAGAAAGTAAGATCTCTTAGTCCCCCTCTCCTGTCCTCTCCCCGGAGGGGAGAGGAACTAATAGATTCTACTTTCTTCTTCCTCCTTTATACTTTCTACTAGCCAATTCCCTTCATAGCTAATACTTCTCTGGCGGGGGTGCGGTCGCCGGTGCGGCTGATCATACGGGGGCCGCTCAGGTGCGTAAGCTCGAATCCAAGCTCCTCATAGAGAGCTACGACGCGCTCGGTCGCTTGATTGGATAGGGCCACTGGACCAGGGTGCTTGGAGAGCCATTCTGCAAGACGTACTTGATCCTCCCAATTGAACCCGCCAGCCGCGTATTGTGTGAACTCCACATCATAAGGTGGATCGGCGTAGACGAAGTCCTCCGGCTCGAGTGGCACGGCGTCGAAATCCGTCGAGATAAAGGTCCAATTGGAAAAGACCGGACGATAGTCGGAGAAGTCTTGTTGGTAGTTGATGGTTTTGTAACGCCCAAAGGGAACGTTGAACTCGCCTCTGCTATTGAATCGGCATAGACCGTTGAAGCACGTCCGGTTGAGGAAGTAGAAGAGCTCCGCCGCCTCCTGGCTTGTTTCTTCGCCTTTTCCCAGCAGCTCGTTGAATCGCTTCCGGTGGGCGTAGAAGAGATCGGAATCGTTCTTCATTCGAACTCGCGGGTGGAAGCCTTTTTTGAGCCAGGCGTAGAAGTTCATCACGTGGGGGTTGACATCATTCAGAAGTGCCTGTTTGGGCCTGAGTCCGAGGGGGACAGCAAGTCCGCCACATAGCGGCTCGACGAACCGCCGATCTCTGTGAGGTGTCCAAAGCTCCTTCAAGTGAGGTACCAACCAACGTTTCCCTCCCGCCCATTTGAGAGGCGGTTTTGGATGGCTCTTCTCGCTCGTGGTGAAGTCCTTTCTGTTTCTCCTGTCAAGGAGCTCGGCTGTTGCATCTACGAGGGGGACGATGGACTCGATGCGGGCTTTGATCAACTTTTCTATGTCCTTGGCTTTGAGATGATGTCGGCGCGACACTCGGTTGTCGGAGATCACTTTGAGGCATTGAACGGCTTCGATGGGTGAGAAAAGAAGAGCCGTTTGGTAAAAACCGGCGGCTTCCATCTCATATGCCGCGTCGACCTCGAAATGGTCTTCCGCCCGATCAACCGTCACCACCGCCTCTTGCGGAAGTGATACGTCGGGTAACGCGGTCTTCCATCGTTTTCCAGAACCGTTGTCGACAATCTCATGAGCTACTACGACTTCACCGACCGGTCGATCGCGGTGGCCGGCAATACCGATGTTGAGCCATATTCCGTCTTTCGGTTCGCCTAGCTTTGTGTGGAGGTAGGTCGTGGCCGCCGCCGCGGCAGCCTTTCCAATGCCTGAAACGATGACAGCTGCTTGCTCGCCGCTATACATTCTAAAGGGGCCTGGTACCAAGCTCAGGCCGTAGTGGGCAATCAGAGGCTTGGCTTCGGAGTAAAGGGCGACGACGAAACGAATCATAGCGCCTCATCTGAGCCAAGCTTTTCGAAGAGCGTCCTCTTGGCTTGGTAGTCTCTCATTTCGTTGTCCTTGCCTCGTTTTCGAGCCCCGATCAGGTAGACATCGATCTTCTCGAGCAGCATATCGATTGCCGCCCGGCGATCGTCGTGGGACAAGATGCCGGAACGAATCACCTTTTCCAGCGCTGTGATCCGGAACCGGTCCATGCCCCAAAGCGAGCGCGACAATTGATCCTGGTGCCCACCGTACTTCACAACAAGGGTTTCCTCCAAATAAAGGACCGGGTAAAGAGGCGTGATTCTCAACCACATGTCGTAGTCTTCACAAACCGGAAGATGCTCATCGAACAGGCCGATACGTTCGAAGATAGATTTATGAAGGATCACCGAAGAGGGAGAAATGACGCAAAGCGGTAAGCAGAATCGGAAGATGTGCCCCCCATGTTTTTCGTGTTTCTTCATCGGATTGACACGCCGTCCGTCACGGATCCATATCTCGTTGGTGTGACAGATCTGAAAGCTCGGAGCTTTCGTCAAAGCATCCGCTTGGCGCTCCAGTTTTCGAGGCAGCCATTCATCATCGGAATCGAGGAAAGCGAGCCAATCGCCGCCGGCCTCCTGTATCCCTCTATTCCTTGCGGCACTGACGCCGCCGTTTTCTTGCCGGATGTAACGCGTTTCAGGGAATTGGCCGGGCAGGGTTTCGGGCGTGCTGTCAATAGAGCCATCATCAATAATGAGGATTTCGTCTGGTAAGCGTGTTTGATGGAGAACGGACGTGATGGCTCTCGATGTCAGGTCACAACGGTTGAAAGTCGGTATGATGACGGAGAGCGTGAAGGGATGAGACATATGGGGAAAGAAATCTCCGTGGTCGAGAACCAAGCAAGAAACGAGGCGGCGGACCCCATCAAAAGCCCGCCGCCCATCCGTCGTTTAGCCTTTTGCCTCTTTGATCGCCTTGGTCAAGACCGGGACGATCTGCTCGAAATCGGCGACAACCCCCACATCGGCGATGCCGAAAATGGGAGCGTCAGGATCCTTGTTGATGGCGACGATGAACCCCGAGCTCTTCATGCCTACGATGTGCTGGATAGCGCCCGAGATTCCAGCGCCGATATAGAGCTTCGGGTTGACCGTAACGCCGCTGCTGCCGATTTGGTGCTCATGAGGCAGCCAGCCTGCGTCGGTGACGGCTCGAGAGGCGCCCACTTGACCACCCAGTGAGTCAGCAAGCTCTTGCATCAAGACGACCTTTTCCTCTTTCCCGATACCGCGACCTGCAGCAATGATGACCTGTGCTTGTGTGAGGTCGACGCCGCCGGCCTCACCTTTCTTGATTTCGACGAACCTTGATTGCAGCTCCTCCTCTTGGACGGCCGCATCGACTTTGCGCACAGTTCCTTTCGGTGATCCTTCGATTGGAGTGGCAGCGCCCTTGTCGATGGTGGCCATTTGTGGCTTGGCATCGATTTCCACTTCGTGGACAAACTTGCCGTTGAAGGCCTTGCGAACGAAGCGAGCCTTCCCGTTCTCGAAGGTTACATTGGAGCAGCCGGTGGCCAGTGGGACGTCGAGGCCGGCGGCTACCAGAGGTGCCAGGTCCCATCCATTGGGCGTGTGGCTGATCAACACAATCTCCGGGCCTTCCTCCTTGATGACCATCTCCATGGCTCGACGGTGAGCATCGCTGGTGTAGTTCGCGAGTGCTGCCGCCTCGGCGTAAATCACTTCGGTCGCTCCGCCTTGGGTCAGGGCTTCCGCCAGCGCGTCGATGCCTTGGCCCATTAACAGGGCCTTGATGTCGGCATGGGCATCCCATCCGGCCTCCCCGGCCAGTCTGTGAGCCATACCCAGAAGCTCGAACGACGTATCACGAAGGCTTCCGTCCTCGTGCTCAGCTAGAATGAGAATCTTGCAAGCCATCGCTAAATCACCCCCGTCTTCTCGCGAATCCGCTTGAGTAACTCCTGGGCTATCTCATCGGGACTTCCCTCGAGAATCTCCGCACCCTTGCCTTTAGCCGGTGGAGCAAACTGCACCGTTTTCATGCGGGCCGCGGCACCGCCGACTTGGTTGACATCCAGTCCGAGATCACTCGACGTCAGTGTGCGGATCTCTTTCTTCTTTGCCGCCATGATGCCTTTGAGACTCGCATATCGCGGCGTGTTGATACCGGTCTGAACGGTCACGAGAGCAGGCAGATTTAGATCCACGACCCCGAGGCGGTTGTTCTCGAGCTCTCGTTCCACTCGAACGGAGTTGCCGTTCTCCATGGTGAGCGCGATGGCCGTAGAAGCGCACGGCCATTCGAGGAGGCGGGCCACCATACCCCCTACCTGGGTATGATTGTCATCGTCGGCCTGCATGCCTGCTACGATGAATGAAAAACCCTCATCTTTGATAGCCGCATGAATGACCTTTGCCAGCGAGAGAGGATCACAACCCGCTAGGGCGTCATCCTTGATGTGGATGGCTCTATCGGCACCCGTGGCCAGACAGGTTCTCAGTGCGGAAGCGGACTCGGCGGGACCTACCGTCAAAGCGACGACTTCGGTCACTTTACCGGCGTCTTTGAGCTTCAACAGCTCCTCGAGTGCGTAGCGGTCGTACTCGTTGAGGTTGAAAGACAGGCTGCTCTCGTCCACCCAGCTCCCGGAGCTGTTGATTCGGAACGGGGAATTGGTGTCGGGCACGTACTTGACCAGGACCAGGCTTTTCATTCACTACCCTCCGTTTCTCTACAGGGATTGATGAAGCCCTATATGATATCCAACCTGCGCGATGGGTCAACTCTGTAGATATTAGTGATGGCTGAACAAGCCCACTCGCTGCTATTTTGCTCCCGGCGGGCTCGTCGACAGCATGACATTCAAGCCGACCAAGCCTGGGCGCCACGGGGGCTCCTGGGAGAGCTATCGACCGGAGATAGCGACCTACGTGCTCGAAAAGCCCCTCGACCTCCAGATGATTCCTCCGACGGTGGAAAAAACGTGTGGAGGGAGAGCTGGGCGCTGCGGTCATGTGGACGGCTCAGACCAATAGCTTCAAGGAGATGGGAGGACCGCCCACCCCTCCCCCGGGGCAGACCGTCCCGCGGTATGAGCAGATGGCGAGAGCCAAGATGTTCGATAACCTTCGGCGAGCGATTCGGGCTGCGATTCCAGGCCGGCTACGATCCCACGCGCCTTGCCGACGACACCTCTTCCGATTTCTGTGACCCGCCTTCCCTTCGTGCTCGGCGGCATTGATTTCCTGCGCGCCGCGCGAAGCGGGGAACCGGTGCACGTCGGGCCGCAGGTTGTCGTCATTGGCGGTGGAAACGTCTCCATCGACGTCGCCCTGACGGCCTTACGGCAGGGCGCGCAGCAAGTGGACCTGACCTCGCTCGAGAAACGCCGCGACATGCCGGCCAGTCCCCACGAGATCGTGCTCGCCGTCGCCGATGGCGGTCCAGCCGGTACAATTTCCGGTCATAACTCGTAGTTTTACGAGTACTGACCGGTCCGCGAATCGAATAGACTCGGACCGTCCAAGGCCGATGTCTCCCGCGTGTTGCGGCTGGACGCAGTCTTGTGAGGAGCTATTTAATGAGAGTGATCGTCGTTGGCGGAGTGGACGGCGGTGCGTCATGTGCGGCGTGCCTGCGCATGCTGGATTCGCGTGCGATGATCGGTGAGCCGGGAACTCCGCGTCCGCCCGTAAACGGAAGTCGCAGGTGAGCTTCCATGCTCGTTTCTAGCGTTCTGAATCAAAGGAGAGTGCCCAATGATCGCTGAACACGTCCGACTCGAGGAGACTCGGGACCAGAAAGCTCCTTGGAAGAAGTGGGGGCCTTACTTGAGCGAGCGTCAGTGGGGAACCGTCCGTGAGGACTACAGTGGGAGCGGCGACGCCTGGAATTACTTCACCCATGACCACGCCCGCTCGCGGGCCTACCGTTGGGGTGAAGACGGCCTCGCCGGACTTTCCGATGACCGTCAGAGTCTCTGTTTCGCCCTGGCGCTCTGGAACGGCAAAGACCCGATTCTGAAAGAACGTCTTTTCGGGCTGAGCAACTCCGAGGGGAATCACGGCGAGGATGTGAAGGAGTACTACTTCTATCTCGATTCGACGCCGACCCACTCGTACATGAAGTACCTCTACAAGTACCCCCAGGCGGCGTACCCTTATGACGACCTGGTCGCGACGAACCGTAACCGCGGCCGAGGCGAACCGGAATATGAGCTGCTCGACACGGGTGTGTTCGACCAGGATCGCTATTTCGACATCTTCGTGGAATACGCCAAAGCGTCACCCGAGGATGTGCTCATCCGGATCACCGTTCACAACCGCGGCCCGGAACCGGCGACGCTCCAGCTCCTGCCCACCCTCTGGTTCCGCAATGACTGGTCGTGGGGGGAGGATGTCGTCCGCCCTACCCTTCGTCAGCTGGCGCAGGATAAGGCCGGCGGGATCGTCTCGCTCTCGCATCGAGATCTCGGTGAGCGCTTCTTTTTCGCAGAAGGCGCGTCGGCACTCCTATTCACGGAGAATGAAACAAATACGGAGCGGCTGGTCGGAAGGCCCAATCCACTTCCCTATGTGAAAGACGCCATCGACAACTATATCGTTCACGGCAAACAAGACGCGGTCAATCCCGAGAAGAAAGGGACAAAAGTCTCGGCCCATTACCCGCTCACGCTGGGTGCCGGAGAATCCGGCACGATCCGCCTGCGCCTCAGCGATAAGCCGGTGGGGGACGTCCCGGCAAGCGCTTGGCGGACGGTTTGGGAAGGCGTTTGAATCCGTCTTCAAGAACCGGCTCCAAGAAGCCGATGAGTTCTATGCGACCGTTGTTCCTTCCTCGTTTGACCCGGACGCGGCCGGTGTCATGCGACAGGCTCTGGCCGGGATGCTCTGGTCCAAGCAGTTCTTCTTCTATGACGTCGGCCGGTGGCTCAAGGAGCACGGCGTTCAGCCGTTCCGAGCGAATCAGCGTTCCATCCGCAACGACCGCTGGGGACACATGGTGAACGCGGACGTGATCTCGATGCCGGACAAATGGGAGTATCCCTGGTACGCCGCCTGGGATCTCGCCTTCCATGTCACGGCCCTGACGCTGGTCGATCGAGGACTTCGGCAAGGAACAGTTGGAGCTCTTTCTGAGGTCCCGTTACCTTCACCCCAGCGGTCAGATCCCCGCCTATGAGTGGAACTTCGGAGACGTGAACCCTCCGGTCCATGCCTGGTCGACGATCTACACCTACTTGACCGAGAAAGCGCATCGTGGGAAGGGAGATCTCGCTTGGCTCGAGCGTTGTTTCCACAAGCTGCTACTCAACTTCACTTGGTGGGTGAACCGAAAGGATCGCTCTGGAAACAATGCGTTCGAAGGGGGATTCCTGGGGCTGGACAATATCGGCGTCTTCGACCGCTCTGCGCCTTTGCCGACCGGCGGATATCTGGAACAGGCCGATGGCACCGCCTGGATGGCCCTCTTCTGTCAGAACATGGTCGAGATCGGTGCCGAGCTGGCGATGGCCAATCCGGCCTATGTCAATCTCACGATGAAATTCGTCGAACACTTCCTCTTGATCGCATCGGGGATGATCCGACCGGGCGAGGAAGCCGGCATGTGGGACGAGCAGGACGGCTTCTTTTACGATGTGCTTCGCTTGCCGGACGGACGGTCCGAACGTTTGAAGGTCCGCTCCATGGTCGGGCTGCTGCCCTTATGCGCGGTGACCATTTTCGAAGGGAAGCTCTTAAAAAAATACCCCGAGGTCGGTCCGACCGTGCGCGGCTATCTCGAGTCGCGCCCCGAGCTGATGACTTTCATCCATGACCCTCAGAAGCCCGGCCAAGAGGGGCGACTCCTGGGGTCCGTATTGAATGAGGCCAATCTTCGCCGGGTACTTAAGGTCCTTCTCGATGAAAAGGAATTCTTGAGCCCCTTCGGAATTCGAGCCATCTCACGCATTCACCAGGAACACCCCTACACCTATCGGGTCGGCGATCAGGAGTATCGGGTGTCGTATGTCCCGGGGGAAGGGGATAGCGGCATGTTCGGCGGTAACTCGAACTGGCGCGGCCCGATCTGGATGCCGGTCAACATGCTGATTCTCCGCGCGCTGCTTCAGTACTACCTTTATTACGGGAAGCTCCTTCACCGTCGAATGCCCGACGGGGTCAGGGAAGCAGATGAACCTCTACGAAGTGGCGGAGGAGATCGGGCGCCGCCTGTCCAGCGATCTTCCTGAAGGATGAGCAGGGGAAACGGCCCGTGCACGGGGTTTCAGGAAAATTTCATGAAGATCCCCATTGGAGGGATTACCCCTTGTTCTATGAGTACTTCCATGGCGACACCGGCGCGGGGGTCGGCGCGAGCCACCAGACGGGATGGACCGGGGCGATCGCGCGTATCATGCATCTGTTTGCGTCTTCCGACGCGCAAACCATCCTCGAGCAGAAGAAAGACGAGTCGGCAGGCGGGACCCGTCAACCGGTGAGGAAGAAATGACGCGCGTTCGTCATCCATCGCTCTATCAAGTCAACACGCGCGTCTGGTTGACCTCGTTGTCGGAGACGCTGGGCCGGCCTGCGCAGCTCGATGATGTTCCGGATGTTGATCGCTGTGAATTACGCACCGCATCAAAGCCAGTGCTATGTCAAATTGCCTTTTCCCGAAATTAAAGACCGTTCGGTCCAGCTCGAGGACTCGCTCAGCTCCGCTTGCTATATCCGCGAAGGGAATGAATTGCTCGAGCGCGGACTCTATCTTGATTTGGCAGCCCTGGTCGTATCACGTTTTTGAATTGGAGATGACTCAATGAAAGCGATTACTGTAGAGCCCAAGAAATCCGGGACAGCCCGGTTCGAAGATTTTCCGGAACCGGATGCGCATGGGGGCTCGGTCCTCGTGGAGGCCATTGCCGTCGGCGTTTGTGGGACGGACGTCGAGATCGTGGAGGGCAAGTACGGCTGGGCTCCGCCCGGCGAGACGCGCCTCGTGCTCGGCCATGAATCCCTCGGCCGGGTGGTGGACCCGGGCCCGAGCGGTGGACTCAAGAAGGGCGATCTCGTGGTCGGCATCGTCCGGCGCCCCGACCCCGTGCCCTGCCCCAACTGTGCAGTGGGGGAGTGGGACATGTGCCGGAACGGCCGGTACACCGAGCGCGGGATCAAGGAGATCCACGGATACATGTCCGAGCGCTGGAGGATAGAGCCCGAATATGCCATCAAGGTGGACCCTTCCCTGGGAATCCTCGGCGTGCTTCTCGAGCCGACGACGGTGATCGCGAAGGCCCTGGAACAGGTGGCGATCATCGGCCGCCGATCGTTCTGGGAACCACGGACCGTGCTCGTGACGGGTGCGGGTCCCATCGGTCTTCTGGCGGCTCTCGGCGCCATGTTGCACGGCCTGGAGGTCCATGTCCTCGACCGGGTGGAGTCCGGTCCCAAGCCGGACCTGGTGCGCGCGCTCGGTGCGACGTATCACTCCGGCTCGGTGAGCGAGATCGGTTTCGAACCGGATGCCATCGTCGAGTGCACCGGGGTGGGACAGGTGATAGCCGACTCGATCAAGGCGATCGGCGCGAGCGGGATCGTCTGTTTGACCGGCGTCGGACACGGCGGCGTCGTCACGGCAGCAGCCTGTGCCGATATTGCGGCATCCGCGGTGTTGAAGAACAACGTGATCGTGGGCAGCGTCAACGCCAACAAGCGGCACTGGTACCGGGCCGGAAATCTGCTGGCTCGCGCGGACCGGAAGTTACTGAGCCGCCTGATCACCCGCTATGAGAAGCCGGAGAATTTCATGCAGGCTCTAGAAAGAAAACCCGACGACATCAAGGTCGTCATTCAGTTCTCTGAGGTCTGATGGAAGATTCGAGCAGCCGGCCTATCCCCTGGGCGCTTTTCGTCTCCGAGCTGATCGGGACGGCCTTGCTCGTCCTGGTCGGTCTCTCCCTGGTCATCCTGATGTTTGGAGCCGGCACCCCGATGGCGCGCCTGATCCCAAGCGAGGGGCTGAGGCGCCTGGTCACCGGTTTTCTCTTCGGGACGACGGGCGCCTGCATTGCGCTTTCTCCCGTCGGGAAGGTGAGCGGAGCACACATCAACCCGGTCGTCACGCTGGCCTTTCGCCTGATGGGCAAGCTCGACTTGCGGACAACCATCGGATATATCGGGGCTCAGCTCGTCGGCGCGGTCGCAGGGTCGCTGCCTCTTCTTTTCTGGGGAGCGATGGGGGAAAGCGTGGCCTTTGGAGCGACCTTGCCGGGCTCCGGCATCACCCTCTCGACGGCCCTCCTGGGCGAAGTGATCACGACGTTTGCGATGGTCACTCTGCTGGCCGTCTTTCTGGGTTTCCGGAAGATCCGTCCCTTCACACCGGCGATCTTCCCGCCTCTCTACGCGATCATGGTTTGGGCTGAGTCACCGATCTCAGGTACCAGCACGAACCCCGCACGCAGCCTTGGCCCATCGGTCATCTCCGGGGAGTGGCAGGGCTGGTGGATCTACTGGATCGGCCCGATGCTCGGAGCTATCGCAGCATGCCTGGTCTGTAGTGTTCTCGCGAAGCGAATCACGGTGGCGAAACTGTACCATTTCGACAGCGACCACGACCGGCTGTTTCGCAGGATGAGCTCCCCCGAATCCCGCGAACAGGTGACTGCGCCCTCCAGCTCCACGCAAGACGCCCGCGGACATCCAACCTTCGCAGGGGAATCAACGATGATGAAGAGCAAAGTCCCGTGGAAAGCAGGCGAGGCAACGATGAAACGCAGTCTCGGTTGCCGATGGTGCTGGGGCTGGCGTTGATTATGGCCTACCTGCCGTCTTGCGCGAAACCGAGCGTGGTCGCGCCCGGCGCAAAAGTGGAGAAACTGGCCGGCGACTTCGAGTTCACCGAGGGGCCGACGTCTGACGAGGAGGGGAACCTCTTTTTCACCGACCAGCCCAATGACCGCATCTTGAAGTGGAGTGTGGAGGGGAAGCTCTCCACGTTTCTGCAACCGGCCGGCCGTGCCAACGGCATGTATTTTGATCCTGAGGGTAACCTCATCGCCTGCGCCGACGAGACGAATGCGCTGTGGTCCATTGCCCCGAACGGCAAGGTCACCGTGATTCTCAACCAATACCAGGGCAAGCTCCTCAACGGTCCGAACGATGTCTGGGTGCGACCCGACGGCGCGCTCTACTTCACCGACCCGTTCTACAAACGGTCCTGGTGGAAGCACGACACGATGCCGCAGGACGGCCAGCACGTTTACTTTCTCTCCGCCGACCGCCGAGAGCTCGTGCGCGTGACTGATGATCTGAAAAAGCCCAACGGCATTATCGGCACGCCCGACGGGAAGACGCTCTACGTGGCGGACATCGACGCGGGGAAGACCTACCGGTTCGACATCGCGTCCGATGGCCGCCTCTCGGGCAGGATGCTCGTATGCGCGCAAGGCTCGGACGGTATGACGCTGGACAACGAAGGCAATCTCTACCTGACCGGCAATGGCGTAGTGGTAATCGATAAGGCGGGCCGCCAGATCGAGCGGATCGAGGTGCCCGACGAGCCCTGGACGGCGAATGTCAGCTTTGGCGGCAAGGACAAACAGACGCTCTTCATCACGGCCAGCAAGGGCCTTTACGCCGTCAAGATGCGCGTCATGGGAGCCAACGCGGCGAAGTGACGGTGCGCGTAAGGATTGATTTTCGATACGTTGGGGATCAAATCTCGACGGTCCCTTACTTAATCTCGAAAGGACAAAGGAGAAGAAAGATGCAAAAACAAATGAAGGGTTTTCGTTCTTGGGGTCCGCTTCTGCTGGTTCTGGCGTTGTCGTCGCCTATATGGGCTCAGGAGCAGCTCGCGAGCAACATGGACATCCTCAGGGACAAGATCAAGGCAGACAAGAAGCTCCTGATCGCCGAGAACCTGAGCCTCACCGAGTCCGAGGCCACCAAGTTCTGGCCCGTCTACGAGGAGTACCAGAAGGAGCTCGAAGCGATCAATCAGAAACTCACACAAACGGTTGAAAGCTACGCCGCGGAGTATAACGCCGCGACGTTGACCGACGAGAAGGCTAAGACGCTCATGACCGATGCCCTCGCGGTCGAGGAAGCCGAGCTCGCCCTGAAGAGGAAGTACCTCGAGAAGCTGAGCGGCATCATTCCCGCCATGGAAGCGGTGCGCTACCTCCAGATGGAGAATAAGATTCGAGCTCTCATCCGGTTCGATCTCGCGGCGTACATTCCGCTCGTGGAGTAGCTATTGGTTCTCAGAACACCTCGAAGATGTACTTGTACGGGTAATCCGGTTCCCGGTAGTCCTCGGCTCTGCCGCTTCGGCAGCTCAACGGTTTCGCGCGGGACCCTCTTGTGCGGGCTTGTGCGGGACTTTGCTGAGTAGGTGCGAGATGATGTTCAGCCGCGTCTTCTTCTTGTCGTTGGAGACCGTCACGAACCACGGCGCCCAGGATGTGTCGATCGCGGCGAACATCTTGTCGCGGGTCCTGTGGTCTTGTCAGGCCTTGAGGTTTCTCCGGCGGGGGCGGCGGCTCGCTGAGCTCGGTCTTCTGCACCTTGCCGTCCGGCCCGTACTTGCAGGATTCGATTTTGGTGTTCTTGACCTCGCCCTTGAGGCTGAGCTCGGTCTTCGTGACCCACGAATAAGACCTTAGAGCCTGCTGGTTTCGGGCAGCGGCTTCCTTGGCCGCGGCCGCCTTTTCCTGAAGCTCCGGACTCTGCAGTGCCAGCGCAATGCCGCCGAATACCATCAGGACGATGCACGAAAGTCCCAAATGTCTCATCTCTTTATTCCTCTTTTCTCATAACAGCTCATCTCACCGCCACACTCGTCATCACCTGGACCTGGAACGGCACGGCCACGGTGAACGATTCGAGCTTCTGCGCCGGGATGACGGCCGCGTCGACTTTCCCCGCCGCCGCCGCCGCACCTCCCGCACCCGCGCCCACGGCGGCACCGATGGCCGCACCTTCGCCGCCGTCCGGCGATGGCCCCGATGGCGGTGCCGAGCAGAGCGCCGCCCGCGAGCTTCTTGCCGCCGGAGCTGGCTTGACCCTGAACTTGAACGGGTTGGGTCTTGATCGAAACCACCTGGTCACCCACTTGAAGGTCCGTGAGCTCCACACTCAGCAGTGCCTTCCCCTTCATCTTGCTACCGTCATCCACTTCGGTGACGACGCCATAGGCGCGAGCTCCTTTAGCTACGATCAAGCGTCCGTTCGCCGCGACGTCCTGGTCGACAAACGCCTGGAAGCGGTCGCCCTGTTTGGCCGTCTCCGAGCTGATATCCGCCTGCATACGGACTAGAACCAGCGTCCCGGTGGGAACGGTGAGCGTCTCGGCAACCGTCCGGATGGCGGGAGCCGGCTCAGGTGCCGCGACGGGAGTGGGTGCGGCCGCCGTCGGTTGTGCAGGCGCGGATGTTTGGGGCTGCGGAGGGGTGTCCACCAAGACGTAAAGCTCCTGCCCGTCTGCGGCGAGATAGGGCACGTAATACTGCCCACCCTTCGCGAAGTACATGGTATTGAGCTGCACGACCTCGAAGTCCGCGGGCAGAGCCTGGATGAAAACGACGCCCACGGGAGGGGAGACGACGACGAACTGTTCCTGAGTGCCCTGGACGACGCGCCGGTAAAAGGTGTTCGAGTACAGATAATAGGTCGTCCCCGAGATGGTGACGAGCGCTCTTTGCGCGGGTAGAGTCTCGAGCCCGGCCCCCTCGGGCGCGGGCACACTTTGATACGCGGTCTGCCCCTGACTGTCCGTCGTCTTCGTCGAGTAGCTTCCGTCCTGCGCGACGAGGTAGGTCACCCCTGCCAGCATGATGATCATGGCGCCGACCGGGGGCTGGTAGTAATAGGAGTAGTACGGCGGCGGCACCGGGTAGTAGTACGGGACGCCGTGGTACGTGTACGGCCGGTAGTAGGCCCCGCCGTAGGCGTAATACGAGCGGCCGTGGTAGTTGGTGACGCGGTAACCGGAAGGCAGTGTCGTCGTGACCTTCCCCCCGTACGGGCCGACCGTGGCCGACGTATATCCACCGTAGGGATTGCGCGCGGCGGCGCCGGCATACGAGCCCGAGTACTTGGTGTTGACGCTTCCCGCGACCGCGGGTTGTCCGTAGACGTTTCGACCGGCCACCCCCTGGCCCTCGGCCTCGCGCCCGGTGCTCGTTTCCGCTTTTCCCTCGACGGTCGCGTAGCCGCCCTGGGCTTCCGTGGTGCGTTCGCGGGTCGCCGTCTCTCCCTGAGCGGTCGTGACGGTGGAGTTGCGGTCGACGGTCCTGTCCTCCTTGTTGACATCCCGGTTGACCTCACGGGATGCCCCACTCTGGGTCTGGGCCTGCCGGGTCGATTGGGCGCCGCTTCCGGTCTGGTCCACCGTTCGAGAGCCCGAAGCGCGCCCTCCGCCGCCTTGCCACGACGTGGTGCCGCCCGAACGGCTATAGCTCCCGCTGGACGCTCGGGAGACCGACCCTCGAGAACGGCGCGCTTGAGCGTGGAGGGGTTCGAGCGGCGCCAGGAGTAAGAGAAAAACGGCGACGAACGAAGTTGTCTTCTTCATGGTTTTTTCTCCTCCATCAGTCATCAGTGCCCGGGGACCCCACCCCCGCGGCTTCTCGCTCCGCGACTCGGCTCCGAATCGCGCTGCGGCTCGGGCTGAGGGCTCTCCATCGAGGGCTCTTGCACGGCGGGGAGCTCGATTCCGCTCGGCACCCTCGGGCGGCTCGAACCGGAAGAGCTCCTCCGGCACGTCCGCGTTCAGGTTCCATTTCGAGAGGGTGACCGCGTACTGCGGGACCTCGTCTTCGGTCTTGTAGGCGATCACCAGCTTCCGCGGCAGAGGCTTCTCCCCCGCGTCGATCCACAGCTGCCAGTCGATCGTCGCCTGCTCGAACGAGAGGTGATGGCAGGCGACGTCTCCGACGTGGTGAATGCCGAGGTAGACTCCGCGCTGCACGCTCTCCATGAGGCGCGCGTAGACGTCTTCATAGAGAAAGTCGGCGAGCGGGATCACCATTCCCGTCCGATCGAAGACCGCGTCGAGGGCGCCGTCGATGGTCGTCCGGCACCGGGACCGTGGCGTAGGTGTTTTGTTCCTTGTCGAGGATGGACACCGTCTTCCCGTCGTACCAGAAGCTTCGGTTGAGGGCGTCCCCCGAGGCGTCGCCGGCCATCCGGTCGGGGCGCCTCAACGCCACATGGCGGAGGTTGGTGAGCTGCGTGCGCGGGAGGTGCTCCGGGACCTCGTCGTAAATCTCTTCCGCTTCGAGAGCGAAGGATTGCGTGCCCGCGAGGAGCTCGCTCATCTGCCTGACGAGCTCGTCGGCTCGAGGATCGATGAGGCGCGAGCCCGGCGCGAGATCAGGCTCGACGGGCGGCGGCGGCGCCTCCTGTTCCAGTTGCCGCAGGGAGGACCCCGCGGCTTCTCGCTCCGCGACTCGACTCCGCCTCGCGCTGCCCGCCTTCGTCCGTCGGACTCCGGCGAGGCCAAGCCGTAGCTTTAGCGGAGGCCGGCGCTCGCGCTGAAGGCTCCTGCGCGAAGACGACGCCGGCCAGCAAAACGATGGCCAGTCCCGCGATAACTCTCATGGGCTCTCCTTCCTCAAAAAGAAAACGTCCGTCAGAGGCAAAACCGGCGAGGGGGGCCTCTCGCCGGCTCCTCATCGCTTAGAACCTCAGGGTCAGTCCCCCGGACAATTCGAACTGGTTCGAGTACTGGGTGTCGGCCACGACGTAGCATCCGTAGAACCAGTACGGCGAGCACCAGATCCCGGCCGGGTCGCTCTTGATGTAGGTCGGGGTCCAGCGGGCCATCGCGGTGAATCCCACCGTTTGACTCGGGTAAACCTTCACGCCTCCGCCCCAGGTGCTCGAGAATCGCGTCTCGCCATCGATCGAAGTCCCTTCGATGTCCGACGGCACGAAGCTCGTGGCTCCGACACCGCCGAAGATGAACGGGCGCGCAACCGTTTCCTCTTCGCCAAAGTTGTAGGTGAAGATCGCATGATAGTTGTCGACACTCATGTCGGTGAATTCCCTGGACGTCCCATTCTTGGCTTCGAGCTTGCTACCCTGCCGGGAATAAAGAAAGCCGACTTCCATGTTCTCGGTGACGAAGACTCCGAATTGAACGCCAAACGTCATGCCGCTCGTGGGGTTGACGGAGTCGTAGACCTTTCCGTCCACCGTGAACGGGTCGACGGTTACGCCGTCACTGAACGTGTATCCGAAGAAGGGATTGATCTCGACGCGCTTCTCCTGAGCGAAAGACGACGCCGCGATCGCAAAGAACGATAGGGTGAGGATGAAAATGCTTCTGACTAATGTCTCGTTCTTCATTCTGTTACTCCTTGCGTTTCGATTGGTGTGTTGCTTCCGACTTGACGGCGATCATGACCGCCGCGGTATAGGTGATATCGACTTGGTCGCCCACCTTCTCCTTCATGAATGGATGTTATTTCTTTCTTTTGATGTTGGTGAGACGGATCGGTTCCGTACCCAGGCTCTCGATCTCGATCTTCTTCTTGTCCTTGTCGAAACCGAGCTTCGTCGCTCGAAACAGGGTGCCCTGGCCTTTCTCTTTGCCGTCCTCTCCCTTTTTCGAGCTCCATGACGACGCCCGAAATCTCGTATTCCGTGGATCGATTGTTTCGTATGACCTCGGCCATGCTCGATGTTCCGGTCTGTCACCAGAACGACGACTCGTTTTCCGTCGGGCTGTGGAAACTCGTAAGCGTAGCGGAGGCGAACGCTGGGCCAACCTCTCATGCCCGCGCCGGTCTGGGTGCGCGCCCATCCCGTCTCTTCCTGTTTGCGCAGAAGCTCGACGGTCTTCTCCTGACCATTCTCGATGAGGGAGTTGATGAGAGCCTGGCGCTCTTCGTCCGTGGACCAGCGCGTGATGTGGATGTTCAGCACTCCGGACACCCCCGGCCCCATGGCCACGCCGAAAGCCCGGTAGCTCTCCTCGGACTTCTCGTCTTGCGCGATGCCGACGGCAGCAGGAAGACCCGCTAGAACCAAGATAATAAAAACTCTTTGAATCAACATGCTCTCCTCCTTCAACAAGAAGCGCCTATCTCAGGACGCGCCATTCTCCGCGCACCCAGGCGCAAGACCTTGCAGAATCTCATCGATGTGAAGGTTAGCGGAGGGAGGGGCGCTCGGTAACTCGTAAAAATACTGGGACAAAGGGAAGAATTTACTAGTGGGAGAACCATATTTCGATATCTTACTGCTCGAGAGTAAGATCTCTCCGTCGAACGTCTTGGGGGGCATGATGATCCAGGTCATTCCTCGCGTCCCTTCGCGACGAGTCGTTCGTTATGATCCCGGCGGCCGCCCGGATGCAGAAGTTTCGCAAAAGATAGTAATGAAGGTGAGCGGGTCGTCCGGGCTCATCCCAAACAGAAGCGGACGCCCGCCCTGTTCGGGAATCTCCATACCAGGCGACGATTCTGGTTGCGTGGTCAGCTAAGAAGAACGCCGAGCTCATCCGTTTCGCCATCAAGCACGGCATTGTCAACGTCTGAGGCAAAATCTCGACGTTACGAAAACCACCGGTTCGCATCGAGGCCCTCTTCGGCAGCCACCTCGCGCAACCGGTTCGGCCCCACGATGATGTCCATGTAGACGTGCCTCAGCTCGGGCCAGTGTGGTACGATTACCGGGAACAGAGCGCTGACTGACTGCTATCGACGTCGGACAGTGCCGTTGCAGCAGCACAGCGGCGCGTTTGCGAGCACTTCGACCCGGATCTTTCCGTGCTCTGGCGATGGGCGGCGGGGAGCGGGCGTACTCTGACGTTGACCCTCCTCAGTCATTTACCGGATCGCTGATGGCAGAACAATCGCACCTTTCTATGGACCGTCTCGAGTTCGAGGCGCTGGTCGCCGACCTTTCCTCCGGGTTCATCAACCTGCTTCCTGGCGATGTGGACCGCGAGATCGAAGACGCGCTGCGCCGTGTTTGCTTTCATCTCGGTATCGACCTCGCGGTGCTCTGGCAATGGTCGGGTTCGGCCCCGAAAGTCCTCACGGCCACCCACATTTTCTCTGCCCTCGGAAGTGTGATTTCTCTCGAGCCGATGCGCCAGGAGCAATTCCCGTGGTACGTACAGCAACTGCTGGCCGGCCGCAGTGTTTGCTTTTCTTCGACGGAGGAGCTGCCGGCGGAAGCCGCTGTCGACGTGGAGCACGGGCGCCAGCTCGGCATCAAGTCGAGTCTGTTCCTCCCGCTCTCGTTGGGTGGTGAACCGCAGGTCGGCGCCCTGGCCTTCAACACCGTGCGGGCGGAGCGCGACTGGCCGGACGCGCTGGTGAAGCGGCTGCAGCTGGTCGCGCAGGTTTTCGCCAATGCGCTGGCTCGGAGGCGCGCCGACGAGGCCTTGCGGGAGAGCGAGGAGCGATTGAGCCTCGCGGCGGACTCCGCCGAGGCGGGGCTCTGGACTCTGGATTGCGGCACAGGGATCTTCTGGGCCACGGAGAGGGCTCGGGACGATCTTCGGGTATTCGCCGGACGAGGTCATCAGCATGGAGCGTTTCGAGGCATCGGTCCATCCCGACGATCGGGATCTCGTTCGGGGCGCCATCGAGCGGTCCCTGCATGAGCGTCAACCCGTCGACGTGGAATACCGGCATCCTGCCGGGCGATGGCCGCGTGCGGTGGATCGCTTCTCGCGGGCGGCCCCAGTTCAAGTCCACCGGCGAGCCGGAGCGCCTGACGGGCATCTCCATCGACGTCACCGAGCGCAGGCGTGCCGAAGAGGCGTTTCGCAGGAGCGAGGCTCGCCTGGCGTCGGGAGCCGACCTCGCCGGCCTCGCTTTCTACGAGGTGGACTTCGGCGAACGGCGTCGATCTACGTCGACGACCGGTTTCGCGAAATCTGCGGCGTTCCCCCGGAACGGCAACAGGGCCTCCAGGCCCTGGAGTTCTGGATGGAGCATCTGCATCCTGACGACCGCCAGCGCGTGTTGGACCTGCGCCAGCAGTTGCACGACGGGAGGCTGGACCGGATCTCCGTCGAGTATCGCTTCCTGCATCCGGCTCACGGGCAGATGTGGATTCAGCACCTGGCCGGCGTCGCCAGCGCGCGACGCCACCGGACGCACGGTCAAGTCCGTTCGGTGTCCTCCGCGACATCACGGAGCGCAAGCGAGTCGAGGACGAGCTGCGCGATCTGAGCCGGCGCCTGATCCGAGGCCCACGAGGAGGAGCGCGCGCTGCTCGCGCGCGAGCTGCACGACGACGTGACGCAGCGGCTCGCCGTGCTGGCGATCGACGTCGGCCGCGCCGAGCGTCGCCGCGCCGGACGGGGCGCAGGCAGAGACGATGCGGGCGGTTCGCGAGGGGCTCGTACGCCTCAGCGAGGACATCCACTCCCTGGCGTACCAGCTGCACCCGTCGGTCCTGGAGGAGCTCGGCCTGGCCGAGGCGCTTCGGACGGAATGCGAACGGCGGGGTCGCCAGGGCCAGGTCGACTTCTCGGTAGAGATCTGATCCGCTGCCCGCCGTCGTCGGGAAGGATGCGGCGCTCTGCCTGTTCCGCGTGGCGCAGGAGGCGCTGAACAACGTGACCCGCCACGCCGGTGCGCGCGCCGCGAGTGTTACGCTACGGCAGATGGACGGCGGTTTGCTCCTCGCCGTCCGTGACGACCGGCGTCGGCTTCGATCCGGAGAGTCCGGGAAAGCGGAGAAGTCTCGGCCTGGCGAGTATGCGCGAACGTGTGCGGCTGGTGAACGGCACGCTCGACATCGAGAGCGCGCCCGGTCGGGGCACGGCGGTCATCGCCTGGGTTCCCGCGGAAGGAAAGTCGCGATGAGCCCCCGGGCAGTTTTTGGTATCAGATGATGGAGACGTAGATCCTTCACACCAACGCCGAGCTCGATCCACCTCGCTAACAAGCACAACCTCGTCGAGTTCTGACTTTCCGGCCCGGGAACCTCGTAATATCCCAGCGATAAGCCAGTAGTATTTCGAGGTCACAACCCTCCGAATCTCGACTAACCTACGCTCGAAGCCGGGTGCCGACAGGCATCGCGGCGAGCACAGTCGTGGAGAAGGAAATGCCTTAATGCCCGAGAAGCCTCTCAGCTGCGTTCTGTTGGCGGACCGCCACCACGGTCTCGCGGAAGGCGTGCGAGGGTTGCTCCAGACGGCGTTCGGGACCGTGGTCATGGTTGCCGACGAGGCGTCGTTGCTCGATGGAGCGGACCGACTCCAGCCCGACGTGGCGGTCGTGGATCTGTCTTTGGCGCGGGAGAGCGGCTTGGGCTGGTTGCGAGCGGTTCGCAGAGTTGTCCGGAACTCAAGGTGATCGTCCTCAGCGTTCACGACGAGCAGAGCGTTCGCCGTGCTGCGATGGAAGCCGGCGCCGACGCCTTCGTGGTCAAGCGTGCGATCGCGACCGACCTGCTGCCGGCCGTCGCGCTCGTCTGGGCGAGCCCAAACGTGGGCGCTTCGACGGACGAAGGAGAGGTCCCGAATTGAAGAGTTGCTTGCATGGGTAGGCGTCGAGGCGCTTCGCCCAACCGGGAAACAGGAGGTCATTGTAATGCGAAGAGTTAGTTTTTTGTTAGCGATCGTGCTTATCGCGTCCGGTGCATGGACGCCAGCCGCCGCCGAGGCCCCGAGCGACGAGTGGGAATTCGTGGTGGCGCCTTACTTAATCGGCGCTTCGATGAGCGGCACGACGACTGTGCGGGGACTCGAGGTGGATGTGGACCTGTCCGCGTCCGACATCTTCTCGAACCTGCAATTCGGCGCGATGGGCCTCGTGGCGGCTCGCAAGGGCAACTGGGGGGTCGGCACCGACCTGATCTGGATGGCGCTCGGGACCACCGTGCGCGAGACGAACGTGGATTTCAACCAGGGTGCGTTCGCGTTCTACGGGTTGCGTCGGCTGAGTCCGGCCGCCGAGGTGACCTTCGGTATGCGGGTGAACAACTTGCAAGGCGATCTCGCGTTCAAGAGGATTGGCGTGGACGTGAGTCAGAGCAAGACGTGGGTGGATCCCATTGTCGGCCTTATCCTCCGCACTCCAACGGACCGCCGCGTCCTACTGCGGGTGTACACCGAAATCGGCGGATTCGGGGCCGGCTCGAGCTTCACGTGGCAGGTGTTCCCGACCGTAGGGATCAGTCTGGCCGACTGGGCCTCCTTGGAACTGGGTTATCGCTGGCTGGATATCGACTACTCCACTGGCGAGGGGAGAGAAATGTTCAAGTACGACGTGTTGACCCAGGGGCCCGTGGCCGGGCTCGCGTTCAGATTCTAGCCACAAGAGGGAAGCAAAAAGGAAGCGGGGAAGCCGACTGCGTGCTTTCCCCGGTACCTTACAGGAAAGGAGTTAGTCATGACCAAAGAAAGAGTTTCCACCACGGTACCACTGAACTGGAAAGAGGTGTGGTTCACCAACTGCCCAATGGTTTCCGCCAACAACGTTGACCAGGAACTGGGATGGTGCCGCGAGGAGTTCAAGAAGATCGGCGTTGAATACGCCTACTTCCGCCACGCACCCGAGAACAACTGGTACCCGCACTACATCCACAACCTCGACAACCTCATTCGCTTCGGCGGGCTGTATCCCCCGATCCACGTCCACGCCGACATCCGCCGCACCGTATTGCTCGGGGCAACCTGGGTCTACGAAGGTGGTGGTTTGATCGTGCGCGCCCGCGACCCGATCTTCCGCGTGAAGGATCTGAAAGGCAAGAAGATCGGCATCTCGAAGAGCCTGAACACCATCAAGAACGACTGGTGGCGCATCCAGGAACACATGGCCATCGAAAATATCCTGATGCTGAACGACATGACCATGGATGATATCGAGCTCGTGGAGTTCCCCTACCCGGATGACTGGTACGACAAACCCGAGATGCTGGTCCCGCCGATGAACAATCCGTCCGAGCTGTGGATGCGCCGTGACCACAAGCACGACCTGGCGTTCCGTCCGCTGGAAACAGGCGCTGTTGAATGGCACCGTCGATGCCGTCTACACCCAGAGCAAGGTCTTCCAGCATCTGCAGGAGGCCACGGGCAAACTCAAGATGATCGTGGACCTGGCCCGGTACCCGGATTGGACGTTACAGGTCGCCAATACCCCCGCTGTCATTACCTGTACCGACGTGATGGCCAAGGAGCACCCCGAGCTGGTCGTCGCCTACATGAAGGCCATGATCAAGGTCGGGCGCTGGGCCAACGAGCACAAGCACGCTGCAGGAGCGATTCTCAACCGGCAGACGTTCTACCTGGACGCCGAGGATACCTACCAGGGCATCAAGCACGTCGACATGGTGCCGAGCCTGTGTGCTCAGAATCTGGAATGCATCAAGATCGGCAAGGACTTCATGGTCAGCCACGGCTACATCAAGAACGACTTCGATGTGAAAGAGTGGGCGGCCCCGGAGTTCCTGGAGCAGGCGGCGACGGAAGTGCTCAAGGAGGAATGGCAGAGAAAGAGCTGGAGCAAGCTTCCTGAGGGAGGCGGGCTCGAGGCGGAAGGTACACGCCTCGGGTAGCCGGGAGGAACCACAACCAAGTGCTTGAGCCTGCGCCATCCCTCGAGCGACGCGTGAGCGGCTTACATGGAAATGTGCGGGTGGGGTTCTCCGGGCCTCTCCCGCAGCGACTCTCGGATCGGCGGTGACGGCGGTTCATCGAACACAAGGCCGGATCGCATGGCTTGGGGCAACCGAACCTGGCACTCGGGGGCTCACCCTCACCGCGGGCCCGGTCGTGTGCGATAGAACGAAAGGATACGATCGGTGGTGAGTCGAATGTTCATTTGCACCGTGATGGTCGCGGTGCTCTGCGGGGTTACTGCGAGCTTTGTTGGAGCGAATACGGAGCAGTCCGCTTCCGTGGCCGAGGACATGCAGCTTCCCGAAGGGAAACAAACCACCCTGGGTCTCTATGTGACCGCCGCGCAGGCCTACGAAATGTGGAAAGCCGCACCGGACAAGGTGAAGGTCATCGACGTGCGAACGCCCGAGGAGTACGCCTTCGTCGGCCACCCGGAGATGGCCTGGAACATACCCTTGGCCTTTGTGACCTATCAGAGAAAGGACGGCAAAACCGAATACAGCGTGAAGATGAATCCGGACTTTGTCGCCGAGGTCAAAGGGATAGCCGGGCCGACCGACATCCTGCTGGTCACGTGCCGGTCAGGTGACCGCAGTGCCATGGCAGTCAACGCGCTCGCAGCAGCCGGGTTCACAAAAGCTTACAACATCATCGATGGAGTGGAAGGGGACAAAGTGGAGGATCCCGGAAGCGTCTTTGTCGGGAAAAGGATGAGGAACGGCTGGAAGAACTCGGCACCCTGGGTTTACGGCTTCGATCCCGAGAAGATCATCCTCGAAGAAGGAGCATCTAAGCCAAAACAATAGCCCGATCAATGCTGCCATTCGGGTGGCGCGATCGACCGGCCCTAGTGGAAGAAGGAGACGGAACATGAAAGTCATCATCGTTGGTGGAGTGGCAGGCGGGGCGTCCTGTGCGGCGCGCCTGCGCAGGTTGGACGAAAAAGCAGAAATCCTCATGGTGGAGCGCGGGCCTTACGTATCGTACGCGAACTGCGGGCTGCCCTACCACGTCTCGGGCGTGATCCCGCAGGAATCGAGCCTGATGGTCGCGAACGAGCAGCTGTTCCGCGTGATGCATAACATCGACGCGCGGACGAGCTGCGAGGCGATTTCCATCTCGCCGAAGAAGAAGACCGTCGATCTGCGCAACGTCAAGACCGGCAAGGTGACGACCGAGTCCTACGACAAGCTGGTGCTGTCGCCCGGGGCGCCTTCGGTCCGTCCACCCCTGCCCGGCATCGACCTGCCCGGGATCTTCCAGGTGCGGACCGTGCCGGACGCGCGGACGATCCGCGAGTGGATCGCGGGAGGCACGTCGTTCCTGGCAGGGATGTTCCGCTACTCGGGAATTCAGTACGTGAAGCCGCAGCGCCGTGCGGTGGTGATCGGCGGCGGTTTCATCGGTCTCGAGACGGCGGAGAACCTGGTCCATGGCGGCTTCGACGTGACGCTGGTGGAGATGCTCGACCAGGTTCTGGCCCCTCTGACCGGGAATTTGCCCGCCTCGTCCAGGAGCATATGAAGAGGCATAGCGTCCACCTGGCGCTCAACGACGGAGTGGAAGGATTCACGCAGCTGGAGGGCGGCGCGGTCGAGGTGAAGACGAAGTCCGGCAAGGCGTACCCCGCCGACCTCGTGATCCTCGCGCTAGGCGTGAGGCCGGACACGGCTCTCGCCAAAACGGCTGGGCTCGAGATCGGCGAGCGCGGGGGGATTCGCGTCGACGACCAGATGCACACCAGCGACCCGGACATCTTCGCCGTCGGCGATGCCATCGAAGTCAAGGACTGGGTGACCGGGGATTGGAGCCTCGTCGCCCTCGCCGGGCCGGCGAACCGTCAGGGCCGGATCGCGGCCGACGTGATCGCCGGACGGGATTCCCGTTACCGTGGCACACAGGGTACCTCGATCATCGGGCTCTTCGGCGGCGCCGCCGCCTGGACCGGGGTCAACGAGAAGACGCTCGAGAAGATCGGTGACAAGGACTTCGAGAAGATCTACATATTCCCGAACTCGCACGCCGGCTACTACCCGGGCGCCAAGATGATCGGAATGAAGGTGATCTTCAGAAAATCCGACGGACGTCTCCTAGGCGTGCAGGCGCTCGGCGAGGACGGGCCGGCGGTGGACAAACGAATCAGCGCCCTGGCCGTCGCCATGCAGATGGGCGCGACGATCTACGACCTCGAGGAAGCGGAGCTCTGCTACGCGCCCCAGTTCGGAAGCGCGAAGGATGCGGTCAACTTCGCCGGCATGGTCGCCGCCGATGTCCTGCGCGGGGACATGCCGCTCGCCCACTGGGACGCCATAGACGGCGCGTTTCTGCTCGACGTTCGCGAGCCGGTGGAGCTGGTGGTGGAGAGCGTGCCGGGCGCGGTCAACATCCCGATGGGCCAGCTCCGCGGGCGCCTCGGAGAGCTGCCGAAGGACCGCGAGATCCTGGTCATCTGCCGCTCCGCCCAGCGCGCCTACTACGCGACAAGGATCCTCGTGCAGAACGGGTTCAAAGCCCGGAACATCTCCGGTGGCACGCTGTCGCGCGCGATGCTCTCGGCAGAATGAGACACGTAAATATCAATACACGCAAATCAAATCACAGAAGAACGGAGAACATACAATGGCAAAGGCAAAGGATACGACGAAGAGCTCTACAGGTAGTGTCAAGGTCGACAAAGACCGGATCGATCGGCTGAAAGAACAGCTCAGGTCGACCCCTGCGGAGGTCGATTTCGAGCGGATCAGGATCATGGAGGAGGTGTACGCGGCGACTCAGGGCGACCAGAACATCATGCGTCGCGCCAAGTTCATGGCCACCCTGCTGGAGCGGAAAAAGCTCTACATCGACGACAACTGCTTCGTGGGCAGCATGGCCAGCACCGTCAACGGCATCTACACCTACCCGGAGTGGAACATCGACTGGATGAAGGACGACAACACCGTCGAGAAGTGCAAGGACCCGGAGGACAGGCGGGTCAACCAGTGGGCACTCGACTACTGGGAAAAGCGCGCCCTGAAACCCCGCACGCTGGAGATCTTCGAGAAGAAGTACGGTTTCGACCCGAAACCGTGCTATGACTCCGGCTTCGTCATCAGCTTCTTCGACTGGCCGGGTGGCGGCGGCAACCTGAACTACCCGAGGATCTACAACTACGGACTCGCCGCCATGATCAAGGAGGTCGAAGAACGCCAGGCTGCCCTCGAGATGCGCTTGTCCAATGCCAGCAAGCTCTACTTCTATGAAGCCAGCCTCATCGTCATGCGGGCCATCGTGCGATTGGCGCATCGCTACGCCGAGCTGGCCCGGGACATGGCGGCCAAGGAAAAGAATGCAACCCGCAAGGCGGAGTTGATCGCCATCGCCGAGACCTGCGAACGGGTGCCCGAACATCCGGCCCGAAACCTGCGGGAAGCCATCCAGTGCCACTACTTCTGTCACCTTTGCGCGGAGCTCGAGCAGGTCGGTTGCGGCTACTCCGAGGCCTATCTGGGCCAGAACCTCGAGCCCTACTATCAGCGGGACAAGGCGGCCGGACTGATCGGTCCGGAGGACGCGACGTTCATGCTCCAGAACCTCTTCATCAAGCTGAACGAAATCGGCTACTACTTCGGAGAGAAGGTCGCCATACAGAACTCCGCCGACCTCGGGCAGAGCATCACCCTCGGAGGCTTCACGGAGGATGGGGAGGATGCCACCGCAGAAATGGACTACCTGATCCTCGATGCCTCTACCTACCTGCATTTGCCGCAGCCGCCGCTGACCTGCTGCTACACGGAGCGGATGAGCGGCAAATTCCTGGAAAAGGTCCTGGATGTCATCGGCACCGGTATCGGCATGCCTCAGTTCGTGAATGGCGAAGTGATGATCAAGCGTGCCCTCAATCTGTTCGCCGACTCCAAGAAGGGCCTCACCCTGGAACAAGCCAGGCGCACCTGCATCGGCGCCTGTGTGGGTTCCTACGTTCCCTACGAGACCGGTCACCCGGTGGAAGGCCAGCCCAACCTGGGCAAGATCATCGAGGTCACGATGAACGATGGCTTCGATCCCCGTACCAAGCAGCAGATCGGCCCCAAGACCGGGGACCCCGAGACCTTCAAGACCTTCGAGGACTTGTATGCGGCTTTCGAGCAGCAGCTGCAATTCAATGAGGATGTCCTCCGCCGCGGTGCCTGGATCGCCAGCATGCTGTGCGCTGACTTCCTCCCGGTTCCGTGGCGCTCGCTCCTGACCGGCGGCTGCATCGAAACCGGCACCGAGGTGTGGAACGGCGGGGCCAACTACTACACCATCGCCCAGATTGTGGTGGGTGGTGTGGACGCGGCCAACTCGCTGATGGCGGTCAAACACCTCGTCTACGACGAAAAGAAGCTGACGATGGCCGAGCTCAAGAAGGCCCTGGCGGCCAACTTCGAAGGGGAATACGAGAAGGTCAGGAAGCTGTGCTATGAGGACGCGCCCAAGCACGGCAACGACATCCCCGAAATGAACCGGATGACGCACCGGGTGTACGAGAGCATCCTCAAGGCCTTCAACAGCGTCGACGGCGGCGGCAACTACCTCAGCAAGGACATCAAGTCAACGCCGGATGCGTACACCAAGAGCGTCCACAACCTGATGGGGATGGTGACCGGGGCGCTGCCGAACGGAAAGAGGGCCGGAGTGGCGCTCACCGACGGCAGCCTGTCGGCCATGCCGGGTACCGATGTCAACGGCCCGACCGCGCTGGTGATGTCCGCGGCGAAGGCCCAGGACGCCATCAAGTACACCGCAACGCACATGAACATGAAGCTCCCGCCCGATCAGCTCAAGACACGCAAGGGCCGGGACAACGTGCTGCGGCTGGTGAAGACACTGTTCGACAACGGTGGCTATCACATCCAGTTCAACGTCCTGGACACCAACATCCTCAGGGACGCCCAGAAGCACCCGGAGAAGTACCGCGACCTCGTGGTGCGGGTGGCCGGGTTCAGCGCATTCTTCACCAAGCTGGCGAAGGGCGTGCAGGACGAGGTCATCGAACGCACGCTGCAGTCGTTCGACGGCCAGCAGGGCTGAAACAAGACGGAACCGGTACGGCGTGGCCTTGCGTCACGCCGTTCCGGGCGTTTCCTGAAGGGCGCAGGACGGCCGGACGCAAGGCTGCGAATGCGGCCATGGGAAGCGAATACAAGGGAGGTACTTCATGCCTAGAGAAACAGGTCACGCCAGTGTCCACAATCGCATCGGCATCATGGTGGGTGCCGGCCATGTCCCAGGGATGAACGCCGTGATCATGGGAGCGGCCCTGGCGGCAACTAAGCTGGGATGGGAGATGGTCGGCATCCGGGATGGCTTCGACGGGTTGCTGCACCCGGAGCGCTACCCCGAGGGCGGACTCGTGCCCCTCAGCCCCAAGCTCATCGAGAACCTCGATCCCACCTCTTCGGGTCTCCTCGGCCAGTCGCCCCGGGTTGACCCGTTCCACGTCCGCCAGGTGACCGAAGACGACATGGTCGAAGAAGTCGACATGTCCGATGATCTGCTCAAAGCACTGAAGGCAGAGAATATCGATGCGGTGATCTCGGTCGTGGGTGGCCGCGGGCTGAGCATTCTCTACAGGCTCCATCGCAAGGGACTCCATGTGGTGTGTGTGCCCCGGTCCATCGAGGGCGACATCGCCTCCACCGCGGTTTCCTTCGGTTTCAACAGCGCGCTCAGCTTCACCATCGACATGCTCGACCGCGTCCGTCAGGCGGCCCAGGCGGCTCGGAAAATCGCCGTGGTAGAGGTCCTGGGAGAGCAGGCCGGATGGCTGGCACTGCAGGCCGGCATTACCGTGTGCGCCGATGCGGTGCTGATCCCGGAGATCCCTTGCGACCTGAAGGTGGTGGCGTCGGCGTTGCGGGACAAGGTGACACCCGGAAGGCCTTACGGGATGGTGGTGGTGGCCGAAGGAGCGAAGTTCGTCGAAGACGGACAGCCCCAGGCAAAGCCCTCCTCCCTCAAAGCGTCTCTGTCGCCGCTGGCGACGGGTGATGCCAGCGACCATGTCATCCGGCGATCGGGTCAGGCCGCCGAGACCGTGGCGAGCAGGCTCCAGTTGCTCATCGCCGAGGAGACCTTCCCCCTCGTCCTGGGCCCCTGGGTCAGAGGCGGCACCTCCACGGCCGTCGACCGTCAACTGGGCTCTGGCCTACGGCGCCGGGGCGGTTGAGGCCGTAAAGGCGGGCAGCTATGGGTCGATGGTGGCCTTTGTTCCTCCGGACATGAAGTTCGTGCCTCTGGCGGAAGCGATCAACAAGGTCAGAACCGTGCACGAGGACAGCATGTTCATGCAGATCGCTCAGTCCATCGGCATCTGCCTGGGGAGGGAGCTATGACGCATCAACCTACCAGCGCATCCGCTCCGACCGGAAGCGTCCTGAATATCCAGCGCTACTGCAGCCATGACGGCCCGGGCATTCGCACGACCGTCTTCCTCAAGGGCTGCTCGCTGCGCTGCAAATGGTGCGGCAATCCCGAGAGCATCCGCGCAGAAGCCGGAGCTGTCCTACGATCCCCGGAAGTGCACCGGCAAGAAGGAATGCGGCGTCTGCCTGAAGCCCCCCTTCCCGGAAGGCGCCTTCTACGTCGTGGAGGGCGGCGCCGATGACAAGGTCAAAGTCAACTGGCATCTGGCCGTGGACTGCGACGAGGCATTGGCTTCGCTCTGCCCGCCGGGAGCGCTCGAAATGTTCGGCAAGACTGATGACCGTGGACGAGGTGCTGGACGAGGTGGAGAAGGACGCTCGTTCTACCGCAATACCGGGGGCGGCATCACCCTGAGCGGCGGCGAGTGTATGCTGCAGCCGGACTTCAGCGCCGCACTGCTGGATGGAGCCCACAAGCGTGGTATCAACACGGCCGTCGAGACGGCGTGCAACGCGCCCTGGGCTTTCGTGGAAAAGGTGCTGCCCCACGTCGACACGATGCTGCACGACCACAAGCTGATCGATCCCGGAGCGGCACAAGAAGTGGACCGGCGTGAGCAACGAGCGGATCCTCGCGAACTTCAAGAAAGCCTACGAAACGTTCCCCGATATCGACTTCATCGCCCGCACGCCGCTGATTCCCGGCGTCAACGCCGACGAGGAGCACATCCGGGCGGTCCTGGCGTTCATCCGGCCGCACAAGAACGTGATCGACTACGAGCTGTTGCCGTATCACCGCTTCGGACTGGGTAAGTACGAGCTGTTGGGTCAGGTGTATGAGCTGGACGATTACAGGACGCCGTCCGACGATCTGGTAAAGCACCTCCAGGCCATCATCGACGAGGCGTTCGGCCGTAGTGGCGACAAGGCAACGAAAACGAAATGACCTGGCGTCCCAAGCTGAGAGAAGACGGCGAACAAGGCATCTGCCGCTCCGCTCAGCGCACCTCACTATGTCGACGCGCATCCTGGTGCAGAACAGCTTCAAGGCCCGGAACATCTCCGGCGGCACGCTGTCGCGCGCGATGCTCTCGGGCGCAAGAGGTTGAGATGACGCCACGTTCGGCAGTGCGTTGCGCGCTTTTCTCCAGTCTCACGATCTTCCTTGCCGTGGCTTCGGCGGTTCGAGTGAACGCCCAGGAGCAAGCAGGGGAACCTGCAACGAAGGTTCCGTCGGCGGCCGAGGCCAACAATCCCCTAGCCAAGTTCCAGGCATTCAACGTTCACAACTACTACGTTCCTGCGCTCTCCGAGCTCGACGGCCAGAACGCCAACACGTTCTGGCTCCGGTACGCACAGCCGTTCGGGAAGTGGCTGTTCCGGGCATCGCTGCCGGCCTCGCGGGTTCCGATGGGCGACAGCAAGACCATGTCCGGCCTGGGCGACTTCAACGCGTTCGCCGCCTACCTATTCGACACCGGTGATCCTGCGGTGAGTTTCGGCGTGGGGCCGCAGTTTACCGTCCCCACGGCGAGCGAGGACGAGACCGGGACCGGGAAGTGGCAGGGTGGCCTCGCTGCGACCTTCTTCAACGCCAAGTCGCCGACGCTGCAGTGGGGAGGGCTCGTCACCTGGCAGACGGACTTCGCTGGCGACGACGGCCGATCCGGGAACGAACGTCCTCGCGGCCCAGCCCTTCTATTTCGTCCAGCTCGGTGGCGGGCTGTATGTGAGGGGGTCGGCGGTGGCGGTGTTCGATCTGGAAAACGATTCCTACCACGTACCGGTGGGGCTGGGCATCGGCAAGGTCGTCCCGACGAGCGGCGCGGTCTTCAATATCTTCGTGGAGCCGCAGTTCACGATCCTCGATCGCGGCGCCGGGCAGCCGGAGCTGCAGATCTTCGTCGGGTTCAACACGCAGTTTGTGAAGAAGTAGCGATCAGGTGCCGTCGATGAAGGGCAAAGAACGCTGTATGGGCCGGCTCCAGCTCAGCCCACGAACGGAGTGAACCATGGATGCAATTCTTGAAGTCTTGTCTCGTGGGATCGAACAGCTCATCGCACGGGCGGACGGGCCGTTGCACTTTCGGCTGGTGGTCATGCCGACCGTGGTCACCATCCTCGCGATCCGAGCCCATCTAAGGGATGTCCGGGAAGGGAATCCGATCTTCCTGGGAGCCTTCCTCAGGAGCCCGACCGAGCGGCGACGGCTCTTTCGCTCCGGGCTCAAGGATTTCGGCAGGATCTTCATCATCGCGTGCGTGCTCGACACGACGTATCAGCTCCTGGTCTTGCACACGTTCTACCCCGTGCAGATGCTGATCGTGGCCGTGGCCTGCGCCCTCGTGCCGTACTTCCTCGTTCGAGGCCCGATCTTGCGGATCGCACACCTTCTGCGCCGGCGCTGGAGTGGGGCAACCGACACGTCGGCAGCCGCCGCGAAGCCGGATGCCGAGAGCCGCGGGAAACAGGAGTCACCCCATGAGTGAAAATGCTCCCTCCGTCGCCACCAAGATCAGCTGGCCCCGACCCTTCGTGGGATTGCAGGGTGTCACGCTGGCCGATGTCCCCCGCGAGGTCTCGGCGGGCATCACTCTGGCCGCCCTGATGATTCCGCTCAACATCGGCTACGCCCAGGTGGCCGGCTTGCCCCCCGTAGCCGGTCTCTATGCGGCCATCATTCCGTTGGCGGTCTTCGCCCTGCTCACGAGCTCGCGTCACCTGGTGACGAGCCCCGACGCCTCCATGGCCGGGCTGGTCGGGGCCGCCCTCGTCGCCTTTGCCGCGCCCGGGGACCCGCTGCGTCTGCAGTACGCCCTGGCCTTGGCCCTGATCTGCGGGCTTCTGTTCTTCGTCTTCTGGTTCTTCCGGCTGGCCTTCCTCGCCAACTTCCTCTCGCGCGCGGTGATGGCGGGGTTCATCACCGGCCTCGGCATCGAGGTGTTCACCAACCAGGTGCGGAAGATCCTCGCCGCGCCCCACGTGGCCGAGGCGGGGTCGGGCGTGCTGATGGCGGCGGAACGGCTCAAGGAGACCATGGCGAGCTCCGTCGAGACCGAGGGCTATTTCCTGGAGCTGGTGGCCCTGTTCGATTCCATTCCCCGTGCCAATCTGTATTCGGTGGCGATCGGGATCGGCGCCTTTGTGATCGTCCGACAGCTCAAGCGGTATGCGCCCAAAGTCCCCGGGGCGTTGGTGGCCCTGGTGTTGCTGACGGTCATCGTCGCGGTGTTCGACCTAGCTCAAAAGGGTGTCGGTGTGCTCGGTGCGATGCCCTCGGGCCCCCCGGCGTTGACCTTGCCCGCTATCCCTGCGGCTGACTACCTGAGGCTGCTGCCCAGCGCCCTGGCGATCGTGGCCATTCTTCTCTGCGAAGGTCTCCTCGTGGTCCGCAGCTATAGCAGCAAATACGGATACAGGGTGGACGGCGATCAGATGTTGTTCGCCTACGGCGCGGCCAACCTCGCGGCCGGCTTCACCGGCTCGCTGGTCACCGGCAACAGCCCCTCCCGTTCGGCGGCGATGGATGCTGCGGGCGCGCGCAGCCAGCTACCCAGCCTGATGGCGGCCGTGACGATCGCGGTGGTGATGCTCTTCTTCACCGACGTGCTGGCATTTCTGCCCAATGCGGCCCTGGCCGGGATCGTCGCCAATGCGGTGTTGTCGCTGATCGAGGTCCACGAGCTCCGCGAGCTGTGGCGGATGCGCCGTTCGGACTTTTGGATCGCCGCCGTCTGTCTTCTCAGCGTGCTGGCCCTGGGTCCGCTGCGCGCTGTGCTCATCGCCTTCCTCCTGTCCACCATCGACGTCATCCGGCGGGCGTCCCGTCCGGAGACGGCGGCGCTCGAGGAAGCGCCCGACGGCAGCCACTTCGTCCCCGTGGCCGCCGGGCAGGCCTCCGGTTCTTCAGGCCTGCTCATCTATCGATTCGGGGCCCCGCTCTACTTTGCCAACGCGACGCTCTTTCTCGACGAGGTCGAGCGTCTTATAGCCCGGGCGCCCACCCCAGTCCGCTGGTTCGTGCTGGATGCGGAAGCGATGGTCGACGTGGACACTACCGGCGCGGAAGTCCTGCGGCAGGCGATCACCATGCTGGCCCAACGCGACGTCACCTTTGCCGTCAGCCGCGCCGATCGGTCCTTCCGCTCATGGCTGGAGAAATACGAGCTGATGGAGCTGATTGACCCGAGCCGTTTCTACCCGACCAATCGACACGCCGCGGCGGCATTTCGAGGGGATGCGGAGAGAGCAGTTCCCGAATCTGACCCCGGCGCCTGAGCGTGCGCCCACCAGAGAAACGTCAAGGAACGCGGATTATCTCAAAGCCGTTCGGTCAGATACGCTTGAAATCATCGGGATTGAACGGCCGTGGTCATCGGGGCCATGCTGGTCGTTCCCCTGACGACCCCGATCATGGGCTGCGCCGCGGGGCTGGTTGCGGGATGGCGGGGGAAGGTGCTGGCGTCGCTCGGGATCGTGGCCGCGTCGGTCGTCACGGCCGTCGGTCTGGCGTGGATCTTGGCTTCGTGGACCCCGGCAATGGTTCCGTTGGCGGTGAGCTCCCAGGTCTCGTCGCGATCCTCTCCGACGTTGCTCGACAGGGAAATCGCGCTGGTCGCCGGAGCTGCCGGCGTGTACGCCACCATTGATGACCGCGTCTCCGCATCTCAGATGTCGACAATGCCGTGCTTGATGGCAAAATGGATGAGCTCGGCGCTGTTCTCTATGCCGGTCGACTGCATCATTTCGTACTTGTGGAACTCCACCGTGCGGGTCGAGATCCCGAGAAGGGTCGCTATCTCTTTGGCGGTCTTTCCCTCGGCCACGAGTTGCAGAATCTCACGCTGGCGCGGCGTGAGCGACGCCAACGGGTCTTTTGATGATTTGGGGTCCTTGCGGATCGATTCGAGGACCTCTCCGGCCAGTACGGGAGTGATGTACGTCTGACCGCCGAGCGCGGCGCGAATCGCTGTCACCAATTCGTTCGGCGCCGAGTGCTTCAAGACGAATCCCGCCGCCCCTGCTTGGAGCGCGCGCCGGGCGTAAGCCACCTCTCGGTGCATGGTAAGGAAGACGACTTTGACTCGTGGATCGTTCTTCTTCAACTGCTCGAGCGCGTCGATCCCGTTCAGATGGGGCATAGTAATGTCGGCCACGATCACGTCCGGACGCAGTTTCTTGGCCTCTTCCACCAGCGCTCGACCATCCTCGACGATACCCAAGAGGTCGAAATCGGGTGTTAGGAGTTGCTTCAGGCCTTCGGCCACCATACGGTGATCGTCGGCCAACAGGACGCGCGGGCGGTTCACGAGAACACCATCGAACGGCACATAGCGCTCGCGATCTTAGTCCACCGAACGTCTCGCCACAACTTCGCTCGGCAGGATCTCGTCGATGCGTGTGTGCCGTTCCGCTCCCCGAGATGGTGGTTGCCAGGACGCCGGGAGCTGGCGATGCGCTCACGAATAAATCGGTCGTCCACTATGGGAAAAGGCACAGCCTCAGCGACGCCGGCCGCCTCGGCTGCGCCCTCCGCGGTAGCTTCCCGCGCCGGAGCGCGTAGCGCCGCTCGATTTCCATGCGCTGTAATCTTGTGTGCGCTGTGCGCCCTGGGTGCGCGCTGTGCTGTCACGGTTCAACTGGCTGTATGTCGAGCGGTCGACCTGCTGCCCCTGTGCGCGGGCCTGATTCGCTCGCTCGCTCGCCTGAGCGGCGCGGTCACTCGCACCCTCGGGGGGCTGCACGTTCGACCACCCGTCGCCACCGTGCTTTTGCCACTGGCCATCTTCGCGGCGGTAGACATTCCCATCTTTACCGGCGTAGACGTCGCCGCTTTCTCCGCGCGCCGCAAAGCCGCTCTCGCCGCCGCCCCTGCGGCTTACCGCTGCACCCTGGTCTGTCCGGGTGGCTCGGGTTGTCGTGCCGGTCGCGCGGTTCGATGCGCGCGAGGTCTGCACCCAGTCGTCACCGCGCTGGACGTAGGACGAGCCCCAGCTTCCGTAGACGTTCGAGCCCTGCCGCGTTTGGGCGTAGGTGCCGGTGCGTGGATTCCACGCCTGAGCCGCCGCGCCCGCGCCGTAGGGACCATAAGCCGCCGCGCCGCGGGCATAAGTACCGGTGCGAGGATTGTAGCGCGCTCCGACTCCGGCGCCGCCGTACGGGCCGTACACCGCTGCGCCGCGACCGTAGGTCCCCGTCCAGGGGTTGTACCACGCGCTAAATCCGTAGGTGTGCATGTACGGATAGTAGGCCGGGTAGTAGCCCCACCCAACGTAAGGCGGGTAGTACCAACCCGTGCCCCACACCGCGCAGCCCCAGGCGATCATCAGCCCCGTGTAGCCCGCGACGTAGGCAAAGGTCGCCAGGTCGTCGTTGTCGTCATCGTCCTCGACGACCGTCACGTAGGTGACGTGGTGCGAGGGTGAGCTCGCCGGTATCTGATAGACCTCCTGCGGTATCGTCGTCGTTACCTCCCAAGGGCCCGTTGCGCTTCGTGACATGAACCACACGCCCTGAAAGCACATGTAGTAAAGGTCCCCGAATTTGATGATGTCCTTGTCGGTGTTCACCGCCCGTTCGAGTGACGTCTTCTCGATGGGCTGGAACGTCGGGTCGCCCTGGTAGACGACTTCGGGAGCCTTCACCTCCTTCACGTTCACGCGCGCTACCTGGGGTACCTGCGCCAGTAGAACCGCTTCGGCAGCCTGATCGCTTCCCGGCACCGAGGCGAGAACCCGCGAGCGCTCGTGCTCGAGTGGGATCTGCTTGAAATCCTCGGGGAGCTTCGGGCGTAGCGAACGTCCACGGGCCTTCGAGCGTCGCGGATGAGAACCATCGGCCCGCCACCAGGTAGTAGAAGGCACCGTTCTCGCCGAGGCGGAAGAGGTCGCTTTCCGTGTTGCTCACCCACAAGAGGGCCGTCCCCTTCACGGGCTCGTACTTCGGTGGTCCACTCAGAAGGATGAGCTCCGCGGATTCGAAGCTGACGTACACCCTCGGCGTCGTCTTTCGCCGAGAGGCTCTTGCCCGGCACGTTCGCCTTCACTTCTTTCCAGTTGTCCTCGGCGGGGAGCTTGCCGAAGCTCTCGGGTAGCTTGCCGGCGGGTGCCCAGGGTCCCTTGACATCCGATGCCTGGAGCCAGTTCGCGTCCCGTCGCAGGTAGAAGGCTTTGGTGGGCGTGTGCTCGAAGACGTCCCAGTTCGTGTTGACTGCGAACCTCAAATCGACGTCCTTGATGGGGCTCCAGATCGGCTCGCCGTCGAAGCTGACGAGAAGGGCGGGCGTCGTGCTCGAGTAGATCTGCGGTGGCTCCGCCTTTACGCCTTCGAGGTTCTTGGGCAGGATCTGGCTCTTGTCCACGCCCTCGAGGACGCGGTCGAGGGACAATATCCGATTCTTGCTCGGGCATGGCGTTCTGGAGCTCCGTCGTGAGCTCGCGCACCTTGTCCCGAGCGAGCGTCGGGAAGCTTGCTTCGCTGACCGTCAATTCAGAAAAGTTGACGAGGCGCTCATCCAAAGTGACTTTGGTTTCCGCCTCCACGGCCACCGTGCCGAGATCCGGTTTCGTTGATTCCTTGTAGGTATAAGAGACCGCCGCCCGGAAGACCATGTGCTTCTGCCCGTCCCAACTTTCGACCTGTGGCGCGTACATCACAACGGTTCCGCCGCTCGACGTCTCGAACCACCTTGGCCAGGCTCCGGCGGCAGGCTGTGTCTCCGCGGCCTGTACTTTGCCTTGCTCTTGCGTCGTCGCGACTAAGGCGGGCTCCATCGCACCGGCGAGCGGCATGGCCGGGGAGAGAATCAGGCTGAGGGCCGTGGGGAGCGCGACCCAGGAGTTGGCGTTGCGATATTGATTCAGCATCTCAGTACTCCTCAAAAAACGCTCAAGGATTAAGGACCCGAGAACAGTAGGAAGGCGGGATCATCACACGCCGAGTGACCCAATGCGTTCGCTGTGGGTACCTCAGTGCCGGAAACGGGTCTCATAAGACACCCGAAGGTAGCACGCACAAACCTAAGAATCCAGAGCCGATTGAAAAAACCCAGTCATTTTATCCGCCCTACCTCGTAGTTTTGCGGGTACCGCCCGGCATTCGCGATGACGGTCTACCTGGCTACCGCGACAGCCTCGGTCGAATCGAGACCGGTAAGTTATTCTTGGTCGGGCCCTAACGCTCACTCCAGCAGCTTGAACAGCACGGCGGCCAAGAATCCCGCCAGCGTGCTCAGCCCAACCGCGCTCGGCTTTCCGTGGGCTGCCGCCTCGGGGATCATCGCGGCGGCGATCATCGTGAGCATGGCGCCTGCGGCGACGCCCTCGGCAAACACCAGCCATGTCTCGCTTAGCACGCTGGCGAGCTGAAAGCCGAAGCCTGCTCCGACGGCGGTCGTCACCATCAGCGCTAACCACATGAGGAAGATCCGCCGTGGCGCCCAACCCCCGGCCAGCATATTGGCCGAGCTCGACAGGGCCTCGGGGAAGTTGGACAGGAACAGCCCAGCCACCAGCGTGTAGGGGATGACCTGCGCGAATCTCAGGGTCTCGACCGCGGGGTGAGCCTCGAGCATCATGTAGAGCCCGGCGCCAATGACCAGGCTCTCGGGGATGCCGTCGAGCAGTATGCCCAACCAGACGGCCAGCGGTGAGCCTTGGTGCTCGGCGTGGGCACGGCGGATCGTGAGGGCCGGCACCTCTGCTCCGAGTCGAAGGGCCCCGGCGGCCGAGTGGGTCCACTCGACAGCCTCGGTCAGCCGCGTGGTCAGGTGCTGCTCGAGCTGGTCCATGCGCTCGCCCGCCAGGTTGCGACAGGCCTGGTCGAACTCGGGAGACAGGGCCTTGAGGTGGTCGATATCTTCGCTCTTTAGCGTGAGGCATTTCACCTCGGTCTTCGCCTTCACCGTGCCCAGGGCCGCCAATCTCGGCACGAAGAGTGCCAGCACGCCGATTAGCGTGCCCGGACCGAAGCTTCCCCCGTGTTTGCCGTCGATCTCGACGTCGATCTCTCCTTCCAGGACGATGTACGCCTCGGCGGGCTGATGGTCGTGGCTCAAGACGACCTCGTCCTGCTGGAAGGTTGCGGGTCTCAAGACGCTTGCGACCGCCTCGGCCATTTCGCTGGGCAGCGCGTTGAAAGGCCGCACCTCGAGCACTCCCTTCATCAACTTGCGCATCTGGTCGCGGCGACGAGCCGCGATGTGCGCCAGCGTGGTGGAGGCCTTGCGCACGTAGCCGCCCTTCTGGTTGACTACGCGGTCCAGCGCCACGAAAAGCAACCCCCCGAGCGCGCCGCCAACAACCATGGCGAAGAAGTTGGCCTGGGCATGGCCGGAGCCCGCAGCATGGCTCGACTCGGTGAGAGCGAGGGCTGTGGGAGCCACGAGCTCCACGCTGAGTGCGGCGATCAACGCACCGGCCCCAAATGCCGCAAAGGCCGCGATGGTCCGCTGATGGAAACGCACGTGCAAGCCCACGAGCGACCCGAGCGGTAACGATACAGCGCTCACCGCGCCCAAGGTCAGCGCCCAGATGACATAAGTGAGCGTCGCGTCTGTCATAAACCTCCACCCCAAATGAACTGGTAGCCGAAGGTCAAAGCATCGAAGTCCGCGCCTATCGTGGTGAATGCGCCGCGACTGTAAGCGAGTTTTAGCGAGTGGCGGGGGTTGAGCGGTATCGAGATCGTGGTGCCGAACCTAGAGTTTCGCTGGAAGTCCTGGTTCAGACTTCCATCCACCGTTGTCCGACCGCCAGTATAGAAATTGGCGTTGAAGGAGACCCACAGGCGTGGCTCGAATGTATACAGAAGGTGGAATTGGCCCAAGCCGATAGGATTCTGTTCTCGCGTTTTCCCGTTGTAGAAGTCCGTGTTGTCGGTGAAGAGCCAGACGCCTGCGTAGAGCTCGAGGGTCCATTTCCCGATCGCCTTGGATAGACCGAGCTCCGGTTTGAAAGACCAGCGATTTGCCCCAAGATTGATGATTTTCGAGGGGTCGTATTGTCCGAGCGGTGGAACGATAACCGCGCTGAATCCAATGTTGGTCTTCTGGTGGTAGCGCGCGAACTCCTTTAGACCCATCGCCGGTGCACCAAGAAGATTCATCCCGAACCGAATGTAGGGATCGCGTAACCCTGTACGATCGACCTTCGTGAACTCTCCAATGTAGAGGCCTTGGACCGTTCCGCTCGTAAGGGGGAGGCTGATACCGATATTTGCAGAGCGGCCTAGCACGCTCAACGAGCGAACGTATGAGAAGGCGGCCGTGTTGACGGTCGCCTCGGCGTCCTCCACCGGAAGCGACGGGTCGAAGTTCAAGTCACCGCCGGAGAGGTTGTACGTGAAAACGAAAATGTTCACACCGACGGGTGAGACCGAGTAGGCGCCGGGCTCGAGCTGTTGGCCGAGTCCTGGAAGCGGCAGCCCCAGCACCAGAAGGATCCCCCAGAAGGTCTTCCATGGGTTTGAACGAATCGCTGGTCCAACTTCGGATGTCGTCTTCATCACTAGAGGCGAAAATAGCATATCTCGGCGACAGAGGGAAAACCGCAGGGCTTTGTGCAAGCGTTTCTTCGTCGCCTTTCGGGCGCTCGTTGGTGCATGCTGCCGCAAGCAGCGTGAAAAAGGCAACGATGAACGTACACCATTTACTCGACACGACTCACCCAATACGACATGAAACGTCTTCGCAGATCGTGTCCGCGAGGGTATCGCAGCGACGTTGGATACGGAACTCGTAAAACCACGAGGGGGGAGGGAAAAATTTACGTGGATGGTGTCTTAGATCGCAGACAAACCAACGAAATCCGGGAATCTAAGCGCACCGGCGAGATTCATCGCGAACCGAATGAGGCGATCGCGCACCCCCAGCCGCTCGACCTTGGTCAACTCTACGATGAAGATACCCTGAACCGTTCCCGTCGTGACTGGGCAGCGCGTTGAAAGGCCGCACCTCGAGCACTCCCTTCATCAACTTGCGCATCTGGTCGCGTCGACGAGCCGCGATGTGCGCCAGCGTGGCGGAGGCCTTGCGGACGTAGCCGCCCTTCTGGTGACCGCGCGCTCCAGCGTCACGAAAAGCCAACCCCCCGAGCACACCGCCGACAAGCATGGCTAGGCCTTCAAACCAACGCCGAGCTCATCCACTTCGCCATGCTCACACCACTGGCTATTGACGGCGAGCGGACCTATTGGAAAACGCTGAAGTGGATTGACGAATTAGCCAATTTCGCCCACCGCCACCCACGTGGAAGGGCTACCTCGGCTCCTTCGTTCCCCGCCCGGGCGGAATCACTGTCCGATCTTCTGGTAATCGTAGTTCTCAACGGTCAGCTCGACTTCCTTGTCAGGATACTCCAGCACCAGGCGCGCTGGGTAGGTCGGCCCCGATGTTATGGGCTGAAAGTCTCCTCTGAAGCGGACCGGCTTTTCCTCATACGATGTCGCGATCTCGACCCCGCGCATCATATAGTTCTTGGGATCGACCGAAACGCTCATCGTGTCTCCAGCCCGGAGCACGTTCTTGCCATCGATGACCACCTCGCCTCCCGGCTCAGAAGACACGGCGGCGTTTTTCGCAAAGGCCTCCATCTTGTCGGCAGGTATGTGAGCGTAGGAAGCGACGAGCTGTCCCAGATTCTGCAGGAGCCCGGCGAACTCGTCTTTCTTCTTCTCGACAACTTTCCCTTTGAGCCGTTCGCCCCGGCGGCCTGGCCGCCCCTGCTTCGGCTGGGGCGGCTCCTCGGGCGCGGCGCCGATGGGCGTCTTTTCGAGCTTGCCATCGAGGTCGTACCTCACCTGTTCGAGCTTGACGCTCTTCGACTCACCCTTCATCTTGATCTCGGTGCGGCTCTTCCAGGTGTACTCGCGAAGGGCGGCGGCGTTGTCTTTCTGCGCTTTCGCGAACTCCTCTTTGTGCTGCCCGATGGCCATCGAGCCCACGTTCATCCAGCAGGCGACAAGACACAGTGCATACCACTTCTTCGACACGACTCACCTCAGCTTCCTGAGAAATGATTCCCGACGGCCAGCCTCCCATGCCAGCCCATTTCGATGGCACACGGGCTTCGGACAGCGGGCGCGCTACGACACGGGCCGGGACGAGCGGAGCGACTCGATATACTCGTTGGCCTTCTTCATTCCTTCATCGATCTTCCCGAACAACGCCTTCCCTTGTTGGTTGAGGCCTTCGGCGTCGGATTTCAGGCTCGAGATGCCGTCCGCATTCAGGTCGTGCCCGAGATACGTCCACTGGTCTTTCAGGCTCGTCATGAAGGGCTCGTAGGCTTCCCGGGCCACCCGGACCGAGTCGAGGATACCATCGAACTGGCCACGCGTTTCCGTCAAGCGAGCTTCACTGCGCTTGCGCAAGTCCGGGTTTTCGATCTGCTGAAGGCTGTCGCTCCAGCCGGTGAAGTAAGCCTCGGCTTCAAGCTTCATTTCCTCCAGCTTTTTCCCGACCTGCTCCCGCTTCTTCTCGGTCTTCTCCATTTCGCTTTCCACGCCTTTGTAGGCCTTGCGGACATCCTCGACGTCGTCTGCGAAGATGGCGTTGTAAGTGTCGAGCGTCTTCCCGAGTTGCTCCCGAGCGGAAACCGTCTCTTTGACCAGTTCCTCGGCCTTCTTTATAAGGTTGTCCGTCTGCTTCAGCCCTTCAGGATCCGAGCCGAAGATCTGCGCTTCGGCGGTTCGCGGCGTCAGAGCCGTCGCTAAACAGAGCGCCAGCCCGAATGAGCCGGCACCCCATATTCGTAAACATCCCATTTCTCACGTCCTTTCTTGGCGCGCTGAGGACCCGGTGACCTCTGCCGAACACGAAGCCGGCCGGCCTCTCCGGGAACTCACAGCCGCGAGGATATCGCAAAGGAGATGGGGTGCGGAACTCGTAAAACTACGAGGGAGGAACGGGAATATCTACTGGGATGGAGCCTGAGATCGCAGATTATGTCGTTCTGGATGGCGAAATGGACGAGCTTGGAGCTGTTTACCTATCGCGTCCTTGGATGATGCCGTCGGGAATACCAGGTTCCGCAATCTGCACCGTCGCCCTGCGGACCATCACACTACGACGATCAGGACGCAAGTTCAGCGCGTTTTCCTGCGTACCGGCAACTTCTTCAGCTCGATGACGAGCCGTAGGGCTTCGTTGACGGCGTCTTGGTTGTTGGCAAACACCTCGGCCACGTCCGGATCGAGTAGAACTAGATTCGTACCTTGCCTCGAAGTGGGTCCAGCGCGGGAGTCAACCCATGAGCGCGGTCACGAACCGCCGGTCGTCTCTCGGGCGAACGAGCGCACGTCGTCCCCGGCTTCGCATCACTCGCCGCAAGTGCGGATAGGCGCTCTAAACTTCGTACTCGAGTGTCTGGATTCCCATCGACGGGATTACCGATTCCGGAGGTCCCGATAGTACTTCTCGATCGCAGTCTGGGTCGCCTGGAGATATTCCTCGATATTGGCGCGCGCCGCCTCCTCCGCCTTCCCCTTGAGCATCTTGCCGAACGTCCCGCCGACCCCGTCCGTACGCTCGCGAATGAACGTCAGCAGATAGAACGCATCTTCGGCACTCTTCTGGTCCCTCGCCAGGGTCGTGAGCTCGAGCCCCGTCACGAAGTAGTGGGAGAAAAAGATCTGCTTCGAAGCGATGACGACCGACGCGTTGTCCCCTTCTTCGAGTGGATAGATCGTGACGTGACTGACACGAATCACCGGTTTCGCGCCGAAGTCGTACTCGCCCCAGTAGAGGAAATCCTCCGCGCCGGCGAGGGTCGAGCTCGGGTAATCCAGAAGGTAGCGCTGAAGCTCGGGCCGATACTCGATGATGTAGGGCGAGTTCCGTAGCAGAATCTCGAACTCTTCGGCGATGAAACTGGGCTTTGCCTTGTCGCGGTAGACTCCGAGGCTCGCGGCGCCCCCCTTGCGATAGGCGTCGGTATACTCGAAGGCGCGCTGCCGCAGGAGGTCCTGGGCCTTGGCCGCGGCACCCGGGGATTTCCAGTCGATTTCGCGCTGGAGCTGCTCGAGACCCGGTTGACCGAGCTTCATGTCGCAGTCGTTGACGGTGCACTTCTCGAGATTCTTCAAGTCCTCCTCGGGAATGCGCATGTCGGCGAAGTCTTCCCGCCGCGGCGGATTGGCGAGCTTCTTGATTTGTGAGGCGGCTGTGTCGAATGTTTCGATGTTACGAAACATCCGGAGAAAGAAGCGGGTGGTTGCTCGGATCCGGGCGACGCCCACGATGGCGACTTCTCTGCTGTCCTCGATGTCGAGCACCTTGGTGATGACTTTGCCCTCCTCCATCGCCCGGAGCTCGGCGTCGGATAGGCCGACATGGGTCCGGAGAAGGTTGTGAGGCTCTCCCTGGCGTACCTGGGCGTGCGCGAGCCCCACGGTCAGTGCGGATACGAGCAAAGAAATGCGGGTGAAGTTCTTGCGATTCATTTCTTGACCCACCTCAATGGTCGTGAAAGAGAGAACATGCGAGCTCGAGAGCGTGAGAATTCAAGATGTCGAGTATCCATTGGCATCCAACCCGGCTAGGGTCGCGCCGGGCCGAGCCCCTTGAAGAAAAGGCCCCGCGCCGTCAAAAGCGGAATACCGACGCGGGGCTCACGGACTCTCGCTACTTCACGAGCGGAATTTCCGCCGCGAGATCGAGCCGGACGAGCGCTCGGATCTTGTTCTCCATCTGGAGATAGCGTACCGCTTTCATAGCGGGAAGGACGCCGTTCAGCCTTTCGAGGTACTTCGTTTTCAGCGCGAGCTCGGCTTCCTCGACCGCGAGGGCCTCGGTCATGAGCGTCTTCGCCTTCTCGTCGGTCAACGTGTTGGCGTTGTACTCCGTAGCGTAGGCTTGAATCGTCTGGACCAGCCTCTGATTGATCGCTTCGAGCTCCTTCTGGTACTCCTCGTAGATGGGCCAAAACTTGGGAGCCTCGGACTCGGTGAGTCCCAGGTTCTCCGCAATCAGCAGCTTCTTGTCCGCCTTGAGCTTGTCCCGGAGGATGTCCATGTTGCTCGCGGGCTGCTCCTGAGCCCAAAGAGCCGACGACGCCAGCAGAGCCAGTACGAGTGAAGTCCAATAACGATAACCCTTGTTTTGTCTTTGCATCTTCTTTTCTCTCCCTATGTGCCGAGCGTCCGACTGTCTTCGCGAATCTGCTACTCAAAGCCGGAGCACGACTCGATCGTCATGTGACGGTAGCACGCGCACGCCTGCGAAAGCAAAAGATCTTATCACCAAGCTGCCTTGGATTTTGGTCTTATCGAAGAGACCATCGAGGTGCACCATACCCGACGAGAGATGGCTTCAGTAAAGAATACGAGGAGAGAGAGAGGATTCTACGGGTCGGAGTACCCGACACCGCGATGATTCCGTGCGGGCCGGCACGAGCGGAGGGAGTCGCCGGGCTCGTCGGCCAGACCGGTTGATGTCAGACAAAGGGATTGAGGATGCCAGGCCGCAGTCGTCGAAGTCTCGCACGTTTCTGGTGACGAGAGTCAGTTGATGGTGTTGAGCTGTGGCAGCGATGAGCATGTCCGCCTGAGAGCGCGGATACGTATCAACGAGGAACATCGTCGAGGGCCTCAGCAAAAACGTTGTGTCGGTCCGTCCTTGGTGGCGGCTCAATGGTGTACAATTCTTCCGCACGAAGTCGGCGTTCCCTTGGATCCAAGGGCTTCATGAACGAAGGCCATGTGATTGCGCCGTGAGCCACAGTACACCCCGGGGCACAGACCAATGATGGGAGCCGCCATCAGCTCAGTCTGCCATGCACGGCCTCAATTTGACAGGACCCCACTAGCCGTTTTTAGGTTGTTTGAGAAAAGGAGTATTCTTAGATAGAGAGGTCAATGATGCGAAGCAATACAAGGAACAAGCTGCCTCAGCTTGTCATCCGAGAGGGAAAGCCGGTCGCGGTCATTTTGGACATCGACGAGTACCAGGAAATGCTGGAACGGCTGGAAGATGCTGAAGACATAAAGATGTTGAATGAGATGCGGAAAAAGCCGTTGAAATTCAGGAAGCTAGATGATTTCCTGGAGGAGCACGGGCCCGGTGCATGAGGTCTACCTCGAGGCAACGGCGGAACGAGACCTCAAGGGTCTGAGAACGAAAGACTTTCAGCGAATCATTCATAAAATCCGCGGTCTCGCAGAGAATCCAAGGCCTCCTGGCTGCCGCAAAATCACGGGGTCCGAAAGCGATTGGCGGATCCGTATCGGCGACTACAGAGTCATTTACGAAATAGATGACAACGCTGAAATGGTGCGAGTCATGCGTGTCAGACACCGTCGAGAAGCCTATCGTTAGACCTAGTTCCACTGACACTCACTTACAAAAGACTGCGGCGGCAAGGGCGTAGCGGATTCCGGAGTCGACGAGAAGAGCTATTAATCTGCGCTTCTTGTGTACAGGTGGGGTTGCGCTCGAGGAACCTCCAGGCCAGCCGTATTCACAGACCTCCACCCCTCACCATGACGAGCGGCCCACCCTTGCGACATCCCCTCTTCCTGCAGGGGACGCCGGAAACGCGGGCGAGCTCCGGGACGAGTCTTGCCGAGATGGAGCGCGCCCACATCCTCACCGTTCTAAAAGAATGCGGCTGGAAGCTTTCGGGTAAGGGCAATGCCGCCGACAGGCTCGGTCTCAAGCGCTCCACCCTCCAATTTCGTATGACCAAGCTCGGGATCCACCGTCCCGTTCATGGGGCTTAGACGACTCTCGCTTCGATCTCGCCCCGAATCCTTTCGAATTTGGAGCTGTGCGATATATACTTAGGCTGACGGTAGCCTAGGGGTGGCCTCGACGGCCTGAGATCACACCCTTGAACCTGATCCGGCTAGGACCGGCGTAGGAAAGGCAAGAAGATCTCTAGCACATCAAAAGAAAAACGGCACTCCAACGGAACCGTCTCGATCATCCGCGCAAAAGGGTGCGGAAGAGGAGACGCGTCCATGAGAAAGACAACGAAAAATCACCGTCTGACGAGGGCGATGATGGTGGCGGTGTGCGTTGCAGCCATTGGCCTTTTGGCCACGGTCTCGTTTGCGTCCATCGAGATCGCAGCATCGACAGAAAATGACATCGGCGTGTCCGGTGTCGTCCATGACGCCGACGGGCGGCCGCTCGTCGGTGCCTCGGTTCTACTCGGAGGCGTCGAAGTTGTCACCGATGATGAGGGCCGCTGGTCACTCGACGTCAGCGCCGGCGTCCACGTACTCGAGGTGTCGCTCGAGGGCTTTGTCACGATTCATCGGGAACTGCCTGTGACGGCCGAGCTCGGCTTGATTGATGTCACGCTCGTTCCTCCGCTTCACCTGACCGAAAACGTGGTGGTTCGAGCGGTCCGTGCTGAGGAGCGGAGCCCTGTGACCAAGACGGACATCGACCGAGAGCTGATCGAGGCGGTGAACCGCGGACAGGAAATGCCTTTCCTCCTCGGTCCCACGCCGTCCGCGAACTACAACTCCGACTCCGGAATTGCCGCCGGATATTCGTACTTCAACCTCCGTGGCATCGGTCAAACACGCCTCAATATCACTCTAGATGGCGTTCCTTTACAAGATCCGGAGGACCAAGCACTCTACTTTTCCAACTTCGGTGACTTTGCCAGCATCGTGGACTCGACCCAAATCCAGCGGGGGATCGGTACCTCGAGCTACGGATCGGCTTCCTACGGCGGGTCGGTGAACTTCGCCAGCGTCAGCCCTTCGGATCGACCGGGCTTTCAGGCGCAGCTCGGTGCAGGATCGTGGGGAACGGGTAGGGGAACTATCGCCTTCGATTCCGGGCCGACCGTTGGCGACATTGCTTTCTACGGACGCTTCTCGGCGCAAACGACCGATGGTTTTCGTGACCGGTCGGGCGTCGAACAACGCACCTTTTACTTCGGAGCCTCGCGCCAAGACGCGCGCTCGTTCTTCAAGCTCTTCGGATTCATCGGGCGCGAAGAAACTCAGCTCGCCTACTTGGCCACAGACCAAGCGACGCTTCTGGAAGATCTTCAGTTCAATCCTCTTCCGCCGGGAGAAGAGGATGACTTCGGCCAAGACTTCATCCAACTGCAGTACACCCGTCTCATCGGTGAGTCCACGACGCTCATGGTCCAGGGCTACTACAACGGCGCCCAAGGCTGGTTTCGCATCCAGGACCCTACCACTGAAGATCTGCAAGAGTTTGCCCTCGACGGTCACTTCGTAGGCCTCATTCTCGGCGCCACTCATCAGGCGGGACGTCTCGATCTCAACTGGGGAGCGCATGTGAACGACTTCACACGTGACCACTCGATGGAGATTGTCGGCGGTTCCCCTCAGTACCTCAATACGGGACTCAAGAACGAAGCGAGTACGTTTCTAAAGGCCAGCTATGACGTCGGTCGTGCCCAGCTCTGGGCGGACGCCCAGGTTCGCTACGCCCGTTTCGAGTACCAGGGAGATCAAAACCTTGGCGCGGTGGATTGGACCTTTTTCAATCCTAAGGCGGGGGTCCATTATGACCTGTCGCCGATGTTCGGAGTGTATGCGTTCATCGGGCGGATGTCGCGCGAGCCGGCACGGAGCGACATGCTCCATGGGGAGGACAACGCAAGCGTACCCTACGACCTTCGCGCCGTGGTGCCTGAAAAGGTGGTCGATATCGAGGCCGGAATCGAGGTACAGCGCGGAGCGATGCGGCTGAGCGCCGGTTTCTATGCCATGGAATTCCGTGACGAAATAGCCCTCAGCGGTGAGCTATCCGATATCGGTTTGCCCGTTCGCCGGAATGTCCCACGCAGCTACCGGAGAGGACTGGAACTCGAGCTGGACTGGGCGCCCGATCCGAAATGGCGGGTTTTGGGAAGCGCCAACTTCAGTCGTAACCGGATCGACGAGTGGACGCAGTTCTATGATGTCTACGCGCCGAGCGGGGATTGGATCGATAGCGTTGCCATCGTTCACCGCGACGTGCCGCCACTTCTCACTCCCGAGGTACTCCTCAACGGTGTCGTTGACTGGACACCGCGTCCCGAGATCGGTCTTGGCTTGGGTGCCCGCTGGGTGGCTGAGTCACAACTCGACAACACCGGCAATCCGGATTTTACGACACCGTCTTGGTTCAACCTCGACGCCTCGTTGACGTTTTCTCTCGCACCCTGGGTGAAGGTCGGCGAGCCGAAGATCCGCGTGCAGGCCACGAACCTACTCGACAGTGAGCGCATTTGGCCTAGCGGTTACAGCTATCTGTTCTTCCAGCGGATGCCCGGAAAACAGGAAAGGCTGGACGGCATCTCTTACTATTACCCGCTCGCTACGCGCAGTGTTTACGTGACGCTGGACGTTTCGCTCTAAATGGCGTAGTCCTGTGGATCTAAACACTCTCTTCGAAGTCCTTGCGGTTGTCTTCAGTCTGGCGTACGTCGTACTGGCGGTATACCAGAACGCTTTGTGCTGGCCTGCGGGACTGGTCGGGGCCGGTCTCACGTTTGTTGTTTTCCTCGACGCGCGCCTCTACGGTGCGATGGCGCTTCAGGGCGTCTACATGGCGCTCATGGTTTACGGCTGGTATGAGTGGCGACAAGGCGGAGAGGAAGGCGGTAAACTCGCGGTGACCCGGACACCGACGCGATGGCGGCTCATTCTGGGTTTTGCCGGCACCGTCTTCGCCGTGACTCTGGGTCTGTTTCTGACGTACCGAACCGACGCCGCACTGCCTTTTTGGGACGGAGGGACCACTTCTTTCAGCCTCGTTGCCCAGTTCATGACGACGCGGAAGTGGCTCGAGAATTGGCTCCTGTGGATCGTGGTGGATGCGGTCTACGTGGGTATGCTCGTTTCGCAGCAACTCTATTTGATGGCTGCTCTCTATGTTGCCTACCTCGTTCTTGCCGTGATGGGATGGATCAAATGGCGGCGGTCACTCAGGGCGCGGGAGTAGCGTAGCGCAAAGACAAATCGCGCGCCGGCTGCGAGCACCCAAGCACTCGAGCAGAGGTAATCCGAATTCTCGAGTTCTTGAGTTCTGATCTAATGAGTCGCAAAAATACACCCCGACGCATTGTCCTGATTGGTCCGGAGTCCACCGGCAAAACCTGGCTTGCCGGCAAGCTTGCGGCGCGATACAAGGTCCCCTCATCGCCCGAGTACGCGCGAGAGTACGTGGAGGCTGGGTCGGGGCCGCTCAGCTACTCGGACGTCGACGCCATTGGCCGTGGTCAAAAGGCAGGGGAAGATACCGTGCTCGCCCAGGCGGTTGAACGTGGCTTGACGCTGGTTGTCCTCGACACGGACCTCGTGAGCACGATGGTCTACGCTCGCCACTACTACGGCGCTTGCCCTGAATGGATCGAGCAGGAAGCACCCGAACGTCTCGGAGACCTCTACCTCCTTCACCACATCGACGTCGAGTGGAAGGCCGACGGCCACCAACGTGAGGAACCGGAAAGACGCGAGGAGCTTTTCGACCTCTTCCGGTCGACGCTGCGGGAGCTCGGCGCTCGGGTGAAAGATGTCGAGGGATCATGGGAGGCGCGAAAGTGCAGTGCCATCGAAAGTGTCGACTATTTGCTTGCTGCAGGCCCTTGAGTAGCGGTGATCACAGAGGAGACCCGAGGCATCAGTCGTTAGTCGGGTCAACCTGGCTCCGAATCAAGGGAGGCGGGTGAATCCTGACCAAAGGTCGAAGTCTTCATCGCAACTCAAGATTCGTTCGATACCATGGCGCTCCATAGTCGCAATGTGGAGGCAATCCCGCCCAGATAATCGTTTCTGCATCTCTGCGACGGTACGCGCTCGGGAGACGTCTTCCTTTGTGATCGGATAAACATATTGGACCAGGCTGTCCAAGAACGCGAAGCAGTCTGCAATTGCACTTCTTCGATCGATGGCGATGTAGCGGTGGATAACCTCTTGATAGACCTCGGCGCTTGTAACGAAAGTCTCCTCTGCGTTTGATCGTATGAACGACGCCAACTTCTCGCGATTTGGGTGAGGTTGTCCCACTAGGTACATGGGGACATTGGAGTCAACGAAGATCACGACCGTGCTCGATATCGCTCAGCATTTCCTCAATGGGGGCCGTGGGGTAGCTGCAGCGCAGGGCCTTCTCCAAGGCGTCCAGTTTCCCCTCCTGAGTCGGACCAAGCTGACTTTTCTGGGCACGCCTTAGGGCGCGACGTGCCCACTCGCTCAGAGTCATCCCTTCTCGCTCAGCACATCGCCGAAGCTGCTCGGCCTCGTCATCGGGAACGATAATCTGAAGGCGCTTACTCATACGTATGAGTATACTACAAATAGTGACTAAGGTCATCACTGTTCGGTCGAAGCGTGGAAAGACTCGGGAGAAGCCGAGCTCAAACAAAAAGGAGCTCACCTGCCCGGAGGGAATGGGGCAGGTGAGCTCTGCTGCCCGCGGTGCGGCCAGTGACTAGGCGACTTTTACTTTCTCCTCGACGATGCGTCCGTCAAAGAGATTGACCGTGCGGTCGGCGTACTCCGCATATCGAGGGTCGTGCGTGACCATGCAGATCGTGGCTCCACTCTTGTGTAGTTCGTTGAGCAGTTCCATCACGGCTTCACCGTTGGTCGAGTCCAGGTTGCCCGTCGGCTCATCGGCAAGAAGAATGGAAGGCTCGCCGCAAACCGCCCGGGCGACGGCCACACGTTGTTGTTGACCCCCGGAGAGCTGAGATGGGTAGTGCTTCATCCGATGTGCCATACCTACTTTCTCGAGCGCCGCTTGGACTTTCTCTTTGCGTTCCGAGGTGGGCATTCCTCGGTAGGTGAGAGGCAGCTCGACGTTCTCGTAGACCGTCAAGTCACCGATCAAGTTGAAGGCCTGGAAGATGAAACCGACTTCACGGTTGCGGATCCGAGCACGCTCCGATGTCTTCAGTTCGGCCACCGAACGATCGTTGAGCCAGTAGTTGCCGTCCGTCGGTGAGTCCAGTAGACCCAAGATCGATAGCAACGTGGACTTACCGCATCCGGATGGCCCCGAGATAGCAATGTACTCACCCCTTTTGACCGTGAAGTGAATGTCCGACAGTGCATGGGTCTCCACCTCATCGGTGTAGAAAACCTTCTTGAGTCCTTCCATCTTCAACAGTGCATCAGCCGCTTCGGTCATTGTTGTTAACCCTCCCTAATCTTGATTCTTCCATTCTTGAGTCTTGAGTACTCGAGTACTCGAGTGCTCGAGTACTATCTTTCAATTCAATCGAATCCTGTCGTACGCATCCCATGCAGAAGTGTCCGACAAAATAACTTGGTCTCCCTCGAGGAGCCCTTCGACAATTTCAATCGTGTTGACGGAGCTCTTTCCGAGGCGTACTTGTATTCGGCTCGCCGTCTCACCATCCTCGGTGAGTCTGAAGAGACCGATGGTGCTTTCCGCTTGTCCATAAGCGGGTCGTCCCACGTGGAGGACGTCGTCGAGACGCTCGATCTCGATCGTCCCATCCACACTCAAGTCCGGTCGTGCGCCTCTCGGAAGCTCACTGATGAGTGCGACGTCCACGGTGACCGTGCCTTCCAAAACAGCGGGGTCGACCCGAATGACCTTGCCTTCGATGACACCATTCCGAGTGTCGATACTGGCCTTCTGGCCGACTTCGATGTCCTTGGCTTGGGTCTCGGCGATTCGAAGCTCCGCTTTGAGCTTATCGGGCCGTGCGACCTTGGCGAGGACGGTTCCTGGAGTGACTTCCTGACCGACTTCGACAGGAACCTGTTGCAAGACTCCATCGATCCCCGAGCGGACGTCGAGGGCTTGCATTTGATTGAGGCGCAACTGGTAAAGGGCTCGAAACTGATCCACCGATGCCTTCTTGGCGGCAAGTTGGGCGTCCACCGATTCCGAGGCGATCTCGAGGCGCTTTTGTTCGAGCTCGTTCCTTGTGGCGAGCTCTTGAGCTCGCAATTTGGACCGTTTCAATATGAGCTCACCAATGAGATTCTCTTGTTGCAGTCTTTCGTCAGCCTGTGCTTGCAGGCGGGCTTGGTCATATTGTGATTTGATTTGCGCCGCCGAGGCCCGCTGGTCGAGGAGCTGGCTTTCGAGACGGATCTCGAGATCCGTGTACTCGGACTCGACCGCTCTCAACTGGAACTCAGCCTCTTGGGCCGCTTGTTCTACTTCGGGATTGCTCATTTCGATGATGACGGAATCCGACTTGACGATGGTCCCAGGTAGAATCACGACTTGCTCGACTCGGCCGGCCGTGCGCGACGCGATCCATCGAATCTCCTCCGGTTCCAACGTCCCTGGGCCCCGTACCTGACGGAGCATGGAGCCGCGTTTGACGGTATCCATCCACACCGTTGCTCGTTTGACCGATGGAGCGGCCGGTTCGAGCCGGGATAAGGCAAAGGTGACGCCGGCGATCCCCAGTAGACCGATAACGGCGTAAATCGTTCGACGAATTCTCTTCTGTCTGGCTACGCCTTCGCGTGGTTTGTCCATTTCAACTCCTCCACCATGTGTATATGCGCAAATGACGTGCCATTTGTTCCCTAAAAAGTTGAACTCGTTGAGTGACCACTACATACATAGACGTAACGGGAGTCCATAAGGTTTGCGGAAATAGATATTTGTCCCGGATCGGGAAGGTCCTTCCCGAAATCGGACAGCCGAACCTGTTGGTTCGCGAGGCGGGACAGGCTAGTTTGGTGTCAATCCCATCGAGGCTCTAGCGAGCGCACGGGCAAGGATTCGCCTTTTGTCCTCAAAATATACGTTGATTTTGCTAAATCAGTTAACAATGCGGCTCGGTTTTGTTCGCTAGTTCGTATTTGTTCGGCACCGCAAATGGCGGACATCACTTCATGAATGGGTGTAACATCCCGTTAAAGCTATGTTAACATTGCATTAATATGTGGAGCATGCCTGTCGGGAGGAGGTTCACCATGGCGAGGACGAAAAGGGGCACGGTGTTGGCGATGCTCGCTGGTCTGACGATTTTGGCGTTCTCGGCCACGGGGACTATCTATGCGGACGAGAAACTCAATCGGAGCATCTACGTGCCCGTCGAATTCAACTTGAGCGACGAGTTCTCTCTCGCCGTTCTTCTGAAGGACGACGAGGCGCTTCGCTCCTTGCCGGGTCAACAGGTCTTCCAATTCACTTTCTACCCTTCGCTCCATCGCCTCGTGCCCGAAACTCAAGAATTCCTCATCAAAGCCTTTCGTGAGGATGGGTCCTCCGTCGATGTCGGGCTGGTCGTGACTCCGAGCGCCGTCTATATCGGTGAACGATGTATCCAACTCGATATTGAACGCATGCTGAAACTGATGAAAAAACGCGTCGACTATCGATACGAGCCGGTCAAGCTGAAGATTGCTTGCAGAAATACGGCTGCGGAGAGGAAAGCTGTCGGCGATACCACAAATCCCTAGTCGACAAGCTCAACGGATTTACGAAACACCTCAGTCGGATACCGCCCCAAAATCCGACTCATTCCATTCTGAGCGCCGTGACGGGGTCCACCTTTGCGGCGCGTGCCGCCGGGATGAAACTGGCAACGATCCCCACGACGGCGAGTACCAGCGCCACGGCAACGAATGTCGCGACGTGGGTCGGTGAGGTCTCGTAGAGGAGGCTTTGTAGGAAGCGGGTGAGGCCCAAAGCTCCAAGGACCCCAAGAGCGGTTCCCACGGCGATGAGAACGAGAGCGTGTCCCAAAATCAGTTGGACCATGTTCCTCGGCCGAGCTCCCATAGCCATCCTCATGCCGATCTCACGGCTTCGGCGGGTCACAGAATAAGAGATGATGCCATAGATGCCCATGGCAGCAACCAGAAGGGCGATGGTGGCAAACAGACTCAGCAACTGGGTGCTGAAACGCGTGCCCGCCATGGCCTCGGCCAGGTTCTCATCGAGGGGGGCGGCGGTAGGTACAGGGAGCGTGCTGTCCACGTCCCAAATGGCCTGGCGTACGGCCGAGGTCATCATCTCGGGTGCTATCTCTGTCTTGATGACCAGCGTCATTTGCGGCCACGGCAGTTGCTCGTGAAAGAAATAGAACATGGGCGGCGGCTCGGACTCGATTCTCAAATCTCTTATGTCACCTACGACGCCAATCACTTCCACGACGAGTCGCCCAGGACTATTCCACTGCAGACGTTCACCGATGGGATCTCGATCCGGCCATAGTTTTCGAGCCAAGTCTGCGCTAATGACGGCAACGAACCGCCTTTCGTCGGCGCTCAGGTTATCGATGCGATCGCGCTCATCGAATACGCGTCCTTGAATGAGTGGGATACCCATTGTTTGAAAGTAACCCCGGGTGACCGAGCGCCACTTTATCTGAACGAAATCGTCATCGTCCTGTACGCCTTCTGGAGCCACTTGGTTGGAGGGATTGGGTCCTCGGAACGGGTCAATCATGGTTGCTCCGACGGATCGAACGCCAGGAGTCGCCTCGATGTTCTCCTCCACGTTTCGATAGAAGGCCGCTGCTTCCCGTGACATTTCAGGATACTCGTTGGCCGGGAGCGAAACGGATGCCGTAAGAATGTTCTCCGGGTCGAAGCCAATGTCGACACCACTCAACTGACGGAAGCTGTTGATGAGCAGCCCCGCCCCGATGAGCAGCATGACTGCGACCGCCACCTCTCCCACGATCAATATGTCCCTCAGCCTACGAGCGCCGCCCGTCGTGTCCTGATGACCCTCGCGGAGCGAATCGAAGAGATTGCCTCTCGTCACCTGCATGGCAGGTGCAAGCCCGGAGAGCACACCGGCGGCGAGAGACACCAGTACGGTAAAAACGAGTACGTTAGCGTTGAGAGTGATCTCATCTATCCGCGGAAGGGCATCGGGATTCCAGGTCCGGACTACCGGAATGGCCCAGTAGGCGAGAAGGAGTCCGGCGGCAGCACCTAGGAACGAATAGAGGACTGACTCTGCGAGGAGTTGGCGAAGTATCCGTAATCGACCGGCACCTAGGGCGGCCCGAAGCCCAATCTCTCTTTGGCGAGTCGTGGCTTGCGCAATAAGAAGATTCGACACGTTGGCACAAGCGAGAAGCAGCATCAATCCCACAGCTATTTGTAGTACTAAAGCTGCTTGGCGGACTCGAGGACTGATGATCCACTCGGGGAAGGATAAGAGCGCGACCCCCCAATCCTCGTTGCTATCGGGGTACTCTTGACCCAACCGTTTGGCAATCGTGCTCAAGTCGGCCCTTGCGTGCTCCAGGGTGACGCCGGGCGCGAGCCGTCCGAACACCTCGCGACGGTGATCGCCTCGGCTGAAGTTGGGATCCGGAGCAAAGGGGACCCAGACATCTCTCGGTAGCATGAACTGGAAGTCCGCCGGCATGACTCCAATCGCGGTCCAGTTTTCACCGTTCAAATGGAACGTCCGACCAACGATGTTGGGATCGGCGCCGAAGCGACGTTCCCAGAGTCCATGACTCATGACGAAGACACGGGCCTCGCTTCCTGGAGCGTCCTCATCCGCTGCAAACGTCCGTCCCAGAAGCGGAGGAGTACCGATGACCTTGAAAAGCGAGCCGGTACAGGCCATGCCGGTGAATCGTTCGGGCTCGCCCTCTCCGGTGAGCGTGAGCTCGGGAAGCGGGAAGGAGACAGCGGCGAGATCGGTGAAGGAGCTACTTTGTTCACGGAAATCGAGATAGTTGGGGTCCGATGTGGAGAACCGTTCACCTTGGGGAGTCGTTTCCCAAATGCGAACGAGGCTATCAGGATCCGGGAAGGGAAGAGGCTCTAGAACCACGGCATTAACGACGCTGAATACGACGGAGTTGGCGGCGATACCGATCCCCAGCGTCAAAACGACGAGAAGCGCCCACGCCGGCGAATGACGTATCAGACGCGACGCAAAGAGGAAATCTTGGCCCATTTCTTCCAGCCCATCGCGCCATCTCATTTTTCTGTCCCTTTCTTTGGCGATCTTGCGGCATCGCTTGTTGACCGCACGCATGTCGCCAAACCGCGCGCGTGCCGCCGCCCTGGCCGCTTCTCGGTCCATTCCCCGTCCAACCAATTCTCGAGTCCGCATCTCGACGTGGAAATCGAGCTCGTTCGTGACCTCATCCGAAATGCTTCGCTTCCAAAGCCGCGAGCGCAAATGGTTCTTGAAGTGACTCATGTCGATTGTCACTTTGTCCGTTCGTTAGGCCGGGAGTAGCACCTTCGAAATGGCCGTGCTAAACGCCGACCATTTGTCCACTTCGATGTGGAGCTGCTCCCGTCCCTTTCTCGTCAATCGGTAAAATTTGGCCTTTCGGTTGAGCTCGGAGATATCCCACTCCGCCTCAATCCAACCACGTTTCTCCATACGGTAAAGTGCCGGATAGAGCGAGCCCTCTTCCACTTGGACGACCTCGTTGGTGGTCTCCTCAATCCAACGGGCGATACCGTAGCCATGGAGCCGTCCACGGCTCAACGCTTTGAGAGCCAGCGCGTCCAGCGTTCCGTGCAGCATTTCGGGTCGAACGTTTCGCCATCGGGTTTCTCCTTGCCTAGATAATCTAGGCAATCCTACTCGTTCATACGCTCGACGGTCAAGAAAGGTTCCCGGGAACGGAAAAAGGTGTGCCGCGATGAGGAAAAAAAGGGACCTGATAGGTGAGAAGCCGCAAATGAACCGTAATTCGGGGACCGTCTTCGATGAATCAGGGATTCACCCGAAACCATGAAGATGCCGAATCTTCATGTCTGGATCTTTCGTCTGAAGACGTAGACCGGCTTTTGAACAGGGTCCGTTGCTTCTATCGACATGGTGTGGTCGTGCTCAACCGTTTCATGAGGAACGATGTGGACGTCTTTTCTGATCTTGCGGATCTCTTCTTCACCGACCGGTTCTTCATCCATGGAAAGGACATTAGCGACGGAGTGGCCCACATAGATGGCGACTCGTCCCATTTCCGTCGATAGGTTTTGGGTGAGGGATCGGACCAGCCACCATTCGGCGGCTATCAGCAATATCACGAGGCCGCCAAGGATTAAGAAGAGCCGGACACGTAAGGACATGCGGAAACCTCCATCCCGGATTTTAGCAATCCCTGTGCCAGACAGCAGCTTTTACGTAAAGCTAGTTGTTGGACGAGATTAGGGTCGGAGCTCTGAAGTGGCTGAGGAATCGAGTTCCCCATTTCGGGACTAATGCCTCTTGAATTCCTGCTCGAATCACGAACTCTGGAATCTTAAGCTCTGTCCCCACGATAACCGACGCTCTACTAATGAATTCTCGAGTCTCGAGTCTTGAGTTCTTGAGTACTTGAGTACCCGCCTCCGCCGCCAGAATCCTCAACCGGCGGCTACGGCGAGGAGTACTTCGACTATGCCCTTATCTTTCTAAACACCTTCCTACAGAAGTCCTCTTCGAACTGCTCGTTGCTCTCGTAGGCGAAGCCAAAAGTGGATCGCCAGAGCTCGGCCTTCTCCATACAAAGGTACATGAAGACCTTGCCATGCCACGGTGTGAGAGCCTCGAAGGCGGCGGAGAACATTTCCTGCTTGATCGGTTCAGGATAGGACAGCTTACCCTTGGCACCGGGCACCAAATCCATCTGCAGCATCTTGGTGGGACGCGCTCGACGACGTATGGCTTGGATGACGGGCTTGATGAATGTGACCGACCCGAACGAAACAAAGGCGACCTCGTTCGGTTGAAACTGCCGAAGAAGCTCTCCGGTAACCTCGAGGTAGTCCCGTTTCCAGTTTTCATAGAAGACGAGCGGATGAAAATGAAAGGCCACTTTGATTCCACGATCCGCCACCCGGCGAGCCGCAGATAGTCGTTCATCCAAGGACGCCGTGAAGTGCTCCTCGTTCTCGATGATCGTGGGACTGTTCAGAGACCAACTGGGGACTATGTTCGGCGGGATGTCTCTTTCGAGCAAGTAAGCCACGTTCTTCGACTTGGTCTTGAGCTCCAACAAGACGTTGGGACGCTCTTCGGCAAAATCACGAAGTGCATCCAGCAGTCCGTGCCGGTTTCCCCACATCATCGCATCGGACGATTGACCGGTGCCCAAGTGGATCAACCGTTTCGAATCGAGCTCGATGCTCTTCAGCTTCTCTTTGAGACCCGCGTCTATGACGACGCTGTCGTCATAGAAGGTCTGAATCGTGCAGTAGCTGCACCCAAAACCGCAGTTTTCCACGGCATCGATGGTTCTCAAATTGCAGCAGACGGTCTCTTCGGACGCCACAGGGCACATCCCGACGACGTTTTTTTTGAAGATCTCGTCCTTGACATGCAGGTGATGGGACTCTGGTTTTGGGAGTCCGCCAAAGGGGTAGGTTTTCTCGGCACCGCGAAGAGACTGTAGCCAGTCGTCCAAACGCCGGAGCAGTGTTTTCTTTGCAGCCCGGCCCCGGCCTTCGATGGTATCCTCTTCCCGTTCCCACCATGACATCAGAGAACGCTCGCCCCACATCTCGAGGTCGAGAGCGGCTTCTGAGACGAGCCTCAACTCCTGGAACGTGAATCGGTACCTGCGCGCCCGGTCGAGAAAGAACTCCTGCTGGTCCGGGCCGAGACGATTGAGTAAGGTCCGCTCTCGGTGGACCGCCAGTTTTTCTTCGTAGCTCTTCTGGGTTGCCATATCTGGTCCTACGTGCCCCGATTCATAGCTACGGTCACGAAACGACCGAGAACGCCGATCCATCCCGTCTGGCTGTGTTGCTCGTCGGTCATATATCCAGATATTATTCACTCCTCCAGCCTTCGCCAAGGCTACGGCTAGGCCTCGCCGAAGCGCGAGCGGAGGCTGGCGCGCCTTGCCAGCCGGGCGCCTCGACGTTCTCGGTTCGTGACCGTAATTGTGAACCAGGGCACTAAGTGAAAGTATAGCCCAACCTTGGGAAGGCGGCGGATGATGCGGGTGCGAAATCTTACAGTCCTTCAACGACATGAGGCGGCGTCTCACGACACTGCAGGGAGGGCTCATCCGCTCCGAAAGGCTTGCGTCGATGGGGAAACTGGCTGCCGGCGTAGCGCACCAGATCAACAACCCTCGCATCGTCGAGCAACACGGTGGGGTCATCGAGGTGGAAAGCGAAGTGGGGAAGGGGGCTCGGTTCCGAGTCGTTCTCCCGCTGAGTGGGAAGCAGTTCGACGAAGAGGTGTCTAGTGATGGGTAAGCGCATCTTGGTGGTCGACGACGAAAAAGTCGTTCTCGGCGCGGTTAACGAGGCTCTCAAAAAGACGGACTATCGAATCGAAACGGCGGAAAGTGCCGAGGCGGCCTTGAACCAACTCAACGACGTCCGGTACGACGTGGTGATTACAGATCTGATGATGCCGGGTATCGATGGCCTGGAGCTCATGGAGATCTTGCGCAAGAAGGGGACCGACACGCGGGTCATCGTTATCACGGGATACCCTTCCGTCGATTCGGCGCTCGAAGCCAAACGCCTTGGGGCATTCGAGTATGTTACCAAACCGTTTACCCGTCAGGAGCTTCTCAGCGTCGTCGTTCGCGCCCTGCGCCATGGAGAGGAGGCCGCGACACGAGGCGATTCGCCGCCGATGACCTCCACGGGAAAGATCTACATGATTCCCGGCCATGCTTGGGTGCAGTTGGAGCCCGATCGAACAGCACGGATTGGGATGGCACCCTCATTTGCGTCGACGGTAGGTGAGGTAGAGGACATCGAGCTGCCTGCCGAAGACCAACTCTTGGAGCAAGGCCGGATGTGTGTCGTCGTGCGTGCGGCGGACGGGGTAGAGCACTATTTGCAGTCGCCCTTGAGCGGAAGAGTTCTCGAGATCAATCGGATGGCCGGCGATGAGCCGGAGTTGGTCGTGAGAGATCCGGTGGATAGTGGGTGGCTGATCCGTTTGGAGCCGCAAGCGGTGGAGAAAGAGCTACCGAATCTGGTGGAAAAAGAATAGAAGGATCGATTGTCGCGTGCCCCAGCCCGAAGCACCAAAACGCAGGTCTGTGGCACCGGGTTTTCAATGGGAGCCAATCGGGCGGGGGAACGGGCTCGGAAACCGGCACGGGAGAAATCGCTAAGTAGGTTTTCTTGCTTCTAGGAGGCAGTCCATCATCTCGCCTCGGCGTAGGAGGCGTACGTTCTCGAAACCTGCTTCCATGAGAGCATCTTCCATCTCAGCCAGTGTAAACGTGTCACCGCCCTCTGTTGCCACCAGCATGTTCAAGGCGAACAAGGCTCCTTGGGGAGGGTAAGTCCGATCTTCATCCATGATGTGATCTCGGATCAAGACAACGCCACCAGGTTCGATAGCGCGGTGGATCTTGCGATAGAGATCGAGGTTTTGCTCTGGACTGTTCTGGTGGATGATGGCGGAGAGAAAAGCCAAATCACAGCCAGAAGGAAGCTCGTCTCGATAGAAACTTCCTCCGACGAGCGTCACGCGATCGAGAAGCCCTTCCTCGACAAGGCGCTCCCGAGCCATGGCTACCACTTCGGGAAGGTCGAAAAGGGTTGCGCGGAGATCGGGGTAGTTTTCGAGAAAGGCGATGGTGTAGGTCCCGGAGCCACCACCGATGTCCAAAAGGTGGCGGAATCGACCGGCGTCGTAGGCGCTGGCGATTCCCTTGGAAAGCCGACGGCCGACGACGTGCATGCCACCGATGAAACTCTTCAGTACGTCGCCACCCATCTCAGCGGCGCGCTTGGACTCCGGATTGTGGCCTCGGCGGACGGTCTCAGTGAGTTGACTCCAGTTGTCCCAGGTGTGGTTCATGTGAAGCACGATGGGTCGAATGGACTCAGGATGCCGAGATGACAAGGGCGCTGCCAGTGGTGTCGTTTCGTATTCACCGTCGTTCTTACTCAGCAGACCGAAAGTGACGAGGACATCTAGAACCCTGGTCGTCGCTCGGGGATCCGTGCTGAGAGCCCGTGCGAGGTCTTCAGCCGTCTTAGGGTTCTCACCGAGCTCGGCAAATACGTCGAGCTCGACCGCCGTGAGGATGACGCGGCTCGTTTGAAAGCTCCTCATCACGATGTGTAGCTCTTCTGGATTCATCATCGTCGACCACTCCGAATTTTGTTGGTTGGGTCGCCTTCTTCAACCATCTTGGTGAGGATTTGCTTTTCGCGGTCGCCGGGAACCTGGCCGCTCATACTTGCGCGAAGGACGATATCCCCACTGGAGTTGGTCCAGATGGCCGTGGCGTGAGCCCGGTTCTTCTCATCGATGGTGTCGATGGTGACCTTGCATGTCACCGTGTCTCCGATGGTGACGGGCCGGAGGAAACTAAAGTCGATTCCCGATGCCAGCCAGCCTATCTGTCCGCCGACTTCACAAACCATGCTACCTACGAGGAGCCCGTGACAAATGAGCTCGTGAAAGCCCTTCGCCGCCGCAAACCTCTGGTCGTAGTGAACCGGATTGTAGTCTCGAGTAATGGCGCCAAAGGCGTCCACGGCGGCCGCATCGATGGTGCGCGAGAGCTCGAACTCCATTCCAGCTGCGAGCCCCTCGATCGCCTCTTGTCTCCACTGTGACATATTGATTCACAAGCTCCTATGTGGTTGTACGTCAGCCAAATCCGCTTCTGAAGAACTCGAGAACTCGAGAACTCAAGAACTCAGTAAAGAAAGGGGACAGGTCCCTTTTTCTCCAGAAGAAAGAGCGAAAAAAGGGACCTGTCCCTTTTCTTGCGCCTAGAGCCTGAGCTCTCCCTCCTCGACGATGACGACACCGTCGACGGTGATGTTGGGATTCCACATGAGGAGATCGTAATGGCATGCGGCTTTGACGGTTCCTCCCAACGTGATACTGGTACCGATTCCAATATGGAGCGTTTTCAAGACACCCTCGTCGTCCAGCATACATCCCGTCAGTCGCGAATAGGGATTGAGCCCGAGCCCGATCTCAGCGATGTTGTAAACCATAGGGTCGTCTAGCGATCTCAAGTTGTCCTCCAACAGCCTTGCCTGCCGTCCTCCTTCGATGGATTGGATCATGCCCTTCTCGACGCGGACGTTGATCTCATCCTGCAAAACACCGATGTCGATGTAAGGGATGCTCGCGTCGATGACGAGTCGACCTTCAGCGGAGCCTTCCAAGGGTGACACATTGGCTTCCACGTTGGGGACGGGGGAGAACTGGCCCGACTGGACCAGGCAAGTCAGGGCGTTTCCTTGGCGTCCTTCGATGTTGACGTCGAGGTCCGTACCCTTTCTTGTCGTCAGGTGGAGGTGTTTGCCTTCTTCGAAGGCCTGTGCCAAGGCCTTGCAGGTTGGCGCGATGCTCTCGAAGTCGGCTTCGATCCCCCCGTGGATGAGCATGTCGTCGCGGAACTGTGTCAGCATGAGCCCTCGGGCGCCGGCCTGGGCCGCTTCCTTGACGGCGTGGGTGTGAGTGATGGACTTGCTGACGGGGGCAAAGAAAGCGCCCGCCTTTTTCATGGCTTCGGCAACAGCTTTTGGCGGTTCCTGGCCGTCTCTTTTTCGAGGGACGAGATAGGTCAAGATGGGCTCGGCGCCGATCTCGAACGCCGCGGTAGCGATGGCCTTTCCGATCTTTTCCATGTTGTAGTCGGCGATGATCAAAACTTCTTCTTCAGGCTGAACTGAAGCGCACACCTCCAAGATCTTCTTGGCCCCCCAAACCATCTGTATCTCGTACATGCCGATCCTCCTCGTTGGAGGGGAGATTATATCAATCTAGGACGCAATCGCTCACCAACGTCCCATTCGGAGCAGCAGTCGAGCCCGCCGTAGCCGTCGGCTGGAAGTCGAATCCGGAAGGGGAAGGCGGCTAGTCGACCGGTCCAGCATTCAGCCATCAGATCACTTTCGGGCGAAGTGTTTGTCGAAAAAATGGTCGAAGGCGATGGCGGTGAATCCGTCCCCCGTGCAGTTGGTCGCGGTTCGAAACATGTCGGGCAAACCACCCGAAAGAGCGAGCCAAGTCATGACGAAGTTGGATTTCATAGGCTCTTGGAAACCGAGGATCGAGGCAAACAACGTGGCCGTCCACAGAGCGGTTCCCATCCCCACAGGAAGACCCGGTGCCGCGATGGTGAAGAGCACGAGGGCCGGTGCCACCATGAGTAGGGTTACCCATGAGATGGGTAGGCCGAAGACATAGGAGATGACGAAAGGCGCGTAGGCCACATACATGAGGGCGCTGGCGTTCATGTTCGCAATGGCTCCAAAAGGAACCACGAAATCGGCCACTTCGTCTCTCACACCGTAACGCTTGGTGTTGGCCAGATTCACGGGAAGCGTAGCAAGGGAGGAGCAAGTTCCAGCGGCGAAGATGGCCGTTGGAATGTAGTACTCGGTGAGGACCTTGCGAACGGGCTGGCGAGCGATATAGCCGATGATGACGACGATATAGAAAAGGAACCAGACGAAACAAAGAGCCGCAGTATAAATCGTCATCGCGAAGTAGTGCCCCATTCCCATGCGAGCACCGAATTTCACCCCTAGGCTGATCCCGAAGAGGAGCACTAGAGGCACCATGACGTAGCCCATTTTGTCTCCAAGGCCAGCAATACCTTTCTCGATTCTCGAAAGGCCACGGTAGAGGGGATCGACCCAGGCAGCTACGGTTCCCAACACGATAGAAGCCAAGATGGCGATGAGGGGCAGCGAAGCGCTGGATTGTCCTTTGAACGAGCCGAGCATACCGATGGCCTCTGTCCAGGCTCCGGATTCTCCTGTTGAGAACGGGATTCGAAAAAGGACAGAGGAGATCGCAAGGCCGAGCATGCCTGCCACCGAGGAGCTCACGACGTACCAGAGTATGACGGAGGTGGCGAACTTACCCGCGAGCCCGCGCCGAACGAGAGTCGCGATGGAGGGACTCAAGGCCGCGAAGATCAACAAGGGCACGAAAGCGACGACGGCTCGAATCAACCAAGTGGTCAGGGTGGCGACGGGTCGGAGGAGATCCGGCAGCAAGCCACCGAGGCTGATGCCGGTAACCAGCGCCAAAAAAGTCCAAACGTAAGTTGGAATGGACTGAAATCGACCCCCCATTGCTCCTGCCATGGCCCGCCCGTCCGGCGCTTTCCGGACCTACGATTTCGTCTCCAAGTCCGAGACGATGATGGTGCCTACCATGTCACCCATGCAGTTGAGAGTCGTGTTTCCCATGTCGAGAAATCGATAGATGCCGCTCACGATGACTGCGATCTCGAGGGGAAGGTTGAAGGCTTGAACGAATATGAGGGCCACGACGAGTCCGCCACCGGGAATGCCGCCGGAACCCGTCGTAAGGAGAAGGCCCACCAACACAATGGTGGCCTGAGAGGCCAATCCGAACTCCATTCCGGCCGCTTGCGCTGTGAACAACAAGACACCCGCCAGCATGATCGCTGTGCCGTCTTTGTTGAGTTGGGCGCCCAAGGGCAGTGTAAAAGAGTAGATACTCGAAGGCAGCTTGACGCGCTCTTCTGCGACCTTCAACGAAACCACCAGGCTTGCCAGACTGCTACATGTTGCCGCCGTAGTGGCATAGAGGGGAGCCGTTTGCTTGAGGAACTCGATTGGTGAGCGTCGGGTAAAGACATACAGGACGATCATGTAGATGACCGCCATGACCGCCTGGGTGCCCCAGACACCTCCGATGAAAATCGCCAAGGGGCCGAAGATAACCGCGCCGTATTGACCCACGGTGGAAGCGGCGAGAGCCCCGATCCCGAGGGGTCCCAAGTACATGATGATCTCGACGAGCTTCCTCAAAAGCTCGGCGAGGAGATCGAAAACTCCCTGCAACGCTTGTCGTTTTTCTTGGGGTAGCGCCAGTGCCGTCACACCCAAGAACATGGCAAACACAACGACTTGGGTCAGGTTCCCCTCGCTGAAGGCAGCGAAGACATTCTCCGGAACGAGATCCAATAAAACGTTCGCAATGGAAGGAACCTCTCCGAAGCTCTCTTCGACTTCACCTGTCAACTGCATCCCGACACCGGGCCGGATCCAGTTCATGACTAAGAGGCCCAGGGTGAGAGCGACCGTTGTAGTGAAAGCGTAGTAAAGGGTGATGCGCCCGCCCACGCGGCCCAGGGCGCCGATATCGGGCAAGTTAGTCAGTCCGGCAAGGAGATTGAAAAAAACGAGGGGAATCGCCGCCATCATGAGAAGACGGATGAACAGGTCACCCAAAGGCTGAACGACTCGAGCTCGTTCTCCAAAAATGAGACCGGCCAGAATGCCAACGATCATGAAAATCAGGATTCTCAGTCCAAGTGATAGCCGGCCATAGCGATGGTAGAGGTCGATCAAAGGGCGAGCGGGATTACTCACAATGATGGCTCCCAGGGGGAGAGAATTGATGCTGAAGACGGCTTGATGGGCGACGCACGGCGACGTGAGCATACGTTCTGAAGTCGTGGAGATCAAACGGCCAGCAAACGAGGAAAGGCGGACCCGAACTCGGTTTCACGTCGGGAGCTCTCGCACTATACTTGACCGCCCCGGTCTGCATTTGGGCCATGAGGAGGAAGTCAATGTTCTTGTTTGGTTCCAAACATCTCGCCGCCGTGTCACTGGTCTTGTGGGTCGTCCTTCCGAGCGGCCTGTCGGCAGCAGGTGATGTCGGAACGCGTGAAGATCGCGCTGCCCTTTTCGACTATCTGCTGACCAAGACCATGGAGCGGGAGTCCTTTTCTCCGATCAAGATTCAGAACTTGGGTTTGGATGTGAGAACGGAAATGCTCCGTTTCAAGGAAGAACTCATCGCGGCCGATAGCGACGAGGAGCTCTTTTACGCTCTGGTGAAGATCAGCAATGCGCGCAAGGACCGACATCTGAGTGTCGATCTCGTTGAGGGGGGGATAACACTCGCCGGCACCACCGAGACACCGTTCCATGCTCCCGTACGCTTTTTCGCCGATTACTCGAAGCCTGATCGTACCTTCATATTTCTAGGTGATTACGCCAAAAACATCGCCGAGATCACGGGTGACAAGGTGCCGGAGGTCGGTGACAAGCTGGTGGCTATCAACGACCAGCCTATCGATGATTATGTCAAGGATATTAAGCCCTACCATCGATACTCGACGGTGAACGGCCTCTGGTGGAAGCTCGCGTTGTGGATTCCTCAGAAGAGCCATATCTTTCCACCCCAGTTCTACCGGGAGAACGTCACCTTCTCTTTGGAGAACAAGAAGGGCGACCGGTACTCGCTGGAGCTGCCCTACCTCGCGCCCGATACCATCGACTGGTCCGGGCACGGCGAGCGAGAATACCCGGGCTTCAGCTTGGCGTACTCGACCGAGACCTACGATCTCTTCCTGTCGGCGGAAGACAAACCGGTCCTCATCATTGCCTGGCACGCGTTCCGAGCCCACCTCGTCGAGGACATGGATCGGCTCATGGACTACGCGGTCGAGCATCAATTGCTGGATCACGCCATTATCTGGGACGGTACGAGAAGCGGAGGCGGGTCCAAAGGAGCCTACGCCGTCCAGCGTCTCTCGCCCAAGCCGTTCAAGACAACCTTTGGGAACTTGCGGTTGAGCGACGTGACACCGATGTTCATCGAACGGAAGCGTGGAGAGTTCAAGGAGAAGAAGCTTCTGGACTCCGGAGTCAGTGAGACCATTGACGACGGTACCTGGTTGATGGACTGGCTAGAAGACGATGTCACCAAGGGAATCCGTGACGGCCAGGCCTACTCCAACAACGTTCCTTTCAAACTGGCCCACCTTCCCAAGTACTCGGATGGAATCATTCGGCCGGCGGATGTGCATTTTCGTGGTCCTATGGTTTGTCTCTTGGGGCCCCACGGCGGATCTCACCTGGACCAATTCGTTTCCATCATCGTTGATAACGGCTTGGCACACACCATGGGTATGCCGGTAGGAGGATACAGCAACACCTGGGAATGGGAGGAGGTGCTGACGTTCCCCATCAGCAAGAAGCCCATCGTTCAATATATGTGGTCCATCGGCCATACGATTCGTCCCAACGGGGAAATCCTGGAAGGCAATCCGGCCCAAGTGGATGAGTACATTCCGCTGACCAAAGACAACTATGAGAGCTATTATGCATCGCTCGTGACAAAAGCTCTGAAGCACTTCGGGATCGAGTGAGCCATCTGCTTAGCTGTTCCCCTAGAAATCAATATCGAGGAGGTCACACTTCATGGTCGGAGGTCAGGAAAAGGGCGAGCGAAGAGAATCGCAAATCGCCGAGGCCCGACAGCTCTTCCCTGGCGCTGAGCGCTGGACCTACATGGACGTTTCTGCCCGAGGTATTCTCTCCACCAAAGTACGCGCTGCCGTCGATGACTACCTTTACGAACGACTGGACAACGGTGGCAACAAGAAGTGGATGCTGGACAAAATCGAGCAGGTTCGAGAGCGATATGCGCAACTCATCAACGCTCACCCGGTCGAGATTGCATATACCAAGAATGTGTCCGACGGTCTCAACATGGTCGCCGGAGGCCTTCCGTGGGAAGAGGGTGACAACGTGGTCGTATGTCCGGAGCTCGAGCATCCGAACAACGTCTACCTTTGGTACAACCTCCAAAAGCGAAAAAGTGTCGAGGTGCGCGCCATCAAGCCCCGAAATGGTTTCATCCCGAGTGAGGAGATGTTGGCTGCGATCGATAAGAGGACGCGATTGCTCACGGTTCCATCCGTCACCTTTTCTCCAGGTTATGTCACCGACTTGAAACACCTGTCCGAGAGTTGTCGTCGGAATGGAGTTTTCTTTCTTGTCGACGCGGCGCAGTCCGTGGGCGTTCAGCACACCGACGTCACCGAGCTCGGGGTCGATGGCCTGACCGTAGCCACTCAGAAGGGTCTTCTGGCTTTTTACGGGATGGGTTTCCTTTACTGTCAGAGAGAATGGGCCGAACGTCTCTGGCCCGTCTCCCTCGCACGATTCGGCGTCGACTTGGGGGATGCCCATGAAACCGCATTGGGAGGCGATCAGCTGAAGTTGAACCCCGGCGCTCGTCGCTTCGATTTGGGTAACTACAACTACATTGCCGCCGTTTCTGCAGGTGCATCGATGAAGATGTTGCTCGAGCTCGGTACGCGTCATATTGAAGCGCATGTGAGGAGACTTTCCCATTTGCTCGCGAAAGGGTTGTTCGAGCTCGGGTTGCCGGTCTGTGGTGGTCCTCCCGGAGACCGTCTCGGCCACATCGTCACCGTCGGCAGCCCGGGGGCCGGTGGGCACGACACCGCCAACGACGCTCGGATGAACAGCTTGCACGAACATCTCAGCGACAATGGTGTCAAGCTCTCCATCAGGCGCGGCGTGCTCCGCTTCTCCTTGCACCTCTACAACAACGAGGAGGACGTTGGGCGGGTCGTTGAGCTTGCCCGTGAATGGCAGGAGAGGCAGAAATGAAGCGGTGCGCCGTTTCTTGGAGATTTTGGCGCCGAAAAGTTACTTGAACCGTGGATGGTCCGGAAGGTTACCCACCCGAGAACGCTTCTTGAGCTGAACTCCAAAGCTCGACGTACTTCGCTCGGACGCTGGCATCCAGGGAGTTGGACAGCTCGCGAGGCAACTTCAAGAGGACGACCAAGTCTTGTACATCGGCGAGGTCCCGTAAGCGATGCGAAGCAGTGAGACCCGAGGCAAGCTTGAGCTCGATAAGTTGTTCGAGCTTAACGACGCGTAAGCCTTCGATTTCCACAGAGCTGAAAGCGGGCTCCGGGAAAACCACAGGCTTCGGCTTACCGTCTCCCGGATACTCCCCGGTGGTGATGATCTCGATGGGGACTTTCGATTCTGCGTCTCGATAGCTCTTCTGTGCGTCAGGAAACGAAGGAACATAGCCGAGACCGACGCACTTTTGTTTGAACTGTTCCAGCCCGGCCTTGCTGAGAAGGACGTCCACGTCCTGCGTGACTCGGTTGTACCCGTGGATATTGAGGGCCATGCCTCCAATGATGGCATAGTCGATACCTTCTCGATCGAGACGCTGCGCCATCACAAGATTATCATGTCGTATAGTTACAAGTGTATAGTGACGTATGATTACAAGTCAAACAAGATGTGTTGTTACAAGTGAATTATGCTGAAAAGGATCGGGTGTTTTCGGCGCCCACGGATTCTTACCGGCCGGGTCGTGTGCGTCGGGTGGGCTCTAATTTTCCTGATCGCGTTTAGTGTCCCCTTCGGGGATGGTCGAAACCCCTCGCCTTTAGGCGAAGGGAAGATTGTCGCCGTCCCCGAAGGGGACAAGACACCCCCGACTGAAGTCGGGGGGTTGAGAATGAAGCGGGCGCATTTGAGACGACTTCCAGTCGACGCGCCCGCACAATCCCCCGGCTTAAGCCGGGGGTTGATTGAATTCGGGCCGTTTGTTGCGGGGAGCGCCCAGCTTCACCTTTTCGGCACCGCCTAAATAGATTCCGTTGAAGAAGAGCTTGAACGTGCCGTGCGGCTGGGCACGGAAGAGCACTTCAGGGCCGTACAAGAACAAACGACCCTCTCCAACCTCTGCGGCGGCGACGGCAACACCGCCGTAGAGGCGGTCTTGTCCCCAGGCCCAGCCGCTTCGAAGCGGCTTGTCGCTGTCGAACCAGGCGACGGGCGTTACCCCCTTCTTGTCGGCTTCGGGATGCAGTCGAAATACGGGACTGTTGTTGAAGAAGATGTCGACCCGATCCTTCATTCCGTAGGCGAGGGGGTGCGTATTGTCAACACGAACCTGAAGCACGGATCCGGGGAGGTAGTACTGTTCATTCGGTAGCGGATTGTCTTCCCCGTCGACCATGTGATTTCCCATGGGAAGACCGGCCAAGGGTCCCAAATTACTTGAGCTGCCGATGGCGAGGATGGTGCCACCTGCTTCGAGAAACTCGACGAGTTTGGGAACGGTCTCGTCTGTGGTGATCCTTCCAAGCCAACCTCTGTACTCGGGCGGAATCGATTTCGGAGCCGGTTGAGATCCTCTTCCAGAACCGGCACGCGGAGCCATGTTGACCTTGCCCGGTGGAATCGCGTCCGTCACGAAGACGAGGACATCGAACTTGCTGTTCAGGTTGCCGGCGTCGAGGTTCTGCGGATAGACCACCTCGAAGGGGAACTCGAACTGCTCGAAAAGCCATCGCGTCCAACCGGACGGCATGGACCCGCCGTAGTGGTCCCACAGGCCGATCGCGACGGTGTTCAGCTGAAGAGCAGTGCTCGAAGGAGTGGCGTCGACACCGTCGAAGCTGAGACCCAGTTCAAATGCCATTTTCTCGAGCGTCTCGCCGGTCGAGGGTTTGGCTTCGATGTAAATCGTTCCGACCGGATAGGTCTTACCGTTGACCGCGATCGGGTCCGTGAGCCAATAGACTTCGTGATCGCTGGCCAAGAACCGGTTGGTGGCGATGACCGCGTCATTTGCGTCGTGGCTCAGTAGAAATCCGGCCGCACCACGGCTCTCAGTGATCCTTCCGGGTAAAGGCTTAGCGGGACCTTCGATCTTCTCAAAGGGTCCGTCGAACCCTTCTAGAATGCGGTCGAACTCCACTCCCATCTGAAAGGCGAGTGTCTAGCCGGCGTTGTCATACGGAGGGACCGGGGGGCCGCCCTCGTAGAGAAAGTCATTGGGGTGGTCTTGGGGCTCGAACATGTCCATGACCTGCGGCCGAAAGGCTTGCGCTGCTTGGACCACATACGAGCCAGCCGGATAGTTCCTACCACCCACGTGGAACTCTCCGGTGGCCTGATGAACCGTGACGCCGTTCTTGATGAGGGTGTTGATGAACTTGGTGGCGGTGGGGAAGTCCGGTTGATCGGCCGGTAGGATGAATCCTCTGGGGTCGCGGTTCTCGGGCTTGCGAAATCCCTCGAAGTATTTGGTCGCTATACCGGGGCCGCCGCGTCGAAACGTGGGACGAAGCTCTTCGACAGCATCTGGATCTTTCGCGGCCTCACGGGTGACCTCGTAAACCGTTCGAGGCCAAATGGTCCAGTGGTCTCGACTTCCGCGCTCGATGTTGTTTCGGCCCATGATGTAGCGATTGAACAGGACGACTTCCCTCTGGCGGGAGGCGTAGTCCATCACCGCTCGGTTCAGTGTGATGGAGTAGTCGATGGCGTCACGAAAATGCCACTCCGTGGGCTCGTGCGGAAATGGAATGTCTACGCTCGCTAGCTGCCGGTCGGGCCAAAAGCCGAGCTCCATGGGAGTCGGGTTGCCTTTGATCTCTGTCAGCAGTCCGATTTGGTTGTGAAAATAGCCCGTTGTTCGGATGTTCCCGTTGTACCAAATCGAGTAGGTTGCACGGGAGCGCATTCCGCTGCCGGGCTTTCCTTCCGCCACCAATCGGCTGTGCATGGCGGTGCCAAAAGCCTCTAGGCCGAGCACCAAAAGGGGGTCGCAGTTGTAGTTGGGAGGATCCCGAAAAGGTGGAACGAACACGATGATATCGCTTGGCCCCGTCTGGTGGTGGTTGTACATGACTTGGGGGAACCACTCTCGGTACATGACGCGGTTCATGTTCACGGTTTCCGGTTGCGTTGACATGTAACCGTCCCGATTGTTGTCGTGACCAATGTACTTCTGGTAGAGCCGCGGTATGTCACCACTGTCTCGTTTCTTTGGGTCCGGCTCGCGCATGTACCAGCTCGATACCAGCTCCATGCCGTCCGGATTAGCGTGTACCGCGAGGAGGATAACGTCGTCGAGGAAGCGCATCGTTTCCGGATCATCGAGACTCACCATCTGATAGACCCACTCCATGAGCTGGTGTGACCCCACGACCTCGCTGGCGTGCAACCCGCCGTCGACCCACACGACGGCTTTGCCTTCCTGGGCCAATCGTTTGGCTTCGGCGTCCGTCAGACCTTCCGCCAAGGCTAGTCTGGCCGATATCTCCTTGTATCGCTCCAGTTTCTTGTAATTGTCCGGAGACGTGATGACGGCCATGTACTGTGGTCGGCCCTCGGCGGTCTTGCCGATCTCTTCCAGGTGCATGCGAGGGGACTCGCGGTCGAGCTTCTTCCAGTAATCCACGAGTTGCGAATAGGTAATGAGGTGGTAGTCATCACCGATATTGAAACCGAACTGTTCTTGCGGCGTCGTGACCTGGGGTGCAGCCAATGTTGGAACACTGGTCATGGCAAGCAAGACAATCAAGCCTACGAGGATACGAACTTGTTTCGAACTCGAACCATTCGTCATGGCAACTCTCCATCCGTCATCAACCCCGCCGAGCAGGGACAAGTCAAAGACAAGTCAAGTTGGTTGAACGCATCGCGCTCGGTTGCTCGGCTCTGTCTTGACGGTCTGACTTCTCGTCGGGGAGTATACAATATACTCTCGTGTTGGTGCCCGTCCTTGATGAGTTGTCGGGTATGCACAAGCGGCAGTCTTGGGTGAATGCCCACTTGTTTGATCTAGATCAAAGCCAAACGGCTGTTGTCTCTGTATTTTGTCGTCTCAGGCCATCTTGCTCCTAAGGTGTGGTGCGGTTGGTGAACAGATCCAGCGGAGAAACCAAATGAGTGAACTCATTGATAATGCGCAGAAGAAGAAAGATCTCCTTAAACACATGATCTTACAGCTCCATGAAGGCCGTGCACCGGAGGCCGTCCGAAAGCAGCTAGCCCGCGTCATGGGTGAGGTGCCTTATCAGCTTGTCGTCGAGGTCGAGCAGGAGTTGATGGCAGAGGGACTACCGACTCCGGAAGTGCTGAAGTTGTGCGATGTACATACGGAGGCCTTGAGAGGACAAATCAGTCATGCCGTTGCCAAAGAAGCGCCGCCTGGCCATCCCGTGCATACGCTCAAAGAAGAAAACCGCGCGTTGCAGTGGGAGCTCGATTCATTGAAGAAGGTTTTTGCATCGATTGCAGAGCTCGATGAAACAGAGGACGCGAGCGAGCTCATGGCGCAAGTGCGGGTGAGATTCAATGCCCTGACCGATGTGGAAAAACACTACTTGCGCAAGGAAAACCTGCTCTTTCCGTTCCTCGAGAAACATGGGATCACGGGACCGTCGACGGTCATGTGGGGAAAGCATGACGAGACCCGCGAGTTGATCAATGCTGCCATTGAAGCGCTAGAGCAGGTGGCAACGATCCAAGCCGGTGAAGCTAGCTCGGTTGTCGAGCTGGTCCTCCAGCCCGTGGTCAAAGCCATTGAGGAAATGATCTTCAAAGAAGAGGAGGTCCTGTTCCCGATGAGCATGGATACCCTCGGTGAAGCGGAATGGGTGAGCGTCGATCGACAAAGCTTGGATTACGGTTTTTGTCTGTACGATCCGACCGACGAGTGGAAGCCCGCGGCGGGCTCCCTGGAACACGAATCTACGGTCGAAGATAAGAAGATCAAGCTTCCCTCCGGCCAGGTAACTCCCGCCGAGCTCAACGCCATCCTGAATTCCATACCGTTCGATTTGACCTTCGTGGACAAAGACGATCGGGTTCGTTATTTCACGCAAGGGCGGGAACGCATCTTCGCACGGAGTCGTGCGATTTTGGGTCGAAAAGTGCAGTTGTGTCATCCACCCTCCAGCGTACATATCGTCGAGAATATCCTCGAAGATTTTCACGCCGGCCGAGAGAACCACGCTCCCTTTTGGATCGAGATGAAAGGCCGCTTCATCCACATCGAGTACTTCGCTTTGAGAGACAATGATGGCGAGTACCTCGGGACTCTCGAAGTCAGTCAAGACCTCACTGAAAAGCGAGCCCTCGAGGGAGAGCAACGGCTTTTGGCCTACAGCAAAGAGTGACCGAATGTCTTCCGGACCTATCGACATCACGCCTGAGACACGGGTTGGGGCCCTGCTCGATGCCTATCCCGAGCTAGAAGAGAAGCTCGTGGCCATGGCGCCGGCCTTCGCTAAGCTGAGGAATCCCGTGCTTCGGAAGACCGTTGCCAAAGTCACGACTCTCCGCCAAGCGGCAAAGGTCGGTAAGATATCGCTAGGGGCTCTCATCAATACGCTCCGTGAAGAAGTCGGACAATCCGGCGGTACATTTGCAGACGACTCGAATTCCGCGGGAGAGCCTCCTACCTGGTTCGACGAACGAAGGGTCACGGAGACATTGGATGGCCGGCCCTTGATCGAGGCGGGAGAGCGGCCTCTGGACAACGTCATGTCAACGCTGGACCGGCTTCAGAGTGAGGACATCCTGGAGCTTACGACTCCCTTCGAGCCTGCCCCTTTGATAGACCTTGCCAAACAAAAGGGCCACCGAGTCTGGTGCCGCGAAGAGAGCCCGGAAGTATTCAGGACCTACTTTCAGAAGTAGGAACCGCCATTGACGTGCGGCGAACAAACCGATAACGTCGCCTCGACTGCTCGACTGCTCGACTGCTCGACTGCTCGACTGCTCGACTGCTCGACTGACTAGGTAACTACATTCCCAACAAACGTGGAAGGAATCGCGTCAATGACGGGATGTAAGTGACCAGAAACACACCCACCGCACGGATAGCCAAGAAAGGAAGGGCCGCCCGGTACACTTCGGGCAGAGGTCGTTTGAATCGGTAAGAGGCGAGGAAGAGGTTCATCCCTACCGGGGGAGTGAGGTAGCCGAGCTCCATATTGGTGAGGAAGATGATTCCTAGGTGAAAAGGATCGACGCCATAATGCAGTCCCAAAGGTGCGATCAAAGGAACGACGACCACTATGGCCGAGTAGATATCCATCAAGCAGCCGACGATGAGAAGAAAGACGTTAAGTAGCAAGAGGAAAAACAATGGTGATTGGACGAATGATTGCACCCATTCGACAGCGAGGTAGGGAATTTCGGCGATGACGAGATAGTTCGTCAAGCCGAGCGCTACGCCCAGGATGGTCAAGACACCCCCAATCAAGACAGCGGCGTTAGCGAGGACGCGAAGGAGATCGCGTCGGATCGTCAGGTCTTTGTGGACGAAGAATTCGAGAACGAAAGCATAGAGCACGGTCACCGCTGAAGCTTCCACGAGGGTGGCCAAACCACCGAGGATGCTCCCCAGTAGGACGACGGGAATGGCGACTTCCCACTTGGCCTGCCATAAGGCGTCCAGCGCTCTTCTGCCTTCAAACGCCACTCGGGATACTTTCGTGCGTCGGCTGTGGAGTATCACGAAGGTGGCAACGAGCAAGATCTCCAGCATGCCCGGCAGCCAGCCGGCAACGAATAGGCCACGGATCTCGACTTCGGCCACCAGTCCGTAAAGAATGACAGCCAAAGAAGGCGGGAAGAGCAAACCCAGCGATCCGGCAGATGTGAGAAGTCCGGTACTGAATTTGTGGGAGTGTTTTTCCTCGAGCAGCATGGGGTAGAGCAGGCCACCCATTGCGAGGATGGTAACGCCACTACCACCGGTAAAACTCGTGAAGAAGGCGCAAACGACGACTGCTACCACAGCTACGCCCCCGGGCATCCATCCAAAAAGTGCACGAAAGAGCCCCACAAGCCTGTTGGGTGTGCCGCCCTCGGCCAGAATGAAGCCGGCCAGAGTGAACAGCGGTATCGTGGGCAGTATGGGTTTCAAGGCAAGGCTATAAGCTTCGAGGGGAATGGCAGAAACGGGGTCATAGATGTTCCAGAGCAGGATGGCGGCAATGCCACCGAGCCCCACGAATATTGGAGCACCTAGAGCAGTTGCCAAGAGCATGACGGCTAGAAGAGGTATCAGAATACCGCTTCCGGGCAACTCCTCGGCCCAACTCAAGATAAGGGGAAACAACACGAAGCCGGCGGCAAGGCCACGGCCCCACCAGGAAGAGACCCTCCACAATATGCGGAGGCCGATGGCCGCAAATCCGATGGGCATGATGGTCTGAGCCACCCATACGGGAAGCCCCAGCGCTAAGATGCGTCCACCTTCTCTCTCCACGGTGACGAGCTCGAAGCTGCCCAGGGCTAGCACGGTACATACAGCGAAACTGACCCCGGCCGTCAGAATCTCGGCCGCTTGTCTCCATCGACCTTGCAGCAATGTCGATCCGGTGGTCAACGAAAGGAGCTCTCCACGTCGTGCCGCAATGGCGGCTCCAAGAAACGCCACCCAGAGTGCGAGATGCTGCACCCAGATCGAAGAACCGGGAATGCCGCTCGGGTAGAACTTGCGAACGACGATCTCCAGTAGAGGCAAGGTCGCCATTAGGAGGAGGGCAATTACAGAGAGGCTATCTTCGAACGCGTTGAGTTTTCTTGGCGGTGTTGGCGCCTGATTATCTTGAAGTTGCATCTCGGCCGACCACCCGTTTGGCTCTTATTGCGAAGAACGGCTGGATGTCGCCCTGAACTCGTCTCGAAGCCTCACGACCTCGTCGAAGATCTCGGGTGGCACCAAATTGCCGCGAACTCGAGGGTAGGCCTTCTCGGCCGTCTTTTGCCACTCAGCACGAGCGGAGTCATTCAAGGACAATACTTGGAGCCCGCGGCTCTTCATTGCCTGCAATGAGCGCATTTCGTGTTGCCGAATGTCTTGCTTGAGCTCTTCACCGACGTCCTTGGCCGTTCGCATCACCATGTCCTTTTGCTCGGATGAAAGCTGCTTCCATGCACGCTCATGCATGACAAGAGCGCCTTGGAGCGGCGCCCACTTGAGGTCTGTCATGTGTTTGGCCTGCCGGTAGAACTGCGAGGCTTCAGCCAACATGATAGGCATATAGGCGGCATCGATGAGACCAGTCTGTAAACCAGTGAGCATGTCCACCATGGAGATAGGAACCGGATTGAATCCGGCCCATTTGAATATGTCGACGGTTCTCGTTTCGGAAATCGAGCCTGCCAGTTTCATCTGCTTGAGCTCGGCCGGCGTCCGCATGGGCTGATTGGAAAAGAAATAAACCCATCCGGCGTCGGACCAGGCCAGAACGATGAATCCGTTTTCGGCCAGATTTTCTTCCAGAATCGGATTGATCTTCTGGCGGACGTAATCCCACTCCGCGTAGCTTTCGAACATCATGGGTAGCATGACAGCGTAGGCTCGGGAGTCGATCTCGGCCAGTCCGGCGTTCGAAATGGCGGCGACCTGAAGCTGACCGATACGCATCTTGCGGATCATCTCGGATTCGTCGCCCACGGTGCCGCCAGGGTAGATTCGGAGGGTGACGTCACCGCCGGAAGCTTCTTTCCACTCCGAGCCCATCCGGCGCAGAATTTTGTCCCACGCCGACCCCTGAGGAACGAGCGTGCCCAATCTGAGGATGACTTTCGCTTGAAGAGGCAGAGCCAGACTCAAAAAGAGAAGAATCGATAGCAGGGCGGCAGCCGTTTTCTTGTTCAAGGTATTTCTCCTTCTAAGAAAAGCTCGTCGATACGGCCTTGCAGCCAACGAGCGCGCCGCTGAGCAAGGATATTGAGAAGGCGATTCGAGGGGTGGCTATCGACGTCGAAGCTGAGGATCTTGTCCAAGAGCTCGAGGAATTCTTTTCGATTCTGGTCGCGGACCGAAACACCTTCGGCCCAGCTCAGATAAACCGATAGACGGTTTCCACTGGAAAGCTCGATAGCCCTCTCGTAGTGTCGTCGCATCTGGTCCCGCGAACCGCCCACCCGACCGGCTTCGTAGCTCAACAGGAACCCATGGATCGCACCTTCATCGTAGTCCTCGTCGAGCTCCAAGGCTCGTTGAAGTAGCGCGCCCACAACGGCTATGTCCGCCGTCGCCTCTGGGTTGTCCTTGGAAGCACTGATGGCCGCACCCAGTGCCACCGCCGTCCAGACCGCAAGCGGCACATCGTCCAGGCCAAGCTCTTTCGCTGCCTGTTCAGGCTCTCGTGGAAGTAGTGCGCGGAACCCAGGGTGGGCGACTTCGAGGCCCCGGAGACCGTAGTTGTAACCTCGCAGGTATAGTCGCGCGGATCGCCGCCGGATTTCTTCGGCCCGGTCATAATCCTCATCCTCGATTTGATCGGCCTCGGGTTCGACGAAACCATTGGCATAGAGTGAAAACAGCGCCGCTGCCGAAGTCAGGAGACCTCGGTGCTCCGGATTGGAAGCGAGCAGCGTCTCCAGGGTCTTCATATTGAAAGGAAGTGCCGCCGCAATGAGCTCCGGATCCTCGTCGGACAGGTAGACCTGCTCCCCCTCGCCAAATACGTCCGCCATGGTATTGACGGCCGTTTTTTTCAATGAACAGGAAGCTCCGGCCATGAGTAACCCAAGCGTGACGATCGGGAGAAAAGGATTCCGTTTCTTGCCGAACGCGAAAGCGCTATCCATTCCCATATTTTGTTGTCGGTGCATCGGAACTTGTAATTCTAACGTACACCAAAGATCAAAGCCAGTGGCGTTGTCTCGTGAAAAGGCAAGATCAAAACATTTCCCGCGTTGGCCCGCATGTTGTACACTTGAAACGCTCATCCCTCAAATTCCTGTTCCGTAGTCTCATCACTCGGTTCAGTCGCGTAGAGGAGTGGTACCATGGACGAATCTAATTCCTTTCAGCCGTCGGCGCCGTCGGACGGAACGCCTCCAGCTCCACCGGGTCCTCCCGCTAACCCACCTCAACCTGGGTCCAGTGTGGACTTTGGACGCTCACTGAGTTTCTTCTTTCAGGACCCGGATTGGGTAAAGAAAATTCTGCTGGGATCTTTGTTCTCCTTGCTGGCGATATTCATCGTCGGCTCTTTCTTCGTTGCCGGCTATATGGTGCGACTCATCCGCCGCTCAGCTCGCGGAGAAGCCTATCCACTGCCAGAGTGGGACGATTTGGGAGGCATCTTCGTGGATGGTGCCATGGCCGTTGGAGCCTATTTCGTTTACGTGATGCCGATCATCCTCCTCTATGTTGTTGGGGCGCTGGGTCTCGGCATTGGTTTGGGCGGTGATGATCCTTCGATCGCCGTGAGCGTCTTATTGGCGGTTCTAGTCCTCTTCTTTGCCCTGTTGATGCTCTGTGTTGTCTTCTACTTCCCTGCAGCCTTGATCCGGCTCGCGCTCACGGGCAACTTTGGGGCGGCTTTTGAGGTCCGACCGAATTGGGAGTTCATCCGACGAAACATCGGCAACTACTTGCTCGCCTTTCTCATCGTCTTCTTGGCGAATCTCATCTCTCAGTTTGGAATTCTCCTGTTTTGCATAGGGATCATTCCGGCGAGCTTTTGGGCGACGTCGGTAAGCGCCTTCGCTTTGGGAGAAGTTGCCCTGCGCGACCGCTCTGGGCAGCTGCCGACCGCGCCTGCGCCTTGAGGCAAACATGTGGAAACCGAGATTCCGTTTTACCACGCATGGGTTGTTGTTGATATTTGTCGCGGCTTGCGCCTCGACCGGAGGGCCTCGGCTACCGGAAGATGAGAGGCCGGCGATCCGCCAGACGCACGAACTGCTGAACAGTGTGCTTTGGACACAAACTGCGGCCGAGTTCAAAATCTTGGCTAAGCAGAGCTACCTGAGGGCGCAAGAAGCTCTAGAGAAAGCATTGAAGGATCCCTCTTGGACGGCCGCGCTCGAGCAGGAGGGTCGATTCGACATGCGCCCGCCGGCGGTGATTCTCGATGTCGATGAGACCGTTTTGGACAACTCGCCCTATGAGGCGCGACTCATCCTACGTGGAGCCGTGTTTAGCACGGATACTTGGCATCAGTGGTGCGAAGAAGCCCGCGCGCCGGCGATACCGGGAGCACTCGAGTTCACCCGCTACGCCGCCGGCAAAGGGGTGACGGTCTTCTACGTGACCAACCGGCGCCACGAAGTGGAAGAAGCTACCCGGACAAACCTCGAGATGTTGGGTTTTCCTCTCGACACGAAGCGCGACACACTTCTTACGCGAGGGGAAAGGCCGGAATGGGACAAGTCTGATAAGACGCCGCGCCGGAAGGAAGTCGCCTCAGGGTACCGAGTGCTGCTTCTCGTCGGCGACAACATGGGAGACTTCGTACCCATCGGGCAAGCCTCCGTCGAGGAAAGAGCAAGATGGATCGATGAGTACTCGGATTACTGGGGGACACGCTGGATTATGCTTCCGAACCCACAATACGGCTCCTGGGAAGGAGCTTTACTGGGCTTCGAGTCTGGACTTGCGGATGAAGAGAAGCTTCGCATCAAGCATGAGAAGCTGGTGACGAAGTAGATGTCCAGTCAAACCAGAGATTTTGGCTGTCCATTCCCTTCCTTGCTAATATAGAACGTCAGCGCAACATTATTGGATCGGAGGATATCGGCACATGATGGTCTGCCCTTGCGAAGAAATTTCTGACGAACAAGTTCGAGAGCTCGTGCGGAACGGAGCGACGCGGATGGAGCAGATCGTGTCCGCATGTGCCGCCGGTGCCTATTGTGGGGCCTGTATTCCCGCTATCCTGCAGATCCTCCGCCACGAGAAGCATTTGATGCAGCGTTCGGAAAAAAGAAGCCGTCCTACCAAGCAGCCGGCTTATTGATCGGCTGTAGCAGCCTCGATGATTTTCAAAGCCAACTCGAGCCGGTCTCCGGCGTTTTGAACGTTGCACATGATGGCAACGGCCAGCTTACTCTCCGGTTGCCTCAGGAGAAAGGTGCTGCCTCCCGTGGCTCCGCCCCCGTGATTGATCCATCTCCGGCCTTGGTCGTCTTTGTAGATCGACCACCCAAGCCCGTAGTTCGTCTCATTGCCGTCGGCCAGTTTGAAGGGCGTGTACATCTCCTCCAACGTCTCGGGTTGGAGGAGCTTGCCCGTGTTCAAGGCAATATGGAAGCGCGCCAAATCTTCCGCGGTAGAAATGATGCCACCACCAGCCCACTTGATGCTGAGGTCGGCAAACGGGGCGTTCTCGACCGCTCCATTGGGACCCGCCTTGACATATTGCCGCGCCCGGTGGGGCACGATCTCACCTTGATGCTCGAGACGTGTCACGGTCATACCCGCCGGTCCCCAGACGTGTTCCTTCATATAGGCCTCGAATGTGAGTCCCGAGGCCGCCTCCACGACGCCGGCCAAGAGGTTGTAGGCATAGCTCGAGTAACTGTATAGAGTTCCCGGCGTGAAAAGCAGCGGGTCGTCTTTGAAGATTTCGATGGCTTCTTCCACCGAATAGAAGTGGTCTTTCATATCCATCTCCCCGGGTTTGTAGTGGCGGACACCCGAGGTATGAGACATGACGTTTCGGACCGCGATCTCGAGAGGTTTTTGGGGAAAGTAGGATACGTATTTCTGAATGGGGTCGTCGATGTCGACACGCCCCTGCTCGACAAGCTGCATGACGGCCGTGGCCGCCATCGGTTTGGATATGGAGGCAATGCGGTAGACGGTATTCGCTTGCGCAGGGACTTGGTTCTCTACATCAGCGAGCCCGAAACCCTTGGCCCAAACCAACTCGTCGTTCATCACCAGTGCCACGGAAATGGCTGGTGTCCCGAACTCCTCCTTGGCTTCCAAAACGATTTGCTCCACTTTGGCGAACGAATCCTTGTCTTTGGCTTGGGCAACACTTGTCAGCAGAAATACGAACAGCAAGGTGAGTGACATCGTCAGTAGCGAACCACCCTTAATTCTCATTCGTCACCTCTTTCCAGACTCGCATGAAGTTACCACCCATCACTTTTCCCACTTCCTCATCGCTATAGCCGTGGTCGAGCAGCGCTTCGGCAATGGCTAGAAAATTGGCTTCTTCTCCGAAGCCTTCCGTGTAGCTACTCATTCCTCGTAGGTCGCTGCCGATGGAGGCGTGATCGACGCCCACGAGCTGCTTGACGTGGTCGATGTGCTCGACCAAATCCGCCATCTTGGGGAGGGTGTCGCCACTTGGCCAAATGCCGATGAGACCCCCTTTCGCTGAGATAGCCCTAATCTCGCCGTCCGTCAGATGCCGGTCGCCTTCCTCGAGAGCGTTGCACTCCGTGTGGCTGAACAGCACGGGATGTGTCGATATGGCGAGTGTATCCATAATGGTCTGGGTGTTGGCGTGGGCCAGATCGATCAAGATTCCGAGCCGATTGCATGCCTTGACGGCTTCTTCGCCGAACTCCGTCAAGCCGCCGGGAGAGTAAGGGTAAGTTTGGATGTGCCCGAGTGCGTTGGCACGAAAGTGAACGGGCTGTAGGAGACGGAGGCCCTTGTCATAGAGCTTTTCCAGATTGTCGATACGGGCTTCCAGTCCGTCGCCGCCTTCGAGTGCAGGTAGCAATGTGAGCTTTCCCTGCTTTCTGGCTTCGAGAACCGCCGAGGGGCTGGCGGCGAGCGCCGCGTCGCCATCTTCGATGTTTTTCATGATGCGGTCGAACCGGTCAAGGGTGAAGGCGAAAGGCTCGCCGGGCTTCGGACGATGTCCGTCTTTACGGCCGATACGGTTGCCGCCTTCGATCCTCGTTCCGTCGCGCTCGATGTAATTGCCGGTGTAGATAGCGTCGGTGCTGACGCAGCAGACGACGACATCGATGAGCGAGCGTTGGTAGCGTGCGATCTCCTCCAGATCGATCTTTGGTACGTTGGCACGGTGAAAACGACTCGGATGTGAATGCGTATCGGCAAAAACAAACTGTTCGTGTATCTTCTCGATCCTCTTGGAGACATCCGTCCTCGCAGCCCACCCGACAACAGATATGACGGCAAGGGTGACGAAAAAAGGAATCAACGCTCTTTTCGATGACATTTGACTGTCTCCTCCTTGTTCTTGAATTCTCGAGTTCTTGAGTTCTTGAGTTCTTGAGTTCTTGAGTTCTAGTTTGTGGCCTTCGCCCCCAAGCTCACCACTCCGATCCCGTCCCGGAAAGTGATTTCCGTCCCGAATGGCTTGGACAATCGCTGCAAATCTCCAATGATCTTTTCCGCCAATTCGCCGGTCGCAAGCATCGGGCGGCCACGAACCGTGGAGGGTTTGCCGTATCCGAGCGTGATGGGATGAAGCTCGACGGCGGAAAGCTCACCGTCTCTGAACTTCGGCATGGCGATGACGGACTCCCAGATCTCCGGTGTCGCGGGGAATCCACTGCGGTCGTTGTCATAGCGGGCGGCGTTGAAGTCGGACCCGTGGGTATTGGGGCCCAAACCGTATCGCTCATAATTCTCATGGGGCAAACGAAGGACGGTCTCGTTTTGAAACATGAAATCGCCCAGGCTGTAGAAGACGGGTTTCCCTTTGTAGATCTCGATGCCGCGCAGGACGTGAGGTCCGTGGCCGAGTACGACATCTGCGCCTGCGTCGACCATCGCCTTTGAGAACTCCACGAGGAAATCAGCAGGGATGTCTCGGCTGCCTTTGCTTTCGTGCCCGTGGACGGCCACGATGGTGTAGTCGGCAAGACCGGCAGCGTTTCTTACGACGGCCGTAATCTCTTCGACATCTTCGCCATTGGCCTTCATTCGCACCTCGGGTTTGTCCCCGACAACGAAACGATTGCGGAGGACGGTAAGCTCATCGCCGGATTCGGGGACTCTTTGTCCCAGTCCCTTCAACATGTCACGAAGGGTCTCGAGTTGCTCCCGGGTGACCACATAGGTCGTGTCGTAGCGTAGAGGATTCAAACCGGGTCTCGCCGGTATGTCACCTCGGGACTTGCCGGCTCGGGCGTGATCGGGAAACGTCGAAGCGACGGAGATCAAGGCGACCCTTCCTTCGGCGGCCTCCAGGAACTTGGCTTCTCGGGCTTGCATGAGGCTATCGCCGGTTCCGGCCGCAACGATACCAGCTTCCCGAACGTGCCGCATGGTCAACTGCATGGCCGGGACCCCGTAGTCCCCCGTGTGGTTGTTCGCGAGTGAACCGATGTCGAAGCCCGCCCACGCCAGTTCTTTCGCAAGCTCTGGCTCGGCACGCATGTACGTGCCGCCACTCTCGTTCATCGGATAGGACTCGTAGTCGTGGAACAACATCTCGATGTTGGTGAAGGCGACGTCTGCCGTTCGAATGAGCTTGATCATCTCGAGGAATTCGGTTTCCTCATAGACGGATAGCTTTCGGGTAATGATCGAATCACCCGTAAGCGCCATCGTGAGTGTGTCGTCGGATGCGGTCGATTGGGCGTAACTTGGGAAGCTCGCGAACAAGGCTCCAACGACCAGCAGGACAACAAGGCTCGGTGTTCTCATGGTTACCTCCGCGTCAATCTGAGACAGCATTCAGTGTCGTCACGAGACTCGAGGAAATACTATATCCGGTGAGCGGGTTCGCTGCAAATTGATAACAGAGATGGGTTTAGCCAGCAGATTGCAATGTCCCGAGACTGTTGCCTCCGTCTCTGGCTGGACGAGAGGTTTGCCTATGCCAAGTACCTGGACGTCTTGAAGGACGCGGTCTGAATCCTCAAAAACTGACCCCAAATCTATTTCTGCGGAGTCGACGGATTTTTCAGTTGTCCCATGAGGGTCTTGATCTGCTCTTGATTGGGGTCGAGCTCTAAAGAGCGTTCGAGGTAATGAATGGCTTTATCGGAATTGCCTTGTTGTGCGTAAGACACGGCCAGGGCGTTGAAGAGTGACGTATCCGGCGGGCGCAGGATGAGCGCTGCTTCGTAGAGCTCGGCGGCACGTTGGAAGTTCTTCACCTCGAAGTGGGCGTCACCCAAAGTCAAAAGGACCGGCACGCTCTCTCTATTCTGGGCGTAGGCGGGTTCGAGTAGTTTGATCGCTTCTACAGGACGTTTTTCGTCGAGCTGGTAGCGCGCCAAAACGACGCGAGGTGTCGTCAGATTGGGGTTGTCGTCGAGAGCCTCTTGATACAGTTCTCTAGCCTTGGCTGAATCGCCCAACTGAAGGTACTGCTCTGCCAAGGCGGCCTTGACGAGACCGACATCTTCACCGTTGATACTCTCCCGCATCACCCACGGACGCGGGATCTCGGTTCGAGGGGTAACGTCGACGTCGGCCGTCGTGGTCTCGAGGGTCGTCCCGGAAGGATCGAGCAGCTCGGCGACCAGGCGGTAGTGACCTCCTGTGATTTCAACAAGGGGCATGCGTTCCACGATGGGTCTCCCCTCGTACTTCACCAAAGGTGATTGCTGTTGAGCGATCGTTCGAGGCGGGTCTTCCTGGTTCACGAGACGAAGTCGGAGTTGATGCTCCGGGCTCGCGTTGTCGATGGGAACAAAGGCTGTTAAGGCTTCTCCGATCACGAAGGCCCGCTTGGCATTGGGCTCGAGTCTGAGCGACCCGAACTGGTACGTCCGATAGGCGTTGGTTGCTTCCGAGTCCGACATCTCACCGGTTCCGTAGAGGAGGATCGGTGCCCCGAGAAAAGGCGCCTCGGTTCGAGCCGGGACATGAAGCTCGGTCTCGAAAATGGTGTACTCGCTCCGTGCTTGATTCTTCAGCACGACGCGGAAGCGAAAGTCACCTTCTGCCAGTGGAAACATGTCCCGATAGGAAAACGGTCGACTGTAGACACCTTGGAACTGGGACTCGGTAAGCCTTATGAAGGGCTCTTTTGTGAACTGGTAGATGGGCTTGTCTTCTTCGGGTGTCGTGACCTCACCCCTCAACTCGAAGCGGGTGTAATAGACGCCTGCGTCGGGATCCTTTGCGAGTGTCATATGTTGGGGCTCGATCTCGACACTGTAATGAACAAAGCTCGTTCCTCCGGGACCGGCGATGACATTGGCCACAGCGAAGTTCGGTACGTAATTGAAGATGTACTCGCTCTCCACGAGGCCACGGGCTTCGTCGGCCGCATCGAGATAGCTGATGTCCACCTTTTTGAAAGGGGACTCGTAGATGTCCGAGAGGAGAAGTTGGAAGTCGAGACTCGAAACGTCGGATTGGTGGAGCCCGGCAAAGGGCCCCTGATCGGCGCGCATCGTAATGGTTGCGTGTGCCAGTTCGGGAGAGATCTGCTGGAGAAGGTCGTAAGCATCCCTTCGGGAGTTCTCCGGGTCGAGCGGTTGCGAAGGCATAAGGTCTTCGGGCTGATCGAGGACATGGTTGAAGAGTCGATAAGCACCCGCGTTGTTGTCTCTGAAGAATAGGAGGTAGAGCGGTGGCAGACTCTTCTCCTTGTTAGCCTGGTAAAACCACACTTCGGTGGGGTAGAGCCATCCCACGCTCAAGAACGTCTCGCGGTCGTCCGGTTCTCCAAGGATGATGGCCATCTTGCCCCGGTCGGTCATCCAACCCGGCACGGAGGACTCGCGGCCAAGGTACGTGTTGGCGTACTCGAGACGACGGTAGTGCTCCTCTTTGAACTCGTTCACGGGTGTCAGAGAATCGGGATCTCGCCGACGCCAAAAGGCCTGAATGAATGCCTCCCACTCCTCCACCGACTGAAGGTTGAGGAAAGCATCCTGCTCACGAGGCGTGATGATATATGTGACTTCTTTTTCTAACCAGTCTCTGTATTTTTCCGGCATCCGCTCGAGCCGTTCATCCTTGGCCGCGCTGGTTGTCGCTGCGACAAGACAAGACGCCACGAATAGAGCCACCAAGACTGTTTTACTACCCACGTTGATCGACCCTTGTTGTAACCCCATGAGCATGTTCGTCTCCCTTTACAAACTCGTTGTATGCGATTTTACCACAACCAAGGAAAGTCAATGAATGGAACTATTTCCGGAGTGCGGTTCGCCGGTCTCATGTCTGCAATTCTTGAATTCCTGATTTCTTGAATTCTCGATTTCTTGAGTTCTTGAGTTCTTTCCTAAAACCTATAGAGACCCCAAAACATTAACTTGAGCATGATGCGGGAGCTCACATCGTAGCCTCCTTCGGCGCTCCAGAAGATCTCGTCTCCGTAGCTGATGCCGTCTTCTTCTTTCTTCGTGCGGAATTTGGTGCCGATGAGGCCGGTGATGTAAGCAGGACGGGGCCAGAACGAATGGGGCAGCTCGCCTTTGACCTCGAAATCATACTGTCCTTCTCCGACGGGTATGATCTCGGCATCGTTGACGAACTCTCCAGTGGGGAACTTGACGCGTCCCCCGATGGTCGCGACGAGGGGACCACTGAGGATGTTGTAGCGCGCTCCGACGCGAACGTCACCGATGCCGTTGGACTGCCGATCGTCGGCCAGATCATTGAAAGCAATGCCAAAGAAGGGCAGATGGGCGTTGACTTCCAGCCTCTCTGTAAGTCCGTGCTCGAAGTCGAAGAAGAAACCCATCGTGCGATTGTGGCCTCGCAGTCGATTTGCGGAGCGCTCCAAGGAACGACTCCTAAGTTGTTGCCCGTGGCGCAGATGAGCTGGCAGGCTTGGAAGGCACTCTACCTCGAGACGACCGTCGTCAGTCAGAATACGGGTTTCGACCGCAACTACGATCGGTATCCTTATGGTGACTACGGCGAAGTCAACACTAACGATCTCCTCTTTCCTCAAAGCACCGTCGATACCCGGCTTCCCATGAAGGATACGGTCCTTGGCATTAGAAACGAGGGGGCACCACGCGCTTGCTCCATGAGTTTGTTGAGCCGAGGGGACGGCAGAAGGGTCATCAATGACGACGTCAATGGGCTGCCCGTCGTCGTGGTTTACGACCGGGGGTCAGAAATGCTGTTGGCTTTCTCCCGCAAACCCAGCGATCCCACCATGGCGGAAGAGATGACGCTCAGCTTCGAGCTCGTCGACGAGGGGACGTTCCCCTTCAAACTGCGAGACCAAGAGACGGGCAGTCGTTGGAACTTGAAGGGCGAGGCTATCGAGGGAACTTTAGCCGGCGCCGAGCTCCAGCCTCTATTGGATTCCTTTGTTGCTTTTTGGTTTGCGTGGGCAGCTTTTAGTAGTGGAAGTGAGATTTTCGAAGCACAGTAAGGAATTCAAGAAATCGGGAAATCAAGAAATTGAGAATTCGGAAGGCGCAGCTTAACTCACTGAAACCACCGATGCAGGGTCCATCATCGACGGCACTTGTCGCCCCGTGGGTATGGATAGCATACAATTCGCGACTCAACTCTTCTAATACTGACAAATAAATAGTAGGGACAGCCGACTCACTGAGGAGCGATTTGTCCCGTTTCCCTGAGAATCCTGTAGAGTTCGTCTCCCTTCGCGAGATAAAAGTCGTAATTCGTTTTATCTCCGCGCTTCGCGTAGATTTCCATCAGAATCTGATAGCCCTGAAGTGTGTATCGGTCCCGAGGTTCTATCCGGACTCCCTTCTTACAGAGCTCTATCGCCTCATCGAGATTCTCGTTTCGGGCGAGGTTATACTTGGCAATCATGAAATACCCCATATTGAATCGAGGGTTCGCCTGAACGGTGCTCCGATAATATTGGATAGCCTCTTCATGGTTGCCAAGTTCTCTCAAATCGTTGGCCAGATTGTATGAGGATCGATAGTCGTCGGGATAGTTCTCCAGTTCTTTCTTGTAATAAACGATGGCGGCTCTCACATCGCTTTTGGCTTCTTCGATGAGCGCCAAGGTGAAATAAGAGCCCTTTGACCTCGGATTGATATGGAGCGCCCGCCCGATGTAGGACTCCGCTGCGGGGTAATCCTTCCGCATGGCGTGAATCTCTCCAAGCTTGCTCAAGGCTGAAGAGCTCTCTTCGATGCGGATGGATTCCTCTAGAAACTTGACGGCATTGTCGTAATCCTTTTTGTAAAAGTAGGCGAATCCCAGCATCTCCAAAAGATTGTGGTCCTCCGGATAGACCGCGAGAAACGCTCCCGCTTCTTCTATGGCCTGATCGAGCTCACCGAGATTGAGAAGAGCGGCGACGACTTCGAACTTGGCGAAATTGTCATCGGGCTTGAGTCTAAGCACATGGCGTTGGCTCCCGAGTGCCTCTGCGTGCATCCCCTTCGCATAATAGCACTGCCCCATGAGCGTGTGGGCGCGAGCCATGTCGGGCTCTTCGGTGATGATGGCTTTCAACATGTCCATCGCCTCGTCATACCGTCTTCTATTTGACGAGCTCGGTGGCTTTATCAATGGCGTTGAGGACAGCGAGCTTGTCTTTGGGATCCGGCAGATCATCTTCCCCGTCAACAGCAGCTGAGTCAGTGACGTATCCCAAAGCCTCCAACCTCTGTCTGTCTTCTTCATCGAGGAGGTTCGCGGCTGGAGAAAGGCCGTCAACGGACTTACTCGCAATGAAGCTCTTTAACTCCTCGTCTAGCTCGCGCCTTTCAGCAGAATGCGTCTCGGCAAGGTTTTTCTCCTTCTCTCTCGTCTTCATCCAGATTATAGAGCTCCTCGTCCGGTGCCCATATGTACTTCCAGTCTTCTCGATACAGGGCTCGCAGCTCGGACCAACCGTAGTGGAGCCTCGGGTAGAATGTTTCCGTGTAAGCCGTGCCCCCTTCTTTAGGCTCATCTCCGAACATGCGACCTAAAAGTGACTCTCCCTGATACGAGTCCGGTATGGGAATCGCAAGAGCATCGAGAATGGTCGGCGCCAGATCGACGAGCTCCACGAGACCCCGGACTCTGCCTACAGGGAATCGGAAAGGGGCCCGTATCACCAAAGGAACCCACACAGTGGATTCATAAATGAAGTAGCCGTGTCCCTGCTCACCGTGTTGTCCCAGGCCTTCTCCATGGTCCGAGGTCACAATGAGCAGGGTTTTGTCGAAAAGCCCCTGCTCCTCGAGGAAGTTGACGAAATTTCCCACCGCATGATTGACATACTCCACCTCCCCCCGATAGGGCTCGTCCGGGTACCTGTCGAAGGGGGGCGGCGGAACATAGGGACTGTGCGGCTCGAAGAGATGAATCCAAGTGAAGAATCGGGGGCTCTTGTTTGTCCGCAGCCACGTCTTGGCCTCTTCCAGTACTTCCTCCGCGGGCTTCTCGTTCTCTAGTAACATGCTCCCGTACGTCGTTCGATCGAAGTCATCCGAGTACATGTCGAAACCCTGATTGATCCCCCACTTCGAATGGAGGACGAAGGCGGATATGAACGCGGAAGTCGCGAACCCCCTTTCCTGCAGGACCTCGCTGGCCAACCTCAACGTGCCAGGCACCATGAAACCGCCGTTGTCGTTGACTCGGTGGTGAAGAGGGTATGTTCCAGAAAGAATCGTGACATGGGAAGGCAGAGTCAACGGAACCTGGGCTATACATCTCTCGAACAAAACGCCCTCTTCCGCCAGGCGATCGAGATGAGGCGTACTCGCCCTTCCGGCTCCATAAGCACTGACAAAATCGGCTCTCAGCGTGTCGATAGTGATGAGTATGACGTTGAGATCCTCGAGGCCGCTCTTGGACCGGTCATCATTCCGCTCCCCGCTAAAGCTGAAGAAGAGGTATAGGATCAAAGCAAGCCCGAGGCATCCACCCAGAGGTGCCCAAAGCTTCTTCTTCGGTGAAGGCTCGATGCTTCCAATTTGATTCTTTCTTACGTTCTTGCACCGCCGGCTACCTCAGGGTGACAGTAAATCATTTCGTGAGCTCCGGTACGTTGATGGAAATGCAATGTAAAGACCCGTTCTTTTGGATGATTGTGGATGCATCGATTTGTACGATCCGCCGGTCCGGTAGCAAGTCGGTGTAGATTTCGAGAGCCTTCTCATCCAACTCGGGGCTGACATCGGGGTAGGCGGGTATGAGAAGCGTATCATTGGCGAAAATAACATTGGTGTAAGTCCGCCACTTTCCGTCTGCGTGGCTGGGCATGGGGATACGGTTCACCTTCATCGGCCCGGCTCGGGTTTGAGCTTTTGACAATTGCGCCGCCGCCTCGTCGAGAAGGCGAGCGTTGACGGGGTCCTCTTTCGCATCCAATGCGCCCACGACGGCGGTGTCGCGTGCCACGAGTGTCATGAATATGTCGATGTGTTGGGTGGGCTCGCCGGACAGCGGCTCGAATACCATCCAATGCTCGGCCCCGTAGTAGCGCCGCAAAAGACCGCCAATCTCTTCCTGGCTGACACCATCCCTCATGTTGAACGCAATGACCTGTGTGGTGGTGAAAAGCCACCCTTCACCGTTCGCGAGCAAGTTGCCGCCGTTCAGTCGGAGGGGGACATCGGCGACGGGGAGCTTGAAGTACCCGGCCAGATAGCGAGGGATCCAGTCATCGGGCATATGGTCCCTACGGATGTAGAGAGCGTCTAGAGCCATGAACTGCCCGTCGGGCAGCCGAATGAAAGACGGGCCGAAATCGCGGATCCACATGCCGACCACGGGAACTTCGGCTAGATGAAGGTTTTTGGCTGAAACCCCGGCTTTGTCGAGGTGCTGGATGACGTCTGTATATTGAACATGATCCCCCACCACGCCGACGATCGGTATCTTGCCGTCCAGTGCCGTTACGATATCGACGAGCGTCTTAGGATGGTGCTGAATGAGCTCACCAAAGCCCAGGACCAGCGCTTCGCACGGTTCGAACTCCGGATAGAGCCCAAGGATCTCGTTCTGCGATTGAGCCTGCGAGGTAGCATTGATGAACGACAGGACGATGAGTAGTGACGAAAGCCGCATGGTGGATTGATTGTACCAGAATAGAGAACTCAAGTACTCGAGCACTCAAGCACTCAAGTACTCAAGCATGGAGAGGGCCCTCAAATGACCATAGGATCGTGGTTCTCTTTGGAGTCGACCGAACTACCTTGGTAGATCTTATTCCGGATCCGAATTCTCGAGTACTTGGGTACTGAGTTCTCTATTCTTGAGTGCTCGAGTTCTGAGTTCTTGAGTTCTAGTGCTGTCGCTTCCCCAATAAAAATTGGGCCGCCGCACTTGGTTAGTGCGGCGGCCCCGTCGTATCTAGGCTTTCTTAAACGAACCTAGAACTAGAAACGGAATCGGAGGCTGAGCTGGAAGCCCCGGGGATTCTGAAGACTCCGCAACTCTGAGTAGTTCGAACCGTACACTCGGTTGGCGCCGCTGTAGGTCATCTGATGGTGACCGCTCCAGTTGAAGGCGTTGAAGAACTTCCCTAGCACCTCGAACTCGCGGCTGGCGCCCAAGGTGAAGGTCTTTCCGAGGTTGAGGCTCAAGTTGTGGATCACGGGAGCACGAGCCTGCCCGTCGCAGTACGAGCCGTTATCGGGAAGGTTGGTCAGCTCGCAACCCGTGCCGCGGTCCTCGCCGACGAGGCGGTACGATGTGGCCAATGGATTGGCCTGGGTGCTGCCGTCGGCCAGCGTAATGCGGGAAGGCCCGTAAAGGGGATCCGCTCCGGGATTGTCGATGAGCGCACCCGACCAGGGACCGGCCATTCCGCTATAGGTGCCCGAAATCCGGATGCCATACTTTGCGCGGTAGGTGAGGCCGGTGCGGATCGAGAAACGACGCCAGGTGGGGACGTAGGACAGGTCGTTCGAGCTTCTGAGCGTGTTGTGCTCGTTGTTGCCGCGCGGCATGTAGATCCCCCTGTTGTTAGGAAACTTCTCCGGTGAGATGAACAGGGCGGGATCCGTGGGATTCCAGTCGCCGGCCATATGCTGCCACTGCCAGTTGAAGCCGAACATCATTTGTAGCGTTCGGCCGAGCCGCTGCGTCCCGGTGATCTCGAGAGCACTGTAAACCAGCTTACTCCAGGTGTTGTTGGTCTCCTGGTTGATGATGCCCCGGTTGGGATCGATCAATCCGAAGCCGATGAAGGGCTGTCCCGGACCGTCCGGATAAATCCCGTTCACATCGGTCAGCGCATAGGTCTTGGTGTAGCGCCGGTGAATGAACGCGGCGTCCATGGCGAACTGCTTCGGAAACTGCTTGCGGAATCCCAAGATGTACTCATCGATGAACGGTTGAGTCAAGTCGGGATTGAACTCGACGGAAGGATCGAGCTGACCGCTGGATCTCGGGTTGATGACCTCGAGATCCCAAATGCCGTCACCCTCGTAGTCATACTGTTCGATGAGCGTGCTCCGTCCGCCGGAGCCCCCGGAAGAGCCGGTGTAGCTGGTGACGTTGTCCCGGCCCATGACCGCCTCGTGGACGCGGCCGGCGAAGCCTCGGATTACGTTGCGAGCATCATCAGTCAGCAGATACGAGAAGCCCGCCCGCGGCCCGAAGACCGTGGTCTTCATGCGGTCGAAGTCCTCGACGTTGTCGTGCCGCTTGACGAAGTCGAGTCGGATTCCCAGGTTCAACGTCAACCGCGGATTCGGTTTCCAGGAGTCCTGGAAGTAGAGTCCGAGGTCGCGGTCCCGGGCCCCGATGGTCTGTATTTCGGCCACGTCCCGGCGCCAGCGGTAGAAAGGAACGGCGCCCTGTGAGGGGTCGCTCTCGCTTCCCGAGAGCATACGGAACTGGTATTCCGACCAGCCGCCTCCCGCCTGGTTGGCATATTGGGTGATAGAGTCATACTTGTTGTTGGGTGCGAAGAAGACGCCGGTCTGGAACTCGTGTGAGCCACCCCAGCCTTCTCTGTAGTGAGTCAGGTCGTAGCGGAACAGGGTCATCCCCGTGGGGCTGCGGGTTCCCGCGCTATCGTCGTTTCCGGCGACGAGAATCCCCGTGCCGACCAGCTCCCCGCCGGACCGCGTGTAGTTTTCATACACACCTTGGTAAGGCCCGGTCAAAGGTGTCTTCGAGAAGTCGGTATCCGCGGTCTTGTCGTTGTAGTTGAATGTGAACTGGCTGGTGGTGTCGGTGCCCCACACCGAGGTAAGTTTGGCGCCATACAGGCTCCCTCCCGTCTTTGCGAACCATACGGGCTCCCAGAGAAACTCCCGGTTGGACCCGTTGGTCTGGTTGTCGCGCTGATAGTAGAAGGTTCCTTCATGGTTGGGACCGAACGAGCCCGAGATCTTGACGTACGGCTGGAAGTTCTCGACCTGCTGGTTGAAGGGTGTGAACTGACCGACCTGACCGTAGGAGTTACCGCTGGTGTCGATGAGCGGCATTCCGGATAGGGTCTCGAGGCGGGTGATCTCCGCCAAGTTGCGGCTGATACCGCTCTCGATCCGGGACACCCGGAAAGAGCCGAAGAACCAGGCCCTGTCTTGAACGATGGGTCCGCCCACCGAACCGTCGAACTGTTTGACCGCCGCGATGGAAGGCGTGCCGGCAAGGCCCGCACCGGAGGGTGAGTTGTCGGAGTTCCAGCCTTCGTTCTGGTAGTTGAAGCCGGCTGAACCGCTGAAGCTGTTGCCGCCGCTCTTCGTCACCACGTTGATGACGAGACCGGTGCCAAGAGGCGATGCCGCATCCACACCACCCGTTTTCACTTGAACGTCGGCAACCATCTCGTTGTCCATGCCGACGTAGGTGACCTGGGAGTCGCGGTAGGAGGAGGCGTTCATGCCCTCGAGCTGGATGACGTGAGCAAAGTGCTCGGTGGCGTGGCCGAAGTACACCATGCGGCCGCTGCCGTCATCGAAGGGTCGGGCGTTTACGCCGGGGGTCAGCTCGAGGAAGTCGCTCCAGTTGTTCCGCGCCTGGATGGGCATTTCCTTCTGGAACTCACCTTCGATGTTGAGCACGTTCGAAGGCTTGGAGATCTCGAGCATGGGAGTTTCAGCCGTTACCGTGATGGTCTCCTGCACCGAGCTGATCTTGAGCGTGGCGTCGACGTTGTAGTTTGCACCGGCGCGGAGAACGATGCCTTCCTGCCGATACGAAGCGAAGCCTGGCATTTCGAACGTCAAGGCGAACGTGCCCGGCGGCAGGTTGAGGATACGGTACTGGCCCGTACCATCCGTTATGGCGACGCTGGGAGCCATCAAGACTGCCGACTCGGCCGTAACGGTCACACCCGGTAGGACAGCACCGGACTCGTCTCTGGCGTAGCCACGGAGACTGCCGTCACCGGTTTGAGCGTAGACCCCAGTAGACACAACGAGTGCTAGGGCTACAAGGATAGGAGTGACGATGCGCATTCATTACCTCCTTAGATTACTGTTGGTGAAGACGGTCGTGTTTCGAGCAACGGATTGCGGGTTTCGATACAGCAAAGTCTATGGCTGATCTCCGTTTCGACACGACTGTCACTTGATGGATATTGAGGTCCGTCAGCATATCAAGACGGCCCTCATGCATGCATCCCTCAATTCATTTGCAGTATTTGTACCAAATGGGTATGGAGATATGTATTAGGGTAGATGGCCTATAAACATAGGAAATAATGGTACATATGCTTTATTTTTGAGTGGCATGACACATCTCTTCGGGAGGAATCGATCCAAAATAACGTACGTTGGATCCAATCGAATGGATGTGTGGGTTCATTTACCCAGGGAAGGGTGGAAAATGCGCTACTTCTTGGGGTAATTCAGTTTCACATGTTTGGATCTCACTTGACTAACGGTAAGTCAGTCCCATAATTCGAGAGATTGCTTGGAACAGAGCTGAAATAGCGGCATGCGGGGATGGCTCACTGCTCGACTGCGGCAGGCGGGGCGCTCGCGGGATATCAATGAAAGTAGAAAGTAGAAAGTAGAAAGTAGAAAGTAGAAAGTAGAAAGTAGAAAGTAGAAAGAGTCCCTCATTCAATGTTCACCAAGCCCACTTTCTCGAGGATGGTCTCGAATCTCGGATTCGACCGGAGATGGTACCAGCTCGTCTTCCAAGGAAGTGTCGGGCTCATACCCCGAGATTGCACGAAGATGACATGGGGGTCACGCGCTTCAACGGCTCTTTCCAGCCAAGTCAATGCCTCGTCCGTTCTGCCGGCTTCTGCGTAGAGGCCGGCGATCTCTGCAGCAGAGACGTATTTGTTTTTCGAAAGCGCTGCCATTTCCTCCGCCGCCAGTTGCATGGTTCCCCGATATCCGGCTTCGAGATAGACGCGGGACAGCCGCTCGGCAAGAGCCGATTCTCCTCTGAGAGTCAGGGCTTTTTCGTATTCTTCCATCCACTCATCGAACATCCCTGTCTCGGCATAGACACCGGCGAGCACCGTGTGCGCGGTGGGCTCGTTCGGTTCCATTTCGATCGTCTTCAGCAAGTGTTCTATGGCGCGGTCGTGGCGACCCTGGTCTCGTAGTACGGCCCCGTAGACCGCATTGATGTTGATAGAAAGTGGGGCGAGCTCACGGGCGCGGTTGATTTGGGCCACCTCATCATCGAGTCGACGCATGGCAGCCATGCAAATCGAACACCAGAGGTGTGCCCTGTGGTTGCTCGGGTTGACCTCGATAGCCTGTTGGAACTGTCTTTCCGCTTCCTGAAGATCCCAGTCATAGAACATTTTGATGAGGGCCAAGCTGTTGTGGGCTTCGGACATGGTTTTGTCCAGCTCCAAAGCCTTCGTAGCGGCCGCTCTTGCCTGGGTCATGGTCTCTCTGGAGTCCGCGTAGTTGAAGACTGTTTGCAGAACGAACGACTCGGCCAAGCCGGCATGAGCCATGGCGAGGTTGGGATCGAGTCGGATGGCCTGCTCGAAGTACTCGGCCGCCTTCTTGAGTCCTGCGTGTGTCCTCTTGTCACAAAAATACCGGCCTCGAGAAAACAAATCGTAGGCTTCAACGTTGGTCGAAGACCAGCGTTCGACCTGTGGGTCCGTCTTGTGGACGAATTCGACTCTGAGCGCGTCAGCAATTCGTTGAGCGATGTCCGCTTGGACCGCGAACACGTCACGGAGCTCTCGGTCGTACTCCTGAGTCCACAAGGTCTCTTGAGTAGCGGTATCGATGAGCTCCGTATTGACGCGCATGACCTTGCCATCGGTACGGACGCTGCCCTCGAGGATGGTGCCTACTGCAAGCTCTCGGCCGATCTCCGCGGCGCTTTTTGGAGCCCCCTTGTATTGCATCACCGAAGTGCGGGCGATGAGCCGCAAGTCCCGTATTCTGGACAAGGTGACGATGAGCTCTTCCGTCAAGCCGTCGGAGACATAGTCGAATTGTCCTTCCGGACAAATGCAGGCAAAGGGTAGGACCGCGAGTCGGTGTTTGTTCAAGATGCCGTTCGAGTGGGTGACCTGAGTGGTTCCGACTCCCGAAGAAATCACCTCACCATTGCGGCTCGAGGGGGCGATGAAGCGATAGCCCCGCCGGGGTAGCGTCTGCAGGTAGCGTGGCTCAGCCGCATCGTCTCCGAGTGCGGTCCGGATCTGCTTGATACAGAAGTTGATGCCTTGATCGAAATCGACAAAGGTGTCGTCGCTCCAAATCTGTTGTTGGATATCCGAACGGGTCACCACCTCGCCGGGGCGGTTGACGAGGAGGCTGAGTACCTTGAACGGCTGTGGTTGGAGTTTGACGAGTCGACCTTGCTTGCGTAGCTCACGATTCTTGAGGTCCATGGTGAAGTGATGAAACCGTACGGTTCTTGAATCGGTGGCTTCCGTTATCATGATGAACCTCCTGCCGGGCTCTATCGAATGACCGGGAATCCGAGATGTTTCTCACTTCATTCTTGATACTAAGGGGACTTCGGCCTGTTCTGTCCCCATCTCGCCGAGTGCGTGGTTCATTCTATTGATTCTTCTCATGGGTCGATTTCTCGGGATGAGGAAACGACCCGCAGGAACAACGCCGCTTTCAACCCCTCTCGATGCATCGGTGGAGCCCCTTACTCACCGTCAATATAGGGAATGAGGGTCTGATTGTGAATGTTTGGAATGTGACTATTCGTATGATTTGATCTGATTATGCAAGTTATTGATGTATATATATTTATGGGTGGACATCAGCGGCTGAGCCGATCTCCACCGTTGCGGTGGGCCTTGGCAGAGTCCGTAGCCGCAGCGAGAACTAAAAAGACTCGATCCACGGCGACTCGAGACTCCTTGTGGGATCAAACGAGCTGACGCGTACCGAGCTCGATTTTTGCGGTGGCTCTCATGCGCCTCGAGCCCTTTTTCGTTTGCAAATAGGTAAGAGCTAATTGACAACGGGCAAGTCGTGCCTAACCCGCGCCTTCTTCCTCTCACCCTATGAGTGCCTTGTCGAACTGGGTTTCATGACCCGCTGGTAGAATCAATGGTTTGACGGCTCTCGTTTTTCTCACCGGTTCCTCATCGTTTGTCCATTCCCTTTAGCCCCTTGCGAACGTATCTATTTAGAAAAGAGAAGCTTTCAATACCCCTCACAAACGGAAGCCGCCCCTTTTCCGGAGCGTGAGGTGGACGATGAAGACGAAACAGGCCGACAATGAAAGAGAGCAAGTGTGCCCAGCGGAGCGGCGGGCGTCCGTGGCCAGCGGCTCAGCCTCTGGACTGTGCTGCCGCGGCTGTTTGTGGGAACGGTCTTTCTTGCTTCAGGATTTTCACTGGAGGGCTCAGAGGCAAAGCCGCAAGGTGAAGTGTTCCCAGCTTATCTGTGGCTGCAGCTTTGTGATACGAGCGGACTAGAAATCTCCCTTACACTCGATGAGCTCGAGCGCGAGGTTTCGAGACTTACCCAGCCCCCGGCCCCGCGGATGCGGTGGTACAGGGGATGTTCGTTGCCGCCGCACCAAGTGGCGCCACAGTTGAGAGTGGTTATCGTGGCCCAGCTTCCTTACGGGTTGAGACTAAGACACAAGGTGTTCAGGAAGAGTGCGCCCATCGCCTGGTATGGCCGAAATCAAAGAAGCTCGGTGATCTACGTGTCTCGCGACACCGTGCTGGATATGATCCCGGGGTGTCGTCGTCACCCGAGCTCTTGCCTAGGGCATTGGGGCGAGTGGCCGCCCACGAGATAGGGCATCACTTTTTCGGTTCCAAACATGCTCACAGCGGTTTGATGAAACGCGAGCTTTCTGGCTACGATTTGATCAGCCCGACGGCCAAAGACCTCCACTTGACGCGGGAACAATTGGAGGGCATGCATGCCTTTTGTTCCGGAGGCTTTCCCCGCCGTGTAAACGGTCGTAATCCGGGGAGGCGGATCCGGTGGTCGAATCGAGTGCTGGTGAGGTTAGGGGGGCAGTCTTCGATGAATCGGGAGTTCACCCGAATCCATGAAGATGCCGAATCTTCATGTCAGCCATCGTTTTACAGAAGCGGAAAACGTGATTTCTTCCGTGCCCGTTTCCGTTCGCCCGCCCGAGCCCGATGGGTTCCCATTGAAAACCCTTTGCATAGCTATATGTCGCAGACCTAGTTGGTGCTTCGGGCTGGCGCACGGGCGCGGGCACGGAATACTGCAAGAAAAGGGACAGTTTTCGCGTGTACTCGGATTCGTTTGAGACTGGGGCTTAATCTTATTATCAGTCCTCTCGGATTAGCCCTGTCGTTAATTGTGTAGCCCTGCTTCGGCTACGGCCAGAGAAGGGCACGTTGGATGGCGAGATAACCGTCCACGTCGGCCCACCACTCTCGAAGAGAAGTGTGCACCGTCCCCTTCGCCTCCACGCCCGATGGTCACGGCCGGGATGCCCGAGCAATCGGCACGTTGGAGTCCGTTAATCCGTCCGAGACTCGGCTCTTTCCCGAAGAATCGAGTCGTTGCCATGGCCCTTTGAATGATGGGAGTCGAGGGATCGATGGAGCCCGAAGGGCGATTTCCCACCATTTCCAACTCGGCGGTCACTGGGTCGCCGTTTCGGCGGATCTTGTTTTGTTCCTCCACCGCCTTCTAACTGCATTTCTGAACAACTGATTGATGCCCTCGAGTTGCTCGGGGCTGACGGAGCGCATGTCTACCTCCAGCCATGAATCGAAGGGAATGGGTTACACGGAGGTCCCGCCACCGATGCGCCCAATGTCTGAGCTTGTACGCGGGCCCTTGGCAACGTAGAGAGAGGCTTCCTCGTCGAAGATGTGAATGGCACGTGCTAGAGCGTGAGCGGGATTGGCCCAATCCGAAAGCACCCCGAAGAGTGACCACCCGGTCCCTTGAACGTTACTCGATAACGTATGGAGCCGATCCCTTGGTGGACGACCCAATCCAAACCCCCGCCGTCCACGGCAATCCATGAATCGATGTTCGGGCCGTTGTCTCGGAAGAGATGCTTGGCACCGCGAAGATCCCCCAATCCCTCTTCGCCGACCGTGCCGATGAACAGGAGATCGGCTTCGGTCTCGATGTTCGCTTGATTCATGGCTCTCAAGGCAGTCAGGACGACGATCAGCCCTCTAGTGTCGTCTCCAATACCGGGAGCGGTGAACTTGTTTCCTTCCACGCGCACGGTGACGTCCGTTCCCTCCGGAAACACGGTGTCGATGTGTGCCGCGAGTGCCACGACCCGCCCTCCTTTTGTTCCACGACGGCGAGCGATGACGTTTCCCACCTCATCGATCTCTACCTCCACTGAGCCCGCAGCCTGCAGCATCTCGGAGTAGCGCTGAGCGCGGCGTTCTTCTTGGAATGGGGGAGCGGGGATTTCAGTCAGGGCAATGTGATCGTCACGGGTGCGCGGCTCGAGCTCCACAATCGCTTCGAACGCGGCGCGTATCCCGGGTTGATCGGCCAGTTTGCGAGCCTCTGCATCATAGTCCTGAGAATCGAGCCGCCTGCGTTGCAGCTCCGGTCACGAGTATGGATATCAGCAGCGTCTTCAACTCCATTACTTTTGTCTCCAACTTCTCATTCGGTTCCATGTGATTGTACATCCGATTCTCAAGTACTCGAGTACTTGAGTTCTCGAATTCTCCCTCACTTTTGTCCCCAAAACAGTATTCTCTTGAACAAAAAGAAATAGGGACGTTGGTCCTCGAGGCGTTCCAGGAGCCGAGAGCGGTACCGTGCGAGAAACTCGCGATAGAGCTCTCGAGACATGCGACGCTCGTAGGCAGTGAGGAGCGCTCCTTGACCCACTCGATGACGTCTTCCCTCGACGGCAACGGGTGGTTGTAGACCTGCAGACGAACGTGTTGCTTGCGGTAGTCGAGCGCGTTCAGCAACTCGGCATAGTCCTCGGGTTTCAGGACGCCGGCTTCGCGCACATACCCGTTGAGCGCTTCTCGAAAGGGAGACTCTTGAGCCATCTCCGCCGCTACCTCGTACGTCGGGTGTTCGTGATTGGCCGGGACCTGGACGGCTATTTGGCCGGAGCTGGACACGAGCGTTGTAAGCCGCCTCAGGGTTTCGGCTTGGTTCGGAAGCCAATGGAGAGCGGCGTTGGAGAAGACGAGATCGAAAGACTCCGCATCTCGAAATTCGTCGATCGCCGCCTCGACGAACCGAATGCCCGTGACTGCGTTTTCCCGAGCTTTTTCCAGCATCGCTTTCGAGCTGTCGATGCCCCAGGTTTGCTTCGCTTGTAGGCGCTCGTGGAGCATCCGAGTCAACTCGCCCGTCCCGCAACCGAGATCCACGACGCGCATCGCAGGTTGAGGTCTCACCAGATCGACGAGATCAAAAAAAGGCTGACGGCGTTCTTCTCGAAAACGGTGGTAACGGTCTGGATTCCAGGGATCCAACGTCTGTAGCTCCTAATTTGCCTGACTGCAGACTGCTTGACTGCTCGACTGCCGCCATTGTGAACCGCTTACCGCTCAATTCTCCTTACGCTTCGGCCAAATCAGAGAAGCCACCGCACAAACCGTAATGGTCGTTGTGATGACTCCCAGGGCCAGGACAGTCGGTATGTGATAGACGCTGGCAATGATCATCTTGACGCCGATGAATACCAGAATCACTGAAAGGCCATAGTGAAGGTAGTGGAAAAGCTCCATGATCCCGGCAAGGGCGAAATACAGGGCTCTCAATCCGAGTATGGCGAGGATGTTGGACGTAAACACGATGAAGGGTTCTGTCGTGATGGCCAGAACAGCTGGAATGGAGTCCACGGCGAAGATGACGTCCGATGTCTCGATAATCAAGAGCACAACAAAAAGAGGCGTAGCGATTGACCGTCCGTCCTTCTTGACGAAAAAGCGGCTTCCCTCGTAGCGTGGGGCAACGGCAAAGAAGCGACGGAATAGCTTGAGGACGGGATTTCTCTCGGGATGGACCTCCTCGTCCTTGCGCAATCCCATCTTGATGCCCGTATAGACCAAAAAGAAACCGAAGACATAAACGATCCATTCGAATTGTTGGATGAGGGTGATCCCCGCTCCAATAAATATCGCCCGCATGACGACGGCGGCTAAAATCCCCCAGTAAAGAACGCGGTGCTGATAGGCCGAGGGCACGGAGAAATACGAAAATATCAGAATGAACACAAAGATGTTGTCGACGCTCAGAGATTTTTCGACGATATAGGCGGTGAGGAAGTTCAGGCCGGCTTCGGAACCGAGATAGTAGTAGACGCCGAAGTTGAATATCAGCGACAAAGAGATCCAGACGGCGCTCCATATCAAGGCTTCCCTCAGCTTGACGGCGTGCGCCTTTCGGTGGAACACGCCCAAATCGAGGGCCAGCATGACAATGACTAGAACGCCGAAGACCATCCACAGAAGAGTTTGAGTCGACATCGGTAGCTATAGTATCCCTTTCAATTTGAAGGCTCACACACGAGGCGCTCCATGATTTTACCTTGAAGGACGGTTAGGGGTAGGAGAAAAGCACGGGCGAGCCCTATAGGCGGGACTGTTCAGATCTGTAGCTACGTTTTCGGCTTTACCGCAGTTGGGCCAAAGCGTCGCGTTCCAACACTCGGATTCTGCCTTTGACAATCGACAGCAGACCTTTTCGTCGGAGTCGACTCAGTATGGAACAAACGGTTTCGCGGCTACTACCGATCAAATTAGCGATGTCGGTTTGGTTGACCGGATAGTTGAGCGCACCGTGACGCTCGTCGGAGATGCCCAGCAGCAAATGTGCAAGTCGTCGTGGCACGGTATCGAAGGCGAGGCGGGCCGCATTGGCTTCGGCCGCGATGGATTGTTTCTCCTTCAGTTCCAGGAGATCGAAGGCGAAAGTTGGGTTGGACGATGCGAGTCGTCTAAGTATCTGGCGTGGAATTAGAAACAGGACCGAGTTTTCGAGCGCTTGAGCGAAACAACCACAGGGCTCTGATTGGGCCATACTCCCGATAAAGTCACCTCGTCTCGCCAAACCGATAATGAGCTCTTTTCCGTGCTCCGACGTGCGGATGAGCTTGACGCTTCCCGACTCGATGACGTAGAGGTGAGGCAAAACCTCTCCTTCGCAATAGATGACTTGTCCCCTCGTGCTGCGATAGAGCCACCCCGTCGACAGAAGCTCTTCGATCTCACCCGGTCTGAGGCTCCGGAAGATATCCGCGCTGGTAAGGAAACGCGACGTGGCTTCCTGGTGGAGGTTGGTGGTAGTGCTGTAGTTATCTTTGGTCAAAGCCACTGTCGTAGCCATACCGTTACTCCTGTCCAATGCAATGTCCCCTCTTAGTGAAGGGCGCTTAGAGCACACGAAACCGCTGAGCGGCAGACGTCCGATGGCTCAGGAGAGGTAGGTCTCGGAAGCGCTGGCCTGGGCTGGTTCACCCCTTCCTGGTTCGAACTTCGGGCTTCGTCTACTATAGGCAGGGTACGAGTGTCCGGTCAACTCTACTGTGAAGTTCTCCACTCTGGGAGCGATTTATCGGTATTCGTTGAGCTTTTCAGGCTTCAAGAGGCGGACGGTTCGTCCAGAGGACTCGACGAGTCCCTGACGTTTGAAGTCGCTCAGGCACAGATTGACGGACTCGCGGCTGAGCCCCACGAGACTTCCCAGCTCTTGCTGGCTCAACTTGAGCGTGAGGAGAATGCCGTCTCGGTCTTTGACGCCGTACTCGTCGGAGATTTCCAACAAGGTCTGGGCGAGACGTGCGTGAGCGCTCTTGAAAAGGAGGTTTTCGACCCGATTGCTGAGTCTCCGAATACGGAGGCCGAGAAGCTTCGTAACTCGGAACGCCATATCCGGATAGAGCTTCATGAGTTCTAGAAAATCTCTACGGGTAAAGATACAGATGAGGGCATCCTCGTGGATCTCTGCATAGTGATCTCGAGGTGAACGGTCGACGACGGCGAGCTCTCCGAACACGTCACCGGGGTGAAGGAAAGCCATCACGATTTCCTTTCCTTCATCCGTGAGCGTGGAGATTTTCACCACACCGCGCTTCAGGAGATAGATTTTGTCCGCAGGGTCACCGGGGAGATAGACCGAGGTCCTTCGCTTGAGCTCCGTCATGACGCTGTTGTCGCTGGCCCATTTCTTGGCGGATTCGTCCATGTGACGAAAGAGATCCATCTGGTCGAGATACCAAAGCTTGCTCTTGGATGCCATGAGGCCGTCTCCTACCCGTCGAGTAGCACGGTCCGTTTTGGGACGGAAGGCGAGTGTGCTCCAAACGACTCTAGTTCAAGCCATTTCGGTTGGCAAGCGCTTCATGCCATCGCTCCTCTTCCGTTCCAACCGCTCACGAATCCTTCTAGGGCGACCTTTTCGATTTGACGGATGCGCTCGCGTGAAAGGCCCAAGGCGTCTCCGATTTCTTCGAGCGAGCATTCCCTTGGGTAACCGATTCCGTAGCGCATGGCCAAGATGATGCGCTGCCGGTCGGGAAGGAGGTTGAGGACCTTCTGAACGGAGCTCGTCTTTTCTCTTTCGATGGCCTTTTCGAGTGGCGAAGGGTTTTCCTCGTCGGCGATTAAATCTGCCTGGCTGATGTCTGCCGAGCCGATGGGGGCATCGATTGAAACCATCGAAGTCAAGGCCGGCAGAAGCTCCTCCACCTTCTGTCGAGGGGCCCGCATCGCCGTGGCAATCTCATCGACGGACGGTGTGCGATTGAGCTTGACTGACAACTCATTCTGCACCATTGCAGTCTCGCGCACCTCGGGGAGGCGATTGAGAGGAATGCGGATGGGGCGAGCTCTTTCCGCCAATGCACGTCCGATCCCTTGTCGAACCCAGTGCGTGGCGAACGTTGAGAATCGAGTACCGACGGCAGGATCGAACCGATCTATGGCACGGAGCAATCCCATGCTTCCTTCCTGGATGAGATCGACGAGATCGAGTCCACGCCCTCGGTATGATTTCGCCACCCAGACCACGAGACGCAGATTGTGTTGTGTCAATTCCTCCCTGACCGATTGGATCTTCTCGAGCTCCTCTTTCAAGATGGGAACAACAGCACGTAGCTGTCTTTGAGTGAGTTTCGGAGGCGTCCAGATCCGAGCCACCGCTTCGCGTGCTTTCCTTTCGCGGCGGCGGGTGGCAGCAGTGACAGCGAACGGTCGAATCGCTCGCCTCGAAACGATGCGTCTTGGACGAGTCGTAAGAGACGTTCGGCATAGTCCTCTGCGGCAATGAGCCTTCGACGGACTTCAGGCGAAACGCGGCGAGTGTTGTGGGCTCTCACCTCGGGGACGTTCAACTTCGTCGTTCGACTCGAACGTCGGGCCAGTTCGATAGCACGGACGATTCGCCGCCGAGCTCGCCACAGGTTCTTGGCCAGTTCCTGCTCACGCTTGGAGTTCAGCAGTGGAAAACGGCCGGCGATAGACAGGAAGAAGCCTACGTCACTAGAGCCAGAAGGTGAGGTGATCCCTCCCTTATCTCTTTGGACCTCGGTCTCGGCCGTTGCTCCTTCCTCGATCCGCCCGTGGGTTGAATCCTCACCTTGTACGCGCACTTCCTTCCACCGCAATGAGAGATCGAGATCATGTTCGATGTTGTTATCTTCCGGTTCCAGGAACCAGTTGTGGTAGCTAGAACTGTCTTTCATGTTCGTAGAGTCTCGATGCTCGAGGCCACTCTCCGCTCGGGCTCGAGTAACGTCGAGAGCGGTACGCGATCGAGAAGCCGTTCGACTTGATGGCTTACATGGCTCCAGACGGCTCGAAGGCCGCAATCAACCCTATGAACGCAGCACTCGGCGCTGCCGGTGAACCTCCTGCAAAACACCGTCGTTTTCGGAAATCCTTCGAGAGCGCGGATTACATCTCCCACCGTGACCCGGTCGGGCGAGCGCGTCATGCGATAGCCACCTCGGGTGCCGCGGGTAGACTTCGCGAGCCGGGCTCGGCTGAGTGTTATCAGCAGCTTTTCGGCGTATGCCACGGACAGACCCTCACGATCGGCAACTTGGCGGACGGTCACGGGATCCGCGCTCTTCGCGTTTCGTGCGAGCTGCAAGAGGCAACGGAGGCCATACTCCTCTTGGGCCGAGATCTTCATTGCATGCTCCTTTGACTCCATTTCTTTCAATATATGACTTTTTTGTCAACTATTTTAATACATTGATAAATTGTGTCTTATATCGAATGATCACGCCAATTGAGGGTGCTGCCGGAGCTGAGGCTCCGGCAGCGTTGCTACCTCTAGAACGGAGAGATTCGGAAGCCTCTTACCAGAACTTGGACGGTTCCTGGTGGAACCCCACCTTCCGGCGGTTCGAACTCGCCCGTGCCCAGTACCATCGTCTCCCCTTGAGTTTCGAGGCCGCCACTTCTGCTCACGTAAAGATGCTCGTCTCTGAAGAAAAGCCCGGTGACCTTGCCCTCGCCGAGCGCGAGTGGATTGTCGATGCCGGCCGTGTCGATATCGAGGTCGAACACACCCAGGCCCGACGTTGCCCCGACCGCGTAGAGGTTGCTGAAAAACTGGAAGATACACTCTTCGAGGTTGAGTGTCGTCCAGGTCGTAGCAAAAAAGACGAAGTTGCCACCCACCACCGGATCCGCGATGACGCGCTCGCCCTCCGCGATCTCGAACATCCAACCGGGAGGATCGGTACTGCCGGCTGTGTTCGCGCCCTCTTGGTCATTGTCTACAATGGCCGCGACTTGAAACCGAGTGGTTGCCGGATCGACTCGCCCATCTCCACCGGATCCAACGTAGACCAGTACGGTTTGTTGACCCGTGAGCTTCTTGATAGCAGCGGCCGTTGTGACGGGTTGGTTCAATCCCATCTCGTAGAAGACCTCGAAGGTCCACTGATTTGGATCGGCGTGGTAGCAGTCGAGTTTGTACACCCTACCTTGAAGATCGGAAATGTAGATGCGACTGGTGTAGTCTCTTTGGTCCAGTAGGGCCGGATCCTCCAGGCTCGGGTTGTATCGCCTCGGAGCCGCGACGAGACCGTTCCAGGGAATGGGTGCATTGGTATCATTGTGAGCTTGGAATCGTGTCAAGACCGATCCGTCTTCCATTCGAAGGACGTAGAGCCACTGGCCTTCGTTTGTCGACGGATCCTCGCAGCCGTATCCGCCTCCAACGAAAAGGACCCATTGGTCTCCCGTAGCGGATAAGACGTTACCCATGACGGGGAGCGACCAGGTTTCGCCGAGTCCATCGTAGAGGTCACTGATTCCCTGCCGATTCCCCACATTGAATATCAGTCCGGGGAGATTGCTGGCGTGGATTACCGGGTCCAGGCGGTAAGAAGGACTGTTGGGAATCCAATCACCCACATCACTGACGTCGAGAGAAGTGATGAATTTGCCGCCCTTGCCGCGACCGAAGGCGAGAGCCGTGTGCCAAGCGCCGTCGGATTGTAGGAACACATCTTCAACGGTTGCCGAGCCGGCGATGAAGTACCTGTGGTTGTTGACACCGTTGTTCTCAGCCACGAGAAGAGCCACGAGATCTCGGAGCGTGTTGCGACTGTCTGGAATCTCCCCGGCCTCCCAATCCCCAAGGATATCCGCGGGAATGTAGGCATAGAGCTCTTCACCGTCATAGCCTCTGAACGCGTGCATGACACCGCCATTGGTGCCGAGGTACACGACCGTTTGCCGATTCAGACGATCCCAATAGAAGCCGTCGGGAAAAGTGAGCCCGTACTCTGAGGCGTTGTGTTGCGGAGGATCGAGGTCCGGCGAGCGAGGTGGGTTCTGGACGACAGCAGCCCCTACGCGGGTTGGGTCAAGAAGCTTCCAGGTTGGATTGCCTTCTGCGTCCAATGTTGAGAAGTTGAGTGCCGTCGGGTCGGCCGGGTTATAGAAACCATAAACTGGATCGGTGACGAGCCTATACCCCCGTATGACATGAATGACGATCCGAGCGGCATCGGCCTTGCTCGCTGCTCCGTTGCCGGTGGGATCGAACTCGCTCAAATAATGCTGATCGACGCCCAGAAGATCGGCCAAGTCCTCGTCGAGGCCGTCATCTCCCGTTACCTCGAACAGTCCAAGCGTACCATCGCGCTGGTGGAACAGAATGGTTCGATCGTCCGGGTCGCGTTGTTGGAGGATCTCGCCGGCATCCCACAGCAGACTGCCGCCCTGTTCGATGAGTACATCTTCGTCAGCGGTATCGATGGTTCGAAGCTCGTCCTGGGTGCCGTAGTCGGAGACGGTGTAGGCGTTCACCGCTTTCAGGCGGCCCTTGAACCCTGGAGTGGTGACGGAGGTCGAGAAAACAACGTTGTTGTCAAGATCGCCTCGAAGGGAACGTGCCAAACGAGCGTCCTGTAGGTCGATTCCATCCCATAGTACATCGTCCGTCGTCACCGGACTGCCGTTGAGCTCGAGTCCGGGAATATCCGGAATTCGCTCCCACACCGATCCCACGACGGTCGTGCCGAGGATGAACTCGTTCTCGACGACACCGATCCTGGCAAAAACTTCTCTGAGCCTATTTCTGAGCCCTTGCGGGTCGTTGGCGAACAGGGCTGATAGAGCCTCGGTGTTACCGTAAGCTGCCCCCGATGCCTCCCACGCGAGGTGATTGGCGCGAGCAGGTGAATTGCCTCCCAAACCCATACCGATCACGAACACATTTCCTTGCGTGCCGGTAACGGGCCCCAGTGGGGGGTCATCGGGGTTCAATCCATTCAACCTCGCGAACGCCCGGCGGGCTTTGAGACCAGCGTTGTATGCTTGTGCATCGGCTCCAGTGGTAACGGGTAGCGTTGGAGCGCTGTTGGGGTTGTTTCCGCTGCGTAGCAACGGATCGGTTGCGCCGTCCCACACGAGGGAATTGCATTCGCAGGTGTCGTCACCGTCGGTCACGATGATGATGAAATTCCTCTGGTTGTCGTAGAGGTTGTCTACGTAGCCGCCTTCAACGATTCTCTGGCTCAGTTGCTCGAGTGACCTCCCGTTGGGCGTGAAGCCGCCATCATTGGTGGCGTTCAAGGCTGCGATGATGGCGCTTCGGTTGTCCTCGCCTGCGCAACCAGGGGGCCAGTGATACGAATTTGCATCGAGGCCGGCGCAGTTCACCCCCTCAGCCCAGAACTGTTCGGCGCACAGGTCGCCCTGCTGATTGTTGGCAAAATGAGTGAATCCCCAGTTGACCAAGGGGGCGCCGCCAGCGCTGGCATCGATGAGGTCGACCGTCATGAGCTGCGTCAGGACGTCCTTTGCCACTTGGAGTTTGGACTGACCTCCTCCAAAATCCTCTCCCATCGAGCCTGATGTATCCAGAAGGATCCAAACGTTGTGTCGTACGCCTGAGTTGACCACATCCAAAGGGTCGATGCCCCTCAGCACGGTGCAAGGGCCTTGAGTTTGACCGCTCTGCGACCACGTCAGAGCAAAGATGACGCCTATGGAATATAGAACGGCCTTCTTTATGAGATTTCTCTTTTTATCCCACATGGTTCTATCCTCGAGAATCTGTCGTCCGCCTATTGGATGCGATCGACGGTACGCCAGCCTCCTTCGACTGTCGCGTTGGGGTCAGACGACCTGGTCACATCCGTATATCGGCTACCTGCCACGCCGGAGGTGCTGGCAAGACTGACTGTCATCTCCAGTCGTCGCACGGAGCCCGGACGTCCCGTTCCCGCGGCAAATTCGTAGTTGGGTGCCGTGCCTTCCGCGGTCAATATTGCTGTGCCGTGCGTTTCAACGTCCTGGTTACCCACAATGGGTCTCCGGACCCACAATGTGACCGCGCCGGTGATGTCACCGACGGTGTCGTTGTCGATGTCGCCTCTCGTGTCGCCGGCAGTCGGCTGGCGGAAATCATATTGAATAGGCTGGTTGTTCAAATCACGTAGTACTCGGCCGATGAAGATCGTGTTGGTGCCCCGCGTTATGGAGTATTGGTAATCGCGGCATCCCGCCACGCTCGGGTCCGCACAACCCGACGCATCCATCGGGGCAGCGTTCATATCCTCACCCCCCGGCTGTCCCGGTCCTCGTGGGAGCGGTAGTGCCTGACGAAGGTCTCCGTCTCTTAGAGAGTAAGCCGCAAGGACATTCTTGCCATATTCCAGTGCCGCATCGGCGTTGAAGAACGCCATCTCTCCCCAGCGGTAATTCACGCTGATGTCGGTCTCGGTGGTGGTCGTCAGCATTAGAGCCATGCCCAATACCGACAAAACGAACAGTACCAAAATGGAGATTACGAAAGCCGAGCCAGACTCCTCAGGCCCGATGGTCTTATTAAGCTTCATGGGAGTCTTCTCCTTCCCGTGAAGATGTTGGGGTTGCATTAATCGTCGTATCAAACAATGTCGCCTATCCAATATTAGCGGTGCGAAAGGTCGTCAGTGTCGCATCGCCCACTACCCGATACATTTGCGCCATGCCCTGGCAGCGCACCGTGATCCGGAGCATCGCCAGCGGCAAGGTGCCGTTGCCTCCCGGAGCAACCACCTGTTGCACCTGCCAACGCACCACAAAGACCGCCTCGGAGCTGACGTTGGGAATCAGGGGCTGGCCGTCCTCGTCGTAGTACTGGAAGAAGTCCTGGGGGCCCACGGTCACATCCGAATTGAGGTTGCCTCCCACCTGCAACATCGGGTTGATCGAGCCCGTCGTGATGCTGGCAGGGTTGGTATAGAACGGCGCCGCCTTGAGCAGCTCCAATTGCTCCTTGGCCAATGCCGCCGATGCCGTCATCCGGCCCGACAGCGCATTGGCATTGGTCGCAATCACCATCGTCTGGGCCAAGGTCAATAGACCCACCGTCAATATCAAGATGGCGATCAACACCTCGATGAGAGAAAAACCTCGTTCCTCACCATTGTTTCTTTCGGCTCTCATAGCTTCCTCTCCTCGTCTCAAGGATTGTCGATCACCACGCGACCGTTCCGGCTGATCCTGATGGTTCGCGTCAGGCCGTACTCTGGGTGACGGACCTCGACTTCCCAGTTCAGCCCGACCTCTTGCACCACCCGCGCCCCGACATTGTTCGCACGGACCGCTTCCACAGAGCCATCGACACGACATAGTAATGAGCCGTACTGTTTGCCCCCAACGAACTCCATACCTTGAGGCAGACTCACCACCACGCCGTGCGGTGACGGAAGTCCCCCGCCGGGCGATGCCACATTGTCTGGAGGGTTCGGTGCTAAGCCGTAGTCGCGGTTCGCAGGATCGAAGACGCCCGGATTCGCCGGGTATATCCCACCGTCCCATCCCCCATTGACCGGATCCTCATCCAGCGTCGTGAACTGGTAACGACCCGCCGAGGGATAGTCGAAGTTCAACAGCAATCCGCGACGAGAGTTCCGCCTGACCGCTTGCGCACGGCTCATTTGCATCTGAGACGCCACGTTTTGAGCCGCTCCTATCACCTCGTAGTTCCTGATATAGCTGATACCCATGGGGATCGTGATCGTCGAGACCACGGCGATGATCGCCATCACTACGACGAGCTCCACTATTGAAAAACCCGAGACTGTCGAGGGTTGGGTTTTCACGAATGCCTCCTCGTCAACGCACCGCGGTTGGGATGGATAGAAAGAAAAGACTGACTCGATACTTCTGATGGGCATGATGGAGTCCTTAGGTTGTGCATCCGGATCATCAAAGATGACCTGAACAACTTTTGAACCTGCTGCCCGTTCGAATTCGCCTTTTTCAGGTAGTCCGTGCGCGCTGTTATCATAGTTCGAGCAACGGTTTGGAAGCAAGAGGTAATCGGATTTTCTGTGATCAAGATCACGATTCATGCGGTTGGATTCGACATGATGGGGGAGGTTTTTGGGCAAAATTCTATAGTTTCTTCGTGTCACAGGGAATCGTTGGTTTTTCACCACAGTTGGAGCGGGCGATCCACGGAAAGACAAGGCCCATCCTCAAGGAAGAGTCCCGTTGTCATCTCTTCTATGTTAACTTGAGGTATCTATGTCGAGTACCAAGCTATCGTCTCGTTTCGAAGAAGCTTTCGGCTATGCATTGCATCTTCATGTCGGCCAAAGACGCAAAGGCACCAACGTTCCCTACGTTTCCCATCTGTTGAGTGTGGCAGCTCTGGTCATGGAGGATGGAGGCGGTGAGGATGAAGCCATTGCCGCATTGCTTCATGATGCCGTTGAAGATCAAGGAGGGCGAGAGACCCGAATGGAAATCTCGCAAAGGTTCGGTGAGTCTGTGGCACGCATCGTCGATGGATGCACGGACACCGATGAGACCCCTAAGCCGCCGTGGAGAGAGCGAAAAGAACAATACGTTGCTCACATTGAGAATGCTGCACCGGAAGTCCGACGCGTTTCTATGGCAGACAAGCTTCATAATTCACGAACGATCCTGGCGGACCTCGAGCGCCGTGGTGACGAGGTCTGGAAGCGATTCAAGGGAGGCAAAGAGGGTACTCTTTGGTACTACAGGACCTTGGTCGAATCTTATCGAAAAGGCGGAAACGGTTATTTGTTTAGAGAACTGGAACGAGTCGTTGAACAAATGGAAAAGATCGTTGCAGAAAGTAGAAAGTAGAAAGTAGAACCTCCTTTATACTTCCTCCTTCCTCCTACCCTGCTACTTCATTTCCTTCAAATATGTTTCTATGGGCGGCCTCTTCAAATGAAAGTCGGTGGCCTGTTGATAAGCGCGCGCTACCGCGAGAAGCTCTGTCTCTCGGAAGTTGCGACCCACGAAGTTGATGCTCGTCGGTGTGCCATCCGCACTTTGAAAGCCATTGGGAAGAACCACGGCGGGGTGCCCGGTTAGGTTGGTCAACCCAAGATTACCCCCTTCATAGCTGGGTGTGACATAGACGTCGATGCCCTCCAACTTTTCCTCCATCTCTTGCATCAAGAGCGTACGGATGCGATTCGCGCGGATGTATTCGACGGCGGGCGTGAGCTGGGCTTGACGGAAGGTGTTGGGCCATGCCCCTTTGTCTTGCCGTACGAGAAGATCGTCGCGGCCGCTCCGCGTCAGCTCATCGAAAGCCGCCGCCGCCTCTGTCGTGAGGATGAATCCGATGGCGTCTGCGGGATACTTCTTGGGGAGCTCGATGGGGACGAGCTCGAAGCCGATGGTTTCCAGCGCTTTTAGTGTTCGTTTGTCGTACTCCTGCCATTCGCGCATGGAAGCTTTTCGTTCTTCCTCCTCGACGCGTTCCGTTCGATCGTTCTCAAAGGCTTCTTGGACGAATCCCACTCGTAGGGAGCGGACATCACGCCTGAGAGGCCAGTGGAACGGGCGCTCCACGGCGGTTGGGTCGAGGCCGTCTGCTCCATGAATCGCTCCGAAAACTTGGGCGCAGTCTTCGACGGACCGGGAAATGGGACCGATCTTATCCATGCTCCAAGACAGCGCCATGGCACCGTATCGACTCACTCGACCGAACGTGGGTCTCAATCCGGTGGTTCCGCACCGAGTCGACGGCGAGACGATGCTTCCGCGGGTCTCGGTTCCGATGGCAAAACCCATCAAACCCGCTGCCGTGGCCGATGCGGAGCCCGCCGAGGAGCCACTCGAGCCGTCGGAGGGTTTCCAAGGATTCTTGGTTTTTCCACCGAACCAGACATCGCCCATGGCAAGGGCCCCCAGAGTCGTCTTGGCAATGAGAACGGCTCCTGCTTCCTCCAGCCGTGCCACGACGGTGGCCTTCTCTTCCCGCACCTGTCCTTCATACGGTTTCGCGCCCCAAGTGGTGCGGTAGCCGGGGACGGCAAGGAGGTCCTTGGCTCCCCACGGGATTCCGTGAAGGGGGCCGCGGTAACGTCCGGAGGCAATTTCCCGGTCCGCCCGCTCGGCTTGTGAGAGCGCCAACTCTTCCGTGAAGCTGATGACGCATTCCAGCAGGGGGTCGAATCGGCGAAGACGTTCCAGATAGAGCCGGGTGAGCTCGACAGAAGATACTTGGCGGCTGCGAATCAGTTTCGCGAGCTCGGTTAGGGGTGCAAAGGCCAGGTCTTCTGCCGACGACGGCTTTTGGGCCGACCATGATTGGGAGAGCTCAACCACGGTTTCCCGACGCGCGTCTTTTTCGTCGTTGGCGGATAGCGTAGAGAAGCGAAGGGCGGGGACGACGGAGTTGTCGACGGGGATCTGCCTTATCTCGGCGATATGGTCCTGAAGCCGGTTCAGACCCTCGAGCATGATGTCGCGGTCTTCTTCGCTGTAGTCGATGCCCGCGATCCACTCAGCCTTCTGGACCATGTCCTTCGTGATCTCGTTCTTGCCTTCAGCAATAGCGATGAGAGCGCGCCCGAAGACGGCGGAGCCTGCACCGCCCGCGGTGAGGGATTTCAAAACGTTGCGCCTCGTCCATTTCGAATCATTCTTCATGTCTCACTCCATCACTCTTTGTAGACTTGCCCTCGTGACTGGTTCCAGCTTCTTCTTTGCTGATCACGTCTTACTGTCTACTGCTTACCGGGTAACTGGTAACTGTCTTCAACTGACCTCTGACGTCTCTCCACTGTTCACCGCCTACCGCCGGCTTCTTCTCTTTGTGACTTCTGGCCACCGGCTTCTGGCCTCTGTCTACGGTTTCCTGATCACCGGTCCTCGTGCCACCCCTTCACCCCGCGGGTCGGCTCCTCCCAAGAACCGCACCGGTTTCCCGTCATCGCCGTATTCGATCGTCAGGCCGTGGGCGTTACCCAGCCCTTTGACGGAACGGATCTTGTGTCCCTTGGCGCTAAGTTGTTCGAGGATATCGGAGGGTATGGCCTCCTCCACTGCGAGGAAGTCAGGCTCTCGAAAACTCACGCGAGGCGCCGCAATGGCCTGCTGAATGTTCATGTCGAAGTCGATCAGGTTCATTACCATTTGCGGAACGGTCTGGCCGATGGTGTGTCCCCCGGGCGTTCCCAGCGCTGCCCACAGCTTTCCCTCGCGAAAGATGAGTGTAGGGCAGTCGCCTGAAAGCTTGTGCCGACCTGGGAAGGCGTCCATGGGATTGCCCTTCGGCTCGAACGTGCAATAGGCCAACGAGTTGTTGAGCCAAATACCCGTGCCCTTTGGCATGATCCGGCTGCCAAAGCTGTTGCCCAAAGTCTGAGTAGCGGTGACCACGTTGCCCCATCGATCCGCCACCACGAAATGAGTCGTGTGTGAGTCGGACGTGGGGTGGTTGCCGGGTGGCACGAAGGGTATCGCTTTGTCAGGATCGATTTTGGCGACTTGCTCTTTCCAGTACTCCCCCGAGAGAAGGCGCTCGAGCGGAGGCGGCTGTACCTCGGGGTCGCCGGCGTATCGCAAGCGTGTCCAAAACGCATGTTTGGTGACCTCCGCGAAGGCGTGGAGGTAAGGGGCCGTGTTGTGCCCGAGACCTCGTGTATCCAGCCGACTCATCATTCCCAAACGGATGAGTGAGGGGAATGCCGTAGCCGGTGGAGAGGCCGTCAGGACGCGGTGTCCGCGATAGTCGATCTCAATAGGCTCCCACCACTCGGCTTGACTTTCTTTCAAGTCCTCGAGTGATAGAAAGCCTTGCGCTTCGGCCATGGCTTTCGCGATGGCTTGTCCGATTTCCCCTCCGTGAACGACTCCGGCCCCCTCTTCGGCAACTCGACGGAAGCTCGCGGCGAGGTCCTTCTGGATCAATAGGTCGCCCGCCTGAAGCGGGTTTCCATTACGCCCGTAGATGAGCTTGGCGTGCTCAGGGAAAAAGGAGTAAGCGGAATCAATGAGTCGAGCGGTCCTCGCGCTGATGGGGAAACCCTGCTCGGCTGCTCTAATGGCCTGTTCAAAGATCTTGTCCCAATCGAGTGTTCCATACTCCTTTAGCAGAGTCGCCCAAGCCTTCAGGTTCCCCGGCGTCGAGACCGCCTTGGCACCGCGGCGATTGTCGTTATAGTCGGGGGTAGGTGCACGAAACACGTCCGAGTCCAGTGCCTTGGGTATACGGCCACTGCAGTTCAAGAAACGAGCTCGTGAGGCCGCGGCGTCATAGATGAGAATGGTGCCGTAGCCGCCCATGCCGGACATCATCGGCTCGACGACATTCAAAGTGGCCCCCACAGCAATAGCGGCGTCGAAGGCATTTCCACCCGCGGATAAGATCGCCGCTCCCGCCTCTGCAGCTAGTGGATGGGCGGCGCTCACCATTCCCCCTTTGCTTTCGGCGGCTTTGGGCGCAGGCTCAGTTCGCGCTTGTGTGTGGTCAACGAGAAGCATCTGTCCTGCTACGAAAAGAGCCAGGACCGCGTTGGTGTGGTGGTATTTCATCGCGTCATCCTTTCCGGATACAAAAGTCGAAAGCCGGACCTGAGATGTCTCTCGAAGGTGGTGCAAGATGTTACACTACGCACTATGTCGGATCGAAATCGACGCTTCATGGAAATCGCCCTCGAAGAGGCCTATAGAGGGATCAGGCGGGGGCATGGAGGCCCTTTCGGCGCTTGCATCGTTCGCAAGGGAGAAGTCGTCGCCACCGGTCACAACGAAGTCTTGAAGACGAACGATCCTACCCGCCACGCTGAAGTCTGTGCCATCATCCGGGCAAGCAAGGTTCTCGACTCTCCTCATTTCAAAGGCGCGGAAATCTACTCGACGACCGAGCCCTGTGTCATGTGCTTTGCCGCCATCCATTGGGCTCAAATCAAAAGGATTCACTTTGGGACAACGGTGAGAGACGTTCGGGCTCTCGGCTTCAACGAGCTCATCATTTCCAATAGGACACTGAGAAGAGTCGGCGGCAGTCGTGTGGATATCGTATCCGGGCTGCTGCGGGAAGAATGTAGAGAGCTCTTGGAATATTGGAAGGAAATGCCGGGGGCTAGAACGTATTAGGGAAGTACTCGTTAGGGAAGTACTCGAAAAATGCGCCGACTTCTTCACGCTTTCCAAAGATATCTTGACGGTCCCTGACGAGGAGCACCGGAAGCTCGAGCCGAGACCGCCTTGCCAACTTGGGGACAATCCAGGACAGTCCCCGACTAAAGTCATTGATTACAAATAGCTCCCTGTGGTGACTGTCCCTTTATGAACGGCCCCCTTGACAAAGCAGGTTAGGCAAGCCAATAACTATCATGTCGGAGGGGCTGCGTGCCTACTGATGGTGCAACCATGATCAAAACTCATCCGTACGCCGGTTTCATTCACGAAGTGGAAAAACCGGCGCGTTATATGGGCGGCGAGCATCTGTCAGTGGTGAAGAATTGGGATGAAGTCGATGTCCGGATGGCCCTAGGTTTTCCCGACGTCTACGATATCGGCATGAGCCATCTCGGCACCAAGATCCTCTATTCGGTGGTCAACGCCGAATCCGATCTCCTTCTCGAAAGAGTCTTCTGTCCTTGGCCGGATATGGAACGTCAGCTTCGCGATCGAAAGCTGCCGCTTCTCAGTTTGGAGAGCCATCATCCCTTGAACGAATTCGATATCGTTGGCTTCTCGCTCCAGTATGAGCTGACATTCACCAACGTCTTGTCGATGCTGGATCTCGGCGGCATCCCGCTACACAACGAGGAACGGACGCTCGCCAATCCATTGGTGATCGCGGGCGGCCCCGTTGCTACGCAACCCGAGCCCATGGCTCGGTTCGTGGATGTCTTTCTCATCGGCGATGCTGAAGAGCGATTACCCCGCTTGATGCGGCATTATGGAGAGCTGCTACGGGAAGGTCGACTGAGTCGAGAGGAGATTTTGATCGAGCTCGCCAGGGAGGGAGGTGTCTACTGTCCCAACCTCTACGAGCGCGAGATTTGCGATAGGACCGGCTTCCTCGTGGTGGGCTCACCCAAGTACAAAGACGTTCCGGAACGAGTCGAACGGGCGGTCGTGGAAGACATCAATCGATATCGGTTCCCCGATGACTCTCCGGTACCGGTAGCGGAAGCCATTTTCGATCGCATGGCCATCGAGATTGCGCGGGGTTGTACGGAAGGGTGTCGTTTCTGCCAAGCGGGCATGATTTATCGTCCGGTTCGCGAGCGGGACCCTGCCCAAGTCGTGGAGACACTCGTCTCGGCACTCGAGAAAGGTGGATACGACGAGGCGTCCATCACTTCGCTTTCAACAGCCGACTACTCTTGTGTTTCACCTTTGGTGAAGAAAGCGATGGAGCGTCTCCGTCCCCGAAAAGTCTCGCTTGGCATATCCAGTCTGAGAGCCTACGGATTGGACGAGGACCTGCTCGATGAGATTGCGAGCATCAAAGCGACGGGGCTCACCTTCGCTCCTGAGGCCGGGACGCAACGCATGCGGGATGTCGTCAACAAAAATATCACCGAGGAAGATATCTACACGACGTGCCACCGCGTATTCTCCCGAGGATGGAATCGGGTCAAGCTCTATTTCATGATCGGCCAGCCCACCGAAGAAGACGAAGACGTCATCGGAATCGCCGAGATGGGACGGCAGGCTCTTCGTATTGGCAGAGACTATCAACGTCATGTGAACGTCACGGTTTCTGTCTCCAGCCATGTCCCCAAGCCTCATACGCCGTTTCAATGGTGTGCGATGGATACCGTGGAAGAGATCGACCGCAAGCAGCAACTCCTTGGAGACTACGCACGACGGTGGCGATTCAAGCTCAGGCGTCATGATGCTCGGGTCAGCCACCTGGAGGGCATCATGGGTCGTGGGGATGCTAGGACCGGGGACCTCATCGAGCGGGCATGGTGTTTGGGAGCCCGCTTTGATGGCTGGGACGAACACCTCGCCTGGGACGTTTGGGAGAAGGCGCTTGCGGAATGGGAGCAAGATCATCAGCTGTCACGGTACGATTTTTTGGGAACGTTGCCTCTAGACGGCCGCTTGCCGTGGGACCATATTGATGTGGGTCTCGAGGACGGGTTTCTTGCCCAAGAGTACAAGAGGGCTCTCGGGGGGCGACTCAGTCCCCCGTGCGGCAAGCCCCATCACGCCAAGGTACATCACACCAACCTCGAGGAGGCTCTTGCCGATGAGCGGAAATTGATTCTGCTATCACTGTGGTGTGGCTTGTGACTTGAGCCGAATGCGTGAGGAGCGCCTCAGTTTCCTGAAGAAACTCGGAGCTTACGAACGGCCCGAACCAAGCGTCGACAACGAACGTGCAAAAGCGGTATCGAGGCTGCGCCAAGGCAAGGCTCCGCGGGATTTCGGACAGGACCGGCCCATTCGGTACCGGCTGTGTTACTCGAAGCTCGACCCCATGCATCTTCGCGGTCATCTGGATATGGTCAGAGTCATTCCTCGAGTGCTTCGGAGGGCTGGTTTACCCATCTATTTCTCGGAAGGATATTCTCCGCGGCCCGTCATGTCCTTTGGGCCTGCTCTAGCACTAGGCACGAAGTCTCTCGGCGAGTATGTAGACGTGTCTTTGTGTGGGGAAATCGAAGGTGCTTCTCTGCTCGAGAAGCTCATCAAAAGCTCAGAAACGGGGCTTGTGTTCACCGCTGTAAGACGTCTTTCGGACCAAGAACCGGGATTGTCCAAGCTGATAGACGCCGTCGACTTCTTAGTCCTTCTTCCTGCCGATGGAGAAGGCTCGCTCGATGCTTACGAACATAGGTGCCGGGAGGTTATGGCACAAGAGACCTTCCCGGTCACGGTGCGAAGGAAAGGGAAGACTCGCACGCTCGACATCAAGGGACTGCTTCTCGATGCCCGTGTTGACAGGGCCGTAGCCTTGTCTTCGCATGCGACTATTCCGGAAGATTGTCCAGCTATGCATGTCCGGCTCCGGATAAGCGACGGACCCTCGATTCGACCGACGGAGTTGGTTCAAGAGATGTTCGGTGTGACGGTTCAACCGGTCGATGTCGTTCGTACCCGCTGTGGTTATATGGACGCGAAAGGTGAACTGAACGATCTGATCTGATGGGGACAGTCCCCACTATAAGTTTTTTATTTAAAATGGTTTAAGTGGGGACTGTCCCCATCAATGAATCGAGTGCGGTGCGAAAATCCTGAAGATCGTGAAGACGCTGGGCGCCAATTTCCTTCAAAGTGTCGGCGTAGTGGATCGCTGCTCTTCCTCCCACTAGAAGAGCTACATTGTCCGGAAGTAGCTGCGCGAGTCGACTCAGCTCGTTCTTAAGGTGGGCATCATCCGGTAAGACGATGCTCAAGGCAATGGCTCTCGACTTGTCGTTTTTGGCGGCGCCGGCTATCTCCTCGGCGGGTAAGCTGGGCCCCAGGTAGGTGATGTGCCAGCCTTCCGCGGCGGCGGCCGTCGCCGCGATGAGGGCGCCGAGCTCGTGGAGCTGACCTGCGGGTGTCGTCACCAACAACCGAGGTGAGTCCGCCATGACCGGGAACGCCGCCCCGTTCAAGTTTCCCAGGAAGGTGCGCAGTGTGGCTGAAGCGAGGTGCTCGCTCGCCAACCTCATGGAGCCCTGGCGCCACTCGTCGCCGATCCGCTCGAGCAGCGGAGACACGATTTGCTCCACGAGAGCCGGCTTACTCATGGTCATCGAGGCCCGCTCTAGTGCTATCCGCAGTCCATCAGCATCGAGATTCTCAATGGCCCGAAGGGCTTGGGCCATGGTCTCGTTGTCTCCCCGTGAGCTGATAATCTGAGATGGACCGGGGGCCTGGCTTTGGGCCAGTTCGTCCTCATCAACGAGTTTGCGCAACTCCTCGGTAGGAAGCGTTGCGGTTTGTCCTATGCTCCTGCCCGCGAGTGACGCGCGGCGCAGCAGAATGAGTCGCTCGATATCCTCCGAAGTGTAGACGCGACGATTGGTCGCGGTCCGTTTTGGCGTGACCGCCTTGTACCGTTTTTCCCAGGCTCGGATGACATGAGGGCTGAGTCCGGTCCTCCTCGCAACCACCTTAATCGGATGTAAATCGGGCCTGTTTTTTACCACGTTCTGTTCGTTTGTGAGTTACGTTTTTTGTTCCATCGCCGTATGTCAATAAAGCAAGATATAATTTATACAATATGTCTCAAGAGTCCATCTGTCAACGTTGTTTCCTTTTTATTAGTAATTTATGACGTTTCTGTGGTGACTATTCGCTCTTAGCCTAGACAAGAAATTGACGGCTAATCGGGCCCCGTTTCAGTTCGGCGTAGATGGCGATGGATGCGATCCGTGATCCCGTGAAGACGCGGCTTTGATCGAGACGGGCTGTTGGGACTAACCTAACGGCATGCTATCTGTCCACGCAAGAATCTCGTGTCTAAAGCAACCGACAGAGCCGCGCCCTTGGCGAAGGTGAGCGAGAGTTGAAAGAGCCTTACAATTCCATACCTATGCAAGTCCGGGACTGGAGTGTCGTCGAAGACGATCGTTTCTTTGATCGGGAGACACTGGTCGACGATGGTTCCGAGCTCTATCTGAGCTTCGACCTCCAAGAAGCCTTTATCCGAAGGTACACCAATGTGGACGATCCAGATGTGGAAATCGTGCTCGATGTTTATGACATGGGCACCTCTCAGGAGGCCTTTGGGATCTTTTCTTGTGAGCGTGAGGACGAAGACGTCGGAGTCGGACAAGGTTCTGAATATGGCGGGGGAGTCCTACGGTTCTGGAAGAACCGCTATTTCGTTTCCATGGTTTCCCTCGGCGACGAGGAGTACGCCAAGCCGGCAATGATGGATATTGCGCGCGGCGTTGCCGAAGCCATTTCCGGGGAGGGTCCGCGGCCGAGCCTTGCCTCCAAATTGCCAGGTGAGGGCTTGCTGGCAAGCGATCTTCGTTACTTCCACACCATGCAATGTCTCAATAATTCCTTTTTTGTTGCTACCGAGAACATCTTGGCCCTGGACAAAGACACGAACTGTGTCATTGCACCCTACGAGCTAGAAGAGGAATCGGGGTTCTTACTGCTTGCAGAATATGTCGACGCGGATAGGGCGAAAGATGCCTTCAAGGGCTTTCTGACGGCTTACCTGCCGGAGGCCGAAAAGCCCGGAATCGTGCAACAGCGAAATGGCCGTTGGACCCATGCAACATGCGAGGGTCGATTCATGATGGTCGTCTTCGACGCCCCCAATCCGGATTGGTCCACGAAGCTCCTTTCTGAAGTTTCGTTGACCTGATCTTCATTCTTGGATTCTTGAGTTCTTGATTTCTTGAATTCTCATGGGGCCGTCAACGAAGGCCTACGGCCACCCCTAACACTGCAATTTGCTCCAGTCCTCCAGTTCTTCAAGCGAAGGACAGGTGAGGGCCAGGATCGTTGCTGCACCAATGAAGATGGGAGCCGTGGCGGCAACGAACCACGGTGGAATGAAGTCACCCACGGCAAGGCGAAGATAAAATTCGCCCGATGAGGTGGGGCTTGTGGGATGGATAAAGAGCTTGGTTACCCAAACCCCGGTGACGAAATACAGTAAGAGTAGATAGTTTCGTCTCAATCGAGCCCTTGTGGCGGTGAGCCAGCTGATTCGGAGGCGGGGACAACGCAGATCTTGGGCCATTGCCCTTTGCCAGTGGAGACGAGACAAGTCACCAGGTGAAGGAGCGAGTAGCTCGCCGAAATATCCTACCTCCAACAAATAGAGGCGCCACTTGGTGTGGTGAAGGTGACGATAACGTCGTGCTTCGATGATGATGGAAATGGCGATGAGCGCAAGGCCCAGCAACAGGATGTAGTGGGGTACTTCAGTGGATCCTAGTGTGAATGTCGTCAAGCCGACCGTCAAGAGAATTGCCCAATTGCTGGTGACATCCAATCGTTCTCGCCAAACCGTCATGCGGTTCATCTCGCCGCGATAGAGATGAACCATGGCGGCATGGAAACCACCCGAATCGCTCGCTGTTTCCGCTTGTCGTTCAGAAGGTGGAGAGGTTGTGCCCATGTCAGACATTGCCCCTACACTGTAACACTGTGGGACAAACGGGAAAAATCAGGTGCAAGTGTCTCGAATGCACACCCATAGCGTCGATAGTGTCCTCTAATGAGCCGAGAAGTGAAAAACTACAAACCACGGTGCCAAAGCGTGGTTTATCCGGGCCGTCGGTTACAGTCGACCTTGTTCCGTGCGCAAGAGATCGTATCCCGTCTGTACCTTTCCGAGGATCTCGTCGTTCATTTCATCCACGCTGAACGCAGCGAGGGTATGCGTGCGGACGTTACCCAGGCTGTTCAAACTGAAGGCCACCGTGGCTGCCGTTTTTTCGTCGGGCGCTGACATGGTAATCACGACGTCATATTCTCCGAGTGTCCAGAGAATGTCGTGGACCTCAGCGCCCATATGTTCGGCCATTTTCATGAACGCTTTGGCTCGCTTGGTCGTGGCGCCCAACTGTTGCAGGCCTTGTTGGGTGTAAGAGAGCAGGCAAACGAATCTAGCCATATCTTCCTCCTATGGTTATCCTCCTACATCGACATTGAAATCGCTCGTCTACTTGTATCCGGCAATCGGTATTCCTGTGGGCATTTTTGCCTCGGTTGGAAGTAACCTCAGGAACTTCAATCCCAAAATAAAGGCCAATCCGATGAACGCAACGACGCCAAGGGTTTGTAGTACCTCGTAAAAGCTGACGGAGTAGGTGGCGATCCCTTCGTTGATCACAGAATTCGTGATCTCCATGCCTGGGAGTGTTTCCGTCGGGTGCGTCAGCCCCGGCACCACGATGAGGAACCTTTCGCAGAGGACACCGAACACCACCAGGCTGGACGAAAACACGAGCCAACGGATTGACGTTCCCGTTCTTCGTATGAAGAGCAATATGGCGGGGATGATGGATCCGATAGTGATTAGCCCGCCCCAAAACAACACACTATGGAATCCGCCGAACAAGAAGTACATCCCCGCATCATGGGACCCCGCTTGGTAGACACGATGGAGGTTCTCGATCAACATGACGTAAAGAGCACTGAGAAGAAAAACCGGTAGGAGGCGGCGTCCCAGCCACACGACGATCTCGTCGTCCAAGTGGCGGCCGGTCGCCCGGAACAGCCCGACCATGACGAGAATCATGAGGGCGGCGCCGGACGAGAGAGCGGCTGCGACGAAGCTGGGGGGGAGCAGCGGAGAGCTGTAGAGCTCCCGAGGCGCCAAAGCAAAAATGGCGCCCGTGCCGGTATGCGTTCCGATGGCCCACAATACGACGGTCAATGAGGCTATCTTAGTGAGAGTGCCCTTCTCTTTGAACAAAGCCCAGAGATAGATGATGCAGATCATGATATGTCCGGAGTACAAAGCTGGGTTGAGAGAGAACATGGACGTCAGATTGAAATAGGTGAAGGGCATGACGAACAATCGGTCGATCCGTCCCTGATCGGTGAAAATCGACAGAAGGCCGGCTATCAGAAAGAGCATGGCGAGAAACGCGGCGATTCTCGCAAACGGCTTGTACTCCATCTTTCCGAAGATGCCGTATAAACCCGAGACGACCAGTGATCCGGCGGACAGACCGATGTAGTAGATGGCCATCGCGATCTGAAGTCCCCATGGCACACGGTTCGTCATCCCGGACAGATAGAGCCCGTGAGCGAACATGAGGTAGGTCGAGTAGACTCCCGCGAGGACCAACAGAACGAGAACAGCTACCGTCAGGTAAAAGGACTTTGATGTTCCTTCGATTCTTGCGAACTTGACGTCCATGCCGCTACCTCACAATCACAGGCCTATATAGTAGACCTTGGGTTCCGTACCCAAGTCCTCTCGTAGGCGTTTGACCGGATGGGTGGCGATGAGCCTGGAGACTTCACTGTCCGGATCGTTCAGGTCTCCGACCTTGATAACGTTGGCTCCCACACTCGCGCAGGCCTCAACGCAGGCTGGTGTCATGCCTTGATCCAGGCGATGCGCGCAGAAGTGACAAGACTCAGTGACGCCGTGCGAGCGTTTGGGACGTTCCGGATTGGGCCAATCTGGATTTTCTTTGAAGTTGAAAGCCCTCTCATTGTAGGGACAGGCAATCATGCAGTACCGGCATCCGATACACCGGTGGTGATCGACGATAACGATGCCGTCTTCACGCTTGTAAGTGGCTTGTACCGGACAAACCTGCGCGCATGGTGGGTTTTCACAGTGATTGCACAACAGGAGCATCGGTCTTTCGACGGCATCATGGAGGTCTTTTTCTTTGATGCCTACCTTTCTAATCCAGTGAATGTCGTATCTTTCATCGTCAAAAAAAGCGACATTGTTTTCTTTGCGGCAGGCTTCTGCACAGGCGTTGCAGTCCGGTAAGCACTTGTTGAGATCGATGACCATCCCCCATTTGCGCCCCTTCAAAGGACTTCGTTCGCGGGCGTTAGTTTGACTGCAACCGGACAACAAGGGTAATCCACCCGCGCAGGCGGTTCCCGACAACATACCGCACGTTTTTAGGAACTTGCGTCTGTCCATGTGTCCCCTCGCGTTTCTAGTTGGAGGTCGCTGGCGCTGTCTCCGGGTAGTAATGACAGCCGAAACAATCGATATTCAAGTCGGCGATATTATGGCAGCGGTTGCAGAATCGCTCCCGGCTCGTATGACACTCCTTGCAACTGTTCAATCCCTTTGCTTCCCTGATTCCGTAACGGACGTATTCCTCACGGATCTCCTTCAGGTAATCCATATGGTGGAATCGCATGTATTCCGTTTCTCGAATACAGTTCTCATATTTCTCGTCGGGCCGCTCGAGAAAAGGTGTGGGGCTTTCGGTGAAGAATCGAGACGCGGCACTGAATGCGATGGGAGACAAAATGATCAGAACCATGACGGCTACAACAACCTTGTTGGCTTTCATTTGCCTTCCTCCCTGTCAGCAACCGGATCGCCCATCTTCCGACCGGTATACTCGGCAAAGACCATGGCGGTGGTGCGGTAGAAAATATGGGCAAATTTGGAATAGGGCAGGTAGATCAGCAGCGCGAAGACTAACACCAGATGTATGAAATAGGCGACGTGTCGGTGCGGCACCAACCGGAGGTAGTGCATCCCCTCGGTCACGAAACCGGTGAAGACCACGAGGCCGAGCGTCAAGACGAATGCGAAGTCGAAATAGGTGCTGATACCGGCCTTCTCCCTTCTCTCCAATCGTTCCCACACCATCCATACGCAGCCGAAAAGAGCCGCCGTCCCGCCCAAGTTAGCGAGGATCTTCCACGGACTCCAGAAGCCGAACGGATAGACGAACTCGGATTGGATCAACGGATTGTACCGGCCCGTGATCACCCACAGAGTGACCACGGTGAGTGCTATGAAACCGAAGAAGACGAATACATGTGAGAAAGATCGTGCGGTTGCCGTGGTGCACTGGGTGAATTTGTCGTGTACAAAGATGTTCTTGAGCGCCGAGCCGACGGCCGATCCGAGCGGCTTTGCGGGTGGCCCGCTGCCATTTCCGATACCCGTCGACTTCAGTATCCGCCAGTAGCGCGCGACCCCGGTGGACATTGTGAGGAAAGCTAGGATGCTAAAGAATCCGAAGAAGCTGTTCAGCAGCCAGTGAGGAAGCCAGGGTGAATAGGAGAATACGATGTCGCTGGTGTAGTGCGAGATACCCAGGACGGCTTCCATCGGTTCCCTCGCAAGAATGGCCAAACCCAGGAGCAACGCCGGTATGCCCAGCAGAACCGGTATGAGCTTGGGCTGGCTCACCCATCTGCCGAGGAAACGAGGAAAGCTATAGTGCGCCACACTCATCTGGCGGACCGCCGCCAACACGTCTCCAGGACGGGCCCCGCGTGGACACCTCAAGGAGCAATCGTTGCATTGATGACACAGCCAGATGTCGGGGTTTGTGACGAGGCGATCTTTCATCCCCCATGCAGCCCATGCCATTTCCTTGCGTGGGAACGCCTCCGTATCCGGCGAGAGTCCGCAGGTGGCTGAACAGGTGCCGCACTGGAAGCATTTCTTGAAAGATTCGCCGCCCAGCTTACGTAGCGTTCGAATGAAGTCCATGTCCGGCTCGATCCAAACCGGCTTGCCTTGAGAAGTCTGCTCGGCAATTTCCACTGTCGTTTCTCCTCCAGCACCTCGCTTGAGTTGCCCCACACAGCCAATTGCTGCAAACCGCTATTTGACCGTCACATCCCCTTGAACGGATTCATCCCGATCTCCTCGATCACTTCCGCGAATGCATTGAAAATCTCCGGAAGCTTCTCGTAATCGGAGATCTGCAGCTCATGGATCTGCATCCGTTCTTCCTCCATGGCCATCTTCTCCAGCTTTTCCCGGATGTTGTCGCCACGGGTAACGGCCAACTCACTCCCCTTGATGAAGTGGCATTGATAGTCATCCCCGTATTTGCAGCCGATCAATAAGACTCCATCGAATCCGGTCGATATGGCCTCCGATACCCACACGGCATTGACCGATCCCAAGCATCGAACCGGGATGATTCGAACAAAGGGACTCACCTGGAGGCGGTGCTGGCCGACCAGATCCATGGCTGGAATGGCATCGTTCTCACACAGCAACGCCAATATCCTCGGCTTTTCCTCGAACTCGTCCGGCACATTGACCGCCTTGATCATGGAGCCGATGATGTCCACCGAGTAATCTTTGAAGGAAACGATTCGTTCCGGGCAGGCCCCCATGCACACACCGCACCGACGGCACCGCGTCGCCCGAAGCAGCGGCGTACCTTTCTCGTCTTCATTGAGCACCCCGAAAGGACACTCTTCCGTGCAACGTTTGCACTGAGTGCACCTTTGCAGGAAAAAATCGGGATAGGATTTGTCCCCGGCGCGGGGGTGGACCGCCTCTCCCCTCGAGGTCATCTCGACGCATTGAATCGCTTTCAATGCCGCTCCCGCCCCGTCCGCCCTGCTACCTAGGCCGTCCATGGGTTGACGCACACATCCGGCGGGGTAGATTCCTGTGCGTCGGCTCTCGTAGGGGAAGCAAATGAAATGAGAATCGGGAAAACCGTACTGAAGAATGGGCAAGTCGGGACCTTGACGATAGGCCAGGTTGAGTATCTCGGTTCCCTCGTGATGTTTGAGTTGAGCGGCCTTCTCCGCTGCCTTTTCTCGCTGGGTTTCGGAATCCCCCTTTTCGGCGGCAAGCTTCGCATCTTCGAATGCCCTGATGGCTTCACCATCGGCTGAGTTCGGCACCATTCCCGCCGCAAGAACCACTAGGTCCACCTTGACCTGGATTTGCTCTCCGGGCATGGTGTGACTAGCGGTGACGGTGAGCTGTCCGTTGGCATCCCGCGTCACGTCATTCACGTCGCCCTTGGTCAGAAAAACCCCGGGGTCTTCCTGTACTCGACGATAGAAATCTTCGTACTGTCCGGGTGTGCGAATGAACTCATAGAAGATATAGGCCTTGGCGTCGTCATCGCTCTCGCGGAGATACAGGGCTTGCTTGAGTGAAGTGAGGCAACATATCGAAGAGCAGTAGGAATGGTGTTCTTTGTCTCTGGAGCCGCCACATTGGATGAACGCGATGGATTTTACTTCCTTGCCGTCGGAGGGTCGAGTGATGCGTCCTTGCTCCTTGACCATTTCCTCCAAATCGACGTTCCGAACCACATCTTCAATCTTGCCGTAGGGCAGAGCATCTCGGGGATCCTTCGGTCTCCAACCGGTTGCTTGGATGACGGCCCCCACGCGAAATGTGTCCAAGACATCGCCGTCCGGTTTGCCGTTGCCATTTGATTTCAGCGTCACATCGAAAAGACCGGGAGCCCCTGCGATTTTGCCCGTTGTTGCCGAGGTATATACCTTGATCCGGGGATTCCCCTCGATCTTCTCGATCAGCGAATCGACACCCGTATCCTCCAGGTCACGATAGGGTGGCTTTGTCGGTACCGATTTGTGCTGTTTGGCCAGCCAACCGCCCAGCTTGTCGGTCTTTTCGACCAGACGGACTTCGTATCCGGCCTCTGCCGAGCCCAACGCCGCCGTCATTCCGGTGATTCCGCCGCCGACGACGAGGACGGTTTTGTCGATGGTTTCTTCCGATTCAAAAGGAGCTAGAATCTCCATCTTTTGGATCTTGGCGATGTACATGCGGAGGTAATCCTCCGCCATCATTTGCGTGTCTTCCTCTCCCGGTGGCTGGGTCCATACGACCTGTTCCCGTAAAGCGATCTTCTCTACGATCACGTCATCGGGGAACGCGTCTTCAGCGTACCGGCGGGGGGAAATTCCAGCGAGGACCACCTTTCCCAAGCCCTCTTTCTTGATGTCCTCGTTGATGGTCTCGAGACCGGGCCCCTCGCAAGAATCCACCGTTTTGCAGAACTCCAGGTTATATTCTTCAGTGGCCACTTTGCACAAAGCATCGATATCAAGGGCTTCTGCTATGCCGTAACCTGTGCAGATAAAAACGCCGATTTTGTCTTCCATGTGATCACCCTCTGTTGAGGCACTGAATGGCTTTTAGTGCGGCGGCCGTCGATTCTTTCGTCGCGCGGGAAACGTCACAAGGACGAGAGGCGCAACCGGCTGTATACACTCCATCGACATCGGTTGCACCGTCGATGAATCCATAGTCGTCGTACTTGAGCTCGAATGGGATCTTGGTTTCGGCGGTGTTGGGCACCATACCGGTCGCCAAAACCACCATGTCGAATTTTTCGTGCAGCTTTTCGCTCGACAAGGTATCTTCGACATCCAGCATCAAATCTTTGCTTTCCGGATCCTCGTTGATCTCGGCCACCTTGCCTTTGACAAAGGAGACATTCTCGTCGTCCAGCATGTCGTAGTAGAACTTCTCCTCACGACCGACGGCGCGAATGTCGATGTAGAAAACGGTGGCTTTGGAGCTTTCGTTCTTTTCTCTGAGGTATCGAGCCTGTTTCAGAGAAGCCATGCAGCAGATTGCCGAGCAGTAAGGAAGATGGTTCTCATCCCTCGAGCCGGCGCATTGGACGAACGCTACGTTCTCCGGCGCCTTGCCGTCGGAAGGCCGAATGATGGCTCCGCCGGTGGGGCCACCCTTTGCAGCCAATCTCTCCATCATGACGTTGGTGATCACATTGGGATATCGCCCGAATCCGAGGTTGTCGATCTTCGTGGCATCATAAGGTCGCCAACCGGTGGCCACGATGACCGCCCCGACCTCCATCTCGATTTCTTCTTCTGGCATGTCCAGATCAATAGACCCGCTTGGACAGATCTCCGACAGTTTCCCGGCGTCGGCATCGGATAGCGCCTCTCGATCAAGAACGTAGTCGGCTGGGTAGGCCATATCATGCGGCAGGTAAAGCGCCTTGGTCCGGTCCATTCCATAGTTGAAGTCATTGACCCGCTCGGAAGTCAATTGTTCTGTGATCGACTCGTCCAGCGAGGTGTTGCCGGTAACGTACCTCGGCCTTATTTTGATCTTGGCGGTGAACTTTCCCGCGATTCCCGAGATCTCCTCAACCGTGGAGAGCGTGTGTACGGTGATCCTGGGATTGTTTCTGATCCTGCGAGCATTGATCTCGAATCCGCATGTTGGAGGGCACATCTTGGGGAAGTAACGATGCATGCGCACCACGCGTCCGCCCAGATAGGCTTCTCTCTCTACAAGGACGACGCGATAGCCTACTTCGGCCGCGTCGACGGCCGCCGTCATCCCCGCAATACCCCCTCCGATGACTAAAATTGGTCTTGCATTACTATTCATGACACCGTCTCTTGGACCATCAGGTGACGTTCAAGCATTGAACATTGACGCATCCTGATAAATAGATGTGAGTTGCTGGACCTTCCAAGGTCTACGCGAAGATTCATTCGTGCGATCTCCAGAAACCGGAATAACGATGGACTACAATTCCGGAAACGGAGCTTTGACCCAGGGAGGACGGGCTCGGAATGAGGATCTAGCCAAATAGGAACGTGTAAGGAGAGCCGAGGGCTTCATAGATTTATCTCCTGTCAATCAGTGACTACCAGAGCACTAGGATCAGCTTGTTCCTCGCGGTCTGAATATACGAAAGTCGGATCTTTGTCAAGCGCGTACCTCCGCTTTTGGTGCAGGTTGATTGCTAGCTCTGCAATATGAAGTATTCGATTATCCCACGCCTGTAAGACTTCTGGGGTGAGGCTCGACTGCCGACACAAGAATAGGGAATGATTTTCCCGGAGGGACGGCTTCGCTCCGATTCTGATGGTGCCTCGAAGAGATTCCTTCTCGGCCCTATAAGCTTGCCGGGGTCCTCATCTCGCACTACCATTGGGGCCGAAAGCGATTGTCGAGACCGAGTTCCAATCGTAGCAGGCGGTGCTCACATCATTTGCGCCAAGGCTCAAGAGTACCTTTCCGTCATGAGGCTTTGGGTCGATGACGCGTGAGCAGCCCGGTCCGAGACGGACAGATACATTGGATTGGAGCACTGATAAGGAGGTGTGCGATGGCGATCATCACCATATCCCGAGGTTCGGCTAGTGGCGGACTTCTCCTAGCTCAGGGCCTTTCTGAGAAACTCGGCTATGCGCTGGTGAGTCGTCAGGACGTGATCCGAGCGGCCTCCCAATATGGTGTATCCGTCGAAAGGCTTCAGGAAATCATGCTGAAACCGCTCGGATTCTGGGAGCGATTCCAACACGAGCGCTGGCAGTATCTCACCTTCGTTCAAGAGGCTCTGTGCGATCGCGCTCGAAAGGACCGGATCATCTACTACGGCAATGCAGGACACCTCCTTCTTCGGGATATATCTCATGTGCTTTGTGTGCGCCTCATAGCTCCCGTGGACTTCCGAGCTCGGATGCTCATGGAGCGCGAAAACATGACCCGTGGAGATGCGATCCGTTACATCGAACAGATGGATAGTCAGCGCAAGGAGTGGACCCGCTACCTCTATGGAGTCGATTGGCTCGATCCCAGCCTATACGACTTGACGATCAACCTCAAAACCTTGGAGGTAGAAGGGGCGGTGGAGGTTGTGGCCACGGCGGTTCAGCGGAAGGAGTTCCAGCCTACGGACGAAAGTCGAAGCGCTATGGAGAATCTCTATCTCGCGAGCCGTGTTCGTGCGGCTCTCGCTGCAGATGAGAACACTGCGTCCGCCGAGGTGGATGTGCAAGCCGAAGGTGACGTCGTTTATCTCAAAGGCAGGGTTCGCCCCGCATCGATAGTGGAGTCGGTCATCCAAGTAGCCGGCAAAGTGGAAGGTGTCCGGCAAGTGAATCGGCGTGACCTGGATGCGCCGGACTATACGGTTTAACCGGAAGAACTCAGAAATTCTAAAACAAGGGGTGAATCTGCGGTCTTACCGCGAGTCGTAGAAGTAGTCACTGGCGACCGACAGATACCGTGAAATATCTGGACGGCGGCGGATCCGGCCCGGGAGTCAGTCCTCGGACTTGTTGACAATGCGCGCGACGAGCTCGCGGAGTTGGCTGATTCGGAAGGGCTTGGCGATGAAGTCCACAGCCCCGCCCTTCAGCGACTCCTTGGCCTGCTCGGCGGTTGCGTATCCGGTAATCACGATGACATGAGTGGCGGGTGCTTGCTCCTTGACGAAGCGGAGGACGTCGAGGCCTGACGGGCCACTCATCTTGAGGTCGGTAATCAATACGTCGTAGCGCTTTGTCGCCAACCGGTCTATGGCTTTCTGACTGTCGGTAAATGTCTCCACGTCGTATCCGCACTTCTCGAGAGCCGGCTTCAGCCGATCACAGACGATCGGCTCGTCATCCAGAATCAAGATCTCTGCTTTTTTCTCCCACGAGCGTTCTAAGCCTCCGGACCGATACCGCGTTTGGCGCGCTTCGCGGCCTTCTTGACCAACTTTGTCAAGTCCTTGAGCTCGAAGGGCTTGCACAAGAAGTCGAAGGCTCCCACTGCCTCGGCCTCCCGCGCCGCCTCGATCGAGGCATATCCAGTGATAATGATGACTTGAGTTGGATAGCCTCGGTCTCGCACGTTGTGAAGAACGTCGAGACCCGTCGGACCAGCCATCTTCAGATCCGTCACTACCACATGGAAACGTTTGTGCTCGAGGGCTTCGAGCGCTTTCTCGCTTTTGGTGTAGGTATCTACCTTGTACCCGCTTTTCTCGAGGTGGTTCTTGATCCGGTCGCAGACGATCTCTTCATCATCCACGATCATCACTTGAGTATCGTCCATCCTTACCTCCTTGGTGCTCCTCACACCTCTTCTCGATTCTCGGGAAACATGAGTCCGTCGATTGAGAGAGGCTCGTGACCAATGAACGCTCGGGTGTGCACGCGCACCGTGTCATCGTCGCGCATGAGCACGTCGAGCTGTCGCGTGTATCCAATGAGCCTGCCGAGCATTTCAAGTCGCTCCATCATTGGTTCGCGCGCAGCGTTGCGGAAGCGACCAATCACCAAGTCACCCTTCGTCTCGACGCCGAACTCGTATTCCTCCAAGATGGCAGCAATGACGCGTGCTCGGCGCGAGCGCCTCGTGATATCCGTAACACCACCCGTGAAACGAAAGTAGATGTAGTTTGCCGCTAAGATATCTGACATGTGGCAGTCCACCATATTGAAATGGTATCCCAGGAGAAGGTGCAGGTTCAGGTAATCCTCGGAAATGACTGCCAAGTTGGGTCGGACGGGACTCGTGTCGGTCACTGTAAAGGAGGCGGCACGTGTGGCGCTCGAAAGGAAACTCTCCATATCCATGTCCACAGGTTCGGTACGCCACGACCCCGGTGCACATAGTCCTCTCAATATGGCCATGAGCGGTTGAGACCGCACCCGGTCCTTGGTGAGGGGGCCTTCATCATACCGTGGGGCAAGACCTCCACCGATGTCCAGCACGTCGAGGTCCATGGGGATTTCGAGCTGTAAACGTTGAACGAACCGCTTTCGATCTCTCGTCGTCAAGCCGGGCATATCGACGAGCTCTCGGACCGCCATCTCATGAGCGAAGCGAATGACATCATGATAAGTCATACAGGAACGTGCCCGGAAGCCCTCTGAGTCCGGGTTCGTCAAGTTCAGGGGCGTGATCCTCCGGAGTAGGCGGCGGAGTAGGCGGAACTCTTCGAACTCGGCATCTGTACGCTCACTCGAGAGGTGATAGCGTAACAGTTCCTGGACCACACCCTCATATATCACGTTCTCCTCGGCATCGACTGTCACTTCCATGCCGGGCCGCAACGCTTCGGCAGCCTCTCGAACGTCCACCAGCATGGGGATGCGGAACTCGCGGGCCACCGCGGCGAGGTGCCCTGTCGATGTGCCGACCTTCGTAATGATGGCATTTGCTCTTGACAACAAGGGGGAGTACCGAGGTGATGTGCTTTGCGTCACCAAAACGGCACCGTTTGGAAACTCGTGAAAGTCCTCGGCGGAGCGGACCACGAAAACCGGCCCGGCGCCGATTCCTCGGCATGCAATTACACCTTGTCCACGGAGGAGTACCGGCTGCTCTTGGAGAATGAGAGCGAGATCTTTGTCCTCACGCGCCCGAAACGGCGCGACCCGGAGTTTACGTGCCTGCAGGATCACGATTTGACCGTCTCCTGTGACGGCCCACTCGATCTCCTGGTGATGCCCGGCGTGTGTTTCGATGCGAAGGGCCATCCGTACCAGCTCGACGAGCTCTGGGTCCGAGACACAAGATTCGTTCTGATGGGGCGCCGCAACGCTTACCGTTTCTGTGCCTCCCGCGTCACGCGATCGAAGTGCGAACTCCTTCCGCGCGATGTCTCGTGAAACAATGAGAGGAGTGGGATCGCGGGAAAGCTCGAATCGGTCGATCGGAGCGGTTCCCTCCACCACGGTCGGTCCGAGTCCATGAGCTGCGGTGACGACCACCGTGTTATTTTGTGGCGCCGCGGGGTCGGTAGTGTGGACGACGCCACTCGCGCGAGCCGGTACCATGGCGAGGAAGCCGACCGCCATAAGAGCGTCGGCGATTGGCAGTTTGTTGTCCAGTCGGTAGCGTAGAGCCTCCAATGAGAAAAGACTGGCGAGCACTTCTCGGTACGCATCTAGTGCCTCCGTCGAGGGGACGTTGAGAAGAGTCGCGTGCTGACCTGCGAAACTGTGCTTCCCATCCTCACCGAGAGCACTGCTGCGAACGGCGTACATCCATTCGGAACGATCCAACTTTCTGGTTTCCGTTCGAATGGCCCGAGCCACATCCCCATCGATAGGGGTGCTTCGAACCGCCTCCTGCAACCGCCTTGAGACCTCTTCTGCATTGCGACCCGCGGCCCCCTTCAACACCTCCGCTTGAGCGTTAATGAGCTGCTCTAGGCCTTGGGACTGGAAATGGCGGCGGCAGGCGGATGCCGTGACAACGAATCCGTCCGGGACGGGAACCTCGAGCTTGTGACGGAGCTCGCCGATGGATCCCATTTTTTCGCCGGTCGCGCCGGATAGATCGAAGTCGATCTGATCGAGAGGAATTACCAGCTCGGAATCCGTTAACTCTGTCGGTGAGAGGACGACGCGCACCTTGTGCCGGATGCGCTCGAAAGCGTCCACCAGATCGATGTAGCGGCCGTCTGCCATCGCATTCAAGTCGTACACCACACCTTCGACCGCCTGTTCGAGCTCGGCCACCAGCTCATTCAGGTAGCGCTGGTCGAACAAGTAGTCGCCTCCCGACTTCTCGCCGGCGTCGGCGATCAATTCGAGCACACGATTGTTGCCGGTAATGAGGTGCTGGAAGCGCTCATAGCGTCCCCGGAGCGTTACAGCATCCTCACCGAATCGTCGTCCAAGCCAACGGCGCCACCATCCTGCCATATCGAATCCAGTAACCAGTGATCAGCATCCGCACGGCCGCGACGTCCACCGCATCGGAGACTAACTTCGTGCGGATGCCCCCTGCCCGTGCCCTTGCCCCTGCCAGAGGCAAGCTAGTTGGAAGTGACCGGTAACCAGTAGCCAGTAACGAGCCACCGGTGACAGGTTACTGGTTCGCGTAATCAGTAAATACATCAATGCTTCCCGGTAGACCCGAATAGGAACCCGACAGCTAGTCCAGCAGCAAGCGCAATAACCACGGCTAATAGTCCATACAATAGGCCATGCTCCTGTGCCAGCAAAGTGATGAACGCGATGGGTTTGGCTTGCCTCAGCTCGAAATTCCCCTCCCCCAGAGTTACGAGCTCCCCGTCACGAAAGCCGAAGAGCTGGACGGAGTAGGTCGTGGCGGGGGCATTAGCTGGAAGGCTTACGGCTAATGAGGTCCGCTCAGACCTGCTAGCCGGCCGGCTCTCGACGTTAGCTGTGCCGGCCGAAACGGAGAACAAGCCTTCGGACTCTTTTAGCCGAATGAGCTCTTGGAAGAGATCATCCGCTCCATCTTCCCCTCGAGGGTGTCGTAGTGCCTCGTATCCCAGGCCAAGCTCTCTGAGAATTCCTTCTGGAGCCAAATCGTCGATGTCTGTCGATGTCCGAAGAAGATAAAGGTGGGGAACCTCATTAAAGATGACGTCGTCCGTTGGGGCCCAGAACAGTCCCCAGACCCGTCCTTTCTTCCGCAGGTGTATGTCCGACGGGGAATTGGTCACGAGAAGGGCGAGCTCGACGTCGGGATCTACCTCGGCCGAAACCACGAGCTCCACACCGCCGTAGAAAATTCCAATCTCGGCGCGCGCCGGCGTCAGGATCAGCTCCACTGGCGTTGGCTGAGTGCCGGTGGCCGCGATCGATAGCCCCAGGCCGACGAAGAGCGCAAAGACCGCTCTAAGCTGTAAGGTGATCAGTGACCTCCTTTGTATGACAAAAGAGTGTCAGGACGGAGCACGAGACCGAGCACCATGACGATCATGACGGCAAGAATGATGCAGGCCATCATGACCTTGAGTTGATCGGCCTTCAGCTTCTTGCTGAGCCGGGCGCCGATTTGCGCGCCGGATGTGGATCCTAATAGCAAAATCAAAGCGAGTAGAAAGTCCACCGTGTGGTTGAGATGGGCTTGAAGAATGGTCACATTGATGCAAGTAAATAGGATCTGGAACAAGCTCGTGCCCACCACGACATGCATAGGCATGCGGAGTAGATAGACCATCACCGGGACCATGATGAATCCACCGCCGACCCCCATGATGGCGGATAGGATACCGACCAAAACTCCTAGTCCCAGTGGCATGAGCGCCGAGCTCCTAACACCGGACCGCTCGAAGTCCATCTGGTAGGGAAGGGACCCGACCAGACGGGCATATGCAGACGGTTTGCGAACGCCCTCGAGCTCTTTGGCTGCAGGCACTCTGACGGTCGACGCTCGAAGGCCGCGAAGGCTATCGAAGAACATGTACGCGCCGACGAAGGCCAGCATGACCACATAGGTCAATCGGATGGCAAAGTCCGCCTGACCCGTGGCGCGCAGAATCTTGATCGCCTGAACGCCAAGAGTCCCTCCTGCCACACCGCCCACGAGCAGAAGGATTCCCATTTTGAAGTCCACGTTTCCCGAGCGTGAGTGAGCGAACGTGCCCGACGTGGCGGCGGCAACGATTTGGTTGGAGTCGGAGGCGGCGGCGACGGTAGGGGGAATTCCAATCATGATGAGAAGCGGCGTCAAGAGAAAACCGCCTCCTACACCGAACAGGCCCGAGAGGAGACCCACGATTCCACCTAGTCCTAAGAGGAGGAAAAGGTTGACCGAGTTCCCAGCCACGGGAAGATAGATATCGAACACCGCCTCCTCCTTACACGTTCTCGTTCTTGACAGGAAGGAACACCAAGAATGTCGTCCCCTCACCGGCCCGGCTCTTCACCTCGATTCTCCCTCCGTGCTTTTCGATGATGCTATAGCTCACTGAGAGACCGAGGCCGGTCCCCTGGCCGGCTTCCTTTGTGGTAAAGAAGGGCTCGAAGATCTTGTCAAAATCCTCCTCGGGGATGCCGGTACCCGTATCCCGAACGGCGACGCGGACAAAATCGCCCTCACGGTCGGCCCGGATCTCGAGATTCCCCCCGCTGGGCATGGCCTGCATGGCGTTCAAGAAAAGGTTCAGAAAAACCTGTTTTAGGTTACGGGGGTTGCCATACACGGGTGGGAGATCCTCGGCTACATCCAAGCGTGCATTCACCTTGGCCAACAAGAGCTCGTTTCCAACGAGATTCAACGTCGATTCGAGCACTTCGGGAATGGAAACGTCAGTGAACACCGGCTGATCTTTCCTCGTGAAGTCGAGCAGGTTCCTGACCGTGGCGCTCGCACGCTGGACTTGCGTGAAAATATCGTTCAGGAGCTTCTTTTTTCGTTCATCATCGGCTTCTTCGTAATCGTCCAGTAGCGTTTCAACGGTGAGGCTGATGTTGTTCAACGGGTTGTTCAGTTCATGGGCGACTCCGGAGGTCAGAGTACCGACCGCCGCCATTTTACGAGTTTGCAGAAGCTGGTCTTGTCGGGATTTCAGCTCGTCGAGCATTCGGTTGATGGCGATGGCGAGTGTGGAGAACTCGTCTTTATAAGGGCGTGCCGGTCGAATAGGGGAAAAGTCCCCATCGGCAATACGTCCGACATAGCTGATGAACCTCCCGACGGGTCGGATGACCTGGCGTGCGAGCTGGTCGGCAAGGACGATCATCAGGAGCACCATGAACCCCAAGAACGCACCAGCGCCGATCATTGCCGTCCGGACCATCGTGTTCATGGATTGCTTTTCTTTCTTGCTCATTTCGGACGCGTCCTCGAGGATCGCCGCACCGTAGCGACGAAGCTGGGCTTCCGCTTCGCGCTGCGCGCCTTCATCTATGGACTGGTTGTTTTGAGAGCCAGCCAACTCCTCCAAGAGCTGTTCGTATTTCTCGAGGTTCGCAAGCCAGTTCCTGGCGCTGTCGGAACCAACGACCTCTTCTGCATTGTTCCAATTCGCTTCTAGTAACCGGTGAGCTCGGTAAATATGGTCCGTAGCATCGTAGAGGCTCGTTCCGTAGAGGAAGAAGTTCTTTTCGTATCGCCGCGCCTCCTGAATCTCGAACGCGCATTCGTCCACGGCTTCTAAAAAGTGCATCTTGGCTTGAAAGCGCGACAACATCAGGATGGATCCAACGGTAATCCCACCAATGAAGAGCGCGCAGACAATGAAAACCAGCGCGATGCGAAGACGGAGTGTAACGCGTGGTCTTGCTTCGAGGTCTCGTTGGACCTCGTCTTGTAAGATCTGCTCTTGCTGTTTCATCTATTGCCGCCGGAAAATACACTCAGCCTGGTTACGGTTCGTTTACCAACACATCGTGTAACAAACTGGCGGATTCGGTGTCAACTGTGAATCGAAGACGACGTTTGTCCGCTGTGATACATTTGCCTCGGGCTACTAGGTTTGATGGATGACTCGATGTCTTGCTCCGGTCCTATTCCCTTTCTCGACCTTGACACGAACAACCGGCATCAATACATTGCTCACAACACAAAGGTGCCTGTGGCCACTTTGGGAGGAGTTCAATGCAAATTGTTTGCGTCTCCCGGGGGACGTTCTCCGAGGGAAAAGAGCTCGCTGAGAAACTCGCCTCCAAGCTCGGTTACGATTGCCTCGCCCGCGAAGAGCTGACCGACGCCGCCTCTGCAGCCGGTATCCCAGTGGGGAAGCTCGAGATGGCGATGGTTCGCCGGCGCCCACTGAGCGAAGCCTTGGCCATAGAAAAAGAACGCTTCAAAGCCTTCGTGACCGCAACGCTGTGCGAGCGAGCGCTCGAAAGCGACTTGGTGTACCACGGAAGAATCGGGCAGTTCGTACTTCCGGGTACCCCCCATGTCCTTCGGGTACGGGCCATCATGGACCGGGAGGCAAGGATCTCATCGACGATGGTCAGCTTGGGTCTCGATTGGGACAAAGCCAAAAAGTACACCGAGCAAGTCGATGAGGATGTACATCGATGGGTGCGCGTGATGTACAACGTCGACTGGGACGATCCGGCTTACTACGACGTCGTGGTCAACTTCGCCCATTTGAATGTCAATAACGCTGCGGCCGGTTTGGTCTCGATGGCCCAGTTACCCGAGTTTCAAGCCACGCCGGCAAGCCGTCAAATCCTCACGGATCTCGATGTGGCGTCTAGAGCCCGCCTCGCCATCGGTGGCGATCAGCGAACACATCGTGTGGATGTTCAGGTGCGAGCTGAGCGCGGTCGCGTCTCCGTGACCTACCGTCCTCAAGACGAGCGCGCTGCCCAAATGATCCCGGACATCCTGCAAGGAGTCAAAGGAATAGAGGAAGTCGTCTGCACGATGGCAACGACCAATCTCCTCTGGATCCAAGAGCGATTCGATCCTCGAAGCGAGTCCTTACCTCACATCCTCGAGGTTGCAGGAAAGTGGAATGCTGCCGTTGAGTTGCTTCGCCTCTCTGAAGGCGAGGGTCAGGGGGAAGATCCGGAAGAGACTTCTGATGATGCGCCGACTGCGGCGTTGGAAGGCGAACATGGCGGCATTTTGGACGACGCTCCGGAGGCGGAGAAGATCCAAGACGAAGGGCTGCGAGAGACCATGGGTAGACTCGTTGCCGCGGGATGTGCTGGAGGCGCCCGGCTGGTTCGGGGTGAGCCGCAAAAACTCATCCACTCTCTCGACCGGTCGGTGCCTTACAGTCTCATTGTGGTGGGCGACGTTTTCCTCTCCAAGGTCGACTCGGTACGCAAACGGAACACGCGCGATCTCATTACTTATCTTTCGGACCACCTTCGTGTGCCGGTCGTCGGAACCGACGACTTGAAGACCCAGTACCTCTTCGGGTCACGAGACTGGTTCAAAATGGCGGCTTATGGCGCGGTGGCGCTCGTGCTTTTCTTCCTGGTTTTCACGAACCAAGCCGGGGTTATGAGCTTCCTGAGCGGTGAATCCTACCGGCTTCTGGCTGCCGCTTGCCTGATCGCGTTCGTTCCCCTCTTTGCCTACAACTACGGCAACTTTTGGCGCCTCCTTCTTAGGTTGCTGAAATTCGAATGACGGAGCACATGAGCGGATGATGAGTTCGGCACGACCCAGGCTGTTGCAGGCAGTAAGCTATCGGAGGTGAAGGATGCCAGAGTTCTTGCTACCCGGAGGACAGTTCATTGAATTGGATTTCATTATTGCGGTCCAGGTAGTCGTGCTGGGTTTCATCGGTGGGGTCTTGAGTGGATTCATCGGTTCCGGTGGAGCATTCTTCATGACACCAGGAATGATGAACCTGGGTGTTCCCGGCGCCATCTCTGTGGCGAGCAATATCACCCACAAATTTGGCAAAGCCATGATTGGCCAGAAAAGCCACGGTGAAATGGGACACGTCGACAAGAGGCTGGCCGTCTTCATGCTCGTCACTGCAGCGGGGGGTATCAACATTGCGGTCTTCATTCAGAAGCTCATGTTTACCCAGCGGGAAGGACAAACGGAAGCCCAAGCGGCGGCGATGTCCAACCTGTATATCAGTGCGATATTCGTGTTTTTCCTCGCGATCGTCGCCGTCTCGATGCTCCGAGACATCATCAAGTCGCGGAAGGCGGAAGAGTCGAAGCCCTCTCGCAAGATCGTCGATTTTTTGAACCGAATGCGGCTCGCCCCAGTGATTTATTTCCCAATTGCCGACGTTCATGTTTCTCTCTGGGTCATTCTGGTCTGCGGTCTCGCTACGGGTTATCTGGCGGGTACGATCGGTGTCGGCGGTTTCATCGGCGTGCCCTCCATGATTTACGTTTTTGGCGTGCCGGCTGCGGTTGCAGCAGGAACGGAGCTCTACCTGGCCATGTTCATGGGGGCTTGGGGCTTGCTCAACTACGCGTTTCACGGATTGGTTGATATCCGTTTGACCATGCTCCTCTACCTCGGCTCGCTCTTTGGGATCCATCTCGGTGTCTATGGCACCAAAGTGGTTCGGGAGATGTATATTCGTCTGGCGACATCGATCATCATCCTTCTGTGTGTCGTCAGTCGGGCGGTCAACGTGCCTGCCTATTTGCGTGAGCTCGGATATATCGAGCTCGATCCGGCCCTCGATGTCTATTTCAACGGGGCCAGCAAAGCCTTGCTCTATGCGAGCGGGATCATCGGTGGCTTGCATCATTTTGTTTTTCGTTTTCGGAGCCTACGTGAAACGGCGAAAGGTCCGTGCGTCGCTGGTTGCTACTCGATCGGTGGCTACTTCGTGAGGAATGGTCTATGGAGCAAAAGTTGAAGTTGTTAGTCGTTGATGATGAGCCCATCGTAGGCAAACGGCTCAAGTCGGCGTTGGAAAAATACGGCTATGACGTTGAGGTATTCGACACGGGTCAATCGGCGATTCAAAGGCTGGCGGAGCGGGAGTTCGACATCGTGGTCAGCGATGTGCGCATGGAAGATGCGAACGGACTCGAGGTGCTGGACGCTGTCCAGAAGAGCTCTTCCCGCACGAAAACGATCCTCATCACCGGATACGCCACGGTGGAAGTGGCACGAGAGGCCTTGGCGAAAGGGGCCTTCGACTTTCTGGCCAAGCCTTTTCAACCCAAAGACCTGCGGTCCTTGATCGAGAAAGCTGCAAAGGAGTTGACACAAACAAGTCAGTGACTGCTCGGGTGAGATTTGGTCGTTTCGCCTAACGTGAGCGATAGCGAGGAGGTCGGAGAAATGCCTGCCACAGGAGAAGACAAGCCTCCGTATGGACAGGAAGTTCCCACTTTGAGTGCTGCCCTTTCCTCCGAGGGCTTTTCCAAGCAAGACGAAGCGTTCGAAACAGAGGCGGACCGGGCACTCAAGCAAAGGCCTCTGCTTACCATCCGGGCGCGTCTCCTTTTGGCGTTCTCCCTTTTCTTCCTTCTTTGCTTTGGAATAACCATTTGGGCCATTGCCATCATGGCCGACATCCAGGAGAGCATCTTGTTTCTCGAGGTCGCCGGTGACTACAAGGCGGAAATCCAGCAGGCCCGGCGCTTCGAGAAGAACTACCTGCTTTACGGCACCAACCTCGAGGATGCTCGTGAGCATGTATCGAACGCACAGCGTCTCACGGTCCAGAACACGGAGCCAATCATAGGTGTGGTTGGTGAAGACGCGCTCCTCACCATGAACCAGCACCTGGCAGACTACCTGCATCTTCTCGACGTGCTGGGTAGCGTCGAAACAGACGAAGAGCGGATCGAGGTCGAGACGGAACTTCGTGACCACGGAGCGGTAATGGTGTTTCTCGCCGAAGACTTCGTGAACAAAGAAAGAGAGCAAGTGCACTCTAGGCTCGCTCTAGCGCGGCGCGTATCCTTCGTGTTCTTAGCCGGCCTCTTCGTACTCATGTTCCTCGTCGTGAGTTTTTTGTTGAGGCAGATACTCGGAAGTCTCTCTCGTTATGTGAAGTATGCACAGCGTATCGGTGCCGGCGATTTCACTCCCATCACTCCAACGCGCAAATATCGAGACGAGTTCTCCGAGCTCGCGTTGGTGATCAATCGTATGGTCCGTGATCTAGACAGACAGCACCGCGTTCTTCTAGAATCGCACAAGCTTCGAGCTATGGGTACTCTTGTTGCTGGAGTGGCTCACGAGCTGAACAATCCATTGAACAACATTCTCCTCACGTCTTCGCTTTTGAAAGAAGAGTATGACGATCTTGACGAAGACGAAAAACAGGAGATGCTTCAAGACCTCATTTCGCAGGCAGAGCGATCGAAAAAGACGGTTCGGAATCTATTGGACTTTGCGCGTGAAAGTGAGACGAAGGTAGAGCCACTCCACGTTCGTGAGCTCCTCGACGAGACGATCCGGCTATTGAGAAACGAGCTCCGCGTCAAGAAAATTCGTTTGAATCTGGACCTTTCTGAAGTGCTACCACCGGTACATGGCGACCGACAGCTATTGAGCCAAGTTCTAATGAACTTGATCCTCAATGCCATTGATGTCTTGCCGGAGAAAGGTGAGATCCGGATCAAAAGCGATGCGGAGCGCCAAAACGGATTCTTGGCGGTTGATATCATCGACAACGGCCCGGGTATGCCCGACCATATCTTGAGACAGATTTTCGATCCGTTCTTTACGACGAAGCCGCACGGCAAGGGCACGGGTCTGGGACTTTCCGTTTCCCGTGGTATCGTCCGAAAGCTAGGGGGATATCTTCATGTATCCAGCAAGTTGGGCGAGGGAACGACATTCACCGTTCTATTGCCGATAACGACCATTCCTTCAGAGATTTCGGCCCCTGGGGAATCAACCGTCGTCGAAGGTGAAAGCCGAGCTACGAGTGGAGTAAGTTGACGTGTCTTCGATTACGATCTCGAGACTTTCCTGTACGTCTGGACGAGCCATTGCACACAACGTAGCGACGGCCCTTGGATACGAGCTTCTCGACCAAGAGGTGTTTCAGTCCGCGTCGTCCACGTCGGGAATTCCGGAAGCGAAACTGGTGCGAGCGTTTCAAGAGGCTCCGACGTTTTTCGGAATGTCGGTATCAACCAGAAAACGATTGATACCGCATGTGTCCGCTCAGCTTGCGGCCCGACTGCTGAAGGACGATGTGGTGTATCACGGACCCTTTGGTCACGTTCTCGTGACCGGAGTCTCCCACGTGCTCAAGGTGCGGATCTTCGCGCAGCTCGAGGACCGAGTCGCAATCAAGGTCAAGCGTGAAGGTGGTCTTTCGGCCGCGGAGGCGGAAAAGGCGCTTCGTCATGAAGACCGACAACGTGTTGAACTGGCGAAGCAGGTGTTCAACCTGAACGAGGAGGACGCCGCGCTCTTCGACCTGGTGATTAACACATCACAGGTCGATGTAGACACCGCTGTAGATATCATCACGGGGGCGGTCAAGCTCAAACGTTACCAGCCAATGACATACTCCGTCCGTTGCATGGAGAATCTGGAGCTGTCGCTGAGAGCTCGTGCTCACTTGATCGACCTCGATCCCGATGTGGTAGTGGAAACCGACAACGGAAACGTCCGGATTCGGACCCGGAGTGGTGGTTGGTCCAGTCGAAAGAAATCGTCAGAAATGCGCGAACGAACGGCAAATCTCGATGGAGTGAAGAGTGTCGACGTCGAGGTCGTTGAGGATACCTTGGGACGCATGGCGGGAGGTACGCGTTGATTCATGCGGGACCATCCTGCACAAGTTTGGGGAGGAGCATGTCAGAGACGGGATGTGACGGTCTGGAACTGTTGGTGCTCGATGATGAGCCGATTGTCATCAAATCACTCAAGATGGCGCTAGGAAAGATCGGTTGCAAGGTGGAAGTGTTTCAAGAGCCCGAGGACGCGTTGAGGCGATTGGACGAAAAAGAGTTCGACATCGTCGTGACCGATGTCGTGATGGGAGACATCGACGGCATTCAGGTTCTCGAGTACGTCATGGAACGTTCGTCCCACACAAAAGTGATCATCATGACTGCCTTCGCCATGATGCAAATGGCTCGAAAAGCCATGGAGCGAGGTGCCTTCGACTTCATTGCCAAGCCGTTCGATGCCGAAGAGATAAGGACCGTCGTTGGTAAGGCGGCGGAAGCCCTACGAGCCGAAGGATTGGACTCCGACCAAGACTCATGAAGACCTTCGGTGATCCTGTACGCAGTGCAAAACTCCGGTTGTTGTTTTGACCTGGGTTCCAGCGGCTATTAGACCAGTTTGACAGGATGGGGGGGGTGGTAGTGATCGAGCATATACCTGATGCCGACGCCCATCACTTCCTCCCATGCCTCCTCCACCTCGGTGGTATACCTCGGGTCACACTGCTTTACGGCTTGGAGGAGGCTGTCCAGCCACAGGTCATAGAGTTGAGCACCGATGTTGAGGGCGTTGGAGGCGTGGTGGGCTGCGAGAAATTTGAGATACCTTTCCGGACCGTGCTGCTCGTCTTCCGAAGCAAGGAGAATCATGTAAAAGGAGGCTCTCAGAAGCCTTTTCTGCCTCGCGAAGTCCGTGTTGGAAAACTTCTCCCGAACCTTCGGCGAAGATGCCAAGAACTTCTCATAGAAGATGTCGAGAAACTTCGGATGGGTGTCACAACGCCTCAGACTCTCATCAAACGTGGCGATTACTTTTTCATCCATAAAAGTCCCTTTCTACCGGAATTCTGGGAGCGCAGGTCAAGCGGCCACGACCTTAACGCGGAAGTCTAGCTCATATTTGCTGTGTTTTCACAACATTCGAAGAGTCCGCCCTGTTGATTGTCGCAAAGGGCTCTCACGGAGCTCGGTGGAGATGCTCAAGCGTAGTGAATTGCCAATGACGGTAAGGCTCGAGACCACCATGGCACCGGCGGCGAGGATGGGGCTCAGAAGTCCCGCTACGGCGAGAGTGATTCCAATCGAGTTATAGACGAAGGCCCAAAAAAGATTCTGACGCACGACAGCCATGGTTTTTCCCGACAGGTCGAAAGCTTCCAAAATCTTGCGCAGGTCGTCACTCATAAGGACCATCGATGCTGCTTTCATGGCCAAATCGGTCCCGGAACCCATGGCGATTCCTAGATCGGCAGCCGCAAGCGCTGGGGCATCGTTTATCCCGTCGCCCACCATCGCCACGGTGCGGCCGCCTTGTTTGATTTCTTCAACGATCCGGGCTTTGTCTTCCGGTAACGCCTCGGCATGGAAATCGCGGACCCGGACCTGGGTTGCAGCCCAGGCCGTGGTGGCTTGGGAGTCCCCAGATACGATCATCGTCCGGATACCTCGTGCGCCGAGCTCCTCCACCAGTTCCAGCGCTCCTTTTTTCACACGGTCACCGAAGGCCATGACTCCCTCGACGTTGTCGTCCCATCCATAGAAAGCAACGGTTCGACCTTTGCTTTCCCATTCTCGGGCTCGTGCTTCTTGTTCCTCTTGTGGGCCCGAGTACTGCTCCATCAGACGGCGGTTTCCAACAAAGACTCGCCGGGAACCCACGGTTCCCGTCATTCCGAGACCTTTGAGTATCTTGATATCGGTTGCGGACTCGACCTGTAGTCCCTCCCTTTCGGCTCGACGGCTTACGGCGCGCCCGAGGGGATGCTCTGAGTAAGCTTCCAATGAAGCCAGTATTGCAAGATCGGCGTTGTTCACTTGGTCGAGCGCAAAATCGCCTTCGGTGATCGTGCCCGTCTTGTCGAGTACGATCGCATCCACTTTGCGAATGGTCTCGAGGACCCGACTGTCGCTCACCAGAATGCCGTTGCGGGAGGCTCTTCCAACTGCGGCGGTAATGGCCAGTGGCGTGGCAATTCCAAGGGCGCAGGGACAGGCAATGACCAATACGGTGATCCCTCGCATCAAAGCATCGCCGAAATCAGCTTCTCCCACCATCCCAACGCCGACGAATGTTGCCAAGGCCGTCACGATGACTCCCGGCACGAAGACACGAGATACACGGTCCACGGTTTTTTCGATGGAGGAGCGACTTGCGATGGCGTCCTCGACGGTCTTTACTATTTGAGCCAGTGTCGATTCGCTGCCCACTTTCGTGGCACGCACGTGGAGCACGCCCCCGACGTTGACGGCTCCACTCACGACCGGGCTGCCCGGCCTTTTGGCGACCGGTGCGGACTCGCCGGTGAGAAGTGACTCGTCCACGTACGACTCACCCAACGAGACGACCCCGTCCGCTGGAATGCGCTCTCCCGCTTTGACAACGAAGGTGCTTCCCGATTCGAAGCGCCTCGATCGCAACGAAGCGTTCTCGTCCCCCCGCCAGCAACCGAGCTTTCCCGGGCATCATCCTGTACATCAGTGTGACCGCGCGAGACGTTCTGTCTTTGGCGGTGCGCTCGAACCATTTACCAATCAAAACCAAGCTGACCAAGGCGCAAGTCGTATCGAAGTAGATGTGGACTCCCCCGGTAACGGTTTGATGAAGGCTGTAAAAGAACGCGGACAGGATTCCCAACGCGAGAAGCGTCTCCATGCGGATGGTGCGGTTCAAAAGCCCCCTCCAGGCAATATGAATGATAGGTCTGGCGGAGTAGAAAACGGGAGGGGTGGCCAGCAACATGAGCACGTAGGGCATGATGCGCAGGATGTGTTCCGGTACTGTCTGAAAATAGCCGGCGTAGAGACCCACGTTCAATGTCATGACTTGAAGCCAGAAAAACACCGCGACACCCAGACGCAGCAGTAGATCCTTCCGCTCTCGGTCGACCGTCTCCGACTCGGGTTTGTACTCCGAAGCCTTGTAACCGAGATCGGTTATTCGATTCAGGACCCGATCGGGAGGTAGGTATTGGGGGTAGTATTTGACCTTCAGCAAGTCAGCGGCAAAGAAGACTTGCGCAGACTGGACTCCAGGCTCCTTCGACAAAGCATGCTCGATGAGCCAGGCGCAGGCGGAGCACCACATGCCGGAGATTTGAAGCATGGACTCACAAGCCGGCGCATCCGCAGGAACTTCCGGCAGAGGTTCAGTCTTCTTCGACGCCGATGTGTCGAGAGGGCTCGCGATCAGGCCCAGCTCGAGGCTTCGCTGGAAGAGCTCGGTTTCACGAAGATCCACGCCGGATTCGATGACATCGCTTTCGAGGAGGATGGCGTAGACGTTCATGCAGCCATTGCAGCAGAAGGCAAGGTCCTTGTTATCGAAACGATGCTCGACCGGATGACGACCGCATGCCAACCCGCAGAGATCGCAGGACTTTTCTTCGGTTACGGACATCAGGGATATTGGTCGGATGGCGGGTTGATCGGCCTCCCCTGCTCATCGAGCATAACCGGGTTCGCTTCTTCAGAAGCGACGTAGAGAAGAATCAGAAGACCAACGAATAGCAGAAACACCAGGACGAGAAACCACTTCATGTTCATGGTTGTTTGTCATCGGGCGGCATGATGAAGGTCATGTCGTACGAATCGGTGATTCCGTCGGGCATAGACTCGGACAGGAATCGGAAGTGATTGACTCCTGGTGAAGGCCCACCAGGATGAGCTGCAACCTCGAACACTTGCTCAACGGTCTCACCGGAACCCACGTTAATGGGGTTTTCGTCTAGGATCAAGCGAGCACCGGGCAATCCCTGGACGGAGAGAACTACGAAAGCCTTATCTTCACCGCGATTGGAAATCGATGTGCGAAAGCTATTGTAGACCTCTCCGTCGTCGCCGATTCGGTAGAGCACATCTCTTTGAGGTGCGAGACGGACGAGCACCGGATGTCGCATCGAAAGAGCGATGGTAAGCCCTGAGGCATAGAACATCAAGACGAGGAGAACCACCCAACGCTTCGTGTCTCGTAAACCGAGCCCGTAGTACCAGGTTTCTTTCTTGGGGTCCGATGGCTGAACGGTTTCCCCCCATGCGTAGTGTATGAGCCCATCTTTGCCTAGTCGGTTCAGGACATCTTCGCAAGCGTCGATACAGTCGGCACAATGGACGCACTCGATCTGGTGGGCACCATCGCGAATGTCTATTTCCATGGGGCAGACGCGAACACACTTCTTGCACTCGATGCAGTTGGCGTCCGGATCGCGATATTCGACGAGAAGCGTGCTCTGGTCGGAGAGCAATCCTTGAAGGTATCCGTAAGGACAAACTGTCTTGCAGAAACGTTGCCGGACGAAGGCGAAGTCCAGAAAAGTAAAGAGCGTCGTCGTCGCGCCGGCGATGCCTCCTGCCGTGACGATATCCATGGAAAGGAGTCGCTGGATCAGGTCTCTGGGCTCCACGAAATAAGATATGAAGACAAAGGCAAGAAAAATCGAAGCAACTCCCAACAACAGGTAGAACCCAATCCCGCTTACCCATTGTCTTGTCTTTTTGCTCCAATGGATGGCCTTTTTGTTGACCCGCACCCGTAGCCAGTTCTGGACGTCCGTTGCAGCCTCACTGAAGATCATCTGTGGGCATAGATAGCCACAGTAGACTCTGCCGTAGAGCATGGACATGCCCACGACCAAGAACATAAGAAACATGATCGTGAAGAAGATGATGGAGAACTCACTAATCCAGAGCTCTTGTCCGGCGAAATAGAAACGTTGACGCGGGATGTCGAAGCGCATCACATCGAAGAAGGGAAGTATGACGAAAATGGCGAAACACGCGAGATGGATATATTTCCGAGCCCGATGCCACGTCCAACGGGGACTAAGTACCTTGAGAGGCTTCGTCGGCGGTTTATTCGTTACAGCAGTTGCCATATCCAGCGAGTACGATTCTTGAGTTCTTGAGTTCTTGAGTCCTTGAGTTCTAGATTCAGTGATGCATGGTTGATTCACGCATGCTCACCTTGATTCCATGATAAAGAAGATACACGCCCATCAGTGTAACACCGATGGCCGCGAGTTGATTGCTATAGCGTCTCAGCCAAGGGCTGAACGTCGAGGAGAAGAGGCCCAGTACGAGTAACGAGCCCATCGTGCCCAAACCGAAGGCAAACATCGTCAACGCACCGGCGAGAGGGCTGGAGGTCTCGGCCGCTTTGAGAAGGGCGGCGTAGATCAAGCCGCAAGGCAGGAACCCCAGAAGAAGCCCCATCGAAAACTTGCTGCCCACGGTCGGAGACTTCATGAGCTGGCCGACGGCCTTTGAGATGGCCGAAGCAGGACGGAAGGCAAAGATGTTGGCCAAGCGCCCGCGAGGAATCCAACCGCTCATGAGAAGTCCCGCCAGGATCATGAGACAACCGGCAACAATGGTCATGATGTGCTCGACGCCGGCGAGTCTTCCCACGAGCCCCATCGCTCGACCCGCCAATCCGGCTGCGGCACCGAGGGCGCTATAGGTCACCGTGCGACCGAGATTGTAGGAGAGGTGAGCCGCCATCTGTGGGCCTCGGGGATGGGAAACCAACGGGAGGCTGTAGGCGATAACGATGGGCCCACACATTTGGACGCAGTGAAGGCTGCCCACCAACCCAAGAGTGAAGGCGAAGTAGAGCTCGTTAAGGCTCATCCCGCGGGGTCCCACCATAGATGAGCTTCGAGTTGCGTGTCGGGACGCTTACGCACTCGCGGTAGAACTTGAACTCCCGCATGGTGATCGCATGGGTCGGGCAGCGCGTGGCGCAGGCCGCGCACCGAATGCAAGTGGTCTCGTCTTTCATCATGACGGCGCCCATGGAATCCAATTGCTCGGGCGTAAGAGCCTGTAGCTCCGGAAGCGAGATCTGGAAATGCATTGAGGCTTCTCGTTGCCACTCTTCATCCTCGGCCAATCGACTCAATCCGACCAGTTTGATGATCTCTTCGGGACAGACGTCGACGCAGCCATTGCAGGCCACGCAAATCGACGTGTCAAAAATCGTGTTGACATTGCACCTCAGACACCTCGCGCCTTGGCTTCGCGCTTCCGCTTCAGGATAGACCTCTTCGATTAGATCGAGGGATGTGGCCCGACGTTCATCCTCGATAAGGGGGGCGTCCTTGCGCCCGAGATGCTCCCACCCCTGTACCATGGTGTAGGAGGCGGGCAACCATTGCTTCCGAACTACGATGTCGGTGCGACACTCACGGAGATAGTCGTGCATGGAGCGTGCAGCGATTTGCGCCGACGCAATGGCGTCGATGAAGAGACGGGGGCCATGGGCGATATCACCGCAGGCAAAGACGTCGGGTGCCGTGGTTTGGTAAGTTTCCCTGTTGACTTTGATGAGGCCTCTTTCGGTCTCGACGCCATCTTCCGGCGCGAGGAAAGACATGTCCGACGTCTGACCGATGGCGAACATGACCGTGTCGGCTTCGATATCCTCGATTACCGCTTCGTCGAAGACCGGGTTGAATCGGCCGCTCGCATCGAAAACGGACGTACATTTTACGGTGCGAAGGGCGATGCCCGAACCGTTTCGACTTACCACCTCCTTCGGTCCCCAACCGTCGTGGAGCCTGACGCCTTCTTCCTCTCCTTCGATGATCTCCCGTTCATCGGCAGGCATCTCGTGACGCCTCTCCAAGCAGACGACATGGACCTCCTTGTCGCCACTCATACGTAGCGCCGAACGGGCGACGTCGTAGGCGGTTGTTTCGCCACGCTCCATCTGTCCCAGTGCTTCCTGCCGCGTGGTCTCATCGGCGGGGCGTACTGCGGACCGGGCAACATCGTAGGCGACGTTTCCTCCTCCGATGACGACGACGCGCCGTCCGAGCGGAAGAGGAGTCCCCTCGTTGAAGCTACGCAAGAACTCGAGCCCATCGTAGACGTTCGGATGGTTCGCTCCGGGAATCGGAAGCTTGCGCCCTTTGGGAAGCCCCATGCCGAGAAAGATGGCTTTGTAGCCTTGGCGCCTCAGATCCTCGATCGTGAAATCTTCACCCAGGCGCATGTTGCACTTGAGATCGACGCCGAGCGACAAGATGGCGTTGATTTCGTGCTGGACGAGCTCGCGCGGAAGGCGGAAGACGGGCACACCGGTCGTGAGCATACCGCCAGGAGCTGAATCTGCCTCGAACACGGTGACCTTGTAGCCGATGCGGGTGAGGTCGTGGGCTACGGTCATACCGGAGACCCCGGCACGCCGACCACGGCCACTTTTTCGTAGTCGCCGCGGTTGGGAGGGAGCATGCGTTCGTCACAAAACTCGTGGTAGAGGGTGTAGTCGCCTGTTTCCGGTCCGAACTTGCTCCGTGACGAATCGCTTCAAGGCACGTATCGAAACGGGCTTATCGACGTCGCCCCTGCGACAATTGACCTCACAAGGAGCACCGCACACCCGTCCACAGATCGAAGCAAAAGGATTCGTTGCTCGTGCGTGTCGTAGGCGTCTTCGTCACGGCCTTCGGCAATGGCGGTGACGTATCCACAAGCGTCCGTATGCACGGGGCATGCGTCCTGGCACTTGATCATCTTGATCCAGTACTCGGTCGCGTCAGGAGACTGGATTTGGTAGAGATTGTCGCTCATTTTGTATAGCTACTCTGTTCCAGCAGTAGGAAGGAGGAAGTAGGAAGGAGTATAGCCTGTCTGGCTACTTTCTCCTTCATTCTTTCTCCTTCATCCTTATGTCATTCGCTCATTAATCCTCGTGGTGTTTCTTGAAGGCAAAAACGATCACCGCCAGACCGGCAATGAGCCCCAAGGCGGCGACGAAGTACATGAACGCATCGGAACCTTGTGTCGCTTGATTGAGCTGCTCGACGAGCCGGCCACGTTCCGTATCATTGAGCACTCCGTTCATGAACCGTATACAGTAGCCAATACAACCCAGCGTGATGACGACATAGGCGAATTTGAGAAACGTCGGTACGTCTGTATTCTTCCGCTCGGTGATCCATCCACCGGCGTAGTCTTTGATTTCATTGTCCGCCATGTTTCGCCTCCTCGTCGGCGAGCATTCGGTATTTGACTTCCTCGCTTTTGGGCCCCCAGTATCCATCCTTCACGGACCGGATGAAGAAAAAGACAGAGCCACCGGCAAAAAGAAAAAAAAGCAAATACGAAAGAAATATGCTCGGATAGGTGTAATCCTGCATGGGAATCACCTCCTACCTCTCGTAGTCTTCATCGGGCCGCCAGTTCTTGGCTCGGCCGAGCTTCTGCAAATAGGCCACGAGTGCTTGGAAATCTTCCTGACTGTCAGCGATCCAAGGCAAGGGCGGCATGACCGAGCCTGGAACGAGATCGCGCGGGTTGCGGAAGTGGGTCAAGTGCCATTGAGTATCGTACTTGCCTCCCACTCGCGCGAGATCCGGGCCGGTCCTCTTGGTTCCGAACATGTGGGGAGCATCATAGACGAACTCATCAGGAGTCGAAATGGGTGCGTCGACGCCTCTCCATCCAGACCGTTTGGTGTCGGCCAGCAAAGTCCTCGTTTGTTGCGTGTGGCAGTACCAGCAACCCTCGCGCACGTAGATTTCGCGACCGGCTAGTTCCTGTTCGGTATAGGGCTCGAGCTTGCCGGTCGGTCCTTTGGAGGGGTCGTCGTTCTCGAACGGCTTCGCCCAGCTCGCGTCAACGAGTGGAGGTACGACCGTGGTGAGTAGTCCGCCGATGAGAAAGAACACGACGGCTGCAATGCCGAACAACATGGCGTTGGAATCGGTTTTTTGCAACATGGTCTTACTCCTTGCCTATGCGGCGACGCCTTCGGTCGATTCGCGTCCGATCACGGTTGCCATGATGTTGTAGAGAAAGAGTGTGATCCCGCCGAAGATCAAGACCCCTGAGAAGAAGCGGACGATCCAAATGGGTCTCAGGGCCACGATCGTATCGATGAAAGGAATCGTTGGGTTGTTCCACTGCCATCCTTGCCAAAAGCCTCCGAGCCACAGTGTGACGAAAAAGCCCAGCCCGCCCATCATCATGAGCCAGAAGCTCCAGTTGGCCATGGCGTCGGAGTGCAGTTTGGTCTTGAATATGCGCGGGATGGTGTAAAGGCAGCCCGCGATGGCAAAGAAAGAAAACGCCCCGAGGACCGCCATGTGAGCGTGGCCGGGAATCCAATCCGTTTTCGAGACGATGGCATTCACCGAGCGCAAGGCGTGCATGGGTCCCTGGAAGCAGGTCAACAGATAGAAGACCACACCGGACATGAGAAATTTGAGCGGCACGCTCGATTGCAGTTGGTGCCACTCACCCTTCATTGTGGCGAAGAAGTTGTACACCACCGTCCATACTGGAATCAGTAGCATCACGGAGAAGAAGATGGCGATGGTCTGTAGCCACTGGGAGATAGGGCCGTGGAGCATGTGGTGGGCGCCGGTCCAGACGTAAATGAACGCCAGGGACCAGAAACCGATCATGGATAGCTTGTGACTGTAGAGAGGGATGTTTCCCGACTTGGGGATGTAGTAGTAGGCCAGCGCCAATCCCACCGGTGTGAAAATGAGGCCCACGGCGTTGTGAACGTACATCCAGTTCAAATTGGCTTGGTTCACACCTGTTGTGAACATGACGGCGAAGTTGCCTACGATGTAGACAAATGCCGTCCAAAGGATCGTCCCTCCGACATACCAAATCGAGACGTACATTTGGGTGTACTTGCGGGTAGCCACGGTGGCGAAGACGTTCCAGCCGAACATGACCCATGCCACGACGACGAGCACATCCAGCAAGAACGGCAACTCTGCGTACTCGAGACCCTGGTTCCAGCCTGCTAATAGAGAGACCACGGCACCAAGGATAATGACGTTCCAGAGGACAGCGGTTGCCACCCCCAGCTTTTCACTCCAGAGCTTCACGCCGCAAAGACGAGGCACGACGTAGTAGACGAGACCCATATCGGCTGCCAACAACCAGCCGAAGAGCATTCCGTTCACGTGGAGAGGCCGTAGTCGCCCGTAAGTCAGAAAAGAAACGGTTCCTAGAAGCTCCGGCCATACGAATTTGGCCGCAATCATGATGGCGATGATCCCCACGATGAAGAAATAGGCGATTGAGCTCAAGAGGAACCAAGCGGCGGTCGTATCCTTGTGCTCCACTGGCGCCGCAACTTGCTGGCTGGTCGGTGTGGTTTCCGTTCCAGCTTGGACTCCTTTGGTTTCTTCCATAGGTTATCTCCCGATACTGAGACTACGGATGTAGTTGGCGACATCGCCGGCATCATCTGTGGAAAGGCCGTAGTCGATCCACGGTGGCATCGCCGTACCTTGAACGCCGTAAAGAATGGACTCCAATAAACGTCCGATCGGTCACACTGTTTACGAAATGAGTATTTCTGAGATTTCTCGGTCTAGGCAAGATGTCAGTTGAGTTGGGTCCTTTGCCGTCAGCCTTTAGACCGTGACAACCCGTGCAGCGCTGGAGATAAATGATTTCTCCTCGTTCGATGGACTCTTGGCTAATCGCTACGGGGTTCTCGTCGGGAACGTTACGTGGTTTACGTTCCCTGACGCGGCTCGGTCACGAACGTCGTTTGAACGTAGTCGAGCACTTCTTGCTTTGTTCGTCTTCGAGTACGCTTTGCCAAGGTGGCATGGAGGTACCGGGCACCCCTTCCTCGATGGACGTCAGAAGTCGTTCGGGAGTCTTGCTGTTCATGAAAGTCGACTTGGTCAAGTCGCGAGGGTAGGGATCCAGGTAGATGGCGATGGGACCTGCACCGTCGCCCGTCTCGCCGTGGCAGCGTGAGCACAGCTCATTATAGGTGGCTTCGGCGCTCATGGGAGATGGTGGTGTTGCTAGACTCGTTAGATGGGCGGTCATGGCACGAAAGTCGCTCTCGGCCATCCGAAATGCCGGCATGATGGAATCCGAGACGACCGAACGGGGATTCAGGAAGTGCTCCATCAACCAATCTTCATCTCGAATCAATCCCGTGTAGGAGAGATCGGGGGCAATGAGTCCGTCCTTGTCTCCAAGTTTGTGACAGGCCATACAAGCCCGGTCGCTGACGAGTCTCGCTCCCAATGTGGTGACGTCTTCGCCTTCGGCGGCCACCTCCGCCGTGAGTGCTCCTCCTTGCTGCCTTCCGAGCGTGGCGAGGTAGCGGTCGAGTTGAGTCTCTGTGAAGTTGACTCCCCGCCGGCTCTTCAAGAAGATGACGAGGGCCTTGACATCTTCATCGCTCAAGTTCTGTTTCGGCATGAACGACGTGGCGAGATTGGCACGCGGCTCGACGATGGACTCCCAGAGATAGTCCAACATGAAGGTCCCGCCCACCTCGCTCAAGTCCGGACCCAACGTGGATTCGGAGAGGCCCTCGATGCGGTGACAACCGTAGCAGGCTTGCTCGAAATAGAGCTGGCGGCCGCGCTGGACGTACTGCGTTCCTGAAAAACCCTCCTCGGTATGGCACTGGACGCAGTTGGACTCCATGTACTCGGTGCCTAAGAGCTTCGGCTTGTATTCCTCGTTCCAATTCTCGTGTACGACGTAGCCCAGCATGGGCATGGGCCAGTAGTGGTCTTCGCCGTGACTGTAGACTTCTTTGAGCCCTCGCCCTTGCCCGTCGTGACAGACCGTGCAGCCGAAGTCCGTAAACTTGTGCCGACGTTCCCAGCGGCCGTTCACCTGGTGGTCACCGAGCGACTCTGAGTAAGGATGAGTTCGCAGTGGCTCGAAGTGCTCCGTGAATCGCGGATCGTCGGCAGCGATGTGACATGTGGTGCAGCGATCGACTTGGGATTCACCGAACTGTGTCACGATGATTTGTTCGATCTTGGGACGTCTCGCGGCGAACTCTTCGCGCTCCGCGTCGTTCGTCGATTCGGCCCGAGCCTGGTCGAAGTAGGCGGTTTGATGTCTTTCCCAGTGGTGGAAAAACTGGTCGTAGAAGACCATCCCGTGGACGATGAAAACGATGATACTCGCAACGGCCAGTGCCAGTCGCATTTCTCTTGTCCCTTTCTTACCTATGTCTTCCTAGAACGGTGAAACGAACGCCCAGTTGGGACCCCGGAAGAACGTACCGATCACAACTAGAACCACGTTCACGAGAGCGAATGTGATGAACAGCGTATTGGCCAAGAGCCTATCCTTCGAAAACCACACGCCCACGCCGAAGGGCTTGCGGTCGAGATACGGAACGAGCAGTAAGATGATGACTTCCAAGGTAGGGATTCCCACACCGCCCCAGAACGCGGAGTAGCTGACGAGCTCCTGGAGGCCCAAGAAGTACCACGGTGCTTTTGCCGGATTGGGTGGGTGCATCACGTTGACGGGCTCTTCCAGCGGCGCGTGGAACAAAAGCGAGACGACTAGAATCGCCGCTATCGTGAGAACGAAGACAAAAAGCTCCGCTGTCAACAGATCCGGCCAGCTATGGACGGTGTTGTCCGGGATGTTACCTACCTTGGTGAAAGGACCTCGCACGAAGCCCATGAACCCGTATTTCTTTTTTTCGACCGTACCCAGCTGTCCAACGTTGCGGGCTGAGTCGCCAGAGCCGGCGGTGATGGCGGTCGAGGCTCGTCAGGGCGGGCCAAACCGCCGTCCTTGCGGATTCTCCAGAAGTGGATCGCCACAAAAAGTGTGATGAGAAGAGGGAGAACCACGACGTGAAGGACATAGAAACGAAGTAAGGCTTCCTGTCCGACGGAATAGTCACCCAGCATGAGAAACTGGACGTCCTTGCCAAGGACGGGTGCGTAGGCGGCAATCGAGGCACCGACCGTGATGGCCCAGTACGCCAATTGATCCCAGGGCAGGAGGTATCCGGTGAAGCTCGCAAAAAGCGTCAACAATAATAAGACGACGCCGATGACCCAGTTGAACTCGCGCGGCTTCTTGTAGGCGCCTGTCAGAAAGACCCGGCACATATGGAGAAACACGATCGCGACCATTCCATGGGCTGCCCAGCGATGCATGTTACGCAGAAACGTGCCGAACGCCACGGTCCCGCGCAGATCGAGCATGCGATCGTAGGCTTGGCCTGTGGACGGTACGTAGTAGAACAGGAGTAGCAATGCCGCTCGCACTCAGAATCACGAACAAGAAGAATGAAATCAGACCCAACCCCAAGGTGTAGGCCGGCTTCAGGGTGTGACGATGGACTCTCACGGGGTGAATGTGGAGGAAGAAGTTCGTGAACATCGTGGAGGAGCGTCCCAGTTCCGAAGAAGGGATGGGATTGCGAAAGATGGATTTCCAGACGTTGCTCGGGAGCTCCGCCATGACGCCCCAGATTGTCGGTGCCTTATCTGCTTCTTTCATGGCTCACACTTTGTAGTAGGTGCCGGGCTCTATCTCGGTGCCCTTGTCGACCTCGAGGTCTCCGTTCGGAGCCAAGCTGAGCTTGTACCAGGGTAGAGGTGAAGGAGCCGGACCGCCCGTTACGTTGCCATCTTGGTCGAACCTCGAACCGTGGCACGGACAAGCGAATCCCGTGTCGGACACTCCGACGGTGCATCCCAGGTGTGTACACTTAATTGAGATAGCTGCAATGCCCGCGTCTTCGCGTACGATGCAAATGTGATCGGCGTTCATGGAGATCCTCGTTCCCAGTGGAAAGTCGTCCGGTCGTCCCACGGCAAATCGGTTCGGGGCGCCATAAGTTGCACGAGGTTTCATGAACACGAGGTTGGATATGGCGCTAATCACTCCGGAGCCAAATAGCGCCACACTGCTCAGCCAAAAAAGGAACTTTCGGCGCGCCTCCTGTCCTTCCGAGGCGGCATTGTCATCTTTGCTCGGAACCTTGCTCATTTTCTTTCTGCTCCAATGAACCGTCGACGAGCTCCTCCAGGTCGGACCAGAAAACCTGGTATTTCACGTCCTCGAGGTTTCGAAAATAGTCTTTTTTAACAGCGAAGATGAAAAGGCAGATGCCTGCCAGGCCCATAACGATGCTTGATAGTATCGAGATCCAGACAACCGCCTGATCCATCTGGTAGATACCCTCCAGAAATGCCCGCAAGTATAAGGCATTGAGTAAGGGATCCTAGGGCTTGCAAATCAGGTGCTGTCTTTGGTCGCTCCTGTAATTCGTTGTTAAATATAGGTTTGCGTAATCGCGCTTTCGTTTCTCTCTGATGAATGAGTCATTCGCATCAATTTTGTGATACACGTGGCTTATTGTGGTCGGATTGTGGGCGTTTGGAATGAAATTAGGCCTTTGGGGTGCTGTCTTTGCCGTTTGGGTGGCGGGGACCCCACCGATTGTGACTAAGATCCCATGTGTTGAGAATCACGTTGACCGTGAGCCGATTGGGGGTTATCCTTCCGCTTTTTAGCGGTAGTGAATGATGTGAGTGTTCATCCATCCTGATCTTTTTCAGTTGAGGAGCTAGTAAGTATGTCTGTGTATCTAGTGAATCCGAGCGATCTATCGTTCGGTATCGGTGTGATTACGCCGAGGTGGCTTTTTGTGCTCGCTGCGGCAACGCCCCGTTCCTACGGTGATCCCATCGTAGTGGATGAAGCGAGGGAGAAGCTCGATATCTCCCAATTGAAGCCGGGGGACGTGGTGGGGATCGGCATTCACACCTTGAACGCACTACGCGGCTATGACGTAGGAAAACAGGCGCGCGAAAAGGGCGCCACGGTCGTTTTCGGTGGTGTCCATTCGACGCTTTATCCCGAAGAGCCGATCGAGCTCGGCGGAGCGCATGCAGTGGTGAAAGGCGACGGCGACGTCGTTTGGGAACAGGTTTTGGTTGACTGCTCCAATGGTGGCCCCAAACAAGTCTATGAAGGTGGGCGGGTCTCGCCCCATGAGTTCAAGGCGGCGCGCTGGGACCTGATACCCGAGGGTGGCTACATGTGGGCCTCGGTCCAAACGGTTCGCGGGTGCCCCAAACACTGTTCCTTTTGTTCCGTTTGGCGGACAGACGGCCAGAAGCCTCGCCAGCGAACGGCGGATGTCGTTGTCGAAGAAATCGTCGCCTTGCGACGGCGAGGGTACCGTTTCATTGCTTTGGCCGACGATAATTTCTATCCCGTGACCAAGACGGATCTCGAGCTTGCTGAGAGTCGCGGTGACCACGAACGGCTCGCCGAGCTTCGTGCCCTCAAAGAAGAGCGGTTCGAGCTCATGCGGCTTTTGTCGAAGCTGCCCAAGGACATGGTGTTTTTTACGCAAATCACCATGGAGGCCGCTGAGGATCCGGAGTTTCTAGATGCGATGTACCGGGCCAACATCAAGGGGGCGCTCGTTGGAGTGGAGTCGGTGACGCCGGAAGGATTGAAGTCCGTCTACAAGGGCTTCAATGCCGCCGGTGACGACCTTGTCGAGCAGCTACGGGTCTTTGCCAAGCACAAAGTCTATGTTCTGGGCTCCTTCATTTTTGGCTTGCCTACGGACAAAGCAGATACGTTTGACGCGACTGCAGAGCTTGCCCAAAGATCCGAGATCGCCTTCGCGCAGTTCGTGATGATGACGCCCTTCCCGGGGACCGTGGACTTCAAGAATTGGGAGTCGTCGATGAGTGAGGACCCGACGAGAATTGCTGGGCATCCGCTCACTCGGTTTTGGCTGATTCCGCAATCTCAACGTCCGAAGGTCTATATGGGCCATCCCAGCATGTCTAGTCAGGAAATCAGAGAGCGTGCGTTGGGAGTCTGGGATCGTTTCTACAGTATGAAAGCGATCTGGAAACGGGCGTCCATCACTCCGACCGTTAGATCGCGACTCATCTTCCTACTCATATCGAAACTATACCGGCAGATGTATGCCGGCACGGGTATTTCCACGGATAGTGCCCGCAGCAACCGTGCCGAAAAATGGGCGAGATTGATCGCGAAACCCTGCCAGTGGCTGTTCAGCTCGAAGCCGATGGAGGATCTACAAGTCCCCAACTAAAGAATTCAACGCAAAGGCGCAACGAAAACGCTGCACGGAAAACTAGAACCCGAGTACTCAAGTACTCGAGTACTCAAGGAGAAGACTTTTTCTTGAGGCCTTCCTTTCGCGTCTTGCCTTTGACTTCCAAGGACATCGTTTGTCTGGATTCTTGAATTCTTGATTTCCTGATCTCTTGAGTTCTGCAGTGCGCGCTCCTGTGAAGCAGTGGAGCGCGTTAGAAGAAATCAAGAATGTACTTGCCTGCGGTGAACAGAAGGATCGCGGCGAGCATCCATTTGATCAGTCGAGCGGGAACGTGCTTTTGAAGTCGTGCTCCGAAGTACATGCCCACCATGCCGCCTAGTCCGAAAAGGATGCCTAACGTCCAGTCGGGAGCAACGGAAAGGTTGGGGTAGAACGGCGCGATGGCTTGGTAAAAGGCAACCCCGGCCACCGAAGTGACGAACGTCCCCATGAGCGCCGCCCCGGCGACCGTGTAAACCGGAAGGTGGAAGAAAGAAACGAAGAACGGAGCAATGATAGCTCCGCCACCGATACCGTAAATACCTCCCACGATACCCACGATGAAGCTGAGAGACAGGATTCCCCAGATAGGAATGTCGAAGCGCTCTCCGTAGAACTCGTAACCGATCTTGCTGAATGAAAACCTCGTGACCCGCACCGTCGGAAGCGGTTCTTCGTGCTCTGCCAGGCCCTTAGACGCGGCTTGTTGGTGCGCCCGCACGAGCTCTTGGAAGCGCCGTTCCGCGCTGTGGTTGCTTTCGCCTGAATCCTTTGGAACAAGACCCCGGACGAGCCTGGAACCGATGTAGAAAAGGACGAAGGCTGCAAAGAGCTTGAAGTCTTTCGCATCGGGCAAATACTTGAGTCGTATGACGGCGCCGATGAAGACTCCGGGCAGCGTGCCCAGGATGACCGCCCAAGTAAGAGGCCAGACCATGCGACCCTCTTTGATGTAGCGGTAGACTCCACTTGGAATCGCCACGATATTGAACAGCTGATTCGTGGAGCTTACTGAGGGGGAGGTGAAGCCCAAATAAGACATCTGAAAGGGCAACAGGAGGAACGCACCGGAAACACCACCGGTCGATGTGAACAAAGATATCCCGAAAGCCACGAGCGGCGGCACCCATGGTGCCACTTCGATTCCTGCCGTTTCGAAATACACGTGGAGAAAACGTATCACAGAAGAAAAGAACTCGAGAACTCAAGGGTGACCTGGCAATGGTCGCCTGTCGAGAGGGAATCCACGGAAGACGGACAAGCCCTCCTGAGTAAGGCCCAGTCAGCCGCTCAGTAGTGTAACAACTGAAAGCGAAAGCTGGAAGGAGGACAAGCGAGAACAGCGAGGTGAAGGGTGAAGCCCTGAATCCGAGACGAAGCCCCGAGAACTTGTGAAGATTGGGAAGGTGCCGATCCTCTCTTGATGGGCGCAGGCCAAGCGGTGAGTGCGATAAAGACGAGCACGAAACCGACACCCCGGGGTCTAAGACGGCATCGAGCTGTACAACGACAGGTGAGTAACCAGGCGAGCGACGAACCAAGAGCTCTTGGGTCAACACCTACAGAACGCACCCGAGTACTTCGCCCAATGTAAAAAGAGGGCGTAGGAGGGCGACGTCGCGAGTGATGGGGGCCGGAGAGCTGCAACGGCCTAGCGAAGAAGCGGCTAATCACCGCTGAGCGAAGGCCCCCACGGTAAGTCGAACGTGAAAGGGGAAACACGGACGCTATGCAAGGAGCGAGAAACGAGTGTCAACAGACCTGAAGCGGATAAGCGAAAAGGCCCGCAAGGAACCGGGTTTGGTCTTCACCAGCCTGTACCATCACATCACGGATGTGGATAACCTTCGGGCCTGCTACGACAGCCTACCCGCCAATAAGGCGACGGGGGTGGATGGCGTAACGAAGGACGAATACGGAGAAAAGCTCGAAGAGCACCTTTTGGATTTATCGGCACGGCTGAAGCGGATGGGATACCGTCCGGGACCGAGCCGGCGCAGCTATATCCCGAAGGTGGGCAGCGAAAAGGGACGACCGTTAGGCATCAGCAATTTCGAAGACAAGATTGTTGAAAAGGCGGTCAAGCGGACGCTGGAACCGATCTACGAGACCGTATTCGAAGACAGCAGCTATGGATACCGACCAGGACGCAGCCAACACCAGTGTTTGGATGCACTTGGAAGGACGATCCAACAGAAACGGGTCAATCACGTCGTAGAGGCCGATATCCGAGGATTTTTCGGCGCGGTCAATCACGAATGGACGATCAAGTTTCTGCGTCACAGAATAGGAGACGAGCGAGTGATCCGACTCATCATTCGGATGCTGAAGAGTGGCATCATGGAAGAGGGCCTGGTCCACGCTACGGAGGCAGGCACGCCGCAAGGCTCCATCCTGTCTCCGCTGCTGTCGAACATCTACCTGCACTATGTGCTGGACCTTTGGTTCAACCGACGAGTGCGCAGGCAGAGTCGAGGCGAAGCGTACTTGTTCCGTTACGCTGACGACTTCCTGGCCTGCTTCCAGTACACGGACGATGCAGAACGCTTTCATCAGAGGTTGGGAGACCGGCTCGAAGGCTTCGGGCTGGGACTGGCCGAAGAGAAAACGCACCGCATCGAGTTCGGGCGCTTTGCCCGGGACAACACGTACAAGCGAGGCGAGAAACCGAAGGAGTTTACCTTTCTAGGTTTCACGCATTACTGCGGAAAGACCAAAGAAGGGTACTTCAAGGTCAAACGCCGCACCAGCCGTAAGAAGCTGGGACAGGGCTTGCGCGAGTTTACCGACTGGGCATGCAAAGCGCGTCACGTACTGCGAAAAGGAGAGATGCTCAGGCAAGCCCGAATCCGAGTGCTTGGGCACCTGAGCTACTACGCTATAACGGATAACTCGGAACGGTGCAGCTACTTTGTCTACCGCACCAAACGCATCTTGTTCAAATGGCTCAACCGCAAGAGCCAGCGGAAGGCATACACCTGGGACCCATACGAACAGGCCCTAGCCTGGGTCGGATGGCCTACACCGAGTATCCGCATAGACCTGAATCCATGTCGTAGAGCGGAGGCTCGCTGAATGACGAACCGAGGAGCCGGATGTGGGAAAGCCGCGTGTCCGGTTCTGAGAGGGGCAGGAGATTCAACTGTGATATGGTCGAGATATTGTGGCACCGCCGCGAAAGCAGGCGGCAAACAGAGAAAACAAACTTCGACCTGCAGTCACGGGAGGCTCCTGCCTACTCGAAAACTCAAGAACTCAGAAAGACTCTTTTCCTTGTGTGCTCGAGTACTAGCTCCTTCGTTCACATACTTCACGCTGACGTTCATGGTGGTGGGGGCTATGGAGCGGAGGGATGGGGCGCGCAACACCGAGAGTGCCTCCTCACCGAGTGGGCCGTGAAACCTCAAGCTTACAATTCCGTCCTTGGGCAATTTGTCGAGCACCGTTCTCAACGCGCCCTCGAAATCGACAAGCATTCGACGCGCGTCCAGATCGACTCGCACCATGGGCCGAGTGGGGAGCTCGTGGAAACACCAATTGTGGATTCGGCTCTCGCCGTCCTCAATCTCCAACTCGAGGATCAGGTAACCCTTCTTCTCGTCCTTTTCGGCGAAAGACGTCCGCTCAATCGATCCAGGGTAGAAAATGGGGGTATCCAACGGATCTCCATGCAGATCTTTGGTGAGTACTTGAAATCGATGAATGTGGCCGGACAAGGCGGCGCCGAACTCCGCCGGGATATCGGAAGGTCGGACCACGTCCTTGTCGTTCTTGAACATGAAGTCGGCCGGTCCTACGACGGCTCCATCGACGGCTTGGTGCATGCAAAGGACGTAGCCGTGGGCCCTGGCGTTTCGCCAGCCGGTTGCCTCCACCACAGTTGTGAAGTCTGTTCGAACATTGTTGCGGATACAGGGAAATCCGGAAAGCCCCAAGCTGAATCCATCGAGGTGGAGGAGATAAGTTTGCGGTCGGTCGAAAACCTGGATACCTGGATGCTGGGCCAGGAGGCCGCGCGGGATCACCGAGCGCTCGTGGTTACCAGGAACAATGTAGATGGGGACGCCCTCATCGGCGAGAGTCTTCAATGGCTCGAACGCCATTTCCACCAGCATTGGGGGGACCTTGCTTCGATACAGAATGTCACCACCATGAACGACGCAGTCCACCTCACCTCGTCGCGCCGGTTCTAGAGCACGTTCGTAGTTTCGAAAAAAATCCGGCCCTCTACGACGTCTTTGGATGCGAGGTCGGAGTGGCCAGTCGAATCCCAGGTGGGTGTCCGAGAGGAAGAGAATACGCACTACACCCACCGGACAGCCCTCGATAGACTCTCGTTCGTCAAGACCACCTTGTCGCTGAGACGAATCTCGACCTGCCTGCCCTCAGAAAGAAGCCTCTTGAGCTCGGTCGTCACCACCACGAGTCGGTCGTAAGTGGAAAGATCGAAGCTCTTTTGCCGATCCCTAAATCGTTTCGCGAAAACGGGTAGGAGTGATTCGTCGTGCGAATGGACTCTTCCTTCCGTGAAGGCGATGTGCTTTTTTCGTGTCTCTCGAGTATTTCCGACCTCCCATGTGAGAACGGACTCGCTCAGAAGACACAGCCAACGAGCTCTGCGGACCAAGTGGCTGCCGCGGACCGCAAGATTCTCCAGCCAATCCGCTACGCGCTCTGGTGTCCATTCCCACTTCTCCTCCGAAGCTTGTTCTTCTTCTCGTTCTTCTGCTTCAGAATTGTCTTCTTCAACGAGCTCCAGACGTTCCCCCCACAAATCATTTCCGAGTCGAGTCAGGGTCGCGAGACCGAAATCCCCGCGCCAGCGCTCCAAGTATTTCCGCCGGAACAATTCGAAACCCGCAAGGAGGCAATCGGCTTGCGGCCCGTACTCGGGAAGCATGCCCAGCTTCTCGGGGTCGGTTTCGTTTAGGCGCTCCGATCCCTGTCGAAGCGCTTCGGTAAGGGTTCCCAACGGCTGGAGAGATACAGAAGAGGGGAGCGGTCCGACAGGGTGTTCATCGCTGGGCTCGGTGTGAGTCCGTATCCCGTCCAAACCACAAAAGGCGATTCTCCGATCCCTTCCCCGAAGGGAAATGTTGTAGGGAGGCGACGACCGTTTGATCTCATCGGACTCCAAAATGGCTGCTTCTAGGGCTGTGTCTGTCACCGTCACTTCCAAATGACGGGCTTGGGTGAGCATCTCCAAAATGTGCTCGGCATGGTGACGGCGCTTCTGAAAATAGCTGTTGACTCTTTTTTTGAGCGAACGGGCTTTGCCTATGTAAAGCAGATCTCCATTGGAGCGCAGCATGCGGTATACGCCCGGGCGTTCCGGCAAGCGAAGTCGTGTATGCGGTTCCATGGGGTAGGCCCGCCCGGTCGAGACCTTGCCCTCGGTCGCGCCGAGCCACGAACGAAGCTCCTCCTCGGTTCGGATGGAGTGTGTTTGTTCCAAAAGCTCGACGAGGCGTTGCCATATGATCCCCGTGGCCAGGACGTGATGAGCCGACCGTCGGAGCTCCGGTACGGTGTGTCCGAAGTAGCCGGCTACCGCTCTCAACCCACGGCGCGGGAGGTCGGGAAGCAGTCGTCGGACGATCTCGTGAGAACAGATAATGTCGAAGGGAAACGATGACCCCGGGGCTAAGTCTTCATGGAGGTGACGGAGGTACGGTTCCTCGAAGCGGGAGAAATGAATGACCGTCGGACAGGACTCACGATTATCGACCGTTGCCACTTCGTTGGCCGTTCGCGTCAGGAATCTCCATACCTCCGACGGAAAAAGAGCGGAAGGTGATCGCAAGTCATCCACATCGATGCCCGTCACACGTTGGACGCGGCGAGGTAACTCTCCATCTTCCGGCCACCTGACCAGATGAGATTCGACCAAGGACGAGGCTATGTTCCCGTCAGATGCCGATGCCTTCGCCCAGCCGATCTCCAAGAGTCTTCCGTTGGATGGTTTGGCTCCAGTGGCTTGGCAATCGAGGATCAGAATTTCCAGGTCTCGGAGTCGGTGCACGCTAATCCACCCAGAATTTTGCCAGGGCGCTCCTCAGTTGATCCTCGCTCTTCACTCGAACGGGTTGCCAAAAAGGTGGCAGCAAGGAGCGATAAGGAGATCGTGTGAAACGTTGATCGATGAGGAGGACCACTCCCTTGTCGGTCTCGGAGCGGATGACCCGCCCGGCTGCTTGAAGCACGCGGTTGATGCCCGGGTAGAGGTAAGCGTATTCGAATCCCGCTCCTTGTCGATCGAAATACTCACGGATGAGCTCACGTTCCGGGGAGATGCCGGGAAGTCCAACGCCGACGACGGCGGCTCCGGTGAGGCGATCGCCGACGAGGTCGATACCTTCGCCGAATACTCCCCCCATGACGGCGAAACCGACGAGGGACTCGGCGTTATCGTAAGAGAAGTTGCGAAGGAACTGGTCTCTCTCGGTTTCCGACATTTCCGGGGTCTGGACGAGGATGTCAATGTCCGGGCACTCGGTCGTGAAGGAGATGTGAACGTTCCGGAGATATTCGTATGAGGGAAAGTAAAGAATGTAGTTACCCTTCTTTTGCTTTACGAACTCAACGAGAGCCTGGGTGAGCTCTTCCTTCGTTTCCTCTCTTTTTCGATAGAGTGTCGATATGTGGTCAGAGACGAGGAGATGCAAATGCTCCTTGGGAAAGGGCGAGGGCAAAGTCAATCCCCGAACCGTCTCTTCGCACCCGAAGAGTTTATGGAAATAGTTGGCGGGAGTCAGGGTTGCAGAATAGAAGATCGCGGCTCGAGATCGCTTGAGGGCTTCGCCGAGCTGCTTTGAGGGGTCCTTGCAATAGAGCTTCAATCTCAAGTCTGCTCCCACTCGTTCGTAGCAGGTCGAGTAGGTTTCGTCGTAGTGATCCGTG
>CAVONV010000024.1:0-18381 GCA_963697355.1 uncultured Acidobacteriota bacterium
TTTTGTAGCGAACGTCACCGGCGGGAGCGCATCTCGGTCATACCGTCGCGCGTGTAAGCGACAGAGCACATGTTCCCTCTCGGCTCACCATTTCGGCGTCGAAGAACGAGCTTCTCGGTGTCGCGGTGTAGCGTATCTTCTTGTCGCCGATGCGGACACTATGTTGCGTCTCTCGATTTTCTCCTCGGCGAGAATGGGCTTGTCGCTCTTGCTCTCTCCTCTTTGACCGCCGTCGGCTGCGCGACGGCCGCAGTGGTCACAAATGCAACGAGAACGAAAGTCAGCAGTATTCGTATTCGCATGGGCTACCTCCTGGAGTGAATAAGAACGGGGAAGTCTAACATAGGTGGCTTCTTGGTTCCGGCGCTTACCCCGCGATCTCGGATGCTGAACATCTCGACCCGCTCGGCGAGCTCTTCCCTGGAGTGATGCAGCGCATCAGTTCCACGAAGTCAGGGAATCGGAGCGCTTGGGGGCCATCGCTCAATGCTCTTTCCGGGTGGGGATGGATCTCGACCATCATGCCGTGTGGGCCGACGGCATGTGCGGCGAGAGCCAGAGAAGGCACGAGCTCCCGACGACCCGCTGCGTGCGACGGATCCACGATGATGGGAAGGTGGGTCATACGCTTCAGGATCGGAACCGCACCAAGATCGAGTGTGGCACGGGTTGAGGTCTCGAACGTTCGAATGCCTCGTTCGCACAAGATCACCTGCTGGTTTCCATGGCCGAGAATGTACTCCGCGGCGTTCAGAAATTCGTCCAGAGTGGCCATCATCCCCCGCTTGAGAACAACGGGGCAGCTGACCTGCCCGACGGCTTTCAACAGGCTGAAGTTCTGCATATTCCGGGCACCGATTTGAAGCACATCAGAGGCCTCGGCGATCCGTTCCACATCGTCCGGCGACAGCACCTCCGTCACAACGGGGAGATCGAACTCGCGGCCGGCCTCGGCAAGAAGCTCGAGACCTTCGAAACCCAATCCCTGAAAGCTGTAGGGCGACGTTCTCGGCTTGAAGCACCCACCGCGAAGGATGTGCCCGCCGGCTTCTTTGACTTGGCGAGCGCAAGCCATGATTTGTTCGCGACTCTCTACCGCGCAAGGACCGGCAATCATTACGAAATCCGCACCGCCGATGGAGACACCGCGCACTTCAAGAACGGTATCCTTCGGCTTCGTTTCACGACTCGCCAACTTGTAGCTCACTTTGGTCTGAAGTCTCGGCGCCGCCGGCAGTGATGCTTCGGGCTCACCTCGGACTTGGTCGGGGCGGCGTAGGCTTGAGGTGGTGGTGCGGTCTTGGTGCGTTCTTGCATCGGATAACTTCCGAGAACTTTGAGAAAAGCCGTCTCGTTTCTGAGCTCCTCCACCGCCTGTTCGACGTTGTCATCAGCGATGTTGCCCTCGAAGTCGAGGTAGAAGAGGTACTGGAACGGTTTGCCTGATCGGGGGCGGCTTTCGAGCTTCGTCATGTTCAGCCGGTGGCGATGCAACGCGTTAAGGGCTCTCAGTAGAGCACCTTCCTCGTGCGACGTGGCTAGGAGCAATGAGGTTTTGCAAGGGATCCTCTTGTCGACCGTCGTGGGTCTAGTCGACACGATGAGGAATCGAGTGTAGTTTTCGTGCTGGTCGGCGAGATTTCGTTCGAGAACTTCGAGGCCATGCATCCTTCCGGCCTCCTCGCTGGCTATGGCGGCCTGTGTGGTGTCCCCGTCTTCCTTGACTTTCCGGACGGCCATCGCGGTGTCGGTGTAGGGCTCGATGCGACAACTCCCGAGTCCAGAAAGGAACTTGGTGCACTGCGCCAAGGCTTCAGGGTGCGACAAAATGCGACGGATCGCGGCAACCGGTACGTTTATCGAGGCCAAGGAGACAGTGGTCGACCCGGAGGACTTCTTCTCCCACGATCGAGAGTGCCGATCTCTGAAGCAAGTCATACACCTTGTTGATGCTTCCTGCCGTCGTGTTCTCGATGGGGAGAAGAGCATAGTCGGCGATTCCTTCTTCCACGGCACCGACGGCTTCTTCGAAGGTGGTGCAACCGACCAGTTCGGTTTGGTCGAGATCTCGGGAGAAGAATTTCCGGGCCGCTATCTGGCTGTAGGCGCCATCGATACCTTGGTAGGCGACGCGCGTGAGGGCCCTTTCGACGGTGCCCTCGTTTTGAAGGTAATGCTCTTGAGATCGCAAGGAGTCGTCGATGATTTGGTGAAAGACGCGGGTCACAAAATGTGCGTCCAACTTCTTGGATTTCCCCATCTGGATCAAACGAGATAGAAGCTCCTCCTCGCGGCGAACATTTCGAAGTGATGCGTTGGCATTGGCCTTTTCACTAATCACTTGGGAGATCAGCTCGCGTCGCGAAGCCAAATGCTCGATGAGACTCGAATCGAGGTCGTCGATCTGCTTGCGAAGTTGAGAAAGTTTGCTCATTGTGTCGCCCCTTGTCGCTCGGTCAACAAAAAAGCCCCGCAACCCTTTCAGGCTGCGGGGCTTCTCTGACTTTGACTTAGTCTAGAAGGAGTCCCCGCTCCTTCCCATAAAAAAGAAGGCAAAGATCGCAACGCCGCTGGTCTGGTTCGTCGATGCAGTGCTCTTCTTCATGACGGTTCTTCTTTGAGGCACCCAGTATACGCCTCTCGGCTCCAAGGTCAAGGATATCTTGATTAACATTGCGCGAACTTCGCCTGACCGGTCTTCTACGGATTCTCCGCCAAGGGGATGAACTCTCCGTCGTCGATATCGGTGCCGCGCACGTGGTAAAGGATGACTCCCGAGGGCAACTGCGGGTTGCGGTTGTTGGGCCTGCCAACGGCAGGGGCATTGTGGAAACGTGTCTCCACGCCCTCGAGCTCGAGTTTTTCTCTGTAGTGGATGTGGCCAGCCAGCGTGAGTGTGTGGTCAACATTGTTCAGGTGCTCGAGCGCTTCTTGAGCATTGGATACCGTGTGCCGATAGGTGCGTGCGCCGTCGATTTCAACGAAGCGGTCGTCGTCGAAGCCGATCATCGCCGAAGCCGCACTGAAAAACGGCATGTGGCCGAAAGTCACGACCGCACTTCCCTCGGGGACGCGAGACAGCTCTCGGTCCAGCCAATCGAGTTGGACCTTGTCCAAGTGCCCAAAGTACCAGAGGTCGTCGTAATCGACCGAGTTCAGCCCGATGAATCGCACCTGTCCGAACTGGAAGGAATAGTAATCAGGTCCCAGAACCTTCCGGTACATCGTCTTGCCGTAGAGCGGATGGTCCTTTCCGACGATCGAGAGGTGTCGCTCGATGCCAAAGATCTCGTGATTGCCCGGGACGCTGTAGACGGGCACAGGAAAGTTCTCTATCTCGCGCCGATAGAGCTCGTACAGGGGACGAGCGACTTCCTCAGACACCCGCAGCGCATCATCAATAAGATCGCCGGTGATCAGGACGAAGGACGGCTTCTTGTCTTCGACAATCCGCCGGAGTTGACGGAGGCGCGGCAGGTTTTTTTCGCTTAGGTGGGTGTCGGAAGCATGGATGAAGCTGAACTCTTCTTTAGCGGATACGGGCGCAAGGGCGAATTGGACACTTGTGGTGTCCCCTGCGTCAATCGCTTTCCAAAAAGGCCCCACCGCTCGGTGAGTCGCGGGCATACTGACGAATAGGATTCCGTAGCCTTGTCCCATATCGATTTCATAGGTACCGTCGCTTCCGGTCGCTATGCAGTCCACTTGGTTGGAGACGACGACTCCAGCAATACCGGGTTCTCCTGGATCCCTGCTACCGTTTCCGTTGACATCTTCGAAGACGACACCCCCAATCTTCGATTGGCCCGATGCAGCCGGGGCGAGCACTGCTATCACAACTAATCCTGCGATGAAGACTCGATAGGTCATACTGACTCCTGTTGTTCGTTGCCGAGTGATGTTGTGGTGCCTTATTCGTTGAGCTTCGTTTTTCGCAGGAGCGCTCTCACGCGCTCCACATCCGTGACGTGACGAGCGTACTCCGGCGGTCTAAGCTCCCCACCCATGAACACGCGATCGTTCCGGAAGGTCATACCGCTCGAGACGGACTTGAAACCCGTTACGTGGAGCTCTCGAGCACCGGTTCGATCGATGATCTTGGAAATGTTCCTTTCGTTGATGTCGCCACAAGGGACGACGATGATGCGGTCGGCCGCTTTCTCGGCGAGATCGGCCAAGAGGTCGAGGCCGGCGAGCGCTGTCGCTTCTTGCCCTGAAGTCAAGACGCGCTCCGCACCGAGCTCGATGATGTCTTCAAGAGCTTCGTATGGGTCTCGTGCCATGTCGAACGCTCGATGAAATGTCACGCTCATGGGTCGTGCCCGATCGATGAGCTCCGCCGTGGTCTCTTTGTCCACGCAGCCGTCTGCCGTCAACGTGCCAATCACGACGCCGTCAGCCCCAAGCGTTCTAACGGTCTCGACGTCCCGGAGCGCCGTTTCGTGCTCGAGTGTCGTGTAAAGAAAGTCGCCCCCTCTTGGACGCACGATGACATGCATCTTGATGTCGAGCTCTCGGCGGCACACCTCGATCGTCCCTCTGCTGGGGGTCAAGCCGCCTTCGAGGAGGGCCGAACAAAGCTCTACGCGATGAGCACCCCCGGCTTGTGCAGCAAGGGCGCCTTCAACGGAATCGACACAGACTTCCAGGACGGGCCGGCTCATCAAGGGTCTCCCTTCGCTTCTTTGCTTCCCGAGGAGTTTCCGGAGGACCGGAGCCATTTGAAGCTGATGCCGTACCAGATTCCCTTACCGAATGCCTTGAAGCCCCTACCGCATTTCCTCATTTGCACATCTTTGACGTCTTCGTTCGATAACATGCTGCGATAACTGTGGGAGTTCCACGCCGGGAAATAGACCGTTTTCAGAAACCGTACGTGTAGCTCCTTCATCACCTGGCTCGACATACGGTCCATGATGTGCTTGTCTTGCTTGAACTCCGGATCGAGCTCCTGCAACATTCCGGAGATGGTGAGCTGGGACTTGATGAAGATTGTGGTCTCGTATCGGATGGAATACCCCTCTCGCGCCAATGCCGTGATGAGCTCGTTGAGCACGGCAAAAGCCTCTTCGCCCTGGTGCTTGGAAATGAGCTCCTCGATTCGCTGGCGCATCGCCTGCCGTTCATCATCAGACCGAGGCTCCCAATCGACCAGTACACTAATGTTGTTCGTGAGGCGCTTGCCGTCCCGCAGGGTGAGACCCAGCAGCAGTTGGGCGAGTTGTTCGCGGTCTCGGCGGGAAAACTCGGCACTGATCCCCCAGTCGAGAAGTGCGATGCGATAGGGATCCGAGCCGCCGTCGACCCCGTGGAACACGTTGCCTGCGTGCGGGTCACCGTGGAAGAGCGCTTGGTCTTGAGGCGAGAACAAAACGTCGTAAGTCAAGGCGTCACTGAGACGGCGCGCGAGCTCGGCACGCTCCTTGGTTTGACCGGGAAAAGCTTCCGTGATTTTCGTGCCGTGGATGAACGTCATACAAGTAACGTTGGTGCTCGAGAACGGATAGACCTCAGGGATGACGATATTCGGGTCCTTTTGGTAGTACTCACCGGCCCTAAGAAGGTTCCGCCGTTCGTCCGCAACGAGGATTTCACGAGACAAAGCTTCGCGAATCTCTTTGAAAATCTCCACGAGGGGAGTGTCGCCAATCTTGTAAAAGTCATTGTGTTTCTCGAGATAGGCGAGGACGTCATCGATAATCTGTAAATCCTCTTTGAGCGCGATGATCGCATAGGGTTTGAGAACTTTGCAGGCCGCCTCTCCAGGTTTGCCCGTCTCGGGGAACTCGAATTTGGCCCGAAGTACCGCCCCGACGCTCGCTTCGGCGAGGATCTTGCCTGAAAACTCGAGCTTGTATCGGTCGAACGTTTCCTTGTCGATCTCGGATTCGATCTGCGCCAGTACCGCTTCGTAGTTCATCGTGGAGAGAGAGTTCTCCACCGTTTGCAACGCGCGACGAATGTCGGGTGCGAAAATCTGGTTTCGGGCCAAAATTTGAGCCAGTTTCTGCAGGCTCGGTGTCTTGGCGATGAAGGCCAGAATGCGATCGCCGCGATCGGCGCCTGGCGGCAAATTCAATTGTTCTACGATGCGTTCGATGAAACGTTCTTCGCTCAGGTGATCCAGGAACAACAAGAGAGAGTCATGGACAATGGGTGTCCAGTTCTGATACGACTCCGGCACGACTTCGAGAACGCGCGAACCGTGGAGAAACAACATCAAGATCTCAGGACGCCATCGTTCCCACTCGACCATCTCCAGAATTTGACGCACTTCCTGAACCGTCGTTTTCCGATCGGGCGTCGCTTGTGCCGATTGGAACAGTGCCATGGCACGGGCGCGCGTGTCTTCCGGAAGCTCAGCCATGATTTGGAGCAACAGGGCTCGTCCCGCTTCTTCGGGGTCGTAGCTCTTGTAGTGGTCAAGGGGTGTGGGAAGCTCGAGCTGCGCCCAGGCGGGGGCGCTGGCAAGCCACAAGAAGACACTGAGCCCCAGGAAACAGAGGGTTTGGCGACACCTCGTGGGGCGAGTCCACAGCGGTTGTATTCTCAATGGAAGCGGCATCCTAAATAAAATGACGGTTTGGTGTCAAGTCGAGCCATTACCAGGTCTTGCGGATCGGATGCGCCTCGGTGTTGAAAATCGTTTCTTCGAACGGAAGGACGGAATTGGGGGCAAAAAGTAAAAAGGCATACTTCAGCGTTTCGGCAAGAAAGAAGCTCTCCATCTCGTCTCGTTTCTCCATGGTACGTACATCGCTTATGGCCGCAAAACCTGCCTCGACCTTGCAGTGCTCGACGATATCCTCGAACATCGTCTTGCCCATCTTTAGGTAACGCGCATCGCCCGTAATCTGGTGCAGGTAGTAGGCGGATTCGATGTTTTCCGGTCGAAGCACGTAGCTTGATGTCAGAATCTCCATCTTTTCATATTCGATCTGCTCAGGCTCGATACCGAAAGTCGTCCACATCTTGAAGCAGGAATCTTGCAGGTTCCGGGCTCGTTCCAGGTCGCCCCCGAGTGCCAGCACGGCCGGCATGAAGGCGTCGAGCGCCCCAAACTGTCTGCGGATCCTTTCTCCCGTATCCATATCGACATGGGCATACCAGAAGCCTGTCTCCGTTGTGTCGGCGAGGTGGCGGTGGACGGCCGCAATGCTCGATTCCCACATGTGACGAAAATCGGCGTCATCGAACAGGATGGCGGCTTTGAGCATGTACTCGTAGTAAGAGTCGATCCGGCCGCTGATATGACTTTCGCGGTTGACCCACTCGCCGTTCGTCACGTCGATGACCGTGCCGGGAAGGCCGATGGTGGAGTGCCGTTCGAAGACGGCGCGGTGGGCTCGCTTCGCGCGGTCGTAATAACGGTGATTGCCGGTGAGTCGGCTCAAGGTGCCGAGCTCGATGATGAGAGTGCCGATTTCGGCGGGGTTGTTCAAAGGGTCGCGAACGGCGCCGCTCCGCAAGTTCACGAAGCGATAGGGCATTCCAGTAGGTGTCTCGAAAGCGGGGAGAATCCGATCGGCTAGATCGCGAGCCAGCGTGAGGAAACGTTCATCGCCATCGAGTTGGTAGGCCGAAAGCAAGCCGCCCAGTATGCGGATGTTGATCTCGAAAACCTGCACCTCCATGTCGCGGTCGAAACTCAGGTTTTCGAGTTGCGTTCAGACCCAACAGCGTTGGAAATTCAAGGCGATCACGCCCGGAGGGATTATCGATTTTTCTATCATCTCTCTGGACAAGCACGGCTGGGATGTTGCAGAAGACGAGCAAGCATGGCGCGAGTACCAGCGGCGACGAATGGCGGAGGAGTGCGGTGACGATCCGTGGTGACTCGCTGCCACGGCATGGAGAGAACGACCTCTTAGCGGTCGAGAACGGACTGCGGCTCGTTCTCCAGCTGTGAACTCCAATGCCGACGAACGCGGAAGCTTCTTTGACTCTACCTGCGCTTGGTCCGGCGTTCACTCACTGATCCATCGTCAAACGATATTCGAATTATCGGAACCGGGCGAGGCAACGTTTCCCCGGCGGCTCCACGTCTAAAGATGTGGGAGGCTGCCATGCTATCGGGTATCGTTCACGACCTTCGTTTCGCCCTTCGCTCATTTTCCAAATCGCCCCTTCTTGTGGCAGTCGCAACCGTCTCATTGGCGCTCGGTATCGGCGCGAACACGGCGATCTTCACGCTCTTCGACCAAGTCCTTCTGCGATTGTTGCCGGTCAAGGATCCGGCTTCCCTCGTGATTGTCGCGACGCAGGGCAACCATGTCGGGGAGCAACCGTGGCCGGAACGCTATCTCCTATCCCATGTACAAGGACTGCCGGGAGAGAAATCAGGTCTTTGACGGCATCCTTTGCCGGCGAGGCGTGGTCGTAAACCTCGGATTCGGAGATGGTACGGAGCGGGCGGAGGCCGAGCTTGTGTCGGGCAACTACTTCGAGGTCCTTGGGATCCAGCCGGCGCTGGGGCGAGTCCTGTCGATGGACGACGAGCGGGCCCCCGGAGCCGATCCGGTGGTCGTTCTCAACTACGACTATTGGCGCCAACGCTTTGCCTCGGATGAGGGAATCGTCGGAGAGGCGATCCGCGTGAACGGACACCCGATGACAATCGTCGGCGTTGCGGCGCCCGGTTTCCAGGGTGTGAGCCTTGGCTTTCGCCCGAAACTCCACATTCCCGTCACGATGAAGCGACAGGTGACGCCCTCGTGGGACGATCTCGACAACCGTCGGTCCCGGTGGCTCCAGGTCCTTGCGCGTCTCAAAGCCGGAGTTTCTCGAGAACAAGCCGAGGCATCTCTGCAAACGCTCTACAAGCAAATCATCACGATGGAGGCTGAGGAACCCTACTTCGCAGATGTCAGCGCACATCATAAGGAACGGTTTCTCCAGTCCCACGCCGTCGTCCTGCCCGGGGGGCAGGGTGATTCCGGGATGCGCCGCACCCTCGAGACGCCGCTCAAGGTCCTCATGGGTTTCGTGGGGCTCGTTTTGTTCATCACCTGCGCCAACGTGTCCAATCTGCTCGTCGCGAAAGCGACGAATCGGCGCAACGAGATCGCCCTCAGGCTTGCGATAGGAGCTGGAAGGCGGCACATCCTCCGACAGCTCTTTGTTGAGAGCTTCCTGCTGGCTCTAATCGGAGGCTTTTCTTGCTCTTCTCGTAGGCTATTTGACGAGCCGGGGCCTAATCCTTCTGGCACCGAGTGAGGAAGAGCGGCAGGCTCTCACGGCGACACCCGACGCCCGTATACTCGGCTTCAACCTGATGGTCACCGTGGTGGCGGCATTCGGCTTCGGACTCGTCCCGGCGCTTCAAGCCTTGAGGACGGATCTGGTCTCGACGATCAAACAGCAGTCGGCCTCGAGCTCGGCGGGACATGGGGCTCGCACCCGGAAAATCCTCGTGGTGGTTCAAGTCTTCGTGGCGCTCCTGCTGCTCGTCGGCTCGGGACTCTTCGTTCAGAGTCTCAAAAAGCTGAACGAGGTCGATCCGGGTTTTCGCGCGACGAACCTCGTCCGCTTCAAGCTCGACCCGACGCTCAGCGGATACGACGTCGCACGAACGAAGGAGTTTTACGGGCGTTTGCAGGAGCGGCTGCATGGGATGGCGGGGGTCGAGTCCGCGGGTCTCGCCGTCGTGGCCATCATGGAAGGAGACGAATGGGACTCGAGTATTACGGTCGAGGGGTATCGTGCGGCGGAGGACGAGAACATGAATCCTCACTTCAACTCGGTTTCCTCGGGCTATTTCGAAACCCTCGGCATTGCGGTCCGGGAGGGTCGTGACTTCGACTCGAGTGATACAGACGGTGCGAAACCGGTCATCATCGTAAACGAGACTTTTGTGGAACGATACTTCGAGACCGAGAGCCCTCTCGGATACCATGTCGGTTTCGGACGAGGCCCGAACGTGATCCCGGACATGGAGATCGTGGGGGTGGTCGAGGACGCGAAGTACGAGAATCTACGGGATGAGGTGCCCCGCCAAGTCTTCGTCCACTACCCGCAGAGCGAGTGGGCAACGGAGATGACGGTGTACGTGCGCGCGTCGATTTCCTCCGATACCTTGCTCACCGCGATCCGCGGCGAGGTCGAGAACCTGGATGCGACGATGCCCATCTTCGACATGAACACCATGGAAGATCAGCTCGACCGTTCGTTGGCCATGGAGCGGTTGGTCGCTTTTCTAGCGAGCGCCTTTGGGATGCTCGCAGCCGTTTTGGCCTTCGTCGGCCTCTATGGGGTCACCGCATTCGGAGTGTCGCGGCGCACGTCCGAAATCGGGCTCCGAATGGCGCTCGGAGCCCGCGGAAGCTCAGTAGTGCGGATGGTGCTCAAAGAGGTGTTGATTCTCACGGGCGTCGGCGTCGCCGTCGCCGTGCCGTCCGCCTTGTGGATGGGCAAGCTCATCGAAAGCCAACTCTACGGTGTGCCCTCACGCGATCCCTTCACCATGGTCGTGTCGGCTTTTCTCCTCGTTTCTGTAACGGTTCTCGCCGGCGCCGTTCCGGCCATACGAGCCAGCCGGTTGAGTCCGTCGATCGTTCTCCGCTACGAGTAGTCGAGGAGGCGGCCAGTCGAACAGTCGGATTTGATTCCGCTATAATCTCAACTCGTGATGAAGGGACACCTCTAATGAAGTACAGACGTTCCCCCATTGAAATCGAATCGCCGGAGCAATTCGGCTACGAGAACATTGAATGCAACTTGGCCGAAAGCTCCGTTCCCGATGCCCACCTGAAAAATCTCGAGATCCACTTGGAAGACCTGGTGCTCCAGTACGGAGATCACCTCGGAAAGCCCGAGCTTAGAGAGTTGCTCGCCGCCGAATCCGACGCGCTCGAGGCCAGTGACGTACTATTGACGGTGGGCGCCGCTGGGGCGCTTTTTATCGTCGCATCGAGCCTCCTGAATAAAGGGGATCATGTCGTTGCTGCCTTCCCAAACTACGTCACCAACATCGAGACACCAAGGACCATTGACTGCGAGATAGACTACCTTCATTTGAAATTCGACGAAGGATTCCGCCTCGACCTGGACGCGCTCTCGTCGCTCATCGGGCCGAGAACGCGACTCGTCAGCCTGACGAGTCCGCACAACCCGACGGGGAGCGTTATGAGCGAGGATGAGCTCTGTGAAGTGGTTCGATTGGTCGAGTCGACCGACGCCACCTTACTGCTGGACGAGACTTATCGGGGAATGAGCTTTTCTGCTACCCCGCCTCTGGCGGCCTCGCTCTCGCCTCGGGCCATCAGCGTCTCGTCTCTTTCCAAAACCTATGGGCTTCCGGGAATCCGCCTGGGCTGGCTGGTCTCACGAGACGCGCGCTTGATGGAGACCTTCCTTGCCGCCAAGGAGCAAATTCATATCAGCCTCTCCGTTTTGGACGAGGAAGTCGCTTTCAAGTACCTGCTAGATAAAGACACACACCTTACCAACATCAGGCGGGACATCGCTCGCAAGTTCGGCGTAATGAAGACCTGGATGAACGACCAGGATGATTTGGAATGGCAAGAGCCCGCCGGTGGAGTTGTTTGTTTTCCAAGGATCAAGGACACGGTCAATGTGGATCCCCGATGCCTTTTATCGGGTCCTCAATGAGAAATACAAAACCTACGTCGGGCCCGGGCACTGGTTCGAGCAGGACCCAAGATACATGCGCATAGGGTACGGCTGGCCGACCGAACCAGAGCTCGAGCAAGGTCTGAAAAACATTGCTCGAGCCCTTAGAGACACGGAGAAGTAGCGAGAACTCGCTTTTCCGCACCCTCGCCGCCGTGTTACCTTCCGAACCATCTGTCGTATCACGAGCCAGCTGTGGAGGTCATCATGTTCTATGAAGTCGAGATTCCGGAAAAACGCAATGGATCAAAGAGTTGGGCATCGGCCCTGGTGGTTCTCAATCCTCCCGAGTCCCGCCGGCTGCTTGCGAAGGCTACAGTGGCCCTTCCCGAAGTTCGGCGTGCCCTCGAGAGCGGCACCATCATCATCGGCCGTGGTGTCACCAACGCCTACGTAACGGAAGAGCTCCTCGGCGTCGAGATCGAGCCCAAGGCGGGCCAAACCGTGGGGATGGTCTGCCAAGGAGTCACGACCGGCAACTCGAGTCCTCCACCCTGCCCACACCACATCATCAAGGCAGGCAAGGTTATGGAAGGGGCGGACTCGAGGGTAGAGATCTCGAGTTTTGGCCCCGACGACGTCTTCATCAAAGGTGGGAACGCGATCGACCCGGAAGGCAACGCGGGTATTCTCACCTCTTCGTTGACGGCCGGCACCATCGGTATGGCTTGGCCGGTGGTCACGCCGAGAGGTTCTCATCTCATCATGCCGATCGGATTAGAGAAGTTGGTTCCTTCCGTGATCGAAGCCGCCAAATGCACCGATCTCTACAGGTTCAAATACAGCATGGGCTTGCCGGCGCGGCTGACGCCCGTGGTCCTGGGCAAGGTGTTGACAGAGGTCGAGGCCCTCGCGGTGCTTGCCGGCGTCAAAGTGACCCACGTCGGCTCGGGCGGTGTCGGCGGGTCCGAGGGTGCCGTCGTTTTGGTCATCGAAGGGGAGGAATCCCGGGTCGACGAGGCCTTCGAGCTCGTCACGTCGATCAAGGGCGAGCCCGCAGTGACCGTGCCCGACTCTCTCTATGTGAAATCGGCGGCTGAGTACGGTTATGACCCGCAAGCACAGCTCGCCACGTTGAGTGGGAGATAACCGATATTTGTCTAATCGGCCCACAGGCCTTATCATTAAGTTATCCACCCAGTTGCCATCAGTATACGCACGACGGGTATGCTGACTCTGACACATTCTGAAGGTCGGGAAGTTTGAGCAGAGTCCTTGGAATCGATTTAGGAACTTGCACCTCCATTGTTTCAGTGATGGACGGTGGGAACCCACGTGTGATCCCCAATAGGGACGGCGCTCGGATGACACCTACCGTCGTCGGGGTAACGAGCGAAGGCAGGCGTTTGGTGGGCCAGGCAGCCGAAGCGCAGGCCGCCAACAACCCCAGAGGCACGATTTTCGACATCCCTCGTCTGCTCGGCCGCCGATTCGACTCGGTTGAGATTCAGCAAGCGAAGCGGAAGTTGCCTTATCAGATCATCGAAGCTGAAAACGGTGACGCTCATGTTCGAATCGGTGAACGCGTCTTCAACCCGCCGGAGCTATGTGCCTTGGTTCTCTCTGAGCTCAGGACCTTTGCCCAAGCCGACTTGGGCGAGCCGGTCGAGGAAGCCGTCGTAACGGTTCCCTCTTCTTTCAACGACAATCAGCGTCGAGCCGTAAAGGATGCGGCGGCAATTGCGGGTCTCAAAGTGAGTCGCCTTCTGAATGCTTCCAGCGCAGCGGCGCTTGCTTCCAGCCTGACGCTGGATAAAAAAGGGCCATACGTCATCTGCGACTTCGGCGGCGGCGTACTCGACATCGCGGTCGCCGAGCTTCATGACAATGCTTGCCAGGTGCTGGCCACCGGAGGCGACTCGTACCTCGGTGGCCACGATATCGATCAGGTGCTCATCGGCTGGTTGACGAAGAAGCTTCAGGAGGACCACGGTATCGATCCCAATAAGGACGGCGGGTCCTATTCGCTCTTGAGGGAGGCGGTAGAAAAGGCCAAGCGCGAGCTTTCCAGTGCGGATGAAGCCACCATATCTCTTGCGCACTCGGGTCGGGCGTCCAAACGGTGTTGACTCGGTCCGAGTATGAGATGCAAATCGGATTTCTGCTCGACCGGATGCTCGAGCCGGGTCGCCGGGTGCTGAAGGACTCTGGCTTGATCGGCAACGATATCAACAAAGTCATCATGGTCGGAGGCCAAGCCCATAGCCCTAAAGTCTCAGCGGTCGCGGCCAACGTTTTTGGCGCAGAAGTAGTTCACGGGGACCATCCCGAAGAGTGCGTCGCCATGGGTGCTGCGGTTCAGGCCGGTATCATGGAAGGAGACATTACCGATCGCATCCTTCTTGAAGTCACACCTCACTCGCTCGGTCTCGAGACGCAAGGTGGCGCTTTTGCTCCGCTCATCGAACGAGGCTCGGCCATTCCAACGCGGAAGGGTCGGATCTTCACCACCGTCTTCGACAACCAGCAGTGGGTCGAGCTTCATGTATTGCAAGGCGAGAGCGACAAGTCCGAATTCAATGTCTCCCTCGGCAAGTTCAAGTTGACGGATATTCCTCCCAGTCCCAAAGGCGTTCCTCAAATCGAGGTCTCCTTCGAGATTGACTTGGATGGAATCGCCCAGGTGTCGGCGCTGGATCAAGCAACGGGCCGGGAACAAAATGTCATTGTTCGCGCAGAGAGCGGCCTTTCCCTGGCAGAGGTCAAACGCTTGCGTCAGGAGTTCGAGGCACGACCTCATGAGCCACCGACATCCCTAGAACGACCGTCCCAAGAGCAATCCCCTGCGCCATCAGCACCCGAGCAACAACCGACTCAGGAGCAGCCTTCCGGTCAAACAACGTCGGAGCACCCACCGGTCCAAGAGCAACAACCGCCCTCGCGGGAACCTACGCCTCAACAACAACCGCCGCAGAAAAAACCCGCCAAGCATGAGGACCTTCGAGGCGAGATTCAAATGTTGACGCTCGGCGTCCGACACGCGCTGGGGGCGCTGATGCCCTTACTCGACGATCAGGAGCAAACCGACATCATGTTCGCTCTCGACGACGCAAAGCAGGTTCTTGACGGCGAATCGGACGAGCTAGCTGCTTCGTTTGCGAGCCTTGCCGCCGCGGCGGATACCTTGAGCAAGGCTCGACTGAGAAAACAGCAACCACGTTGACGTTCCGGGTCTGACCTCAACCCACCTTCGCTGCATGTAATTGCATGCAGAGCTACGACGGGTCCGCCGTCCGCCTCCGTGTGGACACTTCGGCGAGACCTAGCCGCAGCCTTTGGCGAAGGCTGGTAGCTTTTTTGCGAAGGCGGAAAGTCAATACACTGCCCTTTCCTTACATCCTTAACATCTGTTTGCAAAACCCTTACAAAACCAACGTAACAAGACGACTTCCTCCTTCGTCTTCATAGATAGAGGGGGACGAATCAACCATGACTAAGCACAACGATACATTCGCAATGGACGAGACTCTGGGTATCGAGGGAAGTGTCAAACGCTCCAGAAGAGCCAGGCGTTGGCTCGCCGTGGCTGCCGGGCTGTTGGCTGCCACTGCCCTCATGGCCTGGATGCAAACAAACGATTCTCGATTGCCCGCATATAAGACCTCTCTTGTCGAGAGAGGCGACTTGATGGTGACGGTGACCGCAACGGGCAACTTGGAACCCATCAATCAAGTCGATGTGGGTAGTGAGCTGTCGGGTATAGTCGAGACAGTCCAGGTGGACTTCAACGACTCGGTTCGAGTCGGTCAAGTACTGGCCACTCTGGACACCGACCGACTCGAAGCACAAGTGCTCGAGACCCGGGCCAATTTGAAATCGGGAGAAGCAAAGGTAAGGGATGCAGAGGCGACTCTGGTTGAAAAAGGCTTGTCGCTCGATCGCGTCAAGGCGCTCGTCCAAGAAGAGCTCTCCGCCCAAAGTGAGCTCGATGCGGCAGAGGCGGCCTTCCAGAGAGCGCAAGCAGATCTTATGAGCACGAAGGCCCAGGTTGCACAGGTCGAAGCGGCCCTCAACGCTCGACAGACCGAGCTCGAGAAGGCCGTCATTCGGTCACCGATCAGAGGAGTGGTCTTGGATCGGGCCGTTGAGCCGGGACAAACCGTGGCGGCATCACTACAGGCTCCGGTGCTCTTCACGCTCGCCGAAGACTTGAAGCAGATGGAGCTGCACGTTGCCATCGATGAGGCCGACGTTGGTCATGTGAGTGAAGGGCAGGAAGCGACGTTCTCGGTGGACGCTCATCCCGACCGTAGCTTTCCGGCAAGCATCACTCAGCTCAGGTATGCGTCGGAAACAGTCGCTGGGGTGGTGACCTACGAGGCGGTACTCCGCGTCGACAACTCCGATTTGCTCTTGCGGCCGGGCATGACCGCTACCGCGGAGATTGTGGTTGAGACGGTAGAAAAGGCGGTGCTCATACCCAATGCGGCGCTCCGCTTCGAGCTGCCCAACGAGAATCAAGGCTCTCAGACGCGAAGCGGGGGCATCATGGGTGCGATCCTTCCTCGGCGGCCTCGGACAGACCGCAAGCGTCCGATTTCAAAAGAAGTGAGCGGGCAAACCGTGTGGATACTCGGTGACGAGGGACCGGTTGCCGTTACCATAGCGACAGGCGTCACTGATGGTCAGATGAGCGAAGTGGTGGCGGGGGACCTCGAGCCGGGGCTCGCCCTGGTGGTTGATATCGAGTCGGGAGGTCGATCATGAAATCGCCGGCGAAGGGAACTGCGAGCGCGCAACCACCTGTCATCGAACTGCAGACCGCATCTAAGGTCTATGGACAAGGCCAAGCGGCGATGCATGCGATGCGCGGCGTCGATCTTCAAGTGGCCCGAGGGGAGTTCGTCGCTGTGATGGGACCGAGCGGCTCCGGGAAATCCACGTGCATGAACATACTGGGTTGTATGGACACGCCTACCTCAGGGCGATATTTGTTCAGAGGTGTCGACGTGGGCACACTGAGTCGCGATCAACGAGCGTTGCTTCGGCGCCATCAACTTGGTTTTGTTTTTCAAGGATTCAATCTCTTGAACCGAACGACGGCGTTGGAGAACGTCGAGTTGCCGCTGATTTATCGCGGTTTGCCGAAACGCCAACGTCGGCAGCTTTCGCTCGAGGCGTTGGATCAAGTCGGTTTGAGAGCGTGGCAGGATCACACCCCGAGTGAGCTCTCGGGAGGGCAGCAGCAACGCGTGGCCATCGCACGGGCCATCGTAACCGAACCATCGGTTCTCCTCGCGGACGAGCCTACAGGAAATTTGGATACGGTTCACAGCAAGGAAGTCATGGACCTCCTCACACGGTTCAATCATGAGCGAGGCATCACCGTTGTGATGGTGACACACGAGTCGGAAATGGCTGCTTACGCAAATCGCATCATACGCTTCATTGATGGACGAGTCGTCGCCGAGAAGGAAGCAGGGAGGGCGGCCTGATGCTTTGGGAAACACTGCAACTCGCACTACAGGCGATCCGACGGAACGTCTTGCGCTCGTCACTGACGACACTTGGCATCGTGATTGGCGTCGCCGCCGTCATCACCATGGTGACGCTCGGTAGCGGGGCAACCGCCCAAGTCACAGACGACATCGGTAAACTTGGGAGTAACTTGCTTCAAATCCGACCTGGCCAACGCGGCGGCCCGGGAGGCACGCGTTCGATAGCGGAGCCGTTCGGGCTCGACGATGTGGTGGCGATAAGACAGGAGATCGACGGATTGGAAGCTGTTGCTCCGACGGCAGCTCGTGTCATGCAGGTGATATATGGCAACCAGAACTGGTCGACCACGGTGACCGGTACCGACAGTGAGTATTTGCATGTCAAGGACTGGGAGATTGCATCAGGGAGAGCATTCACGGATGGCGAAGTGAAAGGCGGTAAGGGCGTTTGCCTCTTGGGTGATACCATTTTGGAGGAGCTCTACGGAGCCCAAGATCCTATTGGAACGACTCTTCGGTTGGAGAAGCTTTCCTGCCAGGTGGTCGGAGTTCTCGAATCTAAAGGTCAGTCGGGTTTCGGTTCGGATCAAGACGATTTCGTTCTCTTGCCGCTTCGCGCGTTTCAGCGTCGCATCTCCGGCGATCAAAATGTGAGCTCGATTCTCGTTTCGGTGCGAGACCGCGCGTCAATGAGCAAGGTCGAAAAGAACATTGGGTTTCTCCTGCGCGAACGTCGGCGCGTTGGCGACGGAGATGATGATGACTTTTTCGTGATGAACATGGAGCAGCTCGCCAGCACCCTGTCCGGTGCCACCGAAGTACTGACGGCCCTCCTAGGAGCCGTTGCCGGAGTCAGCCTCTTGGTCGGCGGTATCGGCATTATGAACATTATGTTGGTGTCCGTCACTGAGCGCACTCGGGAGATCGGTATCCGACTCGCCATCGGTGCCATGGAGCGAGAGGTGCTGACTCAGTTCTTGGTCGAAGCGGTGGTGCTATCTTCCTTCGGTGGCTTGCTGGGAATTACTCTAGGAATTGGGGGATCTGCACTTTTGGCGCCCTCGCTCGGCGTGCCGTTGGTGCTCGACCCAACTATTGTCGTCATCGCCTTCTTGTTCTCCGCAGGCGTAGGTGTGGTGTTTGGCTATTTCCCGGCACGCCAAGCCGCACGTCTAGATCCCATCGAGGCCTTACGCCACGAATAGGCGGTTTCATGTTTGAAGGTCCGGCCCGCCATGGGTCGTTTGTTCACGCTCGAAGATGCCGTCGAAGGACGTGGCAATGTGGCTCTCATCAGTCCCAAAGGGTTTTT
>CAVONV010000025.1:0-170777 GCA_963697355.1 uncultured Acidobacteriota bacterium
GGTCGAAGGACGTGCCAATGTGGCTCTCATCAGTCCCAAAGGGTTTTTCCTTTTCGCATTCTCGCCATGAAACAAACAAGCCGGCCTGGACGTCTTAATCTTGAGATAAGCAATCCGTATCATTACGTGCGGATGCGCCCCTGTTCCTGTCGAGAATGACCACGAGATGGACGAACCCCAATCTACCTCTGGCCACCCTTGTCCTTTCTTCTTCTCGAACCCCGCGCTCACCCAGCAACCTCCTAGCGATGCGGTGAGCAAACCGCCCCTGCGGCGCTTTACGGTCTCCCGGACGACGTCCGAAATAACAATTGACGGCCAGCTCACCGAGGCGGGCTGGGAAGACGCCACCGTCATCGATCTGCCTTTCGAGTGGTTTCCTGGAGAAAACGTCAAATCCCCAGTGGAGACCGAATGCTTGTTGACCTTCGATGAAGTCAATCTCTACGTGGGCTTTCGAGCCCATGACCCAGAGCCGGAAAAGATCCGGGCCCATTTAATGGACCGGGATCAGGTTGACACGCTGGTCCAGGATGATTACGTCGGCTTCATGTTGGATACGTTCAATGACCAGCGGCGGTCTTTTCAGTTCCGCATCAATCCACTGGGAGTCCAAGCGGAGGCTGTCAACAGCCGAGTGAGCGAAGATTGGGAATGGGACCTCATCTGGGACAGCGCGGGGCGAATCGACGACGAGGGCTACACGGTGGAGGTAGCCGTTCCAATCAACCAGCTGCGATTTCCGGCCGGCAAAGAGAGCTTGACCTTCGGGTTCGATGCCATGCGGTCTTGGCCTCGAAGCGTTCGGCACCGAATGGTTTCGCGCTACTGGGACTATGACGACTCGTGCATCATGTGCCAGTTCGCGCAGGTTTCCGGTTTTCAGGGACTGGACCCGGGCTACAACGTGGAGATCAATCCGACTTTGACCTCGACTCGGACCGACCGGCGTGAAGATTTTCCCGATGGGAATCTGGAATCGGGTGATGTCGATGTGGATCCGGGCTTGACGGGGCGTTGGGGGATCACCCCCAACCTGACGTTTACCGGGACGGTTAATCCGGATTTCTCCCAGGTGGAAGCCGATGTGGCCCAGCTGGAAGTCAACGAGCGATTCGCCCTCTTCTTTCCCGAGAAGCGGCCTTTCTTTCTGGAAGGTGTCGACTATTTCGAGACCCCGATGCGCGCCGTGTTTACCAGAACGGTCGCCGATCCGGTTTGGGGAACCAAGCTCACCGGAAAAATCGCAGAAGGCGCGTTAGGGGTCTTCCTGACCCAAGACCGGATCAACAATCTGATCATTCCATCGAATCAGTTCTCAGAGATGGAGTCGGTGGACCAGGACGTTACTGGTGCCGTTCTGCGCTACCGTCGCGACATCGGCCGGTCGTCGACTATCGGCGTCCTCTATACCGGGCGGGAGGCCACCGACTACCATAACCGGGTGGCCGGAGTGGATGGGGTGATACAGTTGGCGAGCTCTGACACCCTGGAGTTTCAGTATCTGTACTCGGATACCCTCTACCCGGAAGAAGTCGCCGAGCGGCAGAATCAGAGTCCGGACGCCTTCGGGGGCAACGGCTTCACCGTCGGCTACCGTCACCGGACTCGGAGCTGTGACTGGTCGGCCTCTTACAAAGAATCTCACTCCGGAGTTTCGGGCCGACAGTGGCTTCGTTCCGCGGGTGGATGTTCGCGCCGTCCAGGCAGATTTGTATCTGACCTGGTGGGGGGCGGACGACGACTGGTGGACGTCTCTTCAACTGGGGCCGGAGTTCGAACGCACCGAAGACCACAACGGCGTATTGACCAACCAGAGCTTGCAGATCGAGGGCGGCTTTGAGGGACCGTGGCAGTCGGATCTCTTCGCAAGTGTGGCGGTGGAGAAGGAGTACTTCAACGGTGTGACGTTCGACCTGAACCGAGCATTTTTCCACTTCACGATACAGCCCACCGGCACGGTCAAACTCGATCTGGATGGAGACTTTGGAAATGAGATTGACTCGTTCAACACTCAGAAAGGGGATCTACTCAGCCTGAGCCCGGCAGCCGAGCTCAAACTGGGGAGACACATCAATATCAATCTCAGTCATTCTTATCATCGGCTCGACGTCGAGGGTGGAAGGTTGTTCACCGAGAACCTGACCGAGGCGAGGCTTTTCTACTACTTCAATGTGCGAACCTTGGTCCGACTGATCGCCCAATACCGGAGTGTCGACCAAGACCCAGGCCTTTTCCCAATTCCGGTGGAGTCCCATTCCGAGCGGCTGTTTCTTCAGTTGCTGGCGTCCTACAAACTCAATCCGCGCACGGTGGTGTTCGTGGGCTACTCCGATAATCAAATAGGCGAGACCGGCGTCAGCCTCACTCGAGCCGATCGCACGTTCTTCATCAAGCTCGGTTACGCCTGGACGTTGTAAGGCGTGATCGCCTCACCGTCGAGAGCCGACAGATGGATTTCCGTCTTCATAGCAGAGCATCTTCTCCTCTTGGGTTGCGAGAGGAGCGGTCTCTCGAGACTGCCCAAAAAGGTGCCTCGCCATGAAATAAACAAAACGGCCTGGACGGCTCCGTTGTGCAAATCAATGCATCATCACATCGTAGGAGATGATCCGCCACGCCCCCTCTTGCTTGGTCCACAAGAACAAAATCGCCGGGGCGTGCTCACCCGCTTTGCGAAGCGTGAACATGGTGGCGAAGTGGGTACCGTGGGTCCGTTCGCGCTCACCGTGGTAGAGACGGCCTTCGGAGCGATGGCGGCAGTCGAGCTGCTCGGCATGGTGGGCGGAAAAGCTGAGAAGAGTATAGGCTTCCTCTTGCTCATGGGCCAAGACATGGAGATCGGGGTCCCAAGGTACGACCGGCTCCAGAGCGTCCTGAAGAGTTTCGGGGTCACCCGTAAACGTGGCGATGCGGGTCAGTCGTCCGCGGACGAGTGTCTCTAGATTGTCCACCTTTTCGAGCTCGGAGGGGTCGCGAAACAGTTGGACGCACTGGTAGGCTATCGGGGAAACATGCTCCATCGCTTCATCGATCCGGCGATGGATGAGCCAATCGGAGAGGAACGCCTCCGCGGCGGCGGCGAAGTCGGGGTCGGCCGGCATCTTCGGCTCGCGCTCCGCCGTGCCGATAGTTGCCGGACGCCATCTGGGGATATCCAGTGTGTCGGCATGCGGATTGACATGAAAGGCCACGATCTTCCAGTGATCCTCTTCAGCCGTCCAGATCTGGAACACATCGAACGTCTGGGCGTCGTCAGTCTGGAGTCGCATGGATGCCCCATAGAACTTCTGATCCGGCCGCTCGTGCCAAGGAGGTAGCGGCGCGTTCGGATCGTAGCACTCAAGGCCATCCACGACTTCGGGCGGCAAGTCGAAGAGCACGAACTGATCGTCGTAGGGATGGGAGATGAAATGGGGGTCGAGATCCGGCGGTTTGACACCGTCGAGCGCTTCACCCAAATGGCCGACTGGTCCGAGAACAAGATTGACCTCTTTCATGTCCCGTAGAATCCGAAAAGGCGCCATCATCGTATCCTCCGATCCCGGCTCGAGATCGAGGACACAGGCATAGGATCGTTCGGAGAAATACGGCATGACGCGCTCCGGCTGCCTCTGTACCAGCCAGGTGCTCAGAAAATCTTCCACCGCGACCGCGACGGCCTCCGTGGACCGAACGCGGGGAACGGACGGGTACGGGTCCATTGTGGAAGTCGGGGGCTCGTCTTGCGGGAACGTTGCCTTGGCAACCGGCAGCCCGAACAGTTGCCGCCACCAGTTGAGAAATCCCTGCCAACGGCTCAAGTGCCGATCGTAGTTGTCGCCGGCACGTACGTCGGAGTTGGCGGAAGACAGGTGGCCGTCGAAGAGCACCACGGGAAACGCCGAGGAACGGTAGTCGACATCGATGTCTGCCCGCTCTGCATCCCGAGCGATGGAAAACTGGATGGAGGGCACGCCTTCTTGGCGGTAGTTGATGGGATAGTCGAGATGGTAGACGATGTTGTCGCCGTGACGCGCAAACTCCCGACTCTTGTCCAAGACGTCGAGCGCGTTCGGAGCAAGAAACGCATAGATGCGGAACTGATGGTCTCCTCCGACGCCACGAATCTCGCCATGAACCGTCTCGATCAAGCGCACCAGGCCGAGCGCCGTACCCAACGACTGCTCTTCCCCATCGGTGAGCTCGGTGGTCATCAAGGCATGGGTGACCGCCTCGAAGGTTGTCCGCGTCGAAAAAGGCAACTGCTCGTAGAGCTGGCTCGGCTCGAGCCGCTTTCCCGTGATTTCGTTGTAGCGACGGATCCAATCGTGCAGCTTCTCCTTTTGCTGCGGTGAGAGTCCGTCGTAGTGACCGCCGAACATTATCGGCTGTTGCTCCTGGATCATGTCCGGTTTTCGTGATCCCGAGCACGATGAGAGAAGCATGGTGGCACCCAAAAGACACCAAAGATGCGGTCGGATAAGCATGATTCTTGCTAAACTCCAGTCAGGTCCAACCAGCAATCATTGCAGGGCTGAACGCCCAAATCAGATAAGCAGCACCGGCGACGTCTCCGGTGACTTTGCTCGCCGCATTTCGTCATTTTAGTTTCCCTTCACTATGCCTCTTTGGGTTGGTGAGGAGCCGGTGACTCGGCCGAACTTACCCGCCCGGACCACCGAATGACTAGTCCAAAACGATCTCGATGTTTGTGCGGACTGGAGTCATGACGACTTCAGTCCGCAACATGCTCTTTGCAGCAACTACGGGTGCTTGTTCCGATACTCGTCGCTATGTCGAAGCTCGCGGGCGACATGCTCTTCATTCCAGTGGTCGTTCAAGACCTTCTCGACGTAGCTGCGCGCTCCCGCATCCGGCTCCCGGTCGAGCACGCTGAGGTAGGCCCTCCGTACGATCTGCTCCGCCTGCTCGTCGGTCATCCGGTTCTTCTCGCGATACTCGGGACTCCTCTTCAACGCTTCCCGCACGTCGTGCTCATCCCACCCATGATGCAGGACCTCATTTCGGTAGGACCGCAACCCATTCGTGTCCGGCTCGCGCCCCAGGACGTCGTCGTAGGCGCGGCGGATGATCTTGTCCGCCGACTCCTCTTGTCTCGAATCGTACTCGCCGCTCTTGCGCAGCGCCTCGCGCACGTCATGCTCCGTCCAGTCTTGGTCGATCATCTTGCTTCGGTAGTTGCGCAGGCCTTCCTGGTCGGGCTCCCGGTGCAGGATGTCGTCATAGGCCCGCCGGATGATGCGGTCGGGGTCCTCGACACGGGTCTTCGAGTGGCGCTGGTAGTCCGAGCGATCTTCCAAGTCCTCGCGCACGTCCCGTTCCGACCAGTGATCTTCATCCATTCTCACGCGGTACCGGCGCAGCTCGCTGTCGCTCGGCTCCCGATCGAGAACGTCCTCGAAGACTCGTCGGATGGCCTTGTCTTGCTGGGTAGCGTTCAACGAATTGGCAATGCCCGTCAACAGTTGGGAAAGCGCTTCGTTGTTTGATTCCTGTGCCCGCGCCTCTGCGCCGAGAAGCATCGCCTGCAGTGAAACGACGGCCGCCACCGCGAACAGTTTTTTGTATTTCATCAATCCATTCCTCCTTGTAACCCATCGCCAAAAAGGCGTGTTCGAATCACGAATCGTCCGGGCTCTTTGTCCTTTGTCCCGACCGTAAGAATTCAAGCTGAAGAAGACCAACTATAAATAGCGCGCAATCAATCGATGGCGCAAGAAAATCTGTGCAAAGAGCGCCAGCGCACCGAAGCTCACCTTCCTGAGAACGAAACGACGGCGCTGACGGCTGCGGCCACCATCCATCGCCGTGACGGCGAGGAGGAGAAGAAGGTCCAACCCAAACGTTCGGGAGCGTTTGCTCTGGTATTTCGCACCCGCTACCTGCTGCTTATCGCGTTTCTCATCGGGAGTACAACCGGCTGGTGGCGACGGGACAGCCGCCTCGCTGACCGGGGCTGGTAAGGTTCAATCGCCTAGCATCCAGGCACTGCGCTCAGTCGAGCAGGTTCGCTGCGGCCCGCCGGAAGCAAAGCCCGGCACCAAAGTCTCGGCGTTTCACGGCGGTGGCACGTCCTCGCTTGCCTCGACTACCACCAGTTCGAATCGGATCAGCTCCGTGGCTCCAGAGGAATCCCGTCGTTGAAGGTGAAATCCCCCGCGAGAACCCTCTTGCCCTCGGGTGCCGTGTCCGCCGGCATGCGCTCTTGCTCGACGTAACGTTCGCCGTCGAAGGTATGAATGACGTACGAGGGCTCCGCCCCGCCGCCGGACTCCAGTCGTATGAGGTTGTTCCAACCTACTGTCCTCTCGACCGAGACGATGACCGGCAGACGGCTGATCGGGAAATTGTTGACCAGGGAATACCCGTCCTCTGCATCGGTGAAGAGCAGGAGATTGCAGCCGCCGGTGCCGCAGAAGATGGAGCCCAGGAGGTAGACGAACACCTCGTCTTTGCCGTCGCCGTTCAGATCGACACGACCGTAGATGTAGCGAGCCTTCCCGGTCCCGCCCTCGATCTCCACAATCTCCCGGGTGTAGTCGGGCGACGCCTGCAAAATGGCCGCTTCGAGATCCGTATCGGGCTCTGTCTGGAACGGCTCATCGGGATTCGGCTCCCAAGCGTAGATGCCGCCGTCGGCCATGAGGCTCAGATAGAGCCTGCCGTCCTTCAGCAGATAGCCACGGACATACTCGGCTTGCGCCGCAATCTGCTCGTCCAGGCTGGGTGACGGGCACAAGGCGCGCGTGGCGGCGAGCGGGCCGAATTGGAAGCGACCGCTGGAGTTGTCCTCGCTGGGCTCGGCGGACCAGGTGCCATTGGCGCGATTGCAGTTGAGACGCATGTTGACCGTGCCGTCAGCGTTCAGTCGCATGGTGTAAAGGGACGGGTCGTCCGGTCTGATGGTGCCGACGCTGTCGTCCATCGACTGGATCTCCAACAGACGCCAGTCCGTCCCCGCAAGTGGGTGGTCCGACGCGACCGCGTCCGCTCCCTGAGCACTGCCCGTGGGCTCGGGCGCTGTCGAATCGGTCTCCGCCGATCCGCCGGCCTTGTCTCTCGGCCCTCCACACCCCGCCAGGATGGCTCCGGACAGAAGAACCACGGCGGCTGTCCGCGCTCTAATCACGACGCGCGCTTCTCGCGCCACCCGTCCGGTGACGAATCCCACGACGTTACAAATGCCGATCCCGATAAGGACTCCTATCGCTCCTCCCACTGCAACAGCGGCTTGCTCGTTCATTTCTTCTCCTCCACTCGCATAACCTGAAAGCCGCCCGCATTATAGTTGCGGCATTCGATACGTGCCATCCGACCAAGTGACAGGCGATACAGGAAGAGCCATTAGGCCAGATAGGTATCACACCGAAGGCGGGAGTGTTTTGCGATGTCAGTGGGCCAGACCGATACGCGTCAGCTCTTTCGCATAGACAGGCGGTCGAGCTCGAATCCGCTCGAGGCAATTCGCCGCTTTCGGCACGTCGTCACGGAGGCGCCGCGGCGTCGTGGTTGCCCGGGGCGACCGCGAGAGGGATGCCGGCCGCCTTAAGGAGTCCAGATCCGCTCGCGGAACACGTCCTACGTCGCCGTGATCTCCAAAACAAAATCTTTTCAAAAGGTCTCGGCCGTGTCTATTATTGGCGCCAGTGTTTTGTGCGTCTACGATTTGACCCGTTTGTAGCGCAATCGGAGGTTCGAATGAACAAGAGCTTAGTCACAAAGGTGTCGCGCGTCATCGGGCTTCTCGCGATGAGTCATGGAATGATGTCAGGTGTCGCACCGGTATCCGCGCAGTCCTTCGACTGCAGCAAGGTCGAGGCCGGCAGTATTGAAGAGCTGATCTGCCAGGATGCCGCGTTGTCCGCTCTGGACGAGAAGATGGCGGAGGTGTACGAAGCGGCTTTGAAGAAGGCCGCCAACGAGCGACCGCCGGTTCTAAAGGCGGAGCAACGGGGCTGGATCAAGGGCCGTAACGAATGCTGGAAGAGCGAAGACAAGCAACAGTGCGTCGAGGAATCTTATCGGTTGCGCATTGCCGATATCCAGGCTCGATATCGGCTGGTGCCTTTCAACGGCCCGGTATTCTACATGTGCGACGACCAGCCGGCGAATGAAGTCGTCGTTACCTTCTTCGAGACGGAGCCGCCCACGTTGATCGCCGAGCGCGGGGACCAGGTCTCGTTGATGTATCTGCAACCGTCCGGCAGCGGAGCCAAGTACCAGGGTGGAAACGAGACGTTCTGGGAAAAAGCCGGGGAGGCGATGGTTACTTGGGGATACGGCAGCCCGGAAATGCGATGTCAGAAGAAGCCTTAGTGGCATGTTTGACCGGACCTGCTAGCGGAGGACACGATGAGCTATCTCTCATCCTTTGTCGTTCACAAACCTCTCAATCTTATGATCGTCGCTGCGTTATTCGTAGGTATCTTCCTCGTTCTTCGCCTCACCGGCTTGGGTGAAGGGCGGCGGCCGGGGCTATTACTCGTTCCTGCCGTCGCGTGGGGACTCTATGCGGCGTGGGAGTGGTTGGTCATGACCCGAACTCCCGAGGCGAACATGCGCGTGGATCTGATGTTGATTTTGCCGGTGATACTCGGTTTGTCGATTTGGTTCGTCGTCAAGGAGCTTCGCTGGACGGCGACTCCTTCGTGAGACCGGCCCCGATATCCGAGTGCCGCCAACCTAAGAAAGCTCGTGGCACTTTTGGGATAGCAGAGAACGAACGATTTCTAGTACAATTTTTGGATTTTCAGATCAGGGAAATGGATTCTGGCACCCTGAACGGCGACTGGCGGCTACGGCTGCACACGGCCGCTTGTCGTTACACCGATGGGAATGCCCGTCTGTCGGACTTTCAGTGTCGATGATGGCGCTGAGACATTGGGGTACGCTATCCATTTCCCGCCAACCCAGATGGCCCTTTTCGTTTGTGGGATAGCACAAGAACGAGACATTGAATTTTTGTTTGATTCCCCAGTCATGGGGCACGTATTGTGGTTGGATGCTCGGCGACTGGCGACGAGGGTTCGCAGCCGAGTGTCGAACATTGATGATGGAGGTCAAAGAAATGAAACGACATCGAGGGAGGAACGTTCACGTGAGAAGATCTTTGGGAATGCGGCAACGCTTTGGCACGCTCGGACTCGGGCTGCTGGTCGGCACCTGTATCATGCAGCAGACGATGGCCGGCGAAGGCTCGCCAACTGAAGCGTTCGATCAGACCCTAGCGCTCTATGGGATCACTTTTCACGTCTCTTGCCCGAACGACTCGTCGATGCCCACCCTGAGCATCGTACCTTCGGGACTCGAGTTGGACAATGCGTCTATCGTTCGCACGATCGACGGCATCGTGACGGGCATGGAGATCGCCGACCTCAACGCGGATCAATCGCCCGAAATCTATGTCTACGTGCAATCGGTCGGTAGCGGGTCCTACGGGTCGCTGGTGGCCTACGGAGCGAACAACCGCAAGTCCCTCAGCGAGATCTACCTGCCGCCGGTGACCGAGAACGCAGAAGCGGCAAAGGGCTACATGGGACACGACGAATTCGCCGTGGTGGAGAGCACTTTCGTCCAGCGCTTCCCCATCTATCGCGAAGGGGACACGAACGCAAATCCGACCGGCGGAACGCGGCAACTGCAGTACAAGCTCACCCTCGGCGAGGCCAGTTGGATTCTGAAGCTCGACAAGATCGTCGACTACTAGGTATTCGACTCAAGACTCGTAGTCTCAGTTCGATCCCGATCGGCGGGAGCTCCTGCGTCACCGTCTGTCGGACTTTCAGTGTCGATGATGGCGCTGAGACATTGGGGTACGCTATCCATTTCCCGCCAACCCAAATGGCCCTCGTCGTTTGTGGGACAGTAAAAGAACGATACGTTGAATTTTTATTTGATTCCCCAGGCAGGGGGCATGTATTGTGTTGGGATCCTCGGCGACTAGCGACGGGAGTTCGCAGCCGAGTGTCGAACATTGATGATGGAGGACAAAGAAATGAAACGACTCACAAGTCTATTTACCGTGCTCGTTGCCTTGTCCGTTTTGGCGACAGCGGGCGACGCCTTTGCGCAGAAGAGGCTCATCTCCAAGTACAAGATGGATCTCGAAGACAAGATGGGCTCGATGATGACATCGAAGATGAAAGAGAAGAAGGCGGAAGGTTGGAAGTGCGTGGTCAACGTGGGCGACTCCAACGATGGCGATGGCCAGGACGCCGAGCTCCGATTCACCATGCCACTCGACGAGTTCACGGCGTTCGCTCCCGTGGCTGCACTCGAAGCCGCCGCGATCCCCCACAAGTTTCCCGTGGTCTACATCTATTTGCGTCATGAACCTACCGACCGGATCGGCCGTGTGGCCTTCAAAGATGCAGAGCCCATTTCCGGTCGGTATCGTGCCGGAGACTCGAGAGCCGTTCGCGAGATGAACGACGCCTTGATTTGGCACTAAGGGGTATGCGGCTTCGGACCCACCAGGCCATCCGAAGCCGCTCGACTCCTTCGCACTTCATCTTCACGGCGCGCGCTTTTCATTTTTTGCGCCGCCGCCGTGGAACTGATGCTACGCCGGCGTCGCAAGGAGGAGGCATGAAGAGGATTTATCTTGCCAGCCCTTACGGTTTTTCTTCTCAACAAAGGACGACGCTGCTTCCCGTCTTTGTCGAGATTCTTAGTCAGATGGGCGCCGAAGTGGACGAGCCTTTCGCAAGGAACCAGCAGGTCAAATTTGCCGCCGAGAAGGGATGGGCTTACCAGATCGGCCAAAGAGATCTCCAAGGCGTACGGGGCTGTGACGGCATTTTCGCGATCGTCAACGGCGCTCCCCCCGACGAGGGCGTCATGGTCGAGTTGGGTGGGGCCATCGCTCTCGGCAAAAAGACGTTCCTTTTTAGAGACGATTTTCGACGTTCGGCCGACTGTGAAGACTATCCTCTCAATTTGATGCTGTTCACTGGACTGCCGGAGGAGGGCTGGCGAGATTACGTCTATACCTCCGTCGAGGAGATCCCATCTCCGGAGAAGGCGTTGGTCCGGTGGTTGGAAGGACGCCTAATGTAGCACCGGCCCATTCCCCTCCTCTTCGGTCAATGAGCAGCTGTTCACGGAAGGCTTCGAGAATCCCGATCTTCAAGAAGCCAAGGCGCTCATGGTGTAGCCTACGGGCATACAAGCGCCTGAATTCCAATGGCTCGACAATCGTGGGCCAGTACCCTGTCGGCAGGAGCGCATTCTGGCGGTGCCGTTCGGCAATGCCGGATGGCTCAATATCCTTTCCCCCGCTTTGATCGAATCTGATCCCCGACGTCCTGTCCCAGATTTCGTGGCAAGCTGCGTTTGAGGGAGTGGACGTAGCGATCCGTCCAATTCATTGTCCGTCACGACTTTTTAACGAATCGCACGCGACGTACCCGAGCCGAGCTCAAGGTGAACCCAATGACACGACCTTGCGCGTCGCGTGTGAACGTCATCCCGTAGCCTTGGAAAGTAAATCCATCCACGAAGGACGGTTCGAGCTCCATCTTTCCGATCTTTCGGTTGCGGAGAACCAGCTTTCCTTCTTCAACCAAAAGGGCGTAGTCGACTCCCAATTCTTGGCTGTGGTAGGTGCCAACATAGGATCCGAATTCCGTCGCGTTCGGTTCAGCCTGTTCGACCCGCTCATGAACCACGTCTCGGCCCGAAGAGCCTGGCAAGTGTAGTGCAAAGCGCTTATCGGGTTGAGGTGGTTTGAACGTTAGCACCGTCGACGAGTCCTCGATGCGAAATCGACTTTCGCCCAACGGTTGAAGCACGCTCGTTCTCCCGGTGCCTAAGACCAGTTGATTCTCATTCATCGACACTCTTAAAACGGTGTCCGACGAGGGATGGCCGTAGAGTCCAGCCAATGGCTCGAGCTCGGCTCGGGACATCTCGATCACCTCGAATTCTTCGGAAGGCTCAGTGAACTGCTCTTCCAGATAGACATCGGCAACTTTTCTCGCTAGACGGCCCGGATTGCTCGACGGGAAATTACACAAAATCGCTGTAGAGAAACGCTGAATAGGGAATCGAAGAAAATGGCTGCGGTAACCGGCATCGGCTCCGCCGTGGGAGACAGTGTCGAGTCCCCGATACTGCCCATGGACGAGTCCTACGGCGTACGGTATCTCCGTGCCGTCGTTGAGTCGCCCGCGGACGTGCATTTCCTCCATGACGTCACGACCGCCTACACGTGCGGTGTAGAAATTCCGATCCCAGCGCGCGAGATCTTCAACTGTTGTAAAGAGGCTCGTGGCCCCCACTACATCGAAGTCGGGAATACTGATGATGAGCCCGCCATCGTCCTTTGGTGCATAGGCATAGGCGCGGTTTGGGACGATCATTTGGTGATCATCATGAAAATGAGTGCTCTTCATGGCGAGGGGATCGAAGAGTCTCGCCTCCGCATACTCACGGAGCGTCGTTCCGGTGATGCGCTCGATGACAACCGCCAGTAATGTATAGCCGGTGTTGCTGTAGAGATACTCGTCACCCGGCGCGAAATTAAGGGCTTTCTGTCGTGAGGTGATATCGAGCACATCTTCCTGTTTGACCACATCGGCCTCCCATCGCCATCCCGCCATCAGCAATAGGCTCCACTGGTCCCGAAGCCCACTCGTGTGATGGATGAGGTGGCGGAGGGTGATGGTCTCGCCGAAGTCCGGTACCTCCGGAACATGCTTCCGCACGTCGTCATCCAACGACAGCTTTCCTTCCTGGGCAAGCAGGAGAATTCCCATGGCGGTGAAGTGCTTCGAGACCGACGCCACATGGAAGATCGACGCCGGAGTAATAGGAATGCCGTATTCCAAATTCGCCATGCCGTAGCCGCGTTTGTAGACGATGGCACCGTCGCGAATGACGGAGGCCGCACAGCCAGGCGACCCGGGAGTGTCCCACTCATCGAAGACCGCATCTGTTTTCGCATGAAGCTCCGCGTCGTCAGCGGCAATTGACGACCCGGGAAACAAGAGAAGAATGCTGAAGATAAGCAACAGAATATGAGATTTCATGGCCAATCCTTTGGGTAGAGCCAAGTGTTGGTCGTGACGGCGGGATAATAGCAAGACGATGGAGTGATTTCGAACGGCTCTTCAGCCGGCATGGTGTGGAGCAGCGATCTAGAAGTAGGAGATAGTCAAGTCCATCATTGGGGCATTTCTGACTCTCCACCAGCAATCAGATGGTCGAGCGGTTTGCCTTCGATGAGCTCCATCGTGAGGAAATGAACACCTTCGGATTCTTCGACGGAGTACAGGGTGACAATATTGGGATGATTGAGGGCGGCGACGGCACGCGCTTCGCGCTGGAACCGCTCGATTCGGCCGGGGTCGGCCGCCATCTCCAGGGGAAGGACCTTGAGGGCCACGTCTCGCCCGAGCTTCGTGTCGGTCGCGCGGTAGACCTCACCCATCCCGCCCTCGCCGATCTTGGCGGTGATCTTGAAGTGAGACACGGTTCGACCGATCACTTGGGATCCTTATTAGAGCCCGAAAGGGGCGTTTGTTGTTCCTACCCAGCCTGTTGGAAGGAGGGGCATACCCTTAGAGCCAAGGCCAGAAAGCCAAGGGAAGTATCGCGCAACCTGGCGGCCAGATCGCCTCGAGAAAGCTATTTGGGCAGGGCAGCGATGAGGGGCTCCATCGTGCGGCGGTATCCGCGAAGTGCCTCGCGCCCCGCATCCGTGAGCGACAGCAACGTGCGCGGCGTCTTGCCGGCAAAGGTCTTTTCCACGGTGATGTAACCTGCTTCTTCGAGCTTGGACAGGTGGCTCGAGAGATTCCCTCGGGAGAGTCCGGTCTCGTTCATGAGCTGGATGAAGTCTGTCGTCGCCATGACGACGTGGAGGCTGGCCATGATCGCAAGACGTGCCGGCTCGTGAACTAGCCGAAAACCGGTGGTCGCCTCTCCACCTGACTTTCGTGGCACTCAGGTCTCCTGCAGCGCTGCCGTCTGTAAACGGATTTAAATCAATAGAATACGTCACTCGGGTGTTCGATACACACTAGTTTGTGTTACAAACCATATGTCGCGACAGCCGTTGGCTGTCAAGTCATTGAGCACGTTCGAAAGCTGGCGGCAGTAACATCTGAACGATCGCGGAGCCATGCCTCCTCGAGTCAAAGGGCAGGACATTGGCTTGGAGGACTACACTTTCTTTTCTGCGATGCGACGTTTCAGTGCTGCGATACGGTCGCGAAATGCGGGTTGCTCTACCGACCACAGCTGAGGCTCGAGCTCACGCTCAACCGCTTCATTGTGATCCGTGACGGCAACCATGTCGCGCAATGTGGCCTTGAGCTTCTGTACCATTTCTCGTGGCGCTTTCGTGGTGTGCTTAGCCAAAGTCAGCGCCTCGTCCATGAGGCGCTCATCGTCGATGACAGCCCAAGCTAGGCCGTGTCGAACGGCCTCCTCTCCGTCCAGAGATTCGCCGCACAAGACCACAGCTGCCGCACCTTGTGGGCCCAGCAACTGAGTGAGCATCCACGTGTGTCCACCGCCCGGATGGAGAGCGAGGTCGATGAAACGTGACTCGAAACGTGCGCTCCGGGCGGCCAATCGAACATCACAGGCCAAGGCAAGATTCAGTCCCGCACCGACGGCTGGACCGTTAACGGCCGCGATCGTGGGAAGGGGAAAACGAGCAACCACCAAGAAACCCTCGTAAATCTGTCCAAGGCTCTCGCGCGTGGCTTGCTCGAGATCGTTCAAATCGGCACCTGCAGAGAATGCAGGAGGGGTTCCAGTGAGGATGACGGCGCCAACATCCGATGATGACTCCAATTCACGAAGGGTGGTCGTCATCTCCTCGGCCATCGCGAGGGACAAGGCGTTGCGACGTTTTGGATCCTCGAGGGTCACCGTGGCGACGCCGTCCCGTAACTCGGTCTTCACTAAGTTCATCGCACCTCCGTTCGAACGTTTCCTACAAGTCGTCCCATTCTATACTGTGGTCAGCCTCGAGTGGCATGCTTGTGCCCTTCTGTACCCTGTCGTAGAATCTCACAGCTTTGCAAAACGATCTGGAGTCCTTATGCCCTTCTCTTCCGGCACTAGGCTGACAACGGCTATATCTCTCACGATCCTAATTGCCTTTGCCATGGGTTGGTGGATAGGTGTCCGCTCGCGCCAACCCGAGAACACGGCCGTGCCTATGTCCTTCACGCAAATTACAGATCGACCGGGAGTGGAACGTTATCCTGCCCTAGCACCTGACGGCAGGAGTTTCGCTTTCGTGGCGGCGACTCGTGGCAACGACGACATCTACATACAGAGGGTCGGAGGACGAAATGCCGTCAATCTGACGGAAAACTCGTTCGATAACGATGACCATCCCGCCTTTTCGCCAGACGGGGAGCAAATCGCCTTCCGCTCGGGTCGGGACGGAGGCGGCATCTTCGTCATGGGCTCGACCGGAACGCCGGTCAGACGTCTCACGGATTTCGGCTATGACCCAAGCTGGTCGCCGGATAGCAGCGAGATCGCCGTGGCCACAGCGGCCTCGGCCGATCCCGCCGTACGCCAAGGCGTTGCCGAGCTTTGGGCAATCCAAGTCGCAGACGGTGAGAAACGTCAAATCACCCGACACGATGCGCTGCAACCGAGCTGGTCGCCACACGGTTGGCGGATTGCTTTCTGGGGACTGAGGGAAGAAGCAGCCGGCCAACGCGACCTCTGGACCGTTTCAGCGGATGGGTCGGAGGCCGAAGCCGTCACTGTGACGAACGATTCGGCGTTGGACTGGAATCCCGTGTGGTCTCCGGATGGAGACTATCTTTACTTTTCGAGCGACCGCGGTGGGGCCATGAACATCTGGAGAATTCTCATCGACGAAAAAACCGGCAGAGTGCTCAGGTCCGCGGAGCCGGTCACGACGCCTTCACGTTGGAGTGGTCACTTCAGTCTTTCCGGCGATGGCCGTCGCCTGGCCTATGCCAGCTTGGACCGACGATCGCGTCTCTTGAAGATCTCTTTCGATTCCGCCCGCGGAAGCACCGTCGGCACGGCCCTGTCTGTTCTCGAGGGCTCTCGCTTGATTCGTGACCAAAGTATCTCTCCCGATGGGGAGTGGATTGCCTTCACCACGTGGGGAGGCCGTGAGGACCTCTTCGTCGTTCGTTCCGATGGTGCCGGCTACCGCCAGCTCACCGATGACGCCTTTCGGGATCGTGGCGTCAGTTGGTCTCCGGACAGCGAGTGGGTCACCTTCTATTCGGATCGGGCCGGCCGCTACGAGACATGGGCCATTCATCCGGACGGCTCAGGTCTCGAGCAGCTATCGAAGACGCGCGGGCCGAGTCGTTGGTATCCGATTTGGTCACCTGTTGCGAATCAAATCGCAACGACGGACGGTGTTCGAGCGTGGATCCTCGACCTGTCTCCCCCCTTGGAACAAAGGGGAGCGGAACCTTTGCCTCAATCGGAGGATTCGCGGGGGTTCATGCCGATCTCTTGGTCACCCAACGGGAGCTATTTGGCCGGCATGAGTTTCAACCCGGATGGCACCGTCAATACGTCAGGCGTCATCCTTTATTCTTTCAACACCGGCAGCTACGAGAAGATCATGGACGCCGGAGCGTGGCCGGCTTGGTTGAGCGATAGTCAGCGCTTTCTCTTCCTTGGAGAACAAGGAGAAATCCAGCTTTTCGATACTCGCTCCGGCGAGTCACATTCCGTCCTTCCGGCGGGAAACATCGCCAGTTTGGAAGGAAGGCGTCTGAGCATCACGAATGACGACCGCTGGATCTCGTTTATCGACACAAACACCGAGGGTGACATCTGGCTCATGAGGTTCGAGCAGCAGCCATGACGGACATGGCTCCAGCTAGAAGCCGACGCCCACAGAAACCTTGAGGTCGGGAATGTCGCCCACTCCCGCCCGGGCCTCTAGAATTAGCTTCCGATGGGTTCCCCACTCGAAACCGGCGACGAGGTTCAATCCTGCTTCGACATCTAGGTGACGTCGGTAGTCGTAGAAGGCGACACAGAGTCCTCCCCCAACGTACGGCTGCCATCCCTTGGCGCTGATCAAATAAAAAGCGTCTAGGTTGACCGTACCGACAGTGACATTATTTCCAAAACCGATATCGAAATAGGGTTGAAAGCGCACCTTTGGAGCAAAGGTCCCCGCGTTGATATGGGCACCGACGTGGAATTGGTCGGGATTCACCGTGACACCTCCTCGCACACCCCAGCCTTTGAAGCCCAATCCCGCTTTGGCCTGGGCAAGTGCGGCATCACTCCCGCCGAGGAGAAAACCGAGGGCGAGCAGAGTCGGAACAAATGAGGAAGCTCGTTTCATGGTCACCATCCCGAGGCGCGCAACTTCGTTTGTACGGATATATGTACGATTGTACTACAACGATGTTTCGGACCGAGGCCGCAACAAAATCCTCCACGACGGTCGACTTTTCGCGTTTTCATGCCCGACCCCGACCTCGGTAGAATGACCCCAAATGGCCAAGAAATACCCCAAGCATGTCTTTTGTATCGAGGGCAATTGGGAAGAGAAACTTAGCCGATACGCGACGGTCAAGCCGGTGCTCGAGCTTCTCCAAATCAACGCCGGCGTCAAGTTCATCTACCGCGACTGCTCGACCAAAGCGGAGATGCTCTACCTCATCGATAAGTGGCAGCAGAAGGCATACGCTGACTACAAGATTTTGTATCTCGCATTCCACGGGCGACCCGGTGAGCTGGTAATCGACAAACGCATTGCTGTAACGCTGGCCGAGTTGGGCAACTTCATCAATCTGAGGAAGCACCAGCGTCTCGTTTATTTCGGGGCCTGCTCTGTGCTAAAGGGAGATGCCCGCATCATCAAGAGCTTCCTCAAGAAGTCCGGCGCCAGAGCTGCTTGTGGCTACGAGACCGATGTGGATTGGATGAAGTCGTCCGCGCTCGACCTCATCGCGATCAACGAGATGCAGAAATACTCGATGACCCACCGCGGGCTCGAGGCGGTTGAAAAGAGCATTCGGGAGAACACAAGGGCACTCTCCGGCCGTTTGGGTTTCAGGATGGTCTATCTCTGAGATAAGTTACCCGTAGAGCTACTTGATTTGAAAGGTTTCTCATTGTCGTGGACGAGAAAACGCGCGCGACTGCCCTCGTTGCCAAGCTGAGTGGTGAAGGTAAGTATCCATCTTCGGCCGAAGAGTTGATGCCTTTGGTCTATGTCGATCTGCGGCGGAGGGCGAGAGCTCGCCCGGGTCATACGTTGCAACCGACGGCATTGGTTCACGAGGCTTACATGAAGCTGGTGGATCAATCGCGAGTGAACTGGCGCGGCCGTACCCACTTCTTTGCTATCGGCGCCCAAGCCATGCGACGTATCTTGATCGACCACGCCCGAGGCGTCGGCCGGGAGGAGCGAGGCGGTGAGTGGCAGCGCGTGACGCTGTCGGCTCCCTGACCACGCCGTTGTAGCCGAGTCGCTCCATTCTCTCGCCGTGCTACACGGCCGATTGAACCAATATGATGTGTCAAGGGAGTTTTTTGAACGCTCTCTCAAGATGACGGAGTCGTCACTAAATCCCAACCATCCTTTCGTGCGCACATTCTGGAGGACTACGCCGTACTTCTACGCGAGGTGGGTGAATTTGGCAGGGCACGGGAACTTGCACTGCGCGCCCGTTCTATTGAAGCAAAGACGAGGAAAAGCCTGCGGTAAGCCAAAAACCTCCGCGGCATGGGCCGCGGAGGCTCCAGAATCCAACCTAGTACCCTCTGACACCTATATCGCCATTGACGGTGCGCAATGTGATCATTCCGCGGCCGTCACCTAAGCGTCCCTGAAGAGAAGTCGTGGTCCTTTCTTCGCTTCTCAGTGTCGGGTTGGAGAGCTCGATCCTTCCATTACTGACACCGGCGGAGAAATCGGCCGAGGTATTGTGGGGTATGTCGAGAGCGACCGCTCCGTTGACGGTCGTTAGATCGATCATTCCGTCATGGGGCAGGTCGACCTTTCCAGCGATTTGGCCATTGACGAGCTCCACGTAGGTGCTCGCTATCATCTCTCTAATCGTGACGCGAGCCTCGTTGGGTGCGAGCTTTTGTTGTCCGTTTTTCATGATCTCCTCCTTTAGAGGGCTCGTGAGGTCTTGCTGCTGTTGTTTTTGCCCTCGATGAAAGACGCGACACGGCTGCCCAAAAACCACAGATGTGGCGGTATTCTTTTCTGGAGGCGTGGCTCAAGTGCGGCCGTGGGCCACAATGAGAGTCATATCGTCCGTTTGCTGGTAGGAGAAGTCGCCGAGAATTTCGTCCAGTATGGCTTGCGGTAGATCGGGAAAGGGAACACAAAGACACTCGTCCGGGTGCTGGAGCATGTCGATGAGGCGTTCGTCGCCGAGCTCGTCCCCCTCGGGCTGCACGGCTTCTACCACGCCGTCGGAGAAGGCGACGAGTGTGTCCCCAGAGAAGAGGCTCGTTTCACCAACTTCGGCCGCGAGATCCTCGAAGAGCCCGAAAGCTGTGGCTGTGCTGGCAAGGCGTTCCACGGAGCCGTCCGCCCGAAGCAATATGGCAGCCGGGTGTCCACAGTTGACGTAGCGGAGCCGATGCAAGGACTCGTCATAAACTCCCAAGAACAGCGTCGCATAGTGATAGGACTGTGTCGATTCGAAGAACAAGCGGTTTGCCTGGGCGAAGAAAATCGGCAACTCCTCCGTCGCTCTCGGAATACCACTCCTGAGGGTGGCTTGCAGATTGGCCATCATCAAAGCGGCTGGAAGTCCTTTGCCGGAAACATCGGCAAGGACGAATGCGAGGCGGTCCTTGTTTACGTCGATGAAATCGTAGCTATCTCCACCGACGGCACCAGCAGGTTTGCAGTGACCTGCAACTTCGAGACTCCCGAGCGTCCTTCCCCGCTCCGGGAACAACTTCTGCTGAACTTGAGAAGCCACGTGGAACTCGTTCGATGAGTAACGCGCATCCGCTTCATGCTTGGGTGGTTCCGCCTTTGTGACCGCATGGCGCCGAAGGGTGTCGATGAGCTTCTGATTGTCCCAGGGCTTGATGACGAAGTCACGTGCGCCGCGTCGCATCGCCTCCACGGCTAGAGCGATGCTGCCCCAGGCCGTCATGACCACGACGGGTGGCGGATGGTCCATACCTTCGATTTGACTCAGAAGCTCGAGGCCTTCCTTGCCCGACGTGGTGTCGCGCTGGTAGTTGAGGTCCATCAAAACCGCGTCGAAGGAGTCAGCATTCAAAGCACTGATGATGTCCTCCGGAGAAGTAACGGACTTGGTCACCCAGCCCTCGGCTTTCAGCAAAAGTGACAACGCTGTCAGCACATCCGGCTGGTCATCGGCTAGAAGAACCTTGAGCGACCGAGTAAAGGACTGAGGTTGAGACACAGGTAGCGTCATTTTGGGCCTACATCGACATGAGGTCCGGTACTACACTGCAATTTGAATTCCACTACGATGGACGTACCTAAGCGACTCATTTATATGAACTTAGCTAACGGATCTCCTTTTAGGGCCACCAAAGTTGGTCGGCTTTGGCATGGGACGAATCCCAAAATCGGACACTAGGGCTAGTTGGAGGTGCCTTTAGTGTGGCTGCTCTCCGCACGCCACTTGGAGAGGACATGCTCCTCGACCCACTTCGGATCCCACCACTCCAGGGGGGTTACTTGGACATTTCCCAAGATCATCGAGAAGTGGAGATGGTCGCCGGCAGCAAGGCCGGTCTGTCCGGTCGCACCCACGGTATCGCCCCGGGAGACGCTCTGACCTTCCTCGACTTCAAAGGAGCTCAAATGTCCGTAGAGAGAGAACAGGCCCAACCCATGGTCCAGTACAACCGTATTGCCGTAGATACCGAGACTGTCGGCGTAGATCACGGTGCCACCATTGGAGGCTTCGATGGGACTTTGTGCAACCGAGGCCAAATCGAACCCGAGGTGGGTTTGCCGGTCCACCTCTTTTCCGTCGTAAACGTAGATGCGGTGATCCGCGAATCGAGACTCCACTTTGGAATTGCTGAGCTGGAGAAAAGGTTGAGTCCAAAGGAGTCGGTCCGCAGACACGGAGGTCAATTCCTCGAGGCGGCGGTTAGTGACCTCTCGAAACCGCCCATTGATGTCGAGGAAGGTGTCGAGGGGCGTCTCCTTTTCCGCAACGTTGGTGTTGTTCAAGAGGATGTCGCGGACGACGGCTTCGATGAGGCGGTCGTTCAGTCCGATCCGACTGGTCCGGAAGGTGCGTGAAAAAGTCTTGTACTGGAAGCTTGATTCGGTCCGATTACCGGCGATGTCTTCGGCCCATATGTGGATGGGTGTGTCGGGCGGTTGGTCATATGCGAGGGCAAACAAACACAGATAGTCCTGCCCTTCGATACGGTAGCCTTGGAAGGAGCGATTTCCTACCTGCACTCCCGAACGGGCACCATCCTCGAGGACTCGGTACAAAACGGCTTCAGAACCTCCTTGTCGTATGTAATGTTGCCCCGTCAGGGTCGCCACTCGAGGAGGCGTGGCGTCATACGGAATCTTCCGGACGTCCACGGCTTTCCGGCCAAAAAACCAGAGGTTCGGCTGATCCGTGACTTCCACTACGACATCGAGGCTTCCTTCTACCAAGGAAACCTCTTCGCCAAAGCTACTTGCGGACACGAGTACTTGTTCGTTCGTCGGGCCCTTCTTCCAAGGCGGCGCTGCGCCATACTCCTTGGAGAAAACCAAGGTGGACTTGTCGGCCTGCCGGAGGAAGACCTGTATTTTCCGAATCCCCCGTCCCTCGTCCGCGACGTCCATCGAGATTTCGAAATCCCTTCCGAGAGCTGACGGCTCGTCCCATTGGATAACGGGTTTCGCGAAATCCCAATGCCACACGAGAACAATGACGACCAACGCTCCGATCAACCCGACAATCCACTTCATGGTCGTAGTCTAGCTTATGAAGCATGAAGGGGACAGCCAATTTAATGGTGGGGATAGTCAATTTGACAATCATCTCAACTGCATGATTGTCAGATTGGCTGTCCCCGCCACAAGATTGTTAAATTGACTGTCCCCTTCATAAAACGGCTACTACTGCAGCCGTCGTAGCAACTCCTGGTTCGTTTCTGTTTCCAGAAAGGTGTCGAACTCCAAAAAGTAGCCCTCCGGGTCATAGCCCACGAAAACCCGGACACCCGCACGGTCTTCTTCCATAACCTCTTGGCTCCGAAACTCGAACGCTTCTTGGCTCTTTAGGTATTCGAACCAAGCGTCCACGTTGTTGGTCAAGAACGACGCCGTCACGCCCTTCTTCTCGGTCCAGGAGTGCATGCCTTTGTCGCCGTCGACGGGGCCAATGAAACCTGTGGGAGAGGTTGGATAGATCTTGGCCCAGCCCTGGTCGACCACCAAATCGAAACCCATGACGTCTTCGTAGAAACGCTCGATACCCTCGAGGTCTTGGTAGTAGAGCCAGAGCACGGTCGCTTTGAGTCCAAGGTCCTTGGGCCGCTTGGTCGAAGAGCCCGGCTTGGGGTAGACGGAAGGCATTTTTGCAAGCAGGGGCATGAGTTGCTCATTCTCCGGGTGCGGATTGAACCTCTCGAACTCCAGGTAGTAACCCTCCGGGTCGTAGACGACGAATCCGTGATGCGGGCGTCCTTCGACCGGATCGTACTCGGATTTCATGGGAACCTTCTCAGCGCTCAAGTACTGATGCCACCCGTCCAGCTCATCCGTGATGAGAGCGATGGCCACGGTCTTGGGCTCGTCAGCGCTATGCATGCCGGACTCGGCATCGACCAGCGTCAGGTACGACGTCGATGCGATCTGCATGATCTTCGCAAAACCGTAGTCAGCCACGGTCTCGAGTCCAAGGACATCCTCGTAGAACCGCCAAGCCTTTTCGAGATCGCTGTAGTAGAAAAACGCATTGTTGGCGATGATATCTCGTTGGTTGGTGGCGGTCATGGATGGCTCCTCCTGTGTTCGTACGTCTGCTGGAGTTGAAGTCTCCCGGCCGCAGCTCGTCAACAACGCGGCGAGAAGGAAGGTATAACTGAGCGGTCTAAGGGATGTGCGACTTCTCATCTGTACCTCTTTCTTGATGTCAAGCAAAAATGCCCCTTCTTCCTTCAAAGGCATCATTCCATGCTTCATGGTCTCGCGGCTCATAAGTCTCGAGGGGAAAGGAGCGGGCCACGATCCTACGACCGTCTTCGATCCCATCGAGCTCTCGTTCCGCAATAGCCTGGACGAGAATGTTACCAACAGCGGCTGCCTCTGTCGGGCCGGCCACCACGGGTAATCCTATAGCATTGGAGCTCCATTGATTCAAAAGCTCGTTGCGTGAGCCACCGCCGACGATGTGAAGGACCACGATGGGCTCGTCCGTCATAGCGTTCAACTTTTCGACAATGAAACGATACTTCAATGCCAGGCTTTCGAATACACATCGAACATATTCCCCTATCGTTTCCGGTAGAGGTTGGAATGTCCTTTTGCAGAACAGGTCGATGGCGGCGGGCATGTCGGGGGGGTTCAAAAACAGCCGGTCATCGGGGTCGACGACGCACTTGAAGGCCGGAGCTTCTTTGGCCCGACTCAACATTTCGTCATAGCTCGGTGCCTGTCGATTCGATTTCCACGCTTTCAAACAACCCTGTAGCAGCCAAAGGCCCATGGTATTCCGCAGAAATCGAATCTTACCGTCGTACCCCCCTTCGTTCGTGAAGTTGTTGTGCAGTGACTGTTCATTGATAACGGGCGCATCCAGTTCGACGCCGAGAAGAGACCAGGTCCCAGAGCTCAAATAGGCCCAGTGGGTGGATTGGGCGGGCACTGCCGCAACAGCGCTGGCCGTATCGTGGCTGGCGGGAGCGATGACGTCCGTTCGAACGAGACCCGTTTCTGAAGCGATATTCGGTAGGAGTCGACCCACGACCGTGCCCGGTTCTTTCAACGAAGCCATGAAGTTCAAGGGCAACGAGAGAGTGTTAAAAATCTCAGTGTTCCATTCCTTCTGTTTCGGATCTAAGAGCTGAGACGTCGAGGCGATCGTATACTCAGAGTATTTCTTGCCCGAAAGGAGGAATCCGAACAGATCGGGCATAAATAGAAGTGTCTCGGCTTCCTCGAGTAGGGGACTCGACGACTCCACCATGCTGAGCAACTGATAAATAGTATTGATCTGCATGAACTGACTGCCGGTACGAGAGTAAAGCTCATCCTTGGGGATCAATTGGAACGCTCTTTCCATCATCCCGTCGGTTCTCGAGTCTCGATAGGCGAAAGGATGGCCGAGGAGTCGGTTGTCCTTGCCAACCAGGCCAAAATCGACTCCCCAAGTATCGACGCCGATACCGAGGAGATCGGTGTGACCTTGAGCGCCGGCCAGACACATGCTCTTCTTGAGCTCATCCAGGAGATACGGAACATCCCAATAGATGTGGCCGGATTCGAGAATCTGACGATTCGGGAAGCGACTGATTTCCTCGAGACCCATCTGCTGGTCGGTCAGTGTACCGAGTATCGACCGACCACTTTCAGCCCCGAGATCGATGGCCAAGAACTTCGGCATGGGTGATTCTACTTCGTTAAAAAGGGGACAGGTCCATTTTCTAGCAGGGAAAAGAAGAGAAAATGGACCTGTCCCCTTTTTACCCTTTTTACGCCCGAAGTAGAATCACCAAAGCGTGGAAAGGCACTTTTCGAGTATATCGAGTACCCAGGAATCCAACATCTCTTGAGACTCCGAGTCGACATCGATGAAATTCAGACCCATGCCGCGGGGGACCTCCGCTTCGATGGCTCCTTTCTGGTTGACCCAAACCACCTCGGCTTCGAGCTCCAGGATCTCTTCTCCCCGCCCTCCGGAGTTGGCTAGGTGGATGGCGACATGGGATCCGACCTCGAAGAGCACGTTGGAAGAAAGAAAAACGCCGCTCCGGCTCAAGTTCACGACACGGGCTGCGTAACAGATGTCATCTTGTCGAATGAGGGCATAGAAGGTCGCCGGCACACGAAGGCGGGCGCGGTCCGTGACATAGGCTTGAAGATCCGTCTTTGAGTAAGACGGAGCCTCGTCAGGGGAGAGACCCTTTTGTGACATCAGGAGATCGTAAAACCTCTTGAGCTCGGCCCATCGTTTCTCGTCGGGATCCGCCAGGGTCCCGCCGCGACGAACCTTGGCGTCATTCAAGGCGCCAAACTCTCGAATCAAATTGAGGACCGTGTCCATCTCGTTACCTCAGTCCCTCTATCTTAGGTTCCAATACGGCACCAACGCGAAGGGTTCTCAACCCCCATCAGGAATGGGGTATTTCGGGTCGAGAGCCTTCAGTTTCTCGAACGCGCGGCGGGCCCTAGCACCAAGACCCTCAGACTGGTAGAGCGCACCCAGCGCTGCGAAGTACTCCGGGCAACTGGGGTCCAGCTCTGTTGCCATTCTCAAGTTCTGTTCGGCGTCGTGCTTCCATTTGGGGTTCTGAGACAGGGCCACTCCCAAGAGGTGGAAGTAGTCCGCTCGACTTTGGTCGATCTCAACAGCCTTTTTGCAGTACTCGATCGTACGCCAGTAGTCTTCTTTCTGATACGCAACCTTTGCCTGCAGGTACAGGTCTCTGGCCTGTTGTGGATCATGGTAATGGGGCGTCGCGTTCTCTACCAGCCGTGAGCCGTTGTTTGCCGATTGTTTTTCGATGGCGGTTTTCGTCGCTTCCGTCGGTTGGGTCTCGCCTGATCTTGCCTTATCAGACAGAGCGGAAAATGCGTCGCTTACCCTAGTAAAAAGCTGAGAAAGCTTCTTGTGAAAGCCCTCGTCTTTTATCGAAGAATGTCGATCGGGATGAAGCCGGAACGCCAGTTTTTGGAAAGCGCGTTTGATCTCCTGAAAATCAGCGTTTGCGGCGACACCCAAAACCTCGTGGTCATTCTGATTGCGAGAAAGCTCGAATAGCTCCTCAACCTCACGTCGAATGGAGTCTTTTGACTCTTCCCCGCCGGTTCCTTGAAGTTTCTCGGGTTCCTCACTCGCAAGGATCTCTTCCGTCTTCTGTTTTTGTTTTTGCTTCTGTTCCTGTTTCGGTTCTTGTTCGCGTTCGGATTCACTTGGCTCTTCGAAGCAAATGAGCCCGGTGCGAAGAAACCCCAAGAGCGCTCGCGCGCTGTCTGTCTCGGATAAGGGACTGACCGAGAAAATATCGGACGGCGTGACACCCCCGTCGACTCGGGAGAGGATGAAGGCTTCCTCAGGCGTGAGACTTACATTGCGAAACTCGAGCATGGACGAGGTGTTGGTGCTCAGCAATCGATTTTCCCGTCTCATCGCAAACATAAAGGTCTCTACTTCGTCCGATTCCCTCGCTTCTTTCATGAGGACATCCGCAACGGAATCTCGGGACTGAGAATCCGACTCGGGAGGTTCGCTTGGGGTCGTTGATTGTGGTGGTGGAGAAACCGTTGACTCTTTCTGTTCGGGAGGCGTCGCGGGCTCTTCGGCCCCGAGCTCTCCAAGCGCACGACGGAACTGCATCGCACTTTGAAACCTCTCGTCGGGATTCTTGGCGAGAGCTTTCTTCAGCATAGCATCGACATCGGGGTCCCGGAGCAGTTCTTCGGAGTCAAGAGGTGATGGTTCATCACCAACGATTCGAAGGAGGACGCCCGTGACATTGCTGCTTCTGAAGGGCCTTTCTCCCGCCAGACATTGATATAAGACGCAGCCAAGCGAGAACAGATCGGAGCGCCCGTCCAACTCGCCTCCCCTTGCCTGTTCGGGAGACATATAGTCGGGTGTTCCCATAATGCTTCCCACCACTGTCAGCTCAGACGACGAGTCAGCTTTTGCCGTGCCGAAATCAGTGACTTTTACGAGGCCCTTGTTGGAAATGAGGATATTAGCCGGTTTGATATCTCGGTGAACGACCTTTTGCGAGTGGGCATGGTCCAGTGCCTCGGCCACCTGAGAGAGGACCCGGACCGTCTCCAAGAGAGAAAGAGCATGCTCCGACTTGAGCTTGTCGGCAAGTGTGATGCCGTCGATGAATTCCATGACGATGAGGTTCATCGTCGGAGAAGAGATGATGTCGTAAATGGTTACGATATTGGGGTGCTGCAGCTGCGCGGCGACCTGCGCCTCACGAAGGAAACGGAGACGAAGTTCTTCGGTTTCATCGTCGTTCGAGAAGAAGTCCTCCCGAATTTTCTTCAGAGCTACCGTTCGGTTCAAAACGGTGTCGAGCGCCTTGTAAACCTCGCCAAAAGCGCCGGCACCGAGCACGGAATCAATTTGATATCGATCCCCGCAAACCGCTCGGATGTCCTGCGAGAGAAGCGCGGCTTTGTCTTCGTTGGGGGCTTTCTGCGTCATGTGCTCAACAAAACGGTCAATCGCTCCGGTTCGCCTATGGCCCCCTTGAACGGAACGGACCCGCGTTGAAAATTCAGGAGGCTCTCATGAAACTAAGCAAACCACGTGCCGAAGCGAAGTAGGCAGCTTTTGAGAAAAAAGCCACTAATTTGGGTGGAAAATCCAACTTGAAGATTCCGAGCCTGTGGGGAAATCACACCACCACTCCGAAAAACACTACATGAAGAACTTGCCCCTTGCTCCGAAACCGGGTGTAAAAGCAACAACCTCGTGGCCCGGGAACGCTTCTATTTCATACCTTTGCAGCGATTTACGAGACGTAAGATCACGCCGTGGTACGACACTATTTCACCGTTGCTGCTCGAGTCGATTGAGCAGAGTAGCGGCGTCGCCGTCATTAGGTTTCAGTTGGAGACACTTCTTGCAGTGTCTAATAGCCTGCTCGACATCACCTCGGTCTCCGTACAGCTTGGCGAGACTGAAATAGGCGAAAGACGAGTCCGGAAACTCCTCGACGGTGAGGTGTAGCCACTTCATCGCGTCGTCGGCTTTCTCCGGATATTGAGTGAGGAGATAACCAAAGGTGGGAAGCGTACGTTCCAAGTCGAATAAGGGGTCTTCCAGATCCAATTCCCTCAATATTTCCATACTTTTTGACAACTGGCCGTTCAACATGCAGATTTGAGCGAAGCCTTCCTTAATCCTGAGATCTGACGGTAAGGTGTCAGCTACGGCCCGTTGGAACTGTTCCGCGTCGCTCACGTCACCGGATGAGAGCATCGGTTCACACAGAGAAAGTAGTTCATAGGAGGAGAAGTAGTAACGGTCCTGCTCGTCGGAGTAGAGCTTATCCAAAGTGTCGATGGCCGCACGCAATCCGCCTTTTTGGTATTCCTTCTTTATGGCTTCTGCGGCACTCTCTGAGGTCTTCATCTTTTCTTCGAGCTTGGCGAAGAACCTCGTATCGACCCAATACAAGTCGTAGTCGGTGTCCGAGGACTCGGTCCTTTGGCCTTTCGGTGCATCGGTCTTGCGGCCGCTCGAGAAGAAAAAGTACTTTCCATCCGCGGTTCCATTGGCACACAAATCCGCGCTCGAGGAGTTCACTTCAGGGCCAAGATTGACGGGATGCGTCCAGCTCCCGTCGTCTCTACGGAAGCAGATGTAGTTGTCGGACTCTCCGTAACCTCCCGGTCGGCCGGAACCAAATACAAGGTAGCTCTCGTCGGGTGAGACGTAAGGGTCGAACTCGATGTAGTCGGTGTTGATGGGCCACCCGAGTCGTTCCGCCTCTTGGTATGTGCCGTCGACGTGACGGCTGCGGTAGATGTCGTAAGCATGCGTATCGCTTCGCTTCCATGAAAAAAAGTAGACCGTTCCCCGAACTGAGATCGTCGGATAGGCCTCGCCGTAGTCTGAGTTGGGCGGACTTGGAAGGGCGTAGGGTTCAGCCCAGTCGTTGCCGGTCCACTCGATCGCCCAAACGTTGTCGTCCTGTGTCTCGTCGGCGGCATCCGTGGGTCGACCGGAGTGAAAGTATATCCTTCGACCTTCCGGCCCGGTCGTGTAGTTGGGGTGCCCCTGCAATTCCTCAAAGGGTGCAGATCGTGGTGTTGTCCACGAACCGTCTCTCTCATAGGTGTAGAACGTTCTTTGTCCCTCCGCTGTGATCGTCGAATAAACGCAGGCCCTAGCGTCATTGAGAAAAGCGATATAGGTCTCCGACGAATGTGAGGAAATGAGACCGGGCAAGAAGATCTGCGGCTCCTCTCCCGGTGGCGGCTGCCCCAGGTAAGGACCGGACAACGCCTCGAATCCACTGAGCTGTTTCGGATCCGAGGCACGGTCACCACATGAACACAACGCCAAGACGATTGTTGCCGTTGTTGCGAAAACGCTTCGAAATCTCACGACTTGCCCCGCTGTCTTTCTTGCATTAAAAGCTTCGTTTTCAATGCGTCGATGACCCCTCGGTCCACCCAGAATACGTCCCGACTTCCGTTCTTGTCGCTCGTGAAAAAGAGATACTTCCCGTCCAGAGTTACACTGACGATGTACTCCGTATGGCGAGAGTTGATCTGGTCACCCATGTTCATGGGTGGGACCCATTCGCCGTTCGAACTCTTGAAGCATATATAGAAGTCATCACTCCCGTATCCACCTGGCCTATCTGATGCAAAAATGAGGTAGCTCTCATCGGGAGCAATGAAGGGATCGACTTCGTGATGCTCGGTATTGATGATGTTGCCGAGGTTGATTGCCTCTTCGTACCTTCCGTTGACGGGTTCGGATAGATAGATGTCCGATTGTCCGAAGCCACCTTCCCGGCGGCTAAAGAAATACAGAGTTCCGTCCTGAGAGAGCGAAGGATAGCTTTCATGCGCGTCGGTGTTGACCGGGCTTGCGAGCAATTCCGGCTCCTTCCATCCCGATGACGTTCTTACCGTCTTCCAGATGTTGTGGTCCCTCAGGGAAAGCCCACCTTTTTCAACGGGACGGCCGGAAGCAAAAAGAACGGTTTGATCGTCGGGCGCAATGATGAAATCACCGTCTAGACTTCTCAAAGAAAAGCCGGCCTCCTCCGGCGGAGTCCACACGCCATCCCTCAGTTCCGTGAGCAAAATGCCTCTACCACGACGCGCGAATAGAAAAAGCTTGCCGTCGGACATGAACCCTGAGCAACCTTCACCGGCCTCCGTTGAGATGACGCCTGGAGCAAAAACTTCTGGTTCGAGACCGGGAGGCTGCTGGCCGAAATAGGATCCTTTGAGGACCGGGAAGTCATCAGAAGGGGAGTGGCTCCCGAGACATAGCACAGCAGTGATCAAGAAGCCTGCAATTGTCGTCTTTGTCTTCATGGTTTCCTCTCGGCACGAACTTGCACCACGACGGACTCTAGTGTTCCTGCAATTCCAAAGCCGGTAGGGTTCGTTTGACCCGTTCGGGATTGGGGCGAATGGTCCAGAAGCCTAGAGGAGATGAGCCAGCTAGCAAGGGTTCACGGCCGATGTGCCGCGTCCCCACTCCATAAGTGCCAATTTGCTTTACGCTGGCTGCTCATACTTTCCAAAAAAAAAGCCGCGAATGAACGCGAATAAGAACGGAGCTGAAGCCGAAGCGCCGGCCTTTGGTAATCCGATGCAGTGCTAATTAATGCATTCTCGAGTACTTGGGTACTCGAGTACTTGGGTACTTGGCTACGTCCACACTTCTTCAAACACGCGTAGAAAGTTGCCGCCGAGGAGCTTGTGGACGTCTCCGTCCTTGTATCCGCGCGCTAGGAGTTTTTCTGCTAGATTGACAATCTCGGCATAGTCGGAAAATCCGTCGAGGTTGCGCTCGGGCGAGCGGAAATCATCAGTGACATGACGGTCGTATGCTTCCGTTATGTTGGGGTAGTTTGGCGCGCCCCATGGGCTTCCCTCATGGTCGGGATACGTGCCGATCGACATATCGGTACTGATGCCGATGTGGTCCACGTCGCCGAGCATCCCGGCGACATGATCAATGAGATCGATGAAATCATCCACGGTCGGCCAACGAGGCTGGTCGGGCTTCATCACCAGGGGTCCCCAGGCCACGAGACCGATGACACCTCCCTTTTGAGCACAGACCTTGATTTGCTCGTCGTCGATGTTACGGTGGTTGGGAACGATGGCGCTCGGGTTCGAATGACTGAAGATGCAAGGTTTCTCACTACGTTCGATCGTCTCGATCGTCGACCGCTTTCCGACATGCGTACAGTCGAGGACAATCCCGACACGATTGCATTCATCGACGACGCTTTGGCCGAGGTGACTCAATCCTCCGTTCGTTCGATCCAGACAGCCATCACAGAGCTGGTTGTTGCTATTGTAGGCGAGCAACATCATGCGCAGGCCCAATCGCCGGAAGGCCTCGATTCGATGCAAATCGTGACCAATCCAGTCGCCGTCTTGTGCGGCCAACACGAGCGCTGCTTTTCCCTCTTGTTTTGCCTTTCGTATATCTTGCACTTTTTCGGCAACCACCAGGTTTGGATGTTGCCGCGCAATCGCATGCCAAAACATGAGACCTTCGTGTGCTGCGGCGAAGCTCACATGGGGATTCCAAGCAGTAACGGCGTAACCGGTGACACCATGGCGATGAGCATTGGAGAAGTCGGCATCCGGCCACATCTGCATGCAGGCATCGATGAAAATGTACGGGTGGTCTCTCTCCAAGACCGAATGGAAGCCCCCGTGAGGTCGTTCTCCCGTTTTTGTCTGTGAAGTTGATGCCTGGCCGATGGTGGTTCGTCGCGTAGCTGCAGATACGCCAATGCCTGTGATGGCCATGTTAGATAGAAAATCTCGGCGGCTCGTCGTCATGAGATCAACCTCCGGACCTATTATAATGCTGAAGCTTGCATTTGATTGGCCGCCTCCGTCGCTGGGACTCGTTGTTCGGGCCAACGGCGAAAGGCGGGCTCTGCGGCTCCAAACGGGAAGCCCCCGGGCTCGAGGCGCCCTTAGGATTTCTTGAAAAGTGACTTTCACCAAACGCTTGCTCGTTCCCGAGGGTACGTTTCAAATGGGATCGGAGTGCGGGCGCGATGACGAAGCGCCGGAGCGGCGCATTTTTGTCTCGGCGTTCGAGATGGCACCCACGCCGGTCACCAACCTGGAATATAGAGTATTCCTCGAGGCAACCGGCGCTCACCCACCCCCCTGGTGGGACGACCCTCAATTCAACCGTTCTCTGCAACCGGCGGTGGGCGTCAATTGGGCAGAGGCGGAGGCCTATTGCCAGTGGCTTTCTATGGAATCGGGTCTCCCCATCCGACTTCCTACGGAAGCGGAGCGCGAAAAAGCAACGCGCGGTGGTCTGGAGGGCTTGGTGTTTCCCTGGGGCAACGACCGTTCGGGCGGAGGACATGCTTTCCTGCGAGGACCTCTGGATGGGCCGGAGGAGGTCGCCGGCACGGATCCAAATGGCTATGGTCTTTTCAACTTAGCCGACACCGTCCACGAATGGTGTTTAGACGGCTACGATCCTCATTACTACCAGAACATACCCACCACCAATCCTTGTGCACCACGGGATGCGCCCCGCCGTTCAGCCAGAGGCGGCTCATGGCGTCATCAATGGGTCGTCACACCCTGCTCGGCTCGGAGCAGTCTTCCCCCCGAATTTCACTATTCGGATTTCGGCTTCCGGTGGGTTCGGCCTCTCTGAGCAACTGTTTGCATCTGGTTGTTGGTTCAAATTAGTATCACCGGTGATTCGTTTGAGCTATGCTCTCACCCGCTCATTCCACCTTCTCGCCCAAGGCGAGCAAGGTGAGGAAGGGGATCTTAGAACACAGGAGAACGGGTATGAAGAAACGCGAGATCAGTCGAAGAGAGTTCGTGAAGCTGGGGACCGCCGGAACAGCAGCAGCCCTCGTGCTCGGCGGGAAATCGCCGGCCGGTGCAGCTCCCACCATGATGGAGCGGCCGCTCGGCAAAACGGGCCACCGTGTGCGGTTGTTCAGTTTGGGTGGCCAAGCGACGATCGAGAAAGAAGGAACGCGCGACGAGTCCGTGGCGATCGTCAATCGTGCCATCGACCTGGGGGTCAACTATATCGACACGGCTGCTCGATACGGGGGAGGGATCAGCCAGAAATATATCGGCGAAGTCATGGCAACTCGGCGGAAGGAAGTCTTTCTTGCTACGAAAACCCACGATCGGACCAAAGACGGATCCTTGAAGCTCCTGGAGGAAAGTCTGAAATCTCTGCAAACCGATCACATCGACTTGTGGCAGCTTCACAATGTTCGAACACAGGAAGACCTCGACCAGATCTTCGGCAAAGACGGCGCTATAGAGGCATTGGAGAAAGCGCGGGATGAAAAGATCGTGAGATTCTTGGGCATCACGGGTCACTACGACCCCGCCATCTTGATCCAAGGACTGGAGCAGTATGATTTCGATACGATCCTCATGGCGTTGAATCCCTCCGATGCGCACCAACTGTCTTTTCAAGACAAACTCTTGCCGCTTGCGAACGAGAAGGGAATGGGAATCATCGGCATGAAGATTCCGGCCCGGGGGTTGTTGTTCCGCGAAGGCGGTCTCACTTCGATGAAAGACGCCATGCGTTATGTACTGTCAAAGCCGGTTAGCACTGTGATTGTCGGCTGCGACACGGTGGAGCAATTGGAGGAAAACGTGTCGATGGCTGCTGAGTTCGAGCCTCTTTCGGCAGAGGAGATGGCCAATCTGGAAGCCTTGACCAAAGACTACTGGGCTGAGGCCTCGTTCTACAAAAAGGGAGGGAAAAGGCCGCCCAGCAAGGGAGCAAGTCTCGACACCCAGGGGATGCCGTTCCTCGCAGATTGAGCTTTGCACACGACCGTTCCGAATGCTATGTAGAGGATCCAGAGCGTCACCCAATGGGTAGCGTGGGCCCTTATAACTGACTCAGGACTTCCGTCTTTAGCCCCACTACCCGGCCCAATTGTCCTTGATGATGTGGGAGGCAACTTGATCTAAAATACCACCCCAAAGGTGACTAATTATGAAGATATTTGTGGCCAAAGAAGTTCACCCCGGTGAGAACCGAGTACCCATGATCCCGGATACCGTTGATAACCTCAAAACTCGGCACGAGATACCCATCATCGTGGAAAGTGGTATCGGCGCGACATGTAGGTACACCGACGAGGACTACGAAAAGGCTGGAGCAACGGTGTCGAGCAACAGAGCCGAATCGCTGAGCTCGGCGGACGTCGTGTTGCGTCTCAGAAAGCCTCCTCTTGACGAGATCGCCAAGCTCAAAAAGGGCTCGATCAATATCAGCTTTCTCGATCCCTTCAATGAACCAGCGCTGATTGACGAAATGGTGAAATGCGGTATTACCGGAATCAGTATGGAGATGATTCCACGAACGACCTTGGCGCAGAAGATGGATGCTCTGAGCTCGCAGGCCAACCTAGCGGGCTATGTGGCCGTCATTCTCGGAGCAGAGCGGATGGACAAGGTGCTGCCGATGATGATGACACCGGCGGGAACTATTGCCCCTTCTCGGGTCTTTATCATCGGGGTTGGTGTCGCGGGTCTTCAGGCCATTGCTACGGCAAAAAGGCTCGGCTCGAGAGTCGATGCTTTCGACACCCGTCCGGTGGTGGAGGAACAAGTCCGATCCTTGGGCGCCAAGTTCGTCAAAGTCGATCTCGGCGAAACGGGCCAGACCAAGGACGGCTACGCAAAGGAGCTCACACCGGAACAGCAGGAAAAGCAGCGCGAGGCCATGGCCAAGGTCTGCGCCCAGTCGGATCTGGTTATTACCACAGCCCAGTTGTTCGGCCGAAAGGCACCTATCATCGTGACCAAGGAGATGATCGGCAAGATGAAGCCGGGAAGCGTCGTCGTCGACTTAGCGGTGGAGTCGGGTGGCAACGTGGAGGGTGCGGAGGTCGACAAGGAAGTCGAGGTGAACGGCGTTAGAATCATCGGTCTCGGTAATCTACCGGGCCGCGTGGCCGTTCATGCCAGTCAGATGTACTCAGCCAACATGAGCAACTTCTTGGAGACCTACTGGAACAAGGAGAGCAAGAAACTCGAGCTCAAATGGGATGACGAAATCATCCAAGGCTGTGTCATCACTCACGACGGTGAGATCCGAAACGAGATGATCAAGAAGCTAAGGAAACATAGAGGTGTCGCCGATGCTGATGATGCTTTTGTTCGTTTTCGTTTTGGCGATGTTACTGGGATTCGAGCTGATTACGAAAGTTCCTTCTCAGTTGCATACGCCCCTCATGTCCGGCTCCAACGCCATTTCGGGAATCACTATTGTCGGTGCTCTGCTCGCAGCGGGCTCGGTGCAAGACGACCTGCTGAGCACCTATCTGGGAATGGCAGCGGTGGCGTTCGCCTCCATCAACGTGGTAGGCGGATACTCTGGTGACGGACCGTATGTTGGGCATGTTCAAGGGGAAAAACAAGGGGAGCGGAGTCCTGACATGCAAGAGTCACTGATCAATTTCGCCTATATCGCAGCTTCAGTACTCTTCATCTACGGCCTGAAGATGCTGAGCTCCCAAAAGACGGCGCGGCGCGGGAACTTGATCTCCGCCATCGGCATGTTGAGTCGCGGTCGTGGCGACACTGGCAAAAAGCGGCATGGAGTTCCAATACATCATCGCCGGTGCGGTGGTGGGGGGTCTCATCGGTGGCATTGCCGCCTTGCGGGTGCCGATGACTTCGATGCCCGAGTTCGTGGCGCTTTTCAACGGATTCGGTGGTATCGCCAGTCTATTCGTCGGATGGGCCGAGTACCATCGGCAGCACACGGAATGGACGGGTCAGAGCCTGACCTCAGGCGAGCCACCGATCTGGTATCTGGCCATCGCCATTTTCGTTACGTTGTTGATTGGCGGCGTGACATTCTCGGGAAGTCTCATCGCTTACGCGAAGCTGGCGGAACGCTTCATCTCGGGTAAGCCGACTTTGTTCAAGGGACAACATATCGTCACGGGACTGGGCTGGCTTAGCGAGTCGTGGCCTGCGGCATCGTATTCTTGATGAATCCCTCGGAGATGTACCCGGTCTTCATCGCCGCGATGGTGTTGGCGTTGGTGCTATGGGCGTGTTGTTGACGATCCCCATCGGCGGCGCCGACATGCCTGTGGCCATCTGTCTTCTGAACAGCTACTCGGGGTTGGCCGCCTGCGCATCGGGGTTCGTCATCTCCAACAACGTGTCTGATCGTGTCGGGATCCCTGGTTGGGGCAAGTGGTCTGATTCTCACGAACATCATGTGTAAGGCGATGAACCGCTCGCTGGCCAACGTGCTCGTTCGGCGGGCTCGGTTCGGCAGGCGGAGCCATGAGTGCCGTAACGGGCGAGGCCAAGGCGATCACGCCGGAAGACGCCTACTATGTGTCTAGAGGCCGCGAGCTCTGTGGTCTTCGTGCCGGGGTACGGAATGGCGGTGGCCCAGGCTCAGCACGTCGTCCGCGAGTTGGGAGATCTCTTGGAGGCGAACGGCGCTGATGTCAAATACGCGATCCACCCGTTGCCGGTCGTATGCCGGGGCACATGAACGTCTTGCTGGCCGAGGCCGACGTGCCATACGAACAACTGGTCGAGATGGATGACATCAATCCCATCATCGAAACGGTCGACGTCTGCATCGTCATCGGCGCCAACGACGTGGTCAATCCCGCGGCCCGGGAGGACGAGAACTGCGCGATTTACGGAATGCCGATCATCAACGTGGACTACGCCAAGACAGTGTTCGTCTTGAAGCGTTCGTTGGCCTCCGGTTTCGCGGGAGTGGATAATCCGCTGTTTTTTAGGGCAGAACACACGAATGTTGTTTGGAGACGCCAAGAGTACGGTCTCGGCTGTGGTGGCGGAGTTCAAACAGAAGTGATCTTCTCGATCGGGATGACCCCGTCTTGGAAGGAATGAACTGGATATGTCAACTCAAACTAAAATCCGCCGTGTCGATTACTTCTACGTTTCCGTCAAGGATGAGCCAGGCCAAGCATTCAAGGTGTTGCAGCAGATGGCCGACCTGGGCGTCAACATGCTGGCATTCGCAGCGTACCCACAGGACCAGATACGACGCAGCTGACACTGTTCCCTGAAGACTCTCACCAGCTGCAGAGCGTGGCCAAACGAGCAGGGATGAACCTCATCGGACCCCATGGCGCTTTCCTCGCTCGGGGATCGGATGACCTCGGCGCTCTCGTGGGTGTTCACGAGGCGTTATACAAGGCCAACGTCAACGTCTACTCATCCACGGCTGTCACTGACGGCCATTCTTGCTACGGTTACCTCATTTACGTTCGGCCGGACGAGTATGATCGAGCGGCCGCAGCTCTGGGGATCTAGGTATTGCCGGCGGGCAGAATCAGTCAGGGCCAGCTCGAGAGCCGGCAAATATCTGCCGCGCGGCCAGCGCAATGGTGGAGACACATCTGATGGCGCCAAATAAGAAGACGCAACCGCTCGCGGGCGAGAACGATTCGATCGATCTCCGGAAGGAGATAGAGGGCCTATACGAGTGCTTGCGCAAAGGAGACAAACGCGCCAGCGTTCACCTCGCTCGGCTGATTGAATACGACACCAAAGGCGCGCTTCAGCCTTTCGCGGAGGCCTTGAGTGCCCGCTTGACCGATCACCTGCATCGATTCGCCGAGTCAGGAACCGTCGATCCCAACGTCACGCTGGAAGACGAGGTTTATGGACTGCTCAAGCGTGCGGCGGTCGATTGGGATGGTTTCCACAAGACCGGGCGTCCGGGCGAAGAAGCCTGAGGCTCGTTGGGGTAACAAAGGTCATTTGTCTACCGCGTAGACAAGCCGTCGAGCTTGCTACTCCGCGTTCAGTGCTGTCACCGGGTTGATACGCGTGGCCCGGGTAGCAGGCACAGAACAGGCTATCAGGGCCACCACCGCGAGTAGCGCACCGGCCGAGCCCATGACGGCGGCATCCAAGGGCTGAACCCCGTAGAGAACACTTTCTATATAGCGACCGAGGGCAACTGAACCGGCGGCCCCTATGACGAATCCGATGCCAATGATCGCAAGACCCTCCTTCAACACGAGTCCGAAGATCGTTGTTGCGTTGCTTCCGAGGGCGATACGAATCCCGATTTCCTTCGTCCGCTGGGTGACGAGATAGGCCAATACTCCGAAGATCCCGATCGCTGCAAGAAACAAGGCAACCGCGCCGAAAACGAGTGCCAACAACATCGGTGACCGACGGGTCAAAAGGGATTCGTCCAGGCGTTCTTGCATCGTGTGAACATCATAGAAAGGAAGCTCCGGATCGATTTGGGCTAGCTCTCGTCGAATCGAGCCGACATTGCTGCTCGGGTCGTTTGCCGTCTTGATGGCCAAAGTGATGCCGCGGTCGGGACGTTGCTCGTAAGGGAAATAGTAGGCACCCACGCGCTGGTCTGTTTCCACCAGTGCCTGGAGCCGAACGTCCCCTACTACGCCGACCACCGTGAGAAACTCTGTCTCTTCCGTGATAGCCATCAAGTCTTCGGTGCTGGTAGGGAAATACAGTCTCTTTCCCAGGGCGCTCACGCCAGGCCAGAATTTTTTTGCGAGCCGCTCGTCGACGATGACCGTTTGAAGCGCCTCTTCCGTGTCGCGCTCGTCGAAGAAGCGCCCCTCCTTGAGGGCAATGCCCATCGCTTCGAAGTATCCCGTACCCACGATGAGCCTGCTGGGTGAGACGAGCGACTCACCGGGCTGCATCTCGTAGCCTTCGGCAAGAACCACGCTATCGCTGTAGCTTCCTCCATAGGGGATCGTGCTCGTGGTGCCGGCGTGGACAACGCCCGGGAGCGAACGTACTCGTTCGAGAAGACGGTTGCTAAATGCTCGGAGGTTTTCCGGTTCGGGGTATCCTGCGCCGGGAGGCGTGACCCTTCCCGTCAGCACACTGTCGCCGTCACGGAATCCCGGATCGAGCATCAATACTTGGCGGAAGCTTTCGAGAAGCAAGCCCGCACCAATCAGCAGGATAAACGCCACAGCTACCTGTGCCACCACGAGCCCGTTGCGGATCCAGCGTGCGCCGCGGCTTGTCGTTCCAGCCCGTCCCTCTTCTCGAAGAACATGGTTGATGTTCACCCGCATCACATGAGCCACGGGGATCCCGCCCATGAGAATACCCAGCAAGAAGGCCACTGCGAGAACAATCCCGATGACCATGCCGGTCATTTCGATCTCACTGCCTCGGGGAAGCTCGTTGAGCGCGAGGGACCTCAGCAAGCCCAAGCCCGCGTAGCCGATGGCGAGTCCCAACAAACCTCCGAGAACACTCAGCAAGATGCTCTCTGTTAGGAGCTGTCGGACCACTCGCCGTCTTCCAGCCCCAAGAGCGAAGCGCATGGCGAGCTCTTTCATGCGAACGTTGGCACGCACGAGCATGAGATTGGTGATGTTCACGCAGCCGATGAGTAGAACGAAAAGGACACCGACCCAGAGGAGAACCAAGGTTCCCCGGACGTCTCGAACAACGACCTCCTTGAGAGGATGGACTTGGGTGTGGAAGCCGGCGTTCAAGAGAATCTCTTTGAACGCGGGGAAGATCTCGAGGTTGGCGGTGTTCAGCGCGTCCACTTGGGCTTGCACTTGCTCGAGTGTAGCGCCCTCCTTTAGACGACCGATGTACTGCCAGCTGTTACTGTGACGGGCGTCATCTGACTTCTGCTCTTCGGTAAAGGCCAGTGGAGTCCAAAGACGAACGTCGGGCCGAAGATAGAAGAAGTCCTCCGGCATGACGCCAACGACCGTGTGGGGCTCGTCGTTGATGCGAAGGTCCTTACCGAGAGCCGCTTCATCGCCTCCGAACATCTGTTGCCAGATGGCGTAGCTCAAGATTACTTTCTTTTCGTTGCCGATCTCGCCTTCTTCTTCCGCGAAGGTGCGTCCCAGCATCGGTTCCACCTGAAGAAGACGAAAGAAGGACGGCGTGACAGCTCTTCCTACGACTCGCTCGGGATTACCCTCTCGTCCAAGCGTCACACCGCGGGAGTTGTAGAGGGCTTGCTCCTCGAAAAGATCACCGAGCTCACGGAGTCGATCGTAGTAATCGGGGACGCCGTTGGAGCCACGCTCTGCACCGGCATTGGGGTAGCTATTGTACATAAAGAGGATGCGGTCCGACGCCGGAATCGGTAGAGGACTGAGGATGACTGCATTGATCACACTGAAGATGGCCGCGTTGGCGCCGATGCACAGGGCAAGAGTGGCGATGGCCGTAGCGGCGAAGCCCTTGTCTTTCCACAGGAGCTTGAGGCCGAATTTGAGATCTTGTAGGAGTTTTTCCATGCTTCACCATCCTTGGGCAGAAGACGGGGTCAGGCTGGCCCACTCTATGGTTCATACGAACCTGGGATGCTTGGTGTTCCCGCAAAGTGTAGCGGCATCTCCGCTTTGCCGGTGAGGATCACTCGTGCTACGCTCCGTCCACTTGGCGAAAGGAGTTTAGGCGTATCTGATGAGTGCCTGTACGAACTGCTCGAGCCCCCTCGAATCGAGCCATGAATTCTGCCCCTCCTGCGGTGAGCCAGTAGCCGACTCCTCGGCATTGCCGACGGCGGCGGCTCCACCGACGCCCGCTTCGGGGCGTGACTCCGGTTCGGGGTCCAGGAAGACAGGCTCGAGTCCCAGCAGCGCTGCGCCTATCTCCTCTCAAACGGCTTCTCAAGAGGGGCATTTCGCCCCAGGGAACATTCTGGGTGAGCGCTATCAGATCATCGGGCTTTAGACGACACCTTACACGGCTGAGGCCTCAACACCTTCTTTGACTTCCCCTTTGGAAAGAGATTATTCTCCGGTCGGTTCCAGCGATTTGTGAGAAAAGGGGACAAGGTCCCTTTTTTCGCAGGGACGATCAATAAAGGGACTTGTCCCTTTTTTCACAGGAGGTCAGGACATGAAGAATGCGTGGTTGTTAGTCGTTGTTGCTCTGGTGCTGCCTGCGACCGCCTCCGCACAAGTGAACTGGAACATCTCGGACGTCCGGGATATCGACAAGATTCTGACGGAGAGAGAGCAAGCCAAGGTCTACAACGAGCTGTTGGAGTGGAGACTCGACAACGTCCTGCCGGAGATCATGAAACGAGAAGGCATCGATATGTGGCTCGTCATTTGCTTTGAGTATGACGAGGACCCCGTTTACATGTCACTCGTTCCCGAACCCATCATGGTGGCCCGGCGGCTCTCCATTCTCATCTTTCACGACGCCGCTGATGGGTTCAAAAAGCTCACCGCGAATTGGCATGGTCAGGGCTCGGCCGGGTACATGTACACGAACATCTTCACCGATCGCTCGGAAGGCGCGAACGCGCAGTTCACCGTCGTCGCCGACTACATCAAGAAGCACAATCCGACAAAGATCGGTATCAACACCGTCGAGCATTGGGATTATCACGACGATTTTTCGCACGGCGCCGGCCTCTCGGCCTTTCACAAAGCCAAATTGGAGAAAGCGCTGGGGACCGAATACTCCTCCCGATTGGTGTCGGCGGAAAAAGTCGCCATCGGGTGGTACGAAACGAGAAGCCCCCAGGAGTTGAGCCTCTATCGGCATATCTGTGGAATCGGTCACGATCTCATCAAGGAGTTCTTTTCCAACAAAGTGATCACGCCTGATGTCACGACAACCGAAGACGTGGTTTGGTGGATCCGTCAGCGAATTACAGATCTCGGGCTCAAAACATGGTTTCAGCCGTCCATCAGTATTCGACGTTCACCCAAAGACAAAGAACAGTACGGGGAGGACGATCGCGTGATCCGAAGGGGTGATGTCTTGCACTGCGACGTTGGGATCACCTACTTAGGCCTCAACACGGACATGCAACATAACGCCTATGTTTGCCGGTTGGGTGAAAACGAAGCCCCGGAGGGTGTCAAGGAGCTCCTGAGACGAGGCAATAGGCTCCAAGAGATCTTGCTCGAGGAGTACCAGGAAGGTCGCACAGGCAACAAGATCTTACTCGAGGCTCTGAGGAGAGCGAACGGCGAAGGGCTCGAGCCGCGGATCTACACGCACCCGATTGGAATTCACGGCCATGGTTCGGGAATGATGGTCGGCATGCCCGAAAAGCAGGAGTTCGTTCCGGGAACAGGAGAACATCCTCTGTATCCGATGACGGTCTATTCCATCGAGTTGAGCAACGGTTATAACGTGCCGGAGTGGGACAACGAGCTCGTGACGCTCGGGCTCGAAGACGAAGCGGTTTTCACGAAAGATGGCATCGATTGGGTGGATGGCTACCCGAGGTCTCTTTATCTGATTAGGTGAAGGCCGTCGTTGGACGTCCGATTCGAGGAACACCGTTGGTGGGCAGCCGTTCTCCTAGTGCTGGGATCCGTCGGCCTAGCCACGTGCTTCCTGCCTGCTCCGGGATTTCGGAGCAGTTATGTCCTGGACATCGTCGGCCCAGCTTGGAACTACATTCTTCTTAGGGGATTGTTCACCAACAAACCCACCCCGTGGTCGCGGTTCTTCACGCCGAATGTGACTCCTTTTCGCACCGTGAGAATGAGAATCAATCCGGCGAGTACGCCAAGCCCGTTATTCTACCAACCATCCTAGACGACTTGACAGCCTTCTATTTCGCGCGTCTCTTTCGTTGGGAAAGTACTCGAGCCGAGCTAAGATGCATTCAGGCGGCTAACCCAAACAACCAAATAAAGGATGTATCTAGATGCGCGAATCTAACCGTCTTCGTAATCGTCCGAGCCTATGGCCAGTATGTGTTCGACTTTTTGTCCTTTGCACTCTTCTAACCACGCCGGGAGTCACTATGGGCCAAACGGGTGAGCTTCAGTTGGAGCTGGTCTCTTCTGCCCTGGTAGACCCAGTCGGACTGGCAAACGCGGGTGACGGGTCCCGTCGCTTGTTCGTGGTGGAGCGTGCCGGGCGAATACGGATTGTAGAGTCCAACGGTACCCTTGGAGCCATATTCCTCGACATCGCGAGTCGAGTTCGGTCGGAGAGCTCGGAGCAGGGACTACTAGGGCTTGCATTTCATCCGAACTATGTGGGCAACGGCTTCTTCTATGTCAACTACATCGATGGCTCGGGCAACACCAAAGTGTCTCGGTTTACCGCATCGGCGAACGACTTGGCGGATCCCAATACGGAAGCGGTGATCCTGTCTCTGGGGCAACCGGCATCGAATCACAACGGCGGTCATCTTGCTTTCGGCCCCGACGGATATCTCTACATCGGAACAGGAGACGGCGGTGGAGGAGGCGACCCTTTCGGAAATGGACAAAACGGTCAGACCCTACTGGGAGCAATGCTGCGTCTCGACGTGGACTCGATGTTTCCTTACGCTATTCCGGCTGACAATCCTTTCGTCGGTAATGCGGGTGTGCGAGACGAGATTTGGGCGATCGGATTACGTAACCCTTGGAGATACTCCTTCGACCGCGACTCGGGCGATCTCTATATCGCCGATGTGGGACAAAACAACTACGAGGAAGTCAACTTCCAGTCGGCGGCGAGCCCTGGTGGAGACAACTACGGATGGCCTCGGATGGAGGGTAACCATTGCTATCCTATCGGGGCATCGTGCCAGATGAACGGCCTCACTCTTCCACTTCACGAATACGATCACGGGCAAGGGTGTTCCGTCACGGGAGGCTACGTCTACCGCGGCACCCAAAGTCCATCGATATCGGGCTTCTATCTCTACGGTGACTTCTGCTCGGGAAGGATCTGGGGCTCGTCCCCCGGCCAAGGCGGCTCCCGCAATGTGGAACTGCTCGGACAGTTCGACATCTTGATCAGTTCGTTTGGCGAAGATGATACGGGAGAGCTCTACGTACTCAACAAAAACGGTGAATTGTATCGCCTACGCTTAGGGCTTGCTGCTCCTACGGGGCTTCGCTTGGTCCGTTCTGGAGGTCTTTGATCATCTGTTTGATCAACTGATCCGCTTTGTCGATGGCAAGCGGTGTTGCCCCTGCGCCACCGTGCCCACCACCACCGTACTTTGTCATGAGCTCACCGACGTGCACTCTGCAGGTACGATTGAAGATATTGTGCCCTACAGTGGCTACAACGAACTTACGCTCAGGTCCCCAGGCGATACGTAGCGATACGTTGGCTTCAGGAAAAAGCGTATAAATCAAGAAGCGGTTTCCCACCGCCGTCATCTCTACATCCCTAAGATCCGTTACGATCACATTCCCCTCTCGGCGTGAGTGTTGCTGCATCAGATCAAGAAAGCTCTGCCGATCGGCGGAAATGCGGTCGGCGCGTTCTTTGACCTCGGGTTCCTGCAATATCTCTTCGATAGATCGCTGTCTGACGAGACCAACCAGTTTTCGAAAGTAGTCTTTGTAGCTACCTAGGCCACTCCGCGGGTCGAGGGTGAAGCCGAGTAAGATGTAGCCGCTCGGATTCGTGACATCTTCCATTCTGAGAGTTGCGCCGTCGAAGCGATCGACGTCGTTCAAGAAATCTTCGAAGCGATCGAGGCTGGGTTGCTTTGTTTTGTAGTGGGTATAGACCAGCCGCGAAGTACTGGATGTCATACCGAACCGCCCCGAGAAAGACGTGGGGGGCTTGTCGTACGTGCGGGTGGCCGCGTGGTGGTCGAACCATGTCATGCATTTGGGATGGTAGGGAAGATTGGCGAGGATATCTCCTGGCTGGACTTCAAAAAGACCATCCGTTATGTCTTGAGGGTGGATGAGCTCGATGGAATCGATCTTTTCAGCTTCTGTGATGAGGACGGCACAGCAAAGTCCATCCAGGTTTCCCCGCGTCACAAGGCGCATCGCCGATCTCCTTTTTTTTGTGATTACGTTCAGAGTACCATCTGGAAGGGGATCAGACAAACGAGGCGGGACATTGAAATTCAAGAACTCAAGAACCCAAGAAATCGAGAATGCATCTATTAGTAGGACTCGGCTAAACTCGAGGTAGTGCCCTAGACTTCTTGAGTTCTTGAGTTTCTTGAGTTCTTTTGCAGTGTGCAACTGCTAACTAGAAAGAGTACTCCATCCCAATCAGCGGTGTGACCTTGTCTTGCAGGCCGTTGTCGTTCAAATTGAACAACAGGTTGAAGTCCAAGAGGACTTCCCCGGCCACGTTTATTTTGCAGCCCACGGCGCCGTTGAGGACGAGAAAGGAGTCCGTGACGAACGTAATGTCAGGGAAAAAGGAAACTCCATTGAGCGCTTGGAATTCCGTTCTTTGCAGGCGCGGCGTGTCAATGAAATAGTTGCCCAAGATATCGAAGGCGAATGTGAACCGACTACCTACACCAAAATCCGCTCCGGCGGTGAAAAAGGCTTGGTCCTGAAGTTTTTTTGCTTCCCCCGTGGTGGGATCTCCCGCTAGAACGGTCTTGCCGTTCCATTGATATCCCGCATTGACATGGGGTGAGAATCCTTCGAAGTGCGTCGACCAGATCAAGAACGGTTTGGCGCCGGCGGCACCGACTCCTAGCAGGTTTTTCTCATCGCCGGTGGGAACACGAAAATCCAGGCCGAACGACAGCCCCCCCGCTCGCCAGAAGTTGCCCTTGAGGCGTACGGTGAGGTCACCTATGCCGCCGGCACTACCCGAAGCGTTGAAGACACGCTGTTCGCCCATGCTATCGTCAGCCTCCCTGAAGAAATGGATATCTTCACTTGTCGTGCCAATCCTCTGAACGGTCGCATGGGAGACGATCTGCAAATCATTGCTCATCATTGGAGCAGCGAGGGACACATCGAGGCGGTCCGTCAAGCCATAGGTTAGGAAGATGGTGAACTGGTTGATGCTGGCGGTGACCGAATTGACGGTCGTCACCAGATCTTCACGACCACCGCGAAGCTCGGCGCTGTCGTGAGTGAATACCGCTGGGATATTGCCGAGATCGTTGCCCTCGAGGGTGTCGAAATTGAAGTGTTGATATGTGAATCCAAAAGAAAAACGGTGCTTGCCAATCGTCTCCGCTCGTTCTGCCAGGACGGGGCCGAAACTCTGAGTTGTTCGGCTGAAGACTCCCAGAGAGGAATCGAACTCATACGTAAAACCCGACGCCGGAGACGGCAACGGGACAGCGGCAAGCCTGCTGGTAAGCGCCGTAGTGAATTGAGTGAACTCCGTCTGAAAGTCACTATTGAAATGAGCGGAATGCGTTTCACCCGAAGACAGAACGGCGAGACTGTCCACGATCAATCCGTCCGAGCCGTACAGTTGCGTGAACATCGTTGACAGGTTCTCCGGTTGGACGGCGATATGGTAGGGCTCGTTTGCATAAGAGGTGGTCGAAACGATGAAGAGACACCAGACAACTATGGATAGGTTTTTAGGCATTGTTCTTTATTCCTCCTGTCAACCAAATGGGCTGGTAGCATGGGGTTGAGTATACGAATGTCGGCTTTCGGCCTCTGAATAGACTCATCAGCTGCCAATATTCAGGATGGTCCATTCCCCGGACTCCTTGGAAAACGTAAGAGTCTGTTCTAGTTGGTTGCTGTGGCGAGATCCGCTGGCAACAATCGTGTCACTGCGCACTATCCGAACCGTAGCTCGAGAACCTTGGACATCAATGGATCGGACAGAAATTTCGACTTGGTGCGAGTCCACTGCTTTGAACGAGGCCATGAGCCGCCCCTCATCTGCGGCGGATAAGTTGGGTTTTGCGCTTCGATAAAGAGCAATGTCTTGCGTCTCGATAGCTCGGACCCAAGTCGAGATCACAGCCCTGATGGTCTCAGCGTCGAGCTCCTCTTGGGGGATCGATCTCGTTGACGACGGGGTGGGTTCCGGCACCGGTTCCCTTGTCGGTGGGGGCAGAGACTCCGCAATTTGAGCTTTCCGGACCGTCTCCGCCTGCCGAGCTTCTCTCTCGGACAGTGTATCCGCCTTGGCTTCGAGGATCTGGTTCATGGCTTGTTGGTAGGCACCCGCGGCCTCCGTGTATCTCCCTTTCGCTGCCAGCTGCATGGCCTCGTTCTCCAGTGAAAGCGCCGACTGATAAGCAGGCTGCCTGGCCACATCGTCGGAAACGGCCTCGCTCCGTAGTTGTTTCCAACGTTCTTCCGTCCGTTGCCATTGCTCACGACCCTCGGACTCGGCACGAGCGCTTCGGGCGGCGGTCTGCCCCTTTTCATTGCGTGCGCGCTCGTAGAAGTCTTTTGCGCCCAAAAACTTCTGAGTGGCCAGCGCAAACTCCTGTCGCTCGAGTTGCTCGTTGCCCTGTGACATGAGCTGATTGCCTTGTTTGAAGTTTCCCAGGGAGCTCGCTCCTGCGCTCGCCGCAGTTTTTCGAGATTGCTCGGCATCACGGTGAGCCTTTTCGGACTCCTGTCGGAACCGACCGCTGAGCTTGCCCGAGAGATCGATCGCTCGTGGATGGTTGGGATCAATGGCCAATGCCACGGCCAGTGCTCGGGCAGCCGGTTTGGCCTGACCTGAGGCCATCAAGGCCTCCGCCTCTTCTAGAGCGTCGGACAGTTGGTCCAAGGTGCCCTGCGCCTCATTACGGATACGGAGAGCTTCCTCGTGACTCGGTTCCGATTCGAGGATGTCCTCAGCAATGAGAATCGCTCTTTCGAACTCCTTGGCTTCGAGGCTTTGCTGTGCCCCTACGATCGGGGATGTCGCAGCCGGATCCGCTGGGACACCCCCTTCCTCGACGACGACCCCGCCGCCTGCTTCCTTCGCTTGCTCTCGAGAGAAGAAGTAGAATGCCAAGCCTCCTATGGCTACAACAGTCAAAGCGGCACCGACGACTTTGACCCAAGAACGAGACTCGGAGACTTGCGCGGGACGCAGGGTACCCTTACTTACCGGCTCGAGGCTCGTTGCGGCCGGCGGTGCTGAGACTGCAGGGGCTGACTTCTGACTCCCTGGGGCACCTGCCATGTTGCTCCTTGGCGGTGTCTCCACCATCGTTTCCATTTGATCAGAGCCCCAGATGTCATCGGCGTCCAATGCGGTGCCCAGCCTTTCCCTGATCTCGCGCAGAGCGACGAGGAGCTCATAGGCATTCTGGTGGCGCTGAGCCGGGTCCCTGGACAAGGCCGTGTCGAGGACACGGATGATAGGAAACGGAAGGTTGGGAGCGTACTTGGTGATGGGTTCCCGCTCTGCCTGAGCGACTTTGTAAAGCGTGGCATGCATGGAATCGGCTTCGAAGGGCTTGTGATTGCTCAAAATCTCGTAGAACACCGCACCAAGAGAAAACACATCCGACCGAGAGTCCACGTCCTGCGCTTGGACTTGCTCAGGAGACATGTAGTTGGGCGTTCCCATGACCAGGCCTGTCTTGGTGATATCTGAGGAGGCCACCCGCGCCAGACCGAAATCCATTATTTTGACTTGACCGTCCGGCTGCACGTGGATGTTTCCCGGTTTGAGATCCCGATGAACGATTCCTTTGGCATGGGCGTGGCCTACACCCTCGCAGATTTGTTCCATGATGCGAAGTTTTTCACCCAAGGCGAGAGGATTTTGCTTTTGTATCATGTGCTTGAGGTCGGTTCCCTCGAGGAGCTCCATCGCCATGAAGAATCTGCCTTGATCCTCACCAAAGTCGAACACCGTGACGATGTTGGGGTGAATGAGCTGCGCCGCCGACCGCGCTTCTCGCAAGAATCGCTTTCGATGTTCAGGATCTGCGTCGTTGGCTTGATTTATCGTTTTTATGGCGACATAGCGGTGGAGGGTAGGATCGTGAGCCTTGTAGACCTCCCCCATCGCGCCTTCACCTACTTTTTCGACGACGGTATATTTGCCGATTTGCTTGGTTGCCATGACACGCACACCTACCCTCGAAGAGTCGACCGATCACCTGAAGGCAATCCGGTCCGGCTCGTTTGGCATCGGCCGGCGTTGGGACAGCCTGGCCAAAAATGAAGTTTGTGGTTCCGTCGACTCGGATGGGTTGAGGTTATTGGACCTCGGACACAGGCCCTAGTTCGTCATATCTGAATAAGTCGACGAGAACACCCGCCAAGGTTCTTGCATGCTAGCACAAGCTTTGCGATGGAGAAAGATATGTCATCTTTTTTTTGGTGACGTGTCACTCGAGGGAAGAATTTGAAATACGAAAGAAGAGGGCGTAGAGTAGTATCTTCTGCGTTAACTCCTACACGAACCCGTATTTCCCTTTCGCTTCGACAAGGGATTGAGGGGAGCGCAACCATGGGAAGCCACGAAGACCAAATACCTCAAAAAATCGGCCGCTACATCATCATCAAGTGTATCGGCTCCGGGGCGATGGGGACCGTCTACAAAGCCTACGACCCCAAACTCAGTCGCACGGTGGCCCTCAAAACGATCCGGTGCGAATATCCGACCCAAACACGCGAATACAAGGCTTTCCTCAAGCGGTTTCGACACGAAGCCGAAGCCTTGGGGAAGCTATCTCATCCCGGCGTCGTAGCGCTATACGATATGGGAGAAACCCGCGCCAAGGTTCCCTTCCTCGCGATGGAATACGTAGAGGGAACGACCTTGGCCGAGTTGATGAGGAGGGGTTATTCCTTTGAGAAGGAAGAGGCGTTCCAGTTGATATCGCAGATGGCGGATACGCTCGACCATGCTCACAAGAACCGCGTGCTTCATTGCGATATCAAGCCGTCGAACATCCTCGCTCTCGAGCACGAAAACAAACTGAAGATCACTGATTTCGGGATATCTAAGATTCTGGATTCCAAACCGACGTACGACAACACGATCCAACTCGTCGGGACTCCCGGCTACATGTCGCCCGAGCAGGTCATGGGGAAGCCGATGGACGAGCGTTCCGATATTTTCTCTTTGGGGGTCGTGGCCTTCGAGATGCTCTGTGGGAAACAGCCGTTTCCAGGCAAAAGTATATCTGCGGTACTCGTCAAACAAGTCCATGCCGATCCCATTGTTCCCTCTGGGCTAGATGAGCTGGGGATCGACCCGGCCGAGTGGAAGCAGGTTTTTTCGCGAGTGCTGGCAAAAGATCCGCGCGAACGCTACCAGACGGCAAGCGAATTTGCGTCTGACTTCAGAGATACGCAAGTTGGTTCCGCCGGTGTTTCACGTTCGCATGAGTCGACACACAATACCGATGCGACACGATCGCAGAGGTTCGAATCTGTTTTTCCTGAGACGCTCACAATCTGGACGAGGCAGTTTGTTCGAATCCCGCAACGAAAGCTGAGGGCCGCAGCCATAGGAAGCCTTCTCGCCACGACCATGTTTGGCCTTGCAGCGTTATCTTCTGTCGGGACCATCGAGAAGTCTCCCGGACCAGATCAAGCTAGGTTGGCGGCGCTCTATCATCCTCGGGTAACTCCCAAGGGGACACCGGCTGAAGCCGAGGGAACGGTCTACGTCGAAAGCGAGCCGCCCGCCGCCGACGTCACAATCGACGGCGAAGTCATCGGGACGACACCTGTCGAGGTGTCTCGGTTGAAGATGGGAGACCATTCCATCCTCATTGAAAAAGCGAACTGCCAACCGGTCGAGCTAGCGGTGATCCTCAGCAGAGAAAGCCCCAGGGCCACCTTGAGCGTTTCTTTGAGAGAAGAACGTATGGCCCAGGCATCACCACCTGCCCCTGCCCTCCCAGAGACGACTCCGCAGCCAGGGCCTACCCACTCTGAGCTTGAAGTGGTAGAAGCACTCGTTCCATTGAAGGCTCATGTAGCCTCCAAGGGTCGTCAAATATTAGTAAAGAACGAGGACGCTTTTGATTGGCTCGATGTGACGCTAAAAGTGAACCACCAAGGGCTATTGCTGAACATCGGCAGGATTAACGCCGGGCAAGCCTACACGATTGTCAACCCTTCCGCTTCGGAGTCCGCAGACGTAGAAATCTGGTGCGAAACGCCCTCGGGGAGTGCTTACATCAGGCGAGGCATTGACAAATACACACCCAGAGTTTCCGCGCTTTTGAAATAGATTTCTTGCGAATTCATGAGTGCTCGTCGAATCCTGCCGGTGGCCTTCTCTATGAACACGCCCAGTTTCATCAGATCCTCGTTCAAGTCCATCAACATGTTTGCTAGGTCGTTATCACGTGATTTGGAGCTCGATGCTACCGGGGCCTCGCGAAGTCGACAGGAACGAAGAATGCTATGCAAGTGCTGTTGGTCTCCGAAGGACAATTGGAACCTGAGCCCGTGGGCAACGGAACGTTCAGCACAACCACTCTCCGTACGAGCCCATACGACGGTCGACTCTGCAGTCCAAAGTTGAGACTGACGATAGAAGCTGATGCTGAGTCCTACACTTGTTTTGGGCTCGAAATGCTTGCTGGATACGATGCAGGCGCCTATGTCGGAGATGTTGATGACGACTCCGTAGTCCTCCTGCTTGTTTGTTCCTCGAATCAAGGCGCTGACCGGATCTACCGGCAAGAACCGGCGTGATGTCCGGAGAGCACTTTGTCTATCCATCACTTCGACTCGCTGCCGTGAATCCCTTGAAGAAATTCTCCGTTGCACGGCTGGAGAGAGCGTAGCGGCACCGGAAACAAAGGTCCGCTTTGACAACCCTCAACGGGTTCCAGTTTTCTAGATTGGGGATATTGTTTTTGTAGCACGATGGAGAAGTGATGTAAGTGACCTAAATCACTACTGTTAGTTCCTTTCTGTCCCGCCGGAACCGAGCCCAATAGACCCAGGAAGGGTGAGACCCCCCCAACAATGTCTCTTCTAAAAAGATTTGTCGGGTAATCCACCCGAATCTAAATCACAGCGTCAGTCTGCTCCCAAGGGCATAATTACATTGACTCAAACCCCAACCCCAATGGTCCGGATGTCGGCCCCCCTGTGGTCGAGTTGATCCCGGACGAATGTGGCAGATGCTCGGTCCATTCGAAAAAACGGGATTCTGAGAACACCAATGACGAAAAGAGTCGAGCTCGAGTCAAGCTATTCGGTTCGAATACAAACGGCCCTAAATTCGGGCACCGGAACCGTTTTCAACCTATCTCGGGGTGGGATGTATGTACTCACCTCAATGAGGATCCTACCCCAAGCCCAAGTCGTGCTCTATTTACCCATTCCGAAGAGTCGCAAGATACTAAGAATCGAAGCAGTCACGAGCTGGGAAGATCGAGAGCACGAGAAACTCGATGGTCGTCCGACGGGGTATGGCTTTCGCTTCATCCATGTTGCCGACGAAACAAGGGCGGAGCTTCAAGAGTTGATGGATAACGAAAGCATTTCAAAAAAGAGGATGCAAGCAACGATTGGAGAGCTGAATTTGGCCGAAGAGGCGGGCCGATTGCTGGCCAACATGTTGCCTTCGTATGGCTGGATCAAGAAATGACATTCCACGGCCACCTTCAGTTGTGAATTGGAATCGTTGACGAGTCCACATACCGCGTCGGAATCAGTCGTCGCCCACGCCACCTTCCGGGTCGTAGCTAAAAACATCGCGAAAGAGCATGCGTTTGAACTGGAGGTGACTCTGATAGTCGACTCGGTATTCGACGTGGCACATTGCGGCTTCTTTTCTCACGTGACGGAGATCCGGGTCAGATAGCAGGCGTTCGAGACATGAGCGCACGTTTTTGCCGCCCCCGATGAAGATTGTCTTTCCTTCCTTGTCGGCAACCTCGTAGACGCCCGGCCTTTGCACCAGCGCCTGCAAAAGATTCCGGCCGAAAGCAAACCAACCTTCGTTCACCTCACCTCCGTCAGTATTGGGATAAGTAGAATGAGGATTGTGGGACCGGAGCCCCCAACCTGGGCTTTCTGATTACAATAATCGGACGAGCCCACTCCGGTCCCACCTCATGAAGCCTCGTTCTCAACAGTTTCCAAAACCCCCTGATGTTCTGAAGAGCGACGCTTCGATGTTGACCATCTGCAAGTCGTTTGCCAATGCCGGCGTTTCCTCGGATTTGTTGTCGAGTTTCCTATATTGGTGAAGAGACTGCATTTTTAGCGAGGTTTCGTCGCTGGGCTGGACGACCGTCGCGATGTGCCTGTAGTGTATTCCCATCGAACGCCCGCCAATAACCCACAATCGCTCTGCCCTCGACATAGTGGAAGAGAGTGCCCGCAAAGTGTAGATTGTCAGAGGCTAACGAGAGGACCTGCACGTCCAATTCGAACCGAGGTCTGTTTTCCGGGAGTCAAATAACGATCGTGAGCCAATACAACCCGTATGTGGGCCCGGCGCTAACCGGCGGCGGGCTTGCCTAGGAGGTGAACCATGGCCGAGCACAGATGTAACGCCTGCGCCTTTCGAGCGAAGTACGATAACAATCCGAAGTCGATCCTAGGGCGTTTGTGGAGGTGGCACACAAATTTCTGCCCTGGCTGGAAGGCCTACATAAAGTCGGTCTCGGCAGAAGAAAAAGAGGCTCTCATCGAGAAATACAGCTTTCCACCCGACAGGTTTGCTTGACTATCTTCGAGCTACTGGGTCGAACCGAGTTCCTGACGAAGATTCTGGATATCCGTTACGAGCTGGTTCTGGAGCTGCATCGTGGTGGCATGATCGAAAACAAGTGCTTCTATGGCACGTTGCTGCTCTGCCACGACAGCTCCCAGGTAGATCACCGCACAGAACAGTAAGAGAAATCCACAGCCGGTGAGATAGCGCCCCATATCTTACTCCTTCCGCGAAAGTTCATCTCCGCTCGCATCGTGGTCATACGCCACGGAGATGAGCGTCAGACCGGCGTCGACTGTCCCGGCTAAAGCAAAAGAACGGGGCAGCTTTTTGGGGGGATTCCACTATTGTGACACGGAACTGCCCTTGGAGCCACCTCTGATTCGAGTGCCGACTCCTACCCGCAAACGGCAACAACCCGGCGCCCGGAGGACTTCGCGGAGAACTGTGATGAGAACCTATTCTGCTCAAGAGCCATTCGTTCTTGTGTGACGATGGCTTCGCCCGGCAATCCTCCTACCGAGCTTTCGAAACATGTAGTCGACGGCGACGGGAAACGCGCCCATCAGGAGGCTTTGTTTGAGGCGATGGTAGCTGATGTGGCCGGAAACCAAGTCGGACAGGATCAGGCGAATCGCTTCGCTACGCTCTGCATACTCCACCATGAGCTCGGTGAACTGTGGGCGAAAGAACCGAGTCTTGAGGTGAGTGGCCCGTCGGATCTCGGGGAGGATTTCTGTTTGGACAAAGCGCGTGTAACGCCCCGGTGTGACACCCTCAGACAAAGCACCGGCTAAGCCTCGGGCGGTTTCGATGGCGGAAATGATCCCCTCTCGAGTGATGGGATCCACTAGTCCGAGCGCATCACCGCAAAGAGCCCAACCCTGGCCTTCAGCAACGAGTCGCGCCAAAGCATCCTCCCTGAAGCTTGGGATCAACGCGGAGAACCTCTTCGCCTTCTCCAAATCGATGTCACCGTAGACATCCATCGCGAACTGATCGAGTCGTCTCCAGAGATCCTTCGATGTCCAGCTCCCAAGATCACAACCAATGCCCAGCGAGACATGGTCCGGCCGCGGGAAGGCCCACAGGTAGCCGTTGCCTTCCCCAAGGAACTGAACCGTAATTCTTGGTGGAAACTCTCCCCGCGGGTAATAACCAAGTGTCTGTGTGAGATCCTCTCGGGCCCTCACCTGCCCCACCGAGCGGCCGATGATGCTTCTGGCACCATCTGCGCCAATGACGTAGTCGTAGGTCCGCGATGGACCCGAAGAAAGACAGAGAGTGGGAGTCGCTCCCGGATTGAACCCGACGATCCTCTCCTTTGCGAGATGTGCTCCCTCTTGCTGCGCGGCATCGAGGAGTGCTCGGTCTAGCTCGGAGCGACTGGCAACATAGAGAGGTTGGGTCAACTCGATGGCGACCGAACGACCGGCGGCGGCGCGGAGCTCGGCCGAGTGAATAACGCTTTTCTGCAGCTGTTGGGAAACGCCCGGGGGGAACTGATGGTGAGCTCGGAGCCCGAATCCTCCGCCGCAAGGTTTTTCGCGAGGGTGAGAAGGATCGAAGATAGTGACATGATGGTCTAGACGAGCAAGATGACGTGCGGCGGTTGAGCCGGCGGGTCCTCCTCCAACAATGGCGATTTTCATGGCGATCTCGAGTGTTGCAAACAAACGCAAGTGCTATTCTAATGAGTTCCTGGTCGGCCGTCACTTGGCACCGCGAGGAGTGGCGGGCCACCGAAAGGTGAAGGTTTGAGGCTGATGAAGCCCATCAACGTTGAGATTTATGGTTGGTATGTCACTATCGAAATCCTCGACCTTGCCAAAAGGCCGAACTGGGAGATCCGAGTAAAGATCACCCGCTCCAAGGAAAGCCGGCGTGAGATCCGTGGCCACCGGTTCTTCGTTGCGCCGGATCTGGCCGAGAAACTCAACATCGACAAGTGGACCGACAGCAAGCGTGAGAGTCTGTTTGCCCGGGGCGCAAAGGAGGTCATTCTTAGGGACTTCGAGGACATCTTCTCCGAGCCGGAGGACGGACTGGACTCCCTTCGAGCTCTGACAGAAGAGGACTTGGCTGAATAGCAGGAATTCAAGAAATCGGGAATTCAGGAAATCAAGAAATAAGAATTGGCGTGCCACGTCGTGCGGCTCATCAAGAACCAGCGTGAAGTCAATGTGGATCATACAGAAGAAATTCCTACTCCTTTCTCCTTTCTCCTCCCGCCTTCTATTCTTCTCGCAACGCGTTGACGGGATCAATTCTTGCCGCACGGAAACGCGCCGGTATGAAACAAGCTGCTAGAGCCACGGCCATGACGAGTAGAGATACGAGAGAGTAGGTCAACGGATCCTTGGCGCTGACTCCTATCAATAGGTTGGCAAAAGAGCTCGTGATAAAAAAAGCGAGAATCACACCTATGCCGATTCCCATCACTCCCAGCACGACGCCTTTAGAGAGGATGAGCCTAACGATGGACGCGGGGGTCGCGCCCATGGCCACGCGAACGCCAATCTCATGAGTCCGTTGCGTGACGGAGTAGGCGATGACCCCATAGAGCCCCAACGCGGCTAGGATGGCTCCAATCAAAGCGAAGGCGCCCACCATTTTGGCGGGGACATTGAACAGCAACTGAACCTTTCCTTCACGAATATGAGACTCGAGAGTTCGTACTTCGAATACCGGCATATTGGGATCGAGTGAGCGGAGGGCCTCACGAATGGCCGGCACCAAGCTCGTGGGATCCGAGGCGGCGTGAACGAATAAGGTCTGCTCGGAACGGTGCCTTTGTTTCAGAGGCTGATAATAGAAGGGAACGGGTGGCTCTCCTGGAATGATGTAGAAACCCTGCTTGGCGACACCAACGACTTCAATAAAGGGACCTCCGGGTCCTTCGATGGCGAACCGTCGACCGATGGGGCTTACGCCCGGCCAGACTTGCTCCGCCATGTGCTCATTGACTAACGGCAACAGAACGAGTGCTGTCCGTGTCCTGGCGAGAGAGGGCGCGACCTTCTAAGATGGGAATGCCCATGGTCGAGAAATAGTCTTCGCTCACGACGTTGTAGAAGAACTGACTCGAGTCTTGTTCATCAGTAAGGCCCTCTCCTTCACCTTCAACGTAGACCCGAGTGGCACTATTGTTGTAGCCAATCGGCACGAAAAGGGCAGTGGCAGCGGAGCGTACACCCGGGAGGTTCCGGACGCGCTCCAGCAGGTCGCGAAAGAACGCTTGGGCCGTCTCCTCGTCATAGCTGCGAAGTGTTGTATCCACGGCGAACATGATGCGGTTTTCCATTTCGAAACCAGGGTCGGTCTCGCTCACATTCTTCATGCTTTGTACGAAGAGAGCGGTGGTGACGAGAAGAACCAAAGAGACGGCGACTTGAGCCGCCACTAGAAGACTCCGAACAGGCTGTCGACCGGAGCCGCCACCGGATCTGCCGCCCTCCTTGAGAACGTCGACGAGATTTGCGCGGGCAGCGTGAATGCCGGGTGCGAGCCCAGAAAGGACTCCGGCCACGAGAGCAACCAGCATCGCGTAGCCAAACACCCGGTAATCGATATGAAAATCAAAGTGTATAGGGATGTCGGAGGCAACCCGGATCGAAGACAAGGCATTTCCCGCCCAGTGGGCCATGACGAGTCCCGCTGCACCTCCGGCGAGCGAGATGATTAGGCTTTCCGTCAAAAGCTGTCTCACGATTCGCCCTCGCCCCGCACCGAGAGCGGAACGCATGGCCATTTCTCTTCGGCGCTCGGCGGCACGAGCGAGGAGTAGATTGGCGGCGTTGGCGCAGGCGATCAACAATACCAAGCTCACCAGCACCATGAAGACAGCAGCGACGGGAGGAAAATAGTCGGCGGCAGCGGGCTCCATGCGGGCCATGGGCTCAGGATGGACGAACGCCCGCATTTGGTCGTTCGATTCGGGGTACTCCTTTTCTAGGTTGGCGGCCATTGTGGCGACAGAGACTCTCGCCTCTTCGAGACCCACACCTTGCTGTAGGCGAGCCACGACACGCCACCCGTGACTGTCACGTTCCTCCAGATTCTCTTTCAAATCCGGAGATAATCGCTCCCATGTACTGAAAGGAACGTAGGCAGCGGATCTCACGTAGCCCGTCGTTCCATGGAATGATTCCGGCAACACCCCAATGATGGTCACCGGTTGATCGTTGACGGTGACCATCTTTCCCAACACCGACGGATCACCGCCAAAGCGGTTTTGCCAGTACACATGATCCAGAACCATCACGGCTTCGCCACCGAGGCCCCCTTCCGCCGCATCGTAGGTCCTGCCCAAGGCTGCACCCAAAAGGAGTGTGTCGAAGTAGTTGCCCGACGTCAGCGTCAACACAAGCCGTTCCGGTTGCCCATCTGCCGTGAGTTGGGCGGTCGGGGTTGAAAAGACCGCCCCGTCGGAGAATATGTCGTCCAGGCTCACGTAGTCCCGAAAATCGGGGAAAGAAAGCCCATGCGCGAAACGGGATTGGCTGGTACGTGCAACGAGAGCCACCAAATTCTCCGGCTCCTGGACGGGCAGAGGCCGGAACATGAATGCGTAAACCACGCTGAAGATGGCTGTGTTGGCGCCGATTCCGAGCCCTAGAGTAAGCACGGCCACCGCCGTGAAGCCGGGGCGCTTGGTTAGGGTTCGGAAACCATAGGAAATGTCCTGCCAAAGTGAATGCATTTGGAACCTCCGGGGCCGATCGCGGGCTCAGTAGAAAGTACGCATCGTCGTCAGCAAAGGTTCGACCAAAAAAAACGAACCTTTGGGGGGGAGAGTACGTCTGTACTTGGTGAGACCAAGTATAGAGAGGGAACGACCAAACCCATATGAGAATCGAGCGTGAGTTGATGCGAGGCGTCGGGCCCATGGCCGTCTTGAAGCTCCTCGAGGAGCGCGAAATGTACGGTTACGAGTTGGTCGAGGCTCTCAGGCGAAAGACGGAAGGGGTCCTCGAGATGGGAGAGTCGACGCTCTACCCACTCCTCTACAACCTAGAAGCCAAGACACTGATTCGGGGCGTCTGGCGTTCGGAGTCGGGTCGTAGACGAAAATACTATGCGTTGACGAAGAAAGGCTTGGCTCGCCTTCAATCGAACAAGAAGCAGTGGGAGCAATTGTTGGTGGTCATGCGTGAGCTGGGACTGGTCCGTCCCGCATCCGACGGGGTCGATGGTCCATGAACGAGGAGCGTTCAACTATCGGCCGATTTCTCGCGGCATCGGATCTACCGCGGGAAGTGCGGCAGAAGATTAGTGGCGTCGTCATGGGCCTCGACGCCCCTTTGGGTGACAAACTCGACGTTGCGGAAGAGCTCGCCGTTCATTTCGAAGACGGCTTGGCCGCCGGTAAGACGGTGGACACACTCGTTGAAACGTTTGGAGACGAGCAGACTACAGCAAGTCTCATTAACAAGACCAGACGCGGGCGTTTTTTGTCTCGTCTGGATACGGAGCATTTCATGGGACGAGGAGATTCCATTCTCAGCAAGTTGTGGCAAGACATTCGTTATGCGGGGCGCCGTCTGGCCCAGAGCCCAGGATTTACTGCCATTGCGGTATTGTCCTGGCCCTGGGTATCGGAGCCAACACGGCCATTTTTGGCCTCGTCAATGCCGTGCTTCTCAAAGAACCGCCTTTCAAGTCCCCTGGCGAGCTCGTCAATATCTACATGAGCAACCCGAACTTCCCCTTCAACGTTTTTTCTTATCCCGACTTCGAGGACATGCAGGACGGGACTCAGGATGTCTTCGAGAGTGTGGGTGCCTCGCGAATTGTGCTCGTTCAAGTCGATAAGGAGGGCGGCGTGGAGTCGTTACCCGGCGAGGTGGTCACGGGTAGCTACTTTCCGACCCTCGGCATAGAAGCGGAGCTGGGGAGAACGCTTCTCCCTGAGGATGACCTGACCCCAGGGGCTCATCCGGTTGTGATGTTGGAGCATGGGTATTGGCAACGAGCTTTTGGCGGAAGTTCCGACGTCGTGGGGCTGGATATCCGTTTGGGCGGCAGACCCTACACGATCGTGGGCGTCACCCCCAAAGCTTTTGCTGGAACCTTCCGCGGCCTCGCGCCTGCGGTTTTCGCCCCGACCATGATGGTCAACGAGCTTCAACCCGGAGGGACCAACGAGCTCGAGGCACGCGGCAACCACTCCTACTTCGCCGTAGGCAGGATCAAAGCGGGCGCAACGATGCCTCAGGTACAGGCAGCGCTGGATGGGTTGGCAAACCACATGAAGGAGCTGGATCTTGAGGAGTACGATCCGGACAACGCCTTTCTCCTGGTTCCCACGAAGGACGTCATTATCTTTCCGGCCTTCGACACCTACCTTCGTGCCGCCGCATGGCTACTCATGGTCGTAGTCGGCTTGGTGCTTCTCATCGCATGCACCAACTTGGCGAGCTTCCTTCTTGCTCGTGGTGTGGATCGGCGCAAAGAGATTGCTCTTCGCGTGGCACTAGGTGCTACGAGACGCACGCTGATGGGGCACCTCTTGAGCGAAACGGTGTTGCTTGGATTGCTGGGTGGCGTCGCCGGAGTCGTCGTGGCGGTGGGACTGCTGAGGCTGCTGGTGACGGCCGATTTGCCGACGCCCATTCCCGTCACCTTGGATTTGAGCTTGGACCCGATGGTTCTGGGCTTCTGCCTCCTGGTCTCGGTCTTGGCTGGTGTCATTCTGGGGTTGGCACCAGCCATCCAAAGCACCAATCCCGATGTGGCCTCGACCCTCCGAGACGAGTCGACAGGTGGTGGAGGGCGAAGCCGTTTGACGTTGAGGAATCTGCTCGTTGTGGCACAAGTCGCGGGCTCCTTGGTGCTTCTAGTTGGAGCGGGGTTGTTCTTGAGGAGCGCTCAGCAAGTGCAATCGGTCGATCCGGGATTTGGTCGGGAGCCAACGGCGATTCTATCAGTCATCGTTCCCTCTACCCGTTATTCGGAAGATGAGGGACGGGTCTTCACTCGCACATTACTGGAGCGATACCGGCAATTACCTGGAGTCGAGGCGGTGGGTCTCATCGGAAACCTCCACTTGAATACGCTCAGCACGAACACCATGTCTGTCAACGTCGATGGTGTAGAACCGCCCCCGGAACGGGAGTCCCACAGCGTTGATCAGACTCGAATCGATGCGGGGTTTTTCGATGCGGCAGGGATGCGCATTCTACGCGGCCGCAATTTCAACGACGGCGACCTTCCCGAATCCCCCAAGGTCGCCATCATCAACGAGGCCATGGCACAAAAGTTCTGGCCGGGACAGGACCCGATAGGCCGTTTGATACGACGTGTGGACAACGACGATTTGATGGTGGTGGGTGTGGTGAATACCGCCAAGATCCGGTCGATCGGCGAAGCACCCCGTTCGTTTGTTTATCGACCTTACAGCCAGGTCTACGATTCGTTTCTCTTCGTCGTCGCAAGAACGTCCACGGAACCCGAACGGACCGCCCTCGATATGCTGGCCGCCGGGCGTGAGATCGACCCTGAGTTCTGGGTGTGGGAGACCAAGACCATGGAGCGGCATCTTGGCATCATGCTGATGCCGGCGCGCATGTCGGCTCTGATTCTTTCCGCTTTCGCTGTTCTCGCTCTCGTACTTGCCAGCATCGGCTTGTACGGCATTGTGAGCTACGCCGTGGCGCGACGAACGAGAGAAGTCGGGATCCGAATGTCTCTCGGTGCCGACGGCTCTCGAGTGGTGCGAATGCTCATGAGCAGCGGATTGAAGTTGGTGGCCATCGGGAGCGTCGTCGGGCTCGCGACGGCTTTCGCTGCGGCACGACTCATCAGTGGACTTCTTTTCAACGTGAGCTCCTTCGACCTGATGACGTTTCTACTCGTGCCGCTGGTGCTGGGTGCCGCCGCGATACTGGCAGCCTACATTCCAGCACGCCGAGCAAGCCGAGTGGATCCGGCCTCGGCACTCAGAACGGAGTAGAAAACAGATGGCTGACGAGCGCTGGTCTGCGGTAGAGCGTCTCCTCGCTCGGTCGCAAATCCCTCGAGAAGCTCAGCAACGAATAAGCGAGGTCGTTTTGGCGTCTCGTCTCACCATCGACGACAAGTTGGATATCGCGGAAGAGCTCATCGCGCACTTCGACGACGGCTTGTCCGCCGGCAAATCACTCGAGGCGTTGCTTGCCGCTTTTGGTGATGACCGCATCGCGGCGGGACTCATCACAAAGACGAGACGGAAGAGTAAGTCGTCTCTCAACGGTACGGAGCACATCATGTCCAGTGGAGATTCTTTTCTTACTAAGACGTGGCAAAACCTACGGTATGCGGGTCGTCGTTTGACCCAGAGCCCCGGATTCACCGCTACAGCCATACTGTCCTTGGCGTTGGGTATCGGGGCGAACGCCGCGATCTTCAGCCTGGTCAATGCGGTCATCTTGAGGGAACCACCGTTCAAGGCTCCAGAGGAGCTCGTCAACCTGTACATGAACTATCCGGGTGCCGATTACAACCCTTTTTCATTCCCCGATTTCAGGGACCTGCGCGATGGAACCGGAGACGTCTTCTCGGGTGTCGTGGCCTCGCAGCTTCAAATTCTTCAAGTCGATCGGGAGGGTGCTGTAGAGGCGGTTCCCGCTGAAGTCGTGACGGGTAACTACTTTGCGTTGCTGGGAGTTGAGGCGGAGATAGGAAGGACGCTTCTTCCCGAGGACGATGTTACCGAAGGTGCTCATCCGGTGGTGATGTTGGACCATGGCTATTGGCAGCGGGCCTACGGAGGTGATCCCGATGTAGTGGGACAGGAGGTTCGCTTGGGCGGCCGCGCTTACACCATCGTGGGCGTCGCGCCGGAAGATTACGGCGGGACGTTTCGTGGCATCGTTCCCTCCGTGATTGCCCCAACCATGATGGTCAACGAGTTGGATCCCGGAGAGGAAAGCGCCTTGGAGAATCGCGGGAGCCATTCGGTCTTTGTCAAGGCGCGGCTCAGGCCGGGTGTCACGATGGCCCATGCGCAAACCGCTGTGGAGGGCGTTGCGGCACACCTGACCGAATCGGCGCCTGTGGATTGGGATCTCGACGCAGGATTCACGCTCGTCCCTACCAAGGACGTGATCGTCATCCCACCGTTCGATCGGTTCATTCGCGCGGCTGCTTGGTTACTCATGGTGGTGGTCGGGCTCGTTCTCTTGATGGCCTGCACCAACCTAGCGAGTTTTCTTCTTGCCAAAGGCGTGGATCGACGCAAAGAGATCGCACTGCGCGTTGCCCTCGGTGCCACACGAAAGTCTTTGATGGGGCAGCTATTGACTGAGACGGTTCTTCTCGGCATTGTCGGCGGTGTCGCCGGAGTCTTGGTAGCGGTGGGATTGCTCCGCATCCTCGTAACCACAGACCTTCCGCTTCCGATTCCCATTACGTTGGACCTCGGCTTGGACGCGACGGTCCTCAGCTTCATTTTGGGAATCTCCCTCTTGGCGGGTATTGCGTTGGGTCTTGCTCCCGCCGTCCAGAGCACGAATCCGGATGTGTCTTCCACTTTAAGAGACGAGAGCACAGGAGGGGGGCAGCGCGGGAAAGCGATGCTGAGAAATGTCTTGGTGGTGGCGCAAGTTTCTTTTTCTTTGGTGCTTTTGGTCGTCGCCGGCTTGTTCTTGCGCAGCTTCGAGCAAGTGCAGTCTGTGGACGCAGGCTTCGGCCAGGAACCGACGGCGCTCATGTCCTTCCTGGTGCCTGCCACGCGCTTCTCGACGGACGAAGGGAGAGTCTACAAACAGACGCTCATGGAAAGATTCGAGCAACTGCCCGGCGTGGAATCGGTAGGCTGTATCGGCAACATCCACCTGAACACTCTGAGTGCCTACAACTATGACATCCGCGTGGATGGAGTCGAACCTCCGCCGGAACGGGAGTTCTTTTCGGTCGACTACACGTCTGTCGACTCTGGATTTTTTGACGCTGCGGGTATTCGACTACTGCAAGGCCGCAATTTCGACGGCAGCGATCTTCCGGACTCACCTCAGGTAGCCATCATCAATGAGGCGATGGCCGACAAGTTCTGGCCGGGGCAGGATCCCCTCGGGCAAGCGATACGACGAAAGGACGATGAAGATTTGACGGTCGTCGGCGTTGTGAGTACCGCCAAGATCCGATCGATTGGAGAGTCGCCACGGTCCTTCATCTACCGGCCTTACTCACAAGACTATACTCCCTTCCTCAACGTGCTCGCCCGTACCGCCATTGATCCCGAGCGGACCGCCCTCGATATGTTGGCCGCCGGACGCGATCTCGATCCCGAGCTTTGGGTTTGGGAAGCCAAGACCATGGACCGATACTTGGCCGTGCAGCGGCTCCCTGCTCGTCTTTCAGCGCTGATCCTTTCCGCCTTTGCGGTATTGGCGCTGGCGCTGGCGAGCATAGGTCTGTACGGCGTCGTGAGCTATGCCGTTTCACGAAGGACGAGGGAGGTTGGGATACGGATGTCCCTGGGAGCCGACAGCACCAAGGTCATCCGAATGCTCATGAGCAGCGGCTTGAAGCTGGTGGCCATCGGTGGCGTCATCGGTTTGTTAATGGCTTTCGCGGCGGCAAAACTCGTCAGTGGACTTCTGTTTAGTGTGAGCTCTTTCGACGCGATGACATTCCTGCTCGTGCCCCTGTTGCTCGGAGCGGCCGCGACCGTTGCCGCCTTTATTCCCGCTCGCCGAGCCAGCCGCGTGGATCCAGCAGCGGCACTCCGAGCGGAATAAGGGTAGGCCCGGCCCGCCGGGTGAATGCCTTGAGAATTCAAGAACTCAAGGACTGAAGAATTCAAGAATTACTTGCTGCGGCTGCGCCGCGGCATTCATTATTGGGCGAGCGTGTGGCTGCTTCTCTCAACGAGTGCGAATGTGCCCGGATCAATTTGACAGATTCTTGGGTGACGCCTTCTGCAACTTATTGACGAGCCTTTGTCCCGATGCCGGAACAGAAACAGTGCCTTTCATGACGATGTCCCGAGCTTCGATCTCACGGCCATAAACCTTTTCATTGGCACCGTTGTCCGGACGAAGTGTCGAGCCATCCAATGAGACGCCGGCAAAGAGCCCACGTGAGCGGGAGTAGCTCAGAATTTCCGCGGTCATATAGGCGTCAGTCGAGGCCTCGGTAGTTCGACCCTTGGGACCGGCCGCAGCTGACGCATCTACCCCCAGCTTGACTTTGCTTTTCAAGACCGAGTTCGCACCTTTCTCGTTCATAACTAGGAGAAGGAAATCCGTTGCTTGGCCTCCGATTTGGAATCCGATGTTGCCTCCTTCCAAGGCCATCATCGCCGGGGCACCCCATGGGCCATGGAAATCGTGCCCCCTGCGGCAAACCATCGTTCCCCGTCCGTATTTGCCTCCAATACCCAAGGCAAACTTTTTCACCGAAGGTAAGACGACGACACATTCCGCTTTGTGGAGAAGCTCCATCGGTAAGGCGTCGGGCATGCCGAGGATCTCTTCCAGCACCGTTGCGCCTTGTTCCAGCCGTCGGTTCTCTTTCTCGCTGTCGGCGAACGCGTTTGAGGATGCGAGTAACATGCACAAAATATTGAAAATGAGGCGCATAGGCTCCTCCCTGGAGTCACTGGTTGTTGCTTGCTTCGCTTCAGTGTACCGGAACGTGGAGAGCTTTTAAACATGAAAAGCTCATTTTCATCTCGAGCAACCTGAGCAGAAAGACGATGGCCGGGGAGAATCAGGTCGTTGTCAGGTACTCACTCAGAGTCACGATTCGGATCCCTTTGTATTCGCGGAGCCGCAGCATCGCTCGGTCGCCCGTGACAATGAGGTCTGCCTTGTCGGCGGCCGCGCACTCCAGTATCCGATTGTCAGGCTCAAGACTCCTTGAAGCCTGCAGCGTTACTTCAGGTGCCTTTCCAGATACTCGAAAATCATCGTATAAAGATGTAGCACCTCGTTGGTGCCGCGGACACCGTGCGTCTTGTTGGGATAGAGCATCAAGTCGAACTGTTTTTGGTTCTTGATGAGAGCATCGACGAGTTGAGTCGTGTTTTGCGGATGGACATTGTCGTCGTGCGTGCCGTGGATGAGGAGCATACGCCCGCTGTAGCTCGCTGCCGCTTTAACCGACGACGTGGCATCGTAAGCTTCGGGATCGTCTTGAGGTCGATTCATGTACCGCTCGGTGTAGATCGAATCGTAGTTGTGCCAATCGGTCACGGGCGCTCCGGCGATGCCCACCTTGAAGAGCTTCGAGTGAGTCATGTGGAACGTCGTCGTGAATCCGCCGCCGCTCCAGCCCCAAACGCCCATGCGCTCACCGTCGACGTAGGGTAAGGACTTCAAGTAGTCGACGGCCACGGCGTGATCTTGGATGGCCACAGGCCCGATGTTGTGATCGCCGAGCACAGCGTACTTGTGTCCCCAAATGGCTCCCGTCCGGTCGTCGAGTTGAGCCACGATATATCCGTTTTGGAGGAGAAAGTTGTGGAAGAGATACCGGTTTCCCCCCCACGCGTCTCTAATGGTGGAGGCGCCCGGCATACCATAGATGTAGACCAAGACGGGATACTTCTTGGTCTTGTCGAGGTCTTTCGGCTCGAGAAGGAGCATGCTGATCTTGGCGCCGTCGGGAGTGTCCAGCGTTTTGTAGGCGGGCGCCACGAGATCGAACTCGTCCATACGATGAGGCTCGCTGAAGGGCATCACTTGGCCCGTCGAGAGGTCGGTGAGTTTCGTCCATCCCGGATTTGTTAAAGAGGAGTAAGTATCGAGATAGGCGCTAGCGGACGAGTTCATGTTGATCCGGTGCGTTCCCTTCTCCTTTGTCACACGCTCTCGGCCCGTTCCGTCGAGTTTCACGCGATAAAGATCGCGTCCAATGGGATTGTCGATATTAGCCGTGAAGAAGACCCATCCGTTCTCATCCACGCCGTCGATACCATTGATCTGCCAATCGCCTTGGGTCAAGGGTCGAACCCGTTCCCCTTGCTCCGAGTAGAGATAGATGTGACGGAAGCCGGTTCGCTCCGACGTCCAAAGAAACCGCTTCCCATCCTCGAGGAAGGTCAGATCGTCGGTCACATTGATCCAAGCATCGTCCGTCTCGACCAAGATACTCTTTGAGCGTCCTTTCGTGGGATCCACAAAGATGAGCTCGAGCTCCTCTTGTGCGCGATCGAGGAGCTGGATGGCGAGCTCGGACGGGTTCACCCATTGGATGCGCGGAATATATTCGGCAGCGCGATCGATCCAGGCGGTGGCGCCGTTGCCGATGTTGACGATTCCAACCCGAACCTTCGGATTGGGATCGCCCGACTTAGGGTAGCGTTGGAGGTCGACACTGGCGTGCTGAGACACTTCCTCGGTGATGGGGTAGGTCGGGACGGGACTTTCATCCATCTCCAGGAAAGCGATGTGAGCACTGTCGGGAGACCAGTGGTAGCCCGTCCTGACGTTGAGCTCTTCCGGATAGACCCAGTCAAGGTCACCGTGGAGCAAGAGATCGTGCCCGCCAAAAGTCAGTTGTTTTTCGTTGCCACCGGCGGTTGGCACGACCCAAATGTCGTGTTCGTAGACAAAAGAGACCCATTGACCATCGGGCGAAAACTTGGGATCGAGGACACCGGTCTTCGACGGTGCGAGAACATCCTGCTTCTTGGTGGCAATGTCGTAAACGATGATCTGTCCGGCACTTGCGAAGAGGATAGACTTTCCATCCGGTGCCCAAACATAGGCTGCAACGCCGAAACGGGTGCGTCGCGTGCGCTCGCGTTCGTCTTTTGTAGCCTCCGCTGGCGAGGGTGCCATGCGTTTCAATTCGTCGGAGCTTACGAGCATTTGCTTCTCTCCCGATTTGGTATCGAAACGCCAGAGGTCACGGCCGTTGTCCCCTGAGAGGAAGAAACTCAGACTCCCATCCGGAGCCCACCGCGTTTGCGAAGGCGAGGGTGTAGTCAACTCTTCGCCGTAGATGACCTCGATGGAAAGGGGTTTCTTGGTCGTTTGCGCGGTAACGTAGGAACAGGCTCCGAGTACGAAAAGGAAAATAACGAGAGTCACTGGAACGCGACGCATGCTTCACCTCCTGGAACCGAAGACGAGATCGAGAAAATACCAGGCACGGAGGAGCCTTGCAACATCATCAGCCGACTTGAAAGCCGACGTGAAGTAGTTGAAACTCAGTGCTATGAGCATTGAAGAAGCGGCGAGAGCCATTGAGGCGGCACCTCATCTACTCATCACGGCGGGCGCCGGCATTGGGGTCGATTCGGGCCTTCCGGATTTTCGCGGCAACGAGGGTTTTTGGAACGCTTACCCCCCCTATAGGAAGCTGGGTTTCAGCTTTGTCGCCATGGCCAGCCCGGAAACGTTTCAATCGGATCCCGCACTCGCCTGGGGTTTCTACGGCCATCGCCTCAACCTCTACCGAAACACGACGCCACACAACGGTTTCGGAATTCTTCGCCGGTGGGCGGAGGAAAAGAAGAGTCACTTCGTTTTCACCTCCAATGTGGATGGCCAATTCCAAGCTGCAAATTTCGACCCCGATCTCATCTATGAGGTGCATGGAAGCATTCATCACCTGCAGTGTCTTCAACCATGCAGTGGGAGCGTTTGGTCCGCAGAGACGATCGAAGTCGCCGTCGATGTCGATACGATGCGGGCGATGGGTCCGTTACCGGAATGCCATGGCTGCGGCGCGGTGGCGCGCCCGAACATACTCATGTTCGGTGACTTCAGCTACGTTCCCAATCGACAGGAGGATCAGGGACTGCGTTTCCAATCGTTTCTGGCGAACGTCGGCGCGGACCCTTTGGCCATCGTGGAGTTGGGAGCGGGCATGGCGGTACCGACGGTTAGGTATCAAGGTGAACGTCTCGCCATGGCGAGAAACGCCCGTTTGATCCGTATCAACCCTAGAGACCGAGAAGTGCCGGATGGAGGGATTTCGATTCAGTCGGGCTCACTGAAAGCCCTTCAACTCTTGGACGGCCTCATGTGAAAAAAAGGGGTGGAGGGGACTGTCCCGTTGGTGGACTGTCCCCTCCACCCCTTTTTTTCCTGATCAAGGCTGAGCTCGCGTGATAGAGTAGCTCCCTCGCTTTTGATCCTTCGTAATCTTGAACATGCCCAAACGAGCGCCTTCTTCGATGAGCTCACTGAAGCTTCTGAAGCCGCATGCGGCTTCGTTGAAGGACGGACGCTTCCGCTTGATGGTCTGCTTGACCATGGACCCCCAGATGATCTCCTTGTCTTCGCGCTCCAGGGCTTCGATGGCGTCGAGTACCATTCGGAAGCAGTCCTGTTGCTTCTTGGGTAGTGTGGCGAGTCGCGGCCGACTCCTCGGGGACTGAGTGACGAGATCGTCGTAAAAGATGAACTCGTCGCACGCAGAAGCCAAGAGATCGGAAGTGGACTTCCGGAGACCCACACCGATGACCGTCTTGTCGTTCTCCTTGAGCTTGGAGACGAGCGGGGCGAAATCACTGTCGCCGGAAGCGATGACGAACAAGTTGATGTGCTCCTTCTCGTAACACAAGTCCATGGCATCAACGACCATCTTGATGTCGGCACTGTTCTTTCCACTGATGCGACGTTGGGGAATGTCGATGAGCTCGATGCCGGACTCGTGAAGGCTCGTTTTGTAGGCCTTGTAGGCACTCCAATCGGCGTAGGCCCTCTTGAAGATGATCCTTCCCTTTTCGACCAACCTTTCCAAGACCTTGTTCATGTCGAAGGACTTGAGCTTGGCGTCTCGGACACCGAGAGCAAGGTTCTCGAAGTCGATGAAAAGGGCCAGTTTCGGCTCTTCGGAACCAGTGACCATATAGATTACCTCCGTTGGTCTTGACAGCCTCGATAATGTCCTCGACAATGATTCTATTCTAGTTCAGCTCAAACAAGTAACGTGACATCAAAAGGCGGACTTCCTGTCGTCCGCTTCATGGAGGTCCACGGCTATGTCGGCACTCGCTGGTTTTTGCGCAGGGCTCCTCCTGTACTTCCTCTTTCGATACGGCCTCGCAGGCTTCTTCACGGTTCAACAAAACGAAAGGGCCGTTATCACGAGCTTCGGACGCGCCCAGCGGATCGAAGGAAAAACGACGCTCGAGCTTCCCATGTCGGAGCATCTTTCCGAACCGGATCGTGATCGATATATCTTTCCTCAGGTGCGAGTGATCGGGCCCGGGGGGCCCTATTTCAAGTGGCCATGGCATAAAGTCCACAAGGTGGATGTGGCCATCCGCACCGTGAGCACCGCTTACGATCCCGAAGACCCCACTGTGAATCAAGGCAATACCGTCCTCGAGGCGGTCACCAAAGACCAGCTGAACATCGGCATCACGGGGCAGCTTCGTTACAAAATGGCCGAACAGAACCTCTATGCCTTTCTATTCGGCGTGAAGAACCCCATCGCCCATGTCATGGGCTACTTCGTCTCCATTCTGCGAGAGCGCATTGCCAACTTCGAAGCATCGTCTTCGATGGTCGATGCCGCCGAGTTGGAACAAAAAGTGGGTGTCGAGGGCGTGTCCATCAACGATATTCGGAAGAACTTGAACGAGCTCAACGAGCAGATGGAGCGGGAGTGTTTATCATCGGCGGCACGCTACGGGATCGTCCTCGATGCATCTCTCATTACCGGTATCGACCCGCCGGTTGAAATAGAGTCCGCGTTGGCTGCCATCAACACGGCCCATAACGAGGTCTCCGCTCAGATCAGTCTCGCCCGTGCCGAAGCGGATCAGAAGATCGAGCAGTCGAAACGGGCGGTAGAGATCAACACGATGAGGGCAGAGGCCGAGGTTCAACCGCTCCTCCGAGTGGCCGAGCGTTTGAGAGAGTTGAAGCGAAGCGGGGACGATACGTTGGTTTCCTATTTGCGCAACGTCCGCTTGGGGCTTTTCGAAAGAGCCAAGCGGTTGGTCGCGGAGGTAAAATCATGAGTTTCATTTTCTCTGCACTCGTGGCCTTCGTTCTTGCATTGATCCTCGTGCCGATGTTCTTTGGACTCCAGCGCCTGCTGGGCCTCTACGCCGTCGTCGAAGAGGGCTATTGCAAGGTCTTCGTCCTCTTCGGCAAAGTCATGGGTGTGCTCGATGAGCCGGGGCTTCACGTTCCGGTTTTCGCGTTCGGCCCACGGGCTCTCCTCGTCTCTTTTTTCGGAAAGATCCATACGTTGGACATGCGCCTCGATCAACGCTACCTTCGAAGCCAGCCTGTCAATACTGAAGAAGGAACCCCGATGGGTATCGGGACCTGGTATGAAATGCGGATATCGAATCCGGTGGCCTTTCTATTCGAGAACACCGATCCGAGAGGCTCTCTCGAGGCCAATGTGGCCAATGCCACCGTGAGAGGGCTGAGTAATCTGCCTTTGCCGAAAATGCTCGAAGACCGACACAGCATGAGCCGTGTGGTGAGAGAGGAGGTATCGCCGCGTTCGGAGAGTTGGGGTTACTCACTCGGGTCGGTCTACATCCGGAAAGTTCACTTCCGGGACTTCAACATGATCCAGCAAATCGAGCAGAAAGTGGTGAACCGACTTCGCCAGGTCACCTCCGCCATCCGGCAAGCCGGAACCAACCAGGTGGATATCATCACGAGCTCGGCGGAGAAGGAAGCCGCCGTGGAGTTTGCACGTGCTGAAGCCGTTCGGCCGGAGATCGTGGGAAGAGCCCTTTCGGAAATATCCCAGGACAAGCAAGTTTCTGAGGCCCTGTTCGAGGTTCTCGAGATCCAAAATGCCCTCGAAGGGGAGACCGAAGTGACACTGATCCCCGAGGGAGCCAACAAGGCTATCCTCATTTAGCGGGAATAGGCCTCCGTCACTTCTGGTACACGATTTTTCCGCCCAGGAAGGTCATCAAGACTTCGGTCTCGAGGATCTCGGGAGGCGGGATGGTCATGATGTCTTTGGACAGAACAGCAAAATCTGCGAGCTTGCCGGGTGTGATCGAGCCTTTGATGTCTTCCTCGAAGGCGGCGTAGGCGGCGTCGAGAGTGAACATCCGGAGGGCCTCCTCCCGGCTCAAGCACTGATCGGGATGCCAGCCGCCTTCCGGCCATCCTTTTCGGTCCTGGCGGGTGACCGCGGCGTAGATACCCCAAAGAGGTCTCACGGATTCTACCGGCGCATCCGATCCGCCCGGGATCCTGACTCCGGTCTCGAGGAGAGTTCGCCAAGCGTAGGAATGCTGGCTTCGCTCCTCGCCAATGCGCTCTTCGATCCAGTGCATGTCCGTGGTGCAATGCGTAGGCTGCATGGATGGGATGATGCCGAGCTTCGCGTAGCGAGGGACATCACTTTCATCCAGGATCTGCGAGTGCTCTATGCGCAGCCGCGCATCCTCGACCTGAGCTTCCACGAGTGCTTTCTCCATGGCGTCGAGCACCGTCCGGTTGGCACGATCTCCGATAGCATGAACGGCTGATTGGAAGCCCGCCTCGAGGCCACGAAGGACGGTCGCGTAGATCTCCTCCTCCGTCAGTCGCAACACGCCCCGGTTGTCGGGATCATCCGAGTAGGGTTCGAGCAAAGCCGCACCCCGGGAACCGAGTGCGCCGTCGAGGCTCATCTTGATCCCACGGATGGTGAGGCGATGGTCATAGAGACCGACTTGAGGTCCCTTTTCGAGGTAGTAGTCGAGGGACTCATAGGTATGGGGAAGCTTCTGCTCATCCACGGGCCATCGTAAATATTCGTAGATCCGGAAATCGAACTCTCCCGCTCGCATCATCTCTTCATAAAGCTCGATATCTTCGCGTCGGCCTCCCGCTTCATGGACTCCGGTCAGGCCGGAAGACAAGCACTCTTCGATGGAGAGCTTCACCGCCTCTTTCCGCTCTTCGTCCGAAGCGGAGGGTATGTGTTGAGACACGAGACGAAAGGCATTGTCGATGAGTGTGCCCGTGGGCTCCCCATTTTCACCATGGATGATCTGACCTCCGGGGGGGTCGGGTGTTTCCTTGGTGATTCCGGCGCTTTCGAGAGCCCTGCTGTTCACCCAGGCAGCGTGCCCATCGACACGACCGAGATAGACGGGATTCTCGGCAGAGACGGCATCGAGATCCTCCTTGGTCGGAAACGTTTTGACCGGCCAGTTGTTTTGATCCCACCCCCTTCCCCGGATCCACTCGCCAGGACTCGATTGGGCGACCCGCTCCTTCACCATTTGAACGATCTCTTCCTTGCTGGTCGCCTGGCTGGCGTCGATGTTCATCCGACGTGCCCCAATGCCAATGAAGTGCACGTGGGCATCGATCATGCCGGGTACTACGGTCTTGCCATCCAGGGCGGTAATCTCGGTGTGATCTCCTACCCACTCCTGGATGTCCTCGTCCGTCCCCACCGCCACGATTCGATCGCCCCTTACCGCGACGGCCTGCACCATGGGCTGCTTTGGGTCCATAGTGACGATGTGGCCGCCAGTGAGAACGAGATCGGCAACTTCGTCCGTGGAGGATGGACCGCAGGCGCCGATAGACAAGATAAGCAGCAAACTGATTGGGATTACAAAGAAATGAAAACGCATAGGCCCCTCAACTATCTGAATAGATTCAACAGAATCCTGTCATGTCTATCACATCATGAGCTGCCTGTCTTCTCGAGCTCCCGGGCATCGGAGAGCATATGGTGACGGAGTGTATAGCGAACTCCGCCGTCCCCTTCGACCTCGAAGTAACGATGGCTGGGGGTGAGCCAACGGCTCTCGAGGCGAACGATGACGACTCGGCGGCCATCGACGAGAAACACTCGAGGCTCTTCGTCACCTCGGTACCCGGCGTAGCATTCGACTTGGACAGGCAGTATGGGCTTGGCCATACTCCCCACATTCTATTATTGATGGACGAAGGTTGTCGGAATTCCGATGTCAGTTCGCCCTGGCGAGGCCTGGCTTGATAAACTGCGGGTTCGATCAAGAAGAAAGAGACGATCGGGAGGTGACATCTATGTTGACGCGGGAGCAGGCCTGGCAACATCTGTGCGATTGGACGAAGACGGATTCGTTGCGGAAGCACGCGCGAGCGGTGGAAATCGTCATGCGAAAGGCTGCCTATCAATACGGTGGAGGGGAAGTCGACGAAGAGAAATGGGGCGTGGCTGGAATGTTGCACGATGCAGACTACGAGCAATGGCCCGAAGATCACCCTAATCGCACGGTGGCCTGGCTAAGGGAACAGGGTGAGGAGGAGATCGCTCACGCCGTCTCGGCGCATTACACGAAGTGGGGTGTTCCTTACGAGACTCAACTCGACAAGGCTTTACTGGCTTGCGACGAGCTGACAGGTTTCATCATCGCCGCCTGTCTCGTCCGTCCCGAGGGAGTGACGACACTTGCGCCCAAGAGCGTTCGAAAGAAGTTGAAAGACAAGGCCTTCGCGGCCAAGGTTGATCGCGAGGAGATCAACAAAGGCGCGGAGCTGCTCGGCGTCGGAATGGCCGAGCACGTCCAGTTCATCGTCGATGCCCTGAAGCCGCACGCTGACGAGCTAGGCATCGGCCCCAAAGAGAGATAGGTTGACGGAAGGGAAGAAACGGAGTGCCGGTCTGCTGATGTTCCGACGGGGAACGGCAGGTGTTGAGCTCTTCGTCGTGCATCCGGGCGGACCGTTCTTCGCAAAGAAGGATCGGGGAGCCTGGAGCATTCCCAAAGGGCTCGTTGAGGAAGAAGAAGACCGGCTGGGCGCCGCTCGTAGGGAATTCACGGAGGAAACTGGGCTCGAAACACCCGAAGAAGGGTATTTGAGCCTCGGAGCGATCACTCAGAAAAGCGGCAAAGTCGTTCTAGCCTGGGCGTTCGAGGGCGATTGCGACCCGAACGCTATCACCAGCAATACGTTCCACATGGAGTGGCCTCCTCGCTCTGGAAGAACAGGGACGTTTCCCGAAGTCGATCGCGCCGCCTTCTTCTCGCCCGAGGAGGCAAGGCTCAAACTCATTCCGGCGCAGGTAGCGTTCGTGGAAAGGCTCGAGGACGCCCTCAATTCATAGATATTTGTATCTTCGCAATGCGCCCTTCCGCGCCAGTGGCCCAGCCGATTCGACCTGATGGCGACAAAGCTACCGTATGGTAGCCCTCGGTCGAAAGCGAAGTCCAAGTCATCCCCCCGTCCCGGGAGATGTCCATCCCCGAAGTGCCGACGGCGATCAGCATCGGTGGGTCGGTGTGAGGGACATAGGCCACCCCGGACCGAAATCCCAGAGGTGGCGAGCCATCGACAGACTTCCAAGTGAGCCCACCATCGGTGCTACGAGCCGCATTGGCCTCTTGGTTGTCAGGATCTTGGTAGTCCCCGCCGACGATCATTCCGTTTGATGGGTCCCAGAACGTGATCGAGAAAATGCCGGTCGAAGACTCTCCTTTTCGCATCGGTGTCTCGACCGCTTCCCAAGTCGAGCCTTGGTCGGAGGACCGAAGAACGCGGGCCGTCTTCCCGCCCGTTCCAATCCAGGCGTCGGTGCCGCCCTGGACAGCCGCCATGGTCCCGCTCGCCGCAAACCCCGCTTCACCGTCATTGGCTGGAGGCAAATTCTCGGGTGGTACTTGCTCCCATGTGGTGCCGCCATCGGTCGTTTTAATGATGACGAAACTTCCCTCAACCGGATCGCTAAAGGCGATACCCCTGTTGCCATCCCAGAAGGCCATGGAATCGAAAAAAATCCCGGGCGTATCATTGCTGTAGAGCTCCCGCCACTGAGCACCACCGTCCGTTGTTCCAAACAACTTTGCAGGCTCTCCCGCGCTCAAGAGATAGGCCGTTTCTGCGTCCACACCCTCTACGTCTCTGAAGTCGAGACTGTCGGCACCAGGCACGGTACCGGTCTCCCAACTCTCCCCACCGTTGGTCGTTCGCAAATAGGTTCCGTTGGCGCCACTCGCCCAGGCGGTTGAATCACTCACGACCGAAAGTCCTCGCAAGCTCGCCGTGGTGGTGGGTTCCTGCATGATGAGAACAGGCGATTTGTCCTCTGGGGTGTCGACGTTTGGTGTTGGGGCAGCACAGCCCGCCAGAATCGGCACCATCAATAACTCGAGCCTCATTGGAGTCCCTCCTGATTCACCAAGAAACTACAAGAACCTACGCCTTGATGCAATATGCGACGCCTGGACCCCAAGCGTTCGGAATGGGGTCAGACCAGGTCAGACCCCACGGCGTTCGAAAACTGTGGAAAACTCAGAATACCTGTTATCCTCGTCTTTCGGCGAAGGCAAGGAGGTCAATCAATTGCATATTTGGCGGAGGTGGGTCGTGTACCGTTGGGTGTTCTTTTCTTCAGTCTTGCTCTTGGTTGTCGGTTGCTCTGCTTCGAGCACGGCTCCGGAAGGCGGCCGCGATGAACTCATCAAAACAATCGATGCCATCGTCGAAGAGGGCCTGGCACGAGATCGAGTCGTAGGAACCTCGATCGCTGTCCAGAAAAGCGGCGAGCTCATCATCGCCAAGGGCTATGGTTTCGCGGATCTCGAAAACCAGGTGGAGGCGACGGAGCGTACGGTATACCGGTTGGGATCGGTGACCAAAGGGACACACAAAAATCTCCCACGGCGGCGGGATCAATGGCTTCCGCACCCAACTATCCCACTATCCAACAGAGGGCCTCACCGTGGTGGTTTTGTGTAACACGGGCACGGCTAGGCCCGACAATCTCGAAAGCCGAATTGCCCGCGCCCTTCTCGGGATCCCCGAAAAGGTTGTGGATGTCGTCGAGCTGCCGGAAGAGGCCCTCTCTATATACTCCGGCGTATATGATGCCGGCCGCGCTCCCATTGAAGTCTCGATTGAAGAGGGAGCACTATCCGCGATGGGAATGAGATTGCGGCCCGTGGGTAACCACGTTTTTCTTCCCACCGTCGATGACTATCTGGAAATCATCTTCACCGTGGAAGAAGGGAAGGCTGTTAGCGTGCGGATGGAACGCGAAGGCCACGTAACGAAAGCCGATCGAGTCCAGTAAAATCAATGGGCAGATACGTTGGATGTCTGACCGGACCCGGCTTCCAGCCTCTGGCCGCCACGATGAGGACGCGTCATCAGAGTGGCGTCGCGATTCTCCTGAACGGGTTCTGAATGTGTCCCGTTACGTTTGCGCCGCTCGAAAGATGCTTCCGGGCGATGCGATTTCCAGGGTCGATTTCGAGAGCCGTACGAAATGCACTGTCAGCACGTAGACCCATGCCAAAGGACTTGTAGTAGAGACCGAGCCAGGTGTGAAGCTCCGCATTCCCGGGCGATAGTCGGATGGCTTCGAGGAAATGTCGTTCCGCATTTCTGCGCATGACGGGATGTTTGAACATGGCTTTCGCCAATAGACCCCTGAAGGTAGCGTTTTCAGGCTCGAAGTCGACGAGCTCGAAAAGAAAAGGTATGGCCCCCGCCCAGTCCCTCGCCTGAATGTGGAGCTTGGCGTCACGAAGAACCTCTTCTTTGGGACGTCTGGCCTCTCTTGTGGCGTTTCCTTCTTCCTCCCTTTCTACAACCGGTGAGGGCGAATCCACTTCAGCGTCGGTGAAAACCGATGGGGTAGGCTGAGGCAATTTCTCCGACACGAGGTGGTGGTAGGCTGCCGCAAGACGGAAGAGTATTTCTGAGACCTGCAACTCTAAGGCTGGCTCGTTGGCCACTTGCCGGCGGATATGAGTCCATTCCATCCGGCGCAAGATATAGGCTTTATCGATCTGCTCGCGGTCGGCGACAGATGGGACCCCTAGGATTTGAGGGTCCGTTGAATCCTCCATGTCGAAGAAGGCATCGGTGATCCTTCTTCCAATGTCGCCTTCGGATGCCGTCGTGCTTTCCGGTTCCAAGAAGCCCATGATGTAGAGTGCTCCGCAAGTTCGAAGCACCTTGGCGTAGTCCGTGTCACAGGTCTCGACGATCGACTTGATGGTGGCGCCCTCTTTGGCGGCACGTAGCACCGCCATTTCATTCGGATCGAGGTCACAAATGTCAAAATTGCTATATACACGGGTTGTAGCTCGCAGCTTCTGTTTTGGTGGCGGCAGGCAAGTCAGGAGGAGACTCTTGTCCGAGACACTCCGAAGACCATCGAGCAACAAGTAGGGAATGGGGATACGAACCAGGAGCTCGTCCGGGATGGCTGGTGGTCGCTCCTCGAAGGTGTAGATACCTTCATGAACCTTGAAGAGGGACGTCACAATCCGATTGAACTGGAATTGGAGCTGGCGTTCCAGTTCTTTAGCTGACAGCAAACCCATATGGACCAAAGCTTCTCCGAATTTGCGCCCCTCGGTCCGCATCAAGTGGCTCGCAAGATTGAACTCGCGTTCCGATATCCGACCGTCTTGAAGCATCGTTTCGCCCAGTCGATCCTGCAGGTTGTTGCTGGCTGCAAAGACAACGAGCCCTTCCTTGAGGTAGATGGTTTTGGTGGCCTCGCCGAATGCAACTTGCAAGTCGCCACTACGTTCCTCACAAGCGATTTTCTTCAGCACCCGTGAAAGAGCGATGGCGGAATGCATACCAATCCACTCGACCGCAAAATCTTCATCGTGTGTCACATCTACCGTCACATCAAGCCTCCCGAAGACCCTATTGGGATGACCGTGGACCCGACAAGAAAGGGGCCACCTCTTCAATGGCAATAAAAACCCGGCATTCTCTCTAGTCACTCTACGTGTTGATGTCGCTCGATGATGTGACCATGGGTGGCGGTATTTCCCGTCATCGGAACGAGGGGAAAATCACACAACGTTGCGGAAGCGATTGGAGTCGGAGAACAATCGTCGCGCCAAGTTTTACCGCTTGACCGCAACCGGGCGAAAGCGCCTCGCTGTCGAGACGACCAAATGGGAGAAGCTGGCGGAAGCGATCGCTCGCGTGTTGAAGTCTGCGCCCGAAGAGAGTTGGTCGCATCGACTCTTCTCATCGTCATCGCAGCGATGTCCAGCTTTGTCCGGCTTGCCGGGCGACCAAGGTGGATCCGGTCATAGCGCTGAGATACGAGTAGGTAATAGAGTACTCAAGTACTCAAGTACTCAAGTACCCAAGAAGGGTTGTCACTGCACTAAGAGAAAGACGCCCGCTATCATCAGGGCGGTACAGACGAGGTTCCACCTGACGTTCCTTTCTCCCAAGACGGCGGCGCCGAAGACAACGCTTACGAGGACACCCGTACGCTTGAAGGCAATGACATAGCTGACGAGCAGAACCTTCAGCGCGGTGAACTGGGCGAGCATCTGCAGGCCCGTCATCAGTCCGAGGAGGAACAAACCCCGCCAGTTATCTCGCACGGCCAATGTCGCTTTGGACTGATATCGAATCAAATAGGGTAAGTACACGACGGACAAGCAGAGATTGAGTGTGAAACCGTAGAACATCTGAGAGCTCGCCAAAACGGCAACTTTGTCGACGGTTGCGGAAACACTCCATACGAGAGCGGTCATCAGCATCCAACGGGTTCCCCGATTCTTGAAAAGCATTCTAAAGGGATCGAGGAGGTGACCGGAGGACATGTGAATACCGTACGCGCCGGCGATGATGAACAAAATGCCGGCCAGCCCAACGGCATTGGGGAGCTCGTCCAAAAGGACGTAGGCCACCGGGATGAGAAACACGGGGGTCAAAGCGGTGAAGGGCATCGTATGGGCGAGATCGGATACCTGCAAGGCGCGGAAGAACAAGCTCCAGGCCAGCAAGTTTGCCAGTACACTCAGGCCGGTGGCCCACACGAAGTTGTACCAATCGACGGTTGGGATTCCGTCGAAGAGCAATAGAACGGTCAGGACTGGCGTCGTAAAAGCGAACATCCCCCACGCTAAGAGCATCGGCGGAATCCGTCTTGCCAGAACCTTGCCGTAAGCCCCTTGGAGGCCAAATAGGAGGCCTGCGAGAGCCGCGAAGACATAACCTGCCATAGGACTCAATGCTCCCGGTTTTCGCCTTCAGTAGCAACTTGCCTTGGCGACAACTCTCGCATTATCATCGCGCGCCTCACCGAGGGGGGTTGTTCACCCCATGAAACATACGATACAGCGATCTCGTACTGGTAATTGGTGATTCTTAAGGAGGATCTATGTCGTTTTTTCGTCGAACAGCACTTCTGAGCGCCGCAGGTGTGCTTTTCCTGCTGGCGGTGACGACCGCCGGTGCTCAAACCAAGCTATTGCGTTTCCCGGACATCCACGGTGACAAAGTCGCGTTCTGCTACGGTGGAGATATCTGGACGTCGCCGGCTAGTGGCGGTCTCGCCGCAAGGATCACGAGCCACCCAGGCCAGGAAATCTTTCCCAAATTTTCACCCGATGGGAAATGGATTGCCTTCACCGGTCAATACGACGGTGACGAGCAAGTCTACGTGGTTCCCGCAACGGGGGGTGTGCCCAAACAGCTCACTTTCTATCCGGCTCAAGGCCCACTCTCCCCACGGTGGGGCTACGACCACCACGTCGTTGGCTGGACTCCGGACGGTAAATCGGTGGTCTTCCGAGCCCTCAGGGATGCCGATGGCGGCCGTACACTGAGTGCTCTTTACACCGTGACCGCTACGGGAGGCTTGCCCAGGCTGCTGCCCATGCCCACATCCGGGGCCGGAGACCTCTCGCCCGATGGCAAGAAGATCGCCTATTCACCTCTTTTCAGGGATTTTCGCACCTGGAAGCGTTATCAAGGAGGTTGGGCGCAAGATCTGTATATCTTCGATTTGGAAACTAACGCATCGAAGAACTTCACCAACGATCCCCGTAGCGATCGTGACCCCATGTGGATTGGCGACAAGATCTATTTCTCTTCGGATCGAGACGGAACGCTGAACCTCTATGCGTATGACATCACCTCCGAGTCGGTCGAGCAGCTCACCCGAAGTACGACCTGGGATGTCCGCTGGCCGAGCTCCGACAACGAGAGCCGTATCGTCTACGAGACAAACGGTGAGCTTCAGATTTTCGACATCAACTCGGGTCAGGACCAAAAGATCTCCATCAACGTTCCCAATGATGGATTGGCCATGAGACCCTCGCGTTACCCGGCGGACAAGAACATCGAGGACTTCGAGCTTTCACCAAAGGGCGAGCGGGCGTTGTTCGTTGCTCGAGGCGACATTTTCACGGCACCCATCGAAAAGGGTCCGACGCGGAACCTCACGAACTCTTCAAACGCCCACGACAAATGGGCTCGATGGTCTCCTGACGGAAAGAAGATCGCCTTCATTTCGGACATGACCGGCGAGGACGAGGTCTACGTCATCGATCAAGAGGGTTCGTCCGAACCTGAACAGCTCACGCGAGGCGGGAAAGGTATGCGCTACCAACCGGAGTGGTCCCCGGACGGCAAGCGTCTCGCCTTTTCCGACAAGGAGGGAAAGATCTTCGTTCTCACCATCGAGAGCGGAGATCTCGAGGAGATTGCCGAAGAACAGCAGGGACTCGTGCGTGACTACGTATGGTCGCCTAAAGGCGGATACCTCGCGTTCTCGTTGACCGATCCCACAGGCTATCAGTCGATATACATCTGGAGCACAGCGGACGAACAGTTGCGCCGCGTGACGGGTGGTATGTTCGATGAGTTCAATCCCGCCTGGGATCCGGAAGGTCGTTTTCTCTATTACATCTCTCGCCGTGAGTACGCTCCACAGATTAGTGACATCGAATGGAACTACGCCGGGAACCGGAGTCACGGCATCTTTGCGCTGGCACTCCGGAAGGATGTCGAGAATCCCTTCCCGCCTGAAAGTGACGAGGTTACTGTCGATGAGGAGAAAGAAGGCGAAGACAAAACAGAAGAAGACAAGAAGGACGAGGCAGAGAAGACCGAGGACGAGAAGGACGCCATTCAAATCGATTTCGATGGTCTAGCCGGGCGCGCCATCCGGGTACCCATCGAGGCCGACAACTACGGTGGACTTTCGGCAACAAAAGGGCACATCCTCTATGGCAGCCGAGGTGCTTTCTTTTACGGTCGTGAGAGCTACGCCAAGGCAGCTCTCATGATTTTCAGTCTCGAGGATCGAAAAGCCTCTACCGTCACAGAGGACGCTGCCAACTACGCGATCTCGCTCGATGGGTCCAAGGTGCTCGTCCAACAAGGGCGTGACTTCAATCTTTACGACGCCAAACCAGACGCCAAGGACAAGAAGACTGTTTCCACTTCGGGGCTCATGGTGGACCGCGTACCGTCTCAGGAATGGCTCGAGATCTTCGATGAAGCGTGGCGTCAGTACCGCGACTTCTTCTATGTAGAGAATATGCACGGCTACGACTGGGAGGCCTTGCGCGAACAGTATCGCCCCTTGGTGAAACACGTCGCCCATCGTTCCGACCTCAACTACGTGCTCGGAGAGATGGTAGCTGAGCTCAACATCGGCCACACCTACATCCAGGGCGGCGACTTCGAGATTCCCGATCGCCCCAAGGTGGGACTGCCAGGGGCTCGTTTCGAGCTCGACGAGGCGGCGGGTCGGTATCGGATCGCCAAGATCTTCGCCGGCCAAAACGAGGAAGAGCGTTACCGTTCACCCCTGACCGAGGTGGGCGTCGATGCCAAGGTCGGTGACTATGTTCTCGCCATCGACGGCGTGAACCTCGGAGCCAATGACAACCCTTATCGCCACCTTCAACACAAGACCCACACCGTCACGTTGACACTGAACGATGAGCCGAAAGATGAGGGCTCCCGAGACGTCACCTATACGCCGATTACGAGCGAGCAGAGCCTCCTCTACTACAACTGGGTCAAGCACAACCACGACTACGTCAACAGAGTCACCGACGGCCGAGTCGGCTATCTTCACATTCCAGACATGGGCGGGAACGGTATCCGCGAGTTCATCAAGTGGTACTATCCCCAAATCCGCAAGGAAGGCTTCGTCATCGACGTGCGGAACAACGGTGGTGGGAACGTCTCCCAGTGGATCATCGAGCGGCTCGACAGCAAGCTGCTGGCGACCTCTTTTGGCAGCATGAGGTCCGATCCAGGTACCTACCCGGCGACCGTCTTTCATGGACCCATGGTTTGCTTGCTCAGTGAAACCTCGGCGTCGGACGGTGACATCTTCCCATATGCCTTCCGCCAGGCGGGTCTCGGTCCGCTGATTGGCAAGCGTTCCTGGGGTGGCGTGGTCGGTTATTCTCCCCGCGGTCCTTTGCTGGATGGCGGTTTGTCGATAGTGCCCCTTTCAGGTTTCAACGCGCCGGACGGCGAGTGGATCATCGAAGGACACGGTGTGGAACCGGACATCGTGGTGGAGAACGATCCAACTTCCGTCAGTGCCGGTAAAGATCCGCAGCTCGACCGAGGTATCGAGGAAGTCTTGAAGGCGATGAAAGAAAAGCCTATGAAGCTTCCCGCTCGCCCGCCAGATCCAGTGAAGAAGAAGTAGGGGACTTATCGAGCAACCGTGGCGCCATATCTTTGCCACGGTTGCTCGTTCGTCCCAGAATTCAAGAACTCGAGAACTCAAGCACTCAAGAAGGTTGAAACGAATCTAATTGCCCAGTAGAATATTATCATGGGTGATAATAATGGCGGCGGGGAGGCCACCATTCTCGGGCATCGAATCCGGCAGCTTCGAAGAGATCGCGGCTGGTCGCTTGCCGAGCTCGCGCAGCGGGCAGGAACGAGTGCCCCAACGATCCACCGCTACGAGGGAGGCTGGGACCGCTTCGAGCTAACGACGTTGAAGAAGATTGGGGCAGCGCTCGGGGTACGAGTGGAGGTGCGACTCGTCGAGACAGCGGGACCCCGACGCGCGCGCGGCCCGCACTCAACGCGCCAGGTCGTGAGGACCATTGCGGACCTTTTCTGGGACCATGACCTTGTGGAAGAGGATCTTCACCAGTACGCGGAGTGGGTTCTGGAACGAGTGCTCGTTTTCGGCGGCCGGAAGGAAGTGGAGGTCGCCCGCGAGTTCTTCGGTGACACCGCTATCCGTAAGACGCTGAAACGACGCGGCGTCGACGACAGAACGCGCAACTACTGGAGACTCATCCTGGGAGAGGAGCGTCATGCATCCGAAGGTGCTCGACCCTGACGCGTGGAGGCTCGTACGTCGGCTGGTCTCTGCGGGGGTGCCCACCGGCTGGATATTGGCCGGCGGTACCGGACTGGCCCTGCAAATCGGCCATCGCTACTCAGACGATCTCGACTTCTTCCGTTTCGAGACGTTCGAAGTTTCTGATCTGATCCGGGACCTCTCCCTGATCGGAACCACCTCGGTACAGAGCCGTGCCAAGGACACACTTCACGCCGTGGTCGAGGGGATTCGGCTGAGCTTTCTGCAGGCCGAGGCCCCGCTGCTGTTCGACGGAATCGCTTACCGAGGGATCAAGGTTGCCGACCCGCAGGACATCGCGGTCATGAAGATCGTTGCCATCGGTGGCCGGGGCAGCCGCAAGGACTTCGTCGACCTCTATTTCTACCTTCGTGGCGGGGGTTCGCTAGAGACCGTGTTCAAGCTCCTGCGTCGCCGGTTCACCCGCGTCGACTACAACGAGTACCACTTGCTTAAATCTCTTGTGTTTTTCGACGACGCTGAAACGGAGCCGATGCCCCGCATGCTGCGCGAGGTCGCCTGGGACGACGTAAAGAAGACGATCGTCGCCGAGGTCCGTCGTCTGTAAGAATATTCCTGAAAGTGCGTCGCTCAGGAACCTGTCCACGTGATCATGGCGCGAGCATCCGTTGACCTCGGTGAGGTCTAGCCAAGAACCACGGGCTTGTACGCGACCATCGTTGCGAGATCGTGGCGTGCCTGAGCGCTGGGGTGAGTGAAGTCCAGATCCATGTAGAACTCGGCCCGGTCCACGACCTCTCCCGTCAAGATGCTGGCAACGATGAGACCGTAGAGGTCTGTGCCCGCGAACACCCAAAAAAGAATCGGCACCACGAATCCCGTGAGAATTCTCAGCGAGAACAACCACTGGCGTTGACGCGTCTTCTTGTGGATCCTCGGTAGCCCACGGAGCAGATAGAGGACGAGTTTCACCGCACCCAAGGCAAAGAGGAGCCAGGGGTGTTGAGTGAAGACACCGACCAGGTAGACACCGGTGAGAAGCACCGAAGCGCTGTCGAGTCCCTTCGTCGATAGGCTGGTGTCGAGCTGATACACCTTGTCCATGGCAAACAAGGCGGCGAAGCCCGAAGCCGCCACCAGAGAACCGATGAGCCTATCGAAGGGGGCAAAGTTGAAGAAGTACAAAGCCCCGCCGAAGAATGTTGAGAACAACAGGATCTCGCGACTCACCCACGATCGCCGCCAATTGAAGATGGCCCGATAGAACCGCGTCGGTTTTCCGAGGTGAACCGTGGAGAGTCCCATGGCAGCGACCCCGGCCAGGGCAAAGGGAATGAGAGGAACGGGAATCGTGGCGACGATCCACGAATGAAAAAGCGCCACCAGGACCGCCGCCGTCAAGGTGAACAGGAGCAACGGCCATTCACTAGATAGCGACACCTTCGACTTCAGCCCTGAAAAGGAACCGTTCGCTTCATGGGGAAGCTCGTTGAGATCATAGCTGTGATGCATTTGAGGAGGACGTGTCCCTCTCCTCAAAGGCTCGATGTGAATTGCCGGTATGATCCTTTTTTTCCAGAATCCGGGGATGTCGACCTGTTCCTTGGCATCTTCTTTCGAGTAGTCTTCGAATCGAAGTGCGGCCGTCGGGCAGGCCGTCGTACAGGCCGGGTCCAGGTCTTCTTTCAATCGGTGTGAACAAAAGGTGCATTTTTCGACGACGCCCGTGGTGGCATTGAACTTGGGGGCATCGTAAGGGCAGACCCATTGGCAATACTTGCAGCCCATACAAAGCGAAGGGTTGATAGTAACGGCTCCCGTCCTTTCGTCTTTGCTGTAAGCGAGAGCCGGGCATTTTTCCTTGCAGGGGGCGTCGAGACAATGGTTGCAGGCCAGCGAGAGCGAAAAGAGTGGAATGCCGGGCAGTCGCGATTCGTTGAAGGTGACGACCTGGCGCCAGCTCATGCCGGGTGGAAGCTCGTTTTCGATCTTGCAGGCAATCTCACAGGCGTCGCAGCCTGTGCAGCGGTTGAGGTCGAAAACGAAAGCCTTTTGCACGCCTAGAGTCTCTCGATGTCGACAAGGTTCTCGTGGAAGGCTGCACCATGACCCATGTCGGTCTCTCGGCCCTCCGAGAGGAAGTTCACCGTACCGCCGTCGGGGATCCACCAACCGTTGGGGACAACCAAGCACCCTCTTTTGAGACCGTAATCGAATCGAGCCTCGAGCTTCAGTTCGCCGCGATCATTGAAGACACGAATCCGATCTCCTTCTTGGATGCCCTTTTCGCGGGCATCGGCAGGATGGACCGTCGCCGAGAACTTGGGGCTCACATCACGGATCATTTCCAAGTTGTGAAATTGAGAATGGATGTTGTTCTTTGTCGTGGGAGTCATGAGATAGAAGCGGTACTTGCCGTTGGTTCGTATCGACTCGATAGGCTCGTGGTAAGCGGGTAGAGTGTCGGTCTCCCAACGGGCAGCCGCCTCATGCGAGAGAATCTCAATCTTTCCCGATGGCGTTGGAAAATCGGTGTTGCACCAAGCCACCTCCTCACGAGATGGAGACAAGATGGGGCCTTTCCTGAGCTTGTCGAGCGTCAACTCGGGGAAGGGCTCGAGGTGTTCTTCCAGGAAGGCATCGATGGCCTCGTCCGAAGATTCCGGTAGTTGTTCCGCGATCTGATCCTTTGGCAGGCCCAGACGCTCGGCGAGCAAACGATAGATCTCCGTTTCCGGCTTGACCTCCCCCGGTGGGTCGATCACCTTTTGTTTGATCTGGATGTAGTCGTGCCAATAAGCATTGATCACATCCGTTTGTTCGAACATCGTTTTGGCCGGGAGAATGATGTCGGCCTCCCGAGCCGTATCGGTCATGAACTGCTCGACCACGACGCGGAAATCGAGCGCGACGGATGGACTCCAATACTGTGTGTGTTTCTGGATTCTGAGTGACGGGATTCCCTCGCTCGACCCACAGCATCTTGAGCGGCGGGTCGACTTGATTCTGCATGTCCTTGCCGAGTCGGGCCGTGGAAACGGATATGCGTGCTACGCCGTCGGGCCTTTCCGGCGGATAAAAAGCAACAGGGTCTTTGACGTCATCGAAGATATGGCTCGCCAGGTTGGCATATTTCCATCCCGAGCCGGGCTTGCCGATGTTTCCTGTGACGGCAAGGAGAGACAGAATCGCCCGCATTGTTTGTCCGCTGTTGGAGTAGCGCTGCATCCCGAATCCCGCGCAGATCGTCATGGGCTTGGTCCTGCCCATGTCTTCGGCGAGACGTCGGATGTACTCCACGGGAACGTCGGTGATCTCCGAGGCTTTCTCGGGCGTGAAGTCTCTGACGCTTTCTTCGAGCTCGGCGAATCCGAGGACATGTTGGTCGATGAACGAGCGGTCGGTGTTTCCGTTCTTGATGAGAAGGTGAGCTATGGCTAGAGCGAGCGCACCGTCGGTCCCCGGCCGTGGCTGAACGAGAAGATGAGCACGTTCCGCGGTCTGTGTTCGTCGCGGATCAATGACGACGAGCTGGGCTCCTTTTTCGAGCGCTTGGTCGATGAAGACGGTTTGATGGATGTTGGTCTCGGCGGCGTTCTTTCCCCACATGACGATGAGCTGAGCATTGGCCAAGTCCCAAGGCGCGGAGTGCCGGTTGTCGCCCAAAGTCAATCGAGTCGCCTCGAGGCCGGCGGGCCAGCAGAGATCGCCGTAGGTCGTCGTGTAGCCTCCGAAGAGACGCCAGAAACGGTGAGAGACGCGATTCAGAATGCCTTTGGTGCCACTTCCTTCATAGAAAAAGACGCTTTGTGGGCCGTACTCGGTTCGGTATTGGTCGAGCCTTTCGGCAATCGTACCCAGGACCTCGTCCCAAGAGACGGTGTCAAAGTCGTCCGTTCCGGGGCGACGACGCAAGGGGTGAAGAAGGCGGTCAGGAGAATGGACCCGCTCCACGTAGCTCAGTCCTTTCAAGCACGGTCCCTCGACCGTCGCCCGGTTCTCGGGATGGGTCTCGAGTTTGCGGATCCGGCCGTTCTCGACGTGAACGCGCATGCTACAAGTGCTGTAACAATTCCGTGGGCAGGATGTGACGAATGACGCCATGGGACGTTATTGTATACGCGGAATGTTCTCATCGGAATTCATGCTATAAAGGTGACCATGGACGCGACATTTCGAGAGAAAGCTCGCCGCATCCGGATGCTGTTGACGGATGTGGATGGGGTATTGACGGACGGTACCTTCGAGTATGGCGGGGCCGAGGAGACCAAGCGATTCCATTCCCGAGATGGAGTCGGGATCGTCCTTGCAAGACGCGCCGGCTTGAAAGTGGGCGTGATCTCGGGGCGGGAGTCTTCGGCGGTGATCGCACGGGCTCGTCAGCTCCAGATGGATTTCGTCAGGTTGGGTGTGATCGATAAGGTCCCGGCATTGGAAGAAGCCCTCGAGCAAGAAGGCCTCACCGAAGAACAAGTGGTGTTCATCGGAGACGATCTGCCGGATCTGCCTATTCTGCTGCGCGTGGGTCTGTCCATCGCCGTATCCGATGCCCACGAAGAAGTTCGAACCCGGGTGGACTATGTCACACGTGCTCGAGGCGGGTACGGTGCGGTCCGCGAGGCCATCGACCAAATACTCTTGGCGAAGGGGCTGTTGGAGGACATCGTCAACGGCTACCTCCCCTCACCGTCGTGACGGTTTGTGTGGCTGGTTCGTCACATATCCAGACAAATGGGTTCGTTTGTCCGAAAGCCGAGGCAGCAACGCCAGATTATCCTGCTGAACTTTCCTGATCACCAATGGTTGGGGTAGTATGGTGGGAGACCAAAACGCGGCCAGCGAACGTGATAGAAGGTTGATGCGAATAGCTGCTGTCTTGGTTGCTTGTCTCGCTTCCGGTCAACTCCTTGCCAACACGACCGAGCCTTTCACTCCGCTTAAAACGGATACTCCTCCCGTCATTGATGGTAAGCTCGATGACGACGTCTGGAAGCAAGCGCCGCATGTCGCGGGCTTCAAAACCTGGTACCCCGATTTCGGCAAGGACATGGCGGATGATACCGAAGTCTATTTCGCCTACGACAGGGAGAATCTCTACTTTGCCTTCCGAAGCTTCGACAGTGAGCCGGATAAGATAAAAGCCTCTGTCTCCGCTCGCGACAAAATCCAACCAGACGATTGGATCTGCATCAATTTGGATTCCTTCTACGACCAGCAGTCTCTCTATACCTTCTACGTCAACCCGTTGGGGATCCAACGAGACACCCGGTACGCGGCGGGCTCAGAGGACGTTGGGTTCGACGTGGTTTGGTACAGCGCCGGAAACATCGATGACAAGGGATACACCATTGAGATCCGCATCCCCTTCAAGAGCATTCGATACCGCACTACGGAGCCGGTACAAATGGGGGTCATCTTCGAGCGCCGGGTCTCTCGGCTGTCCTCGATGGGCACCTATCCACCGCTCGATCCCAAACGCGGAGAGGATTGGCTGAACCAGACGCATCTCATCGTCTATGAGGACGTCGAGCACTACCAACTCTTCGAGTTGTTACCCGCCATCACCCATAGTCAGCGCAACGAACTGGAGGCGAACGACCTCGTCGATGCCGGGGATCAAACCGATCTGAGCTTGACCGCCAAATACGGAATCACCTCTGACTTGATTCTCGACGGCACCATCAATCCCGACTTCAGTCAGGTCGAAGCCGACGCCGGGCAGATCGATATCAACTTGAGAGCTCCCTTGTTTTTTCCAGAAACGAGACCTTTTTTTCTCGAGGGCATCGAGTATTGGAACGCGGGCGGGCCGACGCAATCCGATCCACTGCGGGCGGTTGTGCATACGAGAAACATCGTCAATCCCTTAGCCGGCGTGAAGCTCTCGGGTGGGATCAGTACATCGGACACGATCGCGGCTCTTTACTCTCGAGACGAGCTATCGAACTGGGACTTCACCGGTGAGGACGGGGACTTTGCTATTCTTCGGTACAAGCGTTCGATCAAGGGCGATAGCTATATCGGGGGCTTCTTCACGGGTAAGGAACGCTCTAATGGTTTCAACCGTGTCTTCGGTGTCGATGGCCTGGTGAGAACGGGTCAGTCTTCCACCATCACCTACCACGCCTTTGGCTCTCAGACGGACGCCGAGGATCTGCCGCGGCGGACCGATGGACATGCCGTCGGGGCGGACTATCGCCTCAGCAACCGCAATTGGAACATAGGATTGACGGCACTCGATATCTCCGAGGGATTTCGCACTGAAGTCGGCTATTTGAACCGGTCCGGTGTGTCTCGGGCACGGGCCGAGGTCGGACCGAAGCTCTACCCTTCTAGTGGTTTCATTCAAAGAATCGACCCGAGCGTGGTGAGCGAGCACACGTACGACAGGTTCAGCGGTATATGGGAATCCTCCAATTGGCTTCAGGCCCGGTTGGTGTTTCCGCGGAGCTCCAACCTCACCTTCCGTTATCATTACTCTACGGAAGTCTTTCTGGCCGAGGAGTTCAACACCACCGGTTTTGGCGCGGGTGCTAGTAGTCAGATCACGAGGGATCTCTTCTTCAGTCTCTCCTATGGTCAAAGCGGAGCCATCTTCTATTCACGAGAACCCTATCAAGGAGATAGCCAAAACGTGACGGCCGCGGTACGCTGGCAGCCTGCGGACAAGATCGATGCTCGTCTAAGTTACACCTACTCGAACTTCACGCGACGGTTCGACGGCGAGCGTATCTACGACTACGCCATCACACGGGGCCGATTTACCTATCAGTTCAACAAATATCTCTTCATTCGGGGCATCGTCGAGCACAACGCCTTCTATGATGAGATCTTGACCGATTTCTTGGCCTCCTTCACCTACATCCCCGGAACGGTCATCCACTTCGGGTACGGCTCGTTGTACGAGAAGATTGAATGGCGTAACGGTGCCTACCATCCCTTCGACCGCTTCCGGGAGTCCCAACGAGGGCTGTTCTTCAAAGCGTCCTATCTCTGGCGACTGTAGAGCGCGCTTTTCTCGAGCTCGAGCGTTACCCCACCACCTCTTTCAAAGGAATAAACGTGCCTCAGTCCGGTATCTTCAGTGAGGCGTGAAGGACATGGTTGGCTGCGAGTTGACGAGAGCCGTTTCAAACTTGTGATTTGCCGGGCTTTTTGATTTCGGAAGTCTCGTTGGCTCCTTTACACTGTATCGATGTCCCGCTCGCACATAACCGAGACTTGTGCCTTAGAGATGATTGAGAAGGGGTGGTTATGAAGAAAAGAGTCGCACTGCTCGCGCTCGCCGCTACTGTATTGACTGTTTCGATGGGTACTCTAGGAATGGAATCCGAGCAGGCGGGACGTCGGGATCCGGACTGGGAGAAAGTCGAGGAAGCGATCCAACAGGGACTACCCAAAACGGCTATCGAGCACCTTCAGCCCATCATCGACGGGGCGCTCGAGGAAAGAGCTTATCCGGAGGCGATCAAAGCGATCGCCATGAAAATCGCCCTCGAGGGCAACATTGAAGGCAACAAGCCCGAGGAAAGAATTACCCGGATGGAAGCAGCTATCGCCGAGGCCCCCGGTGAAATGAAGCCGGTGATGGACGCGATATTGGCGAATTGGTACTGGCACTACTTCCAACAGAATCGATGGCGTTTTGTCCGGCGCACGGCCACGGCCCAGCCACCTGGAGAAGATTTTACGACTTGGGACCTGCCGCGCATTTTCGCCGAAATCGACAAACGGTTTACGCAGGCGCTCTCCGCGGAAGAACAGCTGAAGACGATCGCGGTCGCGGATTACGACCAGCTTTTGATCGAAGGGACCATGCCGGACGCATACAGACCGACGCTCTACGACTTCCTCGCACACGAGGCGTTGAGCTTCTATAGCTCCGGCGAACAAGTCGCCTCCAAAGCAGAGGACGCGTTCGACCTCCAAGCCGAAAGCCCCGTCTTCGACCCGATCCAGGCGTTTCTCGACTGGGACGTCGAGACCACCGCTATGACCGATACCGATTCCCTAACGGCCAAAGCGATTCGGCTCTACCAGAACCTGCTGAAGTTTCACCGGAACGACGACGACCCCTCGGCGCTCCTCGATGTCGACCTCCTGCGACTCCGATTCGGTTACAACCAGGCATTCGGTGAAGAGAAAAGTGCGCGGTACAAAGACGCACTTAAGCGCTTCGCGGAAGAGTGGCAAGGTCACGAAATCTCGGCAAGTGCTCTCTTAGATTGGGCCGGCGTTCTACAGGAGGAAGGAGAACTGGTCGAGGCACACGAACTGGCCTTACGGGGAGAGCAAGCCTTCCCCGACAGTGTCGGCGGCAGGCAGTGCTACAACCTGATCCAGCAAATCGAAGCGAAATCGGTGGGCGTCACCACGGAGCGAGTCTGGAGCGATCCGTGGCCGTCTCTCGAGGTCCGCTACCGTAACGTGACGAAAATCTACTTCCGTGCGGTGAAATACGATTGGCTCGAACGTCTGAGAGGCAGACACCGTCCCGAACAATTGAACCAGGATGACCGCTCGTCCCTTCTCCAAAAAGAACCCGAGCACCAATGGTTCGCGGATCTGCCGCCGACCGACGACTATCGAGAACGAGTCGAACGGCTGCCAGCGCCCGAGGATCTGCCGCCGGGATTCTACTTTCTCATTGCCAGCTCTGACCCCGGTTTCGGCGACTCGGACAACCAAGTCTCGTTTGCCGACTTTTGGGTGAGCGACCTCGCCATCGTCACTCGCAGTCGTTGGGGAGAACGCAAGATCGAGGGGTTCGTGCTGAGTGCCGCCCAGGGTGAGCCGATCGCCAATGCGAAGGTGCAGGCGTGGTTGCGCGGGCGGAACAATGTGTTTTCTGCCGGTCCAACCACGATGACCGATGAAAACGGATTGTTCTCCCTCCGAGTAGACGCCGATCATGGTCTTCTGATCCATGCCGTTCATGGCGACGATCAACTTGCAGCGGGGGACGAATCCTACCTGCGTCTGTACGACCTTCAGACTCGCCCCGTCGAGCAAACCTTGTTTTTCACCGATCGATCGCTTTACCGTCCCGGACAGACGATCCGATACAAGGGCTTGGTTCATCGTGTCGATCAAGAGGCGGACGACTACCAAGTCGTTTCCAACCGGACGCTCAGGGTGTTGTTCGTCGACAGCAACGGAGAAACGATCGAGCGGCAGAATCAACGTTCCAACGATTACGGGTCGTTTAGCGGCAGCTTCACCGCCCCGCGCGATCGGCTCACGGGTCGGATGACGATAAAGGTCGAGAGCGGACCGGCCGGCCAAGCGAGCTTCAACGTTGAAGAGTACAAGCGGCCGAAATTCCAAGTAACGTTGGACGCACCGAAGACGGCAGCTAAGCTGAGCTCTACCGTGCACCTGGAAGGGACGGCGACGGCTTACACCGGTGCCGCCATTGGTGGAGCGAAGGTCCGCTATCGGGTCGTTCGGGAGGTGCGCTACCCGATCTGGTGGCGATGGGTTTTCTGGTGGGCGCCGCCGCGAGGGCAAGGAAGCCAGGAGATAGCTCACGGGACGGCCCTGACGAGCGCGGATGGCACCTTCCCCATCGAGTTCGTCGCTAGGCCCGACCTGTCGGTGTCCGAGGAGGACGAGCCCACATTTCATTTCACGGTCCACGCGGACGTAACGGACACGACCGGCGAGACGCGTTCGGCCGAACGGAGTGTGAACGTTGGATTCACCGCACTACAGGCATCGATGGCTGCTGAAGAATGGTTGACCGAAAACGGGCCCGTGGCGCTTCGCATCAGCACCCAGACACTCGACGGCGAGGGCCAGCCGGCCGAAGGGTCGATCAAGATCCATCGGCTCCAGCAGCCCGATAAGGTCCATCGTCCGAAGCTCGTCGGGCCGTATGCGCCGCGCCGACACTCGGCGGATGAGCCTCCCGAGCCCGATCTTTCCGATCCCAACTCCTGGCCGCTGGGTGACGTTATCGTAGAGCGAGGCTTCACGACCGACGAAAACGGCAACACCACCCTTTCATTGGAGTTGGCGGCGGGAGTCTACCGAGCGTTGCTCACAACCCAAGATCGGTTCGGCAAACCCGTGTCCGCGCGACTGCCGTTACACGTACTCCAGCCCGATGCGGACCATCTGGCGGCGAAGATCCCCAACCTCGTGGTCGCGCCCGAATGGAGTCTGGAGCCCGGTGACGAGTTCCGGGCTCTATGGGGCACGGGGTATCCGACCGGTCGAGCGTTTATCGAGATCGAGCACCGGCGTAAGGTGCTACAGAGTTTTTGGACGCCTGTCGACCGCACCCAAATGGTTGTTCGGCAGGCGGTGAGTGAAGCGATGCGCGGCGGATTCACTTTGCACGTGACCATGGTTCGAGAGAATCGTGCCTACTTGACGACTCACCAAGTGAATGTTCCCTGGAGCAACAAGAATCTCACGGTGAGGTGGGAGCATTTCGTTTCCAAGCTGGAGCCGGCGCAAAAGGAAACCTGGACGGCCGTCATTACCGGGCCCGACGCCGAGAAGGCCGTGGCGGAAATGGTGGCCACGCTCTACGACCAATCGCTGGACGCTTACCTTCCTCATGGTTGGCCATCCGGGCTGAACGTGTTTCGGATTGATCATTCCAACCTCAGCTCTCGGTTCGAGAACTCGGCAAAACCCTTACAGCACATGCTCGGCAACTGGTTCGTGGATTCCAAAAACGTGCGGATCGTCTACAGGTCTTTTCCCGATGACATCGTCAGGAATCTCTGGGGCTACCAGTTCTTCGGCGAACGGCGCATGGCGAAGTTCGTCGCGCCGGCTGCCGCATCGGCTTCTCCCATGGAAGAAACGGTTACCGTGAGCGGTGAAAGCCCGCAGGTAGATTTCTTCCAAGCCGAGGCTTCCGACGAAGAGGCTCCGGCGGAGCCTGCCCCCGACCTGAGCGCGGTTTCAGCGCGCAAAAACCTGAACGAGACCGCTTTCTTCTTCCCCCATCTCCTTGCGGACGAAGAGGGTCGAGTGAAGATGGAGTTCACGATGCCCGAAGCGCTCACGCAGTGGAAGTTCATGGGCTTTGCCCACGACACGGACTTGCGTTCGGGACTGCTCGAAGATGAAGTCGTCACCGCCAAGGATCTCATGGTGGAGCCCCATCCGCCGCGTTTCCTGCGCGAGGGGGACGAGCTGGAAATGACGGTGAAGGTTTCCAACCAATCGCCGGAGGACCAAACGGGCAGCGTGCGGCTCGCTTTGTCCGATGCGCGTACGGGCGACTCGGTTGATGAGCAACTTGGCAACACGGATCGAGATCTCTCCTTCGAAGTGCCGTCGAAGGAATCGCGCAGCTACTCGTGGCGCTTGCAGGTTCCCGATGGCTTGGGCCCATTGATCTACAAAGCGGTGGGCTCGACAGGCCGGCTCTCCGATGGAGAAGAAGGGTTCCTGCCTGTGCTGTCGCGCCGCATCCTCGTCACCGAGTCGCTACCCCTTCCCGTCCGCGGTCCGGAGGAGAAGACGTTCGACTTCTCGAGACTCAGGCAGTCCGGCCGGTCCGACACGTTGCGTCATCAAAGTCTCACCGTCCAGATGACGTCCAATCCCGCGTGGTACGCCGTGATGGCGCTTCCCTATCTGATGGAATATCCCCACGAATGCAGTGAGCAGGCCTTCAACCGGTTCTATGCAAATGCTCTCGCAAGACACATCGCCGCTTCCGATCCCAAGATCCGTCGCGTCTTCGACCAGTGGAAAGGTACGGAGGCACTGGACAGCCCCATGGAGAAGAACCAAGACCTCAAGGCGGTGATGTTGGAGGAGACGCCTTGGGTACGGCAGGCCCAAGCGGAGAGCCAGGCCCGCCGGAACGTCGGATTCTTGTTCGATGAAAACCGACTCGATGACGAGACGGCGCGTACGTTGCGGAAGCTGGGCGAGCTGCAGCTCGACGACGGCGCGTGGTCGTGGTTTCCCGGCGGCCGGGCCAATGACTACATCACACTCTACATCACCACCGGCTTCGGTCGTATGCGGAACCTGGGCGTCGAGGTCGACGTTTCCCTGGCGGTCAAGGCCCTCACCCGGCTCGACGCTTGGATCGACCGGTTCTATCGGGACATTCTGGACAAGAGCAACAACAATCTCAGTCCCAGGATCGCACTCTACCTTTACGGCCGCAGCTTTTTCCTCGAAGACAAAGCTATCGAGACAGGGTCTCGAGAGGCCGTCGACTATTTCCTCGATCAAGCCCGAACCTATTGGCTGCAGCTTGCCAATCGACAGTCACAGGCGCATTTGGCTGTGGCGCTCGCACGTTTCGGCGACGAGACGACACCGGCCGCGATCATGCGGTCTATTAGTGAGCGTTCGGTGCGCGATGAGGAGATGGGCATGTTCTGGCGGGAAACGGAGCGATCGTGGTGGTGGTACCGAGCCCCGATCGAAACACAAGCCATGATGATCGAGGCCTTTGACGAAGTGCTCGGTGACGCCGAGGCAGTCGAGGAATTGAAGGTCTGGTTGCTGAAGCAAAAACAAACCCAGGACTGGAAAACAACCAAGGCGACGGCCGACGCCGTGTACGGATTGTTGCTGAGGGGAACGAACCTGCTGGCTTCGGACGCATTGGTCGAGGTCACCCTCGGTGATGTGGCGATTGAACCGGAGGGCGTCGAGGCCGGCACGGGTTTCTACGAGCAGCGGTTCGCGCGTGGCGAAGTGACACCCGAGCTCGGCCGCATCACGGTCAAGAAGGTGGACGAGGGTGTTGCCTGGGGCAGCGTTCACTGGCAGTACCTGGAAGACATGAGCAAGGTCACACCCTACGAGGGAACACCTTTGAAGCTGGAGAAGTCGCTCTACACCCGACAGCACTCGAAGAAAGGCCCAGTGCTCGAGCCCGTGGAAGGCCCCGTCGGAGTGGGCGATGAGTTGGTCGTGCGGATCGTTTTGCGGGTGGATCGTGATATGGAATATGTCCACTTGAAAGACCATCGCGGAAGCGGGACGGAGCCACTCAACGTGTTGTCACGATACAAGTATCAGGATGGATTGGCGTACTACGAGTCGACCCGCGACACAGCCTGCTCACTTCTTCATCGACTACCTGCCCAAGGGCACTTACGTTTTCGAGTACGCCACCCGGGTGGTTCACAAGGGTCGGTACCAGACCGGCACTGCCCACATCCAATGCATGTACGCTCCCGAGTTCAACAGCCACTCGGAGAGCATTCCCTTGGATGTGCGGTAAAGAGCATCTCGAAGAAGAGATTCTCAGAATGTCTCTGTTGTTGGGTTGCATCGCCGACGACGTCACGGGTGCCAGCGACTTGTCTCTCATGCTGGCCCGGAACGGAATGAGCGTCGTTCAGATCTTGGGACAGCCCGAATCAGCCCTCCCCCCCGACGTGGACGCAGTGGTGGTGGCACTCAAGACGCGAACAGGCCCGGTGGCGGACGCGGTTTCTCAGTCTTTGGCGGCGGCGTCCTGGCTACGGAAGCAAGACGCCCAACAACTCTACTTCAAGTACTGCTCCACATTCGATTCCACGGACGAAGGCAATATCGGTCCTGTCGCGGAAGCACTCCTCGATTTTGCTGGTGCAGATTTCGCTATCGTCTGTCCGGCCTTCCCCGATAATCAACGCACGGTCGATCAAGGGCATCTGTTCGTGGCGGGTGAGCTTCTCTCCGAGTCCGACATGCGTCACCACCCCCTCACGCCGATGACCGACGCCAACCTCGTGAGAGTTCTGGACCGCCAATGCCGTCGTAAAGGCTCCGTTGGACTCATTCCCCTGGAGGCGGTTGAGCAAGGAGTTGGCACTATTCGCGCTCGATGCGAACGGTTGAAGAGCGACGGTGTCCGGTTTGGAATCGTGGACGCTTTGACCAATCAGCATCTGATGTCCATTGCTCGTTCCTTCAGTGATTCGCCACTCATCACCGGAGGTTCGGCCTTGGCCATGGGATTGCCGGAGAACTATCGCCGCGCCGGATTGCTACCGGAGCGCCATGGTCCGGCAAAGCTTCCCCATCTCGTGGGCCCTGCCGCGGTGCTTTCTGGTAGCTGCTCGACCGCCACTCGAGCGCAAGTCGAGGCGATGAAGTCCCGGGTTCCTTCCTTTGCCCTCGACCCGGTTGCACTTGCTGAAGGACCGCAGTCGATAGAGGAGCTCATCCGCGGTGCCGCAAGCGCATTGGACCAAAAGGCTGTCTTGGTTTATTCCACGGCTCCACCGGATGTCGTAGAGAAAGCTCAAAAGCAGTTGGGACAGTTCCGCGCCGGAGAGGTCGTCGAGAGCGCCCTGGCCTCGATGGCCGTCGCGCTCGTTGCCGCCGGCGTCAAGAAACTTATCGTCGCCGGAGGAGAGACCTCAGGCGCCGTTGCGCATGCACTGGGTATCCGGCGGCTCCGCATTGGACCGGAGATCGATCCGGGCGTGCCTTGGACCATTCACCTGGACCCGCCGGAGCTCCTCCTCGCCTTCAAGTCAGGCAACTTTGGTTCCGACGCCTTCTTCGCTAGAGCGCTCGAAATGCTACCTCGACGAGCCCTGATTTCCACATGATTGGCTACCGATAGTAACAACTCCTGTGGATTTCTAGGTGCCAGGCACTTGTATGTGGGACTATGGCCCAATGGCGGACCTAACGCTCCTTGCCGAAGCGGCCGATTCTCTTCAACCGAAAGCAATACTTCGAGTGCCACGAGCTTGGTTTGAAAAAACTCATCGAAGCTCGGAGGTGCCGCCTTTTCGAGCTAGTATGAGGGTTCGTGAGTCGAGCTTCATCGACCGACACCTGAGAATCGGGTGCCGGTTTTGCTTTGTGGTCAGGGGCGTCTTTGTCCGCCCCAAGATCGCGATTTGTGTGAATCGAAAACTGGAGGCAGGAAATGGTTCGAATTTTGCGGCCCACGATTTTAGCTTCAGCCGTCTTGCTGGTATCTGCAGGCGGAGCGATGGCCCAAGAGGACAATGAAGCGGAGAAGAAGCTGGGCTGGTCCAATGTGGCGGATCTTGGGCTCGTCATCACCGCGGGCAACTCACCCACATCCACTTTTAGCTTTGACGACAAGCTAACCCGTGCATGGGAGCGTTCCAATTTTACGTTTCAGGCGGGTGGGCTTCGTAACCACAAAGCGGATGACATCATCGCCGTGGGTACCGAAGACGACTTCGTCGTTGTCTATCCGGAGAGGAAGCTCGACAACGAGAGATACTATTTCAGTGGGCGGTTCGACAAGCAAATCAATGACAGGTTCTACTGGGTTACCGGTGGGGGTTGGCAAAGGGACTCGAATGCCGGTATCGACAATCGCGTCGACCTCTTTCTGGGTGCTGGTAATATTTGGAGAGATACCGACAATTTGAGATTCAAGACCGACTACACGTTCGGCCTCACGACGCGGCAGGACACGATCAAAGATCCCCTGAGGGAAGACAAGTACCCGTCGGCCCGCTTGGCCTCTGATTTCATGACCAAGATCAGCAAGAATGCGCAATTCGAAAGCGATCTGGTTTTTGTCGCAAATATGAAGACAGCGGAAGACTGGAACTTCAACAACATCAACGCTGTCACATCCAATTTGACCGCTATGTTGGCACTCCGGGCCAGCATCCAGTTCGTTTATTACCACCTGCCTGCCTTGGAGGAGTTCGATCTCTTTGACATCGATCCTGCTGTAGGTGATGCGGACCTGATCGGATCCGTCATCAATAGGAAGAAAGCGCTCGACACGGTCGTCAAAGTCGCGTTGGTCGTCAGCTTTTGATGATGGTGATGACAAAGGACAAAAGACAGGGGGATTACGACTATCGCTGACGAGTCGACAGGCTTTGATGACGTTTAGGAACGCACCTTCTTACTCACCTGGCAGAGGCTTGACTTAAAAGGGGGAAAGCCGGAGATCGGGTCCAGGCCGTCATCCGGAATCACGTCGTTGATGTTGTGACCGGCCCAACCGTGAAAGGCGTGGACGACGCCTGGGCCGACATCGTCCGCCAGCCAGGCCTTCATTGTGGTGGCACCAACGGGAGATGAGATGTCGACCCAATCGTCGTCCAAGATGTCACGGGCATTCGCGTCATCAGGGTGGATTTGCAGGCGGGGGTCCGGCTCACGCTCCCGGAGGGTCTTCAAAAGACGACCTTGTGAGTGCGTGTAGTTCTTGCTCCGTCCACCCGACGTCAATATCAGTGGATAGTCTTTCGCAATGTCGGGCTTAGAGATAGGACTCCAATAGGGTTCTTCGTAAATGGGAAGCCCGTCGTAGCCGGCCTTTTCCAATTCGGTGCTGAGGAACTCCACCTTGCCGGTTGGCGTGCCAAATCCGTTCTCGCGGTAAGTGCGCTCGCGCGGAGATCCAGTCTCGATGGTCATTCTTCGACCGTCTTTGGGTAGGTCGTTGAAACGATGCCCCGAAGTCTCCAGTCGCTCATCAAAGCTGGCGTGAATATCACCATTCCAAAACTGCTTTTCGAGATTCAAGTGCTTGGCGATGTCAAAGATCAACTCCGTGTCACCGCGTGCTTCTCCCCGTGCAGGTACCGCAGCGGGTCGATACTGGACCTGTCCGACGCCCGCCGTCACCAAGGCCTGGCGTTCGAGGTGTGTGGCTGCGGGGAAGAAAACGGTTGCGGCATCTAGAGTCGGGCTCGGGAAGTAATCGCAGGTGCTGAACAACTCCAAACGTCGGAGGTTTTTTTCCAGCCGCTTCGTTTGCGGCCACATCATGAGATTCATGCCCACTGAGAACACAGCCTTCACTTGGCCGGACTCGATGGCATCCGCCAAAATCATCCCTTGGGCTTCGCCGTAGTGACGGACGAAGAGCGGAAACTCCTTGGAGCCCATAGCTGCTGTCGAAATCTCGGTCTCAGAAACAGCAATGCTCTTCTCGACGAATCGCTCGGTCCATGGCCGGGTCCCTCCCTCGACATCCAGGTAGCCGCAAACGGCGGCGAGAAGGAGTATGGCCCGGTGCGCCTGAAATCCGTTCGAGTGATGGGTTGTCGCATTGGGTGAGATCGTTATTTGGGCCGGCCTGTTGGTAGCGTACAGCTTCGCCGCAGCAACAATTTTGTCTGGAGCAATACCGGTAATTTCACTGGTCGTCTCGGGAGTGAACTTTTTGATGTAGCGCCGGTATTCCTCCAAGCCATGGGCGTAGGTTTCGAGGAACGGTTTATCCTGAAGATCTTCTTCGAAAATAACATGAGCCAGGCCGAGCGCCAGCGCGCCATCCGTCCCCGGCCTGAGCCTCAAATGGATCTTCGCAGCTTCGGTGAGAGGAGTGCGGCGAGGATCGACCACGATAGTGTGGACCTTAGCGGTATCCACCAGTAGATGGTGAGCCATGTAAGGACGCTGGCTTTCCGAAGGATTGTTGGACCAGACGAGCCGGCATTTCGTTTGGGGATATCTTCTCCGGCCGGGCGTCAACAAATACTCGTACTCTTTTCCGAGTGTCACTGTGGCAGCCACGAATCCTGACGAGAAACAGCAACTTGACTCCGTGATGTAGTGGGGGGAGCCGTACAGATGAGCGAGTCGTTGCAGGTAGGGTCTTACTTCCTTCGTGTAGCCTACCGCAAACACGACGGATTCCGCCCCATGTTGTTCGCGGATCAAGAGCAACTTGTTGGCCGTCGCCAGAACTGCCGCCTCCCAGGAAACTTCCTTCCAAGGATCGTCGGATCTATCTCGGAGCCGAGGTGAAGTGAGCCGGTGCGAGCTCTCTCGTTGTTCGAGCATGGCTTCTGCTCGAGTGCACTCGGGGTGGTCGATCGAGATGATGCGATCGGCTTCACTCACCACGGTAATGGGACAGTTGGCCGTACACATGTAGCAGGCTGAATGGGTCGTCTTTTGGCTCATGGGCGGTACTCCCGGGTCTCCGAGACTACATGAAAGCACAAAACAGGAAGGATGCCCAATCTGGGGAACTAGATTTGGTCGATAGGTTTCGGATGTCCGAAAAGGTATCCCTGGCCGAAGGCGAATCCAATATCGGAACAGATATCGGATTCCGCTTGGGTTTCGATACCTTCCGCAATCGTGAGAATGTTGAGGTCCCGAGCGGTCTTAACGAGGCCACTGATGAGCCGAACTCGTGACGTTGGGGCTTTGTCGATACCACTCACAAGGCCAATGTCGAACTTCAAGTAATCAGGCGGTACATCGCCGAGCTCCCGGATCCGCGCGCGCCCGCCGCCGAAGTCATCGTAGGCTAGTTCGACACCGATTTGTGCGAATTCCCGGCGCAGCCTGGCTATGCGCACAACGTCATCCAGTACGGCTTCATGAAGCTCGAGCACGATGCGCGTGTGTGGTGAAATCCCGAGTAGGCCGCCAATCAATCTGGGTAGATCAGGGTCCTCGATCTCCGCGGGATGGGTGTTCAGAAACAGCGGTGGTAAATCTCGGCGTTCTGACGCGATCTCTAAGGCTTTCTTGATGAAGAGCTGGCTGAGCTGGGCTTCGAGACCGACACTTGCGGCAATGAGGAACAAGCGTTTGGGATTGACAGGTAAATCGGGGTGGCAACCGCGGCCCAGCACTTCGTAGGCGGCTACATCTCCACTGTTCAGGTTGATGATGGGCTGAAAAGTCGCGGTGACGGCCTGCCGCCTCAGGAGCTCTCCCAATTCTCGCGTTCCCTCCACAAACTGGTGGGGCAGTTTGAGATTGGGTAGGGCCATGGTTTCCTGGCTGTCTTCCCTCTCTTCATCCATCGCTTCTTCCGGACCGTTCCGTCCGAGTCGAAACTCGAAATCCGCAAAGTGAACGATATCGCCTTCCCTCAGTGGCACGGATTTCACACGTTCACGATTGACAAAGGTGCCGTTCGTGCTCCTGAGATCCTTGAGGAGCAAAGACTCACCGTTCCGGTCGATCTCAGCATGGACCTTCGAGACGGAGGAGGATGGAAGCGTCAGATCGAGCCCCGGCCGTCTTCCAATACGGAATGGCAGAGGATGGATAGGTACACGTCGAAGTGTATCTCCGCCGTTCGCTAGGCTTTCTAGGCACCAGCGCGTCATGATCGACGAGGGGGTCGTTGCAGCCATATTTGCGCCGTTGTTGCGCATTCCCTTGTATGAGACCGAGGACGGAATGCGCTCCACCATCTCGACAGCAAAGATCGTACCGGAAACGGCGTCGGGAGGTGCCGCCATAAGTAGTTCAAAACAGAACAGTTGTTGGACACGATGATCGGGAGATATTCCAAAGGTTGAAGGGGAAAAGGCCACACCATGTAGGTAATGCCCGACATGGGAGAAGATTGGCCTTTGCGAGTAAACGAATTAGAATGACCGGGCACTAATTTTGTGGTGCTTTGACACCACTCAACATTTTGGAAATAGGGGGACGACATTGTTGAAGTATTTCAAGGCAACTCGCGATGGTGAAGCGATTCCGTTGACGCCGATTCGCAAGTCGGGGTGGGAGTCATGGCTCGAGGGGCAAACCAACAGCGTCAAAGGCTGGGCGACGAGTACTCGGTTCACAGCCGAAGCGGGTCGTGTCAGCTTGGTCCCTGGAGATGACGGAACCCTTCAACGTGTTCTCTACGGCCTTGGTGACGAGGTCACGATGTGGGACTGGGCTGCTCTTCCTGCTCAGTTGCCCGAAAGAATCTTCTATCTCGATGCGCAACTGAGCGATGACGAGGCAAGGCGAGCCGCATTGGGTTGGGCCATGGGCACCTACCGTTTCGAGAGCTACCGTGATATCGAGGGAACACTGGCAACATTGGTTTGGCCGGAAGGCGTCGACCGAGACCGGGTGGAGCACGCGGCTCTTGCGACCTTCCTGGTTCGGGATCTCATCAACACACCTGCATCAGACATGGGGCCGGAAGAGCTCGCCGACGCTGCCGTGCATCTAGCGGAAGCGCACGGTGCATCGACTCGTATCATCGTCGGGGACGACCTTCTCGACCAGGAATATCCCTCCATCCACGCCGTGGGGCGTGCAAGTACGCGAGCACCGCGCCTCATCGATCTCCAATGGGGTGATGAGTCTGGCAAGAAGATCACTTTGGTCGGGAAGGGCGTTTGTTTCGACTCCGGTGGTCTCGACCTCAAACCGGCCGCCAACATGAAGCTGATGAAAAAGGACATGGGGGGCGCCGCTCAGGTTCTCGGCGTTGCAAAATTGGTGATGGCCTCCGAGCTACCCGTGCGGCTGCGTGTTTTGATCCCAGCCGTGGAGAACGCTGTTTCCGGTAACGCTCTTCGACCGCTCGACGTGGTGAAGACCCGCAAGGGCCTTACCGTGGAAATCGGCAATACGGATGCAGAAGGCCGCGTCATATTGAGTGATGCTCTGGCGGATGCTGCTAGTGAAGAGCCAGAGCTCATTGTCGATTTTGCCACCCTGACCGGTGCGGCACGCGTTTCTTTGGGGACCGACCTGCCGGCCCTGTTCTCTAATGACGATGTTGTTGCAGAAGAGCTATTGGAAAAGGGGAAGCAAGAGACCGACCCCTTATGGCGCATGCCGCTTTGGAAGCCGTACCGCAAGATGATCGACAGCAAGGTGGCCCATCTCAACAATGCGGCGGCAAGTCCCTACGCCGGCGCCATCACGGCTGCGTTGTTCCTGTCGGAATTCGTCGAGAGCGTTCCCTGGGCCCACATTGACTTGATGGGTTGGAATACGGACTCCAAACCGGGCCGCCCGGAAGGCGGTGAAGCTCAAGGCATGAGGGCTGTGTTTGCGTTGATCGAGTCGCGGTACAGATAGGCCCTGGATGCAGGGTCAGGCCTTTCTCTGGTACGTCACTAGGCCTGACCCTATCTGGCCTGACCCCATCATGATGCGGGCTTGAGCTTGACGGCTGTACCGTACGCAACGATCTCAGCGGCGAGTTGCATGACCATCGATGTTCCGACTCGCAGACCGACAACTGCATCGGCACCCATCTCTCGAGCGTGAGCAATGCATCGATCCAGGGCTTGCTCACGGCTCTCCGCCATCAGCTTCGTATAGTCTTGGATCTCTCCGCCGAGGATGTTCTTGAACGTTGCCGATATGTCACGACCCAGGTGACGGGCTCGAATCGTGTTTCCTCGGGCCAGTCCCAGCACTTCGACGATCTCGTATCCGGGTATCGTCTCACAGGTCGATAACTTCATCGTTGGACCTCCTTATAGGGATCGTTCCGCCACATTCGCATCCGCTCTCGGATCAAGCTGACGAGAAGAACTGCGGCGCCGGCAATGGTAATGCCCAACCCAGACCGTAGCAGCAAAGGCACGTCCGCGTTCAAAAAAAACTCGTTGGCGAGTTGCCACATTCCAAAACCAACCAATATCGCACCACCGATTGAAAGCAGCACCCAGGCAAGTCCTCTTTCCATCCGGTTGTAGATTCCAAGCCAGTACTGGTCCCAAAATGCGTCCGGTAGATGTTCGTGTTTCATGTGTTCCGTCACTTCCTTCAGTTCACCAAGCTGCAAGAGATCTTCCCTGCAATCGGCACAATGGGAGAGATGTTTCTTGAATCGCTCGCTCTCCTCGCGAGTCAATTCCCCGTCCATGTATCCTGCGAGAAGAGGCTTCCACTGTTCACATTTCATAAGGCGCCTCCTCCTCTTCTTCCTTCGGTTTCGGTTTGTGGTGGGGAAGGACTCCGTTGAAGTGGTCGCGCAGGCGCCGCCGGGCGTAGTAGAGACGCGACTGCACCGTGCCTCGTGGCACGTTCAAAATGGCTGAAATCTCGTTGTAGGTCAGGTCTTGAAAATCTTTGAGGATGACGATTTCGCGGTCGCTTTCGCCCAGAGACTCGAGGGCCTGTTTCAGGGTGAGACGAAGCTCCGGCGACAGACCCTTCGTCCTCGAGACCTGCTTGGCCGGTGGCAACTCCTCGATGGAGATGGTCGGGCGTCGGCGACGAAGGTAACTGATGCATAGGTTTCTCAAGATGGTCACCAGCCAGGGATAAAACGGTCTCGACTCATCGAATCGGTCGATGGCCCGATAGGCTCGTAGAAAAGCTTCTTGTGATAGGTCCTTGGCCTCCTCGGGATCCTTTACCTTTCCTAAGGCAAATCCGTAAGCTCTTGGACCGTATCGACGAACCAGCGGCTCGAAGGAACGGCGGTGGCCGCGCTTGCAGCGCCGGATCCAGATGGCTTCATTGACTTCGGGTTCGGCGCTTGTGGTGGCTTCCATTATCTTCAGCCTCACTTGTATTTACGCACGAAACGTCCGATTTATTCACAAATCCCCAATAAAGATCTCGGACAGTATCGCTTTTCAGACCCCGCTTGTAAACTACTGATAATAATAAGGAAAGAGTCTGCCCGCCGTCGAGTGGTTCGGTGGTAGAATCCGACGAGTCCGGCGCTCGGTCCGTTGTTGGGGCAAAAGCGAGAACAAAGTGCTCGTTTTGGGGTCAACGGCTGTGGTTCGGAGGGCGCGAAGGGCTCGACGTCGATGCTTCCCGGCCGGTGACTGCGCGACTGGCCGCCTCCGAACGCTGGGACCTGGTGTCAGAACCAACGGCTTCGGCGAGCCCTCGCCGTAGTTCCAACGAAGGCGGGCGGCATACGGGAACGCTCAACGGAATACCAACGCGCCCTTCTTCTGGTTAAGGAAAATTGAGAACCTTCACGACTCTTCGCATCGTCCTTCATCTGACCCATGCACCGGGTCATCCCGGTTCGGCACGGATGACCTTCGCAACGGGTTTGATGCTGGCGGTGCTCATCGGCGCCAACTACTGGCTTGGCCTGGCTTTGTGGAAGGAAGCGCGCTCCGACTTGGCTCCCCCCCCTGATTCGGTTCGAGATATCGAGCTTTCCGATGAACCACTGGTCTTGGTCGCCACGGAAGATTCAGGCTCTTTGCCGGTAGAGCGTGGGGATCTACCGCAAATCTTGGCTCGCGGAACACTGCGCGTCATCTTGCCAACCTTGGAAGAGAATCGCCTGCCACGGACCGGAGCTTTGTTGTCTTCACTAACGAGACGCGATCTCGCGGCATCGTTTGCGGATCGGCTCGGCGTCCGACTCGTGCTCGTACTGGCGAGAAACCGCGACGAGCGGCTCGAGGCATTGGAAAAAGGTTATGGCGACCTGGTAGCCACAGATCTGACCATTGGCGACACCCCGCCCGAAGAGGTGGCATTCACACATCCCACAGCTACGGTGGACGAGTGGTTGGTCGGGCGAAAGGGCGAGGGCAACCTCCCGCGCAACATAGGAGACTTGGCCGGGCGCGAAGTGCATGAACTTCGCGACTCTTCGTTCAACGCAACCCTCGAGCGTCTGAATTCCAAAGAAAAACTGGCGATGAACATCGTTTCCGTTGATGGGGCTCGAGACATCGAAACGATGGTCTATGAGGTCACGAACGGCGAACGGCCCCTGACGCTGGTCGACAGCAGGCACCTCCAGGAGGTCGAATCCTACAACGAGAATGTTGAGCGTCTATTCAAGCTAACCGAGCAACGGGAACTCGGCTGGGCGGTCCGGAAGAGCAACCCTGAGCTTCTCGCCGCCGCCAATCAATTCATCACGGCTCAGTTCGCATCCGCGCAACGCGAAGAGCTCTCTACTGGTGATTTGGATGCCATCAAGAAACGGGGCTCTCTTCGTGTACTGACCAGCAACAACCTCGTAAACTACTTCCTTTACCGGGGGCAGGAGATGGGCTTCGACTACGAAATGGCCCTTCTTGCGGCTCGACAGTTGGGCGTGCGCCTCGAGATGGTGGTGCCTCCCACACCTGAGCTGCTGGCTCAGTGGCTCTTGGAAGGAAGGGGCGACGTCATTGCGGCGAGTTTTGTAGCGACACCGGAACGCCGCAAGAGGCTGGCCTTCTCACTGCCGTATCAGTTCATTGACGAGATGCTCGTCCAACCCGCAGGTGGCGAGGAGAAACTCGAGGAGGTCTCTGGCCTCCGAGGCAAGAGAGTCCACGTTCGTCGAACCTCGAGCTACTACACGACTCTCACCTCTTTGGCGAAGCAAGTGGGTGAATTCGGAGATCGTCGAAGCGCCGGAATACCTGGAGACGTCTCAGTTGATCGGTATGGTGGGTGAGGGACGGATACCCATGACGGTGGCCGACAGCCACCTTCTCGAAGCAGAGCTTTCTTATCGAAGCGACATAGAAGCGGCGTTCCCACTGAATGCTAAGACGGCTCAGAAAGCGGTGGCTTTTGCCCTTCGTCCCGGCAACGTTCAGCTCAAGGCGTTTTTCGATCGGTTCGTCACGGATGTCTACCGGAGTATGGAGTACAACGTCGCCGACCAAAGATACTTCAAGAGCCCCAGAGCCCGCAGTGTCGAGGAAAATCCACAGCCTCTCTCCTCAGATACGCTCACTCCATTCGACGGTCTCCTCAAAAGATACTCGCGGACGTATCGAGTGGACTGGCGCTTGATGGCGGCCCAGGCTTTTCAGGAAAGTCAGTTCCACGCCGACGCGCAAAGCTGGGCGGGAGCGAGAGGATTGTTTCAGCTCATGCCCTGGACCGCACAAGAGCTTGGATTCCGTGACGCGGAACGGCCTGAAGACAACATTCATGCGGGCATCAAACACATGAGCCAACTCATTTCCCGGTTCGAGTCCCGGATACCACTGAAGCACCGTATTCCATTCGCCCTTGCCGCCTATAACGCCGGTTGGAGCCACGTGAGAGATGCCCGACGCCTGGCGGAACTCAATGGTTGGGATGCCGACAGATGGTTTGGTCATACGGAAAAAGCAATGCGTCTTTTGGAGCAACCGCGCTACTACCGCCACGCCCGCTCCGGATACTGCCGGGGCACCGAGACCGTCGGCTACGTCGCGCAAACACAGTCACGGTACGATCACTATGCGGCTCTCGTTCCACAATAGTCGGGGGGTGTACCGAGAAAGGTCTATAATCCGTTCTGGATTTTAGCTCACTCCCAAAGGAGTTTGATGAAGATGCGTTTCGTCACTTTATCGTTCTTGTTTGTCGCTCTTGGTGCGAACCCAACATTGGGTGAGGCCCAAGAGTCCACCGCCGAAAAAGTGTCTCTCGTTGAAGCGACAGAGACTCTTGCCGCCGAGCTCGAGCAACTGGAGTCCGAGTTCAGGGAGCTCTATCAGAAAGCTCAGGAGGTAGAAGGGGAAGAAAAGCTCGTCATCGAAGAACGGATGAAGCGGCGAGGAAGGAAGATACGAGAGAGCCTCGCACCCTTCGTCGCCAATATTCTGAAGCTGCGTGAGCAGGGCCAGGACGTGTCCAAGCTGGCGTCCCAAGCAGAAAAGCTCCTAGAGACCGCGACCCGGTTCCTCAAGAGCGAGATCGAGCTCTTTCAGGACGAGATCTCACAGCTGGGTGCGAAAAAGGAAAAGACCGAAGGAGGGACCGCGCTGGAGGTGGAGCAAGAGCTGACTCGCGTGAACGTCGCCCTCGACAGAGTGCTGGGGAGCTTCGCGCTGGCCAGCGGGCACAAGGAGAAACTCGGGCTCGACGCTCGTCGCGACTTCGAGTATTTGGACGAGGCTCTCAAAGCCAGAGCCGATGCTCTTTCCGGGCAAGTCGAGCTATCAAGCAAACGGAGGTCTGAGCTCCAGAGATCGCTGTCGAAGGCTACAGAAGCAGAAAAACCCGCGATCAACGCCAGCCTCATGGCAGTCCGGGAGAGTCTTCACGGGTCATCGACGAGCCTTTCCGCCACGGTGAAGTTAATGGATGAACGTGGACTGAAGACCTCTGAGCTCAAGCAAATACTCATCAGTTCGAGCGGGCAGATCACCTCGGATATCTTTAACCTCGACGTGGCGGCAGGCCTCCTCCAGCGTGGCTGGAACAACGCAAAGGACTGGCTCGCCACCAATGGCCCGCGATTGTTTTTCCGAGTTCTTTTGTTCCTTCTTATTGTTGGAGCCTTCAAGCTCCTTGCAGGGATCGCAACGCGAATTATGAGACGCACCTTTGAAAAGGCGGACGTGCCCGTGCCGATGTTGGTCAAGAATATGGCGCTCTCCTTCGCATCCAAGGCCATCCTGCTCGTGGGTCTTTTCATTGCGCTCTCACAAATGGGGCTGGAGATCGGGCCGTTACTCGCCGGCGTCGGTGTGATTGGTTTCGTCGTTGGCTTCGCGCTTCAGGAGACTTTGTCAAACTTCGCTTCGGGGCTCATGATCATCATCTATCAGCCCTTCGACGTGGGCGACGTGATCGAAGCGGGCGGTGTCGCTGGCAAGGTGAACAGTATGAGCTTGGTGTCCACGACGATCTTGACCTTCGACAACCAGAAGCTCATCGTGCCCAACAACAAGATTTGGGGTGATGTGATTCGAAACAAGACCGCGGAAACGACACGACGAGTCGATATGGTTTTTGGCGTCAGCTATGCGGATGACATCAACCGTGCGGAGCAGGTATTGACGGACATCATCGCAGGTCATGAGTTGGTCCTCGACGAGCCCGTGCCGATGATCCGGTTGAACGAGCTCGGAGATTCGTCGGTCGATTTCATCGTTCGTCCGTGGACGAAGACCGAGGATTATTGGACGGTGTACTGGGATGTCACGAGAGAGGTCAAAAGGCGGTTCGATGAAGAAGGGATCTCGATTCCATTTCCACAGCGCGATGTCCATGTGTACCATGGGGCCGTGTCAGGCGAGCCGAAGTCGGCCGAGAGTCTTGAACCGCCGCGGGAAGGCTCGAGTAAAGGCCTCTCCGATATCGATGTCAAAAGTGACGGGGAGGGTGATTCCAGGAATTGATGGAGTGCCGTCTCTTAATTGAGGGAGTCGAAAATGTTGAAAAAATTGGCCCTTGTCGTCGTCGTGATTCTTGGGGTTGCCTTCTTTCTAATCACTAGGGACTGGGACTCGCCTGAGCTTGGCCAAGCCCTTCTAGACAAAGCGGGTGAAGCCACCGGGATCGAGATGACAGCTACTGGATTTCAATTGAATTTGCTCAAAGGAGTCAGGCTCGAAGGCATCAAGGCCCGTTCAGAGGTGCCAGGAAGAACGTTCCTCTTCTCCATGGACCAAATGGTCTTCGAGCATCGCCTGGCTCCACTGTTGTCCGGCACCGTTGCGATCGAGCGTATCGTGTTGGACAAACCCCAGTTCGAGCTCGTCGAGTCCGGCGAGGCCACACCGGGTGAAAGCGAGCCCGACAAGGAAGAAGCACCTCCTCCGACCGAAGATAGCGATGTCCCGGAGCAAGGCGGGCTGGCTCTCAACGTCAAGGAAATAGTGTTGACCGACGCCGCGCTCGCGATGCGCTCCCAAAAAGGTGGTGCGGAAAGCACGACAAAGATTCGAAGGTCTCAACGTTCGGTTTCAAAACCTCTCCTACCTACCTGATGCCGAGCCGCGCCTTCATGCTTTTGGAGCAGACGGTGGATTCGACATCCGTCAGGTGTCTCTAGACAAACTCGTCATTCGGGATACGGAGGGCCAGATATCCGTAGCAGAGGGCCGCTTCGAGTTGAAACCGCTCCAATTCGAGATGGATGAAGGCCGTTTCTCCGCCGAGATGGCCATCGACTTCAATCCGACTCCGTTCACCTACAAGCTCAACGCTCAGGGCAATCCGCTGGATTTCAACGCCATGGTCGGAGCTGCGGCCGGATTCGGCGCGGGCAATTTGCAGATTGATGCGGAGGGGAAGGGGACGGATTCCAAAGATGTGAAAGGAACGGGAAGGATCGCGCTCGCCGAAGGAGAGTTTCCTTCCATTCCAGTACTGAGTCAGGTCGACGAAAAGCTGGGAAAGAAGCTCCTTGTTGGATTGCCCTACAAGGAAACGGAGCTCCGGTTCCGACTTTCGAATAACGTCGTCACTTTGGAGCCCTTTCCCTTCGAGACCGAATGGACCATGTTGGAGCTCGACGGAACGGTCAATTTAGAAGGCCCTCTGGGACTGGATCTGGCCCTTGGCACGGTTCGCGAGGGCATCAGCATCGAGGGTGTTGGGGAGAACGTATTGGATGTGCTCACCAATGAAAAGGGTTGGGTCATGATTCCCATGACGATCCGGGGAACGAAGGACAATCCTAAAGTCCGTCCGGACTCGAAAGCGCTCCTCGCCCAAGCCGGTGAAGGAACGAAGCGCCTCGCCACCGAGGCCGCCACGGATGCCATCTTGGGATTATTCAAGAAGAAGAAAAAGTAGAATAAAGAACTCGAGCCCGCCTTCGCTGAAGCTTCCGCCTACGCCAAGGCTACGGCGGACAAGACGGCGAGGCCTCGTCGTAGCCGCCGCTGACAAAAGTGGGCGGCGGCGGGTACTCGAGCGGAAGAGGTCTTGACTGTCGGAAAACAAGGACCTGATATGAAGATTAGGCCCTAGTCTCGGACGAATCCTAGTACATGGAAAACTGTCCTTTTTCTTGTAGTAGTCCGAGTCCGAGTCCGAGCCCTTGCCCCTGCCCCTGCCCCTGCCCCTGCCCCTGCCCGAAGCACCAAAACGCAGTTCTGTGGCAAATGCGATGCAAATGGTTTTCAATGGAAACCAACCGGGCTCGGAAACGGGCACGGGAGAAATCAGCTTTTCGGCTTCTATAAAACGAGGGCTGACAAGAAGATTTGGCATCTTCATGGCTTCGGGTGAATGCTCTATTTCATCGAACACTGTCCCCTTTTTTTCCGGCATCTTCACATGCTACTGCTGCTCGAGGACTTGAATGATGGTGATGAGGATGGCGTCGGGGGACATGTACTGAAGCTCGTCGTTGACAGCAACGAAATTGTAATTGGTACCGGTGATGAGCTTGACATGGAAAGCACCGTACTCCGAGCCATAAAGTGAGTTCTTTTTGACTTCCTCGACCCCAGAAAGGGGTACTTCCCAAGCGTGAGCTCCAGCCTCGGTGGTGAAACCGATGACGTCGCGACTTATGTACAAATAGCCGATGCAGAACTCATCGAAATTGCTTCCGTGATCGTGAGCGACACCCCAAGCCGCAAGCGGCTCTTCTCCTGCTGGGCCTGAGGTCTGCACTGCCTGCTGAGGTGGTGCTTCGGGTTGCCGCTGAGGCAACTCGGCAACGGAGATCGGGTCCGACTTCGTTTCGAGGAGTGGACGAACGTACTCAGCGGGCACGGCGAAGTTGAGATTTTGGGATCGCTCACCTACCCATTGGGAGGTGGTGATTCCAATGACCTTGCCATCGAGGTCGAAGAGAGGACCTCCTGAGCTACCCGGCGAAATGGGCACACTGATTTGCATCAGCCGATAACCTTCGGTCCGGCGGAATGCGGAGACGACACCCGTCGTCACGGTGTGCTCGAAACCCTGGGGATTGCCAATGGCCACGGCCTCTTGACCTACCAGGACCTGGCTCGCGTCTCCGAGCGGAACGGTGGGGAGTGTTTTGAAGGCTGGAATCTTCAGAACCGCCAGATCACGTCTCACGTCGCAGTCGATCACTTTGATGCGATCGTAGATCTCGCCGTCCAGCATCTTGATCTGTAAGGCTTTTGCACCCTCGATGACGTGAAAGTTGGTGACGACGACACCTTCGGGCTTGACGACAAAGCCGCTGCCAATGCTCTGAACTTCTCCGTTGGCTCCAACATTGCCAATGAATACGACTGCGGGTGAGGCCTGCGCCACGAGGTCTGGAATGGAACCGCGTTTTCCTGGAGCCGGATCCGTGGCGCCGGCAGAGGCAACCGTTGCCATCACGGCAAGAAGAAGGAAGCCCGATGTCAACCTTTGAAGCAAAAGGCGCAACTGTGCGGAACGATGAGATTTCATGCTTCTCTCCGAACTCTTTGGTTATTATTCGGTTTTTAACTGGTTCTATTTATGGTAACACAGCGGGAAGGGAAGTAGTAATGAAGGGGACAGCCAATTCAGCAATCTCGCGTATTGCCAATGATTGTTAGATTGACTGTCCCCTTTAGTCAGAAGCTCTCGTGCTCCGTCCGTGTGATGATCTCGTCTTGTAGAGCCTTCGACAAATCACAGAAGTAGTCACTGTAGCCGGCAACCCTGACAATCAGATCTCGGTACTGATCGGGATTCGCCTGGGCTTCGCGCAACTTCTCAGCGGTGACCACATTGAATTGCACGTGATGAGAGTCCAGCTTGAAGTAGCTGCGAATCAGGTGGGCCATGTTGTCGATTCCTTCATCACCTTCTAGGAGCTGAGGCGTGAATTTCATGTTCAACAGGGTTCCGCCCGTCTTGATGTGGTCCATTCTTGCCGCCGACTTGAAGACGGCCGTTGGGCCTTTGCGGTCGGCGCCCTGAACCGGGGAGATTCCCTCCGAGAGTGGAAGCCAAGCCTGGCGGCCGTCCGGTGTGGCACCTGTGACGGTGCCGAAATAGACGTGGCACGTTGTGGGGAGCATGTCGATGTGATACTCGCCGCCCTTGGTGTTCGGGCGACCATCTACCGCTTCAAAGAAGGTGTTGAAGCAACGCACCATGATGTCGTCGGCATACTCGTCATCGTTGCCGTACTTGGGTGTCTTGTTGAGGAGGAGTTGACGTAGCTTCTCCTCGCCCTCGAAGTTGTTCGACAGGTTTTTCAACAATTCATCCAAGCTGAGTGTCTTTTCTTCGAAGACGTGGTGCTTCACGGCGGCAAAGCTATCGGCCAAGCTCCCGATGCCCACGCCCTGGATGTAGTTGGTGTTGTAGCGGGCTCCACCCGCGTTGTAGTCCTTGCCTTTCTTGATGCAATCGTCGGTGATGATGGATAGGAATGGCGCGGGAGCGTAGTTGGCGTACATCTGTTCAAAGATGTGATTGCCCTTCAGCTTGATCTCCACGAAGTGGTTTACTTGCCGTTCCCAGGCTTCGAAGAGGTCATCGAAGGTGCCGAACTGACGCGGGTCTCCTGTCTTGGGGCCCAACTGTTTTCCGGTGCGGAGGTCCACGCCGTTGTTCAACGCGATCTCTAGGATCTTCACCAGGTTGAAGTACCCGGTGAGGATATAGGCTTCTTTACCGAACGCTCCCGTCTCGACACAACCACTGGTTCCTCCTTCACGGGCATCCTCGACACTCTTGCCTTGACGGAGAAGCTCTTCCACGACGCTATCGGCGTTGAAGACGGATGGGAAGCCGTATCCTTGACGTATCACTTTCGCGGCGGCTTTGATGAAACGATCGGGATTCTTGCGGGAGAGCTGGATGTTGTTACTCGGCTGGAGAATGTGCATCTCATCGATCACTTCCAGCAGTAGATAGGAAAGGTCGTTTACCGCATCGGTGCCGTCTCGTTTCAATCCGCCGATGTTGATGTTGGCGAAATCCGTGTAGGTTCCGCTCTCGGCCGCGGTAACGCCTACTTTGGGCGGCGCCGGATGGTTGTTGAACTTGACCCACCAGCATTCGAGGAGCTCTTTGGCTTTGTCACGATCGAGCGTTCCCTCGGCGATCTCTTTGTCGTAAAAGGGTCCCAGATGGTGGTCCAAGTGTCCGGGGTTGAAAGAGTCCCAACCGTTTAGCTCGGTGATCACACCGAGGTGGTAGAACCAATAGGCCTGAAGAGCTTCCCAGAAATCACGAGGCGCGTGAGCGGGAACATGCTCGCAGTTGGCGGCGATGCGCTCGAGCTCGGCTTTTCGCTTTGGGTCTTTTTCTTCGCCGGCCATTTCCCGAGCACGCTGCGCGTGGCGCTCCGCAAAAATGATGGCGGCATCGGCTGCGATGTACATCGCCTCGAGCTGTTCGCGTCTCTGAAACGCCTCCGGGTCGTTGATGTAGTCCAAGGCCTCTTTCGCTTCCGCGATCTCTACCTTGAACTCGACGAGACCTTTCCGGTAGAGCTTTCCATCCGCCACGGTGTGACCGGGGGCCCGTTGCTCCATGAACTCGGTGTAGATCCCCGCCTCGTAAGCTTCGTGCCATTCCTTGGGCAGCAGAGGGAACACTCGATCTCGTATCGATCGACCTCTCCAGTAGGGAATGACTTCATCCTTGTAGACCTTGATGGCCTCAGGGGGGACCGAGTAGCTGGTCTTTTCCCGTGTATCGAGAATCTCGAGGTCTTCGACGCTGTGACAGGTCAGTTCTGGGAAGGTGGGTGTCACGGAGGGTCGGGGGCCGCGCTCGCCGACGATGAGCTCGTCGTCGCCAATGTAGATGGTCTTGTGCTCGCACAGATATTTGAACGCCATCGCCCGCAGAACGGGAACCGAGAATTTGGCCTCGTTCTCCTTGTAAAACTTCGTCAGCAGTTGCGCGCGTTCCGCTGAGATGGTCGGCTTTGCATCCAAGCTGAGCTGCCGGAGTCGCTCGACTCTTTCGTTCATGGCTTCAACCTCCGATTTTGACTTTTAGACCGAAGGAGCGGAAACGTTCTGCGGCGTCTCGAGTTTGCTCCTTCGGAGGGGGTTCGAGTCCTTGCAATGGATAGTCGGTTCCCAACCGACGGTATTTGTCGCCTCCCACTTTGTGGTAAGGGAGAAGGTACACTGGGTAAGGTTTGTCGAGAGAGGCAACGAAGGCCGCAGTGGCATCGAGGTTCCTCTCGTCGTCGTTCACGCCGGGAATGAGAGGGACGCGAATCCAGACGTTACTACCGAGTCGGCTAAGAGCTTCCAGGTTCTCCAAAATGGGACGGTTGCTCACGCCCACGTATTCCCGGTGACGCTCGTCATCCATATGCTTTAGGTCGTACAGAAACAGATCCGTCAGCGGTGCAACGGAATGGATCGTCTCACGAGGGGCGAATCCGGATGTGTCGACCGTCCGATGGTAACCCTGGTCTCGACAAGCTTCGAGACAAGAAAGAAGAAAGTCCGCGTTGCGCTTTGGAGCAAGCGGTTCTCCCCCGGAAAAGGTCACGCCACCACCCGATTCATCGTAGAAGATGCGGTCCTTGCCCAGCTCGTTCATGAGAGCATGGACGGTATAGGAATTCCCCACCCGGGTTCTCGCACCGGAGGGGCAAGCGTCGGCGCAGGTCCCGCAGAGCGTGCAGTTTTCGATATCGGTGCGCCCGTTGGGATTCCGGTCGAGCGGCTCGGCGACCCCCTGAGGGCAGCTCTCTAGGCAAGCTTCGCACCCAATGCAGCGCTCCGCGAGCAAGGAAATCACAGGCTTGGGGTCACGACTTTCCGGATTGTGACACCACCAACACTTCAAGGGGCAACCTTTGAGAAACACGGTCGTGCGGATCCCGGGCCCGTCATGAATAGAGAACCGCTGGATATTGAAAACGACTCCGGTATCCATCAAACGTACCCGTTTTTCCTAGCCATCGAGAGCTCTTGAGTGTAGTACTGCTCGATGAAGCGCTTTTGAACGTTATAAGACCAATGCACGTCGCGGACATAGTCCGCCGCTGCTCGAACATCGACCGACTCGATCAGGCGGATGAGCTCGGCATGCTCTTCGGTGGAGGCAACTTCCCATTCCTTTACGAAACCTTGTTTTCGCGGAAAGTCGTACAACCGTTGCTTCATGGTTGTGACGATACGCTTCAGACGCTCGTTGGAGGAGAGGTTGACATAGCAATTGTGCATTTCGAGGTTGGCGGCGTAGTACCGATCGAAGTCGTCATCCTCGAGAGCGGAGCGCATCTCGCCATTGAGCCGTTTCATTGCCCCGAGACGGTCCGGCGTCAATTGGTGAAACTCGTCGTGGATGACGGAGGCTTCGAGCGCACCAATCACCTGATAGAGCTCTTGAATTTCCTCGCGCGTGAGTCGATTGACGACGCATCCGCGACGGGGAAGGATGGTGACGAATCCCTCGGCCTCGAGTTGCAGAAGGGCATCGCGCAGCGGGGTGCGGCTGATGCCCAACCTTTGGCTAATCTCATTGAGGTTCAAGTTTGCCCCGGGCCCCAGCTCTCCGCGGTTCATGGCATCTCTGAGGTAGTCGTAGACTTGCTCGCGTAAAGACTTGAAATTAATGATGTTAAGACTTGCCGCTGTCGACATATCTCTCCCTCGACCCGTACTGATATCTAATATATCAGATCGCGGTCGGGGGCTCAAGTGGTTAGAATAGGGGGACTTTCGCATGGCGAGACCGGCGGAATCAGAGGTATTGAAAGATGCCGTGGAATTTTCTTGCGTTTCTTTTGTTGGGATGGGTTTCCGTGGCCAGCGGGCAGAATGCGTCCCGAACGCTCACATTGACTGTTGATGACGTCCCGGTCGTCAAGGGTGAGGGTCTCGAATCACTTCAGCTAGTAACCGAACGTATTCTAGAGACGCTCGAGCGACATCACACCCCTGCTATCGGCTTCGTCAACGAAGGAAGAATCTACGTGCGTGACGAAGTAGACGAACGGATCCACGCTCTCGAGAGCTGGTTGGAAGCGGGAATGATTCTCGGTAACCACACGTACTCGCACCTGTCGCTCCATGATGTGCCTCTGGCAAGGTACGAGGATGATGTCATCAAGGGTGAAGTCATTACGCGTCGCATCATGGAAGAACGAGGGCTGAAACTGCGGCACTTCAGGTATCCCTACACCAACACAGGCTCGACCGTCGAGATCAAACGGGCCTTCGAGACGTTTCTCAAGGAGCGGGACTATGAAGTGGCCCCTTTCACGGTGGACACCGCCGACTATATCTTCGACGCGATCTATGCGAGAGCGCTCGCCGATCAAGACTCCGAGCTGGCCGAACGAGTACGTGCTGCGTATCTAGACTATACGGACACCGTGTTCGAATTCTGCGAAAAACTCTCGACGCGTCTGTTCGGCTACGAGATTCCTCAGATTCTTTTGATACACGCGAATCGTGTCAACGCTGACAGTTTGGGAGATGTGATCGAACGGCTCGAGAAGCGCGGCTACCAGTTCATTTCCCTTGACGAGGCGTTGCGAGACGCAGCCTATCTGACACCCGATGAGTTCGTTGGCCCCATGGGCCCCTCGTGGCTTCATCGCTGGAGTCTGAATAAAGGTATCCCCATGAAGGAAATCAACGGCAAGTGGTTTCCAGCAACATTGCTTGAGGAGCCGGATCCGCCGAAGTTTTTTCTGGAACTATACGGAGAGCTCAGCAAATGACTATTCCCCGTATCAAGATTTGCTGCATACAGAGTGTCGAAGAAGCGGCTCTAGCGATCCGTTGGGGGGCCTCGGCGTTGGGTTTGGTCTCCGAAATGCCTAGCGGTCCCGGTGTCATTTCCGAGGACCGAATTACAGAGATTGCTGGAACGGCCCCGCCGGGCGTGTCGACTTTCCTACTGACGGCCAAGACCGATGTACCCGCGATCGTCGCTCAACAACGGCGCACCGGCGTCGATACCTTGCAGCTCGTTGACGAGCTGGCGTCAGGGGCGCATGAGGCACTTCGACGCTCGCTGCCGGGTGTACGACTCGTTCAAGTCATCCATGTCGTCGACGAAGGTTCCGTGGAACAGGCGAAGGCCGTCGCGCCCCATGTCGATGCCATTTTGTTGGATTCGGGCAATCCTAACTTGTCCGTCAAAGAGCTCGGTGGAACGGGAAGAACGCACGACTGGACGGTCAGTCGCAAGATTCGGGAAGCCATCGACAAACCACTCTTCCTCGCGGGAGGATTGAATTCATCCAACGTGCGTGAGGCCTTCGAAAAAGTCGCTCCTTACGGAATCGACATTTGCAGTGGGGTACGAACCGACGGCCACCTCGATAAAGCCAAGCTTCAGTCCTTCGTTAGGAACGCGAACGGTTGAGCCGTCGTCAGGCTCACTCTCTGGCGCCCGCATCTCGAAGCATGCGTGCGATCTCGTGGTGCTCGTGGCGCTCCGCGCCGATGAGTGCCGTCCAGCCGTTGCTGGCTCGCTGATTGACGTCCGCCCCAGACTTCAACAACGAGGTGACGATTTCGGCGTGGCCCCCTTTAGCCGCCTCCAACAATGCAAAATTCCCGGCATTCGACTGAAGGTTCGGGTCCGCGCCCGCAGTCAATAGCTCACGAGCCGCCTGCGTTTTCCCTTCCGCCGCTGCGGCAATCAAGGCCGTTCGACCGTGCGAGGTCTTGCCGTTCACATTGGCTCCCGATTGGAGGAGGAAGTGGACGATTTCAGTGCGGCCGCGAGCCGCCGCGATCATGAGGGGAGTCTCTCCGTTTGATGAGCGCGCATTCACATTGGCGCCAGCTGCAACCTTCGCTCTAACTTCGTCTAACTGTCCTTGCTCCACGGTCTTTGCCAACTCGAGGTCGAGATCCGTTGTTTCCGCAGGATGGACCTTCGTCTCACCATGCCCGATCCCGAGCTTGTCCTTCGCGGAACCGACAACGCTCTCGACTCCGTCCTTTGCTCCGTCGATGACATCACCTACGCCACCAGGCAGCATGTCACCGACATCCCCGAATTTTTCCGGGAAGAGCAAGAAGAGAATGAGGACGGCTACCGCGAGCACAACGAACAAACGGAGCATAGCTTCAATATTACCTCACATAGGAATACAACGCCCAGACGCAAGCTCCTCACGATCAATCTCCACGAAGCCACCGGCATCGAGGCAGAGCCGGCGCGGCCGCGCGGAGTCGAACGCAAGCTTTGGAGTGGTTGGAGCACAAGTTGGGAAGTGATTTGTTCGGTTGTTTTTGACACTGGCATCGCCTTGTATATGCAAACATCTGCCGAAATTTTTTTAGCGGCCGGCTTCCATCTCTTTTGAAAGGCCCTGCAGCAGCTCCACGCCCGTATCCCCCAGAATAGCGGCGGACTTCCCCTGTGCATCTTTCCAGGCAGGATAGGCGCGGCGGAGCAAACTCTTCCCATGGGTGGTTAGTTGGAACGGATGGGCACGGCCATCGTTGTCATCCAGGATCTCGATCCATCCCTTGGCTCGCATCCGTTCCACGTTGCGGGAGAGCGTCGACGTATCCAGCTTCAAGATCTGACAGACCTCGGCTGGACGGGCGCGACCGAGCTTTTGAACTACCACTAAAATGTTCATTTGACTGACCTTGAGCCCCAGTGGTCGAAGTGCTTCATCGTAGACATGGGTGATGACTCGGTTGAGAAGTCGCGCTCGGACAGCCAGGCAATTTTCGGCGATGTCCTCGACATGCTGGGCCAACTCTCGGTCTTTCCTCAGCGCCATATTTTAATTGTATATACAAAGACAGGGCATGTCAAGGGGCGCCCCATCTTTTTCGATCTACAACCTGGAACGTGATAAAAAGTAGGTCGAGCAAGCGAACGATCCTAGCAGACGATGTGGTTGAAGCTTACTGTTCGAAGTTGCTCTCGTTGAATCACCCGTTCCATGTCAAAGGAGTACACCTATGATGACCAAGCTTGCGAGAGCCCTAACCATCGCGCTCGCCATTTCCTCGATGCTCCCGGTAGCCTTCGCTAGCCAGGATATCCAAACCCCGGGAGAACAAACGAAATTCCAGGCCGGGCCCACCATGTACGACGACTTGATGGAGTTCGTCTACGAATTGGATTCGAAGAGCGACCTGATGCAGGTCAAGAAAGTCACTCAGACGCTTCGGGGCCGAGACGTGGTGCTTTGTGTCATGTCCAATCCTCCCATCTACCAGCCTTCGGACATCATGGGCTCCGACAAGCCCATCGTTCTCATCGTCAACAACGTCCACGGCAGTGAGGTTGCGGGGCGGGAAGCCAGTCTCATCCTCATGCGGGATCTTCTGTTCGGGGAACTACGGCCTCTTCTCGACAGGGTTGTCGTCCTCAATATCCCCACCATCAATCCCGATGGATCCGAAGTCGGAAGGCGGACCAACGAGCAAGGCCTCGACATGAACCGGGACTACCTCAAGCTCGAGTCGCAGGAGATCCAGGCTCTCGTCACGAAGGTCCTTACCGATTGGCAGCCCGACATCCACGTCGATACCCACCACGGCGGAACGGCACCCTACACCCTGACCTATCAGACCATCATGAATCCCGCCGGTGACGAAGGAATCATGAAACTGGCCAACGAGATGATCGTTCCCCGCATCCGCAAGGAGCTCCGGGCCGAAGACTACGATGGCTTTTGGTATTCAGGTCCTCGTACGGTGGATGGCAAAGCCGGATGGGGACCCACTTCTGTCGAACCGCGCAAGCAGCACGTTTATTCCGGGCTTTCCAACATCGTGGACTTTCTCTTCGAGACCCCTTCCGGGACGCACCGCGTCATCGAGAACGGCACCAAGGTCGTTCCCGTTCCCGAAGAGGAAAAGTTCAAGCACCAAGTTCGCGGTGAATACATCGGTGAGCGAGAGTTGATTCGGTTTGCCGCCGACGAGCCTGCGCTTCTTCGACGCACCGTGCGGGAAGCCAAAGAGCGGGCCACCAAACTGGGGGCTGACGATACCGACGACGATCAAATCGTCCTCGACTACATACAAGTTGCCAAGATGGAAGAGCAGATCTGGCGGGATACGAAATGGGAAGAGCGGCAAGGTCAGGAAGGCGACCCCTCTTCTTCTATGGATCGAGAAGGTCCCGTGGAATACGAGCTCCTGAATCTTCCCGTTTTCACCAAGTTCGAGCCCACTCGAACCACGACACGACCTTGGGGTTACATGTTGCCGCCGCAAATGGCGACCGTTGTTCCGCTACTGCTCGAGCACGACATCACGATCCAGAAGCTGATTGAGCCGGTGAGTCTGGAAGTCGAAGCTTACTACGCTACGGAAATGACCAACGAGGAGTATTTCCAGGGTCACTACTTGAACAAAGTCAAAGCCGTCAAGAAGACGGAAACCATCGATTTCCCGGTGGGGTCTTTCTTCGTTCCGGCCGGCCAACCCAAGTCGAATCTGATTTGCTACATCTTCGAGCCGGAGACGGATGACAACCTCATAACTTGGGGTTTCCTCGATACCTACCTACAAGCGATGGACGAGGAAGGAACCAAGAAGTACATCGAGCGAATGACCCGAATGCGGGCTAGGTTCGAAGGCTCCGATGCGCCGGCGCCTCCGGGACAACCCATCCCAATGTACCGCTTGATGAAGAAGACGGAAATCAAGGGACCTCTGGCCGAACCGTTCAACACCAACGAACGCAATCAGTACACGAGATAAGCTCCCACCCACGTCCCTCCCCCCGAGCGACTTTGTTCGGGGAGAGGGATGCCCCATTGCCTTTCTCGAGAGTGGACGTTACATAACCGACGATGGCGATAACCGCCGAGCTTCCTCCAACGCTTCAAGAAGCCGCAGGTCGATGGACCGAAGTCTGGGGCTGTCCGGGTCTAGAGAAGCGCACCGAGATTCTCATTCAGCTCCCGGTTTCGCGGGGGACTCGGACGCGCCTACCTCGAAAGACGACAGGTAAGGCTATCGACGAAGCTCCTGAACGAGGAGCGCGAGTTTCTAGAGGAAGCCCTATGTCACGAGTTGGCGCACATTGCCGTCTGCGAGCTGAACGACAAGAGGTGCCGACCTCACGGGACCGAATGGAAACAGCTCATGCGAGCCGTGGGATTCGAGCCTCGCACACGGATTCCAGTTAACGGCGCTCCACCTCTCGTTCGGCGAAAACGGCGACGGCGATACTTGTACCTCCACCGCTGCCCCGTCTGCCAGGCCGAACGCACTGCCCGCCGCGCCGTCCGACAGTGGCGATGCGTGAGCTGTGTCGAGGCCGGGCTCGACGGCTCACTCGAGATCTGGCGACGACCGGAACGCCGCGGTTGGCTGTGGCGGTAGGTCGATCTAATCAAGCTCAGAACAATCGGGGAGCGGGTACTGCCCAGATGGAATGCTCGCCCACCATCGGGTAGAGGCGTCTTCCTCTGTGGACGAACCGAGCCACCGTGAATACAGTCAATCTGACCTCATCGTGACCGATTTTACAGGCAAATCAACCTTGCATTAAGAAGGACCCAGCTCGACCAGGTCAAACTGGCATTCCGTGCAGATTCTGGCACGATCGCGATATTCCATCTCGCAGACGGGGCAGAACCGAGCGGCGACCGGGTCTTTACGCACCGGCGGGAGAAGCGCCTCGGGCTCGGACACTTCGACCAGTGGCAGGAGCGCCAGAATCGCTTGTCGGCGCCGCTCCCAGTATTCCAGCCAGGATGGGTCCGTGCAGCTCTTCAACGCATGGGTTATGCCGTAGAGCTCTGCCCGAAAGACCGACAGGAGCCCATCACGACGCAATGTCGATGCGGCGACCGTCAAATAGTCATAGCCGCCAAAGATCTCCCGCGTCATTTTGCTGGCCGCGTGGATGGCTGCAGGAGGATAGAGCAGAAACCAAAGGAGCTGACTGAAGTCCACGTTGAAACCCGCGTCTTGCATCTTGCGGTTTAGGCGGTAGCCCGTTAGGACAACCGCACCGTCAGCTACCAACAGCAGGCCGAGCCACAAGATCAATGTTTGAGTACTGATCCAATCGGTGTAGACCATCAAGGGGAGGAAGAGCAGCAGCAAATAGAAAACGACACTGCACATGGAGGTCAACCATCCCAAAGGCCTTTCGATGGATTCTCGGAGTTGAATCAGACTATCCAGGTCAAAACTCCTCCAATATTTCCGCTCGAGAGCTATCCTCCTTTGATCGTATGGGAGGTCACATAACTCTTGAATCTCTTCGACGATAGCCGAGGCGAAGCGGTTCGAAGGTAAGCGCGTGCTCGTCTCCTCGCTCCAATGAACGGTCGCGTCATCCCGACGCAGCTCCGTCAGTTCGTCGTAGGAGAAAAGCTCGAAGCTCTCACGTTCATAGAGCGCGGCCTCGGTGGGATTTCGTTCGCTGAGAACGTAGACGCCCGAGGCGGTGACGCCGATGGGAATCCGGTGAGACAGATAACTTCGAGTGAAGGGAAACAGGCCTAGGAAGCGCAGCCCGCTTCCCTTGATCGAGAAACGTTCGCCAAGAAGTGAGACAAAGACAACGTGAAGGGGTTTCAGAAACGCGAGGCCTTCCACAACGCACAGAAAGACCAGCAACGGAAACAGGTCTTGTAGTGTTGTTAGAGGCACTCGCGGTCAGTTCACCACCGAGACCCGCCGCTAGCGGCGAGGAAAACCCTGTTGCGGCATCCGAACGGTTTCGGGCCGACCAAAAAGACCCGACACGAGCCGCTTCAAGAAAGCGATAACCGCCAGGAACCCTACGACCACAAGCTTCCAGGCTTTAGCAAGAACCTTGAAAAGCCCTAGCTTGACAGCAGCCGCCCCAGCGCCCCCGGCGATCAAAGCCGTCAGCCCATAGCCTGCCAGCTTATCACCTTCGCGGAACTCTGCGTAGCGCTTTCCCTCGACGAACTGATACCCACCGAGCAGTTGTTCTACTTCCATCTTGTCCGCGGCGAGAGTCGAAGGGTCGGTGACCAACGTGGCCGACATATAGCCTTGCCGTCCCAGAAGCCGGACATTGTAGTTGACCGACTCGCCGCCGTCCTCGCTCTTACCTGTCACAGCCCAAACCAAGTTATTCGTCAGGGTATCGTAGCGCGGCTCCTCCGACCATCCGACGACATGAATCGGCGAGAATCCCTGCTCGACGCGGTACGTGTTCGCCTCTTCCGTTCCATCGGAAATACTCTTTAGAATCACGTCGGCATCGACTCCTTGAACAGGTCGGCCAAGGTTGCGGCATTCGTCCGGTTCAACGTTGGATTGACGTTGACGACAAATCCGCCGAGCTCCTCGTTTGGGCCCGGCAGCAGGATCCCTTTCGACTTCAGTTTCTCGCGAAAGCGTTGAAGGTTCGTCCCCTTCACGATCACCTTGACGCGGTTGCTGCCGTTGGGGACCTTCTCGATGCCAAACGAACTGTCCTTTTCGAGCAAGGCAAAAAACGCTTCGGCCGTTTCGACGGCTCGACTGAGCTCGGCCTCGAAGCCATCCAAGTAGTGAAGCACCACGGCGGCATAGGGCCAGGCCTCCGGAAGACCACCACCAAACAAACGGCGAGTGTGATACATCTGGTCGATCACTTCGTTCGAGCCCGCCAAAATGGCGCCCGCGCCTGCATTGAAGTATTTCCAGAGGGACACATAGATCGTATCGAAATGGGAAGCGTACTCCTTGGGCGAGATGCCCGTGTACGCGGATGCCATATAGATTCTCGCGCCGTCCAGGTGTGTCTTGACTCCCTGCTCTCTCGCGAACGAACAGATGTTTTTCATTTCCTCATAGTCAAAGAGCTCACCGAGGCGGCGGCGAACCGGCGATTCGATCACGATGACTCCTATCCCCGTCGTGACCCGCCCTGAGTCCGTTCGTTCCATCACAGCCTTCACGTCTTCCAGAGTAAAAGTTGCAGTCTCGGGGGCCAAGGGAACAAGGTTCAACTGGCTCAGCTGCTGCAGGCAATCGCCCGAGTCGTTATAGATATGACTGAGATTCTGGACGATGACGCGCGATCGGTTTCCTGCCAGGTTTCTCACCGCAATCTGATTGGCCAGCGTGCCGGTCGGAAAATAGATCGCGCGTTCTTTCCCCAGGGCCGCAGCCATTTTGACTTCCAGCTCTTCGACAACGCCTCCGCGCGAGTAGTAGTCCGCTTGAATGTCCTTGTCTTCCATGATGCTCTGGAGCACATGGATGTACTCCGCGGGAGAAAGCGACAGCCCATCCCCATAAAACTTCACGAGCTTCTGTTGTGATTCGAGCTCACCCGGATCATACCCTTCGACCGAAGCCACTCCGTCAGCCATTCCAAGCATCGGCGTAGCCGCCACCACCTTCATAAAATGTCTTCTATCTATGGATTCCATCTTATGCCTCCAACCCCTCGGGAACCTTCTTCCCCGTCACGACTTCCCCTGCCCGTTACCGAGCCCGCGCCCGCTTGACTTCGACAAACGACCCTCCGAGTCAACATCGCCACGATACGAAGCAACCGCTCACTTCCGGCTGGATACTTCGCCACACATTCCCCGTTTTCGTTCGCGTCTCCTAACGTTGCACGCTGTGTCAGTCATTTGGGCTCCAGCTCAATCCCCGGGACGGATCTGTCCCTTTGTAAAGCACTCTTCATAAAACTTCTGGATCCTGCCGACCTCGTTGTCTGTCAGTTCCTTGAACTCGCGGTCTCTCGCCCGCTTTGAAAGACGGCCTTTGCCCTGCGCGAGGAAGCGAGCGAGCAAATCGATGGCGGAGCTCGGCATGTCGACGATCTCCTGGACGTGCTGTTCAAACTCGTCGTATGACTGTAAGTACTCGACTTCACTCGGGAGATCGTTCGTCACCGTCTCTTCGACACAGCGGTACAAGAACTCGGCATGCGCGGTGGCATCGAAGAACCGGTAGTAATCACCCGTTTCGTTCAAGACTTCCAGGTTTCCTCGTGCCGTCGGTCGCCACTCGATGAAGTTGGAGAGTGGCTTGGAGTAGGACTCGAGCACTCGACGATACCCCTCTATATACCGAAGCATGGCGGCGCTGACGGGAAATACCACACCGGGCGGGTTGTAGTTGGACCGAGCCAGCACATGATGGATGAGCCACCGGTGGAGTCTTCCGTTGCCATCCTCGAACGGGTGGATGTAGACGAATCCAAAGCCGAGCGCAGCTGCAGTGATTACCGGGTCCACATCGCCTTTCGCCGCACGTCTTTCGTACTCGACCACACCATTGAGGAGAATCCTCAGATCCTCAAAGCGAGCGCTAATATGGTCGGGTAACGGCTCTCCCGTCCGACGATCATGTCGTCCGACGAAACCACCGCGAGCTCGGAGTCCCATCTCTACGAATCGGGGATCACCAATGACAACGCGTTGCAGTCTTTCGAGCTCCTCGACGCTCAAGGGAATCCGGCCCGCTTCTCCAATGATCCGACTCCACCGAGCGGCACGTACGGGAGACGGGCGCTCCCCTTCGATCTGGAACGAGGCCTTGCTGTCCTCGAGAAGAAGAAACGCGGCGGCCCGACGGACGATATCCGGATGTGTTCGGCCGATGACGTCTCTTGCTTTCTCCCTGAGCCGGAGGTTTTGGTACCGTTCGAGCTCGAGTGTTCTCCGAACCAGCGGGCAAAACGCGGACGTTCCTGGGAGGTTGTCCCGGACCTTGTGCCGACGGGAAATGGGGCCGTTCGCAGAAGCATACTGCTGTCTTGGATCAACCGCTAGAACCGCCTTTACTTTGCCCTGGTCGGCGAGGTCCAAGCTGCGTCCTGTTAGCCACTCGAAGAGGAACCAGAGCCGCCGCGCGTACGCTCCCGTCGGTTTTGTTCGCACTGCCGCGGACACCTCTGCGTCCGGCACGACTTGAAACAGAGACGAGAGCACAGAGAGGTCGACACCCTCCCACTTCAAGGCAAACTCGAGCTGTCCCGGCAATGTGCTAACAGGCGCGTGCCGAGGCGTCAACATCTGCCATTGACCGCTGGATTTGGGATGATGCCGCTCAGCAATGGCGGTCAGCCGTGGTGGAAGAGGAACTTTCAGCCCGAAGCGCTCGATCAGCCATGCGTACCCCACGGGTTTCCCCGGCTCGGGCAGCTGACTTCCGCGAAAAACGATCACAACGTGCGAAAAACCTTCACCTTTTGGTGGAATGACTCATGAAACGCCTAGAATTATCGCTTCAAATCCTATAACGGTGTGAAATAGTATCACCTACTGCTGATAATGCGAATAAAAATGCCTTAAGTGCAAAATATTGAAAAAATAATTACCACGTAGTCCTGGCGCTCGCGAGCCCTGCTGGCGTCGCAGCTTCACCTTGGGCTAGCGTGCCTTCTTCTTCTCAACCTCGACGGACGGCACGGTCAGCCGGCCGATCCTTGCCGAACCGTTTGTTGTAGAGGTGCTCAATGTAGTGCCTGAGCGGCATTTTCCAAGGTTCCTGGTCGTGGTTGTCCTTACTGCCGAGTTTTCTGGGATTCATCCCGAGCGCGCGGGCCATTTGGACCTGGGCGTGGGACAGGTGGTGCCGCTTGCGTGCGTCGTTCCACGCTTGCATCTTCTGGTTCGGCTTCTTTTTCTTCTTGGTCATTCAATGCACTTCGACCGCAGCCCATTCTCAGCAGCGTGTGCCGAGGCTTCCACGATGCACCGCTTGGCATTCGTGGGCATCCAAATGATTCCGAAGTCACGGGCGACTCCAGGCCCTTTCGTGAGCTACTTTTTTCGCTGGCCTCCTTTTCTCGTGGCTGAGCTCGCGGAGCCTTCCTTCTTTTTCAGAACGGCGTCTCGCTGGCGCAGCAGCAAACGACCGATCGCATCGGCCGTCCCGCGAGAGAGATTCTTCTCCGTACTCAGCCATGCGAAGAAATCCCCCGCAACGACGAGCACCATCAAGCTGCTCTTCTTCCCCCAGCGATAGTCGTGGCACGCAATCGAGCAAGTACTCCTTGACGAGTTTGACGCTCCAAGGTTTCTCTCGCCTATCCGCTTCTTGGCACTTGAAGGCGTACAGGGTTTGGAGGACGGCGGTACTCCATTCAAGCCATTCTTCCTCTTCGCCTTCCCGGCGTCTCGCCTCGATGAACTCCATGACGATCTCGACCGCCGCTCCGAGAGCCAACGCGAATTCGGGATCTAGGTCACCCTCTAGGTCTAGAATCTCGTCCACATCCTCGAACTCAGGATGCGGTAAGGTGATCCGTACGGAAGCGCTTTCGGGCAATTCTAAATGCATGAGCTCGGTCACTGGCACAGGTGACGGATTCTCGAGGGCACCGCTGTGCTTTCCCAGGAATCGAGCTAGCGCTTGACAGCAGGCGGTAGCGAAACGCACATCTTTTTCGGACAGCGGTCGGGGAATCCCATCGTCGTCGAACGCCACAATGAACGGAAATGCCTTCGGTCCCGCGACCTCCCAACCGTACTTTTTGATCTCCGCGCGCATGGAATCTGGGACCTCCGACGAGCCGCCAAAGTTGACGGAGAACACGGCCACCGGAGGAGGTCCAACGACATCCTCTTCTTCGATCGCGAAGGCCGCAAACCCGATGTAGTCCGCGTAGTCCTCGATCGAATCAAAAACGAGAAATCCAGTGCTCTCGCCGAGTTGTCCCATAAGACTCATGCAGGCGCCTTCCACATCGAGCTCAGGCGCGTCCAGTGCCATGACCTCGACCGCGTTGACGATTTTCCATGGGACGATTCGGTACAGCTCCGCCGCCGATTCAAAAAACCGGCCCACCGCCTCCTCGCTTGTTCGACCTTCATCCAGATAACTCACATCAGGGCCATCCGGCTCGATCGCGTCTGCCATGGTATCTAGAAGGTCCTCCACCTCAGGGACCGGTCCCACGTGAACTTTGACCTTGGGGCCGACCTCAGCACGGAGTTTGGTTGCCAATATCGGATCTTCAACTCTTATTTTCTTCGGTGCGAGCGCGGCGTTTTCCATGGCGCGCTTGAGTGAATCGAAAACACACTCCTCCGCTTCGTCCGGATGGACGACTCGATGTTCGAGAAGCAAGCCGCTCGTGACATCCAACCACAGCGCTATGTCCGGTCGGTAAGGCTCCCCCTCCGTGATCCAAAACGGAAGTCTGAATCGACCCCCCACCCATTCGCGTGATGCTTTGTTTGACTTTCCCATGTTGGTTTTCTTCTTCTTTGTGGGCTTTTGTCGTTTCACCATTTCGGACTCCTTACCGCTTTTGTGCAGCCAAAGAGTATACCCTCGAGATTTCGAACACCAACCCGCATCATCCCTTGCCCTTGCCCTTGCCCCTGCCCCTGCCCTTGCCCCTGCCCTTGCCCCTGCCCTTGCCCGTTGCCCCTGCCCTTGCCCCTGCCCGCCCTTGCCCCTGCCCTTGCCCTTGCCCCTGCCCTTGCCCCGCCCCTGCCCTTGCCCCTGCCCGTGCCCCTGCCCTTACCCGCGCCCGATGGACTTCAACCACCCAGGCCTGACCCCACGTGAACATTCGTTTCATTCGTTCACGGCCTGCCGAAGCTTTGGGTAGCTGCATCGCGAGCCACCCAGCGAATGGCTTCAGCCCTGACGGTCCCGATCCCCTCTACTTTGACGAGCTCCTCGAGCTCCGCCTTGAAAACCGCTTCCACACTTCCAAATGTTTCGAGCAGGTTCTGAGCTCGCTTGACGCCTATACCTGGCAATCCCTGCAAAAGGTAAAGCTGAGCGCGTCGTCTCTTTTTGGGCACCAAGCCCGAGCGGCGTACTCCGCCGCTCGAGAAAGCTCTAACTTGACGGGCAGTGTACAGCATGAGTTTTGCGGTTTCTTCTGTATCCAAAGAACGCAATACGGGTATTCCGAAGATGAAACTCAAGCTGATGAGGGCACCTTGAATGGCTTCGCGACGCATCCTGCTGGAAGACAAGCTCCGAGAAACGCCTTCAAGGATGAAAGCGCCGATGGGTTCTCCGGAGGCAAGCCGACGAGCCTGACGGAAGAGCCGGCCGTCTTTGATGGAGGTAACGAAATCGAGGAGCGTCTTTCTCTCAAAAAGCAATCTTTCATTTATCAGGTAATCACCGACCGCCAAAGTAGCGTAAGTAACCGTTACCCCCTCCGTGCCCTGGAGCATCGCTGGAACGCCACTCTCGCGTTCGCGATGGTCGACGACGATGGACACTGCCCTATCCACAATGACTCCCTTCTAACTCCCGCTCTTGCCCTTGCTCTTCCCCTGCCCGTTACCGAGCCCCAGCCCGAGCCCGATTGATTTGTGCTCACCACCATTCGCGTCAACATCGCTGACTGGGCGTTGCCGTCAAAGAAAGCGAGAACCTTCTTCCCCTGCCCTTGCCCTTGCCCCTGCCCTTGCCCTTGCCCTTGCCCCTGCCCTTGCCCCTGCCCTTGCCCCTGCCCTTGCCCCTGCCCTTGCCCCTGCCCTTGCCCCTGCCCTTGCCCCTGCCCCTGCCCCTGCCCCTTCCCGAGCCCGATGGACCTCGCCCAACCCGGCCTGACCCCAAATTTACGACTGCTTCACATGGGCGCGGACGATGTCGAGAACGGTCTTGCCGTACTTCTCGAGCTTGGCGGGTCCCACACCTTTGATACTTAGAAGCGCGTTTGATCCGAGGGCAAGGAGGTGGCAATGGCGGCGAGTCGTCTTGTCAGGAAAAATGACGTAAGCCGGGACCCCTTGCTTCTGAGACTCTTCCAAACGCCAGGCTTTCAGATGTGCCAGCAGGTCTTCGTCGGCTGGATTTCGATTGAAACGAGCTCACGCTGTGACTTCGTGGCGGTGGAGGCAGCGGCAGTTCGGGTCTTGCTTCGCCCTTCATGACGCTTCTTCCCTCTTTACTCAAGGACAGAACGAAGGCCCCCGGCTTACCTCCCTCGAGTGTTCGGCGTTCCACCAGACCGGAATCGGCGAGAAGATGGAGCAGCTCCTTGGCTTGATCGAGAGACAAGGCCTCGAGCTTTCCATAGGTAGGGATGCGATCCAGCCTCCAGTTCAACACCTCTTTCGCCCGACTGCCCACCAGCACCTGAGCGATCCGAACGGCTCCGAAACGCCCGGAAAGTCGCGCCACGGCCGAAAGAGCGATCCGAACACGTAGATACTCTTCATCAGTGGGAGGGCGGGTCGCGACCTTTCGCCAACCGAGACATACGTCGCAAGTGCCGCAACGAGGTGCCACTCCGGCTCGAGCGCTCCCCGCGAAGTAGTCGTAAATGAACCGGGTGCGACAACCGCGACCGTTGGCATAACGCATCATGGTGTCGAGCCGCTCTCGATCGCGACGGGCTTTCTCAGCACGCACCGCCATGTCGATGGGCGGCTCACCTTCTCCGAGTCGCATCGAGCGGGCCTCGGCCGCCCGGCGGAGAAGGCGCGCTGCCGTCACCGCCGCCATGCCCTGAGCGGCATCGGAGGCGGCATGCATCTCGATCGTCTCGTCCGTAGCGCCCTCCCCCAGCAGTCGCCACACTCTTCGGAAAACGTTCGCGGAGGGATTCGATCCTTCGAGAAAGAACTCTTGAGTCCGCATGTCGGCGGGCGAGAAGAGGAGCGAGCAGCGCGATGGCAGGCCATCACGCCCGGCCCGGCCCACTTCCTGGTAGTAAGCCTCGACGCTTCCGGGAAGATCGGCATGCGCGACGAAACGGATATCTGCTTTGTCCACTCCCATTCCGAAAGCGTTGGTGGCGGCGATCACCGGCACCTTTCCCGACAAGAAACGGTCTTGCGCCCGTCGACGCTCCAGATCGCCCAGCCCGCCATGATAGGTCTCAGCCTCCAGTCCGCGTGCCCGAAGGAAATCCGTCCAGGCCTCCGCATTTTTTCGCGTGGCGACATAGACGATACCCGGTGGTCCAACTTTTTCCAGAATGCGCTCTAACGATTTCGCCTTTTCCGCGCGATTCCGACAAAACTCCACCATCAGCGTAAGGTTGGGACGCTCGAAGCCTGCGACCAGCTCGACGGCATCCTTCAGGTTCAATTGGCGCACGATATCGGCGCGCACCTCGGGGGTGGCGGTAGCCGTAAAGGCGGCCACGGGAACACCGAGCTCGGACCGCAGTCCTCCCAAGCGCATGTAGTCGGGCCGGAAGTCATGCCCCCACTGGCTAATGCAGTGGGCTTCGTCGATCACCAAGCGTGAGACCCGAGTTCGCGCGAGAGCCTCACGAAAACCGCGATTCGACAAGCGCTCCGGGGCAATGTAGACCATCCGCAGGCGGCCTGCTGCCAATTCCGCTTGGGCCGAAGATCGCGCAGCAGCGGGCAAGCCCGAGTGAATGGCGGCGGCCGGAACCCCTCGCTCACGGAGACCGTCCAACTGATCCTTCATGAGGGCAATGAGCGGTGACACGACGATGGTTGTGCCTTCGAGCAGGACGGCAGGAAGCTGGTAACACAAGGACTTACCCGAGCCCGTAGGCATGACCGCGACCACATCGCGGCCGGCAAGCACAGAGTCGATCAAGTCGCGCTGACCCGGCCGGAAAGAACCGTGCCCAAAGGTCTGCTGCAGCACATCGATCGATCTTGGTCTCGATACTCAAAGTGACCTCAATCTAGCAGAAACTTCTCCAAGGAGCGTGTCGGAGGCACCGTCTTGTGTCTTTAAAAGATCCAAAGAGCAACGCGGGGCCATCGCTTCAAACTGCCGGGGTTCTTCAGAACCTTGACGCCTCGGCCGGTACGCGAGAAAGAGTATGGTGGTATCGAGAAGGATCACCTTTTCTTCCGCGCGCGCTTGTGGTCGTACTTCGGGTCGAAGTCGATAGTTCCGAAAGTCCGGAGAGACCCGAGACGTTTGCGGCGTGAGATGTACTCTTTGAGCGCCTCGTTTACCGTCTCACGTTTGGTCCGATGACCACCGATCGCGAGAGCTTTTTCGAGCAACACATCGTCGATGGCCAGATTGGTCGGAATGTCGAGCCCTCCTCGATACCTACACCGAATCCTACATATCCTGCACAACTCGGTCAAAGCAGACCTTCATTGAAACCCCCATCACTAGTAGTGACGAAAAACATCGACGCCAACCACCCGCCTTGGAAAAAAGGTTCTTCAAAAAAAATGGGCCTTGCCCTGCCCCCTTTCTACAACAACGGCATGACGTGTCGTTCTAAGGAACAACGTGTTGTTCTCAGGCCATGAGATGTCGGTTTAAGGAACAAGCTGCAGAAAGGGAGTGTACAGCCTCTATCCGAGAGTAGCGTGGACGTTTAGGTTCAGACCCGATCGTGGACTCAAGGTAAAAAGGGAACACCTAGTCCTGCTACCGCTGCGCGGAGCCGTGAAACCGCGTACAAAGGCAGATTGTAGATTTTGCCCTGCCTTTTTGCGTTGAGCAGATTGGACCGGATCACGCAACGTGGGCGAAACTGCTGGTTAAAGGACTGCAGACTCCTGCTCTTGGTACTGAAACCAGCCTTGACTTCCAACGGGACGACCTCTCGGTCGAACTCGCAAAGAAAGTCGACCTCGGCCTTGCCTCCTTTGCTCCTCCAGTAGTAGAGCTCTGGTTGAATGCCGACCATGAGCTGTTGTGCCACGTAGTTCTCCACCAGAGCCCCTTCGTACTCGTTGAAGAGACGTTGTCCCTCCGCCATGGATGCCGCCGGTGATTTGACCATCGCACCTAATAGCCCTACGTCCAGAACGTAGACCTTGAAGCAACTGCGATCGGCATAATGCTTCAGTGGGACTTTGCTCGTCTCAACACCGTAACATAACTGAACCAATCCAGCATCTCGAAGCCACCTCAGCGCATTCTCGTACTCACGTGCCCGTGCTCCTTTTCGAACAGCCGAGAACATGAACTTCTTGTTTTCCCTGGCCAGATGCTTGGGAATCGACTCCCAGATCAATGTCAGCTTGGGTATATCCGAACTCGGTGCGTGCTTGGCAAAATCAAGCACGTAGGAGTCAATGATCTCGCGGTGGATCTCCCGAACTTCATGAACCCCGACACTTTCAGCGAAATGTTTGACCGCCTCCGGCATTCCCCCGACAACGTAGTACTTCCTAAGCAGGTCGATTAGATCCTCGTGAATCGCTTCAGGCAGTGGCTCGAAGGAGATTTGCTCTTCAAGCAGACGTCGATACCGATCAAAGCCCATGGCATTCAAGAACTCGAAGAAAGTCATGGGGTGAAGGTCTAGGAAGTTCACTTTACCTACGGGAAAGGAACCAGGGCCTGACATTTTGATGCCTAGAAGCGACCCGGCGGCCGCGACATGATAGACGTTGGCCTGCTCCTGGAAATACTTCAATGAGCTCAGAGCCTGGTTAGACATCTGCACTTCGTCAAACACCACCAGATCCGGGCCTGGGCGGATTTCGCGCCCCATGTAGACGGCAAGTTCGGAGAGGATCCGGCCCGGATCGAGATCTCGACTGAAGAAACCGGCAAGCTTCGGGTCCTTCTCAAAGTTACAGTAGACGATACTCTCGTATTCGTTCCGTCCAAATTGCCGGAGAAGGTAGGTTTTCCCCGTCTGACGAGCGCCCCCAAGGAGAAGAGGTTTCCTCCGGGGCGACGCCTTCCACTTCAGCAGATCGGCGTATAGATCCCGGTCCATTACAGCTGAATTATGAAGGCCAAAATAAGCCTCGTCAACAGTTATCGGAGAAAAACGTGAAAATCATCACGTTTTATGGACTAATAATGTGAACAACTCTCACATATTTCTCCCCAGACGATGCGGACCCGGGTCTTGGCACTTTTTCTCTCATTGCTATTTGGCGGCAGAAGAATACAATCGGAGTTTCATCAAAGCCGAGCATCGTCTGGTCAGGGTGACCCCGAAAGTCAAGAAGGAGGCTTGTATGAGAGCATGGCACTTATTGGTTCTCTCGGCATTCGTCGGGCTGGCGCTGGGCTGCGCCCCTGAGACAACCGAAGTGGATGAGCCCGAAGCGGCAACGGGACTCGAGAACGGATCGTTTACAGCCAATCTCAATGGCTTCGACATCCACTATGAGGTACATGGTCAAGGACCCGTCGTCATGACCGTTCCCAACTCGTGGGGCTTGAGCTTGGAAGGTCTCCGGGCCCTCTACCGCCCTTTGGAGGAGCGCCTCACTTTCGTTTATTTCGACCCGCGGGGCATGGGGGAGTCCGGCCCGATCCAGCAAGATGAGGACATGGGCATGGCGGCGGTCCGGGCCGACTTCGACGCCTTACGTCGCCACCTCGGTCTCGAGACGGTCAATGCCATCGGCTGGTCCAACGGGGCGATGAATCTCATTCTGCTGGCAGCAGAGGTCCCCGCCACCTTGTCCTCCGCGATATTCGTCCATGGAGCGGCCAGTTTCAGTGAAGACGACATGAAGCCGATCTTTGAGAAGTACCCTGAATTGATGAAGGAATATGGGGTCTTCATGCAGGAAATAGCGGACGAATCGCTATCGGCGGAAGAGCAAACCGCTCGTCTACGGGCATTCTGGCTCGATAGATATTTTCCTGAGATGTTCGCGGATCCCGAGACCGGCAAAACAATGATCCAGGAGATGTACGCCGATGCCGAGTTGAGCTGGGCCCATGCTGAGTTTGCCAACAAAGAGGGTTCGGTCTTCGACGCAAGGGACAAGTTACCGGCTGTCACGGCTCGCAGTCTCGTAATCGCCGGTGCCCATGACATGATGCCGCTGGAAAAAGGACGAGAGATCCATGACGGCCTGTCGGACTCGGAGTTCGTCGTTTTCGAGGACAGCGGTCACTTCGCCCCCGTAGAGGAGCCCGAGAAGTTCAAGACGGTCGTGTACAGATTCCTAGGCGTTCAATAGTCAGACATGGCTGTCCGCGGAGTCGACGTGCGGCATACAGTTGTACGTCCGCAACAGTTCAACTGAGCTGCGGCACCTTCAGTACGACTCAAGCGAAGAGTCAGATCGTCGGAGCGTATCCGTACGTCGAAAAAGAGTTCGAGGAAGGTCTTGTTCATCAGCAAGGCAGCCGGCTTCAATACAGCTCGGGATGATGCTTCTTGAGCCAAGCCAACACATCATCCCTCAGTTCCTTAACGAACGTCAGAAGCTCTTCAGCATCGTCTTCCGACGCTCCACCCACATAGTCATATTCTACTTTGTTACGCTTGATGCGACACGAGTCGAGATAATCCGCATCGCTCTTGCGATCGACACCGAGGATGAGCGGCAGAGCCACAATGGTCCGATAGTGCTGGAGACCATGCGCAGCGCGATACCCTTCGGAGCGCATGAGAACGGTACAGAGCTTAAGAGCCGCATTGTAGGCAATGCCAAATCGCCAATCAGGTGAAATGGAGCCTTTCGCGTCTTCCATGTCCCGTTCGACGATGGCGAGCAGGTTGAAGATCTCTTCTCTGCTGGTTTTTTCCTCTTTGAGCCAGCGGTTATCCGCCCATTGCTTCAAGGTCATCTCGATTTCCTGTTATAAAGAGCTTAGGACCCTTCAGGACATGCGTCACGAAGTGGTCACGCCCACGGATTCGTTTACGATATTCGCTTTCCGACATCACGTGCGCGTTGACCTCCCGGCCGATTTTTTCGGAAACACCAGTGAGCAACTTCGTCAGCTTTCTCAATCCCAAATTGCCAATGACCATGAGGTCGACGTCACTGTCGGCAAGGGCTTCGCCTTTAGCCACCGAACCGAACACGAAAGCGAATCGCAGGTCTGCAGTCGAAAACGCCTCCTGAAACACTTCAACCAAGCCGGAGGTCTTCTGAACGAGACGGTGAATCTCGATGTAGAGGGGGTGGTCTTTATTGGCTCGATAGTAGACGCGGTTGCTATTACGCCGTCCCTGGATCAAATCGAGTTGGCGCAGCTTCCTGAGCTCCTGCCTGACCGTGGCCTCATTGAGCTCAGACCGGCGAGCGATCTCACGAACATGGAGTTCCACTTCGTCAATGCCAAAGAGAAGCCGAAAGATCGCGGCACGCACGCGCGACGAGAGGATTCGAGCCAGGACATCCATACGCGTGTTTATACCACGCAATTGCGTGGTATTTCAACGCATTTTTAGGCTGGTTCGGCCCGGGCAAGACCTTTGACGTTGTGCGCGTCAAAGGTGAAAAACGCTACCCGCATGACACAAAACGTCAAGACGAAGGACGTTATCGGCGGCATAGCTTTCCCTGCCGCCAAATACGGAGCCACCATTTATGAAGCCGCCTGAGGAGGTCAAGAGGCAGTCAGTTGAACAGGGGGCCTATATGTTCGGTCACCACAGGTTAGGCTATTTGGATGACGCTGAGGCAAAACGGACTCGAGTATCTGTTGAAACAACAAATCGATCGGCGAGCCTATCGGCGTAAGTTTCCAACAAACGGCGCAAAGTCCTTATCTTGTTGGAGGTTCTCTCGTCATCCAGGCGCAACAATATGATCCCACGGTGCGGGTGCCTTTCCCGAAAGATCTTCTCTCCGAAGTCCTTGTCGTTGGTGATCAGTATCCAGTTCTCTTTGCAGGCCTTGTCGATGATGGCATCATCATTCATACCCCGCGCTGATTCATAGACGGAGAACACCTCGAAATTGAGACTCCTTAGCCACCTAGCGACGGCAGGACCCGTACATTCATCGACGAGAAAACGCACCTAGCTTGCTTCGGGCATCAACGGCATGAATGCCGTGTTTTCAAGCGACTTCGTGGCAAATAAGATGCAGGCCTGGATATCTTCGCGAGTCAATCCTGCGTACTCGCTGATGATGTCTTCGACCGTTGCGCCGCGAGCAAGCAGGCCCAAAATGAACTCTACCGTTAGTCGGGTTCCTTTGATGACAGGCTTCCCGACCATGACGCTTGGGTCAACCGCGATTCTCTCGAGCAGTTGTTTGTCCGTCATGGAATCCCCGTTCCTCCGTACCATTGTACAACAGCTCAGGAGATAAGGCGGACCAACCCCCCAACCCCACACCCGTTATACACCTCCGCACCCATCTGCTATCATTTTAGTGATCATCCTGAAAAGTTGACTTGAACAGCGGACAGCGGAGTCGTGCGGGTATGCACCCGGCTCCCCCGTAGAGCATGTTCTCAAGGGCTAACGCGACGTCAGTGACCACGGTGTCGACACAAGTGCCCAATCCCTCGGCACGCCCGGGAAGGACGGTGTAAACCATGTCCAGTCTCCGCTTTATCCACGCCGCCGACCTTCACCTCGACAGCCCCTTCACGGGCATCAAAAGCACCAACGAAGCTATCTCTCGGCATTTATGTGACGCCACCTTCAACGCGTACAAGAACATCATCGATCTGTGTCTGGTGGAGAAAGTCGATGCGCTTCTGCTGGTGGGCGATCTCTATGACGGCGCGGACCGGAGCCTGAGAGCTCAGCTTGCGCTGGTCGATGGGCTGAACCGACTCGACGAGGCCGGCATCCGGTCCTTCGTCTGTTTCGGAAACCACGATCCTCTCAGTGGCTGGGAAGCCAAGCTCGATTTACCACCCCTCTGCCACCGTTACGGCCCCGACGTCGAGGCCATCCCCCTCGACCCGGACAACCCTGGTAAAGCCATGGTTTACGGGGTGAGCTATCCCAAGCGGGACGTCCAAGACAATTTGGCCCAAAGGTTCCATGATCTCCACACCAACGGGGCCTTCACCATTGGACTTCTCCACTGCAACGTCGGCGGCAACACTGAGCACGAGCGCTATGCCCCTTGCTCGATGGACGACCTGACCGCGAACGGCATCGACTACTGGGCGCTCGGGCATGTCCACACACGTCAAGTCCCTCGCGAGCAAGGCCCCGCCATCGTCTATCCCGGCAATCCCCAAGGACGAAATCCCAAGGAAACGGGCGAGCGCGGTGTGTACCTCGTCGAAGTCAACGATTTGGGACGGGTGAAGCTCGACTTCCGCCCCGTTGACACCGTGCGGTGGCACCCACTCGATCTCTCCATCGATGAGCTCAGCAAGGAGCAGACTCTTCTCGACAGGGCAGATGAGGAAGTGGATCGATTGTTGAACCAAACCGATGGGCGCCACCTGGTCTACACACTCAACATCAGCGGACGCGGCCCCCTCCACAAAGCCGTCCAGAGAACCGACTTCCAAAACGACCTACAGGAACGGCTGAACGACACCTGGTCCGAGCGGAATCCTTTCGCCTGGTGCGAGCGCTTGCAGGTGACCACCTCACCACCCATTGACCGCGAAGAGCTCGAGAAAGCCGAGGATTTCCTCGGCGACCTCCTGAGATTCATCGATGGGGCGAAAAAAGACGACGCCCTACGCGCCGAGCTCAGCGACGAGCTGCAAGCCCTGTTTGGCCACAGCCAGGCCAAACGCTATCTCAACGAATCGGCACTGACCGAAGAGAAGCTTCTCCAATGGATGGCCGACGCAGAAACACGATGCCTCGACCACCTCATCCAAGAGGAGGAGTTATGAAAATAGAAAGCCTCCACATCGACGGCTTCGGCCATTTCCACGACTGCGAAATCGGCCCCTTCGAGAACCCTTTAACGGTGATATCCGGACCCAACGAAGCGGGAAAGAGCACCTTGTTGGCGTTCATCAGGACCATGCTCTTTGGATTCCCGAAACGCGGTCGCAAGGAGTTCTATCCACCCCTCGCCGGCGGTCAGCACGGGGGCCGTATCCAGCTCGTCAGCCAGAGCGGAGCTCGATACCTCATCGAGCGGACCGCGGGGACCAACGGCGGAAAGGTCCGCATTGCCGCGAGCTACGGTGACGTCTTCGAAGGCGATGACCAACTCAAGAAACTCCTCGGTCACGCTTCGCCCACGATGTTCGAGACCGTTTTTGCATTTGGCCTCGACGAACTGACCAACCTCAACTCTTTGAACGACGACGACGTGAGTGGTCGCATCTACAGCGCCGGCATGGGTGCCAACCAACTACCAGAAGCGCTAAAGACCCTCGAAGACCAACGTCACAAGTTGTTCAAAAACGGTGGGTCGAGCCAAAAGATCAGCAAGATCCTCAACGAGCTCAAGAAAGTCGAAGACGAGCTCGAGCAGATCAACAAGGAAGCCACCAAGTACCAACGGTTCGTCGCGCGCCGCGACGCCATAGGACCCGAGGTGGAATCGCTTTCGAACGAAGTCGAGCGACACTCCTCAGACCTGCGGGAGATCAAACGCCTCGAGTCAGGATGGGAAGACTGGGTCCGGCTCACCGAGCTCGAAAAACAACTGAGCCAACTACCGGTTCACGAGTCTTTCCCCGAGGACGGATTGTCGAGACTGAACGCGCTCGAAGAGCGTCACCAACAGGAAAAGGACGAGCTCCTCAAGGCGGAGAACGAGCTCAAGACCGCCTCAGAAGAGGCTAGCACACCGATCGCCGATGAGCGTCTGCTCGAAGATGCCGAAGACATCGGACCCCTCCACAAAAACCTCGGCGCGTTCGAAAGCTCAGTCGCCGATCTGCCCAAGCGTCAAACGGAGCTTCGCAACCAGGAGGAGATCCTCGAAGAAGCGCTAAGAGAGCTCGGCACCGATTGGGACGAAAAACGTCTCCAAGATTTCGACAGTTCTCTTCCCGTACAGGCCGCCATCCAAGAGTGGAACCAGCGCCTCAATGAAAATGAGCAAGCTCTTCGTGAATCGCGCCATCATGCCGAAGCCGCCAACCGGGACGAAAAGGATGCCGCCGAGGCTGCCACTGAGGCCCGCGATGAACTGCAGCAAGCCGAAGAGCCGACGCTCGACGCCGCCGAGCTCGACAGGCGACGCGCCATTCTCCGAAACGCCCGCAGCCGGTTCGACGACTACCGGATGCTCAAACAGCGCCGCGAAGACCTCGAGATCCAATCTCAGCAAACGTCGAGCGCACTCGAAAAGGAGCAGGAGCTGGCGCAGCGCGGGAGCAAAACTTGGGTTCCCGTCGGCGGATTGGGGCTCGTATCGGTCGTGATGGGTGTTGTTCTCGGAGGACAAACCGCCACGTTCGGCGTCATCATCGGCGTGATCCTACTCTTCGGAGCTGCCTACCTTTTCGCCAACCGCAAAGGCCGTTCCTCCCCAGCCATCACCGAGGCCATGTCATCCCTTCGCGAGCATTTGGTGGAAGCCAAGCGCGGCGAAGCTCGGGCTCAAAAGGCGCTCGACAAAGTCGCCGAGCTACTCGACGAAAGACATCTGGATTCCCAAAAGCTCAACGAGCTCGAGACATCGCTCGACGAAACGGCAGCGAAGATCGACCGCTGGGAAAAGGCCAGCACGAAGCTCGAGGCCGCAACTAAGGAGGAGGAGCGCCGCCGCAACCGGGCCCAGGATGCAAAAGAAGCCGAACAGAAAGCTGAGAAAGCTCTCCAAGACGCGAAAACAGAATGGGAAGCCTGGCTAAAAGAGCGCGGGTTCGACGACTCCACCCTATCCCCAACAACGGTCACAGAGATATTCAACCACGTCGAAAAAACGCAACTTCTGCTCAAGACGCTCGAGCACACAAGGAGCCACGTTCAGGCCATTCAAGAGGATATCGATGACTACCGCTCGCGAGTCGTACCACTCGCCGAAAAGCACGGCATGATCGCACCCGACTCTCAGATGCGCGACGTGGCGAGCGCCGCAGAAAAGATGAGCTCCCGCCTCGACGCGGTGCGGGAGGAATTGAGCCGCAAGAACCAAGCCGAAAAGGCCGTCGTCAAAGCCGTCCGTGAGCGCAACACTCGGGAGAAGCACGTCGCTGATGCAAAAGACAAGCTCTACTCGCTCCTTCAGATGGCTGGCACCGACAATCCCGAGGACTTCCGCGTGATGGCGAGCGAGTACACCGAAGGGGAAAGACTCGAGCAAGAAATCAGCCTCTGCAAGATGAGGCTACAACAACTAGGCGGCACCGGCGAAGACTTCACTCGCTTCCGTGAGAAGCTCAGCAAAACCAGTCCTACAGAATTAGAAGACTCCGAAAGAGCAACCCAAGTCGCACTCAATGTCGCCACAGAGAAAAAAGAGCTCCTCCTGATGGAGCAAGGAAGAGTTCAAAACGATATCGAGCGCCTCGCCGGCGAAGACGAAGCCTCAGAGCTCCGGCTAAAGCGTGCCGCCCTCATCGAGCAGCTAAAAGCCGATGCCAAAGAGTGGTCCGTCCTCACGCTAGCCTCCAGACTCCTCGACAAGGCACGGTCCAAATACGAGCAAGAGCGACAACCCGGCGTCCTCAAAAACGCCCAAGGATTTTTCACCACGGTGACCGGCAACGCCTATAAAAAGATCGTTTCACCGCTAGGCTCAAAAAACATCAGCGTGGTCGCATCCAACGGCACAACAAGGACGCCCGAAAACCTGAGCCGAGGCACAAGGGAACAGCTTTACCTCGCCCTCCGCTTCGGCCTCGTCCAACAGTTCGCCGAGCAAGAAACAAGCCTCCCCGTCATCGTGGACGAGGTATTGGTGAACTTCGATCCCGACCGAGCCCGAAAAGCCGCCGAAGCCTTCGCCAAGCTCGCCCGCACGAATCAAGTGCTCGTCTTCACCTGCCATCCGTCCATGGCCGAGCTCTTCACCACAGTCGACCCCGAAGCAAAGGAGATCGACATTAGCCGATTCGCAAGTTCAAGCAATGGCAACCAGCACCCATTGCGGGTGTAACCTCAATGCAGGGAAACCACATTATGTCTCCCCGAGCGCGCGCCCGAGCCCGATTGATTTCTACCGACCACCATCCGCGTCAACATCGCCACCATGCGAAGCTGTAAATCGCTACCCTTCTGGTACATCACCGGATCCACTTCGGCCACGCGTTTGCACACATCGAGGATTGCAGCGCATTCCGTACCGGAGCGCCTCGCAATTCGATAGAAGCGCGATTTGTCTCTGTCAGAAAACTCTCCGGCTCCTTCCGCCACATTCAAGGCAATGGATGTCGCAGCCCGTTGCATCTGGTCAGCCAGGTAAGCCCTTCCCCTAGGCAGCTGCTGGACAATCTCATTCGCCAGGGTCACAAACTCAATTGCGGCTTGGTAGACGTCCAAGTTTTCGTGATCGAACTGCCTCAATGGCTTCATTCGTTAGCACTCCGGGCTCGGAACTGGGCCTACACATAGGAGACGACAAAAAGTGGCGATTGCACCCTCACCGGCCAAGGTATTCCGGGCCAGCAAGAAGTTGAACCCGCACGCACTATGTCTTCCCTAGCCCGTGCCCAAGCCCGAGCCCGTGCCCGTGCCCGTGCCCGTGCCCGATTGACTCCTACTGACCACCATTCGTGTCAACATCGACACTACGAACCGATTTCGCAACCAGACCGACGGGACGCCCAGCTCAGGAGTGACCTACTGATCTTTTCAGGCAAGACAGCAGCGGTCCATCGCATTTGACATCCTACCAAACGTCCGATATATTGTAGGACAAAGGGACAAGTTGCATGCCAAAAACAAAGATCTCTGTAACCGTAGATTCCACGCTCGTCGAGAAGGTCGATCAGCTGGATATCGATGCGTCTCGAAGTGAGATTGTGGAGATGGCGTTAGAACGCTGGCTTCGAAACCAGAGAATGGAATCACTAGAGCGTGCAATCGAGGAGTACTATCGAGAGGTCACAAAAGACGAGCAGAAAGAGGATGCTGAGTGGGCGGCTCTTTCAGCAAGCGCCATCGATGAGACCTGGAAGTGAGTGAGTTCCCCCAACGCGGCTGCCTATACTGGGTACGGATTCCCGGTGAGCCGGGCCGAAAGCGACGACCTGCCTTGGTGATCTCGATCGACGCGCGCAACCGACTCGCGAGTGATGTTATCGTCATCCCGTGCTCGACGACGGAACGTCCGGCACCCACTCATGTCCGTCTTCGTAAAGGGCACGGCGGTCTGGAGCGGCGTTCCGTACTCAAGTGCGAGCAGATCACGACGCTACCCAAGGACTACCTTCTTCCCTCGGCTCTCGGGGGCCCACTCCCCGGACGCATCCTCGACCAAGTGGAGGTCGCCGTACTGCGCGCCATCGGCGTTCCCATCGGAATGTAAACAAAACACCGAGCATGCCTCCCCTACGCCGAGCTATTCGCCACGTGGAACCGGAAACCCTGATCGATGGTTTCCGTCAACCGCGACATGTCGGTGGGTTGTCCGAGCTCGTGGAGTCAGCCGCCGGGTTCGGTGTCTTGGAACTCGATCTGTTGATGCGCATTCTCGACGCATACGATCAGCGATCGTTGTGGGCAGCGGTCGGTTGGTTTCTCGAACGATACAAAGAGACTTTCTTTGTGCCTGATGATTACCTAGAGAGTCTGGAGAAAAAGCGTCCTCGTTCCACACAGTACGTACCGAGAGGCGAGCGGATGGGGCGGTTTGTTCCCCGGTGGAACCTCGTTCTGCCGGCGAACGTCGTTCGAGGGGGTGAACTGCGTCGATGAAGTGCTCGTGAACTTCGATCGCGACCGAACGCGAGAGCCGCCGAAGCATTCGCCAAGCTCGCCCGCACGAACCAGGCTCTGGTCTTTGCGTGCCATGCGTCCATGGCAGAGCCCTTCATCACGGTGGATCCAGAAGCAAAGAAAATCGATATCGACCGGTTCGCCAGTTCGGGCAATGGCAACCGGCACCCATTGCAGGTATAGCCTCAGGGCGAGGTTAATAATCCAACGAATGGCTTGCAGTGAGACTTCGATTGGATTTGGAGCTTGGAGTTCGTATGAGGAGAGCGCTTCTCCCTATCACCAGAAGGAGTCACCCCGACGTTGCCCAGCGCCTTAGGGTTCACTAATTGTAGTAGTTCATTAATAATGAACAATGATATATAATGAACACATGACGCCCCACGAGCACATTCAACAGGCCTGCAAAGAGACCCTCCTGTCTCTCAAACCTATCAGGCGAATTCGTATCAAGCCTACAAAAGACACTGACACCGACGGGACCTTAACGGTTCAAACAAATGCAGATACACTCGAATATTTTTTTATCATCAAGAAGACACTAAACCGCACCCATTTGCAGCACCTGCTCACCCAGATCCAATCCACAGGAGACCGACCTTTCCTTCTTATGACCGATCATCTCTCACGAGCGATGAGCGCACGGCTCGTCCAATCTGGAATCCAGTTCGTGGACGCCGCCGGGAACGTCTTCCTCGATTCTCCTGGCGGACTCTACATACTCGTCCAAGGCGAGAAGCCAAGCCGACCTCCAGACACAACTCCAGAACGTCTCTTCCAGGCGAGCGGCCTTCAGGTGCTTTTCGTGCTACTCGCAGATCCCGGCGCGACACATCTGAGTTACCGCGAACTCGCCTCCAAAAGCGGGGTTTCTCTCGGCACAGTATCCATTATCATGAAGGAACTGAAGAAAAAGGGTGTCCTCGAACGAGTAGGTCCCAACGCATGGTCTGTCCTCAAGAAACGGAAAGTAGTGGATGAATGGGTGGGAGGATATGGAGGAAGGCTACGACCAAAGCTTTTGCAGAATCGCTACCGAGCTCCTCGAGGTGATCTCGAGCGAACGCTCTCAGGTGTCAAGCGGGCTCTTGGTACCCGGGAGCCTTCATGGGCGGTGACTGGAGGTTTTGCAGCCGATGCTCTGACCGGCCACTTTAGAGGGGAGCAGCTTAGCCTTTTCGCCAAGGACGAGGTCATAGACGATCTTACCAAGGACTTACGATGGCTCCCCTCCCGGGAGGGCGATATCACTGTATTTCGTCTGTTCTCACCTGAAGTCATCATGGAGCGAACGGCTGGAGTCACAATGCCTGTCGCACACCCACTCCTTGTCTACGCAGAGCTCGTCTTCCAAGGTGGCGAACGGGAGCTCGAAGCGGCAAAGATCCTCTATCAACAAGAGCTCCACGAACTCTTCCATGCAAATTAGCAAAGAGGCACTCTCAGGGCTCCGACTCATTCAACAAATCTGCGCTGAAGCCGATCGAAAGATGATTCTGATTATTCCAAGCATTCAAAGCTGGATTCGAACGTCGGCGACGCAGCTGATGTGACATTTGGACAGTATCCACTAAGCATTCTCTCGAGGCGAAAACGATGCCCCTTCTAGGGAAGACCCTGAAACCGCTCGGTCGTACTCGAGCTCAGCGGGTACTCCTGCGCATCGTTCTCTACGGCGGCGCCATTTTTGTCGGACTTCCGCTCGCGCTCTCCTACGTCCTGACCCGCACCCACCCCGGTGGCACGTCACAGTATTTGCCCCGCGGCTACAAGGAAGTCGAACTGGTCTCCGACGGCCTGAAACTGGGCGCCTGGCTCGCCGAGGGCCAGCCTGACAAAGCCGCCTTTGTGGTCGTTCACGGTCTCGGCGACAACCTGGAGAGCTACCTGGTTCACGCCCAACACTTTAAAGACCGAGGACACACCGTGATCCTGCCCGACTTGCGGGGCCACGGAGCAAGCGAAGGTCGATACACGACGATGGGCGGTAAGGAAAGTGAAGACGTCCGCGCAGCAATACGCTACTTGCGAAAGGAGGGACTTGCCGCCGAAGGCATCGCGCTGATGGGCCACTCGATGGGCGCGGTCGCTGTGCTCCTTGCAGCTGCCGACCAAACGGACGTTCGCGCGGTTATCGTTGAAGCGCCCTTCGACACCTACCGCAACACCGTGGCCCACCACGCGAAACTCCTCTATGGACTCCCGAGCTGGGTGCCTATCATCCCGCTCTCAATCCGGTTCGCCGAGTGGCGCGCCGACTTCGACGCTGACGAAGTGGATGCTGTTGCCGCGGCCCAACGCATTCGCGCACCGCTACTCGCGATGGTCGATGGCCTCGACGAGCGCATGCCCGAGACCGTCGTGCGCCGCATTGTCGCCGCACACGCCGGCCCCAACAAGCTCTGGGTCGCATCAGGTGTAGACCATGTGGGTGCGATCTTGCACCCCGACTGGGAAAGTGTCGTCTTTGGCTTCCTGGGCAGGTATGGGATCTAGCTAAAGGGTAGGCTTCGCGAAACCCGAAATAGGATCCACTCTTCGAGGACCTCCTCGAGCTCGACCCGGCACGCCTCGAGATTGTCGGCGTTCGAGTAAACTCCGTCACATCCCGGAACTTCGCCATAGAACGTGCCATCGTCCGCCAGAATCTCGTACTTGGCCTGGCCCATGGCAGCGCGGATATAGCTGGTTATCATCTCGACTCGAAACGCCGGGTGAGCATAATGCTCACCGTAACGATTCCACTTCTTATGTCCCATTCTGCCGATTCTCAGCGTAGTTTGAAAATGTCACCGGCATCAGCTGACGCAAGGCTTCCAGCTCCTCGGCCGATACTTCATCACCCCGATAAGCGGCTCGATAGTAACAGTCGATTAGTCGGCGCGCGGCAACAAACGTTTCAGCTGAAACGTCATCCGACGGTAGCTGCATCAAGTGCTCGAGCGGGGCTCGGGTGGCAGGCCGCGCCCAACCCCGTTTTTTCCAAACCGAGTCCAGGTCCTTCAACCACTGAGCGAGCTCGGCGGGGACCGCTCTCGATTCACCTTCGACAACGACACGCCGCTTCCGACGAGCCGCCCACCATCCCCTCAGGAATCGATGGGTTGTTGCCAGCAGGACGACCACGACGAGTACCCAAAGCCAAGGCTTCCAGAGTAGCGACACCAAGGGCCGCAACAGATATCGCCAGTCCCCAAGGAGAAAACGGAGCCAAAGCTCGCTGAACCTCGCCTTGAGGGACTCCCATGTTTCCTTGAACCATCCGCCTCCCAAATCCGCGTGGAGCTCCTCATACTCCGCAGCCGGTGTCGGATCGACTTCGACCCAACCCTGCCCCGGAACGTAGGCTTCGACCCATGCGTGGGAGTCCGACTCCCTCACCACGTAGTGATCGCCCACTCGATTGCTGGGAATGACATTGAACCCGCCGACGTATCGAGCCGGCACGCCTTGCAACCGAAGTAGGACTGCCGTCGCGCTCGCAAAAAACTCACACCAACCGCGCTTCTTCTCAAAAAGAAACTCGGCCACCGGCTGGTCGGAGGTAAACTCTCCTACGTCGAGAGAGTAGTGACACGTGGTGCTCACGTACTCGGCCGTGCGGTCGATCCTCTCTCGAGGAGACATTGCCTCACCGGAAAGGCGCCCTGCCAGTTCTACCAGTCGAGGATCCGTGTTTTCCGGAACGCCCAACGCCTCTTCGAGCTCATCACTTGCCACTGAAGGCGATGCCGGATTCGTACCCCAGGTCAGCCCATAGAGACGGACCGATGACGACATCGGCACCGTCAAGACGCCGCCCCGATCTACAAACAGCTGGTCCACCCGCGCTCGAGCGACGCCCGTACCGACCGGTACCAACATTGAGCCCGTGCCCGAATCCGAACGAATGATCTTGATGAAAGAACCGCCATCATCGGGGTGGAGCACAAAGTCGTTTCCTGGAATCTCGTCCCATCGATTCCGCAGATCGTCATCGAGCACAGGAACCGACGGCGATGGCGCGAGTCGTGTCGGCTGATGAGCGGCGGACCAAAGGCTACCATCAAACCTGGTGAGGACGCGACCTCTCAATTTGACGGGACGCGGGCTCCAAATCCGAAGGACCACCTCTTTTGAAAGCTTGAGACGCGCCAGGTCGCCCAAACGAGCCGTTCCCTGACCGGAAATCGCCGTTGCCCCACCTACATAAAGGTCCACCATGGCTTGTTCGACGTAGCCCTGGGCCCAGGGAAGAAACCAAAAGATCGTACCGACCACCCAAACCACCACCAGACCGCTGGCCGCCAACGATGTGAACCGTTGCCACGAAAGGCGACCTGAGAGTCCAAAGGCAAGATAAACGAAGGCCGCAATCCCCGCCGCAACGATATAGGGAACGAGGGATGCATCGAGCCTGAAACAGGCCACCACCAAAAGACCCACCGTCGCGGGAACAAAGGTCGTCCATGGTGACCACACCGCTCTCCCCAGAAGGAAGAGACCTCCCAGAAACGCCAGTCCCAGCCCCCCAATGAGTGAGAAGGTTCGCACTGCGTTCAGGCTCAAGATGGGGAAAGCCATCAAGATCGATCCCAAAATGAGCGTCACGAGGAGAAAGACAACGAGCAGTCTTTTGGCCGTCGAAACGACAAAGGCCGGGACTCCCGTCCAACGCCAAAACAACGACACAACAGCAGGCACCAAAAACACAAAAGCGACAGGGACACGGAGCGATGCTACAAACGCCCCAACGGCTGAAGCGAACAAGGCAAGGAAACACAACGGCTGCAGCAAGCTCATCTCACCAGGGGCTTCCTTCATGGTTCCGATGCCAGAATGGCGTCTTCGACTTCCGCCGGACTCATCACATTCACATCGCCGAGTTCTTCGCTGGCGGTGTGAAGAGGCTCCGTCGTCGCGCCGTCTTTTACCACGATGACTCGAAGCTCGACGCCGGCCATCTTGACGCGCCGCAAAAACGCCTCACGGGATTTGTCCCAATCTTGAAGAATGGCGACGACACTCGTGATTTGCGACAGCTTTTCAAAAAGCACCGGTCCCACCACCTCAAACGGAGGCTCATGGCAAGGCTCCAAGCACGCCAACACATCGAGGATGTTCTCCAGGTAAGCGAGACTCCTCCCTGCGCTGACTTCATAAATGTCGGGACCCGCAGCGAAAATATCGACGACGTACTCACTGCGGCTGAAGTGATCCGCGACAGAGGCCACGACTGAAATCGCTGCTTCGAACTCATCGACGGCCTTTTGAGGAGGACGCCGCCGCAAAAAAGTGTCCAAAATAATGGCAATGCGGCAAAAATACTCCTCTTGAAACTCCTTCACCACAGGCTCGCCCACCCGCGCCCACGAGCGCATGTGGATGTTTTTGACAGGGTCGCCTTGGCGATACTCCCGTGTTCCCAGGAACTCCACCGTATCGGCCGTATTGGAGGCTAGCGGGATCCCTCCAGGCTGATACCGACGTCCCACAGGGAGGTCGAACGTATCGATCGTGTAGAAGCGCGGATACACGAGGAGAGCTTGATCCGGAAGTCTCTTAGCGCGCCCGCCCACCAGCGCCAAGGGATCGGTCAGGCGAAGGGAGGGCCCTCGCAGCTCGTACTTTCCCCTGCGTGAGGCTTCAAACGTGACCGTCGCTTCCGTTGGGCCTTCGCGAGATCCGGAATGAAGGACCTGCCGCGGCGAAAACGAAATGCTGCTCCGCCATTTCTTAGGCCGGGGAAACGACAGCATGAGCGGCCCCGTCCACTCCGAAGAGCGTCTTCCGAGTAGCGCCCGTAGCTTGAGAGGACGACGTGCCGTCGCCCTTAGCGGCAACCGACAAGTGAGATCCACCCGCGGGGCGCGCAGGAGAGTAAACACCACTGCCAACAACAGCATGGCCGCCACCACAGCGAAGAGCTTGAAAACCTGATTCTCTTTGGTATTCAAACCCAGGAGTGCCAAGGCCGCCGTCGTCCACAGGATGTACTTCCCCCGCGGCGTCAAACGCTCCCGGTAACTCTCGACAACCCTGCTGGCAATGGGAAACCGATAGAGTAAATCGCCGTTCATGGATCAAACGCCCACAGACACCTGCCCAAGGATCTCCCCCACCACATCTTCTTTCCGAACTCCCGAATACTTCGCCTTCGTGTCGAGCGCCAATCGATGCGCCAATACTGCCACGGCAATCCGTTTCACATCTTCCGGGATCGCATAGTCTCGGCCTTCCATGAAGGCCCGAGCTTGAGTGGCTCGAAAAAGCGTCAACGTGCCCCGAGGCGAGCATCCCATCCTCAAGGACGCGTGACCACGCGTCGCATTCGCAAGCTCCACGAAATAACGCGCGATCTTTCGGTCCACCTGAACTGCACGAACGTCCTGTTGAAGCCTAACGATCGTCTCCCCATCCACCACCGCTTCCACGTCATCGACCGGATGGTGATGAAATTGACTGTAGAGGATCTCGACTTCTTCATCCTTGGCCGGATACCCAAGAGCGATCTTGAGGCCGAAGCGATCCAGCTGCGCTTCGGGAAGGGGGTACGTCCCGTGAAACTCAATCGGATTCTGCGTCGCAATGACCAGAAAAGGCGAAGGCAACGCATACGTCGTCCCTTCAATCGAAGCCTGCCGCTCGCTCATGGCTTCCAAAAGACTCGACTGCGTCCGCGGCGACGCCCGGTTGATCTCATCGGCGAGCAAAATGTTGGTGAAGACCGGGCCTTCTTTGAACACGAAACTCCCGTCCTTCGGGTTATAGATCGATGAGCCCAAAATATCGGTCGGCAAAAGGTCAGGCGTGAATTGCACCCGCTTGAAGCCGCTCGCAATCGATTTCGCTAACGCCTTGGCGAGCGTCGTCTTCCCTACACCAGGGACGTCTTCCATGAGAACGTGACCACCGCCCAAAAGTGCGACGAGAAGATCATCAAGAACCTCCGGCTTACCTAAAATGACCCGTCCAAGCTGTTCCTTGAGACGCGAAACAGACTCTGCCGCCATGACGCACTCCTTGCAACGAATGTCGATAGGACCAGGGACTTGGAGTTAGTATGAGGACACGATTCAGACGTGTCAACAGACGGTGTCGCGGAAAGCCGCTATTTCTGGCGGTGCCCACTTGTCGTTGTACGCCGGTTCGAAGTCAAAGGATCCAAAGGCTTTCAGCACCGTGGGACCCTTTAGGGCGACGGATGTTCACCTTCGGTCCTACTTATTGTCCTATAATTATATCTGTCCAAAAATAAAGGACAGTGTATAATAAAGGACAATGAAACATCTCGATGGCTATATTGCCCGGCTTCGAGAGCTGCCTTTCATCAAGGCGGCAGGGCTCGACGCTCCTGTGCGATTCAACGGCCCCTGGAAGCCGGATGTCGTGATCCGGTTGAAAACCAGTCGTGGAACTCACCGGCTCGGCGGAGAAATCAAAGGGGCGCCACTGACCAAAGCCTCGGTGCAGGAGATCCGCTCTCGTACAAGTCGCAAACGCGCGGCGTCCCACATCCTTCTCACTCCCTACGTGTCAGCGCCCATGGCGAGCAGGCTGGCTGAGCAGCAGATCAACTTCGTCGATCTCGCCGGCAATTGTCACCTGGCCATTGGCTCGGATTATCTCGCTCACATCGAGGGAAAACGTCCGCTCAAGCTCGTTTCACAATCCCGCGGCATGCGTCGGAGCGGCTACCGGGTATTATTTGCTCTCCTTGTGAAGCCCGAGCTCGCTCGAGAGCCGGTACGCACCATTGCCAGCGTGACAGGCGTCAGCAAGAGCGGCGCGGCAGAAGTCCTCACCTGGCTAGAGCAGGAAAAGGCCATTGGATGGACCACCGAAGGCCGGCAATTCCTTTTCCACCCTCGATGGCTCGAACGCTGGCTTGCAGGGTACATGGACATACTCCGGCCCGCGTTACTCGTCGGCCGCTATCGAAGCCGAGAGAAGGATCCGTTTCGGCTCGAGAAAATGATTGAGCAGGCCCTCCCACAAACGAAGGAGTGGGCCTGGGGTGGAGGTGCAGCATCATTCCGCCTTACCGGCCATTACCGTGGGGAGAAAACTATTCTACACATGGACCATATCCCCGAGGACCTCAATGTCCGCCTCAAACTTCTTCCTGATCCGCAAGGACCAGTAGTTATTTTGGGATCTCCCGGTCCCCTCGCCTATGAAAGCCAAAAACCGAATATCGTCCACCCGTTACTTGTTTATAGTGAGCTCCTAGCCGAAGGTGGTGAGCGGGAGGGCGAAGCGGCCGCGGAGGTGAAGGAGCGCTACCTCTCCCACATGATGCGACAATGATGACGACCTGTCTTTCGTTGTAGCTCCAACCACATTAATGTCCCCCCTAGCCCGTTGCCGAGCCCGTGCCCGAGCCCGATTGACTCCTATTGACCACCACCGTTGAAAGGCGTTGGAAGGTCAGCCGCGAGTTTACTTGACGTTATGTGCATATAAGGTGTAAAATGCTACCCACATGAGCACAAATCGTCAAGTCGGATCCAAAGATTCAGACGCACTATTCGCCACGCACTCCGTCTTCACCTTGGATGACTTTGCTCGCGAAGCGAGACTTACAGCGCAAAGAGCTCTTGATCGCCTCAAATACCATCTGCGGCGGGGGAGAATCGTTACCCTGGAAAGGGGGCTTTATGCCGTGGTGCCTCCGGGTTCGAGCCGTGAACGCTTCCAGCCAGACCGCTATCTAGTTGCTGCAGCAACACGACCCGATGCCATCTTCTCACATCATGCGGCACTCGAATTGCTAGGTGCCGCTCATAGCGATTGGAATGTCTGTACCGTCTTCACGAAACGACGCAGGCGAAGGCTTGTTCTGGCAACAGTCGAGCTCGAGTTTCTGGCCCATCCCACGGCACTAAGAAAAAAGCGTCACGAGACCTTGGGCACCCGCCAGGTGGAGCGTCAAGGCACCTTGCTACGGATCACTAGTCCTGAACGAACCCTGGTCGATGGCTTTCGTCAACCGAGGCAAGTCGGTGGTTTGTCTGAGCTCGTCGAATCAGCCGCCGGGTTCGCCGTACTGGACCTCGACCTGTTGACACGTATTCTCGACGCGTACGATCAACGGTCGTTGTGGTCAGCTGTTGGTTGGTTTCTCGAGCGCTACAAAAAGACTTTCTTTGTGCCAGATGACTACTTGAAGCGTCTGGAAAAGAAACGTCCCCGCTCCACGCACTACATTCCGAGAAGTGAGCGGACGGGACGGTTCGTCCGCAGGTGGAATCTCGTTTTGCCAGCGGACCTTGTTCAAGGCGGTGAACCGGATGAGACCGAGTGACACCTATCTCGATTCCCTAGCCCTCGATACAGGCTTTCGCAAGGAGACACTCGAAAAGGTATTGAGGTTAGGTGAGGTGTTTGCTGACATCTCACGGCACCCGCTCCTGTCTGAGGTGCTTGTGCTCAAGGGTGGAACAGCTCTTAATCTGTGTTTCGGCAAACCTGCCCGCCTCTCTGTAGATCTCGATTTCAACTACGTTGGGGCCGAGGCTCGTGACGAAATGCTGCAGGATCGCCCTCGCGTCGAGGGTGCGGTACATCAGATTGCTCGCGCTCAGGGCTATCAAGTCCAGCAATCTCGAGACGAATACGAAGGTCGAAAGCTCTTTCTCCATTACTTCTCTGCGGCAGGAAATCCCGATCGGATCGAATTGGACTTAAATTATCTGCACCGAGTTCCCGTCATACCGGGGGAGGACCGAGTTCTATGGCAACCGGCAAACATCGACAAGCCAAAAGCCGCCGTAGTGAGTCTCGAAGAGCTATGCGCAGGTAAACTGTGTGCTCTACTGGACCGGTCTATGCCTCGAGATATCTATGACGTGATGAGATTCCCGATTGTGGCGAAGGCTGTCTTGGGCACGCCTCGCTTTCGAGCCCTGTTTATCGCAGTTGCCGGCACGCTCAATCATCCCATTCACAGCTATGGACGAGAGCGTTTGGAGAGAGTGACAGAACAGGTCGTACAGACGCAGCTCCATCCTATGCTTAGCGGCACAGATCGGCCGACGGCGGCGATTCTCAAGGAACGAGCTTGGGAAATCACTGCTCCATTGCTCGACCTTACTGAAGCTGAACGTGAATACACCGATAAGATTCAAGTCGGCGATTTTGCTCCCGAACTCCTCATTCCGGGCGAGCCCGAAATATTGGATCGGCTTCGTCGACACCCCGCTCTTCTATGGAAGGCGGCAAATGCTAAGAAGCACGCAAAGAAACCAAGAGGCCGATGACAGTCAAAGATTCAGGCCCCTTTATGCCTCAGCTATCTGATCTGTGTTCAGGCAACGGTAACCGGCACCCATTGCAGCACTGCAACATTGAACTTCAACGGGTTACCAGCGGCGCCGCCCAATTCCACAGGTCTGTGGGCCGTCACGCCCGGTACCTCCGCCGAGTCGCTGGACTCGACATCCTGCCGGCCTCCTCGCTATCGTCCGCTCGGAAGAACGCGGCGTGAATCACGGCATCTTCGCAGACGAGCGCTGAGCCCACCATCTCCGGCCCCTGGAACCGATGATCCCAGCCGTGACCGACCGACTGGTGTTTCGTGCCCTCGCAAGTCGCAGCATTCCTTACGAATGCCCTGGCTACCTCGACTGATCCCTTCTGGCCTTTCTTCTCGGCGGAGACGACAGCGTCCATGGCGTAGCTCCTGACGAGCTTGTCATGGAGGCTCGCGTAGGCATCCTCTCTGGACACCACGTCAAATCCCACGGCCTTTCCGCCGATCATCGCCAGGAGACCCTTCTGTCCCGGGACGGCTTCAACAGCTCGAAAGTACGCGTCAAGATCCGCCCCTCTGGCTCTGTAAGCGTCACGCATCGCGCCGGTCGACGAGCGCACCCCCGCAGCCTCGGACAGCCGTGCCACTCGGTCCCAGACTTCCCGCTTGGTTCGAACTGTAGCCCCCTGATTCTCTCCAGCGACGTCGATACGGAGCTCACTTTGCGCATCCTGAGGCTGGGTGACATCACCACTCCCGAGTCGGAGAACGCCGGCGAGGAGTACGACCATCGCCCGTGCTCGGTGCAGCTGACAGGGATGATCGTCTCCGATTTGACGACGAGCAGGATGGACGTGTTGAGCACGCGGTTCTGTTTCGCACCCATCAGCTCCTCGCCGTCCAGGAGCAGCACAGACATATCGGCGGCGTTGGTGACTTTCAGCTCAGGGACCGATCCTTCCTCGTTCACTTCAGCGACGGAGAGCAGCCCCTCGCTCATGGCCTCACCTCATGGTCCTGTAGTCGGGACCGACCGGCACATCGGCAAGAAGCGGCAACACGGCCATGTTCTCGTGTTCCTGCATCGGACCGAACTCGATGCTCTCCAGAAACTCTGCAACCATCGCTTCCATCTTGCAGTTCCCTTCGTATCAAGACCCGTCAGCGGCCAGTGTTCGGAGCCTCGGGCATTGATGATTGAGAATCGTACTTAGGCGTATCAACGGCGGTGTCGCTCTCAAAGGGTAGTGTGCCGGTAGCATTTCCTAGAACAAGATCCCTAAGTGAGTATGTCGGAACCATGATCGATTTTCCGTCCGCGAACCCGCTCGAGAGACATGTCACGGTGGACAATCCCCATGCCGCCGCGACCGATCTCAGGGAGAATTCTGCAGTGGGAGAGTGTCCGGCCAATCATGGAGGGCCGCCGTGTCCGAGTGAGGATATGCTTCTAACGGAGGGAAGTCAAAGAAGTACGGCGGTGGAAACGGCCTTGTGTTGTAGCAAATGAACTAACCTTAATCCGACAAAAGAAACGCGAGAGGCCCGCTCGACTTGCAGATCGGTCGAGACCATCACGCCATCTGTATTCACCGCCACCGTCTACAGGCAAAGCGCGGCGACACTTCTTCGCGGGATTCGAACGGCCAAAGAGACCCGGAACAAGAACGGTATTTATCTGCACGTTATTGCGATAATCCGCACGTCATGGTCGAAAATCTGCAGCTCATTGCCAAAACCCGCACGTCATTTCTACCCACGAAAGAAAATTCAAAAAAAAGATCATTTTGGACTTGACAAGATCGGAGAGCACTTTGAGAAAAGCGCCTCGAGTGTAGGGAGAATGCATCTGAGTGAACCGTGGAAGCCTGATGCTACCCTTTCGATGAACAGGATGACTTCGCAGTCGTCTGAGGCTCGAAGCCTACCAACAGACGCCGATTCCGGCAGAAAAATGTTCGGCGCTTATATTATAGATATGAGAAACGAACTCCATCTCCAATCCATTTCCGATAGTGACCTTCTCCGCCGTTTGTCGGAGCTTCTAACGAGCTCGAGGAACGTCGAGGCTGAGCTCATCGCCCACCTCGCCGAAGTCGACGCGCGCCGACTCTATGTGCCCTACGCTTCGAGTCTGTTTTCTTACGGTACCAACGTTCTCCACATGTCGGAGTACGAAGCCTTTCTCCGAATGAGAGTAGCCCGTGCGTCGCGAAAGTATCCACTCCTTCTCGAGATGCTTGCCGACGGGCGACTACACTTGAGCGGCATCGACAAGTTGGCTCCCCATCTCACCGACGAAAACTATGAGGCCGTTTTGGCCCGAGCCACTCATCAATCGAAGCGTAAGATCGAGGAACTGGTCGCGGAGCTCTCGCCGAAACCCGACGTTCCGCCGTCCATCCGCAAGCTGCCGGACCGGAAAGACAAAGCCAAACCACAACCATCCAAGTTGGTTGGTCCGGACCAACCTCTGAGCTCACTTTCATCACAAGATCATCAAGAAGAGAAGCAACCGCCCGTTACGGCTCCACCACCGGCCGCTCCGACCGAGCGGGCCAAGGTGGAACCCTCGGCTCCGGCGAGATTCAAGGTCAGTTTCACGGCGAGTGCCGAGCTCAAGAACAAGCTCGAAAAGCTTCGTTCGCTCATGCGGTCTTCCGTACCCGACGGTGACCTCGCCGTTTTGATTGAACAAGCCGTGACCGAAAAGATTGAGAGACTGGAGGCCAAACGTTACGGCAAGACGAAGAACCCGAAGAAGGGTCTCGGAGAAACCGACACGTCGGCCGCCTCTCGCTACATCCCGGCTGCCGTCAGGCGTGCGGTGTACGAGCGGGACAAAGGCAGGTGTCGATTCCGGGACGCAACGGGTCGCCGATGTACCGAAACGGAGTGGCTCGAGCTCCACCATGTCCGACCCTATGGCCGTGGAGGCGACCACCGGCCCGAAAATGTCGAGCTACGCTGTAGAGTCCACAATGAGTACGAAGCGGAACGCGATTATGGGAAAGAGGCCGTGACGCGGTATCGCAACTCAACCGGAAGAGTGGGCGAACCGCTCTCGGCTTATACGAGTTTTCCCAATCCACGTCCAACCCTCAAGAAGCGGGGCGAGATCAGCTGTGGCTTCGACAAACAACCTGGAGATACAGGAGAGCGGATCCTCAAGAAGTACGTGAGAGGAGACAGAATCGTGGCGCATGCAACGGGCCGCGGCGCAGTCGGATGGGGATTAGTCCAGCGGCCGAACTCTTACGAGCTATTACGTGTCGGAGACCCAGGAGATGTCTTCCCGAAGAAACACACCCATCTTCATCGCCTCAACATTGCCTGGAAGGCTGTGGCCGCAAAGTTAAGCGATGGCATTCGTCCCGATGAGATAAGGGAGCGCTTCGGCATCTACCACCCGGCGAGTACATCTGTGAAGATCAACCCTCGAAAGGCCAACGATTTGATCGCTTTTCTATCTGAGAGCTTTCCGAAGACCTAGTGTCAGGCCAGACTTCATCAGTAGTAATCGGTACTTGACCTGACAGTCATGAAGGATGAGTTTGGATTCTAACTGACACACTAGCGACTGCGGAGGCGCACATATTCTGCGATCAGACTTATACAGCAATATCCGCTGATCATTCGCTAGACATTACACTTTCAGATCGAAGTTTGGGTGTGTACAATTCGGACCCGAAGAGGGGTTTCGCTGCCTTTACCCGGATAGGTGGTGGTTTCTCGCGATGCTATTCTTCCTGGCTACATCTTCATCAGCTCCAATTGATTGACCAACTTGGACTGTACCGCTCGGCCTCTCCACCACGCTATCTGGGTACGTTGCGATCCCCACAACCATATTTTGTAGTGCGGCGTTAGAATTACGTTAGACGGATTACGAGCTGTCCACGATTTCATCAGTGCGATATCATCTGATCAATGAAGACAAATCGGCTGATTTGGCCAGAGGATAGGGTCGAGCACATAGCACGTCACAACGTTCGTCCCGAAGAAGTAGAGGAGGTGTGCTTTGGTCAACCCTTCGTTCAGCGTGCGAAATCGTCGGGCAAGAATCCAGTCTATTATGTACTTGGGCAAGCGGTGTCTGGACGATATTTGTTCTGTGTAGTGATACAATTTCCTGAAGGGGTTGGCTATCCTGTTACAGCACGGCCGATGACCGACAGGGAAGTAAGTCGTTTCAACCGATGGAAGAAGAAATGAAAAACTCCAAGATTCCACATACGGATTCCATAGAGGAACTGGCGAGATTCTGGGACACCCATGATCTGACGGATTTTGAAGACCAAATAGAAGAGGTTGGCGAGCCGGTCTTCGAGCGAGAATCCAACGAGGCTCTAACGATTCGGCTCCAGCGCGAAGAGATAGAAGCCATCAAGCGAATTGCTGAATCTAAGGGTACCGAGGAGGTATCGTTGGTAAGGGAGTGGGTTCTCGAGAAGCTGCATCAATCCTGATATTCCCTTTTTTGACAGTACTATCGCCAGACTCAAAATACTCCTCTGATACGACAACCGTCTAACTGAGTTGGAGCGGACGGCGCGGGTGGAGTTCGAGGCGCCGCCGCTCAACTCACTGTTAGGTTGACGTCTCGGCGAGCGGTCCTTTGATTATTTTGGCGAGTTCCTTATTGGAGGCACCAAGTGCCAAAAGGGAGCGAACCAGCAGATCGATGGAGACAGACGGGTCACCGGATTCCATTTTTGCGATTCGAGATTGGCTGGAACTGACAAGGGAGGCAAGTTCCACCTGGGTCAACTTCCGACGTTGTCGTCTCTTGCGGAGACTGTCAGCTAACTTGAGCTTGAGTTCAATGTACGCAGACTCTTCTGGTGTGAGCTGGAGAAATTCAGCGGCAGTACCAACTTTCCAGCCCTTCGATTCAAGTCGTTTCTTCTTAGATGCACGCATCGTCGTATTCCTTGAGTCTTTTTTTGCATATGTCGATGATTCGCTTCGGCGTCTGGCCGGTCTTCTTGCTGAAGACCTCCGAAATGATAATGGCGTCAGCGTCAATCCTATAGACAATCCGCCAGGTGGCAGCTTCATCTATGATGCGTAACTCATGGCATCTAGCGCCGATCGACGGCATCGGTCTCGAGTGGGGCATGCCCAGTCCTTCGCCCTGCTGTAACCGCCTGAGGAGAAATCCAGCTTCAATCCGCGCTCTTTGGGTCAAAGGCGGAGACTTGACTTCCCCGTGGAGCCAAACGAGCGGTTTGTCTTTCAGTTTCACTCGAGTTATTATATGTCATATATGACATATTGTCAAGGGATTCGGAGCAACAGTCAGCACCATGCAACCTAACTCTTCACTTGAGCAGACGGCGTCGATTTTAAATGGAGGCGCCGCAGCTCAGTTCGACTGTTAGCTAGACAATTTGGGGAATCGAATTGAAATACTATCCATACATTAGTACCGATTCAGACGAGTGGCTTTCTTTTGATGAGGGAGAGAGGGCAATAATGGTGGAAGACTATCATGAGAGAGCTGGCATAGAACTTCCGAACGTGCACGTCCATGCTGCTATTCACGTCGTGGTGGAGAACCAAGTTGCAATGGGGGATGAACTACCTACAAAGGAGACGCTCGATCGTTTGATGGTGGAAGGGCTTGACAGACACGATGCCATTCATGCAATTGGTTCAGTCCTTTCCACGCATCTATTCGACCTGCTCAAGCAGGAACCGAAACGCGGTTTTGACAATGAGATTTACCGCCGAGACCTTGAATGTCTTACAGCTGAGAATTGGAGGCGAGGCGATTGGACGGAGTAGGAGAAATCAGCGGTCTGTACAGGGGACAATTTGTAGTAACGCTAGCTGACTTCTCGCTGCAGTGGACGACCGGCGCGTGGTGTTATTTGTCGCCGCGCCGTTCGCCACTGAGCTCAACTGTTCGGTCTGAAAGATTGGATGAGACATGCCTAACGGCGGACCAGATTGCTGTGGAAACTGTGGCTTCAACAAAGCTGTACAGGAGATGGCACATCCACATCCAGACCAGAGGGAGCGCTTCTGGGCGATATCCCACTGCACCCTGCGCAACTTGAAGATCACCAACCCATTCTGGACTTACTGCCAAAACTTTCGTTACGGAAAGCCACTGCCAGAACCCGGCGAGAGGGTTCCGCCAGAGGGATGGGTGTATGCGAGTGGCCTCTACGAAGACTACGTTCGCATTCCGTGGCACGGAGATTCCGAGCCGATTGTGTCCGTACCTTGTACGTGTTCAATCTGCGCGAGAACAACTGATGGAGGAATCAGCGTTTTGCACGCAGGCAAGCAAGTCGGCTTTTGCACAAACCGGCACTACATCGACTTCTGGAAGACCGAACACGATGACCCCGCAATGTCTTCGGAGGGACTTGACACACCCGAGGTGTTCTACAGGGAAAAAGGGGAAAAGCCATGACAGCCACATACGGCAGACTGAATTTCCTCCCCTGCTCAGATTCTCCCGAGATGGCGAGATCTTGCCGAGACGCTCTAGACATCCCGCGCGACAGGGCGTCGGAGCTCGGCAGGTCAGCAGTCAAGGCCGCAGACCTTGGCTATTACCTGGACAGTGCTGGAAACAAAGTGGACTGGAGCATGCAGGTGAGTCACGCATTGTCCGCGAAACAAAGCATCGCCCCTGCCGCTTCGCTGCCAATTTACACGGGCACACTCCAAGCCGAAACTCGAGTACAGGTTTGCAATGAAACGACGCTGAAGGCGTCCCGGCGTCTCGTCGCAGGCGGACTGCGGACGGTTGCCCTGAATTTCGCAAATGGTGTCCATCCAGGAGGTGGCTTTCTCAGCGGAGCACGCGCCCAAGAAGAGACGCTTTGCCGGTCGAGTGCCCTTCACTGTACGCTGGTCAACGATCCCATGTATGACTACCACCGGCGCCGCCCACGGCCCGATTCCAGTGATTGGGTGATCTACTCGCCGGATGTCCCGGTCTTTCGGTCTGATGACGGGGCAGAGCTTGCGCGGCCTTGGCTCTTTAACGTCCTGACTTCAGCAGCACCGTACGCCCCCTCGATCGGCCAGCCAGAGTCTGGCGATCTCTTGCGCAAACGCATTGTTCGCGTTCTTGCCGTCGCATCCAGCTATGGCTACGATTCTCTCGTTCTTGGCGCGTGGGGTTGCGGGGCATTTGAAAATGATCCGCACCGTACGGCCCGCGATTTCCGTGAGGCTCTGGAAACAGACTTTAGGGGATATTTTGCGGATGTCGTGTTCGCCGTTACCGATTGGTCGCCCGACAGGCGTTTTTTGGGACCCTTCCGCGATGTCTTTTCTCAAGCCGCTCGAATGAGTTCGAAATGAAGGCGTACGAAACGACCGTACACTTATCAGGCCCCCGTTTGTCAAGAGATAGATCTTTCCCTTATGCCTTTTATCTAGGCATGTGACGCACGGAAACTGAGCAGTCGTTAGCCGCTGAAACGGCCTGTCATACAGAATTTTACGGAAGCTAGACGATGGATGTTGAGGCAGCAGCGTCTCGGCAAGGTTAGTGAGGACGCTGTCTTCTTCCTTTGTACGCAAACATCGAATAGCCAATCGACTATTTGTCAGATCAAATTCAGACTTCTACGCTTCATCCTTGGGAGGTGCATGCCCCAGGCAAAAGACGCAGAATATAACCAGGAGGGAGTTGGTCCGTGCAAGCCAGTCGCCGGTTCAGGCAACGGTAACCGGCACCTATTGCAGGTATAGCCTCAGAGCAAGTCTAATTCGCCTTTTCCAGGCTCTCCGCCCACTCGCCAATCTGCTCGGACATCACCAATTGGCGTCGCCACTCCACAGGAATATCAGACTCCCCGTAAAACGCCCCGGCGATTTGCCCACAGACCGCTCCCGTCGTATCCGCGTCATCTCCGAGATTGACCGCTTCTAAGACCGCATCCACGGAAGTTGTCCGTCTCGAGAAAACACCACAACGCCGCTTCCAAACATTCGACCACATAGCCGGAGCCCCTGATGGCATCCTTTTTCTTCTCTCGATAGGCTCCAGAAGCAATCGCTCGAATTCTAGGTGCAAGGGGACCAAGGCCGTCATCACCCAACAAGACTTCGTCTTTGCTCTTACCCACAAGCGCCTTGACGATCATCGATCCAAAGAGCTTACACGCATCCACACATTCCTCAGCCCCGTGCGTCGTCCGTGAGCTCTCCGCGGAATAGCGGACCGCAGCCTCGAGATCGCGATGAAAGAACATCGGCACCGGAGCGAGCCGCATGATGCAGCCATTGCCGGCACTCATCGGATCGGTCGACCCACTGAACGGATCACCAGAACGCCGATACTCCGCTAACGCCTGAGAGACGGTTCCTCCAATGTCAAAACACCGCCCATTGCTGCTGAGATACCCCGTTTCCGCCCACCGACAGTACCTATCCATCTGATCGCGAGCGTCAAATCCACCACATTCCAAAAGACTCGTGGCGAGGCAAAGCGCCATCGACGTGTCGTCCGTCCACTCCCCCGGCTCCAAATCAAAGGGCCCACCACCGACCATGTCCGTAACCGGTACAAAGCTCCCTCGCGATGAAAATTCGACGGTCGTTCCGACGGCGTCACCTACGGCGAGACCCAGCAAACATCCCCGAAAACGTTCTTCTTTTTTCACGACATTTTCCCTCACAGGACGACACTCCATGTGAGCGGAGTACCCACAAAAGCTGTGTTACCATAGATCAAAACCTGAAGAAACTGCGCCAAGCATTCTCAAGCTGCGGCATCCTCATTGCAAGCATAGGTACAGGAGAGTACAGCCGAGCCAAACAGCTTTGCCGGAGAACGCGCATCACACTCGATCCGGCATGGAATCCGTGATGAAATCTACTGAACGCGAAAGCTAATGAAGCGCAGAAACCTCGCTTTACCCTGTTGGGCTCGTCGGCATGTCGCAGACTGGCTTACCCAGTGGGGAGCCTCTGAGCTCGACCCTCTAATCATGGTCGAATCTAGCTTTCGTATGACACGCAGCCTCGGGCGCTGTTTTCCAGAGCGAAAGCTGATTCGACTTGCAGAGCAGCTGCTTCACGGTCCACGTTCCGTTCTTAAGGAAGCTCTCTGTCACGAGCTCGGGCACCTTGCCGTCTACGAGCTGAAAGGCCGTAATTGCCGTCCTCACGGCCCCGAGTGGAAAGCACTCATACGGAAAGCGGGATTCGAGCCACGTACGCGACTCCGTTGGGACGGTGCTCCGCCCACGACACTAAGGAAACGCCGTCGGCGCTGCATCTAATCCACCGTTGCCCGGTCTGTCACGCCGAGCGCGTGGGTCGTCGGGCGGTCCGCCACGTGGCGTTGCGCCGCTTGCGTCGAAGCCGGCCTCGATGGCGAAGCTGGAATACCTGGCGTCGACCGGTACGGGGAGGAGGGCTCCCAGTGAGCGGCGAAGCTCGTGTCCGTTCTGCCATCCCGACTCGAATCACGTCTTCCACAAAGGCACCAACGTTTTGGGGCTCTGGGACAGCTTCCCCGTCAGCCCGGGCACGCGCTTCTCATACCGAAACGGCACGTCGCAACGTGGTTCGATGCCACGGTGGACAGAACGCTCGGAGCTTCTGTCCGCGATTGATATCGCGCGAGACGAGATCCTCTCTCGCCACCAGCCGGATGGATTCAACATTGGGATCAACATCGGCGAAGCGGCGGGCCAGACGATTCCACATCTCCACATCCACGTGATTCCGCGGTATCGCGGTGATGTAGACGACCCGACGGGCGGCGTGCGCCACGTCATTCCCGCGAAGGCAAACTACCTCGCGGGACAGCAAAGCAGGTGCTGAGCTCTACTGCGGAGCCTGCGCCCACCCTGGTATCGCGTGATGTAGCTACTCTCCCTCACACGGATTCGCTTGTTCGTGGTGAGGATGATCCGCTACTTCCTCACCTTCTGACACACCTCGACAAGGCCGAACGCGCGGATGTGGCGGTGGCCTTCGTCCTCGATAGCGGCGTAACCAGGATCGAGAACAACTCAGTGATCTCCTCGATCGTGGCGGTCGGTAGGCTTGCTCACCGGCGACTATCTCGGGATCACAGCTCCGCGCGCTACTCCGCCTTGCTCGATCTCCGAGAAGGGATCCGGGGAGAGCTGGATATTACGCGTGTTCAATGCGAGGGTGCTGAGTTTCCACCCAAGGCCTACGTCCTCCACTTCCACGCGCCACCCAGCGGCGGTGTCGCGTATTTGGGAAGCTCCAATTTGAGCGCCCACGGCCCTCGAAAAGGCGTCGAGTGGAACTATCGCATCATTCCGTCCGAGGACCGCGGAGGATTCCGGTCCATCCTTTACGCGTTCGATGAGCTCTTTCACCATGACAAAACGAGACCGGTCGACCCGAGTCGATCCGACATTACCGGAGTACAGAAAGCCGCCACCGACCGAGACTCCGGCAGAAATCGAGGCAGAGGCACCGCTGGCCCCGCCGCCGGAGCCCCACGCGATCCAGCGGGAAGCCCTCACGGCTCTCGAAGGACACGCGCGCGAAGGCAACCCGGCCGGCCTGGTCGTCCTCGCCACCGGACTCGGCAAGACCTGGCTTAGCGCCTTCGATAGCGTCCGCTTCGGAGCGAGCGCGTGCTCTTCGTCGCCCACCGCGAGGAGATCCTGCGTCAGGCCCTGAGGACCTTCCGGCGCATCCGCCCGGACGCGACACTCGGCTTCTACACCGGCAAGGAGAAAAGACCCGGACGCGGACGTGCTCTTCGCCTCGATCCAGACGCTCGGCCGCATCACCATCTTCGGCAGTTCCATCCGGACGACTTCGACTACATCGTCGTCGACGAGTTCCACCACGCCGCGGCCCGGAGCTACCGGACAGCTCATCGACTACTTCAGCCCCGATTCCTGCTCGGACTCACCGCCACGCCGGAACGCACCGACGGCGGCGACCTGCTCGCCCTCTGCGGGGAGAACCTGGTCTACCGCTGCGACCTCGTCGAGGGCATTCGAGCGGGAGCTGCTCTGTCCCTTCCACTACTTCGGTGTGCCGGACGAGGTGGACTACGCAGAACATCCCCTGGCGCAGCGGCCGCTTCGACGAGGAGGCGCTGACCAAGGCGGTGCCACGCAGACGCGGGCCAGAACGCCCTCGAGCAGTACCCAGACCGCGGCGGCAACCGCACGCTCGCCTTCTGCTGCTCCAAGCCCACGCCGACTTCATGGCCGAGTTCTTCGCGAGCACGGCATTCGGGCGGTGGCCGTCCACTCCGGCCCGCTGAGCGCGCCGCGGGCCCGACGCCTCGAGCAGCTCAACGCGGCGATCTCGATGTCGTCTTCGCGGTCGACATGTTCAACGAGGGCGTCGACCTGCCCGACGTCGACACCGTCATGATGCTGCGCCCCACCGAGTCCCGCATCCTCTGGCTGCAGCAGTTCGGCCGCGGCCTCCGCATCGCCGACAGGAAAGGACCACCTCCGGTGATCGACTACATCGGCAACCACCGGACTTTCCTGCTCAAGCCCCAGACGCTGTTCGGACTGGGTCGCGGGGGACGACGAGCTCGCCCAGCGCTGGACGGAGCCTGCAGAGGAACCTTGACTTGCCGCCCGGCTGCGAGGTCACCTACGAGCTCGAAGCCATCGACATCCTGCGCGCGCTGCTCCGTGTGCCGAGGGAAGATGCCCTTCGCGCCTGGTATGAGGATTTCCGGGAACACCACGGCGAACGCCCTCGGCGGTGGAGGCGCTCCACGACGGCTACGATCCCCGGGCAGCGAGAGGGCCTACGGCTCGTGGCTTCGTTTCGTCGACGCCATGGGGGATCTGTCTGACAAAGCCAAGCGCCTACTTGATCATCTCTCATCGGGGAATTCCTCGACCAGCTCGAGATCACCGCCATGACCAAGAGCTTCAAGATGGTGACCGTCCTCGCCATGCTCGACGCGGACTGCTTTCCCGGTGTGATGGGCATCGACGCACTTACGCGGGCTTCGCTCGTGGCGACGGCGGCTATCCAGGCGGACGCTCGGCGACCTCGACGACACGACGGCGCTGCGAGAGTACTTGGAGAAGCATCCTGTTCCCGTCTGGGCCGAGGGCAACTTCTTCTGTTATGAGGACGGCCGGTTCCGAGCCCCTTCGAGGTCGGTGGTGAGCAAGACCTGTTCGGGAGCTGGTCGGTGAGATCGTCGATTGGCGGCTGTCGGACTACCTGCGACGTTACGCAGGCAAAGAGGGGGCGGACCCCATCGTGTGCAAGGTCAGCCACGCATCGGGAACGACCGATTCTTTTCCTGCCCGATCGCGAGCGGATGGCCGGCATCCCGGAGGGTTGGGTCGTCGTTGAGGGAGAAATCTACAGGCCGACTTCATCAAGGTTGCCGTCAACGTGATGAGGCGGAAAGGTTCAACAGAGAACCGTCTACCAGAGGTAATGCGAAAGTGGTTCGGGCCGAACGCCGGGTTGCCAGGCACCGACTTTCATGTGTTCATTCGTGCGAGTGAGAAGGGACTCGTGATGGAACCCTATACCGCCAGCAAGGCTCTTGAGGTATGAGACGCGACTCTGCCCGTGGGTAGCCAAACGAAACACCGGGTTTGTCGTTGCGGCGTTCGGTTCCGCAACTTCTGGAAGTGGCAATGCGAATCTTTGTGTACGTTTTGAAATTCGACTCCGGTTTCGCGCCGAATCCCTTTCATGGGTGGTGCACGCTCGCCTGCTGCAAGCCAGCAATCCGCCGGACGTCTCGTCCTGGCGACTGGATCGTCGGCCTCACTCCTCGAGCTCTTGGCAACCGAGTTGCGTACGCCATGCGAGTGGCGGAGTCACTCTCATTCGAAGAGTACTGGTCCGATCCGCGGTTCAAGAGCAAGCGACCCCGGTGGAAGAAGGGCGCGTCGAGAGTGAGCAAGCGCGCGGAGACAACTGCTACGAACCGTTGGGTATTGGTAAGTTCCGACAACATCCGTCCGCGCATTGGGATCACGAGCACAATCGGGAGGGTCAACAGAACAAGGCAAAAGACCTCCGTGGCAAGTGCGTTCTTGTCGCGCGGCGGTTCTGCTACTTTGGAGCCAACGCACGGCCGTTTCCAGGCAACGTATCCTTCAAGCGACCTGCACGCTTCCACCGCGTTAACTTCACCAATAAGGAGAAGTCAGCGCTCCTCAAATTCCTGGAGAGCCTGCCCCAGGGCATCCATGGGCAGCCGAGAGACTGGCCGACGGAAGACACGTCCTGGCAGCAGCGGGGGAAGCGATGCGGTTGATACTTAGCCGTAAAGGATTCGACTCCTCAAGTGGTGGGTGCCCAAGTCCGATCTTCCCAGATGGATCGATGATCGCACTTCCAATCCCCGACAAGCGATCCCCGGTCCGTTATCGGGATCTGAACTGGCGAGGACAAGATCTTGGCGAGGTCGTTGCGAAGCTGACTCGCGGCGAGCGACTCAACGACTACGGCGCCCACCTGGATCCCGACCTTCGTAAGGATATATGCCCCCGAGAGACCGGCTGGCGCCCAGCGCTCGGTCAGATCGGAGCCGCCCGGGTCATCTCCGGAAACAAGGCGTCGGCGTCGGTGACTTGTTCCTCTACTGGGGCGTCTTTAGAAGAGTCGATCACGAACTGCGGTGGAAAGGGCAACCAGAACACTACATCTGGGGTTGGCTCCAGGTCGGAGAGGTGGCCCCGGTGGATGAGGTTGTTCGAACCGGCGGCAAAGAGTGGCGATGGGCAAAAGCGCATCCACGCTACTCTTCCCCGACCGGACGAACACGCTCTACGTGGCGTCGGAACGGCTTTCTTTGCCCGGCAAGGGCGTAGCAAAGATTCCGGGCTCTGGCGTCTTCGAGTTCGTCGAGAGCAGGCGGCGCCTCACCCGCGAGGGAACAAAGAGGCCTTCGGAATGGTCCTTGCCCCCAGGCTTCCTTCCCAAGGGGCGGCCACCGCTGAGCTATCACGGCTTAACCAGTCGCTGGTCCGAATGCGGAGACGGAGCTCTCCTTTCCACCGTGGCACGTGGACAGGAGTTTGTGCTCGATCTCGAACTGTATCCGGAGCTTATTGATTGGCTCGCGGATGTGATTGTTGGTGGTTTGGGCGGTTAGGTTTCTTCAGTGACCAGTCCATGACGTCTCGCCACGGTTATAGCAGTGCAAATCAGTTTCACCGGTGATTGTGCCTGACATGAGCACACGCAACCAGCTCGCTAAATAGCCGCCTCCTGGATTGCTCTTCCGATCGGCCCGCCGCCAGAAACCGTTATGACTAGCTCGTCAATGGCTCGTGTCATACCTACGTACACCAACCGGCGGAGTGTTTCTTCGTCGTCGCCGCCTGGATCGTAGATTTTGTTGACTCCGCAGAGGAATACTCTACTGAACTCAACACCTTTCAGCGCCTGGAATGTGGAGACGCGAACCTTATCGTTAGCGTCCATGGCCTCCACACGATTCCGCCAATTCATTGTCACCCAGTGGTAGGGGATTTCTCGCCGCATCATGGCGCCGTACAGCTTTTTCTGCCAGCGAGAACGATGGCCGGGTCGGCCATTAGGCCCAAATGTTGCCCAATAGACAGTTATGCCGGATTCTGGGTCTTCGATAGTGAAGTCCGGGTAACGACTCTTCCCCGTCCTTGCCAATCATCTGCAGCTCGTATTCATAGTCGAGACCCCGTTCATGAAGAAGATTGGCAACAATTACTTCGGATTTGGACCGAACTGTCTCGCCTTTCAGAGTCCTATGGATCAGACCGTCCTCAAGGAAACGTTCTTCCATCAAAACAGGACTGGGATTTGAGAACAGATTCGTAAGCCTTGCAGCAGACTCAGAGAGTTGATCGGTCGCGTATCGCTTGAGTGAGTGCCTTTCACCCTGATGAAAAATGACAAGCCGTTCTTGCTGTCGCGTAAGCGCTGTACTACGGCCAGTCCCTGGACAGCAGGCGGCACGGATTGGGGAGAATAAGGAATGTTAGTTTAAACTCGGAACCTTGCGCCTTGTGTACCGTTAGCGCATAGGCAAGCTCTAACTTGGGTGCAGATTCCTCGGCAAAATCCCATCCTCCATAGCCATATCGGTAGCTGGGCTGCGTCGCAAACTCCACCTGGAGCTTCCATGGAGGTCTACTTGACTTCCACGTCTTGCCCTTGAACTGTCCAACAACGATGCCTAGTTCGCCGTTGGCAACATACTGAAGCGCCTCGCTCTTCGGCCACACATCGAACCGACGGTGATTCACTGTATTAATGACCTTGTCCCCGTAGAGGATACCCTCCCCGTCCATGGCCTTCGGGATCTTCCGATCGTATCGCTCCGCATAGACCTTTGTTCTGGCCCGAAAGGTCGCTTGAATGAGTCGGTTCAAGGATTCCCACACCATGTGGGGCTCCTCGCACCGGGCTGAGGATTTGCCAGTCTTCAATCTTCTTGCACGCTCCCGGGTTCCCCGTCTTTTCCAGCCCAAAAGTACACGCCATGGCCATAAGGAGTCCCTCCAAGCGCCTTCTCGAAACCGAGGCAGTCATCCAAGCCGCTCAGTTCGAGTTCCTCGGTAAGCACCTCCAGAAACTGCTGCTGCAAATCTTCATCCGTATCCCATCGGACGAAGCGCAGATATTTCGAGACGGTGTCCTCCTCGATACGCTGCCAAATCTCATCAGCCGCGGCATCCAGAGACCTGCCACTAAACCACTCCGCCAGCAGCAAATCGGCCCGTTCTTCACCGGCTTGGCGGCGACGGCCCCGTGAGTTCGGCGTACCCGGCCGCCACACGAGGAAACAGTGACTCCAGGTTTTCGGGAGCGAGGTACCGGACGATATCAAGGAACGGCCGTCCGCTGCCTATGGGTGGTAGCTGACGCGGATCACCCACCAAGATCAGTCTTTCGACTCCTTTGAGTGCGTCAATCGTAGCGGAGAGCTGATCCTCTGTCAGCATGGATGCCTCATCTATGATGACGGTCTTCCCAGCGTCCGTCCGCGGTTCTTTCGATATC
>CAVONV010000026.1:0-3239 GCA_963697355.1 uncultured Acidobacteriota bacterium
TTCTTCGTCTGGGACCGCTCGGAGATTGGTCAAACCGCGCAAGCGCTCCAGAAACTCCTCATAGGGAAGAAGGTGAAAAGGCCGCTTCTCCATTTTCGGAATAGGCCAAAGACGGACGGTATGGTCCATTCCTCCGGAGGCAATCCAGTCACCCTTCGGAGATACTCTGACCCATGTCACAGGGCCTTCGTGCCCGAGTAAGAGGTGGGGCTCTTCACCTGTTAGCGGGCCAACTCGAACGACGCCGTCCGCATCTCCGGTCACAACGACGCGGCCCGTCTGATCTATTGCCACATCGTTGATGCGAGCGCCGTGAGAGGACAACTCGCGCCGCGTTCCGCTCTCGAGATCATAGGTCATTGCTTTGCCTTTGAAGCCAGCTACCAAAGTACGTCCATCCCGGCTAACGTCAAATTTTCGCGCAGATTTTTCCAAAAGGACTTCGTTGGTGCCCTCATCCAGGTTCCAAGAACGCACATCACCGCTGAGACCAGAAAACAAAATCTGCCCTTGCGGGGTGAATTTGAGCAATGTGACAAACTCTCCGGTTTCGAGAACCTGAACGGTTCCTGTCTCGAGGTCCCATGCACGGATGAATCTCCGTGCTCCTCCAGTTCCATCTTCAAGGGGGGAAATGAAAGTCGCGGCAACCCGCCTTCCTTGGGGTCCAACGGCGACCGCCCAGGCGGCGCCCTCCTTGTTGACTTCGAGTATTCTCGAAGAGCCGTCATTCGAGTCCACAATCAAAGGCTCGGCCTCTGTACTCCCGGGTGCTGCAACTAGAAAACGGCCGAGCGGATCCACGGCCACTTGAGCCAAACGCTCTTTATGCAGCAGGACTCGGTGATGCGTACCGGCTTCAGGCGAAAGCGGCCATTGTATGAGTTCGCCCTCCGCCGAGCTCGATGCGATCCAATTCCCGTCCGGAGCAAAGACCAGTCCCGCGATAGAGCCTCGGTGTCCTCGAAGGACTTTGGAATAGGGTCGCGCCAGCGGGTAAGCCACCGCCTTACTTATCACCCAGCGTCCGCTGGGATTGAAGTCCGCCGATCTAAGACCGCTACCGAGACGTCGCTGAAGCAACAAAGGCTCGGCATCCGGCGGCCCGGTCAGATCCCAGATCGCAGCGATCCCTGATGAGTGGAAGTTCGCAATAAGTCTCGAGCAGGTCGCGTCAAAGCGAACGTCACGAAGATTCTCATCTCCTGTATCGACAATCCGTAGGGGATTTTCGGTGGCCGGGGCTCCAGACCAGATTCGTATCTCTCCCGAGACATCCACCGAAACCAACCGTTCGCCGTTCGAGCCAAAGGCCACACTCCAGATCGGCTCGTTATGTTCCCCAAGCCGGTAACTACTCTTTAAATCATTCAGAGGAGAAAGAAAGACCGTACTTCCGTGGGCGTAGGCAAGCCATGTTCCCGATGGGTCGACACGATAGGCCCTATTCCATGGTTCGTTTCTGATCTTCTGAGCCGGCAAGCGACCGAGAAGCAGAGGTTGATTCCAAGCTTCGGACAAAGCGTATATCGAAACCCAATCGTCCGTGCCGGTCAGGAATACCGTCCGTTCCTCTGAAGGAAAGCACCTTAACACTACACCCAGGCCGCGGGTGTCTATCTCATGGGTCCGGCGTCCTTCAGGAATTGACCACGTCTCGACATGTGTCTGACATGAAAGGAGGCGGGCGTAGCGCGGGAAGAATTGAACAAAGGGCGTATTGTCTTCACCCGCCAAGACCAATGGATCTCCGCCGGTGTTGTCAAAGACATGAATCTGGCCGCCACTCGAGTGCCCCAATGCAAGCCATCGGCCGTCGGGACTAAAATCCACTGAGGTATAGCTCTCGTCATTGATCCAGAGCTCAGTAGGCCCTTTCCAAAGGGCTTCGAGTGCAAAGCGGCGCACCTCGGGATTATCGTGAAACTCGAGGCTCGCGATGGCATAGGCGATGGCTGCAGACGGACGCTCTTCGAGCTCGAGTTGACCTAAGGCACGAAGCCTAGCGGCTTCCGCACGCCGGCCCTCCGCCACCGAATGCTGCCAGAAAAAACTAATGACACCAACGACTCCGAGTAAAAGCGCGAAACCGGCTGTAACGGCAAGACGCCTTCGCCTCCGGCGCGATTCTGCTTTTCGAATCATCGCTCGTGAGAAAGCTTCTTCAGTCGAAGTAAGTCCTCCGGAATAACGCTCGCGCCAGACTTTGAACTCGTTGAACGAAGTGCCGGTCCAAAGTAGATCGACCGGTCGACCGCGCTCCTGCCAGAGATGAGCCGCTTGGCGTAGTTGATCGCGAAGCAAAGCGCCTTCGGCGTCCTGCGCTTGCCAACGTACCAATCGCGGCCAGGCGGCTAGGAGGGATTCATGGATGATTTCGATACGGGTCCGACCTTCATCCTCTTCATCAGTAACCAAAACATCGTATGTGGTTAAGAGTCGCGCATCGATGAGCTCCCGTACGACTTGATTTGCAGCTTCTTTATCGTCGAAAACCGAAAGCAACTCTTCCTTGTCTCGAGCAGAACGAGTCCCTTGTGCCGTGACGAGATTGCGGAAGATCTCACGAACAACAGGAATGCGGTCGGCGCCGATTTTTTCCAATGTCTTTTCAGCATGTTGGGCCAACGCACCACCGACACCGCCGATGTGCTCGTAGGCTTCTCGCGTGAGTAATCCCTGCTCACGGTCACGGTGCTCCCAGAGTCGCGATGCGGCGAAGGCCAACATCGGTAACGCACCACGCTCGTCTTCGACTTCGGAGAGGATCTCTTCAACCAACGCCTCCTCTTCGAACCGATACCCGCATTTGAGCGCCGGTTGAACCACCGCTCTTCGAAGAGCCGCACCTGTCGGCGGTCTCAAGAGCGTCAACTCCGAGAGCATGGGACGTAGAGACTCGTAGCCTTGGCATGGGTAGAGAAAGTCGTCACGCATGGAAAGTAGGACATGCACGTCAGCTTCGATCGCCAAACGGCCCAATAGTGCCGCGAAACGTTCTTGGACTTCCGGTGTGTTGAGCGTGAACAGTTCCTCGAACTGATCTACGATGACGAGCCCGTGCTCGAGCTGTTGTCGCCAGGAACGGAAAAGTGAGATGGCCGTGTCCGGCTCCTCGAAGCGTAAGAACTGCTGCATCACCTCCTTGTCTTCTGATAGCTCCCGCATCAAGACACTAGCGAGATTCATGAAGGGCCGATTGCCTGGTGTCGTCACAACGGCACTCCAACCTTCGGGCA
>CAVONV010000027.1:0-16806 GCA_963697355.1 uncultured Acidobacteriota bacterium
GGAAGCTCGGCAAATCGGTAGGTGCCGTTTTCCGAAGTCGTCGCGGTCTCCTTCTGTATGAGGCGGTCCGAGCTCAGGATGACGCTCACCCCGGGCAAAACGCCCCGGTGGAGTCCAGTGACCTGCCCGATGGCCCCCGTATAGACCTGTGCATGGAGCGGCCCCCATGCCTCCAGTAGGAACATCAAGCATACAAAACATGTTCTGGCTCGCATGACGGTTTCTTTCGCCACGTACCACGTTTTCTTCTTCTACACATCAAAGACCCAAAACTGAGAATTTGTTGCGCTCTACAAGCTCGTTTCCAACGACCCTAGGAGGCTCTCGGTCAACCGTTCACCACTCCGGCACCTTCTCCCATCCGGGAAAGGGCGCATAGTCGAGTTGGTATCCTGTGGATGACGCCTCATCCTCGACAACGCGCACGTTGGTGAGAGCGCGGAGCCGCGTCAGTAAATCCTCATGCGGCAAAGTGTGGAGCGGTTGCTGCTCCATATCGGGCATGGGCAAAAGACGGATCCGTCCATCTTCCCCTCCCGAAGCGATCCATCGGCCGTTCGGGGAAACCGTCGCCGACCTGACGAGACCTTCGTGAGCATAAATGAGATGAGGGTCCTCGCCGGTCACCGGTCCGACCCGGACCGCGCCATCGGCTCCGGTACTGATCGCGAGTCTACCCGACGGATCGAACGCATGGAAGGAAGGTTGTTTTACCATGGGAGCTCAGTACATCCGAAACGCCCCTTTCGATGTCAAAACGAACGAGCCGACGGCCTGAGTCTGATATTTCCTCACGCAGCACGAACTCTCCGTCGCAGACTCGTGTAGGGCGCTGCCGGGGCTTCTGATAGTGTTTTCAGATGCCCGCTCTCGACGTCCCACAGGTGAAGGCCGGTAACTCCATCCGAGACAAGTCGACCATCTGGTAGAAAGGCCAGGCTGCCGAATCCACCTTGGACACCGTCACCGGCGCTCTCCATCGGACCCAGAGTCCAAGAGTCTTCGGATTCGAGGTCCCATATCCGGATGACCTTGTCCTCGACCGGACCTCGGACGGCGGCGGCTGCGACGAGACGGCCCTTTGAATCTAGAGCAACGCGTAACGTAATTGCCGCCGAAGAGAAGCCTTCGAGCTCTCGAGAAGGTCCTCCATCGAGGGGGACGACGAACACGCTGGAACAACGAGAAACAACCACGAACTTCCCCGCTGGATCCATAGCAAGCGTTGGAAACACAAGGTTCTCAACGAATATGACCCGGCTCGCATCTCCACTCTCAAGAGACCAAAGGCGCACCGTGCCGTCACCAGCAACCGATACGAGGTGCTTTCGATCGGGCGTGAACGCCACAGCATCAACATGCCCCTTATGACCGTCAACGTGTCGGGAGCCGATTTCCCACGGGCCAGAGAGCTACGCTGAACGCATGCCCCGTCGCAAGCCATCGGCCGCTCGGGTCGAAGGCGGCGCCGTTGATGAGCACACCTAGGGAGTCTTCGCGTTTGAGGATCGTAGGCTCCGCATCGACCGGACCCTTCAGGTTCCACAGCCGGACGGTAGCGGTGCTGCCGACCCTCCCGAACGCCGCCAGCAAGTCGCCGCTGTCATCGAAGACAAGCCCTCGCAAACCCCCTCCATCGAGAACCCTGACCGGCTCTTTCGACTTTGAATCCAGGGACCAAAGCCGGATTTCGCCTGTTGAATCGTTGGTGGCCAGCTGTCTCCATCGGGACGGAAGGTTACGTCTCGGACGTCGGCAGGATGCTCTCCAATGACCTTTGGGCGTTGTTCCCAATCGTCCAGGGATCGTATTAAGATTCGATGGCCTGTCCCGTAAGCGAGACAGCGGCCTTTGCGGTCGATGTCGAGAGCGGCGGTGAATGCTTGCATCCGTCCAACGACCTGCGATCTCGTCCCGTCCAAAGACCATCTTCTGAACAAGCGTTCGTTCCCTATTCTGGTCACGCCACAGAAGTCGTCGTCAGTGGCGAAAAGGCCTGAAGGTCCTTCTTCGTTCTTTGCGCCTCCGATCTCTTCGAAGTCGGGAACAGACCAGAACCGTGTCTCACCCGATTTGATAGCGGCCAAGTGATCGCCACTTGGGCTGAAAGCTGCGCATAGCTCCTTGGTACCCGACTGTCGGGAATTGGCGAAGTAGAAAGGGAGCCCCACCGTTTTGCGCCTGGATGTGCAGCCAGTCGTAGCCCCCCACGGCCAACCATTTCCCGTTGGGGCTGAACCGCACAACGTGCGCCCATCCTCGTCCTCTCTCCAGTCCTGGCGGATTCGGGATGGTTAGCGCGGTCGGTCCCTGCTGGAGAGCTCTTAGAGCAAACAAGCGGGCCTCGAGCGTGTCGGCGAGCTCGAGGCTCTTGAGACCATAAGCGACGGCCGCACTCGGGTAGCGCTCGATCTCAAGTTGCCCCAAGGCTAGAAGCTTGCTGGCCTCGGCTCGCTGCGTCTCGGCAACGGACCGTTGCCAGAGAGCGGCGAACACCGCCATCACAGTGAGTGCTAGTGCAAAACCGGCAACAACAGCGAACCGTCGTCTGCGCTGGCGCCGTTCTGCATGCTGAATCATCGCAGAAGCAAAGGCGTCTTCGGTAGCTGTGAGCCCACCGGAATAACGCTCGCGCCAAATCTGGAACTCTTTGACAGCGGTTCCAGTCCACAACCTATCCGCTGAACGGCCGTGTTGCTCCCAACGCTGCGCAGCCTGCCGCAGTTCATCACGAAGCTGTGCCCCTTCTTCATCTTGAGTTTGCCAGCGCACCAATCGAGGCCAAGCTTTCAAGAGGGACTCGTGGATGATCTCTACGCGGCGGAGACACTTTTCTTCTTCCTCACCGGCAGTGAACTCGAACGACGTCAAAAGACGTGCATCGATGAGCTCGCGCAAGACCTCTTCTGCCGCATCTTGGTCTTCGAAGACGGATAGCAGTTCGTCCATGTCACGAGCAGCACGGGTCCCTTGAGAAGTGACCAAGTTGCGGAAGATCTCCCGAACGATCGGAATGCGGTCGTTTCCGATCTTCTCGAGCGTTGCTTCAGCGTGTTGAGCAAGCGCCCCCGCGACACCTCCGATGTGCTCATACGCTTCTTTGGTGAGAAGACCGCGCTCTCGGTCGCGGTGTTCCCAGAGTCGTGATGCGGCGAATGCCACCATCGGTAAAGCACCGCGCTCGTCTTCAACCTCAGAAAGGATCTCCTCCACCAATGCCTCGTCTTCGAAGCGATACCCACACTTGAGTGCCGGTTGAACGACGGCTCGACGAAGAGCCGCACCCGTCGGTGGTCCCATGAGGGTCAGTTCTGAAAGCAGTGGGCGAAGCGGCTCGTAGGCATGGCAGTGATAGAGAAAATCGTCCCGCATGGAAAGAAGGACATGGACGTCGGCCTCGATTGATAAGCGCCCCAGAAGCTCCGAGAAACGCTCCTGAACGTCAGGTGAGTTGAGCGTAAACAGCTCCTCGAACTGATCCACGATGATGAGCCCGTGCTCGAACTGTTGTCGCCACGAACGAAACAAAGAGATGGCAACGTCCACCTCCTCGAAGCGGAGGAATTGCTCCGTCACATGCGTGTCGCTCGCAAGCTCATGCACCAAAACTCGCGCAAGATTTGTAAACGGTCGACTGCCTGGTGTCGTCACCACCGCGCGCCAACCCTCGGGCATTACCGAAAGAAGCCCTGCGCGAAGAAAGGAACTCTTCCCTGCCCCCGAAGGCCCTACGAGACCTAATAGGTGAGGCCGGCGAAGCTTCTTCCACATCGCCTCGACTTCGAGCTCTCGACCAAAGAAATATTCCGCGTCCTCTTCCGCAAACGATGCAAGACCCGGATAGGGTCGTACGTCCTCGGCACCATCGACCTGAAGCGTGACTTCTTCTAGAGCCCGAGCTAGCGCCGCCGCACTGGGATAACGTTGGCCAGCCAATCGTGCCACGGCTTTTCTTAGAACCGCTGCCCAGGGTGTATCTGGAAGCTCCGGGGGTTCGTGATGGATCCCCTGCCAAATCGCTTCTCGTGCTTTGGGACTTTTGATGCCTTCCGGAGCGATCATCTCCGCTAGAACGACGCCGGCGGAAAAGACATCCGCTCGCGCATTGACCTCTTGTCCCCTCGCCTGCTCCGGTGCCATGTATGCAGGTGTGCCGGAGACGGTTCCCGTTTTTCGGTCGGCCAGACCTTTCGCAATCCCGAAATCCATCACGACCACACGACCCGACCTGGTGATCATGATGTTCTCGGGCTTGAGGTCACGATGGACGAGGCCAGCTTGATGGATCGCCTCCAAGCCCGCCAGGAACTGCGCGGCAATCTCTCGGGCTTCTTGAAGCTCTAACGGCCCTCGTGAATGGAGAACCGTCACGAGCGTCGTGCCGTCGATGTACTCCATCGACACGAGCTCTTGACCGTCCAGCTCAACCAGGTCGAAGACTCGACACACATTGGGCGACATCACTTCTCGAGCCGTTCGGACTTCTTGACGTAGAGCTTGGAGCGCTCGTTCCTTCTCCAGAAGCTCAGCTCGAAGCGTTTTGAGCGCCACATCGACGCGAAGCTTCAAATCGTACGCACGCCACACCTCGCCCATGCCGCCGCGACCGAGTAAGAGAGCGGATTTGGAAGCGACTGCCTAGAATCTGACCGGATGAGAACGTCTGGTTGGGAAACTGGCGAGTAGGAAGGGCTTCAGGATCGTCTCCCACATCGATTTCAACGGGAGACTGTTCAAGGGCAAGCTGGAGCGAACAGCGGGGGCAAAGTTCCGGCGCCCAAGGCTCCTGAGAAAGCCTGGTGCCACAATCGAGACAACACGGGCCCTTCGTCATCGTCGCCGCTTCCTATTAGAGAAAGACCCAAAACCGGGAATTTGTTATTCCCGGTTGGGCTCCCAAGGACCGACAACGGCTAAAAGGTGCCGAACCTCATCGTCGATCTCGTCTGGACTCGCGACGGTATCGGCGATTTCGTCCCGGATGAACTGACCGAAGCGCTGGCGCAATCGATGCATGGCGCCTCGTACCGCGACCTCGGTCATCTCCAGCTCAGCGGCCAACTTCTCGAAATGGAATCCGTGGCTCCTGACCGGGGAGATGAGGCTTCAGGTGTTCGAACTGCTTCAGCCGTTCGGAATCTTTCCACTCAGATTTGAGTTGTTCTAACGCCCGCTCCAACACGATCAAGGCCCAGCGGTTTTCATAGACCTGCTCGGGTGTGAGCTGGTCCGCCGGTTCAAAACCGTAACGGGTCTCGGCATCCTCGGCGTCCAGGGAAATCGTCTGTGTGCCTCCGCCGCGCTTGAGTGTGCCCTGCTTGCGCCGTTCCTTGGCAACATAGTGTTTGAGTGTTGCGAGGAGGAAGGAACGGAAACGCCCCGCGGATGAATCGACGTCTTCGAGGATGTTTTTTTCGAGTAGATAGGCAAAGTACGCCTCCGTCAGATCCCGGGACTCATCAGGACCATGACCTTGGCTGCGAACAAAGGCATATAGAGGATACCAATAGGCTTCGCAAAGCGAGGCTAACGCTTCCTGGGACTGTGTGCCCGCAGCATCCCTCGCCGCAAGAACTTGGCTCCACTGAGTCGTGGCAAATCGGGCGCTCACAACTCCCCCGCTTCTGCCCACGAGATGTACTGGAATCCGGGATGAGCCGCGTGTTCCTTTAGTAGGAACACGCGGCTTCTATGGGTTGGATGATGATAGTACGAGCCGCTCCGGGAAGGCAAGAGGTGCCGGGCGACGGTTACTCAGGGAGCCTCCAGCGTCACATGCGCAGAACTGCAATCCCTACAGAAATGCGATTACAATAGGACCGGAGCCTAGTTTGGGCGGCGAAATTTAAGGGTGAGTCGCCTCTTTCCACAAGGCATCTGGGAGAAACGAGTGTTTCCAAGGATTCTAAACCGTATACGGGAGCTCGTCCGGAGCAACAACTATGTGATGACTGTTCACTCCGACGAGGAGATGCATGAAGATGATCTTACGATCTTCGACGTTGAGAGCGCGCTGCTGAATGGCGCTATTGTCGAACGTCAGAAAGACTCCGACACCGGAGTGTGGAAATATCTCGTAAGAGGACGATCACTCGACGATAGCGCCGTCGTCACGGTCGTCTGTAGATTTGGGCCCACAGGAAAGTTGGTTATAATCACAGTGTATGGCGAGACTTAAAAACACCAAGTCACTTCGCTGCGATATTTGCGGAGAACTTGAAGCACGGGTTCGGCACATGACCAAAAGCTATGGCAAAGGCAGCAATCTACTCGTGATTGAGAATGTGCCGGTCATCATGTGTCCCTCGTGTGGTGAAAGTTACCTCACCGCAGAAACCCTTCACGAGTTGGAGCGAATCAAGATTCATCGTCGATCAATCGCAAGATCTCGACAAGTACCCGTCGCGATCTTCCCGCGGACAGCGTAGCCTCAGTCGGCAATCAGGCCAGGTCCCCCACTCAAAGTGTTGCTTTAGTATAGGCCTGTAGGTGAAGCGCGACATCCGCCACCCGACAGCCTTCGACGTACAACGGGGACTTCTCGATTCAGTCTAGCGGCGACTTCATCTCCTACCGGAACCTAGCCCGTCAAAATCTAGCGGGAGACATGGTTCCGCCGGGAGGAATGAGAGGTCTTTGTCGGACCCCTTGAAGGTACTTCTACTAAAACACCCATCTCACGCCGAATCGGAGCACGCGAGGCGCCAGGATATTCAAGACCCGGTCGCCGTTACTGAGATTCTGTCGGGACTCGCGGGCGAGAACCGTTGCCGCATTGAACAGATTGAAGATGTCCGCCATTCCACTCAAGCGAGTGCCCTTGACGTCGAAGGTCTTCTCCAAACGTAGATCGGCAATCCAGAAGTCGTCGTAGCGATCCACGCCAAACGGATTCAAACACACATAGGCACGTCCGATCCCACCGCGCCTAGGTGGTGTATAGAAGTTGCGAGGTACGACATAGCCTTGATGGCCGTTCAGCTTTCCGGAGAGATTGACGCCGGCGGGAAGCTCGACCATGCCGTCGAGCTTCACGATCCAGCGGGCGTTCAACCCCGACTGCGGCCCTCCTGCCGTCATGATGAGCTGACCGTCCCGGATGTCGGCGCAGGTCGGGTCGAAAACCGCGGCCTCGCTTTCCAGATATTCTCGATGGTCGGTAAACGTGAGACCGAAACCCAACATCCAGCGGTGGGAGAGCCGCTTTCGGCCCGACACCTCGACGGCTTGGTATCGCTGATGGTAATCGGGCCAATTGGTCAAATACTCGCTGGCCGGTCGAGGAAAGGGAAGTTCGTAATAGGTCAATGGCTGTCCTTCGAATTCGATGTCGACCGGCACGAAATCGCTGGCGCTGACCCCCACATAGGGGACCTTCACTCCGCCTGCAAATGCATCTCTCCAAATCCAGTTCGAGGCGTACCGATAGATGTAGCTTGCTCCCACCGCGAAATTGGGGATGAGCTCACGCTCGACACCTACGATGAGCTCATCGGTGGCAGGTGCGGTGTAATCGGGATCGACCACGTTGGGCGATACAAGGGAGCTCGGGTTGTCGGGATCGAAGTTATCCAAATAGAGGATGGTGCTCGTATCGACCTCGTTGGCTTGAACAAACTGATCCCCATTCAAGTCGGTCCACGGAACGTCCAGCTCCGAGTAGTTTGCGGCGTTGACGGAGGTGATGTCTTCGGACCGGCGGCGCGAGTAGTAGCGGGAGTAACCGGCACGGAGGAGGGTCTTCGCATCCCCCGTAAGATCGTAGGTGAATCCCAAGCGAGGGGACAGGTTCTTCCAGGTGTTCAAGGGCTCGGTTCCGGAAAAGTCCACCGCGGGCATGACGTCGGGGATCGCCATGTTGGCGGGAATTTGGGACGGATTGTTTGTGCCGGCTTGGTAGTCGAAGCGAAGCCCCAGCTTGAGACTCCATCGATCGCGCGTGAAGATGTCTTGGAAGTGCACCGCCGCGTTGGTGATCTCGTACGAAATATTGGCGGGACGGAGGAACCATGCTTCCCTCGCCTGACCCAATCGGAACACGGCGACGGCGTGACCGCCGTCCTCGCCTGCTGGCACGAACAAATGGGTGGAGCGATTGTCCATAAGCAGTGACTTATCGTCTACATATTAATGACCCAAAAATGAGAATTTGTTACGTCGACACGGTTCAAATTTCCGCCTATCTCAATGGAGAGCTCGCCGCGCTCTACACACCCCCTTAGGCCAACGGCAAGCGGGCGCAAAACTCCGGTCCTACCCAACGCACGGTGGTTTCACCGATGCGTTGCTCGGCCGCGAGACTCAAGTTGACGACATAGAAAACCTTAGGGTTATAGGCCTCGATGAAGCTGTGGGAAGAGCGAGACAGATTGGGGCGCTTCATCTCCGCGGCTTTAACCTCGATCCCGGTGGCTCCGTCACCCGTCTCTATTACGAAATCGATCTCCGCTTTGGATCGTGTGCGCCAGAATCGGAGCGATTCCGATGGAGTGATCCGCAATACATGCTTAGCCAGTTCGGCCGCCACCCAATTCTCGAAGAGCGGTCCTCGATTCGGATGCTCATCGAAAGGAACGAACTGTCCTCCTACCGCGTTCAAAATGCCTGTATCACGGAAGTAAAGTTTGGGCCGTTTCGATATTTCTGCTCGTTTACCACCGATGAACGGCGGCACAATCTGAACGATGTGACTCTCTTCGAGAATGGAGAGGTAGTTGCCGATAGCGGTGCGCGAAACGCCGCATACCGCCGCCCATTCCGAAACGTTGCTGAGATTCCCAATTTGTGTGGCGAGGAGCTTCAACAATCGTCGGAACGCATCGACATTGTCAATCCTGAATAGGTCCGATGCGTCACGAATGACGAAGGCTTCGATCAGCTCGTAAAGCACGTCCTCTGAACGAGACGAAAGCCAAGCCTCCGGATACCCTCCGAAAACGACTTGGCGATTCGCACGATTTCTGAGCTCATCGACAGCGAGAAGAGGGGGCAACTCGCCCAAATCCTGCGAAACCTCCTCGAGACTGAAAGGGTGCATCACCGCGCGCACCGCTCTTCCGGCGAGTGACTCTCGCGTCCTAGCTCTCAAGTGGAAAGATGAGGAGCCTGTAACAAAAAGTGGGCTTTCGAGTCCCCCATCCACGAGCCCCTTGACGAGTAGTCCCGCATCGTCCAAATGCTGCGCCTCTTCAATGAGCACCGGTAGATCACCGGGCCAGAGATTCCTCAGATCGTCGAGCATGAGAGCAGGCGACCTACACCAGCTTTGGATGAGGCGTTCCTCGGCGTTGATGAAAAGCGGAGGCGTGTCCCGTTTAGCGAACCAGTTCCAGAGAAAAGAGGACTTACCAGCCTGACGGGCCCCGACAACGAGATGGGCTTTGCCGGGATAGGGCCAATCGGCTGCGCCCGGCGCGATACGCGGAACGAACGGATCGGGGATGTGATGCTTGGCCGCCTTCGGAAAGGCCCCCCTGTCAGCCAGCCAAGGATTCGATGCCCGAAGTACCCTCAATACATCTGCATTCATAAAATACTTTTAGCAGTGTTTAATAAATTTATCAAGTGCATTTAGGTAGATTAACTGCTATTGGCATTCTAGGTGTCGCCAGAATGGTCTGATTGCGGTCCATCACCACTCCGGTACCTTCTCCCAACCTGGAAAGGGCCCTATATCGATCCTGTAACCGGTGGAGGATTCTTCGTCTGGGACAGCCCGGAGGTTCGTCAGAGCACGTAGGCGCGCGAGAAAGTCCTCATAAGGGAGAGTGTGGAAAGGCGGCTGGTCCATATCCGGCATCGGCCAGATGCGGACGGTATGGTCGGCGCCCCCAGAGACGATGCAATCCCCTTTCGGAGACACTTTGAGCTGAGTGACAAATTTGTCGTGTCCGGAGTAGAAGATGAGGCTCCTCCCCGGTTATCGGGCCCACTCGAATGACACCATCCCTGTCTCCAGTGATGACGAAACGGCCACTTGGATCGAAGACTACTCCCCGAACAAGGTTTCCATGCGACGCTAGTTCCCGTGAGATCCATCTTCGAGATCATAAATAGCCGCTTTACCGTCGACAGCAGCAACTAGGGTGCGTCCATCTGGGGCCATGTCGAAAATTCGTGCAGATTTCTCAAGGAGAAGTTGGCTTGTTCCCTCGTCTATGTTCCACAAACGCAGGTCACCGCTTCCGGTGGCGGTCAGAAGATGCCCTTCGGGCGTGAACTTGAGAACTACAATTCGTTGTTGATGGCCGGCGTCAAGAACCTTGCTCTCACCTGTGTCGAGGTTCCGTACACCAATTCTGCTGTCTGGTCGATTTGCCACGTTGGCAATGAGTTTCCCGCGCGGTCCAACAGCAACCTTATGAGCGGGCACCTCGAATCCGCCGAGCTCTCTCGCCGATCCATCGTTTAACGAAATGATGGATGCATTTAGTGCACCCGCCACGATAATGAAGTGTCCCTCAGGATCTGCGTCCAGTCCCCCTAAACGCTCACTTTCAAACAACACACGCCGACGCACGCCGGCTTCTGGAGAAAGTGGCCATTGGATGAGACTTCCGCCAAGCGAGGAAGATGCGATCCAACTACCATCTTGGGCAATGACGAGTCCATCTATCCGTCCTCTGTGCCCACGGAGTATTTTTGGATAGCGCCGGGCTAGAGGATAGATAACCGCTCCGTAGCGCCCGGATGCCGCCCAGTTACCGTCAGGATGGAATTCACCACTCGCGATCCAACCTCCCGGTTGCCGGTGAAGAAGAAGAGGATCGGCATCGGGTGGTCCGGTTAAATCCCATATCGCGGCAACCCCAGTGCGATTAATCTGAGTTAGGAGTTTCGAACCCGTTCGATCGAAGCGCACACGAACGAGACTCTCATCGCCGGTTTCGATAATTCTAAGTGGAGCCCCCCTGTCATGTGTTCGGGCCCATAGTCGGATTTCTCCGAGAACGTCCACCGACGCAAGTCGGTCACCCTCAGGGTCGAAAGTCACGCTCCAAATCGGGTTATCGTGCCCGCCTATTTGTACCCGTTCACCCTTTTCCAGATTGTTGAGAGGAACAACGTAGACCGACTTGTCATCGGCGTAGGCGAACAATGTCCCCGAAGCATCGACATCATAGCCGAAGGCATGTGGTCGGCCTCTAATCTTCAGAACAGGTATCCGGCCAAGGGGCAACAGTTTGTCCCAAGAATCTGAAATTGAATATAGAAAAACCCAATCATCAGTTCGCGTGAGCACAATCATTCGGCCGTCGGTCGTCGTGAAGTAAGCCTGTACTAGTTCGTTTGGATTCCTCCGCTTGATGCGATTCAAATGGCGCCCCCCCGGGACCGACCAAACGTCGATGTCTTTCTCCAGTCTCATTCCCGCGGACACCAGGAAATCAGACTGCGGACTAAAATGGAGGAGCTCACCTTTACTCTTGATCACGAGAGGATCTCCACCAGTAAGGGAGAAAACCTTGGCTTGACCGTTGTCGGCATTGGAAGCCGCGAACCACTTGCCGTCGTCACTGAAATCCAACGCCAAAAATCTCTCATCACTTATCCAAAGCTCAGTCGGTCCCTTCCAAAGGGCTTCAAGTGCAAATCGACGTACTTCGGGATCGTCGTTGAGCTCCAGACTGGCAATGGCGTAAGCGATAGCTGCAGATGGGCGTCCCCCCAGTTCAAGCTGCCCGAGAGCACGAAGCTTCGAAGTCGGCGCGACGGGTTTCGGCAACCGCTTGCTGCCAGAGTGAACCCACAACCCCCACGACTCCAAGCAAAACAACAAACGCTGCCGTAGCTGCAAGACGTCGTCGTCGCCTTCTCCGTTCTGCGTGCCGGATCATCGCCCCGGAAAAAGCTTCTTCGAGTCGTTGTTAGTCCACCGGGGTAGCGTTCTCGCCACACTTTGAACTCGTTGAACGAAGTCCCCGTCCATAGGAGGTCCGCCGGTTGGCCTCGCTCCTGCCAAAGCTGTGCCGCTTGGCGAAGCTGTCGCGAAGCTGCGCGCTATCGGCATCCTGGGTCTGCCAGCGGACTAACCGCGGCCAAGCGGATAGGAGCGACTCATGAATGATCTCCACACGGCGTGAGCTCGCTTTTCCTTCCTCTTCGGCAGCGACCTCGAATGACGTCAACAGTCGTGCGTCAATGAGCTCGCGCAGGACCTCTCTGCTGCGTTTTTGTTGTCGAATACCGAAAGCAGTTCCTCGATGTCTCGAGCAGCACGGGTCCCTTGGGCGGTGACGAGATTACGAAAGATCTCGCACGATGGGGACGTGGTCGTTGCCGATTTTCTCCAGCGTCGCTTCAGCGTGCTTCGCCAATGCCCCACCGACACCGCCAATGCGATGGATGCGCTTCTCGTGTGAGAAGCCCGCGTTCTCGGTCACGGTGTTCCCAGAGCTGCGCGGCTGCAAAAGCCAAAAGCGGCAATGCTCCCCGTTCACCTCGGCGACCATCTCTTCGACGAGCTTTTCCTCTTCGAAACGATAGCCGCATTTAAGGGCAGGCTGAACCAAGGCGCGACGCAGAGCCGCACCGACAGGCGGTCCCAGTGGGGTGAGCTCTGAGAGTATTGGCGCGAGTGCGCGATGTAAATGACAGTGAAAAAGGAAATCATCGCGCATGGCTATCAGTACACGCACATCGGCTTCGGGTGGTAAGACTGCCCAGGAGCTCAGTAAAGCTGATTGGGACCTCAGGGTGGATTCAGTGTGAAGAGCTCTTCGAACTGATCAACGATCACCAAGACCTCGGTGTGCCGCTGTTTCCAGCGCTTGAAGATCGATTGGGCAACATCGATCTTCTCGATGCTAAGAAGCTCCTCAATCACTTCCATATCGCCGGAAAACTCTGGCAAGAGCGCACGCGCCAGATTCTGGAACGGCGTTGTTCCCGGCTGACAGGTCACGTCGCGCCATCCATCTGGCATGACCGGCAAAAGTCCAGCCCGAAGGAAGGAGCTTTTCCCCGCCCCCGAAGGCCCGATGAGTCCTAACAGATGCGGCCGGCGGAGCTTCTTCCACATCGCCTCGACTTCGAGCTCTCGACCAAAGAAATATTCCGTGTCCTCTTCCGCAAACGATGCAAGACCCGGATAGGGTCGTACGTCCTCGGCACCATCGACCTGAAGCGTAACTTCCTCTAGAGCCCAGCTAGCGCCGCCGCGCTGGGATAACGTTGGTCGGCGAACCTCGCCACAGCTTTTGCCAGAACCGCTGCCCAGGGAGTATCTGGAAGCTCCGGTGGCTCAAGATGAATTCCATGCCAGATCGCTTCTCGTGTGGTGGGCGTTTTGATGCCATTCGGTGCAATCATCTCCGCCAGCACCACGCCGGCTGAAAAGACATCGGCCCGCGCGTTGACTTCTTCTCCCCTCGCTTGCTCTGGTGACATGTAGGCCGGAGTTCCAGAGACCGTACCTGTCTTTCGATCCGCCAGGCCCTTTGCAATGCCAAAGTCCATCACGACGACACGACCCGAGCGCGTGATCATCACGTTCTCAGGCTTGAGGTCACGGTGGACGAGCCCGGCTTTGTGGATCGCCGCCTCGAATCCTGCCGGAAAAATTGCGCGGCGATCTCTCGGGCTTCTTGGATTTCCAGCGGCCCCCGAGATTGGAGTATCTGAATGAGTGTCGTGCCGTCGATATACTCCATTGACACGAGCTCTTGGCCGTCAAGCTCAACCAGAGATCGAAAAAGATCGATACACATCGGGCGACATGACTTCGCGAGCCGTTCGGACTTCTTGACGTAGAGCTTGGAGCGCGCGTTCCTTCTCCAATAGCTCGGCTCGAAGTGTCTTGAGCGCCACATCGACGCGAAGCTTCAAATCGTAAGCACGCCACACCTCGCCCATGCCGCCTCTGCCGAGAAGAGAGCGGATCTGAAACCGACTGCCTAGAACCTGGCCGGACGAGAACGTTTGACCGGGAAACTGGCGAGTAGGAAGGGCTTCAGGATCGTCTCCCAGCTCGCCTTCAACGGGAGACTGCTCAAGAGCAAGCTGAAGGGAGCAGCGGGGGCAAAGCTCTGGCGCCCAAGGCTCCTGGGAAAGCCTCGTTCCACAATCGATACAATGAGGTACCTTGGACATTGCTGCCGCTTCGTATCGCAGTAAAGGCCTACAAGATCGAAACCAGTCGTTCTAGAAAGCCCAGCGTACGCCGAATCGGAACACACGGGGCGCAAGGATATTCAAGACTCGATTGGCGCTACTCAGATTCTGTCGGAGCTCGCGGGCAAGAACTGTCGACGCATTGAACAGATTGAAGATGTCCAGCATGCCGCTCAAGCGGGTGCCCTTCACGTTGAAGGTCTTCTCCAAACGGAGATCGGCAATCCAGAAGTCGTCGTAGCGATCCACGCCAAAAGGATTCAAAAACACCAGGGCGCGGCCGATCCCGCCGCGGCGTGGCGGTGTCCAGAAGGCCCGAGGGAATACATAACCCTGATGGCCATTCAACTTGCCGGCAAGGTTGATACCGGCGGGAAGCTGAACCATGCCGTCCAACTTCACGATCCAGCTCGAGTTCAATCCCGAGTTGGGCCCTCCCACCGTCATAACCGGTTCGCCGTCGCGGATGTCGACATTGGTAGGATCGAAAACGGCAGCCTCGCTTTCGAGATACTCCCTATGATCGGCAAACGTGATACCAAATCCGAACATCCAGCGGTTGGAGAGCCGCTTTCGACCGGTCACTTCCACCGCTTGATACCGTTGGTGGTAGTCAGGCCGGTTGGTAAGGTACTCCCCGGCCGGCCGCGGAAACGGGAGCTCGTAGTAGGTCAAAGGCTGGCCCTGGAACTCGATGTCGACCGGTACGAAGTCGCTGGCACTAACTCCCGGATAGGGGACGGTCACTCCTCCCGCAAATGGATCTCTCCAGACCCAGTTCGAGGCGTACCGGTAGATATAGCTCGCCCCCAGGGCAAAATTGGGGATGAGCTCGTGCTCCACACCTGCGATGACCTCATCGGTGATCGGGGCCCTGTAGTTGGGATCGACTACATTGGGCGAGACCAGGGAGTCCGGGTTGGCGGGATCGAAGTTGTCCAGATAAAGGATCGAGCCCGTATCGACCTCGTTGGCTTGTACGAACCGATCCCCGTTCAAGTCAGTCCAGGGAAGATCCAGCTCCGAATACAATGCGGCGTTGTTGAGCCAGATATCACCGGCGTTACGGCGCGAGTAGTAGCGGGAGTAGCCCGCGCGGAGCAAAGTTTTCGCGTCGCCCGTCAGGTCGTAGGTGAACCCGATGCGAGGGGACAGGTTCTTCCAGGTGTTCACGGGATCGGTGCCGGGAAAGGTGACCGCCGGCATGATGTCGGGGATCACCATGTTGGCGGGAATCTGGGACGGCCGATTGGAGCCGGCTTGATAGTCGAAGCGAAGCCCTAGCTTCAGACTCCATCGACCTCGCGTGAAGATGTCTTGGAAGTGGAGGGCTGCATTAGTGATTTCGATTGACGTGTTGCCGGGGCGGATGAACCACGCCTCCCTCGCTTGACCCTGTCCAAACACCGCGACAGCGTCACCGCCGTGCACCTCTAAGGCATCCTCGGTGAATCTACGGAACTGGAAACCGAACTGCATCTCGTGATCGCCGCCGCCTCGGCCCGTTAAGAAGTAGTTCCCGTCGAGGTTCGCGATCAGGCTGGGTCGCTTGGTATCGTACCCATAGCTTCCAAATCCCGCTGAGCGGGCCCACGTGAATGTGGAGAGCTCCAAGGTCGGCTGGACATCGCGAAGCCCCGGCTCCTGAAAGTCAGCACCGAAACGAAGGTCATGGTAAGCGAGCCTTCCCGTGAGCAACAGGTCAGGATTTACGACGTGGGTGTCCTCGAGCTTGAACATATAGCTCCTACCGCTCATCTTTACGGTAGTTTCTAGAGTCGGACGAAAAGCACTCGCGCCCGAGTTCGGGTTTTTTTTCTCGTTGCGGGAAAACAAGACGTTGAGCTTGTTATTGGGCGACAATTGAAAGTTGGCCTTTACATTGAGAGTGTTCAGCTTGAACGGGTTGTCCTGTAGACAGTTGACATCGTTCGGGTCGTCACATCCCGACTTCAAAAAACCCACCACACCACGGTGAATGTCCTGATAGCCGAAGCCGGCCCAAGACCCATGCGCGTTCCCTAACGATGGGCCCACCGGCATCGACGCTGGCCGTTACGAGATACTTCAAAGGAGTCCCGGCGCCGGCGCCCTGCTCTCGGAGCTCATCATCGATATTCGAGCTTTGGAGGGCATGGTCCGTCCCGTAGACAGCGGCTTGTCCCTTGAAGGCATCGGTCGCTTGTTTGACGATGATACTGATGTTGTTGCCGGGTGTCTGAAGACGTGGATTCTGACTGCTCGTTGCGACGTTCATCTCCTGGAAAGCGCCGAAATCGTAGTATTGGGGGCTGGATCCCGTCGCGGCGAGATCGGTGATGTCCACGCCATCGTAGTTCCAGGTGTTTTGGTCTCCGCGAGCACCACGGCCTGTATGTCCCGACTGCTGGCCGGATTGGTTGCCTCCCACGTTTTGCCGGTTCAGGAGCACGCCTGGGGTCTGCTCGAGCAAGACCCAGGGATCCCTTGCCGTAGGGACGTTCTCGAGACGCTCTTGATTGAAGCTTTGCGGCGTTCCGGTTTGCCGGACGTCGACCACGGGTGACTCTCCGGATACGACCACCGCTTCCGAGACCGAGGACAGCTCGAGTTGAGCCACGACGGGAAGCGTTGCACCCGCATCGACAACAACGCCCTCTCTTATGAGCGTACGGAAACCGGCAAGCTTGAAGGTCACGTGGTAGGTTCCGATTG
>CAVONV010000028.1:0-129591 GCA_963697355.1 uncultured Acidobacteriota bacterium
GGGCGTCACCTTGATGTTGGCCGGCTTCAGATCCCTGTGGATGACGCCCTTCTCATGCGCCGCTTCCAGACCTTCGGCGATCTGCTTGAAGAGAGGAAGTACTTCATCGATTGGAATGCTTGGTTCGCCGGAGCCTTGGCGAAGGCGGCGACCCCGCTTGATGCGCTCTGCCAGCGTCTCTCCCGGCACATACTCCAGCGCCAGGAAGTGCACTCCTTCTGACTCCTCGAGCTCGTGGATGGCGGCAATGTTGGGATGATTGAGTGAGGCTAGCAGTCGGGCTTCGCGCTCGAATCGGGCGAGGCGTTCTTTGTTCTCAGAGAAGGTCGCAGGAAGGACCTTAACGGCGACGTCACGATCCAGCTTGGTGTCTTTGGCAAGATACACCTCTCCCATTCCACCTTCGCCAATCTTCTCGATGACCTTGTAGTGGGAGAGAGTCCGGCCAATCATGGAGGACCTCCGTGTCGGAGTGAGGATATTGCTTTTCAGGGAGCGAAGTCAAAGAAGGGCGACGGTATGGAGCGCCAGCTTGGCGTCTCCTTCTCATTCGGTGGGGCGGTACAAAGCCACTTTCTTCTATTCACTTGGCTATTCGCGAGAGCTTTGGCAGCAACTTGAAACAGACCTGAGGCATCAACATGTTGCGCAGGATGTCCATCGAGTAGCCGAGTCCCGGCACGGGCAGAAATTTGAGATTCGTGCTAATCTGAAAGGACCATCGGGGAGGACCGTTGAAGTAGTCAGCATTTGGATTGTTCTTACCGATGAAGACACCCCCCGGTTGGTAACGGCATATCCTGGAGAGCGGTGATGAAGTTCACGGAGTTGGATACGGTTGTCCTCGTTCGGGATCTACCTGAACACGGACTAAGGCAAGGCGATCTAGGGGCAGTCGTTCAAATATATGAGCCTGATGCTATCGAGGTCGAGTTCGTGACTGCGGCGGGTAAGACGGAGGCTCTAGTAACCCTCGACATAAAGGACGTCCGCCAAGTTGTAGAAACAGATTTGATAGCGGTGCGTTCCCTCAACCAGACTGCATAGACCATCTGTAGGCCAAACTCTCCGGTAACATTGCCGGGGGATGGTGCAAGGTGTAGAATCGGTGAAGTCTTTCGCCTCGGGAGGTCCTCTCATGATGATCATTCTCCTCCTAATCTTGCTCCTTCAGACCGGCGCAGCTGTACTAGAGAACGAATACGTGCTGGTAACCAAGAACGGGGCGCCTTGTGCCTCGGCCGACACTCCTGGTTGTGAAGATAGGGTCGTGGTGGCCCTGTCGGAGATCGAGCTAGAGGCATCTGGTAGGACGAAGAAGATGGTCCGTGGCGACATCGCCGTCTTCAGAAAAGACGAGTCGTTTACCCCACCATCGAATGGCGACTGGGTGGAAGTTGCTTTCAAGCCGAACCACCCGCCCGTGAAATCGCCCAAGGAGCTCATTCCGCCGCAGAAAAACACCATCCTTTACGATGCTGAGCGGTTTTTCGTCTTCGAGGAGAAGCTCGACCCCGGGGACGTCCGTCCCCGCCATAGCCACAGCCAGCGGGTTGTAGTCGTTCTTAATGACACACGTTTGCAGCAATGGCCCGACGGCGCGCCGGAAGTCTTTAAGACTCAGATCCCCGGTACCATCAAGTTCAACCCTCCGGTGATTCACATCGTCAAGACCATAGGGGAAAAGCCTCTCAGAAACATCGTGATCGAGCTCAAGCCAGACGAGGGACCCACGACGCCCTGACAGATGTACCCGCGGTTTCCAACTACTCGGCACGAAGGGCAACAGCGGGATGAAGCGAAGCAGCCCTCCTTGCCGGGATGTAACAAGCGAGAAAGGCCACGAAAAAAAGGCCTGTGCCGATGACGATCGCTGTGGACGCGGCGAAGGGAGAGACTCCCGAAAGCGCGGCTGAAATGAGCCGGTTCGCTAGAAGAATGCCAGGAACCCCGATGCCGAAGCCGATGGATACGAGAACGAGTCCTTCGCGAACGACGAGCTTTAGGACATCGTACTGTCGGGCGCCGAGCGCCATCCGGAGGCCAATTTCGTGAGTTCGACGCGACACCGAGAAAGCGATGACCCCGTAGATACCGATGGCCGCCAAGAGCAGCGCAAGCCCCCCGAAGCCCGAGAGAATCGCGTTCAGAACCCGCATCCCCACGAAGAACTGCGCCACGAACTCGTCCATCGTTTGAAACTCGTCGGCCGAGAGCTTGGGATCGACCTTCCAGAGGCGGTCTCGTGCAGGACCTGCGAGCGTCAGGGGATCGGCCTCACCCCGAAGGGCGACTCCAATCGTCCGAGCCGGCGACTGCGCCTGAGGAATGTAGACGATCGGCTGCGAGACGTCGGCGTCGAATCGGAAGATATCCTCCCGCACGTTGGCGACGAGGCCGACGATCTCCCGGCTCTGTTCCTGCAAGCGGATTCTCTTCCCCAAGGGGCTGCTTCCCGAGAATTGGGAGCGCACCATCGCTTCGTTGACGATCGCCACGGCAGGTGCGTCCAGCCGGTCCGACTCCATAAACGGCCGTCCCTGGAGTAGCGGAACTGCGAAGACATCGAGGTAACCGGGGTCGATGGTGACCACGGTGGTCGTCGGTTTCTCCTCGGCCGAGGTGTGGCCCTCGATTTGGAACGTCGTCGTCGGAGGAAAGGGGCTCCGGGGAAGATAATCGACGATCGTCACCGCTCTCACTCCGGGAACCGAGTCCAGTTCCCTCTTGAGCTCTTCCATGAAGGCGCTTCTTGCCGCCGGCTCCTTGTATCGCTCCTCGGGAAGCTCGACTTGGAACACAAGGACGTTCTCCGTCGAGAATCCCGGCTTCGAGCCTCTGAGCCGCCGCGAAGGTACGGACGAGGATGCCCGCTCCCGCGAGCATCACCAGCGCAAGAGCCACTTCCGCAACCACGAGGCTCTTCGTCAAAAGCCGTCGTCCCGTGCCCGTGCCCGACCGGCCACCCTCGTGAAGCGGGCGCGTGAGGTCGGAGCGGGACGTCGCGAGGGCAGGCGCAATGCCGAACGCAAGCCCCGCGAGAATCGATGCGGCGATCGAGAAGAGGAACACGCGCTCGTCCAACCGGGGGGCAAACGCCGCGGACATCTGGCCGCCAAACGCGAGTGCGAGGAGACGGACTCCCCAGTAGGAGAGAACGGTACCGAGGGCTCCTGCCACAAAAGCGAGAACGAAGCTCTCAAGAAGGAGCTGCCTGAGGATACGCCCTCGAGACGCACCCATGGCGGTTCTCACCGCGAACTCTTTTTGTCGATCCACCCCCCGAGCGAGATAGAGGTTCGCGATGTTGGAGCTCGCGATGAGAAGAACGAACAGGAGGGCGCCCTGAAGAAGTACCATGAGCTCTCGGTTTCCTCCGCTCGCGAGCTGCTCCCGCATCGTTAGAAGACGCACACCAAGATCCCGGTTCGCGTCGGGGTAGTCGCGGGCGAGTCGGGATGCGACCACCGCGAGCTCTTGCCGCGCCTTGTCTATGGACACGCCTCGCCGCAACCGACCCAGAACGCTCATGACTTTCAGATCCCGCGGCATCTCTCCGCTTCGTAATACCAGCGGCTTCCAGAGATCGAGTCTTGGATCCAAAGTCTCGAAGCCTTCGGCCATGACACCGGCCACTAGATGAGGCTCTCCGCCCAACTCGATGGTGTTTCCAACGAGGGAAGCATCGGCCGCGAAGCGCGTCTGCCAGAAGCCGTGGCTCAACACCACGACCCGATCGCTTCCCTCCGCGTAGTCTGAAGGCTGGAGCGTTCGTCCGTGAGCCGCGGGCTCTCCGAAGATCTCGAAAAAGCCGGGGGTGACGGCGAAACCTGTGAGAGGCTCGGGCCGGTCCTCCGCGGTCAGGCTTAGAAAAGCGGGCATGAGGGCGCTCAAATGTTCGAACGCCGTGGTCCCTTCGCGGAAGTCCAGGAAGTTGTCCGCGGAGGTGGGTTTGATATCGAGGATCGGATTCGACGGGTTCACCTCCCAAAGCATCACCAGGGTGTCGGGCTCCCGAAAAGGAAGGGGTCGCAAGAGCAACGCGTCCACGATGCTGAACACGGTGGTATTCCCTGCGATGGCGAGCCCGAGCGACAGAATCGCGAGGACGCTCACGATTGGCGTCTTGGCGAGCGTGCGAAGACCGAGCCGGACGTCCTGCAATAGATGACCCATGGCAACCTCCATGGATTCTCAGCTAAGACAATAAACCGACGTTATAGAGATTCTAATGTTTGTCAAGCCCTATTTAGGATGTTTCCTATTCCGCGTACCCGTAGGTTCGGGGCGATTCCCTGGCGGCTCATCAGCTCCAAGCCATTCAACGTTCCGCCTCCTTCTCCAGAGCCCGGGCGATCCACCGAGGAAGTATCTCGGCGAGGTTCTTCATAATCGTCTTCGCACGCTCGTGGAAGAGAGCGACGTTGCCGTACGCCTCACCCCCTTCCCGGTCCACGACGTCGCTTACCGCCCTCAAAATGAGCGTCCGCGTACGATTTCGTGACGCCACCCATGCGATGGCTCCCGACTCCCAATCGCCGGCGACAGCTCCGTACTTCTTCTGGAGTGAATCCAAGTCCTCCGGGAAGAGGTCTCGATCCGCCGAGACCAGTGACACGCGCCTGACAGGCGTCGGATACGGTGGCTGGAGCCAATCGAGGTCGAGATCCGTCGTGTATTCCGCTATCGCTTCACTGGCGTCACCCATCTTTTCCACGATGTCGTAGACGATGGTCTTCTCCACGAGCAAGACTTCTCCCGGCTCGACCGCTCCCTTGAAACCGCCGCAGGTTCCGAGGTTGACGAGAAGCCGAGGTGACCAGCGGTCGATGGCGAACTGGGCCGAAGCGGCGGCCGAGATCTCGCCCCAGCCCCCGTGTAGAAAGACGACCTTCTCGACGCCGCCACCGACATCGAGGTCGTGGACGAAATACTCTCCAAAGGGCGATTGCTCGATTCGGGCCTCCGGAAAAAGACCGCGGAAGGGATGCCACTCCGCGTTGGCTGAAATGACGACAACGGTGGATGGAGGCTTCTCCGATACGCCAAGAGCGACCAGGCAGACAATCAGAGAGAGAACGAAGAATCCGCTGAGCCTGCAAGCGTTCATGTCGACGAGCCTAAACATGGAGGGAATTTTGACAGAGGCGGCGGGAATTCTAAAGGAAGACGTTTGGCGGAAGGAAGTCTCATGCGGCATCGAGCCGTTTCACCTGCAGCTTATATGGGGAGCGTCCAGTTATGTAGAGTCGCTGCTGCAAGTAGAATTGAACCAAGCCGCTGGCGCGGCGGCCAGGCTTGCACGCTCACCCGACCAACGTAGGCGCTCCCCATAACACGTTGTTCCCTAAACCAACACGTCATGGCTCCAAAACAGCACGTTGTTCCCTAAATCGACACGTCATGCCGGACCGAACGCACGCGGCGCCGCAGCCGTGGCGGCCACCTGCCGTGATGGCTCCCTTGCGGATATTTCGTAGTGCCAGCAACACTTGATGCCGGAAAGAAAGGTCTCAAGAGTCCCAAAAGACAATTTTTTCCTTGACAGTTTTCTATCGCACTTTTTGAGAAGTCGGCGATCCAATCGAGAACGTGCGCGTGACGTTGCCAGCTAAACCGTACAGCCCTGATATCGACGGGAGAAGACCAAGCCGAATCGTTTTCGGCAACTCGTTCCGGAACGAGTTGGGCCAAACAAACTTGAGGTTGAAACAACAGCAGCAGGCCTACCCGCTTCCGCTCCGCCGAGCCCTGCTGTGGTGGAACCCATCGCCCCGGCGCGTTACAAAATAGCGTTCACCGCGAGCGCCGAGCTCCGTGACAAGCTGGAACGACTGCGTGTGCTCATGCGCTCCTCGGCGCCCGATGGCGACCTAGCGACCATCATTGAAGAGGCCGTGACCGAGAAACTCGAAAGGCTCGAATCCAAGCGCTTTGGCAAGACGAAAGCTCCCAGAAAGAGCCTCGAAGAGACGGATGCGTCACCTTCTTCTCGCTACATCCCGGCTCCGGTCAAGCGTGCGGTTTACGAGCGCGATAAAGGCCAATGCGCCTATGTTGACCCGTCTGGTCGCCGCTGCACCGAAACCGAACGGCTCGAGTTCCACCACCGCAAGCCTTTTGGCCGTGGGGGTGACCACAGCGTTGGGAATATCCAGCTCGCCAGCAGAGCTCACAATGGATATTACGCCGAGCGCGATTACGGGAAGGAGGCTATGGCGCGTTATAGATGCAATCGGCGCTCAGGAGGTCGTGTTTCCGAGCCTGCGCCCGTCTACACCTTTGGCAACCGAGCGACCTATCACGACCAGCCCTCGCTAGTCGGGCAGTAGAACGAACCGATTCGTACTCACAGATCCCCAGGGAGACGCCCACCTCCAACCGGCGCGCGCCCTCCAATTGACGGCTATTTTCAGGTACTAGACTAGAAACGAAAATCGCGACGAATGATGGACTGCCATGGAACGACTTCGATGCCTCTGCCAACCTTCCGATGCTCTTTGGATGAGTTTACGATCCACCCACGCTTCAGTTTGAGGTCCTTCATGCATTGTCGTAGGCCCGCCACCGCGTACTGATTAACGGCTGCTCCCAACTTGATCTCTATAGGCAAGATTCGACGTCCCTGGACGAGGAGGAAGTCGACCTCGGCGCCTGACTGAGTTCTCCAGAAATGAATTTCGGGTCGTACCGTTTGCTCTGCGGCAAGTGTTGAAAGCTCTTCGATGACGAGCCCCTCGAATGAAGCACCTAGCCGAGCCCAAGTCGAGAGGTCTTTCGGTGTTCTGAGCCCGGCGAGAAAATGAAGAAGCCCCGTGTCCCGAACATAGATCTTGGGCCTCTTTGTGAGGCGCTTTTGAACGTTGGCGTGGTAAGGGGGAAGGCGGCGAATCATGAAAGTCGATTCGAGAACGTCTAGATAATGGGAAACAGTTGGTGCGGTGACTCCAAGCGAGCGAGCCAGGTCGGAGATGTTAAGTAGATTGCCGTGTACGTGCGTGAGCATTTGCCACAGGATCCGCAGTCGTGGTGGCGGCAGACTGAGACCGAGTGCCGGGAGGTCTCGTTCGAGGTAAGTCGTGACGTAGCTATCAAGCCATTGCACTCTTGCTTTGTTTCCTCTCAAGTTGTGAACCGGGGGAAACCCCCCGAAATACCATCGGTTCTCGTTTTTCTTGGTGTCTGTGAGCTCGGCGGTGAGAAACGGTGTTAGTTCCAAAGTGGCAATGCGACCAGCGAGGGTTTCGGAGACCGTTTTGAAGAGTGTTGGATTGGCTGACCCAAGAATCAAGAACCTTCCTTTTTGGGGCGATTGATCGATGACATAACGCAGGACTGGGAAGAGATCGGGAAGTCGTTGTGCTTCATCGATGGCCACTCGTCTTGGATGGACGTCGAAAAAGCCTTCCAGGTCGGCAGCGAGTATTTGCAGGTCAGCAGGCCGCTCAAGGTCAATGTGATGCCAGGTTGGAAACACTTCACGAACGAGCGTGCTTTTGCCGCACTGGCGAGGCCCGTAAACCAGAACAGCCGGGAAAGTGCGGAGTAGTCCTTTGAGTCGTTTTTCGATGCTCCGACGGATGTAAACCATACCTTGTATTATTAAGCAATAGCTTTCATTTTACAAGGTGTGATTTGTCGGAACGAAATAGGCCGAGTACGCCGTTCCAATGGCCAATATGACCTATACGAATCGAACTCCAACGAGCAACGTCGCGGCCACCCGCAACATCTAAATAAGTGAGGGAGTGCTGACCGTCGAAAGGGAGAAATCCGTATGAGCTCGATACTTGGCGATGCCTGCTTCGCCGTTCGTTCCATCGGTCGCCGCCCTGGATTCGCGTGGATCAGTATTCTCGTTCTAGCTGTCGGGATTCATCGACGTACGTTCTAGGGTCCTTGTTCCTGATGCTGGTTGCGATTGCCGTCACCGCCAATAGCGTTCAATGCGCCCAGCCTCGACAAGTTCGGCCCCACCGTCACGGAGGAGGGTGCCGTGATCTACGACTCGAGCGTCATCACCAAGACGCCCGAGGTCGCGGACGGTGTCCGGTTCTACCCCGTGCCTAGCAGTTTTGTACGGAGAGCAGGCCGAAGAAATCGCGATGCAACTGGAGTTACCCGACTTGTCACCCAGTATGGCCCGCCTTCGTATCCCATTGGAGAACGGGCTCTGGGCGCCCAATCCTCTCGCGACCGTTTACCGTTTCGTGGGTGAGGATCGCGCGGCTGGTCAAGTCCAAGCTCCGGCCATCAAGTCTTTGGGCCTGAAGATCGGAAAGCGATTCCGTTTGGGCAGCGAGCGAGAGCTGGAGCTGGCCGCCAACATCTTCAACTGGGGAGACCATCATCAGTATCGGTACGCAGCGGCCAACGCGGTCTACAGCCCCATTCTCCTGCAGCTGAGGAACCTGCAAACTGCGCGCGCCCTCCAATTGACGGCGGTTTTCAGGTACTAGCACTATTCTTGACGGTGTGAGTGGGAGAGCGTCCGGCCAATCATGGAGGACCTCCGTGTGGGAGTGAGGATATTGCTTTTCAGGGAGCGAAGTCAAAGAAGGATGAGGTATTAAGAGTCGGCCAGACATCGTGAATCTGTGTGGTGTGCTATTCGTGCCAGCCGAGCGATCCTGAGGAGATCCGTGAGCGGCAACCGAATGATCTTCGGTTCCAACGGGACGCCGAGACCGTTTGCTGGAGGGCATCCCCGACGTGCGGCGTCGTAACAGCATGCATCGGATGCCCCGGCTTCACTTGACGCGGTTCCAACGGCTCCAAGGCTCCAAGCCACGGGTTGCCGGGGGCTGGTGCAAGGTGTAGGCTCAGTGAAGTCTTTCGCCTCTGGAGGTCCTCTCATGATGATCATTCTCCTCCTAATCTTGCTCCTTCAGACCGGCGCAATGGCGACTGGGTGGAAATTGCTTTCAAGCCGAACCACCCGCCCGTGAAATCGCCCAAGGAGCTCATTCCGCCGCAGAAGAACACCATCCTTTACGATGCTGAGCGGTTCTTCGTCTTCGAGGAGAAGCTCGACCCCGGGGACGGACGTCCCCGCCACAGCCACAGCCAGCGAGTTGTAGTCGTTCACTTTCTTCCCACAGCGACCGCCGAGTTCTTCTGCCGCCGTTTCGGCGGGCGCGCGATCTTTGAACGCTGCGAGCCCCGAGCTCATGAAGTTCCGGTTCAGTCGCCTTACGGCATAGGCGACCTGGCTGTACCACGGCCCCGGTCGTCTACTACAGCAACTGGCTGGTGAGAGTGTGAGACAACAAAACAGTGAGCAACTATCGGGGGTCCGAAGACTGAAGGATCTACAAACTCTGAATCTGGACTTCGGGGTGTGGAGCTGCAAGTTTTTCGAGATCTTCCATGTCGCCGGTGAGTATGTATGCTCCACCGGCGAGAACGGCTTCCGCAACAATCAAGGCGTCTACCGTCGCGTCCGATTTGGCTTTCCCAAGTAGACGGCCCGCGGTGTGACCATGTACCTCGGTTGTCTCTGGAACGGAGTCAACAGTATTCAACACACGGTGAACAGCCGCATCCTGACGATCGCCTCGCACGGTCTCCGCGACAACGACTGGCGGCACATCCACCGGCGCACCCAGCTCCAATGCTCTGGCTAGAAAGGCGCGCGCTCGCTGCTCTCCGCGCGACAGAGCGATTACTGCGCCGGAATCCAGAATCAGTCGCCGCGGTGTCTGCCTTTTCTTCCGTCGGGATCGGGCCAAGCTCGGCGAACCTCCTGCATCACCTGCGTGTCAATGGGACCCACTTCATTCTCGAGCTCGTCAAGCAATCCAACTAGTCGATCTCTTTGCAGTTGGTACCGCAACGCAAGATTCAAATATCGCGACAGCCCGCGGCGTCCCACCAGCCTTCTCGCTTCCGCCAATAGCTCCTCGTCGAGAGTCAGCGATACTTTTTCCATTACCATCAGATTATCCTACACCAAGTAGGATAAATTAGCAACGAACTAAGCCTCTCGTGCACGAGGACTTGACCGTGGGAGAGATCATCGCCCCGTTCAGTCACAAACCCCTGGAGTTCGAGCCCGGCGAATCGCTCGAAGTACAGCGACTCCCGCTACGTCCTGCCGGGTTACTATTGGAAAGAAAGGGTTTATCATACTTCTGATCCCATCGCTGTTGAAATCGCCGGGCCGGATCGCGTTGCTCGTTGGCCCCGTAAGCCTAGCTTCTCTCCGGATCAATATTGACGAGGGGCAGGGAGCCGAGCGTTGTTCCGTTGGATCGGAACCGTTGAATGCTGTGCCAGGTTCCGGTCTCATGCGGCATCGAGCCGTTTCACCTTCAGCTTTTTCTTTGTCTTTCGCGTTTGCCACAGCTCGTAATGCATCTGCATATTGAGCCAGCTCTCAGCGCGCGATCTCGAAGGCTCGATCCCGACGGCGACCGAAGCGGAATACTGCAAAGTCATCGTCGAACGCTGCGGCACGGTGAAGACCCAGACGAAGCATGATCGCGAAACTGGTGCGATCAACGAGCGAGAAGTCCTGATCGGGAAATTCCAGCCCGATCGTCCAAGCAACCTCCAGATCGGCCGCATTGATGGGCTCGATCGCTGCGACTCCACCGCGAATCCCCTCCCAAAACCGCTCCGCCGATGTGCGGTTCAGGCGGTGCCTCAGCAAGAGCCACGTCTCGACAAGTATGTGATCCGACGTCAACAACGGCGTACCGCCGCTTAGAATCTCGACCGCTCGACGATTGCTTCTGTCGCCGGAATCTGCGGCCGCGTACCAAACCGACGTATCGACGAACAGACTCATTGCGAGCCGGTTCCCAACGCTTCAGCCTCGGCAGCTTCGCCCACCATGGAATCCTTGTTGCGCGCTACGTCAGAGCCTCCAGAGTTCCCCAAATTGAACACCGCTGACGGATCGGCTTGCTGCTCCCGCTCACCCAGATCGTGAATCAAAAGCCGTCGAATGTACTCCGCAAACGAAATGCCAAGCTGAGCGGCTCTCTCACGAGCGCGTTTCTGTAACTCTGGATCGAGAGAGATCTGATTTCTAGCCATCATGATGTAGCCATTATAACATAACAGACGTTACAAGTTGCATCAATCACAACAAACGATTGCAAAAAAAGGGTTTATCAAGATTCTGATCTCATGGCTAGTGAAATCGCCGGGCCGGCTCGCGTTCCTCGTTAGCCCCGTAAGCCCGGATTCTCTTCGGACCAATATTGGCGGACCCTAACGTCGGCGCGCCAGCCCTCGACCCTACCTCCTGCCCCAATGGGCGAAAGCATCTGGTAGGGGCCGACGCGAGCGCCAGGATCTAAGGTCATGAACCCCCTCTTCTCTGAGGGGTTTTTCAGCGCTTGTACGACGAAAATCAACATCGCTCGGGAATTCGTAGCTTTGGTTTGCGTTCTGTGATGTCTAATCTTAGAATCCACGACTGCAAACAAACCGGAAGAGAGGACGTATGTCCACAAACGACGATCAGATGATGTACATCTTCCCAGGACAAGGATCCCAATACAGGGGTATGGGCAGTGATGTCTGCAACGAGCTGAGTCTTAGCGTTGGTGTAATCTGTCCCCGCCCTAAAACAAGCAAAGCGCTCAAGCCACACGCGACTGTTACGAAGCGAATTCGTTCCGGACCACTCTCTGCCTCCCAGTTTCCAGCAGTACTTTCGGGTAAAACGGGTGCTTTTCACAAACCGGCTTAGATGGTAAGAAAGCCCGAGATCCGAAGGCCGATCCGTCGAATTCCAGAGTATGAACAACTGCTGAAGGAGACTGTCTAATGTCTAATCGAGTCGTTATGTTTTTGATTGTTTCTGCGCCCTTGTTCTTTGGTTTCCGTAGTTCCGAGACGAGCGACTCGATTTCGACTGATGCGGCCACGACCGAAGCACAAGCTTTGGAAGAGGACGCTTTAAAGGAATGGAACAATAAGATTCGTCGGGAGAAATTCGACATTGTCCTGCCTGAAGTCATGAGGAAGAACGATGTCGACATGTGGATTCATGTGATGAGAGAGACCATTCCGGATCCCTTTGGCGCAGAGGAACTGGGGAGTACCTCCGGTGTGTTTGTCTTCACGGACCGTGGCGGTGACAGGATCGAGCGTGCGGTTCTCGGACGTCGCTGGGGAGATTCACATGCTGGAGAAACATGGCGGGTACATTGGGATACGAAGTTGGTCGAAGAATGTGGAGCCTACGACATCATCGGCGACCCGGTTCTCGTGAAGCAACCCGCCGGGAGGCCCGGAGACAGAATATGATTACCGATTCGAGGGCCTCAAAGAATTCGTGGAAGCACGTGACCCCAAACGCATTGCTCTCAATTTCAAGCTTGATCTGGGACCCTATCCGACCACGACAAGAGCACAAGACGGCCTTTCGCATACGGACTACCTTCTATTGGCTGAAGAGCTCGGTGATAAATATGCCCAGCAGGATAGTCTCGTCTGAACATGTGATGATGGATTACATCATCAGAAAGGTGCCGAGTGAGATTGAGCTCCTCAAGAAGATGCGTAAGGACGAAGATGAACGTGTGAGGAAAGCTTTTGCTGAAATCGTGCCGGGCGTTACCAAGAATCGTGACGTGGGAGTGACGGTCTTTCGCCGGAGAGGCACGGGAGTATCACAAAGGGGACGGACAGCAGGCCATGAAAACGTTGTGATCCAGGGAGGCGACATCGTTGCAGCCCCAAGCCAGGGAACGTACGCCTATGTGCTCCGTGAAGGAGAGACCGAGCCGCCTCCAGATATCAAAAAACTCTGGGCAGAATACCGGAAAATCGACAAGATCCTGGTGGAGACCATCAAGGTGGGACTGACCCCTCGTGAAATCGTCAACAACTACAAGGCGAAGTTCGAAGAGGAAGGGATCATTATTAGGGACGACCAGCTGCATTTGTTCGACCCCAAAGAACGATTTCTCCGCTTACATCGAAGGTTTCGACCCTGGAAAAACCCACCTCAATATCGACTGCCATGGCATGGGGAAAGGTGCGCGCAAGAGGAAGTTCGAGAATTATTTCGGCCCCAGGATCGGCTCTAACGGCCCGGAGTGGATGTGGGATATACCACTCCCACCCAATCACCACTTTGTTCTGGAATATTTCATCTATATGCCGTGGCCTTCCAGTGAACACGAAGACCAATATCTATTCTGGTGGGATCATGAGCAGGCGCTTGCCACCGAAAGTGGAGTCGAGTATTTGTCTCCGCCGCAAGAGGAGCTTTATCTCATTAAATAGACGTTCTGCTATCATCGCGGCATGCGAAATATGCTGATTTGTATGTCGTTGTTCTGCCTGTCCGTTGGTCCGACCCTTGCCCAGACACTCGAAGCCGATGCCCAACGCTTGGAGCGCCGTATAGAGAAGCTCGCCACGTTTGGTGCTAGCGAGACCGGGTCGCAGCGGGTCGCTTTCAGCGATGCTGATGTCGAAGCGCGCGACTACTTCAAGACGCTGATGAATGAAGCTGGGTTAGCGGTCCACGTCGACTTCGCCGGCAATCTCATCGGCCGTCGAGAGGGTAGAAATAGCGACCTTCCGCCCATCATGTTCGGTTCGCATCTGGACACGGTGCCGAGCGGTGGCAACTATGACGGGGTCCTCGGCTCGGTTGCTGCGCTCGAGGTGATGGAGCTCCTGAAAGCAAACGGTATGACGACCGATCACCCTCTCGAGATGATCGTGTTTACGGATGAAGAGGGAGTGTTGACGGGAAGCCGTGCACTCATCGGTGAGCTCGGCTCCGACGCGCTGAACGTGAAGAGCCACAGCGGCAAGACGATCGCGGAAGGCGTCAAGTTCATCGGCGGCGACCCGTCGCGTCTCTCCGAAGTGAAGCGTTCGAAAGGGGATTTGAGAGCATTTCTCGAGCTCCACATCGAGCAAGGGGCCGTCCTCGAAAAAGACAAGATTGACATCGGTATTGTCGAGGGAATCGTCGGCATCGAATGGTGGGATGTGACCATCGAGGGCGCCGCCAATCACGCCGGCACGACGCCCATGAATATGCGTCAGGATGCCGTTATCGCCGGCGCGATGTTTGCGCTTGCGGTCAACGAGATTGTCAATTCGTTCGAGGGACAACAAGTAGGTACGGTCGGACGTTTTCATGCGGAGCCCGGGGCGCCGAATGTGATACCTGGCAAGGTGGATTTGAGCTTGGAGATACGTGATCTTTCAGCAGACAAGATATTGATGGTCTTCCGCGAAATCGAAAAGCGGGCGGCCGCCATTGCGGAAGAAACCAAGACGAGGATCAGATTCGACCATCTCGACGTCGCGGCGGTCCCGGCCCTGACCGATCCGAGCATAAAGGCGTTCATCGAGGTTTCCGCAAAGAAACTGGGACTGTCGTACAAATACATGCCGAGCGGCGCCGGGCACGACGCCCAAGACATGGCGAAGATCGCGCCGACGGGAATGATCTTCGTACCGAGCCGGGGCGGTATCAGTCATTCGCCCAAAGAGTTCACGTCCGCGGAAGACATGGCGAACGGCGCAAGTGTTTTGGCCGGGGCCGTTCTCGCGATCGACCAAGACACCAAGCACTAGAAAACAAGTTGCCTCTTACTGCTTCTCCTTGAGCTGGGCCAGCGCCTCCTTGGCGCTTCTGTTGTTCTCGTTGAGCTCGAGCGTCTTCTCGAAACAGCGGATCGCCTCGTCGTTTTGTCCCAGACTCATGAGCGCTTCGCCCAGGCTATCCCAAGTGTTGTAGGCTTCGGGGAACGCACGTGTATTGAACTTGAAGACCTCGAGCGCCTCTTCCGCCTTTTGGCTCCGGAGCAATCCAAAACCGAAGCCATTGATCAAAGCCTCGACATCGGCCGGCGTGGTCCTCTCCGAGAGTTCCTGGACTTTTTGGCTTGCTGGCTCGTCTTGCCCGCCCAGCAGATCGACGATTGCTCGACCGACTTCGACCATGAGACTGTCGTCGTCTCCGACCTGTGTGAAGAGATCACTGGCACGCTTTGTTTGGCCTTCGGCAGCAGAAAACAATGCCGCCCTCACCATGGATTCGGAGTCAGCGAGCCCGGCAAAGGCTCCGGAATCATCTCGGATGGAAAGATATCGACGGTAGCTATCTTCCTCGTGAAACGAGCCATCCGGTTGGAGATAGAGCTCGAAGGTGCCCGAAAACGGCGTGAAACCTATCAGGTGCGTGTCGGCGGCTTGGATCCTTATGGTGGTGACTTTCGGCAAGCCGAGGGGTGGTGGAGGATAATCCCACTCGCCGACAAACTCGGTCAATTGACTCCTCGCTACCTTGGTGATCTTGGGGTCGGGCTCCGTTGCGAGAGGGATGAGCTTGGGATCCGCAGCGGGCGTCCCGGTACGTGCCTCGAGGACCTGCTCGATGAGGTCAAGCAGCTCGTCGGACGGTGTGTTCTGGCCCAAATAGGTGTTTGCACGATTCACGATGACCATGTCGCTCTTGGGGAGTACCGCGATCTTTTGGTTGCCGACACCCAATGCGGCATACATTCCGTGTCGGGTGAAGCGAGGCTCGCGGTACACCCACCACATGAAGCCGTAGCCTACGACATCCGTGTCGATCGAGTAGAGAGCGGAGCTGCGTTGCACCCAGTGTTCGGAAAGGATCCGCTGGTCTCCCCACATACCGTATCGTGCGAACAGCAATCCGAATCGGGCGGCATCTCGAGCTGACATCCGGAAAGGATAGGCCGGGAATCGTGATTTGTCGCGCTCGTAATGGTAATAGCCGTCGGAGACGCGCCAGTCCTCCATTCCAAGAGGTTGGCCGAAGTACTCGTCAAAAGCCTCGAAGACTTGGGCACCGGTCTCCTGCTCTAGGATCGTGGCGAGCGTGTTGAAGTCCCAGTTGTTGTAGGCGAAATAGCGCCCCGGTCCTTCACTTCCGCGCGGCCTCGAATCCGTACGCCCCGCGTAAGCTGCCGGATGAAAGATGCCGGAACGAGCTTTCAAGAGATCGAGGATCCGGGCGTGTCTCTCGGTTTCCAGGAGCGGGTCGGGATAGTCGTCGATTCCTAGATCGAACATCGTCTTGTTGAGCGCGATCTCGCCCCGGTCCCAGTAAATTCCGTAGAGCGCGGAGAGAAAGCTCTTGCGGACGGAATGACACATGTAGCGTCTGTCGACATCTCCCCACGCGGCAACCACCGCGCCGTCGGCGACCACAAGGAACGCCGCGGACGGTAAGCCCTCCCAGGTCTTCTTGGCCGCCTCCAGTTTGGCCGCGTCGAACCCGGCCTGTTCTACGTCGGCATAGCGCATCCAGCGGTCGCCGGGTACGCGTTCAGTGGCGACTGTAGTGGCCGATAGGCCCGTAATGAATAGCAAACCTAGGATGCATGCGGCTGTTCGAGATGACTTGTTGCGAGTTCCCATTGGCCATTCCTCCTGAGCTCTAGAGTAAAGGGGATTCTATGGTCGGGGCTTGTCGAGTTTCAAGGTGATGCTTGGTGCCATGGAGGAGCTCGTTCCGGAACGAGTAGGCGGCACGCTCCAATCCGATGGCAGTTGGCAACGCAACGACACCATTCTGTAGACTAAAGCTTGGCCATACCCAGTCATAGAATAAAGCTCCTCGATTCCAACGTACTTGTATACGCTTACGACCAACACGACCCCAATAAGCAGAAGACGGCTCAGACGGTTTTGACGGAGACCATCAAAAAGCGAAATGCGACTGTCTCGACCCAGGTCATTGGGGAGTTCTTCACCATTGTCACCAAGAAAATACCGACACCCTTGTCCGTAGACGATGCCTATGAAGTCATCAAAACGCTAGCCGTTTTTCCGGCACTTCACATCGACATCGGCATGGTCCATCGGGCCATTGAAACCCACACACAATATGGGATCTCATATTGGGATTCGCTGATACTCGCTGCGGCGGAAAGGGCCGGATGCGCGACGGTATTGACCGAGGACCTGCATCATAGAGGAACCTATCACGGTCTCCAAGTCGTCAACCCGTTCGTCTGAGCCCCCTCTATCTTCCCTCCGGAGTGCCAAACGGATACAGCTTGTCGATGGGCGCGAACTCGTACTCCAGCGCATCCAATCGGGTGGTGCCGAGGAATGGGCCCGGGGCATCCACGATGAAGATGGACTTCGCGTATCCCGTTTCGTCGAATCCTCGACGAAAGTGGGCCCTCGACTTCACGACGATGACGTCGTAGTCGTCCGGCTCGATGGGGCCGAAGCGGAGATCTTCCGGGTACATGACCTGGGTATAGGCCGGTGTGAGAACGAGCATGTTGTGGTCGCCGAACTCGACTGCGGCGACGTTTTCGTATCCACCCCACGCTCCTAAGAAGACCAACGTCCCTTCGATGTGAACCGGTTGTCCACCGCTGGGCGTAAAGCCACCCACGTCCATCGAGAAGGGTTCGCCGGGCTGGGCGTTCGCTTGAACTAGAGCCTCGAGTGCCTGCTCGTCACGGAGTGCGCCGTAAAGAAACTTGCTCACACCCTGCTGGATGAGCTCCTCGAGTATGAACGTCGCATCTCCGGGTCGATCGCTGTAGTCGCCAATGGCAACCGGCGTCTCACCGGCCGCAATTGCTTTTCTTACCAACTGAACGGCTTCCGCCGGTTTGGGGAAGTTGCCGCTCGCGAACTCCTCACGAACCCGCCAGATGTAGTCCGACATGTCATCGGCGATCTTGTCGGCGAGCTCTTGATCATTGTTGGTGATTGCGATCGCCGTCGCGCCGACGTCGGGCACATCGGACCAGGGATAGCCGAAGAACACGCTGACATAGACATCTCGTTCTCGCGATTCCCATCGCCGGGCCCGCTCCATGATATCCATGGGCGGGGACTGGCCGGTCCACTGGAGCACCGTGGCGGTGATGACGCCGGGCTTGCGGGTAGCTGTAGTAGGTTTGAATTCACCCCGCATCGTTCGGATGAGCATTCGGGCTGCTCTTTCCCCTTGGATGTAGGCATCGTAGTGTGGGAATCGTTTGACCACGAACGACATGTCGGCCCAGCGCAAGAACTCTTCGTCTTCGTTACCGTGTGGGTCGAAAGTACCGACGATGGGGACGTCGGGGCCAACGACTTCTCGAACGCGCTTTGCGATTTCCGCTTCGGGTCGTGGAACATTGCGAACGGCCATGGCTCCATGGAGCGCCAGGTAGACACCGTCGACCGGTAGACTGGCATTGAGATCTCGCAGAATGCCCTCCATGAAGTGCTCGAACGTGTCTTCCGTGATCCAGCTCGCCGAGGAGCTGCCAAAAACGTCACCCGGTGACTCGAGTCCAATCAGCTCGACGCCGCCGTACTCGCGTGCTCGAGCCACGAAGCCGGCGATATAGTCGTCGGCTTCGAAAAGCTCGTCGCCCTTGTACGGAGGGCGAAGCTTGGTCCAGCGCTCGACGTCCGTATCGCCCCCCGGACAGAAGGTGCAGGTCTCTTGCTGGAACCGAGCAACGGCGATTCGGAAGGGGGTAGGTGCCTCTTGTTCCGCTGTACAGCCGGCTATGAGCAACGTACAGGCGATCATCATCAGCGCAGCAGGTTTTGGTGTTCTCATCGTGCCCTCCATGTCTGTAGTGACAAGAGGATATTCGCTTTCGCACCTCGAATACTAGTGTGAGGCAAAAACCACGGCCCGGAGGGTTTGTCACCGTCGTGCCGTTCAATGTGGCCTAGAATTCGAAGGTATTTCAGATGCTTGCAAAATTGCATTTTAAATGCATAATTACAGCATGGCTGTGCGCCGCGACATCTATATCGAGCGGTCTCTGGAGAAGGCGCTTCGGCGTTCGACTCGTGAATTTCCTGTCGTTGTGTTGACCGGCCCTCGACAGTCAGGGAAGACGACACTCCTGAGGCGACGCTTTGGCAAGAAGTACAATTACGCATCGTTGGAGCCGCCGGATGTTCGGGCAGCTGCCACGAACGATCCTCGGAGTTTCCTTGCAGCTTACACACCGCCGGTCATTTTCGACGAAATCCAGTACGCCCCAGGTCTGCTCCCATATATCAAAGAAAACGTAGACCGAAGTCGAGGAGTTTCTGGCCAGTATCTTTTGACGGGCTCACAGAATCTCTTGCTCATGGAACAGGTCACCGAGTCGCTCGCCGGCCGGGCGTCGCTCTTGAGACTCATGCCTCTTTCCTGGAGAGAGCGTGAATCGAACCCTCAGCGCCCGTTTCCTTGGGAAGTGAAGCGACGGGAACAGCCGAAAAAGAAGTTGCCTTCCTATAGAGAGATCTGGAGAACATTCCTTATGGGTGGCTACCCTGAGCTCGTAAGCCACCCGAGAAGGGACATCGTTCACTGGCACCGCAGCTACATTCAAACGTATCTGGAAAGGGACGTTCGGACCCTACGTCAGGTTGGAGACTTGACGCAATTTCAAGATTTCCTCCGCGTCTTAGCGGCAAGGAGTGCTCAGCTCTTGAGCTTGTCGGACATCAGCCGGGATCTAGGTGTTGCCCTCAACACGGTCAAGGCCTGGTTGTCCGTACTCGAGGCTAGCTTTCAGGTGGTAGTGCTGCGGCCCTATTTTGCGAACATCGGCAAGCGTCTCATAAAAACCCCGAAAGTGTATTTCACAGATACCGGCACGCTATGTCATTTGGTTGGATTGGTAGATACGCAGCATGCTGCCAAAGGACCCATGGCCGGTGCGATCTTTGAGACGGCCGTTCTATCTGAGCTCTTCCGCACACTGGTGCACCGAGGGGAGAATCCTCGTATCTATTTCTGGCGGACATCGTCCGGTGTGGAAGTCGACTTCTTGATCCAGGCGGGCAGACGGCTCGTTCCAATCGAGGTCAAGCTCTCGGCAACGCCGCGTCCTTCAATGGCTAGCGGTATCGAAGCGCTCAGGAAAGATCTGGGCAAGCGAGTGGTCGCACCTGGTTTCGTGGTCCACCCTGGAGACGTCGAGATTCCACTCACTGCCGGTGTCACTGCACTACCCTTTGGTCGACTCTGGTCCGGGTAAAACAATGTCGTTCAGGATTTGTTTCCTCGCACATCACGAGTTGAAACCGCAGGACAAAAGTTGGGCAGCCTATCTTCTTAGTTACGCGATGTCGGTGGGTGAAAAACAGTTGATCTCATGCACTCTTTGAAAATCGCGATCGGCCGTTGCAAGAGACCGAATGCCGGCTGTCATGGCGCTGGCGGCTACGATCGAATCGTTCACCAAAAGACCGTGGTGCCTGCGGACTTCTTCCGAGGAGAGAACCGTTCTTAGACCGAGATCTTCGATTTTGATTCCCATCAGTGGTATGCGTTCTATTTGTTGATTGTAGCTCTGCAACTTCTTGACCACATCCGGTTTACCGCGGAGCTTCTTGGCCAAGTTACCGCCCGAGACGAGCTTGCGTGCCACCGCCTCGATCATCATTAGGCGATGCGCCACCTCTAATAAGACGACGGACGACGTGACACCTTTGAGTTGGCCGTTCTCGCAACGCTCCAGGAGATTTCGGCATTGCACAGACACACCCGAGAAGTGATAAACGAAAATGGTCGAGTCGATGAAGACGCGCTCACCATCCCGAAGATCGTCAAGCGTCAAATAGTCCATCCTCCTCCTGCAAGATCTTCTTGACTCGGGAAGCCGGTAGCTTCATCACGGCCCAGCTGTCGCGAACGACGTTCAAGCTGCTTCCGCTCTTCGAGCCGTCGTTCAGGTAGGACTCGAGTGCCTCGCCGATGATGTCGCTGATTTGCTTACCTTGACGTGACGACTCGACTTTGACTCGCCGATACAGGTTATCTTCCAAGAGTGTACTCACCTTCCTTCTCATTTCATGATTATGGCATGAATTCATGATGGTGTCAAGACGCGACACCGTTTCAGCGCCGAGAGTCCTTTGGGTGCCAACTAGAATCAGGGGCACATTGCCTCCACTCGCTTGTTCCGGGTAAGATCCAGCGAAATCGGCAATGAAGAATAGACGTTTCGCGCTGCTGCTCGTAACCCTGCTTCTCGATCTGCTCGCTTCACCCTTCGTCGAAGGCTATCGCCTCGGCCGCGTGGCTTTCAATGTCTTCAGCACGGTCGTTCTTTTCTCGGCGCTTTATTCGATAAGCGAAAACAAACGGAGATTTCTTTGGGGCTTTGTCTTATTCGTGCCGGCTGTTGCAGGCGTCTGGCTGGGTTACTTTGCGCCCGACTCCTTGCTCATGTCCCAGGCGCCCACCTTGATGACCTTCTTCTTGATCTACACCGCCTACCGAGTCCTGATGCATGTTCTGCGAGCGGAAGAGGTGACTTCAGAGAGTATATTCGCCGCGCTATCCGTCTTCCTGTTGCTCGGAATGATCTGGAGCATGTTCTACTTTGGGCTGGAGTCTTTTCAGCCGGGCTCCTTCAAAGGACTCGGGAACTTGGGGGACTACTCCGGGGGACTGGGGTCGAGCTGCCTCTACTACAGCTACGTCACACTGACGACTCTCGGCTATGGTGACGTCACCCCGGTCACTTCCGTAGCCCGGTCGCTTTCCTATGTCGAAGCCCTCATGGGTCAGCTTTTCCTTGCGGTTCTCGTTGCGCGATTGGTCGGGATGCACATCGCGCATTCGATGAAGGAAAAGTAGCCGCACACCCCCGCTGCTTTTTGGAACCTTTCTCCCCAGGCCTCGTAGTATATAGTTAGGCACGCTATATATAGCCAGACTTATAGTGGAGGTCGCCTGTGTTCAGCCCGGAGATGAAAAAAGGAAGTATGGAGATGTTGATTCTCTCGCTTCTCGAAGCCAGAGCGCGACACGGTTACGAGATCGGCAAGCTGATCGAAAGCCGCTCGGGGGGGAAGCTGAAATTTGCTTTGCCGTCTCTTTATCCGGCGTTGCTTCGACTCGAGAACCGTGGCTGGATCAAGGGCCGCTGGGTGGAAAAACCGGGCGAGCGCCAACGCTGTTTCTACAAACTGACGGCCGAAGGGCGGCGCGTGCTGACTCAGAAGCAGGAAACCTGGGAAGAGTACATCGAGGCCGTGAACGGCGTCATGGGAACGAGCGGTGCGTAACTGGGAAGCCTTTGTTCGGCGACATCTCTCGCTGCCGGAGTTGAGGCCGGAGCGGGAGAAGCGGATCGTCCGCGAGTTGGCGGCTCAGCTCGAGGACTTCTACCGCGACGGCATTTCTAGGGGCCTATCCGAGGACGAGTCGGACGCCTTCGCAGTTCGACAAATCCGAGATTGGGAATGTTTTGCGAGCGATGTTCGCCGAGCGGACCGGGCCAACTTCCAGCTGAGACTCGACCGTTGGGCAGACAAAGCTCAGGACAAGGCCCACCGAAGAGGAGGATGGTGGCATATGTTATCTGATGTGCTAAGGGACGCAGGGAATAGTCTTCGTACACTTCGAAAGTCACCGGGTTTCACTTTGGTCGCGGTTCTCACATTGGCACTGGGTATTGGTGCCACCACCGCAATATTCACCTTAGTACACGCCGTTGTCCTCTCTCCCCTTCCCTTTGACGAGTCGGATCGCCTGGTGGACATCGGACACACGGCGCCGTCAGTGGGAATCGCTTGATGCCGGTCAATGTGCGGCTTGGCATTTCACCTATGAGGACGAGAATCGCGTCTTCGAGGATATCGGGATGTATCTCCGTCGAGGTCGTTTGGTCGCCGTCACGGGAAATGGGGATCCGGAAGCCGTTCAAGCCATGCCCGTGACGAGCGGAGTCTTTCGAGCCCTCCGCGTCACACCTTCCCTGGGCCGAATTTTCACACGAGAGGATGAAGATCCTGATGCTCCACCCATCGTTCTCCTGAGTCACGGATTTTGGCAATCAAGGTACGCGGGGGACCGCGGCGTCATCGGCAAGACGCTCCAAGTGGACGGCGCCACCCGCGAAATTGTCGGAGTGATGCCGCCGATACTGCGAGGCCTCGGAGCGGACCCGGCGCTTTTTATGCTGATGACGTTTCGTCGTGAGAATCTGTTCGTCGGCAACATTGGTTTCGATGCCCTCGCGCGCCTGCGGGAAGGAGTCACTATTGGAGCAAGCCTCTACCGACCTCACACGGATGTTACCCATGGCTTGGGAGAAATTCCCGGGAGGTCCGGGGGCGAGCTACCATCAAACCGGAAGCATTACGCGCCCGTCATCCAGCCTCTCCAAGACGATTTGGTGGGATCGGCCGCGGATATCCTCTGGGTTCTTATGGGCGGTGTGGGTCTCATTCTCCTCATCGCTTGCGCCAACGTGGCGAATCTCTTCCTGGTGCGGGCTGAGGGCAAGGAAACGGAGATGGCCGTCCGGACGGCAATGGGGGCAAGCGGCCGTCGCATCGGATGGGAGTACTTGAAAGAAAGCCTGCTGCTGGGAGTGCTGGGAGGTATTGCGGGGTTGGCATTGGCTCAAATCGGGCTGGATGTTCTCAAGACCATGGGCGCCGCTCAGCTACCCCGCTTGGAAGAGGTGGCTCTGAGTCCCGACGGTCCTTCTGTTCACGTTGTGCATCTCACTCGGTACCGGAGCGTTCTTCGGGATGTTCCCCATCCTGAGGCACCGTCAAAAGGCGGTCGTCGACGCGCTGAAACAAGGAGGCCCGAGAGGCTTGACGGGAGGCCACCGGCATAGAGTACAGAACTCTCTAGCTGTCAGCCAATTGGCCCTGGCGCTCGTTCTCTTGGTGGCGATCAGGACTCATGCTGCGGAGTTTCCAATCGATCAGGGCGACGGATCCGGGCTTCCAAAATCCCGAAGGGGTAATAGCGCTCCGCATTCGCATCCCACCGCAGGAGATCCGTAGTGGGGCGGAAGCTGGCCAAAGCTCACGAGCTCATCGCCCGCCGCTTGGGAGAGCTCCCCGGGGTCAGCTCTGTCGGTCTAGCGACGAGTATTCCAATGGATGGCTCCGGCAACGTCAATCCGTTTTACGTCGAGGGGACCACTCCCGAGGGCGACGGACCGCCTCCCATACGCCGTCATAAGTGGATCGGTGAGGGCTATTTCGAGACGCTGCAAATACCTCTCCTGGTGGGTCGGACGTTCACATGGCAGGATGTGAACACCCGCTTTCCGGGCGCCATCTTGTCCGAGAGCTTGGCCCGGGAGTACTTCGGCTCTCCGGACGCTGCCTTGGGCCAGAGGGTTGCCGCCCGGCCGGACCCGCCCCGGTGGCATGAGGTGGTGGGCGTCGTGGCGGATGTCCGTGACGATGGAATGGGGTCAGCCCCTCTCTTGGCGGTGTACTGGCCCCAAGTCACACTGGCGTTTTGGGAGGGCAATGCCCCGGACGATATCGCGACCTGGAGGACCATGGGTTACGCCATCCGGAGCGACCGCGTAGGCACATCCGGCTTTCTGGATGATGTCCGCGACGTGGTGTGGTCGGTGAACCCGAACTTGCCCCTCACCGGCGTTCAGACCTTGCCGGATCTAATGGCACAGTCGACGGCCCAGACCTCGTTCACCATGATCTTACTGGCGATTGCCGCGGGCGTCGCCCTCATCCTCGGGATTGTAGGTGTGTACGGTGTGATCTCCTATGCCGTGAGCTTGCGGTCGACGAGAGATAGGACTGCGGATGGCCTTGGGTGCGCGAGAGGGTGACGTTAAGGGAATGGTGCTGAAGAAGGGTCTCATCCTCTCCGGCATAGGTGTAGCTATCGGTCTGATCCTGGCGTTCGGTCTCACCCGCCTCATGTCCGGACTCCTCTTCGGCGTGAGCTCCACGGATCCGATCACTTATGGGGTCGTCGCTGTCGGCTTGATCGCTGTGGCCTTGACCGCGAGCTACCTCCCTGCGCGCCGGGCTGCCTCTTTGGACCCGATAACGGTCCTCCGCGCAGAGTAGGCGGTGACGGGTCCGCCGAACTGGCCGCCGGCTAGTCTCGCCGAAGCTTCTAGCGAAGGCGGGCACGCCGGGCTGCCTCTTTGGAACCAATCACGGTGCTTCGCGCAGAGTAGGCGGCGAATGGATTATGTGTAAAACCATTATTTTAAGATAGTTACACGATCTGGCCCTGTTCCTCAGTTTTTCTCGACCCTTTAAAACGCCAACGTATGGTAAAATGTATGGTATGATCAAGACAACCGTTTACCTTCCGGACGAGCTCAAGGCCTCACTCAAAAGGCTATCGGAAGAGGAGGGCCGTTCAGAGGCCGACATCATTCGGGAAGCGATCCGAACCATTGTTGAGAGGCGGACGAGTCCCCGGCCTCGCGTCCCCCTCACCGAAAAAGGACTTGGAGATTCCAGTACTGCGGACCGAGTGGACGAGTTCCTGGAAGGATTTGGAAGGCATTGATCCTAGTCGACACAAGCGGGCTATTGGCTGCGCTTTTTCCTAATCAACGACTCCATCAAGAGTGCGCGCAAGTTCTGATGGAGAGCGAAGGTCCCTTCATCATGTCACCCTTTGTCCTGGGCGAGCTGGATTACCTCGTCGCAAAATTTGCAGACGTGAATGTCGAGCTCGAGCTTCTCAATGAAATAGCGCGAGAGGCCTACCGCTTGGCTCCATTCGATGCTCAAGACGTTGACACTGCTAGAAAAGTGATTTCTCGTTATGCAGACTTGGGAATCGGACTTGCTGACGCATCCCTTGTCGTGCTCTCCCACCGCTATGGCGTTGAGAAGGTTCTGACGCTGGACGAACGTCACTTCCGTGTCCTCCGCGGAGTAAACGATACGCCGCTTAGGCTTCTACCGATGGATCTCTAGTAGGCCGACCGACTGCTCGACCGCTCTGACTGACCGCCATCCAACCGAACCGAGGTTTGCATGCGACAACCAGTTGAGGAAGGATCGCTCTTCTCGGATGATGGAATCGTCCCCGTGGATGATCGAGGGAGGTACGGATGAAAGCTAGGGTTGCGCTAATCAGTTTGTGTGCGTTGTTTCTGCATCAGGTTTGGATAGAAGCTGAAGAGAAGACCAAGCAGCGGTTTTCCGAGCTGGATGTCTTCGAGCTGGAGTACGCTTCCGATCCCCAAATCTCGCCGGACGGTGCGCGGGTGGTGTACGTCCGGAACTCCATGGACATTATGGAAGACGGGACCCGTTCGAAGCTCTGGACGGTCAACTTCGACGGTTCTGACCATCGGCAGCTCGTGACAACGGAAGGAAACGAATCGTCACCTCGCTGGTCGCCGGACGGAAAGAGACTCATTTACGTGGCCCGCACGGAGCAGGGGTCCGAGATCTTTCTCCGGTGGATGGATACGGGGCAGACAGCTCGGCTCTCTCAATTGGAGCGATCCCCCCGCGGCTTGAGTTGGTCACCGGACGGCAAGTGGATTGCCTTTTCTATGTTGGTCCCCGAAGAGCCTCCCCAGCTGGTCAAGCCGCCGAAAAAGCCGGAAGGTGCGAAGTGGGCGGATCCGCCTCTCGTCATCACGAGACTGAAGCACGAAGCGGACGGCGAGGGCTATCTCGAGCCTGGGTACTATCACCTCTTCGTGCTGCCCGTTGATGGAGGTACGCCACGCCAGGTCAGCACCGGCGATTTCCACCACCGGTCGACTCCGGTATGGACTCCGGACAGTCTGTCACTCTTGTTCTCGGCGAATCGAAACCTCAATTGGGAATATGAGTTCCGCAACTCGGAGATTTACTCGCTGTCGCTCGCGAGCGGAGAGATCCAAGCTCTCACCGAACGCAATGGGCCGGATGACAGCCCCGCCATCTCACCGGACGGGAAGCGCATCGCCTACGTCGGATATGACGACAGAGTCCAGACCTATCAGGTTGCCAGGCTCTACGTGATGAATCGAGACGGTAGTGACAAGCAGGTCATAACTTCCAAGCTCGATCGGAGCGTTTCCAGTCCGGTTTGGGACAACAAAGGAGAAGGAATATACGTTCAGTACGACGACGAGGGAAACAGCAAAGTCGCTTTCGTCACGCTGGATGGAGAGTGGATGGACACTGCGAAGAACGTCGGCGGGACGTCAGTGGGTAGACCGTATGGTGGAGGGAGCTTCTCCATGGCGGCCAATGGATGCTTTGCCTACCCCGAGACCCGGCCGGAGTATCCCGGGGATGTTGCCGTGGGTTGTCGTGACGGGAAGACTGCCGGGCGCATCACCTCGCTCAACCAGGATCTCCTTGGATATCGAGAGCTCGGCAAAGTCGAAGAGCTCTGGTACGAGTCTTCTTTTGACCAACGGCGTATTCACGGCTGGGTAGTGACGCCGCCGGATTTCGATCCAAGCAAAAAGTATCCTCTGATTCTCGAGATCCATGGCGGGCCCATCAGTAACTATGGAGATCGATTCTCCGCCGAGATACAGCTGTACGCCTCAGCGGGTTATGTCGTTCTGTATGCCAATCCGCGTGGAAGCACGAGCTACGGAGAGGAGTTCGGAAATCTTCTTTACCACGACTATCCCGGACAAGACTACGACGACCTCATGTCGGGCGTGGATGCGGTCATTGCCAAAGGTTTCATCGACGAGGACAATCTTTTTGTCACCGGGGGAAGCGCCGGCGGTATCATGTCGGCTTGGATCGTTGGAAAGACCGATCGCTTCCGTGCGGCAGCCGTCGGCAAGCCCGTGATCAACTGGTACAGCAAGGTTCTCGTTGCCGACAACTACTACGGTTACCACAACTACCGCTACCCTGGCTCGCCGTGGGAGAATCCCGAAGCCTACATGAAGTACTCACCCATCTCGTTGGTGGGAAATGTCAGCACGCCGAGCATGGTGTTTGTCGGAACGGCCGACTTGCGAACGCCCCTTTCAGAGTCCAAGCAGTTCTATCATGCTTTGAAACTCCGCAAAGTCGATACGGCTTTGGTGAAAATCCCTGGCGCATCGCACAATATCTCGCGCCGTCCCTCTCAGTTGATTACCAAAGTGGCTCACGTTGTGGCGTGGTTCGAAAAGTATCGAAAGTAATCGTGTTCTCAGCGACCCGCCTTCGCTGAGGCGAATACAATGAAGCTTCGGCGGGCCCGGGGATGACTGCCCGCCTTCTCTGCATGTGAATAGCCTTGCTTGGGCGGGTCCGGGGCTGACTGCTGCCTGCTTGACTGCTCGACTGCCGCTGTGGGGTGCCAAGAGGTTCACTAGGGCACCCCTTGTGGTAGAGTCGCGCCCATGAGCTTGCCCGTACTGTCGATTGTTGCCTTTGCCATCGCCCTCCTCATCAGCTCGTTTACCGCCATCAACGTTGGGCTCATCTCGATTGCTTTCGCTTTCGTACTCGGCGTGACCTTTGGTGGGATGTCGGTCAAGGAGGTTGCTGCAGGGTTTCCTTCGCACTTGTTTTTGGTCCTCGTAGGCGTGACGTTACTTTTTGGGCAAGCAAAGGCCAATGGCACCTTGGATGAGATCGCTCGCCGTAGCGTGAAGCTCGCGCGAGGGAATACGGCGTTCATCCCTCTCATCTTTTTCGCTCTGACGATGATCCTGGCCTCTATCGGTGCGGGCAACATTGCAGCAACGGCGATGATCGCACCCATTGCCATGACCGTTGCCGGAAGAGCCGGGATCAGTGCGTTCTTGATGACCGTCATGGTGGCTACGGGCGCCAACTGCGGAGCTTTCTCCCCGTTCGCTCCCACGGGCATCATTGCCAACGGTTTGATGGCCCGGATTGGGATTACGGGCGTGGAATGGTCGACCTACTTCAGTAACGCAGCGGCCCAGGCGTTCGTCGGCATCGGAGGTTATCTTCTCCTGGGCGGCCCGAAGCTCCGCAGTCATGGTGAAGTTGAAGTCTCAACGGAGGATCAGGAAAGCACTCTGACGCGGCAGCAAAAGCTGACACTTTTTCTCATCGCGTCTTGGATCGGTTCGGTGCTCATCTTCGATGTGGATGTCGGCATGGGTGCCTATATCGCGGCGGCGGTGCTGACGCTCGCTCGGGCGGCCGATGAAAAAAAGGCCTTGAGCACGATTCCGTGGAGTCCCATCATGATGGTCTCGGGCGTCACGGTTCTCATCGCGATTCTGGGCAAGACCGGCGGTATGGACTTGTTCACGAGCTTGTTGGCACGCCTCTCGTCGCCCACGAACATCACCGGTGTCATCGCCTTCGTCACCGGTCTTATTTCCGCATACAGTAGCTCTTCGGGTGTGGTGCTTCCGGCTTTTCTTCCTACCATTCCCGGTCTCATAGAGAATCTGGGAGGTGGCGATCCGTTGGCGATCGCGGCCTCGATCAACGTCGGCTCCCATCTGGTGGACGTCTCCCCTCTGTCGACATTAGGGGCTCTCTGCATTGCGAGCGCCCCGGTGACGGAGAACCGTGAGGTCCTTTTCAATAAACTGCTTCTCTGGGGACTTTCGATGAGCGTGGTAGGGGCACTCGTCTGCTACCTCTTCTTTGGTGTGCTGGGTTTGGCTTGATTGAGGGCGACGGTCGTGGCGCGGAAAATCATTCCTGTGGTCATGGCCATGTTGTTGTTGGCCGCACATTTTCTCAGGGAAGGCAAAGGGGCACTCGCTCTAGTGTGCCTCTTCATTCCTTTTCTTCTTCTCGTCAAAAAGCGGTGGGCCCTCGCCTTGGTTCAGGTCGTCATGTTTCTTGGCGCGATGGTGTGGCTTCAGACGACCATCGCTCTCGTCCAGCAACGATGGGCGATGGATGAGCCTTGGCTCAGAATGCTAGTGATTCTGGCCGGCGTGACGGGCTTTACCTTGTTCGCAGCGTACCGACTGGGCTCGGATTCGGTACGAAAAAACTACCGCTAGCGCCATCCCTAATTTGCGTGATCGGGGACGCGAAATTACACGCGGATCGACGGTCATAGACCCGCGTAGAAGCTTCGGGCAGGGGCAGGGGGCAGGGGAATGCAAGTTTTCCACATTTTCCGAACGCTTGTGGGGCCTGACCGGCCTGACCCCATTCCGAACGCTAACCAAAAAGCTTGACAAGAAACACCTATCATGTAACACTTCATCCGGATAAACGGATGAAGTCAGCACGACCCATACTCGAGCATCTGACGGCATTAGCGGATCCTCTGCGTTGTCGGATGCTGCTTCTTTTGGAGCGTCATGAGCTGACGGTAGGCGAGCTGTGCTCGGTCCTTCAGCTTCCTCAGTCGACGGTGAGTCGGCACCTGAAAACGTTGGGCGACGGGGGCTGGGTCGTGTCTCGTCGAGACGGAACGAGCCACTACTACAGCTCGCCCGACGGACGAGGAGCCACGGCACCACCCCGGCTTTGGGACATCGTGCGGGACGAGATTCGACTCACGCCGGCAACGGCGCAAGATGCACAAAGGCTGGACAGCGTTTTGTCGGATCGTCGGAGCAAATCGCAGGCCTTTTTTCGAACAGCCGCCGGGCAATGGGATCGGCTGCGCACCGAGCTTTTTGGAAACCAGTTTGCCGCACTGTCCCTATTGGGCTTGATGGACGAAAGCTGGGCCGTGGGAGACCTCGGGTGCGGTACGGGGCAGGTGACTTCCATGTTGGCTCCCTTCGTCCAGAAGGTCATCGCCGTTGATGCCTCGATGGAAATGCTGGATGCGGCCCGCGAGCGACTTCGAGGCCATGACAACGTCGATATTCGCCGGGGCGCCCTGGAAGAGCTTCCCATCGAAGACGCCTCCCTCGATGTGGCAGTCCTCATGTTGGTGCTGCACCACCTTCCCGATCCGGTGGCTGCTCTTCGTGAAGCCGAACGAGTGCTCCGCCCCCAAGGGAAGCTTCTTGTCGTGGACATGTATGCTCATGAACGGGAAGAGTACAAGCATCAAATGGGACATGTCTGGTTGGGCTTCTCTGAAGAAAAGATGACAGATCACATCACTGCGGCGGGCCTGGAGCCAGCCTCGTTTTACCCCGTCGCGCACGAGACCGGCGCAAAAGGTCCGGCCCTTTTCACGGTCACGGTGCGAAAGAACGCGATAGAAACCGTCCTCCCGCCGGCTCAGCGCCTGGCGGGTGTGGCAGAAGAGACAGCATGAAGATCGATGAGATGGAATCGATCCTTCCGAATCTGTAAATAAAGGAGAACCAAATGAGCACGACGTTAACCCAGATTCATGCCTTCGAGGCAGCAGAGAAAGCCGGTCGCCCTCCATACAAGGTCAAGGACTTGAGCCTTGCAGAGTTCGGCCGTAAAGAGATCCGTTTGGCGGAGCACGAGATGCCGGGATTGATGGCGCTCAGGAAGCGCTATGAAGGTAAGAATCCTTTGGCTGGTGCCAGGATCATGGGCAGCTTGCACATGACAGTCCAAACGGCCGTTCTCATCGAGACGCTGGCCGACCTCGGTGCCGACGTACGCTGGGTCTCCTGCAATATTTTCTCGACCCAGGACCATGCCGCTGCCGCCACGGTCGTGGGTAGGGACGGCACTCCGGAGAGCCCAAAGGGCACACCGGTCTTTGCATGGAAAGGCGAAACTCTAGAGGAGTACTGGTGGTGTACGAACGAAGCACTCGAGTGGCCCGACGGAAGCGGTCCTCATCTCATTGTCGACGACGGTGGTGATGCGACGCTTCTCGTCCACAAAGGCGTGGAGTTCGAAAAGGCCGGTACGGTTCCCGAGTTCGATCCCGATAACGATCCCGAGGAGTGGGGCGTCATCTTGGATCTGTTGAGAAAGACACAGGCGAAAGACAAAGGGCACTTCACCAAGATTGCCTCCACGATCAGAGGTGTCAGCGAGGAGACGACGACAGGAGTTCACCGTCTTTATCAGATGATGGAGGACGGAACACTTCTGTTCCCGGCCATGAATGTCAACGACTCCGTGACCAAGAGCAAATTCGACAACGTGTATGGCTGCCGGCACTCGTTACCCGATGGCTTGAATCGCGCCACCGATGTCATGATCGGGGGTAAGGTGGCCGTCGTTTGCGGCTATGGCGAAGTCGGCAAGGGCTGCGCTCAATCGTTGCGAGGACAGGGCTGTCGGGTCATCGTCACCGAGATCGATCCTATTTGTGCCCTGCAGGCAGCCATGGACGGCTACGAAGTCAGTACCGTGGAGGATGCGCTCGAAGAAGCCGATATCTTCGTCACCTCCACCGGCAATTTCAACGTCATCACTGCAGAGCACATGTCGAAGATGAAGGACAAAGCCATCGTCGGGAACATTGGCCACTTCGACAACGAAATCGACATGGCCGGTCTCAAGAAGATTGAGGGCATTGAGAAAATCAACATCAAGCCGCAGTACGATGAGTGGCGATTCCCTGACGGACATAGCGTGATGATCCTTGCCGAGGGAAGGCTACTCAATCTGGGCTGCGCCACCGGCCATCCGAGTTTCGTGATGTCATCCTCTTTCACTAATCAAGTGCTTGCACAGCTCGAGCTCCATCAAAACAACGACGCCTACGAGAAGAAAGTCTACATGCTTCCGAAGAAGCTCGATGAAGAGGTGGCGCGGCTCCACATCAAGCAGCTTGGCGTGAAAATGACCAAGCTCACGAAGAAGCAGGCCGACTACATCGGTGTCCCCGTGGAAGGCCCGTATAAGCCGGATCACTATCGGTACTAGATCTCCTGTTCGATCGACTGAGTAAGGCCCGGAGTCCCGTGTGGTTCCGGGCCTTTTCTCGTTTCGTCGCTTCTGTTCGCTGTTGGGAATCAGCTGACCCAGAACTGGGCAGGCAAGAATACTGAGTGCGTCGGAACCCTGATGCCGACTATCCACGTTACTAATTCATATGGGCTATTTTCATCGCGCTCGAAAGATGGAACGCCGTTTGCTCCTCATAATTGGAGGAGGCACGAGATGAGGAGCTTCGTCAAAGACCTTCAGTATGGACTAAAGCTTCTTGTCAAAGACCGCAGTCTCACGACGGTGGCCGTGCTGTCGCTGGCGTTGGGCATTGGAGCCAACACGACCATCTTCAGCTTAGCGAACGCTTTTCTCTTTCGTCCCCTTCCCGTGGAAGAGCCCGACCGACTGGTGTCGCTCTATAGCACCTTGGAAGGCTCGACGCGCTACGGCTCGTTTTCCTATCCGGCGTTTCTCGATGTCAAGGAACGGAGTGACGTTTACTCGGGACTGGCGGCCTCCTGTTGGGTTCCACTGGGCGTGAAGGCTCGCGGGACCGATCAAGCCGAGGTGGTGCTGGGAGAGCTCGTTACGGGGAACTATTTCACCTTGTTGGGGGTGAAACCGTTTCTGGGCCGCGGCTTTCTTCCAGAAGAAGATCGGTCTCCAGGTCAACACCCTGTTGTCGTCATCAGTCATGAGCTTTGGAGAAAGCGCTTTGGCGCAGATCCTCAGCTCGTCGGGGAGATGGTTCGCATCAATAGTGAATCCTATACGGTCATTGGTGTTGCACCGGAGGGTTTCCGCGGCGTCATGGTGGGAGCATCGTCCGACGCTTGGATTCCCATGATGATGGCGGATCAGGTGTATCCCAGCACCTACAACCGGCTGGAGGCCCGAGGCGCCTGGTGGTTGCAAGTGATAGGTCGTTTGAAGCCTGGCAAGAGCCTGGAAGAAGCCAGAGCAGCCACGTTGTCGATCGCCGCCCAGTTGGAAGGAGAGTACCCGGATTCCCGCAGCGGTGTGGGCATCTCGACCGTCCCCGTGAGCCGGTTCTTGATGCCTCTCGGAAGTGCGATACCCGGCTTTTTCGGGATTCTCATGGGCGTGGTGGGTCTCGTCTTGCTCATCGCTTGTTCCAATGTGGCCAACTTACTACTGGCCCGAGCGACCACAAGGCAGAGGGAGATCGCTCTTCGACAGTCACTAGGAGCGAGTCGTGGCCGTATCCTTCGTCAGCTTCTGACGGAGAGCGTAATGCTTGCTGCACTGGGAGGTACGGTGGGGTGCCTAATCGCTCTCTGGGCCGTCGACCTACTCCAGTCGCTGGAGCTTCCCTTCATTCTTCCCGTGACCTTCGATTTCAGCTTGGACGTTCGCGTACTCGGTTACACGATGGCTCTGTCAGTTCTCACAGGGTTGATGTTCGGCACGGCACCGGCATGGCAAACTTCCCGCGCTGACTTGGTCACTTCGCTCCGGGAGCAGGGAGGATTGCTCGGTCGGGCCGTTCGAAGCTCGCGCCTTCGGAGCTCCCTTGTCGTCGCTCAAGTCGCGCTTTCCCTAGTGCTCTTGGTCGGCGCTGGACTCCTCTTAAGAGGCTTGAGAAGCGCTCGTGATATCCATCCGGGGTTCGACGACGAGAACATGTTGCTCTTGACACTCAGTCTGAGCCTAGGCCAATACGATGAAGTCGAGGGGCGCCGCTTTTACGACGAGCTGACCGAGCGGGTCAGGTCCCTTCCGTCTGTCCGGTCGGCCACGGTTGCCCAGAGCGTCCCTCCGAGCCTGGTCGACGGAACATGGACCACCTATGAGATCGACGGCTACAGTCCCCCTTCGGGTGAGAAACTAACGGCGTCTTACAACGTCGTGGGGCCGGGTTATTTCGAAGCCCTCGGCATCCCTCTGGTGCGAGGAAGAGGTGTCGGGGAAGAAGACAGAAGCGACACGCAACTCGTCACAGTGATCAACGAGACCTTGGCGCATCGCTTCTGGGCTGAGGAGAATCCCATCGGGCGGACGATCGGCATTATGGGCGAGGACCGCGTCATTGCCGGTGTGGCAAAAGACGTGAAGTACGCGACTCTCGGCGAGGCACCACGTCCTTATTTCTATCTTCCCCTGCGCCAACTGTATAAGGAGCTTGCCACATTACATGTGAGGACCAACGGCGCCCCTCGGAGCGTGACCGGATCGGTTCTGGGTGTGCTAAGGGAGATCGACGCCGATCTGGCGGTTTGGGACACCAAGACCATGACCGAGCATGTCTACGGGTCGACGTTCACGAGTCGAATGGCAACGAGCCTTATCGGGATATTCGGCCTGCTGGCCTTGGTGCTGGCGGTCGTGGGTGTTCATGGTGTCATTGCTTACTCGGTCAGTCGTGGAACCCATGATTTCGGCGTCCGTATGGCGCTAGGCGCCCGCTCGCTGGAGATCTTGAGAATGGTGCTGACCGAAGGGTTGAAGACAATAATGGTCGGGATCGGACTGGGTCTGCTCCTCGCTATCGCCGTGACACGTCTTCTGGCGAGTTTCCTCTACGAGGTAAGTCCTCTCGATTGGGTGACCTTTGCTCTTGTCACGACGACTTTGGTGGTCGCTGCGCTAGCAGCATGCTACGCTCCCGCACGTCGCGCCTCGCGCATCCCACCCAGCCAGGCACTCAGATACGAGTAGCCAAGCCGCTGGGAGTCCTCTTCATGTTGTTGCATTCCCCTGGAGTATTGCTATACGTACATCCAAGGTGGCGAGGCAATCCCTAGAAGGGATTATCCAAGTCCTCGAGATCGCTCCTGTGGACGGCGCAGTAGTCAGGAACGCCCTGGCCTTGTCATGGCCGGATTTTGAAGATGCCGTTTGTGCCGCCGCTGCACAGGCGAAAGATTGTGATGCGATCGTGAGTCGGGATCCGGCGGGGTTTCCGGATTCTCCAGTGCCCGTGCTCGACCCGGAGACCGCACTGGCTTGGTTGATTTCCGAGTGAACGTTCTCGAAGCCAAGGAACCAAGAACGAAAGGCTCGAGCCACTATACCTCGCTGGTAAGCTTGACGACGGCGCGCCTGAGTTTCTTGTGTCCATCGAACAGACGCACGAACTCGGATTCTTGACGACCCCCCTTGGCTCTTACCACACGAGCAAGCTCTCGTCTTTCTTCGGTCGACCACTTTTGGACGCCGGGCAGGATCAGGACTAGCGGACTCCAGCGATCCCATGCGAGTCGTTCGCCGGAGCTGAGGTCCTTCAATGAGCCAATTTCCAGTAATTCTGCCACTTCTCGAGAGCACGTTTTGATCCCACGCTCTCGCTCGGCGCCGAATCGTTTGGCCAGGTAGCGAGATATTCGAAAACCTACGTTTCCCAGCCCGAGCTTACTCAAAATGTCGTCTCGCCTGTTGTTGAGGTAGAAATACATGTTCTCGGCGGTCAAATCTTGCAGCGTGGCTATGCTGGAACGGTGCTGGCGGTTTCGCTTCATTCGCCCAAGTTCCTGACGGAGCAGGCGGCTCACGGCTCGGTCTTCCGGACGAAAATTAAGCTTGTAATAGAACCACCAAGCCCCTGACTTCAGTCCTTCCTCGTTGTTGTGGCCGAGCTGGTAGGGATCCATATAAAAGCTGTCCGCTACGAAGAGGTGATTCACCATTCCTAGCACACGGCCAAAGGTTGCTGCAGCATCCGTACCTCGGTACGTGTCGAACACGTTGTAGGCGATACCCGCCGACCCAAAGAGCTGACTCGAGAGAACGTAACCGGTCGGAACTCCGTTCTTGAGAGTTAGATAGCCGTAAACCGATTCCAAGAGGAGTCGTCTTTCGGGCTTGGCACCGAGGCACGCGAACTCGAGTCCCTCTCCGCAATCGATGATCCTGGCATCGTTCGGGTCGGCGTTTACGAACGCATCGAGATCGCGAGACCGGGTGACCATGGCTTCACGAGCCATATCGATGAGTCGATGAGCATCGCGCAGTGGGACCTCGCGTATCCCTAGCGGAGGGCGCCGGATCTCGTCGCGAAGGTCGGGACGCACCGTAGTCAATGGACCTGTCTGGTAGACGACCGATGACTTCTTGTACTTGGCATGGGTGCGGGAAGGTGTCTTCGGGCCCGGGGAGAGGCGAAAGGGGATGTCGACTTGCTCGAACAACGTCTCGCGACCAAAGGAGTCTGCAGTCAGGGCCTCAAAGCGCCGAATGAGAAACTGGGCGTCGGTCTCTTTGGGACCCTTGAGATTTTCGAATCCATTCCTGGAGGTTGTAGCCGAGCTCATCGATCGCTAACGTCTCGGAGTAGGTCACGAGAAGGGGGAGGAGGTTTTGTAGGAGGGACTCGTTTTCTAGCTCGTCCCACTTGATGCTGAGATTCTCTGGACAGCGCTCGGTGAGCCAACGTGCCATGAACCAATAGAACTGATACTCGATAGGCGTCCCGGCGATGCCGGTGTTGGTAAGAGCACTCGCGAATTGACGCAAATCTCTCCGCTTGGGGAATCGTTCCAAGGCTGCCTCGACCGCACTGAGAACCTCGGGGCTATCCGGATATGCCCGGAGGAAACTTAGAGCCTCGTGATACCGGACGACTTTGTCGGCATCGTTGAAGCTTCGCCGCATGAGCTCTCGGATCAAGCTCTCCTTTCGCGAAGAGAGCGCGGGCCCGTATTGGGTTTTGATGCGCTCGAGTCGGTTGAGGGCAAGCGTGGCCTTGTTCATCGCGAATGCACTCCTTTCGCAAGTCTCACGTGAAGTGTCGAATACTCCAATTGGCAGAGTCCGTCAACTGCGTCTTGAAGGAGGAGTCGATAGAGGGATTTGTTTTCACAAATGCTATGGTTGCGACGGTGGTGATGACGTTAAAATGCTGTCGTCTACCCGTTTGTAGTCGCTCCAACTCCTCGTGATGCGACGACGTATGTTCTTGAAGAAAATTCTCAAATCCAACTCGATGGTGAAATCCGCCGGCATCCAAAGGTCGGGCTCGACAGGCTCGAAATTCAACTTACCTACCGTGTTTCGGATCATTGCGACGAACCCACCCCAGTAACGAAAAGGTCTTTGCATCTCGAACTCGACTCGCGCTAGGCCGTAATCGCTCTTGCTAATCCATAGCCTGCCCACCGAGTTGTTCAGAGCATGGTCGATCCGCCGTCGAACAGGTAGTTCACCCTCACGGGGCTCGAGGTGGATCACCCAACAGGAGTGACCGTGGACGTTTTCATTGCCGATGAGCTCCAAGCGATATCGGCTGATGAAGTCTTGATCGAAACTCACGCCCTCTTTGTCCTCGGTTTCGGGTGACTCGCCGCGCGCCGCGCGCTCTTGTACTTCACGAGCGAACTCGTCTTTTTGCCTTCTTTCTTTGGCGAGCTCCTTTGCCGTTAGAGGGCGCCCGTTCTTCTCGGTGAGCTCGTCGTATACGGCGCCGAAAATCGGATAACGACGATAGACGGCCTTCTCTTCCTTCTTGACAGAGCCCTCGCTGTCGAGAAACTCGACAATATACAGCATCATGGACTCAAAGTGAGTTGCGGCGTTTTCTTGTGCTTCCGCGCGTGCTATGGCGCGGTCGACGATCTCTCGGACGTTAGCTTCGGTGGGTTCCGTTGCCGACCCCGAAGTGTTTGGAGCCGATAGCAGGCCTAGCGTGATGACGAGTGCAGAACTACTCACTAAGCGCGATAACGCGAGGCCACAGGCCCTATTCATATAATCCATGTCCTTCATCTACTAGTGAGGGGTTGCAGGTGTCTTGACACCCACCGACTCAGTTTAGTGTCAAAACGTTCCTTGATCCAAAAAAAACCCATGCTGGAGAAGGAACTTTGATTTATAGGAATCCGTGCCGTGCTGCGGGCTATTATGGAGCTTTGGTACAACGAGTGCGGGTCTAGGGAATAGGTTCTTATGACGAATCGCCGTGTGACTGTTTCTGCCGTCATTGCTTTTTTGCTATTGGGATGCTTCGTAGCTTCCGGCCAATCTTCCTCCGGACCCTTCGCAATCGAGCTCCAAAGGGTCGCGGAAGGAGTTTATGTTGCTTGCCGTCCGGACCCGATACGCTCGCCCGTGTCGGGCAACGTGACGTTCATCGTTACGGAGAAGGACGTCATCGTGGTTGACGCCACGATTGCACCCATGGCGGCGCGCCGCGTCATCGCCGAGATCAGAAAACTCACCGACAAGCCGGTAAGGTATTTGGTCAACACCCATGGCCATAACGACCACACTTTTGGCAATCACCAGTTTGTGGAAGCCTTTCCCGAAATCGAAATCTTGTCGCGACCGGAGACGAAGGACTACGTTCTCGGACATCTGGATTTACCCCATTCCATCACGGACAGTATCGAGGAGCGAAAAGAGGCGATCACGCTGGAGATAGAGCGTCTCGCCAAGGAAGAGCGCCCGGGAAGGGAAGTCGTCATCCGGTCCCTCGAACAATACCGGTACGATTTGGACTTGATGGCCGACGAATATCGGAAGGTCGAGGTCGTTGCCCCAACGATGGTCTTCGAGAGTCGTTTGGTGCTACTTCGAGAAAAGAAGACGATCGAAATCCGGTGGCTGGGTTTCGGAAAGACGGCAAGCGACGTCATCGTCTACATTCCCGAAGACAGGGTGCTCGTCTCCGGCGACATTGTGACCCACCCCATTCCCTATGGCTTCTCACGGCAGCCCGTCCAATGGTTGGACACGCTGAACCAATTGGCCGAGATCGAGTTCGATCTACTGATTCCAGGGCACGGTGATGTCTTGGAAGGAAAGGTTTACCTCAACCAACTCATCGATTTGGTCAGCTACGTCATCGAACGGGTACAGGACGGGATAGCGTTTGGAATGGACTTGGAGGTTTTGACGAAAAGCATCCTCTTGGACGATCAGCGGTACGCATTCACGCACGGGGATCCGCTCCTCGAATACCGCTTTCAGCAGTGGTTTGTTGAGCCGCATCTCGAGCGCACCTACGACCTGTTCACCACCGGTGCCGAGAAATAGTGGATGATGTTTCGAGTGCCAGGAAAACCCGTGAGGGAAAGATTTCTTTCCCTCGAGCACGCTCGTGAGCTATAAAGGAGTCACTACTCAATCCTCTTGGAGGTTTTCATGCTGAAGTCGGGTCATGAGGCACCGTCTTTCGAACTGCTGGATCACACCGGCAAGACGGTCAAGCTCTCTGATTTCGCCGGGACCAATGTCCTCCTCTGGTTTTATCCAAAGGCCGACACACCCGGATGAACCGTCGAAGGTCGCGGGTTCCGCGACCTCTATGCGACGTTGCAGGAAAAAAACGTACAGGTGCTGGGCATCAGCTTCGACACCGTCGAAGAGAATCGGGCTTTTGCCGAGAAATTCGATTTTCCCTTTCCGTTACTTTGTGACATCTCTCGATCGGTGGGATTGGCGTATGGGGCTTGTGAGAGTACCGACGCGCTATACGCTGACAGGATCAGCTATCTCATTGGTCCGGACCAGAAGATCTCGAAAGCCTACGAAAAGGTCGATCCTTCGAAACACCCAGAGGAAGTGTTGACGGGTCTCTAAACGCGCATTGAGAGCTCGAGGGGAGAAGATCTAATGCGTCCTGAAGCGACTGGAAGGTGACGGGAAGTAGAGTCATCCTCGACCTTGTCCGCGGTCGGAACGAAGATCACTCGCTTCGTAGCACGTCCACCAAACTGACCCTCGTCGCTCGCCACGCGGGGATGAAACAGGCCGCCAGCGCGACGAGCCCCAAGAATCCCACAGCACCCAGGTAGGCCACCGCATCGAGGGGCTTTATTTCGAATAGGAGTTGTTCGATGACGAGTGATCCGGAATATGCGCCGACCAATCCGAACAGCATGCCGATGCCGACGAGGACCAAGCCCCGCTTGAGAAACATTCCGAGGAGCGTTCGATTCGAGGCTCCAACGGCCAAACGGATCCCAATCTCATTGGTTCTCTGGCTGACGTGGTAAGCGAGAACGCCGTAAAGACCAATCGCGGTCAACACCAAGGCCACACCGGCGAAGAGGCTCAAGGAAAAGATCACGATCCGGAAATCGCCCAAGGCGTCTTGAACGACCGAGGTCATCGTCGCCGGGTTGGCAAAAACGGCGTTGGTGTCTTTTTGGCTCAGAAGGTTCTCGATGGGTCCGACGAGAAGTGTCGGGTCGTTCGATGTCCGAACCGCCACCCGCAAATTGGTGGCTCCCAATTGGGCGACCGACATGTAGATCGCGGGGTCGGGCCCATTCTGAAGCCGGTTGAGTCGAGCGTCGGCTACGACACCGATCACTTGATAGGGATTGTCACTCCATCCGATCTTCACCATCCGGCCGAGGGGCTCATCATCGGGAAAGAGGTTCCGAACCACGGCTTCGCTAATCACGACAACTAGAGGAGAACCGGGAACGTCCATCTCCGAAACATCGCGTCCCCTGAGAAACGGTATCTTCATCGTTTCGAAGTAGCCGGGAGGAATCCACCTTGCCATTCCAAAGAAGCTGTCTTGACTCGTTGGGCGCGGCTGATCGGCCAGCCAGATCGGCCAGTCTTGCCAAGGGTTGAGAATAGGTAGCTTGCTGATCATCGTCGCCGAGAGGACGCCCGGTTGCGCTTCGATGTCTTCCAGAAGAGAGGTAAAGAAGAGATTGCGCTCCTCGGGAGAGGGGTAATCGGCCTCTTGGATTCTGATGGTTCCGGTAAGTAAGTTGTCGGGCTCGAAGCCCAAGTCCACTGTTGAAAGATTCACCAGACTGCGGATGAGAAGGCCCGATCCAATCAAGAGAACAATGGAAACGGCCACCTGGAAGACGACCAGCCCATTGCGTAGCTGCGAGATGTGGAGGCTCTCTGAGGAGTGAGTCCCGGTCTTGAGTTGCTGAGATGGATCCACGGATGTGCCGCGCAAAGCGGGAATGACGCCGACCACCAGGCCGGTCAAGATCGAGGCCAGCAGTGCAAAGCCGAGAGCCGCCTCGTCAATGGAGGGAAGGTCGATTCCCATGTTACCCATCGGAAGCAGTTGCAGGAGCAGGTCGAGGAATAGGTAGGCGACGGCGACACCTGCAATACCCGCGATCACGGTGAGGACGATGCTCTCGGTGAGGAGCTGACGGACCAGACGCTTCCGGGGCGCCCCGAGCGCCGAGCGCATCGCGATCTCCGACAAGCGTTGCTGCCCGCGGGCCAGAAGAAGACCTGCGACGTTGCCGCAGGCGATCAACAAGACGAGCAACGTCGTGGCCATGAGCAAGAGGAGACTCAGTCGGACCTGCCGCACCACGGCGTCATGGAGCCCCATCAAAGACAGCCCTTTGCCTTTGTTGGTGTCGGGGTATTGCTGCTCCAAGTTTCTCGCGATAACGTCGACGTCGCTCTGCGCTTCTTCTGTGGTGACACCCGGCTTCAATCGGCCAACGAGCGTGTAGGAGTGGGAATCCCGTCGCTTGTCGAACGGATCCTCCCGGTTGATCAAACCCCAGAGATCGGCCTCCTGCATGAAACGGAAACCCTGGGGCATCACGCCCACGACAGTATAGGGTGAGCTGTTGAGATTCAGAGTGCTGCCCACCGCGTCAGGGGTCCCACCGAACCGACGTTGCCAGAATCCATAGCTGATCAAGACGACGTTGGCTCTTTCCTGTTCGTCTTCCGCGTTGAGGTGGCGTCCGGCCACCGGATTGACGCGCAGGATGGGAAACAAATTCCAGGTCACGCTCATCGCCCGGGCCAACTCGGGCCGTGTTCCACCCGTGATAGTGGGTTGATAAGTGTAGGGTGAGAATTGCGCGAGGTCTTCGAAGGACCGGCTGAGATCCCGGAAGTCATAATAATCAGGAGTCGAGACGGGCCCGGACAACCTTCCATCGACAGTCTTGAGGCCAACCACCAGCCGGTCGGGGTCGTCGTACGGTATTTGACGCAGAAGGACCTCGTTGACGATGCTGAAGAGTGCCGTATTTGCCCCAATTCCAACGGCAAGAATCAAAATGGCGACGAAGGCAAAACCTTTGTTCTTCCAGAGTGTGCGGAACGTGTATCGAATGTCTTGAAGAAACGTGTCGAGGGTAAACCCGAACCGACGTTCTCGAACACGCTCTTTGACCTGTTCGATGCCTCCGAGCTCGAGTCGAGCCTCGCGCAAGGCCTCATCGGGAGGCATGCCGTTGTCAATTCTCTCTTGCGTGAGTAGATCGAGATGGCTCTGTAGCTCCTGGTCCAAGTCCTGATCCAGCTCTTCCTTCATGAGGAGCGATCGAAAGGTGCTTTTGATTCGTGCATGTACGTTCATTGGTCTCACCCTTTCGGCGTTCATTCACTCCGCAGCACTTCTACCAAGCTGATCCTCGTGGCTCTCCACGCGGGTAGAACACATGCCAATGCGGCCACGAAGCCGAAGGACAAAGCGACGCTCAAGTAAGTGGCGGGATCGAACGGCTGCGTCTCGAAAAGAAGCTGCCCGATCAGGAGTGTCCCAGAGTAAGCACCGGCCACGCCGAGAAGCAACCCCACCCCGACGAGGACCATGCCCTTTCTTAGAATCATATTGAGCAGGGTGGCATTCGATGCGCCCATGGCCAGGCGTATGCCGAACTCATTGGTGTGCTGGCTCACATGGTAGGCGAGAACGCCGTAGAGCCCGATCGCGGTCAGAACCAGGGCGACGAGAGCAAAAATACTGAGAGAGAGGATCACGATCCGGTATTCTCCGAGTGCGTTGTCGAGGATCGCGGCCATCGTCATCGGTTCGGCATAGAGCACGTTTGCGTCTTTTTGCCTAAGGACCTGTTGGATGGGTCCGAGGAGAAGATTCGGATCCCCAGATGAACGCACAGCGATCCTCATCCTGGCGGCCCGCATCTGTGCGGACGCCATATACATGGTCGGGTCTGGCTTGCCGCGCAGTGTGTTCACGCGGGCGTCTCCCACCACACCGATCAATTCGAAGGTGGAGCTACCGATGCTCACCTTACGGCCGATGGCATCCTGGCCGGGAAAAAGTGTCCGCGCAACGCTCTCGCTGACCACCATCACTTTCGGAGAATCGGGAACGTCCGTTGCGGATATGTCCCTCCCTTCGAGGAGGGGGATTCGCATTGTTTCGAAGTACTTGGGAGATACCCATCTTGCCATGGCGGAGTAGCCGCCAGGTCCCACGGGTGGCGGTTGATCCGCGGGCCGCACGCTCCAGTTTTGCCAGCGATCGAGGATCGGCAACTTGTTGATCATGGTTGCCGAGACCACGCCGGGCAGGGTCTCGATCTCCGCCAGCAGGGATGTGAAGAAGTGGTTGCGTTCTTCAGGCGTGGAGTAATCAGACTCCTGGATCTTGACTTGACCGGTGAGGACCTGTTCGGGATCGAAGCCCAGTTCCACGGTGGAGAGTTGCATCAAGCTACGGATCAGCAAGCCCGATCCGATCAAGAGAACGACCGAGAACGCGACCTGCAGGACCACCAGTCCGCTTCGTAGCCGTGTGCCGTGGAGGCCCTCGGAGGCATGCGTTCCCGTTCTCAATTGCTGCGCCGGATCCACGGACGTGCTCCTGATGGCGGGGACCACCCCGATGATCAAACCGGTCAGGAGCGAGGCAGAGAGGGTGAATAGAAGAGCTCTGATGTCGATACCGGGTCGGTCGATACCGAGTTGTCCCATCGGCAGCAACCGCAAAAGCAGATGCTGCAGTAGATAGGCGACGCCGATACCGGCCAGGCCTGATAGCCCGGTGAGAATCATGCTTTCGGTCAGAAACTGACGGACCAAGCGTTTCTTCGGAGCTCCTAACGCGGTTCGCATGGCGATTTCTGAGAGGCGACGTTGTCCTCGAGCTAGGAGTAGGCCGGCAACGTTGCCGCAGGCGATCGCGAGCACCAGCACCGTGGTGGCCATGAGCAACAAGAGGCTCAAGCGTACTTCCGACACCATGAACTCATGCAGGCCTCCCAGCCAGAGCCCCTTTCCCTTGTTCATGTCCGGATACTGTTGCTCCAGACCGGCAGAGATGGCATCGACCTCACTCTGTGCCTGACTGATCGAGACTTCGGGAATCAACCGACCGACGAGGACATGAGAGTGTGAATTCCGTTTGGCGTCGAACGGTCCGTCGCGATCCACCAGGCGCCATAGATCGGCATCGAATTGAAAACGGAACCCACGAGGCATCACCCCCACAACCGTAAAGGGCAAACCTTCCAGGTGGAGGATGCTGCCGATCGCTTCCGGGGAGCCACCAAATCGGTGCTGCCAGAAGGCGTAGCTGAGCATGACGACACCGGCTCCGCCCCCTTCTTCTTCCGGGAGGAAGTGGCGGCCAACCACTGGGTTCACCCTGAGTGTTCGAAACAGATTCCAGGTAACAAATCCCGTATGGGCCAGCTCCGGCGCATCCCCGCCCGTGACGGTATTTTGCATCGTACTGTCGACCAGCGCGGCGAGATCCACAAAGGATCGACTCTGCTCCCGGTAGTCGAAGTAGTCCACCCGGGAGACGGCTCCATCCAACTCACCCTTTACGGTCTTGAGACCGACCACCAACCGATCGGGTTCGGGGTACGGAAGCTGGCGGAGAAGTACGGTGTTGACTGTGCTGAAGAGTGCTGTATTGGCTCCAATCCCGACGGCGAGAATCACAATGGCGACGAAGGCAAAGCCTTTGTTCTGCCACAGCGTTCGGAAGGTGTAGCGGATGTCTTGACGAAGGGCTTCGATGCTCAGGAGTGATTGAAAGGTGCCGCTCGGCTTCGACAGTGCAGACATCGTTTCCTCCCCTAGGTCGCTTCCAGGACTTTCGTGATCGCGCGTACGGCTTGAGCCCAGTTCTTCGTCTCCTCACCCAAACGGCGTCTTCCTGCGGTGGTGAGGTGGTAGTACTTGGCCCGCCGGTTGTTCTCCGACTCCCCCCATTCGCCTTCGATCCAGCCTTCCTGCTCGAGGCGATGGAGGGCTGGAAAAAGCGATCCAGCTTGTACACGAAAGACGCCGTCCGTCGTTTGCTCGATCCGGCGCGAGATCCCGAGTCCGTGCATGGAATCGAGTGTTAGAGTCTTTAGAATCAGTAGATCGAGGGTTCCTTTGACGAGGTCAGATTTGCGTTCACCCATGCGAGCTCCTATCGATTATCTATATAAACTCCTATCGATATTCTAGACGAGTGAACGGGGACAATCGTTGCCTGGAAAATGTGTGATGGGAATTTATTGGGACAGTCCCCACCACAAGCTCATTGTCATCAATGCTTTAGGTGGGGACTGTCCCCATTTTTTCGGCTAGCGTAGGGACTTCAGATAGTCGGCGATCGCTTCGGCGTCTTCCCGTGTCATTCGAAACGGTGGCATGGGAGAGCGAGGTATTTCGCCGGTAGGGCGTTTCCCGGTCATGAGGAGCGAAACGAAGTCCTCCGTGACCCAGCCGGGTAGCCCCGCGATCTTTGGCGCGTAGGCCGCCCATTTCTCGTTCGGCCACGGTGAAGCGAGCGGGACGCGGGCCCCGGATAAAAGCTTCTGTTGTACGAGCTCCCCTTTCGCGTTCCTCGGTGAATGGCACTGCGCGCACATCGCAACATTCTCGACCAGGTATTTGCCGCGCTCGGCCTCAACATTTGTTTGTGAGAGCGTGGTCGCGGTCTCCATCAAACTCAGGACGAGGGCCAACGCTGGAATCCACAGAATAGCCTTCATTCACAAACTCCCTCTGAAAAAGCGTTAGTATTGCTGCTCTTCATCCTACTCATAGTGGCTTCAGCAACAAAGAGGTTTTTTGGTTCGATCAGGAACGTTTAGGCTCGGAAATGGCTCTCAGTAGAATGGGCATGTGTCTTGCTGAGGAGCCTAAGTAGAGGTCAGAAATGAGTTTACTCGATTGGGCGATAAAGGGCCGTGGGACGGTCAGGGTCGTTGTCACGAGCGCCGTGTTGGCCCTGGGCTTGGTGCTCGTCGTTTGGGTGGGTAATCGGGCGACCCGGCGTGAGCTCCTGACCCTTTTACGTGGCCAGGCTGTTTCTCTACGCCAGACGGTCGCGGCCGCGGCTCGATCGAACTTTGAAGGTGGCAAGCAGGCCGCTTCGGAGCTCGAGGCTTCTTTGCTCGACAGCGCCCGGCTTATGGCTCAGCTGGACGAGCGCGGCATCTTGGACGAGAAGTTCCTGGACGAAACGGCGAATCGAAGCGGGCTATTCAGGGTGAGTGTCTACGGTCCGGATCGCACCCCGGAGCTCTCCAGTGATTCGGGAGGACCAAGGAGAGGCTTCGGACCCGGCTTTTCGCGCGGATATGGCGGCGGCTTACTCGATCGCCTCATGGACGACGAGGATACCGAGGAAGTCACCGATATCCATGTATCGCGGTGGGGAGACTGGCGAGGGTTCGCGGCCGTTCGGCGGAGCGGTGGAGGAGCCATCGTATTGAACGTCGACGCCTCAGCCATTGAAAGCTTGAGGGGACAAACCTCCCTCGATGCGCTTCTCGCCGATGTCGTCGAGAGTGCCAACGAAGTCGCCTACGTCATTTTTGAGCAAGGCGGTTTGCGCATCACGCAGGGAGACGCCCCGGAGGAACCGTCAGACGAGACTCCATACATCGAGCTCGTCGAGGGTCGTACCGAAGATCTGCTCCAGAGGGAGCTTGAAATCAACGGCGAGCCTGTTCTGGAGTTTTCTGGTCCTATTCTCATGGACGAAACCACCGAAGCCTCCTTGAGGCTTGGTATGTATCTCGATGGACTGAGGCAAGCAGAACAGCGCATGCTGTGGCAGCTCGCACTTTCGCTGGGCGCCAGTTTGGCACTGGCGGGTCTCGGCGTGGGAACGGTCTGGCTTCAAAGGAAGTACAGCGTTTTGAGTGAACGACACGAGCTTGCTCGAGAAGCCCTTCGTCGACGAGATCGTTTGGCAGCCATGGGCGAGTTGTCGTCAACCGTCGCGCATGAAATCCGCAATCCTCTGAATGCCATCGCCATGAGCGCAAAGCGACTTCGACGGGAGTTCATGGATTTGGCCAAAGTGCAGGATGAGGACCATCTCGAGGCTGACGAGCTTCTCGGTGTCTTGGAGGCAGAGACGCAACGGATCAACCAAAGGGTGCAACAGTTCCTGGATTTTGCCCGTCCTCCCCGCTTGGCACCCCGACGAATCGATCTCGGCGAGCTGGTACGTGAAGTGGTGGAAGGATCTCGAGCCATGGCGGCCAACCAGGCGGTCGAGCTGGACGTCAATACATCTGACACGGGCGAAGTCTATGTCGATCCAGAACAGATCCGGCAGGCTCTCGACAACATCGGTGCGCAACGCCATTGAAGCAACACCTGAAGGCGGCCACGTTCAGCTGAATACCAACCGTCACTCAGGCGGCTACGAGATAGCGGTCGCTGACTCGGGGTGCGGGATCGAGCCGGAAGATCTGCCACGGCTTTTCGATCTTTACTTCACCACCAAGCCGGGAGGAACCGGCGTGGGGTTGGCCGTTACTCAGCAAATCGTTGCCGCCCATGGCGGCACCATCGAGGTAGAATCCCAAATGGGCCAGGGGACGCGGATGACGATTCAACTGCCCCGAGCGATTGAGAAGCCAATCGATGAATGAACAGGTCATTCTCGTCGTTGATGACGAAGAAGCACAACGCAAAGTTCTCGCGGGGTTCCTGCGCAAGCGGGGCTATGGGATTCTGACTGCGGCGAGTGTCGACGAGGCCCTCGACCTTGCGCGCGTGAAAACGATCGACTTGGTCCTCACGGATCTCCGAATGCCGGGGCGCACGGGCCTCGACTTGGTCCAGGATTTGCGCGGCGTCAATCCGGAGATCCCCGTTGTCGTCATCACTGCCTTTGGTACCGTGGATAGCGCCGTAGATGCCCTGAAAAGCGGTGCGGCAGATTACCTCACCAAGCCGGTGGACCTCGATGAGTTGGAAGTCATCGTCCGTCGCCATTTGGAGCGCCGTGCTCTCGAGTCCGAGAACCGGGAGCTCCGCCGCGAGCTGGAGTCGCGTTACCGCCTCGAAGGGTTGGAAACATCCAACCCCAAGATGGCGCAGGCCATCAATCTTGCGGCGCGCGCCGCGTCGAGCCGTGCCACCATTCTGTTATCCGGAGGGAGCGGGACCGGCAAAGAGCTTCTGGCTCGAGCCGTTCACTATGCGAGTCCCCGAGCCAAACGCCCTCTCGTGGCGGTCAACGCGGCTGCGCTTCCCGAGACATTGTTGGAGTCGGAGCTCTTTGGGCACGAGCGGGGTGCATTCACCGGGGCGGACCGCGAGCATCGCGGACGATTCGAGCTTGCCAACGGAGGCACGTTGTTCCTCGACGAGATCGGCGACCTCCCGAAGGGCACGCAAGTCAAGCTCCTCAGAGTCCTTCAAGAGCAGTCATTCGAGCGCTTGGGCGGCACCCGGTCCATCAAGGTCGACGTGCGAGTGATCGCAGCGACCAACCGAGATCTCGAAGTCATGGTCCGAAATGGGGAGTTTAGAGAAGATCTCTATTACCGTCTCAACGTGGTCAGAATCGAAATACCCCCGCTCCGCGAAAGGCGGGAGGACATCCCACATCTGGTAGACCATTTCATCAGACGTTTTGCCGAGGACTCGCGCTCCAAGGTCTCCGGCATCTCTCGAGAAGCCATGGATGTGCTCTTGAAGCATGACTTTCCGGGCAACGTAAGAGAGCTGGAAAACACCATTCACCGAGCCATGGTCCTCGCCCGAGGACGATTGGTTTCCACTTCTGATTTGCCCCTTCATTTGGGCGAGCTCGAACCTGAGAAGAAAGACGACTCGGGCTCGCTCGTCGACCGAGTGGCGGCTTTCGAGGGAGCCCTGATTGTTGAAGCCCTCGACAAAGCGGGTGGTGTCAAGACCCGAGCCGCTCGAGCGCTAGGCATCAGCGAACGGCATCTACGCTACCGGATGACCAAGTACGGCATCGAGCCGAGCGACAAGTAGAGCTGGCAAAGGCTGAGCTCCCTCCGGATCGGAAGTTCCATCAATCGACGCGATCGTCGAGAATGTTCGACCATTTCGTCGAAGTGAAGCGGCTCCTGCCCCCAGCTGACCGACCCCCACGCCTCTAAAGTCCCATCATTAAGTTGCTTACCGCGGAAGCCTCGCCATCGCCGCTTTGGCCCGCCTCTTGCTCAAGACCACTCCAAGTGATGGTTATGAAAGGGAGTTTGATCATGAACAAACAGGCCAACAGCAGAAGAAAAGAGAAGTCGAGTTTCTACGTGCGTGGATTTACCACGTTTGCATTGACGGCGGTCTCCCTGCTCATTGCGCTCTCGGGCATCGCACTCTATCTCACCCCTAGGGGTCGGGTCGCGCATTGGACGAGCTGGACCCTTGCGGGCTTGGGGAAAGAACAGTGGGCGAGCCTTCATATGACGGGCGCCGCGCTCTTCATTGTCATCGTCCTGCTCCACCTCTTTTTCAATTGGAAGGTCCTCCTCGGGTATCTACGGCTGAGACGCGTTCCCGGTCTTCGCCTCAAGCGGGAGCTTTCTGCCGCCTTGCTGCTCGGCCTGTTGTTGGTTGTTGGAACACTCGCAGGTGCGCCACCCCTAGGCACCATCGTGGAGCTACGCGAAGACCTCAAGAACTACTGGGAACAGAGCCATGATCCCGCTCCCCTTCCGCATGCGGAGGAGCTCCGCTTGGACGAGTTCGCACACCAGCTCGACCTGCCAGTCGAAGACGTCGTGGCGGCTCTCGAACAAGGAGGTTTCGAGGAAGCCGAACCGGCCCGGCCGATTGCCGCGATAGCCGAAGCCAATGAGGTGGCACCGAGCGACCTCGTTCAAACGCTTCGTTCCAAACCTGCTTTCGCGAATGCGTTGGACGGAAGAAGTGGGTCGGGTCAGGGAATGGGAAGAATGAATCTGGGTCAGTTTTGCTCTTCTCGAGGCGTTCCCCTCGATCGTCTCATTGCGATTTTGAAGGTGCGGGGTATGTCGGCCGACCCATCAACATCACTTCGCGAGATCTCCGCTTCGCTCGACATGAGACCAGGGCAAATGGCGCGCTGGCTTACAGAGGAGGCAGGGGCCGTTCCCGTCCAAACGAACGGAGACCTTTGCACGACCCATTAGTGAGCTTTTTTGCAGTGAGGAATCGGGAAATGAAGCAACGAGATTTGGCCTTCCGCAAGATGTGGATTCTTTCCATCTTGATCTGGGGCGTACTGGCCCTAAACGATGCAACAGCCTGTGAGGTCTCCATCAAGATAAAGAGTGGCGAGAAAGCAGTCTACCAAGCCGGCGACGAAATCATCTTCGAAGTCACGGTGTTCCTCACACATCACGACTGCCCCGAGGGCATCAAAGCGACCAAGTTCAACGGCGAGGGCTTGAAACTGCAGGGAGCGACCAAATGGAAAGAGGTGGCTCAAGGAACGTACGTGCGGTTGGTCAAAACAATAGTGATGTCGGCAAAGGACGGTGCCGGCGCTTTGCATGCGCGACGAAAGTGCGACAAGGAAGGCGGCTACGGCGTCATCCAACTCGTGGTTCCTGTGCAGGATGGCGAAGAAGGACAGTTGACGCAATGAGAAGAACGCACAGGGTGATAGGCGCCATGGTCTTGTTCATGGCTGTGGGCACGGGATCCGTCTGGGCCAAAGAACAAAGCACCGAGTCGACGTCGGATTCGGCAAAGGAATTCGTCGAATCGGCGTCTGACGAAGACGAGCTCGAGAGCTTTGACGACTTCGAAAGCCTAGATGATGGCGAGGTCGTCGATCTTGCGGAAGTGGGTCCTTCCGGCGGGGACCATCATCGCGGATTTAGATTCGCTCTTGTGGCACTGCTCTTCACGGTTGTGGCTGGATTCTTCGTCCGCTTCAAGCGGTTGAGAACCCTACGGACGGCCTTCCTTCTAGGGTCATTGATCGTCCTTGGCTTTTGGAACGGAGGTTGTCCTTGCCCCATTTCCAGCTTCCAGAATTTGGTGTTGTGGACGATGAATGTGGACGTAAAGGTCCATAGCATCGTTTGGTTCGTGGGCCTCGTGCCTGTGACCTATGTTTTCGGCCGAGTGTGGTGCGGATGGGTTTGCCATTTGGGAGCCTTGCAGGAGTTCCTCCATAAACCGAGCGCGATCGGCGCTCTTCGAAGCGAACGGGCTCAAAATGTCATGCGATGGCTGCGCTATGGATTGTTCGCCGCACTCATCGTGCAGCTCGTCTTCATGAAAGAGAATCTATTTGTCCATATTGACCCTTTCAAGGTCGCTTTTAACTTGCGGTCGTTTTATTTGACGGGATGGATCCTGCTGGCCATCCTTCTCGTCAGCTCCCTTTATCTCTACCGACCTTTCTGTCGCTCCGCCTGCCCCGTGGGCCTCGTTTTGGGTTGGGTCAGCCGTCTCCCGCATGCGTCGAAACTCGGTATCAACGATGACTGCAGAACGTGCAAGTTGTGCACGACGGCCTGTGCCCCTCAGGCGATTCAGACGGCAAATCGACAGATTCAAGTCCGGTACGAGGACTGTATCGCCTGCGGCACCTGTATGGACGCCTGTAGGAAGGAATGCATCTCCTTTAATCGAGAGGAAACCGATGATGCTCGTACGATTGAAACAACTGACGTTAGTAGCAGTGATATCCCTGTTCTGGTCGACAAGCTCAATGGCCAAGCAAAAGTGCGAGAGCGAAGTGGCGGCCAACCTCAAGCCGGTGAAGGAAGACTCGGGCTTCTCGTGGGCCGTGGAGCTGACCGGTCAACTGGGCTACCTCGGCAATAACGCCCTCGACCGAACGTTAGCGAACGGGATGGCCTTCATGGGGCTGCATTATCGCGCCGACCTCGGCTCACCGCACCAGTTCTACTTCGAAGGAGGGTACAAGGATTGGTACAAGTCCGACGACGGGCCGGGCGTGGGCGGTACCGGTGAGACGTGGGGTAACTTTCCGACACCGGCCAAGGACCATTGGGGAATGCGGGAGGCTTACTACGACTTCAATCGAAACGACACGCAAATCACGACCGGCCTCCATGCCGCGAGTCTCGGTGAGAGCTTGTTGCTGGACGAGCGAGCGATTGGTGGAAGCCTCGGACGAAGCTTCGGCTCCTATTCACTCAATGTGACCGCGGGCAGCGTCATGACCCAGTTCGCGAGGATGAAAGACTTCTGCGCCACGCGGCACGTTTATCGTGTGGTTCGGGGTGGTCGTGTGAACGACATTGGCGATGCCTTCGGAGAGACCAATTTCGTTGGCGGGACCCTGTCGTGGTCTCCCAACCAAGGCAGCTCGAGCGAAGCTGAAGAATTGCCCGGTGGCGATCCCGTTGACGAGGACGCCTTCGGAGCATTCGAGGACGAGGAGTTTTCTTCCCTGGCGGAATCGGACAGGTCGTTGTTCAAACGGCTCGGCGTCATCATCTTCAACCAGTTCGGGTCGGGATTCGACCAGGATCGCTTGTTCTACGGCGGCATCGCCGAGTTCAACTTGATGCGTGATTTCGAGCTTCAACTCGAGGTCGTCCATCAACATGTGGCGAATGAGCGCGTCATCGGTTACTTGATTCAAGGTGAGCGTGATTTCACTTGGCGGTCCGGCGCGTTGAGCAGTTTCTGGTTGGGCTATATCGGGAGTGCCGAGATCGACTCGGGAGCGCTTTTCCGTCCCTCCTTCAGCAACTTGTTCTTGGGTGAGGTCATGCGGCTCGATGTCGTCAACATGCCGCTCGTCTTTGGGCGGGTGAGCCATCGATTGCCCTGGAGGGGCAAGCCTTCGGTAGGACTTTTTGCCGTGGCTCAAACCTCGGGCTCTCGAACGGAAGAATACGACTTTGAATCCGAAGTGAATCTCTCGCGACGACTTCGTCTATATGGTGTCGTTGGGCTCCTGCGATCGGCAGCTGCAAACGAAACGACGATGGTGGGACGGGTTCAATTCCGTTACGCCTTTTGAGCGTAGATGCCGAAGAGGAGGTATACCCATGGATAGCAGTCGGAGAGAGCTCATTCGAAAAGGTGCGTCGATAGTACTCCTAGGAGCAACAGGTGGTTCCTTGTCAGGTCTCTTGAACGGATGCTCGAACGGCGCGACATCACCCGTCTATGGTGTCGAGATCTGTCCCAATACCTGTACGGGCTGCGGTACCTGTGTCAGTTCCTGCAGCACCCATGCGATTCTCCTACCGCAACCTACGACCTTTGCTATCAATGCGGAGCTCTGCGTGGATTGTGGTGATTGCCAAACCGTCTGTCAGCCGAACGCCGTCTCGATTGCCGTAAAGAAGTTCACGGTGGACGATTCCCGCTGTGTGGGATGTGGGGATTGTGTCGAGGTCTGTCGGGCCGAGGGTGGAGCCATCACTTGGGAAAAGGACCACTACAGCATCAACAGCAATTGCCGGGCCGGGCACTGCTCACAGCCATGCATCACGGCCTGTCCCGAGAGGGCCATGTGGAAAGAACACGGTCAGATGCACATCGATCGGGACCGGTGCACGAGGTGTGGTCAATGCGTCCTGGCCTGTCCCTATCGTGCGATCGATGCGGCTTCTGTCCAAATGGATGCTTCCCGATGCACGAGGTGCGGTGAATGCGCAGAGGTCTGTACGTACTCGGCGATCACGGGTGAGATGCCGGTTGCGGATTTTGCACCGCAAATCGATCTCGAAGTCTGCAACCGCTGCGGTGCCTGCGAGACGACTTGCCTACACGGGGCCATCGAGTCAGAGAAGCACTTGGCCACGGTCGATGCCGAGAACTGTTCGGCCTGCGGGACATGTGTGGATGCCTGTCCCTTCGATGCCATTCGGACGTTGTAAGAACTTGCCAAACCCACAGGCAAAGGGCCGGCCGCATCAGGAAACCCTCTCGCCAAGTTTCTTTATTTCGGGAAGATCTACGCATAGACACCGCGATCTAACAATCGCTGCAGGAGCATCTTGCTTTCCGTGGCAGATCCCGTTTTGGCGGTGGCTGGGTAATCGGGCTAGCCTTCGTCCTGAATCTAGTTTCTTTGGTACTTCTGTCTCTTCTTTTGCCCGCGGCTGTCTGTTTTAGCTGTCGATACGAACGAACGTATCTTGCGGCGGTTGCCTAGTTTATCGGCGAGTCGCCTAACGTGTGGATGGAGCGGACGTGGCACTTCCCAAGTGGCGCAGGGGATCATGTTTGAGCAGGGAGTGAAGCGGCGGATCCATCATTCAACGGTATTGGCTCTGGCTAGGCCACGCCGCTCATCCGCCTATATGGACACGGAGCTCAAAGGTGCAAGGAGTAGTCTCCTAGGATATTCTAGGGGGAGCATCGGAGCTAGTAAGTGAAGTTCAGGGTGCGAATCGAGCAAGATGAAGACGGCATTCTCGTGGCTGACGTGCCGTCGCTGCCGGGCTGCATCTCCCAGGGAAAAACGAGGGAGGAGGCAATTCGAAACGCTGAAGAAGCTATAGCAGCGTATCTGGAAGGCTTGAACGCGCATGGTGAAGCCATCCCGCCCTCCATTGACGAAGAGATAGTGGAAACAAAGCTGTGAGACGACTACCGCTCTTGTCAGGGCGGGATCTGGTGGCGGCCTTGCGCAAGTTCGGATAGGAGTTCGACCGGCAGCGAGGCAGCCATAGGACCATATAACTCCGGGATCAAGCTGCCGGGCCGCGATGCAGCAGTGAGGTCCGTAGGCGTCATGCTCACCAGCCGTGCCTCTCAAATAGGAGCGTCATCAATGTCCGTTGAAGTCATCGCGGTTCGTCGTGTCGTACAGGCCTTTGCGGAAGCATGGAACAGGCACGACATGAACGCCTTCTCGGCGCTCTTTGCTGAGGACGCCGAGTTTGTCAACGTAGTCGGCCTTTGGTGGAAGGGGCGAGCGGAGATCAAAGGAGCTCACGAGTTCACGCACCAAACGATGTTCAAGAACAGCCGACTGAGCTTCAACGACATCGCCACTCGGTTTCCCGTGCCTGGGATCGCAATCGCACGGTGCCACTGGACGCTGGAAGGGCACGTTAGTCCCGAAGGCGCACCCCTTCCACCGCGTCACGGGATCTTGGTAAACACACTGAAGCAGGTTGGCACCGCTTGGCGCATCATCGACTCACAGAACACCGACATCATTGAGGGGGTTGCGTCTAGGCCGCAGTAGGGCCCGAATAGGACGACGAATGGTCGTGCAATGACGCCTAACCCTTCGCTCAACCCGACGCGCCACGGCATGCCGGCGCTGCGCTTCATTTCATTCTGGCCCGCCGTCGTCCTGCCGCAGCGCGCCGGTTAGCTCAAACGCTATACGGAGCTGAATTGATTCAGCGTAGGCGCTAGAACAGTTGGGCGCAGGAGATCAGCCGTTTTCTTTGGAAATAGAGAAGGACAAGCTTGGCCGGCGGCTCATTGACGAAGTCCAACCGATTGCCCGAGCGGGTTAGGCATTGGGTCCGGTCGAGGCTCAACTCCGTGTTGCAGCTGTCGAGCGCGATGAAATAGACAGGCGCTCGCAGCTGAAAGCACTGTTCGGCCGGAATAGGACTGAGGATTGGCGATGAAAACGCTGTTTTTTGGCGCAGGGCCTTTGGGATCTGTCTATGCACACCTGCTTCACCAGGCAGGTGTGGATGTGACGGTTCTTGCGCGTGGTGAACGGCATGACTGGCTGAAGGAAAACGGTTTGGTGTTGGTGAATGAGATGACCGGGGAAAAAGGATCGTCGCCGATCGACGTGGTGGACGAACTGAGGCCGGAGGATGAATACGACTTGGTAATCGTTCTCATCAGAAAGAACAAGCTTCTCCCCGTCTTCGAGATTCTCGCGGCGTGCCCTGGCGTCAAGAGTGTTCTCTTCATGGGCAATAACACCCTGGGCTTCGATGAGTACCTGAAGCACTTGCCGCTCGAAAAGCTGCTTTTCGGCTTCCCCGGTTCGGGCGGCGGGATTCGTGAGCAGGTCGTCCACTATGCCGATCGAGAGAAGCCGAAGGGGAAGCAGAGAGCCGTAACTATTGGCGAGATCGATGGTCAGAGCAAAGAGAGAACGTTGGGGGTCAAATGGCTCTTTGAATCCTCTGGAGTGCCGGTCAACCTGACCACGGACATCGACGGATGGCTCAAGTATCACGTCGCACTGGTCAGCCCGCTTGTCGGTGCTCTCTACAAGCACGATTGCGACAACTACCGGACCGCGAAAGACAAGGAAACGCTTCGTGCAATGGTCCGAGCGGCCAAGGAGGGAGGACGTGTGCTCAGGGCGCTCGGATACACGAAGCGCCAGCCCTTCGAGTTCAACCTTTTCTACTGGCTGCCGGAGTTCATGAGCATGATGGCCGTGAAGGGGCTGCTCGAGAGCAAGTTCGCGGAGGTGGCCTTTGCCATGCACGCGAAGGCCGCTCGAGACGAGATGGAAGATCTCGCTCGCGAATTCCGAGAACTGACCGGGAAGACGTCAGTCGATACGCCCAACTTAGACACGCTGAGGCACTTCGTCGTCTAAGAAAGAAAAGGTCGAACGTGCCGTTGAAGCTGACGGCCGCAGAGTTCGTTGCTGACGGGCCGCAGCCTAACAGTAGCCATGCAATGGTGTGCTGAAAGGCCTAAGATGTTGCTAGTTGGAACCCGACAACGGTCTGAGGGATACTAGGCTATGGCAAATTCGTCCCCGAAGATTGAAGAACTGAGCCCGGACGAACGCTTGGAGCTTCTCGAGGAGCTATGGGAGAGTCTACGTCAAAGCCCTGATAACGTACCACTTACGTCAACCCAGCGGGAGGAGCTTGATCGTCGCTTGGATGAACTCGAAAGCGATGTGAGCCGTGGTGAGGAACTCGGGATCCCTTGGGATGTGGTCTTGGAGCAGATTCGAAAGCACCCTCGTTGAAGTCAGTAGTCTTTCGTCCTGCAGCCTCTGCGGAAGTGGACGAAGCGTATCGATGGTACGAGAATCAACGTCCAGGTCTAGGGGAAGAGTTCCTTTTCGCAGTCCAGAACGCGGTTGATTCAATCCTTGAAAATCCCAAGATGTTTCCCGTCGTTCGTCGTGACACCCGACGGACTCTTCTTCTTCGATTTCCGTACAGTCTGTTGTATCGCCTTGTCCACAAGCAGGTGGTGGTCGTTGCTTGTTTTCATGCCAAACGCGATCCCAAACGTTGGCAATCAAGAAGGTGATGGTTAACCGAGCTCCAGTTGACGGTCGGAACACTTTCCCCTATTGATTTCCCCGATACCGCTAGCGTTCCGCCGGAAGCTTAGCTCGACTGTTTGAACGCACTCAGTGAGGTCACGCTCATGAAAAGCAAGAAGAGACAATCGTCGTCGATGCTACGCAAGAGGGCCAAAAAAGGTTTTCGGGGATATCCTATAGCAACGGTTGCGTTCTATGGTCCGAACGATAAAGTGGCAACCAAGATCGCAGTTGGGATCGTCCCGTCCGAAGGTGCGGAGCCGGAAGCCATGAAACGTTGGCGGTCCGAAGGTGCCGACATCAAGTCAGATCCGACCGTTGGACCCGAGATTATCGACTTCATTGACAGCCACGGAGCGAAATCAGTGGTCATGGCCGACAGGATTATCGGCTGTCCACACGAAGAGGGAGTCGACTATCCAGAGGGACAACAATGTCCTGAATGCCCTTTTTGGGCTGGGCGTGACCGATGGACAGGCGAAGTCATTCACTAGGTCGTTATGAGCACGAACGTTGCGAAGCCCGTTAAGGTGGCGATCATCGGCGCCAGCGGAACCTACGGCAAGGGGATCCTCGCCCGGGCCGAGGAGATCGGTGTCGAGGCGGTGGTGGTCACGCGGTCGCCGCACAAGTTCAAAGACGTGAAGCCGACGACTACGGTGGTCGAGACGCAGCTGGATGAAGAGGAGAAGTTGAAGGAGGCGTTTACGGGCTGCGATGGCGTCATCTCGGCGCTCGGCGACGACAGGAAGAAGCGTCCGAAGACGCACAGCCTGCCGCACGTCTGGAACGCCATGAAGGCTGCCGGCGTGACAAAGTACGTCGGCATGGGCTCCGGAGCGATGATGATGCCGGGCGAGAAGCGTGGGGGTTTCCAGCGCACCGTGCACCCCCTGCTGAGCGTGCTGAAGCTCTTTGGCGTCGACTTCCTGGAACAGAACGAGTGGGAGCGCGACAGTCTGCTCACGGGCAAGAACGGCGCGGATGGCATCACGTGGGTGCTCACCAGAGTGGTGAGGCCGACCAAGACGCCCTTTGTCGGAGCCTACGTGCACAAGGATAAGCGCGGCCCGATAAACTGTTCGATCTACGACCACGGCGACTTCTGCTTGTACTGCGTGGCGTCGAGCGAGTGGGACAAGCTTGCGCCGCATGTCAGCTCCGGGCCGCAGCCCAAGAAGAAGTAGGATCCGCGGCGCTTTACATTACTTTGCATAGCCGACGCACTCTAGAAATGGTCACCTCCGTATACTTGGGTGAAGCAAGCGCAAGAAAGGAAACGGAGGTCGACCATGGCAACTCTCAAGTCAAACACCTACCGAGTGAGTTTCTTCTTTTCCAATGACCTCCATGTGCCGGTTCAGCCCGACCATCGTGGTCAGGGATCGAACCCGTTCTTGCAGGCCTACCAGCTTTACCGTTCCGCCGTGCTCGGACATGAGGTGGAAGATGTCCATGAGGCAGCCCAGCGAAGCGCTGTCGAGATAGGTGATCCAATCGAGGTTGATAACCAATTCACGGGTGCCGGAATCGATGAGCGCTGACACGCCATTGAAGAGCGTGTGAAGCTGCGGATAGTCGAGCTCTTTTTCTCTTATGCGAACGATACTCGTTCGGCCAAACGTTTCGATTTCGAGATTCATTAGTGCTTACTCCTCTCTCAGGGCCTCCACGGGATCGAGATTCGCGGCGCGTCGGGCGGGCATGTATCCGCTCACCACACCAACGAAGAGGGACATGGCTAGGGCCGCGGCCACGGCTCCCGGAGGCGTGGCGATGGGCAAGCCCGGGATCAAGAGACGGATCAGTTTTCCGATACCAAAGCCCACCGCCACGCCCGTCACCCCGCCAAGGCAGGCGATGAGGACGGCTTCGAGGAGGAAGAGTCGTGCCACCTTGGAGGGTGTGAGTCCTAGTGCTCGTAGGAGACCGATTTCATTCGTACGCTCGTGAACCGATATCCACATGATGGTGAGGATACCGACACCTCCGACCAGTAAAGAGATCCCGGCGATTCCGCTGACGGCCGCGGTGATCATGTTCATCACTCGACCAAAGGAATCGAGCATTTCCTGCTCGGTCGTGATGGTGAAGTCCTCTTCGCCGCGGTGCCGATCCTTTAGAATTCGCGTGGCTTCTTCGACGACTTTGGGAACGGCGTCACCACTTTGAGCGAGCAAATCGATCTCGATGAGCTCGTCCATCTCGAAGAGATCCATGGCGCTCGCGACGGGAATGTAGGCCAAATCGTCCATGTCGAATCCTAGAAGCTGACCCTTCGCCTCCATGACGCCAACAACGAGGAAACTGCGCCCCCCGACTCGCACCCGCTCGCCCAAGGGCGACCTTCCCTCGAAGAGCTCACGAGCCAGCTTGGGTCCGAGCACTGCATGCGATCCCTGTCGCCTCGGATCGATCTCGGGCAGGAACGTCCCTTGCGCCACCGTGAAGTTCCAGGTCGAGGGCATCTCATGTGTCGTGCCGAAGACGAAGACGTGACGCCCCCGCTCCCCTCCCTCGACGCGGGCTTGCCCCATGACAAAAGGGATCAGGTGCTCCACTCCAGAGATTTGCCGAAGTGCCTCCGCATCTTCGATTTCAAGCTTGTGAGTGGTGCCTCCCAGGACACCAGGTATACCGATGGTCTCGACCTTTCCTGGATTGATGGCGATGATGTGCGTACCGAACTGCGTGAATTGCTCGACCATGTACTCTTTGGTGCCCTCGCCTAGGGAGGTCAGTAGGATGACGGTGGCCACCCCGATGGCGACGCCAAGTGCAGATAGACCCGAGCGCAGTCGGTGTCCTCGAATGGCCCCAGTAACGAACTCCCACATCGGCCGTCTACCTCCCTCTCAGAGCACTCACCGGGTCGAGCCGCGTGGCTCGTCGCGCCGGCCATACGCCGAAACCCACACCGACCAAGAGCGAAAGGGCGACCGCTGAAACCACCGCCCAAATAGGTGGAGAAGCGGGAAAGCTCGGGTAGTACCCTGACGAAGAGACGAACGGCGGTATAGCCGGCGGTGAGTCCCACGAGACCCCCGGCTCCTGCCAGAAGAACCGCCTCGGAGAGAAACACGGCGAGGATTTGGCGGTTGGCGGCGCCCAGAGCCTTGAGGAGTCCGATTTCCGCGCGACGTTCCGTGACCGATACCAGCATGACATTCATGATGCCGACTCCCGCAACCACGAGGGAGATGGAAGCAATCCCCGCGAGTGCGAGCGTCATGGCTTGAAGGATGGACGAGAAGGAAGCCAGCATCGCATCTTGCGAGATGACGGTGACATCTTCGGCGCGGTGTCGCTCGGCGAAGAACCGAAGTAAGTCGTCGCGCGCTTGATTCATTTCGTTTGGCTGACGGACCTCGACGATGATTCGAAAAAGGGAGCTACGGTTGAACATGGTCATGCCGGTTTGAATGGGCACGATCACGAGATCGTCCATGTCGAATCCGAGCGATCGTCCCCGTGGCTCGAGTATGCCCACGACACGGAAGCGCCAGGCACCGATCCGCACAGCCTGCCCGAGGGGGTTCTCCGAGCCAAAAAGCTCGTTTGCCACGTTGACACCGAGCACGACTTCGGCTCCTCCTCGAGTGAGATCGCCTTCAGAGAGGAAACGACCGGAGCTGACTTCGAGTCGTCGGATCTCGAGGAGCTCGGGGGTCGTACCGAGAATGGGTGCCTGTCGGGACTTGCTGCCAAAGCGCACGGTTTCAGTTCCCATGGATGCGGGAGCGGCACGTCGCACGCGGGGCACGTGGCTCTCGAGCATCCGGAAGTCTTCCAAGGTCAGATCGTGGGTGACGCCGCCGTACGGCAAGGCACCCGTTGTTTCTACTTTCCCGGGCAGGACGATCAACAGATTGCTTCCCATGGCCGAGAACTCGCGGATGACATAGAGCCGCGCTCCTTCTCCCAGAGCGGTGAGAGCGACGACGGCGGCAATCCCGACAGATACGCCCAGGACCGAGAGGCCCGTGCGGAGACGGTGCCCAATGAGAGCACCACCAGCAAATCGAACGAGATCGCGCAAGGACAGCCTTCGCAGAAGAGAGTCAGCGTCCTTCTCGGCTTGCACTCATCGGCCTTGCCTTCTATCCGTTTCCATTCACGAGCTCCCCGTCATCCATGCGGATGACCCGATCGCGCTCGCTGAGCCACTGCGGCGTCATGGGTGACTACAATCAGTGTGAGTCCGTCTCGCATTCATGGTCTCGAGAAGCTCCATGACTTCTCTAGCGGAGGCGCGATCGAGGTTTCCCGTGGGCTCATCGGCGAGCAAGAGCTGAGGACCCATGACGACCGCACGGGCAATGGCCACGCGCTGCCTTTCGCCGCCGGACAACTGCTCGGGTCGGTGGTCGAGCCGGTGCCCGAGTCCAACGGCTTTCAGCGCTTTTGTGGCAAGCTCACGACGCTTCTCGCGGTCGATGCCGGCAAACAGCATGGGGACCTCGACGTTCTTGAGGGCGGAGAGGCGCGAGAGCAAGTGAAAGAACTGGAAGACGAATCCGATGTGGTATCCCCGAAGACGTGACAACTCGTCCTCATCGAGGGCACCTACTTCTTGTCCGGCGAAACGAATATGAGCCCGATGTAGGGCGATCCAAGCAGCCCAGAATGTGGAGCAACGTGGACTTGCCCGATCCCGAAGGACCGACCACGGCTACATGCTCGCCGTCCTCGATGTTCAAGCTCACGCCTTTGAGGGCGTGGACGACGGAGCTTCCCATGGGGTAGCTGCGCGTGAGGTCCGACACCTGGATCATGATTCCTCCTCGATGACCACGCGGGCTCCGGGTTGGATATCAGGTGAGTCTCTCGAGACAACGACGGTGTCCCCTTCGTCTAGGCCTGCCTCGACTTCGGTGGTGCGCCAGTTTCGAACACCCAGTGTGATCGTTTTTTCTATGAGCTGACCGCCTTCGACGACGAGCACGTTGCTGCCAGGTCCAATAGCACCGGTGGGAATGACCAGCACATTCTCACTCCGGGTGAGAATGACCTCGATGTCTGCTGAGGTTCCCGGCAAGAGATTCGCAGCCATGGCCGCGTCGTCGAGCTCTGCCTCGATCTCCACGGTGCGGTTTTGCTCCACCACATCGAGGACATAGGCCGCTACTCGAACCAACTTCCCTTTGAATTGCTCGCCGCGGCGGGAGTCGACACTCACGCGCACTTCTTGTCCGACCTTGACCCGCTCCGCGTCCATCTCGTCGATGGGGGCCTCCACAAAGGCCGACGTGCGGTCGATGAGATCCATGATGGGTGGGATGGGGACTCCGGGCGGTGCGGGGGTGATCCACTCCCCTAGCTCCGTACTCATGTCTGCGATCACTCCATCAAAGGGGGCTCGGAGCACGGTCCTTGCGAGCTCTGCTTCAGTCAGTCGTTTCTGAGCATGGGCTTGGTCCAAACGGGCCCTTCCGGCCCGGCAAGACGCCTGGGAGCGATCCCGCTCGGACCGCCGCCTGTCGACGATCTGATGACTGATCACGCCGCCTTCGTTGAGGTCCAGCGCTCGTTGGAGCTCTGTTTCGGCGAGCTCAGCGGAAAAGCAGACCTCATCGGCCTGGGCTTCCGCCGTCCGCACGTCCTCGGTGGCAAGCTCGAAGTGCGCTCGCTGCACGGAGTCTTCGAGCCGAAGCAACAGGTCGCCCTTCTTCACGCGAGATCCTTCGCGAAAAGGAAGCGCCACCACGCGGCCGCCGATCTCGGGCGAGAGTCGCGCTCTCAGACGGGCTTTGACGGTCCCGGCGCGGGTGTTGGTGACCGTTTGCTCCACGTCGCCGCGAGTCACTCGCGCGACCGTCACCGGTACCGGCTTGGGATCGAAAACGGTGAAACGCAAGGCGAGAGCTCCCGCAACGAGCGCGAGGAGAACGAAGAGCCAACGGAGCCGCCTTTTCTTGTTGCCCGTGCTTTGGGCGTGGTTCGCCAACTCTCTAATCTCATTCACGGAGACTTCGGACGGAGTCTCGTCTCGAGTGGCGGGCATATCTATGTCGCGCTCCGGTAGCGGTACCAAAGCCTTCGGACCCCTGTGTGACATGATCGGCTCCTTTCAGGCTTTACGAGGCTTCCTTGTCATCCTCAGCGGTTGGGGGTTCTTCTTCACCTTTGTCTGATTCTTTCCCCGTCCCGAGGATCCGGTCGAATGCCGTCAATCCCCCCATGGCCCCCAAGCCCATGGTCTCTACAGCCGTGCTCGGTACGATGATCATGGAGCCTTTTTGCTTGAGTCCTTCGAAGACCATGTTCATGGCGCGAAGGTGAAGTGCCGCCTGATTGTGCTTGTAGTGCTCGGAAGCTTCGGCGAACTTCTCGGCAATCTCCGTCTCTGCAGTGGCGAGGATGATTCGAGATTGGCGCTCTCGTTCCGCTTGGGCTTGGCGGCTCATGGCATCCTCGAGGGCCTTTGGAATGATGATGTCTCTGAATCTCGACGGACTGAACCGTGATGCCCCAAACGTTGGTCTTGGCGTCGAGAACTTGCTGGATTTCCTTCCCAAGCCGCTCGCGATGAGAGAGCATGTCGGCTAACTCGTGCTTACCGATCGCGTCTCTCAGGCCTGTTTGCGCGGAAAGGGTCACCGCGTCAATGAAGTCTTCGACCTCGAGTACCGATTTCTCAGCATCCCACACCATCCAGAATGCGATGGCATCTACATTGACGGGAACCGTATCTCGGGTCAGGGTGGTCTCCGCCTTGAAGTCTGTGACCCGGATCCTTTGGTCTACGTAGTTGGAGACCTTGTCGATGACCGGCAACATGAAGAAAAGGCCGGAGCCTCGGAGCCCTCGAAAACTACCGAAGCGCAGCATGACCGCCTTCTCCCATTGGTACGCCATCTGGAGACAAGGGGAGACGAGTCCGGCCACGACCACTGCGGTCACGAGGATCGCGACTATCAGGGCGGTGTCGGAGGTAGACCGCCAATCCCGCCATTGTGGCCATGATCAATGCCGATTCCCATATCTGAGAGACAGCGGAGCGTGACGGCCAAGACGAGGGCTGTGGCGAGCATCGTGATGACCACTTGGAGGTCGAAGGGATAGATCGTCAAATGGAGGACGAGGCCCACGAGACACATCGCGAGTAAGACCATACATGTTGATGGGACCAAAGCGGAAGTCGGCGCGAAAACTCGTTGCGAATCGTTCCAGCGCTCCGAGTCCGAACTGAGCACTTTGCTTTTTCATGGCTCCTTTCCTTTCTCAGCGGTTCTTCCGCTGCTCGAGGTTCTCCAAAATGTCGTCGAGAATAAATCCGTGAGAGGAGGCCCGAGACAAGAAACTCCTGACATATCTCATCAAGGATGCGTCGCCGTTCTACGTCGTCCTGCTCGACCTTCTTTTGACCCACGAACGTGCCCGAGCCCATATGCGTCTCCACGAGTCCCGTGAGCTCGAGCTCCGTGTAAGCCCGGCTCACCGTGTTGGGATTGACGGAGAGATCCACTGCAAGCTGGCGTACTGTGGGGAGGCGGTTGCCCGGCTCCAGTCTGCCGGTGGCCATGGCGCTTTTCACCTGGTCGATGATTTGCCGGTAGAACGGCACCCCACTCTTCAGGTCGAGGTGAATCTTCATGGACACCGGCAGCCTCCTTTCATCAATGTCCTAGTGTAACGGTTCACTATTGTTCTAGTGTATTAATACAATTATGAGTGACTTCTGTCAAGTGTTTTTGGAAAAAAACGCAACCGGGCTAAGGCATGACTGGCGGAAGTCGACCCCACGGACAGAGGCCTGACCGTGCCGAGCCCTTTGTTGGGAATGACTTAAGAGGGTCCGGCCTCTGTGTCTTGAGTTTTCCACAGTTTTCGAACGCCCGGGGCCAGACCCGATTCCGAACGCGTCGGTCGTGGGTCGGCCTTCGGCAGAGAGGCCAAGGAGGGTCAGGCCTCCGCGCGTGGGTCTACTTTTGCAGTGAGGCCTGACCCTACAGGCGGAAGAGGCGGGTGACCTTGACTACCAGGCTTCGGTTCTCGAGCTGGGGAAAGCCGCCTAGCGTCGTATCCCGCCCGTCACTGTAGACGACGAAGATGTCGCTCCCGGGCCGGTACTCCCAGCGGAAGCGGACATTCGTCGAGAAAGAGTTGTTGGACGTGTTGTACTGGAGGAGCGCTCCGACGAAGGAACGGGGTGAAAACATGTAGTCCGCGCGAAGACGAAGAAGAGTCGTTGTGAAACTAGCCCTGGACCAAGTCAATCCAGTTTTGAGAAATCCTCGGTTCGAGCGTGAACTGGCGCGTCATCTCGAAGCGGCCGAAATAACTGATCTCCTTTCGGTTCCCGTTGAAAAAGCTTCCGTGTTGGAAACTCACGAAACCCGACATGGGCCGTTGCGGGCCGAAACCGGTAGGTATATCGGAGGTTCTGGAAGTCGTAGCCACCGATCGGTAAGAAGACGTCATCAGCTATCTCGAACTCTTCAGCGAGGTACTCGTAGTTCCGAGTGTACTCGACAGCGAAAGAAATCGCCGTTTTCGAGGTCGGTCCGAAACTCGAGCTGACCTTCGCTGGGTTTCGACGTAGACCACGAGTGTTCGCGACGTGGTCGTATTTACCTTCGAAGTTGAACTTTCGAACGGCCGGGATGGACGTTGCCCGTGGACTGAATCGGAGCTCGGCGGACGTTTTTCGAATGTCTTGACGTCGCAGGAACCCCACTTCCGGCTTGAAGTTCTCTCCAATCTTCAGGTGCTCGAGCTCGACGCCGTAGCGATCTCCGCCGTAGCGTACGCTCCCCAAGTAGCTCGTGTCTCCTTCGTTGAGACCGGATGTCCACGTGCGTGCCCAGTAGGTATTGATATCGAGGTTTTGGAAGAACGTGAAGTTGCCGTCGACCCCGAAGAGTGTGTTCGAACCGTTGGAGCCCCCGATGTCCTCGTCGAAAGTCTCCGAACGGTAGGTGGAGATGAAGCCGATGTTGCTCCGCCGGAGGATGTCTCGTTTCACTCGGGCGACGGCGAAGTTGGTCGTGGGAACACCCGTATCCACGAGGTCATCCGGTCTGCATCGCGAGTGTCCCAACGGTGAACTTCCCGGTGCGTCCCGTTAGCCGTCCGCCAAAATTGATGGGAACACCGTAGCTCGTCGTCGAGCCCGATTCGACGGCTAAAGAACATGATGGGCATGTCCGATTGCCCACCACCCCCGCCGCCGCGACGAGTCGTTCGGCCACCGAAATTGAAAATGCCTTGGCCCTCGAGGAAAAACTCACGCTTTTCGGGAAAGAACAAGGCTGAACCGAGTCAGATTCACCTGCTGCTCGTCGTTCTCGACTTGGGCGAAATCCGTGTTGTAGGTGAAGTCGAAAATGAGGCTGCGGGTCACCCCGTACTTGACGTCGAAACCGGCGTCGCCGTCGAGGTCGTTGGAGAAGGGATCGTCGGCGGTCAAGTCCGTTCTCACGCCCGCGGTTGCGTAAGGCTTGAGCTTCGAGATTGAGCGAGCGTGCAGGCGGTTCGATGCCGACGAGCGTAGCGGCTTGCGAAAGCTTGAGGAGTCCGCCCTGCCCGAAAAGCGGCAGCAATGGGCGTGAGATAGCTGCACTCGTTTTTCCACCGAACGATGCGCCGAAAGTTGATGCCCCAGATTTGTGAGGTTCCGGGTTTGTACCGAAGCGACTTGAAAGGAAGCACCATTTCCACGGTCCAGCCCTCGGGAAAGCGACCGGTTTTCACGTCCCAGACCGTGTTCCAGTCACTGTTGGTGTTCCGCTCGTCCGTCACTTGCGCGTCGTAGAGCCCGCCGAGTGGATTGGTGTGGAACAGGAATCCGTTCCGGCGGTCGTAGAAGGTGTCCAGAATGACGGCGAAGTTATCGTTGTTGAAGATGTTACGGTTGTCCCGCCGCATCTCGTTCGCCACGATACGTTCGGGATGGCTGTCCCAACAGCGGGCGGCGACGTATACGTTGTCCTTGTCGAAGAACACCCAGACCTCGGTGCGTTCCGTGGCCGGCTCGCCTTCTCGAGGCTCTTGCTGAATAAACCCATCGATGGAAGGGATACGTCGATAAGCGCTTTCCTCGAGTTTGCCGTCCACCACGAGTGGGTCGGACAGTCGTATCGCGCGCAAGGTAACGCCTCCGCGATCGTCTCGGGAGACGATGTCTGGGGGGGCGGGCGCCGGCGGGCCATCGATGGAGCCCTCGGGGAGCTCCAACGGTTCTAGGACGGCGTCGTCAATCGCGTCAACCGCATATGCGGAGTCTTGTGCGGAAAGAGGAATGACGGCCAAGGTGAGAACACAGACCAACACCGATACGACCGCGCTTTTCCACTGGTGCATCTAATGGTTCTTTTGACTCGACGGGCCGGTCTTCAGCCAATATCGCGCGGCTCTTCTCGAGTCAGCCTTGTCGAATGGAAAGTCTCTAAACTTCTGAATATAAATGATTCGAGGCCCGCGCCCAAAAAAATCTGGCCTCGAACTCGAAACGCCCAGATAACAGTCTCGCAAAGATATCGAGCTGGGTCAAATGAATCATTCGACGTGGGGGCTGTCCCCGGCTCACTGCGGCTGGAAGAAAGAGGACCGTCCCCACTTCTTCATTTCGCTGTCACTTTTTGGACTCGCCACGTGACCCACAAGGCCCAAAGGAAACCGGGGATGAGTGTCACTCCTGCCATTCGTTGCAGTATTCCCGAGATGCCCACCGGCGTTTGGTCTAGAGCCCAGCCGGCCGTAGCCGCACTAATGGCCATTGCGAGCGTCATGAAGGCGAACTCCGTGGAGAATACGCGGCCCCGCACTTTGTTCGGCACGAGGTGAAGGAGGAGCTGAGTGGAAAACACCCAAATCATTCCACCGCCCACCGCCCGCAGGGTCGCACCGAGGAGGACGATGCTGAGGCTTGCCAAGGACGACGTGATGAGCAATCCCGCCGCCATCGCGACGTAGGCAAGCATCAACGCCACCCGCATGGGTCGATCTCTATCTCCTGTGAATCGCCTCGCGAGGATAGGACCGATGCCCGAGCCCACGCCGACAAAGGCGTACATCAGTCCAAGACTGATGCCGCCGCCTTTGCCGAGGACGAAGACATCCTTGGCGATGGAGACTTGGATCACGTCGAACGCTCCGGCAACGAAGAGCGTCAACGCGGCTTTGTGAAGAGAAATGACGAGAATGTCAGCGTGTTGCTTGAGATAGCGTAACCCCTCGAGGTATTGACGCAAGGCTTCCGCGAGGGACCCATCGTTCTCGTGCATGTGCTCCGCTCGATAGTGGATACGAGTGATGAAGAAAGCGGACAAGACAAAGGTCAACGAATCGATGACGAAGGCGGGGTAAACGCCCCATCCGCCTGCCACCAGCCCTCCCATCGCGGCTCCAAACGCGAGCATGACAGACCATGTGGCGGAGGTGAGTGCGTTGGCGGCACCGAGCTCTTGGCGGGAGACGATGTCGGGCAAAATGGCGTTGCGAGTCGGGAAGAAAAACCCTGTGAGGGCGAGCTGCAGGGCCGTAAGTGCATAAAGTGCCCAGACTTGCTCTTCCGTACGTACGAGAAGGAACCCTAAGACGATAACGGCTCGTATTACATCAGTGAGGATGAGCAACGTCTTTCGGTTGTATCGGTCGGCGGCAACTCCGGCGAACGGGCTCACGAGGAAGGGGGCGAGCATTCGCACCACGAACAAACCCCCGATGGCCACGCCGGAACCGGTGAGCTGGGCAACCAGCGACGCCGATGCAATGAGATTGAACCAATCGCCGAAAAGACTGGTGATCTGTCCGTACCAAAGTTGGCGAAAATTCCGGTTGCTACGGATGAGCTCGAGATAGCCGGTCGGGCGTGGTGTGTCGTGTCCGGGAGCATTCATGGTTTCATTCTTTTTCTCGAGAAAGAAGATCGTCATTCTATGGACCCGGCTTCGAGATGCAAACCTCGTGCGGTGCGGTATATAAACAACCGTGTCGGAGGAACCTTTAGATGCAGGAATTGGTGAAGCGACTCCGCCTCTTTGCAGAAGCCAGAGACTGGGAGCAATTTCACTCCCCTAAGAATCTTGCGATGGCGCTTGCGGTCGAAGTGGCCGAGATCGTCGAGCACTTTCAGTGGCTCACCGAAGAAGAGAGCCGCGGTCTCGGCGAAGACAAACGGGCAGAGCTCGCCGACGAGATCGGTGACGTCATGATTTATCTCGTGAACCTCTCCGACAAACTTGGGGTCGATCCCCTTCGAGCGGCAGCAGAAAAGCTAGAGAAGAACGAGAAGAAATACCCGGTCGGCCTCGTAAAGGGAAAATCACAGAAATATACGGAATACTGATCGTGAACGAGATCGATCGAATCAACCGAGCCGGGGTGACTTTCAAGATCGTTCTCCTCTCGGCCTTGCTCATTCTCTTCAATTTTGTGCCGGAATACTTCGGCATCCTCCTATCGGCTGGAGAAGATGTCGTCATTCTTACTCCCGCCCATCTGGGACTTCGCCTGCCCGTATCCCTGTTGAACCTCTGGTGGATGCTCTCCTTGGTCCAGCATATTTTTCTGCTGCGAAATGGCAGGTGGACACGAGAGACCCGTTGGATGGAGTTTGGTCTGGGCCTGTACGGCGCGTGGATCCTCTGGTGGAGCTTGAGAGAAAACGGGGACTTCTTTCGGAGGGGAATTCAAATCTCCGGAATGCCTACTCGGCAAATTGGCCACACCATAGGAAGGATCATTCAACTATCCTTTGCCATCGCGCTCGTGGCCACGCTCGTGGCCTCGGTTCGGAGATACCGGGCCTTGGGAGTCGATCATGCCGCTTTACTCACGACAGCCGCGGCGAGGACTGTCGGGGGACAGCGATGGGGAGATTTCGAAAAGAATCTCCGCAGGGACCTGAAGGATGTCTACCAGTTCTATCTCGACGACGAGGAGAGAGAGCGGCTCTCCAAGATGGGTGCCTTCAGCAGGTGGGCGCATCTCATCGTGTGGGTGTTCAAGAGTATGTACCACAAGCTCACGCCCGCGAGACGGATTCTGCTGCTCGTCGCCTTCATCATCTCCACCGTGAGCATCGACATCGGAGCGGGCAATCTCAACGTGAGATCACTGGGCTTTGTCCTACTCCTCGTCATTCTACTTCTCGAGCTCAAGGACAAGCTGGTGGCGACAGACGAACTGGCGGTCGGCCGGGCGGTTCAGATAGCCATGTTGCCGCGCGAGAATCCCGTAGTGTCGGGGTGGGAGATCTGGTTGTACACCCATCCGGCCAACGAAGTCGGTGGCGACCTCGTGGATTACATCGAAATGGACAATGATCGGTGGGGCATTGCCATCGGGGACGTCGCCGGCAAGGGGCTGGGTGCGGCCCTGCTCATGTCCAAGCTCCAAGCGACCTTGAGAGCACTGGCGCCCGGTTTCGAGGAGCTCTCTGATTTAGGAAGGACTGTCAACCGGATCATTTATCGAGATGGGCTCAGGAACCGTTTTGCATCGATGATCTACATCGAGCTCGGGCCGGACTCGGGGAAGCTCCGACTCTTGAATGCAGGCCACCTACCTCCGCTCATCTTGCGAACCGACACGATCGAGGAACTGCCTCGTGGCGGGGCGGCTTATGGCCTTCTCACCGAAATGACCTACCAAGAGCAAGGTGTCGAGCTCGGAAAAGGAGACCTTCTGGTTGCCTACTCGGATGGATTGTCCGAGGCCATTAGCCCCGAAGGCGAGTTCTTCGGTGATGCACGTTTGGTCCAGCTCCTATCGGGCTTGAAAGATCTCCCGGTCGAGTCTATTGGCGAACGCGTCCTTTCCGACGTCGACAAATTCATAGGCGACGCCCCCCCCTTCGATGACCTTTCGTTAGTCCTGCTGAAGCGAACGCGTTGATCTGCGCTTCTTGAATTCCTACGTCGATTTGTATGACCCAAAAACCGCCTTGACCTCGAACGTCTCCTTGGAATTTTCGAGTACGAAAACACGGTAGCTTGCTCCGCCAGGGGCCACGCGAACCACGACAGGCCAACATCGCTTTGAACGCTCTCCGCTCTTTGACCAATGGTGGCTTTCGTCGGTTCACGAAACTCGAGAATGAAAACGTCTCGAGGACCTGGATAGGCCCTTTCGGACAAAAGGCGCTCGAGGACGCTCGGTGCCGGGTGCGTCGGTGACCAAGCCGGGATGATATGGACGCAGGGCCGGAGGGTTGCGAGGAAGAAAGGACTCGCCGGGTCGATGGAACCATGGTGATTGACCACGTGAACCTCGACGGGTCCCAACGCTTTGGCCACGGGCGTCTCCATGTTCTGCCATGACGGATGCCCGACGTTGGGAATCCCGCTCAAATCGCCGCCGTTGTAAGACAAACGTTGAATGGCCTTTGCCCGTACTGATGTGATGGATGTCGAGGACTCCATCCGACCACGGGGCGAGAGGTTGACCCATGAGGTCGTTATCTGGTCCTTGGCTTCCAGCGGCCGCGTTCGAAGAAACGAATGCAGCTATCAATAGCGGAGCGAGTCGTCTTGTGATCCACATAGCTGCTATTTTGGCACGGGGATTCGCAAACGGCGAGATGACTTGATAAGTTTCTGAGGGACTGGCTAAAGTGACGTCTATGTGGAAGACATTCCTACGCTATTTCCTTCCTGATGAAGAGAGAAGGGACCCGCGGTTCAAGGAAGAGCTTGATCGTCTCTCCCTCTTCGGCCTTCGCATCGTTGCCGGCGTCGATATCGCCGCGCCCCTGTTTACAATCGCCGTTGGCCTGGCCTGGGTCCCTGAGATGCAGCAGCACTTTCGTATCTCCGGCCCCATCGGAATTTTCATGCTTGGGATTGTGACGCTGGGCCTTTCATTCTGGGTTCCAGTAAGGCCGTTCGCGAGATGGATCGGTATTCTGAATGGCTTCTTAGTATTTGTGGCCATGGTCTATGCACAAGCAGATGCGGCCGAGCCAGTATTCGTTCTTTCCGGCAATGTCACCGTGATCATGCTAGTGGGGATTGCCACCCTACCGCTCCAACCACTTCACGCTCTCGCCCTTGGGCTCTCCATGGCAGCGTTCCATCTTGCGGTGACCTCCCCGATGGGATTTGCCACAATTGAGCCGGGAAAGCTTCCCATGTTTGTTCTGAGCCTGTCACAAACCACGTTGACGGCGTGTGTCTTGACCGCCGTGGTCTACCATCAACGCGTTCGTGGATACCGGGCTCGCCGTGCCGCGCAACATGCGTTCGAAGAGCTCAAACAGGCACAATCGCGCCTCTTGATCACCGCGAACGCAGCATCCCAGGGCCGCCTAGCGGCTGCCTTGAGCCACGAGCTCAATTCGCCCATCGGAGCGCTCTCGAGTTCGATTGAAACATTGGTTTCAGCTTGTGAAAAAATGGTATCCGATCTTCAAGCAACGGTTCGGTTGAAAGAAGTCATTGCGGGGGCTTCCGACTCGGCGCGCCAGTCCATAGAGCGTCTCACGAGGACCGTGGATCGAATGAAACAGTTGACCAACCTCGACCGTGCCGAGGAGCATTGGGTCGACCTCAATGAGCTATGGTCCGTATCGGTGAACCTTCTTCAAGGAGAACTGGATCCGAAAGCCAATGTTCTGCTGGAGTTGAAACCTCTCCCCCGGGTGAAGTGCAAGCCGCAACAGATGAGTGCCGTCTTCGCCAACTTACTCAGGAACTCCGCTAGTTCCATGGACGAGAGGGGAACGATCCAAATAACGAGTCATCGGCGCGGCTCTGATGTGGTTCTGGAAGTGCGCGACGATGGGAGAGGCATTGCCCATGAACGCTTGGCACGCCTCTTCGATCCAACCTTTCGCGTAGAGGGGCAGCGCGTTTCCACGACCAATTGGGGACTGTTCATATCCCGTAGCATCGTTGTAGAGCATGGGGGGCAACTCGAGATCGAGAGCACCGAGGGCCGGGGAACCACGGCGCGGATCTGCTTGCCGGTCGAGGATGCCTTGGCCTGAATGGTGGTCCTATTTCGTAAGCTTTACAGGGGTCTTGGTCACGGCACAAGAACGGCAGATGGACTCACCTTCTTCACCGGGTCGGTCCCAGGTTCGGCCGCGATGTGCCCGGCGAAGTCGGTGGAAGTTCGGACTGTCCCAGGCCTCTTTGACGCTCACTCCGGAACCTTGCTCATCGGGGACGACCGACCCGCCGTCGATCTCGAGGGTGAAACCCTGACAGCAAGGCATCGTGTGTTTGCCGTCCCACGTGATGACCATGCGTCGGAAGGGATCGGAGCACTGAAACTCCTCAGCCGACATCTGATTCCATAGAGCGGCTTGCCACTGGTGCTCATTCCCGGCAGGAAAGTAGCACTCACTCACCGACATCCAGTCCACGCCCATCGACTCTTTCCAGAACTCCTCCATTCGCCCCGTGTCGACGTCTCGTCGATTGAGCTCTGTACGGACGACGGAAGCTCGGATGCGGCAATCGGGACTCCCCTTCCCTGCCGCACGGGCCGCCACAGCGGAGCGCACCGAGTGAAGAAGTATCTCCCAGTCGCCTCCGACCCGCTGACGCGGATAGGTTTCAGCGTCGCAGGCATCGACGGAGAACATGAGATCGGTGACGCCCGCTTGAACGATTTGTGCGAAGAGCTCGGGATTCTTTCTCGCACCACCGTTACCGTTGGTGTTCATCATGATGTCTGGAAAGCCGAGCTCGGATGCGGTACGGACGAAACGGACGATCTCTGGATGAAGCGACGGCTCTCCACGGTAGTTGAGCTTGATGGAACTGACGCCGATGTCGGCGCATTCTTGGATGAGCCGATCGTAGAGCGTGGGATCCATGTAACCACGGATGTAGGTGTGGTCGCGGAATCCCAGTGTGCGAATGTGCTCGTGCGTCCAGATCTGGCAGAACCCTTGGGGATCTTCTTCGGAGCTACCGCAACGAAGGTCGCAGACCGCGACCGACTCGAGATCCACATGGACCGGATGATCGCTCTCGTCCAGCTCCTCGCCTCGACGATCCCACTCTTGTCGATAGGCCTGGTAGCGCTCACTCCGGCTAGGAGTGTCACCGAGCACGCGAAATGTCGGGTCTTTACTCATACGCCTTCATTCTAACGAGAAACTCCCCGCGGTGCGATAGTCGCTTTCGCGGCTTCCACTGGTGACTGTTCACCGATAGTGCTCACCGCCTACTTCTTCACTGCCCACTGCCACTGTCCCCGCTATGCGGCTCTAATACCTCCACCAAGGTGTCGCCGTTCCCTCGGGTTTGTTGCGGAGAATGAACTCCGCCCACTGGCGGATCCGCCGCGCCTCGGTTCCCTTTTCTCTCCCGTATCCGTGACCCTTGCCGTCGCCAAATACGAAATAGCCCGGGTAGTGAGGATCCGACGTGGTCTTCATCCAGGCTTCTAGTTCCTTGACGGGAACGTTCAAATAGAAGTTGTCCATGTCGCCGCAGTAGACGTGAATCTTGCCCACGAGCTTAGGGCCTAGCGTGGCCCAGTTCTTCTTGAGGTGATGGAGCAAATCGAAGTTTTCCTTCCAGTGTTGCGCCACTTGAGGATCGATATTTCCCGAGAACTTGTCGAATAACGGCTTGAAGTAGCCGTCGATCGCCTATCGGTCCATGGACGGCGGACCAAATATCGAGCTGTTGTCCCGAGCGACCTTTCGTTCCGCTGACCAGCTCGAAGTGATTGCGCTGTTGGGAAGTGAGTCGGATACCACCGTCACTCTCTCGAGTGTTGGGCGTGGGAACCTGACGCCACTCGTGCTGCTTATAGAAAGCGTTCACGTCCTCATAGATGTTGATCCCTTCCACGTTCGTGAAGGTGACCGGGTCGGGGCTGTAGGAGAACGTCCCACCAAAGAAGTCCGGATGAAAGATCATCATGGCGAGAGACTCCCACCCACCGGTCGAGCCACCCGTGAGGATGCGGGCGTAGGGTTCTTTGATGATGCGAAACCGCTTCTCTACTTCGGGTATCAGTTCCTGCATGATGGCATCGCCGTAGGGGCCGACGTTGACGGAGTTCACCGAGTAGGACGTGTCGAAGTAGGGTGTGGGATCCTGAAACGTGACCACCATCATTCGAGGGAATCCGTCCTTGATCCACTCCTGGTAGAACTCCTCCCCTTCTTTGAATCGCATGGGGTCTTGGAGAGAGAAGTGGCCCTGGTAGTAGACCACGGGGTACTCGATGGTCTCTTGGTCGTACCCTTTGGGGAGGAGCGCCGTGGCACCGAGATAGATGGGCCGACCCCAAAACTCCGTGAGAATTTTGCTCTCGAACTTGAAGCGCTTCACCCATTCGGTGTCGGGTGCGATCTCGATGGGCGGAATCACGTTGGTGGCTTCCAACGAGAGGTTGTATCCCGCTTGTGGATCCAGATGAACCTGTTGAACGTCGCTCATGAGGTTTCCAGGTGAGCGATTGAAGTGCTGTCCTTCCCACTGGTCGTCGTGCATCCACAAGACGTGACCGTCGGCGCGACGGAACTCGGAATAGATATTGACGAACGCCTGGACGTAGTAATCTCCTAGAGGTAGCTCGCGGAGCGAGGCCACGGGAGATCCCAAATCCGTTTCGTCGATAGTGGCTGTACTGCCTGGTGCCAACCTCTCGACGTCCCGCCCAAAAAAGGGCACACCTGTTCGGCCGATTTGAAGTCGAGGTTCCTTTTCGTTGGTGCGGGAGATCATCACGTACACCCGCCCGGTGATGGGCTCCGAGTGAGCGGAGGTCGGGAAGGAGATTTCGAAGCGATGCGTGGATACATCCTCTGCTACTGACGTAGGGATCAGGAAGAGCAGGGCTGTGATAGCGACACCCGCGGTGGACTTGACTGAGAGATAGGGAGATTGACGAGTCATAGAGTCGATTCCTTGCTTTCTTGTGGTTCAACGGCAGTGCCCATGGCCCTGTAATGATATAGATGCTTCAAGTTTGAAACCACTCTGGTCTCCCGCTCGTAAGCCTTAACGAACGAAACGAAACCCCTCCGCCTTTTGAAAATGGGGTTTTGCGACGTATAATTTATGAACATGACGTCATTTTTTACATTGTGACGTCATGTTCATAAGATATACACCGAGTATTCACATTCGAATGGGATATAGAGACCATGGATGACAAGAAGCTCTCACGAAGAGAACGGGAGAAGCTGTGGCAGCGGCACGAGATGCTGGACGCGGCCCTCGAGCTCTTCTCGGAAAAGGGCTACCACAACGTCTCGATGCACGAGGTCGCTGAGCGCGCCGAATTCGCCATCGGCACCCTCTACAAATTCTTCAAAAACAAAGAAGATTTGTACAGAGCTCTTGTGATGGAGAAATCGACGGAGATTTTCGACGCATTGAGCGCGCCGCTGTCAGAGGATGGCGATACCCAAGCCGTGCTGGAAAACTACCTCGAGAACCGGGCCAAGATATCGGCCGAAATCGCGCCTCTGTTACGGCTCCACATGGCCATTGCGCAAGGACTCCGCTTCAACGTCAATACCGAGGTTGAACAAGAGCATCGCAAACTTCACGAGCAGCACATCTCGACGCTTGCGGTGGTCATGAAAGAGGGGATTCGAAAGAAAGTGCTCCGCGAGTTGGATCCCATGACCATGGCCATAGCGCTCGATGGACTTGCGCGGTCCATCTTCATGTGTACCGCGAAGGATCCGGAGCACTATCCTCAAGACAAAATAGCGCGCGTCGTGCTCGATCTTTTTCTGAGAGGCGGTTTGGCAGAATCCAAAGGCCGGTTGGCCAGTGCTTCCTGAGGCAGATACCGTGAATAAGACAATCAGCATCGTACTCCTGCTACTCACAACCTTGATGTCGAGCGCTATGGGCTCTCCCAACAGATCGCAAGACATTCCCAAGGAGATGCTCACGCTCACCACGGCGGTCGAATATGCCTTGGCGGCCAACCCGAGAGCTCTCAAAGCCCGGGAACAGATCAACGAGTTCGACCAATTGATCCGGCAAGCGCGAAGCGAAGCTTTGCCCCGATTGAACGGTGTCTTGGGGATCAATCAAACCAGGGATCCGGGCCTCCGTAACAGCCCATTTTTTTCCCGAATCCTCGAAGGGGGAGAAGGCGGAGAAGGGGGAGGGATACCTCCCGAGGCGTTACTCCCCTTCAAGTTCAACAATTTTGTTTGGCAGTTCGATGTCCGGCAGCCTATCTACACGTTCGGCCGTGTGTCCAACGCACTGAAAGGAGCTCGCAAAGAGGTTGAAGGCGTTCTCTTGGACGTACGTGAAATCGAGAACCAACTGTCCTTTGACGTCGCTCGTGCATGCTATGGGTACCTGTTGGCCAAGCAGCAACTGGTGGTGCTCCAATCGGAGCGGGCGGCTCGAGAGCGCCAGCTCGAGCATGTCCAGGCTCGGTTCGATTTGGAAGATGCCACCCGCCTCGATCTTCTTCAAGCTCAGGTCTCGCTGTCCAATCTTCGGCCGCAGATCCTAGCGGCCGAGAACGATCTTGCGATCGCCGTGGCGGTCGTCAACGATGCGTTGGGGCGACCTGTAGACACGCCATTTGACATCACCTTGCCGCTCGTCGCTCCGGCTGTGATACCCGAGGTCGACGGGCCTCGAGAGCTCCTCCTCGTTGCCAACGAGCATCGTCCGGAGCTCCTTCGCTTTGCTATCGATCGCAACGTCCTGGATGCTCGCGTGGGGGTCACACAATCCAATTTGCTGCCTGAAATCAGTGCGACGGCGACCTTTGGTATCAATACGTTCAATTTCGACAACCTCAAGGATTGGAGCCTCCATACCTGGTCCGTCGGCGCTCGATTGGACTGGACGATTTTCGATGGCTTGAGCACCAACGCTGAAATCGCGGCCCTTCGTTCGCAAGTGTCGCAGAGCAACTTCGAAGAGGGATCCTTTCGCTCCGAGCTTGCCATGGAGCTCGAGAGGGCTACGGGAACTTGGGTCCGTGTCCTCGAGGCCATCGAAGTGGCGCAATCCGCCGTCGAGCTGTCCAATGAAGCGCAACGCGTTGCGGAAGAGAACTTCCAGTATGGAGCGGCCACGACATTGGATCTCCTCGAGGCGGCGCGTGCCTTACGAGAGGCGGAGTTTACTTTGGCGTCAGCCGTTCATGAAGCACTGGTCACATTAGCCGAGCTCAAATACCTCATAGGTTATCGGGCCGATGCTCCCGATTCCGTGTTGTCGGCTTCAGGTTCGACGGAGCAGCCGGATGCTGCAGTTGGGGAACTTCAATGAGATCGAGATCAAAATCCGAGAAAAGAAGAACGCACTTGGGCTGGATTGTAATGATGGTCATCTTGTCGGTGGCCGGATGCAGTTCTCAGCCTGCCGACGAGGAGCCGGTGGGCAATGGCGATTATGAGCCACCTCCCATCAACGTGTCGATTGTCGAGCTCGAAGCTACGGAATTGACAGAGCGGATCGTTTTGACCGGCCGCATCGAGCCGTGGGTCGAAGTCGAGGTGTCCACCGAGCTGGGGGGAACCGTCCAGGAGATCGGTTTCGAGAAAGGCCAACGCATCAAGAAGGGCCAGGTGCTTGCCCGTATCGGTACGGACCTGCTACAGGTTCAGCTCCAGGAGGCGGAAGCCTCACTCGAGGAAGCAGAAGCCAACTTCAATCGGGCCAAGGAGCTTTTTGCCAGGCAAGCGGTACCGAGGCAGGAGCTCGTCACTTATACCTCCCGGTACCACGCAGCCCAAGCTCGTTTAGACCTGGCCAAGCTTCGCCTCGAACGCTCTGTCATCGACGCTCCGATCTCGGGATTGGCGATCAGCCGGCACGTCGACGTTGGCGAAGTGGCCACCCCAGGGACGAGGATCACCACGATCCATCAGGTCGACCGGCTCAAAGCAACGGTCGGTATTCCCGAGAATGATCTTTCGTATTTCAAAGTCGGTGGTGAAGCCACGCTCGAAGTGGATGCTTATCCCGATCGTGTGTTCGAGGGAAAAATCCACTTCTTGGGGCTTGCTTCGAGCGATAAGAACCGGACTTTTCCCTCAGAGATCGCCATCACTAATGCCGGCAACGATCTCCGGCCGGGGATGATTGCGAGAGTGTCTCTCGTGAAGCGTCGCTACGAGAGTGCTCTCGTCGTGCCCCGGGATGCACTCATCGAGCGCGACCAAGGCAGTGTCGCGTTTGTCAACAACAACAATCGCGCCCAAGAACGGAATGTCGTTCTGGGACCGAGCGAGGGAAACCAAGTCGTGGTGCTGGAAGGCCTTTCTGCGGGTGAGTCCCTCATCGTTAGCGGACACCGCAATCTCGTCGATGGAAATCCAATCCGAGTCGTAAAACAGGATTAGAGCCGTGCGTATTACCGAATACAGTATTCGTCATCGTTTGACCGTCTATGTTCTCATTGCGATCATTGTCGTGGCGGGGGCGGGGCCTACTTCTCGCTGCCTCTGGAGTCCTTTCCGGAGATCAAGATCCCTCTGATCCTGGTCACGACGGCCTACAGCGGCGTCAGTCCCGAGGACATCGAGACGCTCATCACCCGACCCATCGAGACCGAGCTCAAAGGCATCACCGGCGTCAAGGAGATCCGTTCGACCAGCAGCGAAGGCATGTCGGTCATCGAGGTGGAGTTCAATCCCGAGGTGGATCTCGACACGGCTCTGCAAAAGGCCAGAGACGAAGTCGATATCGCCAAGCCGGAGCTTCCCGAGGAAGTCGACGATCCCCGTGTCCAGGACATCGATCTGTCCCAGATTCCCATCCTGCTCGTGAGCCTCTCGGGTGAGATCGGACTCGTCCAACTCAAAGAGATCGCCGAGGACCTCAAGGACGATCTCGAAGCCATTCCAGGGGTCAATCGCGTCCAGGTCATCGGGGGCAGAGAGCGAGAAGTCCACATCTTCGCCGATCCGCGACGACTCAGCTTCTACGAGTTGAGCCTCATCCGACCTGATCATCGCCGTGACTCGGGAGAACTTGAACGTCCCCGGTGGCGACATCGACGTCGGCAGTCTCAAGTATCTCGTCCGTTTGCCGGCGGAGATCGACGATCCCCGCGAGATCGAAGACTTCGTCGTCAAGGTCCGTGACGGCGAGCCTATCTACGTCCAGGACGTGGCCCATGTCGTCTATGGCTTCGAGGACGAATCGACGCGCTCGCGGCTCGATCGTCAATCCGTCGGTCACGCTCACCGTCGAGAAGCGAACCGGCGCCAACATCGTCGAGGTGGCCGATGCGGTCAAAGAAGGAGCTGGCAGGTCTGCGAGCGCACTCTTCCGTCGGGCACCCGGGTGACCATCGTCGGCGACATGTCGAAGGACATCCGCAACACCGTATCGGAGCTCGAGAACAACATCCTCTCCGGTCTGATCCTGGTGGTCGTGGTGCTGATGGCTTTCTTGGGATTCCGGAACTCGCTCTTCGTGGCGGTCGCCATCCCGCTTGTCGATGCTTCTCTCGTTCATCGTCATCCAGTTCATGGGATACACGCTGAACATGGTGATCCTGTTCAGCCTCATCCTGGTTCTCGGGATGCTGGTGGATAACGCCGTGGTCATCGTGGAGAACATCTACCGTCACCGGGAGATGGGAAAGGACGGTCCGACGGCGGCCTCGAAGCCACCAAAGAAGTGGCGGTTCCCGTCATCGCCTCGACCATCACCACGCTTTGTGCTTTTGCGCCCTTGCTCTTGTGGCCGGGTATCATCGGCGATTTCATGTCCTATCTTCCGGTGACGCTCATCATCGGATTGACCGCTTCGCTCGTCGTGGCCTTGGTCTTCAATCCGACCTTGTGTGCCTACCTCATGAAACCGCCGGCCGAGGGCTCCAGAAAGCTCGAAGAAAGAAGGAGCGGTCCTTCGCAACTACCGGCAGATCCTTGCTTGGGCTCTGGAGTCGGGGGCCGATCAGGGTACGAGGGGCTGGTTCTTGACGAAATTGGTCGCTTCTCGTCTTCTTTGTGCTGTCATTCTCAGGAGGTGTAGGACTCATTCTTGTTGCGTTTTTTCTGGAAGGAAGAGTCCCGGTTCTCTTCACGGTCGCCGGGATCCTCATGGCTTTGGGAGCGGTGGCGTTTCTCCTCCAAGGACTCTTCTGGCTAGTTTGGAGTCGTTGCTCCGACGTCCCCTTCAAGCTGGTCTGCACTACGTCACCGACCGCCGGGCGGGAATCATCTGGAGCATGGGGGCGATCCTTGCCTTGACCGTCGTGGTTTACGGTGTTCAAGGGCAAAGGACGTCGAGTTGTTTCCCGAGATGGATCCTCGTCAGATCTTCGTCGATGTCGAGGCGCCCAGCGGAGCGACCCTGGAGACCTCGGATGACATCGTCACTCGGGTCGAAGGCCTGACGACAGAGACCAAGGACTTGAAGTACACCTTGGCCAACGTCGGTTCGAGCGGCCAGAGCTTCGAGGATATCGGTGGCCAGGGCTCTTCGGTCTCCAACAAGAGCCGAGTGACTCTGGACTTGTACGATCGCATCGACCGCGAACAGAAAAACTCGCTGGTGACCGATGGAGGAAGTGCGCAGAGCGGTGAGCGACCTGGAAGGCGCCGAGATCAAGGTGAACAAGCCGAACCACGGCCCTCCCACGGGGAAGCCGGTTTCCATTCGGATCCTCGGGGACGATTTTCACGTTCTCGAAGAGTTGAGCCGGGAGGTCCAGGAACACATCCGTACCGTTCCCGGCCTGGTCAACCTGGACGACGATTTGAATCAAGGCAAGCCGGAGATCCGGGTAAGGTCGACCGAATCGAAGCCGCTTTGGCCGGCGTTCACACCCGCGACATCGCCAACACGATCCAAACGGCGGTGCGAGGAAGCGATGCTTCCGAGTACCGGATCGGCGAGGACGAGTACGATATCGTCGTCCGGCTCGATCCGGACCATCGTGCGACGTCTCGAGGACCTGACGGATCTGACCGTTCCCGATGAGGATGGCATTCCCATTCCCATTCGTGCCGTGGCTCGCCTCGAGCCGGGACTCGGGCCCGTCATCCATTCGTCGCGTGGACCTCAAGCGGGTCGTGACCATCGACGGAGATGTGGTGCGAGCTCAGGGACGCACGGAGGATTCGGTCCGGCAGGAAGTTGCCGCTCGTTTGGAGAGCCTGGACTGGCCCGCCGGATATCGTTGGGAGTTTGCCGGCTCCAATCAGGACGAGCAGGAAGCACGCGCGTTCGTCCAGCGAGCCTTCGTCATCGCCGTCTTGCTCATCATGCTGGTCCTGGTCACGCAGTTCGACAGCCTCATTTTGCCCATGACCATCATGGTATCGGTCGTCCTCTCGCTCATCGGCGTGTTGTGGGGACTCATCATTACTGCAGATGCCGTTTGGCATCATCATGACCGGCATCGGTGTGATCTCCCTGGCCGGCGTCGTCGTGAACAACGCGATCGTGCTTTGTGATTTCATCCGCCAGCTCCGCGAGCGCGGATACGAGAAAACCAAGGCGGTCATCGAGGCGGGTGTCATCCGTCTTCGTCCCGGTCTTTCTGACGGCTGTCACTACCGTCCTGGGTCTCATTCCTTTGACGATCGGACTCAACATCGACTTCTTCGAGCGCGTCATCCAGACGGGGGTGGAGTCCTCTCAGTGGTGGGGTCCCATGGGAGTGGCGGTCATTTTCGGGTTGACCGTCGCAACGGTCCTGACGCTCGTCATTGTCCCCGTGACGTACCACAGTCTGGACGAGATGACGGGTCTTCTGCAGACGTTTTCATCGCGTCTCGGAGGGCGTGGCCGCGCTGACCGAGAAGTGTCCGTGAGCAACGGAAGTGCTTCAACTGCAGATGGTTAATACACGGTGCCACCTATGGGAGGCACGAACCCATTGATGGCGGCCCCGTGCCCCGCTATAATGTTCAGTTTCGGCGAGTTCCCGGGCCACCTCGGTGAAAAGACGTAAAGGAGAGAGTTCTCCAGCCTTTCGTCCGGTGAGCCGACGGAGGGGTGCAAGAGTGGCTTATTTGGCTAGCCCGGAAAGCTAGTGTAGGGGCAACCCTACCGTGGGTTCGAATCCCACCCCCTCCGCCACGCATTGTGAACGGCCGATTGACCGGACAACGAGTTGCCCTGTGGATCAGGTACTGTGCGAGCCGAGCCTGTGAACTCCGTCAGGCCCGGAAGGGAGCAGCGGTAAGCGGATCCTCGACTGTGCCGCAGGACACCTGGACCACAGGGCTCCTTTCGTGGGGGTCGGATGAGGCGAAGCGCCTCAGCTGGCCTCTACACTCTCTTTGTGGAGGGAGAGGCGGGGACGCCTGGCTGCTAGATGGGGCCAAGGCATAAAGGGTAGAAGCCCACTCAGCTTGAAGCGACAAATGTCATACCAAGTACTCGCACTCAAATGGAGGCCGCAAGTCTTCGATGACGTGATCGGCCAAGACGCGGTGACTCGAACGCTCAAGAACGCTATCACCAAAGGTCGCATCGCAAACGCATTCCTGTTCTGCGGAGTACGGGGTGTGGGCAAGACAACGACGGCCCGCATTCTAGCGAAGGCTTTCAACTGCTCTTCGAGTCCCGGGCCGACCATCGAGCCTTGCGGTGAATGTCCTTCGTGCAAAGAGATCGCCGCGAGTCGGAGTCTCGACGTCCTGGAGATCGATGGCGCATCCCACACTAAAGTCGAGGGGATTCGTGAGGTGCTGGAAGCTTCGCAGTACGCCCCGTCGCGGGATCGTTTCAAGATCTACGTCATCGACGAAGTGCACATGCTGAGCATTCACTCCTTCAACGCGTTGCTCAAAACCCTGGAAGAGCCGCCGCCGCATCTCAAATTCATCTTCGCGACCACGGAATATCACAAGATACCGGACACGATCGTGTCCCGTTGCCAACAGTTCGAGTTTCGTGCGGTCCCAAGCAGCGAGATCACCGGTCAGCTGCATCGCATTGCTGTGGCGGAGGGCGTCACAATCAACGAAGCGGCGTTGAAGCAAATTGCCCGCGCTGCTGAGGGAAGCATCCGCGACGCACTCTCGGCTTTGGATCAAGTCGTAGCGTCGGCGGGAGCGGAAATCAACGAAACTGATGTGACGGAGCTCCTTGGTCTCATTTCCGGTGACGTCTTGAGTCGTGCCACACGCGCCATCGTGGAGCGCGACACAGCAGAGATCTTGACCATCGTGGATGAACTGGTGCGTGGCGGGCGTGATCTATTGAGCTTTTCCCGAGGCCTCCTGCAGTTCTTTAGAGATGTGCTCGTCATTCGCATCGCGCCGGACACACCCGAGCTGGTCGAGATGGGCGGCGAGCGCACGGAGCTCGTGGAGCTGGCCGAGCTCGTGTCCGAGGAAGACTTGATCCGGTGCTTGGAAATCCTCACACAACTCGAAGGGGCCCTGCGCTGGTCGCCGGAGCCTCGATTTCACCTGGAAGTCGCTCTCCTTAAGCTGTCCGAGATGCGAAGGTTGGCGTCTTTCGAGGATCTTCTCGCGCGATTTGAGGCTCTGGAATCTGGACTGCGAGCGGGAAGCTCCGGAGGAGGAGGATCGCCGAGCGACAACAAGCCTGCTGACCGCCGGGCCGCGCCGTCAAAGGGCACTTCCCCTGAACCCCGTGGCGCCGCGAACAGGATGTCTCCAGGAACACGAGAGGGTACCGAGGACCGGGAACAATCCGCTCCTTCAAGACGAGAGAGAGTATCGGAACCCACGCCGGCGACGCCAACGAAGCCCGCCGAAATCGTGGAGCAGGTTCTGGAGAGGATTCGATCGGCCAAGCCCAAGCTTGCGGTTCTCGTCTCCCAACACAACGGAGCGAGTCTCGAAGGGGATTGTCTACGTTTGAGCTTCGTTGTCGACCAACCTTTTCTCAGGGAGCAAATACAAGCGGAAGACTTTCGCAAACTTCTAGAACAAGAGGCCTCGCAGGTGGCTGGCCGTACGCTTCGGGTCGAGGTTCACTTTGCCGAACCTGATAAGGAGCAAGAAGAGCCCGCCCGCAAAGAAGACGTTTCTAAAGGACAAGAGGAGCTTTTTCGGCGTGCCGTGAAGGACCCAATGGTTCGTGGCTTCGTCGAGACGTTTCAGGGCGAGATCGAAGAGGTTCGACCCCTTGACGGCGGCACCAAGACCGAGCCAGGTGGTCTCGAAAACTGACCGGATTGGCCAAGAGGTAGACAAGCAATGCTGAAGAACATGAATCAAATTATGAAACAAGCCCAAGCCCTCCAAGAGAAATTCAAACAACAGCTGGAGTCGATGGAAGTCGAAGCTAGTTCCGGAGGGGGTATGGTGACCGTTCGTATGAACGGGTCCAAAGTTGTCTCGAGTGTCACCCTCGATCCAGAGGTTGTGGATCGTGATGATGTAGAGATGCTGCAGGATCTCATCGTCGCAGCCGTGAACGAGGCCGCCCGGAAGGTCGACGAAGAGGCTCAGAATCAGCTCGGGGACATGACAGGCGGAATGAAGATACCAGGGCTCTTCTGAACGCGGGAGAAGCGAAAGCATCGTGAAGGATTATCCCGAACCCGTATCGAGACTGATTCAGGAGCTAAAGAGACTGCCGGGCATAGGAGCGAAGTCTGCTCAGCGAATCGCCTTTTACGTTCTACGAGGCGCACGTGAGGAGGCGGAAGCCTTGTCCCGTGCTCTCATCGACGTCAAGGACAAGATCTCCACTTGCAGTCTCTGTAACCATGTGACGGATGTCGATCCTTGTCGCTTCTGCTCGAGTCCGGAGCGTAATTCCGGAGTCGTTTGCGTCGTCGAGGACCCCCCCAACGTGGTTGCCATCGAGAAGACTCACGAGTACAAGGGCCGCTATCACGTGCTCATGGGGGCGCTGTCGCCGCTTCAAGGTATCGGCCCCGAGCAGCTCAAGATTGCCGGCTTGATGGAGCGAGTGCGAACCGGGGAAGTCGAGGAAGTCATCTTGGCAACGAACCCCAACGTGGAAGGGGAAGCCACGGCGATCTATCTTTCCAAGCTCATCAAGCCCCTCGGTGTCAAGGTCACGCGCATCGCCATGGGGGTCCCAGTGGGTAGCGAGCTGGATTACGCTGACGAGATCACGATGGGGAAAGCAATGGAAGGGCGTCGTGAATATCTGAGTTCAGTATTGGAGCGACTCGGGGGGGTGCCTACAAAGGGTTGCAAGAACGGCTAGTTTTCGGTATAAATGTGAGAGCCCGCATAAACATTCCCCTAGCGTGCGATAGGTCGGACGGAGGGTAACGGAGTCATGGCGACCACTGATGTGGTGATGTATGACGAGGAGTTCAACCAGATCAAGAGCATTATCAGCAAGCTCCGCGTCGACGCCAACGCAAAATTAGTTTTTCTGGTCGACAAGAACGGTCAGCAGATTGCGGCGCACGGTAACATCGATAATCTCGATACTACCTCGCTTGCGTCGCTGACCGCCGGTAACGTCGCCGCCACCGACGCGCTAGCCAAGCTGATTGGTGAGAAAGAATTCTCAATTCTCTTTCATGAAGGGCGAGCGCGACAACATTCATATCTCCATTGTGGGGCTACGGGTCATTTTGGTGGTCATATTCGACGAGCGTTCTTCCCTAGGGCTGGTCCGACTTCGCGTCAAAAAGGCCTCCCAAGAGCTTGGCCAAGTTTTCGACAGCATCATGAACAAAGTCGAGAGAGGAAAAGTCATCTGTTGGGGCGGACTTCGAGTCTCCGTTTGCGGAGATCACCGACGAGGACATCGACAGCCTCTTTAGTGAATAATTTGCGATTTGAGTTGAAGCTGAGTACGGACGAATGACGTTCATCAACTACGCTTCGCGAGAGATAAACTGCAAGATCGTCTACTATGGCCCCGGTTTGTGCGGGAAGACGACCAATCTGCAGTTCATTTACGACAAGACGAACCCCAACGCTAAGGGGAAGCTCATTTCGCTGGCGACGGAGACCGATCGAACGCTGTTTTTCGACTTCCTGCCTCTCGAGCTCGGCAATGTCCGCGGATTCAAGACTCGTTTCCATCTCTACACCGTGCCGGGGCAAGTCTTCTACGACGCATCTCGCAAAGCTCATTCTCAAAGGGGTCGACGGCGTCATCTTTGTTGCCGATTCCCAGCGAGAGCGCATGGACGCCAACGTCGAGAGCTTGCACAATCTCGAGCTGAACTTGAAATCTCAGGGCTACGACCTGATGACCATTCCCTATGTGCTGCAGTTCAACAAGCGCGATCTCCCCAACGTTGTCCCGGTCGAGGAGCTGAAGCAGAAACTCGTCGTCAAAGCTGAGCCCGTGCTCGAGGCCATCGCCACATCTCCCAACGGGGTCGGCGTCTTCGACACCCTAAAGGCTGTTGCCAAGCTGGTTCTGCAGGATCTCACGAAATCGTCGTAGATTCCGCTCGTCGTTCGACGAGCGGAATCGTGGTATACTCCCAAGTCCGGTTTTCGATTCCCCGGTAGCTCAATTGGTCGAGCGGCGGACTGTTAATCCGTAGGTTGTTGGTTCGAGTCCAACCCGGGGAGCCAACCCTCCCAAATACCTTCCAGGAGGCTTCTGGCAGTGAATCTTTTTTCGGATGTGGTGCACAACTGTGTGCCCAAGCCCTCGAGCTCACCGAGAGCGAACGTCAGAGGTTTACTGAGGAGGCCTGCGCGGGCCCGACCCGACCTGAGGGACAGTGTGCTCGAAGTAACAAATTCTATTTAGCTGCACAGAACCCCCCGAGCTCTTCTTCCTCACCCCCATTCACCCTTTCAGACGATTCCGTAAGCAGACTGAACGGCCTCTTCCATGCGGATTTTTTCTTCATCCGACAAGAAGCTGAAGTATCCCTCGCGTTTTCGGGCGGAAAGTCGACCGTTGCAAAGAAGCTTCCCGGCAGCAACAGCTTTTGGCTTTCTTTGGAACTTGGCCCGTCGGCCGTCGCTCGCCGCTAGCTTGGGTGGGAGGACTTTGAGAGCAATTTTGCGGTCGAGCTTCTCGTCTTCGGGCGGATAGACGTCACCCTTGCCTCCCGAGCCGAGCTTCTCTAGAATCTCGTAATGGGCGAGGGCCCGGCCGACCATGCCGGCGCGCCCCTATTCCTGAGTTCTTGAATTCCTGAGTTCTTGAATTCTTGGATTAGTCCCCATCAAACATCCCACCGATACCACCGAGCTGTCCGAGGATGGAGCCCTCACCTTTGGTGCGGCCGCCGGTTTGAGGCGCTGCCGACCAGATCCGCCCCGCGAGCCGGCTGAAGGGTAGAGATTGTAGCCAGACTTTGCCGGGGCCTGTTAGGCTGGCGAAAAAGAAGCCTTCCCCACCGAAGAGAGCCGATTTCACTCCACCAACCATCTGGATGTCGTAGTTCACGCGAGGCTCGAGTGCCACGAGACAACCGGTGTCGACCCTCAAATGCTCTCCTGGACCGAGCTGCTTCTCCACGATAGTCCCACCGGCATGAAGGAAGGCAAGACCGTCTCCTTCGAGCTTCTGCATGATGAAGCCCTCACCGCCGAAGAGCCCCACGCCAATCTTCTTCTGGAAAGCGATCCCGATGGAGACACCCTTGGCGGCACAGAGAAAGGCGTCCTTCTGGCAGGTCAAAGAGCCCCCCACCTCGGCGAGGTGGACCGGGATGATCTTTCCTGGATAGGGCGAGGCGAAAGCCACTTTTTTCTTGCCGGAACTCTGGTTGGAAAAAACGGTCATGAAGAGACTCTCACCGGTGAGTACGCGCTTGCCGGCTCCGATGAGCTTATCCATGAAGCCACCGCCGCTCGAGGGACGGCCATCTCCAAAGATCGTCTCCATTTCGATGCCTTCGGCCATGTACATCATGCCGCCCGCTTCGGCCACCGCCGCTTCTCCGGGGTCGAGCTCCACTTCGACGAACTGCATTTCTTCACCGAAGATTTCGTAGTCGACCTCGTGCATCACACCCGCGCCACGGGCCGAATGAGTTAGCGGCGGTGGAGCCGCACCGGGCGAGCCCGAGGTGGACAACTCGGCCACTTGACCCGCCGGTGTCCAGTCCTTCATCCCTTGTTTGAAAACCAACGTTTGAGCGTTGAATCGGCCCGCTTGAAGTCCTTGAAGGATCTCATGCTGGCTCATGGGTCCAATACTCTGGCCGCCCTCAGCTATATGCCAAATCTTTCCGTCCGTCATGGTTCGTACACCTTTATTGTTTGTATTGAGTTTGGAACGACGAAGCCTCTCCCTGTTAGTGTGCAAAAAAAGTATAGCAGATTTGGCCAGCGGTCGGTGCGATCGACGAGAAACCTCGTGAGCTCGAGGTATGAGGTATACTGTGCGCCTTTCTAACAAAGGGGGTTTTATTGCAATGACAAAGAAGAGCAAATACTTGGGAGGCCCAGCTATTGAACCGCAGCCCGTGAACCCGGACTGGAGCGTGGCGGAATTGATTGACGACGGATTCAACGCCTATAACGCTGGGCGTCTGCGGGAAGCCTGTCAGCTCTTCACGCAGAAAGTACTCGATGACGACGTGACGATCGGACTTTCACTGTCCGGTGCTTTGACGCCTGCCGGCATGGCTCGGAGCTGTTTGGTCCCGTTGATGGAGGCAGGCTTCGTGGACTGGATCGTCTCAACCGGCGCCAATTTGTACCACGACATCCACTACGGAATCGGTCACAAGATGCACCGGGGTACTCCCTTCATTGATGACGTCGAGCTTCACGAGGACAGGGTCGTTCGAATCTACGACATCTTCTTCGAGTTCAAGGCACTCATTTCGACTGATAAATTTCTTCAGAAAGTGGTCACCGCCGAATCGTTCCAGCGGGAAATGTCGTCTGCCGAGTTCCACTACTTGATGGGGAGGTACATAGCGGAGCGTGAAGAAGCGCTCGGTCTCGACAAGACGACGTTTATTGCGGCGGCCCATCGGCTGGGTGTGCCCATCTACACGTCGTCTCCGGGTGACAGCGCCATCGGGATGAACATCGCGTCGATGTCGCTCAACGGAAACAAGCTGAAGTTCGACGTTTCCGCCGATGTCAACGAGACCGCTTCCATCGTACTCGACGCGAAGCATCGAGGAGGCAGAGCCGCCGCCATCATGATGGGCGGGGGCTCACCCAAGAACTTCCTTCTTCAAACGGAGCCACAGATTCAAGAGGTCCTGGGCCTCGAAGAGAAAGGATTCGACTATTTCATTCAAATGACCGATGCCCGCCCCGATACAGGTGGTCTTTCCGGCGCCACACCCAGCGAAGCCGTGAGCTGGGGGAAAGTCGATCCCGAAAGGTTGCCCGACACGGTGGTGGTTTACACGGACACCACCATCGGCCTACCGCTCGTCACCTCGTATGCTCTCAATAAACATGCGCCTCGCAAGCTGAAACGTCTCTATCATCGGCGTGAGGAAATGCTCCAGTTCCTCACCGACGAGTATCATCGGGTCGTGGGGACTTCCCTCCCTCCGCCGCTACCTCCGGGCTTTAGCGAAGCTTGACAACGGCCTCTCCCGGCCCGTTTGCTCCCCAGTGGACCGGCCGAATACTCTTGAGGCTCCATGGCTCGAACGGCGTTTCTTCTCGTGTGGGTACTAGGTACAACGGCCCTCGTTACCTTTGCTCAAAGCGAAGAGAAAACTCCCGCCCCGCGCATTGACAAAATTGAGCTCATCGTCAACAAGGTCTTCGAAGAAGGCCGCAAAGATGTTCTTGGCTGGACCTACCGTTTTGGAAACAAGGTTCATATTCGTACGCGCGAAGAGGTCATTCGTCGCGAGCTTCTTTTTGCCAGCGGGGATATTCTAAGTAAGGAGGCACTCGAGCAGACAGAACGTAACCTCCGCGCACTCACCTTTGTTCGCGATGCCCGAGTAGAGACCTATCCGGGGGAAGACGGCAGAATCAACGTTCGTGTCATCACCTACGATTCTTGGACACTGGTACCCCAGGTCCGTTTCGCCAAGGCAGCCAACCGGATCGTCTGGACCCTCGGCGTGGCGGAGAAGAACCTCCTTGGGTGCGGCAAGTGGGTGGAATTGTCCCGACGTTCGGACCTCGACCGAGACGACACCATCTTTTTCTATTACGATCCACGCCTGGCCGGTTCCCGAACCCAGACACTCGTTTCCTACGCCAACCAGTCCGATGGAAGTCGCGGACTCTTCTCTATGGCCCGACCCTTCTTCGCGCTGAGCGCGGGCTGGGCCTTTGGTGTAAGGCTGGAAGGATTCGATCAAGTCGATCCTCTGTATGAAGATGGGGAGAGGGTCGATGACCTCCGCCATGTCAGCAAGCATGGTGACTTCGAGGCGGCGCGGGCCGTGCTTAGAAGCGGTCCACGTGCTGCGAGACTCCATGTCGCTTATAGGAGCCACGTAGACGACGTCGCCGGCGACTTGAGGGATTTCGGCATCTTCGAGCTAGGGGTCAGTTTGGAAGAGCATCGTTTTCTCAAGCTCGATCATGTCAACCGCTTCGAGACCGTCGAGGACTTCAACCTCGGCTACGATGCGGGAGCCTTCGTGGGTGTGTCGACACCAGCTCTTGGGGGCGAGGAAGGCACTTCATGGTTCTTCAATCTTCGCGGACGCCGGGGAATTGAATTCAGCTCTGCGCACTTCCTATTGACGGGAGCCGCGTGGAACGCGCGTTATAGGAGAGGCGGTTTAGAAAACAGCCTCGCCTCTCTACGATTGGACTACGTCGCGAGGCAAACACGTCGTTGGCTACTCGTGGGAGCCTCAGAGTTTCTCTATGGCACGAATCTCGATCCGGAGGTTCAGGTTCGTTTGGGTGCAGAGGCGGGACTACGGGGCTATCCGGTACGCCAATTCGTGGGCAACCGGTCTTTCCGCTTGACTCTAGAAGAACGATTCTTCGTCGCCGACGATGTGGCACAACTCGTCTCCTTCGCGTTGGCAGCCTTTGTCGACACGGGCTTTGCCTGGCCGGAAGGCCAGAAAATGATGGCGGGGGATCTCAAAACCGACATCGGTGTCAGTCTTCTGTTGGGGCGCAACCGGCTGGCGGCCACGACACCCGGTGTCCGTTTTGATGTGGCTTATGCGCTCGACCCGATCGTCGGAGTGAACCGCTGGCAATTCTCTTTTCGTTCCAGAATAGCTTTGTGATTGGGGCTCTAAGGATTGCTCGTGGTCTGAGTCGATTCGCTCGTCTCCTTTTGGAAAACCACCTCACCGCCGATGATCGTGTAGAGAACCTCTGTGGCCAAGATATCTCGAGGCTGAACGGTCATGATGTCCTTGGAGACCACTGTGATGTCGGCGAGTTTCCCGGGTTCGATGGAGCCCTTCTCGTTCTCCTCGAACGCAGCGTAGGCCGCATCCAAGGTATAGGATCGAAGAGCTTGCTGGCGGCTCATTCGATGCTCCGGGTACCAGCCGTTTTCCGGCTCGCCGTTCTTGTCCTGGCGAGTGATGGAAGCATAGAAACAATCCAGCGCGGAGATACTTTCAACCGGAGCGTCGGTTCCGTTGGCAATCCGTACGCCCGAGCCCAGGAGTTTGGCCCAGACGTAGGCGCCCTCGGCCGTTCGCTCTTCGCCAACACGCTCCGCTATCCACGGCATATCTGAAGTTGCATGGACTCCCTGCATGGCGGCCACGACGCCTAGCTGTGCAAATCGACGGATGTCCGCGTGATCGAGAATCTGAGCATGCTCGACCCGAAAACGCGGGTCCGACGCTTCGCCATGCTTCGAGAACGCTTTTTCAAATGCGTTCAGGGTTTCGCGGTTCGCGCGGTCACCAATCGCGTGTGCGGCGACTTGATAGCCCGCCGTCAAGGCACGGTCAGAGATCCGATAAATGTCTTCTTCGGACAGGATCATGAGACCCGTCCACTCCGGTCGATCGCTGTAGCCGTCCAACATCGCTGCGCCACGTGATCCGAGCGCACCATCGACGAGAAGCTTGACGGTACGGATCGTCAAGCGCGGTGAGATCAGCGGTTTGTGGGAAAAGTAGCGCTCCAGGAGCTTTTCGTCACTGCCCCAGATCATGGCATAGATTCGAACCTTGAGCTCGTCTTGCTCGTCAGCTTGCCGATAGAGATCAATGGTGGCTTCGTCGACGCCGGCGTCGTGGAAACTCGTGATGCCGTTCTCCAGACAGGCTTTTTGAGCTCTCCGAAAGGCCTCCCATCGTTTCTCGTCGCTCGGAGGCGGGATCTTGTCGGTGATCAAGCCCATCGCGTTGTCGATGAAGATGCCGGTGGGCTTGCCGTCCTCGTCCCTCACGATCTCACCCCCCTCGGGGTCCTCCGTTTCCGGAGTCACCCCGGCAAGCTCCATTGCCTTGGTATTGGCCCATCCGGCATGCAGATCGACACGGGTGAGGAATACAGGGTGGTCGGGGCTGACGTCGTCCAGCGCTTCCTGAGTTGGAAATTCTCTGATGTCCCAATCGTTTTGATCCCAGCCGTGACCTTGGATCCATGCCTCCTCTGAAGCCTGCTCAACGTTCTGAAGCACCAGAGCGCCTATCTCCTCGGCACTCTTCGTACCGAACAAGTCGAGTGTCATGCGGCTCGAGCCGAAGTCCATGAAGTGGGCGTGAGAGTCGATGAGGCCTGGAATGGCCAGGGCGCCTCCGAGCTCGATGACGCGGGTTTCCGGTCCTATGTACTCGTCGAGCTCGTCAGTCGCACCAATAGCGGTAATTCGTTCTCCAGTAACAGCAATAGCCTCGGCCACGGGTCGGTCGGAATTGAGGGTGACCACCTTGCCTCCTCGGAGGACAAGGTCCGCGGGTGTCTGAGATTGGAACTCGCAGGCGAGGGCGAAGGCGAGAAAAAAGCACAATAGGATGGCGACACGCATCGAAGTTCCTTCCTTTCGAGTATGAATATAGCAGAATTGACGTCGCTTGTCGGTTTCTTGTGGAAACAATCGAGTAGCCCGCCTTCGCTCCGCGCGTTTGAACAGAAGGCGGAGCTACGGCGAGACCTTGCCCGCCTACGCCCTCCGGGCTACGGCGAGACCTTGCCGAAGTCTGAATTGTAGAGCACCGACGAAGGCAGGCGTAGCCGTTGGTCCGAAACAACCGCCAACAGCTTAGGCGGGTCAAGCAGGCGAGCAGTCCTTTGCGAGTTCCCGTCACAGCGCGGTCAAGAAACAGGAACGAAGGTCGAATCGAGTAAAATAGACTTTTGTAGACGATGAGGGGAAGCAATACTGCAAGAGAGAACCATGGATTGGATTCGGCGAGGGTTGCGTTTCGAGTGCCAGCCCGATTGCGGCAAGTGCTGTACCACCGAGGAGCGAGACGGAAGTATCTATCTCGAGCCCGTTGACATCGAGACGCTGTCCAAATATCTTGGAATCACGCCTCGAGAGGTCGCCGCTAAGTTCACTGTTACCGAAGTCGATGACATCGAGCTTGTCAAGAAAGCCGACGGTAGCTGCGTGTTTCTCGAGAACAGGCGCTGCAGTGTGTACGAGGCTCGGCCTCTGCAATGCCGATCCTACCCGTTTCTCCCTCTCGATAGTTACGCGCCCGTTGAATCTCGATGGACCTGGAGATATGAAGGTAAATATTGTCCCGGCATCGGCAAGGGAAGGCTCTATCGAAAGGAGGAGATTGTTCGTATCATGCGAGGGGGCTCCGCGACCAACGAGGTCGACTAAGTACCCCGATTCATAACTACGGTCCCATTCGAACGCCGATCCATCCCGTCTGGCTGCGTTGCTCGTCGGTCATATATCTAGATATTATTCACTCCTCGCGCCTTGCCGGCCGGTTGCCTCGACGTTCTCGGTACGCGACCGTAGCTATGAACCAGGGTACTAGGCGAGTACTTTCCGTAGCGCCTCGAGGAAAGCTTGGTTTTCAGAAGCGAGCCCCACAGAGATCCTGAGGTAGGTCGGTTTCTTCCACGCCTGTCCGTCTCTCACATAGATCTTCTTGCGCTCCAGCGCCTGCACGACAGGTTTGGCTTCCCTTCCCAGATCGACCATGAAGAACGGTGCCCGGTGAGGAAGCGCGGTCAGACCAAGCTCTTTGAGTCCCGCGCGAAGGACATCGAGCCCTTCGTCCACCGTTCGGACGTAGGCGTTCACGTGATCCCTGTCTGCGAGAGCCGCGGGAGCGGCGACGTTGACGGCTGCGTTGATGCCCAGATCCCATAGCCAGAACGTCTTGAGTTGCTTGATGACTTCCTCGTTGGAGATGGCATAACCAAGACGTAGACCCGCAAGACCATAGGCTTTGGAAAACGTGCGTGCAACGATGATGGGAGCGCCTTTTTTGACCAAGTCGATGGAGCTCTCGCCTCTTGGGAGGAACTGGCTGTAGGCTTCATCGACCAACAAGATCGCTCCCTCGGGTAGCCCGGCAACGAGCTCGTTGATTTCATCGAGCGTCAAAGCGGCTCCCGTCGGGTTGTTGGGGTTGGCGATGTAGACGAGTCGGGTATTGCGGTCGAAAGCCTTCCGTAGCCGAGCGGTGTCGATACTTCCGTCCTCGAGGAGCGGCACGCGGGTGACTTCGGCTCCCATGGAAGCCGCCACCCCCGCCGACCACCCGTAGCTGGGATCCGGTAGGACGAGGCTGTGACCCTCTTTGAGATAAGTCCAGGGGGCGATGTGAAGAAACTCGGTCGAACCGCATCCGAGGAGGATGCTCGTCTCGGAGATCTCGTGATGTCGCGCCAATATTCCGATGAGCGGAAAGATGTTGTTGTAGCGGTTGGCGTTCAGGAGACCGTGCTCCCGGATGGCGGAAAGGGCTTTAGGCGACGGGCCTAATGGATTCTCGTTGAAGTTGAGAAGGACCGCATCCTCAGGATAGGCGCCCGGAATGTCTTCTTCGGTCGCCATCGCAGCTTCCTGACCCGATACCTTGCTCTGGTATGCCAAGACCGAGGCGCCTGCGGTAGTGGCCAGCACTTGGAGAAAGCGGCGGCGAGAGGGCTCGAGCCCCCCAGGATAGCAACTCCAAAGAGGATGGGTGTCCATGAAGAAGAACTCAGAACTCAAGAACTCGAGTACTCGAGAATGAAGAAACAAACCATAAAGATCACAAGGTACTTGAAACCCGATACCAGACTTTCTTCTTCGCGTTATGCTCGGCTACATTTTCTTGAGTACTTGGGTTCCTCTCTCTTTACGTCAACAACTTCTTTAGTGCTGCGATGGCTGCCTTGTTGTCCTCGTCCAGCCCATAGGAGATACGAACGTGTTGCGGCATATCCCAATCGGCGCCCTTTCGAACGTGGACGTTTTCTTTGGCCATCTTCTCAACGAAGGTCTCGGAGTCTTCACCGACGTCGACCATGAGCAATGGCGATGCGCCGATGATGTGTTTCAAGCCGAGGGCCGTGAGCTCCTTTTTGTAAAAGGCCTTGCAGGTTTTCGCATGGTCGACGAATTTCTTCACGTGTTCGTGGTCTTGCAAGGCGGCAATGGCTCCACCGTATCCGGCCAGGTTCATCAACGTGTACTGAAATGCAGAGACTTTCTCTATCACGTCGGGATGACCGACGCCGTAACCGATGCGAAGGCCGGCCAGGCCGTACACCTTTGAGAAAGTGCGCGTTACGAATACGTTGTCGTAACCTGCTTTCAAGAGATCGATACCGTTGGGCCCGTCGGGGAGAAAGTGGACGTAGGCCTCATCGATGAAGAACAACACGTCCTTAGGAAGCGCGTCCGCTATGGACTTAACCTCGTCGTAGCTCAGTGTGGTCCCCGTGGGGTTGTTCGGATTGACGAGATAGAAAATCTTGGTCTCGGAATCCACGGCTGCCAAGAGGCCCTGAACGTCGTAGCTCCAGTCCGGTTTCAGCTTCACCCAATGCACCTTGGCACCGATGATTTCGGCCATTCTTGGCGTGCTGCGGTAGGTCTGGAGAGTAGAGACCATATTGCCGCCCTCGCGGAGGTAGGCAACGGCTACCGCACTCAAGATCTCGCCAGAGCCCGTACCAAGCCGAACCATCTTGTTGTCGACACCGTGCATCTCTGCGAGGACGTTTCTGAGTTGTACAGGTGGGATGATATAGCGATGTGCCTGAGTGAGACCGCGCTCGATGGCTTTGATGGCCATCGGTGACGGACCGTAGGGGTTTTCATTGCGGTTCAAACGGATGGCGTCCGGTGCGAACCCCACCAGGAAGTCCACCACATCCGGCCCCGCTTCGGCGGCGTGACAATAGTCCGTCGAAAGGGTCTCCATGAAAGGCAAGGCCGCTGTGGCGGCGACCGAGCTTCGTAGAAAATTGCGTCTGGAAATGCTCATGACGTCCTCCTGTTTTTGGACCGATTGAACTCGGATGTGACGACCACAAGCGTAACCGATGGGGGCAAGTGGTAGCAAGGAGGATCCTGCTCGGTTCAAGACGCTGCTATACTCCTATTCCATGACTACAGCAAAGCAACGTGAAACCGCCTTGGATCTTTTTGGCGCCGGATTGGCGGCCGCGGATCCCTATCAGTTGTTAAAAGAGCACACACGTCTCGAAGGCCGAAAGATGAGCTGCGAGTCGCTCGGATCGAGGGTGGAATGGGAGCTTCCGGCATTGGATTCGGATGGCCGGTTGATCGTCGTCGGTGCCGGTAAGGGCGCGGCCTCCTTGGCGAAAGCGGTCGAGGAATCTCTAGGAGATCGGATCGTATCGGGTCGTATCGTCGTCAAGCACGGCCATGGATTGCCCTTGGAACACATCGTGGTAGAGGAGGGAGGGCATCCTCTTCCCGATCCCGCAGGACTTGCGGGCACGCGTCGGCTCCTCGAGGAGCTCGAGGGGACCCGACCCGATGACCGGGTCATCTTCTTGCTGACCGGTGGAGGTTCCGCCCTTCTCGTGGCGCCGGCCGAGGGTCTCAACCTCGAACACAAGATTGAAACGACCCGCCACCTTCTCCATTGCGGGGCGACCATTCAAGAAATGAACACCCTGAGAAAGCATCTCTCCGCGGTCAAAGGGGGACGGCTCTTGGAGCGGATTGCGCCGGCTCGATCGATGACCTTCATCATTTCGGATGTCGTCGGGGACGACCTCGCATCGATTGGCTCGGGTCCTACTGCGCCCGACCCCTCGACTTTCTCGGATTGCCTAGAGATCCTGGCCCGTTACCAATTGACGGAAGAAGTGCCCGGCCCTGTTCTCCAAAGGCTGAGAGACGGCGTGGAGGGGCGAATCTCGGAGACTCCCAAGCCGGGCGACACGCTCTTTAGCGAGGCACAGCACCTTATTTTGGCCAGTAATCGCCAAACCGTAGAAGCCGCTCGGTTTCGTGCCAAAGAACTAGGATATGAGGTCGAGGTGTTTGCCTATGATATGGAAGGCTCAACCCACGAAAAAGCGCGAGCCTTCACGGCTCGATTGGCAGAGCTGGCCGGACGAAGGGTGGTGCTTCTCGCGGGAGGAGAAACGACCCTCGTGGTCAAAGGGAGCGGAAAGGGAGGCCGAAATCAGGAGTTTGCTTTGGTCGCGGCCCGCGAGATGGAAGGGCATGAAGGACTTTTCCTCCTCTCGGCGGGAACGGATGGAACGGACGGCCCCACGGATGCGGCCGGCGCCTTCGCCGACACAACGACCTTTGACCGAGCCCGTTCACGGGGTTTGGATCCCCTGGCATACCTCGCGAACAACGACGCCTATCACCTCTTCGAGCCACTGGGAGATCTGCTAAAAACCGGACCGACAGGTACGAACGTCATGGATCTGGTTGTCGGACTGGCGGAGTAACACGGCGCGAATGTGGAAAAAAAGCAGTTTTGCTCAATTTTCAGCCACTTGGGGCCCGACCGACCTGACCCCAATACTTACTATCTTGGCGAGGTCGGAGCGTTGTCCTCACTGAGGATCGATTTGTCACCGTCTTTCGGGCTGCTCGGAACCGAGCAGCGGGGTGAGGCTCACGTAGGGACACCGAGGCGAGGAAGAATCACCCAGTTGAGAAGAAACCAGAAGGCGATGAAGCCGATGAAGATGAGCGTGTCGAGTGTCATAGCGTCATATCCTAGGCTTCAATTATAGCGCATAACGGCTGGAGATCGCTTTCTCAGGATCCTCCGAGGTCTTCCAGCTTTTCTCGGGCCACTTCGGCCCACTCTGAGTCCGAGTCGAGCTTTAGATAATTAGACCAGCTTGAGCGTGCCCGGTCGGGAAAGCCAAGTTGCCCGTAAAACACCCCGAGGTTGAAGGCAATCTGCAAATCCACAGGGTGCTGCCGTTCAGCCTCTCGTAGCAACGTGAGACCTCGTCGCAGGTAGTCTGGAGCCGTTTGCGAATCTCGGAGCGCAAGCTCAAAGTAGACGACAGCAAGGCCGTTTTTCGCAGCCGAAGACTCGGGGGCGATGTCTAGAGCATCTTGAAGCCGCCTTTCCGCCTCCTCCAATGCTCCTTTGTCGAGCAGATAAAGCCCAAGGGCCGTTTGACTCTCGAGCTCTCCGGGGGCGAGCTCGGCGGCTTCTCTCAGTTTGATTTCAATGTGCTCCTCTGCCGGGTCGACCATGTCGAAGCCGCTTCGAGTGACTCGGGCCCGATGGAATCCGGGGATGTAGCGCAGAGGGACACGCCCCGTCTCCTGTCGAAGGGCGACGAGGTCGGCCATGGTTCGGGTGGCAATCTGTCGCGCGCGTGTCGGTGCAATGAGCAACTTCTGCACGAGTGAGAAAGCCAAGATCAGTCCGGCTGCCGCCGCAACTGCAGGGACCCACTGAGCCCTCACCCAGACGATGCCGCGTCCCCTCGCTCCACTCGGGCTGGTTGCGACGATGTGAGGTCGTAGCTGTTGGAGGATCTCCTCTGGCCTGCGAGCTGGTGTTTCGGCGAGGACTTCCTCTTCACTTTCCCCTATAAAATCGAGCGAGCGTTGGGATTGTCTCACAGAAGCGAGGTACTCAACACAGTCGGGACAGATGTCGAGATGTTCGAGGACGACGCGCCGCAAGCTGCGGCTCAGAGTATTCTCAATGAATCGGAAGGTTTCTTCGGGGGTCAGGTGTCGTTCGGAGGGCCTATTTGTTGTCATCGTTGTCTCCCGTCCTCGCGAGTGTTGGGCCTCCTTCAGGTCGTAAGTCATCCAGATTCAGTGAGTTGCTTCGACCGCGCTCCTCACCAGGGGACCGACGTCCAAGCCCGGCAACGTGCCGCATTGCCAAGGCGTTCGGGAAGCCCTTTTTCCCGCTTGCTATAGGGGACGACTTATTTATGGCCTAGCCTCCCTCTTCTTCAAGAATTTTTTTGACGAGAGACCGGATTTTTCGAGCCCGCTTTTCCACGCCGCTAGCCGAAAGCCTCATTCCTTTATAGGACGCGACATCCACGGCTGACAGTCCTTGAACGAAAATAAGGCGGAAAATCAACCGATCGCGAGTGGAAATAGAGCTCAAAGTGCTTTCTTCGACAGCGGCAGAGATTCTTCTTTGAAGCTCCTGAGATTCGGCGATCTCCTCCGGGTTTGGTTCGGCGCTCGGAAGGTAGTCCCCCAGAGTCGCGTCTTGTGCGGGTCCGTGGGCCACTCGGAGAGGTTCGCTGAGTGACGTCGCTGCTGGAGGTCTTCTTTGTGCTCGAAGCTTCTTGAAGTGATCCCGCACCAAATTGACGGCAATGGTATGAAGATAGGTGTAGATGGAATTCTCGCTGAGACCCCGAAAGGCCGCCAACGCACGCCGTTCGGCATCGATGAGACGAATGAAAACCTCTTGGGTCAGGTCATCGATGACCTCGCCGGGTCGGCTCGCGTCCACACCAGAATAACGTAGAGCCTCAGCCGTGTAAGCTCGGTAGGTGAGTCTCCGTATCCGGGGTTGGAAACGTGTAACGAACTCGAGCCACGCGTGATCTTCTGGTCCCGCATTGACGAGATGGCTCACCAATGCGCGGTTCGAAAGCTCAGATATACCCACTACATGCCTAGTTAACTGGACCGAGACGCACGATCAATACTATTGTAACAGCACCCGGCAGGTTGCGGGTTATCGAGATGCCTCCGGTCTGGCTACAATGGGGTACACATGCTTCTCATCCTTTCTTTGATGCTATCGCTGGCCCTGTCAACGGCTTTTCGTGCCCACGTAACGGTCGAGGAGCAGGGGCAGAAGGCGAGCCACATCGTTCATGTCACGGAAGGTGCACTTCGTATCGAGCCTGAGAATGAAGATTTATTTCTATTGATTCGATGTCGACAAAAAGACCGTATCTCTGGTTGATACCAAGAACCGGTCTTTTTGTCGAGCTGATGGAAAAGGACTAGAGCGTCTGAAAGATGCGCAGTTGATCCGTGAAAGTTGGTTTCCATGGGTTTATCGAGTGAGCCCCGATTTGGTGGAGAATCTAGAGATTCGAGACCGCGGTCGGGTCCGCCTTCCCAATGGAAAAGCAGGCCAAAAAGTAGAAGTCTATTCCAACGCTTACGATCGAGTGGTTGCCGAGTATTGGGTCGATCCTCTGGTGTCGGGACGTCTTTTTTTCCAATGGCGTGAGGTCTATCTCGATCTCTGGAGTGAGAACGGGGAACGGGACGAAGCACAGCGGGTGCGCCTCGAGATCTACGATCAGTTGAAGGGATTGCCTTGGAGGATGGAAGAGAGGTTTCGACTGCTCACCCAGCCTCGCATCCTCGTTATAGAAGAATGGCGTTCTGTCCAACAAGATTCATGGTCAGTTCCGGACGATTACGCCGAGAAGAGCGTGGCCCAGCTGATCTGGGAAAATCTCATCCATCGTTTGGAGAATTGGATTCGTCCAAAAAGCTTACTTAGCGAATCCCGATCGTGGACGAGTTGCCTTCGCTGAAGTATACTTCCTCCGTGTTTGAACAATCTGAGCGAGGACAAAGACGATCAACGACCGTCTTGGCTGTTTGCCGCGACAGTAAAGTCGCCATGGCGGCGGATGGACAAGTGACGCTGGGTGACACCATCGTCAAACATGGAGCCAAGAAACTGCGCCGCCTCTCAAACCAGCAGGTCCTTACAGGCTTTGCAGGAACGACGGCAGACGCCCAAGCGCTGTTCACACGATTCGAAGCCAAGCTCGAGGAGTACCGAGGTAATTTGGAGCGGGCTGCGGTCGAGCTCGCAAAGGACTGGCGAACCGATCGGATGCTCCGACGTCTCGACGCCCTTCTCGTCGTTGCGAATACGCGTCACATCTTCTTGCTTTCCGGCAACGGCGATTTGATCGAGCCGGACGATGGTGTCATCGCGATAGGATCCGGCGGCCCCTTTGCTTTGGCCGCGGCGAGGGCTCTCGTGGCTCACACGTCTCTTTCGTCAGCTGAGATTGCCAAGGCAGCTATGCAGGTCGCCGCCGGAATATGCATTTACACTAACGACAACATAATCATGGAGGAGCTCTGAGAAGAGCTCGACCCCTTCCAAATACCAATGGTTTTCTTTCTACCTGAGACTTCCGGTGAGTTACAGTCTCTCGACGAGCTCACACCGCGACAGATCGTTGAGGAGTTGGACAAGTACGTCATAGGACAACATGCCGCGAAAAGGGCGGTCGCGATTGCGCTCCGCAATCGTATGCGCCGGCTCAAGCTCCCACCGGAGATGGCAGAGGAGGTGGCCCCCAAGAACATCATCATGATTGGGCCTACCGGAGTTGGGAAAACGGAGATTGCTCGGCGCTTGGCCCGGCTGTCCAACTCTCCGCTCATCAAAGTCGAAGCTTCCAAATTCACCGAAGTGGGATATGTCGGACGCGATGTGGAGTCCATGGTCCGCGATTTGGTGGAGATTGCGGTCGACATGGTCCGGGAGGAGAAGATTTACGAGATCCAAGACAAAGCGGAGGAAAATGCCGAGGAACGTTTGTTGGATCTTTTGCTGCCTCCTATGAGACCCGTTTATCGTCCGACGACGCCAGGCGAACCCGAACCCGAGCCACCGCCGGATACACAGGCGACTCGAGAAAAACTTCGCACGCAGCTCAGGGAGGGTAAGCTCGATGCTCGTAGCGTCGAGCTCGACGTGAGAGAGCGTGCTTTTCCGTCGTTCGAGATCATCACCGGTGGCGGCGTTGAAGAGATGGATATCAACATCAAGGACATGATACCTGGCCTCTTCGGCGGCAAGACCCGCAAGCGCAAGATGAAGGTTCCTGAAGCGCTCGACTACCTGATACAGGAAGAAGAACAGAAGCTCGTCGATATGGAGCAGGTGAGTCGATTGGCGCTGGAGAGAGCCGAGCAGGCAGGGATCATTTTCATCGACGAGCTCGACAAGGTCGCGGGGCGTGAAGGCGGTCACGGGCCGGATGTTTCCCGCGAAGGGGTTCAACGTGATTTGTTACCCATTGTCGAGGGGACCTCGGTGTCAACAAAATACGGCATGGTCCGCACAGGGCACATTCTGTTCATTGCGGCTGGTGCATTTCATGTTTCCAAACCATCTGATTTGATACCGGAGCTTCAAGGGCGTTTCCCGATCCGAGTCGAGTTGGACTCTCTGACAAAGGAGGATTTCGTTCGTATTCTCCAAGAGCCCAAGAATGCTCTTCTCAAGCAGTACCGCGCACTGCTTGCTACGGAAGGAATCGATCTCGATTTCACTGAGGACGCCATCGACTCGGTTGCTTCGTTCTCTATGATGGTCAATGAGCGAACCGAGAACATCGGTGCTCGGCGCCTTCACACGATCATGGAGAAGGTCCTCGACGAAATTTCTTTCGAGGCACCGGAGCTATCGCAAAAGAAGTGGACGATAGATGCGGCGTACGTCGAGAAGATGCTGGCCCAGATTGCCAATGACGACGACCTTTCACAATATATCCTCTAGACCCGGCCGACGCCGGCGGCCACCATTCTCTTACACGATCCGGCTGCTTGCAGCGAGCCTCGTCGTCCTCGCGGTGTCCTGCGGTAAGAGAGGAGATCCGTTACCTCCGCTGCGACGCCATCCCGAGCCCGTGCAGCAGCTCTCCGTTTCCCAGAGGGGTCCATTTGTCCAACTGGAGTGGTCGGCCCCAACCCGAAACACCGACGGCTCCAGCGAAGTGGAGCTCTTAAAGGTCGAGGTCTTTCGAAGAATCTTAGATATCGTCAAGCCTCCGGACGTGCCAGTAGAGGTCCTGGACGAAGAGATAGGCGAGGAAGGGGAGGCCCCGGAAGTATCGGAAGCAAAGACGGAAGAGACGCTGCCTGAAGAAAAAGTCGAGGAGAAGGCACCACCGGCGGAAACGTTGGTCGCTCAGGAAGAGGCGACGACCGACCAAGAGGCTGAAACTCCCACGGAAGCTCTGCCGGTGGCACCGCCGGCGCCCGTGATACCGCCCTTTCCGGAAGGGGCAACGGTGATCGCGACACTGGATTCTCTCACCGGCGGTGAAGGTCTTTCGTATCGTGATCCCTGGGACCCCTCCTTTGAGGGAAAAAAACTCGAGTATGCCGTTCGCCACTCCAATCGAAAGGGACGGACGAGCGGGATGTCGTTCATTGCACAGATCCAACCACTGGTGCCTATCGAACGTCCCGCCGATGTCCAGGCGGAGGTCGATGCCGGGGGTGTACACATCGGCTGGGTACCCCATCCGCAGACAAGGGATGATGAGGGTGAGCTCGGTTTCAACATCTATCGGAGACAAGAAGGCGAGCTCTATCCTGCGGCGCCCATGAATCCACAAGCCGTCACGACATCGACCTATACGGATCAGAGCGCCGAGTTTGGAAAGGAGTGGTGCTACGTGGTCCGGACTGTTTTCGTGCCGCACCCGGAGGAACCAACGGCGCCGGAATCTCCTGTGGAAGTCGAGGAAGCGATTGTCCCGCCCGTTGTCCCCACCCCTCGACCACCACCGGCCTTGATCGAAAGCCTGGATTCTGAGGAGGCCTGCATCACCCCGGTGGATTCCTTTGCTCCGGCGGCCCCAACCCACTTGATCGCCGTTGAAGTGTCTGAGGGAATACTTCTGTCGTGGGAGAGTGTTGAAGCAGAGGACCTGGGCGGGTATCTCGTTTACCGCGCCACCGATGGCGACGACTCCTTCGCCTTACTCACGCCCGAGCCGATCTCCATAGCCAGTTATACCGACCGTGATGTGGAGCCTGGTGTCGAGTATCACTACACCGTGAGTGCCGTCGATCAATCAGAGCCCCCGAATGAGAGCCCGCAAAGTCCTTCCGTCTCCGCTCGGGCGCCAGAAGGAAACTGAGCGTGACCGGAGTCCCTGTCGATCCCCTCCTAAGCCATAACGGGTTATAATTCGAAGCCTTTGACCTTCCAGGAAACCGGATGGGCGAGGGCCGCGAACCGACGAAGCGACACCGAGGCTGGACCATTGAAAAAGGCTACAGATGCGAAGAGACTGAAGAATATCCGGACAACTCAAACAGTGCCGTGCGAAGACGATAACATCTCACGTCAGCTCCCCCACCCCCACTATCGAGAGCAGATTCCCTGTTCACCGTCGTTCCTTGATGACAACGAGAAAGCGTAGAAGAAGGCCTATGTCACCAAAAGACCTTTTGGAAGAGCTCAAGAAGAGAAATCGCCAATCCGAAGAGGCTGGAGGAAAAGCCCGAACCGAGCGACAACACGCGGCTGGAAAACTTACAGCTCGGGAGCGCGTGGAGGCCATGCTCGATCCGGGGACCTTTGAAGAGTTCGATCGTTTCGTCACTCATCGGGCGCGTGATTTCGGAATGGACAAAAACATCATTCCGGGAGATGGAGTCGTGACCGGCTACGGGCGCATGGATGGACGGATGGTCTACTTCTTCGCCCAGGATTTCACCGTCTTCGGCGGTTCATTGTCGGAGACCTATGCCGAGAAGATATGCAAAGTCATGGAATTGGCCATGAAAATGGGTGCGCCCTTGGTGGGTCTCAACGATTCAGGGGGGGCGCGAATTCAAGAGGGTGTCGTCTCGCTTGGAGGATATGCTGACATCTTTCTTCGGAACACCTTGGCCTCTGGGGTCGTCCCTCAGATCTCGGCCATCATGGGACCTTGTGCCGGCGGCGCCGTTTACTCACCGGCGATTACAGATTTCGTCTTCATGGTGCGCGACACCAGCTACATGTTCGTCACCGGGCCCGATGTCATCAAAACCGTGACCCACGAGCAGGTGACCAAGGAGAAGCTCGGTGGAGCGATGACCCACAATGAAGTCTCGGGAGTGGCTCACTTTGTGGCGGAAGACGATCGACATTGCCTCCAACTCATCCGCCAGCTCCTGACTTATTTGCCGAGCAACAATATGGAGGAGCCTCCCATCGTTGAGACTTCGGATCCGCCGGATCGCGAGGACCCTTCTCTCGACAAGCTCGTGCCCGAGGAGCCGGATCGGCCCTACGACATCAAGGAGCTGATTCGGACGATCGTGGACGACAACGGATTCATGGAGGTCCATGAGCATTTTGCACAAAATATCGTCGTGGGTTTTGCCCGGTTGGGGGGGCAGGTCGCGGGCATCATTGCCAATCAGCCGTCCGTACTTGCGGGTGTTTTGGACATCAACGCTTCCGTCAAAGGCGCTCGTTTCGTGCGCTTCTGTGACGCCTTCAATATCCCTCTCATCACATTCGAGGACGTTCCCGGCTTTCTTCCTGGAACGGATCAAGAATGGGGCGGCATCATCCGTCAAGGAGCCAAGTTGCTCTATGCTTACGCAGAAGCAACGGTGCCCAAGATCACGATCATCACCCGGAAAGCTTACGGTGGCGCCTACTGCGTCATGGCATCCAAGCACATCCGGACGGACATCAACTACGCGTATCCTACCGGCGAGATCGCTGTGATGGGGCCGGAGGGTGCTGTCAACATACTCTACCGTAATGAGATAGCCGAGGCGTCGGATCCCGAGGCGCTGCGTGCGACGAAAGTCGCCGAGTTTCGAGAGAAGCTGGCCAATCCGTACATTGCGGCCGAGCGGGGTTTCGTCGATGAGATCATCGAGCCGCGTCGCACCCGACGTAAGCTCACGACCGCTTTGGCGAGTTTGAGAACGAAACGGGACAAGAACCCACCCAAAAAGCACGGTAACATCCCGCTGTAGATCGTCAGTGCCAACCGAGAGAGGAATCGAGAAAGATGTTTCAAAAAGTACTCATCGCCAACCGAGGTGAGATCGCGGTCCGTGTCATTAGAGCCTGTCGAGAGCTCGGCATCGGAACCGTTGCGGTTTACTCGGACGTCGACCGAGACGGCCTGCACGTTCGGCTAGCAGACGAGGCCCGACGTATTGGTCCCGCGCCTTCGACGGAAAGCTACTTGAAGATCGAAACGATCATCGAGGTCGCCAAGGAGACGGGTGCCGAAGCGGTTCATCCCGGCTACGGTTTCCTCGCCGAGAACGCGGATTTCGCAAGACGTTTGAGAGAGGAGGATTTGGTTTTCATCGGGCCCACCCCAGAAGCTACGGCGCTGATGGGAGATAAGGCCTCGGCGCGACGTATTGCACGTGAAGCGGGTGTGCCCATCGTGCCCGGCACCGAGCCTCTCTCCGAAGACGAGGAGGCGGCACGGCAGGCCGAAATCCATCGGGTACCCTGTCTTAGTGAAGGCCGTTGCCGGAGGCGGTGGCAAAGGGATGAGGGTGGTCTCTTCTCCGGAGGAGCTACCGATGGCGCTGACCCAAGCGCGTTCGGAGGCTGGCTCGAGTTTCGGAAATCCCTCCGTCTATATCGAGCGTTTCCTCAGCCAGCCTCGCCACATCGAATTTCAAATCATGGCGGATCAACAAGGATCGGTTGTCCACCTCCTGGAACGGGAATGCTCGATCCAGAGAAGGCACCAAAAGCTCATCGAGGAATGCCCCTCGCCCCTTCTGGATGAAGAGCTTCGACTTCGAATGGGGGAGGCGGCTGTGGCGGTGACGCGGCGAGCGGGATACGAGAATGCGGGTACAGTGGAGTTCTTGGTCGATGCCGAAAGAAACTTCTACTTCCTCGAGATGAATGCGAGGCTTCAAGTGGAGCACCCGGTGACCGAACTCGTCACCGGCTTGGACTTGGTGAAGCTCCAACTCGCGATTGCCGATGGTGAGCCGTTGCCCGTCAAGCAGAGTGACATCGTTCCTCGAGGCTGGGCGATGGAGTTTCGGATCACCGCTGAGGATGCCTATCAGAATTTCCTTCCCTCGCCGGGTCGCATTACCTATCTTGCGACCAGCCGGTGGGCCGGGTGTTCGTGACGATAGTGGTGTTTATTCCGGTTGGGAAGTTACACCGGACTACGATCCTCTGATTTCCAAGCTCATCGTCTCGGGAGACGACCGAGAGGGATGCATCGCACGGGCCCGCAGGGCCATTCGGGAGTACCGGGTGGAAGGCATTGCCAGCACGCTACCTTTCTTCGACCGGGTCCTTCGCGATCAGGAGTTCCTCAGCGGAAACATCGATGTGGGCTATGTCGATCGGCGGTGGAAAAGTGGAGTCGAGCAAACGGCTACGAGCGATCTGGAGACTGAGCGGGGTCGGGTGGCACTCGTAGCGGCAGCTCTCGCCGCTGAGCGGCACAAATCGGCGCCGAAATTCCACTCGAGCAACCGCGGGGCATCACCCTGGAAACGAGCAGGATTGCAGGAGCAAATGTGGAGTCGGTTATGAAGCGGGTTACATTGGTTTCAGGAGACAAGGAGTTTCCCCTCGAGCTGCAAGACGACAACGGACAAGTCGAAGTCAAGCTCTCGGGAGAGCGCCTCGATGTTGATGCGGGAAAAAATGTCCAAGGTGGGGTATCCCTCATCATGGGCGGCCGTTCTTATGAAGTGCAAGTCAAAGTTGAGGACGGTCAAGTGTCGGTTGAGCTCGACGGGGAGCGGTATCATTTCGAAATCGACGATGGGGGCATTTCTGGAGCGGGTGGTCGTCGCGACCATGGGGGTAAGGTTGAGGTCAAAGCTCCCATGCCCGGCAAAGTCGCCAAGATTCTTGTTGGCGATGGGGAGACGGTAGAATCCGGCCAAGGCGTGTTGCTTTTCGAAGCGATGAAGATGCAGAATGAGATCAAGAGCCCTATCGCTGGGTCGATCGTAACGTTGGCTGTTGAGGAGGGGCAAGCGGTTGAATCGCGGGAGCCTCTCTTCACGGTCAAAAGCGAATAATTTAGGTAGTTTTACCTAGCCATGAAGCGCCTTTCCCGTCTGGCCGTCCGATTTGTCGGCTGGTGCATTGCGGCGTTCGCATTCGTGTTGGCCGTTGTCCTCTTGGTGAGCGCTGCTTACCTCCTCTTTTTCGACTATCCTGAACACATCCGTGCCTGGATGGAGTCCGAAGCGAGTCGTGTTCTGGGCCGAGCGGTCCGTATTGAATCTTTTTCAGTTAATTTACCTAATTCATTTGAGCTCATCGGGGTGTCCGCGGATTCTCAGGGGTCGGGTCCACCCTGGCTCGAGTGCGGCAAGCTCAATGGGCAGTTGAATCTGAGCGGTGTCCTCTCTTCTAGGCTACAGCTATCGATGCTTCAAGTGGATGGGCTTGTCCTCCGTATTCAGGATTATGGAGGTGGTAAGGTCGATCTGCCTGGACTCTGGCGACCGGAGGCCCCGGAGCGACGGCCGCGGACCGCTTCTCCGCTCTCGATAGAAGCTGAACGCGTCGTCGTCAATGACGCCCAGTTCCTGTACCAAAATCACAACCTTCCGTGGCGGTTGGAGGCTCATCAAGTCGAGGCGGCTGTGGAACGAGCCCAAGGCGGAAGTTATCAGGGTCACCTTACCTATGATCGGGGCCAGCTCAAGATCAAGGACCGACCCGCTTTCGAGGGTGGGATCTCTGCGCAGTTGGAGCTCTCGAGCAATGAACTGCAGCTGAAAGAGCTCCGTGCTGCAGGGCCGTTTTACGAGATCCGCGCCCAGGGTGCCGTGGACTTCAATGACCAGCCCGAGGGCAAGTTTGTCCTTGACGTTGAATCTCGCGTGGGTCCGGCGGCTCGCTCGCTTCTTGGCTGGCCTCAACTCGATGATGGAGGTCCGTTGCCGGCGCGAATTCACGGGAATTTGTCCGTTGGGCGAGGCTGGCATCTTTTTGAAGGCGATTTAGACGTGCCAATGGCGATGTTTCTGGGCGTGTCTCTCAGGGACTGGAGGGGGAAGATCTACTGGAACCGGACCGTGCTAGAGCTGACCGAAGCGGCTGGACGTATAGCCAATGGTGACTCGGAGCTCTTGCTCCGCCAGCCACTGCCGGTCGCGGAGCACGCTGCGCAACTGTCGATGGAGTTCCAGGGGGTTTCCCTTCGTGCCCTAACGGAATTTGTGACCGGTGAGCCCGGATATCTCGACTCCTCACTATCAGGAGAAGTACGTCTTTCAATGCCTCCTTCCCGCCCGCTTCAGGCGAGTGGAGATTTCGAGATCGTGGGAAGGTCTCCCAGTGAAACAACGGCCGGGCAGTACAACCTCGATCTCAATGCACAAGGTGTCTTGGATGAGGGCACAGTAACGTTGAGCGCGAGTCATTTCGATACGGGATCGACAACGGCAAGCCTTTCGGGGCGGTACCCTTGGAGTGGAGCCGCCGATTTGAGCGTCGAAATCAGTTCCGACGATCTTCGAGAAGCCGATCGCTTCCAACAGATCCTTCGAGGACTTCTCCATCCTGGCGAAACCATCCCACTGCTCAACATCGAGGGGCGTGGTGATGTGGGTGGGACCCTCACGGGACGAATTCCAGCCTTGACCTTTCAAGGTCGGTTCAGGGGCGCGAACGTTCGATTCAAGGAAGTCGAGTTTTCTCTGTTGGACGCCCAGGGAGTGATCGACGCGGCTCACCTGCGTTTGGCTGACTTGGACGCCCGGCAGGGTGCCTCCGAAATCCATGCTCAGGTGGAGCTCGACCTGGCAGAGCCTACGTCGGAATGGAAATTCGATGGATCGATCCATGAGTGGCCGGTGTCGGATATCGGGCGTCTGCTACCGCTCCCGCTCGATGTTACCGGTGCCCTATCAGCTGATGGAAGTGTGGTTTCGGAAGGTGGCCAATACACCGGGCAAGGTACCATCGCTCTGACGACGGGTTCTATTTACGGAGCGACGTTTGATGAGTGTCGCGCAGATGTGGCTTTGCGAGGACAGCAGGCCGAGTTGAAATCGATCGCCATCTCGCGCCGCAAGGCGAAAGTCAGTGGCCAGTTGCTTCTCGACTCAGGAGCCAGGCGCCTCGAGGGAAGTCTCGAAGGCCTCGAACTACCCCTGTCGGTATTCGGTCGCGAAGACTTCGAGCTCCAAGGCGTAGCCCGTGGCGAGCTTCGATTGACGGGGACGCTCGACGAACCGATGCTCGAGATGACCCTGAGCGCCCCAGACGTCTCCCTGGGACAGACGAGCCTCGGTAGGGGTCGACTCCATGCTCAGGTCGCCCGTGGGGTGGCGACGGGAAAGCTCACCTTCCAAGACCCCACCTTCTCGATCGAGGCTCGTTCTCAGGTGCGCCTCGTCCCCGGGAGTCCTTTCGAAGGAGAGGTTCGTTGGGAAGGAGCCGACCTTGGTCCTTGGTTGCGATTCTTCCGATCCGGTCTGCCGCCTTCGGTACGGTTTTTCTCGAACGGAGAGGCGTCGGTGAAAGGTGAGTGGAGCTCTCTCCAGTCGACGGAGGTCGATGCCTCCGTCAGAAGCATCAGGGCAGAGATAGGTGGCTACCCCTTGGTGTCCGAAAAATCCGTTGAGGTCACCGTTCGAAACGGCATCGTCGAAACCCCGGGGCTACACCTTTCCGGCGAAGGCACACAAGTCGAGATCGCCGGAAAGTTGCCTTTGGGTAAGGGGAGCCTGGATCTCCAAGCGAATGGTTCCGTCAACCTCGAGATACTGCAGAGCTTCTATCCGAGGGTCAGTTCTTCAGGCGACCTTCGGCTCTCCGCCGGCGTAAGGGGAAATTGGAACCGTCCGTACCTATCCGGGCAAGCCGATGTCTCGTCCGGCGTGCTGAGATTTCGCGGGTTCCCTCAAGCCATTGGCGACATTCGTGGTCGAATCGCCTTCGACAATCGAACGGTGCGTTTTCCAAATCTACGGGCGACGTTTGGTGGTGCCCCCGTGGCGATCTCGGGAACGACATTACTGAGCGGCCTGAGCCCATCGTCTTTTGAGCTGCGCGTGACAGGCCAAGGATTGCGGCTTCGGTACCCCGAAGGGCTCATTGCAACCTTGAATGGCAACCTTCAGATGAGTGGTACACCTCAGTCGCAGATTCTCAGTGGTCGCATCAACGTCCAGGATGCACAGTGGGTGAGGGAGTACGACCTCGCCACCGGCATACTCGTCAGTCAAGACGAAGAGGGCTTCGAAATCCTCGGGGATGTCGACGAAGATAGTGCCCTCACCAACCTGCGCTTGGACGTCGAGATCGTTGCGCCCGGGACTTTCAAAATACGGAACTCACGCGCCAAGATCGACGCGGCAGCCCAACTCCAATTGAGGGGTACCTTCCCGCGTCCCATCCTTTTGGGGCGATCGGAGGCGTTGCGTGGGGAACTGTTTCTCCTGGGACAGCGCTATGACCTCGTTTCTGGAAAAGTGGATTTCATCGACCCCGCTTCGGTGAAGCCGTTCTTCGACGTCGTGGCCGAGTCGCGCGTCAAGAGCTACCGTGTAGAGCTTAGGCTCACCGGGACCCCCGATCGCTTTTTTCCCGAATTGTCTTCAGATCCTCCGCTGCGAACCGTGGACATTTTGCGTCTGTTGGCCGGAGCGTCTGAAAGAGACATCCTGATTGGAAGCGAGGAAGAAGAGATTGCGGGTGTGGGGGTTGCCAGTCTCTTGACGGAGCGTTTGACCCAAGAAGTGGGTAGGCGCGCCGAACGTCTTTTCGGCCTCGACCGTTTCAGCATCGATCCTTTTTTGGTCGGACAATTTGCCAATCCGACGGCGCGGGTCAGCATCGGAAAAGAGATCTACCGCAATCTAAGCGTGAACTATTCCACGAATCTCAATGCCGCCACGGAGACCCTCGTCCTCGTCGAGTATACGCCCGAAGGTCCTATCCGATGGATCTTCTCGCGCGATGAAGAAGGGGCCCTCGGTGTGGATCTCAGGTTCAGGAAGAGCTTCTAAAGAAGAGAACTCAAGAAATCGAGAAGCCAAGAACTCAAGAATAAGAAGATGAGTATCGCGACGGTCATGCTACTGACGGCCACAATGGTCACCGGGAGTGCCGCCGAGCGCTATACGGGCCTTCTCGTTAGTCGCGTGGACCTCGTCACCGAGGGGGGTGAGCTCCCCCTTGCCGCGGACCGTCTGGTGGAAGTCGCGGTCGGTGACCCGTTCCAGCCCGACGCCGTCCGCCGTTCCATCAAGCAGTTGTTCGCACTGGGAACCTTCAGCGATATCAAAGTTGAAGCAGAGCGTGACGGAAGCGACGTCGCCTTGACCTTCCATCTCTTCCCGGCCTTGGTGGTTGAGGACATTCAAATCCAATGGGGGGCTGATGAAGCGCCCTCCACCGGAAAGGTCGAAGAGAAGCTCCTCGAGGGCAGCCGCCTCGAGCCGGGCGCCATGTTCGACGTCAATCAATTAGAGCTCCTCACTAATCAAATCGGAGTGAAGCTCGAAGCGGAAGGATTCTACCAAGCCCACGTCGAACCGGAGGTTCGGTTTGTAAACTCGAGGGCATCGATTTGGATTCATGTGAAACGAGGAACGCAGGCGCGGCTTGGCGAGCTCCGGATCGATGGCGTTGCTCCTCATGTCGAACGAGACATTCTTGCAGGTCTCTCCATGAAGCCAGGAGGCGGTTACGCGCGGCGCGTTCTGGATGTAGACATCGAGCGTCTTCTGGAAAGGTGGACAGACAGAGGTTTTTTCGACGCTAAGGTGGACATCGAAGAAACTCGAGAAGGTACCGACTCCGTGAACTTGGGTCTCGATGTGAATTTGGGCCCACGTGTTCTCGTTGAGGTTGCAGGGGCCGCCGTCTCTCAGCGGGATCAAAATCGTCTCATTCCGATTCTGCGGGAGCGATCCATCTCGAGCGACCTCATTGAAGAATCGCGTGCTAATTTGGAGGAGCACTTTCGTGACGAAGGATATCGAGATGTTACCGTCACGGAAGAAAGGAAAACCACTGGTCAAGGGCGCTATCTGCTGGTTCTCTTCAATGTCGAGCTCGGGCAGAAATACGAAATAGGTGGTCTGTCGTTCAACGGCCTTTTTTCGTTCCACCCGAACGATCTTCTGCCCCTCATGGAATCCAAAGCCGGTGATCTATTCCAACCGCTCGTTTGGCAAGAAGACATCAAGCGAATCAGGGTGTTTTTGCGTCACCAAGGATTTCATCGTGTCTCAGTGCGAGGGAACGTTTTGGAGCGCGAGGGTTCACCGAACCTGCTCGAGCTCGAGGTTCGCATTGATGAAGGACCGCGTGCCACGATTGGGTCTATCGAAGTAGAAGGCGCGCAGCAGTTGACGCCCGAGACGGTCCTGGCCGCCTCCGGCTTGCAGGTGGGCGAGGCCTTTTATCCTCCAGGTGTTTTTGAAGCGAGAGAGCGAATTCAAACGCTCTATCGGAATTACGGTTTCCGACAAGCCGACTTAGAGTATCAAACCAGCCTCGATGAAACAGCAACCGAGGCCCATGTCGCCTTTCAGGTCCGGGAGGGTGACCCTACTTTTATCGGTCGAATCGTCTTGTCGGGACTCGACGTGACGCGTGAAGAGGCACTTAGACGTGACATCCTCATTTCGCCAGAGGCGCCTCTGTCCGCCGACGCTTTGGTGGAGACGCGTCAGCGCCTCATTGGAACCGGACTCTTTAGCGACGTACAAGTGGAAGTGCTGGAGCAGAACCCAGTCACACGAAGGAGCGATGTGCTCATCCGTTTCGAAGAAGGCCCGCGAACGAGTCTTGGCTACGGTTTCGGATACAACGAAAACGATTTGGCCCGGGTGGAGGGTGAGATCACCCGTCGCAACCTCTTTGGGCTGGACCGCGCTGTCAGCTTGTTCGGAAGGGCGAGCATTCGGGGATCCCGGTTTGTTGCCACATACCGCCAACCGGAGCTTTTCGGCTACAACCTGCCGACCTTTTTCTCAGCAATCTATGAAGAGCAAGATCGGGTGAGTTTCGATTTTAGACAACGCGGGGTCGGCTTTCAGATCTCTAGGCGGCTCTCGCCTAAGCAAACGATGTTCTTCCGATACAATCTGAACAAAACCGACGTCTTCAACGTCGAAATACCACCCGAAGAGCTACCTCGTGAGTTTCGCGATATCGACCTGTCCACAATCTCGACCTCGTTGGTTACGGATAGCCGCAACGACCCTATCATACCGTCCCGCGGCCAGCTTCGATTACTCAATTTCGAGGTCTCTGCTCGGGTTATTGGTTCCAAGTCTCCCTATGTAAAGGGCTTTGCACAGCAGTTCTTCTACTTTCCTCTTCCCAAGAAGATGGTGGGCGTGGTCGGGCTCCGTTTGGGCATCGGTCAAACTTATCGTGAAGACCGTGACGCACTGATTCCCATCACCGAGCGCTTCTTCGCCGGTGGCGCTAATACGTTACGTGGCTTCGGTTTGGATCAAGCCAGTCCGAAGGCGCCCAATGGAACACCGGTAGGTGGAAACGTTCTGGCATTGCTCAACCTAGAATTGCGCTTTCCCATCAAAGGCAAGCTCGGAGGGGTTGTTTTCTCCGACAACGGCACGGTCTACCGTCGGATCCAAGTCATTCGGCTTCTGAACTGGCGCTACAACCTCGGCTTTGGTTTTCGCTACGACACCCCGCTCGGTCCTCTCAGGGTGGATTGGGGTTTCAAAATCGATCTCCGCCCGGATGAGCCAAGAAGTCGCATACACGTGAGTTTGGGGCATGCTTTCTAGACGTGGTGTTCTCATCATCGGAATGGCCTTGGCACTGCCTTGGCCGGCCGGTGCCGAGGTCGTCGACCGCATCGTTGCCGTCGTCGACCGCCAGGCCATAACGCTTTCCGAGGCCGAACAAGCGCGCCGGTTGCAACAGCTCAAGGGCGGCGAAGACGTTCAAATGACCCAAATCGTTGACCAACTCATCGAGAGCTATCTGATCGAGCGCGAAGTGAAACGCTATCCCGGGCCACCGGTGACGAAAGAAGAAGTGTCCCGCGCCGTCGACGCCCTTGGAGTTTCTATGGGCTCGGAGGAAGCCTTGCTCGAAGCGCTTTCGGATCAAGAGATGGATCTGGATGCCTTGGAGCACTTGCTGAGGCGGCAACTCGTCGTCTCGCATTACCTGGACAACCGCTTCCGTTCGTTGATTTACGTCAACGATGAGGAGATCCGCGAGTACTACGATGAGGAAGTGGTAGCCGCCTTGATAACATCAGAAGAGCCGGCACCCGCGCTCGAGATGATTGAAGACGTCATCAGACAAATTCTGGTTGAGAAGAAATTCAACGAACGCGTGGATGCTTGGATCGAGAGCCTGAGGTCGCGGGCCCGCGTCCGGAAGTACATCTGGTAAGGGCTCGATCCAAAAGGTGCGATTAAGAGCGAGTGTATTGGCCCTATGAACTATCTATCACGCTTGCTGACCATTTGGTACAAGCCGCGCGCCACGGTTCGCCAAGGCTTAGAACACCCATCACTCATTTTCGAGCTGATCGTCGCCGCTTTTTTCGGCATCACCACCTTTCTCGAAAACGCAAAACAAGAGCACTTTGGTGATAGTTGGTCGCTCGGTTTGGTGTTCACGCTTGCCCTTATCGTGGGGCCGATGGCGGGCGTTCTTTCACTCTATCTGATGTCCGCCCTTCTCCGCTGGACGGGTAAGCTCTTTGGCGGTCGTGCGAGTTATGCGGAGCTCCGAACGGCCGTTGCCCACGGTTGGATCCCCTTTGTCTGGACAGGTACCCTCCAAGCGATATTGTTCGTCCTCTATGGAAAACAGACTTTTTCTATCAGCGGTCCATCGGACATAGGTGATTTTGCTTTCCTGAAAGGGATGTTCGTTGGCCTCCTTCCTATTTGGATAATGCTCGGGGTGTGGATAGTCGTTATCGCGGTCCAATGTCTTGCCGAAGCCCAAGGGTTCTCCGCCTGGCTGGCCATCGCCAACTACTTTGTTGCGTTCATGGTTATGGTCGTCGCAGCCGTCGTCATGGTGATCGGTGTGGTCTCGGTCGTGGCGGTCGTGGGGAGTCAGTAAGTCAGAACTCAAGAACTCGAGTACTCGTGCACTCGAGAATTCAAGAATCTAGTAGACTGAAACCTCCGGAATTCAACGCCAAGGCGCAAAGAAGAACGATTGGGATCCACTACAGCAGATCGATTCCCCATCTCACTGGTTTTCTTCTCTGCGTCCACAGAAATAACCCGAGAGCTCAAGAATCTAGTAAAACGAAAACTCCAACAGTTGCTTGACCTGAATCTGCTTGGGGTCTTGTTCGCGTTATTGTGTGGCTAAACTCCTTAGTTCTCGATTCTCCAGCCGGATGCTGAATCTTTGCAATTGTCGGCTCGCCCGTGTTATCAATGTGCAAACCTCGGAGGTGCGCCGCTGGCTCGAAATAGACCGAGCTTATCGGTGCTCGCGGGGGTTTCACTGCGCTCCTAGATTCTAGGTGTAGATGTTATGGCTGCCCGATTCGCCACGACCCAGTGGAGTCAAGTCCTAGCTGCGAGAGACGCGACGGGAACCGAGTCCCGTCAAGCCTTGACCCTTCTTTGCGAAGCTTACTGGTATCCCCTCTACGCTTTTGTCCGCAGCCAGGGCCACGATCCCGATGAGGCACGGGATCTAACTCAGGCCTACTTCGCTTATCTCCTCGAGAAGAACATCCTCGAAGATGTCGATCCGTCAGCGGGTCGGTTTCGCTCCTTTCTCCTTGCAACTCTAAAGCACTATGTCGCGAACGAGCTGCGTAAGGAGAGAACCCTCAAGCGGGGAGGCGGCACCCGCACGCTTTCTCTCGACACGAAGGGCGCAGAAAGTCGATTTGGCCTCGAACCTGTGGACAGGCTCACTCCCGAACAGCTCTACGAGCATCGTTGGGCATTGACCGTGCTGGAACGCGCCATGGAGTGCCTTTCGGCCGAATGGGCGGATGCCGACAAGTCGAGCCAATTCAAACATCTCCGACCTCATCTCACCGGGCAAGAGCCGCGGGTTCCATTTCGCGAGGTGGCGGCTGAGCTCGGAATGAGCGAGGTGGCTGTGCGCGGCGCCATGTATCGGCTGCGCCAGCGCATGGGACAGCTCATCCGGGCAGAAATCAAAGAGACCGTTGCGAATCCGGGAGAAGTCGATGACGAGGTGCGACATCTGTTAGCTGTTATTGGTCCTTGGGAAGCTCACCGCGCATAACATAATTCCAGTTTCGGTTCTTTCTCCCGCAGGAAGGGAACGCGATGGTCGAAAATCCCCACTGCCTCGATTGCGGAACGGGCTTATCTCATGAACCTTGGGCACCGGAGCTGTGCCCCCGCTGCTTGATGCATCTGGCCTTGGAACAATCCCCGGCTGAGGTGGATGCCGCCGAGGACCCCGAAGCGATACCCACCAGCGCCTTTCCGAACCACACTCTATCCCCGGGTCAGATCTTGGGAGGCCGTTTTCAGATTCGCTCGCTATTGGGCCGAGGCGGCATGGGCGCGGTATGGCGCGCTTACGACTTGAAGCTGCGGGTGGACGTCGCCCTCAAGACGATTCGGGAAGAGCTTCTGCAAAAGGAGCGAGCGCTCCAAGCGCTGCGCCAGGAGGTGCGCACCGCGCGCGAGGTCATCTCGCCCAACGTCTGCCGCGTTTTTGACTTGGTGGAGCTGGATGGGCAAGAGCTGGTGTCGATGGAGTACATCGATGGCACGACCCTACTGGGGATTCTCCATTCTCGAGGTCCACTAGAGATTCAGGAAGCCCGGGAGATTGCCTCTCAGTTCTTGGCCGGTTTGGAATCGATCCACCAAGCCGGACTCATCCATCGTGACCTCAAGCCCGAAAACGTGATGGTCACACGCTCGGGCCGTGTGGTGGTCATGGACTTTGGGATTGCCAAAGGCTTGGCCGACCAAAAGTTGGGGACGGTCTCGGGAACGCCGGCCTATATGGCACCGGAACAGTCTCGGGGGGAAGAGGTCAACGCGCGAGCGGATGTGTTCTCGGCGGGTGTGGTCTTGGCCGAGATGATTGCTCCCAAAGGATTGAAGACGCTCCAAGCCCGCAAAGAGCTCTGGGAGGGTGTGCATCGGGAGCCGCCGGAGCTTCCAGACTCTCCCTGGGCGTCGGTTCTGGTGAAGGCCGTCGCCCATCGAGCGCAAGAACGTTACGCCAGTGCCGCGGCACTGGCCCGCGCGCTGGAAGAGGTCACGCTTCAAGTGGAGGGTGCCGAGGATGTTCAGCCGTATCCGGGCATGGCATCGTTTACCGAGGAGGACGCGGAGTACTTCTTTGGCCGTGAGCTCGAAGTGGAGGCGATGTGGAAGAAGCTCCGCCGGCCTCATCTGTTGGGGCTCGTCGGACCTTCGGGCGCGGGGAAGAGCTCCTTCATCCGAGCCGGTCTTCTGCCCGTGAGGCCTGAGGGATGGCGAGTGATTGTCACGTCACCGGGCGACCGGCCGTTCATGAATCTCGCCCGCGTCTTGATGCGTGACCTTTCGGGCGACGCGCAAGTCATGGAGCAGTTCCTCCGTTTCGAGGAGCTCGATGTGGCCGTCTCTTTGTTTCGTTCTTGGCGGCAGCAACTCGAGCACGGGCTCGTGATTGTGGACCAGTTCGAGGAGCTGTTCACATTGAATGTCCCCGAAGTCCAAGAACGCTTCGCGAAACTCTTGGGTCGCTTGTCCATCGAGGCCGATATCCACGTCTTGCTGTCGATGCGCGACGACTTTCTCTACCACTGCCATGTCTTCGAGCCCCTTCATCCCCTGCTGACGGAGCTGACTCTACTGGGAGCTCCGACCGGTGCGGCTCTGCGTCGAGCCGTGGTCCAACCGGCGCTCATGTGCGGTTATCGTTTCGAAGACGAGGCATTGATGGAAGACATCCTTTCCGAAGTCGAAAACGAGCGGGGCGCCCTTCCGATGTTGGCTTTTGCGGCCTCGCGACTCTGGGAGCACCGCGACCGGGACCGAGGGCTCCTCACGAGGGAAGCTTACGAACACATCGGCGGTGTCGCTGGTGCGCTAGCCCAGCATGCCGAAGCGACACTCGAGAAAATTGGCACCGACCGCATCCCGATTGTTCGCGAGCTCTTTCGCAACTTGGTCACGGCCCAAGGAACACGAGCGTCGAGAGATCGCGAGGAGCTGCTTTCGGTGTTCGAGGCTTCCGGGGCCTCGCCGGAACGGCAAGCTGCGGAAGCGATCCTCAGCGCGCTCGTCGATGCGCGCCTTTTGACCACCTACGAAGTCCCGGCGCCTGAAGATGAGGCATCGCCCCGCACCCGTATCGAGATCATCCATGAGTCTTTGCTGACAGCTTGGCCCAGACTGGTCCGCTGGCAGATGCAGGATGAGGAAGGGGCCAAGCTCCGAGACGACCTGCGGCAGGCGGCTCAGATGTGGGAGGACCGCCACCGCTCCGAAGATCTCCTCTGGACGGGCACGGCGTTTCGAGAGTTTCAGCTCTGGCACGAGCGCTACCCCGGAGGTCTCACCGAGGTCGAGGAGTCTTTCGCTCGCGCGATGGCCACCAAGGCGGAGCGCAAGAAGAGACGAAGGCGCTTCGCGGTGGCGGCGGCGCTGGTGCTGGCCTTCGGTATAGCCGCGGTGACCGGCACCCTCTGGCGCCGGTCGGTGGCGGAGACGAGACGGGCGGAAGCAGCCAAGCTGTTCGCGTTGGGTCGGGTCGAGATCGAGGACAACCCCACCGCCGCTATCGCCTATGCGACGGCGAGTCTCGAGCTCGCCGATGTGCCCGAAGTGCGTCGCTTTGCTCTGGAGGCACTCTACCGGGGTCCCACCGAGTTCCGACTGACGGACGGGCGAGGTTTCACGACCAGCTTCAGCCCGGACGGTCGGTGGCTCGCCATCGGGGAGCGGGGCCGAGTCAGCTTGTTTTCGGAAACGGGAGGCGACACGGTATCCCTACCCCAGGAGCAAGGGAACCAATTGGCTTCTTTCATCGACTCGGAGCAACTTCTCATAGAGAGCGGGGGCAGCTTCCTGTCGATTTGGTCCGTTTCGCAGAGTCAAAACATCACGCAGATCGATGCCCGGGACCTCGGCATGCAAAACATCGAAGGGCGGGTGGTCGGGGATCATCTCATCGCGCGCTCGCGCACCCGTGCGGATTCTGGGTCCGGTACGCTTCCACTCTGTGTCTCTCAGAGACCAGACAGCCACCTTCTTAGGAGAAGTCGACGTACGGCCCGAGAAGGGTGCGTCGACATCGGGGCAGGTATGGGAGCTCCAGAGAGTCATGTCGGAGTTTGGCACCGATCCTTCCGGGACGCGACTCATCTATCCCGAGGGACGGTCCATCTATTTCAGACATCTAAGTGACTTCCAACACCGAATCCGTGTGGGCGGCCACGAGGCCCCGGTATGGAGCGCAACGTATGATTACGATAGCGGAGGCGAGCGCATCGCCTCTGTCGACGTCAACGGGGAGATCCGTATCTGGTCAAATGCCGGTAATCTAGAACCGCAACGCATCCGCCAAAGCGGGGATGACGGGCTGCGTAGCGTCAAGTTCGACCCAACCGGAACCAAGATCGTGACCGAATGGACCGGAAATGGATTAGCCTCCATCTGGGATTTAATGGCACCACCCGATGCCGAGGCCGTTAAATTGAGGCGACGAAAGGGAAATTGGTGGCTGGATTCCGCTGTCCATCCCAGCGGCCGATGGGTTGCCTTTACCGGCGAGGACGGAGGGTTCGCCTATCTCCTCAACCGCCCCTACCCTTACGTCTTTCGCGCCCACAAGAGCACCGTCACCGGCCTTGCCCTTTCACCTGATGGTCAATGGATGGCCTCCTCTTCCCGGGAAGGGCAGCTCCGACTCTGGCCTCTCTCACCGGATGTGGCCACCGAACCAAGACTTCAAGTCTTTCCCTTTCAGCTCATGCGGTTGGTGTGGGATTCGGAGAGTCGGTTCGTAGTGGCGGGTACGGGAACGGTTGACGTCACTCGAAGACCGCCGCTCGTCGTGCCCCTGGATGGAGGCTCTCCTCGGCATCTTCCCCTGCCGGACGAGAACTGCCCGCGCCTCGGGGTCGATGTCAGTCCCAACAGACGCTACATAGCGGGCGGCGGCGGTAACCGGAGGCAGTGCAGGAACGTGCGCGTTTGGGATCTCGAGACCGGTGAGAGCCGCCTCCTCGATCTCGGCGGGGATGGGTCGCCCCCAAGTGATTTGGAGTTCACACCCGAGGGTCATCTTCTCGTGGCCAGTAGAGACGATGCGACCGGTGTTCGACACTTACACCTTTGGAATGTCGAGGAAGGCAACTACGAGCTTCTGGAGAACACAAACCCTTGTTTCAAATTCGATCTCAGTCTCGACGGCCGCATGCTTGCGTGTATCTCGCAGGAAGAGCGTGAGGGCGCCGTGATGCATGGGGTCTTCATTTATGACTTGGAAACTGGGGTCCGCCAGGAGATTCCGATTCAGGGCACTGTCGGAATCGACGGTCTACAGTGGATTGCCATCGACCCCACCGGCACCGTTGTGGCCGTGGCGGATGATGTCGGGACCATACGCGTCGGGCCGGTGACGGGGGATGCGTTTCACCTCCAGCTCGGACACGAGGGCATCGTCACCCGAGTCGTGTTTTCTCCGGACGGGAAGTGGATTGCCTCGGCGGGCGAAGACAAAACCGTCCGACTGTGGCCGGTTCCCGAAGGCCGGCCGCTCCACATGCTCCCGCTCGAAGAGCTCCTCGAGAAGCTCTACGAGCTGACGAATTACCGGGTCGTCTCCCATGAAGACTCGATCACCGGTTACCGAATGGATTTCGAGCCCTTTCCAGGATGGAAAGCGACTCCAACATGGTGATGTCGGAGGAAACGCCGGGAAGGAAAAAACTCTGTTTCTGACGATAACAAATCGCCGGTTTTCGTTCTCTCTCTGGTAGGAAGACAACGTGATGGTCGAAAATCCCCACTGCCTCGATTGCGGAACGGGCTTGTCTCATGAACCTTGGGCTCCGGAGCTGTGCCCCCGCTGCTTGATGCATCTGGCCTTGGAACAATCCCCGGCTGAGGTGGATGCCGCCGAGGACCCGGAAGCGATTCCCACCAGCGCCTTTCCGAACCACACTCTCTCCCCGGGCCAAATCTTGGGCGGCCGTTTCCAGATTCGCTCTCTGCTGGGTCGTGGCGGTATGGGGGCGGTGTGGCGCGCTTACGACTTGAAGCTGCGAGTGGACGTCGCCCTCAAGACGATTCGGGAGGAGCTTTTACAAAAGGAGCGAGCGCTCCAAGCGCTGCGCCAGGAGGTCCGCTCCGCCCGTGAGGTCATCTCTCCCAATGTCTGTCGGGTCTTCGACTTGGTGGAGCTGGAGGGTCAAGAACTGGTGTCGATGGAGTACATCGATGGCACGACCCTACTGGGAATCCTGCATTTTCGAGGTCCATTGGAGCTTCAGGAAGCCCGAGAGATCGCCTCGCAGTTCTTGGCAGGTTTGGAATCGATCCACCAAGCCGGCTTGGTCCATCGTGATCTCAAGCCTGAGAACGTGATGGTCACACGTTCGGGTCGGGTGGTGGTGATGGACTTTGGCATCGCTAAGGGACTGGCCGACCAAAAGGTGGGCACGGTCTCGGGAACCCCGGCCTATATGGCACCGGAACAGTCTCGTGGGGAAGGGGTCAACGCGCGTGCGGATGTGTTCTCGGCCGGTGTGGTGCTGGCGGAGATGATCGCTCCGAATGGACTGAAGACGCTCGAAGCCCGCAAAGAGCTTTGGGAGGGTATCCATCGGGAACCGCCGGAGCTTCCGGATTCAGCCTGGGTGTCGGTTCTGAGCAAGGCCATCGCCCATCGTCGCCCAAGACCGCTACCCCAGTGCTTCGGCGCTGGCCCGCGCTCTGGAAGAAGTCACGCTCCAGGTGGAGGGCGCGGAGGACGTTCAGCCGTACCCGGGCTTGGCGTCGTTTACGGAGGAGGATGCGGAGTATTTCTTTGGCCGTGAGCTCGAAGTGGAGGCGATGTGGAAGAAGCTTCGCCGGCCTCATCTGTTAGGGCTCGTGGGACCTTCGGGCGCGGGGAAGAGCTCCTTTGTTCGTGCCGGACTATTGCCGGTCATGCCCGGGGGTGGCGGGTCGTGGTCTGTAGTCCTGGAACGGAACCTTTCCAGAACCTGGCTCGAGCACTGGTACCAGAGTTTTCCGGAGATACGGAGGCGATGCAGCAGCTTCTTAGCATCACGCGGCTCGACTCGGCATTGTCCATTTTGAAGCGGTGGAGAGAGCAACACACGGAAGTGCTGGTCATTGTCGACCAGTTTGAAGAGCTGTTCACGCTAAATCCGCCGGAGATCGAGTCACGGTTCGCCGGGCTCTTCGGCTCCATGTCGGTCGATTTGGATGTGCGAGTTCTTGTTTCCATGCGCGATGATTTCTTCCTCCATTGCCACGAATACAGGTCCCTGGCACCTATCTTCTCTGATCCGACGCCGCTCCGGGCACCAACCGGGACTGCGCTGCGTCGAGCATTGGTCCAGCCCGCCCTCAAGTGCGGCTATCGGTTCGAAGAAGACGCACTCGTGGACGAGATGATTGATGAAGTGAGCGAGGAACGAGGAGCGCTGCCACTTTTGGCTTTTGCGGCTTCACGGCTTTGGGAACACCGCGACCGAGACAAGGGCCTCCTCACGAGAGAAGCCTACGAGCACATCGGAGGTGTCGGCGGTGCACTGGCGCAGCACGCCGAGGCGACGCTCGAGAAGATCGGGAGCGACCAGGTCCCCATTGTGCGGGATCTCTTTCGCAATCTCGTGACGGCACAAGGCACCCGGGCCAGCCGCACGCTGGAGGAGCTGCTGTCCGTATTCGAAGACAAAGACGCAGCAAAGGAGGTCTTGCGGGAACTGGTCGACGCGCGGCTTCTCACATCGTTCGAGGTGATGGGCGGCGAGGAGGAAGAACGACCCCATCGCCGAGTGGAGATCATCCACGAGTCGCTCTTGACGGCTTGGCCGAGATTGGTCCGCTGGCAGATGCAAGATGCGGAAGGTGCAAAGCTCCGAGACGACCTCCGGCAAGTGGCGCAGATGTGGGAAGAACGTGGCCGCTCGGAAGACCTTCTCTGGACGGGTACGGCGTTTCGGGAGTTCCAGCTCTGGCATGAGCGGTATCCAGGCGGCCTCACCGAGGTCGAAGAGTCCTTTGCCCGGGCCATGGCGACCAAAGCGCAGCGCAAGAAGAAACGGCGGCGCCTGGCAATGGTAGCCGTCCTAGTGCTGGCCTTTGGGGTCGCCGCCGTGACGGGAACCCTCTGGCGCCGTTCGGTGGCGGAAACACGGCGAGCCGAAGCTTCGAAACTCTTGGCGCTCGGGAAGGTCGAGCTGGAAGACAACTCCACGAACGCTCTCGCCTTCGCCACGGCGAGTCTCGAGCTCGCCGACACGCCGGAAGCACGCCGTTTTGCCTTGGAGGCGCTCTGGAGAGGTCCGACACAGTTCCGAGTGGGAGTAGCGAGGCCCGTTTTCGGTCCGGACGGTCTGTGGCTTGCGACCGGAGAAGATGGAAAGGTCCGATTGCACCAGGAGACGGGCGGGTCCTCCACGGTACTGCCAATAGGGCAGGGCGCTCAATTTGCCGGCTCGGACCGGTTGGTCGTGCCGGCAGGAGGCCGAAACCGCCCCGCGTTCTCGATATGGTCCCTTTCCCAAAGACAGGCGATCCGTGACATCGACTTCAGCGACTATGGAAATCCTGCCAAGTGGTGGGTGCGCGGCGATCGGCTGATTGCGTGGACAGGGACGCGCAAGAACAGAGATCTGGCTCGAGTTCTTACGGTGTCCCTCGATGAAGGGGTGCCTGAGCTCTTGGGGCAGGTCAAAGTAGAAGATGTTGCCGAACCCGTGTCTGCGCAAGAAGTGGTTGGGGCGGAAGTCGATCCTTCCGGAACCCTGTTGGCCTATCGGAGAGGTCGAGCGTTCGTCCTCAAGCGTTTGGATGATCTCGATGGGCAAATCCTCATCGGACGCCACGACGAGTCGGTCCGGAGTGCCGTGTTCGATCCCGTAGGAGAGCGGGTCGTCTCGGTGGATACCACAGGCGAGATCCGTCTCTGGGAGACCAGCGGGGAAGCTTCGCAGCCGTCCCGGATCATAGCAACAGGGCATGAGAGTCTCCGTGAGGTCGGATTCGATCCGGCTGGAACCAGACTCGCTACCCGGAATCAACTCCGCCGGTGTCGGCGCCATTTGGGATCTGTCTGGGCCGCCGGACGCTGAACCCCTTTACCTGAAAAGACAACCGGGAGGCTGGTGGGGCAATTCCCAATTCCATCCGAGCGGGCAGTGGCTGATGTATGCGATTCAGGGAGGCAGCGGCCCCTACGCGTATCCCCTTTCCCGTCCCTACGCCACCGTTTTTCGGGGACACAAGAGCAACGTATATGCCCTGGCTTTTTCGCCGGACGGGAAGTGGTTGGCCTCAGCGACCCGAGAAGGGCGACTGCATCTATGGCCGCTCTCCTCCGACGTGGCCGAGAAGCACCGTCTCGTTACCGTACCGGCACAGATTTTCCGCCTGGTTTTCGATCCGGAAAACCGTTTCGTCGTCACCGGCCAATTTGCACGCGGCGATCCTGAAAAAAGCCGACCGCTGGTCGTTCCCACCGACGTAGAGGAGCCTTGGCACCTTCCTCGCGGCGAGGACAATTGTTTTCGCCGGGTCGTTGCTGTCGGGCCCGGGGGTCGCCTCGTGGCTGCAGGCTGTGATTTCCCGCAGCGGGAGTGCTGGAACGTGCGTCTTTGGGATATGGAGACGGGCACGTCCCATGTGCTCGATTTCGGAGAGGATGCCGACGCTGTCAGTAGCCTCGTTTTCACGCCGGAGGGCCGTCTTCTCGTCGCGAGCGGTGGGCGCGTGCACCTCTGGAATGTGGAAGAACGGACGCACGAACAGCTCGGTGATCTCGATCAGTGTATCTACTTGGCTCCGAGCCGGGATGGCGCGCACGCTCGGGTGTCTTTCTGGGGAGGAGCGTGAAGGCGTGGTGTTTCGCCGGGTCTCCGTCTACGACAGGGAAGCGGGTATTTGGCGCATCTGTCAGAATATGAAGGCCGCGTAGGACACGACGCCATTCGCAGCTTTCGCCGTGAGCCCTGACGGCACACTTCTGGCTGCGGGAGACGAGACCGGTGCGGTGCGACTGGGACCTATTTCAGGAGATGAGCCTCATCTGTTGCTCGGTCACCAAGGCGGGATAACGGGAGTCGCCTTCTCCCCGGACGGGAAGTGGATTGCGTCCGCCGGAGACGACGCGACGGCGCGCTTGTGGCCGGTTCCGGAAGGCCAGCCGTTACACACGCTCCCCTTCGAAGAACTGATGAAAAAGCTCCGTTCGTTGACGAACTTTCGCGTCGTGCCCGATGAGCAATCCAGCACGGGATACCGTATCGACTTCGATTCGTTTGCCGGGATGGAAGAGTGTGCCGACATGGTGAGGACAATCAAAGAAACAAAGGAAGTGAGGACTGTGATGTGCTATCGAGCCGTTCTCCTTTTCATGGTGTTGCTTCTTGGATCGACCGCTTTCACGCAAACCGGAGACGGGAGTCTTCGCGGCTACGTTCGCGATGAATCCGGCGCCGTCTTGCCGGGCGTGACCGTGACCGCAACGAGCGATGTGCTGATCAGCCCCATCACGGTCCTCACGGACGGCACGGGCTACTACCGCATCCCATACCTTCCACCGGGGAGCTACCGGTTGAGCTTCGAGCTTCCGGGTTTCGCCACGCACGTTCGCGAGGGGGTCGGACTTCGCGCGGGAGCCAACTTCGCTGTCGATGCTTTCATGAAGATTAGCGGGATTCAGGAGACGATCACCGTCACCTCAGAGACACCGATGCTCGAGATCGCGAAACCCAGCAACGTCCTCAATGTGGAAGGCGACTTCCAGCGGGAAATGCCCGTACAGGCCCGGCGCAACTGGAGCGACTTTCTGGAGCTGACACCCGGCGTTCATGCTCGCCCCTTCGATGACAGCAGCGGCCGGATGGCTTACTTCGGACACGGAGCAGATCTTGTGGGCCAATGTCATCCAGCTCGAGGGTATGGTGGCTACCTCGAACTAGGACGCTCAGGCAGCGCACGTGGCCATGGGCGCCGATATGATTGAAGACGTCCAAGTGAAGACGGGTGGAGTCGACGCGGCCTCGCCCATCAGCACGGGTCTCGTCATCAACGTCGTGACCCCGCGAGGTGGAAACCGTTTCAGCGGGTCCGTGGGATACGCCTTCCAGCCCATGCAGTGGAACGGTGACAACGCCCCGACAGAAGGCAACTTCGCGGGGACGCCGACGACGCAAAAGGTCAGTCAGTTGGACGCCTCTCTGGGCGGCCCCATCGTTCGGGACAAGGCCTGGTTCTTTGGCTCCTTTCGCCTGGCCGATCTGGCAAACGGCATCAGTCGCTCACCGCAACAGCTCGCCATTTTGGAGTCGTTCTCCGGAATGCCTTTGGGAGGAGGCCGCGGCAGTCTCCCCGATTTCGAGCCCTTCGACAATGTGACGGAGAGCTTTCAGCCCTACGTCAAGCTCACCGTCCAACTCGACCCTAACCATGAGCTCAGCGGCTTTTATCAGCGGGACGACGTGAGCCGATCCGTCGGTTGGGATGGCGACTTGGAGCGTATCTATGGGGGCATGTCGGGAGGGAACCTCTACGGTGGAAAGCTCACATCCATCTGGGGAAGCGCGACGACCAGCCAAATCACGGTTGGATACAACGACAAAACGGCCCAAACCGACATCGACAAAGTCGAGGAGCGATCCGGCCCGGAAATCAGTCATTCACGAGAGCTTCGTCGAGTCCGGCGGCAGCTTCGTGGTACCGGCGCGCTGGCGTACGCCCGCAACGCTGGCCAGGTCAACCAACAACCCTCATCGCTATGGATGATCCGTGCCGACCTGACGCACTACAAGGAAGGTTGGGCCGGATCTCACGAGTTTCAAACCGGGGTTTTCTTGCAGCCGAGCAACAAACGGGATACGTTACAAGACCTACTCCAACTTCCAGGGCGATGGTTGGTTCTTTGAAGAGCATCGTCTAATCGATCCCAACAATCCGGCACTGGGGACGGTTCCCTTTGCCGCGTGCGCCGCGATGTGGAGTCGCTTCATGGTCGGTCGAACCGCGACAGGGATATCGGACTCTACTTCCAAGACGCCTGGAAGCCGACACCGAGACTGACGCTCAATCTCGGTCTTCGGGTGGATTTCGTCAATCGCTACGATTCGCTTCAAACAATACGCAACGAGTCAGGTAGACGACGACACAACA
>CAVONV010000029.1:0-59401 GCA_963697355.1 uncultured Acidobacteriota bacterium
GGTGATATTTTGAGCCAAGCAACCGTTTGTGTGTGCCCGAGCAAAAGGTGGGGCTCCTCCCCAGTGATGGGACCCACTCGAATCACCCCGTCCGCGTCTCCGGAGACAACGAGGCGGCCGCTCGGGTCGAGCACCACTGATCTCACTCTGTTTCCGTGAGACGTGAGTTCCCGCTGAGCCTCGCCTTCTAGATCATAGACCCTCGTTTTTCCGTCGTTGCCGACGGCTACCAAAGTTTCTCCGTCCTGGTTAATATCGAAATGCCGTGCGGATTTCTCCAAGAGAAGCCGGCTTTTGCCCTCATCGACGTTCCATAGACGCAGGTCACCCTTTCGAGTGGAAGAAAGAAGTTGCCCGTCGGGCGTGAACTTGAGTTCCAAAATGCCTTGTCCATGGCCGGCATCAAGAACCTTATCCTCGCCCGTTTCAAGATCCCGTACGCAAATGGTGCTTTCTCCAGAAGAACCACCGACTCCCGCAGCGACTCGTCTCCCGCGCGGTCCTATGGCGACAGCGCGACCACTAACGTCGATCCCGAGCTCTTTCGTTGAGCCGTCCTCCAGTGAAATGACAAAAGGTCGATGATTATCAGTCGTAAGAAGGAATCGACCGTCGGGGTCGGTGGCCAAATGCATCAAACGTTCTTTTTCTACTAGGACTCGGTGGCGCTCGCCAACTTCAGGAGAAAGTGGCCATTGGATGAGATCACCATTCATCGAGGTCGATGCGAGCCAGCTCCCATCCCGGGCGAACACTAACCCAGAAATCCACCCTTTGTGTCCACGGAGAATTCTCGGGTAGGGTCTCACCAAAGGATAGACAACCGCCCCGTACCGACCCGTGGCCACCCAGTTACCTCCCGGATGGAAGGTGCCGCTCATCATCCAGCCTCCCTGGCGCCGGTGGAGATAAAGGGGATCGGCATCGGGCGGGCCCGTCAAGTCCCATATCGCAGCGATCCCGGTGGTATTGAAGTCAGTAATGAGTCTCGACCCCGTTTGATCGAATCTAACCATCTTTAGGTTTTCATCACCTGTCTCTATGACCCGAAGCGGAGGATCACCACGCTGCGTAAGAGACCATATTCGGATCTCCCCATGGGCATCTACCGCAGCCACGCGTTCGCCATCAGGATGAAAGATTACGCTCAGATCGGCGCGTCATGACGACCAATCGGTATGGGTTGGCCTTTTACCAAATCATCGAGTGGAGAGACGTAGACCGCCTTGTCAATTGGGTAGGCAAACCGTGTGCCTGATAAGTCGACAGCACAGGCGTAGCTCCACGACTCGCCTCTGATTTTCTGAACAGGCACGCGACCAAGGAATATGGGCTCATCCCGTGCACCTTCAAACGCGTAAACCGAGCTCCAGTCCCCCTCGATCGTAAGTAGGACTGTTCTGTCGTATCCCGAATAGAGGCATATTGGAGCTTTTTCGTCGCTCAGGTTCCCGGTGTCCATACGTTTGACCCGACGGCCGTCGGGAATCGACCAAATATCAACGGCATTGGGGGGGTATTTGGTGACTGCGGAAGAAACCAGGAAATCCGATCGCGAATAGAATTGAACCAGCGAACCTCTGAAATCTCCCTCCAGAACAAGAGGGTCACCCCCAGAAAGGGGAAAGACATGATTCTGGCCGTTATTCTCGATTCCTAAAGCTAGCCACCTGCCATCATGGCTGAAATCTGCCGATACGTACCGTTCCTTACTGATCCACAGCTCGGTAGGCCCCTTCCAAAGGGCTTCGAGAGCGAAGCGCCGCACTTCGGGATCGTCGTTGAGCTCCAGGCTGGCGATGGCATAGGCGATAGCGGCGGAAGGGCGCTCTTCCAGTTCGAGCTGCCCCAGAGCACGAAGCTTCGCGGCCTCGGCACGACGTGCTTCCGCTACAGCCTGCTGCCAGAGGATTCCCACAACTCCGACGACTCCTAGTAGCACAACAAAAGCGGTCGTAGCGGCAAGTCGCCTTCTTCGCCTGCGCCGTCCTGCTTGATGAACCATCGCCTGGGCAAAAGACTCTTCGGATGCAGTGAGTCCACCGGAATAACGCTCACGCCAAATCTTGAACTCGTTGAAAGAAGTCCCCGTCCAAAGGAGGTCAAGCGGTCGGCCACGCTCCTGCCAGAGCCGTGCCGCTTGGCGGAGCTGGTCGCGCATCTGAGCGCCGTCGGCATCCTGGGTTTGCCAACGCACCAACCGCGGCCACGCCGTTAATAAGGACTCATGGATGATCTCGATACTGCTATGACCTGCTTCCTCTTCTTCGGCTGCCGGGACGTCGTATGTGGTCAAGAGCCGCGCATCGACCAGCTCTTGTAGGACTCCTTTTGCCGCGTCTCTGTCTTCGAATACGGAAAGTAGTTCCTCCATGTCGCGGGCGGCACGAGTGCCTTGCACGGTGACCAAATTACGGAATAGCTCGCGTACAATGGTGATGCGATCGTTGCCAATCTTCTCGAGAGTCGCTTCGGCGTGCTGCGCCAAGGCACCACCGACACCGCCCATGTGCTCATACGCTTCTTGCGTGAGGAGACCTTGCTCTCGGTCCCGGTGCTCCCAGAGCCTCGAGGTGGCAAAAGCCAGAAGCGGTAGAGCTCCGCGTTCGACTCACCTCGAAAAGGATTTTTTCCACGAGCGATTCCTCTTCGAATCGATAACCACATTTGAGAGCCGGCTGTACCACCGCACGACGAAGAGCCGCACCCGTTGGTGAAGAGGTGTGAGCTCTGAAAAAAGCGGTGCAGCGCCGGAGGCCGCAATGCGAGAGGAAGTCGTCGCGCATGGACAAAAGCACTTGTGCATCGGCTTCCAAAACCAGACGTCCTAAGAGCTCTGCAAACCGCGACTGTGCTTCCTCAGGACACAGCGTGAAGAGCTCTTCGAATTGGTCGACGATCACCAGCACTTCACTGTGTTGTTGTCTCCAGCGCTTGATTATCGATAACGCAACATCGTCCTTCTCGATGTTTAGAAGCTCCTGTAACGCGTCCGCATCACCGACGAACTCCGCCACCAGCGCTCGGGCTAGATTCTGAAACGGTGATGTTCCAGGATTACAGATAACGGCTCGCCATCCTTCGGGCATGACCGGCAGAAGCCCCGCGCGTAGGAAGGAGCTCTTACCCGCTCCCGAAGGTCCGATAAGCCCCAAAAGATGAGGCCGGCGGAGCTTTTTCCACATCGCCTCCACCTCGAGCTCTCGACCAAAGAAATATTCCGCGTCCTCTTCCGCAAACGATGCAAGACCTGGATAGGGACGCACATCTTCAGCACCCTCCACCTGAAGGGTGACTTCTTCAAGAGCCCGGGCTAATGCTGCCGCACTGGGATAGCGTTGTTCGGCTAACCTGGCCACGGCTTTTCTTAGAACTGCTGCCCAGGGTGTATCTGGAAGCTCCGGCGGCTCGTGATGGATGCCCTGCCAGATCGCTTCTCGTGCTTTGGGGCTTTTGATGCCTTCCGGTGCGATCATCTCTGCTAGAACGACGCCTGCGGAAAAGACATCCGCTCGCGCATTGACCTCTTGTCCCCTCGCCTGCTCCGGTGCCATGTATGCAGGTGTGCCGGAAACGGTTCCCGTTTTTCTATCGGCCAAACCCTTGGCGATGCCAAAGTCCATCACGACGACACGACCCGACCGCGTGATCATGATGTTCTCAGGTTTGAGATCACGATGGATGAGGCTTGCTTGATGAATGGCCTCCAAACCGGCCAGGAACTGTGAGGCAATCTCTCGTGCTTCCTGAAGCTCTAACGGCCCTCGTGAATGGAGAACCGTCACGAGCGTCGTGCCATCGATGTACTCCATCGACACGAGCTCTTGACCATCCAGCTCCACCAGGTCGAAGACGCGGCAGACATTGGGAGAGACCACTTCACGGGCACTACGGACTTCCTGGCGCAAGGCTTGGAGTGCACGCTCCTTCTCCAAGAACTCCGCTCGAAGTGTCTTGAGCGCCACATCGACACGAAGCTTCAAGTCGTAGGCGCGCCACACCTCGCCCATACCGCCTCGGCCAAGCAACGAACGGATCTGGAATCGACTTCCTAGAATCTCGCCAGGAGAAAAAGTCTGGTTAGGAAACTGGCGAGTAGGTAGCGCTTCCGGATCGTCTCCTACATCGACTTCAACGGGAGACTGCTCAAGAGCAAGCTGAAGCGAACAGCGGGGGCATAGCTCCGGCGCCCAAGGCTCCAGGGAAAGCCTGGTGCCACAATCGATACAACTCGGGCCCTTCGTCATCGTCGCCGCTTCCTATTAGAGAAAGACCCAAAACCGGGAATTTGTTATTCCCGGTTGGGCTCCCAAGGACCGACAACGGCTAAAAGGTACCGAACCTCATCGTCGATCTCGTCTGGACTCGCGACGGTATCGGCGATTTCGTCCCGGATGAACTGACCGAAGCGTTGGCGCAGTCGATGCATGGCACCTCGTACCGCGACCTCGGTCATCTCCAGCTCAGCTGCCACTTCTCGAAATGGAATCCGTGGCTCCTGACCGGTGAGATGAGGCTTCAGATGTTCGAACTGCTTCAGCCGTTCGGAATCTTTCCACTCAGCTTTGAGACCGTCTAACGCCCGCTCCAACAAGATCAAGGCCCAGCGGTTTTCATAGACCTGCTCGGGTGTGAGCTGGTCCGCCGGTTCAAAACCGTAACGGGTCTCGGCATCCTCGGCGTCCAGGGAGATCGTCTGTGTTCCTCCGCCGCGTTTGAGTGTGCCCTGCTTCCGTCGTTCCTTTGAGACATAGTGCTTGAGCGTTGCCAAAAGGAACGAGCGGAACCGTCCCGCCGAAGGATCGACGTCTTCGAGGATGTTTTTTTCGAGTAGATAGGCGAAGTACGCCTGGGTGAGATCCCGGGACTCATCAGGATCATGGCCCTGGCTGCGAACAAAGGCATAAAGAGGATACCAATAGGCTTCGCAAAGAGTGGCTAACGCTTGTCGGGATTCGGTACCTGTTGGATCTCTAGCGGCAAGAACTTGACTCCACTGAGTCGTAGCAAATCTGGCACCCACAACTTCCCCCTATCGCTTTTTTTCGAGAAGTCTGGAACCTGATGAATACAGTGTGCCCGGCCCCCGCGTCAAATGCGTGCGGGCCGAATTGACGCATCGAAAACTGCATGAAGGTAACATGGTGTAGGGACTACTTGCAAAAGCTGCGCAGGGTTCCGGCGAGACTCGCCCAAGCTTGAAGGTTGGCGTCAAAGGGCAGTGCGTGCGTCTTCCCGGTGGTCTGCGCTGTGCGAAGGATCCGTCACGTACTGCAGGGTCTGGCTCTTGTACTTCACGAATAGGGAGAAGGCTCGAATCGAAAGCCGTGATCACGGTTCGCGGCGGGCGAATTCGGATCAAGCACGAGGCAGACGTTGTCTAGGATGCTGCCGGTTGTATGTAATAGAATAAAGATAGGAATCTCATCATCATGGCAGAGAACAAAGGACAAGCCCGACTCTCTATTCCGCGGCGGGAAGTCGCGGAGTTCTGCCAAAGGCACTACATCAAGAAGCTGAGCCTCTTCGGCTCCGTGCTAAGGGAAGATTTCCGACCGGATAGCGACATTGATGTACTCGTCGAGTTCGAGCCGGGACGCACCCCTGGTTTTCTCGGCTTAGTCGCCATGGAGTTCGAGTTGTCCAAGCTGTTTGGAGGGCGTCGACGTCGATATGAGAACGGCAGAAGAGTTGAGTCGATATTTTAGGCAGGATGTCGTGAGGGAAGCCGAGGTGCAGTTTGCGCAAGGATGACGAAGTTCGCCTGCGACACATGCTGGATGCTGTTCGAGAAGCCATTTCCTTCTCTATGGGCAAATCGCGGAGTGCGTTGGACGGCGACAGGATGCTGGTGCTCTCGCTGGTCAAGGAGATAGAAATCATCGGCGAAGCCGCCTCCAAGGTTTCCCAGGAGACTCAGGCAGCGTACCCGGAAATACCATGGCCGGAGCTCATAGGTATAAGGAACCGACTCATTCACGCCTATTTCGACATCAACCTCGACATCGTTTGGCAAACCGTCGTTGAAGACTTGCCTGTGCTTCTTTCGAAGTTGGAAGACGTCTTTACTGAACGATCCGCCTGACGCTACGTCTCTTCGGGTGTTCTGCCCTCGAGCTCACCACTCCGGTACCTTCTCCCAACCGGGAAAGGACTGCATAGTCGATACGGTAGCCGGTGGACGACGCTTCATCCTCGACGACCCGCACGTTCGTCACCGAGCGGAGCCGGGTGAGCAATTCCTCATAGGGCAGAGTGTGAAACGGCGGCTCGTCCATGTCCGGCATGGGCCACAGACGGAGGGTCCGGTCGTGACCGGCGGAAGCAATCCACCGGCCGTCCGGGGATACGGCAACAGCCGCGACCGCCCCCTCGTGACCGAAGAGAAGATGGGGCTCCTCGCCGGTCAAGCGCCCAACCCGGATGACTCCCGCGTCGTCTCCGGTTACAGCGAAAGTGCCGGTAGGGTCGAAAGCCACCTCCCAAACCGAGCGGCCGTGGGATTCCAGAGCGCTCGATGTCCCTGTTAGCAAATCGGTCAACACAGGGACGCCGACTCCTCGTTGGCGCGTATCCAGCTCGGCGTAGAGCGCCTGCGTGCCGTCTCGGCTGAGCGCTAGGTTTGTGTCGCCGTGGATGAAGCCTTCTTTCCTTTCGCGCAGTGTGGCGGAAGTCCCATCTTCGAGATTCCACAACCGCAATGCGGAACTGGTGGAGGAAAGGAGTCGACCGTCGGGCAGGAATCGCAGACCCGAGTACGAACCGACGTATCCATCACCCGCGTCTTCGGCGGGGCCGAGTACCCGGCATTCTCCCGATTCGAGATCCCAGACTCGGATCACTTTCTCTTCGGAAGGTCCGATGTTGGGTGCCGCGGCGGCATACCGGCCTTCCCGACTCAGAGCCACAGCTCTACCGATTGTGTCGGAAGAAAAGCCGGTAAGCTCCCGCGGCGCACTCCCGTCCAGAGGAACGACGAATACACTCGATCGTCCCGAGACGAGGAGGAAGCGTCCCGACGGGTCGACCTGGATTTCAGAATAAGTGAAATCCTTCCGCAGAAGGATTTGGTGGTGCCGGGCGTCGAGAGGCCATAGCCGTACGGTGCCGTCTTGGGAAGCGGATACGAGGTGCTTCCCATCGGGAGTGAACGTCACGTCAAAGATTGCGCCGTTGTGACCTCTCAGCACAATCGGATGACTCTGAGGAAGAGGCCAGAAAGCGACGTCATGAATGTGGGCGGTCAGCAACCACCGGCCGGTCTTCTCGAAACAGATCTGGTTCACAGAAGTACTCGTCGTTGCCAGCCTGCGGAAGACGGTAGGCTCGGCTTCGAGAGGTCCGTTCATATCCCAGAGCAACGTGGGCCGCATCTCTGAAGTCCCAAAGGCGGCAAGCCTCGTCCCTCCGTGATCGAAAAGGACGCGGCGAAGCTCCTTCGCCTGAAGGCTTCTTTCCGGGCCGTTCGTTCGGGGCTCTGTTGACCACAGCCGAACCTCGCCCGACGCGTCGATGGCGGCGACATGGTCTCCACCGGGATCAAAAGCAAGCTTGACGACTCGGTCCGTGTGCTCTCCCAGAAGGCGTGAGGGGCGACGCCAATCCTCGAGAGAGCGCAGGAAGACCCTTCGATCCTTTGGCCAGACGAGCCACTTGCCTTCCCGATCGATGTCGCTGTCGACCATCGCTCCGAGCGCCTCCATCCGACCGACGATCCGAGGCTCTCCCCCGTCGAGGGGCCACAGCCTTATCACCTCTTCCTCGCCCACCGTCGTGCTGGTAAAGAAGGCGCTGTCCTTCATCTTTAGCGAAGTGGCGCCTCTTTCAAAAAATCTCTGACTCCCGACCTCCACGCATTCGGGAATGGACCAGTACCGCACTTCACCGTACTCGTAAGTGTTTTCGAAGGTGATCAAGCGATCTCCCGGTGGCGTAAACTTGACCCCGACGAAACCTTCCCCGGAGAACCCGGGGAGAGCTACGGTAGTCCCGCCGTCTCGGCCCCGGAGCTGAGCGTTTCCGCGGCCTCCCAGGGCGAGCCACTTGCCGTCCGGACTGACATCCACGTAGTTGGCGGTGGCACCAAAATCGGTCCACTCCGTACCCATGACGATCGCGATGGGACCCTGCTGAAGCGCCCGGAGGGCGAAGACCCGAGCATCGTAGGTGTCGGCGATCTCGAGACTCTTGAGCGCATAAGCTACGGCCGCCGTCGGATAGCGCTCGAGCTCGAGCTGCCCGAGTGCCAGGAGCTTACTGGCCTCGGCGCGACGGGTCTCGGCCACCGAACGCTGCCAGAGCGTGCTGACAACCGCGACCACTGCGAGTAGAACCGCAAAGCCGGAGAGGACGGCGAAACGCTTTCGTCTCCTCTTCCGTTCGGCGTGCTGAACCATCGCCGAAGCAAACGCCTCCTCGGCGGTCGTAAGTCCGCCGGAATAGCGGTCCCTCCAGATCTGGAACTCCTTGACCGCCGTTCCCGTCCAGAGCCGATCCGTCGAGCGGTTGTGCTGCTCCCAGAGCTCGGCGGCTTGCCGCAGCTCGTCTCTCAGTTGGGCGCCTTCTTGATCTTGTGTCCGCCACCGAACGAGTCTCGGCCAGGCGCTCAGCAGAGATTCATGGATGATCTCGACGCGGGTGCGGCCTGATTCCTCATCTTCATCTGCCGGGAATTCATAGGTGGTCAAGAGACGGGCATTGATGAGTTCTCGTAATACATCGTTTGCCGCATCCTTGTTTTCAAATACGGAAAGAAGCTCTTCCACATCCCGAGCGGCGCGGGTCCCTTGGGCAGTCACCAGATTGCGGAACATCTCCCGAACGATAGGGACGCGATCGGTTCCGATCTTCTCGAGTGTGGCTTCAGCGTGTTGGGCCAATGCACCACCCACACCGCCGATGTGCTCGTAGGCTTCTCGGGTGAGAAGCCCCTTTTCTCGGTCGCGGTGCTCCCAGAGCTGGGCCGCGGCAAAGGCCAGAAGCGGCAGTGCTCCTCGTTCCTCGCTCACCTCGGCGATCATCTCTTCGACGAGCGCTTCGTCTTGAAACCGGTAGCCGCACTTGAGGGCGGGCTGGACCAACGCTCTGCGAAGCGCGGCACCGGTCGGTGGTCTCAGCAGCGTAAGCTCCGAGAGCATGGGACGAAGAGGCTCGTAGCCTTGGCATGGGTAGAGAAAGTCGTCACGCATGGAAAGGAGGACATGCACGTCAGCTTCGATCGCCAAACGGCCCAATAGTGCCGCGAAACGTTCTTGGACTTCCGGTGTGTTGAGCGTGAACAGTTCCTCGAACTGATCCACGATGACGAGTCCATGCTCGAGCTGTTGTCGCCAGGAACGAAATAGTGAGATTGCTGCGTCAGGCTCCTCGAAGCGCAGGAACTGCTGCAGCACCTCCTTGTCTTCCGACACCTCGTGCATTAGGACACTGGCGAGATTCGTGAACGGCCGATTGCCCGGTGTCGTCAACACCACACTCCAGCCCTCTGGCATAACAGGTAAGAGCCCAGCCCGGAGGAAGGAGCTCTTGCCCGCTCCCGAAGGCCCTATGAGCCCCAGCAAATGCGGCCGTCGGAGCTTTTTCCACATAGCTTCGACTTCGAGCTCACGGCCGAAAAAGTACTCCGCGTCCTCTTCTGTGAACGATGCAAGACCTGGATAGGGCCGCACATCTTCAGCGCCTTCGACCTGGAGCGTGACTTCTTCTAGGGCACGAGCTAGCGCTGCCGCACTCGGATAACGCTGATCGGCTTGCCGTGCCACAGCTTTTATGAGAACCGACGTCCAGGGCGAGTCTGGAAGCTCCGGTGGCTCACGATGAATCCCCTGCCAAATCGCTTCTCGGGCGGTGGTCGTCCGAATACCGTTTGGCGCGATCATCTCGGCAAGAACGACTCCCGCTGAAAAAACATCAGCGCGGGCATCGACCGCCTCTCCCCTCGCTTGCTCCGGTGCCATGTATGCAGGAGTACCTGAAACCGTTCCGGTTTTTCTTTCGGCCAGCGCCTTGGCAATGCCGAAATCCATCACGACCACACGGCCCGAGCGCGTGATCATCAAATTCTCCGGCTTGAGGTCACGATGAATGAGGCCGGCTTGGTGGATTGCCTCCAATCCTGCGAGAAACTGCGAAGCGATCTCTCGAGCTTCTTGAAGCCCCAATGGTCCTCGAGATTGGAGAACTCTCACAAGGGTCGTGCCGTCGACATACTCCATCGACACCAGCTCTTGTCCGTCAAGCTCAACCAGGTCGAAGACCCGACAGACATTGGGTGAGACCACCTCACGGGCGGACCGAACCTCCCGGCGCAGGGCCTGGAGCGCGCGCTCCTTCTCAATGAACTCCGCTCGAAGGGTTTTGAGCGCCACGTCGACGCGAAGCTTCAAGTCGTAAGCTCGCCACACCTCTCCCATACCGCCCCGGCCAAGAAAAGAACGGATCTGGAACCGACTACCTAAGATCTGACCTGGCGAAAACGTCTCGTTGTTGGGAAACTGACGAGTAGGAAGCGCTTCGGGATCGTCTCCCACATCGATGTCAACAGGAGACTGCTCAAGAGCAAGCTGGAGCGAGCAGCGGGGGCAAAGCTCAGGAGCCCAAGGCTCCTGAGAAAGCCTGGTGCCACAATCGAGACAACACGGACCCTTCGTCATCGTCGCCGCTTCCTCTTAGAGAAAGACCCAAAACCGGGAATTTGTTATTCCCGGTTGGGCTCCCAAGGACCGACAACGGCCAAAAGGTGCCGAACCTCATCGTCGATCTCGTCTGCACTCGCGACGGTATCGGCGATCTCGTCCCGGATGAACTGACCGAAGCGCTGACGCAATCGATGCATGGCACCTCGTACCGCGACTTCGGTCATCTCCAGCTCAGCGGCCACTTCACGAAATGGAATCCGTGGCTCCTGACCGGTGAGATGAGGCTTCAGATGTTCGAACTGCTTCAGCCGTTCGGAATCTTTCCACTCAGCTTTGAGACCGTTCTAACGCCCGCTCTAATACGATCAAGGCCCAGCGATTTTCATACACTTGCTCGGGTGTCAGCTGGTCCGCCGGTTCAAAACCGTAGCGGGTCTCGGCATCCTCGGCGTCCAGAGAGATCGTCTGTGTGCCTCCGCCGCGCTTGAGTGTGCCCTCTTTGCGCCGTTCTTTGGCAACATAGTGCTTGAGCGTTGCGAGGAGGAAGGAACGGAATCGCCCCGCCGAGGGGTCGACGTCTTCGAGGATGTTTTTTTCGAGTAGATAGGCGAAGTACGCCTGGGTCAGATCCCGGGACTCATCAGGATTATTGCCCTGGCTGCGAACAAAGGCATAAAGAGGATACCAATAGGCTTCGCAGAGAGCAGCTAACGCTTGTCGGGATTCGGTACCTGTTGGATCTCTGGCGGCAAGAACTTGACTCCACTGAGTCGTGGCAAATCGGGCGTCCACAACTTCCCCCTATCGCCATTGATCGAGAAGTCTGGAACCTGGTGAATGCAGTGTGCCCGGCCCCCGCGTCAAATGCGTGCGGGCCGAATTGACGCATCGAAAACTACATGAATCTAACATGATGGAGCCCGTAAATGCAATGCTCGGCTCGGCCTCGTGGCCTCGGGCAGGCTCACCGAAACCGGAAGACGCCTTAGTCCGACCGAGAACTCGCTTTTTGGCGGGATTTCTCAGTGACGGAGATCGGTTAGGCCTGTCCGGGCGTCTGCAGATGCACACATATTGTCCAAGCGGTTTGCAGGACGTCGAGTAGAAAGGAGAACGTACGAGGAGTCGAGCCGATAAATCACGCAGAGTGTCGTGACCGGCGCCAAGGCATAGTCTGTGCAATTTTGCGCGCAGGCTCAGACATCCGAAATCAGACTCTGCGATGTCTGAAACTGAAGCGTGGAAAGCTCGTCCTTCGGCGCTCAAGTCGATATGTTCAAGAATTCAACTCCGACCACTCTGCTGTTCTCGTCGAAATCCAGAATGACTCCGGGACGCACCTCCTCGGATTCCACGACTCGCGCTTCGTCGAGGCGAAAGTAGAGGGCGTCGCTTTCTTTGTCTATGCGTATTCTCATGGCGTCTTCTTCAGCCGACGGTCGAAGAATGCCGTGATGCCGCGGGGCGGGGCTACCGTCGTGTTGACGGTGACTCGAAGCCACCGCTACCCGTGCTCGGGTATCCTTTTCATGTCGTGTCGTACACCGACTTCCGGCTCTTGAACTTCGTCGGGAGCGGCAACCGTGCGCTCGACCCACTCCTCTGCAATGTTCCTTTCCGTAAGCATCTCACAAAAGTGAGTCGATTTCTCCACAACTTCAGATTAGAACAATCTGGCCTCCACTAAAGGCGCGACGAACGTGCGGGAAGTTGTTTGACCCGGCTTCCTCATCGATGCCGCTTCGCACCGCGGCAAAGACTGTGAAACAGACACCCTTCCTTCTAAAACACCCACCTCACCCCGAATCGAAGCACGCGTGGCGCGAGGATATTCAAGACTCGATTGGCATTACTCAGATTCTGGCGAAGCTCGCGGGCGAAAACGGTCGACGCGTTGAGCAGATTGAATATATCCAGCATACCGCTCAAGCGAGTACCCTTGACATCGAAGGTCTTTTCCAAACGGACATCGGCAATCCAGAAGTCCTCATAGCGATCCACACCGAAACGATTCAAATACATCAAGGCGCGGCCGATCCCGCCGCGGCGCGGTGGAGTCCGGAAGCTGCGAGGATATACATCGCCTTGATGGCTGTTCAGCATGCCGGCCAGGTTGACACCGGCAGGAAGCTGGACCATACCGTCCAGCTTCACGATGCAGCGCGCGTTCAATCCCGAGAGACCTCCAAACCCTCCCAACGTCATGATGAATTCACCATCCCGGATGTCCCCACGCCGGTAGGGCGCGGACACAACTTCCATAGGTCGATTACTCTGTTGCTAAACTTGAGTCTCCTCGGCGCAGGCGGGTTCTCATTGTTCTCGTCCAATATATATGCTATCATACATCATATGAAGCGCACGACAATCTTCATCGATGAAGCTCTGGAAAGAGACCTCCGTGCTCTGGCCGAACGTGAAAAGCGGCCGGTCAGCGGGCTTGTGCGAGAGGCCCTCGGAACCTATGTCGCCCAGCGAAAAAAGAATGCGCCGGGGCCGAGTTTCGTTGCACTTGGTCGGAGCGGACACCGGGATACGGCAGAAAAACATGAAGAGATTCTCTGGCAAGATCCTCCGAAGGAAAAAGAGCGACGCCGGCCGAAGCGCCGGGACCAACCATCGGACAGGTCGGCCAATTCCAAAATAGCCTCGCGCAGAAAGCGTAGTTGATGGCACTTCTTCTCGACACCGGAATTGTCTATGCGTTGGCTGACGTTGATGATGATTGGCATGAGCGGGCACGTGATCTCCTCACAGATCAGCCGGACGTACTTCTCGTTCCGATAACCGTTTTACCTGAGGTGACCTACCTCATCCATACCCGACTAGGTTCATCCGCTGAGTTGGCTTTTGTCCGCTCGGTCGCTGCGGGAGAGGTCTCGATACAGAGTCTGGTAGGTCCGGATTTCGAGCGTGCCTCAAACGTCATGAAGCGATATCCCGATATCGGTTTCGTAGACGCCTCGGTTGTCGCCATTGCCGAGCGTCTAAGGCTTGGCACGATTGCGACGACCGACCGGCGTCATTTCGGTAAGATCCGCCCTTCGCATGTGGGCGCCTTCGCGCTGGTTCCGTGAATAGCTTGTCCGCGAAACCTTGGCGACTCCCAGAGAAGAAGCCCTTGCCACGACTCGCTCATTGAAAACTCATACCACGACATTCGAGCAGAGACTGGCGTGGCTGCGCTCTATTCAGCACTCGGATCCTTTCCTGAAGCATCTCCAGCACGAGGCTGCCCAAAAGTCTGGCCAGCGGGCAAATGTCTCGGAAAAAGACCACAACTAGCCCTGACCCGAAAATAGACCAGGCCGAAAGTACAGCCACTTTGTCTCTCCTTCCTACTTCCTCCTTTCTACTAAGAAGTGACTCTTGCTGCTACGCTTCCGAACGCACCATCATCTCGAGTGTCATCTTCGGACAAATGTTGTCATGGATGTAGTCAAGAAGATGAACGCCAAGACCACGAATCCTTGTCTCTACCTTCAAGTCGAGACACTTGCCGTCTTGGTCGAAAACCTTTTGTACTCCGGCCACCGAAACGGGCCCGGGCAGTACGATGGAGCCCACATGGGAACATACACTCCTCAAATGCTCCAGGGCCTTGATGGCTCCAATTTGACCTGCCGCGACACCGAGAAGGGCCACGGGTTTGCCGGCAAGTCCAGAGGGAAATCCTAGGTTCTCGATCACTAGTTTTATGACACTGCTGTAGGTTCCGTGATATTCGGGCGTCGACAGGATGACTGCCGTCGCCTTCCTCATCGCCTCTTGCATGAATTGAAGACCGGGGTCATCGGAAGTCTGCCCTGGAAGGGGTAGGTGAATGGTCGCCGGATCGATGACCTCAACGCTGACCTTCTCAGATTTATTCATTTCGTCGACGACGAGATCGAGTGCCATGGAGGTGTAGTTACCCGGCCTGACGCTGCCTTTGACCGCAACGATTCGAATTCCGTCACTCATTGGTTTTTCTCCTCTATATTTCCTTTATGTCCGTAACAACGAACGTTAGATCATCTTCGAAACCCTCACCTTCCAGCTTCTTCCCTGTCCATGAAGAAAGGTAGGCCAAAAGGTGATCGGCAAAGGCCTCGGCGCTGAGGTCGTTCTCAGTTTCTATCAATTCTACGAGACGTTCCTTCCCGAAGAACTCGTCCCGCGAGTTGGTCGCTTCCACGATTCCGTCCGTGTACAAAACGACACGGTCGCCCGGTTCGATGTCGACTATCGTATCCTCGTACTTTGCATTCGGGACGTGGCCCATCAGCATTCCGTTCAGACGAATTTCCTCAACCTTTCCCAGCGACTTCCTCCATATTAGTAAAGGTGGATGGCCGGCGGTGGAATAATTCAACTTCCATTCATGTGTGTCGACGTAGATATATCCGGCCGTGACGAACTGGCTCTTCAGCTTCCCGCAGAAAATACGGTTCATGTCTGACAGCACGTGAGATGCCTCTTTGGCCCGATCCTCCTGTGCTGAAAAGGCCACCTTCACCATGGACGCAATGAGTGCCGCCGGAACCCCGTGGCCTGATACGTCGGCGATGAGAATCCCCACACTTTTCTCACGCACGGAGAGGAAATCGTAGAAATCGCCTGCCACTTCGGCCATCGGAACATACCGCACAGCGATATCGAGCCCTTTTGTGCGGGGCATTGTTTCGGGCAAAATGTTGGATTGGATGCGCCGGGCCGTTTCGAGCTCTTGGCGGTAGCCAACCAGTTGCTTTTGTTCTCCCATCACCCTGTGGACGACGACATCTCCTAGACAACAGAGAAACACCAGCAAGCCTATGGCTTCGCCAACTTGCGTTAGAAAACCGAAATTGCTGAGAATGATGAAGACGGCAATAAAAACAAAACCCACCCTTAGCATCACGACCTCGCGCGTCCGGGGCTGACCGGGCCGAAACACGTGAGCCAAAATGATGGGTTGTCCGAATACGACCAAGTAATTATTGGGCGCCATCGCCGTCCCTGGAACGCCGACCACCAAGTCGATGACCATTGCCACCGCCGCATACAGGATGTGCAACTGCAGAAGACGCCGAATGACGGATTTCCACCCTTTGCCCAGGATCTGCACGAAAAACAGTGTGGAGGCAACCGGCATCAGGTACGTAAGGAAGTCATTCAAATAGTTCCAGACGATCGGTGGGGCATCGAAGACCAACCGCGACAACTGTGACCCGATGAGGATGCGCGTTCCATAGAGTGCACCAAGGACTCCAAATGCCAACGCCGCTCGGTTGCTGGGCTTGGGCAAATACAAGGAAAGGACGATGACGATATAGCCGAATAGTGAGAAGAACAGTCCGTACACGATCGAGGGAACGTCGCTCGAAAGCGGCGCTTTGATCTGTCGCTCGAGAATGTCGGTGCCGGCCCTTTCTGAACCGATACTCAGGTCCTCGATATCGACGGACGATCCCGCGTCGTAGGCACGGATGTAGAGCGTCTTCCCGGAAGCCTCGAGAGGGAGTCGTATGAGATACCAGGATAAGCCTTGGCGTTGACCTTCCTCCACGACATGATGTCTGAGAAGGTCCTCTTCTAAGTAGACTTCGAAGCTCGGAAGGTTTCCAAACAAATAAATGCTGGAATCGTCTTCGAGCCCTTCTGGAAGATCCGCGCGAAACCAAAGCTCCTCGACCGGACCTGGGTAGTCGCGTTGGTTGAAACGAAGACCAACTGCAGAAGCCCATTGCGACTCTTTATTACGAATTTCCGGCCAGTTCGGTGGCCCTTCATGAAAGGGCATCCGCAGATACTGGGGAGAATTCGTAAACCGAATGATTCCGGTATTCGAACCTTCGTCGGCAACGTCTCCTGTGGAACAGCCGAGCGCGAGTAGCGCGATCCACAAGGGGAGCAGGTATTTCAGCATAGACGCCGCTCAAGTTCTTGAAGGATGAGTCATCAACAGTTGCTCAGGGTCCCAAATCGTGTCCTCATCCAATATGTTTATCACTTGCCACCCGTTCTGCATGAGCCTTTGTGTGATGAACCGACGATGACATTGCCAAGGGAGTTTTTCGGCACACATGATAGCTGTTCGTTCTTGACGAGCCACATCCTTCAATTGTTCGAATCCGCGGTGAAAATCGTCGGTTAGCATGTGGTCTTCGTACGTCGTCTTTGTGTAGCCTCCGAGAAGGTGGCCCAAGTGAGTGTAGGCAATGCCAACTTCCTTCAATCTTTTCGAGAGGGCGTTTCGCGAGAAATGAGGATGGCGCCGGCTTTCAGGAAAGCGACGGACGTCTGCGAGCCGAACTATCTCGTGATGAGTCAGAATGCCCAAAAACTGCTCGATCGTTCGGCTGCTGTGCCCGAGCGAGTAGACTCGATCTTGCGACATAGCCTCCTCAAGACAGGCCGCCGGCCTCGCCCTCGAGCTCTCTCAGTTTTCTCTCTAGCTCGCGCCGCTCCTCGGTTCGGTCAGGAGGAATCAGCTTTATTGCTTTGCTCAAGGGGTCCCGGGCTTCCCGTCTCCAACCTCGACGAACATAGAGCTCGGCAACCCAGGACAAATACTGCCATTGATTCTCTTCATCGGTCACCATGAGACGGTCACAGGCTTCTAAGCCGATTTCCTCTTCCAATCTGAAGTCGAGAACGAGGCGGACGAGCTCCAGGTTGTAGCTCACCTCGTCTGGCACCAACGCACAGGCTCGAAGAAGCAACTTTTTGGCATTTGTTGCCTCACCGTCCTCGATCAAAATCTTGGCAGCTTCGAAATAGGCTTCATGGAAATGCGAATCGAACTTGACCGAACGGCGAAACTGCTCGAGGGCTTGCTCTTTTTTTCCCACTCCGGCAAAGGCTTTCCCCAGGAGGAAGCACGTGTCCGGTCCGATATCCTTGCTTTCGACCACAGGGCCGAGAAGGCCGACGGCCTCCTCGAAACGACCCAGCTCGATGTCGACGGCCGCCAGAAGATTCAATAGCTCCTTGTCCTGCGGGCTCATCTGGTGAGCTCTGGTGAGCTCCTCGCGCGCTCTTGCCATGTCACCCGTCATGCTCAGCGCTCGCCCAAGCTCGAGTTGGAGGACAAAAGAGGCCGGATTCGTTCGCGCGGCAAGCTCGAGATGGCGGGCGGCGGTCTCACCGTCACCTTGAACCAGAGACACATATCCGGCCTGGAACTCTTCACCCAGACCTCGATAGGAGCGCATCCGTTCCTTCGGCTTGTCGGCAATCGCCAAATCGAAGAGGTCCTGGATTCCCGGCAGTGCCGACGGATCCTCCCCGGCGACCGCCGAGGGAGAAGGTTCACTATCCGCGGCGGGTATGGGGACGCCGACTCGAACGGAACATTCGCGTATGAGCGCGTCCATCGTGGCGACGCGGTAGTCGCTGGGTGACAACGCACGACGAGCACGACGATACTCGTTGAGAGCCTTGGCAAAGCTATTCTCGAGAAAGAACCGGTCACCACGATGTTTGAAGCGACTGGCTCCTAGCAGACGGTAGAAAAGCTTGCCAAACACCTTCCGGGGATTCTAGCACGAGACGGCATCGTCATGTCGTCGCCAGACGGATATCTCGATTGAATTCAATAGCTTAGAATCATCGGACAAAGAAGAATGGCGGGAGTCGTTTCGACAGCTACTCGGCGGATTCTTCCTTCTTGTGCTGGTTGGTGCAGGTCGGACAGCTCATCGGTTGACCATCGGGGCCGATGGCATCCGGGCCTCCGCAAGACCCTCGGAGACATTTGTTACTGAAAATGACGCCCACGGCCATAACCAGCATCGCCAGTCCAATGAAGACAACAGAAGCGATAAATACGGTCATAACGCCCCCATTCTACAACTTTTTCCTGGGTCCTGCTCAACTGAGCTCACCGCGGCTTCGTTAGGCGCTCAAAAGCCGGCGTTTCCAATCCTCGAAATTGTCCGTCCCCTTCATGCACGAGAAACAGCACAGCAAGATCCTCTTTGACCGCCAGCGGGTAACCTTCTTCGGGACCCAATACGAGCAGTGCTGTAGCGAGTCCGTCGGCCCGGGTGCAGGTCTTGTCGATGACGCTCACCGACGCGAGGTTGTGGGTGATGGGGCGCCCTGTTCGAGGATCGATCATGTGAGAGTAACGAACGCCATCCACTTCATAATAGTTGCGATAGTCACCTGAAGTGGCCATAGCCCAGCCGCTGAGAGAGATGACTTTTTCAATGACACGCCCCGTGGTCACAGGCCGTTCCACTCCGATACGCCAGGGCTGTCCTTCGTCGTTCACGCCATGCGTCCTGACTTCTCCACCGACCTCTACCATGAGGCTCTGGAATCCTTCTTGGGCGAGGGCGTCGGCAACGCGGTCGACTCCGTACCCCTTTGCGATGGCGGACAGGTCGCAACGCAGTTGTGGCTCGGTCTTTCGCAGGCTCAACGCGTTTGAATCGAGCTCCAGCTTTTCGTAGCCCGTTTTTTGACGGAGGGCTTGGATGTGCTCGTCGGTGGGTATCTGCTCCGGGCGGCTCTGGGGGCCGAATCCCCAGGCGTCCACGAGCGGGCCGACGGTGATGTCGAGGGCCCCATCGGTCAAGGTGCTTAGCTCTATGGCCTGTCGAAAAACCTCGTAGGTTTCTGGAGAAACACTAAAGGGGGTGGTCTCATTCCACTGGTTGAAGCGAGAGAGCTCAGAATCCTCTTGATAGTGAGACATCTTCTGATTGACGTCTTCCAATCGAGCTTCAATCAGATGACGGATGTCCTCTAATCTTGACTTATCTAACCCCGGCTCAACCACCTTCACGGTATAGGTGGTACCCATCGTGGCGCCTTGAAAGACATGAGCCGCCGATCGCTGCTCAGTGGGCCCACAGGAGCTCGCGATGAGAACAGCCAAGCACAACAGGAACGGTGTGAAAAACCTCCTAAGCGAGGTCCTTCTCTTCCACCTTGAAGGCACTTTCTTTTCCTTCCGCGATGAGACCTTTTCCTATCGATCGGATGGCGGAATACTTGCAACCCATCCAAAGCCGGTCCGTCATTCGCGTCAACCGGTCATGCATCTGTAACTTGGCCTCTTCACTGAGATCCGATTTCTGGTAGGTTTTGGAAAGCGGGCCTTCCTCGAGGACGAGCCCCGCGATGTCCTCCAACTGCGAGGTCATCCTTCCATCGACGAGGAACGACACATCGTACTGCCGTTGGTCCTCCCAGCTATGCAGATTGCCGCCAATCTTCAATCCCTCCTCCGACCGAGTCCAGTAGATGGGGTCCCATAAGCTGATGCGCCATTGCTTGAAATCGACCACGAACACGTAAGGTTTGAACTCAATCACGTCGGCCTCCTCAGAAGCCCTAGAGCCTATCAAAGTGGGGACCTCGTCGGCCACTTCGGGTCATTTTGGCTGGCAAATGTAGAGGTTCTGTACGGGAAGAAACGTCTCCTTGGCGACGATCTCGAAGCCGGCTGCCTCGAGTGGCACGAGAACGGCCTCTTCCGAGAATTTCTCCATATCGGAAGGGCTCATATCATCCTCGATACTCATCTTGGTCGCATCCCATTGAACGATGGCCAACCTGCCACCTTCTCTTAGGCTGGTCTTGAGTCTCCTGAAGAAGACCTCAGGCTCCTCGAGGAAATGGGTCACGTTGACCATGAGGACGATGTCGAGCGCCTTTTCGGGAAGCTTGGGGTCGTCTGCAGCCCCCTGGACCGGTACGACGTTGGTGAATCCCTTGGCTTTGCACTCGGAGGAAACGCGTCGTAAAAGCGCCTCATCGATCTCGTTGGCGTAGACCGTGCCGTCCTTCCCCACTCTTTTAGCCAATCGCGATGTGAAGTAACCTTCCCCCGCTCCCACATCGGCAACTTGCATGCCTTCTTCCAATCCAATGGCATCCAATACCCTCTCGGGCAACTGCCACATCCATCGGTCACGATCGCGTTTGGATTGCTCCTGCCCATGATGTTCATGCTGGCCATTCCCATGGATGGCCGCACCGCTCGAATAAGAAGCCACCATCATCAAGACGGCGATTCCAAGGATCCAGACATTTCTCAGCTTCATCTTCTAGAACCTTTCCTAATAAGAGTCCCTCCTGTTCCTTATACTCCATCTTAGATTCATTATCCTCATGGTTTCAGATGAATCTCTGGATGCATCGATTGTCCCCCGCCCGCGCCCGTGCCCCAGCCCGAAGCACCAAAACGCTCGTCTGTGGCACATGCGATGCAACCGGTTTTCAATGGGAACCAGTCGTTCTTGGGCTCGGGCGGGGGAACGGAAACGGGCACGGGAGAAATCAGGTTTTCCGCTTCTGCAAAACGATGGCTGACACGAAGATTCGACATCTTCATGGTGTCGGGTAAATCCCTGATGCATCGAATACTGTCCCCTGTTTCTTCTCGGTTCTTGACAGGTGTGTCCCATCAACGATAGGTTCTGCCTCATTCATGCTCGACCTGGCCATCCTTATCGGTTTCATCACGGTCCTCGTCTTCGTTGGCAAATGGGCAGCGGGTCGTGTCCACACCAGCCTCGATTTTCATCTTTGCGGTCGTCGCCTCGGAAAGCTGCCCGTCGCTTTGAGTCTAGCTGCGACCGAGTTTAGCGGTTCCGGTCTAGTGGGCGGAGCCGGGCTCGCCTACGCGATCGGCGTTTCCGGCGTCTACTGGAACTTCTCCGCCGTGCCTGCCTGGATCATCCTTGGTTTCACCGTCGCGGTCGCCTTCCGCCGCCTCGCGCTCTACACCGTGCCCCAGTTCCTAGGAGAGTGCTACGGGCCGGGCGCCAGGCTGGTGACCTCCATCAGTCAGCTCGTCTCGGGCATCATCTTCGTCGCCGTGCAGATTCTCGTCTCCACACTCGCCTTGTCGACGTTGCTCGATGTTCCGCGCACCGTAGCGGCCATTGTCGTCACTGCGGTTTTTGTCCTCTACACGTTTGCAGGAGGTCTACTTGCCGTTGTCTGGACGGACGTCATCTGCTATCTGGTGCTGATGACGACCGTGGTGATTGGCATTCCCTTGGCGCTTCACTACGTAGGAGGCTTTGAGGGATTGAGGCAGTCTTTGCCGCCGGAAAGCTTCGATTTCGGGAGGATCGGGATCATGGAACCTTTGGCCTGGGTGGGTCTGTGCTTCTTCTCGTATGGAACCGATCAAGCCTACTTGCAGCGTGCCTTTGCCGCAAAAGATCCTTCCGTCGCACGATTCGCGTATGTTTATACGGGGCTCAACTACCTGGTCTTCGGTGGGGCGGTCTGCCTCCTCGGCATGTCGGCGGCGGCTCTAGTTCCCGGCCTCAGCCATCAGGACGAAGCCTTACCTGCGCTCATCAAACACATCTTCCCAGCCGGGTTGACGGGCTTCTTCATGACGGGAATTTTAGCCACCACCATGTCGACGTCATCGTCCTATCTCTCTGCGGGTTCTTCTCTGTTCGCAAAGGATGTCTACGAGCGTTGGCTGGTCAAAGATGCTTCAGAGGCGAGACTTCTTCGAGTATCCCGGTGGACGACACTCGTCTATGCGGGATTGGCGCTTGCTTTGGCGCTGACGGCCCCACGTGTGGTCGATGCCGTGGTCGTTTCTACGGTCGTTTCCCACGCCGCCGTATTCTTCCCTATCCTTGCTGGACTCTACTGGAAGCGAGTAGCGCCACAGGCCGGCTTCTGGGCCATATTGCTGGGCTCATTGGGCGGGCTCTTCTCCCATTTCATGCTCTATCGGAAGGTCGCCTATGTCGGTATACTGCATCCGCTTTTTTTCGGCCCGATCGTATCGATTCTAGTCTTGTTAGCGATGACGTGGTTCAAACCACGAAAGATCTGAGGAGTAGCAATGAGCAAAACCGAGCACACCCAAAGCGAGCCTCTAGCCAGGCCCTCCGGTTTTCGTATGCTCACGGACGCCCAACTGGATGAAATCCATCTCGCTTCACTCGAGATTCTAAGGCGGACCGGAGTTCGTGTGCACGAAGCGGAATGCTTAGATTTGTTGAACGACGCGGGATGTACCGTCAGCGACAACCATCTCGTGAAGTTGCCGGCATCCGTGGTCGAAGACGCTTTGCAGTCGGCTCCGTCACGGATCGTCCTGTGCAGCAGAACCGGCGAGCCCCGCCTCCACCTCGAAGGTCATCGTTCTTATTTCGGAACGGGCTCCGATCTCCCGAACACCATCGATTTGGACACCGGCGAGAGACGATTGTCGCTCCTCTCCGATGTGGAGAAAGCCGCCCGTTTGGTCGACGCGCTACCTAATTTGAACTTCGTCATGTCCGCGGCCTTGCCATCGGACGTTCCCGCAGCAACTTCCGACCGGCGGTCTTTCCTTGCGATGGTGAAAAACACGACCAAGCCCATTGTTTTTACGGCATGGGACGAGAAAGGCCTTGCCGATATCCTATCCATGGCCGAAGCGATTGCAGGAGACCGAGAGAAGCTAGCTCTCAATCCTTTTCTGCTCGCTTACCTCGAGCCCACATCTCCCCTTCAACACAGCGAGCCGGTCCTTCGAAAAGTACTCATGATGGCCGACTATGGGCTGCCCATGGTCTACGCTCCAGGAGCCGTGGAGGGGGCATCAGTGCCCGTCACATCTGCGGGTAGCCTCGTGGTGGGCAATGCAGAATGCTTGAGCGGCTTAGTGATCGCTCAGCTACGAAGGAAAGGAACCCCCTTCGTTCTGGGCTCGGGTAACGGGCCTCTCGACATGAAAACCATGGTCGCCGCCTATGGTAGTCCGGAGTACATGCTTCATTGCCTCGGGATGGCCGAGCTTGCCCATCACTATTACCGACTTCCGGTTTGGGGATTCGCCGGCTGTTCGGACTCGAAGGCTCCCGACATTCAGGCCGGAATCGAGTCTGCCACCTGGATCTTATGGACGGCACTCATCGGTGCCAACCTCGTGCACGATGTGGGATACCTAGAGTCCGGCCTCACGTGTTCCTACGAGATGATCGTCCTCGGCGACGAGATGATCGGCATGGTCCGTCGACTCTTGAGAGGAATCGAGATCACCCCTGAGACATTGGCGCTCGACGCCATCCACGAAGTGGGTCCCGGCGGCGACTACCTCACAGCCTCACATACCATGCAACACTACCGAAGCGTTTGGTATCCGCGACTACTCGATCGACGACCGTTCGAGTCTTGGGAGAACGCCGGGAAACCGACCGCTAATGAAAGGGCGAGAGAGTTTGTGCGGAGGACACTCGCTACGCACAAGCCCGAGCCCATACCCGATTCCATTATCGAGCAGCTCGAATCGATCGCGTCCGAAGCCGACGCGGGTCAATCAACGAGCTAGCCATTCTGCCTCCAGCGCAGAGCTTGAATTCGCAAGGCTACACCGATCAGATTCCGATGACGGAAAGATCGAGGCGGCCGTCTTTCGATGGCGGGCACCAGAAGTAGTTGCCGGTCAGCGGTCGTGTAAATGTGAAAAGGGCGTCGGTGATGCCATCCTCTTTACCCACCATTCGGTTGAGCAGCGCTTCGAAGGCATCGAAGGATTTTCCAAAGGCTACGAAGACAAGACCTTCTCCCGTGGCATCGGCCCAAGGCATCGAACGACGCAAGACAAAAGCCTCCGGGTCGAAGCTTTCCTGTGCCGTTCTTTTCACATGCGCTGAGTCCGGTGCCTCCTCGATTTCCTCGTTGTCGCTGCGGCGCCGGCCGATCACATGGTCTCGATCCGTTTGCGACATGGACTGGAACTGATCCAAATCGTGCTCCCAAAGCTGTACCGCGACGAAACTCGAGCCGTCTACTCCCTTCCCTCGGCCGGACACGAACGCCGCTTCGATGGCCTTCTCGCCAGTTGGGTTTTCCGTACCATCTTCATAACCCGTCAGGTCGCGGCCGCCGTCAAAGAAGAAGCCATCGACCGTGGCATCGACGAGGAAACTCTCCTCGAGGCCTTTGACGATACTCCGGCTCGTGTGAACGAGAGCTCCCGGGTCCTCACCGCGAAGCCAAATCCAAAGCGCTGCAGGCGTCGAGGGGACGGTAACGCCCATTCCAACGCGCGACGGAAACTCGCGAAGGCCGGGCACGTCTTTTCCGAGCTTCGAGACCAAAACCGGTCCGAGACCGACGACCAAGTCCTCTTCAATTTCATGCTCCGCCAACCGCGTTAGCGCCGCTACCGGATCGGTGCCGGGGCGCAACTGAAAATACAGATACCGAGCCACTTTGGGAACGGGGGCTGTGATGCCGGATTGGTGCGTCGCCATTTCCTTCCTCCTCATGATGTCAAAAAATCGGTCCAAGAAAGTAACACACATCGACATGCAGGCAAACTTCCACCGGACTCTCTACAGCTTGAGTTCATCGCGGTGTTGCGAACGAGTGAGACCATGGCTATAGCTCTAAACGAGAAGGTCCGCTAGAATTAGACGCCTCGAAACTGCGGGAGTCTGAAACCATGAGTCACTTTTTCGCCTATCTCTCACGAATGAAGTTCATCAGGCGGTGGGGATTGATGCACAACACCTACCCCGAGAACGTACAAGAGCACAGCTTACGAGTCGCCCAAATCGCACACGCACTCGCATTGATAAGAAATCGGCTCTACGGCGGTTCCGTCGATCCGGATCGCGTGGCGGTCCTCGGGCTTTACCACGATGCGGGCGAGGTCCTCATCGGCGATCTCCCCAGTCCCATCAAATACTCCAATCCCGAGATTCACACGGCCTACCGCGAAATCGAATCCTCTGCGGTGGAAAAGCTCATCTCGATGATGCCCAGCGAGCTCGCCGACGATTATCGCGAGGTTCTCACCGAGCAAAACTCGGAACCCGCTCAGCTGGAAATCGTCAAAGCAGCCGATAAGATCTGCGCCTACATCAAGTGTCTGGAAGAGGCCGTTTCAGGGAACCGTGAGTTTTCCAAAGCCGAAGAGGCACTGAGAGCTTCAGTCGAGAAGATTGAACTTCCGGAGGTCAAGTACTTTTTGAAGACTTTTGTCCCCAGCTTCCGCCTAACCCTGGACGAACTGAGCTAGTATCCAAGAGGCTGAGCAAGAACTCGAGAACTCGAGAACTCAGGAAGTCAGGAATTCAGGAATCTTTTTGTCGCGGCTTCGCCGCGACATTTGGATTAGTCAAGAATTCACGGCTCCTTTGACGTTTCATCCAAGCCCAAACGTCAAGCCATCTTTTCAATTCCTCCTTCATTCGCGTTCATGTGCGGCTACATTTGCCTTGTTATCAGGTTTCCCATTTGCGGTTTTTGACGCGGTGCGTTATAATTATGACACGATGCGTCAATTGTTAACCTTTTGAAGAACAACAGAATGCAAAGACTCATCCGGAAGTACGAGAACCGAAAGCTCTATGACACGGAGCAGAAAGCCTACGTCTCATTGAGTGATTTGGCCGCGTTCATCCGCAAGGGTGATGAAATCCAAGTCATCGAAAGTCCCTCGGGTGACGATGTAACGGCCAGAACGCTCACCAACATCATCGTCGAAGCGGAACGGAGCGGCGAGGAACCCCTATCGAGCAGCTTTCTTCACGACGTCATCCGCTGGGGTGGAAAGGTGGTCACCATGACGGTCGACCAGGTCGAGCAACAATTCGACGGTTTGGCAAAAGCCTCCGTCGAAAGATTGAAGCCGGTCCGCGAGGCTCGAGAGGAAATGCAAGAGCTTGTGAAACGTATCGAGTCTTTGGAAGCGACTCTTGAAAAAAAGAGTGGCTCAGACGATAAGGAGATCAAGAAATGAATATAGAAGCAACGGAACCCATGAACAACACTTCTGAATCAACCGGCGCAGAAGAAGCCAAGAAAGCCGCAGGAGGAGTAGCGTCGGCTTTTCGTTCGATTTGGCTTGCTGCTCTAGGCGTTCCCCTAGCGGCGGCCGAAGGAGGAAGCGAGCTCTTTCACTACCTCGTCAAGAAGGGCGAGACCTTCGAGCCTCAGGCCGCAGAACACTTGAAATCGGCTGGGGAAACAGCCGGACGCGCCGCCGAGAAAGTCTCTGCAACGGTGGGTGGGACGATAAAAGACATTGGCGGCAAGGCGCGCAGCTTTGCCGGTAAAAGCGAAGAGGCGTTCGATCGCAAGGTCACCGAGATTCTGAAATCATCCGGTGTTCCAACCAAGGAAGATCTCCAGTCCCTTCGGCAAAGAGTCGACGAGCTGGCAAAGAAACTCGATGACGCCCCATCCGACGCGGCTGAGACATCAACAAACTAGCCTTCAGTGCTCGAAGCGTAGAGCCACCATCGGCTCCACGAGAGATGCTCTGCGAGCGGCAACGTAGACGGCCATTCCCGCGACAACCACCAGAATGAGGGTAGCAGTCAGCAACGTCATGGGATCGGTTGCGGTCAATTGAAAAAGGAGGCTAGAAAGCCACCGAGTCAAAGCCCAAGCTCCTGATAACCCGATCCCAACACCCAACGCGACCATGAACATTCCCCGCATGACCGAACTTAATTAGAATGTCCCCTCGCTGAGCACCAAGCGCCATGCGGATACCGATTTCCTGATTCCTTCGACTGACGCTGGCCGATGTCGCGGAAGAGTCCAAGGAGTGGCTCAGGATCATGATGGCTGCGAACCGAGAACGTCATTCCGCTCAGATGTTCGAGGTGCTACGTCGAAGTGTTTTTTCACGGCGCTCATCGATGCTCCGACACTCAGACCGAATGTCTTCGATATCGCCGAACAGCCGGAGCGCTTCTTGACGGGCCTCGTTCCAGGGCCAACCGGATTCGATGAGCTCCTGGGCTCGCCTATCGATGTGAAAGTCGATCTCGTCCTTGACGTCAGCCTCGATGTCCGGCCCCCAGAACCGAAGATGTCGCCGCCACATCGGTGGTCGAGCCGTTTGAATCATGATTCCACCTCAAGCGGTCGCTCTGTCGCGTTCAGAATCTTTGCCACCGCTTCTGCGAAACGTGACCAGCTCGATGCTTCCGCATGAAGCTGTTGCCTCCCCACGTTGGTGAGGCGATAGAACTTGGCTCGACGATTGTTCTCTGAGAGTCCCCACTCGGCTTCGAGCCAGTCCCTGCGTTCCATGCGGTGCAACGAGGGATACAAAGCACCTTCCTCGATTTGGAGCGCCCCATCCGTCACCTGCCGGATCCAACGCGACACGGCGTATCCATGCATCGGCCCCCAACTGAGCGATTTTAGTACCAGCACATCCAACGTGCCCTTGATCATCTCCATTTTTGTGTCCATGCCTACCCCTAACTCATTTAGGGGGAGATTGGCACGGCACCCCTAAGACTTCAAGGGGAAAAAGGGCCTGAACAAAGATTTGAGAAGCCGCAAATAAACGCGAATGAAAACAAGTATCGAGATTCGTTGGACTCGGCCCGACTGTTCTTTTACATCTTGGTCGCGTCAATGTGCCTTTATTCGTGGCCTCTTTTTTCATGGTTTCGGATGAATCTCGGGACTGATCGATTGTCCCCTGCCCCTGCCCGCGCCCTTGCCCCCTGCCCGAAGCGTCTACGCGGGTTCATGATCTTAGATGGGGAAAATCGGGCCCGGGAGGAACCTCTCGCCTTGGTCGATAACAGAATCGGCTTGCCGCTTCTTCTTCGGCATCTTCACCGTTTCGGGTGAATCCCTGATTTATCGAACACTGTCCCCTTTTTCTCCCCTGTCCCCTTTTTCAGAGTTACAATCTTCTTCTTTTTGAGGTTGTTGATCCATGAAGCTCCTGAATCCTAGCGCATCAGTTGATATTCCGGATGGAAAGGCCGGCGACGAGGCTTTTCGTCGTACGACACATCTCGGCATTGGGGCGCACCAGGACGACTTGGAGATCATAGCGCTCCACGGGATACGTGCCTGCTACGACGACCCACATCGTTGGTTTGGCGGCGTCGTTGTAACAGACGGTGCAGGAAGTCCTCGCACCGGCAAATATGCAGACGTGTCCGCGGCGGAGATGATCCGACTCAGAAGCGAAGAACAGCTATCAGCGGCTAATCTCGGACGCTACGGCTTCATAGCCCAGCTCGCTTACTCCAGTGATGCCGTCCGAGAGCGACATCAGCCGGATTTAGTGAACGACCTCGTGTCGATATTGGGTGCCGCGCAACCCGACATCGTCTACACCCACAACCCGGCTGACAGCCACGAGACACATATTGCTGTCGCCCTCAAGGCGATAGAGTCCATACGCAAGCTGCCGCGCGAAAACCGACCCGAGGCCGTTTACGGTTGCGAGGTGTGGCGAAGTCTGGATTGGCTAACCGACGAAAACAAGGTGGCCCTTGATGTGGGAGGTAGCGACGCTCTCTCCTCGGGACTTCTCAGGGCTTTTGCGTCTCAAAATGAAGGAGGAAAAAACTACCCTCGTGCAACGTTCGGGCGATGGCAATCCAATGCGACTTATCACCAGCCGTACGCCGTCGACGATTCGGAAGGACTCGTCTTCGCCATGGATTTGACGCCCTTGGTCAAAGAGCCCTTCATCGACATCGCTCAGTACGTGCTCGATTTCGTTGACCGATTTCGTCGGGACGTCGCATCAAAGATTGCCGGTCACAAGGATTAGCATGGAAATCATCATCCAACCTGATTCAACGAGCGCCAGCGCCCTAGCCGCTGGAATCGTCGGTCGTCTCATTCGAGAAAAGCGCGACTGCGTCTTGGGCCTGGCCACGGGAGATACACCCGTGAAGCTCTACCGGGAGCTCATCGAGAATGCACCGGGACGAAGGTCTCGATTTCAGCCGCGTGACCACGTTCAACCTCGACGAGTACGTGGGGCTGATTCGAACCATCCTGCCTCCTACCACCGTTTCATGGAAGAACATTTCTTCAGCCACGTCAACGTTCCCGAGCATCGTATCCATATTCCCGACGCAATGACACCGGAGGTTCCGGACTTTTGCCAGCAGTACGAAGGCGCGATCAAGGCGGCCGGAGGCATCGACATTCAGATTCTGGGCATCGGGGCGGATGGACACATCGGCTTCAACGAGCCCACGTCATCTCTTGGCCTCGCGCACCCGGATCAAGACGCTGAGCGAAAAAACCCGCAGAGACAATGCTCACCACTTCGCCGGGGCCGAAAAGGTCCCCCATCACGTCATCACCATGGGTGTGGGGACCATCATGGAGAGCCGTATGTGTCTTCTCCTCGCCTTCGGTGAGAAGAAAGCCGATGCAGTGGCCAAGATGGTCGAGGGACCGGTCACCGCCATGGTTCCGGCTTCCATTCTGCAGATGCACCCCGACGCGAAGATCTTCTCTGGATGAACGCGGCGGCCTCCAAGTTGGCAAGGCAGGACTACTACCGATGGGTTTATGCTCATAAACCGGACTGGCAGAGAAATTAAAACGATGTCTTTGAAATTGGGCACATCGGGGGTGCGAGGCACCTATGTCGACCTGACTCCGCAAATCGCCGCGGAACTATCGGAGGCCTTCTCGACCTATATGGACAGCGGGTGCATCGTGCTCGCGACCGACACGAGACCGTCGAAAGACTACTTGAAGCACTCCGTTCTCTCGGGATTGATTGCAACCGGCGCCCGAGTCGATGACTACGGTGTGCTTCCCACACCGATCCTCCAATGGCTGATCAAGAGTTATGGATATTCCGGCGGCGTCGCTATCAGCGGTGGGCACACTTCCTTCGATTGGAACTCGCTCGTTTTCTTGAATAAGCGAAGGCGGTTACTTGAGCCCTTTCGAGACGGAGGAATTCTTGAATCTCTATCACTCCAAGGTCTTTGCCCGAAAGAGTTTCGACGGACTGGGCACATGCGCTCCGAGCTCGGACGCGTCGAGTCCTATTTCGAGAGCTATCCTCCGCCGATGGGTAACGAAAAAGCTTCGCTTCGCCATCGATTGCTCGAGCGGCGCTACGGGACGAATCCTCCGGCAGTTTTCCGGATGATTGAAGATCGATGTCATTCCGTTGTTTTGCGGTTCCGAAGTCGACTTCGACGCGAAAGCCGGAGCCCAATCGGTCGAACGCCGATATTCTTTCGACCGTCGTTCAAGAGACCCGTTGCGACGGAGGTTTCTTGCTGAACAGCGACGCCAGCCGAGTGCTGATGGTCGACGAGACGGGTCGGGTTCTCTCCGAGGAGCTGACGCTTCCCATTTTCGCGAGAATCGTTCTGGAGAGCGAAAAAACGAACATCGTTACCACCTATTCGACATCCAAGACGGTCGATCGGGTCGCGGATAGTTACGGGGTCAGAGGTTTTTCGAACAGACGTCGGACCGCCGTCTGTGCGTCCAGACCGCCGTCGAAGTCAAGCCTCGGTCGGTGGCGAAGGCAGCGGCAGCGTCGTTTACACTCCTTTCTCTCATGGATACGACGCGTTGCTGTTCATTCAGAAGGTTGCGGATTTCTTGAGAGAGCCAACGCGACGACGGTCTCAGCTCTCGCAGACGAGTTTTCCGAACCCGATATCCACAAAACGACGATCCCTCTTCCGCAAGCGAGATTTACGCTCGCTGGAAAGAATCGAGAAGCTCTACCCACACAAACGAAGTTGAAGGATGGAATCTACGTCGAGCAAGGTGACGAGTGGCTGTGTGTGCGGACATCTTCGACCCTGGCCGATGATTCGTGTCGTGGGCGAAGGGGAGATTCGTGCCGGAGAGAGATCGAAAGGATCAAAGAAAGCCGTCCGATGAAGAGCTACGAGAACATCAAGGTCGGGATCTCGGGCATTCGAGGAATCATCGGCGACACCCTGACGCCGGAAAACGTCATCAACTTTACCCGGGCTTTCTCGACTCTGGTACGAAAGGGAAGAGTGGCGGTGGCGACCGATTCGAGGCCGTCCGGGGAGTTCGTAAAGAACGCCGTCGTCTCCGGGCTCTTGTATTCGCGGATCACACCGCTCGATGCGGGAATTCTTCCGACGCCTACCCTTCAAGTTTTCGTCAGAGAAAAGGGATTGAACGGCGGAGTCATCGTGACCGCTTCTCACAATCCGGAACAATGGAACGGTCTCAAGTTCGTCAACGAACGAGGCCTTTTTCTCTCGCCCTTCACCGCGCTCCCACCTCATCGACATCTACCATCAGAGGAGCTTCATCGTTCCGGACGAAAACGAATTCCCTCTGGTGAGAAGGTCCATGATGCCTTCCGGATTCACAAGGACAAAATCCTTCGACATCGTCGACCGGGAGAAGATCAGCAAACGCCGTTTCAAAGTGCTGATGGACCCGGGAGGAGGCGCCGGCGTCCCTATGACAAGGATCTACTCGAGTCTCTCGGTTGCGAGGTCGACGTCATCCACGGGGAGATCGGAAAAGACCTTTCCCAGAAATCCCGAGCCTGTGCCCGAGAATCTCGGAGAAGCGTGCCGTGTCGTCCGAGTCGGGAGACTACGATGTCGGTTTCGCTCAAGACGCCGACGCCGACCGGCTCGCTATTATCGACGAGAAGGGCACGGCCCTCGAAGGCGATCTACACATTCGCGATTGCCTTGATGGGCTATCTCGCAGCAAGTCCAGCCGGGAAAGGTCGTCTTGAATCTATCCACCTCGAGAATCCCTGCTCATGTGGCCAGCAAAGCTCGGATGCTCCGTTGACTGGGTTCCGGTCGGAGAGATCAATGTCGTTGAAGCCATGTTGGAAGCGAGAGCCGTCGCGGGAGGCGAAGGCAACGGCGGTGTGATCGTTCCCGCCGTCCATCACTGCCGGGACTCGTTTACCGCCATGGCTTTGGTCTTGGAGACTCTTGCACAAACCGGTAAGACGGTCTCGGAGATCGTCGGCGAGCTTCCCCCTCTCAAGATGGTCAAATTGAAGCTGAGACTACCCGATGACCGACGCCCGAGACGAATCGTGCGTGTTCTGACCGGAGAAAATCCCTCCGCCAACACCGCAGACGGCCTCAAAGTCGAGGAGAAAGACTACTGGTTTCATATCCGACCCTCGAATACGGAACCGGTGTTGAGGATCGTTGCGAAGGTGGTCGAGGAGGTCGAAGGGATGTGGAGGAGCTCGAAGACAGGGTGCGTGGACGGGAGCCTGAAGCAAAAAGGCTCGAGCCTGTAGTGAATCGCGGCTTCGCGCCTGATTCAGGAGTCTATTCGTAAAGCTGAGAAGATATGCAGCTCGCTAGTCTCGACTGGATGGTGATCGCCCTTTACGGTGTCGTGGCTCTGACCGTCGGTGTCGTCTTCGCACGACGCGCCGGAAAGGGTACGGAGGAGTTTTTTCTTTCCGGACGCAAGGCACCATGGTGGATCCTCGGTACATCGATGGTCGCGACCACGTTTTCCACCGACACGCCGAACCTGGTCACCGACATGGTTCGTACCGGCGGGGTGAGCCAGAACTGGGCTTGGTGGGCGTTTCTCATCACGGGGATGTGTACCGTCTTTTTCTACGCAAAGCTGTGGCGACGGTCGGGAGCCTTTACCGACATCGGTTTCTACGAGCTCCGGTACTCCGGCAGGCCGGCCGCCTTTCTCCGCGGTTTCGGGCGCTTTATCTCGGCGTTTTCTTCAACGTCATGATCATGGCCACCGTGACTTTGGCGGCGATCAAGATCGCCGGTGTTCTTCTCGGCATCGACAAATACACGACCGTCCTCGTTGCCGGCGCGGTGACCGTCATCTACTCGGCGACGTCGGGGCTCTGGGGCGTCGTCGTGACCGATTTGCTGCTCTTCGCCATTGCCATGGTCGGCTCCTTCGCGGCGGCCTACTACGCTCTGCAACAGCCGGAGGTCGGCGGATTGGCGGGCTTGGTTTCCAACCCGGCACTCGCAGGACAAGCTGTCACTGCTGCCCGATTTCTCCGATTGGAGACTTGCGGCGAGCATTTCTCATCATTCCTCTAGCCGTACAGTGGTGGAGCACTTGGTATCCTGGCTCCGAGCCGGGCGGGGGAGGATACGTCGCGCAGCGGATGCTGGCGGCCCGCAACGAAAGCGAGTCGATGAAGGCGACGCTCTGGTACAACATCGCCCACTACGCCTTGCGTCCTTGGCCCTGGGTCATCGTGGCACTCGCGTCGGTCATCGTCTACCCCGACGCTTCGGCGACATCACGGCACGCTTTCCGAATCTCGACCCCTCCATCGTTCGCCACGATCTCGCTTATCCCGCGATGCTCGTTTTTCTTCCGTCACGGGCTTGCTCGGTCTGGTGGTTGCTTCGCTCGCCGCCGCTTATATGTCGACCATCAGCACTCACCTGAACTGGGGCGCCTCGTACATCGTCGATGACTTCTACCGGAGATTCCTGGTCAGCGATCGAAAAGAGAGTCCACTATGTGCGAGTGGCGCGCATCTCGACGGTGTTGCTTGATCGTTCTCGCCTCGATCGTCTCGCTGTGGCTCGAGAACGCCCTGCAAGCGTTTCGCATTATGCTGCAGATCGGTGCGGGGACTGGATTGATCTTCTTGCTCCGTTGGTTCTGGTGGCGGATCAGCGTGTGGAGCGAGCTCTCGGCGATGGTCATCTCGTTCTTGGTCGCCGTCTACTTCGAGCTCGTCCACGAATCGCTCGGTTCGCTCCCCTGGATCCCATCTCTCAAGTTGGTGCTGGGAGTCGTGATCACTACGGTGGTCTGGTTGACGGTCACGTGGATGACACCGGCCGACGGATCGCTCGACACTTACAGTCGTTTTACGATCGGATTCGCCCGTTCGAGTGGGGCTGGAAGAAGGCCGTCGAGACCATCCGGCGGAAGGAAGCTTCACCGCGGCTTTGTTGTGCTGGTTTCTCGGTTGCGTGGTCGTTTACTCAGTCCTCTTCGGTACCGGATACATCCTCTACGGCCACTCAACCTGGGGTGTTCTTTGTTTCTTCATCGCAGCAATCGGTGCCATTGGGATATTTCGTACTCTCCCCCGCGTCGGTTTCGAATAGCGGACGAACGTTGGTCAAGGCTCAAAACTGATCCCGATTCCATCGTCGTCCTTCAAAAACCTCACCACAGTTTCAGCAACCGACGACGAATGAAGAATGCGCCTATGCCCCAGTCCGTTGGTTTCCAGGAATCGTGTTCCCGGCGCATCGGCCGCGATTGCCTTGCCATCGGTGACCGGCACCTCTTTGTCATCTCGGTCATGGATAACCAAGGTTGAAATGCGCGAATCGGTGACGCAGTTACTTGTGGAGACTGTCTCGATGGAACGACCCACCAGCGTTTCGATTCGATTTTTCAACCAAAACATCACACTGGGAGCCATCCGGAATTGAGCCCCATAGCGGCTTAGGATATCGCTGAGGCGATCGGGTGAGCTGATCAGGACGAGCCGCTCTACGTTCTGTAGGGCGGGATGCTCGTCTTTCCCGAGAAGAGATACCGCGCCCACCATGCCTCCGAAAGAATGTCCCACAATCGCGTGCAACGGTCCGACTTCGTTTGCCACGAGTTTCAGGATCGCGGCGGTTTCCAGCAAATTGGTCTGCTTACCGGAAGATCCTCCGTGAGCGGGCGCGTCGAAGGACACCACTCGGAAGCCGGCGAGTCGGAGGGGCTCGATGAAAGACTGCATGCTAATGGCGCTGCCGCCCCAACCGTGGACGAGCATTACGGTCGGAGCGTTGTTACCGTTTTCGGAACCGGAGTTTTTGTCCCACTGATAGGTTTTCAGCCTCGTGCCGTTGACCAAAAGATTTGCCGTTTTCGCTGCCTCTGAAACACGCTTGGTACGGCTCGCCATGCGCCGACCCTTTAGAGGAGGCGTACAGAACAACTGATAGGCGAGAAAGCCCACCAATCGAGGTGCTATTTTTCCTCCCCGTTCAAATGTGAACTTGACTAAATTGAACAAGATCTCTTGCCACATCGATGCATTCTCGAATCAATGGAGAATCAGAATTTGAGCTGAAGAACGAACTGATAGCGGTAATCGATCGGAAGCGATGAATCGTCCCATACCCGACGATCCCAGTCGAACAAAACGATATTCTGTCGACCCAGGTCGTAACCCACTGCTGCGTACACCCGATTGAAACTGAAATCACGCTCGCCGGCTAGGCGCTCGAACCGGTCATAACCACCTGTAGCTCGCCAGTGCGGTCCGAACCTCCACTCGCCGAACACTGCCCAGCCGGAAAAGGGTGTTGCGGTGGATGGGTCACCCGGCTCGATCCATGTCCCCCGCTGATTACCCTGCCCCCGCACGTATTGGGCGGTCACCGCACCACGACGGTGCTCGTACGACAAAAAGCCGTTGTAAGTGTCCCAGTCCGGGACACTGTCTGCGTCACCAACGATATTGCCTTCACCCGAGACAATGAGCCCGGACACCTGTAACCCAGCTAGGGCTTCGGGCAACGGACGAAACGTGAAGCGACCTTCAAGAGCCTTGTTGGAGTTGACTTCGACCCCATGGTAGCCACCACCATTGTAGATGCCAACAGCAAAGCTACCCCGTTTCGCGGAGTACTTCGAGTTCACGAGCTCCCGATAATCCTCACCCATGTCAGCGCCCAGCGATCCCGCAAACGTCACTCCGAAATCCGCAGAGTTGAAAATCCCGGAACGTTCCATGAACATGGGAGCGCGCATGCGGTACAAATTAATATGCTCCTCGAAGTCCAGCCACACCATGTGAACGATGCCCGCTTCCAGGTACAGCTGACGGAAGCGTCGCCAGTCAGGGATATCGAATTTGGCAAAGGCGTACTTGAGTCGGAGCTCCATATCGCCACGGCCATCGCCGGCGAGGTCTTGATTCGCGTCGAGCGTTATTCTCGCCGAAAGAAAAGGCAGGACTCTAGCTTCTGCCGTCAAATAGGCCCGGCCGATGAAAAAGCGACCGAGCTCTTCGCCTAGAAGCTCGCCCTCTTCGTATGCGACATAGACAAGCCCACTGATTTCGACCCTTTCCTGCTCTTTTGCTGGGGATTCCTTTTCTTCGGATTCATCACCAAAGGCCGGATGGCACCATATTGCGATACTGAGAAGGATTGCGGCTGATGGACCAAGTCTTTTCATAAACGTATGAGGCACAGTTGTTGCGTGAGACCTTAGCAAAACACAGAAGGATATCGGATCTGCCGGGTTCAGGCAAAAGTGCCTTGTTGGCGGGCGATTTCCTCTTCGTCGAAATAGTCCACTTTGTGAAGCGGCATGACGACGCTGGAAAACACGTTGAGGGCGTGCCCTCCGATTCGTTTGTAGTAACGACAGCCGAGGATCTGAGAAGTCGTGACGCGCGCATCGTAGCCACCTTTGGCAATCCGCTGAACCAGGAGCTTACAGCGGCGTGACGTGCCACGACCTTTTCGAATGAACTCTAGAGCATGGTCCGTGTCCGAGATATCGAGGACATCGGTCATCGACTGAGAGATTTCCTCCACATCATGTCGAATCTCCAGAAGCTCGGCCCTGATGTCGTCCTCCGGCAATGGACGAGGACAGAAATCCCGCACCTCGGAGAGGTTTTTTGCGTAATCACCGATTCGCTCGACGTCTTTGACGAGGGTCATCAATAGAAGACAGTAGGGCATGTCGGCTTCGTTGCCAGGCACCGAAAGGTGACTAGCAACTTGTTTTCGAACAGCTCGTTCCAGCTGATTGACTTCGATGTCCATCTCATAGACGCGATTTCTTTGAGTATCACAACCATCACCGAAGTATGTTTGGCCCGCCGCCTTGGTCATTACGTGAGCCATTTCAGTCATCCGCGTAAAATCGTCGTGCATCGCGCGGAGTGGATCCGTGGAACGGAGAATAGTCATCAATTCACGCAACATAGACGGCTCCCCCCATGTCATACCCCAAGAAGTTGGTGCTCATCATCCCTGTATTCCCAAAACCGACCTTCTGTCGATAACCAGCAAGTCGTCTCATCCGGTTCGAGATCCCATCTCAATTCAATGCTAACATCATTCGGCCCAATGTTACAAGAGTGTTACTCTAATGTTAATGCAACGTTAACTTTCGCTACATGCTGCTGATTTTGTTCGTTATATGCACTCTTAATGACCACCAAAAATTCGTTCATCTATTCTCGAGTCAGACGTCTCTTCACCATCACGGCTTCAGAAGAGAGCCATCGCCGGACGTCATAGACCGGACCATGAGGTACTGGCCTTCAACCAAATTGACGAGCCTATCTGGGCGTCTCCGGCGATTGCGGATGGGAAGCTCCTCATTCGAGGAGACAAGAGCCTGTACGCGATTGGTGCCTCTTCAACCAGCCGCTAGGCCAAGGCTGAAACCACATCCTTGACGCAGATGTAGCGCCTGTTTTGGACGATGAGGAGACGCTGGAGGTCGGCGCGAGGACGTTCGGCTAAGAGTCCGTCGATAGATTGATGAACAAGTCCCCTTCTCAAACCTTCCTTTTCTGGAAGGAGAAGGAAGGGGACGTGAGTTTCTAGCCGAAATCGTCGAACATGATGTTCTCGGGTTCGACACCCAGACTGTCGAGCATCTCCCGACAAGCTTTGAGCATCAGCGGCGGACCGCAAAGGTAATACTCGATGTCTTCGGGCGCCGGGTGGTCCTTCAGGTACTCGTCATAGAGCACCTGGTGGATGAATCCCGTCAGACCTGTCCAGTTGTCCTCCGGCAAGGGCTCTGACATCGCGAGATACCACTTGAAATTGTCGAAGTCCTTCTGAATGCCATCGAAATCTTCTTGGTAGAAGGCCTCACGAAGGCTCCGCGCTCCGTACCAGTAGGTCGCTTTCCGCTTCGTTTTAAGTCGCCGGAACTGATCGAAAATATGGGACCGCATCGGCGCCATGCCGGCACCACCGCCGATGAAGCACATCTCGTTGTCCGTTTCTCTAGCGAAGAACTCCCCGAAAGGACCAGAGATAGTCACTTCGTCTCCCGGCTTGAGATTGAAGATAAACGACGACATCTTACCGGGAGGTGTTCCTTCGGGCGCCCGCGGTGGGGGAGAAGCTACGCGCACATTGAGCATGATCATGCCCTTCTCCTCCGGATAGTTCGCCATCGAGTAGGCACGGGTCACCGGCTCGTCCACTTTCGAGACGTAGCGCCATACGTCGTACTTGTCCCAATCGTCACGGTACTCTTCTTCGATATCGAAGTCCTTGTAGTTCGCCACGTGCGGCGGGCACTCGATTTGAATATAGCCGCCGGCCCGGAAAGGCACGCTCTCGCCTTCAGGAAGGTCCAGGATCAGCTCTTTGATGAAAGTCGCCACGTTGTGATTGGAACGGACTGTGGCCTTCCATTTGCGCACGCTGAAGACCTCAGCCGGAAGCTCGATCTTCATGTCCTGCTTGACCTTCACCTGACAAGCCAGACGGACTCCCTCGCGGGCTTCTCCACGGTTGATGTGACCGGCCTCCGTCGGAAGAAGCGAGCCGCCGCCCTCCGTCACCACCGCTTTACACACACCGCAGCTACCCTTACCGCCGCAAGCTGAGGGGATGAAGATTTTGTTGGCCGATAAGGTTCCAAGGAGCGTCCCGCCGGCTGCCGTTGTGAGCGCCTTGTCCGGATCGTCATTGACGATGATCGTTACATCACCCGTCGCCACGAGCTTCGAGCGGGCGAACATGATGACGCCCGCCAGTGAGACGATCACAAAGGTGAACATGAATACGCCCAATACAATGGTGGTCATGTCGTCAATCCTTCTTCAATCCTTACCTGTTGCAACAACTACAACTCGATCCCGCCAAAAGCCTGGAACGCAATGGCCATGAGACCCGTCAGGATGAACGCAATACCCAGGCCCCTCAAGCCCACCGGTACATTGCTGTAGCGCATTCGCTCTCGGATGCCTGCTAGAGCAATGATGGCTATGGCAAAACCGGCGCCGGAGCCGAGCCCGAACGCGATACTCTCCGTAAAGACGTAGTCTTCTTCCACCATGAGCAGTGAGCCGCCGAGGATCGCGCAATTGACCGCAATCAACGGCAGAAAGATTCCCAAGGTGTTGTAGAGCGCGGGTGCAAACCGGTCGATAGTCATCTCCACGATTTGCACCATAGCGGCGATCGTTCCAATGAAGGTCAGGAACCTCAAGAACGTGAGATCGATAGTGGCAAACGAAGGGCTAATCCATTCCAGAGATCCCTCCGTCAGCAAATAGTTGTAGATGAGGTTGTTCATTGGAGCGGTGATACCCAGAACGAAGGTTACCGCGATGCCCAGCCCAACCGCAGTATCGACCTTCCTCGAGACGGCCAAAAAGGAGCACATCCCGAGGAAGAACGCGAGAGCCATGTTCTTCACGAACACCCATTCAACAAAGAGACTTATGTAGTGTTCCATCTCAATCCGCCTCCTGCTGATCGGGCTTCCACGTTCGAATCGCCCAGATGAATAGTCCAATGATGAAGAACGTTCCTGGAGAGATCACCATCAGCCCGTTCGGGTTGTACCAACCGCCTTCACTGATCAACGGTAGGATCTTTACACCGAAGAGAGATCCCGAACCCAGCAGTTCTCGGAAAACGGCCGTCACCATCAGGATGAGCGCATATCCTAGTCCGTTGCCGATGCCGTCCAAGACGCTCGCCAGGGGAGGATTCTGCATCGCGTAGGCTTCGGCCCGTCCCATGAGAATGCAGTTGGTAATGATCAAACCGACGTAAACCGAAAGCTGCTTCGAGATCTCGAACACATAGGCTTTCAGTACTTGGTCTGTCACAATCACGAGCGAAGCGATGATCGCGAGCTGGACGATGATGCGGATATTGACAGGGATCGCATTGCGCAAAAGGCTCACGAATAGGTTGGACAACGTCAGCACCGAGATGACCGCGATGCTCATGACGAACGCCGTGTCCATCTTGGTGGTCACAGCCAATGCAGAACAAATCCCGAGCACCTGGAGCGTGATGGGATTGTTGTCTATCAGAGGCTCGAGTAGCACTTCTCTGGTTTTACTCGCCATCAGTCAGCCTCCTGGTTCTGTTGGACCTTGCTGATGTAGGGACCAAAACCCTGCTCGCTCAGCCAAAACTGAACGAGATAGGACACCCCTTTGCTCGTCATGGTCGCACCGGAAAGACCGTCCACTCTGTGGGGATCCTCGGACGCCGGCCCGGCCCGCCCCTTGATGACTTCGATTTCCGAGATCCCCTCCCGGACCGAATGCTTTTCGCTCCTTCCAGAGCGCTTTCCAACCCGGGTTGTCCACCTCTCCACCGAGACCGGGAGTCTCTCCGTGCTCGTAGAAGGTAATGCCTTTGATGGTGTTCATATCGGCGTCGAGCGACAGGAAACCATATAGCGTCGACCAGAGACCCTTGCCTTCAATAGGCAAGATCAACATCTCGAGATCTCCGCTCTCGTCCTCCAAACGGTAGACCAGCGCTTGATTCGGAAGCCGCCGCACTTTTGCGGTATTCGGCGGAGCCGCCTCGCTGGTCTTTGGGTCCGCGGTTGCCTTTCGCTGATCGAACCCTACGGGGTCCACGTCCGTTTCCTCACCTGTCTTCAGATCGATCACCACCTGACGGATCGGTCCAAATCGAGAGTCGATTTCCTCTCCCGATAGCCTTTCGCTGGAGTCTGCAAGGCCGGCGGCAACAAGCACGTTCCGCTTTTTGTCTAGCGCCGCGTTTTCCTCCTGACGGTCCTTCAGCACGACGGCTGTCACGGAAACGCACACGGCGCTGACGACGCAGACGGCAGTGCAAAACCAGAGATTATAGAAGGCGTTATGTTGTTGCATAGCGTGCATTCCTTCTCTTGATGTTGGCTTTCACAACGTAGTGGTCGATGATGGGAGCAAAAACGTTCATGAGCAAGATGGACAGCATCATGCCCTCAGGGTAGGCCGGATTGACCACCCGGATGAGAACCACAAAAAAGCCGATGAAGAATCCATAGATGTAGCGACCCGTATCCGTGGCGGGAGCCGTCACTGGATCCGTCGCCATGAAGACCATCCCAAAGGCCCAACCACCTAGAACGAAATGCCAGTAAAACGGAACGTCGAAGAAGAGGTTGGTGTCGGAACCGACGGCGTTCAGAAGCGCGGCCGTCGCGATCGTTCCGACGATAACGCTCAACATGACACGCCACGAACCAATGCCCGTGATGAGGAGGATGATCATCCCGAACAAACAGGCAAGCGCCGAGGTCTCACCCATTGAGCCTGGTATGAAGCCCACGAAGGCGTCCCACCAAGTCAATCCCTGAACAAGGGCAGCCTGTCCTTGTTCGCCGGCTCGGGCCAGCCAGGTCGCGCCGCTCACGGCATCGGCCCCCACCGTGTTGGCGGCAATCCAGCACTTGTCTCCAGAGATCTCCGCCGGATAGGCGAAGAAGAGAAATGCGCGGGACGTGAGCGCCACATTCAAGATGTTCATTCCCGTGCCGCCGAAGACCTCTTTGCCGATGACCACACCGAAGGAGATGCCTAGCGCCACCTGCCAAAGCGGGATGGTCGGCGGAACGATCAGGGGCAGTAGGAAGCCCGTCACAAAGAAGCCTTCGTTCACTTCATGCTTGCGAACGATGGCGAAGAGCACTTCCCAGGTGCCACCCACAACGAAGGTCACGACGAGAACGGGAAAGAAATACAGCGCTCCGTGAACGATGCAAGCCCAGGTGTTGGCGGGATCGAAAGCGAGTCCCATGGCCTGCATTGCCCCGGTCTGCCATGTGTCAAGAGCTACGGCGCCTTTCGAAATGGCAAGGTGTGCCTGGTAGCCGGTGTTGTACATCGCCATGTAGATGCATCCGGCCAAGGCGATCACCACCGTCATCATCATGCGCTTCAGGTCGAGGCCGTCGCGCAAGTGAGCGGGACCCTCGGTCACCTTCCCCGGCGTGAACACGAAGGTGTCTCCAGCTTCGAAAAGCGGGAAAAGCTTTTCGAGCTTGCCACCTTTGTGGAAGAGCTTTTCTTGCTTATCCAGAAGATTTCTGAGGAACTTCATCAGCCTTCCTTCTCGATTGTCGTCAACACCTGACGTAGATACGAACCATATTCGGCCTTACCCGGACAGACGAAGGAGCAAAGGCCCAAGTCCTCTTCGTCCAGCTCCAGACACCCGAGCTCTTCCGCCTTCTCGATATCGTGCATGACGACGGACCGCAAGAGGTACGTGGGTACCATGTCAAAGGGAAAGACCTTTTCGTAAACACCTATGGGCACGATGGCCCGGCCGGAGCCGTTCGTGTCCGTTGTGAAATCAAACTTCTTACCCGGCATGAGTTTGGAAACGTACGTCCTAACCACCGAGAACTTGTTGAAGCCCGGTCCGAGCCAACCGAAGAACTCCCGGTCCCTTCCTTCGCGGAGCACGGAGACTTGCTGGTGATACCGCCCCAGATACCCAACGAGCTCGCCGGACGCCTTCCGCCCGTGAAGAACCGAGCCGGAAATAACCCGGTTTTCACCTTCGGCCAGGGTTTCCCCTTCCAAGAGCTCATCGATGGCCGCGCCCAACCGGGTTCGGATCAATCGCGGTCGCTGGACCGAAGGACCACCGAGAGAAACGACTCGGTCGACATAGAGTTTGCCCGTTTCAAAGAGTTTACCGATTGCGACGACGTCTTGGGCCCCCAGGTACCATACGATCCGACCCGAACCGGCAGGGTCAACTTTATGGATATGAAGCCCAGCCGTTCCAGCCGGGTGCGGGCCCACGAACTCTTCATGCTCGAACCTTCCGCCGCCCGGAACGGGTATCGTCGAATGGGGAGCCGTGCAGACATAGACGGAACCATCGGTCAGCTTCGCAACCGCTGCCAATCCTCTCTCGAAATCGCCGTGGTGTCCTTCCAATACCTTATCGAGCGAGGGTGCCAGAGGGTGGCTATCCATGGCGGTCACGAAAATCGATCGCGGTTTTGCTTCGGGATCGGCAACCCGACTGAAGGGGCGCGCTCGTAAGGCCGTCCATAGTCCCGATTCGAGAAGGAGCGCCTTGACGTCGTCGCCGCTGAGCTCATTGGGGTGCTTCCCGGTGTGGGAGCTGAAAGTGACCTCATCGCCCGCCCGACCACTGCGCTCCGGTTCCGAAAGCTCAATCACAAGTGATTGGAACGCGCGTTTCTCACCACGGTTGACGGCCACGACTTTGCCGGCGGCCGGAGCGGTGAACCGGACACCCGGCGTCTTCTTGTCCTCGAAAACCAGTTGACCTCGCGCCACACTGTCGCCTTCCGCCACGTGCAACGTCGGCCGCAAGCCGATGTAGTCCGCACCCAGAATGGCCGCTCGCCGCATCGAACGGCTCTCTTCGATGTTGGTCTGGTCGGGCTCACCGTTAATCGGTAGGTTCAATCCCTTTTTAATTTTGTGTAGGCCCATTTGCCATCCTTAAGAGTAGAGACGTGGTTGAAGTGCCGCTACACAACCTAGAGCCGCCGCCCTTGATCCGACGATTCGGTATCTCGAGCGACGGCAGTTGAAAAAGTGCACCGATCTTTCAAGTACCGTGCCATGACGGCCGATTTCCCAGTAACTCTCCATCTATTTGAAATCGTTAGGCTTAGTTCGAATACCCATTGGAGTAGCACATTGTGTTCGGGCTCCGAGGTGCGGCCACTGCCCCAGGGCTCACGCGATTTGACTCAAGAGTGGGTCTTCCCTCACCTCCCGGGTTGGGACGGGTCGATCGGTCCACCGGTTGCTGCGACTCGATCGCCGACAACGGAGTCAAGATCCGAGGTCTAACCCAATCACCTCCTCAAAGAAAAGGACGTCAAAAACGCCGGCATTCTTTCACATTCTCTAAGTTTGCGCAATACACGCGCGCTCCTCGAGGCACCGTGGTTTATCGAAGTTGCGCTTCTGGAGTATTATTGTATGCTCTCTCGCTCGTAAGGAGCTTCACATGCCGACCTGCAGGGACTGCCGAGACCGACCGTGAGTTTACTCGACCGATTCCGACCCAAGTGGCAACACAGCGACACCGATGTTCGTGCCGCCGCCGTTCGTCATCTTGGGAAGGGCGATGAGGAGCTTCTGGAAGCTGTCGCCCAAGGCAATCCCGACGCGAGGGTCCGTCGAATCGCGGTGAAGAAGCTGGACAACCCGAAACTTCTTCTCGAGATAGGAAAACAGGACGAAGACGAGAATCTCCGAGGTTTTGCCTTGGAGCGCGCGAACGCCATTCTGGTCGAGATCGCCACGTGGGACGAAGACGAGGACCAGAGCAAGCGCGCCGTTGCCTTGTTGGATGACTCCAATCTACTGGCCAACGTAGTCAAAACAGCCCAATTCAAGGCCATCCGTCACTTGGCGCTCGAACGTTTGACCGAGGAAAAGGCACTCACGGAAGTCGTCCGCGCTTGTGAAGACACGGTACTCCGCACCGAAGCCCTTCAAAAGATTACCGAATCCGGATTGTCTCCGCCTGATTGCCTTGGAGGAGAACGCTGAACTGGCCGTAGCGGCCGTAGAGAAGATCGACAACCTGGATATCCTCAACGCCCTGTTCGATGATCGCTCGACCCACAAGAGAGCGCGCGTTGTGGCACGAGACAAACTGGATGCGCTCGCCGCTCACGATCACCCCTTCCGACAAAAACAACGTCGCGCACGACAGCTCCAACTTTGCCAGGAAGTCGAAGCACTTCTGGACCTTGAGAACCTCGAGCAAGCGGTCGATTCGGTCAAGAAGGCTCAATCGCAATGGGAAGAGCTTTCCCAGTTTACAGCAGCCGAAGAGAAGCTCCAGATGCAGTTCGAGCAATCCTGTACTGCCGTTCTCGACCGGAAGGCATTGTTCGACAGGCAGGCGGCCGAGAAATTGGAGCTCGAGAAAGCACTAGAGAAGGAGGTCGCTCAACGAACAGCTCTTTGCGAGAGAGTAGAACAACTCTCCGAAGGCGACGTCGTCGAAGCACTCGCCGAAGCCCGAGCCGAATGGCAAAAACTTGGACCGGTCAAGGACGAGCAGGCCAAGACACTGGCGAAACGTTTCGCCGAAACCTGCGAGAAAACCGAACGCCAGCACGAGGAGTCGGCCATTTGGCGTGAGCTCGAGACCCACCTCGAATCCTTGATTTCAGAAGCCCAACGACTCGCTCGAGAGACCGTAGAACCCGATGCGCCCACGCATCTATTTGAAATCAAAAAGCGTTGGGCCGAGCTCGCCCCTTCAACACTTACACCTGAACACGGGGAGAACTACCGGGCCCTGGACGCACGATTTCAAGAAGCCGTACAAAGCTTCGTCAAACACCAAGAGAAGGAGCGCGAACAGAGGCAAACTCAACAACAAGAAACACTGGGGCAGACCCAAGAGCTTTTAAAGAAACTCGAGGCGTTCTCTGAAACGGAAGAGCTCAACCTCAAGGAGGCCTTTAGAGAGTTTCGAGAATCTCAGACGTTTTTGAAGGAAATGGGCCCACTCCCACCGAGCGAAAACCGCAAGAAATGGCGGGCCAAGTTGTCCGACGCGCGCAAGCGTCTTCATTTGAGGATCCAGGACTACAAAGAGACCGATGAATGGAGACGTTGGGCCAATGTGGACTTGCAAGAAAAGCTCATCAAAAGAATGAAAGCTCTCCAGGAGATGGAGGACCTACGAGAGGCGGCAAAACAGCTGAAGGAGATCCAGCTCGAATGGAAACAAGTGAGCGCTGTCCCGAAGTCACAGGCCGAGAATCTGTGGCAACGGTTCAAGGAGGCTCGCGATGAAGCTCGAGCTCGTTGCGATGATTTCTTCGGCACCTTGGACAAGGAGAGGTCGGAAAACCTCAAAAAGAAAAACGCCCTCTGTGAGAAGGTCGAGGCTCTAACCGATTCAGCGGAGTGGGAGAAAACGGCTCAATCGATCAAGGTCCTCCAGCAGGAATGGAAGCAGATTGGCGCCGTACCTCAACGTGAGTCCAACGCAATCTGGAAACGTTTCCGCAAGGCTTGTGACACCTTCTTCGAACGTCGAAAAGAACACTACTCTCACCTCAAAGACGAGCGAGACGAAAACCTAAAACGGAAAGTGGAGCTTTGTGAGAAAGCCGAGGCTCTTCAGGACTCGACGGACTGGAGCGCCACCGCAGACGGACTCAAACGATTGCAGTTGGAGTGGAAGAAGATCGGTCCCGTACCTCGCAAGAAGTCCGACGCGATATGGAAACGCTTCCGCTCATCCTGCGACTACTTTTTTGATCGTTTCAAACGCCGCGACGAGGTCGAGCTGACCGAAAAACTCCGCAGCAAAGTAACCATCTGCGAAGAACTGGAGTCCCTACAACCGGAAGGTGGAAGTGGCGAGACGCCCAACAACGAGCTCATCGCCCAGAAGGTCCGGGCTTCGTGGAACGCCTGGAACAACATCGGGAACGTCCCCAAGGATGAAGAAGAGAAGATCGAGTCCAGATTTCGCAAGATTTGCGCGCAACTCGTCTCCATTGCCTCAGAAACTCTCCGCGGCACGGAGCTCGATCCGACGATCAACCAGAAAAAGAAAGAAAAACTCTGCGAGCGCCTTGAAGAGCTCGTAAGGACCTTCTCTCAAACAGATTCAGAAGACTCCCTGGAAGACTTGGCCGAACGCCTCAAAACGGCTTTGGCGGCTCGAACCATCGGAGGCGATTCGCCAAAAGATCCGGCTCTCACCTGGAAAGAATCGGCACAAGAGGTTCGACGTCTCAAGACGAGCTGGGAACGCCTTGGTCCTGTACCCGAAGAAACCGGCGAATCCCTCGACGCGCGCTTCCAGAAAGCCTATTCGGAATTCTTCGCGCTCAAGCCCTCTCCTGAACCGCGATCCTCGGACCGTAGGGGACGTGAGTCCTCGGCACATCGGTAACAAAGAACTCGAGAACTCAAGAACTCGAGTATTCAAGAATCTATGAGTAGCATCCGCTCGGGCGGGACGTCCGCCGCATCAGGAACTAAGTAACGTCGTGCGGATGCCCCGTGCCCCTGCCCGAGCCCGAGGGAAATCAGTTGGAAGAATCCATGAATAGTTGAGGGCATGGAGGGTCAGGCCTCTGGTTAATCGCATTGGTTGGGGCCCTTCATGATTCATGATTCAATACTTGGTGTGTAGCGGCGGAGTCGGAGAGCGTTCGTTACAACTGAGACCGAGCTCATGGCCATGGCGGCGGCCGCGACGACCGGTGACAGCAAAATCCCGAAGAATGGGTAGAGCAGGCCGGCCGCAATGGGGATTCCCGTTGCGTTATAGGCGAAGGCCCAAAACAGATTTTGTTTGATGATCTGCAAGGTACGCCGAGAAAGAAGTATCGATTCGACCACTCCGCCAAGGTCCCCTCTCACCAGTGTAATGTCGGCCGCTTCGATGGCAATATCGGTTCCCGACCCGATGGCGACTCCGACGTCGGCTTGAGCAAGAGCCGGTGCATCGTTGACGCCGTCCCCGACCATGGCGACTCTCTTGCCTTCCCCCTGGAGTTTCTTGATTTCTTCCGACTTCCTGTCGGGTAGGACCTCAGCAATGACGTCCTTGATGCCAACTTGTTTCGCAATAGTCTCTGCCGTCCCTCGACTGTCCCCTGTCAGCATGACGACATCAATCCCTAGCCGGTTGAGGGCCTGGACGGCTTTCGCCAATCCGTCCTTTACCGTATCTGCTACACCAATGAGGCCCACCAGCTTGCCGTCTATCGCGACGAACACCGAGCCTTTGCCTTCTTTCGCGAGATGTTTCGCGCCCTCTTCCATACGCCCGAGCTCGATCCCCTCTTCCTTCATCCAACGCCGGTTGCCGATGAGGACTCGAGCTCGACTCGTTGTCGCTCTCACGCCTCGACCGGGAAGCGCCTCGAAGTTCTCCAAAGAGAACAAAGTCAAACCCTTGTTGGTCCCGTACTCGACAATGGCTCTTCCCAAAGGGTGCTCGGAGCCCGCCTCCACGGACGCCGCCCAAGAAAGGACTTGCCGAGTATCTCTTCCCGGAGCGGCGACGACATCGGTGACGGTGATTTCCCCCTTGGTAATGGTTCCGGTTTTGTCCAATATCACGACATCCACGCCACTCAAACGTTCAAGCGCGTCGGCCGACTTGACCAAGATACCCCGTTCCGCTCCCCGCCCCGTGGCCACCACAATCGCCGTCGGTGTGGCAAGACCGAGGGCACAAGGACAGGCAATGATGAGAACGGCAATAGCGTTCAAGAGCGCGAAAGTAAACGCTGGAACAGGACCGAAAAGATACCAGATGCCGAATGTTAGCAACGCAATTCCAATGACAATGGGCACAAAAACACCGGCAACCTTGTCGGCAAGTCTTTGGATGGGCGCTTTGGAGCCCTGTGCTTCCTGCACCAGACGAATGATTTGAGCCAGAACCGTGCCTTCACCAACCCTCGTGGCTTGGAAACGAAAGCTGCCGGTTTGATTGACGGTGCTCCCCGTTACGGAATCACCGGGGGCCTTGTCAACGGGGAGGCTCTCTCCAGTCACCAACGATTCGTCGACCGACGACATCCCGTGTTGGATGACGCCATCCACGGGTATCTTCTCTCCGGGGCGAACGACCACCATGTCCCCAACGGCAACATCTTCGATGGGCACGTCAACCTCTACCCCGTCACGAACAAGGTGAGCCGTCGTCACCTGTAGGCCCATAAGTTTTCGAATGGCGTCCGAAGCACGGCCTTTGGCCCTAGCCTCCAGAACCTTGCCAAATAGAATGAGGGTGACGATCATCCCGGTTGTGTCGAAGTAGACGGAGGCGTTCGGGAAAGCACTTGGGAAAAACGTGACGATGCCGCTGTAGAAATAAGCCGCCGAGGTCCCGATGGCGATTAGACTGTCCATGTTGAACGAGAGAGTCTTCAGGCCCGCCCAAAAGCCTCTCAAAAACTGCTCTCCGCACCAAAAGAGCACTGGCGTCGTCAAAAGGAACAGGACGTTGCGTGACGCCGGAATCGAGAAACCCAAGGTCTCCACTCGAATCATGGAAAGCACCATAATCGCAAGCGTCAACGAAGCCGAGACGATGAGCTTCAATCTGACGTGACGGTACTCAGCGTCCCGAATTTTCTGCTCCAAGTCCCGGGAGGCCACGCCTCCCTCCGAGACCAAAAGTCGATAGGGTCCCGAATCGGACACCGTTCGAGTGAGTGCGGCTAGATCAACCTGGCCGGGATCGAAGGTTACGACAACTCGCTCCGTTGCGAAGTTGACGACCGCTTCCGAAACACCGGAGACTCTTCCCAGCGCGGTCTCAATCGTCGAAACACAGGCCGCACAATGCATCCCTTGGACAGGGACGTCGAGTTTCGTCTGCCCTAGCCCTTTCGATACCACCTTGGCGTCTTTGGGTGGCGTCGATAGTTTCGGCATTTCCAATGAGACCAATCCGACACCGGTCGGCGTTTCCCTTACGGAGCCGTCAGCCTCAAGATAAGCCCTTGGCTCTTTGTCGAAAGCCGTCTTACATCCCGGAGCACAGAAGTAATAGGTTGTCCCATCGAACAACGAGCTATGGCTCGCGGTGTCCGGATCGACTTTCATATGACACACGGGATCGATGGCTGCCGGCGACTGCACCACCGAGAGTTGGACCAATCCGCCGACGGGATTGGAGCTCTCTACCTGGCTCCGATATTTCTCGGGCTCACGTTCAAAGGTGGAAAGGCAACCGGGCGCGCAGAAGTAGTAGGTCCGCCCTTCATAGGTTGTTTTGAACTTTGCCGATTTCGGATCGACCGTCATCCCGCAGATAGGATCGATAGCCTTGCCGTTATTCGTCATGTTGCCGTCCCTTGCCCCTTTGCTTTGGAGTCTAGCACAGCCACCGAGAGACTGTTTGACCTGAGAGGCCGCAACAGCTTAGGCTTCAAAAAGCTCCATGGCTAAAGAGTATCTAGGTCCCGCCGCAGAGCTCGTCCACGAGCTCCAGGCTCCCCTCACCGTCCTTCGGGCGCGACTAGAGGCGGGCATCGAATCATCATCCTGTGACAGCGGGTGCAAGCAACTGCTTCGGCAGTGTCTCGACGAGGTCAAAGAAATCAACCAAACGGTCGTTGACATACTTCTGTTGGAAAAAGCGGACTCGGGGCGACTTGTGGTTGAACCAAGCCCATGTGATCTATCGCAAATCGTATCGGGGGTGGGCGCCCATTTCGAACCTCTCTCGTCATCCCGCGGTGTCGATTTCACGGTCGACGTGCAACGGCATCTCTATGTCGAGGCGAATGAAGGACATTTGAAACGGGTTCTGTCCAACATCGTCGAGAACGCCCTGAAATACACCCCGGAGGGCGGCCAGGTCTCCATCGAGGTCAGACGCTCAGATACTTCGATAGAAGTCAGAATTGCAGATACCGGTTGTGGTGTTCCCGCTGAATCCCTCGAGGACATTTTCGATCGGTTCTACCGGGTCGCGGGTAACCGTGAAAACGCCGGTACGGGGTTGGGTCTGTCCATTGCACGAACGCTGACGAGGATCAATGGCGGAACCATCGAGGTCGAAAGCACCGAAGACAAGGGCTCATGTTTCACTCTTAGGTTTCCCGCTTATAACGCCCGCCTCCCAAATCGACGCTGATATATTGACTGGAATGAAGACTCTATTGTAGGTTGAAGGTATGTTTCGCTTTCTAACAGCCGGAGAGTCACACGGTCCAGCTCTTACCGTCATTCTCGAGGGTCTTCCGGCTGGGATGCCGATCGACTTCGACGCAACCACCCATGAGCTGGCACGGCGTCAACTTGGGTATGGGCGCGGCGCGCGAATGAAGATTGAAAAAGACCGCGCCGAAGTCCTGGGTGGTATTCGTAACGGCATGACCACGGGCGGCCCGATATGCTTCCAGATCCCCAACAAGGACTGGGAGAATTGGAAGAACAAACTATCCCCTTACCCTGAAGAGAACACCGAAAGCATCCCGGAGTTGGTGCATCCCCGACCGGGCCATGCCGACCTTGCCGGCGCCCTCAAATACGGCGTGGACGACTTCCGAGACATATTGGAGCGCTCGAGCGCCCGAGAAACCGCAGCGCGAGTTTCCGCCGGCTCATTGGCCAAACAGCTTTTACGACACTTCAAATGCGAGATTCGCAGTCACGTCATCGGCATCGGGACCGCTCGCCGCTCCGATGACTCTTCGGAAGTAGCGTGGGAGGATATCGCTCGCATCCCCGAAGACTCTCCGCTCAGCTGCGCGGACGGAGAACTCGAGAAAGAAATGATGAGGCAAATCGACCAGGCCGCGAGTGAGGGCGATACTCTCGGAGGAGTCATCGAAGTCGTAGCCCACACTCCTCCGCCGGGGCTTGGTTCCTTCACGCAATGGGACAAGCGGCTAGACGGCATGCTGGCGCGAGCGATGTTGTCGGTTCCCGCCATCAAAGCGCTTGGCTTTGGTCGAGGGGCGAGATCTTCAGAGCTCAGAGGCTCAGAGCTTCATGACGAGATTGTCTATACTTCCGATGACGGCCTCCAACGAACGAGCAACAATGCGGGCGGCATCGAAGGAGGTATCACCAACGGCGAAGAGCTCCGTATCAAGATTCACATGAAACCCCTGTCTTCGCTCATGAGACCCCTCCGATCCGTGGACATAAAGACCATGGAGCCCGCAGACGCGGCTCGAATCAGGTCCGATACCTGCGCCGTGCCCGCCGCCGGAGTGGTTGCCGAAGCCATGGTTGCTCTGACTCTTGCAGAAGCCGCGATGGAAAAATTCGGAGGCGATAGCTTACCGCAAACGTTATCGAACTATCAGAATCACACGAAACGAGTCGAGCAGTTTCTGAGACGAAAGCGATAGCAGGAAATGACCATACGACCCATCGTCAAGTTCGGGACCCAGGTGTTGCACGAACCGGCCAAAACCATCACCGAGTTTCCCGACTCCTTGGAGGAACTGGTCCAGGACATGCTCCAGACCATGTATGCCGCTCCCGGTGTCGGCCTCGCCGCCACCCAGATCGGGTTGGACATCAGATTGTTCGTCATCGACACCGCAGCCGGCGAGGATCCAGAGCAACCCATCGTCATGACCAACCCCGAGATCATCGAAATGAAGGGAGAGCAGAGGGAAGAAGAAGGCTGTCTTTCCGTGCCGGGCCACCACGGAGTGGTAGCGCGACCGGCCTGGGTCAAAGTCCGTGGGCAGGACATCAAGGGCAATCCGATCGTTCGAGAAGGCACGGGTCTGCTCGCTCGAGCCTTTTGCCATGAGACCGACCATTTGAATGGAAAACTGTTCGTGGATCGACTCGGCATCCTGAAACGCGATCTCATCAAACGGAAGATCCGCAAACTGATCAAGAAGGGAGACTGGTGAAGCTCATCTTCATGGGCTCCGGCGAATTCGCCGTCCCCTCCTTTCGGGCACTCCTCGATTCACGGCACGATGTCTTGGCTCTTGTCACCCAGCCGGATAAGCCGGCAGGTAGGGGGCATGCCCTTCGAATGCCGCCGACGAAGCTCGTCGCTATCGAGCAGGCAATCCCCATTCACCAACCACCCAAGGTCCGTGCTCAGGAATGTGTGGAGTTGATTCGGGAAATCGAACCGGACTGCATCGTGGTGGTCGCTTATGGTCAGATCATTCCCAAGTCGATATTGGACGTCCCGCCCCAGGGCATCATCAATGTTCACGGCTCTTTGTTGCCCGCCTACCGAGGTGCCGCACCCATCCAGTGGTCGATCGCTCGAGGCGAAAAAGAGACGGGCGTAACGACCATGCTCATGGACGAAGGGATGGATACGGGCCCTTCCCTACTCACGAGAAAGATATCCATCGGTCCCGAAGACACGGGCGGGAGCCTAGGTGAGAAAATGGCACCATTGGGGGCCGAGCTTCTAATAGAGACACTCGACGCTTGGGAGCAGGGGAAGATCACGCCCCAACCCCAAGATGACTCCCTAGCTACGAAAGCTCCCATCATCAGGAAAGAGCACGCTCGAATCGATTGGAATTTACGCGCGGATGAAATCGAGCGTCGGATTAGGGCTTTCAAACCGTGGCCCGGAGCTTATTCAGAGATCGAAGGAGCAACCGTCAAAGTTCACAGGGCAAAGGTGGATACCTCTTCCAATAGCCCACCGGGTGTAACTCTAGTGGTCGACGGGGATGGGATCGTCGTCGCATGTGGTTCCGCTACCAGCCTTCGGCTGCTCGAGGTCCAAGCGCAAGGCAAAAAGAAGATGGCCGCGGATGCCTTCGCCCGCGGCCAGAGAATCACTCCCGGCACACTGTGGACCTGATGAAGATAGATTTCAAAGAGACGGAAGATAGGAACTCAAGAACCCAAGAACCCAAGAACCCGAGCGGATCTGCTTGAGTACTCGAGTGCTATTATTTTCCTCCATATCAAGTCTTCTTCATCAGTGTTCGCACCCCTTCCAATACCAGGTCCACATCTTTCATGGATGTGTAGATGTGAGTCGAAACTCGAACGCCATGAGTCGGTTTCCCTTCCGTACCGATGGTTCTTATGACGAGGTTATACTTCTCACGCAAGTAGTCCACGATGTAAGCCGGCTCCACGCCTTCAACGGAAAAGGCGGTCAGTCCACCGCTTAGATAGGGGTCTTTGCTGGTGTGAAGCTTCACTCCTGGTATCTTCTCCAACTCTTCCTTGAGATAAAGGGCGAGCGTCTTGACACGTCGTTCGATTCTTCCTTTCCCGATATGGTTTTGAAAATCCAGTGCCTCCCCCAGGGCGATGATGAGGGCGTCGGCTCGCTGTCCCACGGTCTCGAACTTGCCTGCCGACTCCCGGGTATCCCATCCCGAACTAGCGATGGTCGGCCATACTTTGTCTTGAACCTCCTTTCTAACATAGAGCACGCCCACGCCAGGAGGCGCCCCCAACCACTTGTAGGGGCTCGTGCACCAGGCATCGACACCCAACTCGTGCATGTCGAGATCGAGCATTCCAATCGCGTGTGCTGCATCGGCCAGGACGAAAACCTCTCGTTCGTGAGCCGCTTCACTCAGCTCTTTCAATGGCACGATCAATCCGGACTTGTACACCGTGTGGCTGATGGAAAGGACTTTTGTTCGCGGAGTCATCTGTTTCTTGAAAGCCGAGACCACTTCGTCCACATCCCTTGTGGGCAAGTTTAGAGAGAACTCCTTAATCTTGACCCCATAGCGCTTCGCCTTCAGTCCCCACGGATTGATCCCACCCGGATGCTCCATGCTGGACATGATGATTTCATCGCCCTCTTTCAGCTCCAAACCGTTGGCAATGAAGTTCATCCCTTCGGTGGTATTCCGAGTGATTGCAACTTCATCGACATCAGCACCGATGAACTCGGCAAGCCTTGGCCTGACCTCTTGAGTCATCCGCGGCATGTGCATATAGCAGTCACAAGGGGTTTTCAGTTGAATCTCGAAGTTTTCCATCATCGTATTGAAGACGGGCTTGGGAATGGCTCCCACGGTACCGTTGTTCATCATGATGAGGTCATCTTCGAGATGGAAGTGCTTCTTGACCGCGTCCCAGTAAACACCGTCAGGCGAATTATGGAACGTCTCATTCAAGGCGTCCATTTCTTCGTAGATCGATGCGTTCAACTCTCGCCAAGCATAAAGAGACAGCGCCGCACCACCCAACACCTGTCCGAAGAACCTTCTTCTGTCCATGAACGAATCTCCTGTTCTCGCTGGCCAATTACGGGAGCTTTTGTTGCCGACTTATCGAGGGGAATAGCCTTGATGGCCCCTTGTCGATCGAGCTCGAGGTCAAAGGCACGGTATGCGATCGCCTTGCCTCTACGGTGGGCCTCGGCAAGGGCCATGTAAGGAGAGAGGGTACGGAAGATCAAGACGACCTCCTATTTCCGGCGAGGATATTCCGTTGGGCGGTTTCAAGTCAAAGGACGGCCGAGACGAAAGCGCCCAAGATAGAGTCGCGAAGCTGCAATTGCACGAATAACTACGATGCGGCTATCCTCTGGCCCTGGAACGGTTCGGAGGTGAACTCATCGAATCCGTCCGCGGCACCGTAGGACTGCACTAGTGTAGGGAGGAGCCGCCAATGGACTCTTGAGTTCTTGAGTTCTCGATTTCTTGAATTCTTTCCTGGAGTACGAGCATGGCCGAAGCAAATGTCACATGGATCCGCGATATCCAATTCGTCGCCACGGACAGCACCAATCACTCGGTGGTTCTATCGAAACCCGGCGAGGATAGTATCGGAATGAAACCATCGGAGCTGCTACTGGCAGCGGTTGGGGGCTGCACCGGGGCCGATGTCGTCAACATATTGCGCAAGAAACGACTCAAGCTCACTGGATTTCGAGTCAAAGTCCGCGGCGAACAAGCCCCTACCCCGCCTTGGGCTTTCCAAAAAATCCACATCCATTACGAAGTGGAGGGACCCGATATCCGAGACAAAGATGTGGAGAGAGCCATAGGACTTTCTGAGGAAAAGTACTGTTCCGTTTCGGCAACGCTCAAGCCGCAAGTCGAGATTACTTGGGAGTACGAACTTTCCAACGCTTGAAGATCCTCACTGATGAGACTCAAAGTCTTTTTCATCACTAATCTCGTACTCGTCGTCCTGGTGACCGCGGTTTATTTCCTGATCCCGGCTCACCCGAGATCGTGACGCCTCGTTTCGTCTCACAGGCTCATAGACTGAACACTCGAGTTCATGTCTGGACCGTCAACGAGGCGATTCTTTGCGACTTTGCGTTGAATAAAGCAGAGGATTTGCCATTCTCGAATTCTTGAGTTCTTGAGTTCTTGAGTTCTTTTTTAGGCTCGATCGAGAGGAAAAGCAACAACCTCGGCAAGCCCCTTGGCCCCCGACGCGATGGCAACGAGTCTATCGACACCCAACGCAACTCCAGCACAAGACGGCAAGCCGACCTCCAGAGCCGCAAGGAATCGCTCATCTATTGGCACCGGATCTAAACCGAGGTTGTGCCTCTGCTTCAGATCGGAGACGAAGCGGCTTCTCTGCTCGTCGGCATCAGTCAGCTCGTGGAAACCGTTGGCCAGCTCCACGCCCTCCAGGTATACCTCGAACCTCTCAGCGACCGAAGGGTCGCTTGGACGAATACGGGCGAGAGCCGATTGCGACACGGGATAGTCGTAAACAAAGGTCGGCTTCGGCTTTCCAATGTGGGGCTCTATGGCATGAGTCATGAACAGATGGAGCCAATCGTCACGGTCACTTGTTTCCAAGTTATCGACGCTCTTCAATCCGAGATCGTACGCACGCTCCACAAGAGATTCCGTGGAAGAAAAGTGAGGGTCCAGTCCGACGAAACGTTGGAATACTTCTTCGTAGCTCAATCGTTCCGCCGGCTCCGTGCCGAGTATCTCCGCTAGAAAGTCGTCCATTTCGTCCATGAGTTGGTGATGATCGAATCCCGGCCGATACCATTCCAATAACGTGAACTCCGGGTTGTGGCGGCGCCCCGACTCACCGTCCCGGAAAGCTTTGCATATTTGAAATATGGAACCGTACCCTGCAGCAAGAAGTCGCTTCATAGCGAATTCGGGTGAGGTCTGAAGGTAGAGTCTTCGCCCTTCTGGAGCGCCGGGTCCTCTGTAAACGCAGCTCATGCTGTGGAGATGGGGATCGGTCACGGTGGCGGCGGAAAGCAAAGACGTTTCGACTTCCAGTACTCCACGAGCTTCAAAAAACGATCGGATCCGGCTTATGAGGTGAGATCGCAATCGGAGTGTATCGATGCTGGCCGTGGGCTTCCAGTGGCCGCCCATATCGTGAGGCAACTCGTGAATCCCGTCGAGTTTCGAAGAATCCGAACTAGGCGCGAGAAACGTACTCGCCCGTCCGAGTATCGATTTTGATCTTTTCGCCTTCTTGAATGAAAAGAGGCACGCGAACCACCGCACCTGTCTCGAGCGTAGCCTTTTTACCACCTGTTCCGGCCGTATCTCCCTTGATACCTGGCTCGGTCTCTGTCACTTCGAGCAACACGAAGTTGGGAAGGATGAGTGAGATGATCCTCCCATTCCACAGAGTCGCCGAGCATATATCTTCTTCCTTGATCCACTTGGCACCGTCACCCACCGCGGTGGCGTCCGCTTGATACTGCTCGTAGTTCTCCGGACTCATGAAGTTCCAAAATTCCCCGTCGTTGTAAAGATACTGCAGATCGGTCTCGACGACATCGGCGGCCTCGACGGTCTCCCCCGATTTGTAGGTTCTCTCCCAGACTTTGCCCGTCTTCAGGTTTCGGAGCTTCACGCGATTGAAGGCCTGCCCTTTTCCGGGCTTGACGAACTCGGCCTCGATGATGCTGCAGGGGTCTCCTTCGATCATGATCTTGAGGCCACTACGAAACTCATTCGTACCATATGTAGCCATATTACCCTCTTCGTGTTGGTCTTCTTGGGCAGGACCTTAGCGACAGCCGTCTCCCTTGTCTTCTTCGCAACGTTCTTTTTCGGATTTCTCGTCCCCGTTTTCGGTCTCGTCCTCGCCCTTCTTCTTCATGAAGTCTCGAGCATTTCTAGTCATCTGTTTGAGGCGAGCCTGAACTTTGCCAAACACCGATTCCTCCGCGAACTTCCCTTCCTCGTCACGTTCCCCGGCCGGAACGCCGGTCAAAACCTCTATACCTTGTTTTATGTTGTCAATGGCAAATACGCGGAATTTGCCGTCTGCGACGGCTTGGACGACATCCTTTCGCAACATGAGGTCCTCGACGTTGGAGGCGGGAATCATCACCCCCTGATTGCCGGTGAGCCCTTGCACACGACAAACATCGTAGAAACCTTCGATCTTCTGATTGACCCCACCAATGGCTTGCACCTCACCTTTTTGATTGACGGAGCCCGTAACACCGATGTCCTGACGCAAAGGGATGTCCGATAGGGCCGAGAGCAGCCCATAAAGCTCGGTCGAGGAGGCACTGTCGCCATCGACCCCGCTGTAGCTCTGCTCGAAAGCCACACTCGCGGAGAGCGTCACGGGATGATCACGCGCAAACTGAGAACGGAAGTACCCCGCAAGAATGAGCATCCCCTTATTGTGCGTCCGGCCGGACAGATCGGCTTCCCGCTCGATGTTGATGATCCCGCCCCGTCCGCTCGCCACATTCGTCGTGATCTTGGTGGGTCGTCCGAAGCTGTAATCCCCGAGGTCGTAGACCGAGAGGCCGTTGACTTGTCCCACTCGGGCGCCGTCCGATTCGATCAAAATCACACCTTTCTCAATCATCTCCGTGATCTTGGTCTCTATCAGATTGAGTCGATCGACACGCTCCCGAATAGCTTGGTCGACGTGTTCCGCTTTCACCAAATCGCTCTTGGATTCCCGGGCCCAATAGTCCGATTCACGGATGACGTCCGCCACATCGCTGAAACGGGTGCTCAGCTTGGATTGTCGACCGCCTATCCGCATACCTTGCTCGACGACGGCGGCAACGGCACCGCGGTCGAACGAAAGGAGTCCCTCTTGTGAAGAAATGGTGCGGATGAAAACGGCGTAGCGCTTCAAAGACTCTTCATTTCTGTCCATGACCGTGTCGAAATCGGCCTTGACCTTGAAGATCTTGCGGAAATCCGGATCCTGTGTGTACAGCACCTGGTACGAATAGAGATCACCGAGGAGCACGACCTTCACGTCCGAATCGATGGGCTCGGGCTTGAGGGCGGTGGCAGAGAACAAGAAAAACGGATCGTAGCCTTGGATATCGACCTTGTTGTATTTGAGAGCACGCTCCAAAGATTGCCATACGCCCGGCTCCCTTATGACGTCGACTAGAGACAACACCAAGTAGCCGCCATCCGCACGAAGGAGACTTCCCGCCTTGATGTGCGTGAAGTCCGAGTAAGAATGACCGCTCCGGTCAAAAGTGCGCTCTATGGTCCCAAAAACGTTCTTATAGGTCGGATGAGTCTCCACCTCGATGGGCGTCCGCTTGGTCGCGGAGTTATCGACGAGCAGGTTGACCCGATACTCGAGAGACGGGTCGTTTCGCGGCGGCATCAAAGCCGCTAGACCTGCCTGGGATTTGTTGGAATCCTGAGCCGGTTGGGCAAAGCTCTCCAGGTTGTCCATCGTATGATGC
>CAVONV010000030.1:0-79865 GCA_963697355.1 uncultured Acidobacteriota bacterium
GTTTTCATGACAGAGCTTCATCTCCACACTGCACACACAGCAAAGAAGGAGAAAAAACAATGGCAAACCTAAATTCAAGGGGATTCATGCAGCCACCTCCAGGTGCCAAAAACCTGGAAGGAGAAGAGCTGGCAAATGCAGTGTCTCTTCCCTGCTGCACCCACTGCAATGACGAAACTGGTAACTGGTGCGAGGGTGCAGGCTGCTCTTTGCTTCCAGTTGCCAGACCTGTCTGCAACCATTGTGAGATGACACATCATGTGTGCAGAACATGTGCAGAAAAAGGTTGCAACAGGGCAGCATGTGTGGAAGAATTTCATGCTGAAGCTGTCTGCGGCAGTCATGCTGTTTGCGCATGTTGTCTGTTTGAAACAGGAATCATCAAGCATTGTTCAGGTTGTCACCGTGCTCATCATTGCAACAAAAAATGCCAGGAACTGGACTGGCACCTGCACCACAAACATGAGTGCCAACCCAATCAAGAAGGACAGCAAAATCAAAATTCTGGTGGAAGTGAGAACCGATCATGGATGCAGATACTGCAGCAATCTGCATCAGAAATTTAACACATTTTAGCAATGTTTGTTGACATGCTCAATCACCCAACAAGGCTCACAAGCATCAATGGTCAACCCAGGCTTCGTGCTTGCACATTTGGATGCACCTTGAATGCAAATGATTGACATCCTCAGCATCAATTGCATGAACCCATTTCCCATGCACCAGCATTGGTGCAGCCTTTGCATTTTGTTTTAAAACAATTTTTTCGAATGTGCTTGTTGTTCCATTTGCCACTCCATTTTTCAAATCTTCATTTTCAGTTCCCATGATTGCACTGTTTCTTGTGAGAATTTTGACAATCTGCTTCACAACAGAATGTCAAAAAGACTCTGTGTTGACCAATCAAAACTTCACACAGTTTCCGGTTCACTTTTGCCTCTCTGCACTTTTTCTCTGATTTCATTGGAATCAGAATCCAGTTTCTCAATGATGCTAGCCTGTGCCAGCTGGCCATGTTTTTTTGCTTTCTTTTCATTAAATAATTTTGGCAGAGGTTTAAAAACATTTTTATTTGCTTCAACCTGAAACTTTGCGAACTGCAAATTTTCACAGCAAACAATTTTTTCAGCAATCAGGAAAAACACATCAATTCTTCCAAAACCATGCTCCAACATGATGCTCAGATGCGAGAAATGGAAACCACACATTCCCAATTTGGCATCTTCATCTGATCCATGCTTTGTTCTTTTCTCACAAAATAAACAGGTGCTCCATTGCTTCATGACAATGCAACACACACAAAGTCATTGATTCACACGTGAGCAGAAAAAACAGCCATGCAAACAAGTGAATTTTCAATCAAGCAACAACATCCCAAGCGATCGGAATTTTGTGATGCTTTCAATGCTCCATTGAATGTTGATGTCTTGATGTTTATCCAGATCATGCATGATTCTGTGTTTCCATCTTGTGCAGTTGCTGGTTCAGCAGCACTTCACCAAATTCTCTGCAAAGTCGATCCACAAAAGACCACTCCTGAAATAAGAAAACTCTGCTCTCTTTCTGATCACAATGATGTTGACATTTTTGTTCCTCATTGTCCCTGCCAACAAAGACGTCAAAATGGTGAATCCATTGCTGATGAACACCTGAAGCGAGAGTTCCTCGAAGTGTTTTCAGATGGAACAGTGGAGCTGTTTGAGAACTTCCACACAACTTCTCAGTCTGAAGTTCGGTGCCATCACATTGAGGAGCCCTGTTGCTCTGACCACAATTGCAGTTTCCTTTCTTTGTGGCCAGGCATCTCTGACATCATTGAAGTCCAACTAAAAAAACAAAATGCAGTTCACAAAATTCAGATCACAGTGCTGGATCGCATCATTGATGGAGACTGGGAAGAAATAATTCCTGAAGAATTTGACATAAATGTCGTGAAACTCAAAGTGCACATTGATCACCAAAATTTCTGCTGACTGACAGTTTTTTTGTTGATCCATCAGCCAGACAATCATTGATTGATGCATCTTTTGATTGCGTGGTTTCTCCGGCTCAAGATTTTCATCAATCGAGGTTGAGAACAGAAAAATGTCTCAACCGAGGTTTCACAATTCGGAGTTTAACATTTGATCATCAAATCCCTCATTCGTGGAAAGAGCACTGGCTCAGTCAGGCTCAAATTCACTTTTCCAAGCATTGGGTGGAACAGATGTTCAAGCCATCTGCTGAGAACAAGATGTCCAGAAAAGACACTGGCTGGAAAAGTTGCAATTTTAATTTCTGGCATCATTCATCTGAGCAGCAAAAACAAAAAACTGAAAACAATCTGCTTGCTTGGTTAGAAACAAGCAACAAAATGAAATGGTTGAACAAAGTCATTGACCATCCCATCAAGGAGATTGCCAAAAAACTGGGACCAATTTGCAATCTTGCAGTTCCCTTTTTACCTTCCATGTCACATCAACATGCTGCAAAATTGAAAACATGGCAATTTGATGAAGAAAGGTGAAGACAAGATCCAATCAACACTGCCATGCATTGTTTCAGACAACCACTGGCAAACATCAGAGGCCATCGATTAATTGCCACCATTTGGGAATCTGCAGTCACCAGAGATCAGCATCACCAGCAACATCAGGGCGAGGTGCATTCAGATTTGGATGCTCAAAACACTGTCATTGGTTGCTTCTCGCTTGCTTGCAAATGAATTTTCATCTTCACCTTTCACCCATTTCATTTGCAAAAGTGTGTTTGCAATCACGCTGTTTTTGGTTCATTGCAACAACAGATTCTCATCTGCCATTTGGTTTGATGATGTGCTTGCGAGATTGGATTTTTCATTTTTGCCACAATCTTCATTTTCAACAAACTCTTCATTGACAGCGCAAAACTCAGAGACAAAGAACGAGTTCAGCAATGATGCATTGTCCCGAAGTGCAGGTGGTGAATTTTTCTCTTTTTTAACTTTTTCTTGATTGATTAGACTTTCTGACATTGAAAGAAAAAACAATTAATGTTCATTTGAGAGATAAAAAATGTTTTGAAGCAAAAGATTTGTGAAACACATGTAATTTTATTTTTCAAATAATTATCTTTTTTAATTTTTGAATAAAAATCCAATTTTCCTGAAAAGTTGCACTTCTCTGCAAAAGGTCTGCAACTGGCATTTTCAAAGATGCATTTCATGCTGTGTCAGCCTGCATCAACAGTTCTCTGTGCAAAGAAAAAACCATGCCAGAGGCAATGTCAACTGATTCTGACAAATTGTTGAATCCATGGGATGCTTGCAATTCTCCTTTGGAAGCAAATGTGCTGATGTTGATTCACTGCATCCGTGAGAGCATTTTCGGTTGTTGCGCAGTGTCAGGATTTGCAGTCCTCAACCATGTTTTCCAACAGGCAGATCATGCAAAAACTGTTCCAGCCATTGACAAACTCCAATTGCTGGCCCCGCAAAACAATGACATTGATGTCTTCATTCCAAGATTTCCCTTCCAGCAGAAAAAAGCCAATGGTCACAAAGTCAATGACCGTGATCTCAATCAAGATTTTTTTGACATTTTCACTGAGACAACCAGAGCACAGTTCAACAGCATGTTCTCAACTCACCATGAGGGCATCTTTTGCCATGAAGTCAATCAAAGAGAACTTGCAGCAAAAAGCAGTGCAATTGGACTGTTGCCAGCAATTCACAGAGTGTTGAGCATGCACGTGCACGGTTCTCAAAATCAAAAGTGCATTGTGAACATGTTTGTTCTTGATTGCACTGTCAAAGGCAATTGGGAAGAAACAATTCCCTTGGAGCATGACATCAATGTCATCAAACTAAAAGTGAGCATTGATGAAAGACACTTTTTTCATCCAGCAGTGTCATTTGTTGATCCAACTGCCAGAGAGTCAGTGCTCTGTGCTTCCTTTGACTGTGTTGTTGCACCGCTGCAAGAATTCTCTGAAGCAAAAGCAAGAATCAAAGAGATGATGCAGCGAGGATTCACATTGCAAAGTCTGTCATTTGATCAAATGGTTCCTCCTTTGTGGAAACATCATTGGATCTGTCAGGCTCAGTTGCATTTTGCACCATTCTGGATTAAAAAGATGATGCGCATTTCTTCCCAGAAAACCAATTTTGGCAGTGGAAGCTTTTGCCGCAATTTGGAAAATCACGAGAAACGAAAATTCCATGGAAAACTGGATAATTCAACACACAAGAAGAGTGATTCAGCAAAGAAAATGAGCAAAGATTCTGGAGCAAACAACAGAAATGCCAGCACCAAATTCACATCTCAAGTGGTGTCAAACATTGGCAGTGAAATTGGCATCAACAAATCAAAGAGCAAAACAGTGAGCAACACTGATCACTGTTTCACCATGGAAGAGAAGAAAATCATTGCAGATAAGCCCGTCGACGCCTGAGCACAATCGGGCTATGCTCACCATGTCGTGTGAGCGTCGGGGTTCATGCCCGGCAGTCAACAACCCAAACCCGTGCTTGGGAGCAACCATCTCATGAGCGAACCAACTGTCCACCGTGTCGGCATCATCATGAATGGTGTGACCGGACAATGATAGACCGGCGTTTTTAATGCGCTCGATTGTTGAGATCATCAAACATGGCGGTGTCCAGCTGACCCCCACCGAGTTCATTCTACCTGACCCTCTTCTGGTGGGCCGCAATCCCGCGAAACTGCGGAAACTCGCCGACATGAGTGGAGTTGAGAAATGGACAACCGAACTCGATGAGGCCATCGCTGACGATACCAACGCGGTCTACTTCGACGCGCAGACGACCGTGCCGCGCGTCGAGTCAGTCAGCAGGGCGATCGAGGCTGGCAAGCACATTTACTGCGAAAAACCCACTGCGGTCTCGACAGCCGGGGCGCCCTCGGTCTATATCGACTGGCCCGTGATGCCGGCGTCAAACACGGGGTTGTGCAAAGATAAGCTCTGGCTGCTCCGGGTTAATCAAGCTACGACGGCTGATTCAGAAGGGTTTTTTCGGCAGAATCCACTGCGTCAAAGGCGAATTCGGCTATTGGGTATTCGAAGGTGATTCGGTGCAACGTCCGTCATGGAATTATCGCAAGGAGGACGGCGGCGGTATCATGTTCGACATGCTTTGCCATTGGCGATACGTCCTCGACAACATCTTCGCTGATGTCAAGAGCATATCGGCGTTGGGAGCCACTCACATTCCCGAGCGGTGGGACGAGAATGGCCAATCCTACGAATGTACGTCTGACGACGCGGTTTACTCCACGTTCCTCCTGGACGGAGACATTGTCGCCCATTTCAACTCGTCATGGTGCACGCGAGTGAGGCGTGATGACCTGTTAACGATCCAAGTGGACGGTAATGCAGCCTCAGCCGTGGCTGGTCTGCGCAAATGCTGGATCCAGCCCTATGGCGGCACGCCGAGACCGGTTTGGAATCCCGACATCGAACAGCCCATCAGTTTCTACGATGGTTGGCTGGAGGTTCCCGACCAGGAGCACTACGACAATGCATTCAAGGCGCAGTGGGAGCTGTTTCTGCGCCACGTTGTCAACCACGAACCCTTCCCCTGGAACTTACTCGAAGGTGCCAAGGGCGTCCAGCTCGCAGAAAAGGGCCTGCAGTCGTGGTCGCGACAGCTGCCGGGTGGATATTGATCCGCTGGAAGCGCTGAACCGTCGGTGAGAAGAGGCTGCCTTACGATTCCTTGCCGTTGACAGCTAATTCGAAAACGTCTTCGAAACGATCCGCCACCGTCTGCACGTGATAGTGTTTGCGGACGTACTCTTTCCCGGCACAGTCCATGGCCAACGCTGTCCCTGGGTCAGACTTCAGTTGCCGCACAGCGTTGGCCAGGCTGATTTTGTCGCCGGGCGGCACAAATACCCCACTGCCGGCCGTCTCGACGACGTCACGAATCACACCGTCGATGGCGGGAACTGACGGGTTTTTCCGCGGCCATGTAGTCAAACACCTTGTTCGGAAACGGAGTGCGGAACTCGGGGATATTGCGCAATGTCGCCACACAGGCGTCGGATGCCGCCAAGACATCACGAACTCGTTCTTTGGGGAATATACCGCCGAACGTGACGTTCGGTAGTTGAAGCGTCTGGACCTCGGCTTCCAGTCGGTTCCGTTCCTTGCCGCCACCGGCCAAAAAAAAGTGCACGTCTTCGTCGTGTCGAAGAAGCTCCGCCGCGCCGATTACTGTGTCCAAATCGTTCGCCAGCCCCAGAGCACAGGCATAGGTGACCACAAAACGATTCTCGAGCCCGAATTGTTTCCGAATATCTTCGCCATGTTGGTCAGCTTCGAACAAGTCTGGGTCGATTCCCATGGGAATAAACGTGACGTCCGACGGTTCAATTTGGCCTGCTATCAGGTAATCGCGATACGCCGGAGAATTGACCACGAGGTGTTTCGCGGTTCGGTAGAAAAACCATTCCACCGCTAGCGATACTCGGATGAGTAGACGGTTTTTCAGAATGCCCATTCCAATCGCGAATTCCGGCCACAGGTCGAGCACTTCAAGCACCGATGGAGCGTGACGCCAACGGGCCACAATCCAGGTTGACGGCAGTTGAAAGATCGGCGGCGGGTGGTACCCAGCACCACATCGACTGGACCCGCGCGCAGTCCTCGCCACATCGAACTCGGTATGAACGTGAAGTAAGGACCTCCACACCAAACTGCACTGCACGGTCGGCAAAGCGTATGCCCGCACGATTCTCACGCCCTCGTGCTGTTCCTCGTCGGGACCCTCAGTCGAGTTCCCGTGAGATAATCGACCGTGCTGGCCACGATCGTCACTTGGTGGCCCTTCCGGACCAAACGGGTCGCGATATCCAAGTGGCGTGTGCCTCCGGGATGCCTGTGGTCGACGTAGTTCTGGTGAATAATCAGAATGCGCATGGTCCGTTACCTTTGATCTGGTGAGATGCGTTTCTAGTTTTCAGGCTTGGTCCATTGGCGTGTTCCCAGCCAAACACACGGGTCCACCGTGTCGTACGAGCCGCCGAGGCTACGAGGGGCTATCACCTGGCAGGATCTCGCGACAATAGGCAACGAGTCGCCCTGTCCATTTCTCCGTGGCGAACTCCACGGATTTGTTGGCTGCGGCGGCAAGCCGCCGGTAGAGATGTTCGTCGTCGATCATTTTCTTCATTGCTTGATGCAATGCATCCACATCACGGCTCGATCAAAATGCCGCACGTTTCGTCGACCAACTCCGGTATGGAACGCCAGCACCAGTCGTAATCACCGGGATGCCGGCATGATAGGCCTCGATAATGATGCCCGGATACCCCTCGCCGATCCAATGCGTCGGAAACAGGAGCATATCGTAGTGTTGTAGCACGTTGACCGCCTCACCAGGAGCGATCATGCCACAGTACCGCGTGCATCCAATCGATCAAAGTCACGTTCGGACATTCCTTCAGCAAACGTAGAATCGATCCGGCGGAAATGTAATGGGAACCCGGAGAATCGTGCTCCAGATGTTGCGCTCGCCCAGAAAGGTCCAAAGCGGCTTGGATTTTCGAAGCAGCCGAATCTCAGGCTTTCTGAGCGGAATCCGATACCGTCCTATCTTCAGAAATTTGTCGACATTGCCGATATGAGCCGAGGACAGCAATGGAAGATAGGTCCGCGGATCCCTATCGAGAAAATCATAGATATTGTGTTTTGGCGGCGGCGTTCCGGTACTAAAAGAAGACCAAGCCACCGGCGAGACCGAGGGATAGGTCGTGGCCAATCGATGGTAGCAACCCATTTCGGCCAACCTCTTGTAATTGGGGAGCTTTCCCTCCTTCATGAAGCGGTCCGTCAACTTGGGCTCTTGACCGTCGAATCCCACAACGATGAGGCGTTTGATCAGCGGTTTGGGACGCTTGCCCATCCGGATCAAACGTACAACGGCTCGGAACGGCCACAAGAGCATCGAGGCAATCGCCAAGAGAATGGTCGTAAATACCACCAAAAATGACGATAGAAGGGCGAAACCAGGCCCGGGACCGATATAGGCCTCCGCCGCTGATGGATGTGCCAGGACGAGTCCCGCGGCGATGAGTCCCCATAACCATTTCCTATTCAATGTCCATATCCTTTCTTTACGGGATATTTCTGTCATGATCGAACAACATACATCTAAATTATTCCCTAGATTGAATTTATCCATCCGCAATCCTTCGGTTAACGTCTACTAAGCAGCTAACCAGAAAGGATCCAGAGGCCTCGGATCAAATTCACCGAGCGCAGTTTAGCTTCTCTTCCTGCTCCAGACAAGCAGGCTGACTACGCTGTCGATGGAGACTCTATCTAGCTTTGGGGATATCTAGTACGTTGGTAAGCTAGGCAAGGCCTTCTGGGTGGGGACGGGCAAAGGAGAGGAACCTCCACCCCTGCTTCCCTCGATGTGTTAGAATGAGAAATCCCAACAATTGAAACTGTGTAAAACGAGCATCGGGCAATTGAGACTATTCGGCTTACGATAGTCAATCAAGTGGAATGTGTTTGCAGTAAGATATCGCTGAAAATCAAAGCGACAGAGGATGTTGGGGACCAACGGTGGCAGGAGATTCGTGATACTGCGTTTTTCTGTGCTACGCCTACCCAAAAACCAAAGTGTCTAACTGAATTTGCATAAACCACAGAAATAAAGGGTTGGTTTGCTGGAGATGTTGGTGTCAAATGACGGGTAGGCTACGTCAACAAACGAACCATTTGGTTCTACTAGGTCGCAGCCCAAAATTCAATCTACCGGGCATCTTCTCATCCAATAAAGGTACATGAAATGAAAGCTGTCTTACGTAAGTTCCTACGAAGGCTACTGTATGGCAAACCCATCATCATCGTCTCAGGCCTACCCCGCTCGGGCACTTCCATGACCATGAAGATGCTCGATGCTGCAGGCGTCGATATCGTGACCGACGAGCTCCGCACCGCCGACGAAGACAACCCTAAGGGATACTTCGAGCTCGAGCGCGTCAAGGACCTCGAGAAGGAGACCGACAAGTCCTATTTAAAAGAAGCTCGGGGAAAGGCCATCAAGGTGATTTCGTTTCTCATCAAAAATCTCCCCTCTGACAACAACTACAAGATTCTCTTCATGAATCGAAACCTCGATGAAGTCCTCGCCTCACAAGCCAAGATGTTGGTGCGCCGCGGCGAGACATCAGAAACGGCCGACGAAAAGATGAAGGAGCTCTGGGAGAACCATCTCTGGCAGGTCAAGTACCGGTTCAAACACGAATCCAACATAGAGGCGCTAGAGCTTCACTATAAAGAAGTGATCGAAAAACCGGGTGAGCAGGCGGCGCGCATCGCCAAGTTTCTTGGCGGCCTAAATGCGGCGAAAATGGCCAGCGTCGTTGACAACCAACTCTACCGCAACCGGCGTTAATGTCGTTCACGGTAAGAAACCCGCTGCAGCTGATGAGAATTGAAGCGCCCCACTTCATCTTGTCGGAGATCTCATGGATGTTATAATTTTTGTGGTGAGTACTGAATGCCAACACATCTAATTCAACCCTACGGGGGTTCGCTGGTTCAGCTTATTGCAGGTCCCGAGCGGCGAACCGAGCTGCAAACCTCGTCGCGAGACTGGTTGTCCCACTCGCTCACCCGACGTCAAATGGGCGATCTGGAGCTTCTACTCAATGGAGGTTTCTCTCCTTTGAAGGGCTTCATGAGCCGAGCCGATTATGAATCGGTTTGCGACTCCCTGCAGTTGACTGACGGAACCGTTTGGCCCATTCCCATTACGCTCGATGTAAAAGAAGAACTGGCAGGCCAACTCTCACCAGGTGCCTGGCTCGCGCTTCGCGATCCTGAAGGTGTCATGCTGGCGGCTCTCGAGGTCGAGGATATCTGGCGTCCGGATAGAAAGGAAGAAGCCGAAAAGGTCTATGGGACCGTCGAGCGTACCCATCCTGGAGTCTCCTACCTTCTCCAGACATCTGACCCTTTCTATGTAACGGGACGTCTGGAAGGCATTGAGCTGCCTCGTCACTATGATTTCCGACGCTTGCGACATACTCCGGCCCAGCTTCGCACAGAGTTCTCCCGCCTCGGATGGCGCAGAGTCGTAGCGTTCCAAACGCGGGCTCCTCTGCACCGAGCTCAGTATGAAATTACCCTTCAGGCTTCGAAAGGAGCCCGCGCCAACCTGCTCATTCACCCTGTCACGGGGGTGCCGCAACCAGGGGATCTCAATCACTACACACGAGTTCGTTGCTACGAGGCGGTATTGTCCGAGTACCCATCGACCACGGTGATGCTGTCACTTCTTCCTTTGTCCATGCGAATGGCAGGGCCTCGTGAGGCCGTTTGGCACGGGATCATCAGGCGGAACTTCGGTTGCACTCACCTCATCGTGGGCCATGACCACGCCGGGCCGACGGGGGAATCCTGGTACGAACCGCATGCAGCTCAAGAGCTCATGAAACGATACGAGAGTGCAATCGGCGTTAAGGCTATCCCTTTCAAGAAGATGGTCTATGTCGAAGAGCTCGACGGCTACGTCTCCGAGGAAGAAACCCCCAAAGGCACCCGCGCCTTGAGCATCTCCGATGACGAAATGAAGCAACGTCTCGAGCTTGGCAAGGAGCTACCCACCTGGTTCACCTTCCCGGCGGTGACGGAATCGCTTCGAAGAACTCACCCGCCGCGACACAAGAAGGGCTTCACTTTGTTCTTCACCGGGCTTTCGGGGGCCGGGAAATCGACCATTGCAAACGTCCTTCGGGTAAAGTTCCTAGAAATGGGGGGCCGTCCGGTCACATTGCTCGATGGAGACATCGTCCGCAAGAATCTTTCTTCCGAGCTCGGCTTTTCTAAAGAACATCGAGACATCAATATCCGCCGCATTGGCTTCGTGGCTTCCGAGATCACCAAGAACGGCGGGATCGCGATTTGCGCACCCATTGCCCCTTACGAGTTTGTCCGTGAAGAGGTGCGTCAGATCATCGAGCGACGAGGCAGTTTCGTCCTCGTCTACGTCGCCACTCCATTGGACATTTGTGAAAATCGAGACCGAAAAGGGATGTATGCCAAAGCGCGCGCCGGACTCATCAAGGAGTTCACTGGCATCTCAGACCCCTACGAGGAGCCAAAGGACGCCAACGTGATCATCGATACGAGCGAATTGACCCCGGAAGAAGCAGCTCAGGAAGTCATCCTCTACTTGGAGCAACAGGGTTTCATAAGCAGCGGTAAACAATGACCATGAACAATCATCCACACACAGAAACACTGAGCCATATAGAGCTAGCACTCGAACAAGCGAGGACGATCCTCCGAGAGTATGTCGACGGAGACATCGAGGTTCAGAGAAAAAGCGGCGGTGATCCCGTCACGGCCGCCGACAATGCCGTCAATGAGTTTCTCAGGGAGTTCCTGCCTCGCGAGGCGGAGGGATGGCTGTCCGAGGAAACCACGGATGATTTCGGGCGGATTGGCAAGGAGCGTGTCTGGATTGTAGATCCTCTAGATGGCACCAAAGAGTTCGTCCAACGAATCCCAGAATGGTGTGTCTCCATAGGTTTGGTGGAAAACGGTACCGCTGTAGCCGGTGGAATTCTCAATCCTCAGACAAACGAGCTCTTCCTCGGTGCGGTGGGCCTAGGAGTGACTCTCAACAAGAGTCCCGTCACCGTCAGCGTTCGTCCGACTTTGAGCGGCGGGCTCGTCCTCGCCAGTCGAAGTGAAGTCAAGCGAGGCGAATGGGACGCGTTCGACGACGCACCTTACACTGTTCAACCCATGGGCTCCGTCGCTTACAAGCTCGCACGCGTTTCCGCAGGCCTCGCCGACGCCACCTGGACACTCGTCCCCAAGAACGAGTGGGATGTAGCCGCCGGTATCGCTCTGGTGGTAGCCGCCGGTGGAACGGTCTACGCTCCAGATATGCCCAACGTGGAATTGAACAATCGAAACACGACTCTGAAGGGGCTTATTGCACACTCACCGCTTCTCACCGATGAGGTTCACCAAGAGCTAGAGCGGCGTGGTAACGTTTCTTCCTTTTCTGAACAATGCTCTTGACTTCTGATGGTATTTTCACTACAGTGCCTGTGACCCTTAAACCCAACCAAGGGCTTCTGTAAGATCTGGGTTTAGCTGTTTTCCAGGTCTTGAATTCGTGCACTTTTGCACGGTTGCTCGGCGTGTATTCGTCTCGAGCATGCCAATCATCCGGCGTGCTGAAGGAAGCCCTAACAGTGCAGTACTCAGCAAACCGTCACCAAGGACTTACGCGCTCGATTCTTGCAGCTGCATCCCTAGTCCAACTCACTAAATCAAAGGCTTCCCCAACCGGCAGGTGCCATCAACCACTGGGAAAAACGGCAGATCCGTCGATCCCACTACCTCACTTGGCGCTGTCCCATTCGGCGCGGGGACCCCAAGACAGAGTCACAAGACCATGTACCTCCACCACTATGGATTGAAAGACAGACCCTTTCAGTTGGCCCACAACCCGGCCTACTACTATCCCCGTGCCCATCAAGTGCCGCTCAACGAGCTTTGCTACAGCATCGAAGAACGCCAGGGCCTAGCCACGCTCATTGGTGAGGCCGGTACGGGAAAAACGACGATCTTGAAGCGGCTCCTCCAGTGTTTTGGCTCCGAATTGAAGGGCGTTTTCCTGTCGGACGCATCCCTTGGAGGACAGTCGATTATCCGCCAGCTCGAATCGTCGCTGGGCATTTTCACCACGGGGAACGGTCACGGATCGGGGGCGTTGGCAAGACACCTCGCCGAATCTTCTGCAAAGACCGTTGTGGTTCTCATTGATGAAGCCCAGGCCCTCAGCTCCGAACAATTGGAAGAGGTTCGATTTCTGACGAACCTCGAAGGTCCGAAGAGAAAACTGTTGGAGATCATCATCGCCGGGCAACCGGCCCTTTCCAGCATGCTGAACGCTAAAGCTTGTGTGGCCCTGAATCAACGCGTGGCGGTACGATGCCACCTCGATCCGCTCGATCTTGAACACACCCAGGCCTACATCCAGCACCGTCTGTACGTTGCACAGTTCAGCAGAAACGCGCCGATCTTTACCAATGAGTCCGTTAAAGCCATTCACGAGCACACGGGCGGCATACCACGCCTCATCAACATCCTGTGCGAGCGTTGTCTCGTCATCGGATATGTCGAGAACACCCAGTTCATCGCCGCAAATCAGGTTCAAGAAGCCGTGTTGGATCTGAAGATGGGCCAGGACGAACCGCACGACCCTCAAGTGAGTCAGACAGCGAACGACGCTCTCATCACTCGACTCGGAACCAGGATGGAAGCCATCGATGGAAAACTGGACGCGCTCGTTCAGATGCTGACGCGGGCTGGTTTCATTCGTCCCGAATTGGCGGGCGCCGGCCATGTTCGACGATGGGTTGAGGATCTCCAAGGAGGTTTGCCTGAACTGTCGATCGAACCGAACCGTCCTGAAGACTTACGTTCTTCGAAACCGGAGAATACACTTCGTATCGAACCGCTTCGCAAGGTTCACGCATAGAATCAAACGGACATTTGGGATCCGAGAAAACGGATCTTCTGCTTTCCTATTCGCCTCTCGTGCCGGCTCGATTGCGCAGGGCATTCGCTATCAACGGGACCGGAACCGACCCATAAGAGAGAAATCGATCATGGAAGTCACATAGGCTCAATCCAGAATAGGTCTCCCCCACTAGTTCGCGTCGAAGCTCGTGGATGAGCTCGGTGCCAACAAGATACATGAGAGCGGTGCCAGGAAACATGCTGTTCTTGACGGCTTCACTCAGAGCCGCCTCTCGCGACATACCTATCCTCTCTTGGTAAAAGGATGCGGCTTGTTCCAAAGTGATTTGTCCACGATGGAGACGGACATCGACAACGGCCCGGCCGGCCATGCGGAGGCGCGCTTGGTGCTCGGCGTATCGCTCGAGGGGTGTCAGGAAACCGTGCTCCTCCATGAGATCCGTGGCGTAGCAGGCCCAGCCTTCGGCCATGGTGCCCCCGCAAAACATCGCGACCCGTGTAGCACAATCGACGGCCGCAATTTGCCCAATGCGCGAAGTGGTCCGACGTGCATACCAGTTCTGAACATGATGGCCGGGACCACCGTGATGGACGACATGGTTAAGCTTGATGACGCCGTCATTGGTAGACCGCAGGAGACGTTCTTGCTCTTCGGGCGCCATATCCATCTCGACAGGAGTTACCAAGTAGTCAACGATGGGAATCTTGTCGAAAGGTGAAGGCGAACGATAGAACAAGAAATAGAGATATGGAGCAGCTTTTCGAGTCCAGGTCGGCTGAGGAACGTAGCGGATGGGGAAATCGGGCCAGGTCAGAAGACGATTTTCTTCCACGAGGTGACGGCAAGCGTTCCAAATTTTCTGGTAGCGCCCATAGTACTGTTGGACGTTGGGTCGAGCCCGAGAGAGTTGGCTCAACGCTTTTTTCCAATTGGACGCTCCGAAGTCTCCGGCATGAGCCTCGAGTTGACCTTCACATTCCGCGATCTTCTCGACAGCCAACTTCTCGATGTCTGCGGCCTCCTCAGTTAGGAAATGGCCTCGTCGGATCAAAAGGCTCAAAACGTCTTCACCACAAGAATTGTGACCCGAGGTTTTGTAGAGAAGCTCAGATTCCAAGAACTGCCGGAAACTGATGAAGGCCTTTTCAGCTCGGTCGGCAGCCTCTCGTATTCGCGAATCTTCTCGACCCTCCTCCTTCATAAGCAGTTCAATACCTTCACCGAGGAAGTTGAGTGCCCCCGAGCATTCTCGAATGGCACGTCGCGTCCATTCCTTCGGTGCGCGACTAAGGTTGTCTTTGCCTTGCTCGAGAAGGACGGGAACTGCGGCCAATCTGAGGACAGCGGATTCGACTCTTTCAGAAAAAGGCGCAAAGGGACGGAGGAAGAGCGACATCACACCGAAGACCGCTTCTCCGGTGTAGACACATGGATTGCCGCGGTGAAAATGGTGGGAATCATGCTCCCAGAGTTGGATCTCGAGGAAGCCCTCCGCCAGCATCCGGTCCATCGTTTCGGTCTCTGAGAGAGTTTCTTCCGGCAAGGCCTCGAGGCGCTGGAGAAGATCTTTCATATCCGCTACGACTTCGGCGACGCCTTGTTCCGAATAGTCAGGCAAGCGGTGGTCATGCTCGTGGACCCCGATGAACGTGGAATTGACCGGACGATGTCGATAGTAGGAGACCAAGAAATCGTCGAGCCAAGCGTTGAAGGCGGGGTTTTGAATGGCCATCGCTAGCTCCCCAGAGGAAGATCGACCCAGCGTCTCTCAAAGAAGGATCGCTCAACGGCATTGATGACTTCTTGAACCCAGGCTCCATCCGCGAAGCAGCCTTGATTTCGTCCGCTTTCTTCCTCGATCTCGTCGATAAAATCTCTGATGAGGTTGGCATAGAAAAGACTTCGCCAGGATTCTTTGGGATGTCCTCCAGACGGGTAGAAACGTTCGGGAATCTCGAGCTCTTTGAATTCTACATTGTCGGGAGTAGCCACCTTTATCGTCTCGGCAACGCCGAGCTCTTCTACGAGACGACAGATGATGGCACCTTGGCTCCCGTAGATGCGGGCCTCGATCCCCGGGTAGTTCCCGACGGTTACGAAGCTCGTTTGTATCGAGCCGATGGCTCCGTTGCTGAACTCGCATAGGTAAATGTCGCCATCATCGATATTCATACGCATCATACGGCCGGTGTCCCTCACCATCCTTTCCGGAATGAAATTGCGCATGGTCCCGACAACCCGCTCGAGATCGGCCCCCACCCACCAATGACTGATATCGATGATGGGTGCACCGTAGCCCTCGAGTGATGAAGTTTGGAGCCGAGACGGATCAGCGTCGATGTCAACTTGGCGCAACGGCACCTGAGGATCGAGCCATTGAGAGTTCTGCTCGTATCCATTCATGATGAAAGGAGTCCCCACAAAACCTTCGTCGATCATCGACTTCGCATATTGCACGCCGGGACTATAGCGAAAAGTGAAACCAAGCTTGGTCTTGAGACCTTTCTGCCGCGCGAGCTCAGAGGCCCTACGAGTCTCGCGGAAGTCGTAGGCCACCGGTTTTTCGCAAAGAACGTGTTTTCCCGACTCCAAGGCGGCCAAGGAGAGCTCCAAATGCGTTCGGGAAGGGGTGACGATATCCACAACATCGATATCGGGACGGCCGACCACAGATTGCCAATCGTCAACCGCGACTGGAATGGAGAAATGTCCAGCCATTTCCCGTGCTCGGTCCCCTTCCACATCACAGAGGACAACAACTTCTGAACGGGGATCTCTTTGCCAGCCGGGGATATGGGCGAACTCCGCCCATTTCCCGGCCCCCAGGACGGCCACGTTGAGTTTGCTCTTCATAGGGACAACCTCGCCGATTTCGAAAATTTGATTTCAAACGGCAACTCTATTATTCTCTTTAATTCTATCGTTTAGCTCGAATGGAGGTAACTGCATGGGAAAGCTCATCTACCTGGACAACGGCGCTACATCCTACCCCAAACCAGAGGAAGTCTACACATTCATGGACCAGTTCTACCGTGATTTCGGTGTCAATCCCGGCCGGTCGGGATTTGATCTCTGTATCGAGACGGGTGACCTCATCGAGAACACCCGTAAGATGCTCACCGAGTTTTTCAATGGCACGGTCCCAGAACGGCTCTGCTTTGGCTACAACTCCACGGACGCTCTGAATCTCATCATTTCGGGCTCGCTCAAGAAAGGCGACCATGCGATCTCGACGAACATCGAGCACAACTCCGTGTTGAGGCCGCTCCACCACTGGAGCATGGAAGGCGTCGAGGTGGATTACGTTCCTTTTGACGACAAGGGATTTGTCGACCCAGACGATATCAAAGCGAAATTCAAGGACAACACGAGACTCGTCATCGTAAATCATGCTTCGAACGTCATCGGTACGATCCAACCGATCAAAGAAATCGGTGCCTACTGCAAGGAGCGGGGCATCCGGTTCGCAATCGACGCTTCCCAATCGGCGGGAAAGATTCCCATCGACATGAAGGAGCAAAACATCGATGTAGTCGCCTTTACGGGTCACAAATCGCTTTTAGGTCCCACAGGAATCGGTGGACTCTACGTTGCCGAGGGCGTGGACATTCGTTTGACACGCGCCGGCGGCACGGGAGTCCGCTCAGCGGTTGAAACCCACCTCTACGAGTATCCTTTTCGACTCGAGTATGGCACGGCAAACGTCGTCGGAGTGGCTGGTCTTCACGCGGGTTTGAAGTGGGTCCAGGAAAAGGGCATCGAGGCGATCCACGAGCAAGAGATGAAGCACGTCACTATGCTGAGGGATGGACTGAAAGATGTCGAAGGCATCACCCTCTACTGCCAGGACGACCTAGAGAATCACATCGGGGTCTTCTCTTTCAACGTGGATGGCGTGGAAGCCATGAACGTGGGCACCATCCTCGATGTGGACCATAACATCGCCTGCCGCACAGGTCTGCATTGCGCGCCTTTGGTCCATGTGCAGCTCGGCACCGTGGACATCCACGGATCCGTCCGGTTTGGAGTCGGTCCCTTCAATACGGATGAGCACATACGAATCGCTATCGATGCCGTAAAGGAAATCGCGGAGAACCGCGAGCGATACGCAGGAGCGAATGATCACTAAGGCAATGGCGCCCGACGCTCAAGATGTGGTATCCACTGTCTAGTACTCAAGAATTCGAGAACTCAAGAACCCAGGAATAGAGCCACGCAATCCTCATCCCATAAACTAGTGGCGGTATTCGTGCCGTAATACCAGCAAACACGTTCTGCAACTAAAGCAACCGAATCCATGAATCTGCAGATCTACGATACGCTGACCCGCGAAAAGACAGCCTTTGAGCCCATAAGACCGGGCAAGGTGAGCATGTACGTCTGCGGTCCGACGGTCTACGCCAAGGCTCACGTAGGTCACGCGATGTCGTCGCTGGTCTTCGATGTGGTCCGCCGTTACCTACAATACAGAGGTTACGAAGTCACTCACATCATGAACTACACCGATGTGGACGACAAGGTGATCCGGCGGGCGAATGAGCTCGGCATGGCGCCGACGGATTTGGCGGAGCGCTACATCCGAGAATACGACCGTCACTTGAGAGACCTCGGTATCCTCCCCGCTCATGCCAACCCACGCGTATCTCGAGAAATGGAGCAGATCCTCCACGTCGTGAAGGGCCTGATCGAAAAGGACCTCGCCTACGAACTCGATGGTGACGTTTACTTTCGGGTCTCACGTGGCAAGGATTATGGCAAGCTCTCAGGACGTGCTCGAGAGGACATGAGAGCTGGAGCTCGGCTCGAAGTCGACGAAAGAAAAGAGGACCCGGGTGATTTTGCGCTTTGGAAGGCGGCCAAGCCTGGAGAGCCTGCATGGGAAAGCCCCTGGGGCAACGGCCGCCCTGGATGGCACATCGAGTGCTCGGCCATGTGCCTGCGCCACCTCGGAGAGCAAATCGACATCCACGGTGGGGGAAACGATTTGGTCTTTCCTCATCACGAGAACGAGATCGCCCAGAGTGAAGGCCTTACGGGCAAGCCTTTGGCCTCCTTTTGGATCCACAACGGGATGATGCGTATGGGCGGAGAAAACATGTCCAAATCAACGGGCAACGTTTTCACCATCGAGGCTTTCCTGGAGCACCACGAAGCGGATGCGTTGCGGCTTCTAGTCTTGGGCTCCCACTACCGCAGCCCTCTGACGTTTACCGGAGACGTGATCTCGCAGGCCGAGCGGGGACTGGAACGATTGCGGGGGGCCTTGCGACCGGCACGTCCGTCGACACGCGCCCCGTTGGAGGTTGCAAAGGCTCTACGAAACAAGGACGAGCGAGCGCGCTCGGGCTTCGAATCCGCGATGGACGATGATTTCAACGCGCCCATGGCCTTGGGTCACATCTACGAGCTCGTGCGAGCCATCAATCAAGCCCGAGAAGCCGGGGTAAGCTCGGATACGCTCGAAGAGGCTCAAGCGACGCTCCGCGTTCTCGCCGGAGTGCTCGGCCTACGACTCGATGTTGAAGAGGGCGAAAAAAGGGACATTGGCCCTCTCATCGATTTGCTCATCGAAGTCCGAACCCGCCTGCGACAGGAGAAACAGTGGGCCATGTCGGATTGGATCCGGGATCGTTTGTTGGAGCTAGGCATCTCTCTCGAAGACTCCCCCTACGGCACCACCTGGCGCTCTCGTTGACTCTCCAAAGTCGCTCTTCGCTATGTGCTAAACTCCGTCCCGTCGATTGGTTCGTCTCAACGGTAGTCTGTAAGGAGGTCTCGATGTTGAAGAGAGTCCCAAGCGTTGTTGTCGTTGTATTTCTGCTCCTGCCGTTTTCGACCCTTGCCCAAGAAGAGGTCGATCTGGATATGGTCAACCGCATTCGGCAAGAGGGATTCCACAACTCAGAGGTCATGGAGATCGTCGGTCATTTGAGCGACGTCATTGGCCCGAGATTGACCGGCTCACCGGGCCTGAAGCGAGCCAACGAGTGGACCCGTGCAAAGCTCGAAGAATGGGGATTGGAAAACGCCCAGCTCGAGGGTTTGGAGTTCGGGCGAGGCTGGTCCTTCGATCAGGCAGCGGTCCATATGCTCCAACCACGACCCGCCCCACTTCTTGCCCTGCCGAAAGCCTGGACACCGGGTACGGACGGGCCGGTGACCGGGCAAGCAATGCGGGTAACCCTCGAGTCCGTAGAAGATTTGGAAAAACACAAAGGCAAATTGGCCGGGAAGATCTTGTTTCTAAGTGACATTCGTGAGGTCAAGGAACGCGACGAGCCTTTTTTCCAGCGCTACTCGGAAGATGATTTGGATGACATCGCCAAGTTCAGCATCCCCACGGGCGGCCGCGACCAGGTATGGAGACAGCGGATGATGAAACGCTGGCAGCTATCGAAGAAGCTGAACGATTTTCTCACCGAGGAGAAGGTTGTCGCTACGGTCGAGGTGAGCTCGCGTGACAACGGCATCGTTCGGGTATCCGGCGGGGGCTCCCGCGAGGTCGACGGCAACCCCGGCGTTCCGGCGCTCGTCATGGCGACGGAGCACTACAATTGGATCGTGCGACTCATGGAAACGCACAAACAGGACGTCGAGCTCGAGTTGAACATTGAAGCACGGTTCCACGACGACGACACCAAGGCCTACAACACCATTGCCGAGATACCGGGAACAGACAAGAAAGACGAATTGGTGATGTTGGGTGGCCATATCGACTCATGGCACACCGGCACCGGCGCCACCGACAACACGGCGGGCGTGGCCGTGGCGATGGAGGCGGTCCGAATTCTCAAGGCGCTCGGTGTCCGTCCTCGCCGCACCATCCGCATCGGCCTTTGGGCCGGAGAAGAACAAGGCTTCTTGGGCTCGGTGGCTCACGTGGAAAATCACTTCGCTACTCGTCCCGAACCAGAAGACAAGAAGCAATCGGATATGCCGAGGTGGATGCGCCAGAATCAGGGACCTCTCACCTTGAAACCGGCCTATGCTAAATTCTCGGTCTACTTCAACCTGGACAACGGCGGCGGTCGTATCCGTGGTATCTATGTCCAGGAAAATACAGCAGCGAAGCACATCTTCGAAGCTTGGCTCGAGCCTTTTGAGGACCTGGGTGCCGAAACGGTGACGACCCAGAATACGGGTGGCACCGACCATATACCCTTCGACCGAGTAGGCTTGCCGGGCTTTCAGTTCATTCAAGACGAGCTCGATTACTCCACTCGCACGCACCACACGGAGCTGGACGTGGTCGATCATCTGCGGAGCGTGGATCTCATGCAAAACGCCGTCATCATGGCCACCTTCGTTTACCACGCAGCGATGCGCGACGAACTGATGCCTCGCAAACCGATGCCGAAAGAAGCGGCAAGAAAGAAAGCGACGGAGAATTGAATGTAGAGAAGAACAGGAGAAAGGAGGAAGGAGGAAGGAGACCTGAAATCTCTGACGAATAAAGGAAACCGCGCGCGGGATGTGGCAGATTTTGCCAGTTTCCTTTCCTCCGGAGATGAGGAATGGTGACGGGGTTAATTAGATCTCCTTTCTCCTTTCTCCTTCCTACTATCTTCTTGCTTCTTACTTTCTGTTCGTGCTCGGGAAACACGGGTGTGGATCTCGTCTTGCGCGGTGGGAAGGTCCACACGCTCGACCCGGCTCTGCCTTGGGCTGAGGCGCTCGCCATCGAAGGAGACAGGTTGGTTGCCGTCGGTTCGAGCACCGACATGGACCGCCACATCGGCCGCGACACCGTCGTGGTCGAACTGGAGGGACGACCGGTCCTCCCTGGATTTCATGATGCCCATGTTCACTTGATGAAAGGAGCCGTCCAACTCGATTGGGCTCTCATGACCGAGGTCGATTCGAGAGAGGACATTCTCCTCATCGTCAAAGCTTTCGCTGAGGCCCATCCGGACCGACCATGGGTCCTCGGCGCGGGAGTGCGTGGTACCGATCCCAGCATCGTCCTTCGGACCGATCTCGACCGCATCGTTCCGAACCGGCCGGTCTATCTCGAAGCTCACGATTGTCGGTTCGCATGGGTCAATTCCAAGGCCCTGGAGCTTGCCGGAATGGATCTCGGTGTCGATGCAGCAACCGCCACTTTGGTCCGCAATACCCTTCCCCGCCCATCCCACGAGGAACAACTGGAGATTTTGAAACGAGGGGTGGCTCATCTCCACAGATTTGGGGTGACGAGCATCGAGACGGATGCGAGCTTCGAGGAGGTCGAGCTCATTGAAGAGCTCGAAAGACTTGGAGATCTGAAGCTACGCATCCGGGTTGTCCCTACTGTGACGTCAGTCACCGACGTCGAACGGCTGGCAATCGAAGATGCTGTACGGATTCCCATTGACAGTTCGACCGCCTCAATAGCCCGTCATTTCGAGCAACGTGGACTCCAGGTCATCTTCGACGCGGATGGAGATGACGCTGTAGAGGTCGCCTTGGCGTTTTTGGGAACGGCGGATCCCACTCGGCGCCACCGCCTCGAGGGTTGGGAGGTCGTCTCTCGGGATGATGTCACTCGGTTGGCCGAGCTCGGGGTCATGGTCACCGTGCCGCCTCTGGCCACTTCGCCGGACCTCCACCTTCGGGCCGACCGTCTGGCCTGGAAAAGCCTACTCGCCTCGGGTGGCCAACTCGTTTTTGGCAGCCGCTGGCCCGAGCATGACCTCGACCCCTTGTTCGGTATCTATGCGGCTGTTACGAGACAAGACCTCCATGGGAAGCCCGAAGAAGGCTGGATGCCGGAGGAGCGCCTTAGTGTAGAACAAGCGGTTCGGGCCTACACATTGAACGGTGTCTCTGCCGCTTTCGGTGACAAGACCAGAGGCTCCCTCAAAGCAGGTAAGCTCGCCGACATCGTGGTTTTGACCGAGGACATCTTCAAGATCGTGCCGCGTCGCATCGTCGAGGTCGAAGCTGCAATGACGCTCGTGGGGGGACGAGTCGTTTACCTGTCGCCAAGCTTTCTTCCGGAAGAGATGCGCCTCCTCCTCACACAAGACTATAATTGAGTTAGAGTGGTACAAATGTAGTGTTTAATTCCGCATTGCAACAGTCGACCGGTGCGGGGCGCACTCGACTGAGCACCGTTCGCAACTGAACGCGCCCGGGAGCCAACTCATGTCTTCCCTGAAAGAAATCCTCGATCGGAACGTTCGCGAGGGGGACCTTTTCGAGCCACTCGATGGAGACAAGTTGCGGTGCACGGCTTGCGGCCATTGTTGTCCCATTCCAGAAGGAAGACCCGGAGTCTGTCACGTCCGTTACAACCGGGGCGGCAAGCTCTACGTGCCTTGGGGATACGTCAGTGGTCTCCAATGTGATCCCATAGAGAAGAAACCTTTCTTTCATGCCTACCCTGGAGGTCTCGCCTATAGCTTCGGCATGCTCGGCTGTGACTTGCATTGTGCTTATTGCCAAAACTGGGTGACGTCGCAAGCCCTACGGGACCCTACAGCAGTGGCACCTCCACGCCCGGCGAAACCGGAAGCCATGGTGCGCGATGCGCTCCATCAAGGTGCTCGTGTCGTCGTCAGTACCTACAACGAGCCTCTCATCACCAGTGAGTGGGCCGTGGCGGTATTCAAGGAAGCTCGCGGAGCGGGACTGGCAACGGGTTACGTCTCCAACGGCAATGCCACACCTCAGGTGTTGGAGTATCTCCGGCCATGGCTCGATCTCTTCAAGGTGGATCTCAAGTCCTTCAATCCCGCCAACTATCGGAAGTTGGGTGCCCAAATCGATCCGATTTTGGACTCGATCCGCCGGATCCACGATATGGGATTTTGGATGGAAATCGTCACGCTCGTGGTACCCGGGTTCAACGACTCCGATGAGGAGTTGAAACAAATGGCGGACTTTCTGGTCGAGATCTCACCAGACATCCCCTGGCACGTGACGGCTTTCCACAAGGATTACAAAATGACGGGTCCACCGAATACGGATGTCCAAACCCTTTCCAGGGCATCCGAAATCGGAAAGACATCGGGTCTGCGATACCTTTACGCCGGTAACATTCGGGGACGCGTGAACGATCTCGAGAACACTCGATGCCCAAGCTGCGAGGAGCTCATCATCGAGCGATATGGATTCACGGTCGAGAACTACAGACTGACTGCCGATGGAACCTGCCCCTCATGCAACACCTCGATTGCCGGCCGTTGGGATTCAGAGTTCGGGGGTCAGAAGACCTCCCACCCTTTTCTTCTCTAGCGGCGCCTTCGGCGCCCATAGGCACATTGGACACGGGGTCAGGCCCAAAAGTGGATACAGCATGGACACGGGGTCTACCATCAGATTTCAGGCCCCAATGGACTTCATGAGGGTGATTCTTCTCTGGACGTACCCGATCACGTCCGACCCTAATGTCCACTGCACTATCAGGATCTCGGGACATTGGGTGACAGGATTCTCGAGTACTTGAGTACTCGAGTACTTGGGTTCCGCAGCGGGCGCCGAAGGTGCCTCGATAGCTCTTCATTAGGGCGATTTCGGAACTGTAGCGGGTGAGCCTCAAGGCCATGCGCCAGAGTATGTAGATCTGCTGAACCACCACGAGCACCGAGACGGTGATGACGCTCGAAGCATCCAAGGCTCCAGAAAAGGCGCGATAGAGCGCATAGGCCATCGCGCCGGCGAGAAAAATCACGAGAGCCAAGCCAATCGTGGCCACGGGGTTTCGGAAGGTAAAGCGGATACCGCGCCAAAGAGCGCGTCGCATCCTGCGCTCATTCGAGAGTACCGCATCGATACGCGCGTAGTCGAAGCACACTCCCAGCAAAGCCAGCGCGAATGCAGCAAGGCCTACTTTTATCCACATTCCCCAGTAGGTGACGTATTGATAAGGATCGCTGCCGTAGATCAGCCGCTGGAGCCCCGCAGCGGCCAGCGGCAGCAAAGCGAGCACCAGCAAAGGCACAATCGACCAAAGCGCCAAACGGATGAACCGTCCGTAAAACTTCGCCGCTTTGCCCCAGAACACGCTCGGCCAGTAAGATTCCCCACTCGCTAGGACGGCCATCGCACCGCCCGACAGGAAGAGAGAAACGAGCCAATGAAGCACCATCATCAGCAGGATGAGCAACTGAATAGGGCCGATGGAGCGCCGGCTCTCATATAGAAACTCGAGAAAAAATGCCGTATCGATCCGCGTTGCCATTTCCGCGCCCATGAGGCTTTGGCCCGCAAACCGACTGAGAACACTCCAGAACGGTAGAGCAATGACGAGCGCACAAATGAGGTTGACGATGTAGAACGTCAGAATCAGTCGTTTCGCAACCCAAACGCGGTCGAGGCCACGGACAACGCTTCTTCTAATGCGCGAAAAAGCACCTTCGCGTCGTTCGCGCATTCCCGTCAGGGACTCACTAGCTCCAACAGAAACTGCCATAGAAAAAGCCACCGTAGTGTCGTCTTGTTGACACCCAACTTCTGTTTTTCTCTCATACGACTATTGTTGACGTAGCTCACGTCGAGAGGGATTTTTCAATCTGGATCGACGGTTGCGTATTTGACGCGTGACGATCGCATGTACTCGAAGCGCTTCCACCGGTCCCGTCCATCCCAGCTCGTCTGGATTGTCTCGCCGTCTTCGAAACCAATTTCGACTTGAACGGGAAACGTGAACTCACCTTTGCGAGACACGACGACTTCTGTGCGATAAGGCCCCGAATCCTGTTCATCCTCGGATTCATCCTTGTCCGATTCGTTGCCTTCTTGCCCCTCCACGTGGCCTTCGTCGAGGAGCTCGTTGGCCGACAGGTCGAAATCGACTCCCTTTCCCTCGATTTTCACGCTCTTCACCGACCAGAATCTCGTAGTCCAGAACCTTGGTTGTAAAGAGAGCTTGCTCGAAATAGTCGCTCCAGTCCGAGCCGGTCACATCATTCACAACGTCAAGGAAGTCCTGCGTCTTGGGATGCTTGAACCGCCAGCGCTCCACGTAGGTTCTGAGGATTTCGCGCATGGTCTCCGGCCCAATGGCGCCTCGGAGTGTCTCGAGGATAAGGGCCGGTCTCTGATAGCTGTTAGTACCGTAGCTCTGATTGTCAATGAAATCCCAAGCATTCTTGTACACCGGATCGGTTTTTGGTGTAGCTATGTATGAAATCCGGCTCATGTCCACATTGTTGAGCTTGATACCTAGAAAATCGATGAGGTCGCCTTCCGGACCGTAGGTATCATTCATGATCCGGCTGTGGGTGTAGGTGTTGACACCTTCATCCAACCAAGGCTCTTCGAACTCGTTGGAAGCCACGAGGTGGTACCAGAAGTTGTGACCGAACTCGTGGATGGTGACGGCTTCGAGTGCCCGCACACCCAGCGGCAACCGGTATGTCGTTCCGGCGGTAATAAGCGTGGGGTACTCCATACCTCCCGAGCCCCCGGCACCGCGCCGCGGGTCAACAACCGTCAAATTCGGATAAGGGTAGTCTCCGTAATGGTCTTGGAAATACGCGACGGCGACTTTGGCGGCTTCCAGGTGTCGCTCTCCCTGAGCCGCGTGGTCGGGCTGCACCAGCGCCCGGATGGTCACATCCTGAACCTCGCCGGTGAATTCGAGGAACTCGGGGCTGGCGGTCCAGGCAAAGTCGTGAACGTCCTCCGCACGATAGTGATGGGTGGCAGTGCCATCCGGATTCTCGGTTCGGGCTACCTCTTGACCGGTCGCCCCAAGGATGTATTCCTTTGGAACCGTCATCTTGACGTCGTAGACACCGAAGTCGGCATAAAACTCCGAGTTCAGATGAAACTGATGGGCGTTCCAGGCTCCGTCCTCATAGACACCGACTTTTGGGAACCACTGTCCCACAAAGAAGTAGTCCTCTTTGGATCCGGTCCTCGCAAATGGCGGATTGGGGAGCCGGGCGGAAAAGTCGACATCCAAAGCAATGGCCTGGCCAGGCTGTAGCGGTGCGGGTAGCGGAACCCGAAATACCGTTTTGTCGTCCAGGTTCCCATCGTCGGGACGGAGGAACTCCATCTTTGACGTCAAGTCCATGGGCTCCGCCGTATAGACCGGGTAGGGTTGGTCTCGTTCGGCTTCCTCGGACTGGAGTTGGAGGCGCAGTCCTTCAGGACCGTCCGAATCAAGGCCGGCGATGGCCAGGCGTTCGATTTCGATGAAACCCCATCCGTCCTCATCGAGTTTGTTTCCTCGATGAACACCGTCGGACTCTCTCATGAAGCTGGACTGGTTGTTGCGGAAAGCGTTGAGGTAGAGGTGAAACTGCAGCTCATCCACGGCATCATCGGTCCGGTTGACCCAGACGAGCAGTTGGTGTCCATCCAGCACGCGGGTCTCGGGATTCAAATGGACATCAATTTGGTAGTTGGCAATGCGCGGGCTGAGTGGTTCTCGAGGCGGGTCGGTCTGAGCGAATCCGAACGGCCCGGCAAGCATCAAGCCGACCGCAGCCAGCAGCACGCAGGATCTTCTGGAGATCAAGCTCACTCCGTTCCTCGGAGCATCTTCGAACGGCGACCAGGAATGCCGCTAGGCTCCACACTTCCTCCACTTGCTCGGAGGACGAATTTCAATCTATCATTTTCGCCATTATGTTGCTAGCACGATTGATCGACCTCTACTCCCTGGTCGTCTTGGCTGCCGTCATCGTGTCCTGGATTCAGCTTCCCCCCTACCATCCGGTAGCAAAGCTACTCAACAATCTCACCGAACCGGCCTTGGCACCCATCCGCAAGATCATCCCGCCCATGGGTGGACTCGACATCACGCCCATGCTCCTTCTGATCTTGCTGCAACTCATTAAGGGGATACTTGTCTAAGGATTTCGGGGAGGCTCAGCACCAGAAAACAAGTTCTTATTCTCGAGTTCTTGAGTTCGTGAGTTCCCGCCTCCGCCGCCCATGTCTTTCCACGGCGGCTACGGCGAGGCCTCGCCGTAGCTTCAGCGAAGGCGGGCTTGAGTTCTGGCTATGAATTCCTTCCCCTCTTCATACCCCAGTTCACAGGCCTGTTCCAACTTCCTCCGATTCCGCGTCGCCCGACCGACGGGAAGCGGCCGGGAGGGCCGGACCACGTGGATGCGGATACCGGGACCGGGATGGGACAGCAAATCCGCCACTTCCCGGTAGCGCAAATGGCGGTCGGCAAGCGCCTTTCGTACCGCGGGATCCGGCGACATGAAACGCAACCAACCTGGCGGATGCCAACGCTTGACCGTCCGTTTTTCGATGGCGCTCGTCAGCACAACAATGAGCTCGTTGGCTCCCAACTCGATGGCCTTCCGAACGGGAACGGGGTCACTCACGCCACCATCGATGTAGCGGTGTCCATCGTAGAACAGGTTGCGTCGATAGAAACCCGGTAACGCACAGGTCGCACGAAACGCCGTCATCAAATCATCGGTGTGGCTGTTGAGATATCGAGACTCGCCTGTCACCGCATCCATGACGCCGATGTAGAGCGGCATCGGGCAACGTCGCAGCTTGTCGATGTCGAGCGGGCAAAGCCGCGCCGTCACATCGTCGGTCAAATAGTCGATGTCCATGACGTTGGCGCCGGTAAACAAACGAGACCAACGGATGAGCTTGCTCCCGCTTAGGAACTCCAGGTAGACCTGACGATTTCGGCGAGGTTGTTCCGCCAGGAACGATGCCGCATTGCACACACCCGCAGAACAGGCGACGACGTAGTCAAAGACACCGCGTCCACTCCCCCACTCTTCAGCAAAAGCCTCGAGGACACCGGCCGTGAAGGTTCCGCGCATACCGCCACCTTCGAGTACAAGGGCTCTCGAGAGAGAACTCACCGCTTCGTTTTGTCGCTGGGAGTCTTTTGGGGCGGGTGGTGGAAGTTGCTTCAATGTGTGCCAGAGCGGAGAGATTTTACATCACGTTGGGCTCGTCGCTATCATCGTCATCGTCCCAATCGTCGTCGTCCCAATCATCGTCGTCCAGTTCGTCCTCGTCTTCATCTTCGTCGTCCTCAAACTCTTCGAAATCCTCATCGTCTTCATCTTCGAAATCGTCGTCGTCCCACTCCTCTTCCTCGTCTTGGTCTTCTTCGTCCAGAAGCTCGATGTCAGAGTCATTCGTAGGTGGATCTTCAATAGTTGAAGCCCATCCTTTTAGAAATGACGATCTCCGGTCATTCATGTAACAATCCTTGTTCAAGAACAACTCCCGCCGCACAAGTCAGGTGGGAATCATTATACTTACGGCACCAAAAACCAGCAAGAGCTCACTTCACTCGGGTTCACTCGGGGCCGAGCAGACAACCACGCCATCGTGATTCAATCCGCAATGGTTGCTCTGAAGATAGGTATCTGCTTCGCGATGACCGCTCTAACAGCCGCATCGAGAATGGGCGAACAGTGAGGGGCGAGGTGGCCGCCCTAGCTCATCCATCCTCCTCCTCGTCCGCCTTCAGGTCTGGGTCCTCGACGGCCGCCGCCGCCCTCGCGACGCTCCTTGGCAAAATCAACCCGCAGGTTCCGCCCCCCGAAGTCCGTTCCGTTTAAAGAACTAACGGCGGCATCCGCAATGGACTCCTCCATTTCCACGAAACCGAAACCACGCGGCCGGCCCGTTTCTCGATCCGTCACCAATGTGACGGCCTCGACCGGCCCAACCGTTTCGAAGAGCTCGCGTATCTCCGTCTCAGTTGCACGATAGGGTAGATTGCCAATGTACAGCTTCTTCACCACCGTTCATCGCTCCGTTTTCGCCCCGAATCGACACACTTAGGCCCGGGATTCCGTTCACATGGGAAAAGAAATCTCAGAGCTCACCGGACATTTAGAACCTTCGGCGCGGCACGCCTTGTCGCACCGATACCAGTGGAACAGAGCTCCGAACCTGCTTCGAGACGGCGGGGGCGAAGAGACGACGTATCGACACGAATGGAGTTGCTCCTGACAATTTCAATGGTAGCAGTGTTGTTTTTGAATTACCACTTCACGAGCCCTGCTTGACCGCGGAGATGGAGGTACCGTAAGATGGTTTTCTTCCCCAAGACGAACCACACTCGTCAACATTCGCAATGAGTGACACAAAGGACAAACACGAACAGCGATCACAGGACACTGAGCCTGCCTCTGTCAATCTCGATCAAACCATCGTCCAAAGCGACGACCAACAGGCAAAGTCCAAGGAAAAGAGCACGACGGATGCCTTCGCCCAGCCAGAGCTTCCGGGTTACGAGCTCGAGAACCGCTTGGGAGCCGGCGCCTACGGCGAAGTCTGGCGGGCCATCCAAACCAATACGGGTCGAGAGGTGGCCGTCAAGTTCTTCTCACGCCACAAAGGACTCGACTGGCCTCTCCTAAAACGGGAAGTCGGCAAGCTCGTTCAAGTCATCAGTGAAAGACGCGTCGTCCACCTGCTGGAAGTGGGCTGGGACGCCGACCCTCCCTACTACGTCATGGAGTATTTGGAGGGGGGTTCACTCGCGGACCGATTGGAAGAAAAACCTTTGCCGGTGAACGAGACGGTGAAGATGTTCCGTGAGCTAGCCGAAGCCCTCGTCTACCTTCACAGCAAAGCCGTCTTGCATTGTGATCTGAAACCATCCAACGTCCTTTTGGACAGCCGAGAACAAATCCGCCTAGCGGACTTCGGCCAAGCTCGGTTGAGCACGGAGGCCGGCCCAGCAGTAGGCACACTGTTCTACATGGCACCCGAGCAGACAGAGCCCAACGCTCGGCCCGACGTACGCTCGGACATTTATTCCTTGGGTGCTCTGCTTTACACGATGCTAACCGGCGCTCCTCCCTATGCAACACCTGAAGCCGCCCATGAGCTCGCAAGCACGGGAACAACAAATGAGCGCATCGAACGTTACCGTCAGCTCATACAAGAATCCCCGTCGCCGCTCGTCCACCGACAGGACAAGAACGTGGACCGGGCCTTGGCTGAAGTCGTGGACCGTTGTCTCCGAGTCGATCCGGCCGAGCGTTTCGAGAATGTACAACAGGTTCTAGATGCACTGGCAGCCCGAGAGCGCCAGCGGACACAACGTCCCCTGGTTGTCTTCGGGCTCCTTCGGGCCGCTGGCGCTTTTCGCCGGACTGATCGCCATAGGCGTTTGGGTAGGGGGGCAGGCGGAAAACGGAGCGCGGCAAGCACTCACCCAACAGACATTAGAGAGCAATCGAGGAACGGCGAGAGTGATTGCCACCGTGGTTGACCGGAACCTTTCCGCCGTACAGCGTCGCGTGGCGCGGGAGGCTTCCCGGTCTGAGCTACAAGGACTTTTGGCGGTTGAGGCAGGGGCATCCAGCAACAGGGATCGCGAGCTCATTCATTCCGAGCTCCAGGCTTACGTGAAACGTCTCTACGAGGACTACAAAGACCGGTATTTTCACAACTGGGTCATCACGAACCGCGACGCAGTCGTGCTGGTTCGAGAGCCCTTCGACAGCCGCGTTGTCGGCAACCGTTACGCCTACCGCGAGTGGTTCACCGGACGAGCGGAGGTCAAGCCGGATGAGCTTCCACCGGACGTAGCACCACGGGACAAAGTCGGGTTGACGCTCGCCTTTCAAAGCACCTCAGAAGGCCATCCAGTCTTGATCAGTGTAGCGAGTCCCATATGGTCGCTCGATGATGAGAGTCCAGAAGTCTTAGGCGTGCTTTCGGCGACCCTTCGCCTCGAAACGTTCAACGAGTGGCTGAAGACGTCCGAAGGTCAGACAGCAGATGACGGCTGCCCGGGCCGGATGGCGATTCTGATCAATCGCCACCAGTTGGTGCGCCACCCCTGCCCGGGGGCAGAAGTCCCCCAACCGCCCGTATCGAGAGAGCATTTCTTCGATATGCCAGAAGTTCAGAGCTTGCTCAACGACGTGGATGAGATGACCGAGAACTATAGTGATCCCCTTCGACCGGGTCACAAGTATCTTGCCTCGCTTAGCAGGCTGGAAGAAAACTCAGATTGGGTCGCCGTGGTCGAGCACAATCGTGTGGAAGCGATGCGACCGGTGACCGATCTCTCAGACCAGATCCGATGGCTCGGTTGGCTGGCGCTGGGTGCCGGGCTCGTTGGTGTCGGTATCCTCTGGGCTTTGCTCTTCCGCGTAACGCGTGAAGCACTGCCGTCCTTCTTCAACAGAGCAACGAGGTAACCTACATGCCGAAGCTCGTTGCGATTGGGCCCAAGAATCAACAACTTCGTCGGAGCATTCGGTCCGATCGCGTCATTAGGGTGGGTCGCGCTCCCTCGTTCTCGGAGGCGAACGTTTCCCAGACGCCCACGAAGGGTTTCGAGCTATGGGCGGTGCCTTGGGACTCCATCATCTCACGGAATCACGCCGAGCTTCGATGGCAGCAGGGCCGTTTGTACGTCGACCGCCTGGATCCGGCTCGAAATCCCATTTTTTTCAAAGGGGAGAAAAAGGACTCCTTCTCTTTGGCGGTGAGTGACCACTTCGTCATCGGAGAAACCACCTTCTATCTCGTCGAGGACCGGGTGAGTGTGTCTCAAGAAGAACCGACACCGGTGGACGTCGTCGGCTACACCGGCGCCGAACTAAAGAAAACGCGATATCGCGATGCCGATCAGAGGTTGGAAGTTCTATCCAACCTTCCTGATGTCCTTCGTGGCGCCGCCAACGATGAAGACTTGTTCTCTCGGTTGGTGGTGCTTCTTTTGGAGGGTATTCCTGCCGCCGACGCGGTGGCCATCGTTCGCGTCGCTCAAAGCGAGACAAAGGGTAATCACGATGTCGAGATCTACCACTGGGACAGCCGGGATGCCACAACGACCAGCTTTTCTCCGAGCCGGCGATTGATCCTAGACGCCATCGAGCACCGCCATCACAGCGTGCGGAACATCTGGAGTGCCGGTAGCGGGGAAACGATCGACTACACGATCTCAGAAAGCCTCGACTGGGCCTTTTGCGCACCGGTGCCCGGTGAAGCTTGCGCCGGCTGGGGCCTGTATGTGGCGGGGCGCTTGAGCTCCGATGTCGGCGGTTCGGAGATCGATTTGAGGTCCGACATCAAGTTTACCGAGTTGGTCGCCAACCTACTGGGGGCCGTACGAGGCTTTCAGCAATTGCAGCACCGGCAAACCGTCCTCGGACGTTTCTTCTCACCCGTGACTCTACCGATTCTATCGAGCCCCGAAGGCGAGAAAGCACTCGCACCGCGACAAACTCGGGTCACGGTCTTGTTTTGTGACCTAAGAGGCTTCAGTCGCAAAGCTGAGGAATCGAAGGATGATCTGTTGGGACTTCTCCAACGGGTGAGCCATGCCTTGGACGTGATGACCAACTGCATCCATTCACATCAGGGCGTCATTGGTGACTTCCAGGGCGACGCAGCGTTGGCGTTCTGGGGATGGCCATTGGATAGCGACGACGCGGTCACTGAGGCTTGCAGAGCAGCACTCGATATCCGAATGAAATTCGCTCAAGCGGCGAAACAAACCGGCGATCCTCTGGCCGATTTCAAATGCGGTATAGGCATTGCCTCCGGTATCGCCGTAGCCGGAAGACTTGGAACTGCCGGCAAGTTCAAAATCGACGTCTTTGGACCCGTCGTCAACCTGGCTTCCCGCCTCGAAGGGATCACCAAGCAACTGAGAGTTCCCATCCTCGTCGACGATGATACCGTGGATCTGGTCACAAATACCGGTCGCAAGGTACCCTTCCGCTTTCGTCGCTTGGCCCGCCTTCGTCCGTACGGAATGGAACAAGCCGTCACGGTGAGTGAACTACTACCACCTGCCGGTGACCCGGAAGTGCTCTCCGACGAGCACCTCGCCCAGTACGAATCGGCCCTTGAAGCTTTCACCAGCGGTGACTGGGACGAGGCCTTCGCGCTCCTTCATGACGTTCCTCACTGGGACGTGGGTGCCGATTTCTTGACGTCTCACATCCTCCACCACCAGAGGCAGCCGCCGGCGGGATGGCAAGGCGTGATTCAGCTAGAAAGCAAATAAGCCTGCGTTCCATCAAACCGTCATTTTCCACGCGACATAGATAGCCACACTAGCCAAAAAGATAATCAAACTAAGGTATTTTGGGCGGGAAGATTGAGTGATTTTCCCCACGACCCCGGGTCCTATCGTGGGAAGTCGAGTGACTTCTCGAGCACGAACCAGGCATTATCCACACTCAAATTCAGCAAACGGCTTTATTTTTCAACAAGTTGAACAACATCAAGGGTCATGGCTCCCCTGTACAGACGTGGGGTAACCCAGCGCTTCCACAAGCTCTGGAGTGATGCTTTGAGATTGGCACATCCATTGCTATATGATCAATTCGCTGGCCGGACTCTAGGCCATACAGGCACGGAAGAAGCATCATGGCTATTTGGGGTACATGGATCATTCTCGCCGGGTTACTCTGGCTCGTGGCGGGTCTCGGCTTCGCCTGGTTATTCGGTGGAGCTTGCCGATTGGGCGGGCCAGGGGACGCGAGAATACCCGAGTGTCAGCACGGCATCCCACATGGCGTGTATTGCGGACAATGCGCAATGTCTATGGCCGAAAAGAAGATACCCCCAACCATACCGTCCGAAGAACTTGAAGCAAGAGCCAAATAGCTCGATTACATACTGTTGTCGAATTTCCTTTCAATAACGAGATACCGCCGCCCGAGGTTTCCACCTATTGCCCGACTTCAGATCCTGCTCATCCAACACGGGAACAAACCATGTTCGAAGAACTGAGTCGCCAAGAACTCGAAAGCATGCTTCGTGACGCTGCCCTCAACTGGTTGGCACATGACGGATTGTGGTTCCAGGCTGTGGAGAACACACTGGGTTTGGACAAGGCTATCGAGCTGGACGGCAAAGCCTGGGAGAGCTTCACGGTCATCGAAGCCAAACGCATCATGAAACGACACGGCATACCGCCCGGGGGTGGAATCTCGGCTCTTTCCAAAGCTCTCGAATACCGGCTCTATGCCATCATCAATCGGCAGGAGATCGTCGAGCAGGCCGAGACTCGTATGGTCTTCCGCATGAACGAGTGTCGGGTCCAAACAGCGCGAAAAAGAAAAGGACTTCCAGACTTTCCCTGTAAACGCGTTGGAATGATCGAATACAGTGGTTTCGCCCGAACCATCGATCCTCGTATCGAGACACGCTGCCTAGGGTGCCCACCCGACGTCCATCCTGACGATTGGTACTGTGCGTGGGAATTTAGTATGTCTGAAGATCTTTCCTGATGGACTATAATGTGAGGTCAAATCCTTGATATTCCAATTTCGAAACTTGGATCCGTAGATGGCTACGAAGACAACAACATGAAGACCGTCATTCTCTACCACGCGAATTGCTACGACGGATTTGGTGCGGCCTGGGCGTCGTGGAAAAAGTTAGGCGACGAGGCCCAATATCGACCCGTTCAATATGGCGAAGCGCCCGTGTCAATCGACGGAGCCGACACAGTCTACATTCTCGACTTCACCTACCCGCGCACATTTATTGAGGAATTGAGGTCCCGTAACGGTCGGGTCGTCATTATCGATCACCACAAAAGTGCCATGAAGGCCCTTGCCGGATTGGATGACACGGTCTTCAATCTCGACAAATCCGCCTCGGTGCTTACTTGGGAGTATTTCTTTCCTGGAACAGAGACACCCCAATTGCTCCGCTATATACAGGACTACGACCTCTGGAAGTTCGAGCTTCCCAACAGCAAAGAGGTCTCAATCGCTATCAACTCGCACCCGATGGATTTTTCCGTTTGGGACGGCCTAGACCCGAAACAACTCGCGGTTGACGGCCGGCCGCTGCTTCGCCTTCGCCAAGAAACCGTCCGCATGACGTGCAACGAAGCAAAAGTGGTTCGGTTCGAAGGGCACGAGGTTCCCGTGGTCAACGCGAGCTCCTACAGCTCAGAGGTCGGCGAAGAGCTTCTGAAACGGTATTCGAACGCTCCCTTCACCGTTTCCTACTACGACCGCGCCGGAGTGCGACACTGGTCCTTGCGTTCTCGGCCCGACTTCGATGTGTCCGTCCTCGCCCGCAGTTATGGCGGTGGGGGCCATGTGCAAGCAGCAGGTTTCGAGACCCTGCTGACAGACGAGAACTTTCTGCCACAGCGTTCGAACCTCTCCAAAATCGACTAAGTACCCCGATTCATCATTATTGTCCCGAGCCAGGGCACTAAGCCAACCATCCTCATTTCGATCGCTCGCGCTCTGGCAACCACCTCCAACTAATGCACAAATAGCTATTGACATTTTGTCTATAGATAAATATAATGTCGACAGAGAAAGGAGAGAAACGATCATGCGCGGTGGCGGGCAAGGACAAGGCAAAGGACGAGGATGGGGCCGTCGACGAGGCGGTGGCGGACGCGGGTTGAGACGGTTCTTGCAGCCGGTTCTCCTTCTGAGACTGCATCAGGGCGAGGCACATGGCTATAGCTTGCTCGATAGCCTCGACGAGTTTGGTCTCAACGGACTCGATCCCAGCGTCATCTACCGGTTGTTGCGGGAGATGGAAGATGAGGGTTGGGTTTCTTCGACTTGGGATGAAGAGCAGACACAAGGCCCACCGAGACGGATCTATCGCTTGAACAAGGAAGGCAAAGAAGTTTTGGATATGTGGGCTGTGGAGCTCGGGCAGTCGAAATCTCGAATCGAGCGTTTCCTCAAAGTCTATCGGCAGTCCACGACCCAGGGAGATTCCAAGTGAAAAGCGTCGAACGCTTGCTCGGTTGCCTGAACAAGGACGCACCACTAAAAGACGTGATTGTGGGTGCTTTTCAGACGGCTGTCGTCCTCGAGGCGGAACCGCCCCGGTGCGGCTTGTCTTCGAGTCTCACGACGGGTCATCATCACAACCACTCACGTCCATCGGTTTCCCGCGCTGGAGATCTACTCAAAACGACGGCGCGAGGATTGGCCGAAGGGTTGCGCTCCTTCAGTGGCCTCGAGGCCAGTATCGGTATGGCGGCACTCAACGCGCTTCTGGAAGTAGACGAGGACTCCTGCACGGAGGTCAATGCCCGGGAGATCATCCTCGAGCGGGGCGCGGATCGCCGAGTAGCCTTCGTAGGGCACTTCCCTTTCGTTGATCGTGTTCGACGAAAGGCTCGAGAGAGCTGGGTATTGGAGCTCAATCCTTGCCCCAGTGACGAGCCGGCGGATCGCGCCGGCGACATCATCCCAAAGGCGGACGTCGTGGCTTTGAGTGGGACGACACTCATCAATCACACGTTCGACGAGTTAATAAAGCTCTGTCGTCCTGACGCCTATGTTTTGCTCTTGGGGGCAAGCACGCCCCTGACACCTCTCCTTTTTGAATTCGGCGTGGACGCCGTTTCTGGAACGGTGGTTTCAGACATCGAAGGAGCCCTTCGGGCCATCCGTCAAGGAGCAAACTATAGGCAGATACCTGGAAGACGGGCTCTCACAATGATGCTGGATTAACCTGAAACCTGCGCGCAAGGCGGCAACGCCGCAGGGCGCAACTAACTAAAGGAGGAACGTCATGCCAGGATTCAACAAAACCGGACCCCAAGGGCAAGGTCCCATGACAGGAGGCGGTCGCGGTCCCTGCGGTGGCGGGCGAGGCCCCGGTGGGGGACAAGGTCGTGGACGTGGCCAAGGTATGGGTCGAGGTCGCGGTGGTCGAGGTGCCGGTGGGGGACAAAGCCAAAACTGGGGGTCATCCACAACAGGCACCAACGACGAAGTCGCGCGGTTGCGCGAGCAATCGAATCAACTGAAGAGCCAACTCGAGCAAATCGCAAACCGACTAGCCGAGCTACAGCAAAGGTAGCGGCTCCGGAGGTGGATGGAATGAAAGTCGTGGTGTCATCTAACGGGACGGATTTGAGCTCCCCTTCCAATGACCAATTCGGCCGCTGTCCGACGTTCGTTTTCGTCGATACGGACTCGATGGAGTTCGAGGCAAGAGTCAACGAAGCCGCAAACGCCCCAGGAGGTGCCGGCGTACAAGCCGCGCAGTTCGTCACCGGCGCCGGCGCACAGGCCGTGATCACCGGAAGAGTGGGTCCCAAAGCTATGAAGGTGCTCGAAACTGCAGGTGTTCCGGTTCATCTGTTTCAAGGTGGAACGGTGCGAGAAGCGGTCGAGGATTTCAAGGGAGATAGACCAACGGGGGACTCCAAGCCGACCGGTGATTCTAGCGTTTACTCGTCACGCGAGGAAGAAATTGCCGCCCTCGAGAGCGATGTCGTCAAACTGCGTCAACACTTGGCGGCCCTTCTCGAGCAAATTGATCAACTAGAAGCGATTAGAGACAAACAACGCTAAACGAAGGAGGTATCTCGAATGCGAATTGCGGTTTCGGTAGATCAGGATCAGGGTCTCACGAGCGTCGTGAGCCATCATTTTGGACGTTGTCCCTATTATCTTTTGGCGGACATCAAAGAGAAAAAGGTCGAAGAAATCAAGATCGTGGCCAACCCATTCTTCCAACAACATCAGCCCGGACAGGTGCCCGGCTTCATCAACGAACAAGGGGCCAATGTCATCATCACCGGAGGAATGGGACGGCGGGCCATCACTTTCTTCGAACAATTCAACATCGAACCCGTCACCGGTGCATTCGGAACTGTCGGCCAGGTCCTAGAGAACTACCTCAACGGAGAAATCAAGGGCGCGCAGGCATGCCGTGAAAGCATGGCTCATGCACAGAGCGGTCACCATCATCATGATGAAACTCCATCACACGACGGAGCCTATGAGAAGGATGAGGTCGGCCGTCTGCAAGAGGAGACCGAAGCTCTGGCACAAAAGATCGCATCGGCCCAAGAGCGCATCAAAGAGCTCAAATCCGAAACTTGATCAGCAGGCCTCGCTCCTAGCGAGGCAGCAAAGGATGGTTCACCATGATTTACGTCGATGCAGAAAAGTGCGACGGGTGTGGCCTGTGTGTCGAGGCCTGTCCCCAAGACGCCCTGAAGGTCGTCGATGCAGTGGTGACGGTCGATTTCGATCTCTGTAAGGAAACAGGCACTTGCCTGAACACCTGCCCGCGAGGTGCTCTATTCGCGGTTTCCGAATCTCGAGGTCATGAGGTTATTGCTCTGGAGAAGGTACCGACCAAGATTGCAGAGCGGCAAGGGACAGGGGTGTCGCGGGAACGTTCACCCGCCTATCTGATCCCGTGGCTGAGCGCAGCCATCCATTTCCTCGTCACCGACGTGGCGCCCGATTTGTGGCACCTGTGGACGGCCAAACGTCAACGAACGAACCGTACTTTGTCGATAACTTCCAGTGATGCAAGGTACGGATTCCGTCAAGGCCCAGGAAAGCGACGCCGCAGACAACGGAGAGGGAAAGGCTCATGAAGGTGACTTGTTTGGTCGACAACGCAGTGAAAGCACAATCCCCTTTCTGGGGTGAGCACGGTCTTTCCTTCCTCATCGAGCAGGATGACCGTCGCTTGCTCTTCGACACGGGAGCTACGGGCTCGGTTCTCTTACACAATCTCAATCAGGTGAAGCTCTCACATCGTGACATCGATGCCATCGCGTTGAGCCACTCCCATCCCGATCACACGGGCGGCCTTCCTCAGCTCTTGATGCAGAGGGAGGCCGTACCGGTCTACGCACACCCGGACTTGCTCCGTCCCCGCTATGTGCGACGAAACGGCGAAACGACACCCAAGGGAGTCCCGATGACCGCCGACGATTTGCAGAAACACGCGGAGCTTCGTCTCGACGCATCGCCCCGAGAAATCTTTCCGGGGATCTGGACGACGGGAGCCATTACGGAAAGGGACGAGCCAGAGGGTCGAAGTCCACATCATCTGGTACGTACCGAGGAGGGATGGGCTCCCGATCCTTACAGCGACGACATGTCGCTCGTTTTGGAAACCTCCGGGGGATTCTTTGTCTTGTGTGGATGTTGTCATGCCGGACTTCTGAACACGCTCGACCATGTTTACAGCCACTTCGGCCAAATGCCCATAGCGGTGGCGGGCGGCACGCATCTCATCGGTGCGAGTAAGAAGCAACTAGAGCACACCGTTGAGCGACTGCGCGCAATGGGCACACCGAAACTTCATCTCAACCACTGCACCGGTCCGGGCGCTTTCGTTACCCTGGCGTCGGCCTTTCAGGGTCGCGTCAACGATTGCCCGGCGGGCACAACCATCCCTTGTTAGAGGGCAAAACATGATCATTGCGGTCTAGTAGTAATCGAGAACTCGGAACTCAAGAACCCGAGAACTCAAGAATAGTGCCATCCTCTATTTCGGATCCGCACCCGTCTTCCCCGCAAGCTATCGCCAGCTCTCGTCTAAGGCAGCAAAGGCGGATCTGGAGAAGTGGACCATGGAATTCTTGATTTCTTGCGTTCTCGGTTTCTTGAGTTCTTTCCTTCGCGCGTGACTTTCTCTAGGGAATGAGCTCCACCGGAACCGGCATGATGTTCCACGTGAAGACGCTGAGATTCTCGGGATAGGTGTGGATCACTTCCCTCACCGGCTTTCCGCCTTCCCAAACATATCTCCGCACTTCTTTATGGTCGTCGCTCGCGACATAGAGCTCGTCCATACCGTCACCGTCGAGGTCAGCGAGGATCGACGCATGCTCGAAACCCGACGACTCCTTATCGATGGACTCGATGGCCCACCGCGTCTTGGCATCGACTCCTGGCTTCAAAAGCCATAGGCCGCTCTTGTGGGTCCCTGCCACCATTTCTTTTTTTCCGTCCCCATCGACATCGCCCGCGGTTAGAAAACGACAGAGTCTGTCGGAAAGCTCCGCAATCATCACACCTTGAGTAGGATCTGTATCGGCATCGTAGCGGCGGATTTCCACTTGCCCACCGGTCACGGCTTCCACGGAAACATAAAGCTCGTCCGTACCGTCCCCGTCCACGTCATCGACGAGGATCTCCTTGGCGTGACGATCTCCGAGATCCGCCACCACCGTCCGCCCCTCTTCTTTGGCAGGAACGTAGCGGACGACTTTTCCAGGCTGAGGGGTTCCATCGAAACGGTTGGGCTCGCTGGGCGTTGCGTACACTTCGAGTTGGCCGTCACCGTCGAGGTCGCCGATCTCGACTTCATGAACGATGGTATCCGCTTGTCGGTCGAGCTCCTCGACATGGTAGCTCCCATCCTCACCGGGCCGCACTACCGCCACAACGCCTTGATCGTGCGTGGCCACGGCAATGGCCGATGAGCCGTCACCATAGACATCCGCCACTTCACCGTCACGCATGAGACTGACCTTGCCACCGAAATCCTCTTGCCACACCACTTCGGGAGCAGCTCCTTTTCCCCAGAGCTTGATAATCGCCTTGTTTCCCCCGAGCGTCAGGATCCCCGCCTTACCCGGGGCCGGCTCGTACACCATGGCTTTTTGGAACATGTTGCTATCGGTATCTTCAATATTTCGATAGTTCCATCCTGTCGCACCCCGGCTCAAAATCCCTGCTTGGGCAGGTAATGTCATCGGGTTTCCCGCTTCATCCTTGTCCAAGACGGCCATGGCGAGCAGCAAACCGTTCGGAAGCGGCTCCACAGGCGCCGTTGGCTCCTCTGTGGGCGCACATCCCGAAATCAAAACGACTAACGTCAAACACAATAGAGATAAATAAGCTTTCTTCATCACTGATGCCCTCGTTATCTTCGATTCAAGCGGCCCCACTGGCCGGCAAGGCCCAAGAACTTACCACAAGACGGCACCTCGGAACGAATCTTTGGGACGGGCATTTGGAGGAGGTTTTAACGCGGACTACGTTCCGTGGGCCGCTAGCCAAGCGTTTGATGGACCGACCTGCAGAAAGGGCGCCTCTTTACCTAGGCCGTGGGTCGCAACTCGACATCCGGCACGGTGAACGACAGCCGCGGCAGCAGTTCTGTCTCGAGCACGTTCGACCAGGAATAGTGCTCCGCCGTTCGACGTCCGGCTTGCCTGAGAGCCCGATCCAGCTCCGGCTCTTTTCTCGTCCTTTGAAACGAGGTTAGAAACTCACCCGGCTCACCCGTCTCCATCACTAGGGCATTCCGGTCTGGAATAGCGTAGTCCTCACCCGTTCCACCCGTGCAGGCCAACCCGCCTACCGCCATGGTCTCCAAGCCGACCAGCCCGAAAGGCTCATGACGGCTGTTCGCCAACACCGCGTCGGCGCAACAGAAAAGTACACGACGACACGGAGAGTCAATGGCGCTGCGAAGATTGACGATGTCAGCCCCATCCAACTGACTCAGAATCTCGAGCAAGCCTCGAGCACCGGGACATTCGAACATCCGCTCCACTACTCGCAGACCGAGTGCCCGAGCGGCTTCGAGCACCTCGGCCCCGTAGGGTTCCAACCCTCCTCGCGCAATCAGGAGAGGTCTTTCTCCTCGTTGTTTCAGTGCCTGTATGATGTTCAAAGTTGACATCCATCTTTTGTCAGGATCCCACCGAGCCACTTTGCACAGCACCGCCCGTCCCGTTAGCCGCGAGCGAAACTCGTAGAGGTCCCCCACCTCGGGTGGAAAAAACGCTTCAGGTGACAAACCATTGTGAACTACGAGGGGATCTACGCCCCAAGGTTGCATCACCTTCCTCATGTAGTGGCTGACGGTCGTGATCTCCGCTGCTTCACCCAGCTTTGGCCATTCGATATCACCGAAGCCAAATGTGTTATTGGCATTCCAAAACATGGCGACCTCGTCCCGGCTACCTGCCAAACGCAATAGCCAGTCCAGATGAATCACGGCGTTCACCGTCTGCCACTCCTCCGCCAGGACGACGGCATGTCCTCCTCTTCGCAGGTGAGGCGAGAGCACATTTCGCATCAAATAGGGCGGCAACGTCGAGGCATATTCCCTCTGCTTGCCCTCTTCGCCATCGTAGACTCCCATCGGATGATATCGGCTGATCCATTGACACCAACGATGTAGATTCACGGAGCTCTCGAGCTCGTGACCTGGGAACCCCGGGTCGCCGACAAACCAAAGATGTGTCTCGAAGCCGGCCCGGGCCAAGGCTTCGCTCAATCCAGTCACTCGGCTCGACAACCCACCGGCACGAGAGTAGGCGTCCGGTCCTTCGAAACTGAGCAGATGAAACTGTGTTCCGGCCTTCATGTCCTTCCTCATTTTGTCCTGCCTTCAATCCAAGGAATGCACGAACTTGCGCATGGTCTTGTAGTCGAACCACTGATAGTGCGGGCTGTCCGTACAGTGACACCTGACACAAACGTCCTTGCTAGGCAGCCTCATGGGTCCGCTGAGAGGAAGAAGGTCGTTCTCTGCAGCGGCGACGTGAGACAAGGCCGGACCGTGGCACACCTCGCATTGCACACCACCATTGAGCTCTCCCTCGCCTTGGTAGACAACATGGTCGTAACCCGTCACGTGACATTTCACACACCTGTCTCGTTGTTGTTTATCACTCAATCGATGAAGAGCCGCTTTATGCTTGGTTTTCCCCCATGCTCGATAGATCTCCTCATGGCATCCCTTGCAGGCTTTGGCCCATACATAAGGTGAAGAATGAACGTCACCCGCAGATATGGGTACTATTACGGACACCCCGAGCAGGAGCACGAGCGCTGGTAAGATCCAAATCCATCTCGAGCTCATGACTTCCTCCTTCAGTGAATACACGCCTTTTTTGTTCTAGAGCAGCAACTTGTGTGCCAAAAGAGGACGTTGGTTCCACTCAGGGAAGTGCGACAACTCATTCTGGTTCAAGGCTTAGAAACACGTTGCCCGCCCGCATAAGGAACCTGCGCCTCACGGTCAGACACGCGCTTCCCGGCGAACGCGCGCCAAGACATGGAACACAAGGCCTACATACAATGATTTGAGGAGCTTACGAATGTGTCACACGGATCGCACAGAGTTTCTCAGGGATAGAGCGCATCCGCCTTCGGGAAAGAGAGGAGAACTCTCTCCCACACCGTTGTTACAGCGTCATGACGCAGCGGCATCGGTCTTGCAAAAGCGTCATTGACGACTTGAATCAAGACATTTGGAGAGAAAGGACAAGACCATGTCTCTCGTCGAACTACTCAAAAGTAATCCCGAAACGATCCTATCGGAAGTATCGCAGTCGCTCGCACGCTCTCATTTGCAGCACTACGAAGCCGAAGGTAAAACTGAGACTCACTATCGTTTGAGTGCGCTATATGAGCTCACCCTACATTGTCTGGAACAAAAAAGCACTACAGCTATGATCCAATACACCGAGAAGATCGCTCGTCAAAGATATTTGGCGGGCTTCGAGCTCTTCGAAGTACAAACCGCCTTCAATGTCTTGGAAGAAGTGCTCTGGAAGCGAATTCTGACTGAGATGGATCAGAACGATATCGTTGAGGCCATCGGCCTCGTCAGTACGATATTAGGGGCAGGCAAGGACACTCTGGCTCGAACCTACGTTTCACTTGCCGCACGAGCCAAAGCCCCGTCCGTGGACCTCAAAGCCTTGTTTGCCGGCACCTAGGACCCGACCAAGTATGACGACTCCTTGGCTCAAGGAAGGAGTTTCCTCTCCTTCGCGCCGCGAATGAGCTCATCGCGAAACTTCGGTTCCGCGACCTCAATGAGGGCCTCCACTCGCTCGCGCAGGTTTCTTCCAAAGAGGTGGGCCACACCGTGCTCGGTCACTACGTAATGTACGTCGGCACGGGTTGTAACGACACCCGCCCCTTGTTGTAGAAATGTCACGATGCGCGACTGGGAGCCTTTCTTGGCCGTGGAAGGTATGGCAATGATCGGCTTGCCGCCCTTGGAGTGAGCTGCCCCCCGTATGAAATCCACCTGGCCGCCGAAGCCCGAATAGATCCTCGACCCGATGGAGTCCGAACAAACTTGGCCGGTCAAATCCACCTCTATAGCCGAGTTGATGGCGATCATATTCTCGTTCTGACTGACGACGAAGGGGTCGTTGACATACTCCACCGGATGAGCTTCGATGAGCGGGTTGTTGTCCAAGTACTCGTAAAGCATTCGAGTCCCCAGAGCAAAGGTGATGACTACCTTACCCTGATGAAGCGTCTTCTTTTGCCCGGTGACGATACCCCGCTCGATGGCCTGCATCGCGCCGTCGGAAAGCATCTCGGTGTGGATGCCTAGATCCTTCAAGCCATCGGCCATCTCGTAGACCGCATCGGGTACACCGCCGATCCCCATCTGGAGCGTTGCACCATCGTGGAGCATCTCCCGAATATAGGCCCCGATCTTTTTCTCCACCTCGCTTGCCGGTTTCGGCTCGAGCTCTGGCAGCTTCTCTGTGGCCTCGACAATCGCGTCTACGCGATTGACGTGGATGAAGGAATCGCCGAGAACACGGGGCATGAGCTCGTTGACTTGGACGACGACCTTCTTGGCATTGGCACAAGCCGTTCGGGTGGCCAAGGTCTCGACACCGAAGCTCATGAAGCCATGCTCATCCGGAGGCGATACCATGACCATCGCCACGTCGAGAGGAACGATGCCTTGTTCGAAGAGCCTGGGGATTTGAAAGAGGAAAATGGGAACATAGTCCGCTCGTCCGGCGTTCACCGCTTCCCGATCCGCAGGCCCCACGAAAAGGGAGTTGTGCCTAAAATGTCCCTCCATCTCGGGTCGACTCAGCGGGTCCTCGCCCAACAAGAGGACGTGTGAGAGCTGCACGTTCTCGAGCTCTGCGTAGCGTTCCGCCAATGCGCGCACTAGGGCCATGGGGATGGCGGCGTTGCCACCGTAGTACACGCGATCTCCACTCTTGATGACTTGTACGGCTTCATCGGCGCGCCGCAACTTCTCGCGATACTGGTCAAGCCATGTCATGTGGATGCTCCATCGACTCCCGAGGAGAGGATCTCCGCTATCGGAACAGGTTCTTGTCCCATCAACCGGGCAACGTGCTCGTTGACCAGCTTGCCCTTATACATGTACAGGCCCCGCGCCAAACCGGGATCCGCAGCCAGCACCGCTTCCGCGCCCTCGTGAGCCATCTTCAGCAAATAGGGCAACACCGAGATGGTCAGAGCTCGGGACGCCGTCCGAGGAACCGCCGCAGTCATGTTAGGCACGCAGTAGTGAATGACGTCATGAGTTTTGAACGTAGGGTTCTCCAACTTGGTGGGGCGAGAGGTCTCGATACATCCTCCCTGATCGATCGACAGGTCGATGATCACGCTGCCCGGCCTCATGTTTTTGACCATTTCTTCGGTGACGATGAAAGGAGATTTCGCACCAGGAGTCAAAACCGCACCGATCAGGACGTCGGCAATTTCCGTGAATCGCTCCAAGTTACGGACCGAAGCTACCGCGGTGGTGAGTTGAGGTCCCATATGCAGTTGACCTTGGCGCAGTGGTTCAACGTCCACATCGAGAATGATGACATGGGCTCCGCAGGCCAGAGAGAGTCGCGCGGCCGCTTGTCCGGCAGTCCCGGCCCCTAAGACGACCACGGTGGGAGCCGGAATTCCGGGAACTGCCCCCAAGAGCAAGCCGCGACCTCCAGAATCTTGTTTGAGAAGGTACGCAGCGGTTTGAACGGCCTGCTGTCCCGCGATCTCACTAATCGCGAGAAGGAGGGGCCGTCTCCCTTCGTGCTCGATGATCTCGTATCCAATCAAGGTGGCGCTTTTCTCTATGAGCTTCTCGACGCGTTTGCGCGATGCCACGGCCAGATGAAGGAATCCGCATATCGTGCCCTCCGGACGAAGGGATTCGACGTCCTCGTCTCCCAGCGTGCTGAAACGACAGACCAAATCGGAACGTTGGTAGACCTCGTCTTTGCTGAAAACGACCTCGGCATCGACATCCCGGTAGTCCTGGTCCGTCCAAAGACAGTCCGAGCCTGCATCGGCCTCGATGTAAACCTCGTGCCCTAGTTGTGTGAGTTGAGAGACGCCGAATATGCTCAATCCCACCCGATGCTCGTTTCGACGCCTCTCCTTGGGAACCCCGAACTTCATAGTTGCCTCCCTCGCGAAATCGACCTTTCGAGACAGTCCATCATCATTTCAGAAGTAGGGGCATTCGTCGAATAGGTTCTTGCCGCCGGAACAGCAGGAATGTCGGGACGAGGAGAAGGTCTAGAGAAAACGGTTGTGAGGTGGTCCCCTCGACAAGTGCTGCATCGTCCGACTGAAGGAAACGGACGCCGGAATTCATCCTGGTTTGTTGGGAACCGCCTGTTGACACAGAATTTATCGAAGCACTAAAGTGGCCAGGCTGAGAGAGGAAAGACTCATGACCATCAACTGCGCGGATTGCAGCGGTACCATTTGTGAAACCGGTCACAAGGACGTCGTTCCAGACGACTGTCCTATGCGAGGGGATTTCCCCGACTTTGGAAAGCTCTACTCCCAAGGACCATGGAGACAACTCGCTCATCAGGCGGCTATCATCGAAGCGGAAGGATATGGCCGATGGACGAGAGCCCACGAGATCTCTGAGCTGGCAAAACGTATGGACTACCTCCGTGTCGGGATCGCCCACTGCGTCGATATGGCAAGCGAAGCAGAGCTCACTTCCAGGTACTTCCGCTCTCGCGGTCTAGAGACCTTTGTCCCCCCGGAGAGCCTCCGAAGCGACCCCCTGGGTCAGGCCGGCCACTTTGCCGAGAAAGGAACCGACCTCAACGTCCTCGCTGGAATGTGCGTCGGTCATGACGCGATGTTCATTCGTGCCTCTTCGGCACCCGTCACTTCTCTGGTGGTAAGAGACACTAAGTTACATCACAATCCCGTAGCTGCCCTGTACACCGCTCAGAGCTACTTCAAGAATGCGTTGTATTACAGACACCAAGACGGCAATCCACAACCCTATCGCGGCACCGATGATGCCGTGCTGGATACCACGTCTCGCTCCGTCGTCCGTGATGGCCAAGGCGAGTGGTGCCGCGTCGAAGAAACGATCGAGTTCGCCCACCGTCTCGGCATTTCAAGAATGGGAGTTGTTTTCTGCTCGGGATTCCAAAACGAAGCCCGTTTACTGAAGCGCGTCTTGGAAGCGAATGGTTTTTCCGTCAGTTCGAGCTGCTGCAAAACGGGCTCGGTCCCCAAGGAAGAACTAGGCATCACGGACAATCAGAAGGTTCGCCCCGGTCAACCGGAGATGATGTGTAATCCGATCGCGCAAGCGGAGCTCCTCAACCGAGAAAAGGTCGAGCTCGTTCTTCTACTGGGTCAATGCGCCGGCCACGACTCCGCCACCATGGCGCATCTCGACGCACCCGCCGTTTGCACGGTGGCAAAAGACCGCGCGCTTGCCCACAACACGATCGCGGCACTGTACAACTAGAACGTCAATTGGAAGAGCTGCCGAGGCCACGACGAAGGTGAGGCAATAAGCAGCTTCCTGCCCTTGGCCCAGGGATATCGAAACATCGAGCAACGATCGCAACCGCTTTCGGCCTCCGGAGAAAAGATGGGCTGTGAGTCCTCGTTTCAACAACGGACGCGTTAGCCTAGTCGTAGGCCTTTCGAATGTCCTCCGTTGCCATCAAACCTTCGTTGACATGCAAGATCGGCCACGATGAGAGATGCTTGTGCACGACGCGGTATTTCTGCGGGATGGGATGCGTTCCAATCACAACTGGGATGTCGTATTGCTTCTCGATATAGGTTTTGAAGTAGTCCACATAAGGGCAAGGCGGGTATCCCACCACCAACCCGGTAGCAAGGTGAATTGCTTGAGCACCGTTTCCGATCATTTCTTCCGGTACGTACTCGATGTTTCCACCCGGGCAGCCACCACAGCTCGAGTAGCCGACGATTTCCAAGGGCTCATCCTTTGGGTATTGTGCAAACGCTCCTTCCCTTTCCCGCATGGATCGAAAACACTTGCCACCTCCGCAGTCCCGGTATCGATCGCAGATGATAATCCCGACTTTCATGATCTCCCTCCTTTGCCGGCAGTTGATGCCTACGGCTGCAATGTATGTGCCAACGCGTAGATTCACTGAGCTTGTCTTCTCGATGGTACACCTTTTTCCATTTAGCGCCCGATATGTCTCCGCGTAATGAGCGGCATCCGTACCATTGGGGTTTGCATCGCGATTTTCCCGCATGAGTCCTGTCTGGCATGCCAGATGCAGTAGCGATCATCGACATCAATGACCAATGGCGACACAGAAACGAGCTGCAGTCGCCTCGGGTAGGTGCCGTTGACGCATGCACAAGGAGGTGGATGATGTACGGCAAATTGCTTTGTATGATAGTCATTCTCCTGACTGGACTGCTGTACATGTTCGGCTTCATCGGCCAAGAGTCTTCAACTGACAATGCAAAGCCTCCCGAACGAGTTGCATCCAATGACGGTGATACAGACAGAGAGTAAATGGATGCATGTTCCAGCGACATGGGAGGCTCGATGAAGCTGACTGTGTCTGCGACAATCCCATTTCTTTTTGCACTATTGATCTACACGTTTGGAGGTCCAATGCAATCACCCGAGAAAGAGATATTTACGGTGCATCCGGTAGGTCGGATTCACAAGCGAAGCACCGAGACCACCATCGAGATAGCATCCAGGTACCAAGAGGCACTCCTGGGGCTCGATGGATTCTCACACGTCTGGGTGTTCTGGTGGTTCGATCGTAACGACACGCCTCATAAGAGGTCTGTATTGAGGGTACATCCACAAGGGAATCCACAAAATCCCTTGACCGGCGTATTCGCCACCCGCTCACCGGCGCGACCCAACCTCATCGGCATGTCGCTGTGCAAAATACGGTCTATCCAAGGGAGCACGATTCGAGTCGATAGCATCGATGCCTTCGACAACACCCCCGTGCTGGATCTAAAACCCCACATACCGGGTTCCGATGGAGTGGAGAAAGCAACGGTACCATCGTGGATCAGCAGGACAAACACGCCTGACCTATAGCACCTGGTCCGGCATCTCTGATGAAAAACGGTCATCCTCGAGCCTATCCAGCGGTAACAAGGAGATGTTGCCAACCTCCAATTTGCGGAGCTCCTCCCGCGCTTCGGGGCGCTCGGGGTCCTCTTTTATCGCAAGCTCAAACGCCTCTCGCGCCTTCTGGGAGTCGCCGAGACCGACATAGGAGAGTCCAAGGTAGTAGAGCGAGTCATAACCTGCGCTGCCCAATTTCACAACTCGCTCCAGCGTTTGCGCCGCATCGCTGTGCTGGTGTAACGCGAGCTGTACTCGCCCCAGAGTCAGAAGCAAAGCAGAATTTCCCGGCTCCGCACTGACAGCCGACCGGATCGTCCTCTCCGCAAGCTCTAGTCTCAGACTATGGTTTACACAGAAGCGGGCGAGTAGGTTCTTGAGGTTCGGATTGTCAGGATGAGCCTCGATGAGCGACTCGAGCTCGGTGATATAGGCCAAATACTGTTTTCGGGCCATTTCCTTCTCACCGAGATCACGGTAGGCATCTCCCAGCGCTAGTCGATACCGCGGTAGTGGGGTTTCGTCGATCGTCAGGAGATGCTCGAAAGTGTTCCGAGCCGCCGCCATGTCACCACTTTTCACGTACTCATCGCCCAGCATCTCGTGCAGGTTGACATTCTCGGGGTCGACCGCAGCCACCTCGACGTAGTAGTCCGTTATCGTCGACTGGTCCAGGATCTCTGGAAGCTTCACAATCCCAAGAGGATGAATCGCCCAGAGGGAATCACCCTCGATATAGAGCGCTACCTGGTGTCCGCCCCGGTACAAGTCGAGCATACCGACATCGATACTGATGTGCTTGCCACCAAAGCGAGCTTCGATGACGCCTTCGGTGACGGTATGCCCCACCACCATGCGGGCGGCTCCAAGGTTGGCCAGGATGCGATCCACTCTAGCTCGTTGAGCCTCCTGCAGCCTCCTTGTCAGCGGAACCTTTGCCAAGCCTCTATATTGAAGGGGGCCCTTCGCGTGGAAGCTGATTCCGTCCTCGATCGGGGCCTCTCCAGAAAGCTCGGCTCTTACTTTTCGGTTGACCTCCTCGATTCCAAGAGCCGATATCTCTTCACTCCAGTCCCCGTGCGAAAAGACGGTGTTATTGATACGGACGGCCACGTTGTGGCTGAGGATCCAGGCACCGTATTGCCCCTCCGGGCGGAAAGCCGCCCGGTGCCCGAAGTAACCGCGGGGGTACTCATCCTCGAATTGCTTCCTTATATCCTCGTCTGAAGGAGATGTCGCACCTGCTTCCTCGGCTTCCGACCGCTTGGTATCCAGGACCTCATGGAACGCCGCTTCCCAGATCTTTCGAGTCTCCGGGCTATCGTAGGATTCGAGCTCCTCCTTGGAGGTATAGTCCAGAATTCCAACGATATTCATGGCTTCGTGATCTCCAATGAGAACGTGAACGTGCCCCCCCGACCACTTGGCTTCTTTCTCGAGCTGCATGAGAAGATCCAAACACTTTCGTGATTCGCCCCCCCGGTCAACCACATCTCCCATCTGAACGAGGTGCGTCTTGCCCGCGATCCAGTGAAGCTTCTCATCGACTAGGCCGGCGTTGTCTAGAAGGGCCACAAAGCTCTCGTAAGCACCATGAATATCGCCAACAGCCACGACACACTCCACGTCGCTCCACTCGCATTGCAGGGGCTTCCCTAAGGACAGTGAGACGCTCAGGTATAAGGAAGCTACAACGTAGACTAAAAGGGATGTCTGGCTTTTCACTGGACCTCCAATCCCGAAGTACAAAGGACGGATGTCTTCCAGCAACAACTATACCGCTCAAGTAAGCAAGAGCTATGCCATTCCGCCCGGCATCAAGTAGTGGCATCTCGATTGACAGAGCTCGGTCTCTCCCGGTCTGTTCACGATACGAGTCATTCTGCTAGCTAGCTAGGAGAGAGGACGGTCTCGGAGTTTTTTTCTGAGCTGGCTCAGAAAAAAAACCTCGCTCGAAACTCCAAACGGAAGTCGCTCAACTTTTCCCCGTATTCGGTGCCTCGGGGCCCGACGAGAAATACGGTACGGAATCGCAAGGCCAGATTAGTCAAGGGACTGTATTGAACTTCCGGCGTGAGCAGGAAACTCCCATCCTGCAAGTTGACGATCGACGTGATCCCTGGCGTGAAGTAGAGGATACCAAAAGGTTCTTTCTGGGTGGCTCGAAAATACAGGTAGTCGCGCATGGGATTGGTTCCGGCGAACGTCCCCCGCAGGGATTGAGCTTCCTGAAGAGGCTCGTCTCGACCGGTGGCTATGAAATCCTCGTGAGTTTCATCCACGAACCCGAGAAAGTTCTCGAAGGACTCTTCTTCAATGCCCTGTCCGTTGTGATAGTACTCCGCAATAATCGTGAGCTGGTTTGGTGTCAGATACCTCATCCCGGCCAGAGCGCTAAGAACGTCAACATCCACGAGAGACACTTCACCTCCTGCGTCGAGCGATCTCCTCGCAACATCGGTGATCCGAGCCAACTCGCCATGGATCTCGAGGTTGGACTTGATGTTCCTGGCGAAATCAACACCGTAGCGCGTCGTTCGGCTGTCTCCGGTGAAGAACAAGAAATCCAGATCCGTATCCCAAAGTAACAAGTAGAGCTTGCCGGCAAAATTGACGTGGTCGGGCCTTCCGAAGCTTCTATTGATGTCTTGCCCGACAGGGATGACAACGGGGGTAAACGTCACATTCCGCAGCGCACCATCGAAGGCCTTGATGAAATCCGCCCTCAAGACGTAGAACCCCTCGAGCGGTTCTTGCGGGTCTTCGGGGTCTTTCGGGCGGTCTACGAAGGAGACCACGTTTTGGAAGAACCCCGTCCCCCACTTCGTGACTTTCTTGCCGACGTCCAACGCGAATCCCGGAGTGGGTTTCAATGTCAGATAACCTTCGAGAAGGTCCAACCTGCCATCCCACCCGCGGTCGTCATAGAAAGCGAAACCTTCGGCCCTCCCGAACGCAGAAAAAATGCCTTTTTCGTAGGTCGCTTCGAGCCGAGCGCCAAGATCGGTCCGCCCCAATAAGCGACCTTCGTCCCCACCGGGAAACCTCAGCTTGTACAACGCCGAATCCCTATCTAGAACAAAGAGCATGGGCTCGAGCTCGAAAAAGCCGCCAAAGGTATAGGGCTTTTTCTCGAATTCTGAAAGGTCGAACTCGTACTCTTGCGACTCTCGAGCAAAAAGCGGGGACGAGAAGAGGCTGTTGCCAAGAATGAGAAATACTAGGAGACGACTCCTCCTCATCGGAGGGATTCCACTCGCGGGAGAAAGTTGAGCGTGAAGGCCTCGTCGGGAACGTCCCTCTTCTTGATCTCGGCGAAGATCATGACCGACTTGTAGCCCTTCTGGAGAGGACTGTCCGTCTCGACGACCGATGGACGCCGGATGTTGCCGTCAAAGGACTTCATCTCCTTGAAGTGAAGCGTCTTGATGAGGAGTCCGGACGAGGCGAAGCACTCGATCTCGGTCGGGACCAGAGCTTTCTTGTCGACCGTCATCTTGAGGCGATCGTAAGCGACGGTTTTCGGTCTTTGCCTTGAGCGTCAAAAGATAGTCTCGCCCAAGTCCTCCATCTGCCTCGACGTCGTACTCCAGATGGTAGTCGAGACGCATAGATGTCGGCGTTGTTGAACACGCCGCCCACCACCGATTGGAGACTCGTGATTCTTATGGGTTTTCCCACGTTCGGTATGTAGAGCCACATGTTGTCGCCCAGCCTCAGCGTGGCACGGCCCTCCTCGCTGGCGGGAGACAGGAAAAGCGAGACGACCTTGTCGTTGCCCTTCTTCACGGTGAACAGAATGAACTCCCGCTGGCTCCCGTCCGGCTCGATGTTGATGAGCTTTCGGTAGGACTCGAAAGACTCCGGCATCAAGTTTCGGTCCACTTTCTCCAGAATCTCGTCCCCGTTTTGTGCCAGGCCAGGCCGGTGCCCACGAGCGCCGCCACAGAGCTGAACGAAAATCCTCGCTGTCATGATCTTCCTCCTAGACATGCCGAAGAGCATCGATAGGCTCCATCCTGGATGCCTTCCATGCGGGCTGGAGGCTGGCGACGACGGCCACCGCAATCACGAGCAGCGAAACCGTGACCAAGCTCCGAGAATCCAAGGTGGGCGCCAGCAAAAGGTCTCTCCTGGCGTCCAAAGGCGAATGCGAATTTTCCAGAGATTGAGAATGAATACGATAACCGCATCCCAAGACGGTGCCCGACAATGCTCCCAATGACGCCTAGAAGGAATCCCTCCGTCACGTAGAGGAGACAGGATCTTGGACGGTAGGGTCCCGATGGCGGCGATGGTTCCGATCTCGCGAATTCTCTCGTAAATAGCCATGATCATGACGTTCATGATGCTGATCAAGACGACGGAAACCAGCATGAGCTTCACGAAGAAGGTCATGACGTCGATCATATTGGCGATGTTGGAGAAGGGAGAGAGCCTCTCCCAGGTGTGGACCTCGAAAACCGGCCGACCTTGCTTGTTGAGCTGTCCGAGAGAGCCGACTGCAAGCGGCCGTGAACTGCATCCAGTCGTTGAAATCCTTGACTCGAATGGCAAACTCACTCACTTCATTCTCGTCGATCCGCAGAAGCTCTCTGGCGTCCTCGATATGCATGTAGCCGTCTCGGCCCCCGGGACCGGTGGCGCTCTCCAGAATGCCACCGACGACAAAGTTCCCGCCGTTGACCGAACCGTCACGGTTCGTAGCAATCACCACAACCGTGTCGCCGACCTCGAGACCTTCATCCCCCGGGCCAGGAGCAGCGGGAATCAACAGCTTGCCCCTGTCGAGAGAGCTCGGCTCCGGCTCTCCCTCGATCACCCGCGAGAGCAGCAGACGGGCAGGTCTCGAACTCTCTTAGTCGGATCGACGCCGTTGATCCGGATGTTGGTCGTCTGCTCGTAGTTGCTGAAACCGGCGCCGAACTTGATGCGCTCCGAATAGGACTCGACGCCTTCGCTCTCGAGCAAGAGCTTCTCCACCCGCTCGACCTGCTTGGGTTGAAGGTTGAGATGGAGCGGGAGGATTGTCGATGGACGCCAGGTATCCTCTCCGGTGAATCTGGATGTGTCCGAGAAAGGAGTCGGTGATTTGGCGATCATCATGTTCTTGAAGGACCCGGTCACGGCGACAAAAACCAGGACAAAGACCATGCCGGAGACGATCAGGGCCATGGTCAGAAGCGTTCTTCTTTTGTAGCGGAAGAGGTTTCTCATGGCGATCTTGAAGATATTATTCATGGGACTCTTCCTTCCACCGTTCCGTCGACCGGTCAACATACCGTCTTCCAAGGTGTGGATGATTTCGACTTCTCGATGATCCGCGTGTCGTGAGTCGAAAAGATGAACGTCGTATCGAGCTCGTCTTTCATTTTTCTCATCAAGCTCGATGATGGCGTAGGCCGTTTCATGATCGAGGTTGGCCGTCGGCTCGTCGGCCAGCACCAACTTCGGATGCGTGACGAGGGCCCTGGCAATGGCCACCCGCTGTTTCTGGCCTCCGGAGAGCTGATCGGGACGTTTGTCTCTAAGCTCCACCATTCCCACCGCCTCGAGAAGCTCCGTCACAGTGCGGCGCCGCTCGGATGCGGGAACGTTTCTGTACCATGACCAAAGGGTACTCGACGTTCTCGAAGACCGTCAGCACGGGGATCAGGTTGAAATCTTGGAATATGAAACCAATGTTGGCGCCTCGAAACCGCGCCCCTTCGTTCCGATCCAGACGGGAGACGTCGCGGCCGTCGACGAGGAGTCGACCGCTCGGTGGGCTTGTCGAGGCAACCTATTAGATTGAGCAGCGTAGTTTTCCCGCTTCCCGAAGGTCCGACAAACGTAACAAACGAGCCCTTCGCGATGTTGAAATCGACACCGCGAATAGCCTGCACCTCGACCTCACCCATTTCATAGCTCTTGGTGAGTGTTTCTGCGATCACTAGGCTCATCGATGATCCTTTCGTGCTATCCATGTCAATGGCGTACTCCTTGGCACTACTCTCCGCGAACTACCAGCAAAGTATGTGCCACCCAAGGAAGAGGCTCAAGCATCATGTGGGCCGAGCCTGCAAAGCAAAGCCTACTGACTCACTCCTAGCAAATCTTGCTGCAGAGTGGAATGTGTCGTCCTGTTCCATCGATGAGACACGATCGGCAATCAGCTCTCCAAAAGTGAGCCCACGCCGCTCGAATCCCCTCTTGAAAATGGTCTATTTCGTGGACTTCATTCCGCCAGCCCATTTTGGCACGCCACATGCTCTTTGAGTATCGGGATATCTGGGAATGGAGGTCACAATGAACTTGACAGAGTTGGTACGGGAGAACGCCGACGACCTCGTGAGGGGAGCTGTTGCGGAGCTACACCAAGCCCGGCTACGGCACTACGAAGAGGAAGGTATTGATGCTGCCCATGAGCGACTTACCACCCTACTCGATCAGACGCTTCGTTGTCTGGAAGCACATCGCGCCGATCCGATCATCGACTGGGCTACCCGCATAGGCCACGATCGTTTCGCCGCCGGGTACGATCTCTTCGAGGTGCAGACCGCTATCAATGTCTTGGAGGAGGCACTGTGGAAACGAATCCTATCTTCGGTAGGACCTGAAGATCTCGCCCATGCCCTCGGACTGATCAACGCCATTCTCAGCATGGCAAAGGATACACTAGCACGTACATACGTCTCCCTCACAACCAACAGGGAAGCACCGCCCGTGAACATCAAGGAGCTATGGCACGATTCCGATCTTCCATAGTGCGGCTCGCTATCGCGTCATACTTCTGCCAAGTGGGAAGGCGTAAATATTGGAAGTTGCACAGGCAGGCTTTCAGCCCACCACTTTCATCGCGCGCCAGTGTTTGATCTGCGTCGAGGCAAAGAAGAATGTGCGCAGGCACCAACCGAAATACTTCGACCCCCTCCTTCTCGAGCTTTTCTCTGAAATCTGCAACCAGCCCGGCGGATTCCTGAGGGTCCAGCAATCCACGCTCGGCTGCCTGGTCGACGTTTAGCGCTCGTGCCACAGGCGCTTCCTCTTCCTCCCGAGCCGGATCCGAACCATCCCAGTAGTCCCAGATCGTGATGTAATTGCGCCTAGCTTCCAGAATCGGCCCTCCATCCAACGCTCGAAAACCTGCATGAGTATGATAACGGCTGGGATCGAAAAGCGACTCGTCGAGCTGCGACCGATGCCCCGTTCGGTAAACCGCGCGCGGCAAGATGGTCGGAATTCCTCGACGACGTAGCCACCAGGCTGCTGCAACCTTCTCAAACGGGCTGTTGAAGCCGTAGGCCAGCATCCGAAATCCGTCGGCCCCGAAGGCGGCCATCTCGGGTCGCTCTCCCACGCGAGAGACCTTCCACACGAAGCGAATGTTGTCCTTGCTCGTCGTGAAATAGGTCTCATGGGTATCCATGAATCGGATCTGCGGAGTTGTACGCCAGCGTTCCGGCAAAAAGTAATCGTAGAGCTCGGGCTCCCGGCCTACGACCCACAACATCCCGCCAGTACTCTCTACCCGGCCGTGGATGTAGTCGACGCCCAAGATGTCCACCGCGCGAAGGTTCGCCGGAAGCGGAGCGGAGCTCCGCGAATCCTTGTTTTCGCCTTCGAGCAACTCACGTTTCCGTCGTTGATAGGCCTCTAAACGTCCTACCTTGAGCTCCTGCCAGTACTCCGCGGTTCGCTCCAGCAGCTCGAAATCAACCAGTCCATAGGCGATCTGCCCGTTACTTGCCATTAGGCGCCCGGGCTCGACAACTTGTACGATGACGTGGGCCGGTTTCATGTCCAGCACGCTGAAGCCCTTGTCGCGGATCTCGTTCATGGCTCGATCGTTCAGCGCTCGGGCCTCGTCTTCAGAAAGGAATCCCATCGTCTTCGCTTGCCACGCATCGATACCAGATAGCCAGCCATAGACCATGATGTACTCCCGCATGATATCGATGCTGATACCGGGGTGCTGAGCAACCTTTCGGGCCACCCGCCACTGGAAACGTCCACTTCCCGAGAGCTGTGTTCGCTCGGGCGGAACGTAAATGGCGAGCGGCACCTGGGTTTGGATCTTGAAATCCGGCGATCCTCGCCGGCTTTGGCGAAGTTCCTCAACGAGGGCAAACTCCTCGAACGGCCCGTTGAACTCGCAACACAAGACATTCTCGATGAGATCCGTATCGATGGGCACTTTCTCTCCAACACGGCTGAATTTAACGACCAGTGCAAGGTTCTCGCCACCTATAGGCTTCGTGGGTACGGCATAGACGCTTCCCGTTCCTTCGAGTCTTTCACGTTGCGACCGAAACCACTGAGGTTCGTACCAGTTTTCGGGCTGCAAGTGCTCAGCATACGGCAATCCCGCTGCAGTCAGATACAGGTCACCGCCCTCCTCCGTAGTGGTGTGTATGTAATCGACGCCGAGCACGTGGATGAACGATGACTCAGCGGGGAGCTCCGCAATGGGCACGCTCTCGCCCGAGGCTCGTTCTTCCGCAATTTTGCGGGCTCGAAGGGTGTGTGCAATGTCTGATTCCACCAGCATGTTGATCTCTCCCGTTGGCTCGCGCTCGATATGAGTCTCGATCTGCAGGCTCTATCCAGACCAGACGACAGCAAAATGCAAGCCAGTTTGTACTGCTCCCAGGCTGCACGACTGCAAGGAAAACCATCCTCCTTTGAACCATTCCTGTAACCTGCCGTTCGATGGGTGTGACAGGACGATAAGACCTGTTGCGCCCGACCCGCCACGCCGAATGGCCGCCGGGATAGCATACCCAAGCCAAGGCTCCTCGAGAATGCCTCGACAGTCAGACTCAGCTTCCTTAGAACCGGTCTCACGGAGACAAGGGAGGCTCGAGGCTGCGAGACAAAAAGCTGTACTGACCCGCACAACTCTCCTTCTCCCAAGGGTGTCCGTGTATCTCCGCTGAGACATCGGAAGTCGACTTCCGGGCAAATCATCTCGTCTGTTTCGCCATAACCTCCTCCCCTATCTAGGCTTATCGACTCCGAACCCGTTGACTGCCACCCTCGCTTTTTTGGCACGTCCCATGCTTTTCAACTAGGCCGATAGAAAGCGTGAGTTCATCTCACGCCTTTGAGAATGGAGCAAGAGCGACGACGGAAGTCGACCAACCACGGAGGGACACTGATGCAATTCAGCATCCGATTCGATCCAACGAGCGGGCAGAAGTACTTTGCGGTTCCGATGAAAGGTGAATCCCTTCTCCTGAACCCAATGACGAACAAGGGGACGGCTTTCACCAACCGTGAAAGGTCGGAGCTCGACTTACACGGTTTGTTACCACCGGCGGTCTGTACGATCCGGCAGCAGCTCGACCGAATTTACGAAAACTACTTGACTCACCCCACGAACATCGACAAGTTCGTCTATTTGACCGGCTTACACGACCGGAACGAGATCCTCTTTTACCGTCTGGTGCATGAGCACATCGATGAAATGATGCCTATCGTGTACACGCCGGTCGTGGGAGAAGCTTGTCAGAAGTTCTCCCATATTTACCGAAAACCCCGCGGCGTGTATATAAGCTGCGAACAACAAGACCACATCGAGAAAATTCTGATCAACTCCGGGATCAAGAATCCTTCCGTCATCGTGGTAACCGACGGTGAGCGCATACTCGGCCTCGGTGATCAAGGAGCCGGCGGAATGGGCATTCCCATCGGGAAGCTCTGTCTCTATACGTTATGCGCCGGCGTGTCCCCTTACACCACCTTACCCATCATGCTCGACGTCGGGACGGATAATGAGGAGCGGTTGAAAGATCCACTGTATTTGGGAATGCGACACGAAAGAGTGCGTGGAGATGCTTATCAGAAGTTCATCGATCGGTTCGTTGCCGCTGTGAAGAGGGTCTTCCCCGATGTCGTGCTTCAATGGGAGGACTTTCTCAAGGGCAATGCCATCAAGCAACTCGATCGCTTTCGAGACGAGTTGTGCACCTTCAACGACGACATCCAAGGCACGGCTGGAGTCGTGCTTGCCGGCCTTTTCAGCGCGCTCCGCATCACGAAGCAATCCATGAAAAACCAGCGCGTGGTTTTTGCAGGTGCCGGAGCAGCCGCTCAGGGCATTGCCAATTTGATTGTGGCAGCGTTCATGGAGGAAGGCCTTGGCCGAGAAGAAGCCATGGCGCGCATTTGGACCGTTGATAGCAAAGGCCTGGTCACTAAGTCGCGCTCGTACCTCGAGGATTTCAAGGCCACCTACGCAAGAGAAGTTGACGAGGTCGCGGGCTACGAGCTCGGTGACCGATCGCGCATCACGCTCGAAGAGACGATCGCAAATGCCAACCCGACCATTCTGATTGGCACATCGGGATCGCCTGGTGCTTTCAGCGAAGGTGTGATCAAGGCCATGGCCAAGGTCAACCGGCGCCCGATCGTGTTCCCACTCTCCAATCCGACCTCGAAGTCGGAGTGTCGTCCCGAGGACGCCATCCCATGGTCGGGAGGACGGGCCATCATGGCAACCGGAAGCCCCTTCCCTCCCGTTACTTACAACGGCACGCGTTATCGCATCGGTCAGGGTAACAATGCTTTCATCTTCCCAGGGATCGGATTGGGTCTGACCGTCTCACGAGCAAAGCGGGTCACCGATACCATGTTCCTCGAAGCCGCCAAGGCGTTGGCTGCTCAGGTCACGAGAACCGATCTCGACGAGTGTGCAATATATCCGGAGCTGACTCGCATCCGGGAGTGCTCCTTAGCAGTAGCCTCTGCCACGGTATTACAGGCGGTTAAGGAGGGACATGCTGAGCCGGAGATGCTCGATAATCTCGAGCAGAAGCTTCGACAAGCCATGTGGTTTCCCGAGTACCTCCCGATTCGCTATGAACCGATCATCTACCGAGATGCAGTAGGAGCGACTTACGCCGCTTGAACACGTCGAGGTGAAGGAGCCAGGTGCAATGGCAGAGAGAACCAAGTCAGCCGACGTCGGCTTCGATGACTTCACCATCGACCTCGACCAAGAGACCAAGGAACTGATCGACTGCCTCAGCAAAGGAGATGGCGAGGCGAGCACTCATCTGGCGCGGCTGGTGGAGGCCGACCGGATGGATACGTTCGGTCCTTTCGCACAGGTCTTGTGTGCTCGACTTTGTGACCATTTGGAGCGCTACGCCGCCCTGGGAATCATCGACCCGGTCAAGGCTTTGAAGGACGACCTATACCACCTGATCAAATCCGCGGCGCGCGATTGGGACAGCCTTCATCGATCCGAGCACCTTGCTGAGGAGGCGCATCTCGATGAACCTTACAAAGGTGGATGACCATGATTGAGCTGAAACGCATTCTATTTCCGACTGATTTTTCCCCATGCGCTGAACAAGCGCTCACCCATGCTCTTTACCTGGCCAAGCAGTATCAAGCAGAGCTCCACGTGCTCCATGCCGTGATCTTGTATGGCTTCTACAACCAACCGGAGCTCTCCTTCGTCGACGTCGATACGCTCAACCGGCAGCTCGAGGAAGCAACCCAACGTCAAATGACCACGATGCTCGAGCCTTACACGCCAGACCAAGTCAGGATCGTCCCGGTCCAACGCCGAGGTAATTCTGCGGCTCCGGTCATTTTGAAATACGCCAGAGAGCAGGATATCGATCTCATCGTCCTCGGCACCCACGGCCGGCGTGGAATAGGGCACCTTGTCCTCGGAAGTGTAGCGGAAGAGGTCGTTCGTTTGTCGTCCTGTCCCGTCTTCACGATCCGAGAGCGCAAGGAGCCAAGGCTCATTGAGGAGCTCGACAGAATTCTCGTGCCCATCGATTTCTCGGAACACTCCAAACATGCTTTACGGTACGCAAAGCAAATCGCGGCTTCTTATGATGCGCGGTTGCAGCTCCTCCATGTCGTCGAAGAGGTGATTCATCCCTCATTCTATGCGTTGGAGAGGCTCCATGGACACGATCTGACGCTATCGGTTCAACAAAAGGCGAGGGAAGCTTTGGAGCAATTTCTCGAGGAAGCGGAAGGTCCAGAACTAACCGCCGAGTTCCATGTCATCGAGGGACGGGCTGCTGCCGATATCACCGAGTGCGCAAAGGAGCTCGCGAGTGATCTGATCGTTATCGCTACACACGGTTTGACCGGGATCGAGCACCTTCTTATGGGCAGTGTCACCGAAAAAGTCGTGCGCCGTGCTTCCTGCCCTGTGTTCACCGTAACGGTTTACGGGAAAAACCTGATCCGGGATGACAAATCAAGCCGTCGTAGTGCATCCAGCAAAGAGAAAGAACGTGAACGTTCTGGCGTTCAATTGCGGTAGCTCCTCTTTGAGTGTTGTGTACGAAGCCGGAAAGTTTTACCCGCTTTCACCGACGACATGGGAGTCGCTAACTGGCTGGTGCGAGAATAGACTGTGAAGGCATGCATTGGTGCGGTCTCGAGCTCGACTCCGTGCTCAACCGGAAGACAACGGGGAAATCTCTGGATTTCATCCACAGTGTTTATGACCCCTTCCATTCGGTGGGCATCCGAACTGCCACGACACCGGCACGATTCGACGGATTATGGAATCTCGCAAAAAGTAGGCTCTCGAGTGAAGCTCATCGGCTTGGAATGCAACTATGGGATACAATGTCGGGTGCAATAACGACGTTCCTCAGTCAGAGAGGCGCATCAAGAACGGTCACAAGGAAAAAAGCCGCTTGTCCACCTCGGGAGCAAGGCCTCGCCCTTTCCCATGAGGGCATCATCTGAATAAGAACTAGAGGATTAGTTACGGTCGCGAACATTTCGATATTTGCCACCGAAAAGAGCATGTGGATTCCATCCGTCGGCTCGGAGTAATAGCGCGACCACGGAACGGAAAATCGTATCCTTAGGAGGGTACCATGAGCGCGGTAGCAGCGAGTCCCAAGAAAAAGGTCAAACCTTACAACTCATATGAAATCGCGAAAGCACAGTTCAATCGAGTCGCAGAACTTTTGACTCTCGATGAAGGAACGCGCGAGCTTCTTCGCTATCCCCTTCGAGAATACTCGTTCTCGATTCCCGTCCATATGGACGACGGGACTGTGAGTGTTTTTCGAGGATTCCGTGTCCACCACAATGACGCCAGAGGGCCCTGCAAGGGCGGTATTCGTTTCCATCCATTGGAAACGCTCGACACCGTGCGAGCTTTGGCCATGTGGATGACGTGGAAATGCGCACTCTTGGATCTGCCACTTGGAGGAGGTAAGGGCGGTGTCATTTGCGATCCGCACAACCTGAGCTCCCGCGAGCAGGAGCAAATCTGTCGGGGGTACGTGCGCCAAATTGCCAAGAGCCTCGGACCCTCCGTCGATGTCCCGGCACCGGACGTCATGACATCCGCTCAGCATATGCTTTGGATGCTGGACGAGTACGAGAACATCCAAGGCGCCAGGTCTCCGGGATTCATCACCGGAAAGCCGGTGGGGATGGGCGGATCGCTGGGTCGGCGTGAAGCGACCGGTTTCGGCGTCATCTTCACCGCCAGAGAAGCGCTGAAGGAAATGGGGGTTCGGGCGGAAGACACAACCGCAAGTGTCCAGGGCTTCGGTAATGTTGCTCAGTATGCTATCCGCTTGTACCAGCAGCTGGGCGGTTCCGTCGTCTGTGTCGCCTGCTGGGACCAAGAAGAACAGAAGACCTATGCTTTCCGAAAAAAGGACGGCATCGACATCGAAGAGCTGATGAAGATTGCCGATCCGTTCGGCGGCATAGAAAAGGCCAAGGCCAGGGATCTCGGCTACGAGATCCTGCCGGGCGAAGCGTGGATCGAACAGGACGTCGACATCCTCATGCCGGCGGCACTCGAGAATCAGATCAACCACAGCAACGTTCAGCTCATCAGCCAAAAGGTCAAGCTCATCGCTGAAGGGGCCAATGGTCCGACCACTCTCGAAGCAGACGAGGAGATCAAATCGCGAGGCATCTTTTTGATTCCCGATTTTCTGGCTAACGCCGGCGGCGTCACCTGCAGCTACTTCGAGCAGGTACAAAGCAACATGAACTACTACTGGGAGAAAGATGAGGTTCTCGGCAAATTAGATGTCAAGATGACGTCCGCCTATATCGCTGTGAGCGAACTGGCGAAAAAGAGAAAACTCTTCACACGCGACGCAGCTTATATGATCGCTATCGACCGCGTGGCGCGTGCCTGCAAGGACCGAGGTTGGGTCTGAGTGTCATGCCAAGACAAGCCCGGTCCCCAACCGGGGAATACCGCGATTCAATCGTGAATTCTTCGGAGCCCGGGAGCGTTTCACTCGCATCGGCGATGGTGAACTGGGCGGCAAAGCACAAGGACTCGCCTTCATCAAGGATTTCCTCGCGACCGATCTCGACCCGAATCGATTCCCCGGCATCGATGTCCAGGTTCCCACATTGGTCGTCATCACAACGCAAATGTTCGACTTGTTCATGGAGCGTAATGATCTCAACGATATCGCTCTTTCCGACATGCCAGATGACCGCATTGCTCACGCCTTCCAGAAGGCCGATCTGCCCGTCGAAATGCTCGGTGACCTAAGGGCTCTCATTGAGAAGGTTCACACACCGGTTGCAGTGCGTTCTTCGAGCTTACTAGAAGACGCGCTTCATCAACCGTTTGCCGGCGTCTACGCGACGAAGATGATCCCCAATAACCAGCACGACCCTGCTCAGCGGTTTCATAGGCTGGCGGAAGCCATCAAGTTCGTGTATGCCTCGGCGTTCTTCAAAACTGCCAAGGGCTACATCCGCGCTACCGACCACGATGTGGAGTCCGAAAAGATGGCCGTGGTCCTTCAAGAGGTCGTCGGGCGACGTCACGGGGATCGGTTCTATCCCCACATCTCGGGCGTGGCACGCTCCTTCAATTTCTATCCCGTCGGCCGCGCTCGCCCCAAGGAAGGTGTGGTCAATCTGGCGCTCGGATTGGGAAAAACCATCGTCGATGGGGGAATCACCTGGACGTACTCCCCCGCCCACCCGTCCGCTCCGCCGCCTTATGGATCGATTGGAGATCTCATGAAAAACTCCCAGCTCCGTTTCTGGGCGGTCAACATGGGCCGGCCGCCGGAGTACAATCCCATTACGGAGACGGAGTATCTCCTCCAGGCCGATATCGGCCAGGCGGAGTACGACGGAACATTGAAGGTCACGGCATCCACTTACAACGCGCAGTCCGATCGTCTCACGATGGGCATCGGAAACCAGGGGCCCCGGGTCCTCAACTTTGCACCGCTTCTGACACTCGGAGACATTCCGTTCAACGACCTCGTCAAAGAATTGATAACCCTGTGTAGGGAAAAGGTCGACGCCCAAGTCGAAATTGAGTTCGCCATGACGTTGGAGCCATCCAACCGCGCACGGCTCGGTTTTTTGCAGGTCCGTCCCATGGTCGTTTCCGATCAACTCGTGGAGATCCGGCTGGACGAGCTAGAGGGTCCCGGCCTGCTCGTAGGATCCAGCCGGGCGATGGGTAACGGCGTCGTCAATGACATCCGTGACGTGGTCTATGTGAAGCCGGATACTTTCGAAGCCCGCTACACGACGGCAATTGCCGCCGAAATCGATCGCATCAATCGATCGCTCATCGATGAGGGGCGCCGCTCGCTCTTGATGGGATTCGGCCGATGGGGCTCCTCCGATCCCTGGCTCGGAATCCCGGTCACCTGGGATCAAATTTCGTCCGCCAAGGTCATCGTTGAAACCACGCTGCCCACGATGAACGTGGAGCTTAGCCAGGGCTCACACTTCTTTCACAACATGACGAGCTTCCAGGTGAGTTACCTCGCCGTACATCACGACAGCCGGCCGGGAATCGACTGGGACTGGCTCAACAAACAGGAGTCGGTTGAGGAAACCCCTCACGTCCGCCACGTGAATCTAGAAAAACCACTATGCATCAAGGTCGATGGACGTAACGGACGGGGAGGTATATGGCACCGAGATTAAAGGACGTCTTTTTCAACGAGGCTTCAAGTATCACTTCCGGAGAACACAAAACATCTCAAGGTAGACTTCATCCTTCAGGCGAGGACGATGTTCGAACGATTCCGTCGGCTGTCTCATGAGCTCCTGAAATACGCGACTCGGGGGCTCTTGAGGAAGGACTTCCTACCCAAGGTGTCGGAGAAAATCATGACCTTTTCGGGAGCCGACGCCACGGAGCTGTGGGTCAAAGAGGATTCGCACAAGCATTTCCGATGTTCACTCACTCGCTCGACCAAGATGCCCTTCGGTTTCATTCTGGTGCCCTGCCCGTTGGGGGAAGACACGACCGTACCACCGAATACCGTCAGCGAACTGAGCATGGAAAGGCTCTGCTGCGATGTGGTTAAGGGAACGGTCGACACATCGCATCCCTACGTCACCGAGAGAGGCAGCTTCTGGACCGACGATACTTCACGCGAGACAAACCTGAAAGAGCACATGGCGCAACCTTCCTTTTCCCGCACACTGCGTCTTCCCGGCCCCTACAGGAGCATTGCCTTAATCCCCATCCGAATCGAGCAGGAATGTATAGGACTCCTACAGCTCAAGAGCAAGCAGAAGGGATTCTTCTCAATCCATGATTTGAACTTTTACGAGGACATCTCCGAAGTCCTCGGAGTCGCGCTTTCCCATCAGTACGCCCAGATCGAGCTCAGGGAAAGGGTCAAAGAGCTCACGTGCCTCTACGGCATCGCCCGCGTGGTGGCACAAACGGGAGCACCCTTTGACGCGATCATTCAGGACATCGCCGACCTACTTCCTCCCGCCTGGCTCTATCCCGAGATCGCCTGTGCTCGTATCGTCCTGGACGGCAGGTCCTACTCGACCGAGGGCTTTCGGGAAACGCCCTACCGGCAGATATCCGATGTCGTTGTGGACAACCAGAAGGTCGGCTTCGTGGAGGTGGCCTACCTCGAAAAGAAGCTGACGTTGGACGAAGGGCCTTTCTTGGCTGAAGAGCGCAGCCTCATCGACAGCGTGGCGCGGGAGGTGGCCATCTTCTACCAACGTACACGAGGCCGACGAGGAAAAGGCCTCACTGCACGATCAGCTCAGGCACGCCGACCGTCTTGCCACCATCGGTCAGCTCGCCGCCGGCGTGGCCCACGAGCTGAACGAACCCTTGGGCAACATCCTGGGCTTCGCCCAGTTGGCGAAGAAATCACCGGAGCTGCCCGACCAGGTGGAGAAGAGATCTCAAGAGCATCGAATCCGCCTCGCTCCATGCCAGGGAGATCATCAGGAAACTCATGACGTTTGCGCGCCAGCTTCCTCCCAAGAAGGCACCGGTGAACCTGAACGACGTCGTGAACGAAGGCCTGTACTTCTTCGAGGCGCGGTGTGTGAAGGCCGGCATTCGAGCTCGTCCGACGTCTGGCCGCGGATCTTCCGGAGATCACCATCGACGCGGGCCAGATGAACCAGGTTCTCGTCAACCTGGTGGTCAATGCGATCCAGGCCATGCCGGAGGGAGGCACGCTGACCGTGGAGACCCGGGCGTGGATGACGGAATTTGCCTCAGCGTCGAAGACACGGGCACGGGCATGAGCGAGGACGTCATGAGCAGATCTTCCTACCGTTCTTCACAACCAAGGATGTCAACGAGGGAACGGGGCTGGGCTTGGCCGTGGTGCACGGCATCGTAACATCGCACGGGGGCGAGATCACGGTCGACACGGAGAAAGGAAAAGGCACAAGGTTCCACATCCGCCTGCCGCTCGAGAGCCCGGAACAGGTTTGACGAGAGACACGAATGAAAAACAGAGCGGAGAAAGAACGTATCCTGATCGTGGACGATTCCCCGGCGACGCTGGAAATGCTCGAGCGAAACCTGAGCTCCGAGGGCTACGAGGTGCTCGCGGCACCCGGCGTGGCCGAAGCGATCAAGATCCTGGACGACACGCCCGTGGATCTGGTGATCACCGACTACAAGATGCCCGAGATCTCCGGGATGGATCTGATTCGCTACGTCCGGGAGAACTTGAAGAACACGGAAGTCATGATGATCACCGGCTACGCCACGGTGGAAGGCGCCGTGGACGCCATCAAGGCCGGGGCGGAGGAGTATCTCACCAAACCCTTCACGGATGAGGAGCTTTTTTCCGCGGTCCGGCGCGCGCTGGACAAGCTCAAACTGCGTATGGCCATTCAGGACCGTCTGCCACAGACCATCAAGTCCCGGTACGGCCTGCTGGGTGAATCCGAGCCCATGAACCAGGTCTTCAGCGCCATCGCCAAGGCCGCCTCCACCCCGGCCACGGTCTTGATCACCGGCCAGAGCGGCACGGGGAAGGAGCTGGTGGCCCGGGCCATCCACTACAGCAGCAAACGGGCCTCGGCGCCTTTCGTGCCGGTCAACTGCGGCGGCATACCGGAGAGTCTGCTGGAGAGCGAGCTGTTCGGGTACGTCAAGGGCGCCTTCACCGGAGCGATGGAGTCCCGGGCCGGCTTCTTCCAGACCGCGGATGGCGGCACGATCTTCTTGGACGAAGTCAGCGAGACCAGCCTCGCCATGCAGGTCAAGCTCCTGAGGGTCCTGCAGGAGAAGGAAGTCTGCATGGTCGGGCTCGACTCAGCCCCGGAAAGTCAACGTCAGGATCCTCGCGGCGACGAACAAGGACCTCTTGAGTCTCGTCAAGAAAGGCAGCTTCCGGGAGGACCTCTACTATCGCCTGAACGTGATCGAGATCGTCCTTCCACCTCTTCAGGACCGGGGAGATGACATACTCCTCCTGGCCAAGCACTTCGCGCGAAAGTACTCCGCGGAAGCGGAAAAACCGGAGCCTCGGTTCTCGGACAAAGCCCTCGAGATGCTGAGAAACTACGCCTGGCCGGGGAACGTGCGCGAGCTCGAGAACGTCGTACACAGCCTCGTGGTGATGACGGACTCCGATCTCATCGATGCGCCCGACCTGCCTGCCTTGATGCGCTACGCCGGCGTGCGCGAAACAGGATTGCAGCGGACGCTGGCCGAGGTGGAGGCGGAGCACATTCGCAACGTGCTGGCTTCGGTGGGCGGCAACAAGACCCGGGCGGCCGAAATCCTGGGGATCGATCGAAAGACGCTACGCGAAAAAATGAAACGACTCGGAAACGGAAACCTCCGTAGGTTCCACAGTCGATAATCGGTACGTTACGCCCCACCGAGGCAAAACGCCCCGGACACATCAGCATTCCCTCCGAGCATTTTTCCCCATCTCGATTGGGATTCGCGCCGAGGTGGCATCCCCTTGCAGACATCCTGCGCAGTCACAACTTAGCATTCTCAATCCGACAGTTACTTTTCGCAGAACAGCCTGTTGGTGTCTCGCGCGCGCTTTGGCACACCAATTGAATAGTCGGAGTACGGGAAGAACGCTGCATTCGTCAAGGAGAACGATGGCTCACCATCCCTCCGGTTCTCGGAAGAACGGAAGGGATCGATTTCAGTGCCGATCGGACGAGCCGAGCACGCCAGAAGAAGGATGGAGAGGAATTCAAGGGCTTGTGCGTGAACTGCGCGAATCGCCATACCTGCCTCTTCCCGAAGTCCGAGGGTGGGGTGTGGCACTGTGAAGAATATCTGGAAGAGCGCTGATGTCGCTCAGACCGAAGTGGACAGGGACGAGGGAGAAACGGGATGAATCCGGACAGTGGAAATTCGTAGAGAAAACCGACAGCGATCACGTAGGTGTCATTAATCTCCTGGAGCGTGTCCAGGCAAGGTATGGATACCTTCCTGAAGATGAGCTGAGAAAGATCGCTCGAGAAAACCGGACGATCCTTGGTGGACGTTTACAGCGTAGCCACTTTCTACAGAGCCTTCAGCCTAAAACCTCGAGGCAAGCACCTCATCTCCGTCTGTCTGGGAACCGCCTGCCACGTACAAGGTGGTCCCAGGATCGCTGAGGCGTTTCAGGAACAGTTGGGGATCCAGTCGGGCGAGACGACACCCGACCGGGATTTCTCGCTCGAGACCGTGAACTGTCTGGGGGCCTGCGCTCTGGGTCCTGTGGTCGTGGCGGACGGGCACTACTTTTCCAAGGTCAGGACCTCGATGGTCAAGGAGATCATCGAAAAGACCCGCAAGGGCTTGGACGCGATCGAGATCGAAACGGATGATCGCGTCTTCCCGGTGGAAGTGAGTTGCGCCCGCTGCAACCACAGCTTGATGGATTCCGAGCACGTCATCGACGGCCACCCTTCCATTCGCGTGACGGTCTCCTTCGGCCACAAGCACGGCTGGATGGCCCTTTCCAGCCTGTACGGAAGCTACAAAGTCGCCTCGGAGTACGAGATCCCCATCGACGAAATCGTTCACATGTTCTGCCCACACTGCCATGCGGAACTGATCGGCGGCGGCCGGTGCAGTGATTGCGGTGCGCCGATGGTGCCCATGATCGTTCGCGGCGGGGGCGTCGTTCAGATCTGCGCCCGCCGCGGTTGTCGTGGCCACATGCTGGACCTGGGCGGCGTGCCGTTGGAGTGAGCCTGGAATAGACGAACTTTGCGGAGAGAGGTGTTGCTGTGAACAGGCTGTCATCGGTCACGGAGTTCGTCGAGTTTTGTCAGCGCATTCAGGACGACAAGAAAATCCAGTACGACAAGCCCACCTTGGTGGTTTGCGCCGGAACGGGAGGCCAGGCGAGCGGTTCGAACGACATTTTGAGGATCATCAAACGCTACATCCTCGACCGCGGACTCCAGACGAAGATCGGGCTGCGGGTCACCGGTTGCCAGGGATTCTGCGAGATGGATCCCTTCATCGTGGTGGAACCAGGCCGTCATCTCTACCCCCAGCTCAAGATGGAAGATGTTCCCAGGGTGATCGAGGCCGCCGTGGGCGGATTCGTCGACGAGGGTCTCATCTACAAAGATACCCACGACGAAAAGCCGTATCACCGGCAAGATGACATTCCCTTCTTCAAGAAACAGAAGCGCATCATACTGGGAAACAATCAGAAGCTCGATCCCATCCGGATCTTCAACTACATCGAGCTGGGTGGATATTCAGCCACCCAGAAAGTGCTATCGAAGATCGATCCCGAATGGATCGTCGAGGAGGTCAAGAAATCGGGTCTGCGGGGCCGGGGTGGGGCCGGTTTCCCCACCGGCAAGAAGTGGGAGCTCGCACGGGCTTCCGGCAACGGCGCCGGGCAGAAGTATATCGTCTGCAACGCCGACGAAGGCGATCCCGGCGCCTATATGGATCGAAGCCTCCTGGAAGGTAATCCCCACGCCATCATCGAGGGTCTGCTCATCGGAGGAATCGCCATCGGCGCCACCGAGGGTTTCATCTACGTCCGCAGCGAGTATCCCCTCGCCATCAAGCACACCATCATTGCGCTTCGCCAGGCACGCGACCTGGGACTCCTGGGTACGAACATCCTGGGCACCGGCATCGACTTCGACATCCAGATCGTGCGCGGGGCCGGCGCTTTCGTTTGCGGAGAGGAGACGGCGCTCATCCGATCCGTTGAGGGCTTCATCGGTGAACCGCGGCAACGCCCTCCCTACCCCATCGAAAAGGGCATCGGGGGACATCCCACCTGCATCAATAATGTGGAAACCCTGGCCAACATTCCCGTGATCATCGATCGGGGCGCCGACGCCTACGCGAGGATCGGCGTTCCGGGAAACACGGGCACCAAGATCTTCTCCCTGGTGGGAAAGATCAAGAACACGGGACTGGTGGAGGTCCCGCTCGGCATCAAGATCTCGGAAGTGGTTTACGACATCGGCGGAGGGCCTTCGGGCAGCGCGAAAATCAAGGCCGTCCAGACGGGCGGACCTTCCGGAGGATGCATCCCCGCCCGCATGTTTGACCTACCCATCGACTACGACAGCCTCGTAAAAGCCGGCTCCATCATGGGCTCGGGCGGCATGATCGTCATGGACGAAGACACCTGCATGGTGGACGTGGCCAAGTACTTCATGCATTTCCTCAAGGACGAATCCTGCGGGAAGTGTTTCACATGCCGGAAGGGTACCCAACGGATGTACGAGATCCTCGATGACATCACCACGGGTAAGGCGACCATGGAGGACCTGGATCTTCTCGAAGAACTGGCTCATGTGGTGGCGGACACGACGATGTGCGGTCTGGGGCAATCCGCGCCCAATCCCGTGCTCAGCACGCTGCGCTATTTCCGCGAGGAGTACGAACAGCATATCAATGAGAAACGGTGCGATGCCCTCGTCTGCAAGGAACTGGTGGGCGCGCCGTGCCAATCGGCATGCCCCTTGGGGACCGAAGCGTGGCGATATGTGGCCCACATCGGCCGTGGGGAATATGACGAGGCGTACCGGGTCATACGGGAGCCCAATCCATTCCCCTCCATCTGCGCCCGAGTCTGCCACCATCCCTGCGAAACCAAATGCCGGGCCGGCGCGACGGGAGGCAGTCCGGTAGCGATTCGAGCTTTGAAGCGATTCATCACCGACCGGATCGAGCCCTCGACATACAAGCCGCAAAAGAAGGAGTGGCCCGACGCCGACATCCCCAAGGTTGCCGTTATCGGTTCGGGGCCCGCGGGTTTGACCGCCGCCCATTACCTGTCCCTCAGTGGATGCAAGGTGACGGTTTTCGAGGCGGAGAAGGAACCGGGCGGAATGCTGACCTGCGCCATACCTTCGTATCGGCTACCCCGCGAGGTCATCGAGAAGGAGATCGATGCGCTGCTCGATGAGAACATCAACCTGAAGTGCGGCAAAGCGCTGGGCCGTGACTTCGATATCGATGAATTATTCGAAGAAGGCTACGGAGCCGTTCTCATCGCCATCGGCGCACATAAGAGCAAACCCCTGAGTTTGGAAAACGAGGACGTCGAAGGAGTCTATCCCTCCATCGAGTTCTTGAAGGCCTTCAACCTGGAAGGTGAGCAACTCGCGAAAGGCAAGGTCGGGATCATCGGAGGCGGTAACTCCGCCATTGATGCGGCCCGCATGGCGCTGCGCCTCAAAGAGGTGGATAGATGTCACCATCCTCTACCGGCGGACCCGGGACGAGATGCCCGCCTTCGCCGAGGAGATCGAGGCCACGGATCAGGAGGGCATCCGTATCGAGACCCTCGTGTCGCCAGTCAGGATCATCGAGCAAGGACGGCAAGCTGGTCGGTCTGGAGTGCATCCGAAACGAGTTGGGCGACGCCGACCAGAGCGGACGACGCCGGCCTGTGCCGATGGAAGGTACAGAGCACGTCATCGATCTCGACACGCTGATCGTGGCCATCGGCGAGGATTCGGGTATCGACGCGGTTACTCCGGCACAGTCGAGCCGGCTCGAGATCACAGCCTGGAACACGGTGCGGGTGAATCCCGCAACGATGCAAACCAGTCGCTACGGCGTTTTCGCCGCGGGGGACGTGGTCCGCGGCCCCAACACGGTGGTCGAGGCCATAGCGGATGGCAAAAGGGCCGCCATGATCATCGAGCGATTCCTCAAGAAGGAGCCACTGCTCCAGCCCATATCACCGAGGCTGCCACAGGTTCACGTAGAGCCCATTATCGGATGAAGCCGCATTGAACGCCGCCCGCGCCGAGACGCCCCGCGCCCCGGCGGAGTGGCGCACACGCAACTTCGCCGAGGTCGAGGTAGCTCTATCTCCCGGAGAGGCCCGGCGGGAAGCGCTCAGGTGCCTTCGCTGTGACCTGGAGTTCACCGCCGGCAAGAAAAAAGAACTTGAAAACAAGGAAGCTGGGAGGCAAACGGCGTGATTACACTCAAAATAAACGGACTGGATGTAAAGGTGGAGAAAGGGGCGACTCTGCTGGAGGCGGCCCAATTCCTGGGCTTTCCCATCCCTACACTTTGTCACATGGAAGGACTTTCACCCTACGGCGCCTGCCGGCTCTGTGTGGTGGAAATCGGAGAGGGCCCAAAAGCGAAACTGGTGACCTCCTGTACGCATCCCGTACAGGAGGGCCTCATCGTCAGGACCGCCTCCGCCCGTGTCGTAAGGGCGCGCAAGATGATATTGGAGCTCCTGCTGGCCTCCTGCCCCAGTCCAAGGTAATCCAGGATCTGGCGGCTGCGCACGAGATCCGTACCCAGCGCTTCAAACAGGAGTATGAAGACTGCATCCTCTGCGGTCTCTGCGTGCGCATGTGTAAAGAGCAGATGATGGCCGGTGCCATCGGCTTCCGCGGCCGGGGGGAAAGCCGCAGCATCGGTACGCCTTTCGACATCAAGTCGGACGAGTGCCGCCAGTGCGGAGGCTGCATCTACGTTTGTCCGGTTTGCACCCTCCGGTGCACGTATACCGAGCCGGAAAAGGCCATCTGCGGCGGATGCGCCAACCTATCCCCTCCCTGCATCGACAAGGACCAGTTCGACGACATGATGTGCTACATGGAGCCCTGTGTAGCCTGCGAAATTGTGAAGGGAAAACAATCCATTTCAGAAGACAAAGAAGATTTGCAAAAAGGAGCAGACCGCCATGTCTCAAACACTGTCAAGAGTTAACTCTTCTGCGGCGACACTAACGAAGAACAGGACGGAGGGATCGGTCACACCCAACTCCGGCATGTGCGTCACCTGCGTAGACGGCTGCATCGGGATGTGTGAGATCGGCAAATCCGCCTACCGGGGCCACGAAGTGATCTACCCTCAGCCCTTTGGGGTCATCACCACCGCTTCGGAAAAAGTCTACCCGGTGGACTACTCGCACTTCAACATCATGGGCACCGCGGTGGGGGCCCATGGAATAGAAGCTGACTCGGACAAGGCGATTTTTCCCAATGTGAATCTCGAGGTCCACTTCGGCCACGACAAGGGAATCAAGTTCCGCTATCCCTGGATCATTCCGGGCATCGGTTCCACCAACATCGCCAAAAACAACTGGGAGGGCCTGGCCATCGGATCCGCGCTGGCCGGAACGGGATTGACGATCGGCGAGAACGTGGTCGGTATGGATCCCGAGGCGGTGTCTCGAGAACGGCAAGATATTGGACACGGTGGATCTCAAAAGAAGAGTGACGCTTTACCAGGATCATCAGACGAGACGGTTACGGCGCCATCATCGTGCAGGCCAACGTGGAGGACACGAGGCTCGGGGTTCAGGAATATGCCATCCAGGAGCTCGGTGTGGAAGTCGTCGGAGCTCAAGTGGGGCCAGGGCGCGAAGAACATCGGCGGCGAGGTCAAGATCACGGACCTGAAGAAGGCCCAGCTGCTCTACGAACGGGGATACGTGGTTCTGCCCAATCCGATGGATCCTCACGTCATCGAGGCCTTCGAGCGGGGGTCATTCAAGGAGTTCGAGCGGCACTCGCGCGTCGGCATGGTCGACCGAGGAGTCCTTTGCCGAGCGCGTTGAAGCAGCTGCGCAAAGCGGGCGCCAAGTATGTGTTCCTGAAAACAGGAGCCTACCGGCCCGCCGACCTGGCGCGGGCGGTGAAGTTCTCCTCCAAGTACAAGATCGATCTGCTCACGGTGGACGGCGCCGGAGGCGGCACCGGCATGAGCCCCTGGCGGATGATGAACGAGTGGGGAATGCCGCCGGTGGAGCTCCATTCGCTGCTCTACAGTACACGAAGAAGCTGGCCGACAAGGGCGAGTACGTGCCGGCCATTGGCCGTCGCCGGCGGCTTCACATTCGAAGACCAGATCTTCAAGGGACTGGCTCTTGGCGCACCCTTCGTGAAGCTCGTCGGCATGGCCCGCTCCCCCATCGCCGCGGCCATGGTGGGAAAGACCATCGGACGGACCATCGACGAGCAACGAGATTCCCGTCTACGTGGAGCGCTTCGGCAGCACGAAGGACGAGATCTTCGTCACCGCGCCCGAGCTGCGCAAGGAGCTGGGCGACGAGGAGTTCGAACGACTCCCCACGGGCGCCATCGGGCTCTACACCTACTACGAGCGGCTTGCTCAGGGTTTGCGTCAGCTCATGTGCGGCGCCCGGAAGTTCGATCTGAGCCACATCAGCCGGGACGACCTCGCCTCTCTGACGAGGGAGGCGGCCGATGTCAGCGGCATCAGTTACCTCCAGGATGTAGACCAAGAATGAAGTGGAGGAGATCCTGAACGCGTAGGCCAATGGGGCGGCGCAACTCTCGGAAGATGCCCGCCACATCCTCCACCATGCAGAGGACAGGCACAAGATCATGACAGACGGCAGAAAGCAGGCACTCATGCGGAGAGGAGCTTTCACCCAGATCGGTAAGGGTGAGATCGGGGGAAAAGCGCAGGGCCTCGTTCGGGTCGACGCGATCCTGCGGGATCGGTTTGAAAGAGAAGCCTATCCGGAATTCACTGTAGACATTCCCTGGTTTTGGGTCATCACCACAGACTGGTTCGACCGTTTCATGGAATAGAACCGCCTTTACGACATTGCACTCTCCGACACGCGGGACCCGCATATCGCAAACGCCTTTCAAAAGGCGGATCTACCGGCGGAACTGGTGGAAGAACTGAAGAGCCTCATCGCCGAGGTGCATGTACCTCTGGCGGTCCGATCCTCCAGCCTTCTGGAAGATGCTTTGCAGGAGCCTTTCGCAGGCGTTTACGCCACCAAGATGGTTCCCAACAACCAGTTCAGCGCGGACGCGCGCCTTCGGACCCTGGTGGAGTCGATCAAGTTCGTCTATGCCTCGACCTTCACCCGAGACGCCAAGAGCTACCGTCAGGCCATGGGCCGCTCACACCGGGAAGAGAAGATGGCCGTCATCATCCAAGAAGTGGTGGGTCTGCGCCATGGTGACCGGTTCTACCCGAACGTTTCCGGCGTGGCCCGTTCGTACAACTTCTACGCTTTGGGACATGCTCGGCCGGAGAACGGTGTGGTGAGTCTGGCGCTTGGTTTGGGGAAGACCATCGTGGACGGCGGCAGGTCCTGGACCTATTGCCCGTCTCATCCCAAAGCGAAACCTCCTTTCGGCTCCACGAAAGAGCTCCTCACGCAAACCCAGACTCAATTCTGGTCCGTGAACATGGGCAAGCCTCCCACCTACGATCCGATTCAGGAAACGGAATACCTTTTCGAAGGAAATCTCGGACACGCCGAGCAGGACGCGGTACTCAGAGAGATGGCTTCGACCTACGATCCCCAATCCGACCGGATCACCATGGGTATCGGTCCTCCCGGGCCCCGGGTGCTGGACTTTGCGCCTTTGCTGGAGCTCAACGACATCCCCTTGAATGGATTGGTGCGGAACCTGCTCGCGATCTGCGAGGAGGCCCTGGAGAATCCGGTGGAGATCGAGTTTGCCGTGAACTTCGGCCAGAGCGGGAAAGGTCCCGCCCGGTTCGGTTTCCTCCAGGTCCGACCGATGTTCATCTCCAAGGACGTGGTGGAGGTCTCCGAGCAGGACCTTGTTGGAGACCACGTCCTCGTGGCCTCCGAGCAGGTCCTGGGCAACGGGCAGGTGGAGTCCGTCCAAGACGTGGTGTACGTCAAACCCGATGCTTTCTCCGCCAAGGACACTTGGCTGATCGCAGGGGAGCTCGACGAAATGAATCGCCACCTTCTCGACGCAAACCGCCCGTACCTCCTGGTGGTCATCGGACGCCTCGGGACCTCCGATCCATGGCTGGGCATTCCGGTGAACTGGGGACAGGTGTCCGGCGCAAAAGTCGTCGTCGAGACCTCCTCGTCCGAGCATGAATGTGGACATGAGCCAGGGATCGCATTTCTTCCACAACGTTACCTGCCTCCGGATTCTCTATTTCTCCGCGGATAAGACCGGACGGTACCCCGTGAAGTGGGAGTGGCTCGAAAAACAAAAAGGCGTTCGTGAATCGCAGTTCGTGCGTCACGTTGTACTGGACGAGCCGCTCCACATCAAAGTAGACGGTACGCGTTGCCGGGGGGTGATCTCCTATGAAAGAGCAAACTAGATCGGCGATTAAACTGCTGGAAGACCTCACCGAACGGGCCAAGGAGCTCACGTGCCTCTATGCCATCGAGGAGACTTTGAAGGAAACCGAGAAGGACATCAGATCAAGTTTGCGATCGTATCATTCAGGCCATTCCCCCGGGATGGCAGTTCCCAGAGATCTGTGTGGCCAAGATCACTCTCGAAGGAAAGGAGTACCAGTCCAAAAACTTCGAGGAGACACCTTGGAAGTTGAACGCGGACATCTTACAGCAGAGTCAGGTGGTGGGTACGATCGGCGTCTGCTACACCCAAGAAACAACGGGCGCGGATCTCAGACCCTTTCCTCGAGGAGGAGAAAAAGCTCATCGAGACTATTGCCGATCGACTCAATCACTTCCTGACCTACAAGAAGATGAAGCACGTCTTCCAGGAATGGCAAATTGGGGACCGGGAGTTTTCTGAAAAGCGCAGAGGAGATTGGGAGGCCGTGCTGGATCTCATTCGCCAGACGGACAACGCCTTTTTCCTGAGAATCTCCAACAAAATGCTCAACCACTTGTGTTGGAGCGGAATCGAAGATGCAGAGGAGCTGAGGCGCGTGGATGCCCACCAGGATGAGGCCGGCGGTCACCACCACGGCGACGAATTGAAAACACGCCACCCCAGCCGCGAACTGGATTATTCCGCGGAATTCACGCAGAGATTATTCGGCATCGCCGCCGATCACCTGAGCGGTGACGAGATTCTTTCCCGTATCCAGATGTGGATCCAGGAGGACAAGCTCGGTGCGTTGCTCCGGACCGTCCGCCGCCACCTGCCGCTTTCCGAGGTGGCAAGCGCCCTCCGACGTTATTTCATCACGACTCGCGAACGAAACGGACAACCGATACCCCTTGGCAAGGGGCCTGAAGGTTCTTCTGATCGAGTCCATTCTGTCGAACCGACTGGAGTACATCGACGTCGCAAAGGATCACGTGGAGATCGAGGACCTCTATCATCTTCTTCAGAACGTGATTTTTTCCGCGGAGAGCCACGGAAGGCTCGGCGGGAAGAGCGCAGGACTCTTCCTTGCTTCGCAGATCTTGAAGAAAACGAAAGAAGGCAGTGGTTCGAACTCGCCGCTACGCCTTCCTAAGACCTGGTATATCTCATCGGACATGATGCTCGAATTCATGCACTACAACAACATGGACGAGGTCATAGAGCAGAAGTACAAGGAGATTGAAAGAGTCCGTTTCGAGTACACGCATGTCATCGATATGTTCAAGCAGACGATCTTCCCACCCGAAATGGTCAACGGGCTGTCCATGGCTCTGGACGACTTTGGGACGAAGCCACTCGTCGTGCGGAGCTCGTCGCTACTCGAGGACCGGACGGGCTCCGCCTTCGTCGACAAGTACAAGAGCATCTTCTTGGGGAACCAGGGGACCAGGGAGGAGCGCCTCCGAGACCTCATGCATGCGGTGGCTGAGGTGTACGCGTCGAATTTCGGACCAGAGCCCATCGAGTACAGAGCGGAGCGCGGGCTGCTGGAGCTCAGCGAGCAGATGGGTATCATGATTCAAGAGGTAGTGGGAACCCGGATGGGTTCCTATTTTCTTCCAGCCTATTCAGGAGTCGCCCGCAGTCGCAACGACTTCCAGTGGTCTGTCGAGGTCAAACCTGAGGATGGCATCGTCCGTATCCTTCCCGGACTGGGGAGCCGAGCCGTGGACAGAACCAGCGGCGAGCACCCCGTAGTGATCGTACCAGGCTACCCCTCTCTAAGGATGGATCGGAAGGTGGTGGATCGTTTACGCCACAGTCCCAAAAGAATCGATGTGATCAATTTGGAGACCAATCGTCTCCAAACAGTCGACCTCTATCAGATTTTAAGCGTCCCTAGCCAAGCCAAAGCCTACACAGAACACATCGTGTCGGTAATCGAAGGCGACGAGATCCGGCCGCCGGACAACGAGAAGCCGGACTTAGACAACGATCAACTCGTGGTGACGTTCGACGGATTGGTCTCCCGGAGCCCCTTCGTTTTGCAGATCCGAAATGCCTTGCGGACGCTCGAGAAAGCACTTGGCGGGCCCGTAGAAATCGAGTTTGCCTCAGACGGAGAACAGCTCTTTCTCCTCCAATGCCGATCGCAAACCTTCCTCCATAGACCACGTCCAGCCCCCATTCCGAAGGACATGGCTCGAGATAGAGTTATTTTTTCCGCCAATCGTTTCGTGCCGAACGGACGGACCACCAACATCACTCACATTGTCTACGTTGACCCGGACGGATACGAGTCGCTCGAAGGACATTCGCGTTGTCAGGCTCTAGAGCCTGCGGTGTCGAAACTGAACGAGTTGCTCCCCAAACGGCAGTTCATCTTCATGGGCCCAGGCCGTTGGAGTGTCCACGGCAACGGACGCGCCGGTATGGACATCAAATACAACGACGTCAAAAATGCCGGGGTTCTGGTCGAGTTAATCAAGCAGGAAGCCAAGAATGGAGCCGCCCTATCTTTCGGAGCTCACTTCTTGCTCGACCTCATGGAATCGGATATCCGTTACCTTCCCGTCTTCCCGGATGATGATGAGACCAGCTTCAACGTAAATTTTCTCATGCGTTCGAAAAACGTGCTTCCGGAGCTGCTCCCAGAGTACGCGTTTCTCTCCGATGCGGTCCGAGTCATTGATGTCCCCAGCTCCACGGATGGGAAAGTAGTGCAGGTCCTGATGAACGCGGAACTCGGCGAGGCGATCGCGCTCCTCACTGATCCGGACGAGGAGATCGGGCAACCCGAGCGGGAGGAGGCTCTGGAAGACGGCCACCCCGAAACCTATTGGCGCTGGCGCTACCGTATGGCTGAGCAGAT
>CAVONV010000031.1:0-48892 GCA_963697355.1 uncultured Acidobacteriota bacterium
GGGATCGGGCGTCGCCGGAAATTCGTTCGCCTCCCCCCACGTGATGCCACATGCCTCGGGGAATGTAGTTGATCCCGCGCCGTCCTTGGATCCGGCTGTTGCTGGGACCCCGGTAAGTCGGCTCGTCCTGCTTGTTCCCCAGGACGTGTAGGGGACCGTTGTCCACCGTGACGTGATACATCTGAGCGTTGCTGAGACGCTTGCGAAACCACGTTTTACCTCGATTGACGGAGATAGAGAGTCCCCTGATCGTGGGCAACGATCATACGGTCGGCATCGGTGGGATCGATCCACATGTCGTGGTGGTCACCTCCGGCGGCGCCCCGAGGTACCGTCTCCAGGTTTCGTCCACCATCGGTTGTCCGTGCGAAGGACGCGGTGAGGAAATAGGCCTCGTCTTCGTCGTCGGGAGCCACGGCAACTCGAGAGTAGTAGTGGGCTCTACCCATGGCGTTTCTGTTTCGGCTGATCAGTTTCCAGTGATGCCCCCCGTCTTCTGAACGCCAGAGTTGTCCACTCTCCGTGGGCTCTCCGTCCCATGGAATACCGTCCCCGGTCTCGAACATGGCGTAGATCCTTTGGGGGGAGGAAGGCGCAAGCGCCATCACGACCTTTCCAACCGGCTTCTCCGGTAGCCCGTTGCCCTCGAGACGGGTCCAGGTATCCCCACCGTCACGGGTGACGTGGAGTCCGCCTCCCGGTCCTCCGCTCATGCGCCCCCAGGTATGAATCTCCAGTTGCCAGGTACCGGCAAAAAGAATCCGTGGATTCGAAGGATCGATGGCGATATCGGAGCACCCGGTGTTCTCGTCGACGAAGAGAACGTGATCCCAGGTCGCTCCCCCATCGACGGTGCGGTACACCCCCCTCTCGGGTTGCGGACCGTACGAATGGCCCAAGGCGCAGACATAGACGACCTTCGGATCCGTGGGATGCACGATAATGCGGGGGACTCGCCCCGTCTTCTCGAGTCCCATCAGGCTCCATGTCTGCCCGGCATCGGTTGACTTGTAGACGCCCTCTCCCAGGGAGATGTGGCTTCTAATCTTCCCCTCGCCGGTTCCCGCCCAAACGACGTTAGGATCGCTGTCCGCAACGTCGAGGGATCCGATGGACTGAACCGGTTGATCGTCAAAGATCGAGACCCAGTGCGCACCTCCGTCGGTTGTCTTGTAGATGCCACCGGATGCCGCGCCCACATAGTAGATGTGGGGATTACCGGCGATCCCCGTAGCGGCGCTGAAACGATTACCCTCAGGCCCGATGTAACGCCAGCGAAGCGTCTCGTACCGATCGGGCGTCGCCTGGCCTACCGCGGTTTGGCTTGTGAAGGAAAAAACGAAAGCTGCCGCGAAAGCGGCAAATACGATAAAGCGTAGCCGGCTGTTCATGGGAACCTCACAATCCCGGCTCGAGCCGGAGGATCTGCGAGCGCGTCGACGGGAAGTCGACGAGACGCGCCATTGAATAGGACCACCGAACCAAGAAGATATCTCAACCATCACGGTGAACAAAATCCCGACGACCGTGTGGTATCCCAACACAGCTTTTCTTTGTGTTTTAAGGCTCGCTCGTGCTAGGTTCAGATGCCACTGACGTTGGTAATCTAATCCGCGGTGCCAAATATGGAGCGCGGCGAAGACGTTTGGCGCATGAAATTTCCTATTCCTCTAGCACCTCGATTGCAGGAGTCCGGGTCTTGATGGTGTAGCGATATGCTGGGCAGGTCCAGATTGCCGACGCGCCACAGCAACCTCGTGGTCCCGTTCTATCTCGTCGCCTCGCTCGTTCTCACCTGGCCCCTCGCCAGGAACTTCGGTTCGCACTTACCCGCCGTATTGACGCCCTATGACGCGCTTCTGCATGTCTTCCTGCTCGGGTGGGGATGGCACGGCCTGACAACCCATCCGCTCGAGGTTTTCAACGCACCGATCTTCCATCCCGAAGTCCGGACACTCACCTACATGGATCACATGCTGGGAGAGGCGGTCCTGGGCGGGCCCATCATTGAGGTCTTCGGCCTCGGGGCAGCCTACAATTCTCTGATCATCTTCTCCTTCGTTGCCTCGGGGTATTTCGTCTACCGGCTTGCGCGACTGTACGGGATCTCGCGGTCCGGAAGCTGTGTCGCCGGATTCCTCTTCGCCTTCTGTCCCTTTCGGTTCAGCCATCTCGGTTGCTTGAACCAGATCCAGACGCAGTTCATACCCCTGGGGATCTTCTTCGCCGTGCGCTTTCTTCGCACCGGAACGGATCCGGTACGGCATCGGGGCCGCGCTCACTCTGGCCGTCCAGAGCTACTTCGGCTGGTACTCGACGTTTCATCTGCTCGTGGCGCTGGCGGTGCTTCTGGGGTGGGAGGTCGTGCGGGAACCTGGACGATGGCGACGGCTCCCCTGGAGAAAAGCTGCCGCGCTGGCTCTCGACGAGCGGTGCTCTGGTGGTGCCGAGCGCCCTCCCGTACCTCCTCCAGAAACGGGCCATGCCGGAGTTCGATCGTTCGTTCGCGGAGACCGTCCGATTGTCGGCCGACCTCATCGACTACCTTCGCGTGAACACCGATAACATCTTAGCTCAGTCTCAACCCGCCGGGAGGTCACTCGTGGTGGGGTTTCTTCCCAGGGCTCGTCGCAACCGGGCTGGCCGTGGTGGCGGTAGCTGCGCGGTTCCAAGATAGGACGAAGCTTTACCCTTCCGAACCAGAGCGTGCTCCGGCGAGTCTGTTCAAGCGGGCCCGTGCAATGATTCGAAGGTGGGGGGAGATGGGATACATCCCCGTCCTTGGGATCTCCGGCTTGGTACTCTCTTTGGGGCCGTTTCTTCAGGTAGCCGGACATCGTCTCGGGATCCCACTGCCGTACGCTCTCTGCTACTACGTCATCCCTGGTTTCTCCAGCATGCGGACACCGGCCCGGTTCGCCGTCCTTGTCGCATTGGCGACGGCGGTGCTGGCGGGGTTGGGATTCGACGCCCTCCGGCACCGGCATCCAAGGCTCGGTTCCGCCTTCCTTGTGGGCACGCTGCTCGCCGCGGGGGTTCTAGCTTGGAACCCGGCCCTGCCCTTGGTTCCTTATCCGGATCGTGCCTCGATGCCCCCCGTCTATGGCTGGCTAGCGGCACAGACGGACTCGCGCCCCGTTCTCGAGCTGCCGTGCCCGGCCCGCAATAGCGTGGAGAGCTCGTTGGATCTGCGCCGCCAGATGTACGTCCTCTACCACCAGAAACCCCGCCTCGACGGTGCAAGCGGGTTCACGTCGAATCGATATGAGGCTTTTCGTGGCGACATGCAGGCATTCCCGGCCGAGGAGGCGATCCGGCGCGCCTACGACATGGGAGCTCGCAGATTGATCGTTCACTACGGAGACTACTCGCCGACACGCCGAGATGGAACTGCGGCAACGGGTGGAGCGTAGCGGACGGTCTCCGTGAGGTCGCGGTCTTTGGCCTCGATGTCGTTTATGAGATCGAGGAGCCGGAAACTTGACCGAGCTGGGAACACGCCACGATTCTTGCTGAGTCTTGTCGCCGGCAGCTAGATCCGCAATTCCTTCGGTAACCTTCTCGGCGTTTGAACTTTCCCATGACTCGAGCTACGCCACGAGTGCCGCCGCGGACGCTCTGTAACTTTTCCATCCGCTGAACAAGAACGTGGGGTGGATTTGGTTCTGAACTTCTTTGCGAACATAGAGCAGGCCACTGCCCTTAGACGACAGCAACCACTTGTGGCCGCTATAGGCGTAGGTGTCCACGCCCAGAGCCTTCACGTCGACGGGCATCATTCCCGGCGCCTGGGCTCTGCCACACACCAGGAGAATGTCCTTCGGTCGCGTGAGGGTGGCAATTTCCGCTAGCGGCAATCTCGCGCCGTTTATCGTCTCGATATGACTGAAGCTGCACAACTCCTCCGCATCGGCGCCGATAAACTCGGCCGCTTGAGCGCGGACCTCCTCCATGGCCTCCCCGCCCCAATTGAAAATCATGAGATATGGTAAAGTCCTCTGTCGCGCAGCTCACTCGACGTTGTACTGATATGGGTTCCATCCACGATATCCAAGGAAAGCTTCTCGCCGATCAATGTTTTGATGTAGTCCACGTGAGGGCAAGGTGGAGCATGATAATTATCCTTGGTGATGCAAGAGGACAGGTGCACCACGATGTTTTCCTTTTGGACCTCTTCTTCCTTCAGAATCATTCGGGTGAGATCGTTCAGCTTTCGCATGACCGCCCGCCCGCAGCATCCGCCGCAGGTCATGTAAAGGGTCCGGTACCGTTTGTCCTTCGGGTAGTCGGAGAATCCGCCCTTGCGCTCATGGAACGACTTTTCACACAAATAGCCGGAACATCTTTCCATCACGATGTCGCACTGCACCACAACGATGTACTGCTTGTCCATGGCCGCTCAAGTCCTTTCTTTGCTCGATCGTTTTTCGGGATGGCTCGATTGCCCGATCCTATGGGAGTGGTGACACCGACGCAAAGACGAGGTGCCGGCGAGTACTGTCAAGTCTCCGACAAGCTGCTGCGCCCCGTGACCAACCACTCCATCACCCCCATCATGACCCATCAGGTGGCAGTCCTGTCTTTGCTTCAACCGGAGATCGGTTCACTCGGATCGACGGCAACGATACAGAGAAGGAGCTCAACAAGATTGACGTCAGCCGGTGCTCGACGTCGGATTCATGGGCTTCGGGAAGACGCCCTCAGGACAAACACGAGAGTGGGATCGAGCGGGTAGCGACCGAAGCGCGCACCATAGATCGCCAGACCTCCGGGCAAGGAGTCCGGAACCACCAGCCTCAACTCGATGCGCCCTGAAGCGGCGGCCGTCTCCATGGCAGACCGCGGAAGAGCGACGTTGACTAGATAACCGTATGACCCCGCTTCGCGAAGTCGGCGGTCTCTTGGCTGCGCGTGCCACGACAGAATCCCGCGATGGTCCGCAGGATCATCGGCCAGTTCGACGGTGCCGGCTACGGTGCCGTTGACATAGACCGTCATGGCGCTCGGAAAGGTTCTTTCGTCGGTCATTGGGTATGCGTTCGGATTGAGGCTCGGGTCAAACGTCCCTCGACCTCTCATGAAGTCGCCTGCAACTTCCTCCCCGTCGTCACGGTCCTTGCCGAAGAGTTGTTTCGCCGAGACCTCGATCCGTAGGGCTGCCACGGTGACGTCAGCGACGTCCAGATCGGCCGGCCATGCGACCTCGTACTCGAAGAAACCCGCTCCCGCGCCGTTCACCTTCAAGCCGTCGAGGACATCCCACTGTTTGAGCGACCACTCAGCGGCGGTGAACTCGCCGGGAGCAAATCGCAGGACTCGACTCGTTCGCGACGACGTCCGGGGTCGCGCCCTTGACGACGAAGCTCACGAAGTTTCTGTGGTGAACGTGCCCCGTGGCGTCGAGGAGCCGAAGCTCGAGGATCGCGAGGCCGGGCAACGTCAGGGTATTGGAATCTGAAGAGGATCGAGCTCCGCCTGCATCCACGGTTGGAACGGAATCTCGACTTTCTCCTCGAACGTAACTCGCTCTCTACCGAGGGCGTCGATGCTTCTCAAACGCGTGCTCAGTGTAAGCGAGCTGCCAAGCTCTGAGCCGCTCGTCATGAATGACGCGAACAGAGGAACCGCGACTGTTGCGCCGGCTTCGACCTCGCGAACGATTTCCTGACCCGTCGAGATATAGAGCGGTGCGTGCAGATCGCGCAGCGACATTCCTTCGACGAGATCCTCGAGCCCCGTGAACTTTGCGCTGCGATCGAATCGCCAGTAGCCGTTCCACTCGTTGATGACATCGTGATGCTCGGTGTAGAGCCAGCCGGCTATCTTCGGATGCCGGCGAAACTCGTTCACGGCGCGGTGGTAGTCGAAGCTCCAATCGACGTCACCCGCACTGCCTTCGTAGCCCCAGACGTTGCCGAACTCGCTGTTGATATTCGGCTGGCCTTCCTGCACTCGATTGCCCTCGAAGTTCCACTTGGAGCCCGGGTAGGTGTCGGCAGTAGATCTGGTCGAGAGCGTCTTTCCACTCATACCCCGGAAGATACCAATGCCACGAGTTGATGTCGGTGTCGACGTGGCCCACCCCGCAGCACGGCGAGTTATCTTCAACGAGCCGAGTGGGATCAAGCTTTCTTGTGAGCGCTACAATGTCGGAGACCCAAGCCTGAGCTTCCGGAAGATACTTTTGATCCTCCCGACTAGCGGCGTTCGCGCGGCTGGGAATGTAGAGTCCCCAAGTCTCGTTGAACGGAACCCACGCGAAGATCGACGGGTGGTTGTAGTCGCGCCGGATCATTTGACGGAGCGCGTGCTCGACCTCTGAACGCATCTCCGCGTCGGGCTCACCCCAGGAGTTGGGGACGTCCGCCATGATCAACATGCCCAGACGATCGGCCCAGTAGAGCTTTCGTGGAATACCCACCTTGACATGGATACGCTGCCCATTCAGACCGATCCGGCGGGCACGCAGAATCTCGTCGCGGATGAACCGGTCGGACGGGAAAGTGTAGAAGCCCTCTGGGTGGTAGGCCTGGTCGAGCGACATCTGAAGATAGACCGGCTCGCCGTTGAGAGCGATATACGGATGGTCGTCGGTGCCCGGGTAGGTTCACGACGCTGATGTCCCGCATGCCGAAATAGGTTGTGACTCGATCTTCGACAACGCCGTCACCGCCGATCGTGGCGTCTAATTCGTAGAGATATGGATCGTCCAGAGACCAGAGCCGTGCCGCAGGAATCGGAATATCGAATCGAACCTCGGTCGAGTCCTGCGCGATGGTGTGCGTAACGGGTGCGACCCCATTTCGGAAGCGAATGTCGAGTGTCAAGGTGGACGGCGCGGGCTCGAGGAGCCGGGCGGTTACCGACACTTTGCCGGCCGCGACGTCGGGCGTGAAATGAAGATCTTCGAGCGGCGTGCTTCCACGCGCCTCGAGGTACGGTGTCTGCCAGATCCCACGGGCGGGACCGTAGCCTTGTTTTCCCTCCAGCTTGAACGCGTGGGGCCTGTCGTCGACTCGAATCACGAGCCGTTGAGATTGACCCGGCGTCATGAGACCGGTGAGCTCCAGAGAGAATGGAGTGTAGCCGCCGCGGTGCGCGCCGACGAGCTCGCCGTCCAACCAGGCCGTTGTGTGCCAGTCAGCAGCTCCAATCACGACGAAGACACGGCGATCACGCCACTCCATCGGCACTTCGATGGTGCGCGCGTACCAGCCGATATCCGCTTCGTCGTCGACGCCGGAGAGCGGAGCCCCCCATGAAAACGGCACGAGGATCGATCTGTCGAAATCGACGTAGCCCGCGGACCAACCCGAGCTCACTCCCTTATCGGATGGGTCGAAGCGAAACTGCCAGGCTCCGTTCAGGTTGAGCCACTGAGAGCGCTCGAAATCCGGCCGCGGGTGCTCGGGCAATGGGATGGTCTGCCCTTCGCCCATGCTCACGCAGAGCAGGAGAAACCCAATAATGCAACCTATGAGCTTGCTCATCAATTGACCACCTTCCGTTGGGCCGCTTTGGATCCGGCCAAAAATAAGTGCACCTTGTTCGACCCCATCTAGTAAAGCGCGCCCGTTTGGCAACGCGCGAGGAGTGAATAATATCTGGATAGATGACCGACGAGCAACGCGGCAGACGGGAAGGATCAGCGTCCCTGTACCCCGCTATTCATACTTGAGCGAGGCGATGGGATCGATTCTCGTCGCTCTCGACGCGGGCAGGTAGCAGGCCAGCAGCGACACAAACATCAGACTCGTGGTCACCACGATGTAGGTCGCCGGATCGAAGGGACTGATCTCGAAAAGAAGGCTTGCCAGCAGACGATTGAGTCCGAATGAAGCAGCGATGCCGATGACCAGGCCACAGATGGTCAGCCACAGGCCGTCGGAAATCTCGTCACGCAGGATGTGTGGCCGCTGGGCGCCCAAGGCCATACGAATTCCGATCTCCCGCGTGCGCTGGCTGACGGCATACGACATTACCCCATAGACGCCGATCAACGCCAGCAGAAGGGCAACCGCCGAAAAGAACCCGGTCATGATCATGCTGATCCAGGGAACATTCACTGTTTGCATGACCATCTCGTCGAGGCTTCTGATGCTGGTCATCGGTTGGTCGGGATCGACTTCCCAGATCGCGCTGCGGATCAATTTGGCCACTGCTGCCAATCCCAGCGGCGATCGAACAATCCAGGCGGCGGCATTTTGCGGATTCTGAGCGTGAGTGAAATATAGCCGGGCGTCGGCCGCCTCGCCGAGCTTGTAATGTTGAACATCGCCAACGATTCCCACGATTTCCCACAACTCATCGGACGGCTGGTCTAGGCGGATGCGCCGGCCGATAGGATCTTCATTGGGCCATCCCTCACGGGCCATCGATGCGCTGATTATCGCCACCTTCGTTGACTGATTATGATCCTGTACGGAGAAACGGCGGCCGCGGATGAGCGGTATCCGCATGGTCTCGAAATATCCGGGCGTAACGATTTCGATTCCAGAAAAAAGCGCTTGCCCGGGTTCGGGCTCCGGCCGGCCTTCTACATAGTAATCAAGAACCATGGAGGAGCCGGACATGGGAACGGTCAGGGCGGCAGCCGCGGACTCGATACCGGGCGTTGCCAAGAGACGTTGTTGCACTTCAGAGACGAAGGCGATCTTTTTTTCGTCCTGTTCGTATCTCGGGGTTTGCAGGATCGTCCAGGTGGTGATCACGTCATCGGCGACGAATCCGGGATCCTGACTCAGCAGTTGCTGAAAACTGCGGGCCAGCAATCCAGCACCGATGAGCAAGACCAAGGAAAGGGCAACTTCCCCTACAACCAGCAAATTACGCATCGATAGTCGATTCGAGCCGGACTGATTCCCCAGGTCACCATCTTTCAGTGTGGAATTCAGATTAGGACGGGAGGCAATCAAGGCGGGGGCCAGGCCGAAAACAACGCCGGTCAAGCACGAAGCCGCCAAGGTAAAGGCCAGGACTGAACGGTCTACTTGTACGGAAAAGAATGAGGGCAAATCGCGGAGTAGAAGCGTCGCGAAAAAATCGTTAGCCCAGTAGGCGGCGAGCAATCCGAAAGCTCCTCCAAGCAAAGACAGCAGCAGGCTCTCGGTCAACATCTGTTTGATAATCCGGATCCGGCTGGCCCCCAGAGCAGTACGGATAGCTATCTCTCGGTTTCGCGCCGAGGCACGGGCAAGGAGAAGATTGGCCACATTGGCACAAGCAATCAATAAGACGAAAGCGACCACCCCCATGAGGACCAAAAGGGCCGGACGGAAGTTCTCAACCAGTTGGGTTTGGAGTGGAACTAACCTGATTCCCAATCCTGGATTTTTCTCCGGATACTCCTCTCGAAGGCGAGCGGCAATCACATCCATCGAGGCCTGAGCTTCAGTAAGAGTGACATTGTTCTCAAGTCGTCCCAAAGAAAGAAGGTAGGTGAACTCGCGGAGGACCGATTCGTCTTGATCGAAGGCAATGGGGATCCAGAAGTCCCTGCCGTTGGGAAAGTCGTATCCTGGCGGCATGACACCGATGACGGTGTAGAGCTGGTCACTGAGTGAGAGGGAGCGGCCGACGATTGCCGGGTCAGCCATGTACCGTTGTTGCCATATCTTGTGCGACAAAATCAAAACCTTATCGGCGCCGGGTCGATCATCCGTCTCGTGAAAAGTTCGGCCCATCTCCGGCAGGACACCCAATACTTCAAAGAAACCCGCGGAGACACGTGCTCCCCGGAGCCGTTGGGGCTCATTGTCACCGATCAAATTGAGGCTGGCCGCACTCCAAACAGCGATGTCGGTGAAAACGTCATTCTGCTCCCGCCAATCGAGGAAATTGGCCGGCGAAACCGTATCGTTACCATTACCCATCTGCTCGGAAGTTTGCCAGATAGTGACCAGCTGATCGGCGGCTGGGAAGGGCAGAGAACGCAGCAAAAGGGAGTTGACGACACTGAATATGGAAGTGTTCGCACCGATACCCAGCGCCAGGCACAACATGGCCACGACGGTCATTGCCGGGGCTTTGAGCAAGCTCTTCATTCCGTACCGGAAGTCTTGAACCAGCTCTCTCATGTCGCTTCCATTCCATTCAATCCGGCGAAAAGTCCGGTCATGTCTCTTGGTGTCTCCCCCTGATTTGAACGTCTCCTGGCAAAATTGCAAGACTCGTACCAGCCCGAAAGTCGGGCAAACCTTGTCTTTTCAATTGATTTGAAGGGAATTGACCTCTCCGCGGCGTGGTTGAGTGTCCGATCCCGACAAGGCGGCATTCGGAAACGGACATAATGAGCTTCGCTTCGGTCAAAGACTTCGATGCGCAGTACTGTAGAATGACGCGCGAGCATTTACGTGATGCGTGTGAAGCATTGTATGGGCATGTCTCGAGACAAGACGAATCGCCGGCGCGGTGCGGTGAGCAATCCAACCGGACGTTACGAGAAGTATCAGCACGTCCCTCTGGATGACGGTTGGGGGGACCATGGTGACGACCTGCCGGTTATCCGGACGACGGTACAACCCGAACAAACCCGCACGATCACCGCGCGTAACGATTCTCCGGACGTTCCTTTCGACCGGTCGATCAATCCCTATGAGGGCTGTGAGCACGGCTGCATCCATTGTTTCGCGCGGGTCACCCATGCCTACCTGGGTCTGTCGCCCGGCATCGACTTCGAAAGCCGATTTTCCCGAAACCGGACGCCGCCAAGCTCCTCGAAAAAGAGCCGGCTCGACCGGGGTATCGGTGCGAAGTTTGAAAGAGCTCTTCACGGAATGGCTCGACACACATTACCCGACCAAAGCCTCCCGGTTTCTCCAGAATGCGGACACCCGGCCGGTTCGCCGTCCTCGTCGCTATGGCTGTTGCGGTGCTCGCGGGTTTTGAGCTCGACAGCACCGCCGTTGCCGCGGTGTTGCACGACAATTCACGGGGCGGATACAATCCACGATAGGACTCAAGGCCTGCGTGCTGTCTTCTTGGAAAAGCTTGTCTCGACTCTCGGTTCGTTCGTCATGGCTTAGGCGAGCGTTCATTCAAAGACAAATCGTACATGAGTAGTCTGAATCTTGGGAGGACCTATGGGTGAACAGATCGGCTTTGGAGAAACGCTTTCCGCTTCAGTCTTTACCGGAGTGCGTTACGTATTGGGACTCGTTATCCTTGCCATCCTTGGCTGGGTTATTCACCGGGCTGTGGTCTCGTTCGTCGGTGTCAGGGCCCGCGATCTAGGGAAGCGCAAATACCGTTTCGCCGCCGGAAACTTCGGTGCGGTTCTGGTTCTTCTGCTGCTTCAAAAACCCGCGGCCCGTTTGCTTATGAACGTCGGTATGTCGCTCACCAGGATCATTCGCATCAGCGATGAATCCTGGGCGAGCGCCGTGCTGGCGGGATTGTACAATACGCTTACCGCTACGGCCGTACTGTTGCTTCTCATCCAAATCGTGGGCGCAGCGTACTGGTTCTTCGACACGTTGCTAGAAGGCTGGCAGAGCAGGGTTGCGATCCGGAGTACTACGGAAAGCCAGTCCGCGGCGGCGGTTCACATCGCTAAAGGGCTGCGTTTCTTGAACAAGATCGTACGGTCGGCGGTAATCGTCGCCCTGTTGCTCCTCTTCGTTCCGCTGACCCTGCGATTTTTTCCCAGAACAGGCCTTTTCGTCGATTCGGTGGGCGCGCTGCTTGCGCCTTCCGCCAGCGATATCGGACGAGCGATACTCGACTACCTACCAAATCTTGCCTACCTTCTCATCATTCTCGTTCTCGGATGGACGTTCCTCAAGCTTTTCAAGTACCTGGCTACCGCCGTGGAGGCCCGGTCTCTCGTCATCCGTGGATTCGAGCCGGATTGGGCCGTACCTACCTACAAGCTGGTCCGGTTCCTCTTTCTCGTCTTCCTCTTGATGGTGAGCTACCCCTACCTTCCCGGTGCCAGCTCGCGATTCTTTCATGGGTTTTCGGTCTTCATCGGTGCTCTGGTTACTTTCGGATCTTCGGGCGCGATAAGCAACATCGTTTCCGGAATCGTCCTCACGTATACGCGGGCTTTCCGCTTCGGCGATATGGTTCGGATTGGCGACACCACCGGAACGGTTTTCGAAAAGACCTTGTTGGTCACCAGGCTACGTACGAACCGCAACGAGGAAATGACGATTCCCAACGGCGCTGTGCTGTCGAGTACCGTGCAGAACTACAGCGCTCGGGCTTCCGCCGGCGGACTGATCCTGACGGTAAGTGCGGGAATTGGCTACGACGTGGATTGGAGACGTGTCCACCAACTCATGACCGACGCCGCCCGTCGCACCGAGCACATCCTCAACGATCCCTCGCCTTTGGTCTTACAAATGAGTCTAGGTGATTTCGCGGTCGCTTACGAGCTACGGGCTTCGACCGATCGAGCGGATCAGATGCTGCTCACCAGCTCGAGCCTCCGCAGAAACGTACTGGACGCGTTCAACGAGGCGGGTATCGAGATCATGACGCCCAATGTTCTCGCGCACCGAGACGCGAGTGTATTGGCCGTTCCAGAAGAGCGCTTCACGCAACGCCCGCCCGCCCGCGGCATAGCCATCGATGTTAACCGCTCATCGCACACCGGATGATTTGCCGCCTATCAACGTTCAGCGACCGGCGACGCGAACGGGCAACTCGAGGATCATTCGAACAGATGAAACAGCACGTGCCCGTTGACGCGATAATCTTCGATTAACGCCTGGCCTCGGGGCGAGGTGATCCATTCGACGAGATGCCGCGCCCCGGTTCGGTTCACATGAGGATGCTTCTCGGGATTGACCATGACGATCGCGTAAGGGTTGACGAGGAGCGGATCTCCTTCGAACGCCACGGCCAACTCCAACTGGTCTACCCGGGCGAGGTAAGTTCCCCGATCGGTGAGAATGTAAGCCTGCATGTTATTGGCGATCGTCAAGCAGGCGCCCATGCCCTGGCCTGCCTCGATGTACCAGTCCCCGCTCGGTTCCACCGCGGCTTGCTCCCAGAGTCCTAGCTCTTTCTTGTGCGTACCGGAATCGTCACCGCGGGACACAAAGGGAGCGGCCGCCTCACTTACCTTGACGAGTGCGTCGGCAGCGGTCTCCGATTGCGATAGCATGGCCGGATCGTCCGGTGGTCCGAGAATAACGAAGTCGTTCCACATGACCGGGACGCGTTCGACGCCATACCCATCTCGAACGAAGGCTTCTTCCGCCGCCGGCGCATGGACCAAGACGACATCGACATCGCCATTGCGTCCGTGCATGAGCGCCTTGCCCGTACCCGTGGCGATGTATTCGGCTCGGATACCGGTGTCCTTTTCAAACTCCGGTAACAGGTAATCGAGCAAGCCGGTGTTGGCGGCGCTCGTTGTCGTAGCCAGCTTCAAGGGCTTCACTTCTTGGGGTCCTCTCTCATTGCAGCCGGAACCGATTGCGAGGCCCGCTATCAAGGAAGACCATAGAATTTTTCTGATGGGTCCTCGAGTCATCTTCGCTCCTTGTGAAGTCCCTTTTTTAGCACGTTTCCCCCCAAAAAAGGGACCTGTCCCCTTTTTCCAAAGTCTTTCAGGATGTGTGTAGACCCTCATCGTATCCTGTTTCACATAGCCAATCAGCGTGATGTTCCATGCCTGCGCCATTTCAACCGACATGGAGGTTGCGGAGTTGCGAGAGGCGATAATGGGACATCCCATCACAGCTCCTTTGACGAGCATCTCGGAAGATACGCGACCCGTCGCTAACAAGATTCGACCTCTTGTTTCTATGTTCTCGAGCATGCACTTGCCTAGCAATTTATCGATAGTATTGTGTCGCCCCACATCCTCCGCAATCGCCAGGACCTCCTCCCCGTTCGAAAGACCGGCGGTATGCACGCCTCTCGAGCGTGCGTAGAGACTCCCCGGAAATTGCAGCCTTTTGAACAGAGCAAATAGCTCTTCTGGTCGTATCTGACAATCATCCTCGAGCGGTTTCAGGTCCATGGAAGGATCGCGATAAGTAAGCCCTCGGCCGCAACCCGTCGTCATGATCGCCCGCCCGGGTTTTTCGACGGCATGGGTGAGCCAGACATCGACACAGTGATTTTCACTCAGGTGCACATGGTCGACTTCTTCATAGGAGCCGACCAGACCCTCGTTTTTCAAGAAACCTAACGCAAAACAATTGAGTTCACGGGGCGTTGCCATGATCGTCGCCAATTCGGCGCCATTGACATAAATGGTAACGAGAGCTTCTTCAATCACCTCCGCCTTGACGTGCTTCCAGCCCTTCCGATACTCATGCCATTCGGTTTGTACCGCTCCATCACCCATTGATAAGACTCTCCGGATTATCGTGTTCCCGCGGCAGCAGACCACGCGAGTTTTCCCATTTCTTCAACGTGGTAGCCGCCGAGCGCGCGGACGGCGTCGCGAAATTCGGCGGTGTGTAGGATATCGAGCAAGGCCATGACACGCGGGTCGTCTGTGAACAGCTCCGGGATACAAAGGTCGTATCGTTCCGTGGCTACCGGCACGAAATCCAGTTCGAGGGCCCTTGCCGCAGCGAGGATACCCAGCCCCGCGTCGGCGGTGCCCGCGGCCACCTGGACGGCCACTGCCATGTGAGTGTACTCCTCTTGGTCGTATCCTCGGATGAGGTCCGGGTCGAGACCGTCCCCCTGCAAATGGTAGTCGAGCAAAACGCGCGTACCCGAGCCTGCCTGCCGGTTGACGTAGCTCACGTCGCGACGAGTGAGGTCGGCCAGTCTGCGAATCCCCTTCGGGTTACCGGGTCGGACGATCAAGCCTTGCTCCCGGTAGGCAAGGGTGATGAGCCGAGCCGGCAGGTCGGGAAGGTAGCGCCGCAGGTAGGGCACGTTGTACTCGCCGGTTTCCGGGTCGAGAAGGTGGGTTCCTCCGAGATGGGAACGACCATCCCTCAAGGCAAGCAGGCCGGAGAGCGAACCTACATTCGAGGCCGACATGCGGTAACCGTCGGCATGCCGAGGCAAACGGTCGGCGATCAGGTCGAGCGTGATGTCGTGGCTACCCACCACCACGAGGGTCCGCTCCATGGACTCCCTCGAGCGCAGCAGTTCCACCGTCACCTCGTCGCCCTCTTCGCGGCCCTCACTCTCGGGAGGGATTCGTAGGATGCCGTCAGCTCGAGTGAGCGAGGTGATGGTGCCGGCACCTCGCTTGATGGGCATGGCAACGACTCGATCGCCGACGCGCCCCAGGTGAACTCGCACGAACTCCTCGTGCCCGAGCTTCGACGGCAGTTTTCGACCGGGGATTGCGCGCACCTCAACCCGGCAGGTCGGCGTCAAACCCTGCAGTTTCTCCAGGGCCGGCCGAACAAACTGGTCGAAGCACACCCAGGCCGACACCGCATATCCCGGAGTGCCGACGACGGGCTTCTTCCCGACGCGACCGATGACGGTCGGCTTTCCCGGCATGGCCTTGATGCCGTGGACCAGGACCTCGCCGAGCGCGTCCACAGCGTGCGAGGTGAAGTCCTTCGAGCCGGCGGAGGCACCAGCGTTCACGAGCACCATGGCTACCTCGTCATCGACGGCGCGCTCGATGGCCTGTTGAACCGCATCGAGCTCGTCCGGCTGGCGCTCGAGCACGACCGGATCGCCTCCCGCCTCTCGCACGAGACCGGCCAGAAGGACGGAGTTGCTCTCGATGATGGCACCAGGAGTCAAGGGCCTTTTTTCCGCCTCTTGCCATTCGATCAGTTCGCTGCCCGTGGCCAGGATGGCAACACGAGGTCTGGTCCGGACCTCGAGACGAAACACGCCACCAGTGAGAAGCGCGGCGAGGTCCGTGGCCGACAAACGGCGATGATGCGGCAAGATGAGCTCACCGGCGACGATGTCCTCTCCCACCCGACGCACGTGCTGCCACGGAAAGACCGCAGCGAATATCTCGATCTGGTCCGCCGTCGGCTCCTGCACGTGCTCGATCATGATGACGGCGTTCGTTCCGTCCGGCATCGGCTGCCCCGTATTGACGGGGTGCACCTCTTTACCGACGGTGAGCCGGATCGGATGTTCCTCCGAAGCGCCATAGGTTCGGTCGGCTCGCACCGCGTAACCGTCCATGGCGGCTCCGTGGTAGGAAGGCGACGAGACATGGGCCAAAACCGGTGAGACCGTAACCCGGCCGAGTGCATCGACGGTGGCCACAGTCTGCACGCCCGCCAAACGGCTCCAGTCGAATGCACTCTCGAAAATCTCGCGCGCCTCCGTCAGGGATCTCATTCTGAGATAGACATTTCTCTTCACGGCCATTCTCCGGGAAACAGAAGCACCTCGACTCTCGTGCCAGCATCGAGACCCTCACTGCCGAGTGGCACACGCACCAGGCCGTCGCCCTGGACGAGCGAGCGCAGCAATCCGCTGCGGCCGAGCACCGGTTCGGCCCGCCACACGCCTTCGGCATGTCCAACGCGGACCCGTTGAAAATGCTCGCGGCCCGGAGCGGAGGCAATGTTCCCGCTCAGGATCGCGTCGAGACGTCCGAACTGCGTGAACGCTTTTCCTTCGCGCCCGAGCAGGCGTTCCAGAAGCGGTTCGACAAAGAAATGGTAGGCCACCAGGCAAGACGTCACCTGGCCCGGCAGACCGAGCAAATGATGGTCCCCGGCGCGCACCCAGATGAAGGGTTTTCCCGGCGCCACGCTGACACCGTGAACGATCAACTCGGCGCCCGGAAATGCCCCGAAGATCTCTGCGGTGAGGTCGCGCGCTCCCATGGACGATCCACCCGATAACAAAGTGAGGTCATTTTCGTCGAGGCTTTTTGCCACCGTTTGCTCGAGCCGACCCGGATCGTCCGGCACCAGACCTATGTCCACCGGCTCGGCCCCAGAAGCCCGAACCAAGGCGGCCAAGACCGTTCGGTTGACATCACGCACCTGACCGGGCTCGGGCTCACGGTCTACGGGAACGACCTCGTCACCGGTGGAGATGATTCCGGCGCGCGGCTTTCGGATGACCTCCGGTTCGACAACGCCGAGTGCCGCAAGAAGCCCCACGTCCTGCGGGCGCAACCGTCGACCTCGTGGCAGCAACAATTGGCCGGCCTCGGCGTCGTCCGCTGCACCGATGACGTTGGCGCCCGGTGCCACCGACCTAGAAATCTCCACCGTGTCGTCGTTCGCCTCGCGGGTGTGCTCGACCATGATGACCGCGTCGGCCTTGTCGGGTATCATTCCGCCGGTGCCGATGAGCGCACAGCAGCCGCGACCGAGGGTGAAATCCGCCTTCCGACCCATGACCACCTCGCCTTGCAATCGCAGGTACGCGGCTTGGGTTTCGGTAGCTCCGAAGGTATCACTCGCACGAACCGCATAGCCGTCCACGGTGCTACGGGCAAACCCCGGCAGATCGTGCGGAGCGCGAAAGTCGTGGACCAAGGTCCGCCCCGCCGCAGCCGCCAGAGCGACGCTTTCAGCCGGAAGGGGCCCGGTTTCGCGAACCCGTTCCCACACCGCCTCCAACGTCTGCAACTGGAAAAATGGTTTCATCGCATGGTCCTCGCCTCACTCGAGGGCCGCCAAATCATTCCCCGCCCTGCATGGATCCACCCGACGATCATCTCACAGGCTTGTCCGGCCTACCGAATAGAACTTCAAGACCGAAAGATTCCCTCGCTTTTGAAGGCGCTCGAGGCTAAGGATTCAATTGCACGATGTGTGACAGGCCCCAAACGTCTCTGTCGACAAAGTAGTCGCGTACCGGTCCCAAGGTCAGGCCGCCGGAAGGTTCTTCCCCGTCCATCTCCGTGATGATCATGCTTTCCCGTCCGGCCGCCGTTCGGAAGATTTCGGTTCCGGAGAAGAGGCTGCGGTACCCATCGCAGGCGACGAACAGGTAGAAATATTCCTCCAGTCACTCGGGAAATTTTTCTCTAGAAACGAGACCAGATCTGTATCCGCTCGCGGTGGATACTCCCTTTGAATCCCATACCATGGCCCACCCGAATCCAGTTACGGACGGTCGCTTCGTCGACCCCATCCAGAGTGGCCGGGCTACAGTCTCTCGTCGGCGCAGCGGACTAGGGAATCAGAGCTGCACTGAGCGCCTTTTTGTTGGGCCGGTAGGTCCTCGAAGCGGACGCTCGGTGTGCGGAGCGTTATGGTCTTCACGTCATCGAGATAACGTTCGATGTCGGTGTCGGCGGGGCAGATGAGACGCAATCCCTTCACGTTTCCCTTGAATTTGTTTCCTGTATAGGTCTCCGGATTTTTCGAAGGCAGCACGGGCTCGCGAAAAAAAGCAAGGGTGATGGGATAGGCATCATCGGCCATACAGATTTCGTTGTAGCTGAAGTGAGCGCTTTTTCCGGCGGAATCGGTCATCGTAACGATCATGTCGAGGGGCCGGTCGAAATCGGCGCCGTTCACCTTCTTTGGCTTGACGCCTTCGAGGATATGAACCACTGGAATACCGACGTAGGCATAGGCACCGACGTACTCCCCGTCGCTCGTGACCTCGCGAGTTCGAATGCGCGTCGTCGCGAGCGTGCTCAGATCGGCGCTCTCGAATTTGTACTCCCGATCGACCTCACCGTTCACCGTAAGGGCCAGATTCGAAGGAACGCTTCGGGCAAGGGCAAGGGGCGTCGCGCCCGTCACGGCGTCCACGGTCTCCGCATCGGTTTTTCCGCATGCTGATGCAACGAGACAGACCATTGCGAGTATCAGATTTCGTGCGTTTTCATTGCGCATCCTCTTTCCGATTCAGTCCCGCGAAGCCTTCAGCCGTCAAAGCGATCCGGAATTGTCGTGACGCCATGGGAAAACCCGGCTCGGTGACATAGGAAGCATCGAGGAGGTTCTCCACGCGGGCAAATATCTCGAATCCGCCGAACGTCTTGGTGAGACCGGCATTCAATATGAAGTAGTCGGGCACCGTGAGAATGTCGTCCTTGTACACCGTCTGGATGTCCGAGGGCTCCCGTTCCCCAAAGGCTCACCCGCCAGTCGGGTCGGGGTAGGAAGTCTAGGTTGAAATTGATCTGTGACGCCGGTACCAGGGGCAAGGGCTGATCCGCGTCCAAGATCCTCGGAGTCGATGTAGGTGTAGTTCACGGACAGCTTCAAGCTCTCGAGCTCCTTCCGAGCTCCCAATTCAAATCCGGTGATGCGGGCACGGCCGACATTCGTAGGCATCCGCCAACCTTCCGGAGTGCGGATGGACTGAATCAGATCGCGAATCCGGTTGTAGAACACGGCTCCCGTCAAGACCAATCTGTCGTTCATAGGCGAAGCCCATTTCCAGTTGGTGCTCCGTTCTTCCCGAAGATCCGGATTGCCGGCCGTCGAGCTGTAGAGGTCCTTCATGGTGGGAAAGCGGGACTTCTGAGAAAACGTGGAGCTCAGGGTGAAGTGAGGCTCCGGGTCATAGCGAATCCCGACGATCGGATTGACCGCCGTTTTGTTGTTGCCTTCCTCTTTGCACCAGGTGATCGAGGCTGGCGCCGGCCATCAACACCCACTGGTCGGTGAGGCTGAAGTGATCTTCCGCACCGAAGGAAAGCGTCTGTTGGGAGAACTGTTCCCATTCCGCCCCGATGTCGTCCTGCGTCTTGGCGTGGTCGCTCTTGGCATTGGCGCTGAACTTGAGCTCGTTGCGCATGTCGAGCAGCACCGATCCCAACAAGAACGTCCCATAGGAGTGGTTGTTGAAGGTGGACTTCCAGTCGAGCTCCTCGAGCTCCTCGGTTTTGTAGGCATCGAGCACGTTGTGGTGCTTGACGTAATACCCTCTCGCTTTCAAGTAGCCTCTGTCGGCGAGGGGGAATGTGCCGCCGACGTTGAAGAGGTACCGGTCCCAATCGGAAAATCGCCAGAAGCGCGGGCGGTAAATCTCTGTCGCCCACGGTATACCGTATTCCGAGGTGACATAACCCGCCTCCGCCATGATCTCAGACGATTCTCCGGGGTAGTAGTAGAGTTTCCCGGTGAGGTTTTTGGTATCGTAGTCGCTGTTGGTTCGCGTGACATGTTCACCGTCATCGTTGATGTAGTCGAAATCATCGGTGCGGTTGTAAGAAAAGGATCCCAGAGAATCCGAAATTTCCGCGTCGGGCGGTCCCCGTGGCGGCAACACCGACGTCGTCGAAACTACCGTAGGACAGAACACGGAAGCCGAGTCGGTATCGGGACGCTTGGTGAGCACATTGACGGCTCCGCCCATGACATTGGGACCATAGAGCACCGATGTCGCACCTTTTTGGATCTTCACGCTCTCCACTTCCGTGGCGACGATGCTGTTGAGATCGAAGGAACCGAAGTAGGGCTCGTAGATGGGAATGCCGTCATAAAGCAGGGCGATTTTATTGGAGCCCATACCGCGAATCTGGAGGCCGGCCTCGTTCTTCGCTCCTGTCGAAACATAGGTCCCGGTCGTATAAGAAAACGATTTGGTCAGATTGTAGTCACTGACCTTCTCGATGGTTTCCTTTTCCAAAACAAAAAGTGACGGCGAAGATGACCGGCGGCACCGCCTCAGGCGCCTTGGCCACGACCTCTACCTCTTCGGTGAAGTGTGGAATCAGCGATGGGCTTTGCGCAGCCTCTTTCTCTTGCGTCTCCGTTTTGGATTTTTGTTCCTGGGGTGCTGCGGAAATGAGTGTCGAGACCGACAAAGTGAAGATGAACAGCAGAAATGTTGGTGTTTTGTACATTGATTTCCTCTTGTCGCTGCTAGCTCGATTCATGTGGCGTCTCGCGATACATCGCCCCTTGGAGGGATGAGTTCCCTGCGGATGTTGTCACGCAGATAGGTTTGAACGTCCCGCCCTTCGAGGGTGGACCCACGCCGGCCTGTACCGTCACCGTAGAACTGGCACAAACACCCGAGGGAACAACCAGGGCGCTACCGCTCGTCGTCACCACTCTTCGTCATCCCGATTGTATGGATGCTCGGGTACATTTACGTCGGAAACGATTCGGTCAACTTCGCGCGCGCTCGAGAGATGGGTTCAGCTGACTGTTCTGCTCTTGCGGACGAGCGTTCTTTGGTCTTCGGGAATCGGAGACGGAACGGGCTCTCCGATGAACTTCTTCACCGCACCAAATTTCGGGGGGCAAACTTCAAAGCAATTGCCGCATCGCAAGCATACGTCTTGATCAATGACATGGATCTGGTTCTTCCCACCGATGATCCCCTCTTCAGGGCATTTCCTGAGGCAGATCATGCAGGCCTGGCAAAGTTCCGGATCGATATAGTACGAGACGACTTCGCGAAACAAAGCTGTCGACCTCATCGAGGGTGTAGAGCTCGCTGTAGTCTTCTTCTTTCTCGAGACGTGCCGCCAGCTTTTCCCTTTTCATCTGCTTGATGTAGGGGATGAGATTCGAGACCTCTTCGAGCTTGGACTTTCATTTCTTTTTCGTCGATGCCTTCACCTTTGCCCAGCGGGCCCATCTTCTTCAGCTTCTCGGTGAAGTCGTTCTGGACTTCGGCGAAGCGAATCCCTTCAGCGGCGGATACCCATTCGAGTCTCAACCTCTCTGGATTCAATCCGATGTGCTCCAGAATCTTTCTGACATAGATGCATCATGCTCAATGCATCGTAATTTCCTTCGGTAAGATAGTGACATTCACCGAGCCAGCAACCACCGATGAACACCCCGTCGGTTCCATTGGAGAAAGCTCGGAAGATGAACGCCGGGTCGACTCGACCGGAGCACATCAGCCGGATCACCCGTATGTGAGGGGGGTATTGATAGCGAGACACGCCACAGAGATCCGCCCCGGCGTAGCAGCACCAGTTGCACAAGAATCCCACGATCCTTGGTTTGAACTCGAGTCCTGGCCCCATTCTTATCTCACTCCTGAGTCGATCTGCTATACGTCCGGAACGGCCGCGTCAATTTGGCAGAAGATCTCTTCATCCGTATAGTGCTTCAGCGAAATGGCCCCGGTCGAGCACTTCGCGTTACACAGACCATCACCCTTACAAAGGACAGGATTCACCCGAACCTTTTTGCCTTGTCGTGTATCAATAAACTCGATCGCGCCGTAGGTGCAGGCAGCGATGCAATCCCCGCAAGCCAAACACTTCTGCTCATCCACCTCACAAACGGAGCCCGAGGCCGTGACCGAATCCTGCGAGAGAATACCGACGGCCCGGCCGGCGGCTCCATGAGCTTGACTCACGGTCTCCGCTATGTTCTTGGGATAGTGAGCCGTCCCACACAGGAAAATGCCTTCGGCGGCGAAGTCCACCGGTCTCAGTTTCACGTGGGCTTCCTGGAAGAAACCATCCGGACTCAACGGGACTTTGAACAGTTTTGAGATGTCCTGAGCTCCGGCCGACGGAACGACGGCGGCCGCTAAAGCGACCCTATCCGTATCGATAGCTAGCTTGCCCAGAATCGGATCGGTCACGGTAACCTTTAGCCTATCCCCCACGGCTTCCACCTGAGGCTTATCGGGCGGCTCGAAGCGGATGAACTTGACGTCTTGGTTCGCCGCTTCGCGGTAATAGTCCTCCGCGAAGCCATAGGTTCTCATGTCCCGATAAAGGATGTAGATGTCCATCTCGGGACGGACCTCTTTGAGTTTCAAGGCGTTCTTGATAGCCTGATTACAACACACCCGGCTGCAATAGTTCCGGTCTTCTTGCCGGCAACCGACACATTGAATCATCACCAGGCTTCGAGCAGCGGTCAGACTCTCTTCTTCCTTCTCGATGCGGTCTTCGAGCTCGAGGAGCGTCAAGACACGCTCGTCTTCCCCGTAGAGGTATTCGGTGGGCTTGTACTCGTCGGCACCTGTCGCAAGGACGGCCGTCCCATGATGGATTTCTCTGACCCTTCCTTCAGACTCTACTTTGGTGATGAAGTTCCCTACGTATCCGGAGACTTCCGTGATAGTGGCACCGGTCCATACGTGGATCAGCGGGTGCTGATAGACCTTGCGGATGACATCGCGTAGATAGGCTTGCACGTCCCGCCCTTCCAGAGTGGAATGAATTCTTCGAGCCATGCCCCCCAGGTCTTCGTCCTTTTCGATCAGGTAGACCTCGAATCCCTGGTTGGCGATGGACAGAGCGCTGGTCATCCCGGCCAAGCCCCCACCGACCACTATTCCCGTCTTGTTGACGGGCAGATCGAATTCCTGCAAGGGCTCCAAAAGGCCGGTTCGGGCCACCGACATCCGGACGATGTCCTTCGCCTTTTGGGTGGCGTCTTCCTTTTCTCGAGAGTGGACCCAGGAGCAATGCTCTCTGAATATTCGCCATCTCGAAGAAATATTGATTGATTCCCCCTTCCCGAAGCGTGTCCCGGAACAAAGGCTCATGGGTTCTCGGGGTGCAGGCGGCGACAACGACGCGATTGAGCCCTTTTTCACGGATCGTGTTCGATATCTGCTGGGCACAATCCGTGGCGCAGGCAAAAAGACTTTCTTCGGCGTGAACGACGTTTTTCAAGCCCGAGGAATAATCGACGACGGAAGGTACATCGACGACTCGTCCGATATTCGCTCCACAGTGGCACACGAACACGCCCACCCGGGTCTCTTCTTCCGAGGTGTCCCTTTCCGGTGGATAGGTCCTTTCTTTGGCCAGCTTCCCTCGCCGGTAGGAAAGGAGTTGGCCCACGAGGGCGTCGGCGCCGCTCGCGCGTCACCACCGACTCGGGAATATCCATCGGACCCTGAAAGGCTCCGCTCACAAAGATTCCCGGGCGCGTCGTCTCGATGGAATTCTCAGGATTGGTTTTACAGAATCCGTGAGGATTCGAGCTCGATGCCGAACTGTGTCGGCCAGGCCCTTCGACATCCTTGGGAGGGTTCAATCCAACAGACAACACCACCAGATCGAACTCTTCCTCCTTCACCCCATCGGCGGGCGTCGAGTATCTAATCGTGACGTTCTTACTCTCCGGTATCTCTTTCCCAATGGAAACGTAGCTTCGGATGAATCGAACATCGGGAAGGTTCTCCGTTCGTTTGTAGAACCGCTCGAAGTCCTTGCCGAAGGATCGAATATCGTTGTGGAAGATGGTGGCATCGAGCTCGGCGTCGTGGTCCTTGGCCAGAATCACCTGTTTCTGCGTATACGAGCAGCAAACGGCGGAACAATAGGTGTTGCCGCCCGGCTTCACTTGTCTCGAGCCGACGCACTGAATCCAGGCGATTTTGTGGGGATGCTTCTTGTCCGAAGGACGCTTGATCTCACCTTCGTAGGGCCCGGTGGCACATAAGATTCGTTCAAAGTCGAGACTGGTGACCACGTTCTCCATCTTTCCGTAGCCAAAGTCGCCCCTCAACCGAGGGTCGAAGATCTCGAAGCCCGGAGACAAAACGATCGCTCCGACTTTGACTTCGACCTTCTCGGCCTTTTGAGTGAAATCAATGGCGTCGTTCTTGCAAACTCCCAAGCAAATCGTGCATTTCTTGTCTTTGAGGTTGAGGCAGTTGTCGTCGATATAAGTGACCAAAGGAACGGCTTGAGAGAAGTAGATGTGGATGGCTTTGTTGTCGGACAAGTCTTGATTGTAGGGGTCGGGGACCATCACCGGGCAGTACTCGACACAGGTGGTGCAGCCCGTGCACTTGTCCTCGATGACGTATCTTGGCTTCTTGGTCAGAGTGACCTTGAAGTCTCCTGCTTCCCCTTCCACGCTTGTCGACTTCGGTATAGGTCAGGATTTCGATATTGGGATGCCGATCACATTCGATGAACTTGGGAGATTCGATGCACATGGAGCAGTCATTGGTGGGAAAAGTCTTGTCGAGCTGGGCCATCTTGCCGCCGATGGTCGGCGTTTTCTCGACCAAATAGACCTTGTATCCTGCGGTGGCAAGATCGAGCGCGGCTTGAATACCGCTGATCCCGCCACCGACGACCATGACATCTCCCACATTGCCGTTTGCGGGATTCATGAAACGCTGGCCTTCTACGGATTGTTTTTCCACTTCTCTATGTCCTCATCCGACTTCTTCAAATCATCTCCTGGATGATTTCAGTGATGTCTTTGATTTCTGGAGCTCCACTTTCCTCCAGGCCCAATCGACTATCCTCGAAATTGGTGATGCAGTAGGGGCAGAGCTGTCACCAGCACCTCCGCTCCAACCTCGATCGCTTGTTCGAGTCTCGAGGTCGGAAAAACGTTCTTCTTTTGGAGTCTCCATCCAAATCCTGCCTCCTCCCCCTCCGCAACAGAGACTGTCTTCCCGCGAGTCGGCCATCTCCATCAGTTCCAAACCTGGCACCTTCTTCAGGACTTCTCGGGGCTCGTCATAGGTGTTGTTGTACCGACCCAAGTAACATGGGTCGTGGTACGTCACTTTCTTCTCATACGCCTTGTTGAGCTCGAGCCTTCCCGTAGCGACGAGTTCGAATAGATATTGAGAGATATGAACCACCTCGAAGTTCACCTTGAACTCGCGTATACTCGTTCTTGAAGGTCTGGTAGCAATGAGGAGAAGCAACAAGGATTTTCTTTACGCCGGCGTCAATGAACGTTTTGATGTTCTCTTTGGCTAAGGTCCGGTAGAGCTCCTCATTGCCCGTCTTGCGGATGCTTTCTCCACAGCAATTTTCCTTGGAGCCCAGGATCCCGAAATCGACTCCCGCCGCGTCGAGGATACTGGGCCGTGGCCCGAGCCACTTTTTGCATTCTCGGGTCGTAGGTGAGGTAGCAGCCGGGGAAAAACAAAACTTCCATTCCCTCGGTGAACGTCTTTACCGACAGACCTTCGGCCCAATCCGCCCTGGTTTCTCGTTTTTCACCCACGGGATTACCTTCGGCCATGAGGCTTGCGGTGACGGCACGGATGGGCTGGACCGATTCGGGAAAAACATCATACTCCGTGGCAATCCTGCGGGAGGATACCTTAACAGCAACCTGGTCGACTCCCCTGGGGCAGTGCTGAGGGCATCTTCCGCAGGTCGTACAACGCCATATCTCTTCGTTTTCTATCTCGGTCAGACCGAACGTCGCCTGCCGGACGATCTTGCGCATGCTGAAGGATCGGACCCTGTTCCACGGACAAACGGCATCACAGAGTCCGCATTCATAACAGAATTTGAATGCTTCTCCGCCGTTGTCCTTTAAGACATCGACGATCTCTTTGAAGTCGGCTAGGGTCTCCATGGTCTTTCTCAGCCCTTCTTTGACATGGACATTCGAGCAATCACATCCATGACCTTGTCCAATCCATGTTCGTTGGCCAGTGATTCCAGTCCTATCTCGAGCTCACCACGCTTCACTTCCTCTTCTTCGACTGCCTCTTCTCTTTCTTCGTAAATCAGGGCATCCGCCAAGCACCACTGAACACACATCGGCTCCTGCTAGATCGGGCTCGCTTTCGCACATATCGCATTTCAGAGGGAGACCGGAATCGGGCTCTTTGAAAAGATCCCTGGATGGGCAAGAAGCCCTGCAGAACGCACACTCGTCGTATTCCTTTCCGTCGATCGTGTATTTGTCTCTACCCGTACATTCTGCGGCGGTATACTCACCCGCGTACACGGGCACATAGATGTCTTTCAAGGGCAGATGAATGACCCGAATACGAGACCGCTCCGGATTATTGCTGCTGTATTTGGGCACCGCGTGAAAGGCGGAGCAGACGACCTCACAGGCCCGGCAACCATTACATTTATCCACATCGACTCTTATGGTTTTGATGGTCTTCGTTCTTTTTGCTCAGTGGTCACCATTCGGTCCCTCCACTTTGGTGATCGCTCGCCTCTTCGTTGGTTTTCGGAACGCTGGAGAGGCTAGTTCTTCTCCGCCGAAGCCTCTTTGGAAGAAGCACCCTCGTCATCGGTCAAGATTCCCCTCTCGAGGAAGTCGTCGCTGACGTAGTCCAACGCCAAATCCTGACACGACTCTTTCGTTGGAATACCCTGGTTGTTGAATCCCTTGAACTTGTAGTAGGTATCCAAGAGCTTGGTTTCGAGCTCGGGGAATCTTTTCTTCCAATGGTCCTCGGGAGGCTTCTCGTCTTTTCTCCTCATGCCTCTTCTTATGTTGACGGCTCTCACCAACGTCCGGTTCCTCCGGGCTATCTTCGACAGTCCCTCTTCATCCATATCGATCCCGGTCGCTGAAGAGATGAACTTCGGTAGATTGTGTATGTGATACGGAGGCTTCAGAGGAAAGGAGGACAAACCGGCGCACATCCCGAGGGAGTCATCGATGTAGTGCATCTTCTCCTGCCAGTCCACGATTTCGCAGGTGGCTTCAGGAGACGGGTAATAAGGAATCGAGTTTTCTCCGCGTGGATCCCAATTCAGAAAATACTCCTTGAACTTCTCATCAGGAACCTGGTGCCAATCCTTGACGAACTCCTCTCTTTGTTCTCTCTTAGGAAAAGGCGCCTGAGGAAAATTCCCTTCAATTTGGGTGATGTTGATTTTTTCGCCGGTGGAATACATGAGGAAATAAATGGGATTCAGCATTCCTAGCTTGAGAGGCAGCTGTTCATGCTTCTTGATGTTGTTGTGGGCGTACTCATCCGCGCCCTTGCCAATCTCTCGGGCCGCCCAATATGTACCGTTGGCCAGAACATCTCCAATCCCTTCTCGCCGAACGATTCTGTCGAGTAACCAGGTAAATCTCCCCTCGGGATCGGACGGCATTCCCGGCAAGGTCCTGGTCGGTCAGAATGCCGGCTTCATAAAGCTCGAGGGCGAAGGCCATCACCTGCGGGGCTGAGAATCCGTCCACTCCATACTCCGTGGCACTCTGAGCGATTTTCAAACCAAAATCCAGGTCGGTCATGGACGCCATGGTATAGGTGAGCTTCGAGTAGCATTTCATCATGTAGGTTGGAAGCCCCGGGACGTTGATGGTCGCCCCGCATTTCATCGGGCAGTTGTGGCAACTGACGAAACGCGTCCGAACGCTTTCGAGACTCTCCGTCCACCTCTTTTCGACGTCCTCGGTCCAAAAGTCTTTTCTCCGAAGGCGTGCATTTCCCCAGGCGAAATTGGTGGTGTGCCACTCCTCATCATGGATGGCCATCTCTTGCGGGGATCCGATTCTGGACAAAATGGCCGGTACCCCCGGGATCGGATTTTCCTCCCGGAATTTGATGTATTCCAGCACCTCGTTGCAAAGCTCCATGAACTCAGCCGGGCGGGCGATATTGACGTCTTTTGTTCCGCGAACCGCGATCGCCTTGAGCTCCTTTGTCTCCCATCACAGCACCGATTCCGCCTCGGCTGGCACTGGACCGGCCTTGCTCGATGGAAGCAAAATAGACTCGATTCTCACCGGCCAGGCCGATAGAACAGACCTCAACCTTCGGGTCATCCAGCTCCTGTCGAATAAGCTCTGCCGTTTCACCGGCGCCTTTACCCTTCAAATGAGAAGCATCACGGATTTCGACTTTGTCGTTGTTGATCCACAAATAAACCAGCTCAGGGGACTTGCCGCGAAGGATCACTTTGTCATAACCGGCATGCTTCAGTTCCGGCGCCCAAAAGCCGCCCATCATGGAAAAGGCCATCAACTGGGTCTGAGGAGAGAAGGTCGAAACCACGGTCCGGTTACAGCCGATGGCAGGGGTGCCGCATAAAAGACCCGTGCCGAATATGAGGTGATTATCCGGAGAAAAGGGTTCAGCTTCAGGGGGCACTCTATCCCACAATATCTTGGCGTTGGTGCCCAGTCCTCCAAGATGAAGCTCGGTCAATCTCGGGTCCGTTTCTACCCTCTCGATGTTTCCTCTGGTCAGATCAATTTCCAAGTTGAACCCTGTTTCTGCGTACCGCATTTTTCTTACCCTTCTATCTCGAGATCAGATCTTTGCTCGTGCCGGCGAGGCGAGGTTGCCGCCTTTTTGGGGCTGCGGCGACACTGCGCCGTGGACGAGTTGCGGAGATTGAACAAGTGGAAGTCAAGAAGTTCTTCGCCATTGAGCCGAGTCGGCCGGTCGGACCGAAACTAAGAACAATAAGAATCCAAGGGTCCAGATACAATACTTCTTAGTATGAGCTGCAACATTCATACCGGGCATTCGGAGCAAGCCATCAAGTGCTTCCACGGAAGTCATTTGCAGAAAGAATCGGCAATATATTTCTATATCAAAAAGCTGCAAAGATGCGCAAAATAACCCTTTAGCGCGTATTTGCACCCACACCATACAGACGAAACATGCATTATATTGCTAGCACGACCGATGACCCATTTAGGAACGCGCCTAGTCTTCTGAGCCAACTTATTCAATCGTACTGAGTGACTCCATGATGCGGGACCTCATGTTTTGATACGCGATGATCTCGACGAGACTCAGAATGTCCTTGTCCGAAAGGCCTCCTTTCCTCAGATTTGTAACATCTAAAGGAGAGCAGGCATTCGGCGACCGAGTCACTTTGACCGTGAAATCTGCGATGAGCCTTTCGCGAACCTTCAAATCTGCTTTGGTGTAGTCTTCAGCCACCTGTACAGCAAAATCTCTGTCTCTAGCCACTCGACCGAGGGCTTCCGTGTGACTGGCGATACGTGTATCCACGGATTCCAGGGCATTGCTTCTTTCCTTTGTTTAATGTTGGACCTTTCCATCGTTGGATGAGATCGGCAGTATATGGAAGAACAGCCTGTTGAACCAATCTCCGATTAGAGTAGTGAAGTGAGTACGGTCTTCCAGCTGCCCTACTAATTAATGCATTCTCGAGTACTTGAGTGCTCGAGTACTTATCCTTACACTTCAACGTTATGGCCGACAAAGACCGATACCAAGTTCTCATCGCAAGCTACCTGGAACCGGAGCAGGTCAAACGCATCCAGCAAGTGGACTCGCGACTCCATGTCGTCTACGAGCCCGATTTGTTGCGACCACCCCGATACCCCGCCGACCACAAAGGTGAGCCCTTCGACCGCACCGAAGAGCAGGAGTCTCGATGGCGTGGTCACCTCGAGGCGGCGGACATCCTCTTCGATTTCGACATCACACATCATGAAGACCTGCCGGCACTTGCTCCCAACCTTCAATGGATCCAAGCGACGAGCTCGGGCATCGGCCAGTTCGTCAAGCGCTGCGGCTACGATCGGAGCCTGCCCAAGACGCTCTTCACCACGGCCCGAGGTGTCCACGCTCAGCCTTTGGCCGAATTTTGTCTATTGTCGATGTTGATGTGGAGCAAGAAGCTCTCGCATATTCAGCACGAGCAGACGCGCAAGCACTGGGAACGTCACGCGTCGACCGACCTCGCCGGACGCACCCTCTGCATCGTCGGCGTAGGTGCCGTCGGCCAGGAGGTCGCTCGAGCGGCAAGCGCCATCGGAATGCATGTCATCGGCATCAAGCGGAAGACAGAGGGAATCGAGCTCACATCGCTTCACTTAGATGAGCTCTACGCTTCGGCGCGGCTTCACGAAGTGTTGAGGCGTTCGGAGTTTCTCGTCCTTGCGGCGCCACACACCTCGGAAACTGAAAAAATGATCGGCAAAACTGAGCTCGATCTTCTTCCCAAAGGCGCCGCGTTCATCAACATTGGGAGGGGGGCCCTTATCGACGAGAAAGCCCTCATCGAGACGCTCTCCTCGGGTCACCTCGGTGGAGCTTTCTTGGACGTCTTCGAGGAGGAGCCGCTTCCGTCGGAGAGTCCGCTCTGGGAGATGCCGAATGTCCTCATCAGCCCACACTCCGCCAGCACGAGCGATCGAGAAAACAGCCGTATCACGGATCTGTTTTGTGAGAACCTACGTCGGTTTCTAGCGGGCGAGTCGTTACTCAACCGACTCGACTTGGAAAAGCTCTACTGACTCGATTCGGGCCGGCAGTGACCGGCGTTCGCGGCTCCCCTGCTGTACAATGACCATCAGATTGGAACTAGCGAGGATGGTCATGCTGCAAAAACGCACCAGCAAATATTCGGTCCTTCTTCTGATTACCTTCTTACGCCCTATCGCCTTGGCAACGGCTCAGGAGCCGGTGGCTATCGTTGGCGCAAGCATCATTGACGGCAACGGTGGGTCCCCTGTTTCAGATGGGATCATCCTCATCGAGGGAGGACGCATCTCGGCCATTGGACCACGTGCCTCTGTCGAGGTCCCGGCCGCAGCCCGCCGCATCGATGGGACCGGCAAGTTCGTCACACCGGGCTTCATCGATACCAACGTTCACCTGTCTTTGTACGGCGGCAACACCAACGAACGGTATGAGACGCTGGTTCGCTACCGAGATCGCCAAGAAGAAATCGTCTTGGAGTCGGCGCAGCTGCAGCTGAAGTACGGCGTTACCACAGTTCGTGACAGCTACGGCGTGCTACCGCCCCTCATTGCCGTACGCGACACCATCGCGAAAGGCGAGAGGATGGGGGCACGAATTCAACTTGCAGGAAACATCGTGGGCTGGGGGGGACCTTTTTCCATTTCCTTCAGCTTGATCACCCCCCAGGGGCTGACACTCTTTCAGGAACAGATGAACGAGCTCGTGAGTCAGGGAGCCGGCGAGGAGCTCATGCTCATGACACCGAAGGAGCTACGCCCAGCTATTAACGCGTACATGGATAAGGGGGTTGACTTCGTCAAGTATGGAGGCACAGGACACTTCTCGCACCCCACTTTCATTGGCTTTTCCCCGGAAGCCCAGAAAGCCCTCGTCGAGGAAGTGCATCGCCGAGGCCTCATCGCTGAGACGCATTCCACCAGCCCGGAAGGCCTGCGGCTTTCGCTTCTCGCCGGGGTCGACTTAGTGCAGCATCCGGAGCTACTCGACGGCCTCGAGATGCCCGATGAGTTGGTGACGCTCTTTCGTGAGCGCGGTGTCATCTGTTCGATGTTGGTCAACACGATAACGGGACCAGCGTGGAAGGAACACCTCGAGAAAAAGGAGCAAGCCCAGGAAAAGTGGAAAGAAGCGCGTACGGGTCATCAAGGCAATGCAGCGGAAAGGAAACTCACAGCGGCGGAAACTAACCGGATGAAGGACGACCTCGGCCAGCCTCTCGAGATGAGGCGCAAGAACGCCATCAAGCTCATCGAAGGCGGATGTCGGGTCACGATTGGAACGGACAACTACCGTTCCGCGGCTCCTGAATTCGCCAGGAAACCCAAGCCCGCATACCAGGACCCGGGGCCCGGGAGCATCCATGCAATCGAGGGGCTGGTCGAGCTCGGCATGACGCCTGGGGAAGCCATCGTTGCCGCCACTCAGAACGGTGCAGTGGCCTGCAACGCCCTCGACGAGTTCGGCACCCTCGAGGCGGGCAAACGGGCGGACCTTCTCATGCTGGAAGCCGATCCCCTTCAAGAGATAAGCAACATTCGGAAGTTGAATATGGTGATGAAAGACGGGCAAGTCGTGGACATCGACATGCTACCGACTAACCCAGTCTACTATCGAAAATGATGCAATTGATTCTCACGGGCAGCTATAGTCTTCAAAACTGCCTCGTCGTTTTCGCTAAGCTCTCGTCTCTGCCGTCGTGGGTGGCAGACCTGGCCGCTCAAAGCGACTGTCGCCCTCTCAATTTCGAGTACGCGTTCTTTGCCCCCAAGGAAAGTGGCACCGTTGTTGTTCTATCCGCATGAGATGTTGATTTAAGGAACAACGTGCTGTTCTGGGGCCATGAGCTGTCGGTCTAGGGAACAAGCTGCAGACTACCGCCAAAGGCGGCGATCGAAGCAAGGCTCTTGCCGGCATTGCCCTTCGATAGTGTCCAATTTTGATTTGAGTTCGGCGGCTTCAGGCCGGAAGAGCAAAAAAGGTCCTTTTTGAATTGACAATTTTGTTCTGCATTCTGAACTAGCCCAAACGACGTTGTTGAGAATGGGCCTGTGCCTCCTCTATTTGGCAGCTACGTTTCTTCTTTGGCCAGGGAGACTTCGAAGTAACCTGAGGTGCTAAACATTCAACAGACGTCGTTTATTGAGACAAAAATGGCTGCGCTTATCTTGGAGTTATGCGTGGTCTTCAACAATCTTCTGCGAATACGCGAAGGTCAACGAGACAAATCCCACCAACGCACCCATATTCGGGATAGAATCCCCTGACTCGGGCCGGATGGCCCGAGCGCGTCGAGTCACCGGCAATTCATGATTGAGAATCCTCTCGCCCTGCTGAGCTTCATGCTCCTCCTCGTCGCGGGCACCCGCGTTCTCGAGGACCGATTCGAGTGGATCAAAAAGATCACCTCGGCCGGCTTGTGCACGATTGTGGGCATCGCGGTGGCCAATCTTGGCATTGTGCCCCACACGACGCCGACCCACGACGCCATCTACGACTACGGAGTGCCTTTCGCGATCGTCCTGGTCATTATGGGCTCCCGCCTGAGCGATCTCCGGCGAGCCGGAAGGCGTATCTTGACCGCCTACGGCCTCGCGGCACTGGGTAGTTTCGTGGGATCGCTCGTGGCAAGTCTGGTGTTCTTCCGTTGGCTTGGACCTGAAACTTGGAAGCTGGGCGGGATGTTCACCGCCGCTTTCATCGGTGGCGGAATGAACTTCGCCGCGCTGGGACGTGGGCTCGACATCTCTCCCGGCGTCTTCGCCGGAGCCGCCGTTGCGGATAACCTCTCGACGGTTCCGTGGATGATCGCCCAGTTGGTCCTTGCTGTTCGGTTGGCCCGCTTCTATCTAGAACCGCCTACAACAAGCGACGACGGTCCGCAAGACGATCCGCGCAAATACTGGACATCGAGCACCGTGAGCATCTTCGATCTGGCGGTGCTCGCTGCTCTTCCACTCGGGGCCATGTGGATAACAAGTTATCTCTCCTCTCGGTTCCCCAATGTTCCCGAGGTCATTTGGCTTACTAGCCTGGCGCTCATCGTGGCTCAGCTTCCGTTTGCCCGGAAGCTGAAGGGAGCAGCCGTTCTTGCCTATTTCGCGCTGCATCTGTTCTTCGTCGTCATCGGAACCAACTCCAACGTCAGTGAGGTCATCAAGGCCGGCCCGCCCATCGTCATCTATATGACCCTGATCTTGGTCATCCACGCCGTGGTGGTCTACGGCGGCGGGTGGTTGCTCAAGATGGATCTACCCTCACTGACGATCGCCAGTCAGGCCGCGATCGGAGGACCCGACTCGGCCCTGGCCATCGCCATGGCCATGAAGTGGAGCGACCTGGTCACCCCTGGTATCATCGTCGGCATCTTCGGCTATGCTGTCGGCAATTACCTCGGCTTTGTCTGCGCGGCCCTCCTGCAGGCGATCTTATGAGCCTGACCTAAGAGTATGAGATATGCCCAATGAAAACGAAGTCCCGTTAGATCTCTATCCCGAATCCGTTCTTCGACGGTTCACGACGGATTTCCTGCTTGCGCTTGGGGCAACGAGTGAAGAGGCGGAAATCGTCGCCGACGGATTGACGACCGCTTCGCTCTGGTGGCATCCCGGCCAAGGACAAGGCCTGGAAAAGCTATTCCGCTACCATCGTCGGGTCGGAAACGGAGGCATCGTCCCGGGAGCCCGCATGGAGTGGGTCAAAGACGGACCAAACCACGCTTTGCTCGATGCCGGCAAAGGTTTTGGCTACGTGGCAGCCCATCGAGCCATGGCGCGCGCCATTGACAAGGTCCGCGACAGCGCCATCGCCGTCGTCGGCGTGCGAAACAGCAACCATTTCGGGATCGCCGGCTACCACGCACTCCAGGCAGCCCATGCGGGGATGATCGGCTGGGCCATGACCAATGCCGGAGCGGAGATGGCTCCGAGCGGATCGGCCAAGCCGGTTCTCGGCACCAACCCATGGGGGATATCGATTCCTCGGCCAAACCACCCGCCGATGGTCTTGGACATGGCGCTCACCGCATCCGGCAAAGGGATGATGCGGTGGCTGTGCCTCGCCGGAATGCCAATGCCCGAGAACTGGGCCTTGACCGCGGAGGGGCGACGGACCACCGACCCGGCCGAGGCCATGAACGGTCCCCTTCTCCCTATCGGTGACTACAAGGGCTATGGCTTGAGCCTCGTCACCGACGTATTGACCGGGGTGATGACCGGGGCACTTTTTGGACTCTCGGTCTTCCAGCAAGACACGAATTTCGACGTCGGTCACCTGCTGCTGGCCATCCGCCCCGACGCTTTCCTGGACCGGTCGGCATTCGAGGGCCGACTCGAACAACTCATCGAGGAGGTCCGATCGGCTCCCCCCATTGAGCCCGATCAGCCGGTGCTCTTGCCGGGAGAGTTGGAACACCAACGAATGGAGGAGCGACGCCGAAATGGCATTCCAGTCTTCCATGAAACGGTCGAGCGACTCCGCGAATTGGCCCTGGAGTTACAGATCGAGCCTCTTTCTTAGCCCACCGATTCAGAATTTGGGTCACATTCGAAATGCGCAAGTGAACCTGGTGCATTGACTCTTCGTCTAAAAGCATAGGGCCGCCCTAATTTTGCCTGCCAGCGTCGCGCTGGCAGCGGAGGTGAACTATGGCGAAGCTGCGTGATAAGAAGAGTCTGTCGGGACATCTCGCTTTTTTTGTTGACACGCTGGTCCACGACGTACGCTTTGCGCTCCGACAAATCGTGCGGCGGCCCGGGTTCTCGGTACTCGTCGTGCTCACCTTGGCGGTCGGTATCGGTGGGAGCGCGGCGATCTTCTCGGTGCTCAAGGGCGTTGTTTTGCGCGCGCTTCCCTACGCCGAATCCGGATCGGCTGGTGGCTGTTTGGGAGACGCCGCGCGACGAGCGACTGGCATCAGCCGTTCACTTCACCTGATTACTTCGATGTGCGCGAGCAAAGTCGCACACTCCAGGAGATTGGTGTCCTCAGCGGAAACTGGTTCAACTTGGCCGGCGAAGGGACTCCGATGCGGGTGCGCGGCGGCGTCTGTACGGCCAGTCTCCTGCAAGTGCTCGGCGTACCGCCTCTGCATGGACGCTTGTTTGTGGAGGACGAGGAGGTCGAGGGTAACGATCGCGTCGTTGTCCTGAGCTACGGACTGTGGCAGCGCCAATTCGGCGGTGAGACCGGTGTGGTCGGCCGAAAGATCTCCGTCAACGGTGAACCCTACGAGATCGTCGGTATCATGCCCGAGGCTTTCGAGTTTCCCACCCCATGGGGCGGTCGGGACAACAGCGAGCTGTGGGTGCCGCTGGTACTGACTCGGGAGGACGAGGCCCGTGGCTCGCATTGGCTTGGTGCCGTCGCGACGGCTCGAGGAAGGTGTCACGGCGACCGAGGCCGAAGCCGAGTTGAAAGGCATCGCCGCCCAGCTTGCCGAGGCCTACCCGAACACGAACGCGCGTACGACCATGTATACCGAGCCGATGATGGAGCGGACGCTGAGAGGCGTTCGCCAGGGTCTGGTCTACCTCATGTTTATCGTCGGGCTCGTCCTGCTCATCGCCTGCGCCAACGTTGCCGGTATGCTGCTGGCGCGTGGCGCGCAACGACTGCCGGAGCTTGCGATTCGCGGCACCGTGGGCGCCGATCGCCACCGTCTGGTGCGTCAGTTGCTGACCGAAAGCTTGCTCTTGTCGCTTCTCGGCGGTGCTGCAGGTTTCCTGCTGGCCTACTGGGGAGTCGGTGTGCTCATGTCGATCGTCCCCGACAACGTACCGCGGGTGACCGGCGTCCAGGTCGACCTACAGGTGCTGGGTTTTGCGGCCGTTACGACTATCGTGGCGGGTCTGCTGTTCGGTTTGGCTCCCGCCGTGTTCGCCTCGCGCACCGATTTTGTCACGGCCTTAAAGGAAGGCGGGCCCGGTCGAGGTGGTGGTCGTGGACGAAACCGATTTCTTGGCGTACTCGTGGCGGCACAAGTCGCGATTGGTCTCATCCTGGTCAATGCAGCGGTGTTGCTGGTGGTGAGTTACTCCAATGTGATGTCCCAGGATATGAACTTCGACGCCGACGAGGTTCTCGTGGCGGGTATCTCGCTCAGCGGCCCGGCCTACGAGGAGCCCTACCAGCGACGCGCGTTCTACGATGAGCTTCTGGCAAGACGTTCGGCGTCTCCCCGGGGTCGTTCAGGCCGGAGTGACCAGCAAGCTACCGTTGATGGGCGGCTCTAATGGTGGCGTGTTGGTCAACGACGAGGTGTTCGACCCTCAAGTGCAGAAGAAGATGGTCGAGTACTCGTTCGTGGACGACTGGCTACCACGAAGCCATGGGAATCGGATTGCTGTCCGGTAGGACGTTGAATCGGGACGATCTGGAGCAATCGAGCGTCGCAGCGGGTCAAGACGTTTCCCCTATCGAGTTGCCTCTCGTGATCAACCGGACCATGGCGGATGAGATGTGGCCCGGCGAGGATGCGATCGGAAAGCTCGTCCGTCCCAACAGTGCCACCGAGTATTGGCGTGCACGTGTCGTCGGCATCGTCGAAGACGTCATGCAATGGGGTGCAGAGAGACCGCCTCTTCCCGAGATGTACTTTCCGCACACGGCTGAGGTCTGGGGACCGATCCGTGCCCAATTGGTCGTGCGGTCCGGAGGCGATCCCAATTCGCTGGTGTCGTCCATCCGCGGGGTGGTTCGCGAGATCGACGCTCAGATCCCGGTCGCCGAACCCTCCACCATGGCGGAGGTTCGTCACGGCCGTACCGGACAACGCCGCTTCATGATGTTGCTCGTCGGTCTATTCGCCGTCGCTGCGCTGATCCTGATCGTGGCCGGCACCTATGGCGTGATGTCTTACGCGGTTTCGCAGCGAACTCAGGAAATCGGAGTGCGAGTTGCACTGGGTGCGAACAAGGCGCTCGTGTTCCGTCATTTCTTGGCACGCGCCGGGCGTCTCTTCGTACCCGGTCTAGTCGTCGGTCTGCTCGGTGCCTTGGCCGCTTCGACCCTGACGCGGAGTTTGGTTTACGGCGTGGGTGCCATGAATCCCCTCTATGTGGCTGCGGCGGTGGTTGTGATGATGGTCGTGGCTTTCGCTGCGATCACCGTGCCGGTGCTGCGGGCCACGCGGATCGATCCGGTGCAGGCGCTGAGGGCAGAGTAGGCACCCAGCACAAAGTCTATGTCTTGCGCAAAAGCACGACCGGAATCTGCCGATCCGTTCTCTTCTGGTAGGCGTCGTAGTCGGGATAGACGGCCGTGAATCGTGGCCACAACCGTCGCTTCTCTTCAAGTGTTGCTGTCGAAGCGGCGACGGCAAATACCTGATCTCCGATTTGGACCGTCGCTTCGGGGTGACGCTCCAGGTTCAAATACCAAGCCGGATGCTTGGGAGAACCGGCGAACGAGGCAACGACGGCATAGCCGTCTCTGTCTTCGATGTAAAGAAGAGGTGTCGTTCGTTTCTTTCCGGTCTTTCGCCCGGTCGTTGTGAGTAGAAGGAACCGCACGCGGCGGAATCCCCCCAGGACTCGGCCGCCACTTCCGCGATAGAAAGCATGATGCACTCTGCCGAACAGCCTGACCAGGGATCGACCGAAAGACGACATTTTTGTGACAGCTAGTACCTCCAACTACTCACGTCGGCACCTGGAGGCGCACCCTTCCGGATCCTCTCCATGATCCTGGGGACGTACATCTGGTTGTAGCGCAAACGTGAGAGCGCGTTGGGACGATCGTGATCACCGTTCCAGCAGTGTCCGAATCCGTCTCCATAGTCCACCTCTCCATCGTAGTAAGGATCGGTGGTGCTTTCCAGAAAGTCTTCCATGAGGTAGACGGCGTTGTTCAGATACGAATTGTCCATATCCCCGCAATAGATATGGATCTTTCCCTTCAATTTGGGTCCCAGGGTTTTCCAATCGCGCTCGAGGATGTAGCGGAGGTCGAAATTCTCCCGCCAGTATTCCGCCACCTCCGGGTCTATTTCACCGGTCATTTTGTCCCAGAGATGTCTGGGGTAGCCATCTTCACCCGCCGGACCGAACAGAGTCAGCCAAACGTCTCTCTGTCCACCGGATCGTCCTTTGCTGCCCAACACCGCTTCCTTGTACTGCACGTCCTGCAACGTGCAGGAGATCTCACCGAGAGTGCTGCGGCTTCTCGGTTTCAGGGTTCGCTTCCATGGACTTTCGTAATAGTAGGCGTTCTTATCTTCGTAGATATTAGTGTGGGGGAAAGCGCGAAAGTCGACGACATCCGGACAGGCGGCGAAACAACCGTTATACATGTCCGGGTAAAACATTTGCACCGCCAGGGCTTCCCAACCCCCAGTGGATCCGCCGTAAAGAAAGCGCGCCCATCCCTCGCCGATGCCCCTGAACTTCTCTTCGATAGCGGGGATCAGCTCCTGATTGATGGCATCGCCGTAGGGCCCCATATTGGCGGAGTTGACGGCATAGGAGTCATCGAAATAGGGGGTGGGGTGTTGTATCTCGATGATGAGCATGCGCGGTGTGTCGGGTGCGATCCAATACTTGTAGAAATCGTGGGCATGTTCCTGAACGACCCTGTTGTAGCCATGGATGTCGAACCGTGCGCTGTAGTCGGGCTCGAGGTCCGGATCGGGAGGCTCTTCTCTAAAGCCGCCGAAATCACTCGGGAAATGCCCGTGAAAGATGACCAAGGGATAGCGGGCTTCCGGATGCTCATCAAAACCCTCCGGCAGCAGCACATGCGCTCCTAGAGTGGTGGGCCTGCCCCAGAACTCTGAGAGGAGCTTGCTCTCGATCTTGATGTGCTTGATGTATTTCGTGTCCTCGGGCTCAGGGATGGGTGGGATCTCTTGGTCCAAGGAAAGGCTGATCATCATGTTCTCGGACGGATCGACCTGCACCTCGAGAGGCGAACTGTAGAGATTCCCCGGCTTGAGATTCCACTTCTGCCCCTCGCCTTTATCGGGGGGCAGTTTGAGTACGCGACCGTCGCCGAGGTTGAAGGTCTCGTAGCGATTCACAAGAGCCTGAACCCGGTATGAGCCCGGTGGGATGTCTCCGATGCTCGTGAGTGGATAGCCGAAGACGTCGCCGTCGATTACCGCCGTCTCGCCCGGTTTCCAGTCCTCAACATCGATGCCGAAAATCAATTGCGTATCGAGGCCGTTACTGATCTTAAAGCGCGGCTCACGGCTCGGGTCGTTGGAGATCATCAGCAACACGCGGCCATCTAGAGCCTCCGCACTCAGGTCTTCAGGAAAAGAGATGCCGAAGCGGAGCTTGACTCCCTGGTCGCTCGAACAAGCCAGGCAACCCCACAGGAACAATGGAAGCATGAATATAAGACCCGACGTCATTTTTCTGTAATGTATCATTCCGCACCTCATGAAAAGGATAGGTTACTTCGTAGGAGGTGGCTCGAGAGACCAGAGCGCGGCTTCGACGAGGCCGCTCCTTAGAATGGTCTCCATATCGCGATCGCGGGCCAATACGAAGCAGTCGTTTTCCTCTGCAATCGCGGCTAGTATGCAGTCTATCGTCGAACGGATCGTCTTGCCCTTCTTCCGCAAAAGGCGATAAATCTCAGCGGCCCGAAGGTAAAGAGGCAAGCCGAAGGGCTCCAGGAACGTGAGCTCTTCGAAGAGTGACTCGATTTCTGCTCGGCTCTTGTCTTTTCTCAATCCTTGGAAGACCTCGCTGACGATAATCCCACATGTGCAGAGGTGAATTCTAGGTGGGTAGGAGTTGGAATCCCTCCCGCAAAGCGGCGTCGCGTGTCGGAAAGTCGCAGATCCAGGTACAACCAAGCAGTTGAATCGTCAGTCGATGGTCGTGACGGCTCCTCGAGAGGCGGAAGAGACCAGCTTGGCGTACTTCGCCATCACACCAGATGCATATCGTGCCGCCGGTGGCCGCCAGCTTTCTCGACGCGCTTCGAGATCGGCACCGACATCGATACGCCGAGCATTGACATCTAATGTCACGGAATCACCCTCTTCGACAAAAGCAATAGGACCACCGACAGCGGCTTCAGGCGCAACATGGCCCACCATGAGACCATGCGTGGCACCGCTGAAACGGCCGTCGGTGATGAGTGCCACTTCTTCGCCGAGACCTTGACCCACGATAGCCGCGGTCACCGCGAGCATTTCCCGCATACCGGGCCCACCCTTCGGCCCCTCATAGCGAATGACGACGACATCGCCAGACTTGATTTTGCGTTCCTGCACGGCCTCGAAGGCATCTTCTTCGCAATCGAACACACGGGCGGGCCCGGTGTGCTTCACGCGCGCATGACCGGCGAGCTTGACCACCGAACCTTCCGGCGCAAGCGCACCGCGCAAAACGGCAAATCCACCGGTGGGTTTCAGAGGGTCGGAAGCTCGACGGATCACCTCTTGTCCTCGAGCCTCGGTGGCTTCGGAGGCTTCTTGTGACATGGTTCGCCCGCTAACGGTGAGATGATCGCGGATGAGATCGGCCTCGAGCAGTCGTTTCGTCAACAGCCGGATGCCACCGGCACGGTCCATGTCCGGAGCGGTAAACCGTCCCCCCGGCTTCAGATCGGCGATGACCGGCGTCCGCGAGGCAATACGATCGAAATCCTCGAGAGCGAGTGGCACGCCGGACTCGTAGGCAATGGCCAGAAGATGAAGCACGGCATTCGTCGACCCACCTGTTGCCGCCACGGAGGTGATGGCATTCTCGAGAGTAGCGCGGGTGATGATACCGGAAGGACGAATATCCTTTCTGAGCAGATCCAACACCATCTCCCCACAGCGGAAAGCGGCTTCGCCCTTTCGCTCGTCCAATGCGGGAATGTCGTTGGCACCCATGGGTGACATTCCGAGTATCGTGATCGCCGTCGACATGGTGTTGGCCGTGAACTGGCCACCACAAGCACCGGCGCCCGGACAAGCACGGTCTTCGAGATCGTGAAGCTCGGCCTCCGTCATTTTTCCCGAGCCGCAGGCACCCACGGCTTCGAAAACGTCCTGGATGGTGACATCTCTACCTTGGAAACGGCCCGCCATGATCAATCCGCCATAGAGCATCAACGAAGGCAGATCGAGCCGGGCCAACGCCATGACCGTTCCGGGTATCGTTTTGTCGCAGCCCGAAAGTGCGACCACGCCATCTAGAAGATGCCCCTGGACGAACAGCTCGATGGAATCGGCCACGACTTCCCGAGAGACCAACGACGCTTTCATCCCCTCAGTTCCCATGGAGATGCCGTCGGATACGGCGATCGTGTTGAACTCGATGGGAGTTCCACCTGCGGCACGCACGCCTTCTTTGACCCTCTCGGCAAGACGTCTCAAGTGAAGGTTGCACGGGGTCACTTCGGTCCAGGTGTTGGCCACGCCAATGAGCGGTCGACTGATGTCGTCATTGGTGAGGCCGGTAGCCTTCAGCATCGAGCGGGCCGGCGCCCGCGAGATCCCTTTCTTAATGGCGTCACTACGCATGGAGCCCTCTAAAGAGTTCGGCGAACCATCACTCGCCCGGCTTGACCTTGACCGCGTTCAGAAACGGCATCATGTCCCTGAGGTGGGCTCCCACCTGCTCGATGAGCTGTTCCTGCTCAGACGCACGCACCGAGTTGAACCACGGCCGTCCGTTCTCGTTTTCTTGGATCCACTTTCGTGCATAGGTACCGTCTTGGATTTCTTTCAACATGCTCTTCATTTCGCGACGAGTCTCATCCGTGATGACTCGAGATCCTCCGGTATAGTCACCGTGCTCCGCCGTATCGCTTACCGAGTACCGCATGTAGTTCAACCCTCCTCGGTAGAACAAATCGACGATGAGCTTCAACTCGTGCATGCACTCGAAATAGGCCACCTCCGGTTGGTAGCCCGCGTCGACGAGAGTCTCGAAACCCGCTTTGATGAGCGCGCTGACTCCTCCACAAAGGACGGCTTGCTCGCCAAAGAGATCGGTTTCGGCTTCCTCCGCAAAGGTCGTTTCGATCACACCCGCCCGAGAAACACCCAACGCCTTTGCATAAGAAAGTGCAAAGTCCTTGGCACCACCACTCGCATCCTGTTCCACGGCAAGAAGAGCCGGTATTCCCTCGCCCGCCTGATAGGTCTCACGCAAGCGGTGTCCCGGCCCCTTCGGAGCTATCATGCTGACATCCACCTCTCGGGGTGGCTTGATGGTCTCGTAGCGGATATTGAAACCGTGGCCGAACATCAGCGTTTTGCCGGCCGTCAAGTGGGGAGCGATCTCTTGTTCGTAGATTTTCGGCTGTTTGGTGTCCGGAGCAAGAATCATGACGACATCGGACCAGGCGGCAGCATCGGTCACACTCTCAACCGTCAGCCCCGCAGCTTCTGCTTTGGTTCGGCTCTTGCTTTCCGCATGCAACCCGACCTTTACATCGACTCCGCTGTCTTTCAAATTGAGGGCATGGGCATGGCCCTGGGAGCCAAAGCCCACAATGGCAACCTTCTTAGCCAATATGGATTTCAGGTCCGCATCTTTGTCATAGTAGATAGTGCTCATCGTTTCTCCTTTGGCGCAGGGGCGCCTTGGCATCGGGTGGCGCCCGCCAGCAGCCCGCCTTCGCAGGCAGGTGATTTCTTGCCCTGCTTCGGCGGACCCGTCGAAGCCGTCGATATCATCGCGGCGGCGAAGGCGGGTAACCTGCTCTCGCCAGAGACAGGACTAACGCTTTTGTCCGTTCACACACTAGGACGCGACACGGCTTTCTTCAGGCACGGCATCTCGTTTCGTGATTCCCTCCGGAGCAAGTTCATTATCGATACCCTTAGATTGAGCACCCCTCGCCATGGCGACCGTTCCGGTGCGTGCCATCTCGACGATGCCGAAAGGGCGCAAGACGTCGAGCAAACCGTCGATCTTGTCCTCCGTTCCCGTGATCTCGACAATGAGTGCGTCTTTGCCAACATCCACGACTCGCGCGCGGAATACTTCCACGATCTGAAGCACTTCCGCTCGCTGCTGAGCCGAGGCCTGAACCTTGACCAAAGCCAAGTCCCGCGTCACCGAGGGATGCCACGTGACATCCTCTACATGGACCACGTTCACCAGCTTGTAGAGATTCGCCTCAACCAGACGTGCGACACTGTCGTCCGCTTCCATGACAATGGTCATCCGAGATACGCCCACGCGATCGGTATGCCCCACCGACAAGGAGTCGATATTGTACGAACGACGACGGAACAAAGAGGCGACCCGGTTCAGCACTCCCGGCTTGTCTTCCACGTACACGACGAAAATTCGCTTCTTGACTGTCATTGGGATTCGCTCCGAGATTACTTGAGGCTCCTGACCGGCACCGGCCTCCGGATCATGGCATGTAGGTCAGCACCCGCCGGAACCATTGGAAACACTGAATCTTCCTTCTCCACCCGAAAATCAATCACCACCGTTGACGACTCACCACGAGCGGTTGCGACCGCTTCTTCGATTTGGTGACGATGCTCGACTCGCAGACCTACCAGTCCGTGGGCTTCAGCCAGCTTCACGAAATCAGGATTACACATCGGTGACGCGGCGTACCGACGCTCGTAGTAAACCTCCTGCAACTGGCGCACCATTCCCAGGTAATCGTTGTTGATGAGGGCGATGTTGAGCTTGATCCCTTCCTGCCGACAGGTCGAGAGCTCGGCGGCCGTCATCTGGATTCCGCCGTCACCGACGACGACCCAGACCTCCTCCTCAGGTTTCGCCAATTTGGCTCCGATAGCGGCCGGCAAGGCGAACCCCATTGTGCCCAAGCCTCCGGATGTGATCAGTTTTCGTGGTTTGTCATGCTTGTAATACTGCGCTTCCCACATCTGGTGCTGACCGACATCCGTCACGACCAACGCCTCACCTTGGGTGTAATGCCAGAGGTCATTCATCACATGGGCCGCGTAAAGGTGACCGTCATCGGGAAGTTGTTGGATGTCTCTGACGGCGGCATCGCCTTTGAGCTCGTTGATGTGAGCGAGCCACTTACGATGCGTGTTGGACTCGACTTCCCGAGCAAGCGAGCTCAACACATCCCGCAGATCTCCCACGATACCGACATCGACCTTGACGATTTTGTTGATCTCCGAGGGATCGACGTCGACGTGTATCTTTCGTGCTCCCCGGGCAAAACCGGCGACGTTTCCCGTCACTCGGTCGTCGAATCGCATCCCAAAAGCCAGTACCAAATCCGCCTCTTGGATCGCTTGGTTGACCCAGGCCTCGCCGTGCAAACCCATCATGCCCAGATTGAGAGCATGCGTCCCGGGAAAGCCTCCCAAACCCAGTAGAGTCATCGCTACCGGTACCTGAGCTCTTTCGGCGAAATGGACGAGCGGGTCCGTCGCTCCCCCCAAAATCACCCCATGGCCCGCCAGCACGAGCGGTCTTTCGGATGTGTTGACGAGGTCAATCGCTCTTTGGAGCTCATCCGTTGGTGCCATCTGCTCCCGCTGATAGGCCTGCGGCCGCACTTCCTCATCATTCCACACAAATTCGCAGTTCCCCATCTGAGCGTCCTTCGTAATATCCACTAGTACCGGACCCGGCCTCCCAGAACGAGCGATGTAAAACGCCTCTTTGAGCGATGTCCCGATGTCTTCCGCACTCGTCACGAGGTAGCTGTGTTTCGTGATGGGCAAGGTGATACCCGTAACATCCGTCTCCTGAAATGCATCACTCCCAATGAGCGCCGAGGACACTTGCCCCGTAATCGCGACCATAGGCGACGAGTCCATCATGGCCGTTGCGATCCCGGTCACCAGGTTCGTTGCCCCGGGTCCTGATGTCGCCATAGCCACGCCGACGTTTCCCGAAGCCCTCGCGTAGCCGTCGGCCATATGAGCCGCTCCCTGCTCGTGCCGCACGAGGACATGCCGGATGGGATAGTCCGCCATCGAGTCGTAAGCCGGCAGGATCGCGCCTCCCGGATAGCCGAAAACAACTTCAACTCCCTCATGTAAAAGAACTTCCCAGATAACTTGTGAGCCCTTTTTCGTCATTACTTCCACCGTCCTTCTTGAGTTACCGACCGGTAAGTAAGTATGTTAACGACCAGAGGAAGTGATGTCAAGAAAATTCAACGATGAACGGGATGACTTAGGTCAGACTCGGACGGACATCCTTAGGGGCGTAGAATACCTTCCAACTCTTCCAAATCGCCTCTCCCCATCCCAGGATTCGGTATGGGTAGCCGTTCTCTTGGCAGAATTCCTTGACCAAATGGCTCACTTTGGGATAGTGCACGTGGCTGAGGCTCGGGAAGAGGTGATGCTCGATTTGATACTCGAGTCCAGAGCAAATCAGTCGACCGACGAATCCGGTCCGGAAGTTGATGGAGGTTGCGGCTTGACGCAGAACGAAGTTCTCTTCAACGAGATCGGTTTTTTCGACGACAATCGCTTCGGCCGGAAAATGCCCGGGGGCAAGCACTGCAAACATGGCATAGCCCAAAAGCACCGTCCGAAGTGCGTAGAACAACAAAACGCTCGTGACCGGAAAGAAGGCCATAGGAATGATGAGCCAGATGATGTAATGAGCCATCATCGAAGCGGCATCAATCATGTAAGGCGTTTTGGGGCGCTTCTTCGGGTCCCGCAAAGACGTGTACAAGTAGCTCAAACCTGTGCGCTGAAAATTGAAGCCGTTGAATGCCAGCGCGAAAGGAAAAACAAAGAACTGAATATGGTCGTAATAAAAGCGACGCAAACCGCTTGCTTTTTCTATTTGCGGTCGGATGATGCAGAACCACGGTGTAAGATCGTAGTCCATATCCATACCGATGACGTTGGGCGCGGGATGATGGCGGATGACGTGCATATAGCGCCAATAGGTCGCGGAGAGTCCGTTGTAGATCGGATACCCAAAATACGTCAACGCATCATTCAACCACTTCTTGGTGCTCGTTCCATGATGGGAGGACGTGTGGGTGTTCGTACCAACACTCATGGACCCGACGGTAGATACCAGGATGCCACCAATACGCAGGAGCAGAGAATCCGACAAGACAAAAACAGCGATTCCACCCAAGGACAACGTCAAATGATAGGCAAGCTCGAGGAGGATTCTTCCTGGCCTCTTTTGGTACCAACCGCGACTCTTCAGTTCGTTGCGAAGAGAACTGAGTTTCTTAGGCGGCGTTTCGACCTCAATCGGTGCTTTCAAGTAAGACATCCGGCTATTCTAGCGCACGGTTTGAGCTGCGCAATCTCGAGATTTCCCATTCACGTCATCTCCCGTCCTATCGGGCGTTTGAACACCATCTCGAGGCACCATACAATCCAAGGTCTCATCAATCGGCGAGCAAACGCCCAAGAAAAGAGTATGGACATGAGAAAAACAATGCTGCCACCGTTTTCCCTGCTTTTTCTGCTCTGTGCCTGCAGTCCACCTCAACCGGGTCCTCCGGCTCAGGAATCGGCTCCCGAGATTGAAGAAGTGTCAGTCAAAGACGAAGAGGCTTGGCGCTCGGAGCTCATGTCGGAAAGAGAAAAGAAAGACCACTCATTCAAAACTTCGAAGACTTCGCCCATGGCCGGCGCGCAGTACTTGAGGTCGGAACCTGGGAACCGTTTGTTCCTGACGAAGGAAGGCAGGACCTTCGGTTTGGCCACCGAGCCCGCGGCCAACGCTACCGTCTCCTTTGAAAAAGACAACGATGAATGGTCACTGCACTATCTATCGGAGGATGTAGCGGGCCGCAAAGGCGAAGAGGAAGTTCCTGACGCCGCGCCCCTTGGTGAGAGCATCATCCTTTCCGTCGGGGAATTCACGGTTCGAGCTTACCCCCAAGAAGACCGACTCGTCTTCATTGTATTCGACCCGGAACGAGCGGAATGGAAGAGTTTTTCTCATCTCATCTATTTCCCCCCGGACCCGAGCTTCGCCCTCCCCGCTCGGCTCGTCAAACTGGAGGAGAACGACGAAGTCAAGATGCTGACGAGTCAGAACCAGGAAAAGGTCTTCTACCGGTACGCGAAGATCGAGTTTCATGTCGACGGCAAGCCGCAAGAGTTGACGGCATTCAAGTACGCCCTATCCGGCGAAGGATCCGATGGCCTCTTTATCCCATTCAAAGACACCACTACGGGACGAGTGACCTATGGGGCCGGACGATTCCTGGAAATTCACGAACCGGAAGAAGAACGCTTTATCTTTGATTTCAACCGCTGCTTCAATCCTTTGTGTAACTACTCTCCCGCCTACAACTGTCCTATTCCGCCGCTAGAAAACCACCTGGAAGTGGCCATTGAAGCGGGAGAGAAAACTTATCCGATGGATCACCACGACCACGACTAGAATCGTTGAACGTTCATGTACTCGTGAAGGTTCTTTCGCGAAGGAGGTCTTTCAGAAGATTGTGAGGCTAATACATCAGCTGAGCTGGAATCTAGCGAACCAGGATAGCCGACCGAAGATGAACTCCAACAGAACGAACGCGACCACGACACCTTGAGTGTCGCTCACGCAGGAACCACGACCTCGATGAAGGGAAATACCTCGAAGTCTCTTCCATTCAGCGTGGCCAACCTTGTCACATCGGCGGCCTCGATAGTCGCAGCAAGAGCGGTATCTAAAATCCGTTTGCGGCCCAATCGAAGGTTTCTCAGAAGCTCGAGAGTCCTGTGAATAACAGAGGCAGACGGCACAAGCCGAACAACGTCTTTACCATCCCAAAACGAACGACTCCACACGATGGCTTGATCCATCGACACGGGACTCTCGAATCGACGAGGATCGGTGCAAATGTGGATGAACTCGTGGAGCACCTGGGGTGCGATGCCCAGTTGGTTCCCCTTCTCGACAATTTCGCGGTTTAGGAGCCGCCGACAAGATTCGTGCTGAGGGGCACCGTCCATGACCCAATGGACCAAGACGTCCGTATCCACGCCAATGATCATGATTCCAGCATCTCATCGAAGATTTCGGATCTGGTCCAGTCCTTCAACAGCTTGCCGCTTTGGTGAGGGGAAAGTTCGACGACGGAGCGTTCGTTTCTTCGCTTGCGTTCCAGGAATTCCGTCATCGCCTGGCGAATCAACTCAGCCACTGGCCTCCCCTGCTGTTCGGCAAGAGACTTCATCTCCAAATACGCACCTTCTGGTAAATAGACCGATACTGGTTTCATATGTTTATTATATATATGATCAATATATATATCTAACATAAGATAACCAGCCGCTGAACCTCCGACAGCATAAACTGAACGAGAAACAGGCACATACACA
>CAVONV010000032.1:0-537671 GCA_963697355.1 uncultured Acidobacteriota bacterium
TTTGTTGTGTCGTCTACTCGTTACGACGTATTGCTCTGCGGGCGTTCAGCGTCAGAATCACCTGATCCAGATAATGCCCTTCTTCCGCGGCAAATCCCCTTGCTTTCAAAAAAGGCATTAGATGAGGCGTCAATTCCCGGGGAGGCTTTGCCTTGATATGATCTGCGTTCAGCGAAAGAAGCTTGTCCATATCAAAAACGCCTGCGGATTTTCCGATATGCTCCAGAATTTTTCGATAAGATCTTCCCGTGTAAAAAATTCCTGATCCCCGTAAGACCATCCCAGGCGAATCAAATAGTTGATCATGGCTTCAGGCAAAAACCCCATGTCCCGGTAGGCGGTTACGGACATAGCTCCGTGGCGTTTGCTGAGGCGAGTCTTGTCCTTTCCCAGCACCATCGGCACGTGCCCGAACACAGGAAGTTCGGCCCCCAGGGCATGATAGAGCATGATCTGCCGGGGTGTGTTGTTTACATGGTCATCCCCGCGAATCACCGTGTTGATACCCATTGAAATATCATCCACAACAACAACGAAATTGTACGTCGGCGTGCCGTCGCTGCGCTGAACGATAAAATCATCCTGTTCGGCATTCTGAAAAACGATGTTGCCCTTGACCACATCATGAATGACAGTGGTTCCGGTCAGCGGAGCGCGAAATCTGACCACGGCATCGCTGCTTAGATAATTGTTTCTCGCGGCAGGTTCCGTCATATTTGGGTTTTCCCCCGGTTGCCATAGCCTGCTGGCGCATGGCATCAAGTTTTTCCGAAGAGCAGGTACAGTAATACGCGTGACCGGAAGCCAGAAGCTTCTGGACATATTCGGCATAGACGTTGAATCGGCGGGACTGAAAATACGGTCCTTCATCCCAGTCTATCCCCAGCCATTGCAGAGCCTCGAAGATGGCATCCGCTGATGCCTCGAGTGGAACGGGCTGTGTCGGTATCTTCGATGCGAAGGACAAAACGACCCTTGGTGTGACGGGCATAAAACCAGTTAAACAAAGCAGTTCTGGCCCCGCCCACATGAAGATATCCTGTGGGGCTTGGAGGAAAACGAGTAATAACCGTGTGCTTCATGATTCACCTGAGTAATAAAAACTAGTAAAGCAACAAGATATTATTTGTATAATAAATATAGACGATTAAACCGTTTTTATGCGTTATCATAGAAACAACTAGTAATTGTCGAGTATTGACTTAAGCTTCCATAAATCCCAGGCTCAGAGCCCCTCCTTAAAAAGAGAGTTGACCGGAAACACCCTACATCAAAAACGTCGAAAATATTTTTAGGCGCTTTTTTTGTGACAATAGCACAAAAACCGGCGACAGACAACAGACACAGGCGATCAAATCTCCTTTCAGCAGTTGCCGCACATTAATATACCTGTTTCACAAATCAGAAAAAAACCCGCTTTCACATAAAAAGCTTGACAAAGGAGCGGCTTTCAATTACTAATATCTACACTTTTGTATATAGAGATGTAAAGGTTATATTAATTATAAACAGATATTTAGGAGATTACTCATGGCCGTTCCAAAACATAAAACATCCAAGTCAAAACGCGATATGCGACGATCACACCAGAATCTTGAGCGCCTTGGCCTCTCAACCTGCCCGGAATGCGGTGAAGTCAAACTTCCCGTCACGTGTGCCCAAGCTGCGGTCAATATAAAGGTAAGAAAGTTACCGAAGGCAAAGAGGATTGATAACGGATGTCTCCTTCAGCCAATGAACTCGGCCCACCCCTCCATGGTCTGGATGATGAGTCCGAACAGATGGTTCTTGACGTTGTCGCCAAAATCAAGACGCGGCTGTTGACCCGTGAGAATATTTTAGAGTTTGATCGCAAAGAGATTTTCCCGGAAGAAATCATCCGCACCCTTCTTGACCCGGACATCGGCCTTCAACTGCTTTTTATTCCCGAAGCTTATGGCGGCATGAGCGGCGGCGCCAGAGACTGCTGCGCTCTGACCCGTGAAATGGCCGGTGTCTGCCTGGGCGTTGCCACAGCTTTTCTTCGCCATTCAACTGGGCGCGGACCCGCTGATCGTTGGCGGTACAGATGCCCAAAAAGAAAAATGGATCGGTGCCATCGCCGAAGGCCGTTCTCTGGTCGCCTATGCCGTAACAGAGCCTGGTGCGGGCAGCAACCTGGCCGCCTTGAAAACAAAGGCAGATCCGGTTTTCGACGCTTCCGGATCCGTTACCGGGTATCGGATCAACGGCTCCAAACAGTTCATCTCCACCGGAGGATATGCCGATTTTATCACGCTTCTGGCTGTGACACCCGAAGGGCCTTCTTTTTTTGTCGTTGAAAAAGGAACACCCCCGGTTTTGTTCAGGGCAAAGGAGAAGAAAAACACGGTATACGCGCATCCAACACCTCGCCGCTTACTTTTACGCGTCGTCTTTGTACCGGTTGCAAATCTTGTGGGCGGGGTGCCGGGTCAAGGATTGAAACAAGCCAATTCTGTTTTTGGATACACCCAGGCGAACAGTTAGGCCCGAAAACACCCCAATCACCGAGACAGTCCGCTCTCCAGCCCGTCCCGTTCTCGATGGCATAGTAGGCCGCCTCGTTCACGGGTATGGTTGAGGGGGTATTGGGAAAAGCCTCGAGATGCCAGTCCACATACTGATTCAAGATGTCCAGTGAAGGTAGTTCCTTTCCACAAACCTTGTAGCTCTCCCCTGCCAGATTCCACTCTCCCCAGGTTCCGAAGCCCCCGACATCGACATGATCGAGTCTTGGATGTCCGTCGTATCGATTCCCCATCGCTTTCACCAGCTTCTCCATGTACTCCATGAAGATCGGATCGGTGAAGTCCGGTTCAAACGCATACCCGTCACAGTTACCCTTCGCTATACCCTTGTCGATGAGCCATTGCGGAACCTCCGTTCCGCTCCCACTGGCCGCCATGATTCTGAAGGAGAAGGTCTCACCTCTTTCCTTGGCGAGCGCTATTTGCTGATCGATCATGTCGAAATCGATATTGCCTTCCGTCGGCTCGAGCTCATCCCAATACCAGTATATGTAAGTGGTCTTGGTCTGGGGATAGTCGCCGCGCCTCTGCAGATACATGATGTCGCCCTGGCAATTGGCGAAACCCATGCCCGGGTTGTACAGAATGTCATCGATCTCAGTTGGGTTGATGGTGGTCACGGAAGCCGGAAGGTCTGCGCTCTCCGGGCCAACAACGACTTTTTGCGCATGGACGATGGAACAGAAAACCGTCGCCGTCACCACTGCAGCCAGGGCTGTAATCGACAAGGGAACTCGCCTCATGAGGGGGGAAAGATACCTGAATCTCCAAAGTGCACGCCATGATCTGCATCACTTCTCAATCGGAACCGTAGCCGACGTCAGAGGCCAGTCCGCCTCTTCACGGCCTTCGGCGGACCCGCCGAAGCTTGAACGGTGGAGAACGTTAGCGAAGGCGGGTGACCAGCATCCGCACGGCCAAAACAGGCGGACGTCCACCGCATCGGAGACTAACTTCGTGCGGATGCCCCGTGCCCCTGCCCGTGCCCGAGCCGGGGGGAGCCAGTCGGCTGTGGGCAGTGGCATGCCTTGGCCTAGTAGAGGTCAGAAGCCAGTGAGCAACGACCAGTCAGACACCGGATTGCGAGGCACACCTTCGTTCGGCTGCTTGACTGCCTGCAATGCCCGTGCCCGAGGGAAGTTAGTTGGAAGTGAAGAGGCAATCTCCTTCCTCCTTTGTTCTTTCTCCTACATCTACCAGATGGAGTACGGCTATCAACGGCGTGCCCTTCTCCAACAAGCCGATCCGAAAAATGGGGACTCTATTGAAGCTTCTCGAGAATCGCCTTCGCTCCGGACAAATGCTCTTCCTGGATCCGCCCGAGAAGCATGAGCCAGCGAGGATTCATCTCCACCGCCCGCTTGATGTCGGCGAGGGCTTCCGACTCACGCCCTGCCTGATGGAGCATCGCGCCACGCCAGAAGAGCAACTCGTCGTTCTCCGGGACGATCTCCAGGGCAGCATTGTAGGCTTCGTAGGCTTTCTCGAACTGGCCGCCTGCAAGGTAGCCGTCCCCCTCATTCGCAAGGTCGTAGGCTCGACGCAAATCATACAAGCGCGCAAGCTCTCGAATGGGCTCCGGATGGTCCTCGACACGGAGGTCGACGGTTTTGTTGAGCCAAGGTTTGTCTTGGGATCGCGGCCGGGTGACCAGCAGAGCCGCGGATTGGCGCCCACGCAGGTCTCCCCCGGCCTTTTGACCGGCTTCGAGCGCAGCTAGAATCCGGCCGGCAAGCGGACCCTTGGTCCCTTCGAAAGCCTCTGCCATATCTTCCCAGACCTGTGACGATTCCAGGAGATTTCCCTGAACGGAGAAGCCCTCGCCGGTCCGATGCCCCGCCGCTGGGATACACATTTTCCCCGTGTGCACCGCAACTCTCCCGGCTTTGTCCACGAAGGCCACTTGACGCACCTCCCTATCGGGATCTTCCGAAAGGAGCGTCTCCAACGCTTCTTTTGGCGACTTGCCGGACTCCATCAATGCCAACCCTCGAGCTCCATATTTCGGCTCGATGAACGACTGCGTTGCCACTGCTCCCACGCCGGCTTCCGCCCACGACACGTCGCTCCCCACGGAAAACCAATGTGACTGGACTCCCACACCGAGCTCCCCCGTCGTCGAGTCGTAGGCCACGATGGAAAACGTTGCGGCAGGACGAATCGTACTGGGCTGAGCCGAAACCAACATGGCCGTCGCCAAGAAACAGCCTAGAAAACCTATACTCCTCATCATTTCGTTCCTCCTCCAGTGGAAGAAGTTAACACAAATATCGGGTCAGACATGAATGGGTTAGACGTTGGCAGCCCATCATCAAGGTTGATATCAGTCTACTTTTCTATACCATTGCCAGAGAAATATGCGTCTCAAACCCGTCTTGTTTCATTCGTGAGGGAACTATGGAAGAAACGAAGTCCTTTCCGGAAGAAAGAACATCCTTTCCGCGTGTTTTCTGGGTCGCCAACTCGCATCGAGGTCCTGGAGCGCTTCGCCTACTACGGCATCTACTTCGGCTTCGGTATTTATATGGCGTCCCTGGGCTACTCTCGAGCGCAGCTCGGCATCGTCCAGAGCCTCTTCTTGCTGCTCTCCTACGGCATCCCGGTGATCGCCGGCACATTTGCCGATCGTTACGGCTTCAAGAAGATACTGATCGTTTCCTACCTGGCTTATCTGCCGGCCATTCTGCTTCTCATATTCACCAAGTCGTTTTCCGGTATCGTCCTGACGATGCTCTCCATCGGCCTCGCCGCCGGTATCTTCAAACCCCTGGTCGCCGGCACGGTCCGGGCCGTAACCGACAAGACCAACAAGACATTGGGTTTCGGCATCTTTTACGCCATGGTCAACGTGGGAGGTTCGTTCGGGCCTATCGTGCTGGGAAAGCTGAGAGCCATTTCCTGGAACTACGCCTTCTTGGCGGCGGCGGCATCCATCGTCGTGATGCTCTTCATTACGATCTTCTTCTACGAGGAGCCGGAGCGGGAGACCGAAGGAGAGACCCTCGGAGAGAAACTCAAGGAAATCGGAGTCGCCCTTTCCGATCTGAGGTTCACCTTCTTGCTGGTACTTCTCGGGGTCTTTTTCTGGCTTCCCTTCTGGTGCTTCTTCAATCTGTGCGCCGTCTACGTCGACGGCAACCTCGATACGGCCCGGCTCTATGAGAGCATGCGCGGTGTTCTCGGTAGCCGGAGTCGCCGGTTTCTTCTCTCAAGTCGACGAGGAAGGAACACGGCGCATCCTGGGAGAGACCATCTCGCACACAGGTTGGATCATCATGATCTTCCAGGTTTTCGTGTCACGGGTAGCCGAGCGCTTCAAAGCTATGCCCACATTTCTCGTCGGACTCTTCCTGATGTCCCTGGGATTCGTGGTGATCGGCTATCGCGAACATATCCTCTCCCGCAATCATCTTCGTGGGCATCATCATTTTCGCCGTCGGAGAGATGGTTTCCTCACCTCGGATCCAGGAGTACATCACCTGGATCGCCCCCAAGGAAAAAGCCGGTCAGTACATGGGGATGAACTTCCTCGCCATCATGATCGGCGCCGCACTGAGCGGTGTGACCTACACGTCTCTTTCGGGCTACTTCAACGACATGGGCCGACCCGAGTACGTGTGGTACACGCTGGCAGCGCATACGATTCTGGCCATCGTCGTGCTCGTCATCTTCACCAAGACCGCCGGGGAGCTCAAAGAACGGGAAGAGTAGTAGGAGGCCGAAATGCTCATCAAAGAAAAGGTCGAACAGGCATTCGAGATCCTGAAGGAATACGATATCGATTGCTGGATCACCTTCGTGCAGGGAGAGCGGCATCATGCGCGATCCCATGATGGACTTCCTGTGCGAAGGCGGACATGACCTGGCACTCGGCCTTCATCGTCACCAAGTCCGGCGCAGACTTACGCCATCGTCGGTCAGATGGAGACGCAGACCATCGAGGACATGGGTGTCTACCAGAACGTCGTGGGCTATGTCGAGGGAATCAAGGAACATCTCCTGACCACCTTGAAGGCAGATCGATCCGTCGACGATCGCCGTCAACTACTCCGAGAACCAGCGAGGTCTGCGACGGTCTGACCCACGGGATGTACCTCACGCTTCGGAGGATACTCTGGCGGAGATCGGATTCGAGGACCGATTGATCTCGGCGGAGAAGATCACCTCGAGCCTCAAAGCCCGGAAGACCGCCTACCGAAGCTCGATCGGATGAAGAAGGCCATCGACATCACCCTGGAGATCTTCTCGATTGGTGAAAGGCTTCATCCAGCCCGGTAAGACGGAGAAGGAGATCGCCGCACTTCATGATCGAGGAGGTCGAGAAACGAGGCCTCGATTTCGGCTGGGACCGGAGCCACTGCCCGGCCGTCTTCACCGGTCCGGACACCGCCGGCGCCCACTACCAGCCGACCGATCGGAAGGTCGAGCGAGGCCATGTCCTCAACATGGATTTCGGGGTGAAGTTCGAAGAGCTACACGTCGGACCTCCAGAGGACGTTCTACATGCTGGAGGAGGGCGAGACACAGGCCCCGCCGGAGGTCAGGAGAGGATTCGACACGATCGTCGACCTCAATCGAGATGGCCCGGCAGGCCTTGAAGCCAGGGGTCCAGGGCGTCGAGATCGACAACATCGCCCGCGAGCACATCGTCTCCCAAGGCTATGACGAGTATCCCTCACGGTCTCGGCCATCAGGTGGGCCGCTTCGCCCATGACGGCACCGCTCTTCTCGGGCCAGCCTGGGAGAAGTACGCCAACAAACCCTTCGAGCCCATCGAAGAAGGGCATGGTCTTTACCATCGAGCCGCGTCTCACGGTTCCTGACCGGGGTGTGGTGACCATCGAGGAGATGGTTGTGGTGACGAGTAGCGGCGCCGAGTATCTCTCACCACCTCAGAAAGAACTGTTTTGTCTGGGATGAAGCTCGTTAGACAGGCGACATGAAATCCTAACGAGTGGCGACGAGATACCCGGAGCGGGCTCTGACATCGGAATCCTTGTGCCCCTTCACCTTGACTTCGATCTCGTGCCAGCCGTCCGGTGAAACACCGGTCGGCTGGTAGGTCAGGAGGAAGCGCGTTTCCATCTCCGCCAGAATCCGTAGGTAGATGTCCTTCAGCTCCGCCGTCGATCCGGCGTACCAAGTTTGTCCTCCCGTCGATTCAGAGAGCTGCTCGAGAAAACGTTTCCCGTCGTAAGAGGAGTCCGAGACCAAACGGTTGCCTCGATAGATACCGCTTTGCGAAAAGACACCGACGGCGTAGATGATGGCGTCCGATGCCTTGGCCGCGTCCAGCAGGTCCGATTCTCGAATCCAGCTCGCATTGTCGATCCCGTCCGTGAAGAGTAGCAGCAAAGGTCTTCCGGTGCCGGACTCCAATAGCTTCAGCCCCGCGAACAAAGCGTCGTTGAGCGCGGTGTATCCTCCCTGGAGTCGTTGATTCAGGACTCGTTGGAGCTCCGTGAAATCATTGTCGAGCGGCTTCCGCAGGTCCAATCGGTGTGTGAACATCAAGAGTCCGGCTTCATCATCTTCTTTCAATCCTTCGACGAAAGCATGGGCGGCTCCGCGAAGGTGTCCCAACCTCGGGCCACGTACACTGCTGCTGACATCCAATACGAGAAGCGTGCTCATGGGAACGGCTTCGATGTCCATGAGCTCGTGCTCCTGGGCGACTCCGTTGTCGAGGACGACGAAGTCGTCGCTTTCGAGAGCGGTGACCGGTTTGCCGTCGCGGGTGACGAATACGTCCACATAGACGTTGCGCACTTCGAGCTCGAATCGGTAGAGCTCCTGACCGAACACCGAATGAGGCAGAAGCAGGGTGAGCAAGAAGAGCCCCGTCGAGTTGAAGCCATTGCCCTTCACAACCGGGTCTCCTCCCTCAACTCCGCGAGCAGGGATTCGAAGCGGTCGGCGTTGCCGAGAAGATAGCGCCACCAGAGATCGTGCTCTCCTGAGGAGGCTCGGGAAGACGAGTCGATTTTCCTCCGGAAGAAAATACTCATGGATGACCAAATTTGAACCTTGGGTGTCTCCGGCTTTGTGCAGGGCCATGGCGAGGGCCATGACGGAAGTCTGGCAGGCCGGATCCAGTTCCAAGGCCGCCCGAAAGGCTTGGATCGCTTCGGCTATTTCACCTCTTCGAAGGCGACTCTCCCCCACGCTCAAAAGGCCGGCCAGCTTCAACCTGGCATCCGGCGTCTTTTCCAGGCCCCGCGCCAGAAGATCGAGGGCTTCTTTCTCCTGTCCCGTCAGCGTCAGGATCCTGCCGAGCCGGATCAGAGCTTCGGGATGGTCCGGCTCGGCATCTAAGGCGATCCTGAATTGTGTTTCGGCAATGTAGAGAGCGTCGTCGTCGTGCTCCATCCATCCCTGCGTCTCGCTGAGGCTTCCAAAGGCGATGTGTAGCTCCGCGTCGTCGGGGAAGGCTTTTTTCGCGGCTTGGACGGCAGCCGTATCTCCGGAGCCGAACGATTGCATGTAGAAGTACCCCAGCATGAGGAGCCAGCGCCGCTCGAAAATCTCGCGTTCGGGTGGCTCGAGCTCGCGGATCCAGGTCCGTGTGTGATTCAGATGGAAGTCGGATTCATCGAGCTTGAGCAGGATGATCTCGGTATGAAGGAGTGCGGCCGTCTTGACCTGCCCCGCGTCGAGGCGCCTTTTTCGAAATTCGAGAACGGTTGCATTTACTTGTTCTCGATTCCAACGAGCGAGAGCACGAGCGGCGTCGCCGTGCTCTCCTCGACGGTAGCGATGGATGAGTCTCGTATAGTCTTCGGCGTGATGTCATGGGTCAGGTCCTGGTGACCAGAGGAGGTTCCGAAAGAACACCATAGGCTCATCCATACCCAGTAGACCCCTATCCGATGCCTTGGGCGACGAGACCGCACCAAAAAACGCTCCTCTCGAGTGCCGATCATGATGTTCTGGGCTTTTCCATCGATGTTCTGCAGGTGATTGTATCCGCCCCCTGAATTGTCGTGCAACAGCGCGACTACGACCCAAATAGCATTCGCGCCCCAGCAGAGATGCGGGCGGTTGTGCGAGTGTTCGAATGGGTCTGAATCATGCTATCAAGCCACGAGAAGGCATACGTGTGTTTTCGGTGTCGAGCCGGAGGAACCGCGAGTCAGACAACAGGCGGCGCTTTTGAGCCGTTGGGATTCATCGTCGAAGTACTATGACTCAGACAGGCGTCACTGCGAGATGACGTAGCCCAAGGCCTTGAGTCGTTCCAGAATCGTCTCATCCGGGATTACCGCTTCACCTTGACGTCCTTGCTGGTACTCCCGCGCTTCCTGAAGGTAAGCATAGAGCTGTTGACGATGGCGACTTGTGTCCGAAGTTGTTTCGTCGAGGAGATTTCTGGTCTCACCGGGATCACGAGTCAAGTCGTAGATCTCCTCGTGCAGTATTTCGGCCACCTCGAATTCGTCGTCGGCCCCGATCTCGAACGTAACAACGTACTTCTGTCCTTTTGTGCGTAGCGAGATCCTCTTGACGGGGACCGAACCGGACACCGAGTTGGTCACGTACTCGCTCACTGCCATGGTGGGGAGGCTCATCTGCTCGTCCTCCGTTGTGTATCGTTTGAGGCTCGTCGATTTCGAGTGAGGCGAATCGACACCAGCCTGCTCCAAGAGCGTGGAGAAAATCTCAATCTGACTGACCTGCATCGGAACTCGACCCTTCAGAACGTTGCCCGGCCATTTCACAATCAAAGGGACCCGAAGTACTTCGTCGAACAGGTTGAGTCCGTGTTGCCAACGCCCGTGCTCGAAGAACGACTCACCATGGTCGGCGGTCAGTATGATGAGTGACCGCCTATAGAGTCCCTTCGCTTTGAGTGCGTCGATGAAGCGGCCAATCTCCTGATCCGCATAAGCGACTTCAGCGTCGTAAAGAGCCTTGACCTGCTCGATCTCCTCCTCCCCTCGAGGCGGGACATGCTTGAGCACTTTGCCCATTAGAGGTGGGAGATCCAACGTTACGGGCCGAAACCGTTCTTTGATCTCCGCGGGAGGATCGTATGGCCAGTGCGCGTCGATGAGGTGCATGAAGACGAACTGGCTTTGACCTCGAGCGCGTTGGAGAGCCTCGAGCGTGCTATCTACCGACTCGGCAGCCCGTGGACGATGACGGGATAGATAGCTATGAAATCCCCTCTCGAAACCAAAATGCTGGGACACATAGGCTCCCGAGACGATTCCGTCGACTTGGTATCCCACCCCTGCGAGGATCTCAGGAAGATAGGGGACGGATAGGCTGAGCTTCCGCTCGTTGGTGGCACCGTGAACCGAGGGGGTCAGACCGGTGAACATAGAGGTATGGGTGGGCAAAGTCGTCGAAGAGGTGCTGATCGCCGTCTCGAAAACCACTCCATCCGCCGCTAGTTCATCGATATGTGGAGTCGTAGCACGCGCGTAGCCGTAAGCACCTACGTGATCGGCCCGAAGGCAGTCAACCGAGATGAGGATCAGTTTCTCGTTGTCGGGATGTTCTTCGCGGCTCGCGAGCACTGGACTACCCCAAAGAGGGAAAAGCTCCTGCGGATCCGAGGGAATTCGTTCTTCGGAGTCGACAATCCTAGCCTCGAATGTCAGCCGAGTATTAGTTCCCACCCATGATCCAAGGTCGACTTCGCGGTCGAGCCAACGGTTTCGCTTGGGACGGTCCACTCGCTCCTGAAACAAGGTCTCCTGGCGGCCGTCACCTTGCACGGTCAACGTGAACTCCACGGGGGAGCGAAAGCGCGGCTTGGCCAGAGTGGCCACTGCAATGGCGAAACGCAGGATGGGCTGTCTAGGAATCTCCAACTCGAAGCTCAGCCGGCCGGGCATCGGTGGAACGAGAGACAATCTCGTCTCGTCGCCGAGGGTGACCCGGGCGGAGAGAATAGCATCTTCCCTTAGAGAAGGAAGACCGGCGCGATTGAATGTGGCCGGAGAAGAATGTACATGGTCGGCGAAATAGAATGGCGGTTCCCACTCAGGGGGCTTGGTTCGACAGGAGAAGAGGAAAGCCATCCAGAAGACGAGTATCGCAGTGAAAGCAAATCGAAATCGCATATCGGTCAAGTGATTCATTCTCTCATAGTGGCCTTTGCATTGGAGGACGTGTTCTCGTGCGAGATGCATGGGACCCGGTTGGTCTACCCGCGTGACTGAACGCCCCAATTCAAGGTTGCTCTGTTGATTTACTTTATCACAGCGCCCAGACCCGTCTTCACCGCGCCTTGCGCAGTGACACGGAAGAGGCGGATGTCGATGTCGTGCCCACGGGCAGCATTCTTCGCGCAGGCCATCACATATGAGTGACCACCCAGCTCGTAACGGTACCGGAAGGAACGACTCGCTGGTTGCTATTGCTACTGGTCTATTGTAATTGAAAATGAGAACCTACTAGAATACGGGACATCTGAAATGTTCCATCATCGGAATGCCAGCCACTTCAGACGATTGAACTGATTGGATGGATGTATATGATGGGTCCTGTCTGTCCTTTTGTCATGCGTGCCAGGTCGTACCGAGCCGGGTACGGTTCAAAGGGTGCTCGCTCGATTGAGCGCGAGCTGAAGGGTCATCTACTCAAACGAGGAGAAACGGCTGATGACGACACGACGTTCTTTTGTGCGGGTGGCGGCCGGCGCCGCCTTGAGCCCCCTTGCTGCTCCCATCCTGAAGGCCGCGGCAACGGAGCGAATCGAGCGCCTACGCCCCGGTGACGAACGCGATACGTCGGAGGTTGCACGAGACGAAGCCTATTGGGAAGTGATTCAGAGAGCGTACATCCAGGACGCGAGCTTCATCAACATTGAGAGTGGCTTCTTCAGCCCCGCAGCCGAGGTGGTCCTCGATGCACAAGTGGATAGGTTGCGCCTGATCAACCGTATCCCATCGTTCTATATGCGGCGTCGGATGGCGACCGAGCGGGCAGACCTCAAACGTTTCATAAGTCGTTTCGTTGGGGTCTCTCCGGACGAATTCGTCATCACACGGAACACAACGGAAGCCTTGAACAACATCATTCACGGTATTCCGCTCGAACGGGGCGACGAGGTCTTGTACAACAGCCGGGAGTATCCGAGCATGCAGGAAGCGCTCGAGCAGCGCGCGTTGCGCTATGGCACCGTCAACCGCGTCATCGAGATCCCGTGGCTGCCCTCATCCCAGGAAGAAATCGTACGCGCCTATGCGGAGGCACTATCGCCCCAAACGCGCTACATCTTGGTGTCCCACATGATCTACCTGACCGGGCAGATACTACCGGTGAGGGAAATTTGTGAAATGGCCCACCAACGGGGTGTCGAGGTTATTGTCGACGGCGCCCACACATTGGCGCACTTGGACCACACCATCGCCGATCTCGGTTGTGACTACTACGGTACGAGTTTGCACAAATGGCTCGGTGCCCCGCTGGGCACCGGACTCATGTACATCCGCCGCGAGCACATCCAGAAAGTCTGGCCGCTGTTTGGTGATCGAAGAGCACAGGGTGACGACATTGCCAAGTTTGAGCACATTGGAACGCATCCCCAGGGAACGGACCAAACCATCATGGATGCCATCCGTTTCCATGAAGCCATAGGGGGGGCGCGTAAAGAAGCGCGCCTGCGATTCCTCAAAAACTACTGGGTCGAGAGAGTGCGTGCAACGTCCGGCGTGAAGATCAACACACCTCTTGGCGACGATCAATCGTGTGCCATTGCCAATGTGCTGGTTGATCACATGACACCGACGGAGCTCGTCGAAGCTCTCTGGGACCGCTATCGCATTTTCACGGTTGGGGTGGAACAGGGGGCGCGTATCGCACCGAACGTCTTCACCCGTCTTTCGGATCTGGACCTGCTCGTACACGGAATTCAAAACTGTGCGGCCGGGTAGAGCGGGCCCGAGCTCGATTCTGTTGGAAACGGTTGATGTCATGATGCAAACAGCATTTTCGAAGACGAAGCACCTTAGCATCCTCTTTGCCGTCTCAACCTTAGGTCTAGTTCTATTCGCTAGTTGCGGGCCTCCTTCAGTGTCGTCCGAGTCGACGGAAAAGATCACAATTCTTCAGTCCTCTGTGGCACTGGGTGATCCTCACATTGTCAGTGATTCGACCAACCGGCTCAGCATCTTGTTCTCCGTTTACGAAGCACTCGTCAAACGAGACAACGAGGGCAAATATCGGCCGTCCCTGGCGGAGAGTTGGGTTGTCGGGAAAGATGCCCGCAGGTGGATCTTCAATCTGAGAAGCGGCGTCAAATTTCATAACGGCGAACAACTTCGCGCAAGAGACGTTGTAGCCACTCTGGGCCGGGTGCTGAACCCGTCGATCGGTGGAGCTTTCGGAACCCAGGGCGTCTACGCCAGCTACCTTGGAACCGCGGAGATCTCGGCTCTCGATGATTTGAAGGTGCAAATCGTCACCGAGGAGCCCATGGCCGATTTGCTGGATCTCGTGGTAGCCATGCCGATTAGTCCCGAGAGCGAGTTGGACAAACTACCCCATGAGTACGTCGGCAGCGGGCCGTACAAAATCGTGGAGCAAAACGAGACCCGGACGATCCTCGAAGCACATAATGACTACTGGGGAAAAGAGCCGGCGTATAGAGAGATCCATTGGCTGGCGGAACGTGACCCCGAGAAACGCGTAGATGCGCTACTCAGGGGTGAGGCGGATGTCGCATCCCGGATAGGTGTACAGGGCAAGGAACGCATCATGAAAGATGGGGGAGCAGGAGTCCACGAGATCGACAGTGGGCTATGCATCATCTTCATGTTGAACGCCCAGAAGGGGCCGTGTCAGGACGTCCGTGTCCGGCAGGCTCTGAACTATGCCTTGGATGTGGACGAGATCATCGACGAAGTAATGAAAGGGGCCGCGACACCTTTGAACGGCTACCTGACCCCACACCACTTCGGTTACAGCTCGGAGGTTCCAGCTTATCCTTATGACCCTCAGAAAGCCCGCGGTCTACTTGCCGATGCAGGTTATGGCGCTGGATTGAATCTCGTTTTCGACATTCCCTCGGTGATGCCTGACGAAGCACCACAGCTCACACGGATGATGGTCGAACAATACAAACAAGTCGGAATAGCCGTTGAGGTCATAGAGCATCAAGACCGGTCGGCCTACGCGGAAATGGTCCGGGCAAAGAATATCAACGATGCATGTTGCTTCGATTCGAGCCCACGAAGCACCTACCGTGTTCTGAGGGAGAAAATCCAGTCCACACTCCGTGGACCATGGTGGCAGGGCTACGAGAACCAACAGGTCAATGCCCTGATTGAACAGGCCCAAGCCACAGTCACCGATACCGAGAGGCAGAGAATCTATCAGCAAGTCTATTCGATCGTCCGGAACGAAGCCCCATGGATATTCCTCTACCGACCCACAAACTACTGGGGCGTCGGATCAACTATGAAGGGATGGAAACCACGAACAGACGGCTTGCTTGTTTTTCGCTAGCCTTGTGCCTCACTGAACGATCGCCGATTCGACTAGGTGGCAAGCCGCCTGGTGATTCGGGGCCACCTCGCGAAGCTCGGGCCGGTGCGTTCTACATTGCGGCGCGACGAACGGACACCTCGTATTGAAGGAACATCCCGAGGGAGGGTCGCTCGGACTGGGAATTTCGCCTGAAAGAACAATCCGTTCGCGCTCCCGCCGGACTCTGGGATTGGGCCGGGGTACGGAAGAAAGAAGCGCCTTGGTGTAGGGGTGTTGTGGGTGTCGGTAGACGTCGTCCGCCGAGCCCATCTCTGCAATCCTTCCAAGATACATGACCGCCACTCGGTTACACATGTGTCGAATCATCCCCAGGTCATGAGAGATGAACAAATAGGTAAGGCCAAACCTTTCCTGAACATCTTCGAAGAGATTCATGATCTGTGCCTGAATGGAGACATCCAGGGCGGAAATAGGCTCATCACAAATGACCAGACTAGGATTGAGCACGAGTGCACGCGCAATCCCAATCCGCTGCTGCTGGCCGCCGGAAAACTCGTGCGGATACCGGTCGGCAAATTCGGGATCGAGTCCTACGATACTCATGAGCTCGGCGGTCCGTGCTCTTCTGTCAGCAGTGCTCAGGGTGGTGTGCTCGAGCAACGGCTCGCCTATCAATCTCCCCACATTCATCCGAGGATTGAGAGATGAGTACGGGTCTTGAAATATCATCTGCATCTTGGGACGGATCTTGCGCAAATCCTTGGTGTGCAAGCTATCAAGGTCTTGACCGTCAAATAGTATGTGACCCGCGGTCGGCGCTGTGAGCCTTACTACGCTTCGCGCGATGGTGGTTTTTCCGCTTCCGCTTTCCCCAACCAATCCGAGCGTCTCGCCTTTTAGCACCTTGAATGTCACATCATCCACGGCACGTACGGTTCCCACCCTGCGCTGCCAGATGCCTCTTCGCACCGGAAAGTACTTCTTCAGCCCGACCACATCTAAAAGGGTCGTCATCTATGACCCCGAACGCTCGCGGTTAGAGTCCACATCCCACCAACAAGCAACACGTCTTTCGTTCCCCATCTCCATGAGCGGCGGATTGTCCACCCTGCATCTTTCGAAAACATAGCTGCACCTTTCCGCGAAGGGACAGCCGCGGGGCTTGGCCTTCATGCTTGGTGGCTGACCCGGTATTACGGGCAACCTGAGACGACGATCTCCCTCGAGCTGTGGGAGACAAGCCAGCAGGCCGAGTGTATAGGGATGCAGTGGAGATTCGAAGATCTGGTCAACGCCGGCGCACTCCACGATGAAGCCGCCGTACATCACTGCCACCCGGTCGGCCAGATCGGCAACCACACCCAGATCATGGGTAATCCAGATCATCGCCATGTCTCTCGATGCGCGCAGTCTGGCCACCAGTTCGAGAATTTGTGCCTGAATGGTCACATCGAGCGCGGTGGTGGGTTCATCGGCAATGAGCAAACTTGGATCGCACGAAAGAGCCATCGCTATAAGAGCCCGCTGGCGCATACCACCTGAAAACTGATGAGGGTAGTCATCAATCCTTTCTTCAGGGCTGGGGATACCCACCATGCTCAGAAGCTCTATCGCACGGTCTCGCACTTCTTTCGGCGGCAGGTTGAAGTGTGCCTCTATCGTCTCAGTAAGCTGGCGGCCGATCGTCAAGACAGGATTGAGGGACGTCATGGGATTCTGAAACACCATGCCGATGTCCGCGCCTCGAATCCGTCTCATCTCCTCTTCGCCAAATGACAACATGTCCCGTCCCTTGAAGGCGATCTCGTGAGCGTTTGTCGTTGCGTTGTGGCTTGGTAGAAGCCGGAGCAGTGACAGCATGGTGACCGTTTTTCCGCAGCCACTTTCGCCGACGATCGAGAGGGCCTCTCCGCGGCGGAGGGCGAAACTGACGCCGTTTACCGCGTAGACCATGCCCTGGCGGGTTGCGAACTGGGTCTCGAGACCTCGCACCCTCAGAAGAACTTCAGCAATCATCAGTGCTCCGGTTGGGCCGTGCTCGTTTCATGGACTCTTTTGCTGATGGTTCACGAATCGCTCGAGACCTTCCTCTATTCTCAACCATTGCAGCTTACCCAGCTGGGGCTCCAGGTGAGCCGTATCAAGAACGGGGCGTTCGTCATCGGCCATCATAGCAAGATCGGCCTCGTGATGATTCCACGTCTCTTCGAAAGCAAAGCCCGGCAGCAGGCGGGAAACGACATCCAACAAATCCGAAAGAGCCACTCGATCCGGTGAGCCGACGTTGAAGGTGTCTGCCGGAAGATTCGGCAGCAAAGCCAGATCAATGACGGTGCGAGCTGCGTCGCGGATATAACAGTAGGGTCGCTGCCTCGATAGGCCAAACACTCGAATGGGATTTCCGTGGAGCGCCGCGTTCACCAATTGAGAAGGTATCGACAGTCGGGGACGATGCGGGTTAGCTATCTCCATGGGGCCGTACAGTGTTCCCAGTCTACAAATAGCCACGGACAAGTTGCTGTCTTTCGCCTGATCGCGACAAAACTGTTCACCAACGATCTTGCTCACGGCATAGTGACCATCTCCTCCTAACCTGTCGCTCTCACGAACCACTTTGGGATAGGGTGCTCGATGGCCGTATACGGCGCCCGAGCTCAGGAAGACGACACGGGGAATTCCGAGTACCTGAGCGGCCTCGAGCACATTTACGGTCCCCATCACATTGGTCGCCAGCATGTCGCCGACGGATACGTCACCGGAAACCGAAGTGATGGCCGCACCATGGACGATCGTGTCGACCTCCGTCTCGCGAAAAACGTCCAAGAGTCGTCTTTTGTCACGGACATCCGCAGGAACCCATTTCACCAACGAGCCGCAGTCTGCGAGAAAGTCCAGAACGGATGAGGATGGTGGGCCGAACGTGGTGGCCACGGTTTCGAGGTCCCTCGAGGTAATCTCCCTAACGAGATTGGCTCCAACGAAACCCGACGCCCCCGTCACCAGTAGCTTCATCGTTTCAAGCCAAGATAGCAGCGTGGATACCTAACTTCTCATAGAAATCACTCAATTTCACCCATCTTCTGGTATCGAGTGATTCAATGCAGGCCCATATCAAAGAGAGACTGCGCAGATGATCGCTGCCCGTGGTGGTCGGCTCGACTTCTCCATGGATAGCCGCGATGAGCTCCGCCAACAGCTGCCGACTGTCGTCCACAAACGGAACACAAGGCTCCAGTTCTTCTATCAGCATCGGTTCGGATTCTTCTTCCGTCTTGAAGCGCGCTCCCGAGAGACCGAGCTCCGGCTGGAATTCGACCCGTACCAGATCATCGAATTGCGACTGCTGTATCAGTGCCCCGGAACTGAACTCACTTCGCCAATTGAAGGTCATCTTGTTCCACGCAGCCGTCCACGTGCCGAGGTAATTGGCCCGTACGCCGTTCGCGAAACGAAACAGGACGGAAACACAGCAGTCATTATCGTAAGTACTCCACGGCGGTCGCCAAGAATCGGCAATCAGCGATTCCACTTCGATTCCATAGCAATATCTGAGCAGATCGAAGTGATGGATGCTTTGCTCGAGAAGCATGGGATAGGGCATCGTCATGGGGTAGTCATTGAGATCGTCACGGTTTCCGTCACGATGGCGAACGTAGGTGAACTGGGCATAGCTCAGGTCGCCGAGCCGTCGATCCTGGACGGTCCGTCGTATCCGCTGGGAGGTGGAGAGATACCGAAAATTCATCCCCACCATGAGAGTGACGCCCTTGTCCCGTGCCCGGCCTACCAAATCGACGACTTCATCTACTTCATCGGACAATGGCTTCTCGCACAAGACATGCTTGCCCTCGGATATCGCGGTGCCGACCAGGCTATGGTGCGAGGCGGGAGGAGTCGCGACGATGACGGCGTCGGGTGATCCGTCGCGAAGAGCGGCCGAGATATCTTGATAAATGCTGATATCGGCTTCTTTCATGTCATCTCGAACGGATTCGGACCGTGAGATATCTCGATCGAGTATTCCCATGAGGTTGACCTGGGGAGACTCAGAGCAGACCTCGGCCCAGGCACGGCCTCTCACCCCGGCGCCGACCAACAAGACTCTCACTTTCTTTCGACGACTCATGACAGTGCTTCTGCTCGAACCAGGAAGCCTAGAGACTCTTGACGAACCTTTCCATTCGGGCAAACGCTTCTTTGATCTTGTCCTGTGGTGATAGCAACGTGATACGGACGTGTTGGTTGCCCTCGTCGGCGAACAATGTGCCCGGGAAAATCATCACCTGTTCTTGTTTCAGCAAATCGTAACAGAACTGTTCCGCGTCGAGACCTGTCGATGAGACATTGGCGTAAACGTACATGCCGCCACCGGGATGGCCATAGGTCATTCCCAGTCGATCCAATCCTGCCATGATCAGGTCTCGTCTCTGCTGATATCGCCTGACCATTTCTTTCAGGTCCTTCTCTCCTTGCCGCAATGCTGCGAGAGCACCCGCTTGCATAGCGGGAGATGTGCAGATGCTGATCGAGTGCTTGATTTCAATCGCCGGTTCCATAAACCACTCCGGCGCGGCGAGATAGCCCACCCGCCACCCCGTCATAGCATAGGCCTTGGAGAATCCGTTGATGGTCACGGTTCTCTCGTACAACCCGTCGAAAGTGGCGAGGCTCGAATGCTCACCACCGTCGAAGATGATTCGGTCGTAGATATCATCGGAGATGACGAGTAAGTCACGCTCCACGGCCAACTCGGCGATCTTCCGTAGCTCGTCTCTCTCAATCAAAGCGCCGGTTGGATTGTTGGGATTGGCCACGACGAGCAGCTTCGTCTTATCGGTAACAGCCCTCCTGATGTCGTCAGCTTTGAGCGCAAAATCATCTTCTTCTCGCGTGGGAACCGTAACCACACGCCCCCCAGCCATATTCACCATGTAGTCGAACGCATTGAAGCGCGGAGACTGCAACAGGACTTCTTCCCCCGGATTGACCAGGGCCAGTATGGTGATGAACAAAGCCTCTTGACAGCCATTACAGATGATGATTTGTTCGGGCGCATATTCCAGGTCTTTATCCTTTTTCAGCTTTTCGCCGACGGCTCTTCTCAATTCCGGCAGGCCGGGGGGGGCCGTGTAATGGTGGTATCCATCCTGTAGTGCTTTGACACCTCCCTCAACGATCATCCGAGGTGTGTCGAAATCCGGGTCGCCTCGTCCCAAGGCGATGATATTGTCCATTTGTGAGGCGATCTGGAGCATGCGAGTACGTATGCTCTCTTCAACGCTTATTGCACGGTCAGCCAGATATTTCTTTGGGGACATAGGATTCCTACACGAGGCGAGTGCCCCGAACGAATGTCATTTTCACCTTGGACAGAGCGCCCAAGTCATCAATGGGATTGCCCTCCACGACGATGATGTCCGCTTCCTTGCCGGCCTCGAGCGTCCCAACCTTGGAGTCGATTCTGTTCACGATCGCTGCTTCTCTCGTGGCGCTCATGATCGCCGCGTAGTTGTCCTTGACGACCCCGATCTCGACCATGAACGCGAGCTCCGGTGCGACGACGTCGTGCCGAACCACCGGGCTTCCCGCGTCCGTTCCGAAGGCGATGCGTACACCGGCCTTTGCAGCTTTCACCAAGCTATCAAAACGGGTCTTGTCGGCAATGGTCTTTTGTCGCTCCTCTATCTTCCATTCGGGGATGTTGTATTTTCTGGCGATCTCGGGACGGCTCTGCATCACGAGGGGTGAGAATGTGGTGACAATCGGCACGTTCTTGGACACGAGTTGGTCGATGGTCTTCTCGGACATCTTGCCACCGTGCTCGATGCAATCGACGCCGAACTCCACTACCCGGGCTATGGCTTCATCATAGGTGGCATGAGCCGTGACCGGGAGACTGTTCCGGTGGGCTTCATCGAGGACCGCATCGAGCTCGGCATCGGTGAACTCCAGCGTGTCGTGGCAGGCCATGATCTTGATGAGGTCCGCGCCATGCCGGACCTGCTCCCGGACCGCACGCCGCATCTCGTCGGCACCCGACGCTTCACGACAACACCAGTAGGTGTGGCCGCCCGTTTGGACGAGAGCCTCGCCACAGATGAGGAGACGTGGTCCGGGGAACACACCTTGCTCGACAGCCTGCTTGGCAAAGAAGTTGGTATTGTTCATTCCTAGGTCGCGAACGGTCGTGACACCGGCCCGCAAACTCACCTGCATATTGGCGGCGCATTTGTAAGCACTGATCTCGGGAGCAATCGTGAAGCGCTTGGTCGGCGAGGTCATGAATGCCGTCCCACGCCAGGTGAGCGTGACTATTGATGATGCCGGGGAGAATGGTTCCTGATGTAGGGATGACGTCGTCACGGGAAGTGGAACCTTCGGCCTGGGACCCGACGCCGGTGATCAATCCCCCGTCTATCTCAACGTAGCCGTCCACGATGACTTCTCCGGCCACGCCGGTGATCACCCTGCCGGTGAGAGTGGCCGATACGGGCTCCCGTTGTGCGAGGGGCTGAAGTATTTTTTGAAATTTCCATGCTGGAGCTTCAGGCATTTTTTTACTCCTATCTATCCAGGATTCCGACCATCTCTCGGGTGACGGCCTCGGCCGCATCTTTCATGGGCACGCCTCCCAGATGGGGCGTGAGAATCATTTTTTCGGCCGGCAGGCCGAAGAACGGATGGTCCTCCGGTAAGGCTCATACCGGAAAACATCCAAGGCGGCTCCTGCGATCTGTCCTGATCGGATGGCTTCGGACAGAGCGTCCTCATCGACCATGCGGCCTCTTGCCGTGTTGATAAAAAACGCCGTTCGTTTCATCCGCTGAAAAGCTTCGGAGCCGAACTGTTTGTCGTTTCCATAGGAGCCCTCAAAGAATCGATGATGGAGTGACACGTAGTCGCTTTGCTCGAGCAGTTTATCGAGATCCCGCCATTGGACGCCCAACTCGGCCTCTTCGGTCGAGGAGAGGCGCTTGGGTTTGTAGTAGACCACACGGGCGGAAAAGCCTTTGAGGATTCTTGCCGTGGCTTTTCCGATATAGCCCAAGCCCACGAGTCCGACGGTTCGGCCGCCCAACATCCCGAAATCTTTCAGATTGACCCAGTTGTAAGTGTAGTTCTTTTGGTCGGTCAATATCGGCTTCGACCTATCAGGTAACCATTCTTTGTTCTTCGTCTTATCCAAGATCCATGGCAGTCGCTTAGCTAGCGCTAACATCAATAGCACGGTGTGCTCCGCGACACCTAGAAGCGCCGAATTGCCTATCGAATGTACCGGTACAGGCGTATCCACTATTCTTGCCGAGCCAGGCTCCAATAGAAATACAGCTTGCAACTGGTCACCGGCCGCTTCGAGCAAGCGCTCATCCACGTCTCGGCCCTGCGTCACGAACGCTGAAACACCCGTCGGTGAGTCACAAAGGTTGAAGTCGGCCGCTCTTAGGCTTTCCACCACCGTGGGATGAATGTCCTGATCAACCAAGTAGATATCTTTTGTCATTTCAAGCCAAGCTCCTCGAGCGCGCGTGCCGCTCCATCTAGGTTGGCAAGTTTCATACTCGCATAATTGGGAGAGAAAATGACGCCGACTCCGCCGGCTTCATAAGTGGCAAGAACACTTTCATAGACGATTTCGGGTGTGCACTTCGCTTGTTCCTCCCTCACGCGGGGTGCATCGACACCCACACCCATGTAGACCGGGAGTTTTCCCTCGATCGCTTTTACGGTATCTCGACATTGACGACCCACATAGCTTCTGGCTCCCATTCCTCGAGAAACGAGGTGGTCCCAATCCGTTTCATCGAGTCCAAGGATCTTGTACATCATGGGTGTGAGCTCCTGCGGAGTGAATTCACGAAGGATATTTTCGTGGAAGTCCGTCATTTCTTTCACGTAGATTTGCCCCGATTGATGTTGGTACGTTATGGGCTTCACCCAGTCCGCATAGTTGACGGTCTCCGCCCAGGGCCACTCGGCCTTCCGAATGGGATTGAAGTGATTTCGGTTCCACACGTTCAAGCCGAACTCCAGATCGGGATTGCACCACTTGACGATGCCGTAGAGCTCCCGGTCTAGGTCTTTGTTGCGCTTAATCCAGTGGCGCTCGAACAAAAGGACTTCCGGATTTTCGAGCAGGATTCGCAGAAATGTGATGAAAGGGCCGTCGACGAACTCGGCGCCCGATCGAGCTTGTTGAAAGTAATCATAAAGTCTTCCGCAGGCGACTCGCGTCCGTTCCGCATCGACGCCGTCCGCCTCGAGACTCCGCACACAGTACGGGCAGTAGCAAGTCGGTTCCATGCCTGAGATGAGCCTGTCGAGAGGGCTTCTCCGCTCGTTACACCACATAATTCCATCAATGTCATAGTTGCGGCAGTGGTCCTCGATCAACGAATGCCACCAGTTTCGGTAAGCAGGGTGCTCGAGACAGGGCTCCGAGCTGATCCGCCCCAAATGGTCCACCTCCAGGCACTGAGGTAGATTGACAATGGGGACGCTCGCAGCCGAGCCGTGCCCGGCGTACTTGAAGAGCGGTTCCATGAGCTCGGGAATCACCTTCATCTTGCGTTTTCTTGCGCCGGGGATGACCATTTCGAGAATGTCTTTGTCTTTCATGCCTTCGTCCGGCGCACGGAAATTATCGATGAAGGTGTTGGCGTAGAATTCCGGCCGGTGCCTTAGGTAAGAGCCGCCTTGTACGTCTATAGGCTCGGAAACACCATGGTCGGGCCAGCCGTCCAGCTTCCATGAGATGCTCCGGCCGATCTTCAGACCCAGCCAACTCACCGTGCCCAAAAGCAGCGCGTTGACACCAACTCTCTCCTGCAGGGTATCGAGCACCTGGTCGACACCTTCGTCCACGAAGCTGATCGGACCGACTTGAATCCCAACGAATTTGTTCTCACGATTACTCATGACACATCGCTCCTACCCGCTATCGTCTACGATCATCGTGAACGCAAGCGAGGATCAAGCGATTCCTCGGAGGCTGTCACCCAGCAAATTACAGGCCATGACCACGGTCAGAATGGCAAAACCCGGAAAAGTCGAAATCCACCAGGCTTTGCCCAGTACGGTACGTCCGACCGCCGCCATCAAGCCCCACTCCGCCGTCGGCGGTTGCGCCCCCATCCCAAGAAAGCTCAAACCCGCCCCGACCGAGATGGCGTTTCCGACCTGAAGCGTCGAGAGCACGAGCAAAGGGGCTAGTGCGTTAGGCAGCACATGTCGAAACATGATCTTGACGTCATGAACACCCAGGATCCGCGCGGCGTCGATATAGGGTTGTTCTCGCAAGGACAGTACCGTGCCCCTGATGAGACGCGCATAACGAGGTACGGTCGACACCCCGACGGCGATCATTACGTTCTCTATGCTAGGTCCCAAAGCGGCTATGATGACGAGAGCGAGCAAGATGCCCGGGAAGGCTAACATGGCATCCGTGGTCCTCATGATCAGCGTGTCGACCCAACCACGGTAGAAGCCTGAAACCAGGCCGAGTACGGAACCGACAACCGACCCCATGACGACACTAATCAATCCCAGCAAGAGTGATATCCGTGCCCCAAATATCACGCGGCTCAGCACATCCCTTCCCAACCGATCTGTACCAAACCAGAACTCGTAAGACGGCGGCTGTCGGGCGCTACCCACGGTCTTGATGGGATCGTAAGGCGCCACCTGATCCGCGAAGATCGCGACAACGATCCATGCCACGAGAGTCGCAAAGCCCAGGATGAAGCTCGGAGTCCAAATGGAATCCGGGCTACGTGGAGTATCCATCATCGCGTCCGCTCTTCCCCCCGTCTCATCCATATCTAATGCGCGGATCCAGCCATGCGTAGCAAATATCAACGACCAGGTTGACCAGAACGTAAGTGGTTGCCATGAACAAGACGATACCTTGTACCAGTGGGTAGTCTTTCCATAGTATGGCGTTCACTACCAGACGGCCCAGGCCCGGGCGGCTGAACACCGTCTCCGTCACGACCGTTCCCGCCAACATGGCGCCGAACTGTAGGCCTAGCATGGTGAGGACGGGGAGGAACGCGTTTCGCAGTGCGTGGCGAAGGGTCACAATTCGGGCGGGCAGACCCTTGGAGCGCGCCGTGCGGACGTAGTCTTCGACCAAGACTTCCACCAGACTCGAGCGGGTCAACCGGCTGATGACTCCGGCAGACACCAGACCCAGCGTGATGCTAGGCAGCACCAACGATCTCAGGCCCTCTTGGCCGGCGGGAGGAAACCAACCCAGTCGAAACGAAAACACGAGTATCAGCAACAGCCCCAACCAGAACAGAGGCAAAGACACACCGACATAGGCCACCATCATACTGAGCGTGTCCATCCATGAACCCTGTTTCAGAGCGGCGATTATTCCGGTCGACATCCCGATCAGTATGGCAAAGAAGATCCCGCCCAGACTCAGCTGCAAGGTCGACCCAAAGCGTTCGAGAATGAGATCGAGAACCGGCGAACGAAACCGTACGGATGTTCCGAGATCCCCGGTGACGGCTCCCCGAACGAATCGGAAATACTGAACGGGCAGCGGATCGTTCAAACCCATGAGCTCTCGCAGCTCGTCTTGTCGTTCAGGGGTCACCGATCCGCTTTCGGCACCGGCCAGCATCAGCTGCACAGGATCGCCCGGAAGGGCATGCATGATGGAGAAAACGATGAGTGAGATCAGGAACAACACCGGCACCAACTGCGCAACGCGGCCGGCGAGGTACCTAGCCAGCATGGCCGAACGAGTCTCGAATGTGATTAGTCACGGATGTAGGTGTTATGGAGAAAGTGGTAGTTACCTTCAGACATCAGTTGAAAGCCGACGACCTCGTCGGAAACTGCATAGAAAACCGGCTCGCTGAGCGTTGGAATCATCAACGCGTTGTCCATGATTATTCTCTGGGCCGAGTATGCCAGTTCGCATCGAGCATCATGCTCGGGGACGACCCTCAGTTGACTGACCGTCTCGTCGAGCTCCCTGTTGACGAATCCCGTCCATGCCCATCCACCCACGACGTCGTTAGCGGAGTTCCAAAGCATGTCGAGCAACATGGGGTCCGGGCTCCGCTGGCGTTCGTAAATGAAATCGAAGTCGCGGGCATTCACTTTTTCGAGTTGTACCGGACCAGGCACCATCTCGATCACGAGGTCTATCCCCAGCTCGCGCCACTGCGACTGGATGGCTTCCCCGATTTCTTCGTAGTGCAGTACCGTCCATCTGAGCAAAAGCGGTGTGCCGTCGGCAATCCCCGGTACGCCGTGGGCTTCCCGTATGCCGTCCCCATCCTGATCTCTATATCCGGTTTTCTCCAGAAGCGACTTAGCCATCTCTGGGTCATGTGGATAGCGTTCTTCGTTGCCGTCCCAGTGGCAAGGATGCACGGTGTTCAAAGGACCGTAGGAGGGTAAATAACTCCCGTCGTAGAGAAGTTCGTTGATCGCAACCTGATCCGTACCGTAGAGCAGAGCCTGGCGAAACTCGAGGATGTCGAAAGGCGCTTTCCTGGTGTTCATCACCATCGAAAGCCCTGTACCCGCTTGATAGCCTTTGATCAACCTGAAGCCTTCTCTGTCGAGGTAATCATCAATATAGGCGGCGGGAAGGTTCATGGCAATATGCGCGTTGCCCGTTTGTACAACGCTACCCAGCACGGCCTCTTCACCAATGAAGTTGATTGTGACACTCTCCAAGTGCGCAGTCCCACCCTCTTCGCTGATTGAGTTCCACCCCCCGTAGCCCTCCCATTTCTCGAGAGTGACGTGGGAGTTGGGTACCCACTCCTCGAGGGTGAAAGGCCCAGCGCCAACGAGATGCTTGTCGAACTCCTCGGGACCCCACTTCTCGGCCGCGGTGGGAGACCAGATCGGCATCCGCCAAAACGCATCCAGCAAAACGACCCAGGGCTCACTGTAGTGAAAGGTCACGGTGAAATCATCCACGATCTCGACCTTTTCGACCGGGCCGAGTCGCGCGGCCATTTCTGCGGATCGGGTTTCAGGATCGAGGATTCTACGGATGTTGTACTCTAGCGCCTGCGCATTGAACGGCGTTCCGTCCTGGAAAGTCACATCATCCCGCAGATGGAACGTCCATTCATCGGCGTTTGCAGATGACGTCCAGCTCTTTGCCAAGGCAGGATGAAACTTGCCGTCGGGGCCCAAGATCAGCAGCGGGTCGGCGATGAAAGAGTCAATCAGCCACGCCGGCTGATAGGGCTCGACATGTCCATCGAGTGAGGCTGGTTCGTGGCTGGCGTCCCAAGCCATGATCAAGTGACCGCCCTTGGACGACGCGGTTTGAACGGCTTTCGTCTCCTTCTCCTCCTCCGATACCGGCGGCTGACATGCTGCAAGGGCCAGGCCCGCCACCGCCATCGCAGTAGTCAGGTATGAACTTATCTCTTTGCCGCAGTATGGTTTTCTGCTCATCGGTTCCGGAGGATTGTATCCGCCCCAGGAACTACGGGCAACACTCCAAGGAGGACCTACCTGGCGGATACTCGAGAGCTGCCGCCCTTAGATCTCCGCACGGCGCTTCTTGCGGCCCCGTGGTAGGGTGTTTGCGCAAGTGCCCGTTTTGTTGAAGCTGTTGATTGCACCGCCGTTTCCCTCACGCCCAGATCCCGTCTAGAATGGCGCCCGGCTGGCATAGTGAGGCCTAAGACCAAGAATAACGGCCCATTTTGGGCCAACCCCTAAGGAGAGACCACCATGACACGGGTACTCCGCAGTCATATTCAATTTCTTGTTTCCACGATCCTTTCACTGACCCTGGTATCGTGCAGCTTCAATATCATGGAAAGTCAGCAGTTCGTCCTGGAGGACTTTGCAGCCGAGGGATACATCCTTGATATCGGCGGAGGAGGTGAAGGCGTCATTGGCCGACTCAAAGGGGAGCAGGTCATTGCCATCGACATCAGTCCGGAAGAGCTGGAAAACGCTCCGGCCGGACCTATCAAACTGATCATGGACGCTTCGGATCTGAAGTTCATCGATCATTCCTTTCACACCGCCACTTCGTTCTGCACTCTGATGTACATCGGCAAGGGCGACCACGGGAAGGTCTTCGCTGAGATTTTCCGCGTGCTGAAGCCGGGGGGACGGTTCCTCATTTGGGATGTCGCCGTCCCGCCAAAGACCGAGGACACAAAAGAAAAGGTGCTCTTTCCGGTTTCAGTCGAACTGCCTGAAGACTCCATCACTACCGGCTACGGTGTCCGGCGCCGTGACATCGCACTCAATCTGGATTACTACCTCGATCTAGCCGAAAATTCAGGATTCGAGATTTCCGATAAAGAGGAGTCGGGCAAATCGTTCTTCGTTGAGCTCAGGAAACCGAGCCGTGTCGAGGAGGAGGTGACCGAGGAAGAGGCGGATCACCACGAGAAGCACTCTGACGATCAAATGGCCCTCTTCGTGGAACAAGAGATCATCGTCCGAGATTTCGAAGCGCCGGGAGCTATCCTGGATATTGGAGGAGGCGGTGAAGGCATCATTGGAAGACTCAAGGGTCATCAGGTCATCGCTATCGATATCAATGAAAGGGAGCTCGAGGAAGCACCTGGCGAGTCTCTGAAGCTCGTCATGGATGGCCGGGACCTCCAGTTCCTCGACGGAATCTTTGAGACGGCGACATCGTTCTTCACCCTCATGTACATCAAGGCTGCCGACCACGACTCCGTCTTCAAGGAGATATACCGTGTATTGGCGCCGGGCGGCACTTGGCTGATTTGGGACGTGGTCCTTCCCGTTGCACCCGACGAGAGCAAGATTGTCGCGGCATTTCCCCTTCGGATCCAATTGCCGAACGAGGTCATCCAAACGGGCTACGGGGTTTCGTTCGCAGAGCAAGAGCAGAATCTGCTCTACTACAGCCAGCTGGCGGAAAGGAACGGATTCCGTGTCGTCGAAAAAGAACAGAAGGAGCAATCCGTTTTCCTCGCGCTGCGGAAGTAGAGAAGACGAGGGAAGACCCACCAGTAGTGATAGATTGTCGGCAGCGTTAGCGCAGTTTCGAGAAAAACTGTTTGTTTGATGTCCTCGAGAGAGACTAGTTGTGGACAGTAGCTCTCACCAGCCTTCCGCGTGGAGCATGGATATCCCGAAGTGCGTTGAGGAGGTAGCCGTCAGGGTCTTTGTCCGGACTACGGCTGATCTATCCTAGAAACCGACGACTTCGATCTCGTAAACGAGCATCGTTCTCGGTGAGATGACGAACCGCGGTTGACCCGGCTCCTCGGGAGCGTAATAGCCACTTTCACCATAAGCTAGACGCCCCGGCACAATGGCGATGCGCTTTTCCCCTTTTCTCATCTGCGCCACGACTTCATCGAAACCAGGCGTCAGGTTGTCGGCACCCAATTCGAATGCGAACGTCTCGCCTTCGTATATTCCAGCTTCAACAGCGTGAGGCAAACCATCCTCTCCGGTACTTCGAAACTCCAGTCCTTTTGCCGTGTGTCCTATGTAACGTACCGTTAGAGTATCTCCGATGGCGGGTAGGCGGCCTTGGCCCTCCTGAGCGACGACGTATTGCCAACCGGTATCTGTGGCGATCGCATCCGGCCAGTGAGTTCGGACGTACTCTTCTTCCGCTTTGCGCTCAGCTTCCTCCCGCGCTTTTGCTTCCTCTTCGACAGCCCTAACGAGCTTCTGAAACGACATATTGTCCGGATGGAACGCTCCCGCCTTTTCGCCGACTCGTACGATGCGAACCGTCTCGATGGGATCGTCTTGGACGATTTGATTCACCACATCCATCCCATCGAAGACTTCTCCAAACAACGCATAATCACCATCGAGGTAAGAACGGTCACCGAGAGTGATGTAGAACTGGTTATTGGCCGTGTGTGGACCACTGTTGGCCATTCCCACAGCTCCCGCGTGGTCGTGACTCAGGTCGGGGTGGATTTCATTAGGAATGGCAAAACCGGAGTCCGCTGACTGCTCTGTGTGGGGTGCGCCGCCTTGGATCACATGCCCGGGGACCACTCGTTGGAACTTCGAGCCGTCGAAAAAAGGGGTCCCTTCGGAAAACGCGGCGTTTTCAAGCGTACCTTCAGCCAGGCCGACGAAGTTCGCCACGGTCATCGGCGTCTTCTCCTGCTCCAATTTGATGACGATGGACCCTTTCGGAGTAAGGATCTCAGCATAGAGGCCATCGGGGTAGTGACTACGGGCGCAGCCGAGGCTCCAGATTCCAAGAAACAACAACCAGGTGACGGGCGGTATTTTTCTCATTTCAGCTCCCGCAACTTGTTTTGTTTTTGAACTAGGTCAAGGACTTTTTCTTTGTTGTTGCTCGGTTGCCACCCGAAGGATAGCAGCGAGGCACCGCTCGACGTCGTCTTCCGTGGTGGCCCAGGACGAAACGCTGATGCGCATCGCGGTGTGGCCTTGCCAGACCGTCCCCCCGCACCAACATGTGCCTTCCTCCTGAACGGCGGCTATCACCCGGCGTGTGGTATCGGCGTCGCCAAAGGATACCAAGACCTGATTGAGCTCGACGTCGTTGAGGATATTGTGTCCAGCCGCGTCGAGCCCTTCGGCAAAACGGGCGGCATGTCGGCACGAGCGCTCGAACATATCGGCCAGGCCCGTGCGCCCCAGCGAACGTAGCGCCGCCCAAATCTCGGCAGCTCGCGCTCTCGATGACATCTCAGGCGTGTAATGGCTGGGCTCTCTGTTTTCGCTCACCATCAGATACGCGGCGCTTACAGACATAGCAGCTCGCATCGCCTCGGGCTGGCGACAGAATACGAGACCGCTGTCGTAGGGAACATTCAGCCATTTATGGGCGTCTACGGCCCACGAGTCCGCATCCTCATAGCCGGCAGCTAGGTATGCTCGAGCTGGCGTCGCCCGCGCCCAGAGGCCGAAAGCGCCGTCCACATGAACCCAAGCTCCCGTCTCCCTTGCGGCTCCGCAGATATCCGATGCCGGATCGAATGCACCTGTGTTCACGTTCCCCGCTTGCATACAAATCAGTGTTCTTTCGTCCAGGTCGGGCAAGCTGTCCGGGCGCATCCTTCCCGCCTCGTCCACGGGCACTCGGTGAAGTCGTTCGCGCCCAAAGCCGACGAGGGCGAGGGCCTTCAACATGCTGGCATGCACCTCGTCACCCACGACGACCTTGACCGGTGGCGCGCCAAAGAGACCTCGAGCCTCGACGTCCCAACCCTGCCTTTCGAGCAACGCGTGGCGGGCGGCCGAGAGAGCCGTAAAGTTGGCCATCGTGGCACCGGTCACAAATCCGCCTCCCGTCCCTTCGGGCAACCGCAATACATCCAACAACCAGCCGAGACAAATCTCTTCCAGGACGGCGGTCACGGGTGAGGTCATATATCCGCCCGAGCACTCGTCCCAAGCACCGGCCAACCAATGAGAAGCGAGGGCCGCGGGTAGAGTGCCACCGATGACGAAGCCGAAGTAGCAACCGCCGGTGGTTGCCACGGTAGCCGGCGAACCGAACTCATCCAACAGACGCACGATCTCTTGGGGATCTGTGGGCTCATCGGGGAGCTCGCCACCCAGCCCGGTGAGAGCCGCAATCGCATCCTTCGGGGGGCCCACGGAGCGGGTAGCCAGCTTCTCTTGGTAACGAATCGCCCGGCCAGTGACGTCGGTCAACAATGCCTTCATCGGCAAAACTCCTGCACACCCTTTAGGTAAGCTATCGCTTATAGCATGAGACGCTCCCGGCAAGAAAATCAGTCGAGACTCGACACCATGAGCTGCTCCTGGACCTGCTGTGCGACAGATTTCAAGCCCTTAGGCGGACATTCGACCAAAAATGGGCAATTCATGAAACCACTTAGCAAGTGCCAGGGCTCGCCGGAGCATTGGTGCTTCTAGGTGAGTTGCCCTCAGTAGAAGGATAAGTCTTCGACGTCCCGCGGCTCCAAGCTCATACTTCCCTTAGGGCATCGACAGGATTGACCCGCGAGGCGCGGTACGCCGGCAAGAGGCAGGCGACGCATGCGACCAGTAAGAGTACCAATGGCACCGATACAAACGTCATTGGATCTGCCCGACTTGGTGCAGCGCCCTGAGCCGCTTCATCTCACGCCGGATAGTGGTTTTGACGTCCTTCTTCAAGTGAGGGAGCCGCAAGAAAGAGGGGGTTCCGGGCTGGCCAATTCGGGGAGCTGAAAACCCCGAGCAGCATTGCCCGCGCACCCCACCAAGCTCCATAGATTTCAATGGGCCGCTGAGCTAGCCGAAGCGACTGCCAAAGAATCCTTTGCACGCGCCCATCGGATGATCGTCGCCGCTTGCGCCCCGTCGAAGACAAGGTGGCCCCGCTCGGGATCTATGAGCTCGCGCCGACTGAACCCTCCCTTCAAAATGCCACGCCAGGTGTGTTCCTTTTGTTCGAGGAACCGATGGGCCAGCTCATGTGCAACCACCCGCCCCAAGGCCCTGGAAAGCTGAAGTTCCGAGATCGACTTCGAATGGTAGTCACTTGCCACGGCTTGGACAGAGTCCCGGGATACATAAATAACCGAACCTGGCTTTCCGCCGGGATTGGTCGGTGTAAAGCCCATCAATCTGTTGCCTCTGTTGAAGTGAAGACACCGACACAGAATTCCTCTCGGAATTTGGCCGAGAATGTAGACTCTCGCTGCGGCGTGACGAATGTCTTCTATGGGCTGTCCTTCGCAATTCTCGATCCATCGGATCTCGTGGCCGACCGTGGCATATATCGAATCGACTTCTCGTTTCACTTCTCGGAATGTCTCAGCATCCAGCCCGGTAGCGTCACAGATTTGAATCGGCACGACGAACGCTACGGTGCCAGGAGAGCCGGTCTTTTGTTCCTGCGGAAGAACCTCGATCGGACACAAGAGTGAAACAAAAAAGAGGAGGCACGATACCGAAACATATTGGCGGTCAGTGATCGTTCTCCCACATCGAAGTCCATCGTTAGGATGCATGTCTCAGCCCCCTTGTGCTACAGAGGTTGGAAGGCTCGACGTCGAACTCAGATCTGAACTGCATTCAATTTGGGCAACACATTCGATTCTTTCAATGAGGAGGGAGTGAGTTGAGGTGAGCTATCGATAAGGAATGATGGCGGGCTAAGTCGTTACTAACCGGCGGCTTTCTTTACCTCTTAGGGCATGAGTACACAATCACCGCAGTTTTCCCTAGGTTGGAGGGGAAATGATTTCGATCTTGACGCGGGCGAGAACATCCGTTCCCGAGACGCGGGCTCGAATCGTTGCCTCACCTCTCTCGTTGGTGTTTCCAGGAGTAAATTGAGCGCTCACCATCCCATTGTTGTCGCTAGGCGTCACGCCACTGAAAAAGCCGAACATGTTGCCCGTCGAGTCATCGAAACAACGGAAGGCAACCTCCGTTCCCGGCGTCACCGCCCCTACGTCACGGAACAGCTCGACCTCGAGAGACACTTTGGTGGCAAAGGTCGCCGTGAGCTGCAAGCTACCGAAGACACTCATCGTCGCCTTGTCGGGGAGTGCTCGTTCGAACGCCACATTCGTATAGCTTTGTTGGCCGTTGACGGTTGCGCTGACGAGTGCCGTCACCACCTCCCGAGGACTGATGAGACCGACGAGAGCGACGGCATCGGAACCGGCGGTCCGCGTCGCCGTCGATGGAACGACACCACCAAATGAGCCGGCGGTCGTCGTGAAAAGGATCTCTCGTTGCTGGAGCGGCATGGTTTCGGCCACTTTGGCGAAGATGTTCGTCACGCTCGCACCATCCGCTGGAGCGGTAGATGACTCGGCCTGGATTTGGATAACGTCCGAGGACTCCAGAGGTTTGAAAGTGACTCGTACTATTCGTGCCACCTTGACAGCCTCTTCGTCACGAATCTCCACCGTCACCACAGCGGTGCCGGTTTGCGGGCTACTTTGAAGGGCAGCCACGGCAATTCCAGCGCTATTCGCAGTCACCACGATCCTATCGGGATGATCCGGAGGGGCAGCGCGGAATGTGCCCAACGTCGTCGTAAATATGACGTCGCGGTAATTCTCATTCGCCTGCTGACTGATTTGAGCAGTGATATTGGTGGTGGAAAAGCCGTCCGCCGGCAATTCTGAAAGGCTGGCGGCCAGCAGAAGAACGTCATCGGGTTCCGCAGGCGTGTCGATATTCGTGCAAGTCGTGATCAACAAGCAGAACGCGCCCGCTGATGCAGCGAGCAGCTTTCCTGAACAAGGTAGAGATTTCAACATCATGGCTAGCCCTAATGGGACGTTATGGCCCCTATGAGATCCACATCAAAAGACACCGCGACGTAAGGCGTCATGCCCAAGGAGCGGTCCGTGACCAGGGGATTAGGATCGTTCTTCAAGAAGAACATCATGCCGCCCCCTATCCGGATCGAGCCTGTTAAACGATATCCTAGACCAAGCATGAGGTTGGATCGATCGCCGAGGAGATTCTCGTACCGTGTCTCGTCTTCGAGCTTCAGGTTCGTGAAGGTAATCCCGAAGGTCAGCGCGAGTCTGTGCTTCCACGTTCCTTTGAGACGAAGCGGTGCCTTCTTATTGATCGGTCGAAAGTAAACATTCGCGCCGAGGTAGAAGGCTGCTCGTTCGAGCTCGGGAGGATACACCGCACCCAAATCCAAACCCACGTAAATATTGCCGTGACTGGACACGACCTCCGTCACCGTGGATTGGCGGACGACGGCATCGAGAGCTTGCGCTTCGAGTGCGGAGACCATCTCCGAAAGAGCCCACTCGCGGGCAGCCAACGACCTTTGAACATCGTACACGTAGACTTCGAGCGTCTCAGCCCAACGCTCAGCGGTCCGTATGGGACCCCGTTGGATATCGGCCAGACGCTGCAGGCTGTTGATTTGATCCGGTGCAATGTCACCTGCCTCGAGTAGTCTCGCGACATCGGATCGATGGGGTCCTCCCACTGCGACCAGGCTCTCGAGCCAGTCACGAAGCTCTCGAAGCGCCCGAGCCGTTCTCAAGTAACGGGAACGAATCGTGTCCGCATCTTCGGGAGCAAGGGTGTCTCGAAGCTCTACCGGAGTGTCCGCTAAGCTCAGCCCCCTAGCCAAAGCTTCGATTTCCACGTCTCCCAACATCACGAGTCGAGACGCCTCCCCGGACAAAAAGAGGACGTTTCGCGGATTCCTGGGATCGGACTCCGGCTGCTTCTGAAGAGTAAGTAGCAGGTTCTTGAGCTCCGGTGAAGAGCTGACCGCAGCAAGCTCGGACGATAAACTCCTTGTCGTCTCCTGATACAAGCGAAGTCCCTCGGCTCGTTCAGCTTGCCGCGTGACGATATCCGACGTGAGGCGAGTGATTTCGTTGCGAATTTCCATTCGCTGATGTCTTGTCATCAAAAACGGTTCCCGGGGCTACGACACTCACATTTACTCTCGGAGAGGCCATGAGCTGACCGTCGTTCATCGCACGCTGGAGAGCCAGCAGGATGGCCTTGCGTAACGCCTGCAATTGCTCCTCAGTGAAGTCGGGGCGCGTGTAGCGAGAGAGCTCGCGTCGCAACAAAACCTCGACCTGTTCTCGGAAAGTGCCACTCAGGTTCCCGGGCAACCTTCGCTCGAAGGTGATGTGGAAGCGAAAGCTGTGGTTCGGCTCGACCGCCTCCATTCGAAAACTGAACTTACCTGCGCCGTCCACTCCTGAGACAAGAGCTTCCACCGGTCTCAGGTTTCGGGTGAAGTCATCCGCTTCGTGCTCATTTTCTTCGTACTGTAGCTCGACGCCGGTCGTCCCCGTTGGAGCGACACCCGTGATGGCAAAGGGTACATCGAAGGGCAAGGTTCGCGAGAAGTTGCCGGAGTCTGGCTCCACTTCAACGACATCCAGTTGCGCTCGGGCTCGGGGGGCACCGGCGCTCATTAGCCACCCGCCTAGAAGCAGCGACGAGAAGATCCTGGGCAACCCCTTGGCGAGGGCCGGTCGAGTGTAAAAAGCCTCAAAACAATGCATATAATGGATTTCGCCAGATTGGATAGACGCAACCTGGTGTATCTAGAGATTGGAGTTTATCAGAAAATTTCCTAGACTGGAGTCCAAATAGGCTCCGGTCCTCACGCCGTCACCAGGCGTGACTCCAGACGTTTTGACAGGAGGTTCGGCCATCCTTTAGCATTCGTTTGGTAACGCCTTTACTGGAGAACGACAAAAATGAAGAAACTCTTCCTCCTCACGTGTCTCATGTGCCTCGCTGGAGCGGGCATGTCTTTGGCCCAGTCCTTCACTTATGAGTTGGATGGGGAGCCGGTTTTTACGATCGAATATCCTGCCGGGTGGACCATCCTCACGGAAAAGGACGAAGATCTATTGGAGCGACCTGAGGGCGTGCCGCCCATGCCCCCCATGGTCACGGCCCGGCCCAAATCAGGGCTCCTCTGGTTCGGCACCTGGGTCATGCGGAAATTGGACACATTCGATGAAGCCGACGAGTACTTGAGCTCACTGGTCGGACACCTTTTTAAGGATGAGACGATCAATCGCCTGGAGGAAGGCGTTCACAATGGGATGAACTTTCGCTACTACGACGGCACTGCCGTCAAGACGACGACGGGACCCAATTTGAAAAAAGACGAGAAGGTCGACTACTTCGTCGCCTTCTTTCGCCCGAGGAACGACTTGATGGGAATCGCCATCTATGTCGGACTGCCGAACGCGTCACAAGAATACGGCGAGTTACTCAAGGAGACCATGAACACCATCACGCCGGTCAAGTCGTCAAGGTGAATGAAGAGAGAACTCAAGAACCCAAGTACTCAAGTACTCGAGAATCAGGAATTGAATCCTACGGGATGGAGAAGTAATATGATGCTTATGAAAGCAGCACTGAGATTCGCAGCGTTAGTGTTTGCCGTACTCCTCTGCCTGACCGGTTTGAGCTGCTCGTCCCAGATGCACATGACCGGGGGCAATGCCTGGGACATGGGGATTCGAAGTGGCGTCGTTTCCCACTACTACGGCTATTCCGGCGTCCACTAGTTCACTCCAAATCGTTCCGGCGCAGCCGGGCCTCCACCTTCCTGCGGTGTTCTGTGTCTGTGTTCCTACTTGATTTCTTGATTTCTTGGATTCCTTCAGGTGGACCCTCGCCCGATCCCTTCCTCCTTTTTCAGAAACAGCCTCAATAGTCACGGCCGCTTCCCTTCCCGTCACCTTTACGACCCATTCCACGTCTTTCGCGGACGCGCCGCTCCCGAGCTTCTGCCATTCAAGTGTCCTAGATCGATCTCTTCCCCCTTCCAGCGCGATGACGGCTTTGACTGTCTTGGCGAGGCCAGCGTCGAGCGCGTAGTGGGTGACATAGGTGGGTAGGTTGCCTTCGTTTTGAACTCGAACTTTGACGCGAAAATAGCCGGATTCGAGCGGATGTGACTCGATATCGACCACACGCAGGAGAGACGATTGGAGCATCAGAAAAAGGTGCCATTGCGCCGAAGCTCGTTGTAGACCAAGGGAACCACTCGACCGAACGCGCTCTGGTCGCCACGAGCATAGGCATTGAAGAGCCGGGTTATCTCCGCAGGTTCTGCCATGGTCTATCCATGCACTATTGAAACGAAATTGTAGGGAGAATAGTTCTAGAACATGATAAACGCAAGAGGGGATAGCTATGTTACCGTAGAGGCTGGCTCTTGAGCCAAGGAGGACTCAATGCCTTCTGATTTGATACAAAAGCGCTTCAATCAGCTCTCCCAACTCGCCGAAGAGCTTCACCGGCTGGGGCACGCGGCCTCCGAAGAGCAATACCAGGCCACGGCGGCTCCGGCAAAGCCGGATCCTATCCACCCTCTCATCGCCTCCTTCCAACAACAACTCAACGGGCTGCGGTTGGCCGTCCAAGCCGAACTGGACGAGGAGATCACCGCGGACGATGGTACCGCAATGAGAATCGGCTACGGCCCAGCTCCTCAATGGGGCTTGGTCTACCGGCGGCGCGTGAAATCAGCCTGGGGCCGTTCAGTCAGCTTGCTGGATGCACCGGTCGATATCCGACTCAAGGCGCTTCCCGTTCTGCCCAAGCTGCTGGGAGCCGTCAAAGAGGCGACCGAAAGGACGATCGACAAGCTTCAATCCTCACCATAGGCCGTTGGCTTGGAGGTCGGCAACCGGGCGTGGTGGCTGTCGCAGACGAGCTTCGTCACTTGCGGCAGGAGAACTTGAGCCCGGTCCAGGTATCGTCGATAGAGCACACCTTGTAGTCCACCAATCCAGAGGCAAGACCGGTCTGTCTGACAATCACTTGCGAAAGGTCGGAGGCGACTCCCGAAGTCTTTTTCGGCCAGACAATCCAAAGTCCCCCTCTATCGGCGCGCGCGCCCATTTGGCGAATGCGGCTCTTGAGATCCTTGAGCGACTTCGCAAACCATATCGTCAAGTCGGATCGGCCGCGAGCCTGCCGGCGCACGGTGACCCCTTCGGGCAGCTTGCCCAAGGTCTTCTCGAAATCTTTTGGCGCGTTGACCAAGGCCACGACCGAATGCGGCTTGATACCGAGCTTTTTCGGTAACTTCGTATTCGCGTAGGCGGCAAAGACTGAGCCAGGGACGACAGGTTCGCGCGGCGGATGAGCAATGGCTCGTTTGAGCGCACTCCGGATCCGGCTCCATGTCGTGTAGACCGCGTCCGGGAGAAGCTTCCTTATCTGTTCAAGCTTCTCAGGATCACCTTCGACGAAAACGATGGGGACGCGTCGGAGCGTCTTGTAGGTCCGAAGGGCCAAGGCGAGGTCGCGCCCCGTGGAGGGCCTGCGGCCAAGATCGATGACCACGGCAGAAGGTTCGCTCTCGCTGAGTCTTCGTAATGCGCTCGAACCATCGGGCAACCCACAAACTACTTGGTACCCAGCGGCACGCAACGCCTTTGCTTTCTCTCCAGCCTCGGCACTGTCCCAGTGTATGAGCTGTATCCGGAGTCGGCCCTTTGAGCGCGTCATCTTACTCTTCTGCTGGTCACTGGTCACTTCCAACTAACTTCCCACGTGAGCGGGCATGCAGGCAGTCAGGCAGCCGAACGAATCTGTGCCTCGCAGTCCGGGTGTGCTGATGAGCTCTGACTGACCTCTGGAGTCTACGAGGCTTATGCACGATCTCCTATCTCCTTTCTCCTTTCTCCTTTCTCCTTTCTACTTTCTACTAACCTCCCCCGGGCAGGGGCACGGGGCATCCGCACGAAGTTATTCTCCGATGCGGTGGACGCCCCGGCCGTGCGGATACTGGTCACTGACTTCATGCTTTATCTTTCAACTTGAGGAACCAGATCTTGGGTTGGAGGTAGGCGTGACCTTGAGGTCGCCCGCCGACGCTGTTGGTCGGGCCCTGGTAAGCCCTCTTCTTGACCTCGTAGTCATGCGAATCCATTGCCATGGCTTTATCCAGATCCCCATCACAAAGCACGGCTTGAGCATCGAGCAACGCCTGGCCACCGGATCGACCGGTCTCGTCAACCACGAAGGCCGCACCACATCCACCACAGCGTCCACCGAGAGTGCCGTCTGCACTAAAGACGGCGATCTTTCTCTGTGGCGTCGGCACATATTCCCAACAGAAAGGACAGCCAATCTTGGCTCGTTGTTGAAGTCGTCGTAGACTCATGTTCACCTCGGAGCTATTTCACGGGGGTGACTCTAATCATCACGACATCGTGAGACGGCACCGTTGTAGAAAAGAAGCCATCTTCGGAACTTCCCAAATCTTCTCGTTTCCACAGGTCCCGCACTTTCGCATTGGGATCGATCCGGACACGAATCTCCTCTTCCTCTTCGCCCCGATTCAAGAGCACGATGGCCGTTCCACCGTCTGCCAGCGGCTTTTTCCAAATCTCCGCATCACCGAAGTCACGATACTTGTGCCCTTGCTCCCCCTTCGGATCTTGATTGACCGCGATGACTTCCTCATGTGTCAGAATCTCGATGATCTCCGGCGACATCGTTCTCAAGTCGTTCCCCGACATCAACGGTGCAGCCAGCATGCACCACAGGCTGAAATGAGCCCGGCTTTCGGCCAAGGTCAGACCTTCGTTGCCCACTTCCAGCATATCCGGGTCGTTCCAGTGGCCCGGACCAGCGTGTGTCCACAACTCAACTTGTTGATCGAGGATCTGCATGATCCCCCTTACATACCTCCCAGTGCAATCCCAGCAGTCTGTGATGTCACCAGTCGTCCGCCACAAGTTCCCAACGTCTTTCCCCCAAAGCCACGGCTCGTGTCGTCCCCACTCACAAATGCTGAAGACGATGGGGCGTCCCGATTCTTCGAGCGCGTCTCTCATGATGGCATAGGAAGACTTCACGTCCTGAGTCCCCGTATTGCACCAATCGTATTTGAGATAATCCACACCCCAGGAGGCATATTGGCGCGCGTCCTGGAATTCGTATCCCCTACTACCGGGACGGCCCTGGCACGTTGCCGTGCCCGCGTCGGAATACAATCCGAACTTGAGGCCTTTCGAATGGACATAATCGGCGAGAGCCTTCATGCCGGAGGGGAACCTGTCGGGGTCAGCAACGATGTTACCGTCCTCGTCTCGTGAGACCTGCCAACAATCGTCGATGACGACGTATTGATAGCCGGCATCCTTCATCCCGCTCGCGACCATGGCGTCGGCCATCTCCTTGATCAACGTCTCGTCCACGTCACAAGCGAACGTGTTCCAGCTGTTCCAGCCCATCGGTGGAGTGAGCGCCAAACCATTGTCCAGCGCCCAGACACTCGGCACCAGCAACACGGCCGCCACCATGAGAAAACCAATGAATAAAGCCAACACCGGATTCGTTTTCATGTCCAAGCTCCCATGTCGCTGACCTGGAATCGCCACCGCGGCGACCGACACGCCTCAACAGCCCCAACACTATAACTGCAAGCAGCCAAATGATGCGAGTCGAGATCCGTAGCAGCAGACAATCTAGGAAAGAGCCGAGCCGATGACCTGCTCCGTACAAAAAGCTCCCTTGAGAATTCGGTCTGCCGCGGTAAATTTGGGCATCTGGCAGACGATGGCCGTCATCATGGCGAAGCCATCTGAGGTCCTACTCAATGCCACCCGCCAATGTGATGCTCCCCTAACCTTCGAACGCCTTTGCGGATGGCAGGCATCTCTGTTCCCCACCGGTTTCTCAGGCCCCAACCGAATCCGAACCGGCGAGCTTGGTGCTCAAAATAATCAACAAGGATCAAAGCTATGGCCAGCTTAATGCAAGATCTTCGCTACACGTGACAGCTCCGACATTGCTATAAGCATCTATGAGCGCATCATTACGCGCGTAGATACTCTCGTGGTCCATCCACGTCGGGGAAGGATCGTCCCGGAATTGAAGGACTTTGGAGTTATGGAGTACCGGGAGTTGATTGCTGCCCCTTATCGGATCTTCTACCGGATAACTGGGAAAGTGGTATCCCTACTCGGAGTACTGGATGGACGCCGGGAGCTGGAAGAGATGCTTGTCAATCGGGCCTTAGAGACCGACGCGCTGGAGTAACCTTCACACTCGATTCCGTCGCGGTGCCATCCGTGACCGGAATGACGACTAGACGCCTTCGACGACCGTAAGAAACGGGTCGACCGCAACGCCCTCGATCAGCTGGACCAAGGTAGTCGTCAGACAGTTCATCCGTGGCGTTCGGAAGGAGGTTGCCGCAGCCTTTGGCGGCCACCGACTTGGCGCTAGTATCGATTCTCTGTCGACTTGCTCTTGAGTCTTGTCATGTAACCGTTGACTTCGGCCACGGCCAGCCCCGCCAAGCCGAAGATCCCGATCATATTGGTGAAGGCCATCATTCCATTGAAGACGTCGCCAATCGACCAAGCGACTTCGACCCTTAGCACGGAACCAAGAAGGATCATGCCGCAGAAGATCCAGCGGAAGGGCATACGGACTTTGAAACCGAAAAGATAGGCATAGGAAATCTCACCGTAGTAAGGATTGGCGATGAGACTCGACAGGCCAAAGAGCACCGATGAGGCGGCAACAACGAGGCCACCGATTCCGGGCAAGGCGATGTTGAAGGCGTTTACGGTCATCTCTGTGCTCGTGCCTTCCGTCCAGACTCCCGTCACCAAAACGGCGAGCGCCGTCAACGTGCAAATCACGATGGTATCTATAAACACATCCAAGGAAGCAATGAGTCCTTGTCGTACCGGTTCACTCGTACGCGCCGCGGCATGAAAAACCGCGGCGGTACCGGTCCCCGCTTCGTTGGAGTAGGCGCCTCGGGCCATTCCATAGCGCATGGCGGTGGCCACGGTGGCTCCGGCTACCCCACCCCCTACCGCCTGAGGGCTGAAAGCTCCTTCGAGGATGAGAAGAAGAGCTCGCGGTATCTCCGATGCAAAGAGGCCGACCGTTAACATTCCGCCGGCAACATAGAGGAAGACCATGAAGGGGCTGAGGAATACCGTAACGCGAGCAATGGACTTGATGCCTCCAATGATGACCAACCATACGATCGTCGCTAGTCCAAGTCCTGAGACCCAAGGATCCACACCCAGCTGCGTCTCGAGTGCTACCGCAATGGAGTTGGACTGAACCGTCGTCGTGGCGAATAGGGCCTTGCCGCCCATGAAGAAGGCATAGATGCCGGCGAGCCATTTCAGACCCAATCCCCGACTGATGTAGTACATGGGTCCACCGGCCACAGTCCCGTCAGGAGCAATGGTCTTGAATTTCTGGCCGAGCACCGCTTCGACGATCTTGGTGGCCATCCCGACGAGCGCCGAAAGCCACATCCAAAAGACCGCACCCGGACCACCCATGGCGATCGCGGTGCAGACGCCAGCGATATTGCCGTTCCCGATAGCTGCCGCCAGCGATGTGGCTAGCGCTTGAAGAGGAGTGATGTCCCCGCTTTTCTCCCCCTCTCCTTCCCCAAAGCCGCGCTTGCTAAACAGCAGCCGGAACGACAGCGGGAGTCCTCGAAGTTGGAGGAAGCGGAGTCTCAAGCTCAAGTAGAACCCAACACCCAGGAGGAGCAAGACCGTATGCGGTCCCCAAACGATGGCACCGAGGAGGCGAATGAAGCGTTCGAATAGGTCCATGTTCGAAAAGTGAGAATTCAGGAATTCAAGAAATCAAGAATATCATGTGTTAGTAGCGCTCGACGTGATCCGGAATGGTTGCACTTGGTACGAGTATATATGTCTGAGATCGCGTGGCGTTTCAAGTCAGTTGACTCACCCCCGGGAGCGTCAAGACTTCTCCGTGAGGAAGGTCTCCACAGCGTTCTCGATTGCCCTTCTGGAGAGGCTGGGGTACCTGGCGTATGCGGAGTCGGGGATTGCCGCTACCAGGGACCGGAGTTTTCGGGGAACCACCATCCCGCTGTCTATGAATTGCCTCGCGTCATCGAGATCTCGCTGAAAGCCACGAACAACCTTGGAAAGAAACTGTGCGTAAGGGTCGTAGTGGCAGAACGTGATCGCGCCAACCGTATCGATAAACACATGTCTATCCGCGCTCCCCTTCAACGGCGGGACGAAGTCTTCCGGGCGGGCAAATTTAATGTTGATATTGAGGCGCTCTTTGATCTCCTGGATGTTCCGGAAGACAACATCCTTGTCGGAGTAGAGACCCACGTCGATGGATGAGCGGCGCCAGCCGAGGTAGACCGCCGTTCCTCCACCCACGAAGTAGACCCGGTACGAACCGCGGCGCGGCGCTCTTTGCGCCAACTCCTTCATGAGTAGGTCCAGGCGCTGTCGCGTAATCTCCTCACGCATTCTTGCCTCATCTCAGGCGGGCGTTTGCACAGGCGTCCGCGAATGACGCCACCTGACGCAGGTAGGCCAGATACCGGGCATGGGCTAGGTCGCCTTCCGTATGTTCCAGCAAGCGGTACAGGCGTACATCTGCATTGGGGAACACATCGTGGGGAAGGGGTACACCTTCCCGTTTGAGCCGGGGAGCTGCCAGAGACACCAACAGGCTTTCGATCGACTCTTCGCCGGCCGCCAGCGCGGCCAGCCCCGCGTCGATGGCCTCGCCACCTGGCAATCCGATGGCCCCGAACCCGGGGGCGCCGAATCGAACCTGGGTCCAGCGCCGGATCGCTGCCTTGCGGGCCACTGACCGTCGCGCTTCGGGGCTCATGCGCGCGGCACGCGCTCGCCCTCCGTCGCGACCGTGAGCCCGAAACCGCTCTCGAACGGTCTTTGGGAGTCTCATCCTAGCATGACTATACTAAGGGGGTAAGCATTTGTAAAGGCAGACCAGCCGCTGAATTAGTTGTCGCCTTCGATGGTGGTCCAACTAGTGTCGTCAGAGGCGAAACTATTTCGATCTTCTTTTGTGGTGGGTCTTATGACGAGCTCGCAGTAAGGATCGCCGTCAGGTAACGCCTTGGTGTGCACGAATTTGAGCTCCGGATTGAACGCCATGCAGCTGGCCGGATCGACCATACAGTAGGATCGCCCCAGCTCGTCTTTTCCCAGATCCTTCCACACCTTACCCATCACGCAACCATGAGCACGGATGCGCTTCTCGCCATCCACTTCGACTTCGTCGATCTGGTCATGCATGCCGATGCTGGGAAGGTCCGAGAGTCCCAAGAAGGCTTCCGGCGTGAGATCCTTGTCCTCCTCCACCGCCAGTTCCCTCTTCTTCTCTCCAATCATCCGGCCATACTCCTTGATCGCTCGGGCTGTCATTCTCTTCCCTTCTTCCTCTCCCAGATGTCGGACCAGAACTTCGGCAAAGGCGAGATGAAGCAATCCCAATCTTCGAGATACGAGCGCTACTTGGCGTTTGGCCTCTTCCAGCGGTATTTGCGAGGACATAGTTATCTCCTTATGACGATATCATCGAGGGAGGGTCTTGCAGACTTGATGCTGCCAATCGCCGTCCACCCGATCGCAATGTGAACATCGACCTCGAGAAAGTCGGGAAGACCGTACTTGTCTTTGAACTTCTCTCCGGTATCCTCGGTCTTGGTCGTTTTCTTGAGCTCCGACAACCAGACGCCTCCTAAGCCTAGGGCGTGGGCCATCAACAACATATGGTCGGCCGCCGCCGCCGCGTCGAACCCCGGATTCTGTGGCACCAACCGATCCTGCCCCACAGCAGACGCTACCCGCTTGTCGTGACAGATGACGATGATGACAGCCGCCCTTTTCGTTGAAATGTCACTCCATATCATCGCCTTGTCTTCTGGACTCTTGAGTACGACGAAACGAAGATGACCCAAATTGCAGCCGATGGGAGCCATGTTTCCTGCTTCCAGGATCTGCTCGACCATCTCATCCGCAACCTCTTTGTCGAGCCAGTCCCGAATCGACCGCCGTTGCCAAATCAGATTCCGAACGACCTTCATTTCGTCGGCTGTAAATGGCTCCGGAAGGGGCTCGTCGACTTCGGGCTTTTCCCCCGCGCGGATCTTCTCGGCAATGACCAGATGTCGCTTCACCCAATCCATGTCGGGCGTATCTTCCGGTAGGCCGCGCTCTCTCCAAGCATCGAAGGCCAGCTGTGCTTGTTCACCGAAATTGGGTATCGGTTTGCCCTTCCACCGGACGAGCGTGGGATAGAGCGGTACTTCAATGGTGTGGTGGACACGCTCTCGTATGATGCCGCCCAACACCTCGGGTTCCATTTGCATCAAGTCTTCTTTAGTGTGTTCACAGAACGTGTACTGCACCTTTATCTTGGAGCCCACGGTTGCCTCCTTTGCACAAAATCATTGGTTCGGCTTTGCCAGCCAAGCCACACAGACCGCTGTCACGATGAGGCCGACAACGAGATGACCGACCCTGGAACCGTCGCGCAGATAGCCTACGAGCCCGTAAAGGGCGAGTGCATTAGCGGCTAGATTGACGATGAGGCCCCACACTCTTCCCGACCAAGGCCCGTAGCGACGGTCTAGATCGATCACCGTGTCCACCATCCCAGTCGATTGAATATGTAAATGAGCGCCACCCCGTTGAGAAGTGTCAGCAAGAGCATGATGCCAAGGTTCCACAAGTAGGATTTGCACCTGTCCTCACCGAGGGCCCGGCGGTCATTGAGCAATAGATAGAAACTCCATCCAACGATGTTATTGGAGAGGGACAGAAAAGCGGCAATCGCCACCACGAGCCACACCGGGCGCGGGTACCAGACCGCCAGGAAACCGAGCTGGGGCAGAAGGGCGCAAACGCGCCAGCGCCACGAGCGGGTATCAGGCTCCCAGCCCATGGCCTCATGGATGGCGATCGCTCCGGCAATGCTCATGCCCACCGTTGTCGTCACGGGCACCGCCAAAAAAGCCACATAGAAAAGTACTTGAGACCAAGTCGGGCCGAGAAGCGGTGCCAACGCTTTAGCCAGTTCCGTCGCGGTCTCTGGAGTCTGCCCCAGTTTGTGCAGCGTTCCTGCAAAAACAGCAATGACCAGGTAGTTGACCAAGACGAAAGGCAGAAACAGACCGAAAACGATGTCGAAGCGCGCCAAGGTCTCGTGCTTGCGACCCCAACCGCGAGCCAGTCCTGCATACTGGAACAAGACCCAATCCATAACACCGATGGCTGCAGCCGACGAAGCCACAAAAAGATCGACACCCTCCACACCCGAGGGCAACCACGGAACCAAGATACCCCGAACCATTGCTCCCCAGTCGACGCCGACGAGAAGGAGACAAACTCCAAAGCAAACCAACATCGTCACGATGGCCAGCTTCATGAAGGTCTCGACAACCGTGATGCCTCGGCTTCCCCGCCCATAACTCAAGGTCATGGCGCTCGTGATGGCCATAAAGACCACCCAGTTGATCTGGCGAGGGAACTCGAAGCCCAGCATCGGTGCCAGGGACTCGATCAAGTGGGTACCGAGGCTGTACTGCCCATAGTTGAAAATGACGGCAACCGCCGCCGAGCCAATCAATCCCGTCATCAGCGAGCCCACGACCCATCCGTGGTATCGGTTCTGCTCGGCAATGACCCGAAACCCTCCGCGGCAAGTGAAGCGCGCGCAAGCCGCCATCATGAAGATGCCAAGCCCCATGGACACCCAAAGGAGCCACATGGTCTTGTATCCAAAGGCTGCGCCCGAGAGCATCGCAGCCGTGAGCGTCCCGGCACCCAAAGTGGTCGCAGCATCCATGAAGCCCGGCCCGCCCAGCTTGACGTAGCCCCAAGCCTGCGACCATGGGGGGGACGTCTGGAGACGCTCGATCTCGACAATCTCAGCGGCGAGCTTCTCGCCGGGTACCGCTTCTGAGAGGGGATACTTGTGAATTCTCTCGTCTACCGACCTCGCCTCATTCTCCACTAGAGCTCTCGCGATCAGTCGAGGGATTCCACAAAGTGCTTCAGCTTCGCCATGTAGGCTTCAAAATTGACCATGAGGATGGAGTTGTGATCGCCGCGCTCGAAAATCAGCAAGTCTTTTGGATTATTCGCCCAGGCATGCATCCGTTCCGCGCTGTCGACATCGATCAATCCATCGCACCGCGTGTGCATGAACAAGGTGGGACGATTGAAGTTGGCTAGGAGTCGCTTGTGATTGAGCCTCTGCCTCACGCCAGATGTCAACTCGTCCAAGGTCAATCCCATCTCTTCCGGTTCGACGCGAAGGAGTAACCGTTCGAGTGGATCGGCGACGCCGCTCTCGATAACGAGGCCGGCGACTTTGGGATAGTGTTGGGTGGCGTGGAAGGCGTAAATGGATCCAACGGATCGTCCAAAAAGGATCAACTCTTGCTGAGGAATTCCTAAAGCGGCAATAGCTTTGGGGACATCATCGAGCATCGCTCCGAGTTCCGGAACCCCCGTCGACATCCCGTAGCCCCGGTACTCGACAAAAAACGAATTGAGTCCCAGGTTGGCGAAGGGCTCGGCCATGAGCTCGACACACTCCGCTACGACCTCACCGTTGCCATGGAAGTAGACGACCGTCCTGGCCTCCCGGTGTGGCGCGTGATGGTAACAGGCCAAACTGACATCGCCCGATTCAACTATGAAGGCGTCGCGAAGGATCTCTCGCCGCGGGAAAAAGTAGCGAGCCGAAATGAGAGGGTGGTCGAGTATGGAGCGCATTCCAGGCGAGATTATACGCGTGTTGTCAACGGATTGCGTCCGGACTATCATCCTCCACTGAGCACGAGGTCCCAGCCTCGCCAAGGCCTATCTGAAGACATAGGAGAACTGACCATGAATGGCCCTTCCTTTTGTCGTTTGTACTTCACACTCATGGCCGTGGGAATCACCTTCCTTGCCCTAGTAGGAGCCATACCCACGGCTCAGGCACAGACTCTTGAGCCATCCCACCTATCGAGCTTGAAGTGGCGCAACATCGGCCCCGCCGTCACCAGCGGTCGCATCGTGGACTTCGCTGTGGTCGAGCAAGATCCCAGGGTCATCTACACCGCCACGGCTTCCGGTGGTGCTTGGAAGACGACGGATGCCGGCATCACTTGGAATCCGGTATTCGAAAAAGAAAAGACCGTCTCGCTCGGGGGCATCGCTGTTTCGCGCTCCAATCCCAATGTCGTCTGGGTCGGGACCGGAGAACCGAACGCTCGGAACTTGCGCAGCACGTCATGGGGCAACGGAGTCCATAAGTCCGAAGACGGTGGGAAGAGCTGGACTCACATGGGTCTCGAGCTCTCGCAGCACATCGGGCGTATCGTCATCCACCCCGAGGACCCCAACATCGTCTATGTGTCTTGCCTGGGCTCCATGTGGGGTAACGATCCCGAGCGCAATGAGGCGCGAGGTTTGTTCAAAACGATTGACGGAGGAAAAACCTGGTCCAAATCCCTGTCGGTTGGAGAGCAAACGGGAATCGTGGAAGTCGTCATGGACCCCCGCGACCCGGACAGGCTCTACGCCGGCGCTTGGCAGCGGGAGCGCCGTGACTGGAGCTACATCAACGTCGGGACGGACGGAGGCGTCTTCAGAACCACGGATGGAGGTGAGAACTGGGACCGTCTCACGAATGGCCTTCCAGAAGGAGAAATCGGCCGTGTTGGCTTGTCAGTGTGCCGGAGTCAACCCGACACGGTCTATGCCGTCATCGAAGGCAAAGAAGGTGGCGTTTTTCGATCCGACGACCGGGGTGCTAGTTGGGACCACCGGTCGAAGCGGACATCGGCTTCGATGTACTACGGCCAGGTGCGTTGCGATCCGGCCAACCCGGATCGGGTCTACGTGCTTCAGACACAATTTGGTGTATCGGAGGATGGGGGACGCACATTCAATACAGACCTACCTCGCCGTGGCGTGCACGTGGATCATCACGCCTTGTGGATCGATCCGGCCAATGCCGATCATCTTCTCCTCGGCAACGACGGTGGTATTTACATCTCCTACGATCGAGGACAGAACTGGCGATTCGTCGCCAACCTTCCCATCACACAGTTCTACACCGTAGCCGTCGACATGAAAGAGCCGTTCTACCATGTCTATGGTGGCACGCAGGACAACAATTCCTTTGGCGGTCCGTCCGGTACACGAAACGTCGACGGCATCGTCAACGACGATTGGTATATGACGGTGGGAGGCGATGGCTTCTTTTTTCAAATCGATCCCGTGGATCGCCACATCGTCTACACCGAATCGCAGTACGGCCGACTGGTCCGTTTCGACTCGCGAACGGGTGAGCGCCGCCTCATCCAACCCCAGCCACCGGAGGGTACGAAGTACCGATGGAACTGGAGCGCGCCGATTCTTTTGTCGCATCATGACCGAAAAACCATCTACTTTGCTTCGCAATTCCTCTTCCGCAGTACGAACCGCGGAGATACCTGGAAGACGCTCGGTGCCGATCTCACACGAAACATCACCATCGACCCCAAATATCGAATCTCGGACTACGGCACCATTCGCGTGATTGCGGAGTCCCCGCTCCAAGCCGGCCGCATTGGCGTGGGCACGGACGACGGCTTGGTCCGGTTGAGTCGCGACGGCGGCGAGACGTGGAGCAAGCTCGACCAGTTCCCTGGCGTTCCAGAACGCGCCCAGGTGAGCCGACTCATTTTGTCGGAGCATAGCGAGGACACTGTCTACGTTGCGTTCACCGCCCATGAAGACAATGACTTTCGCCCCTTCGTCTTGAAGAGCACCGACTTCGGTGGAAGCTGGCAATCAGCTGCGGGAGACCTGCCGGAAAACGAACCCGTCCGCGCCTTTGTCGAGCACCCACGAAATCACAGCTTGCTTTTCGCTGGCACGGAATTCGGCGTCTATATCTCCATTGACGATGGAAACCACTGGGTGTCGCTGAAAGGCAACCTGCCGACCGTTGCTATTCACGATATGGTCATCCAGCCTCGGGAGAACGATTTGATCCTGGGAAGCCATGGTCGAGGCTTTTGGATCCTGGACAACCTCAACCTTCTGGATGAGCTCACATCGGACACTCTCGCCGACGATGCTCATCTTGCTCGGGTCCGACCGGCCCTCCAGTTGCACTACCTCCGAAAGGGCCGAGATAGCCAAGGGCAAGGTTTCTACGCCGCACCCAATCCTCCCAGCGGCGCCATTATTGATTACTACATCCACTCCGGTGTCATGACACCGACGGAGAAAGACGACGATGCTGGGGACGAGTGGAAAGCTCCGGAAGTCCGATTGGATATCCTCGATAATCGCGATCAACTGGTTCGCCGACTCGAGCCGGTACAGGGAGAGAAGGGCACCGGGGTGCAGCGACTGGTTTGGGACTTGCGACACGCCCTGGCTTACGAGCCCTCCCCTGAAGAACGACAGTCGTTTTTCTTCGGAGATCTCAAAGGACCGTTCGTCCTGCCCGGTACTTACAAAGCCCAGTTGCAGGTTGGCGACGCACTGCAAGTCCAGGAGATCATGGTCCGCAGTGATCCTTTAATAAACATCAGCTCCGAAGATCGGCAAAGACTGCACGACACACTCGTGACCTTGAATCACTTGCTGGCAACATCAAAAGCCGTCACGAAGACGTCTAAGGACGTCGGACAGCAGATGAAATCCGTTCAAACGCTTCTCGAGAAACGGGCTGCCGACAAATCCCTTTCTGAAACCGTTCAAACCATCAAGAAACAGATCGAAGATGTCGACAAAGAGATGACAGGAGCCGGTCGGAGCCGGGACCCGGATTCCGTGGCCCCACCCCCCATCGAGCGGCAAATTCTCTCGCTCTACAACCAAATCGAGGGATCCACGGCGGCACCCACCGACGATCAACATCGGCTGGCTCGGAGATCCCAGGAACGGCTAGCAGAGCAGATCGAGGCGCTCAACCGAATTCTCAACGAAGAACTGCCTCGGCTTTATCAAATACTCGACGAGGCCGGCATTCCCTGGACGCCGGGACGGACCATCGTTCTACCACCGGAGTCTCTACTCCCACCGAAATAGAACGAACTATCGTTTTGCAGGGCCATCGGCGGCGCGTCAATCGCGCCGCCTGGGTTCTACAACGCGGCTGTCATTCGTCTTCGCCCAACAATCCGACCCTCTTGAACGACGACGGCAACTTTCCGCAAGTCACGGATGTCCTCGAGAGGGTCTCCCTCAATAACCAGGAGGTCGGCGAGCTTGCCTTTCTCGATGGTTCCCAGCCGGTCCCCGGCACCACAAACCTCGGCTCCGATTCGCGTCGCGGCAACAATCGCGTCATGGGGCGTATAGCCATTCTTCACGAAGCGTTCTACTTCTTCGAAATAGAGTCCGGGATTCTCATTCATGAACTCGTAAATAGCATCCGTGCCAACGGCCATCTTTACACCGGCGGCTTTCATCTTCTGAAAAAGGAATTCATACTCGTGAGGCCTATCTTCAGGTATCGACTTACCTCGTTGGGCATGGAGCTTCATCATAATGGTCATGGTGGGAACGGAGTAGATGCCCTTGGCTCCCATCGTTTCGATGACATCGTCAGGAAGAGCATAGGCATGCTCGATGACGTCGGCGTCGAGCTCGACGGCCCAGCGTACCAAGTCGTGCCGGCCAAGATAGCCCGAATGAACCGCTACCGTTTTCTTCAAGGAATGAGCCTCATCGATGGCGGCTTCGAGCTCTTCGCGAGTGTAGGGCGGGAGTATCTTGATCAGGTCCGCCCCCGACTTGATTTGAAGACGTACGGCCTTTCGAAACTCGTACGGGCCATCCGCTTCGTAGGCCATGTCGAATCGAGATACGCCGTGGCCACCCGTAGCATTGATACGCTCGCCCACCACAACGGGCCTCGACCCAAATAGAAGGCCTTCCTGGAACGCCTTTTTCGCCATGAAACCCACGTTCCGATAGGCCCCAGCATCCAGGACCGTCGTGATTCCGCCGAGAAGGTGTCGGCGAAGATGAAAAGACGCTCGAAAGGAACAAAGAGACTCGTCGAGAATGAACGGTTGTTCGCGAGTGTTGGGATAGTTCATGTGGTAGTGGGCGTCGATGAGACCTGGAACAACGGTACGACCCTTGGCATCAAGGACCGCTACGCCATCGGGAATCTCCACGTCAGCCGCTCGACCCACGGCAGAGATTCGACCCTCTTCGATGAGCACGGTTGCGTTCTCGACCGGTGGAGCCCCTGTTCCATCGACTAGACGGCAGTGAACGACGGCCAAAGGATGGCGGTCTTCGGCTCGCAACAAGTCGATAGTCGACGATGCCAGCGCCACAGTCAGCAAAAAGAGAAAAGCCCTTCGTTTTGGCATTTGTTTCCTGCTCCAACTTAGAAAGTGTTGTGACATGACGTTAGGCATGCTGGCCCAAAACACGGTGCATCTTATTACATGGTCGGGAAAAAGGGGACATGATATGAAGACTCATTATCTTGATGGTTTCGAACAGATCTCCGGATGGATTGATTGTCCCTTGCCCCTGCCCGAAGCACCAAAACGCAGGTCTGTGGCACATGCGATGCAAACGGTTTTCAATGGGAACCCATCGGGCGGGGGAACGGGCTCGGAAACGGGCACGGGAAAAATCAGGTTTTCCGCCCGCTTCTGCAAGATGATGGCTCACATGAAGATTCGGCACCTTCATGCTTTCGAGTGAATCCGTGATTCATCGAAGACTATCCCCTTTTCCCGACTAATAGCATGTACTTGTCCCAATTCGACCTAAAAAGAGGACAGCTAGGGCAAATTGAGGCTATTTCTAGGCCATATTAGGGGGACTCGACGGTTCCAAAATGGGGTTCGTTTCAACCTTAAATTATTACTTTCCAATCACTTAGAGTGCTCACCCTCATCGAGATGCGATTTTGGAATCTACTTTGCATTAACTAGTTGCGGATGCCCGAAAAAAGAACTTAGGAGGAACATCATGAGAGCGTCGATAACCACATTGAGTGTTTTTGCGATACTGCTGAGTCTAACCACCTTCGCCACAGCCGACATCGCTCTCGACGATCAGAACATCAAGCTGGCCGTTGAGAAGAAACTCGATCACAAGAACATCAGCAACGGTAACGGTCCTTGGGTCGAGGTCGACAAAGGAGTCGTAACCTTGACCGGCCGGGTCAAGAGTGTCTGGGGAAAGAACGAAGCGATTGAGCGTGCCCTGAAAGTCAAAGGCGTGAAAACCGTCCAGGACGAGTTAGAAATAGCATTCGGTGAGAGTGACAAGAAGGTCGCCGAGGAGATCGCCCAAAAAATCCGAACCTACGCGTTCTATACCGTCTACGACAATATCGAAATGTCCATCAACGAGGGGCACGTGGCACTCGACGGTCGTGTCACCATGCCCTTCAAAGCCGACGCCATCTCCGAGATTGCTTCGAAGGTCATGGGAGTTCAAAGTGTCACAAGCAGCATTGAGACACTACCGGTGAATATCGGGGACGATCGCCTGCGCCGGAATATCTACACCCGCATCTATAGCGACGCACTGTTCAGCTCGTCCCGAAATTGGATTGACCCCCCGGTGCACATTGTGGTCGAGCGGGGACACGTAACGCTGACGGGTGGGGTCAACTCAAATGTCGAAAAACGCAAAGCCGAAGTCATTGCTCGGACCACCTTCGGCGTGTTCTCCGTCGAGAACAAACTATCGGTTGGGAGTTGATGCGCACTCCCAAGCCAACGAAGGCGCCGTTGCTAGAGGCAACGGCGCCTTTTTTCGTTGACCGGAAAACTAGCTAAGTCGTTGGTCCCGGCGCCAGGATCTCCGGATAACCCGCATCTCTCAGTTTCGCGTTGATCTCCACGATCGGCCCAGTGAGGAAGCTGTTGACTTCAGCGAAGGCTGCCTCGGTCTCCCGGCGAAGCTCCACCAAGTGATCGAGCTGTGGTCGGGTCGGAGCGGCATTGGTAAAATTGAGTCCGTAGAACAACGAACCTATCCGCTCCACCAGCTTGGGACCCGTGGCCCAGTAGCGCTTCTCGGGAGGCTTCGTAATCGTTTCGGAAAGGTCATCCAGATTCTTGGTCAATTCAGTGACACTCTCGATGAGCTCCTCGTCTGCCTTCCTGGACTCGAGCAGCTTCTTGCGCTCCACGAGCTGGGCTTTCACTCCGTCCAAGCCGCGCAGCGAGTCGTTCACTTCTGACATGAGATCGCGAAGCTCCATGGTTGCGTCGAAGGCGTTTTCGAGATCGGCGGTCGAGACATCCAAAGTGGGGTCGAGACGAACCTCAACAGGGGTCTCAACGGACTCCTCGCCCAACGTCAGCCGGACCGTGTAACTGCCAGGCACCGCTTGCGGTCCAGGCGGGTCCGAGTCTTCGTCACCGTAGTCGGTCAAGACCCCGCCTTCCTCCCCCGGGTCCCTCCGTCGACGAGAGGACTCGTACATCAGGTTCCAGTCGACTCGGTTCAGGCCCGCTTCCATCGACGGCTTCTTGAGCTCTTTGATCACCTCCGCACCCTTCAGAATCTCAATCTTGAAGGGAGTTTCCTCTTCAAGCTCTTCCTTCAAATAGTATGTGATGAGCGCTCCGTAGGGCGGATTAGGAGCTCGATAGGGTTTTTCTCCAAAACCATAGACGCTGTCCGAGCTCCTGAAGCGAAGCGACGGGCGCACCTCGAAAAGATGGACCGACTTCTCGAGGATCTGCGAATGGGTCCTTTGGAGCGGCGTGGCGTCGTCGAGAACCCACAGGCCCCGTCCGTGCGAACCCAGAATGATGTCGTTGTCTCTCGGATGGATGATGATGTCGTGGATCGCCACCGTGGGAAGGTTTTTCAAATGTAGGCGAGTCCAGTTCTTGCCATTTTCATACGATCCGTAGAAACCGAGCTCCGTCCCTGCATAGACGAGCTGTGGGTTCTTGGGATCTTCGCGAAGAACATGGACGTAGCCTCCCTTGGGGAGATTCCCGGTCACATTCGTCCAGGATTGCCCGAAATTCGTGGTTTTGAACACATAGGGATCGAGGTCATCGAACATGTGTCGGTCGAAGGCAATGTAAGCCGTTCCAGCAGCGGTACCTGAAGGCTCCACATGAGACACCGGTGAGTTGGCCGCGACGCCGGGCACATTGGCCGTGACGTCGGTCCAGTTTGCTCCGTTGTCTTGCGAAACGAAAACCTTGCCGTCATCCGAGCCGGACCACAGCACTCCCGCCTGTGCGGAAGACTCCCCAAAGCTGATAACCGAACAGTGGTACTCCGCCGTGGTGTTCTCGACCCAAATGGGTCCACCAGCGTCGCCTGTTTTCTCGGCATCGTTAGTGGTCAGGTCTGGACTAATGACTTCCCACGTCAAACCAAAATCCTTCGAGCGAAACACCACGTTGCCGGCGAAGTAGACCGTGTTGGGATCGTGGGGAGATGCCACGATGGGAGCATCCCAGTTGAAACGGTAAGTCAGCTCGTTGACCGGTCCACCATCGTTGCGGCGCGGCTGCGGACTAGCATCGATTTGCTCACGGGAAGTCATATCGGTCCGCATGATTCCGCCGCCCTGATACTCGGACAAAAAGAGCTCGGGATTGTCCGGGTGGACCACCACGAAGTAACCGTCGCCACCACTAAAGGTTTTCCATTCTCGATTCATGATGCCCTGGGACTCGCGGCTTCGGCTCGGGCCGTACCAACTCCCGTTGTCTTGAAGCCCTCCACCGATGTAGTAGAAAGGCTCCCGGTTGTCGGCGTAGATTTGGTAGAACTGCGCCAACGGAAAGTTGTTGACATACTCCCAGGTCTCGGCTCGGTCATAGGAAACAGCGATGCCGCCGTCTTGACCCTGCCAAATGCGCCGCGGGTCGTCGGGGTCGATCCACAAACTATGATAGTCGCCGTGTGTCCTGCCGGAGATCCGCTTGAAATTCTTCCCACCATCGATGGAAACGAAAAGGCCGGCCGCAATGGCATAGACCCGGTTCTCATCCTTGGGATCCACCCGAAGGTCGGTGTAGTAGAAACCACGACTGACGATGGCAGTGCTGTCGTTGACTTTGGTGAAGCTTTCTCCCGCATCCGTCGATCGGAACAGCGTCCCCTCGTTTGACTCAGCCATGACATAGACGATTTGGGGATTGGAAGGAGCGACTTTAACCCCTATACGGCCAATGAGCTTCGGAAGGCCCGTCTCGATCTTCTTCCACGTCTTTCCGCCATCGACGGAGCGGAAAAGGCCGCCCTCTTCGCTTCCGGAAATGTGGGTCCAGGGCTTGCGCTCGAAATGCCACATGCCTGCAAAGACGATGTTCGGATTACCGGGATTGATGTCCAGATCCGATACACCGTGACCCTCGTCGATGTAAAGCGTCTTCTCCCAGCTCTCACCGCCGTCCGTGCTCCGGAAAACACCTCTCTCTTCGTTCGGCCCATAGATATGGCCCAAGGCTCCGACGAAAATATGACTTGGATTCCGCGGATCGATGACGAGGCGGGAGATGTGTCTCGTATCTTCGAGGCCCAAATGCTCCCAGGTCTTTCCACCATCCATGGACTTATATACACCGTTACCATAGGAGACACTGTTCCTAACGTTAGACTCGCCACTTCCGACATAGATCACATCAGGGTTGCCCGGCTCGAGGGCGACATCGCCGATAGAGGCGATGGGTTGTTCATCGAAGAGAGGCGTCCAGGTGACGCCGCCATTCACGGTTTTCCAAACCCCTCCCGAGGCTGAACCCACATAGAGTATGGCCGCATCACCGGGCACACCTTCCACGTCAGCCACTCGACCGCCCATGGTCGCCGGGCCGACGTTACGCCAGGTCAGGTGATCTAGATGAGAAACGTCGTTTTCGCCCTCGTCCGCAGTGATGGGCATTGGCAACAACAGAACGAATGCTGAAACGATAGCAAACGTCACAGCAAGGTCGCGCAATCGCAACATTTGGACACCTCCTATGCTACAAGAAAGGGATTGGGTTCATCGCTCTCCGCAGTGAAAGCTTAGTTGGTTGGTGACGTCTTGTAAGCCATCTCTCCTGCTTCGATGCGAACGGAGAGGTTGTTCTTCTTGGGTGGTAGCGGGCATGTCGTGTGAGGATTGTAGGCACAGGGTGGGTTGTAGGCTCTATTGAAATCAAGCTCTACGAGGCCATCTTTCGGCGCTCCCGCCTGCATGAACCGACCGGCCCCGTAGCTCTCCTTCCCACTCGTTTCGTCCCTGAAAATAATGAACAAACTGCCGTTACGCCCCGAAAAAGGCTGGAGCACGATCTCTTGCCCTTTGACGTCGAATTGCAGTTCGCCGGGGCTTTTCATGATCACGACGTCTCCAAAGACATTGAGGATCTCGACGTCTTTCGGAACGGTATAGGGCACGAAACGGGCATCGACTCGATAAGCTTCATCTACCGGAAACCATTTCAAGCCCGTAAACTCTGTGAGTAGCTTAGAACTCGGGTCTCTGAGACGAATGGCGCGGCGTTCGCCGCTGCCATGAAGCCAAAGGTCGAGCTCCCCGACGGACAATGTATACTTCGGTCCCCTCTCGAGAGTCGCCGAACGGACCGGCTTTCCGTCCATCGTCACTTGCACGCCGGTATCGATGACCACTGAGACGACCCCGCCGCTCAGTGAAAAGGTGCCGACCGCTTCCGGGGCCGACCCCGGCAAAACAAAATCGTTTTCAGCACCGCTCCCGAACCGGTGTTTCCCTTCCGTCAGCCAGAACAAACCGGCAATCGTCAGCCAGCCGTCTTCGGCCTTGAGTCTCTCCTCGACCTCGCTACGCCAGGTGAGAAGGTCACTCAGGTAGTCGTTCCCCGACGCCTCGACCGGAACATCGGCAAGACCAGCGGCAAGGATGACCACGGCAATCCAGAAGATCACGAACGGGAAGCGAACAGCAGTGCAGTACGACATGATTCACCTTTTCTACTTTCGAGCATTCGCCGGCCACGGAAGGGTAACACAGACAGGCCAAAAGAATGGAACGAGTATGAAGGAGGAAGGAGGAAGGAGGAAGGAGGAAGGAGCTCACCCCCGAATTTTTGCTATCTCCTTTCTACTATCTCCTTTCTACTTACTCCTCTACTTTATTTCAGCTCGAACTGCAACTCCTTGGTCAACATCTTTCCATTGACGTGGTCACTGACCTGGATTTTCAACCGGTACTTGCCGGGCTCGAAGCCCTCGAGGGGTATGTCGAAAACAGTAATAGCGAACTTGTCGCCCGCGGAGATGAAGGGCTCGTCTTGAGTCTTGCCGGCCGGTTCACCGTCCCGGAAAAAAAGGTAGCGGGCGGTGAGATTTGCCCCTTCCTCCCCGACACCGTAACCGTAAGCCTGAAAAACTCCCGACAGTTGATCGGTTTGTTTGTAAACAGTGTCCAGTCTGGGTATGAAATGGTACCCGCCGATGACAAAGGCCTGTCCAGCACGGGCAATAGGTTCCTCGAGTTTCCGGCCTTCAGAGAACAGCACCACGCTGGAGATAGATAGGGTCTCACCAACGACGGGAGGCACCTCGAGAGATTGGATTTGGGTTCCGAGTTTCCCCGACATCTCATCTCTAATCACCAGGTAAAGAAAATAGCGCCCTGGATTGAGCTCGATGGGGATTTCGAATGTCGCACGTCCGTTGGCACCCTTAGTCAGCACCGTGGATTGCACGAATTGCGTGACCGGCTTACCGTCGGAGTTTTCGACGAGACCAAGCACGGATACCGGAACTTGGCCCTCCGTCCAACTCAAATTGGCACCATCGATGTCGAACACCGCGGGGATGAAAATCAGATCGGACTCGTAGCGAAAGAAGCTGACTTTGACCTTAAACGACACATCCGACACCACAGACCGGCTGTCTTTGAGTTCTTGGAGCGCTGGGTGCACGGGACGCATCGCCTCTCCCAAGGCGGGAACGAGCAATCGACCCTGCTCGTCCTTCGAGTACTCGATGTTGGGATGGGTAACGTACTGGCTCTTGACGAGCTCGAGTGTCTCCAAGAGGTCGCCTCCGCTCATGAGTAGATAACCGAATCCCTGTTGAGCTCGGAACTTCAACGAAAGACCGTCCGGAATCCCCGCGGCCTCGTTGGGTGGGTAGGTCCAGGTTTGGGTCAGTGCCTGGCTTTCCGTTTGACTAAAGGCATCGGCACCCGAGGCCTCGTCAGCGCCCCTCGCTCCCGCGGTTGGACTCGCGCCGGGCGAGCCCGAGAGGATACGCTCAGTCGTGGAGGCTTCCGCGTTGGTCATGTCATCGGGCACCAACTCCGCCTCTCCCAACCTTCCCGAACCCGACTGATTGGGAGGCCCCAACAACAGAAATATCTTGCCCATGTCCGTCGCGGCACCTATCTGTCCCGGAGCTTTGAACTCTCTATTGGCCACGGTCAGCCGCTGTTCGTAACCACTCTTGAACTCGTTGAGCGGCGTTCCGGGCGACGGGTCGCGGCGAGCCCAGAAGATCTGCTTGAAGATCGCGCGTTCTTCGTCGGAACCAAGACTCTCGAAGACCTGTCGTTCCTCCTTCATGATCAGAGCGCCGACTTCTTGCTCGAGCCAGCTCTTGTCGAGCTTGTTCATCTTTTGTGCCGATGCGGTCGGCAAAGCTGTTCCAAACACTAGAAGCAGCGCGGCGATATTGACTGGTGATTTGTGCTTCACGAAGGAGAACCTCCTCGGTATGTCGCTCAAGAGGCCACGTTACGCCGAAATAGCCTACCGCGCAAATCCACCTACAGCAGAAATGGAACGGGCCCTCCCCGTGAAGGAGGGCCCGTTAGCGCACCTCGTTACAAGTGCCTTGCCTCTAGTTTTCGGTGGACTGCAGCAATTGATTCAGCTTCTGTACTTGTTCCTGTAACGCTTTGTCCAGTTCTTCATAGCGATTGTAAGCGTCTTTCCCAGGCTTCTGGTCGGCACGATTCAGGTTCCCGTACAAGTAACTGAGCTGGTCAACGAGCATGGGCTGCGAATAGCGTCTAGGTGCAGTGACAAGCTCGTTTTTGACCTCGAGGAGATTCTCGTTCTCGCCTTTTGTTTCGAGGGCCTTCTCGGCTTTCGCAGCCGCGACGCGTGCCGTCGACAAGGCATCACGAGCCTTGAGCGCGAGTTCGGCCTGAGCCGTGAGGTCCGCGTCGGTCACCCCTTCTTTGGCGACACGAGGATCCATCTTCACATTGAAGGAAACGGTGTTGCTCCAATCCCCTACCGTAAGCTTCGCTTGGTACTTTCCTGGTGAAACGAGAGGCCCCATCCGGCCCGCTCGTTGCTCATTCTCATCCCAGGGACCGGGATAGCGAATATCCCACAAGAAACGATGCATGCCCGGTTTTTTGGAGAGTTTTCCTGCCCCCACGCTCGCGAGATTCAAACCGTCGGTTCCGATCTTCTCGGGCACAGCCGGCTTTGCACTCCCGGCACTCGAGAACTCGCGGATAACCTTTCCGCCCGAATCGAGAATCTCGAGCTTGATGTCTCCAGCAGGTTCACTGCTCACGTAGTAGTCGATATTCGCTCCCGCCCTCGGATACTGCGGCTCATCGGGGTTGGCCGTTCGGCCAAACTGCCCGAAGTCATACAACCGGTACGGGTCCTTGACATTGAACAAGTGGGCACTCGCCGAGGCCACTTGGTCGGAGATCTCGTGGAGTGGCGTCACATCGTAAAGAATCCAAAAACTCCGCCCCATCGTGGAAATGGCTAGATCTTTGTTGACGAGTTTCATATCGGTGATCGGCGTCACGGGAAGGTTGAGCTGGAAGCCCTGCCAGTGCTTCCCGTCATCGAAGGAGATGAACATGCCGAACTCGGTTCCCGCATAGAGCAAACCAGCCCGATCAGGGTCTTCACGAACGACACGAACCGGATAATCGTTAGGGATGCCGTTGTCGCCCGTCGTCAGTCGGGTCCAGGTCTCGCCGTAGTCCTCGGTCATATACACATGAGGCTCGAAGTCACCGAGTTGGTAGCGAAGGATGGATGCATAGGCCTTGGACGCCTTGTGGGGCGACACCTCGATGGTCTGCACGCGTCCGTAGGGGCCGAGACCGGGCGGTGTCACCTCTTTCCAGTTCTTCCCTCCGTCTCGTGTGATATTGATGGGTCCATCGTTCGCACCGACCCAAATCACACCGGGCTCGTGAGGAGATTCTTGGATCTCGTAGATCACACTGAAGTGCTCTTCACCAGTGATATCGATCGTAATCGGCTCGCCCGAATAAACCTGAGTCTCCTCGTCGAAGGCCGTCAAGTCGGGTGAGATGGTCTCCCAGGTTTCGCCACCGTTGGTGGTCATGTGCACGTACTGAGACGTGTGGTACACCCTGTTCGCGTCGTCCGGGGAAACGTGGATGGGCGAGACCCTCTGAAAACGATAGGCCAAGTCTTTCGGGTTGTGGCCATAGATGTTCCAAAAACCGACGTAATACTGCTTCTCCTGGCCGGTTCGCTTGTTGAAGAGTCCGAAACCGCCCCTTGCAGTCGGCGTAAACAACATCCGGGTCGCCGGGCTTGGGAACGGCGGGCCCCGTCTCGCAACCTCCCTGGTCCTCCCAAAGCGCCGTGTGACCTCCCGGCATCGAACGCGTCGGCCAACTCGGAACGGAGATCGTGGTGTTGTCTTGCTGACCCGCGTAGAGCCGGTACGGGAAACCATCACTGACATCGACCTGATAGAGCTCCGCGGTGTTCTGGTTGTGCTGCGTGGACCAGGTCTCGCCGCCGTCTATCGTCACATTGGCCCCGCCATCGTTCGACTGGATGAAGATCTCCGGGTGGTCAGGATTGATCCACATGTCGTGGTTGTCGCCGTGCGGCACCTCCTTGCGTTCCCATGTCTTACCCGCGTCGGTGGATTTGAAATATCCTTCAGCCATGCCCCAAAGAATGTCCGGATTCTTCGGATGAGCCTCGAGGTTGCAGTAATAGAAGGGACGGTTCCGGATAGGCTGAAAGTCCGTCACTTGATTCCAAGTTTCCCCTTGATCGTCGGAGCGATAAACCCCGCCGTCCTTTTCAGGAGCTTCCATGAGAACGTACACGCGATTCGGGTCGCCCGCCGACACCGCGAGGTCCGACTTACCGCGAAGCCCGGTCGGAAGACCATCGGTCAACTGTTTCCAGTTGTCTCCCCCGTCGGTTGACTTGTAAACGCCACCCTCTTCTCCTCCACTGATGATAGTCCAAGGCTTTCGCTCGGCTCTCCACATCGAGGCATAGATCGTATTGGGATTGTCCGGTGCGAACTCGAGGTCGACCGCACCGGTCTTGTCCGAAACAAAGAGGACCTTCTCCCATGTAGAACCTCCATCCTTAGACCGGTAGACACCTCGCTCCGGATTGGGGGCAAAGGGATTTCCAATGGCCGCTACATACACCAAGTCGGCATTCTTGGGGTGAATGAGAACCGCACCGGAGTTACCGGTGTTCTCTAGTCCGACGTGATTCCAGGTCTTGCCGGCGTCCGTTGATTTATAGACGCCCTTGCCGATAATGACGTTGCTTCGCAATCCGTCCGAGCCCGTCGCGACATAGACAATGTTGGGATCGGTGTCCGCCACACGAATGGCTCCAATGGAGCCTGTGGCAAAGTAGCCGTCCGAGATGGGGAGCCAAGTGTTTCCATAGTTGGTGGTTTTCCAAACACCTCCTCCGCTTGCCCCCATGTAGAAGGTGGAAGGTTGATCGCGGTGGCCGGCCACTGCCGTCGCTCGTCCTCCACGTGATGGCCCGACCATTCTGTATTTCATTCCTTTGAACAGATCCGGCGAGTAGACCTCATTGGTGTCCGCACCGGTCTCTGCGACGATCTCCCCCGCCGAAACGACGACGAGAACCGCCAAAGCGGCTGCAATAAAGATCTTCATACGCATAGTTTGCCTCCCGAAGCTTATGGCTCAATTGAAGTTATTGAAGCCAATGAATCTGCTGGGCAGAACACTCTTCTGTCACTCGAGGTACTCCAATGGCGCGATGATATACGTCCGGCGCCCCGAAGACAAGCGCCGACTCGCCGTAGCCGCCGATGAATCAGCCTCGTCTTCAAGGGCTCGATATACGGCACGGTTGGATCGTTCCGAAGTTTAACGTCAATAGCTTCTCCGCGAGCTTGGGCGCCCTCAGCAGAGCCCCTCGTTTAATGGGCGAGCAAACTGCGGAGCGCCATCCCCCGGTTTGCCCGTCAGGCCCAGTTTCGACTATCATTTCCCGCTTTGATGAACCTCACCACCTTACTTATGGTTTGAACCCAATCGACAATCTGCCCAGGAGGATTGATGAAGCGCACCTTTGCCAGCACCATGGGAGTCGTCTTGGTGACATCTGTGTTTGTGGGCTCTTGGACACCAGCACGTGCCGCTACCCCATCGGAAACCACCAAGGGATGCGAATCGAATGAGGTAGAGAACTGCATCAACCCGTCACCCTCCAGCGACAACCGATTCAGCGACGACTCCACCACGCCGGAGCCTATGCTGTTCTCATTTACATCACTGGCCCGACACCAGCGATCGTGGCTCTACACTCACGAGTTCTCACTGCAGTCGAGCAGCACTAGCCCCGTTACCTCCCACTCCCGCCAATCGTTCTCAGCCTCCACCCGAGAGCCGGAAGCCCCGACGCCCGGAGAGTTCAACATCACCGCTTATGGGGGCCGCGGGCTCATCAGAGCAAGCTCTCCCAATACGCTGCCTTCTGGCGACCTAGCTGCAGGCTTCTACGTGGTGAACCACGACCGCAACCCCGGCGACGTCGACTTCTTCGACTTCCCCATCCAGGTGGCGTTGGGTTTGCCGGGGCGAACCAGCTTTTTTTTCAGTGGGTCGCCTACCTTTCGGACCAACAGCGTCGCCCAAGAACCGCTGGGCTATCCGGTTCCGCCACTCGACCTATTCATCGACACTTACCAGGGTAATGCTCAACGACCCGGGCCACTCTTTCTCTACGCTCAAGAGGCACCCTACAAGACCTACTTCGTACCGAACGTCGTCATCGATCCGCCGGGACACGGAGCCTTTGCTTCCTCTACGGGAGATTTCTTCGTTGGCGGCAAGGTGAATTTCTTGTCTGAGGAAAGGGACGACAGCTTGGGTTTCGGTATTCGACTCTACGCGGAGATTGGGACCGAGACACCTGAGTACAACATGACGACCACGGATTCTGAGTGGCGTCAGTATGCCGGGGTCTCGGGCGAAACGGACTACGGCTTGGATTTCCTGTTCTCGAAGGCGCTCTGGATTACGGAGCTTCTGGTGAATGTGGGATACAAAAAAATCGGCGATCCGGACCGAGGGCTCCGGGTCCAATACGTTGATTCCTCCCAGAATACACCAGAAGGTTTTTTGGTCGGTGAGCCCGTCGAGACCAAGCTCAATCTCCACGACCATCTCATCATGACCGGGGGCGTCGACCTCCCCGCTTTCAAGATCAAAGGCCACCAGCAATGGCTCATGGCCGAGTTCACCTATACCCGCTATATCGGCAACGGGACGACGGTGGAAAGGCTGGTTCATCCGGCCGAAATGCGGCTAGGGTGGCAGATGAACATTCCCGGCTACAGAAACTTGTCCATTGGAATCGGCTGGCAGCTTCTGTTCAACGATGCGGGTGACGGGGACTATCGGACCACTTTTCTTCAGACGCCGGAAGGCCTAGGCGACATCAACTTCAGCGAGCTCGTCGACCCTGGACTCTCTGAAGAAGTCCAGCCTTACTTCACAGACCGTGGTGCTACATTCTCCTACAATAGCAGCAAGGTGTTCTCAACGAACAATCCGGCGTTCGATGGTTGGCGCAACATCTCGACCGAGCCCGTTAGAATCATCGGACAGGGCGGCGGGAATTGGATTGTCTACATCACATGGCGCATCGCATCTTTGTGGTGAGGGTTACCAGCGGAGGATGCTGACGCTGAATTGGAAAGAGCTCGAATTAATGCCGGGATTGGGCTGCTTCCTGCCGCCGTTAGATATATGGTGAATCCGATAATCGAAATAGAAGACGAATCGGTCGCTTTCGGAATAAGAAATCCCGAGGCCAATCTGTGGCGTGAAGTTGAGGCGAGTTTGGCCTTCGGGAACCTCGTCTGCGGTTCCCAACACTCCAATGCCAAGAACACCATAGGGTCGCCATCGAGAGCCCGGAGACAAGAAATGACGAGCCAACAAGGTCGCGGAAGCCCCATAGCTCGTCGTCCCTTGATCGACGAGGAAAACCGGTAGAAACTCGCCGGAGACATCCAAATTGCCACTTAGGAATCCGGGCCCTCGGGAACCGCTGACCACATGCCCAATTCGCACGCCCAAAACATAGAAATGAGTGTCCCCCACACCGTCCCATATTTCGTGTGCGATACCCAAGCTGCCAAGGAGTGCGAGCTCCGTCACGCCTTTCTGAATTGGATCCACGTTTCCCGCGGTTGGTTTGTCATGGTCTTGGACGTCATCGGCGTGGAGTACCGGCGCGCTACCCGCACATGTGAGAACGAGTGCCATCACCAAGCGGTTGAAATACAGCATCATCGTCTACTAAAACCTCGGACGCGAGCGTCCCTTTGTCTGCCAAGTCGGAGAAGATTGCGTAGCATAAGTAATGACACCGATCAGATCAAACGAAAGAAATCGTTGTAGGGGTGCAGAGAACAGAAGCCAGAGGCCAGTGAAAACTTTAGGTCGTCCCTGATATGATCTGCTCCATTGTGACGTGAGAGTTCAACATCTATTCGCAAGATTGCGGCAGTGGGTTGAAGAACGATGAGTGACGAAGCGTCCCCAATGAACTCGGCAAGCCCCACCCCACCCAAAAAGAAGCGACTCGGCCTTTCCACCCAAATCCTCATTGCACTCGCGGGTGGGCTGGCTAGTGGTCTCTTTTTTGGTGAGCACTGCGCCGGTCTCAAAGTCGTCGGCGATGTCTTCATCGGCCTCCTGCAAATGACGGTCTTGCCTTACATTACTGTCGCAATGGTCGCCAACATCGGGCGACTGTCCTTCGCCCAAGGAAAGTCCCTTTTTTTCAAGGGAGCGATTGTTCTCCTTCTGTTGTGGGGTATCGCTCTCCTAGCCATTACCACCACGGCGTTGGCATTTCCCGAAATGGAGACGGGTTCGTTCTTCAGCACGACGACTCTGGAGGAGCCGACGAGACCGGACCTGGTCGGGCTCTTTGTTCCGTTCAACGTTTTCAACGCGCTCGTCCAAGATGTGGTTCCCGCCGTCGTCGTCTTTTGCATCTTTATGGGTCTAGCTCTCATGGGCATGGAGGGAAAGGAACCCTTGCTCGACTTCCTCGACGTCATTTCCCAAGCGCTCATGCGCGTGAACGGCTACGTGGTGAAGCTCACACCCGTCGGCGTTTTCGCGATGTTGGCCAGCACCGCGGGGACGCTTACCGTGGAAGAGTTTGGGCGGATCCAGGGCTACCTCATCGCCTACACATTGCTCGTTGGTGTCCTCACGTTCTGGGTTTTCCCCTCGCTCGTCGCGGCCGTTACATCTTTCACCTACCGGGAAATTCTAAGCGCCTCCAAGACCGCTCTCATCACGGCGTTCGCCACGGGCAAAGTGCTCATCGTGCTTCCCATGCTCATCGAAAGCACCAAAGAGCTCTTCAGCCATCCTCAAAGGGTGACATCTAGTCACGACGAGGCGGAAACAACGGTGGACGTACTCTACCCGCTGGCTTATCCGTTTCCCCACGCCGGCAAGTTGATGGGGCTTCTATTCATACCCTTCGCCGCCTGGTTCCTGGGCAAGCCTTTCGGACCCGTCGACTATCCGGTCTTCTTGGGTGCGGGGCTTCTCAGCTATTTCGGCGGTCCCATCGTCGCCACGCCGTTCCTGTTGGAGCTCGCTCAGTTACCCTCTGACATGATGCAGCTCTTTCTCGTGTCCGGCATTTACTGCGGACGGCTCGGCGACCTGTTGGGTGTCATGCACTTAATGACCTTCACGCTCATCACCACAGCGGCAGTTACCGGCCTCCTCCGCATACAGATGGGCGCGCTCGCCCGTGGATTGGGTGTAACCGCCGCCTTGGCGTTCGTGTGCATCGTGGGAACTCGTGGCTACCTGGCTCGCACCTTCGAGGGCGCCTACCAGAAGACGGACGTGTTGGCCGTGATGAACGCCATCAATGAGCCGGTAGACTTCGTCGTGCTCGAGACGAGCGAACCCAACCCCGTACCTCTCGAGCCAGGCCAATCCCGACTCGACCGGTTGATGCAGCGAGGTGTGCTACGTGTCGGATTCGATCCGCAACAGTTCCCCTTCACCTTCTTCAATCGAAAAGGCGATCTCGTCGGATTCGACGTGGAGATGGCTCACGAGTTTGCGCGAGCGACGGAGCTTCGTATCGAGTTCGTGCCGTTGAACCTCAACGAGGCCACCGAAAAACTCGAAGCCGACCACGTTGACATCGTCATGTCGGGTCTCGTTGCCAATTTGGTACGCGCAGCGGAAACGGAGATTTCGCAAGACTATATGGATGTGCATGGCTCATTTCTCGTCCTCGACAAGAAAAGGCGTGACTTCGAGAGTATGGAGAGCATCCGTAAGAACAAGAATGTAACTCTCGCGATCGCCGACGAGACCATTGCTCTCAACGTCCACCGACTCTTGCCTGATGTGCGCATCCGGAACGTCGAGACCATCGGCGAGTTCTTCGAATCGCCCGAGCCCATTGCCGATGCCCTCGTGATCACGGCCGAAGCAGGCTTTGCCTGGACAATCGTCTACCCCGAGTACAGCGTGGTCGTGCCCGAGAAACTGCGCGGCGGCGTGCCCCTCGTCTACGCCCTCCCAAGAAACGACAGTTCCTTCCAGAATTTCGTTGACCACTGGATCGCGCTGATCCGACGGGACGGAACGATAGACCGCCTCTATAACCACTGGATACTTGGCAAGCAGGAAACCGTAAGGGAGCCTCGTTGGAGCATCATCCGAGACGTGTTGCGGTGGGTGGATTAGTGGGTGAAAACTAGTACTCGAGTACTCGAGTACTCAAGTACTCAAGAATCAGGAACGGATCCGCTGTGTTCTGGGTACTGAGCTCTGGGCACATTCCCCCAAATGTTGAAGTCGGCACTTGATCTGACAATCACGAAGCAGGAACTAGGATTCCGACTGACACTTTGGCCAGCGCGCCGCCCTCCTCAGTCTCTAGGAACGCCCTCGGAAAATAAGAGAAGACAGAGTCATTACAGCGGCGAACGTGACAAAGGCACCAAACATGATGGCAGCCGATTTCAGAGTTGAAAAATCGCCCTTGAGCAAGACTATCAGGAAACCCACAATCAAGAGAACAAGACGAACTACTCCAATTGCGTCGAATAGCCAATCAAACCAGCCAAAGACTTCATCCAGAAAGCTATTCCTAGAGAGTTTCACCGGGGCTCCCTTTTCGTCTCGCGGATCCCGCAAAGCCTCGCTGTTCCTTCGCATATTCAGATAACCCAAGCGAAAGAATGTCGTCACATTCTACGCACAGTTGGTCTCCCGGCACAACGAGGTGGTCCTCCAATTGAAGGTTCTCTCTAGTGGACGCTGCTACGGTTTGTACGGAAAGAGTCAAGCAGTCGGTCGACTCTTTGTCAGATCAGATTCAGACTACTACACCTCAGATCAGTTCCGACCACCCAAAGTACTCAAGAGGATTACTGGTTACCCGGTTACTGGGTTTTCTTCGTTTACCATTTGTTGACAAGGGCTATTTTGCCCGTCGCTTTGCCGGCTTCGAGACGGGCGTGAGCTCTACCGACGTCTTCGAAAGTGAAGGTTTCTTCATCGACTAGCGGCCGGAGCTTTTTGTCCTCAATGAGGACTCCGGCTCGACGGAGTATCTCACCATGAGCCGAACGACCGCGGCCCCTCAGAAGCGGCAGCAGCATGAAAACAACATGCAGCGTCAACCCCTTACCGTGGAGCGGACTGAGATCGTGTGTAGACCGAGCGGCGATGGTTACGACGACCCCGTTATCGGCCGCCGCCTCAAAAGAATGATCCATGGTGTCCGTACCTACGGTATCGAAAACGACATCAAAACCCTCTCCATCCGTGCACTCTGCAACGTAGTCGGCGACACTTGTGTCCTTATAGAGGATGACGTGGTCCGCCCCAAGTTGTTTCGCCGCTGCCGCCTTTCGATCGCTGGAGACCGTCGCACAAACCTCTGCACCCGCCTGTTTCGCCAACTGAACTCCGATGTGACCCACTCCACCCGCGCCTCCATGTACTAGGACCTTTTGGCCTGGCCGTACGTTTGCACGATCGACGATAGCGTTCCACGCCGTGATGGTTACCAATGGGAGAACACCGGCTTCGGTCATCGAGAGGTTCTTCGGCTTCGGAGCAACGAGGTCGGCGTCAGCGACCAGATACTCCGCGAGGGCCCCTCCTAGTCCCTTTATTCCGCCGGCGCAGGCATAGACTTCATCCCCAGGTTTCAATGAAGTCACACCGTCACCAATCTCCTCGACGACGCCGGCCACATCTCCATGAAGCACAGCCGGGAAATCCGGAGACACCGCCGGCACCGCACCGCTTCGTATCTTTGTATCAATGGGATTCACGCTCGAACCGGCGACCTTGATCAAAACATTTCCAGGCTGGGAGACGGGTTTTTCTGTCTCGGCCATCTCGAACACATTGGGAGCTCCGAATCTTCGAATGACCATCACCTTCATAGCTTTCTCCTCCTCTAGATGCCCGGCCATTTTACTTCGTTACTGGGTCGCGGAGCAGTTTGCAGTCGGCCGAGCCATCAAAGGAAGCAGCAAAAAACATCCTAAATCCAAGAACTGATCCTCCGACGCAGGAGGGACGTTTTTTCAAGAATCGTGGTTGGGTTCAACCACCTCCGGGACCGGCATTTGATATTGGTACAACATCTTGCTATTTTCTTTTTGCGGGAAAACTCTCAGGCACATGCCCGTGTCTCAGAGGATGAACCACGAGACGAGCTATAGAGGGACCAGGGCAAGCCAAGATTGCAGCCAATGGATCGACCCAAGTGATTGAATACAGGGCAATTTCCCGCCCGGCCTCTAGGATTTCCACTTCCAACGAAGGAGCGGATTCGTCGGTCGTGGCAAGTGCAGTCAAACCCCCACCCACAAAGGAGCGATGCGGGAGTACCCGGTCTGGGTCTCCCAATTCACAACATTTACTGAGAGAAGGACGGTTGCCTGTGAGCAGCGCTCGGCTCAGGTCAGCCGGTCCGGAATAGGAGCAGCGTCATTTCACGTAAAATATTTGCCGGGAACTTGAGTTTTGACCTTACTCGTGACGATTTAGTCGAGCTTTTCAGCACCGTGGGTCCAGTAGCCGACATCACCTTGCCGGTGGACCGGATGTCAGGACGCCCGCGGGGATTCGCCTTCGTCGAGTTCGAAAATGACGAGGATGCAGCCAAGGCAGTAGAGACCCTGAACGGCAGAGATTTGGCAGGCCGAGAACTGAGATTGGATGAAGCAAGAGAGCGCGCTCCGCGCCCCCCTCGCGAGCCTAGCGGCGGTGGTGGTGGTGGCGGCGGATTCGATCCGAGCGGCGGCGGACGTCCCTTCAAGGCCAAAGGCAGCCGTCGCGGAATCCGCGGACGGAAGCGCGGCTTCTAGCCTCCCCGACTAAATTTCTCCGGACTCGTTTTCGAGACTCAACTTCGTGGGGGTCGGTATGACCCGACCCCCACATCACTTCCGTGCTCGACCCCTTGATTGGTTGAAGTCCTGCCATCAATACATCGTAACACGATGGTCTAAAACCAACATCCGACATATTTCTGCATTTGGGATGTGCACGCCAAGCCGTGTTACAACCCTCTTATGAGTGTGAGCGAAGCAGAAGCTCAGCAGGTCCTTGACGCTCGTGAAGGTGACAAAGAAGCCTTCTCTGAGCTCGCAAAACATCATTGGGCTCGTTTGGTACGGCTGGCCAGGTCCCTCGTCGGCGAGGCCGCCGCCGAGGACGCGGTCCAGGAGGGACTCATCATGGCCTGGAACAAATTGGATAGGTTGCGAGAGCCCCGCGCCTTCGGCCACTGGCTGTATAGGATCGTCTTACGGAATTGTCTCCATGAAGCTCGCAAGTCCAAGTCGTGGGTTTCCATTGAAACCCTTTCCGAACCCTCGAATGGGGTTGACAGTACACAATCCGAACTAGAGGTCGAACAGATCTTGCGCCGTCTTGCACCTCAACAAAGAGCCGTTATGCACCTTACCGTCGTCGAGGGAATGACAGACAGCGAAATAGCGAACATCTTGAATTTGCGACCCGCATCGGTCCGTTCGCACCGTCGTCGGGCCAGGGAAAGTCTATCCAAATGGCTGCTAAAGGAAGAGAAGAAACGATGGATGAAAACAGTCGAGACCCACTGAAGGACTTCGAGAAGCGTTGGAGCCTTTGGGCACTGCGACCAACCCAGACCTCCCCTGACGAAGCCGCCCAGCGGCTTCTCGATCGCCTCCCGGATCGCATCGCAGAGCGTCGTCTCGCAACGTCGTGGAGAGTGCTCCTACCGGCTGCTGCTTTGGTGATTCTGACCATCGGCGCCGGGATTTTGTGGAGATCCTATCCACCGCCACCGACCGCGAGCAGGCCCTCACATTCGTCCATCGCCTTGGATGAAAGTACCGCCCTCATCTGGCTCGATCCAGAAACGCCTCTGTATTTGACACTGACCGAGCCGGAGGCCAAACGAGGAGAGAGACAATGAGAACCGCGTTTATCATCTTGGCTATCGCCGGTTCGTTGCGGGCGCAAGAGAGCTCCGAGCCCGTCGTCACAATGCTTAGTCTCATGGTAGGCACCCCCAATACCGCAGCCACTGAAGCCGCTGGAACCCTTTTGGTTTCGGGGACGGTCATCCCGGTTGAAGGAGAAGCGGTGGACACGGAGAGCGAACTACGCCCCAAGGTGCCAATGGACATTGGAGGCAAGCTCAAAAAGGTACTGCGCCTCGAGTATGTGGCGCCCCGATACTCTCTCCTTCGACCTCTCGAGCTCGAACAACGGGTTGAGCTCCACAGGCCCTCAGACGATACTTCCATTCGTATCTTTACCACCCTTCTCGGCTTCAACACCGAGCTTGCCACCTACCGCATTGAGTTTTTCGATGGCCTGACGGTTCTCTCGGATTCCAATGTCAGTGTCAGGATGGGTAAACGGGCGGTCGTGGGCGCCCTCGACGGCGAAGCGGCCCCCTATCTTTTCCTCGTGCTCGAACCGAAGCTCATTGGCCCCATCCCTCTGCCGAAGGATACGAGCCATCCAAGACTCCTGGAATCAGTGATACCCACGTACCCCAAGAGTGCCAAGGACGCGAAGGTCCAAGGGATCGTGATCGTCCAAGGTGTGATCCAAACCGACGGTACGGTAACCGACCTCACCATCGTGAGAAGCGATTCGCCGCTTCTCGAGAAGGCCGCTCTCGACGCCGTGGCCAAGAACCGCTACCAGCCGGCTCGAGACTCAGAGGGGAATCCTACTGCTGTCGAGTACACGACCACCCTCAATTTTCGCTTAAGATAGTAGGTGAACCTCGGCTATCCCTGCTTCGACAAAACCTTAGACCGTCATCGGCCGCATCTAAGCCGGTTGTCCCCTTTTCGTCCCTGGACTAGAATCGATGTGATGGAATTCGTGAAAAGGTCCGCGCATTCGAGAGTCAACGGCATTTGAGGTAAGACAATGAAGTTCCCTCGGTTTTTGGTTGCCAGTTCTTCCCTCGTCACGTTGACTTGGGCGGTGTCCTTCCTTTCTGCGCTCCCACCGGAACCATTCCAATCCAAGCAACCACCCCGTTTTGAAATCGACGTCAACGCCGTCGCCCTCGATGTCGTCGTGACGGACCAAGAGGGGAAGTTCGTCAAAAACTTGAAAGAAGACGATTTTGTGGTCCTCGAAGAGGGAGTCCCTCAACCGGTGACGTTCTTCACCGCCGAGCTCACACCGGTCACCGTATTGGTTCTTCTTGATAGCTCCTCGAGCGTTCGAGCCAATCTCAAGCCGATTCAAAAGGCCGCCAATCGATTCTTGGACAAACTGCAGAAGGAAGACCAGGCTCTCGTTGGTTTTTTTCACGACAACGTTATCTTTGGGCCACGATTCACCAACGACATGGACGAGCACATCGCGATGATTCGGAATATGCGCCCCCACCGAAGCACTCATCTCTATGATGCCATTATTGACGGGTTGAAAAAGCTTTCTGTGATTAGGGACCGCAAGACGCTTCTCCTGTTCACAGATGGCGATGACGAGGGTAGCAAAGCATCCATGGAGGCTGCGCTCGAAACGGCCCGACGGTCCGACGCATCGATTTACACGGTAGGATTCTTGGGCTGGAGTTTCGAGGGTGGAATGGACGTCAACCAAAACCTACTCACACAATTGTCGCGAGACACCGGCGGCCGCTCCTTTTTTCCGATGAGCGAAAAGGAAATCCGAAAGAGCTTCGACGCCATTCGCGATGAGCTGCACCGTCAATATCGAATGGCTTACGTCCCGAACAAAAAGGGAGACGAGACGGTCTGGCGCAATCTGGAAATAAAGTTGACGAAGCGTAAGAACCTAATCGTCCGGACTCGTAAGGGGTATTACGAACGACCCGATAACACTCCCGGAGTTGAACAGTAACAAGGAGAGATCATGCCTTTTAATTTGGAAAAATTCTTCGAGGACATTTTCAAGCCGGACGAGGGTGAGGTAGTCACGGTGATGTACGACCTACCTCACGATAACGTTGCCGACAGTGAGGCTTGGCAAGAACGTCGCCAAATGGCAGAGGACTGGCGGAAAAGACTCGCTAGCTGGGCCGACAAATGGCACATCAGGGTCAACCCAACGGTCACCTACTTGGCGACGGGAAGCAACAACGCCGAGCTCCCCACGACGTGCAAAATGGCCAACCAAGATGTATCGATGGAAGAGGTACTGAAAGGATCAACGATTCTCATTGCGATGCCGGAATTCTCGGCCACGGCGCCGCTCTATCCGAAAGCCAAGAGCTCCGACCGGCTCCGTGTCGCTTCGATGCCCGGTGTGGCGAAGTTCATGGAAGAAAGCGGGTTGTCCGCCGATTACCACCAAATCGGGCGGATCTGCCAGAAACTCGAGAAGATATTCAACCGCGCCACCGCTGCTGAAGTTGAGTTTTCTACGGGACACAAGTGCTTCTTTGACCTACCCCTCGAGAACAAAGCGCTGGTCGATGATGGGATCCTCCATCCCGAACGTTCCGGAACGTCAGACGCGTTATCCAACTTGCCGGCCGGCGAAGTGTTTTGTGTACCCAACGAAAACGAGGACAGCAAGACGAACGGCGAGCTCCCACAGAAAATAGGTGGAGAAACCGTCGTCTATGTCGTCCAGAACAATCGGATCGTCGACGTCAGGGGAAATGGCGAGGAAGTCGAAAAACTACGCCAGAAGTTTTCCACTGATCGCGGTTGGCAGAATATTGCGGAGTTTGCTATCGGCGTCAATGACAAAGCCAAGGTCACGGGCATCGTTCTCGAAGACGAGAAGGCAGGTTTTCATTGGGCTTACGGCCGGAGCGACCACTTCGGCGGCCAATGCGGTGTGGCTCAGTTCAGCTCTCCCGAAAACGTCGTGCATCAAGACGTCGTCTACGCAAAAGACAGCCCTATTGTCTGTAAGCGGCTGGACTTCATTTTCGCCGACGACACGCGACATACCCTCGTCGTAGACGGAGTGCTGCAACTATAGTGATGAGGCCAAGCAAGAAATCAAGAAATCGGGAAACCGAGAATTCCAGAATCTTCGTATTAAATGAAACCGGATTCCGACATGGGATATCGCCCTTCTCGATTTCTTGAGTTCTGAAGTTCTTGAATTCTTACCCTCCTACTAGAAATCTCTATGTTCGCTTCCCGTGCGGATCTCTAGGACTGTTCCCTCATTCAAGTTCCAATAGGGAAAAGTGAATGTCTGGAGATAAGTCCCGTTGTCACCGGCCGGCTCGAGACCCCACTCCTTCAGCTTGTTGGCGATGTACTCCTCGGCCATCACGCCGCCGGAATGGCCGCTCTTTCGCCCCAGCATGGAGTCTTCAGAAAGGTCTTCGATATATCCCAAGGCCAAGTTGCCGTCGAACTCGACGCCTTTGTCGGCTGTCGAACCCAAAGCTGAAATAGACATCACGACCATCGACAGGCCAACAACCAGGCTTGCTGTTTTCACCCATTGGAACAACCCTTGCAACACATCAATCCTCCTTGTCTCCAAAAGAAATGCCTAGATCTCTAGCTGTGATGATCGTATCGCAATCGAGCGGCACTGATTTCATCCGTTCTATTGCCGAGGTCATAGGAACGGCATGGACTTTCGGTGGGTCGAGGGCCACCATCACATCGAATCGTCCCTGCTCGATCATTCTCACTGCGGCCGCACCGAAACGTAGCGCAATGAGTCGATCAAACGTCGTCGGCATTCCGCCGCGCTGCAAATGCCCCAAGACAACGGTTCGCGTCTCCTTGCCCGTGATATTGGCGATTTGCTCGGCGACCTGGTGGCCTATTCCGCCGAGGCGCACTTCACGGCCCATTTCTTTGGGCCCCGTCGTGACCATTTCGCCGTGCCGCGGTTTGGCTCCTTCGGCCACGACCACGATGCTGAACCTTCGGCCCCGTCTTTCGCGGTCCATGATCTTTTCGCAGACCAGACTCGTATCGAAGGGGATCTCCGGGATGAGGATCGCATCCGCCGTTGAAGACACGCCTGCGTTGAGAGCAATCCAACCGGCATAGCGTCCCATGACTTCCACGACGAAGACCCTTTCGTGGGCCTCAGCCGTCGAATGAAGTCGATCCAAGGCATCGGTGGCGACGCCCACGGCGGTGTCGAATCCGAAGGTCACTACCGTGTTGGAGAGATCGTTGTCGATGGTCTTGGGCACCCCCACAACGGGTATCCCTTTCTCTCCCAGCCGATGAGCAATGCGGAGCGAGCCATCGCCGCCAATTGCAATGAGTGCGTCGAGGCCGAGCCGCTTGAAGTTCGCCACCACATCATCGGATCGATCGACGAGGTTGATCTCTCCGTTTGGGGCCCGCGTGGGATACTCGAAAGGGTGGCCTTTGTTCGTCGTCCCCAGGATGGTCCCACCCAAATGAGTGATCCCCCGAACGGCTTCGCGATCGAGCAAGCGGGTTTTGCTCGTATCGAGTAGACCCTCGTATCCCTTGAGGATACCGAGCACTTCCCAGCCTCGGCGCAAGGAGGACAATACGATGGCGCGAATGACGGCATTGAGACCGGGCGCATCACCGCCACCGGTATTGATGGCGATTCGTCGAATTTGCTTGGCCAAGCTCCCCCTCCGTTTTCTAATAACTGTTGTTGGTATATTTGGTGATGAGCAGGCGACGGAGATCCTTGTACATCTCCACGATCTTCTCCATGCGCTTCTGGGTCAGATCGGTCAGAAAAGTCTTAGCTTTCGCGGGGTCCTTCTCGTGAAGCTCCAGAGCTTGGTTCTCGATCTCTTCTTGTTCGTCAAAGAACCCACCCTCCATGGGATCCCGAACCGCCCAGAGATCCTTGACGGCCTCCTGCCACTTCAGATGAAGGAGATTATCTACGAAGTCCACCGCCCATCGGGCCGAGTCTTCGCTGAACTTCTGCGAATCGTAGGTCTTGTAGTAAGGATGGATCTTCTGGACGCCCGCATAAATCGGGACGTAGGTGCTCACATAGGGATTGTCGACATAGAACCAGTAAACGCCTCCGACGGGATTGGGCAGCCAACCTCGCAACTGCGCCACCATTCCATAGCCGTGCCGAGCAATAGGACGATGGAAGGGAACACCAAGAAGCGACCTCATGTCACCTGTCAGAAACGGAGTCGTTAGAGGACTCTTGACGTAGCCACCCTTGTCGTCGGGCACGAGCCACGCCGGATGAGCCGTCATGTCGTAGATCGTATTTTCGAATGTGGAGCGCTGCACTCGAATGATATCTCGAACCGACAGTTTCTTCTCCGGCTCAACGGAAAAGGGATAGAAGCCGGCACCCTCCATCGGCTGGGACGACATCGTATTGGGTCTCGAAGGCGCATCGAGACTCCGTTTGGGCCACTTCTTGAACGATGGAGCCACCGTGCTGTAGAAGAGCCAAAGACGGTTGAGGCTTCCCTCTGTGATCGGCGGAGCGTAAGCCTCTTGCCAAATGAAGGGCTTGCCGCTTTTGGGATCATACCAGCCCCGTTCGATAGCCACCTGCATGTAGTTCTTGGAGGCCTTGACGTCAGGGTCCTTTAGATCGATTTCCCGAATGCGAACATAGTTGGGCACGACGGTCGCGTGACCGTCAGGCAACCTGCGCGCCGCCCAGATAGCTCCGAGCTCTCCACTCGACGGGTCCCAATCGGGCCCCACGCTAAAGAGCTCCAAGATCCAGACTTCCTTGGTGTCGGCGATGCTGAGCGTCTCCGCATCACCACATGAGGGAAGAAATCCATATTCTTCGACCAACGATGTGATGAGCTCCACCGCTTCGGATGCCGTCTTGCATCGCTGCAGAGCAAAGGCCTGAGCCTGCTCCACCGTCATAATCTGTTTACCCTCCTCCACATCGACATGGAGCTCCGGTCTTTGACTGCAAGTACTCTCCCCAATGGCCAGTTGATGCTCGTTCATTTGGGAATAGCCGGTTTGAAAGTAGGCATAAGTGTTTTCCACTTGCGGGATCTCTCCCAACACCCTTCCGTAGTTGCCCAACTCGCGCCCCGCATTCTTGTCGTTCGGGCCGAAATAGACCATGCCCCAGTAAACGGGCGCTTTGGCGCCTTTCTCGTGTGTTTTGGCGGGAACCACGTGGACCCGGCATTCACTCGAGGAATCCGTCTGGGAAGTAATCACCGAGCCGTCGACCGTGGCATTCTTGCCAACGCCGATGACAGTGCAATTCTCCGGTTCGCTTTGGCCAAGAGAACTCGCCGCAAAGAAAAGAAAAAAGTGTAGGTAGGATACGGTCGCCGTCCGAAGCAGTCTCATGCGCTCCTCCTTCAGGTGCGGATTGTACGACGTTCCGGGCAGCTATTCATCTCGCGAAGCGCTGAGAGCCCCGCAGGGAGGCAGAAGGATCATAGTGCCTACCAGCGAAATCAACATCAGGCCCAAAACGGCAGATTCCACCACGAAGTCATCAATACATATATAATTTGACATCATGATGTTTCACTAGTAACATCAAATCATGAGAACGACTATAAGCCTGGACGACGATGTTGCCGCCAGATTGAAATCGGAGATCAGACGCAGCGGCAGGTCCTTCAAAGACGTCGTGAATGAGTACCTGCGCCTTGGCTTCCACGCAAAGAAGAACCACCAGACAAAGAGGCCGTTTCGTATCAAAACCCGTGATTTGGGTGACCTTCGTCCGGGCCTCAGTTTGAACAACATTGGCGAACTGTTGGAGCAGATCGAGGGGTCAACTCCAAGGTGATTCTCGTCGACGCCAATATCCTCCTTTACGCTTACCATCCCCGTTCCGATCACCATGACAGCTGCCGCCGGTGGATCGAGCAAAAGTTCTCGGGACCATCTCCGGTGGGGCTACCTTGGCTCACGATCTGGGCATTTCTTCGCATCAGCACAAACCCCCGGGCCTTCGAGAGGCCGCTCACTACGAAGGAGGCCGAAGCCATCGCCTCGTCATGGCTCGAAGTGCCCGCAGTTCGCGTCATCGGGCCCGGGGAACGCTACTGGGAGATCTTCAGCAACCTGCTTCTGGAAGCACAGGTCTCAGGTCCCCTCGTTACGGATGCGGCCATAGCAGCGTTGGCGATTGAAAACGGCGCCAGCGTTTGTACGACCGATCGAGATTTCGTTCGTTTCCAAGAGGTGCAAATCATCGATCCCTCGAGAGCCTAGAAGGTCCAGATAAGGGATAAGTAGGATTAAGGTTAGCCCTGAAGCGAACACTAACAAAAGCCGTTCCACGAAAGACGCTTTACAGTTGCTCCAGGTTTGAGTGAATCGCGGACTCAGCTCCCATTTTCACCGCGATTGTCATGGCTTTTTGTTGTGTCACCAGAGTTGATTCCGCTAAGTTTTTGTCGCTTCAGGGCTAGCTGCTCACTTGTTCATTTTCCTGGGATACGCCATCTAGATAGACAATGTATCGCCGGTTTGGTGGAACACCGAGTGTGTCGATTAGTATCATTCTCACGCACTGGTATGCTCGATGGTGATCCTTTTCAAAATCCACAAGTAGATATTCTGGAGTGCGGTGTCGGCCAAAATCCCCTTCCTGAAGCATATAGTCGAAGCCCATTTCTTTGCAGAGGGCCAACACTTTCTCAAAATATGGCTCTGTCCATCTTTTCTTGGGAAAGCACAGAAATACCCCGTAGTCATCCGCCGAATTAATGTATTTTCGAAGTTCATCAACGGTCGACCAACCTTCTGGTCCTAGGTAGCAAAAGTCGAGTTCTACTCGGATCACGCGGTACTCTCCAGTGACTGTCCTGAAATCCATGCATGGCCTCAATCAATTGAGGGGATTCGTCTTAAGTCAGTAACCCGGTCGCGAGAACACCCAGGGCGTTCCGGAGACGCTCATGCCGGTCAAAGAGAGTCACGAACTCGCACTCACGGCGTCCACCCTTCGAACCGCACAAGAACTTGTTGGTCCAGTGCGGGTCAACTCCAGACCGTCACCGCGGGTCCTTTTCTAGAACATAGAAGTCTCTTTTTCGTTTCTCGATATCCACCTGCCGGAAATCGACGACTCTGTAGCCTCTCTTCATATAGGACTGAAACGCCTCGCGAACCCCCATCCTCCAGTCAAGAGGTATGGATCGGACCCCTTCGTCTTCCACGTCCGTCTCACGCAGCATCCGATAGAAGTCGAAGGGTATTTCTAACAGCAAGGACTCGTTGTCTTTGTCCAAGTCCAGGCCGCGCAGAGTTTCGAGCTCGACGATTCCGTTGGCACATTCCAACCTGGAATGTACAACTCGAGTGATCAACTGCTGACGGTCAAAAAGTGATTGAATATCTAGTTTTCGTCGACGCGCTTCCTTTCGCAGATCCCACAACATCGCAAATCGGTCGCTCGGCACATCGACACGATTGAGGCGGCCCCCGAACTCGCCATAGACATCGGCATGGTAGTCAATAGCCTCCATGCCGAAATAATGGACGTTCCGATAAGCGTTGACTCCGGTGAGAGGATCGTACGTGCAGGTGATGGTGTAAACGCCGAAAAGCTCGATGAGAGCCTCTTTTTGGAATTCCTTGATGAGGACACCGAGGCCGAAGCTCTCATAGCCAGGCTTGACCCCGGTGTACTGAGAGTAGAGCCACAGATTGTCCAGGGAACGAAAACCTAACAGCTTGTCTCTTACGCCCACGAACCCGTATGCGAAACCAACAAGGTGCTCGAGGTCTTGGCGGACAAATCCGCCTCCTTCTGACCCGGCAAAGACACCAACGTAGAGTGAGCTTCCGTCATAAAAGAAGTTCTCGCACATCATGTTGCGCGTGCTGGCGAGGAAGTCTTCAGGCCATTGCCAAATCTCGTCTCTTAGCTTCTCGTATTTGCGATAGTCGTTCGGGTCCGACGAATCCTCGACCTTGAAAAGAAACTTCCTCCCCTTTTTCTCGACAATCTTTTCCATTAGCTTGATTGGCGGTGCACAGAGAACCTACCCGTGCGCCGCTGATGCGAAATCGAGAAATCAGGAATTCAGGAATTCAAGAAGATCGGACACACTTTAGCCTAATCGATACTCTACTAAACAAATGCATTCTTGATTTCTTGAGTTCTTGAATTCTCGAATTCTTTCTTAGTTCAGTCCCCTTTTCTCCAACAACGGCTCGATCTTCGGCTCACGACCGCGGAATCGCTTGTAAAGAACCATGGGGTCTTCCGTTCCGCCCGTCGCGAGTATGTTCGTCCTGTAGGACGTGGCCGTTTCCTGGTCGAACAAGCTCGTCTCCTTGAATGCCTGGAAAGCGTCGGCGTCGAGAACCTCGGCCCAAATATAGCTGTAGTAGCCGGAGGAGTAGCCACCGGCGAAAATATGTGTAAAGTAGGGACTACGATACCGCGTGACAATCTCAGGGATGAGTCCAATCTTACCTAGCGACTCGCTCTCGAAGGCCAAGGTGTCTTTTTCCTCGGCCTCCTTCAATGTGTGCCAGTCCATATCGAGGAAGGACGCAGCAAGGTACTCCACCGTAACGAATCCCTGATTGAACTTGCTTGCGTCTATGATCTTCTGGACGAGATCGTCGGGAATGGGTTCACCGGTCTCGTAGTGCTTGGCGTACATCTTCAGCACTTCCGGCGAAGACGCCCAGTTCTCCATGATCTGAGACGGGAGCTCGACGAAATCCCTTGGTACCGACGTCCCGGACAAGGATTCATAGGTGCAGTTGGACAAAAGACCATGGAGAGCGTGACCGAACTCATGGAACAAGGTCGCGGCTTCCTCGTAACTGATGAGCGCCGGCTTGTCACCCGTCGGTTTGGAAAGGTTGCCCACGTTGTAGATGACGGGAGTAATGTTCTTACCGTCCAACTTGTGCTGCTTTCGGAAGCTACTCATCCAAGCGCCGCCCTCTTTACTGGCTCTCGGAAAATAGTCCGTATAAAGGATGCCGATGTGAGAACCGTCGGCTTCCTTGACCTCGAAGACCTTCACGTCCTCATGGTACTTGGGAATGTCCTGTCGCTCTTCGAACGTGATACCAAACAGCTTGTTGGCAACCATGAACGCGCCATCAATGACGTTTTCCACCTTGAAGTAGGGTCGAATGGCTTCCTCATCCAATTGGTACTTCACCTTTCGTATCCTCTCAGCGTAGTACCACCAATCCCACGGCTTCAGCTCGAAGCCTCCCCCTCTTCGTCGATCATTGCCTGCATCATGGCCGCTTCCTTCTTCGCCATGACGAGAGCGGGTTTCCACAGCTTGTTGAGAAGGTCGTAAACGTTTTCCGGGACTTTGGCCATGGCTTCCTCGAGCACGAAGTGGGCATGCGTCTCATACCCTAGGAGCTTTGCCTTTTTCACACGCAGTGCAGCCAGTCGGGAGGCGTTTTTTTTGTTATCGCGCTCGTTGTCGTTGTTGCCCCGGTTGATGTAGGCATTGAAGATCTTTTCTCTGAGCTCGCGCTTTTCGGAATATTGAAGAAAAGGGAGCATGCTGGGTTTGTGGAGCGTAAAGACCCACTTGCCTTCGTAGCCACGCTCGGCAGCTGCTTCGGCGGCGCCGGCCACAACGGCATCAGGCAATCCTGCCTGATCCGCTTCGTTCTCGATGACCATTTCAAAGGAATTGTTCTCCTTCAATACGTTCTCACCGAATTTCACGCTGAGGACGGAAAGCTCTTCATTGACCTTCCTAAGCTCGGCTTTCTTCGCGTCGTCTAGATTGGCACCGCCTCTCACAAACGTTTTGTACTGATCCTCCAGCAACCGATTCTGCTCCGGCGTAAGCTCGAGCTCGTCCCTGCTTTCATAAACAGCCTGGACCCTTTTGAATAGATCCTCATTCAGGAGAATATCGTCTTGATGCTTGGAGAGAACAGGGGCCAACTCTTTCTCAATTGTTTGTATCTTGTCGTTCGTCAGTGATGAGCTCCGATTGTTGAAGACGTAGTCCACCTTGGTCAAAAGCGCACCGCTACGCTCCAGCACTTCAACGGTGTTCTCGAAGGTGGGAGACTCGGCGTTACCGACGATGGCATCGACCTCCGCCCGCTGCTTCTTCATTCCTTCCTCGTAAGCAGGTTTGAAGTGCTCCTCTTTGATTAGGTCAAAGGGCGGCACGCCGAAAGGCGTATCCCATTCGGAAAGAAATGGATTCAGCATTGATTCAGCGCCCGGCTCTTCGGTCGGTTGGGCGCAAGACCAAGGCAGAATGAATACGGCAAGAGACATCAGGATCACCTTCTTCATCGTCGTTCCTTTCTTGGGTGCTGGCACTTTCGACCAGGGAGCGCAAGTCTTCTAGAGCGAACATGCACCAGCCCAACATGGAAAACACATGGAAACAGGGTGCAAAATCGAGCAAAGTCGACGAGGATTCATATCGAAAAGGGATACTAGTAGTAGTCCATCATTGAATCAAGTGCCTCCCCTCGTCTGATTTACATGAGCTGTCTGGTCCGAGCTTTTTATTGAGGTTTCAGGTCCTCAATGAAGTTTGCTTCTACCCACCAGATGCCCGGGAGGCCTGTCTCCGGTGTGTTATGAAGCTCCCGCATTTTGGTGAGGGTGAGTCGAGAGCCCGCAAGCTCCACGGCCTTGTTTCGGGCGCTCATGAAAAAGAACACCCTCCTGTCCGGGGAAACGTAGGGGGAGTACTCCAGACCTCCGTTCGTATTGATTTTGTTCCCCAAATTGATGGGCTCACTCCAGGTGTCGTCAGGATTTCGGTAGACGATGTAGTAATCCGTCGCCCCAAGGCTGTCAGACATTCCAAAAATCGGAACAATCAAATAGCTCTCATCGGGAGCAATGAAGGCGTTGAACTGGTTGCGTGTCGCATTGACCTGTTTGGGTAGCGGCTCTGGTTTCACGAACTCGCCGTCTTGATAGCGAGAGCGGAAGATCGCGTTGCCACCATCGGGCAAATCGCGTGTGAAGTACAACGTGCCATCCCGGGTCACCGAGGGAAAGAAGTTGCTCGATCCATCATTAATAGTCTCCGATAGTCGATAGGGATCTCCCCAACCCTCTCCCGTTCGTTTCATCGCCCAGATCGAGTGATGCTCATCCGCCTCCTCCCCGCCGTCAGCAGGTCGCGTCGAGGCGAAGTACAGCGTCTCCCCATCGGGGGCGATGGCCGGCTCTATGTCGGACCAACGGGGATCCGCCGAAAAGGGTGCGACCTCGAGCTCGGTCCAGCGGCCATCGACTTGCCGCGTGACCAAGATCGCCGTCAGTTGATAGTTGCCCAGGCTCGCCCCGATATACATTTCCGAACCATCAGGCATCATAGCCACGTCACGCGTGTAGAGACCCGTGTTGACGATCCCTGGAGCAAAGAGCTGAGGTTCGCGCCCCGGCAGCGTCTGGCCGAGATAAGGACCGGTCAAAACAATCGATGCATCGGACCCAGACTCAGGTTGCTTCTGAGAACAACCTAGAGCCAGAAGAGTCATCGAGACCAGAACAAGGACTGCGCGATTGGGAGTTCGCATAGGGCGCTCCTTTCGTATCCCTCCAATGCGAGGTAGTTTACCCCGATAAGATTCCACGGAGAAAAGGGGACAGGTCCCTTTTTTCGGTAGCGGAAAGGACGAAAGAAAGGACCTGTCCCCTTTTCTCTCATTCGAGCATTGACGTCCTTGCTCGTATCTGGTCGAATGGGGACTCAGGTGTTCAGGATGACCGGCGAACGAGGGGATTTCTAGTCATGTTAGACACCAATGGCCAGCCAACGTCCCTGCGGTTCCGAGGCTCCTCCTTGATACGTCAAAATCCAAAAGGAGACACGAAATGATTCTCAAGATGACGGTTACTCTACTCGCGCTCACTTTCCTCTGTGCACCTTTCTTCGTATTGGCCAAAGGAGAGCAAGCGGCCGACGAGCCCCAAAACCTCCTCGTGGTATGGACGAGCGGAGACAAGGAAGTCGCCCTCAAAATGGTCTTCATGTACACCTACAATGCCAAAAAGAACGGTTGGTGGGAAGGTGTACGGCTCCTGGTGTGGGGCCCCTCTGCCAAGCTATTGTCCGAAGACACGCAGCTGCAGGACTACGTCAAGAAGATGAAAGAAGAAGGCGTCGACGTCATCGCGTGCAAAGCCTGTGCGGACTCCTACGGCGTATCGGAAAAATTGGAGGCCATCGGTATCAAGGTGTTTTATGTAGGCCAAGACTTCACGAAGGCCCTCAAATCCGACTGGAAGACCGTTACGTTTTAGATATTAGCCGGAATCATCCGTCACTTTGGGAAGAACTCAAGGACTTGAGGACTCGAGAACTCAAGAACTCGAGAATCCGGAAATGTAGCCGCACATAGACGTACATCTGGGGTAGTCAATCGTGGCTACCGTTCCCCACTCTTCCTTTATTGCCAGTCACTTATGGGTGTGTCATTCACACTATTGACTGAATGACCAAATAGACTAATATAGTCATTATGAAGGATTGGACATACCCCCAAATCGAGGAGCTCCTGGAGTCCTTCTCCATGGACCAGGGGGAATCCGACCCGCGGGCTCTCAAGCGCCAACGGATTCTGAAGGCCGCCACGGAGCTCTTCATTCAGCACGGGTATCGCAAAACCAGCGTAGACGAAGTAGCGCGGGACTCCGGGGTCGCGAAAGGCACCGTTTACCTGTATTTCAAAACCAAGGCGGACCTACTGACCCAGGCCATCGTCGAGGAGAAAAAACGCTTCGTCGTCAGGCTAAAACCCGTACTCGAAGCTCCACCAAAGCAACGATTGGGGTTGTACGTTCGCATGGCTCTCGTCGTCCTCAGCGAAATGCCGCTCATGTCAAAGCTCATGAGCGGCGATCGCGAAGTGCTCATGGTGCTCGAGGAGATGGATGCAGATCTTCGACAGCAAGCGCTAGGTTTTCAACTGCATTTCGCATCCGAAATGCTGGATGCTGCCGCAGCACCCCACAAATTTACTCCCGAAGAGCTTCAAGAAAGAGCCAAAGTTCTTCTGGGGCTCGTATACTCCTTTGGGATCATCTCCGACGAGAGAGTACGACAAGATGTCTCCGTCGAACGATTCGCCGAGATTCTGGCCGACATTATCCTTCATGGAGTCGGAAAGCCGGCACACGAGGTAAACCATGCATAAAAGAGCCGTTCTCCTTCTCGCGGTTTTGCAGACCACCAGTCTTCTTGCTATGGCTTGGTGGCCGACCTCATCCACCGGTCCTACCGTGGAGCAGCTTCTGCAAAAAACAGACGATCTGATGAGAGGCGAATCGAGCGAGGGTAAAACCACCATGCGTGTCAAAACCGCACGTTGGGATCGGACCATGACGATGCAGAGTTGGTCCGAAGGAACTCAGAAAACCCTCATCCAGATCCTCTCACCTCCCAAGGAAAGAGGCACCGCGACCCTTAAAGTGGAGAACAATATCTGGAACTACCTACCCAAAGTCGATCGCACCATCAAGGTTCCCGGCTCGATGATGTCCGGGTCGTGGATGGGAAGTCACTTCTCCAATGATGACCTGGTCAGGAACTCTCGGTTCTCTGACGACTACACTTGTGAGTTTCTGGAGAAGCCCGCCGGCCGGAGCGAAGGCCACTACGTCATCAAATGCATCCCCAAGCCCGAAGCGCCGGTGGTTTGGGGCAAAGTCGTGATCAAAATCCGCGCTGTCGACGAACTGGTCGACGAAAGCACATTTTACGATGAAGACGACAAGGCCGTCCGTACGTTCACATATGACGACATCGGAGACATTGGCGGGCGGATACTCCCCCGTCGAATGACGGTCGTGCCGGCCGACAAGCCGGACGAGTTCACCCAGATTACCTACGATGAACTGAAGTTCGACGTGAAACACCCCGAGCGGTTGTTTACTCTACAGGCACTCAGAAAATAGAGGTTGCGTCATGGTACTCAAGATGGCCTGGCGAAACATCTGGCGCAACCGGCGCCGTACTCTCGTCACGGTAGGCGCGATGACTCTCGCGTTGTGGATATTGATCCTCTACACGAGCCTCGTTGAAGGCTACCTTCGCGACATCGAGCGCAACATCCTCGAGCTGGAACTGGGTGACGTGCAGATTCACGCCCAGGGTTACCTCAACAAACCGTCGATTTACGACACCATTGAAGATTCAGATTTTCTCGTCGACCGACTGGCCGAGCACGACTACTCCGCAAGTGCCCGCTTGCTGGGAGGCGGCCTCGTCGCCTCCGGCGATTCTTCGGCAGGAGCATCACTGCGAGGAATCGACACCGAGCAAGACTCTCGGGTGAGCATGATTGCGGAACATGTCATCGAGGGCCGCTGGCTCGACCCCTCCGACCCGAGTGGAGTTGTGCTGGGACGGCGGTTGGCACACACGCTAAATGCCAAGATCGGCGACGAGTTGGTGATGTTGAGTCAAGCAACGGATGGCAGCATGGCGAACGATCTTTTCTACGTACGAGGCGTTCTGGCGGGTATCAGCGACGGGACCGATCGCGCCGGAGTCTTCATGACGGCGGAGTCGTTCCGCACTTTCTTCAGCCTCGCGAACGGCGCCCACCAGATCGTGGTCCGCCGCCCCGAGAACCAAGAGCTCGACGTCACCGCCGCGACCATCGCCAAGCTGGCTCCCTCGAACGATGTCAAGACATGGCGTGATCTCTTGCCGACCATGGCTTCTCTTCTCGACTCGACTCGCAGCATGATTCAGATCGTGTTCTTCGTCATATACATCGTCGTTGCCATCCTCATTCTCAACGCAATGTTGATGGCGGTGTTCGAGAGAATCCGCGAGTTCGGGGTCCTCAAGGCCATCGGCGTCAGTCCGGAAAAGGTACTCACCATCATACTGACCGAAAGCAGCATTCAAACCGGACTGGCAATTCTCGTTGGAGTGGCACTCAGCCTGCCCGGACTCTGGTACTTGGTAAACTTCGGCATCGACACGGGAGCACTCGGCGGCATGTCCATGATGGGCATCGCATGGAACCGGATGTGGTATGGCGTGGTCACACCGTGGAGCTTTATTGCGCCGGTGGTGACGCTCGTCATCATGGTATCTATTGCCGTCATCTATCCCGCACTCAAGGCAGCGCGCATCAGTCCCGTCGAAGCCATGCGCCACCAATAATAAGTAGGAGGAGCAGGGATCATGAAAGGTACGAGCTTGATGGTGATGGCATGGCGCAACTTATGGCGCAACCGTCGCCGCACTTTGATCACGCTTTCATCGATCGTCTTTGGGATATTCCTGGCCATACTCTTCACGGCTTTGCAGGATCAGAACTGGGCCGACACCATCGACTTGGCGGCTCGGCTCGGCAACGGTCACGTGACCATACAGCATCCCGACTATCTGGAGACACCGAAACTCACTCTCACCGTGCGGGGGACGAACGATCTCGCAACAAAGGCCCTCGCTGAACGCTACGTGACGAGAGTCGCTCAGCGGATTACCGGCCACACCATGTTGGCCACCGCAGGCGAAAGCTTCGGTGCGGGATTCGTTGCCATCGATCCGGAGACCGAAGACGAAAGTACGTTCTCTATTATCGAGGGTCTCCCCGAGGGGGCAATGTTTTCTACGAGTCGCGACGGAGGCATCATTCTGGGAGAACGCCTGGCCAATAACCTCGGCGCCAAAATGGGACACCGAGTCGTTTACACGATGACCGATATCAACGGAGAGATCGTGACCGGACTCGCTCGCCTCTCTGGTATCGTCCGCACCGGAGCGCCCAGTATCGACGGCGGCTTGTGCCTCCTTCCCATCGACGCGGTGCGCGAGGTTCTCGGATATGCCCCCGATGAAGCGACTCAAATAGCAGTCTTCATCGAGGACCAGAGAAGAAGCGAAGAGGTAGCCCAAGCCCTACAAGGAGTGCTCGGGGAGAATGTCGCCGCTCTCGCTTGGTATGAGATCAATCCCGAGCTCTCGAGCTTCATCGCGATGAAGGTCGGAGGAGCCCGCTTCATCGAGATTCTCATCGCCATTCTGGTAGCCGCCGGGATTTTCAATACCCTGTTCGTCAACGTCATGGAGCGACTGCGCGAGTTCGGGATCATGTTGGCGATCGGCTTCAGCCCCGGAAAGCTTTTCCGGCTCGTGATGACGGAAAGCCTGTGGCTCGCCGTAGTGGGTCTCATTGCTGCCGCCGTGGTTACCGTCGGACCCTACCTTTACCTGAATCACAAAGGGATCGATATCTCGGGCATGATTGGCGAAGAGGGCAACATGGAGGTTGCCGGAGTGGCTCTATCCACCACCATTAAGGTGGGCATCTTTCCGGAGAGCGCCGCCGTCATTGCGTTTGCCGCCGTTCTTGCCATTCTGCTATCGGGCGTGTATCCGGCTTGGAAAGCAGGTCACGTGGAGCCCGTGGAAACAATCAAGCTCGTGTAATTCGAGGTACCAACGATGAACGATAACCATTTCATTGTCGACGTGAAAGATGTGAAGAAGAACTACCAACAGGGCAAGCTGGACGTAGCCGCCTTGCGAGGACTTTCCCTTTCCATCCAAAAAGGGGAATTCACCGCCATCTGCGGCCCCTCCGGCTCGGGAAAGACGACTCTGTTGAACCTCATCGGTGCTCTCGATAAACCGACTTCGGGTAGCGTGGTTCTCGAGGGGAAAGACCTGAGCACTCTCGGCCGAAAGGAGCTCAGCGAGATCCGACGCGACCGGATCGGATTCGTATTCCAGGCCTATAACCTCATGCCGGTGCTCACCGCCTACGAAAACGCCGAGATCGTCATGTGGGTGCAAGGCCTGGACTACGAGAAACGGCGAGAGCGTGTCAGCAAGCTGCTTCGCAGAGGTCGGACTGGAAGGAATGGAGGACCGTCTGCCTTCAGAGCTCTCCGGTGGCCAGCAACAACGCGTTGCCATCGCCCGCGCCATTGCCGCCAACCCGGCCGTGGTCCTGGCCGACGAGCCCACCGCCAACGTGGACTCGGAAACGGCCGACAGGCTTCTCGACATCATGGAGCAACTCAACCGAGAACACGGCGTGACATTCATCTTCTCAACTCACGATCCAAAGGTCATGGACCGTGCACGACGCCTCGTGCGACTGGTGGACGGCAAGGTCGCAAAGGACGAGGTGAGAAATTGAGGCTCATCGAACGATGAGCCATCCGTCGCTTTTCGCCGGAATCTAGTTGGCTTCAGCGTTCGGTGAAACCCCTTCGATAAGCCGCGTAGTATTTCGCAATGTTGCTCACATATTGGACGATTTCACGCCCAGTCTCTTTGGCCGCGGCGATTTCGACATTATTGAACCAAACGTTGGGGTCGAGCCCCATTTCCTCTGCCGTCTTCCGGAACCCGGCAATTCGCTCCGGATCGGCCTTATAAGACGCAAAGGCAAAGTATGTCTTATTCAAGCGATCGATGCCTTCGCCCGCGAAATATCGGTCGCAGATGAAGCGCAGATACTTCACGCCAGCATGGATGTTGTTCTCGAGAACCTCGATATTTTGAATGTTCACATGCTCGTCTTCTGCTATGGACGGAACAAGCTGCATGATTCCGACCGCGCCGCTTGGACTTCGCAAGCTCTGATCGAGCCGCGACACCTGGTATCCAAGCGCGGCCAACATGAGCCAGTCGAAGTCGAAGATGGCTCCGTACTTCCGGAACGAATCCACCGCGCTTCTCAGTTTTTCAATCTCGGAGTCCGAGAGGGCTCTCTCTGCCCATTTCGTATTACGGAGGTACTGCTTTAACGAGTTATCTCCAATGAGTGCGCCAATCTTGTCTTCCTTGACGAACCGATTGACGACGTCCCGAAGCTTCGGACTCCCCTTCCGAAACGCCCAGGCGATTTCAACACTCGTCGCCACGGCGATGTCGGAGTGAACGTTGATCTCGTCGAAGACTTGACCCCAAAACTCCGCCTTGTAACTATCGACCACAACCCTGGGGTATAGATGAGCGTTCACCATCTCGAGGAGGTCCTCGTCCTCCAGAACCTCTTCCGCCAGAGTCAGTTTCATCGGGGCTATGCTGCGCCTAGCCAGAATAGCGTTGAGCAAGCGTAGGCTCTCGTGGTAGCTGCTCGAAGCCCTCACCACGATCTCTTTGCCGGAGAGGTCTTCGAGAACGCGTATGGGGGAGGTGCCTCGACCGGTCACTACCACTTCACTGACTCCTTTGAAGACGGGATTGGAAAAATCTACGAGCTCGAGACGCTCCTCCGTGACGCTCAAGCCAGCCGCCGCAATATCGCCCCAACCTTCCACCAGCGCCGGAACCAACCGGTGCCGGCTGACAGGGACGATGAGAACCTCGACCCTGGGGTGCCCCGTTCCCAGCTCCCTGTTGACGGCCTCCTCGAAGAGTGCGAGCGCCTCGCAAGCGAGACCCCTCTGTTCCTCACCATCGAGAAAGTAAAACGTCTTGTTGTAGGTGACGAGCGCACGGATAACGCGACGCTCCACCATGCCGTCGAAATCCCCCGTCCAGCGCTCCGTCGCCTCAGAGAGCTTGGGTGCCTCACTAGGCAACTGAACAGATGAGAGGGTCTCCCGAGACTCCGCAACCGCTGCTTCGTCATCGTTCTGGTTCTTTGAGCAGGCTGGCGCGAGCAAAACCAAGAATGTTGAAGCGGCGACACCTAGGGTAGATCTCGAGACGAATCGCTTTGGATGGTTCCTACTCATCACGACACTCCGAATCAACGACCTCTGCGATATCGAGCGTCAACTGTTTTGCGTTTCTGGACTACCTCGTGCTACCTTCAGACACTTTTTGACCTGTGTATCCAGACTCTATGGTATGAGATTTTCATCGCCGGCGCGCACTCGGAGCACATGGCCCATCCCATCCACCCATTGTATCCAGAGGGGGAAGATATGAGTGAAGATACCAAAAAAGCGAATATTTCACGCAGGCAATTTATCAGTAGTGCCGCCACTGCAGCTGCCGGATTAACGATACTGCCCAGCAGAGTACTTGCCGGATTGGGAAAGGCCGCCCCGAGTGACAGGTTGAACATAGCCGGTGTCGGTGTCGGTGGTATGGGTCGAGCCAACCTCCGAAACATGGCCAGCGAGAATATTGTCGCACTCTGCGATGTTGACTGGAAATACTCGCAAGCTTGTTTCGATGATTTCCCGAACGCCAAGAAATATTGGGATTGGCGAAAAATGTTCGACGAACTGCAGGATTCAATTGACGCGGTCGTGGTGGCGACCTCCGACCACACTCACGCACTGGTCGCCGCGCACGCCATGACGCTTGGTAAACACGTATTCCTGCAAAAGCCTCTAACCCATACTGTGTATGAGTCGCGACTGATGTCCAGACTCGCCGAGAAATACAAAGTGGCCACCCAGATGGGGAACCAGGGCGCCTCAGGTGAGGGTGTCCGCCAGATCGCGGAGTGGATATGGAACGGTGAAATCGGCGAAGTGAGAAAAGTAGAAGCATTTACCGATCGCCCAATATGGCCACAGGGACTCAACCGTCCCAGTCTGGGAATGTGGGTACCCGACACACTGAACTGGGATTTGTTCATAGGCCCCGCTCCCATGCGCCCTTACAACGAGATCTACACTCCATGGAATTGGCGTGGATGGTGGGACTACGGGACCGGAGCGCTGGGTGACATGGCTTGCCACATTTTGCACCCCGTGTTTGTCGGTCTCAGACTTCAGTATCCCACCAAGGTTCAGGGTAGCTCGACGTTGTTACTTACCGATTGTGCTCCCCATGCGGAAACGGTCAGGCTCACTTTTCCCAAAAGAGAGAAATTCAAGCAGGTGGACATGCCCGAGGTTGAGGTCATCTGGTACGACGGGGGCATACAGCCTATGAAACCGGAAGGCTGGCCTGCCGGCAAGAGACATGAATCACGACGGTGGTGGAGTGTTGTTCCATGGAACCAAAGACACGTTGGTATGCGGATGCTATGGTCGTGAACCTTGGCTCCTTTCCGGAAGGACACCCACCGTGGAACCTTCAATGCGCAAAGTCGAGCTTAGCCATGACATGGACTGGGTTCGCGCATGCAAAGAAGACCCCGACAACCGGGTCGAAACTTCATCTCCATTCAGAGAAGCCGGCCCCTTCAACGAAATGGTCGTCATGGGTGTGCTGGCCGTACGACTCCAAGGATTGAACAAAGAGCTGGAATGGGATGGAGAAAACATGACGTTTACCAACATTTCAGACAACGACACGATCAAAACCGTCGTTGAAGACGGCTTCACGATTCACGACGGCCACCCGACGTTCGACAAGAAATGGACCGATGAAATGTCTGCCAAAGAATTTGCGGCGGAACTCATCAAGCACACCTACAGAGAAGGCTGGTCCTTACCCGCCATGCCCGCATGAAAGGGAGAGTCGACAACATGAAACAAAAAAAGCACATTCTTGGTTTCGAGCATTCTCGTGTCAACACTCATCGTCGTCTCGTGTGAAAGGCAGAACTGTGCCGGCGGCGAGACGGGCAAAGAACCGGTGGAAGAAGTTGCCCGACCCAATCAATTGACCCAGGCCGAAATCGACGATGGATGGATACTATTGTTCGACGGAGAAACGTCGGCAGGTTGGACCGGTTACAAGAAAGAGACCTTCCCAACCGGCTGGCAAATCGACGACGGCACCCTGTTCTGCAAGGGTTCAGGAAGAGGTGAAGCCGGCGGCGCCGAAGGCGGAGATGTCGTCTACGAAAAACCGTTCTCGAATTTTCATCTGAAGCTGGAATGGAAAATCTCGGAAGGCGGCAATTCGGGCATCTTCTATCTCGGACAAGACACCCATGACTATATCTGGAAAACCGCACCTGAGATGCAGGTACTCGACAACGAGACGACACCCGGACGCCGAGGCCGGTGTCGATGGCAACCGTCAGGCGGGAGCGCTATATGACCTGATACCCGCCAATCCACAGAACGCAAAACCCGCCGGAGAATGGAACTCCGCGGAGATCAAAGTCTACAAGGGAACGGTCTGGCACTACCAAAACGGAGAGGTGGTTTTGGAATACCATCTGTGGACACCCGAATGGAATGAATTGGTGGCCGGGAGCAAGTTCCCCGCACTCAATCCGGATTGGGCCAACGTCGGCGCCGGAAGGCTTGATTGGTTTGCAGGACCACGGCGACGACGTGTGGTTCAGGAACATCAAGATCAAAGAGCTTTGAACCTGCCAATGTTGGACAGGTGCCTCCTTCTCAGACAAAGGAGGCTAAAGGCTTTCCAATTCCGCTTCGCGCTTTCGCGACGAGTGGAAGGAGTGAGCATGACATTACTACGTCTCGTTGCACTGCATATCGTTTCACTGTCGCTACTGAGCCCTTTGCTTTTCGCCCAGGAGAAAGTTCATTGGGACGTCGTATCCAAAATCAGAGAAGAAAGTTTCGAACGTTCGAAGGCCATGGACTACGTTTGGTATCTGAGCGACGTCATCGGCCCCGCTGGCCGGGTCCAAAGGCATGGGACGAGCCCAGGTATGGGCGAAAGAGAAGATGGATGAAATGGGTCTGGTCGATACCGCCCTCGAGCCCTGGGGGCAAACGGGCGCCAGTTGGGAGCAAAAGCTCGTTTCAATTCACATGCTCGAACCGACCTATCAGCCCATCATCGGATATCCCGTGGGATTTTCCCCGGGAACGGACGGCAAATTGACCGGTACCCCCGTCATCGCCGATATCCAGAGCAAGGAAGATTTGGAAAAGTACCGCGGAAAATTGAAGGGTGCCATTGTGTTGGCGCACCCGGAAAAACAAATGAGCGAGCGTTTTACCCCGGATGCCGTCCGGCATGATGACAAATCTCTCGCGGCTTATGCTTCAACGGGAAAAAACATCAACCTTTCGCGCAGGCAGCGAAGAATCTGGTGGAAGCTTGTCGAGCCGAAAGACCTCGAGGCCGACGACCTCGAGAAGTTTTTCAAATCCGAAGAGGTTGCGGTCGTACTCAATCCCGGAAGAGGTGGCGATGGGACGGTTCGCGTGGACGGCCGGCAGAGCTTCAGGAACGACATGACGGTGGAAAACATCGAATCCGGTGTTCCTCTCCGTCATTCTGGTCCCGGAACACTACAACCGAATCTACCGGCTCACCGAGAAAAAAATCCCGGTCCAATTGGAGATTGAAATAGGCGTAGAAGTCGCGAGCGAACCGACTCAGTTGGTCAATGTCGTCGGTGAGATACGGGGCACGGATCTCGCGGATGAGATCGTGATGATCGGCGGGCATCTCGATTCATGGCATACCGCCACCGGAGCGTCTGATAACGCAGCGGGAGTCACCGCGGCACTCGAAGCGATGCGTATTCTCAAGGCGATTGGTGTAGAGCCCCGCCGTACGATACGGATTGCGTTTTGGGAATCGGAGGAAATGGGTCACAAAGGCTCGATTGGATACGTGGCGAAGCATTTCGGCAATCCTCGCGATGGAATCAAATCGGACTTGGGACGAACTTCTCCGTTTATTTCAATGTCGATAACGGCGCCGGGACAGTTTCGCGGCGTTCATTTGCAGGGAAGCCGAGGTGGTCGCTCCCATCTTTATCGAGTGGATGAAACCTTTTCACGACCTCGATGTGAAGACCCTATCCAAGTTCAGCAATACGGGCTCGGATCAGGTCAATTTCGATAAAGCCGGGACTGCCCGGCTTTCAGTTTCTTCAAGACCGAATCGCCTACTGGACCGGAGATGGCATTACAACATGGACTTTTACGACCACATTATTCCCACGGGATCTGAAAATAAACGCCGCCGTACTGGCGAGCTTTGCCTATCACGCCGCCATGCGTGACGAAAAGATCCCGAGAAAGATTTTCAAGAACTGGAATCCCAGCTCGAGGTGACTCAGAGAAGACCTTTTTAAAGACGGAAACACTCTGACAAATGCGATCGCGGATTTCGACAACGACGGCGACCTCGACATTTTTGTAGGGTTTCGCAGACGAGCCCAATCGTCTTTACCGAAATGACGACGGGAAGTTTACCGATGTCGCCGCGCAAAGTCGGAGTTGCCGATTCGGACGTGACCCGATCCTCGGCTTGGGGGGATTACAACGGCGATGGTCATCTCGACTTGTTCGTGGGATTCGTATCGAGCGACCGAGAGCAACAACAAACTCTATCGAAATGATGGAGACGGCAAACGTTTTTACCGACGTAACGCGATCCGCTGGTGTTCAGCTCAGCGGCAGCTTCCGACAGATGAGCTGGGTCGACTACGACAACGATGGTGATGTTGACCTGTTCGTAGCACTTCGAGACAAGCCCAATGTTCTTTTTAGAAATGACAATGGAAAATTCACCGATACCGCAGAGACGTTGGGTGTCGCCGACCCTCGCAGAACCGTTGGAGCGGCCTGGTTTGATTTTGATAAGGACGGCGACCTGGACCTTTATGTCACGAACATGGACGGAGACGCCAATGGTCTGTTCCGCAACGACGGTTCGCGTTTGTCGATGTTGCCCGCGAAATGGGTGTCGACTCGGGCGGCAGGCCCTTGGGAATGTCGAGTCATGGAAGTGTCAGACCGAGCTTGGCCGACTTTGACAACGACGGCGATATCGACATTTTCCTTGCCAACTATGGACCCAATGGGCTCTACGAAAACGATGAACGGCACGGAATTCATCAATGTGGCTCCCAAATTGGGTTTGGCCATTGACGCCAGATATGACACAGGAACCTGGGGCGACTACAACCATGACGGACACTTGGACCTCTATGTCAACGGAACGGTCTCGAGAGGCAAGAACTACCGTGACTATCTTTTTCAAAATGATGGTGAGAGGTTCATCGACGTCACTCCCGAGAATCTGGCGGAGCAAGAAGCCGACCATGGCGCCCATTGGGCGGATTGCGACAATGACGGGGATCTCGATTTGGCACTCACCGGTGCCGGCATGCACTATATCTTCGAGAATCTCCTCCCAATAGAAAACGCCCGTCGATCACTTCAGGTCATGGTGCTCGATGCACAGGGAAGATACACCTTGGCCGGATCAGAAGTAAGACTCTATGAAGCGGGCACAAAGACGCTACTGGGAATGAATATTCTCGACACGGGATCCGGGTACAACTCGCAAAACGCCATGCCGGTTCACTTTGGACTACCAGCGGGGGGAGCCGTCGACGTCGAAATCACGACATTGACAGCCAATGGAAGAAAAACGGCGACAGTGTCGAACATCGCCCCCAAGGACTATATAGGGAACTGGCTCATCATCAAGATGGATAGAAAGACGGGGACAGTCACCAAATAAACCATTGAAAATAAATGCTTACAGTGGTGACTGTCCCCAATGCCGCTACGGCATCGGAATGGGAATCGTTTGAGGAATCAAATCAAAGCTGCCGGCCTTGAGTGAACCGACTGCGTAGACGATCACAACGGTTTTCGGATCCATGAGAGACAAGGGTGCCTCTGCGATCCTTTTTCCGTAAATGGTATTGATCTTCGCCATGTATTCCCCACCACGGACTTCAAAAGCCTGCTGCTCTCCGTTCCCGAGATTTCTGATCTGGAACATCCGATACGGTTTGTACTGTTTCAGCCAAATGTTGACCGGAGGCGCTGCAGCAGCATGGCGCACAACGCCGCGCACCCGATGATAGTCGGTCGGCCTCAGATCATTGACGAACTTGGTGAGGACGGGGACACCTTCCTCGGTGAGGTGAGCCACGATGCTGGCATTTTCGAACGCAGCCAAATAGAAGGTGTTTTGGATGACCTTTAGACCGGAACAACCGGCGCCCAAGAAGACCTCCACTTCATACTCACCGGGAAGCAAGGGGCCTACAGGACCCGCTATTTCCTTGTACACAAACGGATCGGTCAGGCCAACAAGGCAGTCACCATTGACACTTACGCTGACGGGAAGATCCATGTCGAGTCCAATATCTGCTCCGTTGATCCCGTGAACCGCATAAATGGTGGCATTCTGAGCATGCGCCGGCGCGGCCAAAGCGCTCAGCCCAACCGCCGCGAACAGTGCTGCCACAACAAATGATTTTCGCATATCTACACTCCTTTTGATTTTGTTGTTCAACATCGATAGGTTCCGGCTCAGCATAGCGCGCTCCACAGAGACGTCAAAGAAAAAGTGTTCCACCCCGGAGCGCGAAGCGAGATCGGGTCCGGACTACCATCCTACGTCGCCGGGGCTTATGAAATGGACGAGTCAGCGCGGGTCGATCTATGTGGGGGACCAGAAGCTGGGAATCGAGCACCCTCGTTTACGCGGTCCGGAAGGTGAGGTTATGCTGAGAACCTACGAAAAGCTCAAGAATCGAGGAGGCTTTTCGGAAGAACTTCTCTCGGAAGTGCTGCGTGGGATGTCTGCGCGCAAGTACGAAGAGACGGTGACGGAGGCAGGCAAGGCTTTCGGGGTGAGTCCGAGCTCGGTGTCGCGGCATCTGGTCGAGGCGACGGCGAAGCAGCTGAAGCAGTTCCAGGAGCGAGCTCGCGACTTCCGTCTTCGCGAGTCCGACCGTCCACCGTGGCGGTCAGGCGTTCGTGGTCGCGCTCGGCGTGGACCGTGAGGGAAGAAAGCTGCCCTCTGGGCTTCTGGGAAGGAGCGACGGAGAACCACGAGATTCTGCGAGCAATTGCTGGAGGAGCTGGAGCGGAGAGGATTAAGACTCTCCAAGCAGGTGCTCTGAGTTACCGATGGTGGCGGGGGTATCATCAAGACGCTCAAGGACCGATACGGCAAGAAGCTCATCACCAGAGGTGTACGCTCCACAAGGATCGCAATATCCAGCCCCACCTGCCGAAACGCTACCGCAAGCAGGCACACCACCTCTTTGCGACAGCCTTGGAGCAGAACAGCTACAAGGACGCGAAGAAGATGTTGGGGGAGTTCGAACGCTGGCTTCGCAGCATCAACGAGTCGGCAGCCGACTCACTCGTCGAAGCTCTCGAGGAGATACTGACGCTCCACAGGTTGAAGGTTCCCGCTCTGCTGCGCAAGAGCCTGCACTCGACCAATCCCATAGAGAGCATGTTCTCCATGGTTCGGCAGTGCGAGCGCAACATCAAGCGTTATCGGAGCAGCAAGATGCGCCAGCGATGGCTCGCCGCTGTGCTGATGCACTGCGAACAACAATTCAGACGAATCAAGGGGCATGCATCCATCGACGATCGTGGTTGCGGCCATCGATGCGATCCACCGAAACGACGACATGTGCAAGGCCGCATGAACTTAGGATCGGAGGTTGAGGGAAATAGTCATGAGTCGCTTACGATGGTTTCAACTAATTTCTTGACATCCTCTAACAAAGAACGTCGATGTGTTAAATATTTGTCTATTATTAAACTTGACAATTAATCAACACATATCTAAGCTACACCTAAGGCTCAGGAGAAATCCTCAATGACATCATACGAGGTTCTGGCACCTTAGAGAACCTCACACTTCTGAGCCCCAAGAAATTGTTGTAGCAGCTCTTATCGACTGCCATTGCGTTCGAGCAAAAGGAGGGACACAACATGGATGGATACTACAGCTACAATCCGACGCATCAACTCTTCAAGCCGCTAGCACTTGTCGGATTCGTCAACGCGATCACTCGCAAGATTTCTCATCATTTGTCGTCAATCTCGGGTCTGCCGGCAATCCACCTCGACGATCACATCCAGCACGAGCTGGGCGCTTCCTCGCATGAAATCATTACTCAACGTGGACTCAAAGAGTGGCGGGAAGCGGAAAATCGTGAGCTGGGTAAGGCCGTTTCTTCTTCTCCTCCCCCCATCATCTCATTGGGCGAAGGTGCCATTGACCACTATGACGATGCCAATCTCGTTCTCGATTGGACCCAGCTCATCTATCTTCATATACCGCCCGATGAAGCAATCCTATTAGCAAGTCGTCAGAACGCTGTCCATGGTGCGACGTTATGGGCCGAGGTTCAAACTCGCCACGGTTCGTGGGACGAGTGTATTCGAGCTCTCTACGAGGAGCGGCACTTGAACTATCGTATGGCCAGCAGCGTCATCAACCTTTCGAATCGAAGCATCAAAGACGTGACGGATCAGTTACTTGCCCTTATGCCACGTATAGAAGTGGAGGTGGGACTCGTCAGCTAATCACCAGAGAATCCTTAGCTTATGAGCTCGGTTCTTCCACCGCGACCTGGATCTCGTTACGTCTCAAGAACCATGGCATGAAGGGTGGGTCGTAACGAGCCCACACCGGCGAGCCAAGGCTACTCCACCCGCGTCTTCTTATCCACCCCATGAGAAGTGCTCGCTTTTCCTCGTAGCGCTTTTGACTCCAAGTTCCTGAATAACGCACAACGGCCATCCATCGGCCGGGGACCTCTGTTAGTGCGATCCTTTCGTCCAGTGGCTCGGGCAAGGTCTCTAGCGTGTACCTCGAAGGCATCAGAAACGTGATCCTCCACGAACCACCGACTCTCTCCTGGCCCACCGGTGCGGTCATAGAGATCTTTTCCGACCTCGCCTCCTGCGTCACCGGCGCCGTCATCGCGATCGACTGTTTCTTACGATTCTTGCCGTTGATATACGCCACCAGGCGGCGGAATCCTTCGCTGGCCACCTTGTCAAAGTCGCCTTCGACGAGCGTCTCCGCCACGATGCTTGCATCATACGAACGGAGCTCGAAATCACCTTCTGACTCTACAACACGGTACTTGGCTTTTTCGATCGCCATGGCACTCCCGCCCTCTATTAGAACGAGGATGATCAATAAGGACAAGCGGTGCATCAGTAACTATGCGCACCGAGCTGGACCTTACCACGGAAGATCCAGTAGATGCTGACGGTGTAGGCGATCACAATAGGCATCCCGAGAAGGGCCATAACCAGCATGATCCTATGAGTGGTCGAGGACGAAGCCGCGTTGTAGATGTTCAAGCTGTTCTCGAAGGCCGGATTCGAGACAATGAGATTCGGATAGACGCCGAGGCCAAATGTGGCAAGAAGACCCGCCATGGCGCAGCACGACGAGAGAAACGCTCGAAAATCTCGACCATGGTGGATCTCTCGCGGAATATTGGCGATGGCAAGAAAAGCCAAGGCGGGGACGATGAAACCCAAGGGATTGTCCTTCAAGTTCTGAAGCATCCGCGGAACGAACCCAAACGTCGCGGCAGTCGCGATGGCATAGAAGGCAACGAACAAAATGATGTGCCGATTGACCCAGCCCCTCAAGCGTTCTTGGAGCGCTCCATCGGTTTTCATGACCAGAAAAATATTGCCGTGCATCACGAACAATGACAATCCGGTCAGGCCAACGAGAAGAGCGTATGGATTCAACAAGCCGAGGAAACTTCCCGCAAACTCAAAGTCTGGACCAAGCGGTACACCCAGTACCAAGTTACCCAACGCCACGCCAACGAGGAGCCCGGACAGGACGCTGCTCACGCTGAAGCTGATGTCCCAGAACTGGCGCCACCGCTTCATCGGCTGCTTGCTGCGGAACTCGATGGCAACGGCACGGAAAATGAGTCCCACCAGCAACAACATCATCGCCAGGTAGAAACCGGAGAACGCTGTCGCGTAGGCCTCGGGAAACGCAGCAAACAAAGCTCCTCCGCCGGTCACCAGCCACACTTCATTGCCATCCCATACCGGGCCAATAGCGTTGATATGGATCCTTCGCTCCTCGTCTGTTTTGGCGAGAAGATGGATCGCACCGACACCTAGATCGAACCCATCGAGAATCGCGTACCCCGTCAGCAAGACACCAACAAGCAGAAACCATACCGTGTTCAAATCAAACGAAAGGCTCATCGTCGAGACATCTCCTCAACTCAACCGAGCTGGTCGGGTCCATGCTGAATCTTTTCATTGAGCAGGTAAACGAACAGGACGAACAGCAACAAATAAACGAAACCAAACGTCACGAGAGAGGCTGCAACATGCCCAACGGAGATGCTTCGAGACACAGCGTCCGCCGTTTTCAACAGCCCATAGACGATCCATGGCTGGCGACCGATCTCAGCCGAAAACCAACCCAACTGATTGGCGATCTGTGGCAGCAAAACGGCGAAGACAAGCACCCAGAGCAGCCTGCGATTGGTGAGCAACGTTCCACGTTTCCAGCTGTAGAAACCGAGCAGAGATATGAGAATCAGAAGGAACCCAACACCAACCATGAGGTGGTAGGTTTGGAATACAATGTTGGTGGGAGGCCGTTCGTTTTTCGGAAAGGCATCGAGGCCGGTGAGGCTTCGAGTGGCATCACCGTAGACGAGAAAACTCAACATACCCGGAAGCTGGATCCCCGTCACGGTCTCCTGACCCTCGTCAACCCATCCCAAAACGTAGAGCCCTGCAGGAGCCGTGTGGTAGTGTCCCTCGAATGCGGCAAGCTTCGCAGGTTGGGTCTCCGCAATTGTCGACGCACTGCTATGCCCCGTGACCAATTGCATCACCGAGGAAAAGAGCGCCACGAAAACCGCGATTTGCATCCCGGCCTTAGCTACTTCGACATGCCGGTTCCGCAAGAGATACCATGCACTGACGCTCAAGACCAAAAATGCCGCCGATTGCCAGGCCCCCATGTAAACGTGACTAATTCGGTCGAGGAAAGAAGGATTGAAGACCACCTGCCAGAAATCCACGATTTCCGCTCGCGGCCCCGACACGTGTTCCACGATGTGATGGCCCGCCGGCGTTTGCTGCCACGAGTTGGCCACAACGATCCATATCGCGGAAAAGTGGGCACCCAGCGCCACGCAAACCGTTGCAATAAAATGAGTTCGGGGCTTGACTTTGTCCCATCCAAACAGCAGTATCGCGAGGAATCCCGATTCCAGGAAGAAGGCAAAGATACCTTCGGCCGCCAAGGCGCTACCAAACACATCTCCAACGAAACGCGAGTACGTCGACCAATTCATTCCAAATTGGAACTCCATGACGATGCCGCTCGCCACTCCCAGCGCGAAGATCAAACCAAAGATCTTGACCCAGAATCGTGTCATCTGATGGTAGATGGGGTTGCCGGTTCGCAAATAGGTCCCTTCCATGATGACCAGGAAGAGTCCCAAGCCGATACTCAGCGGAGGGAAAAGATAGTGGAAGCTGATCGTGGCCCCGAATTGAATTCGAGAAAGAAGTTCAAGATCCATGAGCGCGTTCCCGTGAAGCTGGATGATAAAGTGACTTAGCGTCTCGTAACTTTGGAACCAAACGTCGATGATTATAGACAGATCGAAGTCTCTTGTTCCAGTCCCTCCAAGCATTTTTCAAGGCAGTCGCCGGCCTCCTAGAGATGCCGTCCCAGCTCGTCGCGCTTGAAACGACAACGATTCAATCCGATCCTCGAGTACGAAACTGACGGCCCGGAAAACTCACGGCATCTATGATGTAGTATAGGTGACCCAGGAGCCGGAGGGAGTTTTCCGAGCTTCAACCTTTGTTGGTTGGCTGCTTCATCTGGTGATGCGAAATGACACGAAGAGAAACGAGACCCCTCGCGCTCCTCCGCATCTCGGTTCGATCCGAGTGGCTCGATTACAACGATCACATGAACGCGGGCTGCTACGCCATCGCCTACAACCTGGCAATGGAACAGTTCTGGCAACGAATGGCGCTTGGCGAGAACCATGCCAAGGCAGGTCGGGGTTCACCGTTTGTGCTCGAGTGCCATTTGACGTACCAAAAAGAGCTAAACGAAGGCGACCCGCTGCTCATCACGTTACAACTTCTCGACTACGACAACAGAAAAACTCACGTCTTTCTGCGGATGTTCCATGTAGAGCAAGACATCCTGGCCTCTACCTATGAACAGATCACCATTTACGTCGATCTCGAGACTCGCCGGCCGACAACGATGCCCGAAGCTGCTTTCGAGAAACTAGAACACCTCTATTCAACTCACCGAGAGCTCCCTAGACCCCCAGAGGCGGGCTCATCGATAGGTATGCACAGGGACAAACCGGCGTGATCGATCTCTGCGGACAGTCCTAGGGCCGGGCCAAGAATAAGTACCCCTGTTCGGGCGTCGAGGCGCCCGTCTGGCAAGGCGCGAGGAGTGAACGGATAGTTGACCGACGGCCAGCAGCCAGACGGGATGGATCGGCGTCCCAAAATGGGAAGTTATTCTTGGCTGGGTCCTTAACTCAGGTAACCACCGTTCGCGGGGAGACCCAGCTGATATAGGGAAGTTCCCTGTATTTTTCCTGATAGTCCAGCCCGTAGCCCACGACGAACAGGTCATCGATAGGGAACCCTAGGTAGTTCGTAGACACCGGAACTTGACGTTTCGAAGGCTTGTCGAGAAGACAGCAGGTTCTGATGGATCGGGGCTGCAACGGTTGCACATGGTCTACCAACCAGCTCAAAGTGGTCCCCGTGTCAATGATGTCATCAACGATGAGCACGTCCCTGCCATTGACCGGATGGCCTAGCTTTCGACGTAGTTGGATCTCCCCCGATGACTCGGTTCCATCGCCATAGCTGGCCACCGAAATGAAATCGACCGTGTGCGGGATCGACAGGGATTTCGAGAGATCCCGGGTAAAGGGGTAGGCCCCGCGCAAGACCCCCACTAGATGCAGAGAACCGCCAGCGTAGTCGCGAGAAATGTTTCTGGCAAGCTCAAAAACCCGCTGTCGGATCCGGTCGGAGTCGAAAAGAACTTCAAGATCACTATCCACCACGGATCACCTCCGCCACTATATCTGGTATGTGGCAAAGGATTCTACCCAATATTTGGGTGTTTGTGAATGGAAAAATGGACAGAAAATCGATTTCTCCATATCCGCGGGACGACCGCATCGGCAGCCCTATTGCCGTCGGTGCCTCTATTTGAGACACTTAGGGACTCGATCTTCAACAAGCCATCAGCGGATAGCTTTCGGGGCTTTTTGTCCCTCGGGAATGAGCGTGCGATAAGTCAAAGGCCCGCGGATCTTCTCGAAGTCGGCACGGGCCTTTTCTATCAGTTCCGGTGAGCCATACAAGTCGATAGCTGTTCCGGCAATGGTCTTTGCCGCAACGATCATCCCCTTTTCGCCAATGCCGCCTCCCGTGCAAGCTACGATTTGCCAACTGTGTCCCGGCGAGCCGTAGGCTTGTGTCGCTGCCACGAAACCACCCACGGGAACGAACCAGCTGATGTCACCGACATCGGTTGAAGCCACACCTTGTCCGGGCTCATCGGGCATCGGCTCGATGCGGTCGGATAGCACCTTGGGGAATTTGCGGCCTAGCGGCTCTTGGATCTTACGGGCAAAGGCTTCGTCTTCTGCCGTGAAAGGGGGGGGACCGATAAGCTCGAGATTTTGGTGGATCACCTCGGACAGAACGCGGTTTGGCAGGACTTCGTGCATGTCCGTTGGGATCTCGACCGAGGTTAGCTTGGTGCGTGTCATATCGGCCGCGGCCTTGGCGATGTCATGGACCCAGTCGTAGTACTCCTCGACGTCGTTATGCTTGTTGGCGCGAATGTAGTACCAGACTTCGGCTTCAGGCGGCACGACATTCGGCTGGCCGCCGCCGTTGGTGATCACATAGTGGATGCGAGCATCTTCTTTGACGTGCTCACGCATGAAGTTGACACCGGTGTTCATGAGCTCCACGGCATCGAGTGCACTGCGACCCGAATGGGGAGAGGCGGAGGCGTGGGCCGCCAAGCCCGAAAACTTGAACTTCACTGAAACAACCGCCTTGGTATAGCTATAGCCAGACGCTGTGACGAAGCTCGAGTGCCACTGAAGGATGATGTCGTCGTCTTTGAAGCGGCCTTCACGTAGCATGTAGGTCTTGCCGATACCTGTCTCTTCTGCAGGAGTGCCATAAAGGCGCACGGTTCCTTCGACGCCATGGGTTTCCATCGCGTTCTTCACGGCGATGGCGGCCCCGGTACTGGCAGTGCCAAAGACGCTGTGCCCGCAACCGTGTCCATTCTCGACGCCGGGTCGCTCTTTTCGTTCGGGCATGGCTTCCTGGGACAGTCCGGGTAGGGCGTCGTATTCGGCCAAGATACCGATGATCGGCCGGCCGGTACCGTAGGAAGCCACGAAAGCAGTGGGCATGCCGGCCACCCCAGCTTCTATTGTGAAGCCATTGTCACGGAGGAGGTCCATCAACTCCTTGGCAGACTGGTGCTCTTCGAGACCTACCTCTGCATAGTTCCATATGTTTTTGTTGACACGTTTGAGGGTGTCCGCGTTCGTGTCGATCCAACCAAACGCCGCTTTCTTGGAAATGTCTTGGGCGTAGGCGGGTCCGTAGCTCAGCGAAGCCGCAAGTAACGAAGCCAGGGTCCATGAGAATCGCATGGGACCTCCTTTCGCGGCGCATTCTATCATCGACCGAAAGACCGTACTGGAATCAAGGCCGCAGACATCCGTAAACCACTGTTTTGATTTGGCTTGTCTCCGAACCACCTCAAAGGAAACTTCTCCCGCGGCGTTCCGTATACCTAAGTGGGGATGTAGGTCTGGGGGGAGCACCCATGAAGAAACCCCACCCGCGTGATTACGGATTCGAAAACGAGTCCGAAGTGCGTCTGGCCATCAACAAAGAAGACGAAAGAAAAGCCAATGTCGGCAGAGTCGGCTTTCTGTCCTTCGTGATTGCGTTTCTCGTCTCGACGGCTTGCATCTTCCTCGTCTTCTGGTTCTTGACGTCTTCCCTCAATTCCATGGGGCCACCGAGCGCGCGTTTATTCGCGCAGATCTTCTTTGGCTTCATCTCTGGGGTGTCCGGCCTCGTACTCGGCCTAATCTGTGCTCTCGGCGCTCGAGCTCTTGCTGACAGGTTCTGGCAACCTTCCACGAGGTATCCAAAGGCGCAACAGTACCTCGACGCCAACCGAATGTGGATCCAACGCCTCCAACGGGAATACGGCTACGATTCTTAGTTGGTCCCACATCGACTGACGACCGCAATAAGAGGCGTCCCAAGGGCGAGGATCATTCGGGGCCGGTCGAGAAGCTCTTTGAGACGGCGCTCGTCCTTCCGGATGAACAACGCAAGATCCTTATCGACGGCGAGAAGGCATTGCTGCGATATTGGGGATAATCTCGACAACGAACTTACCGCCGGTCAGAACTGAAAATCCGTTTTGAAGGATGACACGTCCTTGAGCGCGAAAAGTGACATCACCTAGTGAATCGACGATGAAATTGAAGGAGTCGTCTGGAAAGTACCGGAGAGGGCCCTCTTGCGCGGACACAGGGTGGTCAAATCATGCAACGAGTGCGGCTAAAGAAACAAAAGCTGCAAAGTGCGATCTTGGATAAGAGCCCACTAGATCCTCTCGATCGGCGCTCGTCAAACAAGTTAACACAATTTCAGACCGTAGAAAAAGCGAAGCCGAGCACCCACAACGCCGTTTGATTGCCTTCATCGCCCCGGATTAGACTGTGCCACAGTCCTTATGAACTTGATTCCTAGAACTTGGCGCCATCGCTTACACACGGTCATCTTCGAAGCGGACACCCCCGGCGGGAAGGCTTTCGATGTCGCCTTGCTCATCACCATTCTGGTGAGCGTCGTTGCGGTGCTCTTGGGCAGCGTCCAGTCGATCAGTGCCGCTTACGGCAGCTACCTCATTGCTATCGAATGGATAGTGACTCTTCTGTTCACCATCGAGTATATCCTTCGTCTGTTATGTGTCGGTCGTCCTCTACGCTACGCTTTTAGCTTCTTTGGAATGGTCGACTTCCTCGCTATCGTCCCTACTTACCTGAATCTATTCATTTCCGGAACGCACTCTCTCATGGTCATCCGAGCGTTCCGCCTGCTTCGTGTGTTCCGGGTTTTGAAGCTATCCCACTTCGTCGGCGAAGCACGGATGCTCCAAGCGGCTCTTCGAGCCAGCATGCGGAAGATCATCATTTTTCTTGGTGCCGTCTTGACTGTCGTTCTTCTAGTCGGCTCTCTCATGTACATGATCGAGGGCGAGTCGCGCGGTTTTACGAGTATCCCACAATCCATGTACTGGGCCGTCGTCACGATGACCACTGTGGGCTATGGAGACATCGCCCCCCAAACGGTCATCGGGAAGCTTCTTGCCTCGACACTCATGATCATGGGTTACGGCCTCATTGCCGTTCCGACGGGCATCGTAACAGTAGAAGTTGCAGGAGCGCGCAAAGTGAAGCTCAGTACCCAGGTTTGCCCGCAATGTGCCAGCGAGGGACACGATGCCGACGCCGTTTACTGCAAGTACTGTGGGGAAAAGATCTAAAGCGGCGGCCCGTGAGGGCCGCCGCTTTTTTCTGACTGGCAGAGTCTGCGACTATCCCGCTAATAGCCGATGACCGGGGGAGGACCGGTGACGGGATTCCGAGGATTCTCTAAGAAGCCTGGTCTACGCGGATGACACCTCGGACCATCTCCCATGTCGCCGATTCCTATACCGCCGATACCTTCTCCCCAACCTCTCCGACCTTTTCTTCCAGGTCGTCCCGTGCCCTCTCCGAAACGTCGATCGGAGATCATGCCAGGTGCTATCTCGTCAGGAGCATCGGGAAGTGCCAGAGCCACCTGCACCATCGTTGGTGTCGAATACGAAATGGTGTCGATTCTTAGTGCAGTCAATGTCGATGTGGCACCAGCCGTCACCTCACTGTCCTCTTCGGCTGCAGCCGGCTGCCGCTCCAAGGTGCGTTCTTCCGGTTCGGGGAAGCGCGGCAATCGAAGCTGTTCCGGAATGAGATCAGTGGGAACCTGGGTATCGGAGACCAACTGAGGGGACTGAGCGTCCCTTAGCCAGCCGGCCACGGAGGCGTCTTCCGAGTCGTGGTATGGGGGAGGTGTCCCAAGCAGGAAAGCCAGCAGAAAGAAAGCGAGCCCCTGAAGGGCCACGACCAAAGGAAGATTCTCCTTGCGGATCATTGCCAACCAACCGCCAGTCGACGTTGAAGCCATGAGTACCTCCTTAGGATGGACAGGGCCAACGGAAGCCATGAGTACCTCCTAGGACAATGGCTTCAATGGGCGGGTAAGCCCGCCCAGCAAAAGCTCTTCTTAGCAAATTAGATACCACAACAGGTCAAATTGCAACTGCTTTAGATACGGCATTTTACACGTAGAGCGCGCTGAGCGACTGTCATCAGAACCGGACGGCTGGGTGCAACGGATGGCATGAAAAGAGGTCAGACAGGGAGTTTTTTCGCCCCTTACCTCTGAGCCCCTCCGCGAGTCCTCTCGATATTGGCCTTGAGATCCCGGCCTAGGGGACTTTCGGGATGGACAACCATCATCCGTTCAGCCACTTCGAGAGCCTTGAGCCAATCACTCGTTTTGACGTAGTGATCGGCCAGAGCGTATAGATAATCGAGGTTGGACGGCTCGACCTCGAGAGCTTTCGTGAAGGCCTTCTCCGCTTCGGAAGCACGCCCGAGATACTGCAGGGTCAAACCCAGGTTGTAGTGCACTCGGGAATGGTTCGGCGAACCCTCCGAGGCCTGCGACAAGTATTCCGCGGCCTCTGGAAAACGCTGCAACTCCGCCAAAAGAAGTCCCAGGGAATAGGCCGCGTCCACCATTTGAGGGTACTGCTCGAGGACTTCCCTGAGCAGAACTTCGGCCTCGTCGTTCCTACCCGAAGAGTTGTACAAAACGGCGAGGTTCATTTTGGCGGGGTAGAACAGGTCATCAATCTCAATGGCCGAGCGGTAGTAAGTTTCCGCCTTCTCGGGATCCCCGAGCTGCGAGTACAGGTTCCCAAGGTTGTGGCCTGCGAATGAGAAGTCAAGCGAGTACTGCATGGCTTCGATGTGCTCTTCGAGTGCTTCCTCGAGCGCCGCCTTTTGATAGGGCTTCATGTGCTCGTCGGGCATGCCTGCTAGCCGGGATGCGGCAAGCATCCTTATCGCTCTCACCGGGTCGAAAAGAAGAGGCGCCACGCGGTCGACCAGTAGCTCGGGGCCCTCAGCAGCCACTTGTTCCACCGCCGTATAGCGGAGGAGGGCTTCCTCGTCGGAAAGCGCTCTATTGAATGCGGCCTGGCTCTCCTCACCCGGGTATTGCCCCAGAAGAGACAAAGCCGTGGCTCGGACGATCGCAGGATAGAGGTCGTCTCCCGCCATTCGGATCAACTCCGACATGGCCTCGGGGTTCCGCACGCGGCCCGCAGCAAAAATGGTTCCATAGTGCGGCCTTTTGGCTTTTCCATACCACCGCTCGTAGTAGTCGAGAAGCCAACGGAGTGGCTTGTCATCATGGCACCCACTCTGGCTACAAGCATTTGGAGTGCCGATCTCGGCTGTCAAGTCGGGCCGAGGCTTGCGGATACTGTGATCCGCTCGGTAATCGATGACCATGTAGGGCTGTTCCGGCATGTGACACTTGACGCAGAGCGCCCCATCGCTTGGCTTGCCCTCATAGTTCTTTTGGTGAAAGTGGTGGTCGTAGCTGTCGTAAGTGTCACCGCGGTGACATTGCAGGCAAAGGTCATTACCGTCTTTCACGAGCTTCAGGCTATGGACGTCATGACAATCACTGCATCGAATATCGTTCTGGTACATCTTGCTCTGCACGAAGGAACCGTAGACGTAAACCTCCTCGAGGATTTGACCGTCGGCGTGGTACAAGCCCTCTTCCAGCACTGCAGGCACCAAATTGTCCAAGAGCTCCATCGAGGTGTGGTCGTAGTCACCCAGCTCGGTTCGCCGGGAATGACAAGGCGCACAAAGCTCCACCTGTTGCCTGGAGGTGATCCCACCGGTTCGAATGACCAAGTCGTAGTTCTCGACGTCCGGGCGAGCCATGGGCGGAAGCTCCGCCCATTCGACGTGGCGGGAGCCGGGACCGTGGCATGCTTCGCAGCTCACATCGATCTCGGACCACGTCGTGTCGAAAGACTTCGTTTGGTAGTCATAGCCCTTTTTGAGATTCGTCGAATGGCACTCTGCACACATGCCGTTCCAGTTTTGTGCGCTACGAGTCCAGTGCAGCCAGTCGTCAGAAGGAATGACCTGATCCGGATACAAATGGAACCACCGGCTACGCTCGACATCCCAGGCAATCGTGAGCGATTGAAGGCGACCGTTGGGAAAAGGAATCAAATACTGCTGGAGCGGCTCGACACCGAAGGTGTAGGCAATCTCGAAATCATCCAGCGCACCGTCGGGTCCTTCCGTCTCAACGAAGTACTTACCGTTTTTTCGGTAAAATCGACTCGTGACACCGTGGTGCTCGAACACGGCATCATCGAAATCACCACGGACGATACTCTCATCGGCGACGGCCATTGAGTGGTCGTGATCCGAGCCCAGCCATAGCTCATAGGCGGTCTCGTGACATGAAGTGCATTTCTCGCGCCCCACAAAGCCGGCTTCCTCCTCCACAAAATCAGCCGATGACCGCAGGTAGCTTTCCTTGACCACATAGGCGGGCACCGCGAGGATGATGACCGACGTCGCCACGACGCCTGCCCGTTTCCAGCTTTGGAGCGGATCAACTCTCATGTCGGATTTACGGCTCAGTAACCTGAGTCACGTCGAATGCTTTACGTCTAATAGCCCGACTCGTATCGACTTTGACGATTCCGTTCTCGATACGCACCGCAAACAAATCGAGCGCACGAGGTGCCGGCGGATTCACCACATCCCCCTTGATGTCGTAGGCGGATGCGTGGCAAGGGCAAACGAACCTACTATCCTCGTCGACCCACGGTACCGTGCAACCAAGGTGTGTGCATTCCCGAGACATCGCCAAGAAACCACCGTCCTCCATTCTCGCCAGATAGAACTTCCCTTTTTGGAAGGCCGTTACGGAATTGACTTCGAACCTCTCCACCGGGCCAGCTACGATGATGTCTTCCTCCTCCGAAGCGCTCCGACCCTTGCGAGGCCGCAGGAAATCCACGACAACCCAAACACACTCCAAAAGAAAAAGGCCACCCAACGTAAGCCAGATCTTCCAAAAGAAAGCTCCGCCGGGAAACGGTGGTGTCTTCAGCTTCGCGGGCCTTCTTGTTCTTCTTTTGACGGTCGCTCATCACCACCGGCTCCAAGGCCACTCTAGCGCCATGCCGGCGCCCCGAAACCACACCCCGGTCAACGTGAGAATCGCCAAGACGACAGTCAGCAAGATGAACATCGCTTGAACGATCTCGTTGTTCGACGCGGAGTATTTCTTCTTTGCAAACATGTAGAATCCCGCGAGCGCGGCGGCGACGGCGGCCGCCGGTATGAGGCCGCTGCGGATGACTGCCGGAACTCCGGGAAGCCAGCTCGTCATATCGAGCCAAAACTCGTCAAGGAGAATCAAGATGGGTGTGGAAATCGCCGCCACGACCGCCGCCGCGAGACCTACGCGGCGGCCCTTGTGCGAAAGAAACCACACGCCTGACATCAACCTGTCGTATCGGTAGTAAGGAATGAATAGAAGGGACGACGGCACCGACCAAAGGAATCGCGACGACCGCGAAGAACGGATGGAAATGAAGAAGGAGCTCCTGAAGTCCCACGAAGTACCATGGCGCTTTGGCAGGGTTCGGGCTCATTCCCGGATTAGCGGCTTCGCCGAGCGGTGCGTCAAAGAGGACCGACATCACCATGATGAAAGCAATGAGGAGACACGCGACGACGAGCTCCCGGAGCAAGAGGTTTGGAAGGGTTAGGACGTACTCGGGCGCTTCGTCGGGCGCTTCATCGACCGAGCGCGGGATCACGACGCCGTGCGCCTTCCGGACACGCCAGAAGTGAAACGCCATGAGCAGGATGAGGAGCGCGGGTACGACGGTAGTATGCAACGTATAGAACATGACGAGCGTCGACGAACCGATCTCCGTCCCGCCCCTAACAAATTCCTGCAGCCAGCCACCTATCGCGGGGACGTAGCCGATCATGCCTGTGGAGATAGTAATGGCCCAGTACGAGAGTTGATCCCACGGCATGAGATAGCCGGTGAAGTTCGATATGACGATGCACAAAAGCAGCGACAGTCCGATGAGCCAGTTGAACTGCCGGGGAGCGTGGTAGGCACCGGTGAAGTAGACCCTCAACAAATGCAAGAGCACAATGGCAATGAGAAAATTGGCACTCCAATGGTGGACGTTGCGGATCAACTTACCAGACAAGACATTATGCTGGAGGCTCACAATGGACTCATAAGCTCTTTCCGGAGAGGGCTCGTAGGCGAACATGAGCAAGATGCCCGTGGCGAAGAGCACTGTCACGAGCACGAGAGACATACCGCCCAAACCGAACGTATGGGTGTATTTCAGCGTCCTTTTAGGAAGGCTTGTCGGACGGAAATGGAGAAGCAGGTTATTGAGAACAACCCTTTTGCGATCACGGTCATTGCGGGGGTAGATCGGGCCTCTAAAAACAGAAGCCCAAATCCTATTGAAGAGCCCTCTCTTCTCCTCGTCGTTCGCCATGGAGAAGTATCATATCCAATCTTGCCCGCTCATTGATAATCAGCGGATAGGACCCTCGCCTCGAAGAAGGGATTCTCCTGTGGTGTTCCTGCTCTGGAGATCAATCGGACCTCTGTCGGGATCCGGTAACCCTTGAACTCCCGCTCCTCCCCGGCGAGCTCGGCGATCGATTTGAGATATCCCGGAGATCCGTCGAGACCTTCCAACTCCCAGCGCATGATCTCGACTCGTTCGAGACGGCCGTTTGTGGACACATGGAGCACCGATGCCGTTTCTTCATCACCCACTCGTATGTAAACGCGAACCGACCGATCGTCCAGTGTCTCCCAACGAACCCTGTCGCTACCGACGAGAATGGACGGAAGCCAAGCGATGGCTTCGATGGCGACTCGTCCCGCCGCCGACCGGGTGAGATCGGGACCCTGGGCGGACATCACCGGGATGAAGCCCCAAAGGAACCACCTCATTCCGCCTTCATCTCGACGATAGTAGTCGTAACCAGAAATCTGCATGAGACCACTGCCCGCACTCGCCTTCCAGATGAATCCCGCAGGAGCGGCGAGGATCTCTTGGGCGATTAAGGGTAGTTTCTCGCCACCCGGCTGTAGTCCGATGCGCCCTTCCATCTCGAGGTAGACCGAACCGGCCAACCGAGTCCCCGGCTGAATGGCATGAAGTAGGTAACTTTGGGCCGGCACGGGTAGGTCGGCAACCATCTTCGGATCGAAGGTTTCCTCAGCCGGAGGCGGACGAAGCTCCACCCAGTCTCGAGTCATGAATCGATCTAGCCGCCCCCGCATGAATCCCAGATAGGCAACGAGGGCAACGGATAGGACGACGATAACGCCTAGAATTTTCAATAGCATGTGGCCTCGCCAAGTAGGAACACCAGAATATGGTGCCTGCGTCCAGGGAAGTCTATGTCATGAAGTCAATTAGTGCCAAGGTGATGCTGTCAGCGCTTGACCTTGGCGATATAAGCGCGGATTTCTTGTCCTTCCGGTGCGTCGGGCTCCATCTGCAGGTAGGTCTCAAAAGCCTGCACCGCCGCCTGATGGTTTTCCACTCTGTAATAGAGGAGGCCTATTTCTCTGTAGGGATCGGCATACTTGGACTCGAGTCGAGCCGCGGTTTTGTAGGCTTCCAGAGCCCGATCCGCGGCTTCCGGACCACCCGTATCCAAAATGATCTTTCCCATATACAAATGGGCTACTGCGTCATTGGGATCCTTCTCGAGGGACTGCGAGAAGTACTTGGCTGCGTTCTTGTACTCTTTGCGATGGTAGTCCTGGACAGCGGTGCGACGCCGAAGGGGCTCCGCCATCTCCAGGTAGCGTTTTTCATAGGTCTTATATGACGACCGGTCGAAGCCTTCTCGATAGTGCGCGTTGATCTCTCGAGTCAAGTTACTGATTCGTGCCTTGTGGGTCGAGTGATCGCTGAAGAACCAGTTGGTGACGGCGCTTTGATCTTGCACGTGCTCGTTGAAGCGGTGCCAGACGACCGGGGCCTCGTAGGGATCGTAGCCGGCATCGACCATGTAATGGAGGCCGATCCGGTCCGCATCGTCCTCGAGATTGCGCCCATGGCCATTCACTGCAGCGGATATGGCCAGTCCCGAGCCGAGCCCTACAAGAGTCTCCGCGATGGCGCTATTCGTTTGGGTATCCACGACCGCCCCAGCCACCATGGCTCCGAGCTGAACCCAGGACATTTTCTGAGCGTTCTTGTACCCCCTATAGCCATGCCGATGGGTGGCATGAGCGATTTCGTGCCCTATCACCGTTGCAAGCTGAGCCTCGTTCTCGAGAACGGCCAAAAGACCCGTATGAACAACAACTGTGCCGTCCGGTAGCGCAAAAGCATTCAACGTCGGATCGTCGATGACAGTGAAATTGAAATTGAACTCATTCGGATCTATCCAAGCAGGAACAAGATTTTGACCGATTCGACTCACGTACTCTTGAAGCTCGGGATTGTCGAAGGGCTCGATTTGCTGTTTGAGCTGTCCAATCTCCTGCTTCGCCATCGTCATGAACTCAGTCTCGCCCTGGTCTAATCCACGTGGCAGAATCTCAGCTTCTTTCAGCTCGATCGTGCCGTCGTCCATGATGATGCCTTTACCTTTGATGCGAATCCCTGGAACGACCATGTTACGGTTGACGTCAGAAGGCCAGCGGACGTGGTGACCGTCGACATCGATATGAGACTCGTTGACTTCCACAACGAATCCCTCTATCTTGATATCATCATAACGTTCGTTCTTGACCTTTAACTTCTTGACAAGAAAGCTCCCGTCTTGCTGCTTCCCCTCAACCTCGACCTCCCAGCCAATCTGTAGATCTTGGAACCGAATGCCCTCGTGTTTCTTGCGTTCGATCTTGGCGTTGGGTGGGATTGAAAAGGCGACACCCTCGACCACAACCGTTCTACCCTGGATATCCCAGATGTAGCCTTTTATTTTGTCGGCATAGGAAGTCGTTGCCAGGCAAAAGAACAGAAATACCAAAGACACGTTGACAAGCTTGCGCTTTCTCATTTTTCTCTCCGCAATTGGTGCCGATAATCCATGATACTAAGAGGTAGTGAGAAGCCGCAAATGAAGGCGCCGTCAATGTGGATTACAAGTCAGCGAATCTAGTCACCAGTTATCGGTCACCAGTAACCAGTGACCAGTGACCAGTGACCAGTGACCAGTGACCAGTGACCAGTGACCAGTGACCAGTGACCAGTGACCAGTGACCAGTGACCAGTGACCAGTGACCAGTGACCAGTGACCAGCATCCGCACGGTCAGGACGTCCGCCGCGTCGGAGACTAACTTCGTGCGGATGCCCCTTGCCCCTGCCCGTGCCCTTGCCCGATCCCATACCCCTTGCCCCGCCCGCGACAAGTTAGTTGGAAGTGGCCAGTGACAAGAGCCCAAAAGTCAGAAACCAGAAGCCAGGAAACAGTGACCAATAAGCAGTAAAACTACCACTGGTTACTGATGACGGGCTACTTGATTAGGGGGTCGTCGCGGAGAGTGACAGACTCTTCGTAGGATTTGCCGTCGACCCATAGAGTAACAGAGTACTCACCCGCCGGCGCCACGACCGGACCCAACTTGTCACCAAAGAACGGCTTTCCACCGGCATAGATACTGAAGCTCCAAACGAGATCACGGCGGATCTGGTTCAGTAGGTTGTCCGGATGTCTTTCCCTAACTTCCCTTTCAGACTCTTCCTCAGTTTTCGGCGGCGGGTCCTCCGTCGAGGCTTCGTCCAAGCGCTTGACGAGATCAGCCAACTTCTGCTTTTCCTCCGGCTTACTGACCAATGGCGACAACCGATCCATCACGTCAGAGAGGTGTCTCTTGAAGGCCAGGCGATTCGCAGGAGTCGTTTCGAAGGTAAGGTTCCACTCCACGCGATTGATCCCGACATCACCTTTAGCGTCGAGAACCTCTTTGTGATGCCCTTCCCCGTCCTGGATTTCGATCTTTACCGGGTCCTTGGGAGCTCGTTTGAGGTAGTAGTGTATCAACGCACCCGACGGCGGATTGGGTCCCCGGAACTCGAAATCGGGCTGCTTTCTCCCCTCGTTGATACGAACCCATTTTGTGGCGGTGCGATTCTCGAACATATGGACGTCTTTGGCCAGCACCTCGTCCGTCAACTGCTGAAGCGGCGTCACATCGTCGGCGATCCAGATACTCCGACCGTGTGTGCCGGCAACGAGGTCGGCATCTCGCGGATGTATGACCAAGTCATGGATCGCTACGGTGGGCAGGTGGCTCATCATGCAACTCCAGCTCTCGCCGCCATCGACCGATGCGTACAAGGCGAACTCGGTGCCGACAAAGAGCAGGTTCGGATTCTTGAAGTCTTCCCGGATGACGTAGGCACTACCGTCCGGAAGGTTGCTCGATATGTCGGTCCATGTCGCGCCGAAGTCGGTCGTCTTGATGACATAAGGTTGAGTGTCGTCGTACCGGTGATTGTCCAGAGACACATAGGCCGTTCCGGCATCGAAGTGCGAAGCCTCGACACGACTCACCCAGATCTTTGGAGGTATATCTGGAATGCTGTCTCGGACGTTCATCCAGCTCCCACCACCGTTCCGCGTCACCTGAACGTTTCCGTCATCCGTACCCACCCAGACGACACCGGGGTCCAAAGGCGATTCCGCTATGGTGATGATGGTGCAGTGATGCTCGCCGCCCGTGTTCTCCGTGGTCAAACCCCCTTTGTTGTTGGGATTCCTGAGGGCGGGGTCGTTGGTCGTCACATCAGGACTGATGATTCGCCAGGTGTCGCCCCTGTCCACCGATTTGAAGAGATAGCTCGAACCGAAATAGACCGTTCGAGGATTATTCGGCGAGATGATGAAGGGGCTCGACCAATTGAAGCGAAACTGCGGCGGTAAAGGCGGCCGGTCCGGGCTTTCGCCAAAGAACCAGTGCTCTCCGGGAGAAATGGTGTAATTCGGCGCCTCCACGGGGTAGTCGGAATCGGCATAGTCCGCAAAATTCACTGTCGTCTCGGGCGTCGGTGTGATGAATGTATGTTGGCGCGTTTCCACGTTTTGTCGAGCCACGAAGCCGACATGGTTGACGGTGTATAGGGTTCGCCAATCGGTGGGATCGATCTGCGAGTGGAATCCATCGCCTTCCGCAACCCAGGTATTGTGGCCGTTCAAAATGCCGCGCCATTCCCGGCTGTTGCTGGGACCCATCCAGATTCCGTTGTCCTGAAGGCCACCGATGACCCAGTACGGATCGCGCATGTCGACACCGATGGCGTAGTATTGCCCGATGGCCATATTGTTGAACGAAAGTACGGTCTCCCCTCCGTCGATGGTCAAATGCGCCCCCTGGTCCGTCGCCATGTACCAGATCCTGCTATCGTAAGGCGCAATCCACATGTCGTGATCGTCACCGCCGCCTCCCCACCATCGTCTTTCCCAGGTGTCGCCACCGTCTTTGGATACCTGGAAATCTCTGGAAACGGCGTAAATGCGCTGGTCATCGAGCGGGTCGATCTCGATTTGTCCATGATAAAAAGGTCGAGTGTTGTGTCGATGAAGGTATTTCCAGCTCTCACCCCCGTCATCGGAACGGTAGATGCCCGGTCCGGGCAAGCTCAAATCGTCCGGCAAATTCTCATCCGCCTCGACGTTGGCCACGACAATTCGAGGGTCCTTACGGAAGATCGAGATATCGATTTGACCCGTGTCGCCCGTGGGAAGACCGTTCGAGAGCTTCCGCCAGGTCTGACCTCCATCGGTCGTCTTGAAGATACCTCCATTGGGTCCTCCGCTATGGAAGTTCGCCGGTTGCCGGAGACGATGGTACATACCGGCATACAAGACGTCGGGATTCGCGGGATCCATGATGACTTCGGTCGCTCCCGTCTTCCCATCGTCAGGGAGGCCGTGGGTGAGCTTCTCCCAGGTATCCCCTCCATCGGTCGTTTTGAACACTCCACGGTCTCCCGAATAACCCCAGAGGTGACCGATGGCCGCTACATAAACGATCTCTTTGTTGGTCGGATGCACGGCTATCTCCGCAATCTGGTGGGTATCCTTCAAACCCATGTGGGCGAAGGTCTCGCCGCCGTCCGTTGACTTGTATATGCCGTCGCCCCAGCCCACACTGTTCCGGTTGGTCGCTTCACCCGTTCCTACCCAGATGATGTCGGGGTTACCCTGAAATAGCGCCACGTCACCAATGGAGCCCGCTCCATAGTCATCGAAGATCGGACTCCAGGTCACCCCGGCGTTGGTGGACTTGAATACCCCACCTGAAGCTGAGCCTATGAGCACGTGCCTGTAATCGTCGTTAAGGGCATCGATCGCTGCGATACGACCCATCATGTTGGCGGGTCCAATGTTCCTCCATTGAAAGTCTTCCAGCAGATCGGTCCTCGTCGCTTGTGCAAGCAAATGACCTGCAAAAAAGACACTCGCAATGATGGTTAAACAGCTTACCGCCAGCGTTCGCCGATAGTTCATGTGCCAGACTCCTTTGTTCGACCGTGGAAAGCGTGACTTCAGGGCGCGTAACGGATAACACGGTTTGGGAGCCTTGGACAAATAGCACATTGGACTCCATAAGCTCAGTCAGTCTCTCGCCACGTCAGCCAACTCTCCCCTGTTGACAGGGGATAACTCGTGGCCTAGTCTGGACTCGAGATGATTGCCGTCCATCAAATGAGGTTTCGGCGCCAGCTCGTTGCGTTGGCGACATCCGGATTCTTCCTTTTCAGCGCTCCAATATCAAACGCGCAGAAGCCGGTCTCGGTGTTCGTGACTGTGGCTGGAGAAACGGCGGAGGGAATTTCCAAAGCCAAAGAAAAAGAACTGGCTGATACCGTAGAGGACCTACGCAAAGAGATCGAAAAGCGCGTCAACATCATCCTGGCGGAGGATATCAACGCCGCCGATATCGTGGTCAAGATTCTGGACCGTCGGATCGACGTCGCTCAACAAAGCCAAGACTTTGGTGCCGGTCACATTCAGCCCCAATATCAAAGTCGCCATCTCATTCTCTACCGGATGGAGGTGGGAGAGTTCCATCAAGAGGCTGAATACTTTATCGCCGGGTCCTTCGTCACGTGGAAGCGCGTCGCCAAAGACGTGTCGAAACGCATCGAACGTTGGGCAAGAGAACACCGGGAGCAGGTCCTCCAAACACGCTCCGAAAAACACTGAGCACAGGTTCACGCACATTCGGAATCCCGCCGAGATGCGGCAGACCCCTGTATCGTGTAGAATTCAACGAGTCACATGAGCAAGAAAAAGAAAACGTTGGGAAGCTCCGGCAAGCGAAACTCTTCGCTCCGGCTGAACTTCGAGGCCGTGTGCCAAGCCGTTATCCTCGCGCTTTTTTGTCGTTCCTTCGTTGCCGAGGCCTATAAGATTCCCACCGCCTCAATGGAACCGACATTGCTGATTGGTGACCATCTCGTTGTCAACAAAATGCTCTATTCCCCGGCGACAGCACTCATCGACAAAATTGTGGCCCCTTCGAGGGAGGTTCGCCGAGGTGACATCGTTGTTTTTCGCAGTCCTGCGGAACCGGAGCAAAACGTTGTCAAGAGAGTCATCGGGCTCCCCGGCGAGTCCATTCACATCGAGAAAAAGCGTGTCTACATCAATGGCGAGCTGCTCGAAGAACCTTATGCCTATTTTTCGAAACCAGCGCAAGAAGACTCACAGAACCCGTTTCTCGACACGCGGGGCGACACCATGCCGCAAACGTCGGTGCCCGCGAACCACTATTTCGTCATGGGAGACAATCGCGACAACAGCTATGACAGTCGCTTCTGGGGTACTTTACCGGGCGATTTGATTCGCGGAAGGGCTCTCGTGGTGTACTGGTCCTACAATGCAACCACGGCGGAGTATTTGGAAACGGATTTTGCACAGCGCATCAAAAACCTCGCCTCCACTGCGATCCATTTTTTCACCCGCACCCGGTGGGAAAGAACGTTCCAGCTCGCCCGCTAGGAAAAAAAGGGACGGGTCCCTTTTTTCGGCAAGAGGAAAGAGCGAAAAAAAGGACCTGATATGAAAATTCACTATCTTCATGGTTTCGGATGAATCTCCGGATGGATCGATTGTCCCTGCCCCAGCCCGTGCCCGGGCCCCTACCCGAAGCGTCTACGCGGGTTTATGGTCGTAGATCGGGGCAAATTGGCTACGCATCGTAGGTCCTCACCGGGCAATCAAGCCCGACTTCGCCGTTGATGTCGATTTGCATCGTCAACGGCTACCGCCTCCTTCGCTGAATCGATCGATGGGCCAGCGACTTCGGCGAGTCTCGCCGAAGCTATGCGAAGGCGGACGGCGAGGTCTCGCCTACGGTAGGGGCAGGGATTCAGGGATCGGGCAGGGGCAAGGGCAGGGGCAAGGGCAGGGGCAAGGGCAGGGGCAAGGGCTCGGGGCATCCGCACGATGCCGTGGACATCCTGGCCGCGCGGATGTGTCACTGGCTCCTGACTCCTGTGCCCCGCTACAGTCCCCTACTCCACTCGGGCCGTAACACCACTTCGCCACCGATTGCCGCATCGAGCACTTCGAGAAGCCTCCGCCTATCGCGCGGGAGCCTCCCTGACAGCGGGAGGTAGTTCGAGGCGTGGTTGGTCCGGAATATCGCGTCGTCGGGGTCGGCCTTGGCAATGAAGACCCTCAGTTCCTTTAACAATTGATGGACGGACGGAAGTTGAAAATCGCCTCTCTCCTCGAGTTTGGCAATAGGTGTTCCCGGAATGACAGTCAGCGTCAAAAGCGACACGAACCGTGGGTCCATCTCGGTCGCCAGCCGCGCCGATTCTTCCGCGTGCTCGGCGCTTCGTTCAACACCGCCGGCACCTAGGAGAAAGATAACCGAGAGCTTCATGCCGATCTCATGGGCCCGTCGAGCCGCTTCCGCATGATGTTCAAACGACGCACCCTTGGCAATGCGCTGGAGCGTGACGTCATCACCTGATTCGGGACCGATATAGAGCAATGACAAGCCAAGCTCGCGTAGCTCCTGCAACTCCTCCGGTCTTTTGGCCAGAACATTGATTGCCGTGGCATAGGCGCTCACGCGCCGTAACCTAGGAAACGCTTCCTGGCACGCCTTCAACACGGCCCTCCAGTGCTCGAGGTCCATGACCAGGGCATCGCCATCGGCAACGAACACCTTGACGATTTGATCTCCGTAGGCTTCGCGCGCCGCTCTGATATCATCCAGCGTTTCCTCGAGCAGTCGGACACGAAAAGACTTCTCGCGGTACATGGCGCAATAGATGCAGGCATTCCACGAGCAACCAATCGTCGCTTGCAGGATATAGGAGTCCGCCTCACTCGGCGGCCGATAGATCGTGCCTTCGTATCGCATCGTCTCCTATCGGGTCGGCTGCAGATTCAGGCGTCTCGCCTCTCCAAGCCGAAGGCCTTTAAGGCCTCGTCGAGACCAGGGTAAATTCCAAAGACCTTGTCGAGATCGGCAATCTCCAACAGCTTGACGATGGAGTTTTGAACCGATGCGAGCTTGACATCCCCACCACGAGAGGCCAATTTGCTACGAAGTCGAACCAGGATTGACACTCCATAGCTCGAGATATAGCTGAGCCTCGCGCAATCGACGATGAGTTTACGGATCCCCGATTCCACCAGGGTTTCCAGCTCCTCGACGAACCGATCTGCGTTGTCGGCATTCAGGCCCCCGTCAGCCGACAAGATGAGAACGTCTTTTTCAACATCCTTGTAATAGAACTCCATGGGGTCTTCCTCTTTGCCAACGCTCGGCGCATTATATCGCCGGACAGCCCATTGACGCTCACCGTGAAAATCGCGTGGACTTCGAGTACACTTGGTATGGATATCCCGACAACAAGGAGGGCAAAATGAAGCGAAGTCACAGGTTCGTTCTCGGTGCGGCTTTCGGGCTTGCCTTCGTCGTTCTTCTCGTCAGCTGCTCTTCCCGGAACGGGAACAGCCGCTCAGGAGACCAAGAAGCCCGCAATGAAATGCTGTTACATCAACCCAGGTTACTCGGGCACATGTGAAGTGATTCTTGGCGATGGAGAAGACTGCTCTACCGTCCTCGCTTACCTCAACAATCCGAACGCCGGCGGAAAATCCTACTGCGGCGGATCAACCGTCCGCGGCGGCTGGAAACAAGTCCCGTGCGAGGAAAAAGAAGGGGCGGCAACCTGCAACATCGACAGCCGTCAATAGACGCTTACAAGTAACGGAACGACACAAGGAAGTCAAGAAATCAGGAAATCTAGAAATCAAGAAGCCATCCTTGAGATTCTCGAGTTCTTGAATTCTTGATTTCTTGCTAGAAGGCGTAGCCGAAGCTGAAGTGGAAGCGTGAGGGGTCCTCGCCTTCCTGAAGATCCAGTATTCGCGCCCAGTCGAGCCTGACAACCCCGAAAGAAAACACCAGTCGCACTCCCGCGCCCGCCGTGTGCCGCAAGTCAGAAAGCGACAAATCCCTGACGTTGGCAAAGACGTTACCGGTATCGTAGAAAACTCCACCATGCAACATCTTATAGAGGGGAAAGCGTAGCTCCTGGTTCATGACGACGACCGCCTGTCCGCCGAGAAAGAACTCCTCGTCGGTCTCGGGAACGGCAATGGACGGCCCCAGTGAGTCTTGTTTGAAGCCACGCACCGAGTTGGCTCCTCCTGCCTTGAATCGATCCTCGATGAACAGAAACTCCGTGGAGCCGCTTGCGACGCCCAAACGATAGCTCGAGGCCCAAACGAGGCTTTTGGTGAGAGGGTGGTGATAGTAGAGCTGACCAAAGAGTCTCACGTATTGTGTCTCCGAGCCCAAGAACTTGGGGGAGACCTGCAACGTCGTGCTCCAGAAGCTGCCACGGGAGGGATTGGAGAGACTGTCACGCCGATTTTCGATCAACGACACTCCCAACGTGGTTCGAAATTCGTCTTCTTCCTCGTAGACAGGTGAAAGCAGCAAATTGCAGTCAGGAATATTGTCTTCGTCTCTCTGCGTTCCTGGGTCGCACCCCAAAGCGAATCTTCCCGCAGTTACATTCCATTGAACAGCGAACCTGTCTCTTCCCGTTTCATGTTGCCTCCAAGCCCTGGTCTGTTGAAAGGCCACACTCCAACCTTGAAATTCGAATCCGAGATCCCTCCGCTCGCGTTCGACCTCGACAATCAGCTCGGTGGGCAGCCGGAAACGGAAGAAGTGAGGAAAGCGCTCCGTGGCACGAAAGAGGGTTCGCTTACTCTGAACGAACGCTGAAAACCCAAGCGTGGTGCCTGCACCGAAAGCGTTGAAGATAGAGGCCCTCAGAACGCCCTCGAGTCCTTCCGGCTGGGTATCGATACTGCTCGTGTCCTGCTGCGTGACGAGGTTGTACCGAAGACCGTAGCTGACATCCAAATCAGATCGTTCCGCCACCTGCACGAGTATGTCTTTGTGTTTCTTCCCCTCTTGTCCGGAGTCCACACGAACATCGACAGAGCTGAACACTCGGGTGTCGTAAAGGTTCCTTTGACTCTTCTGCAGTTCAGAAACACGGACCGCGTCTCCATCATCGAAGGTCAACTGTCGACGTATGACCGATTCTCGGGTCCTGGTGGTCCCGACGATACGAATCGTCCCGACCTCGGCCAGAGCCCCCTCTTCGACGTGAAAGGTGACCTCGACTCCACCCGGAGCCTCCTCGAGCTCGCCTTTGACCGCGACGTCAGGAAAACCGCTTTCCCTGTAGAAGGACTTGATCTTCACCTGAGCGTCCTTCACCTCCGGCAAGCTGAAAGGCTGCCCTTCATGAAGGCCTATGGCATCTCGCAGCGCTTCGGGGGACATCGAGTCGGCACCATCGAACCGCAGGGTCACGAGCCTCCAAAGAGGCCCTTCATTAATAAGGACGACGACGTGCATCGTTTTTGACGGCGCGTCATATCGGGTCTCAACCGTCCCGATCGAGGCCTCCAGGTAGCCCCGGGACGCGTAGAGGAGGCGAATCCCTTTTTCCATCTCGGACGGCTTATCGAGAAGCACGAAGAAACCTGGTGTCTTGGTGTCGGGGAGAGCCTTCGCAAGCTCCGCATCGTCGACCACCTCATTGCCCTGGAAGTCGAGGCTAATCCCAGTGCCGCGCGCTCCCTTGACGGTCGTGAACAGGACGCGCCGCCCTTCGGCGGTCTCTTCCACACTTCCTTCGACACGAGCCAAGTAGTACCTCTGAGAACGAAGATCCCATGTCGCTCGCAACGCCAAATCGGAAACCAGGTAGCTCTCTGGAATGCGCCCATTCCATGCGGCCTCGGTCTTCTTTTTCAGGTCGCCGCCGGGATCGTCACCTTCCCAAGCGATCTCGAGTGGAGGACCGGCCTGGATAAGGAATACCAGCGTGGTTTGACCCTCGAATGTCTGTGTTTCGACATCGACGACGGCACTTCGGAAGCCTCGTTTGATGAGCTCTTTCTGGATCCTTTGGGCATCTTCTTGGGCGGCCCAGTAATCTCGCTGACTCCCTACTTTGACACGTACCTGCTTCAGCCACTCCGCCTCGGTGCCAGGATAGTCGCCGCGAACGACTATGCTCGAGAGCTTTTGCTGCTCAGGCGTCGCTGTTGCCTTTGATGACGTCTTCTTAGTATCGAGTTCGAATCGATGGGAAAAGCCCAAGGAGTACTCGTTGCCCCGTCTTTGCATCGTCCGCACCCAGACATTGCGCGCCACTTGATAATCCAGAATCCAAAGCTTGTCTTCCGTCTTGTCCAATGCAATGGAGTAGGTGATGGAAAGCCTGTCGGTGATGGATCGTCCCAACGTCAATCGGCTGGTGGGATTATCCTCGTCTTCCAAGATGAGAGGTCCCGACCCCGGCGGCGGACCGAACGTAAACATATCGCCCCAACCTTCATTGAGAAGGTTGGCCATGGAGGACATTGCCCAAGTCGAAGCAATTTGCTGTCCTCCCTCACCGGCTTTTTCCAACGTCCGTCCCGTGACGAGCAGCGAAGCTAGGTCTCCCTCGGTGAGATTCGGGTCATCGGGAGCCGACAATCTCGTATTCAGGTCGTCTACCTCACCCTCCAAATCGAGCCTTATGAGTGTGCTCCCGACTCGGGTCACCGCGGACAACGTGAGTCGAGGAGAGGACACGGGGTAATCGCGAAACTCGAGCCGGCCGTTCGTGATCTGAAAGCGATTGCGGCCAACGGTGAACGTGCCGTCCGGTCTCACGTCCAAATTGCCCGCGATCTCGGGAGAGTCCAGTGTCCCGGTCAAAGACAGATTGCCGCTCGTTTCGAGCTGTGCTTGCTTGGTGTCGACGCGCACCCTCTCTTCGGTTTGCAGCGAAATATCGAGGGAGACCCGGTCGGCAAAACTCTCCTCTACGCTGGTGTCGCCGGGCAGCTGAAGAGACGAGCTCATGAGACGATCGTCTTTGTCGAGCTCTCGATTGAAGAATCCCTGATTCAAGATGAGACTTCCGGACAGGAGATAGGACTCCTGGCCCTCGAACCGGACCGCACCCGAGACTTGCCCTCGGACACCCTCAGCGAATTGAAGGCGTACACCGTCTGCCTCGGCTCGAAAATCGACCTTCGGCTTAGCAGGGACATTCAGATCGATGGAGCATTCGCCTGAAAGTCGACCACCTCCCACCCGAGCCGAAACTCCCGTCACCTGAACCATGGACTTCTCGATCGTGACCGTGCCGTTCAAATCCGACAGGACCAAAGGAGGATCGGGTAACACAAAGCGTCCACCCATCAATTCGCCGCGGCCATCGATGATAAATCCGTCCGGCCCATCACTCATCTCGAAATCCAGACTACTCGTGCCCGATAGTTCCATGCCCGAACGTCGGAGATAAGGATTGAGAAGGCTATTGTTCAACGTACCTCGAAGGGAGCCTCGCCAGTCGATCTCTTCCCCAAAATGGACAGGACCCAGACTCATCGCTACATTCGTCACCCCCCCCTCGAGTCGAAGCTCCGGAATGGAAAAGGAGCTATTCTCCAACCGCCATGGCGCAGACTGCGGATTCTTGACTTGGGCGTCTCCCACCTTGAAAGTGACTTCGGAGACCTCCCCCGATCCACGTAGCCCATTGAGAGAGAGCTCCGTGACGTCGATCGCCCCATGCGCACTGACAACCAGGGCAGGCTTGGGAAGATCTCCCAGGTCTTCGTCGATGAGGTGGCCGAAATCGAGGCGTTCGAGTGAGAGCTCGAGACGACCCGGAGTGTCCACCTGGTCGAGTGCGAGCGGAAACTCACCATTCATCTTGAACTCTCCACCAAGAATGTTTCCGCTTGCAGCCTCAAGACGAAAACGTCCACCCTCGGCCCGCGCACGCATTTGAACGTTGCTCCACGACAAACCATTCCAATCACCCGATATCTCGGCGAGCTGAACATCGCCGACAAGGTTCGCTTTTTCCCATGTTCCTTGGACGGTGAGATCGGCCTGCCCCTGTCCCGTCACCGTAAGGTCCTCGCTAAGCTCACTAAGAAGATCGAGTGCGAACTCCCCAGCGACTTTCAGATCGAACGATGTTTCGCCTGTCAAGGGGATGGCACCCTCGACCTTGAACCGGCGATCACCACCCATGAGCTCCAAGCCTTGGATATGCAGGGATGATCTATCACCTTCGACATTGAAGATGGAGGACCGATGAGACCCATTGGGAAACTTCGCTTCGTAGTTTTCGACAACGGCCCGGTAGGTGAGCTCTTCAGGGCGGAGTAGCGGGATCTCGATGAGTACGGTGCCACTCACATCGACTTCCGATTCAACGCTCGTCCATCCCTGAACGACCGGCGTGAAAGGGACAGCCGAAAGGTCCACTTCCAATTGAAAAAGATAAGGAGTCTCCAGCTGACCGGAGCCATAGACGAGCGGTCGTTCGCCCAACCGCAGATCCAGGTCGGCTTGTTGCCCTTCGGTGACGACCTCGATCACAACAGGATCGATGGCTTCTCCGCGAAAGGCTGCTTGCTCGACGCGAAGCTCAGCGGTCATACTGGGCGATTCCAGGGTCCCCCCTACTTGGACCTTCCCGCTTAGTTGTCCTTCAACACCTTCGAGACCACCCACCAGCGGAGCCAAGGGAAAACCGTTCCACTCGAGTCGTCCATCGACAATCTCGGACCCCAATTCATAAACACCCGACCCTTCGAGTGAAGCGTCCTCAGTTGAAGCAGAAAGCGTCGTCAAACTGATATGTGGTCCGCTTTTCTCAATCGACAGTCTGGCGCCGCCAGGAAACTCCCCCAGAAAAGCTTCCGAGTCGAGTCGCGCATCGACCCTCCAATCAGGATCTTCGGCCAGGCCCGAAATCCGGCCTTGCCCGTCGAGGACCCCACTTATCGGAAGCCCAAAGTCGGCAGCGAGAGAATCGACGGAGACTTTGGACAGATTCAGGTCGATGTTCCAAGAGCTTTCCCGATCCAGTGGAAGACTCCCTTCGGCTGAGAGAACTCCACTCTGGCCTTCGATGCGGAAGAGCGACAAACGCGCTTCGTTCGAATCTCCTTCAATAGTGCCAAAGAGATGCACAGGAATGTCCCATACGACGAGGTCGTTCCCACTCACTTCGGCATTCCATGTCGGCGCTCGCGGGCTCCCCTCGAGCGTGCCGGTGAGTGACACCGCACCGCTCATCCGAGGATCGATGATCTCAGCCGGGGTGAAATCCAAATGCTCGAGCCCTGCCCAGGTGTCGGCGATATCTACTAGGTGAGCCCGGTACCTCGCCTGCAGTGACTCAGAGCTCCATTGCCCATCGAGCTCGAGCTCTGCCCCTAGGGCGGTCGAGGCCAACCGACACTCCACCTCGAGTCGCGATATCGTCCCCGCCAATACCAACGAGCCGCCGACCGGAAGCGCGCCGGCATTTGTTCCAGGTTTGAAATCTATCCGAGCGCCCACGGCGGCGTCATCAAAATCCCAGTTCTGGACGACGAGCTCGCCCTTGCCGTCGGCCCAGCTCGCTATCGCGGGTACGTCACCGAGGAGCTCGCGTGCGAAACCCTCGACGTCCAGGCCGGCAACGCTCGCTTGGAATCTCTGTTCGCCACCGTCAGCGAGCTCCATTTGGGCTTCAAGACTTACCCGACCGCGATCGGCTTCAACGACTATCCCTTGGAGAGAGACAACGTTCCTATCGAGCTCGATCTGCCCCTGAACCTCGAGTGGGCGACTCTCGCCCCAACGAAGCGAACCGTCTCGTACGCTTCCCTCTCCGTGGAGCTCTTCGTCTGCGTAATCGATGCGAACGTCTCCGGCCAGCCTGCCCTCGAGCTCGGAATCTGCAAGCCAACGTTGGATGACTCGGGCGTCCAAGTCATATTCGATACTCAACGACAAGGTGACTGGGCTCCACTCCGCCAACGTGCCTCGCGCACCCGCTGTCGAAGCGTCGGCAACGACGTCCAGATTTTCGACCACGAGTCCACGGTCCTCCGTCAATTTGCCGGCTGCATCGATAGGGCCGAAAGCCAGACTTCCATCAGCCAGGTTAAGGTTGCCTTTGGGAACGCTGGCTTCGATCACAAAAACCTGTGACTCCTGCCAAACACCCGTACCTTGAACGCCGTCCAGTTCGAGCCATCTGTCGTCGTCGAACTGGATACGTATCTCTCCGTCCTTCAGCTCAATGTTGGGAAGGTAGGGAACGAAGAACCAGTCATCGGGCTCCACTTCACCCTCTTCCACGCCATCGAGCAAGGTCACATTCAAGCGAAGCCGGCGAATCGTGGCGGAAGGGGCGGTCGAGATGTGGAAATCCGTATCTGGAAGCGTCAACTCGAGACGGATCTCGGCGTCTTCCATGGTGAGCGTTAGGTCCTGTGCTTGGATGTCTCCTTTCCAAAGTTGGTAATCCAATTGTCCGATCGTGACGTCGGTGTCAGTCGCGTTTGACAGGAAACTAGAAGCGAGTGACGCAACGATTCGCTTGACCGGAGGCGTGTGAAGAGCGACGCCGAGGACGAATAGGACAAGGACAAGGAAAGAGATCCACCCCGTCCAACGCTTCAGCCGTGGTTTCATCAACCTAGATCGCAGAAAGTGACACCAGAGGAGCCAGAGACCTGCAGCGGGCCTCAAATGGTGTTTTGATTATACCTTAGGGATTATTGCGAGAAGGTGTCGCACACCTCGGGATCTCCGCTGGCGAGCCCCTTTCGAAACCAGGTCACCCGCTGCTGCGAAGAACCGTGGGTGAAACCGTCGGGATTGACATAGCCTGTCGACATCCGTTGGATGCGATCGTCTCCAATGGCAGCCGCCGCATTGAGGCCTTCCTCGACGTCACCTTCCTCGAGCAGACCTCGCTTCGCAGCGTAGGCACCCCAGACGCCTGCGAAACAATCCGCCTGAAGCTCCATTCTGACAGACAGCTCGTTTCGCCTACCGGGATTGCCGCCCTGCGCCTGGCGAACCTGCTGCTCGACACCTAGAAGATTCTGAACGTGATGACCGATCTCATGAGCCAGGACATAAGCTTGCGCAAAATCCCCCGGCGCTCCGAATCGGCGCTTCAGCTCGGCATAGAACCCGAGGTCGATGTAGACCTTTTGGTCGGCCGGACAATAGAAAGGACCGGTCGCTGCCTGAGCGAATCCGCAGGCGGATTGAATGGCATCACGGAACAAGACCAGGCTAGTGTTGCGATATCCAGGAAGTACCTCGGCCCAGGTGCTCTGAACGTCATCGAGAACGTAGGAAATGAACTGGACCAGCTCTTCTTCTTCAGGAGTCGTTTGAAAGGGAACGTCACCGGCCGGGCCGGAAGAGACACCACCGCCTCCGATCATGCTCGGGTCGAGGAGAGACAGAAAATTCTCTCCAAACAAGAAGCTCAACAACAAGAGAATGAGAAGTCCGCCCAGACCAATGCCTGCCGTTCGACGGCCACGTCCCGATGTCCGTCGTCGGTCCTCCACATCATCACTTTGATGTCCCCTTTTCCACCGCATGACGACCTCCTACATCCGGCTGTCGGGCAGAACGCTGCCGTTTCCCGAGGATGGAGAGCATATACCGTCTAGCAGAACATATTCAACGTATCTCTCCCTCTTCGTCCGCTCATCACACAAATTCCTCAAAAAACACTTTCTTTGTGTCGCTTTTCTGACCACTTTTTCCGTAATCCAAGAGTGAGGGCAAATCGGCCCGCTCAAAAAGATACCGGCCAGCGCCGTTACAAACACGCTGCAATGATTCGCGTTCCTGGCCGATGAAAGGAAATCTGGAGAGGAGAGAGAAATTGGCCACTAACGCTGTGACGACGTCTCTTGACGATACCGAACAAAAGAGAGATGGGCTTGTTGAGCGGTTATTGGAATCAGCAGCGAGTACGATGAAGCGCCTCGTCAATGACGGGGGAGCGGTTCTGGTGGTGGACGAAAGAGTCGGCGAATCCTTCACGCGCAGGGGCAATGATGTGGAACCCTTATTTATGGCTTCGGTGTCCTTCACTGCTTGCCCGCTGGGATGGTCGAACAACCTTCCGCCGCCAACGGCACCGTCATGCGGCCGGACGTACTACGGAGGTACGCTCTGGAAGCCGGCTTTCATGACGTCGAGACCTTGCCGATCGAGAGCCTCTTCTTCCGTTTCTACCGGCTGATTCCGTAAAAGAACGAGGATTGGAGCCGGCTAGCGGGCCGGCTCCATCGAGTCTTCCACAAATACCAGCGCTTTAGGGCCTGACCGGCCTAACCCCATTTTCGAGGTAGTCCATCAAGATGTTGGACATGACGCGCATCCCGACGGCGACGGCGCTATCATCGGCTCGGAAGGTCGGTGAGTGAAGAGGACCGGAGACCGTTCCTTCTTTGACGACTCCCAACCAGAGGAAGAGGCCGGGGACTTCATTGGCGTAGTGAGCGAAGTCTTCTGCACCCATGAAAGGGGGCGTTTCAACGACGTTCTCATCCCCGAGTACTGCCTTCATGGTGGGTATCATGGCTCGCGTGAGCTTGGGGTCGTTGATGGTGGCCGGTACGCCTCGCCGGTATTGAAACGTGAACGAACCACCTCCCGCAGTTGTAATACCCTTCAGGATTTCTTCCATGCGCCTTTCGATGGTATCTTGCACATCTGAATCGTAGGTGCGCACGGTTCCCTGCATGCGAACTTGCTGGGGGATGATGTTTAGGCGCTCCCCTCCGTGGATCATACCAACGGTCACGACACTGGGTTGAACAGGATCCAGTGTCCGCGAACGAATGGTCTGAAACGCCATCACCACCTGCGAGGCCATCACAATTGGATCGACTCCTAGATGGGGTGCCGCCCCGTGCGTTTGCCGGCCCTCGATCGTCAGTTCGAAGCTATCAGCCGCAGCCAACGCCGGGCCAATCGCGTAACCCATCTTTCCCGCGGGTATCTCGGGTGTCGTGTGAAGCCCAAAGACGGCTTCCGGATGAGGATCGTCGAAGAGCCCCTCTTCCAGCATCAGATCGGCGCCCCCCTCCTCGCCAGGCGGCGCACCTTCCTCGGCGGGCTGGAATACGAACATCACTTTACCGGGTAAGTCCTCACGAAGGTCGGCCAAGACGGAGGCGACCCCCATCAGAACCGATGTATGGATGTCATGACCACAAGCGTGCATGACACCAACGTCCATATCGTTATAGGTCGTGCGTTTCGTAGACTTGAACGGGAAGTCCGTGTCTTCGGTCACGGGAAGAGCATCCATATCCGCCCTTACCGCGATGGTGGCACCCGGCTTCCCGCCCGTCAATAGTCCAACGACACCGGTGTGGGCAACGCCGGTTTTCACCTCGAATCCCAGTGTCTGCATGTGCTCCGCCACACGCTTAGCCGTCTCGAACTCCCTATTCCCAAGCTCGGGATTCTCGTGGATCGTGTGACGATGCTCTACGATGGCATCCTGATGTCGACGAACGGCCTCTTCGATCTTCTCCTTGAAGGTTCCAGCTTTCGGCTGAGCCAAGGACGCGAGTGGACTAAAGGCCATGGCTAATGCAGCAACGGTAAAACCCATCGAGTGTCTCATGAGCGGGAGTCTATCTTCATTCCACCGGTCGTGGCAAAAAAAGGGCGGGCTCGAGCTTGGAAACGGTACGGCAACTGGATCCCGAAGGAAGTTCGAAGGGGTGAAGCTCAATAGCCGCTTCTCACGCGCGGCCACAGTTCTTTCAGTGGTGGACGGAGTCCTCGACAGATAGCAATGGGCTCTTCCTGCTCGAGGGACATCGTCAAAAGGTGGCAGTGGACGGCTTTCAATTCCACTTCGTCACATCGAGGCTCGAGGTCTTCGACGGGCTGAGCACGATGGGCACATTGCCCCCTTCCTCCGCGGAAGAGGGCAACGAATTCATACGAGGCGGTTACAACTGCTGCTGAGCGGCTTCGATGGCCCCCGGCTTCGGTTTGAAACCTTGGGCACGGACGGCATCCTCGATGGCAGCTAAAACGAGGAGCACGTTGTTGATTGTGCTGGAATAGCCCATGAGGCCGATCCGCCAAACTTTGCCTTTGAGAACTCCCAACCCTCCGCCGATCTCGATACTGTTCCGCGTGAGGAGTTGTTTGCGGACGCCGGCGTCATCAACTCCCTCAGGAATACGGACCGTCGTCAATCCCCACAACCGCTGTCCTGGATCGGCAACGAGAAGCTCGAGTCCCATAGCCTCGAGACCTGCGACCAGCGCCGTTTGGTGACGGTGATGTCGCTCCCACCGGGCTTCGAGACCTTCCTCGACCACGAGCCGAAGCGCTTCCCGCAATGCATAGGCGTTGGAGATGGGTGCCGTGTGGTGATAAGCCCGCTCCGTTCCCCAGTATTTGCGGAGCAGGCTGAGATCCAAATAGAAGCTTTGGACGGGCTTGGTGCGTTTGTCGAGCTTTTCTACGGCTCTGGGAGAATAGCTGATAGGCGAAAAACCCGGAGGAGCTCCGATACATTTCTGCGCCCCGCTGTAACACGCATCGATGCCCCACTCGTCCAGTTTCACCGGCATCCCACCCAAGGACGTGACGGCATCCATGACCACCACGGCTCCCACATCATGGGCCGCTTTCACGATGGCCTCCGGTGGTTGGAGTACGCCCGTCGAGGTTTCGGCGTGAACGAAGGCCACGACTCGAGGCTTTTCGCGCTCAATCGTCTCCCGCATCGCGTCGGTATCCAGAGGCCTGCCCCATTCGCCGTTGAACTCGACGACGTCGGCTCCTGCACGACGACCAATATCGGCCAGCCGCGTGCCAAAAAAACCGTGAATTCCAACGACGAATTTGTCATCGGGCTCGAGAAGGTTAACGAGACAAGCTTCCATACCTGCCATGCCTGTACCGGGCATGGCAAGAGTCAGCTCGTTTTTGGTTTGGAACACTTCTTTCATTAGTTCCTTTGTCTCGTCCATGATCTTCAAAAAGACGGGATCCAAGTGCCCTAGTAGTGGAATCGACAGGGCCCGCAAGACTTCGGGCGGCACCTCGCTCGGCCCCGGCCCTAGAAGAATTCGGTGTGGTGGTTGAGTGTAGTTTCTATCCATGTTGCCTCCTAAACAGTCAGAGGGCCGCTCGAGTCATCCTCGGCCCCACAAAAAGCCCGCCTTCGCTGAAGCTACGGCGGGTCCGCTGTAGCCGCGAGCTAAGACCTTGGCGGCGGAGGCGGAAACTCAGAACTCGAGTACTCGAGCGCTAAAGAATGATGTCCGCTCGTGCGCTTCAGGGAACACACCTTGATCCAGCCGACGATAGTAGTTAGATGTCGATGTGGACGCAAGTGGGTGTCATTGAGGATCCTTTTGCAAAAATGTGACAATGCCGTCCGCTCAGCGTATCCGGAAGAAAATGGCGCTATGGCCTTGTTTAACAAGAGCCCTTCCATCATGAAGCGAGACCAAACGGCCAAAGTTGGCACCGCAGGACGACGTCGGCTCGCCTTGCAGCAACAGCTCGTAGTTCCACTGCGCGCCGTCGTAGCGATAGAGGTAAGCGGCGCCGGAGTCGGTTGATGCCACGTCATCCAGGTTGGCACCCACGAGCGCGAAATCTCCATCGAGCGCGACCGAGACTCCAAAGTTGGGCGTTCCGCCGTCACAACGCTCACGGTCCCCTGATGGAATGGGAAGACAAGAGCAGTTGCGGTTGTCGAGCTCGGGCGGCTCGAGAATCGCCTCGAGTTCCCACGCACCGCCATCGAAACGGAACACGTGAACGACGTCGTCATAGTCCGCATCGATGAGAGCCACGTCACCGTCGAGCGCGATGTCACCTTGAAACACCGTCTCGGTGTCGCTGAGCGTAATGGTGTCTTCGTGGATCCATTCCGTACCGACACGACGGAAGGCGTAAACCCCCTCGAATTCGTCGCCAATCGTCGAGCTTTTGGAGACGAGCAAGCACTCATCGTCGAGGGCGACATCGTCGGCAAAGCCAAAGGGTGACTTACCATCCTCCCGAGGCGGCGGCGCCAGATTCGCCTCTCGAAGCCAATTCCCACCGTTGAAGCGAAACAGTTGGACGTCTTTGGAACGCGCGCCGACGACGGCAAGGTCACCATCGATGTCCACTGAGATTCCGAAGTTGTCGTTGCCTCGATCGTCGCTCAGGGTAGCTTCGTGTACCCATGTCGCCCCGTCGAAGCGGAACACATAGGCTTGAGGAGTGGCTCCAATCAGCGCAACATCCTCGTCAATGGCGACCTCATTGAAGTAGCCTTGCTGCCTCCCTGGTACGACCAGGCGATCCATCCACCATTTCCCTTGATCGAATTGGAACACGTAGGCCTCGGCATTGACGGTGCCGAGCAGTACCGTGTCGGCGTGCAACGCGATCGATGTTGCGAGCGCATTGGCTTCCGGGACGATGAACCTCACGATCGGCTCAGCGGTGAGTTGCGCGTGGCCCAGGTCCGGAATCAGCATAAGAGCTGCAAGAAGGGAGAACACCGAATAACGCATGATCGACTCCTTTCGTCGAAAGCGCATCTGGGTGACAAGATATGCGAGAAACATGCCATGCCTGAGAGTCGTTTCAAGGGGCTGTTTACATAGCTGCACGTCTTGGCCTCTATCTTTTTGGTGAGGATGGCCTACCAATAATGCTAGTCGACCGCCGGGTGCGGGGGATCGTTTCGTGGCGGCCAGCACATCGTCTACGACTTCAGGGACGGGGCCAAGGCACGTTTTGTTCCCTACGCTTGCGTTGACCGGTGGAAATCAGAAACTCGACCCAGACCAGGATCTTAGTTTTGAGCTGCGCCTCGAGCCCATCCAACAAGACGGGCTCGAGGGCTGCTCTCACGGCACTATCAAAGATGTCGAACGTTGCCGCACCATCCATTTGCCCCAGCTGGGTACCCAACCGAAAACGACATCTTTCGCGACGAGTGACCCACCATCAAAAGGTCGGTCGTAGCTGGCCGATCTTCTGCCAATCCGGGCCGACTTCCTTCACGAGAACAACGTACAGGTTCCCATCTGCGACGCTGGTCTTCGCCGCTCCGGACTGGAGTGTCGCTTCGATTTGCCCCGGTTTCAGCGTGTACATTCCCCCTGCGGCGGCATCGATCAGAATGCCGATGGGCGCACCCAATCCGAAGACGAGGTTCCCCAGGACCCATGCACTGGTTTGACGTGTCAGGACCACCTCGAAAGACTCGTAGCCCTCGAGCCGGATGGTCACGTGGTGATTGTCCTTTCGTTTGAGTCTGGCCGAGACGGGGGTCACGCCAACCACCTTGTTATCGATGGTTACTTCGGCCCCGGCCGGTTGGCTAGATATGCCGATGCCATGCCCAGTACCGCGCAGCACGGTGGCGCATCCCGTGAGATAGGGAAATACCCCTGCCAATACCAAAGCACTTGTAATCCACATCTTTCGTCGTCTCATCTCGTCCTCCCTGAATTGGAACCGGCGGCGTGGCACCATACGAACTTGCCCCCTCAATAGGAAAGGCGAAAACCAACGGACGAATGTGGCATCGTTCATTGTCTTTTGCGGTCCCAGCAGGAATGAGGACAGCGCCAGCAGACCAAGTAGACCCCGCGACATTTGTTGTCCATTGTCTTCTTCAGTAATATGCAAAGACCACACTGAGTACTGGAGGCCCTGATGAATGGCAGACGTATGAGGTTTGCGAAGTTCCTTACTGCGACGTTTCTAGTCGCGGGCTTGGTCGGGTGTGCTTCAAAGCGCATCAATGACGTACTTGCCGATCCGGCGCGGTATTCCGACAAGAACGTTACTCTGACGGGGGATGTCGTCGAGAGCTACTCGATCACGGGGCGGGGCTTCTATCGAATCGAGGACGGTACCGGTCGACTGTGGATCTTCTCCGACAAAGGTGTGCCGAGAAAAGGAGCCCGAGTCAGCGTCAAGGGAAAAATCAAAGACGGTTTCGACCTGGGAGCTCTCCTGGGGGGTGTCATCAAATTGCCCGAGCCCGTGAAGGAGAGAATCGAAACGGGTCTTCTGATGATCGAGTCCTCGCACAAAGCCAGCAATTGAAGGTGGGTTTCGGGGAGGAATTTCGGGGACAGGTAACTGATATTTGTCAGAACGCCCGTAAATATTAGCTACCTGTCCCCGAAATTCAGAAAATCCCCTCGACGGACCAACCTATTCCACAGTGAAAGCAATCTTGCAGGTGGCGTGGTACTCGGTGACCTTACCGTCCTTGACTTTTGCTGTCTGAGACGTCAGCTCGATACCCGTGATACCGCGAACTGATTTCTGAGCCTCGATAAGAGCCGCATTCGCAGCGCCTTCCCACGAGTCCTTCGCGATACCGAGAATTTCGATGATCTTAATAGCGGGCATGGATCCTCCTCATTGAATTTGGACTAACAGTCGTCTCGGATGCTCACCGCGGGCTCGGGAGCAAAAAGATCTAGAAGTACCGCCGATGTGCAAAGAGAGGCTTCGCCAAACTTTCTATATATGGAAACAAGGCCCTGATTGTCAAATGGATTTCGTGGAGCTCACACCTCGGCCCCCTCCCCCAACCAAGCTCTGGAAGATGCGCTATACTGTTGCCTGGACTTGCCCTCCGTCAGATTGTGATTGTCGTGCCTTCGAGTTCAAGAAGGCTACGAAAGCATGGCCCACCTTCTCAGGGCGGACGGGTTGGAATCTAGGCCCTGGGAAAAGCCCCTCGTGCTTTTACCCAAGAAACGGAGCGTATCTAAATGAGAAGGCCTTCTTCTTACACACTAAGCTTGGTCGTGCTAATGTGTTTCAGCGTAACAACGAGCTCGACCCTGGCATGCTCGAAAGACGCCGAAACGGATCAAGCCGCGTCAGCCGACACGAAAGAGCAGACGCCCCCATTGACGTCAACAGACGCACAGCCAACTTCGAGCCCCCAGCAACCAGCCGCCCAACCGGTCGACCCGCAGAGTTTCCCGGAGGTTGTGGCCCGAGTCAACGACAAAGAGATCAAGAAAGCGGACCTCATCGGCCGTGCCGACATGATTAGTTCTCAAATGCAAATCGCCGATAAGTCCGTCGACTTCTACCGTAGGGTACTCGACGAAATGGTTGGAACCGAGCTTCTTCACCGGGCCAGCATCGAAAAGGGATTTGCTGCCTCCGAATCGGACATCCAAAGTCAGTTGGACACCCTCAAAGCCCGTTTTCCCGATGAAGCGACATTCACGAAAGAGCTCTCCTCTCAGGGACTTACCGTCGAAGCGCTACGCGAAAGAATGTCGAGAGACATGTCGGTCGAGAAGTTCATCGAGACCGAGGTCGTTCCGCGAGCTCAGGTCAGCGAGGAAGCCAAGAAGAAATTCTACGGCGAGAACAGCCAGCAAATGACAAGGCCGGAGCAAGCCCACCTAAGTCACATCCTGATCAAGGTCGACGCAGGTGCCACCCCGGAAGCTCGGGACCAGGCAAAGCAAAAGGCGGAAAGCTTACACAACCAGATCCAGGCGGGTGGAGACTTCGCTGCTCTCGCCCGAGAAAACTCAGACGATCCCGGCTCAAAAGCCAATGGAGGAGATCTTTCTTGGGTATCGCGCGGTCAAACCGTACCACCTTTCGAACAGGCAGGCTTTGCATTGAAACCGGGCGAGGTCAGCGGCGTCGTGGAAACCCAGTTCGGCTACCACATCATCAGGCTCGCGGAGCTGAGGCCCAGCGCGCTTATGCCTTACGAGGAAGTGGCGCCGCGGATTGAACAATTTCTGGGGCAGCAACGTCTCCAAGAGGAAATCGAAGCCGTGGTCGGGACACTGAAGACCAAAAACAAGGTCGAGATCTTCATCTAGACTATCTGAACGGACGGTTCCCTGGGACAAACGAGGGGACCGTCCCGTTTCCTTCTCTGCTTCGCTCGCCCGGCTGGCCTTGGCCGCCACTTCAATGCTGGTCGCCGGATTGGCCGCATGCCTCGTTCCCGCAGCCCAGGCTCTCGCTATCCAACCCGCCGACGCGCTGCGCCACGAATTGCCGCCACGAGCGATTCCAACGATGGAGATCGACTCTCAGTAAAGACTTCATAGCTGTGATTCATCGGGTCAACCGGTACATGAGCACAGCAGCTCGAGCCGCAGCGGTCTCGATGGAGCGCAGGTCTAGCCACTCTTCGGGTGAGTGAGCCCCATCACCGACCGGACCTAGGCCCGACAAGGCATCGAGGTGGGACGCCACGAAAGAGATATCGGCCGCGCCCCGTTCGCCAGGATCGAGCGGCTCAATCTCTCCAAGTCCGAGATCTTGACTGACCTGGTCGAAGAGTTCGAGAAGCTTATAGTTGCCGGGCTTGGGCTCCATCGCGGGGTATTCGTCCTCGAAAACGATGTCGGCCGAGGTTTCGGGTAAGTGGCTGCCGACGATCTCCCGCATCTTGATCCGAGCGCGCTCTTTTTGCTCCTCTGAGATGAATCGAAGATCGCCATCGATCGTCGCAGATTGGGCGATGACGTTTGGCTTACCGAATGCTGATTCTTGCGAGGTCGTGGAGTCGTACGAGGTCGTCGTACCGCCGACGATGGCGCCCGGATTGAAGGTCAAGTACTGTTCACCGCGAATCTGTTCGTGAAAGGCGCTAAGTATGCGGGCGGCTTCGTAAATGGCGCCGCTTCCATAAGTCTCGCTGAAAACTTGACCGGAGTGACCACGTTTCCCTCGCGTGTCTAGGGTCCAGCTGCTGTAGCCCCGGCGTGCAATCGTGACGTTTCGATGGCCGACTGCGGGCTCGAATCCCAGCGCCACGTCACTCGTTTTGGCGGCGTCCATGAGGTCGCCCCGAACGAGGTCAATGGGACCACCGGGTTTTTCTTCATCGCCAATGAGGACGACCCGGATCGTTGTCCCGTTCAAAGCACCTACATGATGAAGAGCTTGAAGAGCGAGCACGATCACCACGTCGCCGCCTTTCATATCTTCGACGCCGGGACCGTTGGCTCGGTCACCTTCCCGCTTGAAACGTTGGAACGGGCTGTCCTTTTCGAAAACGGTATCGATATGCCCGATGAGCGGTAACACGCGATCGATTTGCTCGGCCGGAAGAACGATACCACGCTCAACACGACCACGAACGCGGTCGTGGATCGCGTCCAGCGCCTTGACCGCCCGTTCCACGTTCTCGAGGTACGACTGCACGTCCGCGTCGTCTCCGATCGACAAGCGCCTGGCCTTCTCACGCACGCTACGGAGCGGAGAACGGCTCGGCATGAGCGGGGAGTAATACCAGTAAAGCAAAGGCTGCTGCGTGTCGACCCACGCATTCCAACGCAAAATGTCGAGCGTCTGCTGCTCGATCCGCGAAAGATCGCCGCGATCGATCGTCTCGAGCCGATCGAGAACCGAACGCGCCCAAAACGCTTGACGGTCGACAGCATCGAACGTAAGCGGATCCCGATCGAGCTGGTCGCGCAGGCTGCCGCGACGTTCGGTCGCCTCGTCGACGAGGGCCCCGAGGGCATCCGACGCGTTGGTTTCCTTAGCGGCGACGGATGACGAGATTCCCAGGAGGAACGAAAGGATAAACAGAAACGCTCTTCGAGGGGGATTGCCGGTTGACGGCCGAAGTGTCATGGCGAGCCTCCGTATGAAGAAACAGGATAGTGACGCTTTCCCGTGGACCGCGGAGAAACGCCCTAGCTATCCACCGATTCTCAACCGGGCAATCCAGCATACCAAAATAATGACTGGTATCAGATATTTGATGAGAGCGGTCCAGATCATTAGCGCTGCAGGCGACTCGATGCCGGCCGCCTTGGCGAAATTCGGAATTTTCCACACCCACCCGACAAAGATGGACATGACGAGCGCGCCGAGAATAAGAAAAATGTCGTTGGAAATGAAGTCAGTCAACAAAAAAAGCCTCGATGAATAAACCGTGAACGAGGCAATCACGATGACCCCCGCCCCGGTGTACCATACGCCTCTTTTTCTAGGCACACCGTAGCGGTCTCTCAAAAAAGCGACAATGGCCTCGTAGGCACCGATGAAAGACGTCAAGGCGGCTAGAAAAAACAGCAGGAAGAACAGCGTCCCGAAGAATGTTCCTGCCGGCATTTGGTTGAAGACGTTGGGCATAGTGATGAACGTCAAGCCTGAGCCGGAGGCGGGATCCAAGCCGAAAGAAAAAATGCTGGGAAAAATGATCAACCCTGCCATAATCCCAATGAGCGTGCTTGCCAATGCGATGATGACGGAATTGGAAATGACGTGTCGGCTCCCCTTGGGCAAGTAGCTTCCATAGACCAGGGCCACAGCCATGGCAACACCGATAGCAAAGAAGGAATGGCCGATGGCGGCTACCGCCCCCTCCCAGGTGAATTTCCCGAAATCAGGCGTTAGATAGAACGCCAGACCCTCGGAGACCCCAGGAAGTGTCAGAGCACGCACCATCAGAATGACCATAGTGGCGAACAGCGCCGGCATCATGATCTTGTTGGCTCGCTCGACGCCTCGAACGAGTCCCCGGCTCAAGATGAGTACGATGACGATGACCGTCGCGACCGTCCAGGCCATCAACTCCGGCCAGTTGGTTGAAAAGGTCCGGTAGTAAGACTCCACCTCAGCGGCCGTCAGTCCACGAAAGGTTCCAAACGCCGTTTTGAAGAGGTAGGCGAAGATGGTACCGATGATGGAGGCGGCATAGCCTGAAATGAGGAACATCGTGAATATGTTGAGATAACCGTTGAGATGCCAATACGAGCCTGGAGCCAAGCTTTCGTACGCACTCACCGGGTCTTTTCCTGTGGCCTTACCGAGTGTGATCTCGATGGAGAAGAGAGGTATCGCAACCAAGAACACGATGAACATGTAGAAGAGAAGAAAAATTCCCCCACCGTACATGCCAACGAGATAAGGAAACCTCCAAAGATTTCCAATTCCCGCGGAGAAACCGAGAGTCGCCAAGATGAAGGCGAGACGAGTGGTCCAGCTTTCACGAAGTTCCATCTATGCAGCGCCTTTGCGATTCTCCCAAGAGATCAAATCTTCAACCTTCCATAGACTCGATGATCGCCCTGAGCCTCTTCCGAACGTCATCGTCGAGAGGATTTGGACGGTGGTTCTCCAATATATCGATCGCCTTTTCTTTCGATCGAGTGCCCAGGTCTTTTTGACCTTCGTCCACCCACCGTTCATAGGGGATGCGTTGAATCAAGTCGGAGTACCAGTTCTCCCGAAAGTGCCTGAGCGTGTGATCACTCGTCAAGTATTCGCCACCGGGGCCAATGTCATTGATGAGGTCGAGGGCAATGGTTTCTTCGTTGACCTCGATGCCCCGGTAGATCCTTCGGACCATACCGATGACTTCGTTGGAGATGACGAGTTGCTGGAGGGAGGCGGTCAGCCCGTTGTTGATGTATCCCACATCGTGGACGAGGTTACCACCCGAGAGGGAGGACAACAGGATCCACACCGCACTTTCCAATGACGCCTGCTGGTCGTAGAGGTTGGAATCAGACGCCCCGGCGAGACTGAACATAGGCAGCCTGTAATATCGCGCCAAATCCGTCACCGCCGACATGGCCAACATGAGCTCCGGAGCGGCGTATGCAATGAGAGACGTGGACATGTCCATGGGAACGATGGCTCCGCCGTAGATGAAAGGCGCCCCTTCATTGACGAGGTTCGCCAGCACGTAGCCGGCCAACACTTCGGCGTTGCCTTGCACGATGCCGCCTGCCATGGTCACAGGACCCGTTCCGCCGGTCACAAGCCCTGGAGTAAAAACGACGGGAAGATTCTTCTCCGCCATGTACATGACCTTTTGTGTCGATTCCTTCGCGAGCATCAGGGGCGAGACGGGCTCTGTATAGAGAGCAATATGGGGACTGCGGCTCAACGGCTCTCGTCCTCCGGCGACGGTCTCCGCCATGTCAACGATGGCCTTCAAATTCTCGAGGCTCCAGGCCGTAAAAATGATGGGCTTCTCGGTATGAGTCACCATGGCTTCGAAATGATAGAGGTCCGAGATCGTATCCTTGACGTCGCTGGCGATTCCCATACACATGATGAAGCTGATGTCGTCGAGATAATCTACGACTTTTGCATTGTTCGCGATGTCCTGAATGACCGCTTTCCTTCTTTCACCCGTGTGGGCGTCGACGACATTCGGTGTATCCGAGCCTGTTCCGAAATAGACATTGTTCTCTTCGAGAAACATGGCGGGATCGCCGTTGCGGTCACACATACAGACGCGAGGCGGCGTGTTCCTGAGCGCCCACTCCACGAGATGAGCCGGAATGCGGACTCGATCGCCCTCGACATAACAGCCACCCTTCTTCAAAATATCGACCGCTTCAGGTTCGTCGACCTGAACGCCCGTCCGACGAAGGACCTCCAAGGTGGAGGAGTGAATCAAATCCAATTTTTCTTTTGACAGAAAGTTGAGTCGCGGAATATTCAGTCTGTATTTATCGTCCATCGCTACCCCCAAGAACCTAAGTCGTTCAATGAATCCCTATCGACTCTCCTATGCAACGAGGCCCTTTACCAGTTTCACGGCGCTCGCAGCATCGTATCCGTAGGCATCGGCGCCGATCTGGTTTGCATAATCCTGAGAAACCGGGGCGCCCCCAATGATGATTTTGATCGAGTCCTTCAGACCATCCCTATCGAGAAGCTCGATCACTTCTTTCATCACGGGCATCGTGGTCGTCAAGAGAGCCGACATCCCGATGGCCGACGCGCCTTCCTTTTTGGCCGTCTCGACGAAATCTTCGGCCTTCACATCTTTCCCGAGGTCGACCACTTCGTACCCCGCACCCTTCAGCATGATTCCGACGAGATTCTTACCGATATCGTGGACATCACCACGGACCGTGCCGATGACTACTTTGCCGGCACTCGGCGTGCCTTCTTTGAGAAACAGGGGCTTCAGAAGGTCCATTCCGGCATACATGGCTTTGGCCGAAAGAAGGACCTCGGGAAGGAACATTTCACGACTCCTGAATTTCTCTCCGACAATGGTCATCCCCGCTATGAGGCCGTTGTCGAGAATTTCTTTTCCCGATAGTCGCTGATCGATGGCTTCTTTGGTCAATTCAGCCACTTTCTCGTTCTCGCCTTTTTCGAGGGACTCGGCAATTTGCTCCAAAACGCTCATGGTTCACCTCTTATCCGGGTGGAAGTTCTTCGTGCCGGGACGGGACGGCGGACTATTCTTCAACTAATGGGAGGCACGATCAAGTCGGGTCTTGGGGGCGTGACGGATCGAAGAGCCAGCGATCCGTCGGAAGCAAGAATGCGTCATGTTTCCAACTGACTTCCCTCGGGCACGGGCAGGGGCACGGGGCATCCGCACGAAGTTAGTTCCTGATGCGGTGGACGTCCCGGCCGTGCGGATGCTGTTCAGGATCTCCGAGCTCACCTCCGTGGAGGTGCGAGGAACCCTTCGACTCGCCAAGATCAATAATGAGCGTCGGCTCGGGGGACTTTCCCAACACCCCCATCGCCTTCACAGGTCCCTACAGCAGAAGCTCTTGATTTCGACCGCATTTTTCGGGCGTTTTCTTTCACTTTGAGGACGGAGCTAATCTCTGTTTCTTGGCACGACGCGTGCTTATGAGTGTTGAGACCCATCACAACCTGAATTGACTTTGGAAAGCACAACCTGGCCAGCCTCGGGAGGCAGCAAATGAACGTGATCGGAATCCTCAGGAAACTCGGAATACTGCGATTCGGCGCCTACAAAGGCACCTACTCCAGCGCCAAAGACATGCCTGACGGAATGCTCATGGATGATGTCTACGATTCCCAAAAAGACCTCGCGTTTCAAAAAGACCTATCCAAATCTACAACGAACGTAGAGGGGAAATAGCTCTCCCACATTCGCCCCGACATTCGGATTGGCGTTTCCGAAGCTCCACTAATCTTCGCCCGTCAATCCCATCGACTAGGAGGTATGGCCCATGCGTTACGTGATCCCCAGCCTATTGTTGGCTCTCTTGCTCTCAGGCTGTGAAACTTCCTGCTCTTACTCAACGGCCGAGTTGACCGAAGCTCAAACGGCCAAGACGATTCACCCAGAGACACAAGCTCCTTGGGAGCCGGCACGCACATTCGCACCCGATGCGGAGGCGATATACGCCGTGGCCAAGCTTGCCTACGCACCCGACGGCACGAAAGTGGCTGCCAGCTTCTATTACCTCGAGAACGGCGAGCGTGAGATCGCATCCGATGAGCTCGAGACCGGTGGCGAGAAGTGGGTGAGTTTTTCGTTGTCTCCACCCGAAAACGGTTGGCCCGTGGGCCAGTACGAGGTGCGTCTCCTTCTCAATGACGACGAGGTCGAGCGACTTCCCTTCAACGTGACGTCGGCAACCGCTCGAGCTCAGCCTGAAGAGCCGCCGAAGCCCAAACGGTCGGCGCCGGCCAAAAAAGCAGCGAAAGCAGCACCGTCCGCGCCCCCTCCCCCTCCGGCTCCCGCCAAGGAGGAAAAGGCGACCGCACCCGTCTCCGCCGCCCCGTCCATGAAGAGGTTCCATGACCCCAATTTGGGTTTCGAGTTCGAAGTGCCGCCAGACTGGACGTATCGCGTCACCGCCGACAAGGACTATCTCATCGAGGGACCCAAGGGGACCGACGCTTACGAGCTCTCTGTTTTAATGCAATTCATCTCGAAGGCCCAAAACCCGGGTAGCTCAGCAGTCGATCAGGCCGAGCAAGCCTTGTCATCTCTCCAAGGAGCGCCCGATGCACAACTCAAGACAAAGGAGATGCTCGCCATCGCTTCGCAGGAAGCACCCTATTTCGTGGCGACCTACACCGCCAAAGACTCGACGCGTAACGACGCGACGTTCGGACACACGCAAGTTATTATGGACCACGGAGACTACTTCTACTGGCTGAGCTACTCCGGTCCAATTGACATCTACGAAAAGCATCGGCTGGTCTTCGAGCACATCGCGAAGACCTTCCGTTTTACCGCCGACTAGCAAACGCGGAGGCCGACCCGGAGTGGCGGCCTCCACACCGCCCCTCTGCTCGAGCCATTGGCTTCTCGGTGCCTCCGCGCTATGATGCGTGCCTGGTGGAGGAGACGCAATGGCTACGACAAAGAACTATTGGCTCATGAAGAGTGAGCCCACGGTTTATGGCATCGATGACTTAAAGAAGGACAAAAAGACCTACTGGGACGGCGTCCGCAACTTCAAAGCCCGTAACTACATGAAGGAGATGCAGGTGGGGGACGGCGTTTTCTTTTACCACTCCAACGCGAATCCCAAGGCCATCGTCGGGATCGCTTGCGTGGCCAAAGAGGCTTACCCGGATCATACGCAATACGACAAGAAGGGAAAATACTACGAACGTCGTGCCACCAAGGAAAAGCCCTATTGGTTCATGGTCGACATCGAGTTCGTGAGCAAGTTCGAGGAGCCGATATCACTCGAGACCCTACGCCAGGTGCCGGGGCTCGAGGGCATGGCCCTGTTGAAGCGCGGACAGAGGTTGTCGGTCCAACGCGTCACACCGGAAGAGTGGAGATATATCTGCAAAATGGCCGGAGTGAAAACGAGCCTCTAGTTCCCCCACGAATCGAGCGCGGACAATTGCCATCAAGTCCTTCTGGCCTTATCATTGAACAGAAAATGGGGAGGCTCTTCGATGGGCGTTTGGACGCGAGTCCGTTCTCTATGGGAGAACGACCAAGCTCTACAGACGGTAGCCGATGAGCTGGCGTTCCGCTTCACCAAGATGCGTGAGCAATATCCCTCGCGTGACAGCAACGCTTGGCTTGCCTGGAGTCTGGCGAGTCGCACGGGTTGGACCCAGAGGGATAAAGAAGAGCTCCTGCTGCTCTCCGCACCCTATTCCATCACGACGGAGGACCAGGCGGCGGCCCTCCTTGCCCTGGACGTGGTGTCCGTCGACTACCCCGAACTGCAACGAGTGGTGGACGAGAAAATGCCTGAGTTGTTCTTGCCGGTAGATTTTGCAATCAAGAACGGGTCATTCTTGAAGCTCTGGAAGCAAACGAACCCCTGGACGGACGAGAACTATCCTGCGATCGAGCAGGAGCTGAAGCGCGGATTTCTTCGCGGAGCAAACTCGAAGCCCGTCGACAAGGTCCAAATTACTTGCCCCGATTGCCGGACCCAGCTTCGTGTCCCCGGCTTCACGGGCGGAAAGAAAATTCGGTGTCCCGGGTGCAAATCCCTCTTTTTCGTCGATCCATGAGAGGACGCGACGCACCCGAGCGCTCTACACTCACCGTCGCACGAGCACGCACCAAGTGAATAGGATCTCGCTTATTCTGATGTTGTTCGTTCTAGCCTGCGTCGGACGTGAGTTGTTCGATGACATTTCTGCCCGGAAGGCCGCCTACTTGGCCTACGAGGAGCAAGCCACGAACTTGGCCAGATCTCACCGAAACGACCTCCCTTTTGCCGATGTCGAGGGCTACATCATCGACGTGATGTACGATCTCGAGTCCATCACCCGAAAAGCAGAGCACGAGCTCGAAATCGTGGCGGTCCAAGCCGTCCATTTCCAACGCGGCTTACCCTTCCTTAACTGGGGATCCAGGCAGATCGTGAAGACGAGACAAAGAGTGCTCATGAGACGATCCGAAGAACGGTGGCTGATATCTGAATTGGAAGAGAACGCCTCGGATCCCGCCTACCTGGGAGAATCGGTCATCCCCAATGAGTGAGGGAGCTAATAATAGTAGCCACGACGAGCTCGTACCTCTGCCTTACCGTTCTTGAGCTTGACGTCGAGATCGTGCCAGCCGTCATCCGCGACTCCTGTCGGGTAGTAAGTCAAGAGATAACGCGAACGGATCTCTTCCACCACCCGCCCAAACTCGCTCGCCATCCCTAAACCATCATCGATTTCGAAAAATCGACCACCACTTTCATCGGTGACGGCTCGTAAGAGCTTGTCGCGGTAAATTCGCGTAGGGCCCCTTATCTGTGATGAACGGTCCCACGCCTCCGATAGAGACAGCGAACTGCGGACGGCGTAGACAACTGCATTGGATTCTCTGACGACCTCGAGAAGCTCCGATTCGCTGGTCCAGCTGGCATTGTCGAGACCGTCCGAGAAAAGGACGACGATGGGCCGTTCCGCCGGTGGCCCGGCGAGCGACAGACCGCCGTAAAGACCATCCTTGAGAGCCGTGAGTCCGCGGGCGACGATTCCATCCAAAGCGTCGAGGAGAGCCGCTCGTTCAACCGTCAGAGTTTGCCAGAGTCTCACATAACCAGAGAAGGTCACGAGCGCTACTCGGTCCGCATCTCCCAGACCGGCGACGAAGGACCTTACGGCCGCCCGTAGCTCTTCGAGCTTAGGGCCGGCAACGCTCATGCTGTTGTCGAGAACGAGAATGGCATCAACGGGAGCGGTCTCGACCTGGACGAGATCGATGGTCTGCAAGACACCGTTGTCTCTAATCTCGAAGTCGGCTTCAGTCAATCCATCGACGGGACGACCATCGTCGGTCACGGCGATGTCAACAGCTACCGCATCGACACGTCTCTCAAATCGATAGCTCGGCTCTTGTGCACAGACGTCTCGCCCAGTGACCGCCATCAACGAGAGAATCAAAACAACGAGCCTCATTTCGTTATTCCTCGCCGGAGCTCGTCAAGCATTTGGGGTACTTTACCGAGCTGTCCCAGGGCATAGAGTCGATACCCGTCGACGTAGCTCGGATCGTGAACGGGAAGCCGCAACGCTTTTTGCATCACATCACGTGCCGCGGACCGTTCTCCGGAGGCGCGAAGCGCATGGCTGAGCGCAATGTAGGCTGTCTGCCAACGTGGCTCGGAATCGACGGCAGCACGGTAGAAAGCAACCGCCGCAACAAATTTGTCCCTACTCATATGATGATCGCCGAGGAATAGGTTCGCGAGAAAGAGTAGGTGGGGGTCCGACGCATTTGTTGCGACCCACTCGAGCTCACGATTCGCTTCTTCTGTCCGATCGCCCCCTCGTTCCTGGAGCACCTTGCCCAATCGCAAATGAGCTTCCGCGAGGCCGGAGTCCACTTCGATGGATCTACGGTAGAACTTCTCGGCGTCTTTGAGCTCGCCACTGTCTTTGCCGACAGCAACCATGGTTTCGTAGGAGGTGCCCGTGCGACGGTAGAACTTCTCGGCGTCTTCGAGCACATCGCGGTCTCTGTCGACGGCGGCCAAGGTTTCGTAGGTGACGCCCGTGGCGAAGAGTATTTCGGCGTCATCGGGGAACTGTTGTCTCGCCTCCTTGAGATAGTGGAGACTCACGGACGGGTTCGAGCCTTGGTAGATATAGGCCACCGTCAGAAACCAGCCGCGAACGAAGGCTTTTTCACCTGGGATGAGCGCCACAAAGGCTTCGGCAACCTGGAGGTGCAAAGCTCTCGTTTCGGCCGACAAGCCCCACGCATTGAAAGCTGAAAGCTCGGTGTGCAAGAGGACGGCCGCTTGCAATGTCTTCGGATCCACGGTGCTCGAGCGGAGCTGACCCGCCTCTTTCTTGATTCTATCGTCTGCCCAACTCGCCAACTGATTTCTGACTTCTTTGAAGTGGCCGCTAGAGTAGGACCTCAACAGATCGATGTAGTTCGTTGACAGCGGGAGGTCCGCCGTCGACGGCGAATCGATCACATGGAAGACGTTTCTCTTGCACCCATAGCTAACACCGTTGGGGTCTCGAGCCTGAGCTTCAACGATGTACTGCCCCGGCGAAAAGCCCGAAAGGTCAATTTGGCTCCTCGCGATCCGAGGTGCTCCAGACGGGATCGCCGGACTTTCGCTGATCTCGAACACCGTGTTTCCTTGCTCATCGCGAACGGAAGTATCGAGAACCACTTCTTGGTCCTTAGAGAGAGCCGGGTCTTGGAAGATCTGAACGCCGGCAAGAACCTGATCCCGTTGTGTGAATTCACGTCGAGTCGATGGCAGGAAGGGTACGGCTTGCCGCGCTTCCGTCGTTGACGCGACCGGGACAGATTCTTCCAACTTGCTGCTCAGCAGAACCCCGCCCATGACGAGCTCGGATTCCGCCGCACTAGGAAGTGTCAAATCGTAGTAAACCGAGCCCTTCTGTTCTGCCCCCTCTTCCCAAACGCCTACACGCAACTGATGAGACCCGGGAGGCACATCCAGAATCGACAGTGCTCGAAACCCATCACGAAGCATTTGCTCCCGGACCGGTGGTTGAAGTGCCAAGTCGAACTGGCTCTTCTGCCCGGTGACCCAGGCGCCCTTTTCATCGAGAACAATAGCGGACAGGGTGACTTCATCTCGATATTGACCCCCTTCCTCGGTGAACCGGAAGGGATGGATGTCGCACTCGACGATGACACCAACAGAGTAGTTTTCTTCGCTCAATCGAAAAGGAAAAGCGGTGACGCGAAGCGGCAGGTCGGTGATCGGAGCGGGACGGCTCAAGAGTTCTCGTTCAAGCGGGGCATCCAGCCCGGCGGCTTCGGCGATATCAGTCTCTTCCCCGGGTACGATGTAGCCTTTCCGAGCTCGCACATTCAGGTTTTTGCCTTTGATCCGTACTTCGATCGTACGAAAGCGGCCGTCGGCCGTCACGCTGGGCGGATAGTAGCCGAGTTTGTAGAAACGTCGGTTGTCGGCAATGAGATCATGGAGTCCTTGCTCGAGGTCGTTTTGGTTGACGGCGGCGAGACCGCCGGTCTCCGCTGCCAACATGCGGAGCGTGTCGTGGCTTCTACGAACTTCTTCGGTGAACTCCAGGCCTTCACGGCCCACCGTGTCTAGTAGTCTCAAGATGTCAGGGTCGAGGCGGTCCTCGCCTTCGCCCAGTCCAAGAGTCTGCAGGGTGCCCGCGGTAGCCGTTCGGGAGACCGATGCCAATTCTTCCTGACCGGTCTCCAGTCCGCGCACGTCGAGCGTATAGATTGAGACATTGGAAAGCCCCGTCGAAGCGACGGCCTGTCGAATGTCGAGCAGCGCCACCGTACCCACGGACTCCGCCTTGATGATATCGATGTCGTAAGGAATACCATCCCCGATGTACAAAATGACCTTTCTCCGCCCTTCGATATCTCTAAGGACGTCACTCATCGCGCGAAGGTGGGAAAGTGCAGTTGTCGCACGAAACGCGTGCTGCTCGTCGATTGCCCGCAACTGGGCCTTGACGGACTGGGGCGTCAGCATATCCATGAGCAGTTCATCTCGCAGCTCGATGATCTCTAATGTCCTCGAACGCAACTTCCGCCCATTGAACTTGTTGACCGCCTCCAGCAGCGCCTGCCGATTGCTGGTGAAGTACGATGACGTGTCCGCCGCTCCGCTGGTCATCGATACGGTCGCGAGGTCCTCTTTCCCCAACCATTGCTCTACGAATTGACGTGCCACCTGCCGCACTAGCGGTGTGCGCTCAGGTGCCGTATGGAGATCGTCCAAGACCAGGGCATAGACGAGCCCCTCAGCAGCACCTTCGTTAGTGATCACATCCGATGCGACAGGTGGGACGCCGGGTTCAGAGAATGGCCGGGCAACCATCGGCAAATCGACCAGGCGGAATGTAGCCACCGTTTGGGGCACACCGTCTTCGAATATCTCGAAATCCGTTGGTTTCAAATCGTCGACGAAGTTGCCGTCGCCGTCCAACACGTGAACGTCGACCTCGACCAGATTGACCTCGGTTCTAAAGACCGGTGTCTCTTGTGGAGGATCGGTCTGAGCTGCAAGGCTAGAGAGGGCGAGCAAGAACGTTAGACGAGCGAGCATATATAACCACTCACTGCTGGCGGCAGGCTCATTCTACGGCAAAAGAGGACCCTAAACAAAGGCGCCAAGCGTCGAGAGGTCGAGACCGTCCCAGCCTGAAAAGCGAGATCAGGGACTGAAGTGATGGAACGAAATTTAGTGGCGTATTCGTTCAAAAGAGTAACCGCGGCGGGCGCGTAGTTCTGCTTTGCGGTTTCGGAGCTTGATGTCGAGCTCGTGCCAGCCTTCTTCGGCAACTCCCGTGGGGTAGTAGGTCAAGAGATAACGCGAACGGATATCCTCTACCACCCGTCCAAATTCCTTTTCCATACTGGAGACGTCATCGATCTCAAGAAACCGACCACCGCTGTCATCGGCAACGCGTTTCAGGAACTTGTCTCGATCGAGTCGCGCGCGCACCGAGAAGCGTCCATGCCAGAAAGACCGTTGCTCTTCCCGGGGCAGATAATTGGACCCACCCAGGTAGGTGGAGCCCTGAGGCTGCGATGAATCCTTCGATTCCGACGCAGACTGCGAGCTACAGACCACGTATACGACCGCGTTGGATTCTCTAACGACCTCTAGGAGCTCCGATTCACTTATCCGGCTGGCATTGTCGAGACCGTCTGAGAAGAGCACGACGATGGGCCGGTCCACTACTGGCCCTGCAAGCGAAAGCCCCCCGTAAAGGCCGTCCTTGAGAGACGTGAGCCCGCGAGCAACGATTTCGTCTAGCGCGTCGCGGAGAAGCGATCGGTCAGTCGTCAGAGACTGCCAGAGCCGCACGGATCCGGAGAACGTCACGAGCGCCACTCGGTCCGCATCTCCCAGACCGGCGATGAAGGACCTTACGGCCGCCTGTAGCTCTTCGAGCTTAGGGCCGGCAACGCTCATACTGTTGTCGAGAACGAGAATGGCATCAACGGGGGCGGTCTCGACTTGGACGAGCTCGATGGCCTGCAAAACACCGTTGTCTCTAATCTCGAAGTCGGCCTCCGTCAATCCATTGACGGGACGACCATCGTCGGTCACGGCGATGTCTACAGCGACCGCATCGACGCGTCTTACGAATCGATAGCTCGGCTCTTGTGCACAGATGTCTCGCCCGGTGACCGCCATCAACGAGAGGGCCAGAACAAGGAGTCTCATTCCATGATTCCTCGTCGAAGCTCATTGAGCATTTGGGGCACTCTGTTGAGCTGTCCTAGGGCATAGAGTCGATATCCGTCGACGTAGTCCGTGTCGTGAACGGGAAGCCGCAACGCTTTTTGCATCACCTCACGCGCCGCGGCTCGATCTCCGGTGGCGCGAAGAGCATAGCTAAGTGAAATGTGTGCTGTCTGCCAACGCGGCTCGGACTCGACGGCGCCACGGTAGCACTCCACAGCTCGGTCAAAGCGTTTTTCTCTTTTGTGGAGATCGCCAAGAAACAGGTTCGCGAGATAGAGCAGGTACGGATCCGACGAATGCTCTACGACCCACTCGAGCTCACGGCTCGCTTCCTCTGCCCGATTGCCCCCTCGTTCCTGGAGCACTTTGCCCAATCGCAAATGAGCCTCCGCTAGGTCCGGGTCGGCTTTGATGGCTCGACGGTAGAATGTTCCCGCTTGATCAATCTTGCTGCGGTCTTTGTCGAGCGCAGCCGCGGTTTCGTAGGTGACGCCTGAAGCGAGGTGTATTTCAGCGTCATCGGGGAAACGTCGTCCTGCCTCTTTGAGATAGTGGAGACTCACTGACAGGTTCGAGCCGTGGTAGATATAGGCCACCGTCAGAAACCAGTCGCGGTTGAAGACTATCTCCCCCGGGATGAGCTCCACTAAGCCCTCGGCAACCTTGAGATGATGGGCTCTGGTTTCGGTCGTCAGGCCCCATGCGTTATAAGCTGAAAGCTCAGTGTGCAAAAGGATCGCCGCCCGCAATGTTCTTTCCCAAAAACGAGTTTTTGGTTTACGCAGGATGTCACGAGGAGGTAAGTCTGGATTTCGCCTCGTCACGTCCGGGAAAGGCCCGCCAGCTGTTCCTTCTGGAGGGCTCGGCTCCTCGCCGATCGCGACGAGTGCCTCAACCACGTCCTTGACTCTATCGTCTGTCCAACTCGCCAAACGATTCCTGGCGTCTTTAAGGTCGCCACTGCGGTAAGTCTCGAGCAGATCCATGTAGTCCGCCAACAGTGGAAGGTCCGCCGTCGACGGCGGATCGACCACCCGGAAAACATTTCTTTTGTGCGTGAGAACACTACCGTTGGCATCTCGAGCTTGAATGTCTATGACGTAGGAACCTGTCGAAAAACCCGAAAGATCGATTCGGCTCCTCACAAACATCGGTGCATCGGCCGGGAACACCGAGGTGCCTCTAGACTCGACCACCTCTTTGCCTTGTTCATCGAGAACAAAAGTATGGAGGACCACCTCCTGGTCCTTCGAGAAGGCTGGGTTCCGGAAGATCTGAACGCCGGCTAGGACTTGATCCAGTGGCGTGAATTCACGCCGCGTCGACGGTAAAAAGGGTAAGGCTTGCCGGACTTCCGTCGCTGATGCGACCAGGACAGATTCCTCGAGCTTGCTGCTCAGCAGAATCCCGCTCATTGCAAGCTCGGATTCCGCGGCACTCGGAAGCGCCAAATCGTAGAACACCGAGCCCTTTTGCTCTGCTCCGTCCTCCCAAACGCCTACACGCAACTGGTAGGACCCAGGCGGCACATCGAGAACCGAAAGCATTCGAAGCCCATCACGGCGCATCTGCTCCCGGGCGGACGGTCGCATTTCGAGGTCGACTTTGTTCTCTTGTCCGGTGACCCAGGCGCCCTTTCCATCGAGAACAATGGCCGACATAACGACTTTGTCATGATATCTACCGTCTTTCTCGGTGAACCGGAAGGGATGAATGTCGCACTCGACGACGACTGCAACAGAGTAGGTTTCTTCGCTCAAACCAAAAGGATAAGCCAGGACGCGAAGCGGCAGGTCCGTGATCGGAGCGGCACGGGTCAGGAGGTCTCGCCGAAGTGGGGAGTCCAACCCGTCGGCTTCGCCGCTAACAGTGAGCCGGTCCTCTTCCTCGGGTACGATGTAGCCTTTTCGAGCCCGCACATCTAGGTCTTGCCCTTTGATCCGTACTTCGATCTTCCTAAACCGTCCGTCAGCCGTCACGTTGGACGGATAGTAGCCGAGTTTGTAGAAACGCCGGTTGTCGGCAATGAGATCATGGAGTCCCCGCCCCAGGTCGTTTTGGTTGACCGCGGCAAGACCGCCGGTCTCCGCTGCCAACATGCGGAGCGCATCGTGGCTTCTCCGAACCTCTTCGACGAACAACTGGCTTTCGCGACCGACAGTGTCGAATAGTTGTTGGAGTCGAGGGTCGATGAAATCCTCGCCCTCGCCAATTCCAATGGTCTGGAGGGCGCCGGCAGGATTCTGTCGGGACACCGACATCAGATCCTCCTGACCGGTACCCATCCCGCGAACGTCGAGGGCATAAATCGAGACACTCGAAAGCCCCGTCGAACCGACGGCTCGTCGAATGTCGAGTTGCGCCACGGTACCCACATCTTCCGCCTGGATGAAATCGGTGTTGTAGGGAATGCCGTCACCGATATACAGAATGATCTTTCTCCGACCCTCGATGTCTCTAAGGATGTCACCCATCGAGCGAAGGTGGGAAAGCGCGGTTGTCGTGCGAAAGGCGTGCTGCTCGTCGAGTGCCCGCAACTGGGACTTTGCGGACTGATGCGACGTCATATCGAGGAGCAGTGCGTCTCGCAACTCGATGACCTCCAACGTCATGGAGCGCAACTGTCGTCCGCTGAACCTATCGATCGCCGCCAGCAAGGCTTGCCGGTTACTCGTGAAATGAGACGAAGCGCCCTCCGCCCCGCTGGTGGTTGTGACCGCCGCAAGATCCCCTTCACCCAACCACTGTTCTACGAATTGACGCGCCACCTGACGAACCGTCATCGTGCGCTCTGCTGCCGTATGCAGGTCGTCCAAGACCAATGCATAGACAAGCCCCTCAGCAGCACTTTCATTCGTTATCACATCGGAAGCGACAGGCGCGACGTCGGGCGCGGCAAATGGCTGAGAGGGCATCGGCAAATCGACCAGGCGGAATGCAGCCACGTCTTGGGGCACACCGTCTTCGAAGACCTCGAAATCCGTGGCCTGCAAACTGTCGACGAACTTGCCGTCACGGTCCAAAACATGAACGTCGACCTCGACTAAATTGACTTCCGTTTTGAAGACCGGCGTCTCTTGTGGTGGATCGGTCTGAGCTGCAAGGCTCGAGAGGGCGAGTAAGAGGGTCAAACGACCGATCATTATTGACCACTCATTTCTGGCGGCGGGATCATGTTACAGTAAAAGTGGATTTTCTAATAGTGACTCAAGGGATCGCGACAGACCCGTTTTTTACCGATCCGTGCCCCTGCCAGCACACGTTCGCCTGTTTTCGTCAACAAACGCTGGGAGTGGTACACTTTAGCGTTTCAAATCTAGTCTCGAGATCATCGCTCAAAGAGACACGTCATGAATCCTCCTTTATCAGGCATCACCATCGTCGACCTCAGCCGGATTCTGGCAGGACCCTACTGCACCATGATGCTGGGCGATCTAGGGGCCGAGGTACTGAAGGTCGAGCCTCCCCAGGGAGATGACGCCCGTGGTTGGGGACCTCCCTTTGCCGCCGGAGAAAGCGCCTATTTCTTGGCGGTGAACCGCAACAAGAAAAGTGTCAGACTCAATCTAAAAACCGAGGACGGAAAAGACATCCTCCATCGTCTCATCGGCATAGCGGATGTACTCGTTGAGAATTTTCGGCCCGGAGCCATGGAACGCCTCGGGTTCGGATACGAGGACATCAAAGAACGCCACCCGAAGTTGGTGTATTGCTCCATTTCCGGCTACGGTCACACCGGTCCTTTGAGTGAGCGACCCGGTTATGACGCCATCATGCAGGGCGAGGCGGGTTGGATGCACCTCACTGGGGAACCGGACGGGTCCCCTTTCAAGGTAGGGGCCTCGCTTGCCGACATCTTCACGGGCATGATGGCGGCGCAAGGGATCACATCCGCTTTGTACGAGCGCACCCTTAGCGGTCTAGGAAAGAAGATCGATGTCGCTTTGTTCGACAGTGTCGTAGCATCCCTCTGCTACCAGGCTCAGGGATTTCTTCTGACGGGCGACGAGCCACATCGCCTAGGCAATCGTCATCCCTCCTTAACGCCTTACGAAACGTTCGAGACCGCCGACGGATATGTGACCGTTGGCGTGGGAAATGACTCTCTCTGGAACTGCTTCTGCAAAGCTGTGGACAGGCCGGACTTGAACCAACCGAAGTACGAGACGAATGCCCTCCGCGTACAGAACCATGGAGAGCTCAAGGCTCTCCTGGAAGCTCTGTTCAGAGCCGAACCAACGAGCTTCTGGCTAGGGACGCTGGAGTCCGCCGGTATCCCCGTCGGGAGTGTCCGTTCGATCGCGGAGGTCTTCAGCAATCCACAGATCGAGGCGCGCCGCATGTTGCTCGAAATAGAGCATCCAGCAGTCGGACCGATGAAGGTGACGGGGAATCCCATCAAAGTTCACGGGTGCGATGAACGGACTCCCCTACCGCCCCCGCTATTGGGTCAGCATACCGAGCAAGTACTTAGGAACAGGCTGAAACTCGATGGGAAACAAATCGAAGCGCTCCGAGAGTCGGGAGCGATTTGTGGTGAGAGCCTTGGCACGGGAGTGACAAGTGCCGGTCAATAGTGCGGCGGACAGTCCACCGTAGGGACAGCCACCCTGGCTTCTAATAGAAGATGCGGTCGAAATTGCCCGCGAATATCTTCTGTTGGTCTTCGTTACCGATCCCCAATCGGTCCAGAATCTCGACCTGTTCGTCATAGATATGGGTTTGCCAACCTCTCGGAAAATAGGAGGAGTCGGTTCCGAAGATGAGGCGATTGGGACCAACAACAGCCAGAGACTGAGAGAAAGCATCATCCAACGTCAGCCCGGGGTAGTAGCTGATCCAACTATTGGAACTGGATGTATCGAGATAGATATTGGAGCAGATATCGGCAACCATCAGAGCTTCTCGGAACAATCCCGATCCAAAGTGGGGAATGATAATGGGGAGACGCGGGAAAGAAAGTGCGACAGAGTGAAGGTCTATCGGATTGCCGAAGCGCATGTCGAAACGACTGGAGAGGTTCAGCTTCTTCCGTACACCCACGGAAAGAACACCACAGTGGACGAACACCGCCGCCTTGGCACGAGCCGCGGCATCGAAAACCGAGACCACTCTCTCATCGTATACATGGTAGTGGTGCATGGCCGGAAACAAACACACACAACGCAATCCCATATCCTGGAACGCTCGTTCGGTCACATCGAGGGCGCCTTCTTTCGTCGGGTCCAACATGAAAAAACCGACTAGGCGATCGGGGTGCTGGGAAACGGCTTTTGCAACCGAATCTTGATCGCCCGGCACGCTGGAAATGACAGCAGCCCGCCCTACTTTGTGGCGGTCCAGTTCCCCGACCCATCGATCAGCGAGGGCCTCAGCAGAGCTTGGCAGATCCCAACCGAGGACCTCAGCAACGTGATTCCCGGGCTCGTCTGTTCCAAAGTCCCCTTGAGCTGCCAGCACTTCAAAAAAGCGAGGTGAGAAAAAATGGCAGTGGACATCATGTGTCTTCATCTGGAACCTCATCGAACAGACCTACCCCTCTTTGGGTAGGTGAGATGTACTACCCGCCAAGGCGCTATGGGGATATTATTCCATTCGTGAGCAAATCGAAAGGGGCAAATGCCTTCTCAGAAGTCTATGCGATCGTGAAGCGCATCCCCCGCGGGAGGGTCATGAACTACGGCCAAATCGCGCGACTGCTCAAAAGGCGGCTTTCGGCACGGGCCGTGGGTTGGGCCCTTCACCAATGCCCCGCAGGATTACCTTGGCAACGTGTCGTCAACGCCAAAGGTGAATGTTCCAGCGATAAGCTCGGCAGCCACCCCCCAGGACTGCAAAAAGCCCTACTGGAGGAGGAAGGTGTGGAATTTGGTGTCAACGAGACCATTGACATGGAAAAGCACCGTTGGTGTCCGGACTCTCGTCATCCTCTACGCGCCAGGAAGAAAAAATAGAGCATGTGGTTCTTACTATTAACCATGCTAATCTCCCCATCTCAATCCAGTGGTTCGAGCCTCGACTCACTTTCTAGCCCGCAAGCCGCTCTACTCGCACAATGGTACGACCAACTAGGGGAACCCGAACGGGAGGAGACCTTCGGCGATTTTCTCGTACGAGCTGCATCCGTAAAGCGCCTGAGCCCATACAGGCGACTCGACGAAACCACCGGTCCGGAACGTCTGCGGATTGATCTGAATCGCTTCGACTGCCTGTCGTTCATCGATACGACCATGGCCGTCGCGCGTTGTCGGTGGATGCGTGATCCGACGGAGACTTGTTTCGTGCGGGAGCTCATCGCCACTCGCTATCGACAGGGCGTTATAAAAAATTTTGCATCACGTCTTCACTACCTCGAGGAATGGCTCGACGACAATCGATCCCGTCACCGCCTCGATGATTTGACGCGTGATCTAGGAGGAGTTTTGTTACGCCGCCGATTCGACTATATGTCGGCTCACAGAAACCTCTACCCGCCGATGGCCGATTCGATTGCACGAGAAGCTATCGAACTCACCGAGAGCCAACTGAGTCAAAGGATCTATGCCGTGATTGTTCGACCATCGGTCAGAAAGAAAGCACCATTGCTTCAGAACGGGGATCTAGTCGGCATCGTAACGACGGACCCGGGTCGTCTCCTCGGCCACGCCGGAATTGTCGTACGTGATGGACAAGGAAGAGTGCAATTGCTTCACGCATCGTCTCATCGTCGGCGTGTCGTTGTCACCACCACGGGTCTTGCCGACTACGTCTTACGACGCGAAGAGCGCTGGGGGATCACGGTGGCCCGACCTCGGCCTCCCGGAACGAGCAGTCCTGGTCAATAAGGTCAGGGTGAGGGTGACAGTCCACCAAGGGGACAGCCACCCTGGCTTATAATGGTGTCATGGAGCAAGAGCAGGTCGAACGCAAGCATCGCTTTTCTTGGCCCATCGCTTTCACGGCTATTTCCATCGTCGCCATCCTCGCGGGTGCCTTCGTCCTGAAATCCGTCATCGACGTGCCGCGCGATATCGCGCAAAGCGGTCGGGAGGCGGTACGCGACCTGGAACGCATCGCAAAGGCCTTCCATACGGGAACGGTGACCACGACTTTCATCAGTTACGCCACCGAGGTGAGTGGGAGCAACTATTTGCAGTTCGCTACGCTGAAACAAATGGAGGTCTTCGAGCGAACCGACAGCCGAGCAACGCTTTGGGGTCAGCTCGAGCTTCCCAACGTCGTCGTTCAAGCCCGAGCGCCTGTAGAATACACGTATTATCTAGATCTCAACGGCAAATGGGAGATGAAGCTAGAAGACAACTCGGTCTTTGTCATTGCTCCCGCAATCGAGTTCAACACACCTTCCATCGACGCTTCGGCCATCCGGTACGACGTTCGGGAAGGAAGTCTCTTTCGCGACGAGGACATCGTGGTCGACAAGCTCCGTGAGGGACTGATGGAAATGTCGCGACAAAGAGCTCGGGACAACATCGCGCTGATTCGGGAACTAGGACGTCGGAAAACGGCGGAGTTCGTTCAAAAATGGCTAACTCAGACCTTTAGCGATGGGAACGCCTACCACGTCGAAGTTTACTTTCCCGGAGAGTCCCGAACGCCCGGACGACGAATAGTCGAACCGGTCAAGTAAACGACCTTTTGATCAGCACGAGTCACCGTCACTATTTGGAGGACTAGGATGATGAGAGCTCTTTTATCACTATTGATATTGATGTTTAGCTCGAGCTACCTGTTTGCTGAAAGCGAGGCCTCGAAGGAAGCCGAAGAGGTGAAAGCCACTCTAGTCGCCATGTGGGACGCCATCGAAAAGGGAGACCTCGACCGATATGCCGGCTACGTCCATTCTGACTTCACAACGTTCGGCGAGAACGATGTCTACCTTGCTTCGGGAAAAGACCTCGAGGTACGCGGCATCGCCGACTATCTGAAACGTGCGGAAAACGTCCATACTGAAATGCACCAACCTCAAGTCAATGTTGTCGGGCAGGTCGCCTGGATCACCTACTACTGGACCGATTCGGGCGAGATCGAAGGCAAGCGTTTCTCGAGCCGAGGTAAGTCGACGCGCATCTTCGTCCGTGAAGACGGCAAATGGCTCTGTATCCATGGCCACTACACCGCGGTGCCCTAGAAGATAAGTACTCAAGTACCCAAGGACTCAAGCAGATCTTTTTCCGATTTCTTGAGTTCTCGGGTTCTTGAGTCTCGTCCTCCGACTTTGAGTCTTGGTGCGCTACTTCTCCACCACAAGCCTGTCGGGCATGTCGGCAAGGACATAGCCAAATACACCGAGAAGGGCAATGGCTTTCCGGAAATTCTGAATGTCCACCTTGTCGAGCGTGTCGGCGTGGGTGTGGTGCCAGTCGAAGTAGTGCTCTCCCACTGTCCGTAGCCCGAGTCCCGGCACGCCAGCTTGCATCAACGGCCCGATGTCCGCACCTCCCCCACCACGAGTGACTTCTCCTGCGTCAATCACATCGAGCAGACTTCCTATCTGCTGCAGCTTCTTGAACGCGGCTTCATACTCGGGACTCTCCTCACCAGGGTCAACACCGACCTGTCCGAATCCAAACCCGACGGGGCGTTCCACGCCGCCATCCATTTCGATGGCTGCCACGTGATTTGAGACATCATCTCCAACCCACTCTCGATAACCTCGCCCGCCGCGCAAGCCGTTCTCTTCGTTGGCCCATAGAACCACGCGCAGCGTTCGGCGCGGACGGAGACCCAACTCTTTGATGATCGTGACAGCTTCCCACGCGGCGATACAGGCCGCGCCGTCGTCGTGTGCTCCCTGACCTACATCCCAAGAGTCGTAATGTCCGCCCATGACCACGACTTCTTCAGGCTTCTCGCTGCCGGTGATTTCTGCAATGACGTTCGCCGATTCGGCCTCGGGCAGTGACTTCGCTTCCATGTAGAGCTTGACCTGGACCTCTCTACCAGCTGCCGCCATTTGCTTCATCCACATGGCGTCCTCGACCGTCACTGCGGCCGCCGGAATTTTCGGAACGCCTTCCTCATAGCGCATGCCGCCCGTGTGAGGTGAGTAGATACTGGTCCCGGTCGCCGATCGCACCAACGCCGCAACGGCCCCAAGCTTCGCGGCCTGCGACGCCCCGGCCCCGCGATACCGCACGGTGCGACCATAGCCCTCCCAGGCAACGGCATAAACCACAATCTTGCCCTCGACGTTGTCTCTCCCCAACGATTGGAGCTCATCGAAACTCTCGACGACGACAACCGGCGCGGTGATGCCCTCTGCCGGGGTAGCGACGCTACCTCCGAGCCCGAGGATGCTAAGGGACTTTCTCACTGGAGCAACCACTTCGGCATGCTCATCACCCCGGACCCAATGGGGCACCTTCACCGGCTGGAGAATCGCTTTCTCGAGATCTTCCTTTTTCATCCCTTCATGAGCCCATTCGATGGCTTGTTCGAGCTCTTTGGACCCGCTCAACCGATGTCCGATTTCGGTAGTGAGGTACGTCAACTTCTCCCAGCCATCGACATCGGTCAGCGCCGCACCAATGATACGACCCGCCACCTCCCGGTAGCGCTCTGCCAATGATTCGTCGGCCTGAACGACAGGATAGGTGCCCGAAGACACAATGAGAATGAATGCAAGAAGACTACGTCCTCGATGGCCCATTTGTTGCTCTCCTTTTTCATTTCTCGCTCTGCCGGCTGAGTTTGTCGGAACCTTAGGAGCATGTTAAATTCTTCGCGATTTTGCGCGGTCTGTCACTAGAAAGACATATCGTCATATGCCGACACGCGTCTCGAGCATTTCGATTGTAGCAGTAAACTCGAGCAGTTCAATGTATCCGCGTTCGTGTTGGTTGATTCACATCGGAAGCAGAAGCAGTGAAGAACGAGCCTCGTCAGTCTGCGCGAAAAGCTAGTCTCGTCCGGTATATCTTCGTCATCGCGGTGCTATCGGCCACATGGTGGCACGGACGAACCCGCAGCGGCCCCGAGCTGACGCCTCATTTCCAATCGATCTTTCCCCAGGCAACCACATTCAAATCCTCGAACGCCGTCTCCACCGCTCTCGATGCAGAGGGCAAGCCTCTGGGGTGGTTGACGGTAGGGAGCGCTCCCGGATTCGGAGGGCCCATGTTGGTTGCCGTTGGCATCCAACCCAACGGAGAGATCACGGGCGCGAGCGTGGTCGAGCACAAAGAAACCCCCATGTTCTTCCAAATGGTCAAGGCTCCCGACTACTTTGCATCGCTCAGCGGCCGTGGGTTCGACTCGATCCATTTCGAAGAAGACATCGATGCCGTGACAGGAGCGACACTATCCACTGAGGCGCTCGCCGCAAGCGTCAAGGACGGCGTGACACGAATTGCCGCCGAGCAGTTCGACGTCCACATTCCCGTACCCGCACGACCCTTCGAGTTTGGCCTCCTCGAGCTAGCCGTCATTCTCCTTTTCGCGATGGGTTTCGGCGCTCAATACCTCAGCAAACCGCTACGCGAGGTGCTCCGGTGGGCGACTCAGGTTGCGGCACTCCTCATCATCGGCTTTTCGGAGAACTCTCCCATCACGTTAGCCAAAATCACGGCCTTGCTCTCGGGCTATCTCCCGGATGCACGGTCCAACCTCGCCCTGTACTTACTGATCGGAGGGTTTGCCCTATCGGTCCTTTTCTTGGGTAAGGATCTTTATTGCCTGCATGTTTGTCCATTCGGAGCGGCGCAAAGGTTCATCAATGCTATCGGCGGAAAGAGATTGAGCTTGCCTTTATGGTCGGTCCGCCTCATGAACAACACAAGGAACCGGGTTGTACTCGTTGCTATCGCTGCAGCCTTGGCTACAGCTCAGCCCGCCCGAGCAAGCTATGAGCCTTTCGCAGCTCTTTTCGCCCTCACAGGAACCACGCTCCAGTGGTTCCTCCTACTCATCATCTTAGTAGTCTCGTTCTTCATTCGACGCCCCTGGTGCCATTTTTTTTGTCCCATGAGGTCGTGTGAACGGGCACTCTTGGACATCCGCACGAATCTCCTTCGGAGCAAAACATGACCAAAAGCATGATTCGCAATATCGCTCTGTGGCTCTTCTTCTTGGTGGTCAATGGCCTAATTGCGGGGATACTGATCCAGAGTTTTCTCTTCACGGAGTAGTTCGGTCCCCCCACTTGCGTCGGTGCGATTCTGCCACTATATTGTTCCTAGATGTAGAAGCTCCTCTGACAGTTGTGCCTCTCCTGATAAGAGCTCTTTCGCTATCTCCTGCGACTCAGAAAATGGTTGTGGGCCAGTCCACCGATAGGACAGCCCCGACAATAGGGTGACGGTGACAGTCCACCAGGGGGACAGTCACCGGATGCTTTTTCAATTAGGGGGGACGACATGAAAAATCGTAACGCGGCGGAGTTCATGACCCGCGTGCCTCTAACGCTCTCACCGACGACCGACATCGTCGACGCCTTACACGGTCTATTGAAGAGGAGAACGCCAGAGGCCCCGGTTGTCGATGATAGCGGGAAGCTCGTTGGGATGCTCTCTGAGACGGACTGCCTCAAAGTCCTTTGCGCGGAAGCGTTCGAAGGAACACCCCAAGGTAGGGTTGCCGATTACATGAGTCGGGCTATTGATGCCATTTCTCCAGGCACCAGTATCTGCGACATCGTGAGCCGCTTCCAAGACAACAGCTATCGACGCATTCCCGTTGAAGACGATGACGGCCACATCGTCGGACAGGTCAGCCGGAGAGACATACTCCTGGCTTTCGAGTCGATGCGGGACAATCCGCGCCTATACGGAACGAAAGACGAGCATCTCGATCTGGAAGAAAGTCCAGGAGTGGACCGCGCAATGAAGCGCGCGCGGGCCAAATAATACAATCACCCGAGTCATTTTGAGCGGCCGTCTAGTTGTGCGGACACGGCCTTCATTCTACAATCCTCCCGGTGCGGGTAACCGGTTCTGGAGACCAGGAGGGCCTCATGAGTTTTGCGTTGTTTGCAATCATTGCTCCTCTCTTCGTTATCGATGGTCAAGGCCAGCAGTCCGAGATCGTTCAGCCCGCCAAGTGGTGGGAAGTTCACCCGAGACCGATCTACGCTGAGCTCGAAAAGGTTGGGACATTCCAGGAATGGTTTCATGTATATAAACTCACCGAGGGCACTTACGCCATTTATGAGCCCAATCAATTCGAAGAAGCCATCAGCTATCTCGTTCTTGGAAGTGAGCGGGGTGTCCTCATTGACGCAGGAACCGGTATCGGTAACATCAAGGAGGTGGCGCAAGAACTCACCGACCTTCCGATTTCATCCGTTCTCACCCACGAACACTACGACCACGTAGCAGGCGCCTACCGTTTCGATGAGATCGCCGTCTTCGACAACGAGTCGGCACTAAAGAGACTCGCGGCAGGAAGAGGCAATGCCTCGCTCCAGGGCTACATTACTAAGGACTACCTGTGGAAGCCTTTGCCCCAGGGGTTCGATTCCAAGACATGGTCCATCCCCCCAATCGAGCCCTCTCGGCTATTGCACGAAGGTGATGTCGTCGAACTGGGCAACCGACCGTTGGAGGTCATCTACACCCCTGGTCATTCACCGGGCTCCGTGTGTCTCCTCGACAAGAAGCACCGCATACTATTTACGGGCGATCATTTCTATCCAGGACCCCTCTATGCTTATCCCGATGACGTCGATATCGACGACTACATCGCCTCCATAGAGAAGATCTCGAAACGTATCGTTGAATACGACCACGTGTGTGCTGGCCATAACGATCCGTGGGTCAAGAGCGACGTGATTCCCCGTGTCCAAGAGGCGTTCGAGACCGTCTTCGCCGGCAAGGGAGAATTCACGGAAGGTGACGGACTCCGACGTTACACATTCGATGGGTTCGGTATTATCATTCGCTCAGATATGGTGAATCGGTAGCCGCACCTCCGGCCGTCAACTCGGACCCGTGTTGGAAAGCTCAATGTCAGCGGTCTAGACAAGTCACGGCCTTACCGCAACGTCATCCAATCCCGCTAAACGTGCGTCGAGAACTTCAGCAACTTGGGTTTGACAAGGTTCTCGAAATCCGTGTAGGCCAACTTGATGAGCTCCGTATGGGAGCCGGCGTTGAAGACGATCTCATCATCCTCCGCCAGCGTTTGTGCCGCGAAAACCTCGATACCGTACAGGTTGCCAAAAGGCGGCATCGCCCCTAGCTCACATTCCGGAAACATGTCTTTGAACTCTGTTTCCGTGGCAAGCTCGACCTCGGTCGCTCCCGACGCCTTCTTCAAGAGATGGAAGTCGACCTTGTAAGACGCCGGCAAGACGGCCATGGCCATTTTCCCATCCAGCCTGACCATGACGGTCTTAGCCATATCCTTGCCGGGAATGTGGGTCTTAGCTGCGATCTCCTGTGCGGTGTAGGCTTTCGAGTGTGCGATACTCACGTACTTGACCCCGTGATCGTCCAAGAAATCTTTGAGCTTCTTGACTGGCATGGCACCCTCCCTCTCGGGACCTTCGGTGCTTCCCCCGCCAATGGAAAAGCACCTTTTCCGCCTTCTGTTACCGTCCATTCGACTCCCAACCGTCAAGAAAATCAAGTGCTAAATTGGATACTTTGACTCCAGCTCATCGCGCCAGGAACAAGACGGACCTGGGAGAAAGACCCTCAGCAGAGGTGCTATCATAAGGCTCTTGAATGGGAGTCAATGGAGCCGTGGCAGAACTATCCCGAGATCTACTGGAACGTCCCCCGGAAGAAACGGCGCGCCTGTTGTCTCTTGCCTTTCTCGAAGAGGCGACCGACGCGGTCGAGCGCTTGAGAGAAGGCACGGACCCGGAAGCGCTCCATGATTTCCGCGTCGATCTGAGAAGACTCAGAAGCTGCCTTCGTGCCTATCGCCCTTTTCTCGAAGGAAGCATCACCAAGAAGGACCGCAACCGCATCAAGAGCCTAGCCTCTTCCACCAACCAGGCAAGGGACACCGAAGTACAACTCGCATGGGTCCAGTCACAACTCGGTCGGCTGACGGATCAACAAAAGATTGGAGCTCAATGGCTCATCGATAACCTCAGCCATCGAACAGAGTCAGAGCAAACTCCTCATCTTCAAGGACGTCATGACGGAGTTCCATCGCCTTCGCCCAAAGCTCGTTGGGCGACTCACCATCGTTGCTTTCCAGCTCGATCCAACCGAGCGCGAAGGCCGGAGTACTTTCATCGCGGTTACAGGGCCCCTCATCATTGAGTACGTGGACAAATTGCGAAAGCAGCTTTCCGAGGTTCAAAGCGCCCAAGACCACGAGAAGATCCACGACGCACGGATCAACGGCAAACGTCTGCGCTACTTACTCGAACCGCTCAGAAAGGAAGTCCCTGCAGCGAGATGCTATGTCAAAGAAATGAAAACCCTCCAAGACGTTCTGGGAGAGCTGCATGACACCAAAGTCCTCGAAGACGAAATCTCCGTGGCTTTGGAAAAATCCGCCATCGAACGAGCCCGTCGCATTCAAGAAGTATTGATTCAACAACCTTCGAAAGCGGACGGCGCCAGCGTTGACGTTTGGGAAGAGCGTCATGGTCTGGTGGAGTTGCTGCGATTGCTGAGAGCGCGTGGTAAGGAGCTTTTCGAAAGAGCTTCCACTGAGTTTCTGGGGGAGAAGGGCCGTTCCTTCTTCGAGAGTATAGAGGAAACAGGGCGACAACTTTCTTCAGAACAGGGTGCCAAGAAATCGCAACGGAAGTTCCTCCTCAACCAACTACCGGAGCTCGCCAAAGGCACACCGAGTCGACTCACGGACGAGGGGTGGCTACCCGGCAAAGCCGCGCATGAGGTCCTCCGCCGCGAGCGCTCCGGCCGACGAGTAACTCACTACCGGGTCCTCAATGAAGGTATCCCGGAGCAAGTGACGAGAAAGTACTTTTCCACTCTCTGGCCTTTAACGGAGAAACGGCGCTTGCGAAAGCGCAGTTACGAAGTCAAGGTGGGACGTTCGGAGTGGCTCATCAGCGATTACCAAGGCCGAGATCTCGTCTTGGCCGCCTGTACTCAACCGCCCGGAGAGTCAGAGCTCGAAATTCCCGATTGGATCACCGATGTATTGATCAAGGAAGTGACGGGTGTGAAGAAATATGATGATGCTCGGATCGCGGCTGGGAGGCAACGTGCCCAGGTTAGGCACGGTCCCCGAGCGCCGGCTCCTGATAAACCGTCCGATCCTCCAAACGGACAGCGGTGAGATAGCCGCCCCAGACACACCCGGTGTCGAGAGCAACCACCCCGGTCTGCATTCTGAATCCCAACGTAGCCCAATGCCCAAAGACAATGGTGGCCGATTGACTCGCCCGGCCCGGCACCTCGAACCAAGGCACACACCCTGAGGGTGCAAGGCTCGGGGGACCGTTGAAGTTTTCGCAAGGGACCCCTTGAGCCGTGCAGGTCCGGAGCGTCGACATGACGCCGGCCACGACTCGAAGTCTAGCCACCCCAGTGAGATGCTGGCTCCATACCAGTGGCGAATCGTCTTCATAGATGGCCTCGAGTAGCTCTCGTTGTCTCCCCAACCGAAGAGCTTGCTCGACTTCATGCGCGAGCGACTCGGCTTCACCGACACTCCAGCTGGGAAGGAGTCCCGCGTGGACCAGAAGAGTTGAGCTGTCGCGGTGCACCAACGGGCGGTGTCGAAGCCAGTCAAGAAGCTCCTCGCGATCCGGTGCGCCGAGCACTTCGTCCAGTGTATCCCGCGATTTTGGCACACGAATTCCTTCGGCTAGTGCTAGAAGATGAAAATCATGATTTCCCAATACCGCCGTCACGCTATCGTCGAGTTCCTTCGCCCATCTCAGGACCTTCAGTGAGTTGGCGCCGCGATTCACCAAATCTCCGACCAACCATAGCCGGTCATGTTGAGAATCGAAATTAATTCGTTGGAGAAGACGCCGGAGTGTTTCGAAGCATCCCTGTATGTCACCAATTGCGTAAGTAGCCACCTTTGATCCAATATTAGTAGAGTCGTTCGGATTCGACAGAGGGTCTCAACGACAAACGTCCCCGATGAGCCGTTAACACTCTAATGTTATTCCCGTCATCATAACCATGAGCGAGACATTTGAAAACACCTTTGCCAGTCTAGACTTGGGCTCGAACAGCTTTCACATGAAGATTGCCCGCATGATCGAGCAAAGGCTCGACATCGTGGATCGCCTTCGTGAGCAGGTGCAACTAGCCGCCGGTCTGGACGAGAACAAGAACCTGAGCGAAGAAGCACAAACGAGGGCACTGGCGACGTCTGGAGCGATTCGGGGAGCGAGTTCGAGACATTCCAAAGAGCCAAGTTCGGGCCGTGGGCACCAATACGCTCCGTCGTGCTCGTAACGCCCGTCAGTTCCTCGACCGTGCCATCGAGGCCCTCGGGCACAATATCGAGATCGTCTCGGGTCAAGAAGAAGCCCGCCTCATCTATATAGGTGTGACGCAAACGCTCGCCGACGTATCCGAGCGACGGTTGGTCGTCGACATCGGCGGCGGTAGCACGGAGTGCATCATCGGCGAAGGATTCGATCCCATGCAGACCGCGAGCCTCTACATGGGCTGTGTATCCTACAGCCGTGAGTTCTTCCCCAACGGCGTCATCGACGCCGACACCATGCGCAGGGCGGAGACGGCGGCAAGAGTCGAGCTCGAGACGATTCAACGCCAATTCCGGTCTCTCGGCTGGAAGTCGGCCGTCGGCTCTTCCGGCACCATTCTAGCTATCGAAAACATCCTCCGCGAGAACGGCTGGAGCAAAGAAGGTGTCAATCCAAAGGGATTGAAGAAGCTCAACAAGGCGGTGATCCAGGCCGGCCATGTCGACAACCTCGTCCTACCAGGACTCGAAAAGGAACGTGCTCCCGTGCTTCCCGGTGGACTCGCGATTCTCCGTGCGGTCTTCGACAGTCTCGAGATCGAACAGATGCAACCTTCCAGCGGGGCGTTAAGAGAAGGTGTCTTGTACGATCTCGTCGGGAGAGTCTCGCCAGGAGGATATTCGTGATCGAACCGTTGCGGAGTTCTTGTCTCACTACCATATCGACAAGGCCCAAGCGAAACGGGTCGAGCAGACGGCGCGCGAATGCCTCGAACAAGTTGCGGAAGACTGGGAGCTGACAGACCCCGAAGCACAAAAGCTTCTGGCCTGGGCGGCGCGACTGCACGAGATTGGCTTGACCATCTCCTACAGCGGGTACCACAAACACAGCGAGTATCTCATCGCCAACTCCGAGATGCCCGGTTTTTCGAGAAACGATCAAGAGCTCATCGCCGCGTTGGTACGAAACCACCGCCGGAAGCTCGATCGTTCCCTATTCGAGAACTTTCGAAAGGTCGACCTCTCCCAGGCGCTTCGTCTCTGTGTGATCCTCAGGCTTGCCGTACTTCTCAATCGCAACCGAGGGCCCCAAACCTTACCGCCGTTCAAACTCCATGCGGACGGGGATCGCCTGGAGATTTATTTCCCCCAGAAATGGCTCGATGAGCATGCCCTAACCCGCGCCGATCTCGAAGCCGAGTCTGCCCTTCTGAAAAAACCCGGCATCGATCTTTGGGTCAGGTAATCTCCCGCCGCAAAAACAGTGACCAGTGAACAGTGGACAGTTACCAGCATCCTCACGGCCGCGACGTCCACCGCATCGGAGACTAACTTCGTGCGGATGCCCTGCCCGTGCCCCTGCCCGATCCCTTACCCCTTGCCCCTCCCAGAGGCAAATTAGTTGGAAGTCGTTGACCTGCAACACCAACTGATAACTGGTTACTGATAACTGATTACTCGCAGAGATTCCACCTATCGCTGCATTCCCCAGAAGGCATTGATCACTTCCATGAGATCGTTACTCTTGAAGGTTAGCTCCCAATCACCGGTTCTTTCCGCACCGGGGTAAAGCGCCCCTGTATACACGGACTCTTCCCGCTTTAGCTTGAGGACCAATGTATAAGGCGGGCTCAGCTTGTAGGGACTGAACTGTCGCCACGCTCTTGAGCGCTTTCTCTACACCGGAACGGATCATGTCCTGTGACACTTCGGGATGGAGGTTGATGGCCGCTCCGCCGATGCCTTCCTTGACCGCCACCGTTTCTACCGCGCCAAACAAAGCTCTAGCTTGTTGACATATGGCTTGGTCCCCTGCAACGAAGACAACGGGTACGTCGAAAGCACCGCCTATCAACGCGTTGATGCCGGCTTCCGGCAGCGAAACGCCGTTGATGGAAACGTCGGTGATGTTGCCTGTCATGGTGTGCTCGATGAGAGCGTCAGGGGTTCCGGCTTTAGCGTGGTAGCCGATGAAGACCACGCCATCATAGGTCTCGTCTATACCTTCCATCATCGATTTCGGGCCGGGGGCCCAGTTGCGGAGCAGCCTGGCTTTCTTGTGCAGGAGATCCGGCAAAATATTTCTTGCAGACCCGTGGGAGTCACGCACCAAGATCTCGGTGGCACCCGCCGCGAGCGCTCCCTCGATCGCAGCATTGGCTTCTTGAGTCATGATCCGACGAAAGTAGTCGTAGTCTTTTCCCGTCCGGCTGCATTCCTCGCTCGTGGTAACGCCGGTGAGTCCTTCCATGTCGACCGAAATGAAGACTTTCAATTCGGATTGGCCTTGGCCGAGAACAGGAGCAGCGATCAAAAGTCCAAGCAACATCGTCACAGAAACGGTTCGCATGAGACCTCCTTCAGTTCACGAAGACGATCCCGTGTACCGGTGTTGTTCCCGACGAAGGATCGCTTCGAGCGCCGTCTTGATAAGGGCACAGGAAAGGTAAATCGGTTTTTCCAAGACATCGATCTGGATGGACTGTCCCGAAACAGCGTAGGAACCTTCGATGACACCTACAGGAGTGGGCACCGAGTAAAACCCGGCTTGGGCATCGCCCTCGAGCTCCCCTCCCGCACCACGAATGGCTTTTTGAACCTTCTGAACCAATTCCTCGGCGCCGATGGGGAACTGGAACGTGAAGTTACATTTCGCCAACGTTCAGGCCTCTCAAGTGGCGATGTGTCAACAGATTGCCTCCCAAATTCCCATTTGGCTGTACACCTTTACACAACTTTACAGACGGCACAAACTCCAGAAACCCCACGCTCCTATCTTGGAATCGAAAGTATTTCGAAGTTCGAGAAAGGAGTCAGAAGATGAGTGACAAACAGGTCAAACACGAGGAAAAGAAAGCGCGGCGGAAATCCCGCCATGGATTCTGGGCCGGCATCGTTTTGGGCGGGCTACTGGGAGCCGTCGTCGCGGGTGGTTTTCTGCTGTCCGGTTCTCAAGCAGTCGCCGCCGGCAAGCTGATGGGTGGAATGGGTCACTTCCGTCACCACGGCGCTCCCGTCAGTCCTAAGTTGGCACGTGAGCGCGCTGCCTTCGCGATCGACTTTGTGCTCAGCCGTGTCGACGCCAGTGAAGATCAACGCGAACAAATCAAAGACATCCTGGGAAACTCCATCGATGATCTCTTCCCACTTGTCGATCAACACAATATCAACCGTGAGTCATCAACATTCGTGGCCCTGACGGCGCGCTGATTGCCAAGGTCGGAGAAGAACTACCCGCTCCTCGTCCCGGTCGTTCGCGAAGCGGCTGGTCCCATGCTCACCGGGGCGGCCCAACGGTCTTGTTTCGCCTTCCGGACGGTCGATGGATGGTTGTACGCCATTCGCGTCAGCCGTGGTGGCACGCTTTTGGCAGCCTGTTCGTCCTTTCCGGTCTCGCGGTAGCGGTCGCTGCAGGTGCTTACCCCTTGGCCAGACGACTGACACGTCGACTCGAGCGCCTTCAAAAACGTGTAGATGAGCTCGGGGCAGGTGAGCTTTCGGCGCGCGTAGAAGTCGAAGGCAGCGATGAAGTGGCGGGCTTGGCGCGCAGTTTCAACAAAGCAGCCGACCAAATCGAGCAACTCGTCAAATCCCAGCAATCGATCCTTGCCAGCGCCTCCCATGAGCTTCGAACGCCGCTCGCCCGATTGAGTGTGGCGATAGAGCTACTTGCCGGGGAGGAACGGCCGGAGCTTCGCGCGCGAGTGGCCAAAGACATTGCGGAGCTCGACGAACTGATTGGAGAGCTACTTCTCGCCAGCCGCCTTGATGCGATCGAACGGCTCGAAAGCAGAGAAGAGATCGATCTATTGGCCCTCCTCGCCGAAGAAGCCGCCTACACAAACGCTTCCGTCTCGGGTGAACCCGTCCTTATAGAAGGCGACCCGCGTTTGCTACGCCGCCTATTTCGGAACCTGTTAGAAAATGCTCAACGCTACGCAGGCGGTTCGGAGATCGAAGCCTCTATTTCTCCACTGGGCTCTTCCGGTGCGATCCTTCGGGTCTCGGACCGCGGGCAAGGAGTTCCCAAAGAAGAACGTGAGCGTATCTTCGAGCCCTTCTACCGCCCTGCCGGAATCGTCAAAACGAGTGACAGGGGCGTCGGCCTCGGCCTCACTCTCGTTCGCCAAATCGCCAAGCATCACCAAGGAAACGCCCGATGCCTTCCGCGAGAAGGCGGCGGCACCTGTTTTGAAGTCCAGATAGGGTCAGGCCTAGTGACGTATCAGAGAAAGGCCTGACCCTCCAGGGCCTAGTGACGTATCAGAGAAAGGCCTGACCCTCCAGGGCCTAGTGACGTATCAGAGAAAGGCCTGACCCTCCATATGAAGGGTCAAGCCTCTAGCAGCAACAATGATTGAGGCATGACCCTATCTGCCTGACCCAACAGGTAAAGAATTCAAGAAATCGAGAAGCCTGAAGTCCTCCATCCGGAGTCCGGAAGCGATGGACACCAAGATTCCTGAATTCTGGATTTCCTGAATTCTTGAGTTCTTTTCTCCCCCCAACATACAATGTGCTTCCGTAACTTCTTCAGGGAGGCACTAATATGTCACGGATTTGTCTTGCTATTCTTCTCCTCCTTACCTTGCTGGCGGCTCCCAACGCGGCCGCTCAGCCCGTTGATGTCTACTCCTGGCCACACCGCGCCGAGCGCAGCCACGACTACGATGTGCTCCACTACCGGATCGAGCTTCGCTTCGAAGAAGAGACAAAGTCCTTCTGGGGAAGGACGACTATCACGTTCACTCCCCTCGCGGACAACTTCACGACTTGCGTCCTCGATGCCGAGACCTTTGTCGTCGACAGAGTCGAGGCTTCGAGACCTCTCGAGTTCGAACAAGCCGAAGGAAAACTCACTGTCCATTTGGACGAGCCGGCCGGTTATGGTGAGAAGGTCTCCTTCACTGTCTCCTACTCGGCCACTAACGTCGATGTCGACTCAGAGACGTACGGTCTATCCGCAGACTACGATATCGGCCTCGACTTCAAAGACGCGACCGACGACAATCCGCAACTCATCAATACCTTGTCCTGGCCACAGGGCGCACGGCATTGGTTCCCCTCCTTCGACCATCCAAACGACCGTGCCACCCAAGAAGTGATCGCGACCGTTCGCGATGATTACAAAGTGCTCTCAAATGGCCGACTCGTCAGTGTGACGGAAGGGCCTCAATCCGGCAACCGTACCTGGCACTGGTCGCAAGAAAAGCCTCATCCGACCTACCTCTTCGTTGTGGTGGCGGGTCCCTATGTCGTGATCGAAGACTCCCTCGGCAGTCTGCCCATCAACTATTGGGTCTACGAAGAAGCTGCAGAGGATGCCATGCGTTCCTTTCACAAGACGCCAGAGATCATCGCGTTCTTCAACGAGGAGTTCGGCTTCGAGTACCCCTGGGCCAAATACGATCAAATCACTATCCCGGGTATCGGTGGCGGCGCCGAGAGCACGAGTGCCACGGTTTTGGGACAGTCGACGATCCACGACGAGAGAGCGGAACAGGATTTTCCGTCGCACTCCCTTGTCGCCCACGAGGCGGCCCACATGTGGTGGGGCAACCTGGTCTCCTACCGAGCATGGAGCGAGACCTGGGTCAGCGAGAGCTTCGCCACCTATAGCGAATACCTCTTTAGCAAACACGACCTCGGCGAGGACGAAGGGGCCGTCAACTTATTGAACAAGAAGCTGGCTTACCTCCGTGAGGCTCACAACCGGTACATGCGGCCCATCGTTCACAATCAATGGAGGTATCCCAACGACAATTTCGACTCCCACACTTATCCAAAGGGAGCCGTCATCTTGAACATGCTTCGCTGGATCATGGGAGATGAGGCCTTTCAACGCACCCTGTCTCACTACCTGCACAAACATGCCTTCCAGCCGGTCGGAACCCACGATTTCATGAAGGCGATCAAGGAAGCCACCGGACAAAACATGGACTGGTTCATCGAGCAGTGGATCCTCCGACCCGGCCACCCGGTATTCGACGTTTCCTACGACTGGAACGAGGCCACCAAGAAATTGACTGTTTCGGTTCTTCAAACTCAGGACACTTCGGGCGACATTCCCGTTTATCGGACCCCTGTCACGATTGGTGTCCATACAGCCACGGGAAGGACCTCCAAGACGTTCTGGGTCGACGAGCAAGAGGAGACCCTGGAAATGGAAGTCGACTCGCAACCCTTAATGGTCCGTTTCGACAAAGGTAACTATCTGCTGAAGGAGTGGACTTTCAAGAAATCGACGGACGAGCTCCTCTTTCAACTCGCCAACGATGATGTCATTGGCAGGATGTGGGCGGCGACCGAGCTCAGCCAACGCGGAGAAGACCCGACGGTATTGGAGGCTCTCATCTCGTCAGCGCGTGACGATCCATTCTGGGCCGTCCGCCAATCCGCCGTCACATCGGTCGGGGAGACCAATGGCCAAGCAAACATCGCATTCCTGAAGGAAAGAGCCACGGACGAAAACTCCAAGGTGCGTCTCGCGGCGCTCCAGGCCTTGGGCGATACCGGCGATATCTCTCTAGCCGGATTCTATGAGGAACGATTCAACACGGACGACAGTTACCGAGCCCAAGCTGAGGCTTTACGTTCCATCGGAAAGACGGGCGATCGAGACAAGAGAGCATTTCTGGAGGAAGCACGCGGAATGAAATCTCCAAGGAACATCATTAGAAGCGCCGCCGAATGGGCACTGGAACAAATTCACTAAGGCAAGCTCAAAGTCGAGGTCAAGATGAAGCGCTTCATCAGATACGTCGTCATTCTGTTGGTTGTCCTCCTCCTCGTCACGATAGGAGCTATCGCGTGGGTCTACCGCCAAGTCAAGCAAAGTCTCCCCATCCTGGAAGGAGAGGCAAATGTGCCGGGCCTTGCCGCACCCGTCAACATCGAGCGGGATGCCCTCGGCGTCCCGACAGTGCACGGCGAGAATCGTCTCGACGTTGCACGAGCGCTGGGGTTCATTCATGCGCAAGAGCGTTTCTTCCAAATGGACTTGTTGCGACGCCAAGCGGCGGGAGAGCTGGCAGAGCTCTTTGGACCGGCGGTCGTTGAAGTGGATCGAGCAAGTCGACTCCATCGTTTTCGTTCCCGTGCTCTGCGAAGGATCGAAACCTTCACGAGTACGAGTCGCGAGCTGGTGGAGGTTTATGCGGAAGGTGTCAACCGCGGACTCGCGACACTCGGACAAAAACCCTTCGAGTATCTGGTTCTTGGACTGGACCCCGTACCCTGGAAACCAGAAGACTCCGTGCTCGCGGTTCTCGCCATGTTCTTTACTTTGAACGATGAGGCGGGCGACCTGGAATCCGCCCGAGGCCTCCTATTCGACCGGCTCCCGAAAGGGCTCGCGGAGTTCCTTGCGCCTCCTGGAACCGAATGGGACTCCCCCGTTGTGGGTGAGATCTATGGGCCACCTCCTATACCCGGACCGGAAGTTCTCGACTATCGTCAACAAGAATTCGAAAAGGTCGCCGCGGTTTCTCGCGTCAACCCACAAGAATTTTTCTTACCCGGCAGCAACAACTGGGCCGTTTCCGGATCGCATACAGCCCACGGCCACGCCATCTTGGCCGACGATATGCACCTCAGCATCTCAGTTCCCAACACTTGGTTTCGCGCCCGGCTGCAATGGCCCGCGGCCGACGGCTCACAGCATGACATCACAGGAGTCACGCTCCCCGGCGTGCCTGCCATCGTTGTCGGCAGCAACGGTCACATCGCCTGGGGATTCACCAACACCGGTGGCGACTGGGTGGACTTGGTCCTCGTGGACAGGCATCCCGAAGATCCGGACCTATACCTGACTCCGGAGGGTTACCGGGCGTTCGAGAAGCATGACGAGACGATTGCCGTCCGGTACGGAGAGTCTCAGACATTTGAAGTCGTCTCCACCATTTGGGGTCCCATCATTGATCACGACCATCTTGGACGGCCGCGCGCCCTTCGTTGGACCGCCCATCAGGACGACGGTATCAACCTGCGCTTGGTTGACCTAGAGCGAGCAAGGACTCTCGAACAAGCCCTGCTGGTGGCCAATGAGAGTGGAATTCCCCCTCAGAATTTCGTTTGTGTCGACGTCGAGGGTAACATCGGCTGGACGGTCATGGGTCGTATTCCGCGTCGGATCGGCTTCGACGGCAGTGTTCCCACATCTTGGGCAGACGGCTCTCGCAGCTGGGACGGTTGGCTGAGGCCCGAGGAGTACCCACGGATCATCAACCCGGAAACGGGCGCTATTTGGACCGCCAACGCACGAGTCGTCGACGGTGAGATGGCCGCCAAGATTGGATATGGCGGCTACGATGTCGGAGCACGCCAGGGACAGATACGCGACGCCCTATTGGAGCTAGATAGGGCGGAAGAAAAAGACATGCTCACCATTCAGTTGGACCACCGCGCCCTTTTCTTCGCACGTTGGCGTCGACTCCTTCTCGAACTGCTCGATCAGGACGCCATTCGCGGCCATGAAAAACGGGCTCGATTTCGAGATCTTGTCGAGAAAGACTGGACCGGACGTGCATCGATCGACTCCACAGGTTACCGCTTAGTAAGAGACTTTCGCAGTTTCACGCTCGATCTCGTCTATGGTTGGCTGACCACACCGTGCCTGGAAGCTGACGAGAATTTCCGTATTCACTTGCTTCGTCAAAGAGAAGGTCCACTATGGAAACTCGTCACTGAAAGGCCACCTCATTTGCTGGATCCTCAATACGCCTCATGGAACGAAGCCCTGCTCGATGTCGTGGACGAAATAGTCGACTACCATGAACGGGAGGATGGCTCGAGTTTGGAAGACCGTACTTGGGGCGAGAGAAATACGACTCGGATCCAGCACCCCTTGAGCCGAGCCCTACCTTTTCTTTCCCGCTGGCTGGATATGCCTTCACAGCCTTTGCCGGGAGACAGCAACATGCCCAGAGCCCAGGGACCCAGCAATGGAGCCTCCGAGCGACTCGCGGTGTCGCCGGGCCGGGAGGAGCACGGTTACTTTCACATGCCCTGTGGTCAGAGCGGACACCCTCTATCTCCCTATTACCGTGCCGGACACGACGCGTGGGTCGAAGGACGTCCGACACCTTTCTTGCCTGGACCAACAGAGAAGACGCTGACGCTAGTACCCGTAGGCCAGGCTATGCCTGGCAATTGAAGCAACATCTCTGAGGCTGACACCGTAGGGAGCTCAGCCTCCCCACTAGTAGGCGGTGGGCAGTAGATGGTGGGCCGTGAAGAAGCCAGTGACCGGTGGAGAAAGTAGGCGGTAGGCCGTGGGTAGTCAATAGTAACCAAACAGCCTACTACCGACCGCCCACTACTCCGCTAGACTGTCCCCAATTTGTCTCGCGCCTTATCCAACCGCCGCTTCAACTCGCCATTCCAAGGAGGGATGACAAGTGTCACGTCGCCTTGGCACTGCGTTTGACAAGCGAGACGAACGGGCGGTTTCCCATCACTGGGATCACTCAACTGGTCGTAGCCGAAATACTGAAGACGCTTCTTCTCGTAATCAGTCAACTCGGAGAGGTTGTCCTTACCCTCTATGACCCCCACCCAGCAGTAACCGCAGGAGCCGATCCGACATTCTACGGGAATGGGGCCTTGGGACCGCCGATAATCCAGAGACAGGAAGTCGCCGTCGACTTTGGCCGCCGCCGAAGCGAGATCTTCACCGTGGATGGCTTTGAAAGCCTTCCGGTTCTTCTCGTCCCACACTATTTGGTATCTTCTCCCTGCACCTTGGAGACGAGCAATGAATCCACCTTCTCTTTTCTTCTTACGCCGTCTCGCGACTTCGTCGGCGGAGCGCCGGTACAAACCGCCTTCCGCCGGCCGATCCGCAACGGTCATCAACTCTTCCAGACCCACCTGCTGCAACACCATGAATGCTACCGCGGTGATGCCGACAACGACGGATTCTTCAATCCCCTCTCGCTCCGCAACCTTCTGAGCCACACCGCGAATCTGCCCGCCAAGTGGCGTTTCTTCTCCCTGCTCGGAGCCTTCAGCATGTGAAATGACGGCTTTCTTGACGGTCGGCCAGTACTTCGCTCCATAGAGAAATCCGACGGAGGAATCAATCTGATTCTCGAGATGCCACTTCCCTTCCAGATCCATGACTCTCGCCATCTCCTGAGCGCCCAATTGACCCCGAAGCGCCTCGTTCAACTCGAGAGGCCAAAAGGCGAACCAAATCCGCGTGGCCATCCGGTCGACCTCGTGCACAGCAGGCAAGAGACTGTCCAGTATCTCGTTCCAAGTCTGTTGGTTGTTTTTCTCTAGAGAAGCTAAGAACCTACTTTTTTCGATCACGCTCATGGGAACCACCTCTCACCCATCTCGACGACTGCCGCCATTTGCTTTGGCCATGACGGAACACCATCCTAGCACAGCCCTGGCGACTCCAACTTTCCTCAGCCCTCGAATTGCGCTAAAGATATAGGAGCTTCCCGTACGGGGGTGCAGAGCGCCTTTTCGGGTTTGCAAAGGAGCTTCGCAGAAATCATGAAAAACTATTTGAGGATCTTATCGCACCCGATTTTCGTCAACCTCGGTTTCCATATGCCCATGGTTGTGGACTTGTCTCATCCTTTGATTATGCTCCAAGGTGAGAATGGCTCCGGAAAATCAACGCTCTTGAGCTCTCTTTACTATGCATTGAAGGGAGAGGAAGTGGACGGCTTCGTCTATCAAGTCCACTTCGAAGAAGAACACCCGACAGAGGTCTTTCTCTTCGACGCAGAACAGCACAATCCACGTCTTCAACTCGAGTTCTTTGAAAACCAACCCAAAATGAAGGAGATGCTCCAGATGGCGAGCCACGGACAAGTGATGCTAGCCATGTTCCGGGACAGCTTTCCCAATCTCCCCGACGGAACACTCTTACTTCTCGACGAGCCCGAAATGGCGCTTTCGCCATCCAACCAGCAGCGCGTTCTCAAGATGCTGATGGAGCTCGCGGATCAAAAGAACTTCCAAATCGTGGCTGCCACGCATTCTCCGATACTCATCGAATCCAAAGAAACCTACGTTATCAACCTCGACCGTCACGTCAACAAGAACGTCATCCGCACCGATATGGGAGTCGAGGGCGGCAGCACACTCCACTAGGCAAATTTCTTTTTGTTTTCTACTTTATTACGCTAAATAATCTTAACATACGATATAAACTCATTAAAATCAGTTGTTTCCACAAAAAAGAACCGGCAATGAAGCCATTGTACCGTTCAATCCTCTATGGGCCAGCCCAATGCAGAAATGGCTAATTCATTGATTTCTTGTAGGGATATCCGGATTCAGGCTCTATTCTCTGTGCGTGCCAGAGGTGCAGGTGTACTCAGGATTCAAGGAACAAGGGCCAACGGTCGCCCTAGCTGAGTACCGGACTCATATTTAGGAAGGTAGACAATGCATAAACCCGTCAAGTACTTCGAAAAAGTCCTCTCCTACGTCGCCAAGGGTGCTTGGGTCGTCTATGAGCAGCTCAACAAGATCAGCCCCAACGCTTCATTCACGCCCAAATGGTCGGACCTGCCGCTGCAGAAATCGTGGCAGAAGACCAAGCCGACCCTGGGTTGGCCTCGAACCACTGATTCGCTTTGTCCCAAGTGCGTCCCCGCGGCTCGCAAGAAGATCTTGAATGGAGAAGTCGAAGTCGAAGTTCTGAAAAGAGAAAAGATCGGTGAGATCAAAGCTCAAATCATCGAGCGCGACGGCAAGATCTTGATGGTCAAAGACTGCCCGAAACACGGGCACTTCGAAGACGTTATGTCCATCGATGTCGACTTTTACCGACATCTGGAACAGTCATTCCCCGGCCGCGACATCCGAGCCCACAACGATGCCGGCTTGCACGATCATGGAAGCTCCACCGTCAAGCACGGCCGTGGCGCGATTCTGACGGTCGACCTCACCAACCGCTGCAATATGATGTGCGACCCCTGCTTCATGGACGCCAATCAGGTTGGCTTCGTTCACGAGCTGTCGTGGGACGACATCAAGCAGATTTTGGACAATGCTATTTCCATCAAACCCAGACGTCAGATGTCCGTGCAGTTTTCCGGCGGAGAGCCGACACTATCTCCGTATTTTCTCGATGCGGTTCGGTACGCTCGAAAGGTCGGCTATATCGCTACGCAAGCTGCGACGAACGGAATCGAGTTTGCAAAGAGTCCCAAGTTTGCTAGAGAAGCCGGCGAAGCAGGGCTACGCTATGTGTACCTCCAGTTCGATGGTATCGGCAACGCCGCCAACTCGCACCGGCACGTTGGCAACCTTTTCGACGTGAAGCTTCAGGCCATCGAGAACCTTTACAACAACGGTGTCGACATCGTACCGGTGACCACCCTCATCAACGGCATCAACAATGAGCAAGTGGGGTCATTGGTTCGCTTCGCCCTAGACAACCCGAAACGTATTCCTTTTCTCTCCTTCCAACCCGTCTCGTTCACCGGTAGAGATGAAGAGGTCAGCGACGAACGTCGTGCGGCCCAGCGCTATACTCTGGCCCACTTGGCACACGATGTGAAAAACCAATGCGGTTTTGGCGAACCGGCTCGCGATTGGTTCCCCATCTCTTTCTTGGGAACCTTCACCGATTGGGCCGACCTCGTTCACGGTCCCGACCGGGATTGGGGGCAGTTCAGCTGTGGCTGCCACCCCAACTGCGGCGTCGGCATGGCCGTGATGGTTGACAAGGAGACCAAAGAACGAGCTCCTGTGACAGCCTTTCTGAACGGCGACCAATTGGCGAAAGATCTCAGCACGGTCAACGATGCAGCCCGAGGGCGTTTCATTTCGGCGCTCGGCATGGCCATCTCGGTCATGAAGAACTACGACCCGTTCCATGCACCGACACACTTCACTTTGAAGGCTCTTCTCGAGAAGCTCGATAAGACCTATGGCGTAACGGGGAGAGACTACGGGAAGGTCACTGGAGATCGCACGATCGAGGACGTCATCAAGCGGCGGAAGGATCGTTGGAACTTTCTGTTCATCGCCGGGATGTGGTTCCAGGATCTGTTCACTTACGATTTCCGCCGGACCGAACAATGCGTCATCCCTTACGGCACGCAGGACGGTGAGATTTCTTTCTGCGCTTACAACACCGGGATCGGATGGAGAAACATCATCGAGAAGATGCACCAGAACGCGACATTGAACAAATGGTATGAAGAGCGTGGCCGTCACTTCATCTATGCAGGCAATAAGAACGTCGAGCTCGACGGCGTCACGCACACCTTGTTGTTACGGGAGGAGGACGTCCACCGTGGCGTTCAGACGGACCTCGACGACATCGGCGTTGCCAAGACCGCTCGCGACGAGAAGCGCCGGGCTCGCAATTTCAATAGACTCGTCAAAACGCCCGAGGACGAAAAAATGGAGAAGATGTACCGCGAAGTCGTCCTCAAAGAGGAGCCCAAAGAAAAGTCCTCTGGTCTGGTGCAACTCGACGTTTAAGCGCCAAACTCTTTCAAAAGGCCCGCTATCGCAGCGGGCCTTTTTTGGGTTCCCCGACTGCCCCATTGAATCCATTCCACGCCATATGCTATCTTTCCGCAACTTTGTCCTTGGCGGAAGGTAACAAATGAACCTGTTCGATCGTTTGATAGCAGCCTCTCTCCCCATTACACCGAAGCCCATCGTTCGCCACTTCGCTCGCCCGTACCTCGCCGGAGAAACCCTCGACGACATGGTCCGAACCGTGAGCGGGATCAACGCCGAAGGCTTCTTGTGTGCTGTAAGCATCCTCGGCGAATTCGTTACCCAGCGAGAAGAATCTCAGGCCGCAGTTCGTGAATACAAGGATGTGCTCGACACCATTCAGGCCCGGAATCTCACCAGCAACATCCACATCAAACTCAGTCACATGGGTCTAAAACTCGACAAGGAATTCTGTTACCAAAATGTTCGAGAACTCCTCACGCATGCACGCGAGCACTCGAACTTCATTCGTCTCGACATGGAAGACTCGAGCATGACGAGCGACACTCTCGACATGTACGAACGGTTGAAGGGAGAGTTCGACAACGTGGGCGTCGTCATCCAGGCCTGTTTGCGTCGCAGTCTCGAGGACGCACGTCGATTGGCCAAGATCCAAGCCAACGTCCGGGTGGTGAAGGGTATCTATATCGAGCCTCGCAACATCTCCTATCATGACAAAGAGATCATCCGTTCCAACTACGTGCGAATCGTGGAAGAGCTTCTCGGAGCCGGTTGCTATGCTGCCATCGCCACCCACGACGAACGGCTCGTTTACGAGGGATACAACATCGTCGACCGACTAGGCTCGGACTCATCCCGCTATGAGTTTCAAATGCTTCTCGGAGTCGATGCGCCACTCCGTCGGATCGTTCGCGACGCCGGCCACCGCCTTCGCGTTGCCGTACCCTTCGGTGCCAAGTGGTACCCTTATTCGCTCAGACGACTCAGAGAGAACCCGACCGTCGCAGGGTACGTATTCAAGGCGGTATTGAATCCTCCGAAGGACTAGTATCGTCCACAATTCATCCCACAAAGGAGTAGCCGCATGCGGTTTTCGAAGATGATCACGGCAGTCGATGCTCACGCCTGCGGCGAGCCGGGCCGAGTCATTACCGGCGGTGTCGTGAATGTACCCGGAAAAACGATGTTCGAGAAGATGGTCTATTTCCGGGATCACGCCGACGATCTTCGAAAGCGTATGCTCCGTGAGCCACGCGGATACCCTGCGCTATGTTGTAACGTGGTCCTACCGCCGACTCATCCCGATGCGGATGCCGGATTCGTCATCATGGAGCAAACGGAATATCCGCCCATGTCCGGGACGAACACGATTTGCGTCGCGACGGTGCTCATCGAAACGGGAATGGTACCGTCGATCGAGCCCGTCACGGTGTTGCTGCTCGAAGCGCCGGCCGGTCTGATCAAGATCCGCGCCGACGTGAAAGACGGCAAGGTCCAACGAGTAACCTTCGAGAACGTCCCGGCCTTCGCGGTCCATCTCGACGCCAAGATCGAGGTCCCTGAGCTTGGGACGGTAACGGTCGACGTTGCCTGGGGCGGCATGTTCTACGTCATCGCCGACGCGGAACAATTCGGTTTGAAGGTGACACCTGAAGAGGGAGCTGAGATCGTTCGCGTGGGCGAGATGGTGAAGACGGCGGCTCGAGAACAACTTCCTGCCGTTCACCCTGAGAACCCTGAAATTTCAGGCATATCCATTTCCGAGCTGACAGGACCACCGACCCATCCCGATGCCGTTGCCAAGAACGCTGTCACCGTGGCTACCGGTCAGGTCGATTGGCAACGACCCGATACATGGACCGGAGTTCTCGATCGCTCACCGTGCGGTACGGGAACTTGCGCCCGCATGGCGGTTCTTCATGCCAAGGGCAAGCTTCCCCTCAATCAGGACTTTCCTCACGAGGGTATCTTGGGAACGATCTTTACCGGGCGACTCTTGCGAGAGACGAAGGTGGGAGATTACCCGGCCGTGGTCCCCACCATCAGCGGGACCGCCTGGATCACCGGTTTCGCCCAATACGTGCTCGATCCCGAAGATCCTTTCCCCGATGGGTTTACTACAGGCGACCTTTGGTCCGGGGGTGAGATCTGAACCCGGCCCTCTCGAAAAATAGCTGATGCATTGCCAATGAAATTGACGAAGCTCGACCGCGACACGCTCGAGGGTCGAAAAGGGCCCGCCACCAAGATGGCGATGTCCATTTTGGTACGCATGGGCGAGATATGGAATGCCCCGGAGTTGATGGACATCAGCCAAGCTCACATCGACAGCACCATCTACGTCGGCGAAGCGGGTCTCGAGTATGCCGAGCGACTCGCCCGTCTAGGCGCCAAAGTCGTCGTCCCTACCACGCTCAACGTTAGTGGCGTCGATGAGCATCACTGGCAAGAGTGGGAAGTCCCAAAAGACTGGGCCGAAAAAGCCCACCGCCAAATGAAGGCCTATCAAAGCATGGGGTGTACGCCGACCTGGACCTGCGCTCCGTACCAGACAGACCACAAGCCGAAGTTCGGTCAGCAAATCGCATGGGGGGAGTCGAACGCCATCGCCTTTGCCAATTCGGTCATTGGGGCCCGAACCGAGCGCTATCCCGACCTCCTCGATATCTGCGCGGCCCTGACCGGAAGAGTACCCGCCGTCGGTCTTCATCTCACTGACAATCGGGCCGGGCAAATTCTGCTTCGGCTCGTGGAGGTGCCTGGCCGTCTCCAGGAGGACGACTCCTTCTACCCCGTTCTCGGCCACTTCATAGGAAGAGTGGCCGAAGATCGGATACCAGTGGTTGAAGGTCTGACTGTTTCGCCGAGCGAGGACCAGCTCAAGGCCCTCTCGGCAGCCGTCGCCTCTTCGGGCACGGTTGCGCTCTTTCACATCGTTGGTGTCACGCCAGAGGCGCCGACGCTGGAGGAGGCGTTCCAAAACCGTGCACCCGAAACGGAGATGGATGTCACCATGGATCTCCTTCATCGTTCGTGGCAAGAGCTGACGACCACCGAAGGCGATAGACTCGACATGGTCGTGTTAGGGAGTCCACATTTTTCCCTAACCGAGTTCCAGAAACTCGCTCCGCTTCTCGAAGGACGACGACGCCATCCCGCGGTCGAGTTTCTCGTCACCACGAGCCGAGGAGTAAGACTCCTGGCAGCAAAGGCGGGCGCCCTCGAGCACCTCGAAGCCTTCGGTGGCAAAATCACGGTCGACACCTGTATCCTTGCTACACCCATGCTGCCAAAGTCCATCAAGACACTGATGACCAATTCCGCAAAATACGCCTACTACTCGCCAGGACTGCTCGGGACACAGGTGGTGTTCGGAAATACACAGGATTGCATCCGATCCGCTATCGAGGGGCGGGTCATCCGAGACGATTCTCTATGGCGCGTAACGTGATTCGAGGTCGAGTGCTCGTGGCCGGCGAGGCATCCGGTGAGTCCCTCGTCAGCCCGGAACCCCTGAGTTTCTGGGGCGGCTACGATAGCGACAACGGTGAGATCATCGACCGTCGCCATCCTCTCTCGGGCCAAATCGCTTCGGGGAGGATTCTCGTCCTACCTTTCACGAAAGGTTCGAGTACGACGACGGCTGTGCTCCTCGAGTCCGTAAAAAATGGCACAGCGCCCGCGGGAATCATCACCTCGAGAGTCGATTCCTTCCTCTCCCTCGCCTCTATCGTGGCCGAAGAGATGTACCAGAAACCGATCCCCATCGTGGCCGTTTCGCTTTCGGAGTTCTCTCGATTCAAGTCCGGCCAGAAAATCGAAATGAGCTCGGACGGTGCTATTCTGATCTCCTGAGAACGTTTCGTCTTCTCCTCGAACCCCTTCTCGTTTGTTCTTGACTCCTCGTTCCACAAAGTGTAAATGAGCAGGAGGTCGGATTCCGTATTCTCCACGTTGAACCCTCAGCGGTAGCGGAATAGCGTCCATAAACTGGGAGGTGCTCATGTTTCGTTATAGAACTGTGATGATGGGGATGATCGTTTTCTGTTGGTTGTCTTGTGGTGGGCAGGAACAAGGGGCGATCGACACGTTCTTGAAAGCGGTCAAGGACAAAGACGATAGCGCACGAGGCGCGGTATCCAGTGTGGACTTTCCCGGAGAGGTAAACTCCTGGAAAGTGGTGGATATGGGCACCGAGGCGACCGAAAGCTTTCGGCTGCCTGAGCTACAACGCCAGGTCCAGGCGACCAAAAGTGATTACGACACGCACCTCGAGAAACGCGGCTACCTCATGCGCGACAATGCACGCCTTTACAAAGAGCATAAGGCGAAGTTGGAAGAGAATCCCGACTTCCAGTTCAAGGGTGAGCTTGCAGAATTCGACGAACAGTGGAAGAAGAGCCTGCAAGAGGAACAAGAACTGGAAGGCAAAATGCAGGAAGCCAACGCTGCGATGCAGAGGGAGCGGAGCACTGCAACAGTCTCAATCATGGGTGGCTCCGTGACGGAGACTTTCGAAGGTGAGGTCTTGATCCGAGAGGCCCTCGTCAACGTCGACGACAAACCTTATAAATTTACGATCCGTAAGTACAATCTTGTCGATAAAACGACCAACAACCAGCCTCGTTCGCGTTGGATCGTAACGGATATCCGGAAGCAGAGCTAGTGCTTTCCTCTACGGTAGAGAGTGACATGGTGATGTTCACGGTTGTCGTCTGACCTATGGTGACGATGATTTCCTCTCGCCGAATCGTCTGGAAGCCCCTCATGGAGAAGGTGGCGGTATAGGTCCCGGGAGCCAGCGTGGGAAAGTGATAGGCTCCGGACTCGGCGGTGCTCATCCTTTGGACACCTCCGATCAGTGCCGGGCTTTCGATGTCCATCGTAACGCCGGGAAGGATAGCCCCGGTCTCATCAGACACGGTTCCTCGGATCGTTCCGGTGAGCTTTTGAGCCTGGGCCCCGGATGCGAAGAAACAGACCAAAACTCCCGAGAGCAGCAAAGGAACTAAGAGTCTTTGGTTCTTCATCAATCCATCTCCTTTCCAAGGGATTTTGAGGTAGGACTAACGGTTCGGCCAATAGTAAGTGCCCAATTTTCGGGCGCCGAGGCGCCCGTCGGGCGAGGCGCGAGGAGTGAACAATGTCTAGGATATATGACCGACGAGCAACGCAGCCAGGCAGGATGGATCGGCGTCCCAAAATGGGTAGTTATTCTTGGTCGGGCCCTAAGGCAAGCATTCGAGATGCGAAAAGGTGAGTCGGTGCGCATGGGACACCTCTTGCTCAGCGGGCGCTTGACGGCTGCTGAGCTCTTCAAGCCTTGTTTCGCGTGGATTCCCGGTCTCTACGACACTCATCATATATATATATGATGGGGGTCCAGTTCCTCCCGAATGATTCGCAGCTCCTCCGGTGTGGGCAGAACCGTTTCCTCGAGCTTTGGGGCTCGAGCTACGTCCCAGCCCATTTGGTCCAGGACGGTCTCGATTTCTATGCCGGGATGCATTCCCGCCAACATCATCTCGCCCTTAGTTTCGTCGAAAGTGAAGACAGCCATGTCGGTGATGACAATAACAGGACCCCGGCCAGGCATGCCCCAATCGGCTCGGTTCTTGCCGTTAGCGATATGGCCCGGGCTCGTAATGAAGTCGACAACCGGACGAAAGATACGCTTGTGCTGTGGCGTGATGACAATGACCTTTTTCGAATGAATGGCGATTTCACAGGCACCTCCGCTTCCAGGAAGGCGTACTTTGGGATGTTCATAGTCGCCGATCACGGTCGTGTTGATGTTTCCATTTCGATCGATCTGGGCGCCACCGAGGAAACCGACATCGATCCGTGCTCCCTGGAGATAGAGGCCGAACACATCGGCCATCGCACAAGCCGAGACGGCACCTTGTACGAGACAGGGGTCCCCGATGGAAACGGGGAGATGCCGGGGCTGGGCGCCGATGGCTCCCGATTCGTAGATGAGCACCAGATTAGGTGCATGAGTCCTTAGAGCCAAGTTGCAGGCCAGGTTGGGAAGGCCGATGCCCACGAACACCACCTCACCATCCAACAGTTCCCGGGCGGCCCGGACGATCATGAGCTCTTTTGTGGAATACGTTGACACGTTACCTTGTGTTCCTTCATCAACGGCTTCAATATCCATAGTTGACGGGTGTGGACAAATACAGCTCGGCCTTTAGAGTGTCCATCCTCTTCTTCCCCAGTTTCTTGACGTATTCGGATCTATCTCTCAAGCCGTAGACCCATTCATTCAAGTAGTCGTCAAATGTCTCCTTCTCTTTGGATATGTCCGCCCAATCGATGTAAAACGGGTTGTCCCGATCGTAATAGCCCTGCACATAGGAGGGGTGGCATCCAAAGGGCTCGATGACCACCGCATCGACGATGATACCCGGAATCAGCGTTCGGTTGGGATCGGACCGGATGACGGCTTCCTCCACGAGCTCTTCTGCCACGACGATAGTCCTTTGCGCGGCAAAGGCCGTCTCTTTTTGCACACCCAGCAAGCCCCAGACCTGGGCATTCCCGTTGGCATCGGTTCTCTGGGTATGGATGATGGCCACGTCGGGATTGAGGGCGGGAACCGTGGCCAGGACTTCACCAGTGTAGGGGCAGGTGACTGATCGAATCGCTGGGTTGACTTTGGGCAGGTCAGATCCCATGTAGGTTCTCAGGGGGAGGAACGGCAGGCGAACCGCCCCGGCATTTATCCGGGCCGTCATGCCGGCATGGGAATACTCTTCCACCTCGAGAGGGTTGGGGACGCCATTCTCTACAGCCCGCCGGAAAGCATACAGAGGACCGACCCCGGGATTGCCCGCCCATCCGAAAACGATTTTCCTGGCGCAACCGGCACCAATCATTTGATCGTAGAGCAAGTCGGGCGTCAGACGGCAGAGGGTGAGATCCCGTTTGTGCTGGCGGATGATCTCGTGACCTGCAGCAAAGCATATCAGGTGGGTGAATCCTTCGATCATCACGGTGTCGCCATCGTGGACGAGCTTGCTAATCGCCTCCGTCATGGTGGTCACTTTGTCTTGCTTGGATCCCATGGTCATGCAACTGCCTTGTAGCATGTCTCCGTCATAATCGCGACCCGGTAAGAGTCATGTGTTTGCTGGACGTGTGCTTGCGGCCACGGTACCCCAATTCTTCCGAGATCATGCGGGCCGTTTCAATGAGCATTGGGGCAAAAGAAGTTTCCAGCTCGTTGACCGTCACCCGGGCCGAAGGAACAGCGATGTTTATAGCCGCAGCAACTTCGCCCTGGGCATTCCAGATTGGTGTGGCAATAGACCGGAGACCGATCACCAAATCTTCATCGTTGATGGCATAGCTTTTCACTCTCACCAACTCCAGCATTTGCAGGAACTGTTTTCTTCCCCTACCTAAGAACGGTTTCGCTTCTGGCCTTGTACTGGTTCTTTGGATGTAGTCCCGAAGCCAGGCACCCGACCGCTGACTGAGAAGCACCCGTCCCATGGCCGTGTTGTGGAGCTTCAGGCGTGAACCGATATGAAGGTTGATGGTTACGATCTGGCGGGTCTTGATACGCTCGACATAGACCAGTTCATCACCGTCCTGCACGGCCATGTTCACAGTCTCACTGCATCGATGCGAGAGTGCCTGCAAGTGAGGTACGGCAATGTTCCTGAGGTCCATCGTGTGAAGTACACTGAGGCCTAAAGACAGGACATGCGGCCCCAGTCGGTATTTCTTTTCTGCTGAAGGCAGGAGATATCGATGAGCCACCAATGTCTGAACGAGCCTGAAAGCAGTTGTTTTCGAGAGCCCGGTTTTTTTCGCGATCTCTGTGATCCCCAACGATGGATTGGCTTCATCAAATGCCTCGAGAATTGAAATGCCTCGGGCTAGAGCCGTGACGGTTACATCGTTTGTTTTCATGGATGTTCGCATCTATGTATCTTGACGCTGTCCTTCCGTTCCCTGCGCTCAGGTCAGCTCCGAGAGGCACTCCTCCAAGATCCGGAGACCGGTGTCGACGTCGTACTCGTCGACCACGAGGGGGGGCGCGATACGGATAACGCTCTCGCCGCAGGCAAGCAGTAGCAGCCCTTTGCCAAACGCCAGCTGCTCGAGATCGTGCACCAAGGTGTCGGCCGGCTCCTTGGTCTCGCGGTCCTTGACGAACTCGATCCCTATGAACAGGCCCACTCCTCGAACATCTCCGATGACGTCGTGCCGTCTCTGCAACGTCTTGAGTCCGGTCAGCAAGCGCTCGCCCATCACCCGGGCGTTCTCGGTGAGCCCGCCTTCCAGCAGGTCCAGCGTCGCCAGGGCAGCGGCACAGCAAACGGGATTGCCTCCGAAGGTCGAGCCGTGGGAGCCCGGCTCCCATTTCATGACGGACTCCTTGGCGATGATGGCCCCGATGGGCATCCCAGACCCGAGTCCCTTGGCCGAAAGCAGCACATCAGGCTCGACCCCTGCGTGCTCCGCCGCCCACATCTTTCCGGTGCGTCCCGCGCCGGTCTGAACCTCGTCGAATACCAAAAGGATGCCGTGCTCGTCGCAGAGGCTCCGCAGCCCCCGGAGGAAGCTCAAGGGCGGGATGATGTACCCGCCTTCGCCCAGAAGGGGCTCGACGAACACGGCCGCGACGTCCTGGGGCGAGAGATGCCGCTTGAAGAGGTCGTCGCGGAGGAGGTCCAGCACGAACTCCCCGGCGTCTTGGTCACCGGTCTCGAGACGGTACGGGTCCGGGTAGGGCACATGATGTACGCCCGGAAGGAACGGGCCGAAATGAGCCCGTTGTTGGACCTTGCTGGACGTGAGGCTCATCGCCCCGCAAGAGCGGCCGTGGAAAGCGCCCCGGAACGCGATCAAGGCGGGGCGGCGTGTCGCGGAACGCACAAGCTTGATGGCTCCCTCCACAGCTTCGGTTCCGGAGTTCGTGAGAAAGACCCTCTTCTTGCTACGCCCCGGCCCGAGCTTGGCCAGACGTTCCAGAAGCGTCGAAAAGGACTCCGAGTAGAAGTCCGTCCCACAAAGATGTTGGAACCGTCCCGCAGCCTCGCGGATGGCTGAGACCACATCGGGATGCGAGTATCCGGTGGAGGCGACGGCAATGCCTGCCATGAAGTCGAGGTACCGGTTACCGTCCGTGTCCTCGAGCATCGTGCCCAACCCGCGGGAGGCCACCAACGGGTACTCCTTGATGTAGGAAGTTGAGGACCACTGCTTGTCTCGCTTGATAACCTCTCGAGCCTTGGGTCCCGGCGGGGGGACCACAATGCGTGGATAGCCCCGGTCAACCGCACCGGCCCCGGTGTCCGTACGCTTCTCCGACATGGCTATGGCTCCTCAATGACCGTTCGGCTCTGCTCGCGCATAAACTGCATGACGTAGTAAGGGCCGCAGCCGCCCTTCCCGCTCGAGCCCGAGCCCTTCCAGCCACAAAATGGCTGGGCGCCAGGCCAGGCCCCCGTGGTCGCCCCACTCCGCTTGTTGGCGTAAGTAACCCCGGTCTCGATCTCGTCGAAGAACTTCTCCACCTCCTCTTTCTTTTTGGAGAAGATGCCGGCGGTGAGTCCGTAATCGGCTTTGTTGCTTTCTTCGATCCCCTGCTCCAAAGAATCGATCTCGCCGATGGCGAGGAAGGGGACGAAGAACTCCTCCATGAAAACCTGGCTGGAAAGAGGCGCGCGGACAATGGTGGGCTCCATGTAGTAGCCCTTGGCGAAGGCCCCTCCGGTCATGCGACCGCCGCCTAGAAGGATCTCTCCATCCTTCCTGGCCATCTCCACCGCGCGCTCGAAAGTCCTGACGGCGTTCTCGTTGATCACCGGGCCAAAGAACACGTCCCGCTCCGTCGGGTCGCCGATCTTCATGGCTTTGGTTTTCTCGATGAGCTTCTCGGTGAACGCCTTGGCTACCCTTTTGTGCACATACACCCGCGAGCAGGCGCTGCATTTCTGGTTCTGGAGCCCATAGGCGGACTTCATCACGCCATCAGCGGCGGCATCGAGGTCCGCCGAGTCCATGACGATGCAGGGATTCTTCCCGCCCAGCTCCATGAGGCAGGGCTTGGCCCACTTCGTGCTGAAGCCTTTGAAGATGTGCATGCCCACTTCCTTGGAGCCGGTGAAGACCACCCCGGCCACCTTGGGATTTTGCCAGAGCAGGTCTCCGATGATCGAGCCCCTCCCGGAGATGAAGTGGAGGACGTCCTCCGGGACGCCGGCCTCTCTATAGATGGTGTAGAGCCTCAAGCCTGTCCACGGCGTGTCCTGCGCAGGTTTGAAGACCAACGTGTTCCCGGCCACCAGGGCCGCGGAGGACATGCCGCAGGCCAGAGCCAGCGGAAAGTTGAACGGCGAGATGCAGACGAACACGCCGAAGGGCCGCAGGAGATCGGTGTTGTCTTCGATAGGCGTCAGCTGGTTCATCTTCTGACGGAATCCCTTGGCGTTCTCCATTTGCCAGGCGTAGTAGTCGATGAGGTCGGCCGACTCCTCGGCGTCCCCTAAGGACTCCAAGCGGCTCTTGCCCACCTCGAGGCTCATGCACGCCGCAAGCTCGAACTTGTCCTTGCGGACTAGCTCGGCCGCCTTGCGCATGATCTTCACCCGCTTCTCCCAGCCCAGCTTCTCCCACTTCCGCCGGGCCTTATGAGCGGACTCGATGGCCTCGCCGATGTGCTCAGCATTGGCGGAAGTGAACCGGCCTAGGACCAGGTCGGTGTTGATGGGCGAAGTGTCGACGATCGGAGGCGTGTCCGAGTGCGTCTCTTTACCGTTGATGTAGATCGGGTAGTCCCTTCCGCATTCGGATCGGACCTTCTCGAGCGCCGAGTCGAAGGCCTCGTGGATCTTGTCCATGTCCGCTGCAGACGTCGTGTACGTCACTTTCATCTTGTCCGGTGCGAGCGCCGCCATGGTACCTCCCTAAGTGAATCTAGCGACTGGATCGGTCTTTGACCATCGTTACGGCGGAGTCGAGAACATTCCTGAACAACCGTACTATCTCGGAGACCTCGTCCTCCGTAATAGTGAACGGCGGGCCGATCAGGACCTGGTCTCCGTTCGTCCCGTCGGCCTGCCCCGTGTTGGGCCATACCACGAGGCCTGCCGCCAGCGCCGCCTCCGCGAAGGATTCCGCCATCCGAAAGTCCCGGTCGAAGATCCTCCGACCGGCTCGGCGAGGAAGGCAGCCACGGTCTCCGGCCCCTCCCGTAACAGCGCATCCTCGAGGGCGCCGCAGCAGCAGGCGTCGAGGTAGCGCTTCCCGTTGTCGTCGTAAAGCCAGCAACCCTCGCCTCGTGCGATTCGCCGGTAGGTCCTATTGAGCCGGCCGTAGAGGACGTGGCCGGCGGGATGGCCGGATACCGCGCTGGCGTTCATGGCCTATCCGATCAGGTCAGAAAAAAAAGTACTCCAAGGAACGGTACACCGCAGCGATCACGGCACGGATGGATCCATTCCAGACCGCGCCTTGCGTGACAAGCCACGGACGTGAAATGAACATGTCTTGGCGGGCCATCTCCGAAATCGAGCCTGCTAGAGGGTCTGACGTCGTTTGTTTTCACGGATTCTCTTAACAAGAAACTATGTTCCGTACAGCGGAACATAGTTTCATTCTTTGCGTAACAAAAATAAGGAATCTCTAGAACCTTGTCAAGTCTTTTCAACCGGTGCCGCTTGGAAAAGCTACTGCCCGTTGGTCGAATGGATTCGCCCGTACTTTTCCATCACGGCCCGGAGCCGATCCAGCGGAAGGGCATATATGGTATTGCCGTCCCGGCCGACGGTAGTCCTGGCCATGCACAAGGCATTGACGATGGACTCTTCGGTGGCTTCAGCCGTCGCCTCGAAAAAGGAGCCGATCTCTCCTTCGATTAGAGTCGGGAGGCGTTCCACCTTGGGTTCGCCCTCTTCCCTCACTCGATACGCGTTGGAAAAGGCAATCATGATATCGCCGCTCCAGTTGCCCGCCGTGGAACCGGTTCTTGCCAGGCCCATAGCCATTCTCTTGGCAAGTCGCCGGAGCTGCCGATGGTCGAGAGGGGCGTCGGTGGCAAGTACGGCTATGAAGGAGCTTGGGGACTCATCACCCTTGGACGCCAGGTCGGTTATCTCACGGCCTACCGGGACGCCGTCGATGCGAAGTTGATGGCGGCTGCCAAAATTGCTTTGCACCAAAACACCCACTGTAAAGAGCTGGTTATGGCCTTTGACCTCCACGAGACGGGAAGCGGTTCCGATGCCTGATTTGAAGTCGAAGGCGCTCATGCCGGTGCCGCCGCCCACCGCGCCTTCCGGGACCGGACCGGTCTTAGCACCATTCAAGGCCTCGAAGACGTGTTCTCTGAGGACGTGCCTTCCGCGGATGTCGTTGAGAAACCCGTCCCAGGTCTCCGCCACCACCGGTAAGCACCCGTACCAGTAAAACTCCTTATCGACACTCAGGCCCCAGGAGAGGAAATGATCGAAAACCGCCCCTACGCTCCAGCTGTTGGTGATCAAAATAGGTGTCTCGAGTCCACCTTTCTCATTCACCCAGTGGATGCCGGTCATGGCCCCGGAGCCGTTCATGACCCAGGCAGCGGCGGGTACGTTCTCGAGCCATGTCCTCCCTTCGTGAGGAAACACCACCGTGACTCCGGTGCGGGCCGGGCCCTTGCCAACCTCGAGTGGGCCGCTGCCGAAGATGACCGTGGAGTGTCCCACTTTGACTCCCGCCACGTCCGTAATGGCGTTCCACTTCCCGGGTTTCATGTGGCCGATCACGATGCCGAGATCGCGAGCCCGTTTTCTGGGACTCGGGTCGGGGAATGCGAAGCTGAGATCCGTGACCTCTTGTGGTTGCGGAAGGGCGCTTGGTTTCGGTGCAATAAAGGTTAGAGCAATGACGGCGACGATGAAAGCTGAAAGCCTCATAGTTCTCCTCCGTGAGTGTTGTCTTACCGTGTCTAGCGCCGGTCGGTCAAGACGCGAACCGCGATGAAGGATAGGGGATTTCACCGTCCCATCAAAACGAGATCGTCCGAATCCGCGACTGCCGCATGAGGGGCGTGGAGCTAGAAAAACCATCCCCAGCTCCTAAGAAATCTTGACAAGATCCCCAGAGATCTCATATTTTGAACGCGAACACTGAATGAAATGCTGTTCCGATAAGCGGAACAAACATAAGATGACGATAACAAGTACTGAGGACGCAGCATGCGAGATGTCGCTGTTGTCGACGCTATACGAACCGCGGTAGGTCGCCACGGTGGGACGCTTTCCGCGGTCCGGCCCGATGATTTGGCCGCTGTTCCACTCGAGGCTTTGATCCAACGCAACGATTTGGATCCCGGCCTCATCTAAGAAGTCTATATGGGTTGTGCCAATCAAGCGGGGGAGGACAACCGTAACGTGGCGCGCATGGCGACACTTCTAGCCGGTTACTAACGTCAACGGAGGCGCGATTGCATTGGGACACCCTCTTGGTTGCTCTGGAGCCCGAATCTTTACGACCTTGCTCTACGAGATGAAACGTCGCAGCATATCGGGAGAAACGATGCGATATGGTCTGGCGACATTGTGTGTAGGTGTGGGACAAGGTGAAGCCACGATCGAAGAAATCTTATAGTTCTTGCTTTCTCCTCTCTCATTGTGATGTGATGCAAAGACGCAAGCGCACATCTCCTTTCCATGGAGCCACTCCAGGCGCCTCGGCCATATTGCGAATGAGTCACTGGCGGAAGCGGGAGGTTATCATGTGCTCGACCTGATGTGACGTCGCCTCCGGACGAGCTCATTCGCCCATGCCAGAGCAAAAGGAGTTATAGATGACGGCAAGAGCCAAGCCTCGCACCTTCTTTTTTCTGCTGGCGACTACCTGCCTAATGATCACTGCCCCACGCCTTTTGTCGCAAAGTGCGAAGGACGAGTCTAGTCCACGCGAGTTGAAAGAGATTCCCGTTCGCATCGTGCATGTGAAAGGCACCCACTACGACGTTGGTCACCAAATCGGTACGCAGTTGCAAGCCAATCTCGTAAGAAGTGTGGAGAGAATGAAACAACGGGAGGGCTGGCCGAAGCTCAAAGCTGAGGCGGAGCTCTTTCTGCAGTACTCGAAGAAGTATGTACCCGAGTATGTGACCGAAGTACGAGGAGCGGCCGAGGGCGCAGGCCTCGAGCTCGAGGACCTATTTCCCGCTCTATGTGAGGAAATCGGCGATCCGAACTACGCCTACACAGGCGGCTGTTCGGATCTCATTGCCTCCAATGATGTCACTCGCGATGGTAGCGTCCTGGTGGCACACAACAACGACACCTCCGTTTCCACACAGGAGGACGTCACCATCATCCATTATGAAGTCGACGGTGAACCAGAGATCGTTGCGGTGGGGTATGGCGGTCTGGGAATCAGCGTAGGGTATAACTCCGCGGGCATAAGCCTGACGGGTAATCAACTGGACTCCAACGACATGCGGGTGGGGATTCCTCGAATGCTCCTGGTGAGAAAGATCTTGGCGGCGACAACCATCGGCGAGGCCATCGATGCGGCGATTCTCGAACACAGGGCCTCGAACTACAACCAAGTTATTGCGGATGCAAACGGGGAAATATACAGCATCGAAGGATCGGCAACCGACTACGAACCGATTTACGCCCAGGATGGTTACCTCGTTCACACCAACCACTACACTTCGCCCTGGATGAGACGCTTCGAATCTGATCCGCAACAGATCACTTCTTCCATCGTTCGCTACAACCGCGGAAGGAGGCTGATGAAGAACCATCGGGGAGAGATCACGATCGACAATCTGCAGGAGTTCCTCTCGGATCATGTGAATCATCCGCGCTCCATCTGCCGGCACGGAAAGGGGATAAAATCCACCTTTTCCATTGTCATCAATCTCAATACCTTGACCATGTACCTGGCGAGGGGAAATCCTTGCGAGGTCAAGTACAACGAGTACAACCTTCTCACAAAGGAATGACACATACTTTGGTACAGCGATCCACGATTTCAGGACTGTCTCGTGGCCACAACATGAACGTGAGCTCATCCGGCAGACCTGCCCTTTCGAATGAAGTTGATGTGGTGGAGGCTGAACGATGAGGATGTTCCTACTGTTGTGCCTATCTACGACTGCACTTTCCTACACGGCTCACCCTGTTGAAACCTCGAGCCAGAAACGTCAACTGCCTGGGTTCTCGAAGGCCGGCAGTGAGCGTCAGCTCGAGGTCGAGGACGAGCTCTTCATACGACTCGACACCACCATCACGGGGCGTCACTTCCGCTATTTGACCGAGGAGCCTCACGCTCCGGGCTCCGAGAGAAATCGTCAACTTGCTGAATATGTTCGAGACCGTTTCGTCGAGTATGGACTCGAAGATGTCCGACTCATCGAGTACAACGTCTATCTTCCTCAACCACGGCAAACCAGTGTGATGATGCTCGAGCCCCACGAGTATGAACCCACCTTGAAAGAGGATGGCTATTCCGTGGACAAAGATTCCTTCGCCAGCGAGGTGGGTATGACCTACATGAGCATGTCGGCCTCCGGCGATGTCACGGCTCCCGTGATTTACGCTCACAGCGGGAATCCGGAAGATTACGACTGGCTCGTGGAGCAAGGGATCGATCCGCGCGGGAAGATCGCCATCGTTCGGTATTCAGTGCCATACAGTTATCGCGGATTCAAGGCCTGGGAGGCCGAGAGGCGAGGGGTCAAAGCGCTCATCGTCTACTCCGATCCGATGGAGGACGGATACGCCAAGGGTGAAGTCTTTCCGGAGGGGCCGTGGGGACCGGCGAGCCACATACAGCGTGGTGCCATTTCGTACGACTTCATTGTCCCGGGGGATCCCTTGACGCCGGGTTGGGCCTCCACCGAGGAGGCGCGAAGGATTCAAAAAGAAGAAGCCCGCTCTATTCCAGGGATCATTGCTGTTCCCATGTCCTGGCGAGATGCCAAGCCCATTCTCGAGAATCTTGGGGGGCCGGTCGTACCGCTTTCCTGGCAAGGCGGTCTCCCCATCACCTATCACGTCGGGCCCGGTCCCGCGAAGCTGCGTGTCAAGGTGGAAATGGACGAGGTGGTGCGTCCCATTCAAGTGGTCGTCGGGAGCATACGAGGGAGCGCAGAGCCGGACCGTCTGGTAGTTTTGGGAAACCATAGGGACGCATGGGTCTACGGCGGCGTCGATCCGTCCAGCGGCACAGCGACACAACTCGAGTTGGCTCGGGTCCTTGGTGAAATGGCCAGGCACGGAAAACGTCCCCGACGAACCATCGTACTGGCCGATTGGGACGCTGAGGAAGTGCATCTGACAGGATCGACGGAGTGGGGAGAGCAATTTGCGGATGTGCTGAGCAAAGGAGCCATCGCTTATCTGAACGTGGATATGGCGACCAACGGTCCTGACTTCAATGCGTCGGCGGTGGCCAGTCTGAATCCTCTCGTACTGTCGGTGGCGAACGACGTTATCGATCCCAACAGCCGCCGTAGCATCCTTCAGACTTGGAGAACGCGCGTAACGGAAGATACGAAGCTCAATGCCGAGACGAACCTCATCGATAACGAGCTCGGAAGCGGCTCCGACTACACGGTTTTTCTCAACTTCCTGGGTATCCCCATCGTCGATATGGCCTTTTCAGGGCCTTATGGTGTCTATCACTCCCAATACGACAACTTCTACTGGGTCACGCACTTCGGTGATCCTGGATTCCGCTACATGACCGCTATGGCCGAAGTGTGGGGGCGCTTGGCTCTCCGTCTGGCCAACGCCGAGATCTATCCATACGATTTTGCGCTCTATGCAAGAAAGGTACAAGAGTTCCTCAACAAGTTAGATGAGCAAAAAGAAGTCCAGGACCACCTGGATCTTTCCACGGCTGAGCGTGCCGTGGATTCCTGGGCTGAAAAGGCCCAGGAGCTTCACACTGCGGTCTCCCGTTCTCTCGACACCGCTACGCCACTCGAGCGATTCGAGCCTCTCAACGAAGTCCTATTGCAGCTCGAACGGCATTTTTTATTGGAGGAAGGAATCCCCGACCGCCCTTGGTTCAAGCACGCTCTCTACGCCCCCCGCTATAGCTATGCAGCCATGACTTTTCCCGGTGTTCAAGAAGCCGTTGATAACCAGGATTGGGAGCGAGCCCGCCGCGAGCTCAATCGAATCGTGGGACGGTTCCAGGACCTCACGGAGCAGTTGAGCCGAGCGGTGTTGCTCGCTGATGAAATCGGCGAACAATAAAGACAGAGGCTTGCCCCGTCCCGCAACAGGGGAAGCCTTGCTGCATCGCTCTAGGTTACTTTTGGCACAGCCTCTCTATCTCGTCGGTGCGCCTACTTGGGGCGGACCGGCTCGGGAACGAGAGGCGATGGACCCCATATTTCATTGGTGACATTCGTAGCGTAGGTGTATAGCTCCTCCATCGTCTTCTGTACGTTGGGGTGAACGTGCCATTTGGCCCAGTCCTCCAGATTGGCAAACTCCCAAGTCACGACGGCTTGATGCGTCCCAGCCGCCATACGGTAGGCTCGAAACTCCACGACACCAGGAGGGGACAAGTTGGCTGCAACTGCCGTTTTGCTCCACTCTTTATAGGCATCCATTTTCTCGGGAAGGATGTTCCACTTCGTCACCTGAAGAACCATGATTACACCTCCCCTTATCGATTCAATTCCGTTGCTCCGGCCGAAGGAGTCAAGGTTCCCAGCTCGGGCCGCATTTGCCCATCCCGGCGTTCAATTTTTCTCGTGCAAGAGAGGAGCTCTTTTCCAGAGTGCACTCCCTTCGTCACCAAGCGCTTTGTTGATTTCTGCCGACTGACCAAAGTAGTCGGCTGCGCTCTTTGCCATCGCGATGACACAATAGACAGGAAAATCGACACCGAGCTCTCCGACCCAAACGTTGTAGCCGGCAGCGATGTTCTCGCTCTCGTAAAGCTCCTTGTACTTCTTGAAGACCCCTATCAATTCTTCGGTTTTGGCGCCATTGCCATAGAAAAAGACGTACCGAAGGAAAACACCCTCTTGTGGTCTCAGTCGCGGCTCGTCTGGTACGTAGGAGAGCTCGTGGTTTATCCTCCACAGGGAGACGCGCACCGACTCGAATGTGCTACCCACCGCTTTATCCAGCTCTTTGGCCTCCGGCCCCATCTTCTCGGCGGCTTCGTTGAAGGCCGTGTACATCGCACTCACATCCGCCAAATCCTTTACGGGCACCCAACTGTAGTAGTGATAATCATCCGTACTAGCGGTGCCCCACGTGTAAGAGAGCTCTTGCTTTCGATAGAGCTCGGCCATCTTCTTGTAGACACTTTCGAACTCTCCAACGTTCGACGGTGAAACGACGAAGTCCCATATGGCATGAAGGCTCGGTGGCCCCTCTTCCGTTTGTGCCTCGCCGGGTGACACTGTTAGGCAGCAAAACACTAAGCCCACTAATAGAATCGCGATTCCAGTTTTCATAAAAGTCTCCTTTCCCTTCAATCAAAGCACCGGTGCACTCGAGCTAACCCTCGAGAGCCATATCTACATTTGCTGAAGGCTCGAGGTATCGAAACGGGGGGGTTTATGAAGAAGTTGCAGCAGCGTAGCTCGAGGTGTGGTGAAAAGAGACGCTAGGTCAACTCGCCAGCACGAGAACGACGGACCATCCCCCTGTTCCAGGCAGCAAATATCAGATTAGAGACACAAGTACAAGCGTTTCAAGGTCGCATGAGTTTTGCCGGGCACTGCCCCGTGCCGCTGACCGCAGCACGAGGCAGCTTACCCAACCGAATCTATTGCGGAAGGGTGAAAAGACCTTTGACGTTATTCTCAGCCAACATGCCATTGAAGGCAGCCAAGTCGTCGCTCATGAGCGTCCTGAATAGACCTTGGTACCTTCTCAAGCGCTCTTTGAGGAGCTGATGCACCTCCATGGCTTGTGCCGTCGGCGGCCAATCAGAGCCTACTCCGCCCCAGGAAGTCTCTACATCCGAGTACAAAAAGCCGAATCTGGCATAGAGCTTGGAGGGATTCCTGAACACGTCCTGGCTCCCACCGGTCAATCTCATTTGAAACAGATTCTGTTCGAAGTCGATGAGCTTCGTGTCGAGCGCCTTCCCAGCCTCCGTGACCGATTCGTACTGCTCCTTTCCGGCTAGGCGATCGTTCAGGTCGTAGATCTGTTTCCGGACCCACTCGACCTCGTTGATCATGTCCACCACCTCGCTCAGGTTGTCTCGAATCTCGAGCGACATGGCGACTTGCTTCTGGATGTCTTCGACGGTACCTGTAGAGCTGGGATCTTTTTGGACGACGAGCGTCTCGCGTCAGCTCCTGTCCATCCACAACGAGCTTGACGCGTGTAGGTGCCGGGCACTGCCAACGGCCGGATACCACTTCCCCTCACGCCCCAAGTTTCGATCGGACGCCAACCTTCGGGTCCGAGCTTGACCCAAGGCGCATCCATGGCCGTCGTTCGCAGCTTGGCTTGCTTCGACGCCTTGTGCCTCAGATCCCACCAGACGCGATTGATGCCGGCTTTTGTCGTTCCTTTGATTGTTTCCACTAGACCGCCTTGCGCGTCGAGAATCTGGATCTCGACTTCTTCCTCCGGCCCCGCCTTCAAGTAGTAGTTGATGGAAGCACCATAGGGAGGATTGTCGCCCAGGGAGGGGTCGTCGTGGACGTGATCATCGGAGAGCCCTTGTTCAGAAAACGATAGGCGGCACGCGGTTCGAACAAGTGAACGTCGGAATCGACGATCTCCTGATTAAGCTGCTGGATCGGAGTGATGTCATCCAGGATCCAAAAACCTCGTCCGTAAGTTCCCACCACCAGATCATTGAAGTGCTCTTGAACCACGAGCCAGTGAACCGGTGCGTGGAGGGAGATTAGTCTGAAGGGGTTGCCACTTCTGCCCGTCATTGAAGGAAACGTAGAGTGCATTTTCCGTTCCTGCGTACAAGAGCCCCTTTCGTTTCGGGTCTTCCCTGACACAGTGAGCGTAGCTAAACACCGTCTCCGGAATCCCATTGGTGATGCGCGCCCAACTTTGCCCGTAATCCGTGGTCTTGTAGATGAACGGATCGCGGTTGTTGACTTGGTGCAGGTCCACCGTGATGTAAGCGGTGCCCGCATCGAAACGTGAGGGCTCGATATTACTCACCGTACCACTAGGGGGCAGGCTCCGGGATGTTCTTGGTCACGTTGGTCCAGTTGGCACCACCATCTCTGGTGATTTGCAGCAGACCGTCGTTGGTCCCCGCCCAGATAACGCCCGCTTCGAGGGGTGACTCCGCAATGGCAAAGACCACAGCACCATACTCGACTCCGAGGTTGTCTCTGACCAGCCCGCCGGAGTTCGAGAGCATCTCCGGATCGTTGGTGGTAAGGTCAGGGCTGATGACTTGCCAGCTGTTTCCTCCGTCCGTCGTTTGGTGGACATATTGACTTCCGGTATAGACCTTGTTGTGATCGTGAGGCGAAATGGCGATGGGAAACGTCCATTGGATCCGGTACTTCACCTCGCCCGCCGGCCAGCCCATGTAGCTCTCCGGCCAGACATCGACGGATCGGGCATGGCCCGTGTTCCTCTCGAATCGAGTGAATCCCGCTGCAAAACACCCCGACCAAACGATGTTGTTGTCCTCGGGATCGGGAACGGCAAATCCGCACTCGCAAGCTCCCACGTGACGCCACTCGCCCGTGGGAATGCCGCCGCCACCGAACCCACCATATAAGCTGTTGCTGGGTCCGTAAGTAGATGGACCGTCTTGCCGGTTTCCGTAAACGTTGTAGGGAATCTCGTTGTCCACCGCTACGTGGTACATCTGGGAAATGGGTAGTCGGACACCGCGCCACGTCTTGCCTCGGTTCATGGAGATAGCGACATATTGGTCGTTGCCGACGACCATACGACTCGGGTTAGTGGGATCGATCCACATGTCGTGATGATCGCCGCCCGCTACGGGAAATCCGTCGAGTGTAGCACCACCATCGAGAGTAATCGTGGCCCGAGGTGCAAGAAAGTAGACCTCGTTGTGGTTGTCGGGCGACACGGCGCAGCGCGTGTAATAGTGCGGCCGTTGCGTCAACACGTGATCATGATTGACCAGCTTCCAATGGTCGCCTCCGTCGTCCGAGCGCCACAATACTCCGCTCTCGGTTTCCCGACCTTCTCGCGGCTCTCCATCGGATGTTTCAATGAGCGCGTAAACACGATCGGAGTTGCTGGGCGCAATGGCGAGACCCACCTTTCCCGTGCTCGTGGTAGGCAATCCGTTGCCCTCGAGTCGTTTCCAGGTCGTGCCCCCATCGGTGGAACGGAAAACTCCGCCGGTGGTGCTGCCGCTCAAACGTCCCCAGGTCTTGATCTCGAGCTGCCACATTCCTGCGAAGAGGATTCGGGGATTACCGGGATCCATGACGATGTCCGATGCCCCATGGTTCTCATCTACAAAGAGCACCTTCTCCCATGAATCGCCGCCGTCCGTGGTGCGAAAGACGCCGCGATCCACTTGCGGCCCGTAACAATGTCCCATGGCGGCAGCGAACACCACGTCGGGATTCCGGGGATCAACGAGTACGCGACCGATACGGCCCGTCTCCTCGAGTCCCATATGCTTCCATGTCTTCCCGGCGTCGGTCGATCTGTAGATCCCGTTGCCGATCGAGATATTGCTTCGAATGAAGGTCTCACCGGTGCCGGCCCAAACAACATTGGGGTCAGATGCCGCCACAGCCAGCGCGCTAACCGAAGAAACCTCCTGGTCATCGAATATGGGCTCCCAGTGCGTACCGCCATCGGTAGTCTTCCACAAACCGCCGGATGCGGCACCGGCATAGATGATGTTCGGGTCTCCAGGTATTCCAGCGACGGACGCCAGGCGATTACCGGGAGGGCCGATGTGTCGGTACTCGAGTGGGGCGTAGAGCTCTGGATCGATCGTCTGCCCATAGCCAATAGGGGAGAAGAGGGCAAGGCACAAAATGAGCGACGCGACGAAGCCATTGCCTTCGGGACCCGGTCGATTTCTCAGCATTATTGGAACCTCCTTCGAACTCTGCTGTGACAGCGCATTCATGTTCTCTATCTCGAACGCCGAACGAAAAACTCATCTACACTTGACAGATCTCGCGAACCGCGCCAGGTAAGCGTCGGGTTTTTCTGCTTTCGTAGTCGAAGCACACCATGCCGTTTTCAACGAGCGCTATGGGAGCGCCGTCGCCGCGGCGGCTGATTCGATAGAAGAGGCGAAATCCCCTCCCTGTGGGCTCACCTGCGGCGACTTCGAACTGCAGAACGTCTCCCGCGAAGGCCTCCCCCTGGTAAACCACGACAGTGTCCGCCAGGATCAGAGAAACCCCTCCACAGTTCGATTCGGTCCAATCGCGCTCCGCCAGAAATGCCACGCGAGCCTCATGCACGAGGGACAACAAACTATCATTGGCCAGGTGACCACCGTAGTTCAGGTCGGTGACGCGAACTTTGATATCGGTTTCAAAGGGATAAGAACCACGGGGCTCGAGTTTGATGCGCGGCAACGCTCTATCTCATTCAGGAACCATCACAAAGGGAAGGACATCGTTCCCGTTGCGAATGGTAACATTCGCGGTATCTACCCGCAAAGGTTGTCAGGCAGGACTCTATCTCGTGTGTTAATGGCGATGGTTACCCGCGGTCCAATATCGAGCAGGTGGGCGGACGACTAGGCCGTAACTTGGCTCGTCGCTGGCTACGTCTGCCAAGAGCGATTCTCGAGGAATCAGTCAGATAGCTAGTTGGGAAACGGGATGAAGCGCGCCGCTAAAGCATTCCCAACGCGAGTCGAGAAGCCTCTGTCATCCTGTCGGGGTCCCACGGCGGATCCCAAACGAGCTCGACCTTTGCTCGGGTGACACCATCAATGGCGGCCACTTTCTTCTCTACCTCGATCGGGAGGGAACCAGCAACGGGACACATGGGCGAGGTGAGGGTCATCGTAATGACCACGGCTCCGGAAGGATCGTTGTCGATTTTGTAGATGAGACCAAGCTCATAAATGTCGACGGGTATTTCGGGATCGTAGCAGGTCTTGAGAACCTCGATGATCTTAGTCTTGAGGTCGATGGACGTGCTCATGCCGGTTGATTCGTCTTCCTTTTCAGTTTCTTTGCGGTTTTGATCCTTGTCATCCATGTTTCTTTCGTTCCCTTACTCAGTGGATACCTCTTCTTCTAGGTTGTCGAGCGCCGCCTTCAGCGTGTGCCACGCGAGAGTCGCACATTTGACACGCACCGGAAACTCCTTCACACCGGCAAATACCGTGAGCTTACCCAGGTCCTCCGTATCCTCCTTCTTTCCCGTCACGACGCCGTGAAAGAGATCGACGAGGCGTTCCGCATCTTTTGGGTTTTTCCCCTTCAGGCTCTCCGTCATCATGGAAGCAGAAGCGGTGGAAATGGCACAGCCCGATCCCTGGAAACTGATATCGGATATGAGACCCTCTTCGATCTTCACGTAGATCTCAATCTTGTCTCCGCACAAAGGATTGTGTCCCTTTGCCACGTTGCTGGCGCCATCGAGCTCGCGATAATTCCGCGGCTGTTTGCTATGGTCCAAGATGACCTCTTGGTACAGGTCGCCCAGATCTCCATGCATCAGCTGAACACCTCGATGACTTTACGGATGCCTTTGGCCAGTGCATCCAGATCCCCTTTGTCGTTGAAAACCGCCAATGAGGCCCGAGCCGTGGCGGGTACACCAAAGAACTCCATGACGGGTTGTGCACAGTGATGGCCGGTACGGATAGCGATCCCCTCTTGGTCCAGGATCGTGCCTATGTCATGGGGATGGATCGCCTCGTGCACGAAAGAAAGGACACTCGTCTTCCGCCGCGCTCGCCCCACGATGCTGAGACCCGGAATCTCCAAGAGTTCGTTGGTCCCGTAGGAAAGCAGCGCGTCCTCGTGCTCGGCCACGGCATCAACACCGAGGCCTTTCAAGTAGTCGATAGCGGCTCCGAGACCAACGACGCCGGCAATATTGGGAGTACCGGCCTCGAACTTGTAGGGCAGTCGATTGTAGGTGGTTTTCTCGAAGGTTACGGAGCTGATCATGTCGCCACCGCCCTCATAGGGCGGCATAGCGTCGAGTAGCTTCTCTCTTCCGTAGAGCACACCTACGCCAGATGGACCGTACATCTTGTGTCCGGAGAAACAATAGAAGTCGCAGCCAAGATCTCGCACGTCGACCTTCGCGTGCGGAACAGCTTGCGCCCCGTCGACCAAGACCGGTATATCACGACTATGTGCCATCTCCACGATCTGCTTCACGGGATTGACCGTCCCGAGCGCATTTGAAACATGGGTTACGGCAACGAGTTTTGTCTTCGGGTGCATCAACTCTTCGAGCTCGGCCAGTTTCAGGTCGCCGCGCTTGTCAATGGGTGCCACCTGTAGACGTGCGCCGGTTCGCTTGCAGAGCATTTGCCAGGGCACGATGTTCGAGTGGTGCTCCATGGCAGTGATGAGAATCTCATCTCCCTCCTTGACATAAGCCTGACCGAAGGAATAGGCAACGAGATTGATCGCCTCGGTGGTACCACGCACGAAGACGATTTCGTTCTCGGATCTCGCGTTGATGAAACGTCGCACCTTGACTCGGGTGTCCTCATAAGCCTTGGTGGCGCGTTGACTCAGCTCATAAACACCACGGTGGATGTTGGAATAATCTTCAGCGTAGAAACGGCTGATGGTATCGATAACGCATTGAGGTTTGGGTGCGCTGGCGGCGTTGTCCAGATAGACGAGCGGCTTACCATGGATCTTTTGTTTCAAAATCGGGAAATCTTTCCGGATCGTCTCGATATCCAAGACACTCCTCTGCTCGGGTTTCTCTCGCAACTTTGTGATTGGCAGGTCTCGGGTGGTACTCATGAAATATCCTCTAGTGACCCTGGGGTAGGCTCGTCATTAAAATGCATTCAACTCCAGACCGCACGGCTTCTATTTGAATGCGGTTTCCCATATCCGCCAGGAATCCGTGGATCAGTAGCGTCCGTGCTGTCTCCTCGTCGATCCCACGTGATCTCAGGTAGAAAAGCGCGTCAGCATTGAGTTGCCCGATGGTAGCTCCGTGAGCGCATTTGACGTCGTCGGCATAGATCTCCAGCTGTGGATTCGTGTTGACCAACGCCTCATCCGAGAGGAGCAGATTCCGATTCGTCTGCTGGGAATCGGTTTTTTGAGCGTCGGGCCGGACGACAACCCGGCCATTGAATACGGCACTAGATTTGTCATCGAGAATCCCTTTGTAGAGCTCTCTGCTGCTGCAATGCGGCTCGGCATGATCGATCACGGTGTGATGATCCACATGTTGCCGGCCCCGCGTCACGTAGATCCCATTCAACGTGCAATCGCCTCCCTCACCCTGCAATACAGAGTGGATGTCGTTTCGTACCAGCCCGCCACCGAGCGAAATGGAGTGATTGGACACCGTCGCCCCTCTTCCCTGATGGAACTTGATCGTCGCGGTGTGAAAGGCGTTGGTGCTCTCTCTCTGAAGCTTATAGTGGTCAATGACCGCGTCGTCCCCTGCCACGACTTCCGTGATCGCGTTGGTGAAATAGGTCTCACCCTCCCTACCGACATAGCTTTCCACGATCTTGGCCTGGCTCGCCCTGCCGCCAACAATGAGGTTGCGAGGGTGAGACACGGTGGGGGCACCATTGGAAGTGGAAAAATAGAGAAGATGTATGGGATCTTCTACGATGCAATGTTCCGGGAGATGGATAAAAGCGCCATCGGCGACAAACGCGAGGTTGAGCGCCGCAAAAGCGTTATCTTGGTGAGCCACGACCTTTGCCAGATGGGGCTCAACGAGGTCCCTGTTCTCTTTCATTGCGGCGGCCAAGCTCTTGACTTCGACCCCCTTGGGGAGCGACTGGAGAGTCGACAACGGCGGAGAGAACCGGCCATTGATAAAGATGAGACGGCTTCGCTTCCACCGTCCCAACGTGAAGTCGAGGAGAGCTTCCTCGACATCTTCCACTGGGTGCGACTCTGCAAGTCCGAAGGTGGTGCCCGCCAATGGGGCAACGTTCGTAAACCGCCAATCCTCCTGGTCAGTCTTGGGGAAACCAAGCTCGCCGAACCGTTCGAGAGCGTCTCGTCGCGCGGAATGGAGCCATTCGAGATCCGAATCGAGGTTCTTCTCGAACTGCTCGAAGAGCTTGTGGAACCCCTTTGTTTCTTGAACGATGTCGTTCATCCTGATGACTTGCCCTTTCTATCTAGCTTGTTTGCCCCACGGCATCTTCGAGCCAGCTGTAGCCTTTTTCTTCGAGCTTGAGCGCCAGCTCTTTACCGCCGGATTTCACGATCTTTCCTCCCGAGAGTACATGGACGAAATCAGGAACGATGTAGTCCAGGAGCCGTTGATAGTGGGTGATGACGATCATGGCCCGGTTGCCCGACCGTAACGAATTGACGCCATTGGCCACAATCTTGAGCGCATCGATATCGAGCCCGGAGTCCGTCTCGTCCAAGATGGCCAGCTTGGGCTCCAACACCGCCATTTGAAAGATCTCGTTGCGCTTCTTTTCGCCGCCGGAGAAGCCCTCATTCACCGAACGGTTGATGAGACTCTCGGGAAGCTCCACGAGCTTCATTTTTTGCCTGGCGATCGCCAAGAACTCCATGGCGTCGAGCTCTTCTTCTCCGCGATGTTTACGGCCGGCGTTCAAGGCGGCCTTCAAGAAATAGGTATTGTTGACTCCGGGAATCTCGACCGGGTACTGGAAGGCGAGGAAAATACCTTCCAGGGCACGCTCTTCTGGCGATAAACCCAGAAGATCCTCGCCTTGATACAGCACCTCACCACCCGTGACCTCATAAGTGTCTCGGCCCGACAACACGTGCGACAATGTACTCTTTCCCGATGCGTTCGGCCCCATAATGGCGTGGACTTCTCCCGCGTTCACAACGAGATCGATACCCTTCAGGATATCTTTTCCCCCGACTCGAGCCTGTAAGTTCTTGACCTGTAGTATCGGATTCAATGTCTCAATGCCTCCATATAAGTGCTGAACTCGAAATCGCAAGGGCACCCTTGCCGGGAATCAGCCTACGCTGCCTTCCAGGCTGACACCGAGGAGCTTTTGGGCTTCCACGGCGAACTCCATCGGCAGCTCGCGAAGCACTTCCTTACAAAAACCGTTGACGATCATCGACACCGCGTCTTCCGTAGAGATGCCCCTCTGATTGCAGTAAAAGAGCTGGTCTTCTCCAATCTTGGAGGTCGAGGCTTCGTGCTCCATTTGCGCACTCGGATTCTTCACCTCGATGTAGGGGAACGTGTGTGCGCCGCATTTGTCGCCAATCAAAAGAGAATCGCACTGCGAGTAGTTCCGTGCGCCGCGAGCACCTTTCATTATTTTGACCATTCCGCGATAGGTGTTTTGACCGTGGCCGGCGGAGATGCCTTTGGACACAATGTTACTGCTGGTGTTCTTACCGATATGGATCATCTTGGTTCCAGTATCGGCCTGTTGGTAGTTGTTGGTGAGAGCCACGGAGTAGAACTCACCGACGGAGTTGTCTCCCTGCAAAATGCAGCTTGGATACTTCCACGTAACGGAAGATCCGGTCTCCACCTGGGTCCACGAGATCTTGGAGTTGACGCCCGCACACTTGCCGCGCTTGGTCACAAAATTGTAAATGCCGCCTTTGCCTTTTTTGTCTCCGGGGTACCAGTTCTGGACCGTGGAGTATTTGATCTGGGCGTTGTCGAGAGCCACCAGCTCGACCACGGCCGCATGCAACTGGTTCTCGTCGCGCTGGGGGGCCGTACAACCTTCGAGGTAGCTGACGTAGCTCCCCTCTTCGGCCACGATGAGTGTCCGCTCGAACTGACCCGTTTGGGACGCGTTGATACGGAAGTAGGTCGACAACTCCATGGGACAACGCACACCCTTTGGAATATAGACAAAGGACCCGTCACTGAAGACCGCCGAGTTCAGCGTCGCGAAAAAGTTATCCGTATAGGGGACCACGGTACCCAGGTACTTGCGGACCAATTCAGGATGTTCCTTGAGGGCCTCAGAGAAGCTACAGAAGATGATACCCAGCTCGCCCAGCTTCTCCTTGAACGTGGTCGCCACCGAGACGCTGTCGAACACTGCGTCGACGGCCACTCCAGACAACGCCTTTTGCTCATCCAATGGGATGCCGAGCTTTTCGTAGGTCTTCAGTAGCTCGGGATCGACCTCATCGAGGCTTTCGAGACCCTTTTTCCGCTTGGGTGCCGAGTAGTAGATGATGTCCTGGTAATCGATGGCAGGATACTCGACCTTCGCCCACCTAGGCTCGGTCATTTTCTTCCAATGCTGGAATGCGTTGAGACGCCATGCGAGCATCCAGCTAGGCTCTTCCTTCTTACTCGAGATCAACTTGATGATGTCTTCGTTGAGCCCTTTGGGTATAGACTCGGCTTCGATATCCGTGACGAATCCGTACTTGTACTCCTTGTCGATGAGGTTCTGTATATTGTCAGCGCTTGAACTCAAGCTCGTATCTCCCTTATGGTTTGGAAGCTACCTTATGAGGGGCAAGAGACCGAGGGTCGACCCTGTTTGGGCACCACTGGACGCCTCGGTTGCCACAATCTCTATTTCGCTGAACTCTTCTTGCGCCAACTGCGCAATAGTGACTCGAGATAGAATTCGAGTCACGATGTCGTTGAGCCGCTGGAGTGGGCTCTTCAAGTTGCACTTCTCGAACTGAAGGCACTCACCATCGCTCGAGAAACACTGCGCCAGTGAGACGGGTCCCTCAATAGCCTCTATGACTTCGAGCGCCATGATGCTCTCGGCCGGCCGGCTCAAGCTATATCCGCCTTTGGTCCCATGCTGAGATGAGACCAAATCCGCTCGCCCCAACTTTTGGAGAACCTTGGCCAAAAGTCCGCCGGGTATGTCGTAGGCCTGAGAGATCTCCCGCGCACTCCACGAGGAGCTCTCATCGCTTCTCGCCAGATGCATCAAGGCGATGAGCCCATAGTCCACTTTCTTCGAGAGTTTCAGCATCGTCTATATCCGACCATTTTGGTCGCATATCATATTAGTCGCTACAACCCAGCCTGTCAACACCAATCCATGTAAATTTAAATATTGTAAATAAACGACTTAGCTGTAGATTACTGGCGAGATCGCAACCTAGTTCGATTGCATCACCGCTCGTACGAGGGGGGATTCGCGAGAATGAATGAACGGTGCCACCCAATGGTATGCCCTACGTCGCTTCCGCACTGGCCACCGGCCTTCGCTGAAGTCACTGAAAGCATAGCTACGGCGGGTCCGACTGAGCTCCGACAGGCGTTCATCCTTCGGAGAGAAGGCGGACTGCCCCCTGCTAATTGGTTGCTGGTGCCTGTTCAGGGATCAAGGCTACAGAATTTTCTTCCCCAACACCGACGTGATGAGCTCCACACCCAGCCGAGCCGTCGTATTCCGCCGATCGAGGATCGGGTTGACCTCGACCATCTCTACTGAAACGACTTTACCCGTATCCGCGAGCATCTCCATGGCTAGGTGAGCTTCCCGATAGGTGAAGCCACCAGGAACCGGTGTCCCCACTCCGGGAGCCCAATCCGGATCCATCGCGTCTAGATCAAAGCTGACATGGATACCTGCCGTGCCGTTGGCCGCTCGACGGATCGCCAACTCCATGACGTCTCGCATGCCGCGTGCATCGAGATCTCTCATCGTGAAGGCGCCGATCCCTGTTGCACGGACATTGGCTTTTTCAGTCTCATCCACGTCCCGAAGTCCCACGATGGCGGCCCGTGCGCTCTCAATCATCGGCATATGGCCGGCCAAGCCCACGAGCTCCGGGGCCCCGAGGCCCAATGCCACAGCAAGAGGCATACCGTGAATGTTGCCACTAGGAGATGTCTCTGGAGTGTTGGCGTCCCCATGCGCGTCGAACCAAACGAGCCCTAACTTCTCGTCTCGCTTCTTGTGAAATCGTGAGACACCGGCAATGGTCCCGATGGCGATGGAGTGATCACCACCGAGGACAACGGGGATCCGCTCATCTTCCAAAGCTCCCTCCACGAGCTCGCTCAGCTGCCGACAGGCTTCCGTGATCTCCTTGAGGTACTTGAGCGAGGGATTACCGGCCTCTCGAGTCTCGGCGATGCAGACTGCCACGTCGCCCGTATCCTGAACGTCGTAGCCGAGCTCGCGGATCTTGTGGTCCACTTCCCCCACCCTGAATGCCGACGGCCCCATGTCCACACCTCGGCGCCCAGCTCCCAGGTCCAACGGGACACCAATCACTGTCACTTTACGGGTCATAATGATTGTCAAGCTAGCATGCCACATCAGATGGGATCAAGAGATTCCGACAAGACGAATCGGTCCTTGTGCTGGCCGAGGGTTGGAAGAAGCTTGGCGAGGCCCGCCAACTGATCGAAGATGACCCCGACGCGGGACCGAGAGCGGCAGAGCTCGTTCAAAGTGCCTAGACCTCGGCGCTTAGCATCGTATTCTCCTTCCAGTGGGCCGAAGCCGGTCGCCCTGACGAGGCTACCGAGGTCTTGGAGCGAGCCTTGGCTTGCTCGAGCCGTCAAGACTGGGAGTACCGCATGCGATCACGAAGTCTACTTGCTGAGCTTTATGCAAGAGGGGGACGAAACCTAGAGGCCGCCGAGCAATATCGGATCGTGCTCGACAACAGCTAGCGAACCGAGTTGTTGGAGAAGGCGAGAGAGTTCAAGGGGCGTCCTTTGGATCCTGTCTCGAACCGTTAGACCTGCATTTGGCGACGGACGAAATAAGTGAGGCGCTCTTGCATGGCTCGCCACCAGCTCTGACGAGATTCACACGCCGTATCAGGGGCCGGTCGCACCTCGACATCGGCGAGGAATCGATAGCCACGACGCGGAACAGTCATCACGTAGCGCGGCGCCTTGGCATCGTCGCCGAGTGCCGCCCGGATCTGTCGAATGCAGTGATTGATGCCCACGTCGAAATCCACAATGGTGGCCTCACCCCAAAGCTCCTTCTGGATGGCGGCTCTCGTCACGAGTTGTCCTGGAAAACGGGTCAGCAAAGTGAGGACTTTGAGAGGCTGCGGATGGATAACAATCGCTCGATCACCTTCATAGAGCTCACCGCTCTCTGGACACAGGACGAATCGGTCGAAGCGGATGGTACGTCCACTGAACTTCCGGTATACGGAGGGTTGTCTCCCGGCAGCGAGCCATTTCAAGAGCTCTCTCATAAAGCCTCCTACACCTCCGTATGACGAAACGGCACAAAACGTTTCATCGGAACAAACTGATATGGCGATTACAGGAGAGGGGAGAATGTAAGAAGAGACGAAGCTTGCCGGGGAATCGCTCGAAAACAGTATCTGGCCACGAGCTCGACGTCGCCGCCCGTCCTGGCCCGCTGGTTTCTTTCCTTGCGGAACCTACGGACTAGCCTCTATTGCCAGTCACCTTGAATCACGAAAGCCGCCCAGTAGAAGGGAGAGCGCCATGATTTTTGTTCCCACATTTCGATCTGAGCCCGCCTCAGTGCTGCCGCAGGCGACAACTCTTCGGCGAACATGTGCTGGTAAAAGCGCTTCATGAGCTCCCCGGTCGCTTCGTCATCGACCTTCCACAAGCTGGCAACAACCCGTTCCGCTCCCGCGTACATGAATCCCCGCACGATCCCCACGAGTCCCTCGCCGCGGTACTGTTTTCCCAAACCGGAACTGCACGCGCTCAGAACCACGAGATCCACGGGGAGCGCTAGATTGTAAATGTCGTGCAGCCGCAAGAAACCGTCTAGAGACCGTGCCTTATCGTCTACCATCGACAGCACGATGCCGGAGAGCTCCGGAAACTCGTTGTTGAGAATCCCGTGAGTGGCAAAGTGGACGACGCGGTAATCACCAAGCGTTGGGTCTGTTGCCGTTTCCCGGTTGGCCTGAAACCCAACCGCTTTGAAGCTCGACTTTGGAGAGGTGGAGACGATGGCTGCGGCTTCCCTCCCGGTAAAGGGAAGCCGTGGAATGTGGAGCTTCCCCTCTTTCACGAATCCGACGTCGCGCAAAGCGCGGTGGAGGTCCGATTGCCCCGCTGGAGTCTCCGCCACCTCATGAGGAACTTGTCCAGCGCCGACTTCCGGCCCAACGGCTCGCGCCCCCAATCGTGGGTCATCCACCTCGAAGACCGGATCTGCGAGCACGGCGACGGCTTTCGTCGCCGCTTGTCGTCCATTCGTCTCCTCCCGGAGCACGGCAAGCGTTGAAGCCGAGGGCATCGTCACCATTTCATGCTCGACGATAAGAGGCACCGGCCCGCCGGCTTTGCCCGGAATCGGTAAGGACCCAAACGGCAAGTACTGCAAAGCTCCGTCACTCACCACCAGGAGCCTTTTTCCTTCGAGCTGATCCGCCACCGGTCCCAACACCATTGCACTGAGACGGGCGGCCTCCGCCCAATACTGCAGGTCCGATGTCTTGACGCGCAGCCTATGGTCTGCCACGGTCTCTTCCGGTAACGGTTGCCGGGCCGTCAGAAGCTCGTAAACCCGTTGAACGACTTCCTCGATTTCAGCCCGCGGCGGCAGCACATAGCTTTCGTGCCTGTCATGATGAATGGCCCAAAGGTAGCTCCTCTCATCACCCAGTGCGTATTCCAGCAGCAACGTTTCCTTATCGAGAACGTTGGCCTGGATTTCCTCGAGACCCAAGGACTCGTGTTGGGTCAGCGCTGCATAACGAGGGCTGGCGCTTCTCACTCGTCCTTGTAGCCGGCCGAACTCCAGTGTGAGCTCGCGAATCTCGTCTGCGACGGCGTCCAGCTGGTCCTCTGTCGTCTCGCCCTCCAAAAGCTCCAACTGATGCTTTGCCTTGGCGTTGAGCTTCTGCCGTAGCAACTGCTCTTGCTCGAGTAGCTCCGGATCGACGCCCTGGCGAACATCCACGCTAGCCTCGATGAGACGGTCCGCAAGGGATCGGGCCCGCGCCCGCTCGCTCGCTCGGATGGCCGCAACATCGTGGCCTGCCGTCTTGTCCCGGGCATGCTGCGTCATGAGGAGATCGATGTGGAGCTCGTGAATCTCGTGAACGGAAGCGAAGTACGAAGTCCTCATCCGGTCGCTTGCCACGCCTGTTCTCAGCGATTCGGCCACATTCAACGCCTGTTCCGTATGCTCCAGTGCGCTCCCAAGATTCCCGTTATCTCGCTCTGCACAGGCCATGTTGTAGAGCGTCCAGGACTCACTCCAGCGATTGGCCGTCTCGCGGTTCAAGTCGAGAGCCCTACGAAGGTATCGCAGCGCTTTTTCCGTCTCGCCCAGCTCACGATAAATGCTACCGGAGTACGTGAGCAGATGAGCTTCTTCCCGCCTATCGTTGTTCTTCTCACTCAGCGCCAACCCCTGGGCAAGGAACTCGAGTGCTTTGCTGGTATTGCCCAAAGAGTGATAGGTTTTGCCGATCTCGGAAAGAGCCACGGACTCGGACCTGGGATCTCCTAAAGCTCGAACTATTTCAAGAGCCGCCAACAGGTGGTCGAGGGCCTTCTGGCCTTGTCCAAGCTTCAGGTATGTCTGTCCTATCCACATATGGGCGTGGGCCTCCGAATGGGGATTTGGACGGAGCTGTAGAAGACGCAGCGCTTTTTCGTGCTGCAACAGGGCCTCTCGGGTGAGCCCCATTTGATCGTAAACGTACGCCTTTCCTGCAATCGTCGCCACCTCCCAATCAACATCGCCCATGTGCTCGAAGAGTGCTCCCGCCTCATCGTAGTAGGCCAGTGAAAGCTGGTTTTCACCTATCCTCGCATGTCGTGTGCCAAGGCCGGTCAATGCGATAGCCCGCAAGCGACTATCGTTGAGCTCGCCCGCGATAGAAAGCACTTCCTTGAATCCGTCCAGGGCCTTGGATTCATCACCCGAATCTGAGTAGACAAAGGCCGAGTTGACCAGCGCCAAGGCCTCCCCGCGCGAGTCGCACAGATCACGAAAAAGTCTGATGGCGTCCTGGTAGAGGTCGAGAGCGGATTTGTTGTCGCCCGAGTAGTAGTAGCCCTCCCCCAGATTCGTTAGAGCCTCGGCTTCTCCACGTCCATACGACGAAGCTCTACTTAGCCTTAAAGCCTCGGTGGCGACCTCGAAAGCACGTTCCTTTTCCCCCTCTTGCCCATGGACCACGCATATCCTTGAAAGCGTCAAGGCCTTTTCGCGATCGTCATCCAGCTCCCTAAACAACCAGAACGCCCTTTCGTAGCAATCCAAGGCCCTCTTCACTTCGGATATGCTGAATGACACGTCACCGATGGCACGCAGCGCTCGAGCTTCTTCGAGCTTTGCACCCGTTTTTTCCCAGTACTCCAGCGCTTTTTCATATTTCTGAATGGCCTCGAGGCTTGCTTCCTTTCTGAACTCCCATCTCAGTCGCTCCGCTTCCTCGAACGATGTCTCGGCGATGATACGCGCCTCGTCGCCAACCTCGGCAGGCCTCATCTCTTCCAGCCCGAGACGATAGCTTCGTTCACACGTGTTTTCCGAAACGCTGATGACAAGGCGGAACTCTCCGGAAACAGCAGACAGTAGAGAGACCCGAGTCGGCGCAACGTCATGTAATGTCACGTCGCGTTGCAGCGCCCCTGCAGGACCATAGACGGCCATTACCAAGTTGCAGCCTTGCGGCTCGAGCACCAACCCTGCAAAGTGGTCGGCCTCCAACATCAGTCGATACGAGTGACTGTGACCACAACAAAGCTGGCCTTCATAAACTCGGCCGAGTTCGATAGCGGCTCGGTCGGCGGTTAAACCCGTCGTTTGTTGCGCCGGAGGATCGTGGACTGCAAAAGCAAAGGGCCACCACAGAGCGGCGGCAACAACAAAGAGGTTCGTGGTCAACATATATGTTCATCGGATCTGCCCGCGCATGGCCACCAAGCGCCGGCAGAATCTTGTAGATCAAGCCATTCTAGCTTGGTCCTGTATCGTCACATCATCCGTCCGCTCCGTCGCCCGCGGGATTATCGGCACATTCGTTTGACGCATAGAACGCATGCGGATGATTCTTGGTCCCTCCGAGTTTGGTTGATATCCCTCCCTTTGTCCAAGGTGGATATTTTCGGATGACAAGCATACCGAGGTCCGCTGAGGCGCAGTGTTGTTCTTCACCTCCTCCCGGTCGCGGCGGACGCTGGGTCGCGGTCAAGAAAGTCTTCAAGAAATCGTGCCAACCGGTCGCCCCCGCGAACGCGAGATCATCATAAGCCTCGACATAGTCAACCAGCGCCCACGGGAAATACACCGAAAGACCGTGAGAGTACTGAAAGGCCGACCCGCTGTAGCACGATCGAATGACCACAGCTTCGACGGCAGCTTTTACTTCCGCGATCGCCTGCGTCACCTCGTCTTCTACCTCTTCTTCGAGATTGAACGCTTTCCTATAGTGAGCATTTAGTTGGTCGCAGAAGTCCCAGACATCCACGTATTGGTCGTCGTTGTAGCATTGCGATTGCCAATGAGCCATGAGAACAGCATTCCTGAAGGATTCACCATCAGCATTGTTGGCTTCGGATTTGGCTTCTAGCTGATTCACAAGAATTGAGAACTTCTCCACGAGTTCTTCCCTAAATATGTTCCCCGTTGCGACAAACTCCCCGGCGTTCTCGTCCCAATCGAAATCCGTGAGCTTCACCGCCGAACAGTCGGCCGATATTCCCGCGACGGCATAATCCGCGTAGAAGCGAATGTGCTTCTCGACAATCTTAATCGCGACAGCGTCGGGTGTCCTTTGATCATTTAGACTAACTATACCTTCGAGAATTCTCTCATAAGGCCAACCCGTGTTGACGAGAAAGCCTTCCGACCCCACCAAGATGCCGACCTTTTCGGTCAACGATGCTTGATAACACACCTCGGCCATACTCATCAGACAGCTATCCATGCCGAGTATGTGGTTGAACTTGAGAGAATCGCCAAGTATCTCGCAGAGAGTAATAGTGTTGATCGAGGACTTCGAGCTGAGGTCCTTCAGGAACTCCCCAACAGCCCCGTTGCCGTGACCTGACAAGACCACCATTCGATAGGTTCGTACTTGGGCACGCAACGGCGGACGCCGACTTGCGGCAATGGTCACCGCCCCTAAGGGCGCTTTGATAGCAGAACCAATGGACATATTGGAGATGATCTCGGGGTCACCTAGCACAAGCGGGATAAGATCCGGAGCGTCATCTTGTAGGTAGTCCAAGAGAAGTTTACCGGATAGTCCTAACGGCTTCTGGTCATTCGGTGCTTCCTCAGGAAAAGAATAGAAGCGCGGATCCGCCCCTAGCGGGTCGAATTGGGCCGTGACCCGAACCTGATTGGTCGCCGTGAATCTCATACCCTGGAGGGCGTGCACCATATCTCCTGTCAGGTTGTTATCGCCGGAAAGGTAGACATTGATAAGCCAATCACTCATAACAATCACTCCTTTCGATCAGCCACTACAGAGAAACGATCCTTCGATTCGCTCAAACGCCCAGAATGCGTGTCGCCAGGATAGGTCCTCGATCGCCATGACGTCATGGGGAACATCAATCAGCGAAAGACCTACTAATTGAAATGTCGATATCACACCATGAAGGATCAGTAAAGGCGTCCTTCATCTCGCACCTGATGCAATCAACCTATGCCACTCCGATTCGACGGCAATTCCACCCTCGTAACCGACCACAAACACAAGCTCAAAACGACTTGCGTGGACTCGCATATTTGAACTAGCCTCATCTGACCGGTCATCGTTCCTTCGATCTCATATGAGCTCAGGCCCTGAAATGTTACTTAGAATTTCCGACTTCAACTCATTCCGGGCTCGAACACCCAAGTAGAGTTCGGAAATCGCCGGTGATGAGATATTCTTAATGCCAATTGCGACGTCCCAAGCTGGTTTTCGATGACCGGATCGCCAAGGAGAAGAACCATGAGGCAATTACGAAACTGGAAATGGGTAAGTGGAGTTGTCGTTCTTGCACTGATCTGTACTTCGCCGAGCCTTGCTCAAAGCACGCGTCCCATGACGCTCGTGGATCTCCTGGAAGTGCCGTCACTGAGCGACCCTCAGCTGTCCCCCGACGGCCAGCAATTGCTCTATGTTTTGGCCGAGGCCGATTGGGAAGCCAACAAGCGGATCAGCCATATCTGGCGAGTAAACAGGGATGGCAACGAACTGGTGCAATTGACGAACGGCGTCGAGGGAGAGGACGACCCGCGATGGTCGCCGGACGGTCAACAGATTGCTTTCATCACCAAGAGGGGCGACGCCGAAGAAGAGCAGATTTATCTGCTGAGTAATGAAGGTGGAGAAGCCCATCGGCTCTCCGATCACGCCACGTCGGTCACCAACATCGAATGGTCTCCCGATGGCGCTCATATCTATTTCATTGCTGCCGATCCCAAGACTCCTGAAGAGAAGGAGCGGGATGAAGCCAAAGACGACGTTTTTGCCTTTGACGAGAACTTCAAGCAACGCCACCTGTGGAAGATTCAGGTGTCGGACGGCGAGGAGCACCGGATTACCGAAGGTGACTATTCCATCGGATCCTACCGCCTCTCGTCCAATGGAGAAAAGATGGTCGTCCATCGTTCCCCATCCCCTCTGATCGATGACAGCGATGAAGCCGAAGTCTGGGTCATGGATGCCGGTGGTGGCAATGCGATACAGCTCACCCGTAATTCGGTGCCGGAAAGTGCGGCCGAGATCTCACCAGACGGCTCGACGGTTCTGTTCCTGTCCGATTCCAACGACGAGTTCGTGTACTACCACAATCGCAACATATTTCTGGTCCCGGCGGGAGGCGGCAAGCACCGGGTGCTCCTTCCGGATATGCCTTACGGTGCGATGCAGGCACAGTGGTCCGAGGACGGAAAGTCCATCTTCTTCGTCGCCAATATGGGCGTTCACAGCGAGCTGTTCAATGTGGATGTGGCTACCGGGAAAATGGAACAGCTCACCGATGGACAGCACTCGCTCCAAAACTGGACGTATTCTCCGTCGGCGAAACAGCACGTCTTTCGTATCGATGAGCCCACCAATGCCGGCGACGTCTATCTCCTGCCCTCCAGCGGAGACTCGCCGCCCACTCGCATCACCAAAGTCTACGACTACCTGGCTCAGGAATTCGAGCTGCCGAAGCAAGAGGCCATCCAATGGAAAGGCGAAGATGGCGCTACGGTGGAGGGTCTTCTTTACTACCCTCTCGACTACGAAAAAGGAAAGCGATACCCGCTCATCGTGCAGACCCATGGAGGACCGCGGTCCTCGGATCAGTTTGCCTTCGGCCGTTGGAGCGGATACGTCCAGGTCAGTACCGCCATGGGATACGCCGTGCTCAAACCCAACTACCGTGGCAGCACGGGCTACGGCGACGATTTCTTGCGAGACATGGTCGGCCACTACTACCGGCAGTCCCACTTGGACGTCATGACCGGCGTCGATCACTTGATCGAGATCGGGATCGCCGACGGCGATCGCATGGCCAAGATGGGATGGAGCGGTGGTGGACACATGACCAACAAGATCATCACCCACACCGACCGCTTCAAAGCAGCGTCGTCGGGTGCCGGGGCCGTCAATTGGATCTCCATGTACGCCCAGAGCGACACCCGCATTCAGCGGACACCTTGGTTTGGTGGAACGCCGTGGCAAAAGGACGCTCCCGTTGACCTTTATTGGGACCACTCACCGCTGAAGGACATCTGGAAAGCCAGGACTCCCACGATTATTCTGGTCGGGGAAAATGATGTGAGAGTCCCGCCGCCTCAGTCTGTCGAGCTCTACCGTGCTCTCAAGTCCAATGGGGTGCCGACTCATCTTTATATCGCGCCGCGCGAGCCGCATGGATGGCGGGAGCTCCGTCACGAGCTCTTCAAGATGAACGTCGAGCTCGACTGGTTCGAGAAGCACGTCAGGGGGAACGACTACACTTGGGAGAAAGCGCCCGAGTAGGCTCGAGCGCCCGAGCGTCGTCGATGAGGGACCATCAGTCCCTTTTGTTGTCCCTTTCTACTCACGGGCGTCTTGGCAGCTCAGGCAATACGGCGCCTCGGGGCGTGCTTTGAGACGCGGATAGCCAACCGGCTCCTCGCAGGAACGACAATACCCGTACTCGCCCTTACCGAGAAGCTCGAGAGCTGCCTTGACCTGCCGTAGCTTCACCTCAGAGTTGCTGCGGCTCGCCTTGGTCATCTGCTGCTGTTGGATGGCGTCCATGCGTGTGAGTCGGCCGATGGGCTCGCCAAGGTCAACCGGTCGAGCGCCTTCCTTCGAGAGCCTCAGGAGCTCTTCGAGCCGGGCGCGCTCCGACAGAAGCACCTGCTGGAGCTCTTCGACATGCTCGGATGTAAGCTCGCTATCGCTCATTGCCTCTTGCCTCTACTCCTCGCGCTTTCCTGAGCCTCGGAAGCGGTCCGCCTCGTCGGCAAAAAGGACATTGAAACTGGTGAGGCTGCCGTAGCAGCCGGTAATGTAACTCTGCAGCTTGATTTTCAATTCCACCGGCACGTCCATAGCGTTCACCTGCTGTTCCAATACCCGAAGCCGGTTGCGAACGCTCACTATTTTCTGAAAAAAACTATCGATGGGTATTGATTTCTCCTGCAAGCCCGGTTTGCCGGGTCGCAGCACGATCTCCCCGCCACGCCACCTGTCAGCGGGCGCGACGGGCGTCAGCCCCGTTTCTTCACGGATGATGCGACGGAGCAGCTGCTCCAAATCTCCTTGGTTCTCGCTGTTTGATTCGCCCATCGACGCTCGATTCCTTTCTTCAATGGGAGTCTCGGTGGCAGCACGTCCTGACCCGGGCACGATCTCCGTTTGAACGCGGGGAGCATGTCCACGGAAGTTGTGCTGGCTTCCGCAAGTGTCACAGGTGACTCGCAGAGGTTGGGCATCTCCGCTTACAACCATCACGGTATGCGCTCGAAAGGACTTACACGGACGACACCAGTCTTCGACCGTGTGACCGACGCGAACTCTCTTGGATGGTGTGTAAGTCAACTTATTCACTCCGGATAAACTATCAATGGAGAATAACACGCTCTCGACGATGGCATCCAGCCGATTCTACTCGTGCCTTAGAGCCACCACCGGATCCACTCTCGAGGCTCGATGGGCAGGTATGAAAGCCGCGGCCGAAGCCACGGCGACGAGGAGGAGAATCACTCCGCCGACAACCGCCGGGTCGGTCGCACTGATGCCGTACAGCAGGCTAGAGACGACGCTTGCGGCGCCGAACGTACCGAGAACGCCGAAAGCGGTACCAACCAGCACCAGTTTCAATCCCCAGTTCAACGTCAGCTGAATCACTTCGGATCGGCGCGCTCCCAACGCCATTCGGATCCCGATCTCATGGATTCGCCGGTTGACGGTATAGGACATGACACCATAGATGCCGACCAACGCCAATAGGATAGCAGCGGTGGCGAAGAGCCCTAGAAGCTGAACCGTGAAGCGACGCTGCCTCGTCGATTGGTGGAGGACCTCCTCCATCGTCCGGACGGCGAACACCGGTTGATTGGCATCAACGGCATAGACTTGTTCCCGCACGGCACCAACGAATTGAAGGGGATCCCCTCCTTGGGTGCGGACGACCAGGGCCATACGTGGCACAGGATTTTGGTGATAGGAGAGATATCCCTCCGCTTCGGGAGGTCGCTCGTAGCCGAAGTGGCGGACATCTCCAACAACACCCACCACCTCCCTGTAGAAGTCCTCATCACCTATACTGATTCTCTTGCCCAAGGGATCCTCATCGGCCCAGTGCCGGCGAGCCAGCGTCTCGTTGACCACGATGACGGGCGGTGCTTCCGAATCGTCTCGTTCGGACAATACTCTTCCCTTTAGTAGTGGTACTCCCATTGCTTGGAAATAGCCCGGCGTGACCGCATGGTAGAGCAAGCTGTGGGACTTCGCCGGGGTCGTGGGTCGACCTTCGACACCGAAGCTGTTATAAGCCGCACTCCCGGTAAAAGGCAGGGCGTATATGGCGCCGACCGAGTCGACGCCCGGAAGTGCGTCGACTCTCGCAGTGACTTGCTGAAAGAAACGAGCCTGCTGATTTGCTTCCGGATACTGCGTATCCGACAGAACCACGTACATCGTAAGTATGTCTTTTGGCTCGAAACCGGAAGCTTCTGTTTGAGCAACCAGCAAGCTCTTTATGAGAAGACCGGCACCACAAAGCAGCATCAAAGAAAGGCCAATCTCGGAAACGACGAGCGCGTCCCGGAAGCTCCATCTTCGACCCGCTCCTGAAGATCCTCGCCCACCTTCCTTCAAGGACTGTTGGAGATCCGGTTGCGAGGCTCGAAGGGCCGGGACCAATCCGAAGACGACACCAGTGGCCAAGGAAACTCCGGCAGCATAGAAAAGCACCCATCGGTCGACGCCAATCTCCGCCAGTCGCGGTAAATCGCCCGGGGCCAATCGCACGAGAGCGTCGACACCCCAAAGAGCAAGGAGGAGCCCAACAAGGCCCCCGGTGATCCCGAGCAACAGATTCTCCGTCAGGAGCTGCCGAACGAGTCGCCATCGGCTGGCACCTAACGTGGCCCGCACCGCGACTTCGCGCTCCCGCGCCGTCGCCCGGGCCAGAAGCAGATTGGCCACGTTACCGCAAGCGATCAAGAGAACGAGCCCAACCGCCACCAGTAGAAGAATCATGGCGGGCCGAACATCTCCTACGAGAAATTCAAGTAGGGGTTCCGTCGTCAATCCAACGGGATCGCTTTCCGCCTCTGCAAGCTCGTCCAACCGTTGGGCGATGAGCTCCAGTTCGGCGCGAGCTTGCTCCGGACTCACACCGGGAGCAAGTCGAGCCACCACTTTGAAGAAGGCAATGGTTCTTTCTTCTCCCAGCGCCTTCCCCAAGTTGATGGGAGGCTCCGGTACATCATCCCGGTAGGCTCGCACCCACATCTCTGGGTTTTCAGGAAACTGGAAACTTGGCGGCGCAATCCCGACAATCGTGTGAGGCTCCCCATTCAAGACGATGCTGTGACCAACGATGGCGCGATCTCCACCGAACCGATTCTGCCAAGAGGCGTAGTTGAGGACTACCGAGCGCACGGCCTTCGCCTCGGGATGGCTTTCTCGCAGGAACCACCGCCCAAGTACCGGCTCGATACCGAACAGTTGAAAAAAACTGGGGGAGACCGTTTCCGCTCGGATGCGCTCCGGTTCGCCGTATCCGGTGAGCGTACAGTTGTACCAACGGTGGCCGCTGACCTCTTCGAAGCTCTCGTTCATTCGTCGGATATCGAGATAATCGGCGGGCGAAAAATAGATATTGAGCCCCTCGGTGCGGTTTTCCTGGATCACGACCAGGCGATCGGGATCACCGTAAGGTAGCGGCTTCAGTTGAACGGCATTGACCACGCTGAAGATGGCCGTGTTGGCGCCGATTCCCAAAGCCAAACAAACCACCGCTGCCATTGTGAAAACCGGATTGCCAATGAGTGTACGTAGCGCGTAGCGGAGATCTTGGCTCATATCGCTCCATGTCACAGCAATCCACATGCCACACCGCAAAGCTCCGAACTGAGCTATTCGCACCGTGTTTCTGGCCAAATCAGACCAAGATGAAGAGCCTGAACTGTCCGGAAACGAACCCCATCCTCCCGCAACTGAACAACTGTTGGGGACAGTCTCCACTTAAGTGCTTGACAGGGTTGGATATATAATGGTGACTGTCCCAGGCTAACCAACGACCATTTCGACCGTCTAAATATACGAATGAAGGGCATCGTGGACGAAACGACAGTCGCGAAAGCTCGAGCAGGAAACCTGGAATCGTTCCAATCTCTTGTCGAGCATCACAGCCGAGATGTCTTCCGACTGGCCTTTCGCATGACAGGGAACGAAATGGATGCCGAGGACGCCGTGCAAGAAACCTTTTTGAGAGCCTACAAGAAGATATCGAGCTTCGATGGCCGTTCCAGCTTCAGCACGTGGCTCTACCGGGTGACGGCAAACACCTCCATTGACATCATCCGTCGCAGGCAACGTCACGACAGCCGATCCTCCTCTCTCGACGATGAGACCGCGAACAGCCGGATGCCCACCTCGTCCGACCCGAGTCAGGATCGCCTCCTCTTCAGTAGCGAGATCAAGAAACGTCTGGATGTCGCACTAGGCGAGCTTTCCGAATTGGAACGCAGTGCCTTCGTCTTGCGGCATTTCGAGGACTTCCCTTTAGCGGAGATCAGCCGAATGCTGGGAATGAAAACGAGCGCCACGAAACAGGCGGTGTTTCGAGCCGTCAGGAAAGTCCGCCAGACACTAGAGCCCGTGGTGAGGGCAACGTCATGAAGCATCTAAGTGAAGACCAACTGATTCTCTTTCATTACGGCGAGTCCGACACGCAGGAAGCGGACCGGGACCACCTAGATGAGTGCTCTCGTTGCCGGAGTGAACTAAGAACGCTTCAGCGGACACTCTCCGAAGTCGTTCTCGAGCCCGTTCCCGAGCGTCCGGACGATTACGGCCAAAGAGTGTGGCGCCGCATTGAAGACGACCTCAAAACGCCGTCGCCACGATGGTCCTGGCTAGAGTTGTTTCGACCGCGACAACTGGTGTGGGCTGCCGCCGCTGCAACGCTGCTCGCGGCCGTTTTCTTTGCAGGCAGGCTTTCCACTCATTGGGGGGTCGAGCCCGAGCCTCCATCCAGGGCTCAGGTCCGTGAGGGCATTCTTCTGGTCGCCTTGGGCGATCACCTCGACAGCTCTCAGATACTCCTCATGGAGATTGCCAACGCGCCCGGTTCCAACAGCGGCGCCCTGGAGACGGTCGATATCTCTTATGAACGTCAATTGGCCGAAGACCTCGTCGGTCAAAACCGACTCTACCGCCAGACAGCGGAACGAGTCGGCGACAAAGCCACGTCATTGGTTCTCGACGAGCTCGAGCGCATGCTGCTCGACATCGCCCACAGCCCCGAAGAGGTGGATGGGACCGAATTCGATGACTTACGCCGACGGATCGAAAAGCAAGGGGTTCTGTTCAAAGTCAAAGTGCTGAACACGAATGTGAAGCAGCGACAACTCGAACGAGCCACTCAGAAGAAACTCTGAAGGAGATAGAACATGCGAACCAACCAAGGCTTTTACAGTCTGCTCATCATAGCTGTCCTCATGGGGTTCACGCTGGAGCTGCCCGAGCACAAGGCTGCGGCCTCGTGGAGCTCGGTCCAAGGCGATCAAAACCCGGACTACCGAGAGGGCAAAGAGGCCATCGACCGGGAAGATTGGCAAGCGGCCATCGACGCATTCACAAAGGTCTCAGACTCGAATGACAGCCGCGCCGACGCCGCTCTCTATTGGATCGCCTATGCCCACAACAAACTGGGCAATGCAACCGAGGCGCTCGACATTCTGAGCGAGCTAAGAGATCGCTTTCCCGACAGCCGTTGGGTGAGAGAAGCCGACGCCCTAGAAATGGAAATAAAAGGTCCTTCTGCGACCTCTCGAACGCGGTCGCGGTCACGCACCTCCCGCTCATCCAGATCGTCCGAGGTGGATGACGACATGGAGCTCAAACTGATGGCGCTCAACAGCTTGATGCACGCTGACGAAGAAGAAGCCATACCCTTGCTCGAGGAAATCCTCCGCAGCGATCAGCCGACCAAGCTAAAAGAGCGGGCTCTTTTCGTCTTGGCCCAGAGTGGCTCGCAACGCGCCAACGAGACCGTTGCAGGAATCGCTCGAAACAACCAGAACCCCGAGCTCCAGGACAAGGCCATCACCTATCTAGGTATCCATGGGAACAGCGAAAGCATGCGCCTGCTGGCCGAGCTCTACACGACCCTCGAGTCGACGGAGAGCAAGAAATCCGTTCTGCATGCCTTCATGGTGTCCGATCAGCAGGAGCGATTGCTGGAAGTTGCCAAGAACGAGCGGAATCCCGAGCTTCGCGGCTCAGCCATTCACTGGCTGGGCACTATGGATGCTCATGACGAGCTGTGGCAGCTCTACGGTACGGAAAGCTCCTTGGAGGTCAAGAAGAAGATTCTTCATGCACTCTTCATCGGCGATGGGCTCGACCGTCTCCTCGCAGTGGCCCAAGATAGGTCCCAGCCGGAAGAGCTCCGACTTCAAGCCATCCATTGGCTGGGCGTCAGTGACGGAGACCAAGAGCTTTGGACGATTTTCCAAGCCGAGTCGTCCCTCGAAGTGAAGAAACGGATCCTTCACGGCTTGTTCCTGTCCGACAGCATCGACAAGCTCACCGAAGTTGCCCGAGATACCTCCCAGCCGATGGAGCTTCGGAAAGCCGCCATTCACAACCTCGGAATCTCCGACGACGGATCTAGGAATCTTCTGCTGGAGATGTATGGCCAAGAGTCGGATGTCGAGCTCAAGAAGCAAGTGCTCCATGCTTTGTTCTTACAGGAGGCGGCAACGGAGATCATCGATATCGCCCGTAGTGAGTCCGACCGCGAGCTCAAGAAGCAAGCCATCCATTGGCTCTCGCTCATAGACTCGGACGAAGCGAAAGCTTATCTCTTGGAGCTCCTAAAGAGCTAACGGAGGCGAGCGATGAAACATATTGGGTGTCTACTCATAGCCGCGACGACCTTCCTCGGTCTCGAAGCATTCACGGTTACTCCTTCTCAAACCCAATCGCTGGACCCGGCCATCAGGAATGCTGATCTTCACCGTTTGGGCGCGACATCGGATCTCATGCTGGACTTCGCGTCGCTGTCGGATCGCATAGACGAGACGGCTTGGGTGGGCTACGAAGTCCCCATGGTGCCGGGAAGCCGTTGTATGTGCTGTGGCAACCATGGTTGGAGAGGCGTTTGTCACCTCGAAGGAAACGAAGGCTACACTCACACCGACGATGACGAAATGCGGGTCAGCCATAACATGCTCATTCTCTATCGTCTCCATCAGGGACGGATCCAAAAAATCCGAACGTTTTCGGGAGATTGCGAGCTGGACGCCGGCGGTAAATCCGTTTATTGGTGGTCGGATGTCGATGCGGGGCAAAGCCTGTCCTTACTCGAAAACCAAGTGGAGACATTCGATGCCACAAAGCCGGCGGAGCGCGCCGTTCAAGCAATTGCTCTTCACGGGCACGCGCGCGCCGACAAGCTCCTCGAATCCTTGGCGACTGACGCTCGATCCGAAGATGTGGCCGAAAAGGCGATTTTTTGGATGGGGGCGGTGCGTGGACGAGCGGGCTTCGAATCTCTCCTGCGCGTCGAGAAACGTATCAAAGATGCCGAACTACGCGAACAAATCACGTTCGCTCTTTATTTGTCGAGTGCTCCCGAGGCCACAACGGAGCTCATCCGCATGGCGCGTCACGACGAGAGCCGCGACACACGGGGCAAGGCTCTTTTTTGGCTCGGTCAAAAAGCCGGAAAACGAGCCGCGGAGGCGATCAAGAGCGCCATCGAAAACGACCCGGATCTCGACATCAAGAAAAAAGCCGTTTTCGCGCTTTCTCAGCTTCCTGCCGATGAGGGCGTTCCACTGCTCATTGACGTGGCACGAACTCATCGTCAGATCGAAGTCCGCAAAAAGGCGATGTTCTGGCTGGGGCACTCCGAAGATGCAAGAGCTATAGACTTCTTCGAGGAGATCCTGCTCAAAAACTAGCGCAAAAGCATCACTGAGACAGACGTTTGAGGCACATCGCGCCTCTATCTAACGCTCATTCCTTGAATGATACCCAATACCTCCGGGTAAATTCTGCCATTTTCACTTAGTGAGTTTTCTCATCTGCATATATAATCCTTGCCATATCATCGTGAGCTGCTAGTACCCCCACGAAAACACTCGAGGTGGATGATTTGAAATGGGCGTCTTCAGCTTCGGTCCTTATACATACCATTCGCGAACGGCGGAGCTGCGCAAGGACGGCCGGCGGCTAAAGCTCCAACCTCAACCCGCGCAGGTACTACAGATTCTCTTGAAACGCGCCGGGGACGTCGTCTCCCGAGAGGACATTAAGAACGAGCTCTGGAGCATAAGCACCTATGTCGATTTCGAGCTCGGCATCAACTCATGTATTCGGCAAATACGATCTGTACTGGGGACGACGCCCAGAACCCCGCCTACATACAAACCGTCCCTCGGCGAGGTTACCGGTTCATCGCCCACGTCGAAGAGAAATCCTCTCGACCTGATAACGAAATTGCCCTGTCAGTCACTGACGGCTTCGGCCGTCTCACCCGCAGATGGTGGCGGGTCGCGTCAGCCCTTTTACTCGCCTTATTGACGCTCCTCACCCTTTGGTATCTCCAGTCTTCGAGCAACGAATCACCCTCTCCCGTTGAGGATTTGGCTGACAAGAACTTGTCGGTTGCCGTCCTACCGGTCGATAACTTGAGCGGTGACTCGACTCTGGATTGGCTCCGACTTGGACTTGCCGAGATGCTCGTCACCAACCTTTCACTGTCGACTAACCTCCAAGTCGTACCGATGGAGCAAATCCACCGGTTCATCGAAAACTCGGATGCAACCGACGGAAACCGCACTGCGATGGAGCTCGTCGAGACGTTGGTTCACGAAACGAGCGTGGACGCCGTTTTGTTATGCAGTTTTCTGAAATCTGGTAGCAAAATCCGTTTGAACACCCGACTTCAGGACGCGGAGACCGGCGAGACCCTTTGGACCGACAAAGCCGAGGCAACGGACCTAGATATTTTTCCGATGGTGGATGGGCTCACTCTACGAATCAGGGAAGAGCTCGAGGCGCCGTCGACAGCCATGGGCTACATGGACCTGCAATTGGCAGACGTAACCACCTCCTCGCTCGAGGCGTATCAATATTACTCCGAAGGCCGAAATTTGCATTTGGAAGGTGAATTCCCTGGTGCAATCCTGCTTTATGACAAAGCGGTGCAGCTCGATCCTGACTTCGCACTAGCCCACGGCAAATTGAGCGCCGCGCATGGCCACCTGCGCCACTATGCGAAAGCAGAAGCACATGGCAGGAAAGCCCTGGAAAATGCCGAACGACTCACAATGCTCGAACGTTATAGTGTCGAAGGAGAATACTATTCGCTTCGAGAAGACACATACAATCGCGCCATCGACGCATACCGAAGAGCTGTTCGCCACGACGCTCGATTCTTTCCAGCGCAGAACAACCTGGGCGCGACCTACTTAGCCCTCGAAAGATACGATGAGGCGCTCGTGCACCTAGAGAATTGCCAACGACTAGGAGTTCGTTACGGTGGGACCTACCGACTCATCTCGCACGCCTATCAAGCCATGGGATACTCGGATAAAGCCTGCAGGATTCTTCGGAATTTTGTAGAGCAACAACCCAACAGTGTCTACGGCTATCGCAACCTTGGCGACGCCTTGACCGTTGCCGGTCGCCTCGATGAAGCGTGGTTTTTCCTCAGACGCGCGCAATCTCTCGCCAGTGGCGACTTCCGAGTCCTTCAGGGCCAGTGGTCGATACTGGCGTTGAGAGACCGATGGCTAGAAGCCGATGAACTGGCACGAGAAATGGCATCATCCAACGATCCCAGTATCCGGTCGAGAGCGATGCGTATGTTAGCTACCTCCAGACTCCACCACGGTCAGCACGGGATGGCTCTCGAGCATCTCGACCGGGCCGTAAGAGCCCACCCCAGCCCCGGCTACTCGGCATCCGTCATTTACAATATTGTGGCGGGTGCACAACTGGCCAAAGGAAACGCCGCTCAGGCATTGCCATTGGCAGAGCAAGCAAGAAAGGAGGGAAAGGGACATTTTCCCGAATGGGAGGGACTCTTTTACTCCGCTTTCGCTCAGGCCAAACTCGGGCGTACTGATGAGGCCCGAAAGACCGCCGAAGATCTACGATCCAGAACAGCTGCGCTACCCACCAGTAAGGAAACGAGGCGATACCATCACCTGTTGGGAATGCTCGCGCTCGTCGAAGGTGATTCGCTTCGCGCTATCGAGGAGTTGGAACGTGCTGTTTCGATGCTCCCGGCGCGCGGACTTCATTACTATCCTCGAGTCGAGCACCCGAACCACGTTCCGATCTGGTGTGCACTCGGTCGAGCTTACATGGAAGAGGGCGACGCGGGTCATGCCTTGATCTGGTTTCGCCGCGTTTCCGAAGCCGGCACCGAACGCCTGTGGTGGCCCGTGCAATATGTTCGAAGCTTCTATTTTCTAGGCAAGATTTGCCAACAGCAGGGTGACATGGAAAAAGCCCGCGAGCACTACCGCCGTTTCTACGAGTACTGGAAAGACGGAGATCTGGACCGCGACCGTGTGGAAGAGGCGCGTCGTTTTCTCGGTTCCACCTAAAGAGGACCCCTACTGCGGTTGCCGATAGGTCTCGTAGTCGTGTCCGCTGCGGGCACGTACATCCGCCTTTCGCTCTTTGAGTCTGACCTCGATATCGTGCCAGCCTTCTTGCGAGACGCCCGACGGCAGGTAAGTGAGAAGGTATCTCGTTTTCATTTCCTCGAGGATCTCAAGGAAGGTGTGTTCGCCTTTTTCGAGCCTCGAGAAATTGAGCGCGCACCCTACCGCCCGAAACCGCCATCACGATGGACTGGATGGTCTCGATCTCCTCTATTGAAATACCCATGTCTTTGGCCACGCCAAAGTACTCTTCCATTCACGGATAACATCCCATAGCCATGGCGGAGGCTAGGTGGAGCATGATGGTGGTGCGCTCATCGAGTATCTTGTTGTCGCGGGCGGAATCATAGAAGACTTGCCAATTCTGACTCTGAATAGTTTGTTTCATAGTTGTCAATTAGTAACAGCAATTGACCCTAGGTGCCACCGTACGAAGTGCACCAAAGCGTCGGGATTGTTAATATCAGCGGATGCCAGATTGGTCGTTCGAAGAGCTCGAAGAAGCGGTAGAACGGACGCTGGGTGTCCTGGAACAATACGTCAAAGAAAGCCGCTTGGGAGGAGACCCCGTCGTACCGCTCCGTCCCGTATCTGAAATCACTGATGACTTGGACCTGAGGCACTGGGTCGAGAGCGGCTCGATGGATTCCGAGGCTTTTGAGTCATTTCTTCGCCGCTACCTTGCCCACTCGACACGGATGCACCACCCGGCCTACATGGCCCATCAGGTGGCGGTTCCTGATTCTCCCGCTGCCTTGGCAAATCTCATTCACGGGGTCATCAACAATCCCATGGCCATCTATGAGATGGGTCCATCGGCGGTGGCCATCGAGCTCGTGGTCGTCGACTGGATGCTCGAAAAGGTCGGTTGGGCTGAACCGAGTCAGCCAAAGGGCACCGGCGTGCTGACCCACGGAGGTTCACTGGCCAATCTCACCGCTCTGCTCGCCGCCCGTGCCCAAGCCGATCCCAAAGCTTGGGACGGCGGCACCTCTGGTCACCTCGTCATCCTGGCTCCACCGAGCTCCCACTACTCCATCCGTCGAGCCGCTTCGATCATGGGGATCGGAGCCCAAAGGGTCCGCCCCGTCGAGGTGGATGACAAAGAAGTGATCGTGCCCGATCGACTCCCGGCCGCTTTGAAGCGGGCTCGAGATGACGGCAAGCAGGTGATGGCGCTGGTGGCCAACGCTTGTGCCACGAGCACCGGCCTTCATGACCCCCTCGATGAATTAGGCGCCTTTTGCAGGGAGGAAGAACTCTGGTTTCATGTCGACGGGGCCCACGGGGCATCGGCCTTGGTCTCTGAAAAAGAGCGGCATCTTCTTCGCGGCGTCGAGAAAGCGGACTCACTCACCTGGGACGCCCACAAGATGCTCCGGACTTCAGGTCTTTGCACGGCTGCGCTCTTTCGTGAAACTCACGCACTCGACCGAGCTTTCCAACAACAGGCAAGCTATCTCTTCTACGGCGACGAGAAGCCCGGCGTGGATCTCATCGAGCGCACGGTCGAATGCACCAAAACCGCTCTCGGTCTCAAGATCTTTTTGATTCTGGCCTGGCGCGGCGAAAGAGGCCTTGCACGATACGTTGAGCACCAATACGACCTCGCCCGTCGCTTCCAGAAGCGGATCGAGTCCCGGAAGGATTTCGAGTGTCCTTTCCCAACGGAATCCAACATTCTCTGTTTTCGCTACAAAGATGACGACGACCTCCAAGTCGCCATTCGGGATCGATTACTCGAAGAAGGCCTGTTCCATATCACCTCCACGGAGGTTCATGGAAACCGTTACTTACGTCTCACGCTCATGAGCCCCCAAACGACCGAGGACACGATAGACGGCCTTCTCGATGCAATAGAAAGAATCTCGAAGGGATTCGTGCCGTATAAGAACCATTTGGACGCACAAGACTCGAGGTAAGACTCATCAAAGTCCTCTTCCGCCGGATGCGATGCCACCCGCCGTCGCCGACAAGAAGACCTGACTTCAGACAAACGCCCTACGTACCTTTCGCTGACATACTTTCTCTAATTTTGAATGTCGCTTCGAAGGCCCGTTCCACCAAAGCATCCGACCAATCCGATTTTTTTGCCGGCGTCAAGACCTGGATCGCCTTTTCTTTCGTTTGTTTACTGTCAGCTTCTATGCCAATCCTTTCCACGGCATCAATCGTCATGAATCGAATTTCCTTCCGGCTGCTCGCAATAGGTTGACGTAGGGAATCGAGAGCCCGTTGGTAGGCCGTTTCATCCCCAGATCCTTCCACTAATCTAATAATCGCATTCACTGCGGGCATGCGAACGGAGTCATTGTGACTGTCCACAGGTTCATTCAACAAAGCCAATGCGGCTAGCAGAATCTCTTTTGGGTTGTTGGAGTGGACCGTAATGATGTTCACGGCATCGATGGCAACCAAACGAATAGCTATCGTCCCCGCCTTCATGGGTTCTCTGAGGGCGTTCAGGGCGTTTCGATGCACATCAACATCTTGGGAGCTATTTGCGATGTCCACAATCGCATAGACCGCAGGTATACGAACGTGATCCTGGCTACTTTTCACCGGCTCTTGCAACAAATCTATCGCAACCAGTTTGACCTGAGAATGCTCAGAGGATGTCGCGATCGCTTTGACCTTGTACAGTGCGGGAATCCTCACTTCCGCCTCAGCGCTTTTTATGGCCCGTAGCTGACCATTGATCGCCCGCACTTCTTCGGTCTGATCATAGCTTGTGCTAGTCATCATCGTCGCCATCGTGAGAATAAAGCCCACAATCATTAACGGAGTCTTCATGTCAGAGCCTCCTTTCTTTCGATCGGATGCGTTGCCGGATCTCTTCTTGGTTAACCTTGCTGTCTCGCAGTAATGCGGACACGATACCGGATTGGTCAATGAAGAGAGAAGCAGACGGGAATGCCAAAGTGCCACGCACCATCTGACGATCTCCCTGAAATCGAGGCGATCGGAACCTAGGTCTTTTCAGCGAGACTACCCTGGTGTTGGCTAAGTGTAACTCCGGCGTGAAAGGCGAGCAACTTCGTCGGTCTCGATAGAAGCTCAGAACCGTTTCTCGGCCGGTGCCTGGTAAAAGATCCCGAGAAGAGGCGGCACATCGAGGAGGCGGGAGGTTCGGATCACCTACAAGCGGTTCAGGACCTCCGAAAGCGAGCCGATGCGGGCATCATCGTTCGTCGCGGGTGACGCCAAGAGCTTCCGATTGCTGAGTCCGAAACTCTGGGTGCGATGAAGGTGGAAGGCGCGGATGCCCACGGTTCGTGCGCCCTCGACGTCATCTCGGTACGTGTCTCCAATATGGACGGCATCTTCAGCTTGAAGCCCTGCCCGCTCCAACGCAATTTCGAAAATACGTGGGTGGGGCTTGCTGTAGCCCACCAGCGACGAGATGACAACGACTTCAAAAACCTGCGAGAGACCGATGCCCTTCAGAATGCGTTCGAGCCTGCTGTCCCAGTTGGAGATCAAGCCGAGCCGAATACCCTTCTCGCCGAGGGTGCTGAGTGTCTCATCTACATCGGGGAAGAGGCGGAATCGTCGAGCCTCTCCAAAGGTCTCATAAAGCGCCTCGAACCACGGACGCGGATCGCAGGTTAGACTGGGTAAGCGTTTGTGGACGGTGTAGGTCAACATTCTCCACATCTCGACCTCTTGTTTTTCCGACGTCACAAGGGCTTCCGGTGAGGCCTTGACCTTATCCAGATACTGCTTCCAGACGGAAAGCAATTGCCCTTCGATCTCTGCGGGCGAGACCGTGCAGCCGAATGTCTTACTGACCTCCGCGTACACCTCTCCAATCGAAGGATAAACATGCAACAAGGTGTTGCCGGCATCGAAGAACACAATGGCGGGATGGTGGTTTTCAGAGCTTGAAGAACGGTTCGTCATAGGGACTCTCGAAGGCGCGACTCGAGTCGCCTTTTGATTAGCGGAGGTTCGTCACTGGACAACAAAAGTGCCCTCTCGTCCTTGTCGAGGTCTCTGCCTTCAACGAGGGCCGTAAGACACCAAAGGCGACCGGATACACTATTTTGGGTTTCCACCAATATCATGGCGTCGCCAAAGTCCTCGGGGATTCCGGCGCGAAGCATTTGGCTGATAGCACGTCGTCTTGCCCAGCCTTCGGGGAAGGTCTCGAGCAAGCGTTCGAGATCTTCGACTTCGAGCTCCCGCATCTCAGCCATCAATGCTCGGACGCGACCGAGGCGCCAAACGAGTGAAGTTGAAGCGGCGAGTTTCTCCACGGCGTCTTCGAAACGAGCCTTCGCGGCCGTTGGAATGCTTGTCGCAACCTCATCGTCTGGGGCTGAGATTCTCGAGCCCCTCTTCCACCGCTTCTTCGACGACTGGAATGTTCACGATTGCTTCTTCTTCCTTTTCCTCCCCGATGTCGAAGTCAATCTCCTCTGGGGCCCCGGCCACGGGCTCTTCCCCCGTGTCCACACTCTCCACCAAAGAGTTGTCCGACTCTTCCAAAGCCGTTTCCACCGGCTCCGGTTGGTCCTCCGAAGACTCGATCTCCGATCGACTCGGCCTCTTGTCGCTCTTGGAGCAACGCTTGGCGTGCTTCCTCGAGTCCCTTGCGTAGAACCTTTTGCCTTTCCTCGGGCCGACGTAACCGGCCGACGACTTCTTTCCATCGGTTGAAATCTTGAGCATCGGCGGCACGAACGATGTCCAAGAGGTCATCTGCAGGCACACCGATGTTGGGATCCCCAAGTTTATCCAAGAAAGCCTCGGCGCCTTCCAGACCCAGGTTTTTGGCCACGAGGAAGCGCTCGTCGGGCTGGAGCTTCCTGACCGTTCGCCACGACTTGGCAAGTACTTTGACCTTTTGCCACGGTGAAGCAACCGACTCCAATTGTTCGACGAGCTCGTCTATCTCCCCGGACGGATCGGCACTCAATCTCATGGTTCGAACCCAGAAGTGTCAGTATCGGATTCCTTCGGTTTGTCGGCCGTCACAACACCAGGGAGCCGTGAGATATCCTGCAGAAATTGTTTGACGTCAACACCCGAGAGCTGTTGCATGATCGGACTCAGCTGACTGAGGACCTGCACCACATCCTCAGTGAGCTTGGAGGCCCCGGTCCCTGAACCCGGGTCGCCTCCTTGGCTGATGATGGTGGTCGTCCCAGCCCTCGAGAGCGGCTCTGAAACTGCAGCTGCGATCTCGGGCAGAACTTTGAGAGCCTCGATGGAGAGCCCAGCCTCGTTGTAGAGCTTGAGGGCTTCGGCAAGGAGGCGCCTAGCCTCGGCTTCGGCCTCCCCCTTGGCACGAATAGCATCTGCCTCCGCCAGACCGATCTGGCGTCGCATGACCGAGTCGGCTTCGGCTTTTGCTTGACCTTCCGCTTTGACCGCTTGAGCTGCTTCTTCCCGCCGCTTCCGCTCAGCGGCAGCTTCCCGTTCGACTCGATACTGGTCGGCGTCGGCCCTTCGCTCCGCGTCGTACTTTTGGGCATCCGCCTTCTCACGAATAGTCGCGTTGAGCTCGAGCTTCTGCCGGTCGACCTCCCTCTCGGCGATTCGAATGTCTTGAACCTTGAGCTCCATCTCGCCCGCTTTGGTCGCCTGTGCATCGGCCACATCGACTTCTTTTTTGATATCGGCCTTTTTGAGGCTGAGCGTTCGATCGGATTCGGCAATCTCCGTATCGACCGATAGGCGCTTGCGCTCTTTTTCCTGACGGGCCCCCTCCTCCTCGATTTTCGCGTCACGATCCGCGTTCGCCGTGGCGATGCGCGCGTTCTTGAGGGCCTCTTGGATTTTGGGAGCGCCGAGAGCATTCAAGTATCCTTCGTCATCTTGAATCTCCTGAAAAACGAACGACTTGAACTCGAAGCCCATCCCCTCCAGATCTAGATGGGCTTCTTCCCGCACGCTGTCCTGAAAGCGTTTCTGATCTCGGTAGAGCTCCTCCACGGTCAAGGTTCCGATGATGCCTCGCAAATGGCCTGCAACGGTTTCTTTGATTGTGGATTGGATCTGGTTTGCCGGCATCCCCAAGAACCCTTCCGCGGCCTTGCGGATGTGATTGACATCCCCACCGACTTTGACTTGGGCAACCGCTTTGACGTTGATGGGAATACCTTGCACGGTATATACGTGCTGGAGATCGATATCGAGCGTCATCATTTTGAGAGACAGAAACTCATATTGTTCCGTGGCGGGCCAGACGAAGGAACCGCCACCACGCACGATCCGAAAACTCTCGACCTGTCCCTTTTCATCACGGACCTTCGCCCCAAGGACTTGCCTCCGCCCGTAGACGATGAGGGCCTCGTCGGGACCGGCCTTCTTATAGCGTAGGCGTAAGACGAGATAGGCAAGGAAAAGGACGGCAACGAAACCAACGAGAATATTGACTAATTCCATGTTCTGAACCTCCCCTTCGAGGTTTAGGGCACACGCTCCTCTATATGTGTCGCATCATAGACTAACCGAGAAGCAGTGGCTAGACGTTCACATCAGTTGGCCCTATTTGGACTACGCTCCACGACACCTGCTTGTTCGAAAGTCCCCTCGAGATATGGACTACAGAACAACAGTCCCACGATCCTTTCTCAGGGTGCAGGCTCCAGTCGTTCGACATTGTGAATCCGGCTCACATCGATGCTGATAGGTCCCTGGTCCGGTGCATAGTTGAATATGTCCTCGAATCTGGCGTTCCAAATGATCTCGTCTGGCTTGTAGGAAGAACGGGCGTGAACGGTTTGCGAGAATGTCTCGTCCACACCCGTGAGCAGCACAAGAACTTCCACAGCCGCCGCCACACAGTCCTCTTGGGTCATCTCCCAAAGGGGACTTGATTCATCGATAGGGTGAACGATGGTCCAGCTCAATGTGAAGAAACTCACTTTTTCGCGTTCCAATTCGAGCGGATAGAAACGTCGCACCATTCGGCCACGGGACTCCTCCATTTGGGAGAGCATCACTTTCGCTTCCAAATCGACGATTTCGTTCTTGCGTTTATTGGCAATACGAAACTCGAAAGCTTTCCCATCCCGGTAGGGAGCAATGATGGCATTGTGGCTGAACACCACATCGGCAGTCGGTCTCGAGAACCTTGCAAAGACGAGCCCAGTCGCCAAGGCCAGACCCAGTAGGCCCGTCATCGACTCCAAGGTCATGACGGCATTGGCCTGCAAGTTGCCCGGGACGATGTGACCGTAGCCCACCGTGGAGAGCGTATGTACGCTAAAGAAGAAAGCTTGCGCGAACTGCTCCGCCAAGGAAGACCCAGCAGGTCCCTGCAATGCTCCTACACCACACAATGTGTAGCCCAGAGCAAACGACGCATTGGTCGCGAGGTACACCATACCCAAAAGCAGGATGAATGCTGGCCAAGACATGGTTAACAAGGTGTTGTAGAGACTCAAGGAGCCTATCAAGCCGAGACCTCGACGCTCGGTGTTGAAACTCCCGTCCTGGTTCAAAAGGCGGTGGGTACTCATGTCGGCGACGCGGGTTCCGAAGCCTAGGTCTCGATCGGGCGAATTCATCTCGACGGGATTCTCGTTCATTCTCTGTTACTCCTCCTCGATCCAATGGGCGAAAGACTCAACGCCAAGGCACATAGAGCTAACTCTAATCCGAGTCCATCAAACCTACGTAAATATCTGTGGAAAAGGGGACTGGTCCCTTTTTGCCCGGGGAGACGTGCCGCAAAAAGGGACCTATATGAAGATTCATCATCTTCGTGGTTTCGGATTAACTTTCGGATGGATTGATTGTCCCCTGCCCGAAGCGTCTACGCGGGTTTATGGTCGTCGAGCCGGGAAATCGGGCTCAGGAGAAACCTCTTCGCTTGGTCGATAACAGAATCGGTTTGTCGCTTCTTCTTCGACATCTTCATTGGTTTCGGATGAATCCCTGAGTCATCGAATACTGTCCCCTTCCTACAAGCAATTCGTCGGATTAGGGTGAGTTACGAAGTCTGCCTCGGTTCCTTCCAGTTCCTCCGGAGGGCGTGTTTTCCAACGCCGGTGCATCCAGAGCCAGTACTGCGGATTGCGGCGAATTTGCTCCTCGAGAACTCTTGCGCAGTGCTGTGTCATCTGAAACACGGCTTGCTGGCGATCGACACCGGAGAAGTCATCCGGGTCCAAGGGCTTTTCATAAAAGCAACAGTATCGGCCATCGTCCAGGGGATGGGAGAAAATGGGGACGAGAACCGCCCCGGTCTTGAGACCTATCAAGCTTGCCACGGGTGTTGTCGATGCCTTCATACCGAAGAACTCGACAAAAACCGCGTCCTCTTGTGACACGTCTTGGTCGATCACCAAACCCACCGTCTCCTTACTCTTGAGCAAGCGCATTACGCGGGTCACCGCCTGCTGCTTATACAGGACTCCGTTGCCGGAAGTGCTTCGGATTCGCTCGAGCCACCGATTGAAGTAAGGATTGTCCAGGGCGCGCCCCACGACCGAGCAAGGTCCGAAACGATACCCGTGCGATATGGCGGCGATTTCCCAATTGCCGTAGTGTGACCCGACCAGGATGACGCCCTGTCCTTTGGCTTGAGCCTTCTCGACGTGCTCTCTCCCAACGACCTCGACTCCGCTCTCGAATCTCTTACGCGAAGGTTTCCCCCAGGTGATGAGCTCGAACAACATGGTCCCGAAATACTCGAATGTGGCGCGAGCAATCTCGACCTTCTCTTGCTCTGTCCTCGAGTCGCCGAAGGCCAAGTCGAGGTTGTTGAGAGTAACCATTCGATGGCGGCGATCCAGCCTGTACCCTACTCGGCCCAAAAGCGCCCCGAGGTTGCGCCTAACGCCCCTGGGAAAGAGCCGCAAGGTGAAGCCCAGAGCCAAAACGAACAGGTATTCCACAATATGTTGGAAACGAGCTCGCAGGGTGCCGTCGTCCTTCATAATAGGGACAGGCATTTTAACATTTGGCGGATCGCTCGCGGCAAATGTTAACTCCAAAGTGGGATTATTACTGGGATTAGGGTCAAACCACTTCCTCATGGGTGTGGGGTTTTCCCTTCGTTTCAGTGTCGGCGAATCCCCCCTGCTTTCCTCACCACCATAGCGACGCACCCTCCCTTATTATTATGTCTATAACTTTCACATTAAAAATAGCTGTGTGACCACCATAATTAAAGGGGAGTCGGCACTCATCCGGAAGATCAAGAGTAAATGAGGCGGTGATGTCATGCAGGGTAATCTAACAAAACAACAACTTCCGAACATCATCCGGTCGATCAACCACGAAGCCGAATCGGGGATTCTCCAGCTTTCTCGCCACAACATCAACAAACAAATCTACTTCGGACAAGGCGCTATGGTTTTCGCCAGCTCGGACCACCGTGCCGACCGACTCGGGGAGTTCTTGGTCCGCAATGGTAAGCTGACCCGCACACACTTGGACCTAGCCTCTCAGAGACTCTTGAAAACTGGAGGCCGCTTGGGAGAAACCATGGTCTCTATGGGTCTGATGAGCGAGACGGAGATGCTCTCTAGGGTGGCAGAACAACTGCGGTCAATCATCTATTCGCTCTTCGTATGGGACCGTGGTGAGTACCGTTTCGAGGCCAAGGAAAGGCCAATCACTCCGGAGCTCGCTATGAGCTTTCCGACATTCTCCACAATTTTGGAGGGTGTCCGCCGTATCGAGGATCCCATCGTGATCCAGCGAGCATTGGGAAGCCTGGACCGCGTGGTGAATCACAAAAAGAACCCCTCAATGCTGCCTGACGCCGTCGCCCTGAGCCCGGAAGAAAGCTACGTCCTGTCGCGAGTCGACGGTCAGTCTTCTATCGCAGAAATCATGGCGATCTCGCCAATTGCCGAGATCAAAACGCTCCGATGCCTGTACGGACTGCTCTCGGTTGGAGTTTTGGAGCTCGGCAACAAAAGCCGAGAGCTTGCTCCTTCCAAAAAGCTCAACTCCAATAGTCCTCTGCCCCCTCAATCCTTGCCACGCGTTGAAGGCAATACATCAAAATCGACGATCGATGGCTCACCCGAAGAGCAGTGGATCCGACAAGATATTATCAACAAATGTTCCGCCTTGAACTCTGGGAACTACTACGACTGGATAGAGGTGCGGCGGACCGCCTCGACTGACGAGATCAAAAAGGCCTACCGCACCATAATCAAGACCTACCACCCCGATCGGCTCTACTCGAAACAGCTCGAAGACCTCAACGGTCACTTGGAAGAGATCATCACGAAGGTTACCAACGCCTATGAAGCTCTCGTCGAACCGGTCGCCAGGAAGCGTTACGACAACTCTCTTCGAACGGAAGCGCCCCGTGGAGAAGACCTAACCCCAAGAGAAGCACCAACTCCGCCGACCCAAGAAGCCAAAAGAGATGACGTTTCCAAAAAGACCGCGAAGCATCACTATCGAGAAGCCAAGCAGCACTTTGCTGATGGTGACTATCACACCACCGCCGAGCTCATGGATGTCTGCCTTCGGCTCGACCCGACCAATACCTCGTACCACAAGTTGCAAGCTCAGGCTCTCGCCAAGAATCCGAACTGGACGAAGGATGCGGAGGAACATTTTCAAAAGGTACTCGAGGAGCGCCCCTTCGACGTCGACGTCTTGGTGGGGCTGGCGGAAATCTATGAGGCAGCCGGTCTCGTCCGTAAGTCGGAGAGGTTGTTCTTTCGAGCGCTCGGCCTGGACCCGGGAAACGAGGAGCTCAAGGAAAGATTGGCCGCCAAGAAACGCCTGCCAAAATGGAAAGATTGGATGAAGCGGTGGCGCCACTAGCAGGAACCCCTAATCACTTCCCAGTTTCTAGCGGTCCGTCGGTTCTGACGCACCTGGATCTTTTTTCCAGAGCACGCTGACGATCTTCCACTGACCGTCCAGCTTGGCCATCTGCAGGTAATCGCAAAACTTGCTCGAGGTCACTGTGACACTGGCGAGGTCTTCCCGAACGTCGAGAATCTTGACCTCCACGTTCCATTCACGCTTTCCCGTAACCGAACACCATACAATCTGCTACTATTGCGCCCAAAGGGATCTGAACCCGATCAAAAACCAATGCAAACCCTTCTCGATCTTTTCAGCGAAATCGGGCGACTCGGAGACCGGGAGGCGATCCGTTTTCATAACGGCTTTCGAACGTGGAAGCTAACCTACCGTGACCTCCAACAACAAATTGCAAGTACAGCTCGTCACCTCGAAGAATTAGGCCTCTCCAAAGGCGACCGCCTCATCCTATGGGGAGAGAGCTCTCACAACTGGGTTGTCGTGTTCTGGGCCGCTGTCGTGCGCGGAATCGAGCTCGTCCCCGTGGATTACCGCTCCTCCTATCGATTGGTCCAGCGTATTCAGGATGAAGTCGAGGCAAAGTTATTGGTGCACGGTCCCGATCTCGAGGTGGACAAGCTCGATCTTTCCAAGCTCTCTTTGGACTTGGAGGAGAAGATGGGACCGCCAGAAGAGCTCGAGCTCATGCAGGTAGCGCCCGACGATGTGGTCGAAATCGTCTATACATCAGGAACCACTGGTGAGCCGAAAGGAGTCGTCCATCGCCATCGCAACATTTGCTCCAACTTGAGAATGTTTCAGCGGGAGATCAACAAATACAAAAGGCTCGCACGACCCTTCCAGCCCATCCGCATTCTCGATCTGCTCCCCCTGAGCCATTTGTATGGACAGTCTCTCGGGATCACCATTCCCATCCTTCTCGAAGCTTCTGTAGTTTTCACCACGGAGCTACACCCCGTTCGCACGATCGAAACGATCCGACGCGAACGAGTTTCTGTTCTAGTCGCTGTACCGAAGATCCTCTCAAACCTCCGCCAGAATATCGAGCGACGTTTCGAGCTCTCGAGAAAAAAACCGAAGGAAGGATGGCTCGGAGCGGCTGGGCGCTGGTGGAGGCACCGCAAGATACACTCCAGTTTCGGTTGGAAGTTCTGGGCTCTCTTGGTAGGTGGTGCGCGTTTTCCCCCGGAAGAAGAGGAGTTCTGGTGGCGGCTGGGCTTCGTCCTCATTCAGGGCTATGGACTAACGGAAGCGAGCCCCGTTGTGACGACGAACCATCCCCTGAAGACAAAGCGGGGCTCCATTGGCCACGTCGTCGATGGGCAGGATGTCAAGATCGCGCCCGACGGTGAGATTTTGGTTCGAGGAGAGAGTGTCGTTACGGAGTACTTCCGAGCCGCAAAGGACTCCGATACCCGATTCAGGGAAGGCTGGCTTCACACCGGTGATATCGGCGAGTTGGACGCGGAAGGCCGGATGTACTATCGAGGCCGCAAAAAGGACGTCATCGTGACGGCGGACGGGCTCAACGTTTTCCCCCAAGACGTCGAAGCCGCATTGAACCGACACCCGGAGGTCAAGGAAAGTGTTGTCCTGGGGATTCCATCGAAAGGTGAAGAGCTCGTCCACGCCGTCATTCTCCCCGCCAATCCAATGAGGGATGTCCAGGACATCGTTCGTCAGGTCAACCAGGAGCTCGAGCCCCATCAACTTATCCGCAAGGTGTCTATTTGGCCCGGGGAGGATTTTCCGCGGACCGCCTCGACCTTCAAGATCAAACGCGGTGAGGTTCGTACCACGGTTATTGGAGAGCGCCATGAACTGCGACGGGCTCACCATTCGAGCCGAGGATACATAACGACAATTGCCCAAATGGTGGGAAGGCCCGAATCAGACATTGATCCCAACCTTCGACTGTCCGAGGATCTGGGGTTGTCTTCTTTGGACCGAGTGGAGCTCATCTCGCAGCTCGAGATCGACTATGATCTCGAGATCGACGAAGGCAGTTTCGCATCCACCACTGTGGGAGAAATAGGATCTTTCGTTCAGCGCGAGCTCGCGCCGGCCGCCAAGCCGACGAGCCATTCGCCCATCCAGATGCCTCGTTGGCCACGAGTATTCCCCATCCCTCTGATCCGGCATGGCGTACTCGGACTCGGAGTGAAGTTTCTATGGCACCGCTATATCGACTTTACCGTGGCAGGTCTTTCGAATCTGAGCGACATCGACCCACCTATCATCTTCGCGGCCAATCATGCCTCTCATCTGGACACGATTGCCATTCTCATGGGTCTGCCTTTCCGTTGGCGACGTCTCGTCGCCCCCGCCATGCAGCTGGAGCACTTTCGTGCCTACTTCGAGCCCAAGGGACATCGATTGAAAGAACGCACCTGGCAGGCTGTTCAGTACGTTCTGGCCTGCGGCTTGGTGGGCGCCTATCCCCTTCCCCATCAAATGGCGGGCGTAAGACAGGCACTCGAGTTTACGGGTGAGCTCGTCGAGAAAGGCTATTGCCCCCTGGTCTACCCGGAGGGTGAGCGAACCCCGGACGGCACCATGCACGCCTTCAAACCCGGCATTGCCTTGATGGCCCAGCAGTTGAAAGTCCCCGTCGTGCCCATCCATCTGGAAGGAATGTCCCGGATCTACTCCATCCACCATGACTGGCCGGAAACGGGATCGGCACTCATGAGACTGGGCGCACCTATGCATTTTGTGGAAGGACAGGCACACGATGAGATAGTTCAAGAGATCGAAATGGCAGTCGCCAGCCTCGGATCTCAGGAGCTCGACAATGGCCGCGCGAATTCACCGCGCGAAGGCCTATAGAATCTGGCGCCGGAGGTACTGACCATGGGAAGTGGACAGCGTAACGGGGATGTATATTGGGTCGATGCAAAAGTCATCGATCAACTAGGTCCTATAGCGGATTGAACCCGCTTTCAGAATGGCAGTGGCACGCGGTGAAATTTGAAGAGATGAAATCGAAGGCCTTTCTCATCTTGTTGATAGCAATCAGCTCTGGCTGCAGAACAAGCGAGCCAATCGACACCTCCGCACCTCCGGGAGCGTCTCGGGGTCAGAGTCCACGGGCACTCGAACGGGAGGTTTCCCGGTCAGGAACTGGAAGTTTCCAGCGTAGCGCCGGCATTTCAAGTGGATCGACCTCACAGGTGAGAATCCGTGATACTGAACTGCACTATATAGAATCCAAAACAATAGGGGAGAAGCTCGAAATCGATGTATCTCTACCAAGGGACTACAACAATGAAAAGAAAAACTACCCGGTCGTCTATATCACAGACGCTGAGTACAACTTCGGGGCTGTCAGCTATATCACGCGCAGGTTGATAAAGAACGGCGATATTCCAAAAGTCATCCTTGTCGGCGTAGCTTACAACGTCGAATACGATGTTTTTTACCACAGACGAGCCAGGGACCTGACTCCTGTTGAGGTCAAGGATGACAGATTCCCAGAGAGCGGACAGGCCGACCGCTTCATAGAGTTCCTTGAAAAGGAGCTATTTCCCTTTATCGATTCAACATACAGAACAAACACCTCGGACAGAGCCCTGTACGGCCACTCCTTCGGTGGCCTTTTTGGCTTTTACACCCTATTCAGTCATCCCGGGCTTTTTCAGAGAATCATTTCTTTGAGTCCATCGATTTGGTATGCGGATCGATATATTCAACATCTAGAGAAAAGCACTTTCTCGGAAGGCATGAAATTGCCGGCCGTGGTTTATACCGCTGTTGGTGAAAAGGAGCCCGACTACTTCGTCAAGGATTGGAAAGACCTTGTTCAACAGATCAAAGCCAGAGACTATCTCGATTTATTCCTGGAGGTGGACCTTCTCGAAGGGGAGAATCACAGATCCATATTTGGAGCGGCATTTACAAAAGGCATGCGTTCTATTTTTTCACATCCCTAGAGACTTCCTTCGATGCAAGTCGTATCGAATCCACCCCGGGTGTTATAAATCGTCGTCACCCGCAGTCGTTCGGTTTCCAACAGTTCCTTCAAATCTCCGTAGATTCTTTGGGTCACGGCTTCTTGGAAGATCCCCACGTTCCGAAAGCTCACGAAGTAGTACTTCAAGCTCTTGAGCTCGACGCATTTGCCGCCCTCGGGATAGTACTCCACCCTAACGCGGGCGAGATCCGGCAAGCCGCTGAAAGGGCATACGCAACTGAATTCCGCCGTCTCAGTCATGATGTATTGCTCGCGACTACCGAAATCGAACGTTTCCAAAAAATCGGGTCGGATGTGCGTCTCGTCCTGAAAATCGAATTGCTTCCCTTCAGCTTCTGGCATGATCGTATTCTCTTGTAACTTTGAAGAACTCGTTAGATCTCGCGTTCAATGCTCATCTAACCCCCGGATACTCGAGAGGATCTTCGAGCCCCGTCTCACGAAAGGCATTTCGTCGCAGGAGGCAAGAATCGCATCTTCCGCATGGTCGATATGACTCACCGGGATCATAGCAGGAATGAGTGTTGGAGTAGTCGACATCGAGACCCATGAGGCGGTGTTCAACCGCTGCCATTTCTTTAGCGACACGCTTGGCCGCTCCAGCTCGCAGGCGTGGCGTTGACCGTAGCGGAAGCTCAAGGCATACGGCAAATAGTCCAGCTTCTGAGCGATCGCCAACGTCGTCGAGGAATCCAACCCGCCACTCAGCAATACAACGGCTTTTTTACGCATGAGATCACACATTATAGAGAAAAACGAGAGAAAAACGTGATTTGGGTGAACCTCCGGTCGCGCTCGCTAGTAGTAATTAGTAGAGGTAAAAGGCGCAAATTGAATCCGGCAAGGAGGACGAACGATGGACGACCAAGACCGAGATGAGCCGAGAAGCTGCCCACTTTGCGCAGAGCCGGTAAGAACAGCAGCCACCGTTTGTCCTTATTGCCAAGGACAGCTAACAAAAGGTTTACTAACAGGTACTTACCGCAATCGACCAGGACGACAATTCGCCGGAGTCGCCATTGCTTTGGCGGAGGAGCTCGGCATTTCCGTGACGTTCATTCGTTTAGTCTTCGTCATCCTCACCTTTATCAATCTGCTAGGGCCGGCGGTTTATGTGACGATGTGGCTGGTCCTACCGGCGGAGCCCGGTGGCGCTTCATTACTCGGGAAACTCTTCGCGGGCGTTCCGGGAAACAACGGTGAACGGTCCATTTTTGAACGCCTGTTGGAAGACGTGCAGTCCCTTTATCGCAGGATGCGCGTTTACCTCCAATCACGAAGAAAGAAAACCACGGAACCTCCCAACGGACCTGAAGAAGCAGCCGAAGGCACGTCCTGAGGCATAGCGTCTTTCTTGTCCACGATGATACGGTGTGTGATGACGTCCCCTCTGATGAGAAAATGGCCCGGCTCATGTTTGCCGGCAATGAAGGAGCAACGCGGACTCTTCTCGCCCGGTATCGCAGACCTCTCTATGGATTTCTTTTCAGGCTCTGCGGCAACACCGCAGAAGCGGAGGACTTGTTTCAAGAAACATTCTTGCGGGTGCTCCGCTCTAGTGCAGGGTTCGATCCTCGGAGGCGCTTTAAGCCTTGGCTCTTCGCTATCGCTCTCAACCTCGCCCGCGACCGAGCCCGGCGCCTCTCCCATCCGGCCGCACCTCGACTACATGAGAAAGACGACCTACCCGAGCCGGCGGGCCATGCGCCGCACGGCCGTAACGAGAACGAACGGATTCAGCAGACGGATCTCCATTCAGCACTCGCAAGGCTTCCCCAATCGATCCGCGCCGTGGTTATCTTGCGATACTTCGAAGGACTGGACGAGGCCGAGATCGCTGCCGCCGTCGGGATACCTCGGGGCACCGTTAAAAGTCGACTACATCGTGGCATTGGAGTGTTACGGGCCCAATTGAGGGAAGCATGATGGGTTGCCAAGATGATTGTCGAGCTGTCCAGGAAGAGATGGCTCTTGGCGGCGACGAACACCCGCGACCTCGCGAGCTCGAGGAACACCTGACCCGATGCGCCAACTGCCGGTCTTTTGAGGAGAGTGTCAGGGAGCTTTCTCACTTGGCACGGATGGGGAGGACCGAGCCACCCTCTGACCTCGTAAGACGAGCCATGGAACAACTGAGGCCTGATCTTCGACGGCGGGCACGGGAAGGAGCCAGGTTGCGGGCTCGGCTGGCTCTGGCCGGTTTGGTGTCGCTGCCGATTATCGCAGGAATCAATGCCTTGCTGATTTGGGCCGTTTATTCGTTGCTCGAGACTTGGACTTCGCAACCACTGGCGACCATTGCAGCTTATGTCGTTACGGCGTCGGCTCTACTCGGACTGTCACTGGTCTACGGTTCGCTACCTCTCATGGCCGAGTGGGGTTGGGAGCTACGGCAAAGATGCCATGATTGGGTAACGAGTGCGGCAGTCCCGCAGGGACTCGAAGCGACCGCCACCGGGAGATCAAAATGACCACAAAGACCTGCCCGTTTTGCGCCGAAAAGATCCGGGCTGCTGCGGTCAAGTGTCGCTTCTGTGGCAGCATGTTGGGCCCACGTCCAGGCGCTGGTGAATGGTTCCGCGAACCCGAGGGCAAGATGATCACGGGAGTGTGTTCCGGACTGGCAAGGCAATTCGGCGCCCCGGCTACAGCCATCCGATTGGCCTTTGTCGTAGGGACCTTTCTCGGCGGATGGGGCCTTCTTATCTACCTCGCCCTCTGGGTCATCATGCCGGTTCGCAAGAATCCGTCGGAACCCACTCCAACGCCCACTGTTCCGGAGGAAGTCAATTAGCTCCTCCAATACGCATCCTGGACATCAGTCCGCCCTTTCTACAAGCTACGAACCCCTGCCTTAGCTTCCTCTGCAACAACACCAGCGAAGGCGGGCGGGCAACAACCTGTCGGCAATTCCGAATGTGGCAGTGCAAATGCAGTTTAGGTGAGATAAACCCTATGTCGAGGCCGTCGATTCACCGATACGAATCGAGTCGAGTACTACTCTTTGGCTTCCTCTTTCTGTTCTACTTCTCCGTCGTTCGACGGTTCGGGGGCTTCGTCCTCTGTGGATTGTCCTGGTCCAAAGAGTTGGCCCATCTCGATGCTGGGTCTCGGTTCCTGCGGAGCTTCTATCACTTGACCGAGACGTTTGGCGCGTTTACTCGCAGCTTTCTCGGCCCTTTTTAACTCACGTTGGCGCTTTTGCATTGTCATGCGGGATCTTTTGGCCATTAAGAATGTCCTTTCGAGAAAAACGCCTGGGCCCTTGGAGAGACACTCGCGAGAGTGACACCTCCAAGGTCCCGAATGCGGATGAATGTAGTTCTATTTTCTACGAGGCGCTTACCAACGGCGTCCGCCGCCACCACCGCCCCGGCGTCCGCCGCCGCCGCCGCCGCCGTCTCTCTTCGGTCGAGCTTCGTTGACATTCAAAGCCCTGCCGCCCAGGTCCGTCCCGTTCACGCCTTTGATAGCAGCCTCGGCGGCCGATGCTTCGGTCATCTCTACGAACGCGAACCCGCGCGGACGACCCGTATCACGGTCCGTAATAATGTTGACTTTTTCGACTTCACCATACGCTGCGAAGAGATCACGCAATTGATCCTCCGTGACATCGTATGGGCAGTTTCCAACGTAAATGTTCGTCATCACACACACTCCTGACTGAAAGGGCTGACATAAAGGCTAATGGAAGTGCGGTAACGACTACCACGGAATTTTTCTCCCACAAGCACTCTGGGCCGCCGAACAAAAAAACAAACTCTACCGGAAGGAATCCTTGGTGGCGAGAGTGCGGGTAGACCTGCATCTGCGTTGGAATACCGGCGTTCTCGTATCTGTCTAAAGATGTCTCTTACCTTTCAGCCCCCCAATTCTATCCCTAACCAGGGAATAAAAAAAACAGGAAATTCCAGCGACCTATTCGTACCGCAACGATTTCGATGGATCGAGACGGGAGGCTCGTCGGGCGGGTAAGTAGCCGGCGAGAGCCGCAACGGCGCAGAGCAGGAGCGTTGCCCCAAGAATCGCAGCCGGGTCCATTGCGTCGAGTCCGTACAGTACGCTCGAGGTCAACCGGGTCGCGGCCAAGGTGGCAGGGATGCCGATGAGGATTCCGAGTCCAACCAGGCTCATGCTGTCCTTGAGTACCATCCAAAGAACCTGAAATTGGCCGGCACCGAGCGCAATGCGAATTCCAATCTCGTTGGTTCTTTGGGCGACGCCGTAAGCCACGACGCCATAGAGCCCAATGGACGCCAAGAGAAGCGCTGTCAGGCCAAAGAAGCTGGTCAAGCGACTGATCAGCTTGTCGCTGCTCAAGGACCGGTCGATTTGGCCGCTGAGAGTCACCATGTCCAAAATCGGAAGGTCAGGACCTGCTTCGGCGACGGCCTGTCGCACCAGAGCGCTGACGGCTTCGGGGGGGCCGTTTGTGCGTATTTCTATCGAGCTCAAGTAGGTCATGTCCTGCAGGACGGGATAGTAAACGAAACGAGGTGTCTCCTCGCGGAAATCGTTGTATTTGAGATCTTTCGCCACACCGACGATCTCGATGTCACTGCCCGAACCTTCCCCATCGACACCGAACCGCTTTCCTATCGGGGACTCGTCACCGAAATAGTGGCGCGCAAAGCTTTCGTTCACGACGGCTACTTTTGGAGCGTCGTCTCGGTCTCCCGGTTGGAATCCACGCCCCAAGAGTAACGGAACCCCAACCGTCTCGAAGTAATCCGCCGTCACGAAGGTGTCCTTGATGCGTAGATCCTCCTCGGATTGAGGTGAATAGGAGTCGATATACACTGCATTGTTTCGCTGGGCGCCCGAGAAAAGACCGTAGTACGACAAGCTCACCGACTGCACGGCGGGAAGGGCTCCGAGACGCTCCAACAACGCCTCATAGAGATTTGGAAGGTCCTCTTCGGCATACCCACCCCCCTGCGGATCGATATCCACGAGCAGAACACCCTCAGTCCGAAAACCCGTCTCCTCGTTCCGCAGGTTTTCCAAACTCCTCAGGAAGAGACCGGCTCCAACGAGCAACAAGAGCGAAATCGCGACTTGAGAGACCACTAGAATCTTCCGTAGTCGCCACGCCTCCTTCCCCGCCCGGGGTGTGCCTCCGAGATTCCGGAGCGACGACATCAAATCGACCTTTGTTGAACGCAGAGCGGGTGCCAGGCCGAAGAAAACGGCCGTAAGACAGGACACAGCCAACGTGAATCCTAGGACGCGACCATCAAAATGAACCTCGAGTGGCCGACGTGTAAAGAGCGACACGACCAAATCCATCGTCCACCACGTTGTGAGCAAGGCGACACCGCCACCAGCCAAGGCCAGAAGCAGACTTTCCGTCAGAAGTTGTCGGAGGAGGCGTGAGCGACTCGATCCCAGCGCCAAACGTAGTGCCACTTCTCTCTCACGACTCGAAGCTCGGGCCAACAGAAGATTGCCGACGTTGGCGCAGGCAATCATGAGCACGAGCCCTACGATACCCATCAAAAGGAGTAGGGGGCGGGTCACCCCCTCCCGCAGACTACCGAAGCCTTTGCCGAACGGGGTCAACTCCGTGTGCAACTGAGAGAGTTCTTTTCTAACGTCCGGTGTGGTCTCCGAGCCCAGTTCCTCTATCAAGAGTTGGTGAAAGAGCGCTTCGGTCTGCCGCGCGGCTTGTTCGACCGATATCCCCGATTCCAAACGACCGATGAGGCGCAACCACATCGTGTTCCTGTCCTCGATGTAAGAAGGCGATCGCGTGAGCTCGGCCTGCATCATCATCGGAACCCACATATCGGTGGACATGCCCACCGTCACCCCAAGAAACTCTCGAGGGGTCACCCCAAGAACCGTGTACTCGATCCCGTTGATACCTATCGAGCGTCCGACAACGGAAGGATCCTGTCCGTACTTTCGAGACCAAAAGGCGTGGGAGAGCACCACAACCGGGTTGGCACCAGGTCCTCTGTCGTCATCGAGTGTGAACGTCCTACCTAGCGCGGCCCGAACACCCAGAACCGTGAAAAAATTCCCGGTCACGACACGGGCATCCGCTCTGTCCGGGAACCCGGCTTTAGGACTCACATAGGCGTTCCATGGAAAGCTCGATATGGCGATAACATCCGAGAACACTCGGGAATGCTCACGAAACTCCCGATACAAGGGATGAGACAGGAAGTTGGGGCTTCGCTCCCCTGGGCCGTCCGCCCGAATCATGGACATTCCCGTCGGTGGGCCGAGTAGGACCAGCTCCTCGGGGCGCTCGACGGGTAAGAACCGGAGCATCACGGAATCTACGAGCGCAAAAATGGCCGTATTCGCACCTATGCCCAACGCGAGCGTGAGAATGACGGCGACTGCGAACACCTTGCTCCGGCCAAGAGTCCGTAGACCGTAACGGATGTCCTGGAGTGAAGCTTCGAGAACCCCGAATCGCCAAGCGTCACGGCTGTCGTCCATCAGCAAGCTCCGGTTTCCAAACTCACGTCGAGCCACCCACAGCGCTTCCTCTTCGACGACGCCTCTCTCAACGAGCTCCTGGGCCTTCATCTCGTGGTGAAACCGCATTTCCTCTTCGAGCTCACGGTCGAGCCTCGCCCGTCGGCCCAGATATGCGAGGCGTCTCAGATTGTCGCTGAGCTTACCCATCGATCTGCTCCTTCATTCGTAACGAAGCGACGTAGACGGGTCCAGACGTGACGCTTTCCAGGCCGGCAGGTACCCGGCAAACAACGCCACGAGACAAAGAACAAGGGTGGCGCCGAACATCGTCCAAACGTCGGCGGCTCCCAGACCGAAGAGTAGACTCGACGCAAGCCGAGTCGTCGCGAGGGAAGCGGGGATTCCAATGAGAATTCCAAGGCCCACCAGAACCATGCCATCACGGAGAATCATCCAAAGCACTTGAACTCGCCCCGCACCGAGAGCGATACGGATGCCGATCTCATTGGTTCTTTGCGCCACCCCATAGGCTAAGACGCCATAGAGCCCGATGGATGCCAAGAGGAGCGCCAACAAGCCAAAGAAACTCGTCAACTGGCTGACGAGCTTGTCGTCGCGTAACGACCTATCAATCTGCTCGTCGAGTGTTTTCACTTCGACAATCGGAAGATTCTCTCCGGCTTCGTTAACGGCTTGTCGCACGAGAGGTATGACGGCTGTCGGATCTCCTGCCGTTCGCACTTCCAACGACTCGAGATAGTCCAACGTCTGCATCACCGGAAAATAAACGAACCGAGGTGTCTCATCCCGGTAGTTGTAGTACACGATATCTTTCGCCACGCCTACGATTTCGAGGTCACGGCTGGACTCATCCCCATCGATGCCGAACCGTTTTCCCAACGGTGATTCCTCACCAAAGAAATGACGCGCGAACGTTTCGTTGACGACAACTACTTTCGGGGCACCATCCCTGTCCTTGGGTGCGATGGGTCTCCCCAGGATCACGGGAGCACCGACGGTCTCGAAGTACCCCGGCGTGACCATGGTGGCTTCGATCCCCAGATCTTCGTCTTTCTGTGGGCTGTAGTCATCGATGGATATTGCCGTCCGCCAACGAGCGTTCCGGAACAAATGGAAAAGAGACAGACTGGCGGAACGAACTTGTGGAATCGATTCGATTCGCTCGACGAGGTCGTCATAGAGGTGAGGCAGCTGTTCTTCTGTATAGCCCCCGCCTCGTGGGTCGATCTCCAAGAGGAGGACACCCTCGGAGACAAAGCCGGTTTCTTGACTCCGCAGGTTCGCCAGGCTCCGAAGGAACAACCCCGCTCCAATTAGAAGGAGAAGGGAGATGGCGACTTGAGCAACGACGAGGGCTTTCCGCAACTTCCACCCGTCTCGGCCGCCCAGAACAGCAGTGGCTTGATTTCGGAGGGACGCATTCAAGTCGACTCGTGTCGCCCGTAACGCAGGTACCAGCCCAAATAGGAGTGCGGTAAGAACGGAGACGGTCAATGTAAAACCTAGAACACGGCCATCCAACGGGACCTGTAGAGGAATGGCGGACGCTCCCCGGGAGAGAAATCCCAACAGAATATCCATCGTCCATCGAGTCATCAGCAGACCCACGGCACCACCAGCAAGCGCTAGTATCAAGCTTTCTGTCAGAAGCTGGCGGACCAGCCTGCCGCGGCTCGATCCCAACGCCATGCGAAGCGCCACTTCTCGTCGGCGCCCCGAAGCTCGTGCCAAGAGCAAGTTGCCGACGTTGGCACAAGCGATGAGCAACACGAGCCCCACGACTCCCATCAGGATCAGCAACGGCTCGGCAAAGCGTCTCCGCAGGTTGGCAAACCCGCCGCCAAAGGACATCAGCTCCATATCGAGTTTAGAGATTGCCTCCTCGAACTCTGGAGTTACGTCGGAGCCTTGCTCCTCGACCAACAGGCGGTGAAACAGATCGTCCGTGCGAGTCGACGCCTGAGCCTCCGTGACACCCTCCTTCACGCGGCCGATGACGCGCATCCACATCGTGGTCATGTCATCGAGACGATACGACTCGCGCATGAGCTCGGCCTGCATCATCATCGGAACCCATACGTCGGTGGATCGACCGGTGGTCACGCCAAAGAAATCAGGAGAGGTAACGCCGAGAATCGTGTACTCAGTACCGTTCATGCGGAGGATGCGTCCGACGACGGATGGACTTTGCCCGAACTTTCTTACCCAATACCCGTGTGAAACAACCACCACCGGGTGAGCGCCAGGCGTTGTATCGTCGTCCGGCCCCAACGCCCGTCCGACAACCGCACGAACGCCGAGCATGCGGAAAAAATTCCCCGTCACGAGCCGCGCCTCCACTCTTTCAACGGCTGCCCCCGAAGAGAGAACATCTGAACTCACATAGGCATTGATGGGAAAACTGGAAATGGCAGCTAGATCTGCAAACACATCGGTGTGCTCCCGAAAACTCCGATACAATGGGTACGAGATCAGATTGGTGTTCCTTGCACCCGCCTGATCGTCACTCATAGTCCCCGCCATGGAGCCCGTGCCGAATACGTACAACTCGTGAGGCTCGTCTACCGGCAGAACACGCAGCATCACCGAGTCCACGAGGGTAAAGATGGCCGTATTGGCCCCAATCCCCAGCGCGAGAGTGAGCACTATGGCAACGGTGAATATCGGATTTCTCGTTAACGTCCTCAATCCGTAACGTACGTCTTGCAGGAATGTCTCGAGCCACCCGAACTGCCATGGGCTGCGACTGTCTTGCTTCGTCAGAGAGCGATTTCCGAACTCCCGCAGAGCAGCATACCGAGCCTCATCTTCCGGCAATCCCTGGTCCAGGAGATCCTTCACCTTCATGTCGATGTGGAAGCGGATCTCCTCGTCCAACTCCCGCTGGAGGTTTTTCCGCCGCCCAAGATACTGAAGTCGTTTCAAGTACTCACCGAGCTTGCCCATAGAATCATCTCTCCGTCAGCCAACCGGCTGCATGACATGAGCGATCGCTTCCATCACCCGCTCAAAAGACGCCACTTCCTTCTCGAGCTGCCTTTTTCCTTTACGAGTCAACCGGTAATAGCGTGCCCGACGTTTGTTCTCAGACTCACCCCACTCCGCCTGGATGTAACCCTGGACTCTCAAACGCTGAAGCGCCGGATAAAGAGATCCTTCACCAACCTGGAGCACGTCTTTCGACCGCTGGCGGATGAATTGAGCAATGCCGTACCCGTGCATCGGATCCAACGTGAGGGTCTGGAGAATGAGCATGTCCAGCGTACCCGGCAAGAAATCGTTTTCCTTCATGCTTCACTCTCCCATCGACTATCGATGGGAGGATAGCCTGCGGGCGAAACCCTGTCAAGAAATCCGAGCCATGTGAATCTGGTGAGTAGTGAGAATGGGCTACGTTCATTCTCTGGAGGGAGAGGATGCGGGTGGCACCCAACGTTTCGGCGGAACCACCGATTTTGCAGAAACTACCGTTGAACGACCATCGGTTCCAGGTCCTTCCGCGGCCAATTGGCGAGATCGGCACCTGCTTCGTATGCACTCTGAAGAAACCCTAGGAGTGTTTCTCTGGGATCCTCCGATTTCCGAAAGTCTTCATAGCGAAGAAGGGCCATCGAGCTGCCAATTTGCTTGTCCCACCATGCATACTCGGGCTGAAGCGGTTGTTCGGTCAGACCCTCGGGTTCCGGAAAGACATAGGTATAGAACGCGGGCTCGGGCATGTTCTGGTCTCCAGGCCAAAATCCGGCGCTCACGGCTTCGTAGGAGTAAGCCTCCCGGGTGACCACGTCTGCTCCCCCGTTCAGGGGAGCGCGGCGTCCAGAGAAACGAGTCACCGACAAATCGAAGCTGTGCCAGAAAAAATGGACCGGGCTGCACTTCCCCTCGAAACGAGCGCGAAACTCCTTGAATAAGGTGTCCACACCCACCAGAACCCGCCAGAATCGATGCGCAAATTCCTCGTCATAGATGGCGTGAACCGTATCATTTGGAAAAGGCTCCGTGCTTTGGGTGCGTTCGGTGTCAAATGGTTTAGCGAGAATAGCCGCATGAACTCCTTGCTCACCAAGTACGTCGAAAACGGCCTGCTGAAAGCCCGAAACCGACTGCTCGCGGAGAGGAACGAGCTCGTTGGCGCCGGCACTCGTCCGAATCACTAAATCATGGTCCAAGAAATCCAGCTCCATTTCGAACACACCGTATCGACCGTTTGGAATCGGATGAGTCGTAAGCCCCCGAGCAGAGACATATAGCGGCGCGTTCCACCAATGGTTGACTTTTGGCGTCAATGCCAGCCGCAGCTTTCCGACGGTTTGAGAAAACAAATGAAGAGTTGCCTTGGTTTCTTTCCACTGATCGAGAGGGAGGGGCGGGAATGCTTCATGATTCGTCATGCGTCACCTATCCAGGATCTCGAATGCTTGAGTCTCGTCAAATCCAACGCGCTATTTTACGCTACTTCACAAAGGGTGAACGCGATTTCATCGTCCCGTTCGATTCGACTTTCGCCGCTGACCGCTCATGTCATGGTCTTGAATTCTCAAGGACTTCGACAAGAGTCGATTGAGCTCCGCGAGCTCCATGGAGTCCAGATTCTCGAACTGTCGAGAATGTAGCTGAAGAACCTGCTGGTCCAACCTAGAGAGCAGCTCTTTTCCTTCTTCTCGCAAGGTAACGTCAACCCGACGCCGGTCGTCCGGACTACGTCTCCGGTCGACAAGCCCGGATTTTTCGAGCCGGTCCAACAGCCGTGTGATATCAGGAAGCCGTGTCAGCATCCGCTCAGAAATGCCGTGGCAAGTAAGGCCCTGCTGTCCGGCTCCTCGGAGGATCCGAAGCACGTTGTATTGCGGCTCGGATAGGCCGTGAGGCCTCAAGAGACCGTTAAGCTCGCCTTGTCGCTTTCCATAGTTGAGTGCCAGATTGACGTAAGCCTCTTGCTGTGGAGGACGATGGCGGCTCCCATAAAGACTGACATGTTCATCCACGACATAATTATATGTTGCCACAATATTTGTTGCAACATATAATTTACATCTGCCGACAAAACAACAATTTAGCGATAGTCGAGTTTTGCGGTGTGTTGGAAACAAGAAGACAGGTCCCTTTTTTTCAGGGTTAGTTACCTGATATGAAGATTAAGCCCTAGTCGCGGACGAATCCTGGTGCATGGAAGACTGTCCCATTTCTTGCAGTAGTCCGTACCCGCGCCCGTACCCCAGCCCGAAGCACCAAAACGCAGGGGCTGTGGCACATATGCGATACAAACGGTTTTCAATGGGAACCCATCGGGCTCGGGCGGGGGAACGGGCTCGGTAACGGGCATGGGAGAAATCAGGTTTTCCGCTTCTGTAGAACGAAGGCTGACATGAAGATTCGGCATCTTCATGGTTTCTGGTGAATCCCTGATTCATCGAAGGCTGTCCTCGAATGAGGCCGAATTGGGAGCTAGACGTGTCTCAGAGCTCGCGGAGTGCTCTTGCTACCGGTAAGCGAGCGGCGCGAATCGCGGGCAAAGCTCCCCCAAGGAATCCCATGACGAGCGCACCCAAGATCCCGATAACGAGCAACCTCGGCGTGACCGCAAAGGCAAAAGCCACTTGACTGAAGGACTGCCAGTTCATGGTCGCGGTACGGAAACCGTCGAAGGCAAAATAGGCGAGAACTCCGCCAATGAGCCCTCCGACCAATGCTAAAAGCAGGGATTCCACCAAGACAGAGATCACAACGGGCGAAGACCTGAATCCCAGCGCTCGAAGAACCGCGATTTCCCTGGTCCGCGCTGCGACGGCGTTGTACATCGTGTTCAGCGCACCGAACACAGCACCGATGGCCATCATCGACGCGATGAGGGTGCCCAAAACCGTAATGAGAGTCGTGATGAGGACCGACTGTTCGGCGTAGAAATCCGTCTCCCGAACCGCTTTGACGTTGACGCGCGGATCGGTGCCGAGCGTATCCTTGAAATGGTCGAAGGCTTCAGGCGACTCCAGTTTGACATTGACCACTTGGAAGCTATTCCCACGTTGATACGCAGGCTGCAGCACTTTGGCGTCACACCACAGCTCGGACTCGACGAGAGAGCCGTTCGCTTCGAAAATCCCTACGATCTCCCATTCGTTGGTTCCCCATCGGTGGCGCGCTCCGACGTCGATGCCTTCGAACTCTCTGGCAGCGCCGATGCCGGCGACGATCTCGTTCCGGCCGAGCTCGAATTTCCGGCCCTCCACGATACGGACTTCATCGCGCACTTGAAATGCTGCGGGCTCGATTCCCCGCAAAGGAACGTTGGCGTCGGTCCCCGTCGTCCTTTTGGGTACATTGAGGATGACAAAGAGCTCCGCCGATGCCGCCGGCCCGTCCGACGTACGCAAGACGCCTTCGGTGTCGGCAATCACTCGCGTGTCATCTCGCAACAAAATGCTGTCCATCTCCGAAGTCGAACCGCTGCGCAGCACCATCGCTCGGTCAGGAGCTCCGGTCGTGGTCATGGTGTAACGAAACCCTTCGGCCATCGAAAGAATCGACACGAACACCGCAACCACACCCGCGATCCCAACAACCGCCGCTAGAGACGAACCCCAGCGTTGCCAGATACTACGCATGTTCACCATCGAAACGACCACAATCTGAAAGACCCAGTCGATAGTCCGAAAACTCCTCACGTCCGTGACCTCCGCTATGCCCTTCTGAGGGCGTCGACAATCCGAAGCCGCATCGCCTGTAGTGCCGGTAGAATCCCAGTGACCACGCCGAGAACCAGCACCAACACCCAACCGAGCACTTGGTCTCTAACCGGAAAGAAGAAGATGGGTAACGCGCCGTCCGTTGGGTCCCCCATTGAGATCAACGATGTAGCGATGAGGAGGCCCAAACCTCCTCCTAGTAGAGCCAACGCGCAGGATTCCAGGAGGACGAGCACGAGGACCTTCTCGTTGCTGAAGCCCAATGTCTTGAGCACAGCCAACTCGCTGGTCCGCTCCCGAACCGACTGCGCCATGGTGTTGCCGGCGACGATGAGTATCGTGAAGAAAACGGCGCTCATGATAGCGACGGCAATCGTACCGATGTCTCCGATTTGTTTCGCAAAAGCTTGTACGAAGGCTTTTTCCGTCTCCGTCTTGGTCTCGTAAGGTGAGTTGGCAAACGTCGCGTCGATTCTCTCGGCAATCGTTGCCGCATTGTCGGGATCGTCGATGCGGATGACGTACCAACCTACCAGCCCTTCACCGAATTGCCGCGCTTCATCGAAATAGTCGTAACGAAAGAGGAACTGGGTAGTATCCGTCCCTTTTTCGGCTCCCTCGTAGATGCCTTCAATATCGAATTCCCATGTCTGCGAACCGTCCTTTTGACGCCAAATGGTCGCTTGAATGGGAACACGGTCGCCGACTTTCCACCCGAACCGATCGGCAATCGAACGTCCCACAATCGCACCGGTGCGGTTTCGCAGGAAAGCCTGCATCTGGTCCTCCGGCACCTCGAACTCCGGATAGAGGCTGAAAAACCGCTCCGGCTCGACGGGTGTCTGCATGAAGAAATTCTTGGGATCTTGATAGACACCGCCAAACCATGTCTGATGGGCCACCTCGACCACGCCCTCCACTTGCTCGATGCGGGCCTGGTAGCTGTAGGGTAGCAACTGAATGATGGAGACCTTGTGACGGAGGACGAGACGATCCGCACCCACCAGGTCGACACCCATGCTGAACGCGATGTTGATGGCCGAGATGTATCCAAAAAGAACGAACGCGACGAGAATAGAAAGCAGCGTGAACAAGGTGCGAACCTTCCGTCGCATCAAGTTGGCCCAAATCAAGGGTAGATATTTCATTCCGCCGGCTCCGTGCTCAGTGTTCCCTTGTCCAGATAAATGATCCTCTGCGCCCTTTGAGCGGCGTTGGGATCATGGGTCACCATAATGATGGTCTTGTGGTGCTCACGATTGAGCGCCTGCAACAGATCCAGAATCTCCTCACTCGATTTCTTGTCGAGGTCGCCCGTCGGCTCGTCACAAAGCAGCATCGTCGGGTCGGTGACAATAGCCCGAGCTATTCCGACACGTTGCTCCTGTCCACCCGACAGCTGACGTGGATAGTGTTTGGCCCGGTCCACCAAACCAACAATCTCCAGCGCGGTCGCCACATGCTTTCTGCGTTCCGCAACGGACAATCCTGTAAGAAGCAGAGGTAGCTCGACATTTCGTTCAGCCGTAAGTACCGGCAACAAGTTGTAGAGTTGAAAGACGAAACCGACGTGACGTGCCCGCCAACTCGACAGCTGGCCGCTCGACATTCCTTCTATGCGTTCTCCTAGAACCTCGACCGAGCCCTCGGAGCACGTGTCGAGACCGCCGATGAGGTTGAGGAGCGTCGTTTTTCCCGAGCCCGAAGGACCCATAAGGGCAACGTACTCTCCTTCTTTGATCTCGAGATTGGCTCCCTTCAAGACATCCACCCGCTCACCGCCCCGATGATAGACCTTGTGGGCATCCTTGACTTGGACAACGATATTGTTCTCACTCATCTTGAACGACTCCTGACCTCGCTATTTCACGGACACGCTGTCGCCATCTACCAGCGCATCGGGTCCTTCGACAATGACCCTCTCACCGGCGCTTAGCCCCGACACGACCTCCACGTCATTCCCCGAGACAGCACCGAGTCGAACGGCCCGCCTCTCGACATGGCCGTTGGTCACAACGTAGACATTTTCCTTGCCTTCCTCTCGGCGCACGGCATCTCGTGGGACAACGAGCCGAACACGATCCGTCTGCCCTTCGGGCTCTTCACTCCCGAGGAACGTCACTTTCACACCCATGTCGGGCAAGATCCGGGGATCGAGCTCGTCGAATGCGATGCGCACACGCACCGTTGCTTTTTGGCGGTCCGCCGCTGGAATGGTCGTGATGACCCTGGCGGGGATTTGCCAATCAGGATAGGCATCCAAGACCGCCTCGACTCGCTGCACAGGACGAACGCGATTGATATAGGCTTCGTTGACATCCACCTCTATCTCCAGGGAACTCATATCAACGAGCGTAGTGATTCCGGTTCGAGTAAACCCTCCTCCCGCCGAAACGGGAGAGACCATCTCCCCAGGCTGCGCGTCTTTGCTGATAGCCACACCATCGAAGGGGGCACGGATCACAGTATCCTCGAGCTCCTGCTGACGCAGAATCACAATCTTCTCAGCGACTCCGACGTCTTCCACGCCGAGGTCGATCCTTGCTTTGAGGGAATTTACTGAAGCCTCGGCGGCGTCAAGACTTGCCTGTGAGTCGACTTCCCTCTCCACGAGCTCTTGGACCCGGTTGAGGTGCAACTCGGATTCTTTCAGTCGCACTCTCGACTCCGGGACGGCGCTCCGCGCGGACTGGAGCTGCGCTTCGGCTAGCGCCAAGTTCCTCGACTGAAGGGAGTCGTCCAATCGGGCCAAGACCTGTCCCCGTTTCACCTCCATCCCTTCCTCGACGTGCACCTCGACGACTTTTCCCGTGATCTTTGAGCTCACCGTGGCCTTTCGCCGCGCTGTGACATAGCCGGAGGCATCGAGAACGGCACCTCCACTGGTCGTCTTGACCTCACGCACCAGGGCCGTCGTCACCTCAGCCTCCGAGGATCGTCCGACGGACCACCAAGCCAAGGCAGCCGCAACTGCCACCAACAGAGCCGCTGCTCCCAAAAGCCGCCCCTTGGGCCTTGGAGTCTCCCTTTGCGATCGGTCTATCCGTAGTCCGTTGATCTTATCGGTTTTATCAGACACGACTCTCTTCCGCTCCATATTTTCCTGTGGGTGCTCGCCGAACTGAGGTGGCGTTGATATTAGTTGGAGAGACCGCCCCGGATCAAGTCGTTCGAGTGACATCTAGATCACACTCCCATCAAAAGCCCATCGGTTAATACGACGACCACACCTGTATATTACAGATTGGGCTCAAGCCAAGGGTGGGTAATCTGTCTATTGGTCGTGGCGGGTCATGAGCGGCAGTAATCGCGCTTCGGCCGGAGGGAGCGGGACCCACGCAGTCCACTATCTTTGGATTTGAAAGCTCTCCAACATCTCCTATGATAGGCGACAGATGAAATGAAGAGACGGAGACCCCCGAAACAAAAGAGGACGCTAAAGGCGGTCAAGCGGCTGGCCCGAAAGGTACGGGTTCCTCCGACAAGAGTTCACGGGACCAAGAAGAATCCGAGGAACAGACCTCGCAATCTGGCGCAAGTCCTAACAGAGGAAGGTTGGGAATAGCACCGACGACGTCCGGCGCTCTTTTTAGTCTTCTTCCTTTGTCGGATACTTGCTGAAGACTGTCTTGACGGCGTTGTCGATGATCCGTTGTGCCTTGTCCGGTGTACCGAGCTCCTGGGTGGTGGAGGCCCTCCAGACCAGCGTATTGGTCCGGGCATCGAAAAGCTCCACGGTCAAGGTTCCGTACTGTTTCTTCGAGCCGCTGGCAAACACAAAATCTGTAACGAGATCCGTCGGGTCATAATATGTGGATCGAGTTTGTGAAGCAGCAGCCCGGACCTTGCTACTCGTCGCGACGGTGTAGAGAACGCGGACGTCCGGCCTCTTCGTGTCAACTCGGTAACCGACGTCTTCCATTTCCTTCTGGATAGCCCTCGTAAATCGTATGTGATTCGCCATGTTGTCGGCTGGCTTCTGCGAGCTCATCCACTCGTACGCCCCATATTCGGAGAAATCTTTGTCGCGATCGTATTCCACGTCGACCTTCGGCCCGGTGGATATCACTTGAGCCCGCAACCCTAGTGCCAGGAGCATTAGGGAGAGGGTGACGAAGAACCTAACTGATGTCATGACCTGACTCCTCCCGTGAGTCCTACGGATCGTAGCACAGGGGCGTCCATCTTTCATGGAAACCTGATGGAGACCCAATGCCACAAGGGAGAACACTCCTAGGATTCCAACTCCTCCATGGCAGCGTCGATGAACAACGCGGCGGTCCAAGAAAAGTTGTCCGTACCGTATCCCGTTCCCTTATATGGGTCGAAGTACTCGTGGAATCCCCATGTACGAACGAGCTCGATGATGTCGTGGCGGACGCTTTTTGCCTTTTCCTGGAAACCGTCGCGCTTCAATCCCTGCATCAGGAGCCAATTGGTGTTGACCCGGACCGGCCCCCGCCAGTAGTTTTTCGCGTCTAGATCGTCTCCCGTCAAATCATAATTCGTTATGGAAAAGTTCATTCTTGCTCGTAAACCACCTTGCCGCCTACCACCGTCATCTCGACTTCCACGTCGCGAATCTCTTCGGGCGGTATTGCAGAACAGATCCCCGGAGAGGAGAACGAAGTCGGCGAGGCGTCCCACGGTGAGTGCGCCTTTTCGATTTTCTTCAAACGACGCGTAGGCCGCTGTTCGAGTATAAGCGCGCAAGGCTTCTTCCACCGTAATCTTTTGCTCCGGCACCCACCCGTTCGGATTCTTGTCGTCCAATGTCCGTCTCGTCACAGCCCCGTAAATACCTTCGAGCGGTGTCGGCGGCGCTACAGACCAGTCGCTTCCGAACGCGAGCTTGGCCCCCGTGTCCAGCAAGGATCGAAAAGCATAGGTGCCCTTGACTCGCTCGGGTCCGATGACTTTTTCGACCCAGCGGCCGTCGTCGATGGCATGGTAGGGCTGCATGCTCGGAATGACATCGAGAGCGGCAAACCGCGCGATGTCGGAAGGTGCAAGATGCTGGGCATGCTCGATGCGAAAGCGTCGGTCTCGCTCACCGTTTTCCCTCGAAACCCGTTCATAGATGTCGAGGAGCATGTTGTTGGCGCGATCCCCGATAGCGTGGATGATGACTTGCATATCCGCTTTGTCGGCCTCGGACGTCCATCCGTAGAGATCTTCCGGCGTGTTGACGTAGAGACCCGTGTCTTCGGGCGCATCGGTAAAGGGCTCATGAAACGCCGCCGTGTGCGAGCCAATGGAACCGTCCACGAATCCCTTGAGACCGCCGATACGAAGCCAGGCGTCGCCTCGGCCTTCGGGACCGTAGGTTGCAGCGGCGATGGTGTCGCGTAGGCGTTGCCAGCTATCGAGCGGTACGGCAGCATAAATCCTCGTTGTGAGGCGACCCTGCTTCCAACCTCGGATAAACGTGTCCAGATGGTCCCAACTCCCCACATGATGGACTGAGGTCACACCCTGCTGGTTGACGTATTGCATGGCGGCGTCGAGAGCCCGGTCCTTGAGCTCGGGCGCCGGATCGGGGATGGACGATGCGATGAGACCCATGGCGTTGTCTTTGAAGATACCCGTCGGCTCACCGGCCTCGTCACGAACGATGGTCCCGCCGGAAACATCTTGGACAGCGCGGTCCACGCCGGCGGCGCGCATCGCGGCGCTGTTAGCGAGTGCCATGTGGCCATCCAGCCGACTCACGAAAACCGGATGGTCCGGCGTCAGCTCATCGATCCATTCGCGCCGCGGTAGCTCCCCGCCCCAAAGCTCGTGATCCCAGTCGCCGCCCGTGATCCAGGTGCCGGCCGGGACGGTACCGGCAAAGTCTCCGATACGAGCCGAAAACTCCTCCGGGGTTTTCGCATCTCGAAGCTGCACGGAAGACAACCCAAAGCCACCGGAAATAAAATGAACGTGAGAGTCTATGAACCCGGGAACCAGAAACCGTCCCCCGGCGTCGATCACCCGCTTCGCCTCACCGAGCTCTTTGATTTCATCGTTCGAGCCGACCGCCACGATCTGTTCGTCCTTTGCCGCGAGGGCCTCCGCCCAGGGTTGCGAATCGTCCCCTGTCCAAATTCTGGCATTGACGACGATCAGGGTCGCGGAGCTCGTTTCCGAACGTTCCGAGGGCGCACAAGAAAGGACGATGATGCAAAAGCATAGGCATGAAGATCGAAAATGAATGGCGCATGTCTCACCTCGTTGCAGCGATATGTTCGGGCTTCCAAGCCGGACTCCCCGGCACCCACTCACGATCACGCGGGGGTATTATCCCGCGCCTCACAATCGACGACAAACTAGATTTGTAGGTGGCGGAGCGAAATCAGCTCGAAATCAAGTTAGGTTTGCTTTTCCGGTCTCTTCTTCAAAAAATAGATGTTGTCTTTCGGCAAGAAGGTTTCTTCTCGGACCAGAACGTAGCCGGCGTCCTCATAGATCTTCAACAGCTTGCTGCGTGCGAACCATTCTCCAGCGGTGGACGGGTCCTTGTCTAGATTGCCCTCAACAATGACGATAGGGCTATCCGGTTTGAGCGCACTGCCGACGTGACGCAGAAGTGCGACTGGTTTTTCCAAGCAGTGGACCACATTCACCATGATCACCATATCCAGGGCCGCCACCGGAAGCTTTGTATCCGTCACTGAGCCCAGCACTGTTTTTACGTTCGTCAAGCCGTGTTCTGCCGCGCGTCCGGCAATCGATCTCCCAAAAGCTCCGCGATAGGTCGCCTCGTCGCGCAAAGGGTCCAAATTGAAGCCCTCCGTTACTTTCCGGCAGCATATCCGAGGCGTCTAGGATCCGTGACACCATGGATCTTCCCCGTCTGTGGATCCTTCCAGATAATTTGCATCGATCCGGTGTGGAAATTGAAGTCCCCGATATCTTTGATTTTGAGTCCTTGCTGTGCGATTCCCTTTCGGACGCCTTCCGAGATCCGCGTCTCCATATTCAACGTATCTGCCTCACGGAAGGCCCAAAAGCGAGGTGCTTCTGCCGCTTCTTTCAGGATCCATTCCGAAGTCGAGAATGTTGACAAGAACCTCGGTCACGGGCTGCGGTGGACTACCCGGCGTGCCCATCGCGAGCCAGGGCTTTCCGTCCTTGGCAATCATGATGGCAGTGATGGGGAGCACCAGCCGTCGTCCTGGACCTCGTACTGGAGCCTGCGCACCGCTTCCCGTCGCTCGAACGCCATCGATGAAGATACCCGGAGCGCCGCCGTGGATGGTATGGAGCATGGAGAGCCAATTCCCTTGGCCGTCGACCACAACGATGTGATCACTTCCCAACTCACCGCCCCACAGGTTCTCCTGTGAGCCTGGGTCCGTGGGAGCAGCTTCTTCTTTCGCGGGAGCAAGGTTCACTTTCGGCTTGGTTTGCCGCACGAACTCGGCTCCCATCTTTCCGTATTCCTTGGACAACCAGAGGTCGGCGGGGATGTGATAGGTCAGCGGATCGCGAATGGCTCCCGACGTCTCTTTGCCGACTCGACCGAGAGCACGGGCCATGATCTCGAGACACTCGGGCGACTCCGTATAGTGCCCCATGGCCTTCAAATCGAAGTTCTCGAGGATGTTCAAATTGTAGCCGACAACGAGCCCTCCGGTATCGGGCGGCGGTGAGCCCAATATGTCGTGACCGCGGTAGGTGAAGCGTGTGGGCTCATCCCATGTGGGCTCGTACTCCTCCATGTCTTCCATCGTGATTCGGTAGCCCTTCTTCTGGGATGCCTCGACGAACTTCTTTCCCCATGCACCGGTGTACATGTAGTCGGGCCCCTCCGAGGCGACTTTGCGGAGCGTGTCCGCCAACGCAGGCATCTTCCATCGCTGACCGACACCAGCGAGGTACCCCTCGGGCATGTAGAACTGGCGTGCCTCCTCGTGGTCTCGAAGGTCTCCCAGGTAGCCAAACTCAAAAAGCGAGAAATTGAGGCCGTACATGAATGACGTCACGATGGCGCCTTCTTCGGCTTCAGCAATGGCAGGCTCGAAGTAGCTGGCCCAGGGCTTGGAGCCGAAACGCTCCGACAACATGGCGGACCCTCGAACCGTCCCTCCAATGGCGACTTTCGAGGCGTCACCTCTTTCGCCTCGGTCTGCGCTCGGCCTCCCGGCGACAGCGTTCAAGGCATAGTATTTGCCCGAGGCCGCCTCGTAATAGATGGCCGACATACTCCCGAAGAGGAAGACCATGTGATAGTCGTGAATCTGTTGCACGAACAAAGCAGTCAACGCAGCATCGACGGCGTTACCTCCGCTCTCGAGCACCTCCACCGCCGCGAGCGTCGAGCTGGCGAGCTGAGTGCTCACCATGTACTCATCGCCGATGGCCTCATCCTTCGGACCTTGATTGAGAGTGGGGTCGGCCGGGTTAGTGGGACCATAGGTGCCGGTTTGCTGAGCGCTCGAAACTGAGAACCACATCAAGACAGCAACGAGAAAGAGAACGACCTGGCTTTTGTTCATGGTTTGCTCCCGTCTTTTGGAGTGTTGGTACAACCGCACGATCAAACTTGTTTCTGCCGGCCCGACTGCTCCACTGCTCGACTGACCGCCTCCGCCGGTGGGATTTGATTTCCAAGCCAACGGCTCCGGCGAGCCCTCGCCGTCTTGTCCGCCGTAGCCTTGGCGAATGCGGGCTCGGCCGCCTATTGAACAGCCCTAAGCACCGTACAAACAGAAGCACAAATGGGGCCACCTATATTGAAGGTAGCCGCCAGTTTGGGTTCCTTGACCTGGAGCTCTGTCGGCACCTTACCGAGCAGCTGCCAAGCGGACCAACCGATCATGGCGATGCCGGTGGCTCCCACGGGGTGTCCCTTGGCGATGAGTCCGCCCGAGGTGTTGATGCCACACTCGCCGTCCGGTCCTGCTTTGCCGTCGATCCAGTACTGCGCTCCCTGACCGTAGTCCGCCTTTCCAATAACCTCGGTTCCAATAGCACCCATGACGGTGAAGCAGTCATGAATCTCCGCCACATTGACATCGGCCGGTGACGCACCCGCCATCTCGTAGGCCTTGTTCATCGCAGTAAAGGCACCCCTCGGCTTGAGAATGTCTCGGCCCTCTTTCTTCAGCGGATCGGTGGCTTGGCCCCAACCGGCGATCTCCACACTGTCGGCTTTGGCCACCCCGAGACGAGAGAGGCCTTCTTCGGTAGCGAGTATCAAAGCCGCGTACCCGTCAGAGATCTGAGAGCAGTCGTAAGTCTTCAGCGGCAGGCCGTCGACGATGTAGCGATTGATCCCTTCGATCTTCGTGGCATCCTCCAGCGAAACTCGGACCTTTTGCATCTGCGCATAGGGATTCTTGTTCGCATTGGCATACTCAGCGACGGCGATACGAGCCAGGGCTTCTTCACTCACCCCATGCTCTTTCATGTAGGTTTCCATCACTTCTGCGAAGAGATGAGGAAAAACGAAGACTTTTCCCTCTCGCTCATCAGGATGAGAAAAATAACCCAGGACCTCACCGACGAGCTTCCCATCCATCTTTCCCTCGTCGTTTCGCATCTTCTCGTAGCCCACCGCGACGCCGACGTCTCCGTAGCCGAGTTGAAGCTTGTGGGCCACCGAAAGCACAGCTTGACCTCCCGAGGCACAAGCATTCTCGACCGATTCGATGGGCTTTCCCTCGAGCCCCGGCACCATGGCCACAAGACCGGCAAGCAAACCCTGCTTGTTTAGGGTGAAATTGCACACCGCACCAATAGAGCCGACGTCGAGTGTGCGAGGCTCCACCCCGATCTCTCCACAGACGCCCTCAACGGATTTCTCGACGATTTCGGGAATCTGCATCGCCTTGAGTTTGCCGAACTTGGACTGATGATAGGCGGCGATGTAAATCGGTTTCATTGGCGTACCTCCTAAGAGCCGACAAAGAGTCTAGGATGGGGCCTGTCTACCGCATCGCCGAAGGGCTGTCAAGGGAGCTGGTGCCCATTCCAAAGATTTTGGACTTGAGAAGCTGACCATTTACGTCTAAAATTCCCTTCCTGATCGATACGGACGGGGGGTCCTCTTCCGTTCAAGTGCTCTCCGACCACTGGCCTGGGTCTTGGCCGTTGGCGGTGAGTTCGCCAAAAGGATCGAGAGAGATACGAGGAGGTTCAAGAGAGCATGGAGAACTCTTCCGCAGACACCATGATAGAAGCCAAGGGGCTCAGCAAGTTTTATGGTCCTTTCGTGGCGGTCCAGGAGTTATCTTTCTCCATTCCCCAAGGTCAAATCGTGGCTCTCCTCGGCCCCAACGGGGCAGGGAAAACGACAGCCATGAGACTCCTGACGGGCTATCTGGCACCGAGCGAAGGGACGGCCGCCATTGCCGGCTGGGACGTTCATAAGGACCGCGCCGAAGCCTCTAGGCGGCTCGGTTATCTACCGGAGAACGGACCGCTCTACCCCGACATGACGCCACTGGAGCTCCTGAAGTTCTTTGGAGAGGCGAGAGAAATCGAGCCCGGAGAAATGAAGAAGCGTATCGCTAGCGTCACCGAGCAATGCGAGTTGCAGCTTGTTCTGGAAAAGCCCATTGGGAAACTCTCTCGAGGACTTCGCCAAAGAGTCGGTCTTGCGCAGGCACTCCTCCATGACCCGGAAGTCCTCATCATGGACGAGCCGACGGCTGGACTGGATCCCAATCAAATCCGCCATTTTCGCGACAACATCCAGGTACTAGGAAGAACGAAGACCGTAGTGATTTCCACCCACATTTTGCAGGAAGTCGATGCTGTTGCTGATAGGGTCATCTTCATCCACAACGGCCGATTGATCTTCGATGGAGCGCCGGATGAGCTCAAGGAAGGCGGTTCGCTGGAGCAACCGTTCTACCGCTTGACGAACGACGCGGCTCCGACGCCGCTTCGAGACTCCGGCGCATCAGCACCCGATGAAGCCGCGACCGACGGTCCGCAGGAAGGGGAAGCCAATGATTCCTAAAATCAACTTTCGAGTCGTTCGCGCCCTCGTCAAGCGGGATTTACAGATGTACTTCAGCAACCCTTCGGGGTACGTCTTCATCACGCTCTTCATCTTTCTGAGCGCGGCGGCGGCTTTCTGGCAAGATCGGTTCTTCCTAAACAACCTCGCTAACCTCGATCAGTTGAACGGAGTGTTCCCGTACCTGCTCATTTTCTTCATCCCTGCATTGACCATGGCCGTTTGGGCGGAGGAAAAAAAGCAGGGCACCGACGAGCTACTACTGACACTGCCAGCAACCGACCTCGAGATCGTTCTAGGCAAGTATCTCGCTACCTTGGGCGTCTATACGATCTCACTGGCCCTTTCTCTCAGCCACGTATTGGTCCTGATATGGCTGGGAAGTCCGGACCTCGGATTGATGTTCGGCAACTACATCGGGTACTGGCTCATCGGTGGAGCGTTGATTGCGGTGGGTATGTTGGCCTCCTTTCTTACGATGAACATGACCTTTGCCTATATCCTGGGCGCTCTTTTCTGCGGCATGTTGGTGTTCATCGATGTTGCGGCAGGTGTGTTCAGTGAAACCGCAGCCCGGTGGCTCGAGCCCCTGGGAGTTTTCGGACACTTCGGGGACTTCGCCAGTGGGGTCATCAGCTTTTCGGGTCTTCTCTACTTCGCATCCCTTGCGGGTCTCTTCTTGTATATGAACGTGCTCCTGCTTGGAAGAAGACACTGGCCTCGCCAGGCCGACGGCTACCCCATGTGGCTGCATCACCTCGTAAGGGCCGTGGCGCTCTTCGTAGCGGTCATCGCCGCCAATGCCATTCTGGATCGTGCCAGTCTCCGGCTGGACACCACCGCCGAGAGGCTTCACACACTCAGTGGAGAGACGCGCCGGTTGATTCGAGAAATTCCCGACGACCGACCCGTTTTCATCCAGGCTTTCGTCTCTCCGAGAGTTCCGGAACATTACGTGCAAACCCGGGAGAACCTGCTCGGACTCTTGAGGGAAATCAACGCGTCCGCCGGCTCCAAAGTCCAGGTCCACCTTCGCGACACCGAGCTCTATACCGACGCGGCCCGCGAAGCTCGTGAGAAGTTCGGGATTATGCCGAGACAGATACCCCATCTTTCGAGCGCCCGCGCCGGATTCGAAGATGTCTTCATGGGCCTGGCCTTTACCTGCGGTGCCGAGGAACAGGTAATTCCGTTCTTCGACCGGGGACTTCCCGCCGAGTATGAGATTGCTCGCGGCATTCGTGTCGTGGCCAAGACCGAGCGAAAGAAAATCGGTGTCGTCACGACCCAGCTCCGGATCTTCGGTGGTCTGGATTTCCAGACCATGCGTTCGACCCCAGGATGGTCGGTGGTCGAGGAGCTCAAGAAACAATACGACATCGTGCAGATCGAATCCCAAGAGCTCCATCACCGAAGAGGTCGATGGTGTCCTAGTGGTCCTCCCGTCGTCGCTCGCTCAGGAGGAAATGGACAACGTCAAGGATTTCATCAAGAGGGGGAATCCGGCATTACTACTGGTCGACCCGCTGCCGGTGGTGAATCTGGGGCTTGCCCCAGCCGAACAGCCCGGGGCCAACCAAAATCCCTTCATGCGCCAAGGTCAACCTCCGCCGCAACCCAAAGGCAACATCGGACAGTTCATGGCGGACCTCGGAGTCATGTGGGACTCGACGCGCATTGTTTGGGATACTTACAACCCGCATCCCGATCTCGCTCATCTCCCCCCCGAGGTGGTCTTTATCGGTCAAGGTAACGACAATCCCGACTCGTTCAGTACCGACAACCGGGCCAGTGCCGGAATGCAAGAGATGGTGTTCCTCTACCCCGGCCAGATCGACAAAGCCGCAGAAACAACCTACGACTTCCAACCGCTTTTGAAATCGGGATCGGCATCGGGCACCTTCGTCTATTTCCAAATGGTGCAAAGGAGCTTCCTAGGCGTCCAGTTGAATCGTAACCTGCCCCATCGGCCCGACGGCCGAGACTACATCCTGGCCGCTCAGGTCCGTTCCGAGTCTCGAGAAGCAGACGAAGACGACGAGGGAGACGAATCCAACGAAGAAAGCGCCGCTGACGGTGAAAACGCCGATTCCGTGAACGTGATCGTTGTGGCGGACGTCGATTTCATCTCCGAGCAGTTCTTCGAGATTCGACGTATGGGGGTGGGTAATCTGAACTTCGACAACGTGACGTTCTTCTTGAACGCCATCGACGTCCTCGTTGGCGACGAGTCGTTCATTGCGCTTCGCAACCGCCGTAGCCGGCACCGAACGCTGGAACGCGTCGAAGCGAGCACACGGGCCTATGTCGAAAGACGTACGCAAGAAGAAGAGGAAGCAGAGGCGGAAGCCGAACAAGCGCTCCAGAATGCGCAACAGCGCCTGAACGAGAAAGTGCAAGAAGTCCGCGACCGACCTGACCTCGACGCCCGCACCAAACAAATCATGGCCCAAAATCTTCAAGAGGTAGAGAACCGACGCTTCGAAGTCTTGAAGACCAACATCGAACGAGACAAAGAAGCCAAGATCGCGAGCAGCAAAGAAAACATGGAAGCACAGATCCGGCAAATCCAGAACGGGATCCGCACTTCCGCCGTCCTGTTGCCGCCCATACCCGTGTTTGCCTTGGGTGTTTGGATCTTTGTTCGGAGACAGAAGCGCGCACGTGAGGGTGCCCGCGCTGCGCGAAGGTTAAGGGCCTAGGAAGGCGCGGGACGGAAGTTATGAGACAGAAGACAAGAGACCTGATCACACGCTGCCCGCCTTCGCTACGTGGGTTGCACAATAGCTCCGGCGGGACTGCCCCGCGAGGAAATGAAATCAGGTAGAGGATTAACGATGAGTGAGACCAAGAAAACCTTATATTTTGGCGTGGCGGCGCTCGTGTTGACGCTCCTTGCCATCGTGACCGCTCCGAGGGCGATGACTCCTGACGCATTCCTGGATCAAGGCGAGGCTTTTTTTCCTGACTTCACCGATCCCAACGTCGCCACGACGCTCGAGGTCATAGAGTTCGACGAAGAGACAGCGGCGGCACGACCTTTCAAAGTGACTTTTCAAGATGGTCTATGGACCATCCCCTCGCATCACAACTATCCGGCCGACGGAAAGGACCGATTAGCCAAGACTGCCGCCGGTGTCATCGGCATCACCAAGGATGATTTCCGCTCCGACAACGTGTCCGACCATGAAGCCTGCGGTGTTCTCGATCCTCTCGAAGAGACCAACCCGACGCTAAAGGGTCGCGGCAAGCGAGTCACCATCAAGGGAGAAGGTGAGCAGGTCTTTGCCGACCTCATCATCGGCAGGGAATTGGAGGACAAAGACCAGTTCCATTTCATACGCGTACCGGGTCAAAAGAGGGTCTATGCCGCCAAAATCGACGTCGATCTGTCGACGGAGTTCGAGGACTGGATAGAAAAGGACCTCCTCCGGATCAGCCAAGGCGACATCGATCAAGTCACTCTCCAAGACTATTCCATCAACGAGCGCACCCTTCGGGTGGATACCCGCGACACGGTGGTCCTCAACAAGGTCGATGGCGAGTGGAAGATGGAACCCGCGGGAGGCAAGAAAGTCGATGCCTCTAAGATGAGCACCTTGCTCGGGGACATCGATGGCTTGAATATCGTAGGAGTTCGCCCCAAGCCCGCCGGTGTTTCCGAGACGCTGAGACGGGTCGAAATGGGGCTCCCCATCTCTCAGTCCGATGTGATGTCACTCCAGTCCCGAGGGTACTACTTTACCCGTGACGGGAGGCTTCTCTCGAACGAAGGAGAGCTCGTGGTTCGAACAGACCAGGGGGTCATTTACACGCTCCGTTTCGGTGAGATCCTTTACGGGCGGGGCGAGGCAATTACCGCAGGCACCGCATCGAGCGATGACACCGAAAGCGGTCCCGGCGAGAATCGGTACCTTTTCATTACCACTGAATTCGATCCAGAACATTTGCCCGAACCGCCCAAGCCTGCCAATACAGATTTCGAGACCAAGGCGGAAGGTGAATGGACGGACGAAGACCGCAAGAACAAGGAAACGGCGGATGCCCATACGGTCTGGGAAAACAAACACTCCGAAGGCGAGAAGCTCGCCTCCGAACTGACGGAGCGATTCGCCAAGTGGTACTACGTGATCTCCGCCGAAAGCTTTGACAAGATCCACTTGCGGCGAACCGATCTCATAGAGACGAAGACGGCGGAGTAAAACGAAAAAAGCTCGCGAAAGTTGGCGCCCGCACTTGCGGAGAGAGCTGACAGTTCGTTTGGGGTCTTGCGGTGCGTCATCAACGGTCTCCGACGGTGCTGGTCCCGTTACGCGACTCCGCGAGCAGACAAACCACCTCGTAGAGAAGAGTCGCTCCCACCAGAGCGGTGTTACCACTGGGGTCGAAGGGTGGCGCCACTTCAACGACATCGCCGCCGATCAGGTTGAGTCCGTTCAAACCTCGTAGCAGGGACAAGGCTTCCCGGGTCGTGATTCCTCCGATTTCGGGCGTACCCGTACCAGGCGCATAGACCGGATCGAGGCCGTCGACGTCGAATGAGATATAAGTTGGACCGTCTCCGACCACTCGCCGCGCCTCCTCAATGACGCCATCCACTCCCCGTTTCACCAACTCTTCAACAAAGACCACACGCATCCCGCTCTCCAGGGAGTAATCCCATCCCTCCAGCGTGTTTTGAGCCCCTCGTATCCCGATTTGGATGGTGCGTTTTGGGTCGAGGTATCCACCTTCAACCGCCATCCGAAAAGGCGCCCCATGGTGATACTTCGAGCCCATGAACGGGCCCCATGTGTCGGTGTGAGCATCGATGTGAACGAGGCCCAGGCTTTCCTCTGATCCCAGAGCTTTCAATATCGGATAGGTGATCGAGTGATCTCCGCCGGCAGCCAGCGGCGTCACTCCGGCGTCATGAAGCCGGCGATAGAAATGCTCGATGTCCTTGATGACTTCCTCCAAGCTGTAGATGTTCTTGAACCGTACGTCGCCCACATCGGCGACGCGGCAGGCTTCGAACGGATTGAACCGCGTGACATGGTGATAGCTCCGCATCATGCTGGACATGTTTCGGATCTCACGTGGGCCGTGGCGCGCGCCGGGGCGGTGGGTCACGCCACCGTCGTACGGTACGCCGACCAATGCGATATCCACATCTTCCAGTGATCGGGCTAGTGGAGCCCGAAGGAAAGTCGGAATCTCCGTGTGACGCAACGCCAAATGCGGATCATATTCTTCGCCGGTTACCGGCGAACGCCACTTCATAGAATCGCTCATGTTTCCTTCCTCATTAGGATAGCTATGAACCGGGTGACCATCTCGAAGGATCTAATAGCACCTTCAGTAGCGTGGAGCGAGCGGGACCTTGGTTTCACACAAATGAACTTACCGCGGAAACTTTTTACAGCGTGCACCGCGGATGACAAGCAATTATCCTCACCGATTCCGTCAATGGGCACAACACACTAATCAAGTGAGGTATTTATCACCGAACACATGAATCATTTCACTCATAGTCTCACTCACCACCGGCACAACAATTGCTATCTTGTCAGAAGCACACGGGAGATCGGTTTGTAGCTCAGATATCCAAAATGGGGAGGATTACTCGCGATGAAACAAGCCGCATGTGCCCTGCTCTTGGCACTCGGGATTTCCGGCACCGCCTTTGCTGATACTGATACCAAAGAGATCGAAGGGATCAAAAAAGTCATCCAAACGGCTTATGTCGATGGCATTTTGAACTTGGGAAAAGTAAGCGACATAAAGAAAGGATTCCACCCCGACTTTGCCCTACTCTACGTAAGGGAGAATCAACTGGGAAAACTGACCCGGGACCGCTGGTTACAGAAAATCGAACAGGTCAAAAAGGAAAAAACCATCAGCCGCCGACACGAAAGCCTCAGTCGAGTTTCTCCACGTCGATGCCGTTGGCGATACGGGGATGGCGAAGTTCGAGATTCGGAGGGGCTCGAAGCTCGTCTACACGGACTATTTGACACTCCTGAAGTTCGCCGAAGGCTGGAGGATCGTCTCAAAGATTTCGCATCACCATAAGTAGTACTCGAGTACTCAAGTACTCAAGCCCGCCTTCGCTGAAGCTACGGCGAGGCCTCGCCGTAGCCGCCGCTGGAGGATCTGGGCGGCGGAGGCGGGTACTCAAGAATGTAAGAAGGGGGCATCCGAAAAGGAAGCCCCCCTTTCTGCACCTCCGACCAACACCATCGTCACCGGTCACTCCCGTTGGACGACACGTTAGCATTCGATGCGGCGTTACAACTCGCGGTGCAAGTGTAACAATTCAATTCTCGAATTCTCGGGCTCTCGAGTTCTTGAGTACCCTTCGGCTTTGCGTTGTTCTCCCTCTTCGCTAATATCGCCAGCTTTTTGTGTCCGCTCCTTCGGGGGCGGACTTGAGCATCCTCTCCACAAACCTCGGAATGAACATTTGGTGGTAGCGGAGACGCGAGATCGCGTTAGGCTGGTCGTGGTCACCATTCCAGCAGTGCTCGAAACGGTCTCCATAGTCCACTTCGCCTTCGTACGGCGGGTCGGTGGTGCTCTTTAGAAACTCCTCGGTAAGATAGACGGCATTGTTGAGATAGTAGTTGTCCATATCCCCACAGTAGATGTTGATTTTCCCTCTAAGCTTCGGGCCGATGGTTTTCCAGTCCCGCCTCAAGATGTAGGAGAGGTCATAGTTTTCTTTCCAATACTCGGCCACTTCATGGTCGATTTCCCCGGTCATTTTGTCCCATATCCGCTTTGGATAACCGTCATCGCCTGCGGGCGAGTACACCGCCTCCCAGATATCCCACTGGTCACCGGAGCGGCTCTTGGTTCCCAGTACGAGCTCTCGAATGTTCGTCTCCTCGAGGGTGGCTCCTACATGACCTAGCCAGTTTCGCCGTCCCGGCCGCGGCGTTTTCTTCCACTGGCTGCCCAGATAGTACGCGTTTTTGTCTTCATAAATATTGACGACCGTGAACGCCCGGAAGTCGATGGGATCCGGGCAAGCTGCGTAACAGGAGTTGTACTCGTCGGGGTACATGACTTGGACCGCGAGGGCTTCCCACCCACCGGTAGACCCGCCGTAAACGGCGCGAGCCCAACCTTCTCCAATACCTCGAAACTGCTTCTCTATGTGGGGAACGAGCTCATGGGTGATGGCGTCTCCGTACGGTCCCAAGTTGGCGGAATTCACCGCGTATGAATCGTCGTAGTAGGGATTGGCGTGCTGAACCTCTATCGCTAGCACCCGAGGGAAATCAGGACTTGTCCATTCCTTATAGAATTGGTGGGCATGCTCAGCGACAGTAATGTTGTATCCCTCCCAGTCGAAACGCTCGCTGTAGGTGGGCTTCATGTCGGGATCGGGCGGCGTCTCGCTGAATCCTCCGAAGTCGTACGGGAAATGACCGTGCATGATAACCAGCGGGTATCTAGCGTCGGGGTGCTCGTCGAATCCTTCTGGAAGGAGCACATGAGCACCAAGATACATGGGGCGCCCCCAAAACTCCGATAGGAGCTTGCTTTGGATCTTGACGTGCTTGATGTACTTGGTCTCCGGAGGATCTGCGATGGTCTCAATCTCCTGGTCCAGGCTGATACGGATCACATCATCGCTCGCAGGGTCAATGGCGACCTTCTTGGGAAGAGAGTACAAATTGCCGGGCTTTCGGTTCCACTGCTGCCCCTCGCCCTTGTCAGGCGGCAGCTTCACCACGTGCCCGTCGGCGCGATGAAACGTCTCATATCGATTGAGCAATCCCTGCACCCAGTACTCCCCGGCCGGGATCTCGCCGATACTCTTCAACGGGTAGCCAAGAACACCGGCGTCGATGTGGGTGTCATCGCCCGGATTCAGTCCATCGACATTTACCCCAAAGATGAGTTGAGTTTGCGCGCTGTCACTGATCTGAAATCGCGGCTCATCACTGTTGTCGGTTGAGATCAGTAGCAGCATACGACCATCCAAGGCCTCGGCGCTTCGTTCCGCGGGAAAGGACAAACCGAATCGAAGCTTGGCGTCTTCAGCCGCTCTTGCCGGCAAGCTCCACACCGTGACGAAAAGCGCGCACAGAACCAACACAAAAGAATATAGGATCTTCGTCTTCATGGAATTTCCCTCCTAAAAAGCAACAACCCGAGCTGCCATCGGTAACACGAGCTCGGGATCGTTGTCAAAACCAACTTCGTACCTTGACTCAACTAACCATCACCAGTTGAACGGTGAGTTTGCTACTCGAACGGAGGGGCGGTCCGAAGTGACAACGTCAGTGATCAGTGACCAGTCACCAGTGAACAGTTCTTGAGTTCTTGAGTTCTTTCTTATCTACTCATACCTCAGCGTAATCACTGGATCGACACGGACGGCGCGACGGGCCGGGAGGTAGCTCGCGAGTTTCGCTACCAGGAGAAAAATCAACGAAATCCCGATGAAAGTAAGTGGACCACCCGCACCACTGACTTGAAATCCTTCGAGTTGGCTGCCCACGAACCGCACCATGGCAAAGGCGAGGCCCAATCCCACCACGAGCCCAATCACTGTCAGAACCACACCTTGACGGACCACCAGCAATAGGATGTTCCTAGGCAATGCGCCCATGGCCATACGAATCCCTATCTCATGAGATCGATGATGCACCGTATAAGAGATGACACCATAGATCCCCACACCGGCCATGACCAGGGCGATCACGCCGAGCCCGGTCAAGATGCGAACAAAGAACAAGTTTTGTGTATCGATTTGAGCAATAGCTTGCTCCATGCTCATAACGTTATCTACCGGTTGATTGGGATCCACATCCCAAACGCCTTCTCGAACCAGCGGCCCAAGACTCACCGGGTCGACAGAAGTCCTGAGCGCTACTGAGGTATCCCGTCGCGGATTCTGGGCCTGTGCCAAGAACACGATGGGCTCGTCCGGCTTCTGAAATCGAAGCGAGTGCGAATGAATCTGCACATCACCCGTTATGCCCACAATCGTCAGCCAAGGGTTGTCGGAGCTCGATCTCCCCAGTTTGAACCGCTTCCCAATGGGATTCTCCTCGGGCCAAAAGCGACGAACGGCACCTTGACTCACCAAGGCAACGGGAAGCCTGCCGTGGTTGTCGCTCTCTTGAATTCCCCGACCCTGAACGAGCTCAATCTCCATGGTCTCGAGGATGCTTGGACTGACCACGATGTTGAAGGCCTGCGGTCCAGACGATTCGTCGTCGCTGAGCGCACCTTCGATAGTAATCGGCGCGGCGGGTGCACCGGGAAAGAGGGTCAGCGGCAGTTGAGTGATAACGGCCGCCGATTCCACGCCGGGGATCGTTTCCAATCGCTCCAAGGTCTGACGAAAGAAAGCGGCCACTTCATGATCTTCAGAATAGCCGGTCTCCGGCAACGTGACCCTCATGGTCAGTAGGTTATGCGGATTGAACCCGGGGTCGGCCGTATAGATCACATTAAAGGCGCGGATCAAGGCACCCGCCGAGATCAACAAGGCTAGCGCCATCGACACTTGAGCGACCACTAACATGTTCCTCATGAACCGGCGCCGCACTCCGCCAGTTCCACCTCTACCGCCTTCTTTGAGAGTGTCGTGCAGATCGGGCTTGGAGATTTGTAGAGCCGGGACGACACCGAAAACAACGCCCGCCACGAGAGAAATCACAAAGGTGTGAAAGAGAATGACGGGATTCAAATGCATCCCCTCGGCCAGAAAGCCAATGTTGATGTCGGGCCGAACCATTTCCCGCAAGAATCTCATACCCCAAAGGCCCAAGAGTAACCCGAAGGTCCCTCCCACCGCCGAAAGAAGGACACTTTCCGTGAGAAGCTGACGTATGATCCGGAAACGGGCCGCTCCGAGACTGGATCGAAGAGCTATCTCTTTCTCTCTCACCGTGGCACGCGCCAACAACAAATTCGCAACGTTGGCGCAAGCAATCAATAGAACCAATGTTATTGAGGTGTAGAGAAATATCAGAACGAAGGATGTACCGCTGAGCAGATTATCCCTTATTGTGACGACATCCACCGACCAACCCTCGTTGGTATCGGAGTGAGAAGCTTCGAGTCGGCGGGCAATCGTCTTCATTTCCGCATCGGCTTCCTCGACGCTAGCGCCCGATTTCAATCGCCCCAGGACGAAAGTGGTTCGCTCATCTCTATTGGATTGTCCCCGCTCCAAGACAAGCGGCGTATAAAGAGCGGTATTTCGGTTAAAGAAGAAGAAACTCTCGTGAGTGACGCCGACGATGGTGTAGCTCTCCCCATCCAGTGCAATCTGTTGTCCAAGCACATCTTCACGCCCGCCGAAACGCTGCTGCCAGAAACTGTGACTCAGAACGACAACCTTCTCACCGCCAGGTTGGCTCTCTTCTGTTCGGAAGGTCCGTCCCAGTGACAACGGATAGCCCGTCGTCGGGAAAAAACCCGTCGTGACGCGGAATGCGACAACACGTACGGGTTCACCGCTGCCTACGAGATTGAACGACCCGCCGACGCCGGCCACGAGGTACTCCAAGGTATCCGACTGTTCGCGCCAGTCGAGAAAATCATCGACAGATGCCGGATTCTGGTTGATGTCACGGGACAGATTGGAGCTGAAGACAAAGACAACCTTTTCGGGATCATCCACGGGCAATGGAAAATTTAGGAGTGATTCAACGACACTGAAAACGGTGGTATTGGCGCCAATGCCCAGAGCCAACGTCAACAATGCAACGGCCGTAAACCCAGGATTCTTCCACAACATACGCGTTGCATAAATGAGGTCTTGCTTCATGTTAGAAAGCATAATGCCTGCCCTTCGGAAATCACTTCAAAGTCAATGCCGGTCCATATTTGGAGTACGTCTCGGCGCACCCTTTTATGACCAAAACACAGATGTTTGTTGCTAAGGGAATCACTTGGAGACACCAATCCTCACTACTGACTTGATACGACAATCCCGCTTGGAAGGTTCAGCGAAATCTGGGACGACGACGGACGAATCGAGGAGGCAAGATATCAGAAGAACACCATGCGGCGAAGCGCCTCCCAACAGAGCCGACCTAGGCGAGCACCGTCTCTCCATCTGGAAATGTTGGTATCTCCGTACTTCCTTGAGCGGTAGTGGACGGGGACATCGATAACGGCCAAATTGAGCTGACGCGCACCAAACAGCAAGTCGAAGTCGCCGAAGGGATCCTTGGCGCTCCAGTCGTCCATGAGCTCTCGGAGCTTGACATAGTCGCTTCGAAACAGCACCTTCGTCCCGCAAAGAGTGTCTCGAATCGGATAGTCGAGAATGTAGGAGAGGAGCAGCGTAAAGGCGCGGTTGCCCAACTTGTTGAGAAACCTCATGGATTGGTCCTCCATGGGATAGACCAACCGTGTGCCATTCGCGAACTCGGCCTCCCCCGATGAAATCACCTGGTAGAACCGTTCCAGCTCTTCCACGGGGACGGTTCGGTCCGCGTCGTATATATAGAGCAGATCACCCGTGGCGACTTCGAAACCGCACCGGACCGCATCAGCCTTGCCGACCCCTTGTTGCTTGAGAACCACCAACCCGTGCTTCTTCTGGAGCTCGAGCGCTTTCTCATAAGTACCATCGGTCGAATGGCCTTCCACGACAATGAGCTCTGTCTTCGTGCCGAGTCTTGGAATCTCGTCGAGCAGGGGCTCCAGATTGTCACGCTCGTTGCGAGCCGGTATCAGTATGGACACAGAGTAGTCACCCTTGATTCGGTGAAGACGCGCCACATAGATGTTCAACATGGCAAGGTGCCGGAGCAGTGGCAAACGCACCACGATGCGGTTCAAGAACCAATCGAGGGGGGGTAGACGCACCGGGCAGAGGAGCACCGGAATCCGCCGAACGATCTGGAATCCTGTAAGCCGCAAGAAATTCTCGAGGTCCGTTGGATGGACCCAGTTCTCGCGGCTTCGAGACCGCGCCTTCAGTCCCAAGCGTTCTGCCACCCGGTACACCGAGTCCCACAAGCTCGAATAGACCGCTACCATGAGCCGATCTCGGGCTTGGATGCGCCGGGCAACCGACTCGAGCGTCGCCTGGACGTCACGAAAAGCCGGCAGAGCATCCGGGATCACCACCGCGCCCGGAGAAAGTGTCTCAACACCCTCCAGAGTGGACATGTCGGTGAAAATGGTCTTCTCCGGCGGAAGATCCGACGCGTCTTCCGTTACGAGAAGCGTCTCTTTCCCAATGTTTGCAGCGACTCTACCATCTCCCCCTATTTGGACGACGCGATCTTGTCCCAAGCAGAGCACGCGGAAGGCGCGGGCTAGCTCACGGTGGAAACAAGATCGCAACCAGTGCTGTATTGGCGAATACGTGCGAGGCGGGGCCGGTGGTCGGCTCATTGGTCTGGCGAGTGCTCTCCTCCGGCAGTTCTGACCTTCTCGTACCATCGAATGGTTTTCTCGAGACCTTCCTCAAAGGAGGTGTTGGCTCGGAAGCCGAAGAGTTCTTGTGCTCGCTCGGTATCCAAACACCGTCTAGGCTGACCGTTGGGCTTCGAAGTATCCCATCGGATCTCACCTTCGAAGGCCGTCAGGCGAACAATCAGATGCACCAGATCTTTGATTGAGATTTCTTTACTTGTGCCAATGTTGACCGGCTCCACCCCGTCGTATTGCTCCGCTGCCAACACAATCGCTTCGGCGCAATCTTCTACATACAGGAATTCCCGAGTGGGGCTGCCATCTCCCCAGCAGGTGATGGCGGGCTCACCGGCCTCCTTCGCCTCGAGACATTTTCTTATGAGGGCAGGTATGACGTGAGACCGTTCAAGGTCGAAATTGTCTCCTGGTCCGTAGAGGTTGACAGGCAAAAGGTAAATGGCGTTGAAGCCGTACTGTTTTCGGTAGGCCTGCGCTTGAACCAAAAGGGCTTTCTTCGCCAAGCCGTAGGGGGCGTTGGTCTCCTCCGGATAGCCCTCCCAGAGCATTTCTTCGCGAAAAGGTACGGGCGTGTGCTTAGGGTAGGAGCAAATGGTACCCACCACAACGAATTTTCCAGTCCCAAAGCGGCGCGCATGCTCCAGCAACAAGACTCCCATCATCATGTTGTCATAGAAGAAAGTGGCCGGCTGATTTCGATTAGCACCGATACCTCCGACATTGCCGGCGGCATGGATCACCAGATCGGGACGAAAATCACGATAGAGGGCTTTCACGTTGGTTTCGACCCTCAAGTCTTGGGCCGCCCGACGCGGAACACAAATGTGTTTGCAATCTTGATCGCGTAGCTTTGCAACGATCCGGGAACCCAAAAAGCCTGCCCCTCCTGTTACGAGCACGCGTCGACGGGTCCAAAAATCACTCATCAGTCATCCTTCGGATTCCGTAGATGATATCTGCTCCATAAAGCTCTGTTCAACCGAATCCCATTCATAACCTGTACCGAGGAGGCTATTGGCGTTGAAAGAGAAGATAGAGAGCTCAGGAGGATGAGCCATTCCTTAGCTTCCAGATACGAACGATGGGCCCTCCTCGCTCAACCCCGGCAAAACCGGAAAAGGGTAGGTAGAACGCGTCGGACTGGTGGAAGATTGCCGCAGGCAGCTCCGAATTCTCAAACGGACTGAAAACGGCCACTTGTTCACCCTGTTCCCCGAGCCACGTGCGTACTTCATCCGAGATCCTCGAGTAGTTGCTCAGACTCGGGTGCTCATGGGTGATGAGATATGGAGCTGCGGCAGGTTTCGGTCTTCCGGTGAAACAGTTGATGATTGTCGGTCGAAACGCGGGGGGCCGACGACGGTCTTTGTTGATATGCGGCGCGCCGTAACCTCGGCACAGGAGGATCTCCGTTTGAGGAGCGACATTCTGGGCTATCCATTCGGCAGCCTGTAGGCGAGTGTCCTTGACAGAAGCAAGCCGATCGAACTGAATCGAAGACCAAAGACTGGGACCACAAAGGGCAACCAAAACGACCGCAAAGACGACCGAACGAGCTCGAATCGACTTTCGAGGAAAGGCATTGATGAGATCGGCGCCAAAAACCGCAAATAGTGGTGTCAAAGGCACCAGGTAGCGAGGGAAGGCACTGCTGAGACCAGAAATAAAGACAAAATAAGGTAGAAAGAATGCCAAGAGCACCCAATCTGCGGTTCGTCTCAGCCAGAGAGCGCGCAACAGGCCAGCCAATGCGACTCCAAGGAAAGACCATCCGAGTCCGCCGGGAAGGGTCACCCGGAGGTGGGTCCACAAAGCCCACTCGCTTTCAGGTTGATAGTGGAGGCTGATGAGGTTGCCCAGATCCCTCACGAAGGCCGCTTGGCGGAGGACAACGTAAGGCGATGTCAGTGCAAAAACCAGGGTCATACTCAGCCCTGCGACCAAAAGCCGGCCGACAAGGTCCCGCAGTGTGATACCTCGTTTCGGGCTCCGGAAAGATATCCACCCAGCAACGACCAAACTGAGAACGACCAGCCCCGCATTGTATTTCGTCGAAGTCGCAAGCCCGGCGAAGACTCCAGAAAACACGAAGTTGGCAAAACTCGGCTTGTCCGCTGCCCTGAGCGCGAACAGAAGGGATAGGATGATGAAAAATGTCATAGGGACTTCGAGCAATGCGAAATGAGAATTCCGGACGTGCAGGTGACAAGTCGCCAAGGCTGCGGCTGCAAGGAGAGCAGCCGCGCGGCTGCCGTATGCTCGGAGAGATAGTAGATAGGTCATCCCGACAGTGACGACTCCGAAAACCACACTGACCCCGCGACAAATTCTGTACGGAAGGCCGGGACGGAGAACAACGGCGTCAAACAAGAAATCCCAGAGCCTCTCGTAGTGGCCCAAAGCTCTACCCACGAGGTAGTACATTCCCAGCACGAGCGTGTCCAGGTACCTGAGAAAGCTAGGCCAATCGAAGCCTCCCGGATGTGGATTGCCCGTGGCCAGGATATGGTAGGCACGGCCAACGAGATGCTCTTCGTCAGGTCGAGTGAGGGGATGAGGTAAGCCGTAGTCCATCCCCCAGACGCGAAGGACGATAGCGACAAAAAAAATGGCCAAAAGAGTCAGCAGGGAATGACTCGTCTTTGGCATGGGGGCAAATCATAGTCCGGACCAGATGTTGAGTAAAGACGCTCTTCGCTCAACTACCCAAAGTCCGGTTTCTGATGTTTTCCATCATCAACAAGACAACCTAGCCCGCACCTCACCTCGGCTCTCCATTGAAGCAAAAACGAGGGCATGGCAAAGCCCCTTGAGCTCAAACAGGCCCTATTCTGGCTCGAGATGAGCCCAGAAGATAATGATGCTCGAAAGACTGAGCCGCGATTCAACCTCTCGGGATCCAAAATCCGGTCGTCTTGAACGCTTGCGCTCGCTCGTTGATAGATGCCATCTGCTGAGCACTCAAAGGCCCGCCGAACTCCAAAGCCGCCGACACGACTCCGTCCAATGTGAAGTAGGAGTCCATCCCGACAACAACGGTGGCGATGGGCAAGGAAAGCGCGTAGTGGATGTAGTCGCGCGGAGTCGGCAGGTCCCAGCGATCAAGCGCCCCAGGAGGCGGTCCGTATTCATCGATACGATCCGGCTTGGTGGCGTGGGCCTTGAAGAAGTAGCCTTTTCCGCATGTTTTCATGGCAATGACGGCGGTCCCCCGTGTTTTCGCTGCCGGAAGCACTTCGGGCTCGAAATCCGGGACTCGAGTCGCATTCAAAGGAAGTTGAATTCCATCGGGGTCCAGCTTCTCCATACCTGCCAACGCGACTTCGGGGAGGTGTGTGGAAAAGCCACGGAATCGTACGACCTTCTCATCGATCATCTTTCGGATAGCTGCTTCAGCCCCGTTCTCGGTCGCGACCTCATCGACCTCCTCGTTCGTCTTGAGGAAATGATGAAGAACCAAGTCGAGCCTATCCGTCTCGAGACGTTTTAGACTTCGTTCCATCTCCCGCATGGCACCATCGTAGTTGCGCTCGTCGACCTTGGTCTCGAGAAAGGCCTTGGACCGGTGAGTTTTCATAGCCAAACCCACTCTCTTCTCACTGATGCCGTCAGGGCCGTAATTCGCGCTGGTCTCGATCACGCGGGCACCTCGGTCGATGGCACGGCGCACGAGCTCGGCTGCCGATTCGTCATCCGGAATCGGCTCGTAGAAACGGCTTCCACAACCGACGCCAACGATCGAGACTTCGACACCCGTTCTCCCAAAGGTGCGCAGAGGAATCTCTGGAGGGGTCGCCGTCGATTCGGCGCGAGAGGAGCTCACACCGGAAAGCAGGGAGGCTCCCGCCGCCGCTGCTGTTCCCGTTAGAAAAGACCGCCGCTTGATACCCTGGCCCTCGTTCTTCTTCATGTCACATCTCCTTTCCCGAGACACATAGTCTAGAACGAACACCGGAATTCGCGAAAGCGATAGAATGAGAGCTTCATGGCGGATGATAGCAGCACGCAGCCGTCCCGGTGGCAACCGCGCCTTGCCTTCGGTAGCGTTGTTTTGGTGCTGGGAATCCAGGCCATCGTGAGCCAGTCCCTCCTGATACGAGAGGCCCTTGTGTTGATGTTCGGAAGCGAGGTCGCTTGGAGTCTGGTGCTGGCCGCCTGGCTTCTTGGCGTCGCTCTGGGCGGCATCCTTGCCGGTTGGTGGGAGCCGGAACGCGAGCAGCTGGACCTTGCACTCGTGGGCGCTCTCATCGCTTTGAGCATCACCGTGATCATGGACATCTGGATTTTTCGGGGAGCGCGAGGATGGCTAGGCGCAGATCCCGGCGAGTTGCTGCCGCTCGCGACCACCGTCTGGTCGACCGTCCTTTTCGTCGTGCCTGCAAGTCTTTGGGTAGGAATGGCATTCCCTTTGGCTATTCGTTTTGCCGAGCGGCTCGACCAAAACATCTTGATGGGCTCCGGGCCTCTAGGCCGCATATATGCTTTGGAATCCCTGGGCAGCTTGCTGGGCGGGGCGTGGTTCAGTTACTGGGCCATCGAAAACTACCCGCCCATTGTGGTGGCTCTCCTCTGTGGGGCGGTCACACTCATCACATCAGCGGTATTGCTCTGGCTCATATCGCGGCGAACCCTCGCGGCCTCGATTCTGGTTGTCTCGGCTGTGGCAACGCTCATCATCGTCACGGTGGGAGGGGAGGACATCCACCGGCGGCTCACCCAACGGCGGTGGCGACATTTGGCACCGGGGTACGAGCTCGTCGCGGAGACCGACACCAAATACCAGAACCTCGCCGTAGGACGACTAGCAGACCAATACACTTTGTACTCCGACGGACAAGCGATTTCGGATTTTCCCGATCCTTACACTTATGCACCGTTGGCCCATTTCTGGATGAGCCAGCACCCTTCACCTAGACATGTATTGATGTTGGGCGGAGGAGCAGAAGGACTATTGGCCGAGATTCTGCATCATCAGGTCGAGCAGGTGGACTACGTCGAGCCCGATCCTCACCAAGTCGATCTCATCGAGCCTTTCTTGGCAACGAAAGATCGCGACGCCCTCGAGGATGAGCGGGTCCACATAAACCACTCCGACGGCCGCTTTTTCATCAAGACTCAAAAGAACCGTTTCGATTTGGTTATTGCCCAATTACCGGAGCCGACCTCGGCATTGAGAGCTCGCTATTTCACGAAGGAATTCTACGGCGAGCTTCGTCGAGCCATGACCTCACAATCGGTTCTATGCTTGACAGCCACGGCCTCCCCCGGAAGCCTCACATCTGCGTCGGGCGAGTACCTCGCATCACTAAGAGCAACGATCCAAACTCATCTTCCCCATGTCCTGATCGGATGGGGACATCCAGCACATGTTCTGGCTTCAACGACGGCGGGGCTCACCACCACCGACCCGAATGTGATGAGAAGGCGATACGATGAACGTCGCGTTTCGTCTGAAGTCTTCCATCCCGTCTGGTTCGAGGGGGCGACAGATTGGCTCGATTCAGAAAAAACTGCGATGAGAGCAGCGGAGCTCGATCAGGCTGACACCGTCCAAGTGAGCACCGACCTCCACCCCTTCATCTATTTCCAGCGCCTCGTGCTTTGGGATCGCATGACCGGGGGCCATGAAGGCGGAACCATCGAGCGCCTACGTCGCATGGGCTGGCTTCCTTTGGTACTTTGTTTTCTCTTCCTTATCGCGCTCCTCTTGACGATGTCTCGTCTCCGAGGCGGCGCTCAGACCGGCTGGGCCCGTGGTGCGGTGTTGGTTTCCATTGCCACCACCGGCTTTGTCACCATGGCGCTCAGCATCGTTTGGCTTTTCGCGTTTCAGAACCTCTACGGATATGTCTACCAGCGCATAGGCTGGATCATCGCTTTGTTCATGGGCGGACTCGTGCTCGGCAGCTGGTTAGCGGGTCGCTTGGCCAAGCGGCTCGAGCGATGGCTCATCACCGCCGATCTGTTACTGGCGATGCTGGCCTGTTCTGCCCCGCTCCTCCTGCCTGCTCTTGGAAAGTTGCAGACGAGCCCTTGGACGTTGTTGCTTGTTGAGTTGTCCGTCTCGATACTGGTGATGGCGACAGGTATTCTAGGCGGTGCCGCCTTCGCACTAGCGGGTGGAATCGAGCTAACAGCTACAGGTCGAGCCGCCGAAGCCGCGGGTCACATCGTGGGAGCCGACCACGCCGGCGCCTGCCTGGGGGCTTTGCTCACAGGCGTTGTCTTGGTTCCGGTCCACGGAACCGCTGCCGCAGCGATATTTCTAGGCGGCATCAAGTTGGTCTCGGCCACTTTGTTGTGGCGACTCGCTTCCGACCGAGGTGATAACTTATGAAGCTGAAGCCCATTCTGTTCGAACCGATTCAAAGCCCCTATCTTGTTCCCTTCGATGGATCCTTCCAGGTCGTCAGAGCACCTACGACACCGCCGGAGGACCACACGAAGAAAAAAGCCAACCGTAAGGCGCTCGATGCAGCGGTGGAACGACTGCAAGCCCTGCAGAGGAAGCTGTACGCTGACGATAGGTACGCCGTCCTCGTCGTCTTCCAGGCGATGGATGCCGCCGGAAAGGATGGAACCATTCGCGCCGTCATGACGGGGATCAATCCCGCCGGATGCCAGGTGTTCTCTTTCAAACAGCCGTCTTCTGAAGAGCTGGACCACGACTTCCTGTGGCGTGTGTACCGTCGCCTACCCGAACGAGGCCGCATCGGCATCTTCAATCGCAGCCACTACGAAGAAACACTGGTGGTGCGAGTGCATCCCGAACACTTGGGCAACCAAAGGCTACCCCGACTGGACCCGAAGACCGTTTGGGCCGAGCGGCTGGAGTCCATCCGGAACTTCGAGCACCACCTTGCGCTCAATGGAACCGTGATTTTGAAGTTCTGGTTGAACGTTTCCAAACAGGAGCAAAACAAACGTTTCCTGGATCGCATCGACGAGCTAGACGCCAACTGGAAGTTCTCAAAAGGTGATGTCGAGGAACGAAAACATTGGGACAACTATATGAAGGCCTACGAAGAAGCGCTCAACGCCACGTCACGGATATCCGCGCCTTGGTACGCGGTTCCCGCCGACGACAAACCGTTCACGCGTCGTACCGTGGCAGAGATCATTGCTGACACCCTCGAACGCCTTCCCGCCGATTATCCGAAGGTGGCCAAGGAGGCGCGTCAAGAGATGCTAGAGATACGGAAGGCGCTAGCGAAGGACTGTTTTTCGCCATGATGGAAGGCACCAATTGGCCGGCGGCACTCTTCGTTTCGCTGTGTCTTACATTGGGACCCGTGGCCTACGGCGTCCTGCGTATCGTTAGACTTCGTAAGGACGTCTTTATGGAGTACTCCAAGATGCTACCCTTCCCTTAACACCCCCGACGGATCAAGCTTGGCAGCCCTCCGAGCCAGTGACCAAGCGGCGATAGCGGCGACAACCACGAGCATCGCCGCTGCAGCTAAGAACAACCTCGGTTCTCTTGCAGGCAGGCCGAAGAGTAACGACTGGACAGAGTCGACAACCCAATGGCTGACGATCCATCCAGCGACCACACCCATTGCCACCAAAGCGGCCGCTCGTCCCAGCACCATGCATGCGACATGACTCCGGCTCGCACCGAGTGCCATCCGAATGGCAATTTCCGTTTGACGACGGGCGACCGCATAAAAGATGACGCCGTACAGCCCTACCGCCGCCAAAAGAAGGGCGAGCCCGCCGAACGCTGCGGCCAGAATGGCAAGCACCTTCTCCTAGTTGAAATGGGCTTTGACGCGGTCGTCCATCGACCGAAGGGTGAGTGAGAGGTCTCGGTCCACGTCGCTTATAGCTGCCGCCACGCCGGGTGCGAGATTCATCGGCGTCCCCGCGGACGGCCGCACGACGACGTTAAGGAAGGTCGAGCGTAGGTGACGAGGCTCGGCTTGAGAGAAGGGTATGGATATCGTCGGCGGAGCGGGCTCTCGCATAGAACGGTAAAGAGCATCTTCCACAATTCCTATGATTTCCAACACTCGCGGTTCTTGCTCATGACGGATTTCCTCGACGACGCGTCCCAACGGAGCTCCTCTTCCTCGTCCTGCCCCCGAAACGTGCCCGCCAAACGGCGGGTCCACTCGCGAATCCGACTCGAGACGCTCACGCCTCATCCCCCAGCACTCGCGACATGATGGCGACCATCTTGCGCCAGGTCTGTGTCTCGGCAACGATCTGCTTACGACCCCGGGCGGTCAGCGAATAGAACTTAGCGCGCCGGTTCGCAACCATTCCTGCCGTCGATATATTAAGACCGCTCTCAAAGGCATCTATGACAGACTACGGCGCCATTTCGGTTCTTCCACCGCTCCTCGCTCTTGCACTCGCTCTTTGGACCCGTCAGGTGTACCTGTCCTTGTTCGTCGGCATTTGGCTCGGGGAAACGATACTGAGTGGGTGGAGCCCGATTGCCGGCTTCGTCCAAACGATGGATGCCATGGTGAACGTGTTCACCGATGAAGGACGCACCAAGATCATTCTTTTGAGTGCCATGATTGGAGCGCTACTGACATTCACCCAGTACTCGGGGGGAACGGGGGATTCGTTAAATGGTTGACTGAGCATGGAATGGTCAAGAGCAAGCGTGCTGCTGGTTTGCTGGCTTGGTCCATCGGCACAACCATTTTTATAGAAGCCAACATTGGTGTTTACGTTTCGGGACCTGTCTCGAGACCGATATTCGACAAGCTCCGAATTTCGCGGGAGAAACTGGCCTACATTCTCGATTCGGCGGCCGCCTCAATCGCCACCTTGGTCCCGATCAACTCCTGGGGGGCTTACATCATCGGCCTTCTCGCCGCCCAAGGCATGGAGGAACCGCTCCGAGCCATGGTGGGATCGATCCCCTTCAACTTCTACCCTGTCCTTGCCGTCTTTTCGGCTCTCGTTGTGATCCTCACGGGAAGGGATTTCGGTCCCATGAAAGAGGCCGAACGACGGGTCGTCGAAGAAGGAAAGGTGCTTCGCGACGGTGCTGAGCCACTGGTTGCGACCGAGGTGCTCATGCTGGAGGCAAAACCGGGAGTGCCTCTTCGAGCATTGAATATGGTCCTCCCTATCGCGACCATCGTCGTGACGGTCCTGGGTGTTCTTTACATTACCGGCGATGGAAGCGTCATGAGAGGCGACGGTACGACATCCGTGTTCTGGGGAGTGGGAGTCGCCCTGGCAGTAGCCGCACTCGTATATAGAGGTCAGGGGATCCTGAGTGTCACGGAACTAACGGATTTGTTCATGAGAGGAGTCGGTGGCCTCATCCCTATCGTGATCTTGCTCCTCTTGGCATTTGTCATCGGAGACACTTGTAGAGTCCTCGGCACCGGTCTGTACATCGCTCGAGCCGCTAAGTCCGGACTTTCCCCCGGCGTCATTCCCGCTGCCCTTTTTCTGGTCTCTTGCGCCATTTCTTTTTCAACGGGAACATCGTGGGGGACTTGGGCCATCATGTTCCCCATCGCCGTTCCGATGATCCACCTCATTGGGCTCCATCCAGGCCTCACTATCGGGGCGGTACTTGGGGGAGCCGTGTTTGGAGATCACTGCTCGCCCATCTCGGACTCGACGGTCATCTCATCGATGGCGGCGGGAACGGATCACATCGACCACGTCCGAACGCAGCTTCCTTACGCACTGGCCGCAGCAGGATGTTCTTTGGTGCTCTATCTCCTCGCCGGCTTCTGGGGACAGTCCTTGCGAAACCACTGACCAACGTCGAACAGGTTGTGCTACCTTTAGTCCTCAAGGGAGAGTTCCTTCGCCCCTTTCGTGAATTAGGTCAGTATCTCCCAGCAGACCTAGAGGTTGGCCCCTTTGAGCAAAGACCAGCACAAGACCAAGAAACAACTGATCGATGAGCTGGTCGAGCTGCGTGGCCAGATCGCCCGATTGAAGCGACGCGGGACGGCCCCATCGACGTCAAGCTCGAACGAACGAACCGGAAACATGCTGACAACATTGCTGGAGCAGCTGCCATTCGGCGTCTCCCTCGTTTCGGGTCGAACGATCGTGTTTGCCAATCTCGCCCTACTCTCAATGTACGGATCTTCAGAGGAAGAGTTGGTCGGGAAAGCCCCATCGGACTTTTTGGAAGAAGGAGAAGCCCGTCGTGTCTCTCACCGACTTCAGGAGCTTCAGGCTGGGGGAAAAGTCTACCCTTCCGAGTATCGTTGCTTGAAATCAGACGGCAGCCCTTTTCCCGCGGAAATCACATCGAGGTTCATTCAATGGGAAGATGACCAGGCTCTTCTTAGTGTTCATCAGGATCTCACTGACCACAAAAGGACCGAAGAAGCTCTGCGGCAGACCCACGAGACACTACGAGCACTCATTGAAGCTTGCCCAATGGGCATCTTTACTCTTGATGGCGGCGGCCACGTCGTCGAGTGGAGCCGCTCCGCCGAGAAGATCTTTGGTTGGAGCGAGGGCGAAGTGCTGGGCGGCCCTCCGCCACAGGTGCCGGGCGACGAAGTAGAAGAGCTGCAAAGGCGCGTGAAGCGAGGTTATGCCGCTGATGGACACGAAGTATCCCGGCTGCGGCGAGACGGCTCGGTCGTCGATCTAGAAGCATGGTCAGCGCCCATTCGGGATGTGGACGGCCACTTCACCGGCATGGTGGTACTGATTGCAGACATCACGGATCGGAAACGCCTCGAGCGGGAAATCCTCGAGGTGAGCGCACGAGAACAATCCAGGATAGGACAAGATCTGCACGACAGTTTGGGTCAGCGACTGGCGGGGATTGCTTTTCTGAGTAAGGCCGTCGCACAGAAGCTCTCCGCTCAGGCCGCACCCGAATCTGAGGCGACAGCGGAAATAGCGCAGCTCGTCTCCCAGGCAATAACCCAGGCGCGCCATTTGGCGCGCGGCCTTTACCCCGTAGCGCTCGAAGTGGGTGGGCTCATGGCGGCGCTGGAAGAAATGAGCGCCAACATGAAGCGGCTCTTCGGCGTGTCCTGCGTGGTGGAAGCGGAAGACTGCCTATCACCAAGCGACGAAGCCACGGCTCGGCACCTCTACTACGTGGTGCAAGAGGCCGTAGCGAACGCCATCAAGCACGGCCAAGCGAAGAGCGTCGTCGTCCAATTGGAGAGAGCAGGAGACAAATGCATGTTGACTGTTCGAGACGACGGGACCGGGATCTCGGCGAAGAGGGAGACCTCCAAAGGTATGGGACTCCACATCATGCGCTACCGAGCCAACATGATCCATGCATCGTTCCATATCGAACCCGCCCCCGGGGGTGGCACGGTTGTCCACCTCTCCTGGCCATGGTCCGAAACTGGGGACAGTCCCCAGTAGAACCATATTCCTATCAACAAGTTAACCGGGGACTGTCCCCCATTTGTGGGTTTTTCAACTCACTTGTAGGTTTTTTCGCCGGCTCGAATTGGCAGGGTGAGGTGGTTTTCTTCTGGTGGGATGGGGCAATCGTAGGCCGGTGAGTAGGCACATGGCGGGTTGAACGAGCGATTGAAGTCCAGTTCGAAGCGCTCCGTCTCGGGCTCTTCGATCTCCATGAAACGCCCCTCCCGGTAGCTTTCGCGGCTCGTTGTCGCATCCTTGAAAGGAACAAAGAGCCTCGACGAGTCGTCACCAGATGTTTCATATTTGAAGGCCGCAAGTTCGCGAGTCTTGCCCTCCAATTCAAACTCGACTCTCGCGTATCTGTAGAACACCTTCTCCAGATTCTCGCTCGTCACTAGTGTGACCTCGTCGGGCTCCGGGAACTTGGTGAGCCGCGCGTCGACCATATAGGCGTCATCAGGTGGGAAATAGTGAAGATGTTCAAAGGACTTCTTACCCGGCCGTTCATGGTCGTAGATGGCAAAAGCGAATTGGTTCTCCTCGGGATGGACCGAAACATAGAAACCTTCGATGGCAAACGTCGCGGGTGCATTGATGGGCGAACCATTCGGCATTTGCTCATCGTCTCGATGGCAGATCACGTTCAATCCTTGGTCATACCAGTACCAGCTGTCGACTTCCTTGACGATCATGATTACGGCGTCGGGCACAGGGGGGAAATAGGCCAGCCCAAAGGTCCTGTCTTTCCTCGTCAGGTAAATGGTCTCCCTGGGCTCCGATAACAGATATTGAGAACGAGCCATCGGTGACACAACAGAAGTCTTCAGTTCCTCGTCTTTCTTGTTTCGGTCCTCGATGAGCGCCTCTCTCCAGGTGCTGTCTTCATCGGGCGTGATGACAGCCACGTCAGAAGAGCGCTGACCCTCCACACAGGCACAGCTCAACACCGTAGCCGTCAAAGTAACGACCCAACGATTAATTGGGCGCAATGCTCGTGTCTCCGTGGCCACCTATGACCGTGGCTGAAATGACAACGCCTGTTCCTGACTCCATACACCCGGAATCGCCGTATCGCACTTGGAGCACTTGCCGTCTTTGACGCTGTTAGCCACGATTCGGTAACCCGCTCGCCGGATGAGCGTCTCGTTGCAGCTGTGACAATAAGTGTTCTCCCCTGGGTGCATGGGGATGTTCCCGGCGTAGACGTAGTGGACGCCGGACTCCAAAGCGACTTCTCGACATCGCTCCACCGTCGATATGGGGGTTCGGGGGAGGTTCACGACGCGATAGGTGGGATGAAACCGACTGAAATGCATCGGCACGTCTGGGCCGAGATGCCCCACGACCCATTTGCTCATTCGGCGGATCTCTTCCTCGGAATCGTTGAGCGTCGGGATGACGAGAACCACGATCTCGAACCAGATTCCGATATCCTTGAGCGTTTCGAGTGTCGCGAGAACCGGTTTCAGTTCTCCATTGCATTGCTCTTGGTAGAAGGTCTCCGTGAAAGCCTTGAGGTCGATCTTCACTCCCGTGATGTAGCGACATAGTTCACGCAAGGGTTTTTCCTGGATGTAGCCGTTGGAGATCATTACAGCACCCACACCTTGCTTCCGACCCAATGCGGCTGTGTCATGCATATACTCGTAAAAAATGACCGGTTCGGAGTACGTGTGAGCGACGGTCGGCGAACGCTCCCTTTTACAGATGGCTATCAGCTGTTCGGGAGGCACGAACCTGCTATCGACTTGTTCTGGCCGAAACTGACTGATCTCCCAGTTCTGACAAAATTTGCACTCGATATTGCATCCCGCGGTGGCGATCGAAAACGCGGTGGTTCCCGGCAAATAGTGAAAAAGAGGTTTCTTCTCGATGGGATCGATGTTGGCCGAGCACAATGCACCATAGACCAACGTCTGATAGTGACCCCCTTGGTTCTCGCGAGCTCCACAGTAGCCGCGTTCGACGTCGGCTACTTCACACTCTCGGGGGCAAAGAACGCACTTGACCTTCTTCTCGGGCTGCTCCTCCCAGAACATCGCCTCATGACGTACCACTCCTTCGAGAGTGGGACCCGCCAGCTGACCTCGTCCTGCGGCATCCTGAGGGGAAACGAGGTGTCCGCGACCCAACACTCCTGCTGCGCCGCAAGCCGATGCACCCCATCGAAGCAGATCTCGCCGGCTTGGATAGCGAAACAAGTTTTCCAGACGTTCCATTCAAACCTCGATTCGCCGGACCTTCCCCAAATCAGACTCGCCCAATCCACGTGCCCCAGCCGTGGCAATGTGCTTGGCGGGGCGGTTCTCTTGGGCCAGCGGTGGGAGACCCCGGTCTTTTCGCTCCGATTCGACGAACGCCGCAGCCACCGCGTCGGCGGCCACAAAGTCGTTGCTGACGATGAGACCGTTGAAAGGCCAGCCGTACCCGGGACTCGCGCCGGGGCCGTTGTGATACTGCGCTCGAGTGCCGTCACAAATCGTCAGTCGCCACTTGGGAGCGATGAAACGATGAGAAACGACGTCGGCAATGTAAGGATCGCAGTTATGGTCGTGGTACTTGTTGGGATTGTGGATAGCCCCGTAGAAGTTCTTCATGCCGAGAGAAACACCCGCCAGATTGTGATCTTTGAGAACGGGGACGCTGATGAGAGCATCCACTTCATCCGCTACTATGCGGGAAAAGCAAGAGCCGATCTGACCGCTGACCTCGATTTGGCGCTCGTAGCCTTTCCCCACAAGCTCCGCATCGGTTCCCCGGCATTGAAAACCGCGTCTGGAGCGGTTCAGTTTGAAGCCGGCTCGGTCGAGCTCGACGTCGAACCGATCCCAAACGACGATGTTTTGCTCTTTGAGACCCGCTTGAAGAAGTCCTTGCACGATCGCCTCCACGACCATAGGTTGGGTGGAGAGTCCGAGCGTGTTGACCTTGATGCCCACACGATCTTTCGGCTTGAACAAAGACCCCCAGGCCTCGGTCGCGTCCGATGCGTTGCAGATCTTCTGAAGAGAAGCATCGAGCAGTTTCCGAAGGAGCTCCAGGTGGTCCTCCAACTTGCCACGGGCGAGAACGTCGTCTCGCGCCACGACTACGCGAGACTCTGAACCAAACTCCAGCGGCTCGTCGGTGCGACCCCTCGCACCGGATAACAAAGAGGGCGAGGAAAGGGCCAAGCCCGCCGCGGCGGCGCCGACTTGGGTGAGCATTTCTCGGCGGGTAGTCTTTCGGGCCATTTGATATCTCCAGAGTCGGATATCAAGGATGGAGCTCGTGCTCGCTGAACACTTCGGCTTCAAAGGAGTATAAAGCTGCGTCTTTACGTTTCCAAGTACCGCGAGGGACGCCCGCCTTTCGGCACAAAGCATCGAGAAAGTCCGAACGAGTCCAACCGAGCTCGTAAGCCACCTGAGGCAACAGTACGCCGCTTTGGCGGCCCCACTGAAGGAGCAATCCGTCCCGCCCGATGACGATGTCTTCGGGCCCGTTGATGCGCTCGAGAGGCGTCAGGTAACTCACCTCCAGCTCAATCTCATCCAATTCTCGCGCCGTCACCGGATTTCCAGCAAAACGATAGTCCTGACAAGCCATCATCGAGTTTTGAACCACTGATTTCCAAAGCGGTCCGTTGGCGACCATGTTTCCGATACAACCGCGGAGCTCTCCATGATTCTTCAACGTTACGAAGCTGGCTCCGTCCACCTTGAGCGATACCGGAACTTCTTCCTCGTTGAGTTGGATACGGTCCTTACCGTTGAGCTGGGCCTTGGCGGTTTGACGGGCCAAACGGAGCAGCACGGCTCGCTCTTCATGATTGAGTTTGTCGGGACGGGGAACGAAAACAACGGATTGGTACGTGACACTGTTGGCCCAGTCGCTCACCATGCGTCCCGAGGTGTCCAGGGCTGCCCTTACTCCCTTGGCTCCTCCACGCATGGAAAGCGTGCGAAGCAACATCAATATCGGACCTCTTCCACAGATCGTGTCGCTCGTCGTTTCCAGATGCTCGACGAATCCGTCAAAATCTGCGTTCTCGAGGGGTGCATAAGCTTGGTCGGCAAGCTCCGTGAGCTTCGCCTCCACGTCGCTACGAAAGGGCTGATAACCGTAGTTCGCACCAAAATGCGTAAAATCGCTGCTCACGACGACAAGCGTTTCTTCATCGAGCAACGGTAGTAGTGCCTCGGCAGCCTTCGCATAGTCTCGCGTGGACATCTTCCCCACCAAAAGGGGCACGAGCTTGAAGCCCGGCACGACCCTTTGAAGAAACGGCAACTGCAGTTCCAGCGAGTGCTCCTCACGATCGATGCCGCTGTGAGAAGAATAGAGCGGTGACTTGAGTAGCTCCTCGCAGGCTTCTCTGTCGATGGGAACGTCGCCCAAGGGCGTCCGATAAGCCGTCAATGACTTCGGTACATCGACGCCTTGGTATGTGTTGGCATAACGGTGACTGAACGCCAATGCGATCACGCGCTTGTAGGAGTGTCCATCGAGAGACTTGTAACCGACGGCAGCCACCGAAGCACTGAATCGATAGCCGGCATGTGGCGCAATGAGCGCCAGGGGCTTGCCCTCGAGCTCAGGCGCGGATGCTTCATCCAAGAGACCGTCAATGACTTTCGCCAAACTCTCGGCGTCACCGGGGTACCAGCTACCGGCACAGCACGGGGCTCGCACATCGTTGGCGCCGAGAGCGAATGGACCGAACGCCTGTGCGATCAAGAAGAGGACAATGACATATCGCCGACGATAGTTGGACATGACCCGCCTCCAGCTAAGTATGGACGTTGATGGCCGTTAAGGAATGATAGATCAAGAACTCGAGAAATCAAGATGCCAGAATTCAGTGAAAGTAGGAACGTCCTACCCGGTCTGATGGAATTGGGTGACTTCTTCCCCCACTCTCCATCGCTTCACGAGCCGTTTCTTCCCATCCGTCTCAAAGAATCCCGCACTGCGGATATCGACCGAAAAAAGGTGATAGTTCGGCTCCTCGGGCTTCCAACCGATCTTCTCGTAGACGGCATCACCGAAGCGACTTCGCTCCCCGAGATCCTGAACCGCCGAAGCTCTCCCGTGCAGCTTGAACTCACCATCCGAGGCGAATCGATCTCGGATCGCGCTGTGGACCGTGCATCGAGAGTCACGCAGAAGGTCGAGTGCTTTTAGCGACTGCCACATCATGCCGAGGTAAAGCTGCCCGCCGACGATGTAGGGCTCCACGGGGCTGATGCGCGGTGACCCGTCCTTTCGGATCGTGCCCACGAATATCACACCACTTTTTTCGAAAAGCGTCTCCGCGGCGGCTGCAAGCCCGGGCGCCGCCTGCGCGAACTCACTCCATGTCATCGCATCCTCCATGCCGGGGTCCGCACCAAGCACAACTCGTTGCGCAGTGTGTCGACTATAACTCATCTTAACCCTCAGGAGCCTTGCCGACGCACAAACTCAAGCCACCGCTCCCCTGCTCCTGCCCCATGACCGGTGCGCTCAAATGTCCTCCCCGAGGTCAGACGGTCGGTACCGAGCCGTCCCAACCCAAAAAAAGCATTGACAACGAATCAGGAGTTTCTTAGCATGCATCGTATAAAGAGGTATCAATTGATGCTCAGACTCTTCCGAGAGTTCCGACGAGGTTCGACGAAAGTACTGATCCTCTCGCAACTGGACAAAGAACCCATGTACGGCTACCAAATCGTCAAGGCGATTCGCGATAAGAGCAATAATTACTTCGACTTATCGGAAGGATCTCTTTACCCTGCGCTCCATAGCCTCGAGAAACAAGGTCTGATACAAGGTGATTGGTTGGATGTTGGTGGCCGTTCGAGAAAGTACTACCGACTCACATCCGAGGGAAAGGAATTCCTCGAAAAGACCGTAACGGAATGGAAGCACTTTTCGAGCAACCTGGGGGCTCTCATTGGAGAAAGGAACAAAGCCGGTGTCCGCTGACATGGTTGGGGGCTACTTGAGCTCCATTGTCTCGAAGCTAAGGCTAGGCGAGTCCAGGGAAAACGAAATTGCGGAGGAACTTGCCACCCACTTGTACGACTCCATACGTGACCAATACATACGAGGTCTCACCATGGAAGAGGCACAGAAGACGGCCGTCGAGAAATTTGGAGCTCCTGACGAGCTGTCGCGCAAACTCAGATGGGTTCACGGATTTGGGCGATACTCCCGACGAGGGTGGCTCGACGCCCTACTCGGGAGCCTGTTGCCGTTTGTCGTGATACTTCTCTACATCCGCATCCAAGAACTCATCCCAACCCTCGAGCCTTTCTCTCCACTTGCCGTTTTGGTTCTTGTGGCCATCGGCATTTCGATCTACGCCTTTCGTGTTGCGGTGCCGGCTTGGACGATCACTTGGTTGGGGATATCTCACCTGTTGGTCCTTGGTTTGGCATACGGGGCCCCCTTCCTGGCTCTGAGGCAACTTCAATTCGAGTTCCTTCCTTCTCATCTCGTTGCCATCGGGGTGGCCTGCATCGTCTTGTTCATCACGACTCATTGGATGGCCAGGCACCACCTGGAGCTCACCCTGCTATTTCTCCTGCCGCTGACCTTGCCTTACATCGTCATCGGATATGAGGACGCCCCCTCGGCCCATGGATGGGTTGTGTTACCCATCGTGGGTTCCTTCATGATCGCTTTTTCGTTCTTCTATCTACTCACTCGAAACCAACATCCGATTTTCTTCGCTCTCTTGGGCTTGGTTTTCTATACCGGCATATACGCCGATATCGTGAGGACTAACCCTGCGCCTTTCGCCGCAACAGAACTCACCCGCTTCGGCCTCGCGGCTCTTCTCTACCTTGTGCCCTTGTTCATCGTCTCGTCTCCCCCCTACCTCTATCTTAGAAATCTCCGCACTCATGGTCATCCGCCCAAATCGGGGACAGCCAGTTAATTTGAGAAAGCAAAAAAAGGGACAGTGTTCGATGAGTCAGAGGATCTACCCGAAACCATGAAGATGCCGAATCTTTATGTCAGCCACCGTTTTACAGAAGCGGAAAACCTGATTTCTCCCGTGCCCGTTTCCGAGCCAGAGCCCGCGCCCGATGGGTTCCCATTGAAAACCGTTTGCATCGCATGTGTCACAGACCTGCGTTTCGGTGCTTCGGGCTGGGGCACGGACTACTGCAAGAAAAGGGACAGTCTTCCATGTACCAGGATTCGCCCGAGACTAGGGCTTAATCTTCATATCAGGTAATTAAATTAGTAACCTGTTCCCGAAATCCATATCAGGATGTTGAATTAGCACCTTCCTGCCTCGGACAGCCGCATGACGTGTCGTTCTAGGGAACGTGCTGCTGTTCTCGGGGCATGACGTGTCGATTTAGGGAACAAGCTGCACGAAGACCGTGACGCGGCCGAAGTTGCTACAGCCCATTTAGCAATAAGGCAAGAGAGCAGTTTTCAAGGAGGGATAACTAATGCTTCAATGAATTATCAGGGGTTTATCAACATGCCTAAATGCAAGTAAGACAACCTATTACGAGAATTGACGAGGCCTGGTCGAAACGCGTTGAATCAAGCTACGACGATCAGAGAGTTCATGTTCTTTCTCGACGAGACCTCATACAGAACAAGAAGGCGACCGGGAGGCTCCAGGACCTCGCGGACGTCGAGCACCTCGAGGGTGTCGGAAACAACTAGCCGCTAGGTCCTATTCCTTCGTCGATGACTCACCACTCCGGTACTGTTTTCCAATTCGGGAACTGTGCGTAGTCGAAACGATAGCCCGACGCAGTTCCTTCGTCGGCTACAACTCTGAGCTTCGTAAGGGAGCTACATCAGGAAGCCAAGAACGAGATAGAAGACAAGAGTCGTTCCCGCGACGACAAGGGCATAAGGAAGCTGTGTTCGGACGTGGTCGATGTGATCGGTTCCGGCAGCCATCGACGAAATAATGGTGGAATCGGAGATGGGAGAGCAATGATCTCCGAAGATACCGCCTCCCAGCACAGAAGCGATGGTCAGGCTCGGACTCAAGTCCATTAAGGCCACCATGGGAATCGCGATGGGGATCATGATCGCCCAAGTACCATAGGACGTCCCTGTCGAGAAAGAAATCAAACCCGAGACGAGGAAGAGCGCCGCGGGAACCACTCCGGCGGGAAGGCCGGACTGGGCGGCTCGAGCCACGTAAGCCCCTGTGCCGAGCCCACTACAAACGTCCCCAATCCCAAAGGCGAGAACCAAGAGCGCTCCTACCGGCACCAAGGCACCGATCCCTTTCATGAACATGTCCGTTATCTCGTTAACGGTCAGAATTCCCTGGATACGATAGCTCGAGCCAGCTACGATGACTCCGGCGATGAGTGCCCAAAACGCGGCGATGGTACCCGAGCCGTCCATCAAGTTGCCTTCCCCGGTGATCCACAGAACGACAGGGAGAACGATGAGGACCGTGACGACCGGTAGCACCATGTTGTGGGCCTTGAGCGGCACCCCATCTTTGGGTGACATGACCAATGCATCAACGGCATCAATGAGTCCCGCGAGCGGATTCCAGCCGCTCAGAATGGTCCAGCCCAACCAGATGCCCGCCATCAGCGAGAGATAGACTTGCTTCGTTCGGATAGCGAGACCAATAGCGAGAAGGGGAGGCAGTATCGATAGGACGCCGTAGTTCACTAACTTGTTTCTTTGACTGCTGACTGCTAACTGCTAACTGCTGACTGCCAACATACTCAGTAACCTAAATGACGGCTCACGCGGTTCTTCAGTGCTTTTCCCGCCAATAGGCGACGAAGGTTCTCGAACACCAGGTCGAGCGTCCGCGGCATGTACTCATCCCAATCGTCTGAAGCAACGTGGGGTGTCATGACGAGGTTGGGTGTCTTCCAAAGAGGCGAGCTCGACGGCAGGGGCTCCGGGTCGAAGACATCGAGGATCGCGCCACTCAGCTCACCACCACGCAACTTTTCCACCAACGCTTTGTAATCGACCACCTGGGCTCGGGCCAGATTGATCAATCCGGCCTGAGGCTTCATCGATTCGAGCTCTTTGCGTCCGATCAAATTCGATGTTTCGTGAGTAAGAGGTGTCGTGACAACGACGAAGTCAGCCCGTGGTAGGGTCTTCTCGAGCTCATCGACTCCAAACATCTCGTCGACGTAGCGGTGAGGCCGCCGAGTGCGGCGCACCCCCAGGACATGCATTCCCAGTTCTTTCGCACGTTTGGCTGCAGCCCCCCCCATCTGTCCGACACCAATCACGGCCAGGGTCTTCCCGGCAATCGACGTGCTGAAGATCTCCTTCCATTCAGCTCTTTGCTGATGCGTTACAAGAGCAGGTATCCGATTGTTCAGCATGAGGAGTGCCATGGTGAAGTACTCCCCCGCCTTCGGAACGTGCACTCCGCTGTTGTTGGTCAGCACGATATTCTTTGGCAGCCAATCCAGCGGCAGAAGGTGTTCGATCCCCGCGCCCCAAATGTGGATCCATTTCAAACGAGGAGCGTATTTATCCACGTTCTCCCGCGGAAAGCGCCAACCCACGAGAACGTCTACCTCTTTCATTACCGTGAAGAAGGCGTCTCGATCCGTACCGATACTCGCCTCGACGTGAGCGGCCACATCCTCATGTCGACGGGCCGCGGCATCGTACCTCTCCATGGTCATTTGAAAAACCAAGGGGGCTTTGAGGTTGCTTTGGAAATGAACGTGGAGCTTCTTCGATTGCACGAACTTACCAACTGGAGACTAGCGACACCGACCGACCGCAGATCATCGCATAAATCAAACTACGAAACGAACCGTTGTGAATTCCTGATTTCTTGATTTCCTGAATTCTGCTATTGACACCAGTCCACGATGACTTTCGCGCAGATCTTGATGGCCGCGATGTAGTCGTCGACGTCCACCCATTCGTCGTGTCCTCCGGCTTGAGTGAAGTCGCCCGCCAAGGGACCGAGACCCACTGTGGGTATCCCCCGGAACAACGCTGGATTTCGAATATCACTGGCGGAATGGAGTGGATTGACCTCTGGTGCTTCTCCGGTGACGTCTGCGACGGCTCTGCTCACGGTTTGATACAAAGGATGCTCTTTCATGACCTCGACTCCTTGGGTCCCGAAGAGCCAGTCGAGCTTTGGCGGATGTTCCAGAAGCCAGGGATCGGATTGCGCAAGGTTGTGAAGCATCTCCTCGATTTCGCTTTGTACCTTCGTGAGCTCTTCGTTGGGCGGAAAGGTGAGAGAAACTCCGATCACACACTCGGTGGGGACCTGCGTCAAGCTCTCCCGCTCGCCACAATTCAGTTGACTCACCAGCAGGTTCGTCGAACGACCTACCGCGTCGTCCAACGCGGGGTGACGGACTCGTTTGGCGCGTTCTTCGTCGAGCTTTTTCAAGGCATCGAGCACTACTTGGGATTTGCCAACGGCACTCGTGGCAAGGTGCGCGAAAGCCGTTTGCCCTGGTTCCTTGGTGTCCGGAGGGGCGCCCGCGACTTTGATACGGAATTGGAGCATTCCCGAGGTGATGGCCTTGAGGTCCCTGAGGCCCGCTTCTGACTCGGCGGGATGGAGGTACACCGCAGCGTCAGCAGCGTATCCCTCATCGAGTAGAGCCAGGATGCCGCGCGCGTTCCGTTTCGCCGGTGTAGAGCCCAGATAGACGTCCCCTTTGGGGCGACCCATCGTCGTCAGGACGGCGTCAAGGGCCTCCGCCATGATGGCCACCCCCGCCAGGTCATCGGCAACACCCCAACCGTAGATCTTGTTTCCCTCGACAACACCTGCAAAGGGGTTGCGCTTCCAGTCTTTTTTCGACTCGGCCGAGAAGGGCTCGGGATCGGGATGGCCAAAGAACAAGAGGCTCTTTCCGCCGCCGGTACCGGTCAGCTTGCCGACGACGGTGATACGCTCCGTCATGTCGATGGCTTCGTCGGCTGCAAACTCCTTCTCCAAGCTCAAACGGGTGGGAAGGAGCTCGAGCGTTTCTACATCACAACCGAGATCTCCAAACCGTTTCGCGACGACGGATTGCACGGATGCTTCACCGGCCTCTGAGGCCTGGATGAGCTCGCGCAGGAATACAATATACTGTTGCCGGTTCGCATCAATGGCGTCATAAAGTGCCTTTTCATCCTTCATCAAAGGCCCCTCCGCATAGGCAAGAGAGAACCAACAAAAAGACACCAGGAACGATATCCAACGCTTGTACGAATCCCCTCTCCGCATCATTTTCTCCCACTTGATTTCAAGATCGCCTCGACGAGCTTCGGGTCGACACGGTCTGAAGAATCGCGCCACACCTGTGCGGCCGCTTCAACGAAACGGTCTCGAGCCGGAGCCGTCATTTGTACCCCAGCGGCACGAAGCTCGTCAAAGGCTCTTTCCTCTTGTCGCAGATACTCTTCACGCTCCCACTCGATGGCCCTTCGCGCCGCTTCAACCACCACTTGGCGTTGACCGACCGAAAGAGCTTGATAGAATCGCTCACTCATAACGAGGGGCGAGACGATATACATCCATCCGATCTCGGCCCAGTGAGGGGCTACTTCATGAAATCGTTTGGCGTAATAGTTCGTGCGGGCCGCTTCCGCACCATCGATCACACCCTGTTCGAGGGCGGTATAGACTTCCCCATAGGCCATCGGCAACGGACTCGCCCCGAACGCCTCGAACGCTCTCAAATGAAGCGCATTTTCCATGGTGCGAATCTTGAGCCCTTTCATGTCATCGATGCCTTCGACGATCCGGTCTCGCGTCATCAAATGCCGATGCCCCAAATCGAAATAGCCTAGCAGACGGAGGCCGCGCCGTCGCAACGGTTCGGCGAAGCCCTGCCCGATGGGGCCATCCAACACGCTATATAGATGCTGGCGATCGCGAAAGAGGTAGGGCAGCTCGAACACCATCAGCTCGGGGACGAATGTGGCGAGAGGTGCATTGGAGGGACAAGTCAACTCTACGGCACCAATAATCGTGAGCTCTACTACTTCTCGTTCGTTCCCTAGAGCGCTATTGGGGTAGACCTCGACCTGGATACCGCCCGACTCCCGACGAGAGACCTCCTCACCAAATACTTCAAGCCCTCTGACGGCTGGCTCGTTAACGGCACTCGAAGAGCTTGCCTTGATGATGAGCCTGGGTTGGCTCGAACAACCCAGCAACGCAACCGCCAAAACCAAGCCTAGGAAACGCATCTTTCTCACAACCCGAAAATCCGAGGGAGGAAAGTGACGGTGCCGGGGATCATCGTGATGAGAACCAAGATCACCACCATAGCGAGAACCGGCCGAAGCGTCCAAGGGGCCACGCTGCTCACGCTTTGCCCCGAGATACTACAAGCCACGAAGAGCGTCGCCCCGTAGGGCGGCGTGACCATCCCGATGCAGAGATTCACCGACGCAAGGACACCAAAATGGACGGGATCGATGCCGAACTGAAGTGCCAAAGGGAACAGAATAGGCATAATAACGATGATCGCCGCGATACTCTCCATGAACATGCCGACGACGATGAGGATCAGATTACAAATCACCAGAAAGGTCAGAGGGCTTTGCGCCCATGCCTGTAACGCCCCTCCCATCTGATCCGGGACCCGGCCCACAGCAATCATCCAGGCAAAAAGGTACGCACAGGTCGCCACGAACATCACGACACAGGCCCGCAAGGCCGACGTGACGAGAAGAGGCCGCAGGTCCGAGACTCGGAGCTCTCGATAGATGAAGAATCCCGCCATCAACCCGTAGGCCACCGCCACCCCGGCAGCTTCCGTGGCGGTGAAGACGCCGGTCAAGATGCCCCCGAGGACGACCAGAGGCATTCCCAAAGCGGGAAGGCCTTCCCAGACGATCCTTTTCCTGGAAACCTCTTCAGCCTCGGACCCATCGGGTGTCGTCTCGTAGTGACGAGCCGTTTGATAACCCGTCAAAACAAGCGCACCGCCAATGAGGATGCCGGGAAGTATGCCTCCGATGAAAAGAGCCGCGATGGAAGTGTCGGTGACATAGCCCATGACGATCATGATGATGCTGGGCGGGATGATGGGACCTAATGCACCGCCTGCAGCCTGGAATGCCGTGGCGAATCCTATGGGATAACCACGACGCTTCATAGCCGGGATCATCATCGAACCGACAGCCGCCGTACTGGCACTCGAGCTTCCGGTGATGCTGGCAAAGAACATCGACGCGAGGACGGACACCGTGGGCAGACCGCCACGAACCCGGCCCACGAGCTTCACTGCCCTTTCGGAAATCCCACAAGCATTCATCAACTCCCCGGCCAAGATGAACAGGGGGACCGCCATCAACGTCCAGGAGTCGACGGCGGCAAAGGCTCTTTGAGGAACCACTTCGAGGGGTATTTGACCATGCACGAGTAGTGCCGCTACGCCGCTCAACCCAATGGCAAACGCCACGGGTACACCGACCAGAAGAAAAACGATCAAGCAGAGAAATAGAGCGGCAATCATCGGGTGCAACTTCCCGGCGAACCGTTCCCCTTCCAACTCTCAACGAAAAGCGCCAAGGTCACAAGGGACATCAAAGCACCGCTCACCGGGACGGCAAGGTAGGGCCAGATCATCGAGATCCCCAACGCCGGCGAAACTTGGAGAGCCGCCACATGCAAAAGCCGGAAGCCATAAACGGTCAGCACGAGGCTGAACAGAGCAATCAAGGCGAGAACGGCCGTTCGTACCAGGAAACGCGGACCTGCAGGTAGTTTGGGTGTTAGGTAGTCGACGGAGAGATGCATCCCGCGGGCGAGACAAACGGGAGCAGCCAGAAGTACCAGCCAGACCTGGAGATAGCGAGCCATTTCTTCCGTCCAGCTCGGTGGATTGCCGAAAAGGTAGCGACTCGCGACTTGGTAAATCACTAGGACAGCAATGACGGCAAGGATGGTACCGACGACCGACTCGAGGATGGTCAGAAATCTTGTCATAATTCAGAACTCAAGAACCCAAGAATTCATAATCTTTCGGGGGCGAGCTCTTCTAGGAAGACTTCCCTCCCCGTTCTAGACGACTCATAGATAGCCATATTGATGGCCAAGGAAACTCGAGCATCTTCACCGGTCAGGATCGGGTCACGGTTTTCCCGTATGGCATCCACCATGTCTTGTATCTGGATGCGATGTCTCGTCTGCGGAAAGGCCCAAGGATCATCGATGTCACCGAGCTCCACTTTGGACTCCACCGGGATTCCGTCGCTCTTACCATCGATGTTCCAAAAAAGGATTTGATCGTACTGAGCGTTGGCGACAACCGTGCCGCGCTCCCCATGAATCTCCAGTTTCGATTTCATGGCCGGTGTGATGGAGGTCGTGCTCTCGATGACACCCATGGCACCATTGTCGAAAGAAACGAGCGCTGTAGCGGTGTCTTCGACTTCGATGTCGTGCTTCTTGGTCGCAACTCGGCCCATCACCGACCGAACCGGACCAACGACATACTGAAGGAGATCGATGATGTGGATCGACTGCGTCATCAGGCAGCCGCCACCCTCCAGAGCTTTCGTTCCTCTCCAAGCCCCGGCTTCGTAGTACGCTGGTGTACGACTTTCTTTGTCGATTGCATCAGCAAGGAAAATCTTTCCCAGCGCGCCTGACTCGACCGTTTCCTTGAGAATCTTGGCCACCGAGCCGAATCTCATTTGAAAAATCACACCGAGCTTGGTTCCGTTGTCCCGACATACCCGAATCATGTCATCGGCTCGGTTCAAATTGACTTCCAACGGCTTCTCCACGAGAACGTGCTTGCCTCGGTTGGAGGCAGCAATGGTGAACTCGGCGTGGTTTCCCGTCGGTACGAGAATGTTGACGACGTCCACCTCGTCGTCCTTCAAGAGGCGTTCATAGTCGGTGTACCAACGCTCCACACCGTACTTGTCGGCAAAAGCTTTGGCTTTCGATTCGGAACGTCCACAAACCGCAACGAGATGTGCATCGGGCACAGCAGAAAATTCCTCGGCATGGATGTCCCCCGCCATGCCAAGACCGACGAGAGCAAATCCGATCGTGTTGTCTTTGGACATCAGTATCCTCCGGATGAGAACCATAGAGAAGACGGCACAGATTAGCGCCTCCGCGTTTTCCACACAAACTCAAAGGAATGGGGTCAGGCCTGGTCAGGCCCCACGAGACGGAAAATTGTGGAAAACTCCTTTTTTCCACAGGTTTCCGACCAGCGAGGCCCTAAGACTTGACAGAAATATCGAAATAAAATATATTTCGAAAGGATACTTTAGGAGGTCTGACAACATGACCGAGCGCCGCGGTATAAAGCCGATTACGAGCTCTACCTTCTACATCCTGCTCGCTCTCGTCGACGAGCCCCGACACGGATTGGGTATCGCCGCCGAAATCGAGAGCCGGACGGACGGTAAAGTATGCATGGGGCCGGGAACGCTCTACAACGGGATCAAAAAAATGCTCGACAGCAATTTGATCGTGGAGGCAAGCACTCGCCCGGCACCCGAAGAGGACGACCCTCGCCGGCGCTACTACAGCATCACCAAAGAAGGGCGGTTAGCTCTCGAGTCGGAAGCGGCCAAGCTCGAGCGCCTGATGGTGGCCGCACGGGAAAAGCAGGTACTCTCGGATTCTTCCGCATGATGAAGCGCACCTACAAATGGCTTCTTTGGCTCTACCCGCCAAAGTTTCGCCGACGGTTCGGTGCGGAAATGCTCGACATGGTGGAACGTCACGAGACTCGCCCAGGGAAGACGTGGTTTCTTGCAAAGGATTTCACTTCCTCTCTCGTCGTCGCGCATGCGGAATCACTGAAAGGGCGGAAGAGAAGAGCCATACGTCCCACTCGAAAAGGAGGAGTTCGCGAGATGGTGTCTTCTTTAGGCATGGACCTGACGGTGGCGCTGCGCAACCTTCGTGGAGCACCGGGATTCACGGCGATCGCCGTGGTGACTCTCGCCCTCGGCATCGGTGCGAACACCGCCATCTTCAGCGTGGTGAACGGAGTCGTTTTGAGACCCCTCCCCTATCCGGAGCCCGATAGACTCGCAGACGTTTACGCGAGCTCCAGCGGCCGGCGAAGCAACATGTCGCAACCCGATCTGAGAGATATTCAAGCGGAGACCGCCTCGTTCGATGCTCTGGTCGGCTATAGGTCATCCGGTTTTGCCTTGACCGGTATGGGGGACGCCGAAGTAGTCCGCGGTGGGCGTCTCACCGATCCCATCCTCGAAGTCTTCGGCCTCACGCCGGTTCTGGGACGCGACATCCGCACCGAGGAGAACGTACCCGGAGGACCTCGCGTCGTGGTCATAGGACATACGCTCTGGCTGGAACGCTTCGGAGGGGCAAAAGACGTTCTGGGAAAAACGGTCGAGCTCAATGGAGAGCCCCACGAAGTCGTCGGGGTTGCCCCGGCGGATTTCGATTTTCCGAGGATCCTCCCAGCTCTGGACACCGTCTTACACGAACGTTGAGGACTGCGGTCGGGGCTGCCATCTACACTCGGTCCTAGCTCGTCTCGCCTCCGATGCCACCCTAGATGAAGCGAGTGTGGAGCTCTCTGTTTTAGCGACACGATTGGAGAAAGCCTATCCCGAGTCTAATTTCGAGAAGAATCTCCTCGCCGTCAAATTGATGGACACCATCGTCGACGGAAGAGTCCGCACCGCTCTCCTCGTTCTCCTCGGCGCCGTGGGCGTCGTCCTTCTCATCGCCTGTGCCAATGTTGCGCACCTTCAGTTGGCGCGTGCCTCGGCCCGGACCGAAGAGATGGCGGTCCGTTCCGCGCTCGGCGCGAGCCGACTCGCCCTCTTCCGCCAGCTCCTCGTGGAGGCTCTTGTTCTGGCCCTCCTCGGAGGGGCGGCGGGGATGCTTCTGGCGAGGTGGTGTCTCGACATTCTGCTCAAGCTCGCACCAGCGAGGCTCCCCCGAATTCACGAAGTGAGTGTGGATGGAGACGTCCTGCTTTTTACGATAACGGCCATTATCGCTGTGACTCTCCTGTTCGGTCTCGCGCCGGCGCTCGCGGCGTCGCGGGTCTCCGTTGCGGGCCACCTTGGTCACAGAGGAAGAGCCGGCACCGGCGGGCCGGCCGGCGCGGCATCACGATCGACGCTTCTGGCCGCGGAAGTCGCATTGTCTCTCGTTCTGCTCTTCGCCGCCGGCCTCCTCATCCGGAGCTTCTCCGAGCTCAGGGCCGTCGACCTCGGATTTGATGAGGACAACGTTTTGTCCTTCTCACTGCACCTACCGAATGCTCGATATCCCGATGCGGACCGAAGCGTGGCGTTCTTCAATGCGTTGGAAGAAAAGCTGCGGAGCTTACCCGAAGCTTCGTCGGTGAGCTCGGTTTTCGGAAGTCCCATGGGCAGAGACCGTATCAACTCGGAAGTCGACTTTTTCGATCGCCCGGCACCTCCTCCCGGTCAAAAGGAAAGTTCGGTCCAGAAAGTGATCACTCCCGGCTACCTCGAGACCCTCCGTGTCCCTTTGATACGTGGTCGGGGGTTCCTGCCCGCGGATCGGCGCGACGCACCGCCGGTTGTTCTCATCAACCAGAGCTTCGCGGATCGTTACTACCCCGGTAAAGATCCGATTGGCCTCCAGATAGGCCTCAATTACGAACTAGGCTATCCCCCCAACGAGCCGCGTACCATCGTTGGGATCGTGGGTGACATCCGATCCCGAAGGATCTCCGAGACTCCCGAGCCCGAAGTCTACGCGGCACAATCCCAAATGGGGAGCAATTATCTCACAGTGCTCATTCGGACACGTGCCGGTATGCCGGGGATCCTCCCCGCTGTTCGTCGCGAAGTAAATTCACTCGATCCGAGCGTCCCTCTCCGGAACGTCGAAATGCTGTCGACTGCGGTCAGTCGCACGATCGGTCCGACAAGGTTCTACTCGCTTCTCGTCAGCCTTTTTGCGACGCTCGCACTCGTTCTGGCCACGGTGGGTCTTTACGGGGTAGTGGGTTACTTGGTCGCGAGAAGAACCAAGGAGATCGGGGTCCGGATGGCCTTGGGGGCTCAGACAAAAGACGTCATCGGCATGGTTCTTTTCCAGGGCCTGCGCCCGGTCTTGGGCGGTATTCTTTTGGGTCTCATCGGGGCTGTTCTCGTGTCACGCGCACTTCAGTCAATGCTCTACAATGTGGCGCCTTTGGACGCGGCAACGCTCCTTACGGTCAGCGGACTTCTTCTCGGAACCGCCATCGTCGCGACATTCATGCCTGCCCAACGGGCGAGCCGCATTGCTCCTACCTCCACTTTGCGTACGAACTAAGCGCGCTCCTACGGTCAGAGTTCTCCACATTTTTCCGTCAAATCGGGCCTGACCCCACGCGTTCGGAAATTGTGGAAAAAGATGCTACTCGGCTCGGAGGATGGACAAGGGTTTGTGGCGGAGGACATCGAGGGTTACGACGAGGCCGACGACACATACACCCAAAGCGGCGAGGACGATGCCAATGACAGCCGGGATCACAACCGGCTTCCATGACATCTCGAGAACCTGTCGGCTCATGACCCACGTCATGACTTGCGCACCGAGAGCGCCAATGCTTCCTGCAATGGCACCCAAGGTGCCGTACTCGAGAAGCATCATGATAGCCACGTTCTTTCTACTGGCACCGAGAGTGCGGAAGATGGCCGTCTCGTAACGACGTTGGAACCGCGTCATGGCGACGGATCCGATCAAGATCAATGCGCCGCTGAGAAGAGCGATGATACCCACCACGGAAATAGCAAGCGACACGCGACGAATGACGCTCTGAAGCGTATCGAGGATGTCTCTCAGATCGATGATGGAAATATTCGGGAATGCGGCAATGTGATCCCGTTGGAAGCGGCCGCGCTCCTCCAAACCTGCCGGTCCTTTGATGAAGCCCAAAAACGTGTGCGGAGCCTTTTCAAGGACTCCGGGACGGAAGACGAACATGAAACCGCCGTTACGAGAGTCACTCCACTCCACATCCCGAATACTCGTGACGCGGGCACTCACGATGCGCCCAAGGATATCGAAGCGCATGGTGTCACCGAGCTCGATTCCATAGTCTTCTTGGAAGGCGTCGTCGATAGAGACTTCCGCATCTTCCGGTGATGATGCCGGCTCGTCCCACAATCGCCCTGAAACGATACGCTCGTTGTCTTCCAGGTAATCACGATAGGTCACGACGAACTCTCGCGCCAGCCAACCTTTTTTCCGAACTTCTTCGTACCCGTCCACGTTGAGACGACTTCCTTGGACACCCACGATCCGAGCTTGGAGAACGGGGACGAGTTTGACGTCTTGGGCACCGAGAGAAAGCGTCAATTGGCGAAGCGGCTCTTCCTGGTCGGGTTGGATATCGAGGAAAAACATATCAGGAGCATCATCCCTGAGCTCGACGGCGAATCGCTCCAACAAGTTCGTCTCGATGGCACGGATGGTGATGATAAAAAACGCACCCAAGCCGACCGCTAACAGGATCACCCGCGTTTGATTGCCGGAGCGACTCACATTGATGACGGCGTGACGAAGGGGGAACCATTTCCTGCGACTGAGCGGCTGAACGACTCGAACTAGAACTCGTCCTGCAAGGTGAAGTGCAAGCGCGACCGCAAAGAACCCAGTGATCACTATCAAACCGACTCGAGGTGATCCTGCCTGCCAGCTCGCTACTCCTACGAGAGCGAGAATGACCAAGGGGCCGGCAACGAGCTGAGTGCGATCGAGTTTTTCGAGTCTCTCGCGGATGCCCTTCACCCATCCCGTGCGATGCGCCCCCGCCGTCCGGCCATCCGTGCTGCCGGGCCTCAACAGAACAAGAGGCTTGATGCTCCGGATCTCGAGAAGTGGCACCAATGAAAAGAGCAACGAGACGAGAATCCCGACACCCATCCCCTGAGCGACGGCCGAGACCGTGAGACCATATTGAAACCCAGCCATTTCCAGACCGAGACTTTCGGGAGGTACTGCGGCGAGAACCAACCGGGCCAGGACGACCCCCAAAAGGCTTCCGAGGGCTCCAAGACCGATAATTTGAAACAGGTATGTGCCGAGAATTTGACGGGATGAAGCGCCGAGACATTTGAGGACCGCGATACTCTTGAGCTTCTGCTGCACGAAGACTCTGACGACACTCCACACACCGATGCCGCCGAGGATCAAAATGATGAACCCTGTAAGGCTCAGGTAATTCTCCGTTCTCTCCAAACGGCGGCTAATCCGATCGCCGGTCTCGCGGAAAGTGCGAACTCGAACGAACCCCCCTGTCAGCTCTTCTCGGAGCTCCTCCACCAGCGGATCGATACGTTCCTCGGCGAGCTTGAGGAGGATCTGGTACCGAATGCGGCTCCCGAAACGAACGATGCCGGTCTTCTCCAGGTCAGCGTAATCGATGAGCACTCTGGGTCCGAGGCTGAAGTTGTTGATGCTCCGTCCTGGCTCGTTGGCAATGACTCCGCGTATCGTGAAGAGGTGGTTTCCAATATAGATGCGATCGCCGACATCGATGCCGAGCCTCGTTAGAAGCTCGGGCCGAGCGAGCACGCCGCTGTTCTCGAGCAGCTCATGCCGGTAGGGCCCTCCTTCGTGAAGTACCAACTCCCCGTAAAACGGAAACTCGGGCTGGAGTGCCCGAAGCTCCACCATGGTTGCAACAGCCTTGTCATCGGCCTCCGGCCGCACCATGGTCGTGGTTTCTAGTGACTCCATTCGACGGTGAGTGGGCTCTTCCGCCAGGCGCTCGGAGAGAACTTCCAACGTCTCGTCATCCCACGGACGGTCCGACCGTATGACGACATCACCCGCCGTTAGTGCCTTGGACTCCTGGGTCATGGCAACGCGCACACTTTGGATCACGGAGCGTAAGGCAACGATTGCCGCAACCCCTACGGCCATGGAAATGAAGAAGAAGAGTAAACGTCTCCAGGAGGCACGAATCTCCCGAGCCGCCATTCGAAAAACGAAGCGCAACTTACTCGGCTCCTGCGGGTTGGGCGGAAACCGGCATATCCTCCGCGGGCCCCGAGTCCTTTTCGCGTCGTTCGGCCTTACCACCCCTGAGGGCTAGGATGACGTCCGCCCGCGACGCAAGGTTCGGATCGTGGGTGGCCAGGACGATGGTCGTGCCTCGCCTTTCATGAACTTCGAGTAGAAGCTCGATGATGTGCTGGCCGTTGTCCCAGTCGAGATTGCCCGTCGGCTCATCGGCAAGGAGGATAGGAGGATCGTTGGCCAGCGCCCGAGCAATGGCCACTCGCTGTTGTTCCCCACCGGAAAGCTGTGAGGGATAGTGATGGGTGCGCTCGGAAAGCCCCATCTCGGCGAGAAGACGGTAGGCTCTTTTCTCAGCGTCGGAAATGCCGGAAATCTCCATCGGCACGAGGACGTTCTCCAAGGCCGTCAACGAGGGGATCAAATGAAAAAACTGAAAGACAAATCCAATCTTCTCACCACGAAGTCGGGCAAGCTGGTCTTCGTCCAAAGTCGTGATGTCCTCGCCGTCGATGAGGACACTCCCGGTTGTGGGCGAATCGAGTCCCGCAATCAGCCCTAACAACGTCGACTTTCCACTACCCGATGGACCGATGATGGCGAGAAACTGATCGGAAGGCACGTGGAGATCCAACGGGTGAACAATAGTGAGTTTCTCGCTCCCACTCATCACGGTCTTGGATACTTGGTGAAGCTCGATCATCGTGTTTCTGTCCCCTTTAGTAGTGGACGAAGAATCTCCCATATTTGTTTCGCGATAAGGACCTGTCCTCTCTCATTGGGATGGATACCGTCTCTTTGGTTGTACTCGGCCATCCCCCCAACGCCTTCCAAAAGAAAGGGGACGAGAGCCACATCGTATTCGCGAGCGATCTCGAGGTAGGTCTCCCTGAACCGAGACGTGTACCCGTCACCTTGGTTGGGAGGTGCTTCCATACCCGCCAACACGACGGCAACCTTTTTTTCCCGAGCGCGCTCCACAATCGCCGACAGATTCCGTTTCATCTCGGGGACGGGTAAACCGCGAAGGCCGTCGTTCCCACCGAGAGCAATAATGAGGACTTGGACGTCGTCATCGAGGACCCAGTCCAAGCGACGCACACCGCCCGCAGTCGTATCTCCAGAAACTCCGGCATTCACGACCTCGAAGTCGTAGCCCTCGGCTTCGATCAGCTCTTGGATTAGGGCCGGATAAGCCCTATCGCGAGACAATCCGTATCCCGCAGTGATGCTGTCACCGAGTGCGACGACCTTTGGCTTCGAGGAGGCTTCGCCTACTTGCTGGGCTGGAGGATTGTCGACCGTACCTTGCGGGCGTTCCGAACCGCAGCCGGAGATCAACACAACTAGGGGGATGATGCCGGCGGCGATAGGATATCTACGAGGTTCCATCATGCGTCGTTGCACCATCCAGACTAGGCATTATACAGGCCTTCCGTCCAGTGAAAACGAGGACGGCTCACAAAAGCCGTTTTGCCTTACCGTTCTGTGGGACTAGAATCCCCCAAACCCCGGAGGGAGGTTCTCAATGTCACCCACAAGGATTTGGAAAACTCTTATTGCCTGCCTGCTATTGTCCCTCGGTGCCGGCAATGGTACGGCAGAAACCAAAATCGTCAAGATGGATTCGCGAACCTTTCCCGAGCCCGTCGTCTGGGACTCCAATTACACCGCCTGCCTGGCGGCCTCTGACGGCCGTGTATACGTCGGACTCAATCAGCATGGAAGCGGTGCAACCGTCGCCGATGTACGATCCGAGCACTGACACCATGAAGACCCTCGGCGACGTCAACCGTATGGCCGGCCAAACCAATGTTTGGGTCGAGCCTCAAGCCAAGGTGCACACCCAGATTTGTGAAGGGGATGACGGGAAGATCTACTTCGGCACCCACCTATCCGCCTTTTTTGGCTTCGCAAAGTTCACCAGTGGTGAGGCTTATCCCGGCGGACATTGGATGGTCTTCGATCCGCGGGAGGATCGGACAACGGATCTCGGCATTGCCATGAAAGGCAACGGTCTTTTAACGATGACCATGGACCCAAGGCGAGGGCGATTGTACGGTCTCACCTACCCTCGAGCCCATTTTCTCTACTATGACATTGAGACCGGAAAGACCACCGATATGGGTCAGGTACAGAACTGGGATGCCATCAGCCGAACGCTCGCCGTCGACGACCTCGGCAGGGTCTACGGTTGCTGGGGCCAAGGACGACTTTGGCGATACGACCCGGAGAACGACACGATCGAGAATCTCCAGGTGAGACTTCCTCAACGCGATGTTGGCGTCCCTGTTTTTCGTGCCTACTGGGAAACGGAGCAGACGTTTACAGCGGTTGCTCACTCGCCGGATCACAAGCTCATCTACTTCCTCGAGACGGGAAGCTCTTACCTCGTGGAGTACGACCCGCACAAAGGACCGGAGGGCGAAATGCGCCTTCTGACCCAGTTGAGTGCCGACCGATATGTCGGTCAACGAGACGTTCCTTACGCGATGATCTCGTTTACTCTGGGACCGGACAATGTCATTTACTACGCGGCGAACTCAGCCACCGCCGATGAGGAAGGCAACCCCTACTGGGGAGGCGGCATGTCGGCCGGCTTGATCACCTATGACCTCAATACCGGAAAGCGCGCGGATCGCGGGCTCATCCGTACCGAGGACGGTCTAGTACCCGTTCATCCGAACTCGGCGAGTGCTGCTCCGGACGGCACCATCTATTTTGTCAGTCGAGTGCTCGAATCCACTGGCGAAGGCCGGCAAATTTCCGGCCTACCTGCCGACCTCGTCCTCGAGAAGGAACCCGTCCACAAGAAGCAGTTGTACCAGGAAAGCTACACCATGAGGTTGCTCATCTATCGCCCGAGCTCCAAGGGCAATTGACTCGTTGGTGGAGGCGAAAACTTATGATGAAGAAAGCACTCCTTTTCCTCGCGATCGTGATTGTTATTTCTGGATTTTCGCAAGCGCAGCAAACGACCACAGTAACGGCCAACCAGCTCCGGTTGGATCTCCGGCACCTCGGACATCCTCCCGTCGATGTCATACCACCGGGCGACAGTGCAATTACCTCCCTGGTCATCGGATCAGACGGAATCCTCTACGGAGCAACTTCCGGAAAACGCGCCCATCTGTTCTCACTCGATCCCGCTTGGGGACACGTTTTTCCTCTCGGACATCTCCCCGGGGAAGAAAGCATCTATCACAGCCTCGCTCCGGCACGCGACGCTTCAATCTATGTGGGGACCACCTTGCACAACATCGGCCGAATCGATGAGCGGGGGCGAGACGTCTTGGCAAGGTATGAAGACTACGCAGGTGGGCATATCTACCGATTCAACCCGGTCGACGAGCGGGATAGCCGGAGACGCATGCAGCATCCGGATCCCGGCCGGCCATTACCCCATTCCGAGGATCTGGGAATACCCGTCCCGGGAGAGGGGATCGTGGGCCTGTTGATGGGTGAAGGCCAGCTTTACGGAGTCACTTTCCCAAGCGGCCACTTTTTCGTCACCGACCTCACGACCGGCCAAACCGAGGACAAGGGCGCTGTTTGCGGACCGCCCCTTCACGAAGAGCCGTTCCGGAGCATTCCGAGAGCGCTCGTGATGGATGAGAAAGGACGTGTCTGGGGCGCCGGCGACTATGGTGCCTTGTTCCACTACGACCCGGAGACCGGTGAGATCCTCCACCATGATGAGCATCGACTTCCGAGCGAGCTCGGCCGAGAGTTCAAAACCATACTCGATGCCCTCGTCCTCGGTCCCGACGGTCTCCTCTATGGTGGAACGTCGGATGGCTTCTTGTTCCGATTCGATCCCACAACGATGGAAATCGCCAACTTAGGCAAGCCCATGTGGCAATACCGCATTCGCGGTTTGGCCTTCAGTAAGGACGGCGATCTGTGGGGAGTCGGCGGCGAACGGGGCGGTGCGGCCCGTTTGTTCGTTTATCGGACCGAACGGGGAAGCTTCGAAAACCTGGGGCTCCTCGACGTGAATCGAAGCCCCTACTACGCTTGGTTGGCTTTCGAAGCCGAATCCATGATCGCGGGTCCCGATGGAACAATCTTCATCGGAGAGTCAGGTCGGCTTTCCCACCTCTATTTACTCTATCCGTGGAAATAGAGGCCGGGATCAAAGACAAGAGCAAGCAGTACAAACACCAACGCGGCCTCGAGTTGCTGGAGCCCATTGTGGACGAAGGCATCAAGGACGGGACGTTCCGAGCAATGAACACCCGACAGGCAGCCCTCTTTATTCTCGAGACCCTCTCTGGGTTCTTCGAAGCGTCGGTCGCACGCGATGAGACACCGGACATTGAAGTCGATTTGAAAGAGCTCATGGACTTCTACCTTCATGCGCTCTCACCAATAAGAAAGATGAAGGCATAGACAATGAGAGGATTGGCATTCACGACCGATTGGGTGGGGAAACCTTGTGTCCGCTGGGCCGAAGCGGTCGAGAGCACCGAAGGGCATGTTACAACCGCTCGTATGATGTTGCCGGTTGAACCGATCGGCGTTACCACCGACCGCCGTTCGGACAAGCGCCCCATAGCGCACTAATTCACACGTAGGAGAGTTCGAATGTCACTTAAGAAAAAATGGACAGAGGACGACATCACTGACCAATCCGGAAAGGTTGCCGTCGTCACAGGCGCCAACAGTGGGATCGGCTACGAGACGGCGCGATCTCTAGCGCAAAAAAAAGCCGTGGTGATCTTGGCGGTTCGGAATATGGAGGCTGGGACGTCAGCCCTCGAACGGATCAACAGCGAAACACCCACCCCAAAGTGTGAAGTCATGCGTCTGGATCTATCCAACTTGAAGTCGGTTCGTTCCTTTGCCGAGGCGTTTCGACGGAAGTACCAGAAACTGGATCGGCTCATCAACAATGCCGGCGTCATGATCCCTCCTTATTCCAAAACAGACGACGGCTTCGAGCTACAGTTCGGCACGAACCATCTAGGTCATTTTGCCTTGACCGGCTTGTTGTTGGACATGATCCTAAGAACGCCCGACTCGAGAATCGTCACCGTATCGAGCATGGCCCATCGGTACGGCGACATCACCTTTGATGACTTGAATCGGGAAGCCGAATACAAGCCCATGCCGACCTATGGACAGAGCAAGCTTGCGAACTTGCTCTTCACCTACGAGCTACAACGCAAACTAGATGAGAAGAAAGCGGGTACGATCGCTGTGGCCGCCCACCCAGGATGGACCGCAACAGACCTACAACGACATTCAGGTCTCATCAATTTTCTCAATCGGTTCTTCGCACAAACGCCGCGTGAGGGGGCCTGGCCCACGTTGTACGCTGCTACTGAAGAAGACGTAAAGGGCTCCGACTACTTTGGGCCCGACGGATTCTATGAGATGAGAGGTCACCCGAGGAAGGTCGAATCCAACGACAAATCTCACGATGAAGCTGTGGCACGTCGATTGTGGAGCGTCTCGGAGGAGCTGACGGGTGTCAGGTATCCCTTGTGATTTGAATTGGGGGGAATAACGGCCGATCGAGACCGCACCACATGGAACCGACGTCGATACCGGGCTTCCGTATTGCTTCCTGCACCGCAACTCGGTTTTGCACCACGTGAACCATCCCTCGACGGTTCTCGATTGAAAATGTATTGGGAACCTCGCTATGATAGGCGGCCTTGCACCCCCTCCTCGAGAGGGAAGGCAATTGAATTTGAAAAGAGGTATGACAGATGGACGCTTCAGTCGAAAAGCAATTCGAAGAGCTTCGCGCCAATCATAAAGTGAGAATCGTCTCGGAAGAGGAAGACGGCACCGGTATCGATAATCTGCCAGGTGGAGTCTACGGTTTCACTTACTCGCCGGCGTCGGACAACTTTCCCTTGTTCGAGAAGAGAGCGCTCCGCAGCTACGAAGCTCACAAGCTAGGTGACGGAACCGCAGTTCTCGTTGGCTTCATTACTGAAGGTGAATCGCTGCAAATGAGTGCGGGGCGAGAATCCGTGACCATCCACCTTTTCCCCGAGCCACAGGCGGATGCTACCCACCTCACGACCGTTCCCATGACGCGCGTCACGAGCCACAAGGAACACTCCCAGCGCGGCGACACCGGTCTCGAACTGGAGATAGGCCCCGTCAACTGAAGACCGAATGGAGGGGTGTTCGCGTTTGGGCGGCGCCTCCAACACCTACGCCACGCACGCGAGTTCTTTCCCGCAAGCAAAACTTGTAGTAAGGTAGAATCTCCAAGTTTCAGATGGGGATAGGTTGTGCGAGAAAGTCATACCTATCGATCTACATCGATACGACTGAGTCGTCGTCATTTGGACGCGAGGAGGATGTCATGAGAGAAGTCAGAGCGCCGGCGCTCTCCTGCGAACGTGCCATGAGGCAGCCCAGGCCCTACCGGAGAGCTCTTATTGTTACGGTAGGCATCTGGACCGCGCTGATTGCGGTTTCAGCAACAGCTCAAACTATCCCCGATCTCTATCGTTTTGTCGACGGACGGGCGACGCCAAGGATGTTCTCACCCACCGTGATGGGGGCACGGCAGATCGCATTGAACGCCGACGCGCTGGAGGCAGCAGAGGCCATTGGCCTTCGTTTTCTGGATGACGCCAGGTACGTCGCTCGACGGACCCAGCTAGAGCAACGCGGCCCGAATGACCTAACTTGGCGCGGCCGACTCGAACAAACGTCCAGTGGGAGGGTGGTTCTGACACTAAAGAACGACCTGGTTATGGGATTGATCTACGCTCCGGACGGAATCTACCAGTTGGACCTCCTTGCGGACGGTGGACAGGTGCTGACACAACTTGACCAGAGTGAGTTTCCCGAGTGTGCCGGCGGCATTGAGCCGCTCGTCCAGGCAGGAGACACCCACGGTGAAGACGTCGCTCCCAGCGGAGACACAGCCAGCCGCATCGACGTCATGGTTGTCTATACTCCTCAAGCTCGCGATGCCGCAGGAGGTGTTGCAGCGATCGAAGCGACGGCGCAGGCTGCGGTGGATATCGCCAACACCGCCTTCATGGATAGCAACATGGTGGCGCGATACAACCTCGTCCACACGGCTTTGGCCAACCACAACGATTCCGGTGACCTGTATACGGATCTACCATGGGTGGCTAATGATGCGGGAGTCGCAACATTGAGGAATACGCATGCCGCAGACCTCGTTAGTTTGATCGTCGAAAATGGAGGCGGCTTCTGCGGGCTCGGTTACGTCATGAGGACTCCAGGGGCCTCATTCGAGTCTGCAGCCTTTCAAGTGACCGCGCGGACCTGCGCCGTCGGTAACTTGAGTTGGGCTCACGAACATGGCCACAACATCGGCATGGAGCACGACCCTGCCAACGGCCCTTTGCCGGCCGATGCTTCCTACCCGTGGTCGTTCGGCCACTTCATTGACGGTTCCTACCGAACCGTGATGTCGTATTCGAATCAATGCACGCTCGGTTGCACACGAGTCGCTCATTTTTCCAATCCTTCCGTGACCCATCTCAGCGCCCCCACGGGCATCGCTGACGCTAGAGACAACCATCGCACCGGAAATCTAACGGGAGATATCGTCTCCAATTTCCGTCAGCAACTCTGCAGTGGGACCGCAGATCTCGTTCTGCAGAACCAGAGCGTAACAACGACCCAGGTTTATGAGGCTTGCGACTCCATTACTGCAGGGCCGAGTTTCTCCATCGTCAGCCCCGCGAACGTGACTTTTCGCGCGGGCCAGTCGATCGTTTTGAGAAACGGTTTTTCTGTCGGTTCGGGCGCATCGTTTGCTGCGGAAATTGATCCGTCGGTAGGTTCGGACTGAGTATGGCGTGGCCCAGCTCAGGGCAAGACCGAAACTTCTTCCTGTACCCTGTCGCTTGGCGGACGGGGTAGCCGATCATTGCCCGGGATCGGCGGACGCTTTACGAGACTGCTTCATGAGCGCTAGGAGCTCATCGACTTCTTTGGGTGAAGCCTCCGTCAACGAAACGGCATCGCCTTCAGTCACGAGAACCGTGTCTTCGACTCTCACATGAAGGTGCTTTTCCTTGATCTCGATAATAGGCTCCACGGCAATCACCATCCCAGGCTCCAAAGGAAGCGAAGCATCTCCCACGTCGTGGACCGCCATTCCCACAAAGTGACCGGCGCTGGGGGCACTTTGATCTTCGAACCCGTGTTTCTTGTAGATCTCTTTGGTGATCTCCCGGATCCCTTCTCGTGTGGCGCCGGTTCGCATCTCAGCCGTAATGGTCTTCAGAGCCTCGAGGGCACAACGATAGGCACGAAGCTGCAACTCATCGAATTTGGCGGACACCGGCCACGTCCGGGTGATGTCGATGATCATGTAATCGAGTGAGCCTCCGTAGTCCATCACGACCATTTCACCCGCCTTCACTTGACGTCCGCTGTCGCGGTAGTGCCAGATGTTTCCGTTCGGTCCCGACCCCACAATGGCCGCGTAGCCAGCCCGCTGCACGCCGTTCCGAAGGTGGTGGTACGTGGCCTCAGCCTCGATCTCGTACTCGAAGACACCAGGCTTGGTCACCGCAATCGCTCGGTTGATGGCCTCGGCGGCGATCACACCGTTATGCTTCAGAATCTCGATCTCACGCGCCGTTTTTATCATGCGCAAGCGATCCATGTGAGGACTCACGTCTTTGAGCTCGTAGGCGGGAAAATAGCGACGAAGCATCTCCACGCGGAAGGCGTCTTCAGAAGGACGCGCCGACCAAAGACTCATGTACTGACGTGCGAGATTCACCGCCTTGTTACCTCGGCTTTGACTGATCTCGTCGCGCTCGGACAAACGAACCCAGAGGGTTTGTGTTGCGCTGTAGTTCCTCTTTCGCGCAAGGAACTCATTGAGCGTCTGTAGGGGCTCAATGGACTCGAAGCCCCTCGCTTCCGCGGCTTTGGGGTCTTCCAACCAATTCGTACCGTCGGAACGGATCTCACGGGGGCCTTGCTTTGGGAGGAAAAGATGAGCTTTCTTGGTCCCGACGTCCATCACCAAGACGGCGTTGAGGTCTTCGTTTCCCGTGAGGTAGTAAAAATCGTTGTCTTGATGAAACCGAGCGGCGAGGGCCGGCATGGTGCCCCCAAACATGAGTATGGTTCCTTCTCCCAACCGCTCACAAAGCGCCTCTCGCCGGGCTGTGAACTCCTCCGGCGGATAGCCAAAACGTTCCGCTTCGACCGGCAAACTGGAACTCACCAAAAGAATTGCGATATGGACACACAACCACATCTTGGTCTTCATCGTTGACCCTCGGCATTCCAAAGGATAGAGATACGTCTTAGTTCACTGCTAACTGATAACTGACAACTGTTACTGGTCACCCGCCTTCGCTCGCAGGGTGATTCTGTAAGCTTCGGCGGGTCCGCCAACGCCTTGGCTTAGGCGGACTGGAAACTGACAACAAATTACTGACTACTGCTGGCCATCGGTAGACGTCGTTGACATGCGTTTCTTCCAAAGCCTTTCAGCAAAACCCTCTTCGGCCATCACCTTCTCGATGTCCTCGATCTCGATGGGCACGAACTCCGACAGATTTTCGTAGCCGGTCTCGGTGATCAACAACGTATCCTCACAGCGAATGTAAACCATGTCTTCCGGGATCCGCATCGCAGGCTCGATAGTGAAGACCATGCCCGGTTGGTAGACATCGAACGCCACGCCCACATCATGAACTTCCATGCCCACCCAGTGTCCCAAGCGGCTCCCATTGCTGTCACGGAATCCATCGATGAACCGCGTTGCTGCCGCCTTGATTTTGGGTCGGGCGAAGTTGTAGGAGGCGAAGACCTCGTCCATCTTCTTTACAGCATCCTTCGTGATCTCAGCCGCGGAGGCATGTGGTCGTATCGAAGTCATGAGTGCCTGATAAAGACTCAAATAGATGGTGTAGAGCTCTCTTTGCTCTGAGCTGAACTTGCCGTTAGCGGGGAACATCCGCGTCACATCGGAGGAATAGTACTTGTAGTCCGGTCCCCAATCCCAAAGCACGAGATCTCCATCTTCGAGCCGACTTTGAGAGGCGTGGTAATGAGGATAATGCGCATTCTTTCCGGAGGCGATCAACGAGAAGTAGGCATTGCCTTGCGAGTTGTGGCGCTTGAACACATAATCGCCGACGGCCTCGAGCTCGTATTCGTACATACCGACCGCCGCGGAGCGCATGCCCTCGATGATGGCCGCCCCCGAAATCCTAGATGCTTCGCGGATCAGAGCGATCTCACGAGGACTCTTGAACAACCGCATTTCGTCAAGGATGGGATCTAGATTTCGAATTTCCGCTTGCGGCACCACGGAGCGTATCCTCGCGATGAAAGCCGCCTCCCGCGATTGTCGTCCATCCCAAGGATCGGCAGCCGAAGCGGCGGCATGGTTCGTCGTGTAGCCCGGAGTCGCGGCTCCCAAGGCTTCGGGCCGAAACGGTGTGTAAATGACTCTCCCCTCTTGGCCCACACGACTCAGTGCTTCACCAAATTGTTCCCGTGGCAGGACCATCTCTATGCCGGTGAGGTCGGCGGCCTCGTCTCCCGGCACCAGTACCGGCCCTTCAGAACGCTCGTGCCGCTCATTTCGAGGAAACACAAAAAGCGTCGAGCTCTTGGCGCGTCCGTCTATAAGGAGAATGGCTCTCGGTACTTCGACTCCGGAGAGGTAGAAAAACTGGTTGTTCTGCCTGAACTTGACGTAGCCGGCATACTCGGTGGTGCCCTGGATGAGAACCACTGCATCACCGATTTGTTCCAATACCCGGGCGCGTCGTTCCGCAAACTCCTCTTTGGGAAAGGCATCGGTAAAGAGCGGTGGTTGGGCAACCACGACCTTTGCCCATGAAACCCATAGTAGGAGACAAACCAACTGGCGTGAGGTCTTTCGAATCACGTTCCCCTCCTCACAAATGTGGACATGGGGCCTGACCGTCTGACCTTTGTCTGACCCCAACGTTGACAGTGTTGACGTTTGAGATCGGGCGGTCAAACCCGTTCAGGCCACCTGATCGCAAACGTCAGCCGGCTGCGCTCTGCGCCGTCCGGTCTTTGCCTTTATTCTCCAAGATTTCAAGTTGTTCAATTCGTCGCAGCCGACTTCAATGTGATTGCGCCGGCCTCCACGGTTGCATCGAGGAGCCCCACGACATCTTCGAGACTCACGGGTCCGTAGTACCACTCACCGTGGGCCAACGATTCCGCGCGCACCGCTTTGTAGATATCGTAGTAGCTCCTATCGCCGTCGACGAAGTTATAGACCTCGTCGCTCATGTGCCGCCAAATCTTACTGCTGAAATCAACCTCGTTGCGCTTGGCGAAGTAGGCATCGACGCTATCAATATTGGCCGGCACTTTCTTATCGGCAGCCGCTTCGGCCGACGTCATTTGGATCTTTCCGAGTGCCTTACCATGCAGATTCTCGTAAGTCTCGTTCAAGACGGCCACCATTTCCCCCTTCTTGGATTGCAGACGATCCAAGTAGGAATCGATGCTTTTTTCCGCCTTCGCCTCGCCCGCCGCGAAAACACGAATGGACTCGAGCGCACGCGCCTCGCGCTCTATACCCTGCTCCACCACGATATGGGCATCCTTCCCACCGTCTTGGGTCCCTTCATCCAACAAGCGTATGGCAACGGCGAGGTCGTTACCGAGTCGCCGGCAGCCGTGAGCGTAGGTCTCACCAGCAAAGAGTTGTACGTCATCTTCTGAAGAAGCGAGGATAAAGGACAGGGCGCTCACGATGAAATTGTTGCGGGCCATCTGAGTCTGGTCGACGTTGAACAAGTCGTCGTCGCTCGAATGGATGAGCTCATCGTCCATGTTAATCAAGCTGACGGCGGGAACTCCGATGATACCTTCCACGAAGACCCGGTGATCGGATGAGTCGAAATAGGGAACCAACATCGCGTGGAATCCCTCACGGGTCCCTTGCGTCGAGTAGATCGCCTTTTTGTTGCCCGTCGGCCATGGTTGGCCCCTGTGAGCGGAAAGGTAGTAGGTATTGGTCTGAATGACGTAGGTGCCAATGCTCTCGAGCAACGTATCGAGGTAGGAAGTACGGGAGTGGGGATTGTAGATGAGACGCTGGATTCGATCGCCAATCGACTGTTTGGCCCCCACCATGTCCTGATTGATATTGGCGAGCATGACCTCACGCTCGTCGGGGTGGTCACTCAAGAACCGGTATTCAGAGTAGATTTCGTCCGCCCACCAGAAGCGAATGTCGCGCAAGGGTCGCTCCATCTTCCCCTCGCGTATCAATTTGGTGTAGACACGGGCCATCTCCAGCATGTTGCCCATACCGCTCGCGTCGTCGTTTGACGAGGTCGCTTCTTCTTGAATGTGCGATGTGAGCACGATTTGCTGATCGTGATACTTGCTCCCTCGAATCCAGCCTTCCACGAAGCCGGTTCGCGCAGGCTCTTCACTGAAGTCGGTATCGACTTTTGCCTTGACGACGATGCGCCCACCCTTGGTTTTCTTGCCCGTACGGAACAAATCCTGTTCCCCATCCATCTCCAGAATGTGACGGAGCGTTTCCCCAGCTCGCGAGGAGAGGACAAAGGCAAATGTGCCCTTCTGATCTTCCGAGGGCCGGGGAATGCTGGCTCTGGCAATTTGATCGGGATGATCCCAGACGGCTCTTGCCGTTGTTCATGGGATAGGAAACGACCCCGACGGCACCTTTCTCCCACACCGCGTTTCTCACCGCCGCCCCCGGTTGACCGGACGTGAGGACGATCTTTCCGGCTACATCGAGACCTTCCAGAGCCTCCTCGGAGCCGTCGCCGATCCACACCAACTCCGCGGTGACGTCGGCGTCGTAGCTGTCGATAGCGAGATAAAGCACGTGAGACCCGATGTCGGCCAGCTTCACCTCAACGGGCTCGACCATCCACAGCTCAGCCGAGCGAGCGTTGTAGGCCCGGCTCGAGTCCCTCGTCGGCTGCTCGATGAACTTCACATCTTCGAGACCCGCTTCTTTCGCCGCCTTCACCAGATAGTCGGCGGCCTCGAAGTACCCGTCCGACCCGCGCTCGCGAGCCCAATGGGAGAGCCACCGAACGTGCTCGTAGGCCCGATCACCCGAGATTTCGTTGATGAACATGCGGATCTCGTCTTGCGACAGGAACGGCGTTTCCTGGGCTGGAACCACTCGAGCGCGGCAAAACAGTGTGATAAAGCTCAACAGGAATATCCACGGGAGTTTCTTCATTCCACGCACGGTTCGTACCTCCGTTGTGGCTGGCCAACTGGGAAGTCGGCAAGAAGTCTATGCCTTAGACGCGAGGAATTCAAGAACCCAAGAACTCGAGTACTCGAGAATTCAGAAAGTTCCTTCAGGGAAGCAAGTCAACGCAGGGCAGTCGACAAGGGTACAGTGACAGTGCGAGCCAGCGATGGACTTGACTGCAGGTTGCTGATTGCTCGTCACTGCAGACCCCTCGACTGCCCGTGAAGACGAACGACGATAATACTAAGATGCAGGATGCCGCTTCGCGCGTTCTCTTCCGAATCCTCCATCCGTTCCTGTCTCATCTACGACGAAGCGACGGAGTGAGCGTATTGTTCGTTCAAGCAACAGAGGTAGAATGCCTCCCGTTCGCCGACCTAGAGACCAGAGACGTCGTGCCGCATTCATTCGATCAAGCACAACCAAACTCTCCCGGAAGGAGGCACTCATGAGCACATCCCGGCGCGATTTCATGAAGAATATAGGACTCGGCTTCGCCACGGCTGGATTGGCCATGGAGAATCTTGCTTGCGCCGCAGCAACCGAGAGCGGCGAGAGCGCATCCGAGAATCTCCTCGTCGACAGAGCAGGGCAACCCGAGCCTTCGCCGATCGGCTACGATCGCCTGCCTCTCGACTGGTACCAAGCGACGACACAGCGTCTCAAGGAAAAGGTCGCCGAGAAAGGCATCGACGCCATCCTGCTCTCGACCGATCGCAACATGGTCTATTTCAGCGGGTGTTTCCGTGGAAGCGGCGAGAGATCGACCTGGGCGTTCTTTCCCGTCCAGGAGAAAGACACCATCTATTGGTACGCTCCTGGAATCGACCGCGATCTGATTACCTCCTGGTGGTGCACGGAGAACGAGTACTACTTCTGCTACCCCCATGCTGAAGGCGGCTTTCCCAACAAGGGGCAGGTCGTCAAGGGAGACCCCGTTGACCTCTGGGCCTGGGTTTTGAACGGCTTGAAGAAAAGAGGCTTCGGCGATAAGACGATCGGCATCGACGGGGAGCTCAGCTCCTCTCGCTCGAAGACCGCAGCAGAAGTGCTTCCCAACGCAACCTTCGTCGACATCAGCGACATCTGTCTCGGCATGCGTATCATCAAAACCAAGGAAGAGATCGCCCTCGCGCAAAGAGCTTTTCGCTACTTCGACAAAGTGCATGCTTTTTCTCGCGACTACATTCTCGAGCGTGGTACCGAAGCCACGGACTTCGAGATTGGCATGGCTTTGGAAGCCTACGGTATGAATCTCATGATGAAGGACGTGAAGCGAGATGGAAAGCCCCACACTGCGGTAGGCATGTATGTCACATCCGAGTACGTCCGCACCGGTTTGGCAACGGCCTACCCGCACCCTAACCAGTTCTTCCACGCCAAAGTCCAAAAAGGGGACAATCTTTACGTCAATACCGACATCCTACTGGGAGGCCAAGGCGGTGAAGGCTACCGTAACTATCAGATTCATCCCTGGGACGCCCAACAGGAGAAAATGTGGCAGGTCGTCGCTGACTGCGTTCAAATCCAAGTGGAGGAATCCAAACCGGGTGTGGCCTGCAACGAAGTGGCCTACAAGATCCACGATTATCAAGTCAAGCAAGGTATGCAAGACTACATCTACCATCGACCCGCTCACGGACAGGGCCAAAACTCCGAAGGACACCAGCCTCCATTCATTGCATTGGGAGATCCCACCATCATCGAGGAAGGCATGACGTTTAGTGTCGAGCCGGGTCTCTATGACTCAGAGAGAGGTATCGGCGTCAATCCAAGCGACAAGCTGCTTGTCCTGAGCGACCAGTCGGTCTTGATGAGCCGTGTTCCTTTCTCGCGGGAGTGGAGCTTTCTGAAACTCTAACGACCTATCTCGAGCACCGGGTCCGGGCCCGCTCCTTCGGCGGTCGCGAAACGCAGGATGATCTTGCGCTCGGCAATGGACACGGCGTAGACCGTGTCTTCACCTTGTGCTGCCGTGAGGGCCCACTCTCCATTCTGAGACAATTGAAGAGAGACGGGGGAAGCCTCGAGATCGACCGTTGCGATCTCTGCGCCAGTTCCGGCGTCAGCGATTCCCAACTGTCCATCGTGAACGAGCGAGTAGATCAATAGCTTTTCGTCCGGAGTCAGACGCACCCGATTGGGACCCTTGCCGGTAGCAATCTCACTCACAACGGCATTCTTCTCGGTGTCGATGACCGAGATAACGTGCGACTCCCGACAGGCGACGTAGAGAGTTTTTCCGTCCTCGGTGATGTCGCTCCCTTCCGGACGCTCACCCACCGGAATCAACTCCACATTGCCGGTCTCGAGATCGATCACCGATACGTTCCTCGTACCGATGTTACTGACATAGGCTCTCTTCCCGTCAGAGCTCCGGGTCACCATATGGGACGACTCGCCTTTGGTTTCGTAATCCCGAAGGATTTCACGGCTTTTCGGATCGATGATGAGTAGGCGATTGGGATTTTCTGTTGTTACGAGAATTTGGCCGGTTCCACGATCGAGGTCGATCCCATGCGGCCTCCGGAACTCACCCAACTCCACGACGCCCGCTTTTTTTTGGTTGGCGACGTCGATGACGGTGAGGGTCGTTCCCCCTTCCGATTCCTCCTCGACTCCTCTTGCTCCGTAGTCGGTCACATAGGCAAACCGCCCATCCCCGGACAAGATCATTTCATGGGGATTCTTTCCGACAGGGATTGTCGACGATAGCTCACCGTCCAAGGTGTAGAAAGCCACTGAGTTACCCAGTTTCTGGAGGACGAGAAAGCGGGGTTCGGGCTCAGGTGCAGCGCTCGTCGCGTCCACCTCCCTCTCCGAGCCGGTTCCACAAGCCAAACTCAACAGGAAGCAAAGTATCGACACTCCTCGAAGCATGAATCTATTCCTCCTCAGAAAGCCTTTAAACCTCTTTCTTGTACGCCTTGTCAAATGATTAGCATTCCAAACAGGAGGCCGATGCATGTTACGGACCCGGAAAGTTCACCAGAGGATGAGGCGAGGACCCGCACTTGCGGGATTGATAGCACTTGCGATGTCAGGAACCGTTGTCCGGGCGCTGGCCGTGACCGAAGAAGACGCATCCCCGGAGGAAAAACGGGCCGCCCTAATTCTCCAACGGGCCACGTACGGCCCACGTCCCGGTGATTTCGCAAGCATTCTTGAAATGGGGGCGGACCGATGAGACTGGCCGGGTCTTGCGAAAAGCAATCTCTATGAGGGACGAGACCTCGAGGTGACGACCGATTTCCGCGACTTGCTGACCTAGGTCGCAACCTCGGCGCTCGGGCTGACGAAGTCGACAAAGCTCTTTCCCGGCCACGAGGCTAAAGGTCGGCCCGGTGCCATCAGAGTCCAAAGCTGACACATGAAGTGTTCAGTCTCCAAGAAACGGATCCCTTTGGGTGAATTCGAAACCTACTCTCAGAAGTTGTAGCTGAGCGAGGCGACGAGTCCGTAAGCCGACGACCGTTCTACGATAGGGCTGTTCGTGATGCTGGAGCCCAATCCTTCCCTGTTCAGGAGGGCGAGAACGCTCCATTTCGAGCTCACGTTGATGACGGCGGTCACGTTGATGTCCAAGTTCCACGTGGCCTGGGCCGTATAAGCGGGACGCTCGGGCGTTGCCTCACTTTCTCGCACACCAAAGTAGTAATCGACTCGATTCTGACTCAACCATCGGGGGCCGATTCCAACGAGGATGATACCGCGGCGGCCCAGAGGAACGCCGCTCACGGCGAGAAGACTCACTTCCTGGCCTTTACTTCTTCCCAGGGTGTCGGTGAGAAAGCTGGCGCGAAAGCCCAACGGCCTTCCGCTATAAATGAACTCGACTCCCGCGTCCATGGACTTTTTTCGCTCCTCCATACCCGCGAGAAAGGGACTGTCTTCGGGCTCCAGCCCTCTGAAGCGTGCCTGGGCGAACACGTTCGCAGTGAAACGATTCGATTTGACGAAGCTGTACCCGCCGCGGATACCCTGAACGAACCACCGTTTGTACTCAAGACTAAGGGCCGGAATCGGGAACACTCGAGCGTTGGTACCCATGTAAGGTCTCGGGCTGGCGATGAACCCCGCACCCAACGACCACGTAAGGTCTTTCTGGGCGATCTTGGGCACAACCGTCTCGCTCTGGGCCTGTTCCTCACACGGCTCTTTTTCCATTTTGGTCGAGGATGAGACTCTGTCGTCTTGTGCCGAGACCGTACGTACCAGCAGGCTGAAGAGCAGAATAAAACCCGTCGAAAAGCGTGTCCATCGAATCATATTTCTAAATAACTCCATTGATTAGCCACCTGGATGCAGCATAGCGCAAAAGCCGTCACTTGTCTAATAAAAATCTTATATAAACAAAAGACATGGGACGTATGTCCGGACCATGTGTCTAATGATGCACGTCAACGCTTCTATATTCAGCAAGTTATCGACCCGAAAGACCTCGTGGCCAAATTCCGAAGCGGTTCCCTGATGAGTGGAACAACCAAATGAGGTTTCGATTTCGAGCCGGTGGGATCGCGTCTCAAGAGCCGAACGGTGGTTTCTCTACGCTGGCGTGGGAAATGGCCCTGAGCATTCCACCGAAAACGAGATTGTGGAGTGGATAGAGGGCATACCAATAGGTCAGTCCCAGCAGGCCATCGGGATCAAAAACAGCCGTTTGCCGGATCGTTGATCCTTGTTCATCGCCTTCCACCTCGAACTGCAACCAAGCTCGTCCGGGGACTTTCATCTCTGCGGATAACCGCAAAAGACGGTTGGGCTCAATCCGTTCGACTCGCCAGAAGTCCAATGTATCGCCGGGAGACAGAGCTTCGGGATCACGCCGCCCGCGACGGAGCCCGGCACCTCCCACCAGTAGGTCCAAGAAACCGCGCAACCGCCACAACCCATTACCGTAGTACCAGCCGTTGTCGCCGCCGATCCTTGCGATGGGCTCAAAGGCCTTCGCGGGCGGCACCGGAGTGGTGGCGATCCGCGAGTCGACGAGCCTCGTGCCAAGCTTCACACCACCCCAGCTGTGGCTATCTCCTAAAGATGACGTAGCATCCGACCAGCGGGTTTCGGCGAAGTCCCGATCTTCGTTGACGAGAGCGCGTTTGATGGCGTCACGGATCCCTCGAGGCCGGACATCGAATGCCTCGAGAGCCGAGCGGTCGGTCACAAGGGTGTCATTGCGAATGCTGTCGATCAGCTTGCGGCCGACGCGTCGATAGACCGGCGTCACCAATCCCAGCCACAGGCTCGATAGTCGCGGTGTCAAGACGGGAACCGGAATGACTAGACGTTTCAATCCACGCTGGCGCGCATACTCTCTCATGATATCCAGGTACGAGACCTGATCCGGCCCGCCAATCTCGAAGACTTGGCTTCCGTCCTGTCGTTCCTCACCAGCGGCAAGGAGATAGGAGATCACATCTTCAATGGCAATCGGCTGCGCGAGTCTGCGTACCCACCGGGGAGTCACCATGACGGGTAACTTCTCTACCAGAGCGCGGATCATCTCGAAGGAAAGGCTACCGGATCCAATGATGATGGAGGCACGAAACTCGATAGTGGAAATACCGGAACCTCGCAGCAGTCGGCCGACTTCCTGTCGACTTTCGAGATGACTCGAGAGGTGAGAGCCGCCTCCGAGCCCCCCCAAATAGACCAAACGCCTTACACCCGCATCCCTGGCCGTCTCTCCAAATAGCTTCGCCGCCTTCCTATCCGCCTCTTGGAATCCCTCGGTTGCTCCCATCGAATGGATCAAGTAATAAGCCGTGTGGACTCCTTCCAATGCGCGTCCAAGAGACACGGGGTCCAGCACGTCGCCGGCGAACACCTCGGTGGATCCTGCCACTCGAGGCTCGAGGAACTCCGGACGCCGCGCCAGGCACCGCACCTTGAAACCTTGTTTTTCGAGAGCCTTTAGAAGACGTCCTCCAACATAGCCCGTAGCGCCGGTGAGAAGGATGCGTCTATCGGCGGAAGCCGGCGGAGTATGTCTATCCTGTTTCATTCCAAGTCACGCCGCGCCGTTTCCTCGACGCTCGAAGAGATAGTGGGACACCAGCCATTCGTGACCGTTTCGGTAACCCCAGAGCTCCTCACAGGCCATGAAGAACACCCGCCAAAAGACCAACCACTTGCCTTCCTGCCCAGGGCCATATGTCTCGCGGAGTACCGGACGCAAACGCTCAACGTTCTCATCCAGTTGGGCCAACCAAGCTCTCGCCGTTTTCGCATAATGAGTACCGTCTATTCGCCAATGGTCTCGAATGACGAGGTCACGCTGAAAATACAGGAGCATGTGATCGGAGGGCATGTTGCCGCCGGTGAAGAAATGACGGCCCATCCAGTTGGTGTCCCCTTCTGTCTCGAAAGGATAAGCGTATTCTCGGTGTGTGAAGATGTGGACGAAGAGTTTTCCACCGGGCTCGAGGAAGCCGGCGACCCGCGACAACAAGAGCTCATAGTTTTTCATGTGCTCGAACATCTCTATGGACAGTACTCGATCGAACCTTTGATCGGTCGCGAAGTCGTTCATGTCCGATGTGATGACTCTGAGATGGTCGAGCCCTCGTTTTCGTGCTTCATCCTCGATGAATCGACGTTGCGTGGTCGAGTTGGACACAGCAACGATACGACTGGCAGGATAGCGCTCGGCCAACCACAACGACAAGGAACCCCAGCCGCAACCAAGCTCCAAGATATCCATGCCATCGTCGAGCTGAGCGCGTTCCTCGTATAGCCGAAGCATGCATTCTTCGGACTCGTCCAGTGTCGAGACGCCCTCCGGCCAGTAACCCCCGGAGTATTTGAGTCTCTTTCCCAACACGAGCCGGAAGAACTCAGGCGGAAGCTCGTAGTGCTGCTCGTTGGCCATCTCGGTGTGAACGGCAATCGGGCTTTTTCTCAGCTCACTCAGGTATTGTCGGAAGTGGTCTTGGCCCGACTCGATCCCCCGGCTGAACTCTACATCGAGTCTCTCGCGATGCAGCTTCCTTATCCCTTTTCTTACGAGCCAATCCGGCAAGAGGTCTTTTTCGAGGGCCTTGAAGCCCCACTTCCACCTCATGTCGACCTCCGTTTCGGAAACCACGGTAGGAAAACGCTCGTTGTCTGTTGATAGTCGCGGTAGTCCTCGCCTCGACTCGCCAGAGCTTGCTCTTCCGATGGTGGCACACCCGTCACTTTGAGAATGAGAATCAGCATTATCACCGGGCTTGCCAAACCGGCCCAGCCATAGGGAGCGGGAAGAGCCATGAGAGCGTACGCACACCAAATGAGCCACTCGAAGAAATAGTTGGGATGTCGTGAGTAGCGCCAAAGGCCGGATCGGCACGTCAGTCCTCGGTTGTCAGGATTCGCGCGAAACGACGCCAGTTGACGATCCGCTACGCTCTCGCCAATGATCGCGACCAGCCAGAGACCCACAGCGGCTATCTCCAGTAGATGCATTTTAGGAACGGCATTGAAACAGATGAGCAGGAACGGTAGTGACAAAACGACATCAAGGAGGCCCTGGGCTTGGTAGAAGAAAAAGAAATTCCTGTGAGCCGCTCCACCCCATTGTCCTCGGAGCCTGCGGTAACGCCGATCTTCGTCTCTGTGAACGATTCGATCCAGCAGAAGATAGCTAGCCAATCGAAATGCCCAGAAACCCACCAAGAAACCAACGAGGATTTTGCGAGACGTCGCACCGGGGCCCATCAACGCGTAGAAAATAGCTAGGCAACCCAGGCCTGTCGCCCACCCGACATCGACCGCACTCGCATCCTCCTTGACCCACTGATAGGACCAAAGAACCAACATCATGGCGGATACACCCAGCCATCCCCACAGCAACAAATCCACATACATTGGACTCACTTGGAATCTTACCTCTTGTATCCCCTGTTGTGTCCGTCATTAGTATCCCGTGCCTACTCCATCTGTGTCAAATATTTGTCCATAATTATAGATGCTAAAACGTACCACCAACTCATTTTCATCAATAAAATGAACATAAAATGTTGACAATAGCACACTCATACGCATATCATACACATGTTGTCTGATTTTAGTTAAAATAAGCCGGGTAACACCAAACGTTACTGATTTCATCGGAAACACTACTGACAAAAGATGTCTGACTTTCACCCAATTAAGGTCGTAGCGAGGAGAACCGGACTCAGTCCTCATGTCATCCGAGCTTGGGAAAAACGATACAAGGCGGTCACGCCAAAGCGGACCGCGACCAACCGTCGCGTCTACACGTCGGAAGATATCGAGCGACTCATTCTGCTGCGGCGCGCGTCACTCGCGGGCAGGAGCATCGGACAGACTGCAACGATTCCCACCGAGGACTTGCGCCAACTCGTGAATGAGGATGAACTGGCTCAGAGCGAAGCTCCCTCTTTTTCTCCGGTGGCCAGAGCTCGGCGAGACAACGAGACCATGGCCCAAGCCCTACGTGCGATTGAGAATCTCGATGCTGATGGACTGCAGATGGCGCTCGAGCGGGCCACGATGACACTGAGTAAGCCGGCTCTCGTAGAGCAAATCGTCTCTCCGCTTCTAGAGCGGATCGGCGAGGAGTGGCGCGAAGGAACAATAAGGATGGCAAGTGAGCACCTTGCTTCAGCCACACTGCGAACCTTCCTGGGAAATTTGAACGGGGCGTTCCCGGTCATGGCAGACTCACCTCGATTGCTAGTGACGACACCCGCAGGTCAGCTCCACGAGCTCGGCGCCCTCATCGCGGCGACGGCCGCCGCCGCGGAAGGCTGGCACATCACCTACCTGGGGCCCAGCTTACCCGCCGAGGAGATAGCCGGCGCCGCCAAAAACGACAAGTCGAGAGCCATTGCCTTGAGCATCGTCTTACCGGATGATGCCCACCTCAAGAACGAGCTAAGTCGACTCGCGCAGCTACTTCCCGACAATGTAGCCCTTCTAGTGGGGGGAAGAGCCGCGATTCACTACGCCGACACTTTGAAGGAAATTGGTGCCCAGCGCCTTCACGATCTTCAGGATTTTCGCACGGAGCTCGATTCGCTTCGATCGGAGGGCGGATCCCGAAACTGAATTCCGACCCACTACCGCATAGGCTCGCTGACGCGCGTCGTGTATCATGTGCACATTCCTAGATTCTTGGTTTCGATTCTCGCAGAAGGTCATACATTTGTTGAGGCAAGGACCCGAAATCACTGACCCGGAAACCGTGGATTCCGGCGAGTTCGCGGCATACATACGTGGTTTGTCTTTCGTTGCGGTTCACCTGATGTGCTTTGCCGTCATCTGGGTCGGCTGGAGCTGGGTGGCCGTCTCGGTCGCTGCAGCTTTGTACCTCATTCGAATGTTCGCCATCACGGGCTTCTATCACCGCTATTTCTCCCATCGAGCGTTCAAGACATCTCGCTGGTTTCAATTCGTCGGAGCTGTCCTTGGTAGCTCGGCGGTCCAGAAAGGCCCTTTATGGTGGGCGGCCCATCACCGACACCATCATGGTCACTCCGATACCGATGACGACGTTCACTCCCCGATCCGCAAGGGCTTCTTTTACAGCCACATCGGTTGGATTTATGAGCCGAAGAATGGCGACACCCGAAAGCGGCTCGTGCCCGACCTGTCACCTTATCCCGAGTTGCGCTTCCTCAACCGATTCGATGCTTTGGTGCCGACTCTACTCGGCGTTGCGACGTTCTTTCTCGGAGTGGCCGTCAATGCTCTCCGTCCGGATTGGGGAACCAACGGCATGCAGATGCTCATCTGGGGATTCTTCATCTCCACTGTTGTCCTGTTCCACGGCACGGCGGCCATCAATTCCTTCGCTCATCTCTTTGGTCGGAGGCGTTTCGACACCAACGACCACTCTCGTAACAGTTTCCTTCTGGCACTCTTGACATTGGGGGAAGGCTGGCACAACAACCACCATCGTTATCCCGCGGCGACGCGCCAAGGCTTCTACTGGTGGGAGATCGACATCACGTACATAGGATTGTTCCTCATGTCCAAGCTCGGCCTCATCTGGGACCTGAAACCCGTTCCTGCCCCCGTGTTGGCAAGTGGGCTTCATCCCCCGAAAAAAAAGCTGCGCGGTAGCTAACGGACGACGACCATGAAAATCGCAATCGTTGGCAGCGGTATTTCCGGCTTGGTCGCATCTTATCTCCTGTCGCAGCAGCATGACGTTCACGTATTCGAAGCCAACGACTACGTCGGTGGTCACACCCACACCGTGAGTGTCCGGTTGAACGATCGGTCCTACGATATCGATACGGGCTTCATCGTCTACAATGAGCTCAACTACCCCAACTTCACGAAGCTACTCCGCCAGTTGGGCGTGGCCTCCCAACCCAGCAACATGTGTCTCAGCGTGCGCTCCGACAAGACCGGGTTGGAATACGGGGGCACGACGCCCAACACACTGTTCGCCCAACGTCGCAATCTGTTGAGGCCCTCTTTCTACCGGATGCTCTATGGCATCACCCGTTTCAACAAGAAAGCACAGGCGCTTCTGAGGGATGAGGACAACCGCATGACACTGGGCGGGTACCTGGAGGAGGGTGGCTACTCTCGAGATCTCATCGAGCACTACGTCATCCCGATGGGCGCGGCAATCTGGTCCGCCGATCCGGAAAAAATGCGGGAGTTCCCGGCCCGGTCCTTCGTTCAGTTTTTCCACAACCACCGTTTCCTCGACATCTACAACATGCCTGTATGGCGAACCATTAAAGGTGGCTCCCATTGCTACGTCGAAGCTTTGACGTCGAGCTTCAAAGACAGGATCCGTTTGAGCTCCCGAGTGCAATCGATACGCCGCTTCGACGACGGCGTCGAGCTGCATCACGCGGGACGCGAGGCCGAGCGTTTCGACCAGGTCATCATCGCTGCCCATAGTGACCAAGCCCTGTCGATGTTGGCCGATCCAAGCGAGTTGGAGCGCGAGGTACTTGGCGCCATCTCCTATCAAGAAAACGATGTCGTCTTACACACCGACGAGCGTCTGCTGCCGCGGAACCGTCGTGCGTGGGCGAGCTGGAACTACTTCATTCCCGACCAGCCGCAACCGCGGGCAGCGCTCACCTACAACATGAACATGCTCCAGAGCCTCGATGCTCCTGTGACCTTTTGTGTCACCCTCAACAGAACCGAGGATATCAGCCCTGGAAAAATCCTCCAGCGGTTCCGCTACCACCACCCCGTTTTTTCCCTGGATGCTCTAGATGCCCAGAAGCGTTGGAGTGAGGTGAGCGGTCACCGCCGCACTCACTACGCAGGCGCTTATTGGGGATACGGATTCCATGAGGATGGCGTCAAAAGCGGCCTCGCGGTCTGTGAGCCGTTTGGGAAGAAGCTATGACCCGGAAGAGCTGCATTTACACGGGGCACCTTCGTCACCGGCGTTTCGATCCGGTCGAAAATGTCTTCGACTACCGGCTCTTCATGATGTACTTGGATTTGGAAGAGCTTCCAACTCTGTTTGAGGGACATTGGCTCTGGTCGACAGATCGTCTCGCCCTCGCCCGATTTCGTCGTGATGATTATCTGGGGAGTCCGGATATGACTCTAGACGAAGCCGTTCGCAGCCTCGTGGCGGAGCGGACCGGTGAGAAGCCTCGCGGCCCGATTCGCTTACTGACACACCTCCGTTACTTTGGATACTGCTTCAATCCGGTGAGCTTTTACTACTGCTTCGATCCAGGGGACGAGCATGTCGAGACGATAGTAGCCGAAATTAACAACACACCGTGGGGGGAGCGCCACTCGTATGTTCTTGCTGAATCGATGAACACGGCCACCCTCGTTAAGAAACGATACCGCTTCGATAAGGTGTTCCACGTCTCCCCTTTCATGGATATGGATATGCGGTACGACTGGAGGTTCATCGAGCCCGGCCGCGAGCTCGTCGTCCACATGGAAAATGTCCTGAAAGGCTCCTCTTTGTTTGACGCCACCCTGACTCTAACGCGCTGTGAAATCACGAGCGCTTCCTTGGCGAAGGTCCTGGCTTTCTACCCGCTCATGACTTTGAAAGTCATCGCGGCCATTCACTGGCAAGCTTTGCGCTTGTGGTGGAAGAACTGCCCGTACTATGTCCATCCCAAATATCGGAGCTCAAACAAGAAGGTGACGACACTATGAAGAACTCGATCATTCCAACCGTTGACCCGGCGGTGATCCAACCCAACAAGGAGACTTGGTGGGTCGGCATCGTCCGACGGCTCGTTCACAAACATCTGGCTAAGATCAAGAAAGGGCACATCGTTCTCATGGAAGACGGTGAGCGCTTGTCCTTCGGTGATGCCGATGCGCCCGACGAGCTTCGCGTGACGATGGAGGTCCACCATCCTCGAGCCTACGTCGACGTGGGTCTGGGCGGCTCTGTTGGCGCCGGCAAGGCCTACATCGAGGGTACGTGGTCATGCAACAACTTAACAGCTTTCTTTCGTATTTTCATCCTGAATCGAGAAGTCATGATAGACGTGGAGAAAGGTTGGGCGCGGACGATGCAACCGCTTCTGAGTCTGTTTCAATTCCTGCGCCGGAACACGCGGGAAGGCAGCCGCAAAAACATCGAGGCCCACTACGATCTGGGCAACGATTTCTTCAAGCTGTTCCTGGACGATACGCTGACTTACTCCTGCGGTATCTTCGAGTCAGAGCAAACCGATCTTCGAGAGGCCTCAGTAGCGAAATACGACCGCCTCTGTCAAAAGATCGATCTTGGCTCGGAGGACCACGTGCTCGAGATTGGAACGGGTTGGGGAGGCTTTGCCATGCACGCCGTCCGAAACTACGGCTGTCGCGTTACCAGTACGACCATCTCGCCCCAGCAATACGCCCTGGCGACGGAACGGATACGCGAAGCCGGCCTCGACGACCGAATCACCCTACTGTTAAAGGACTACAGAGACTTGGAAGGTCATTATGACAAGCTCGTATCCATCGAGATGATCGAAGCCGTGGGACACAAATACTACGATACCTATTTCTCTACTTGTGCTCGATTGTTGAAACCGAATGGCATGATGGCTCTACAGGCCATCACGATGACCGACCAGGAGTACGAGCGCGTGAAGGACTCTGTGGACTTTATCAAACGTTACATTTTCCCAGGAAGCACCATCCCCTCGGTCACTGCGCTCTGTCAATCCATTACCCGGTCGAGTGATCTCCGTCTCTTCCATCTCGAGGACATTACATCCCACTACGTCACCACGCTCAGGCGCTGGCGGGAGAGATTCCTTGCTCGTATCGACGAGGTGCGTGCTCAAGGCTATTCGGATGCCTTCCTTCGAACCTGGGATTTCTATTTCACCTATTGTGAAGCAGGATTCCGAGAGCGATGGATCGGGGACGCGCAAATGGTCCTGGTCAAGCCCGAGTATCGTATTGGGTAACTGGTCCCATGCTTTTCTTCAACTTTGTCGCGTTTCAGGCGGGGTGGTTTGCCTGTGTCATGGGTGCGGGACGTGATTGGCCCTACCTTGGCCCCGCTGTCGTTCTAGTCCTCGTCCTGGTCCACTTGACCTTGACGCCGCGCCCGACGGCGGAGCTACGCCTCCTCATCCTTCTCGGCGTCATGGGCACTGTCTTGGACAGCCTTCTCGCCGCCTCAGGTTTTGTTACGTATCGTGGAGGATACGGCCTGAACTGGCTGGCACCGGCCTGGATCACGGCTCTTTGGGTGAACTTCGCGACGACGCTTCATTTTGCACTGCGCTGGCTGGCTGATCGTCTTTGGCTCGCGGGCGTCTTCGGAGCGCTGGCCGGGCCGCTCGCGTACTACGCCGGCTCTGGTCTGGGCGCCGCCGAGCTACCTCGGCGTGGACTGAGCCTCCTCGCTCTGGCCATAGTCTGGGGTGCCGCGGTTCCCTTCTCAATGGCTTTGTCAAAAAGACCGGCGTTTCGCCAGGATCCGCGCCGCATGTCCCTACATACCTGAGTTCTTGCGTTCTTGACTCATTGTCCCCTACCCTTGCCGGAATCGGTAATCTCGACCAAATCTTCAGGATAGGGCTCGAAGTAGACCTGGTTCTCCAAGTACTCCGTATCGAAACGCATGATCCAGGAACGTACAACGGCGATAACAGCGCTCAACGGAATCTTGGCCTTGCGATATTGCTCCAAGAGGTCCAGGAAGTGGGCTTTTTCGCGAGAGCTCAGCTGCCGAGAAAAATAGCCCAGGGCATGCATGAGAACATTGATGTGGGAGGTGTATCGCGGGGCTCGATGAAGTGCCAGCAAAAAGTGCGACTCATAGTCGCCGAAGACATCCTCCATCTGACGCTTCTCGTGATTGGCGACGATACGGCCCAACTGACGTAGCTCTTTTTGGTTATAGGCCATGAGCAAAAGCTTGTTCTCGCTGTGGAATCGAACGAGAGCCCCGGCGGTCGGTTTGCTCTTGAGCTTTCGAAAGCGCGCCAGCGCAAACAGCTTCGTCAAGAAGTGCTCTCTAATCCTGAAGTTGTTGAGACGACCCTCATCTTCAATGGCCGCATTCGGAAAATGTTCGAGCACCGCCGTCGTGAACATTCCCGACCCCTTCTCGATTGCGGGGGCCTTTTCGCGCCGCGGGTAGACCTTAGCATCCTGCAGCCCACACGAAGGTGAACGACTCTTGAGAATGAATCCATCGACCTTCTTCAGCGAACCCACATAGTCCTTGCTGAAACGCTTCATCTTCCGGGTGAGATCTTTTCCGGTATCGGGCTGGATCAGTTTCACTTCGTCCCCTTCTAAAACCAGCCGCACCGGCTCGCGCGGCGTACCGAGGCCGATTTCCACCTCCGGGCAAACATTGAGGAACTTCACGTGGGGTGTCAATTTCTTCACGAACTTGTCTTCGATGGTCTGTCCGTTGTAGCGACAGGCGTCGAATCCCAAGCACTTGCTGACTACGACGATCGGCGTTTCGAATACCGTCATGCTTCAGACCTCCTCCGGCGCATAGCGCTCGAGGTATTTCTTGAGCCGAACCTTACGTGCCGTGTTTTGGGAGCTCATGTAACGGACTTTGCCGAAGATGGGTCGCTCCGGACCCCAAGCTCGGTCATAACGGCCCAGCACCCAAAAGATCCCACTCGCGGAATTTGGGTCTCTCCCGTCCACCGCATACTTGTTATTGAGCTCGAGCATCACCTTAATAGCTTCTCGGGGACTCCGTGACCACTCCAAGATCTTCTTTCCCCAGAGCATTCTCAGGTAATTATGGATCCGTCCCTCCCGTACGAGCTCGGTTTGAGCCGCGTTCCACAGAGGGTCGTGAGTTCTTCCCGTCTCGAATTCCTCGAGAGTATAGAGATGAGGGCGCGGATCCTCCGAGTGCTGAGCGAGAGTCTCCTTGGCCCACTCGGGAAGAGACTCGTACTCTTCGAAATCGTCTCTTTGCCAGGCCATATTGAAACCGACCTCTCGCCAGGTAACGAGCTCGTCGAGAAAACCCTCCGCTGACGGTCCAAGACCCCACCAACCGCTCCGACTTCCTGTCGCTGCCTGTTTCAGATGGCGGGCAGACCAGCTCTCATGCCTCGCCAAAGCCGCAAAGACTTCGTGCGCAGACACATGCCCAAAATGTAAATAGGGCGAAAGTCGGCTCGTTGCTTCCTCATCAGGATGGTTGCGTGATTCGTCGTATGCACTCAGACGGGCCAAGAACCGCCGCAGTACTTTAGACCCTTGAGCCGAACCACCGCGGTATCCCACGGGACTCACTTTATGGTCAATGGGTAGATCGACCAGGCGCTTGTCTGTGTCGAGGTATTCGATCGCTGTCGGCCACTTCTGGGTGATCCCCCGAGGTACCGACGGCATCGAGGGGATATCGAGATGGGATAGGGGCCGGGCACGAGGCGACTCTACGAGATGCTCAGGCAGAAACTTCTGAAGAAATCGACGAAAAGCATAGGCGGTGGGAAAGACGCGCTCAGCGACCCGAAGCGGCAAGAGTCCATTGGAGTCGACAGCCTCGAGTCGAATATCAATCTGCCGTGCCGCCGCCTCAACGGCTCGAGGCAGAAAGAAACAAGGGTAGTCATCCGTGATGACGACGGCCGCTTTGGAAGCCAACGTGGACACCAGGCCTTCGCCGGCCCCGAGTTGCGGTTCGAGATAGGGGTAGTAAACGATAGGGCTTTTTTCGAAGGCCCGCCTATTGTCCTCCATCCCGTCGATCACGAAGCGATGGAGTCGGTCGCTGGCCCAGCGGTATCCCGAGCGAAGGGCCTCGAAAACCAGCAGAGGTTTCCCGAGCTCACCCGCCCATTCCAATGCGCGATCCAGGCTGTAATTCCAAGATGGCCTGCGGTACGCCATCATCCAGTAAAGAACGTATCCCCCGCTCTGGCGGACCGGAGCTTCATTCACCGGTCGAATGCGGATGGCTGGAACATGACTCACTACGGACATCCTTACAAAGAAAAAGGCCGGAGGTTTTGACTCCTCCGGCCTTTCATTGGCGCCACACGTGGTTGTTTTACTTGGGGAGAAGCACGGTGTCAATCACGTGAATGACGCCATTGCTGGTCTCGATGTCGGTCTTGGTGACGTTCGCGTTGTTAAGCATGACGTTCCCACCGCTGGTCTTGATCATCACTTCCTGGCCCTCGACGGTCTTAGCTGAGCTCAGCTTCACAACGTCGGCAGCCATGACCTTACCGGCCACAACGTGGTAAAGAAGAATGGCCTTTAGTTTGTCCGTGTCCTTCAGCAGAGACTCGAGGGTGCCCTCAGGCAATTTGGCAAAGGCATCATCGGTCGGAGCAAATACGGTGAAAGGGCCTTCGCCCTTGAGAGTATCCACCAAACCAGCGGCCTTGACTGCCGTTACCAGCGTTTCGAAAGACCCGGCTGCTACTGCAGTATCAACAATGTCCTTGTCGCTTTGAGCACCAAATACTGGAACAGTGCTGGAGGCAACGAGAGCAACTACGGCTAGAGTGGCCATCAACATATTGGTTCTTTTCATTTCTCTGAACTCCTTTTCTCAAATCGATTCTTAAATGTGCTTCTCCTCAATCATGGTGTCAGTATAGAGCCTTGTTGCAAATTTGTCAAATAAAAAAAATAAAAACTATTTATACTGATGTCTAAAGGCAAGACAAAAAGTCGACGTCAATCATTATGCCATTGATAGTAATACACTTACGCGCCGGCGCAGCTTAGACTCGGTAGCCCGGCGCCAATGAACACCAGCTCGCGATTCACCGTCGCCACTCATCCGCTTCCGCTTTGCCCAGCAGATGACGTAGTGCTGTCTCCAGCCCGGGATGACGGTACTCGTAGCCGGCCTCGAGCAGCTTGCCCGGAATCACTCGAGCGCTTGACAGAAGAAGCTCATCAGCCACCTCTCCCAAAGCCCATCGCGCTGCAAACGCCGGGAAGAGCCATTACTGTCGGACGTCGCAGAATCCCGCCCAAAGTCTTCGTGAGCTCCCGATTGGTCACCGGATGAGGCGCAACGGCGTTGACGGGACCCGCAAGGCTCTCTTTACAGAGCGCGAATAGAATGAGGTCCACCAAATCGTCGCTCGAAATCCAGCTGACATGTTGACCGCCAGGGCCCACCGGCCCACCCAAGCCCGCCTTGAAGGGTGGAAGCATCTGGGCGAGAGCCCCTCCGGCCGGACTCAAAACCATGCCCATCCTCAAGTTCACAACCCGGACTCCGTTCTGTCGCGCCGGCTCGGTGGCTTCTTCCCATCCAAGGCAAACTTCCGAGAGGAAGCCCGACCCGGGACGGCTGGCTTCGTCGAGGATTTCATCACCTCGGTTGCCGTAGTAGCCGACCGCAGAAGCACTGACAAGGACTTTGGGGGGGTCGGAGAGCTTCGCCAATGATTCGCAAAGAAATCTCGTCCCGTCGATCCGACTGGTTCGGATTCGGTCTTTCTTCTGGCGAGACCACCGGCTGGTTCCCAGGCTTTCTCCTGCCAGATGAACGACCGCCTGCACTCCATCTAAGACCGAGAGGTCGATCTCCCGATGAACTGGGTCCCAATGCGCCACCGCCTCATCCTGTTTCGGCTTGCTGCGAGACAGGCGAACGACTTCGTGCCCTCCGGTTGTCAGGAAAGGCACTAGAGTGCTTCCAACCAAGCCGCCGGCTCCGCTCACCAGAATCTTCATTGGTCGAGCCGGACGGAGCCGAAGGTGGCTCTCCAGGTCATGCGCGGTCGTTTCATGCCGATATTGAAACATACGTTCCAATTGCGATCGAACGAACGAATGGCCCAACAACCGTCCCAGCCCAACCAAAGGGAAGCTCATATTCGATCTGATCCTCCAGGATGGACGCGGTCGCATCGATCGACTCGAACCGATGCGTATGTGCCCATGACCGAAAGGGACCCTTGACCTGAATGTCCCGAAACTGTCGACCTTTCAAGTAGTCTCTATGTTCCGAGATCCAAGTGCGACGCAGAGGCCCCGTCCGAACCCGGAGAGTGCACGAGCGAGCCGGATTCCTCGATGCCTCCCGTGCGGCTGATCAACTCGACCTGTTCCCAGGGAGGCGTCAATCGCTCCAGCGCACCCGGCCGTTTGTGCCAATCACATACAACGTCCGAGGGGGCTGCGATCCGGGAACGGCGGACGAAAGTGTCGATAGCCACGATTCCATCCTCACAAGGAATTCACGCTCGAGCTCGCGTCCTGACCGTGGACAAACCCCCATCGATTCCGAACACTTGCCCCGTCACCCACGAATTCGCCGGATCCAAGAGCCATTGGATCAAGGACGCCACGTCGGCTGGTTCTCCGATTCGCTGAAGCGGGTGCATGGCGATCGAGGCCTTCTCGCTCGCTGGGTTGGAGAGTATCTTCTCGGTCATTTGAGTTCTAACTAGTCCCGGTGCCACCCCGTTGACCCGAATGCTCCGAGCCGCATAGGAGGCTGCCGCTGAGAGTGCCAACCCGGCGACACCCGCCTTGGCGGCGGCAATCGCCTCATGATTGGGTAGACCCGCCCGAGCTGCCGCTGACGAGACCAGAACGATGGAACCGCCGTTCTTCATCATCGCACCCACGGCGGCTTTGACCGTGTAGAAAGCCGAAGTCAGATTGACGGAAAGCGTCGCCTCCCAATCCGCTTCGGTGGTCAGATGGGCCGGCTTGAGAAGCAGTGAGCCGATGCAATTGACCACGCCATCCACGCGGCCAAACCGCTCCATGGCTCGTGTGATACACCCGTTCACCTCCTCGTAGCGCGTTCCATCCACCAGACAAGATTCCCCCCCAGTCGACTCGGTCAACCGACTCAGCTTCTCGGCGCTTCGACCTCCGAGCACCAGGTGCGCTCCGTTCGATGCGAGCCGACGGGCCAAAGAGCTCCCGACGCCGCCGGTGGCTCCCAGAATGACATGAACCGGTGATTCTTGGTCACCCACCATATTCAACCTCCCAACAATTTCGATCCGGACAACTCAGCAGACGGCTTGCCAACTGGCGTGGAAGAAGAAACATTCTTGCCCCTTCACAACGGAGATCGTATCTGCCCCTAAAGAACTCGGTTCGAGAATCGACTTGGCTACCGCTATGATCGGTTTGCGGCTCAATAGCATTTGGTTCAAAATCAGCTCATCGAGACGAAAGAGTCTAGGCAGCCGGCGGTGATCCTCGGCTTTTCCCTCCCCCGATTCTATGCTCGTCGCAGGCTTTGTATCCATGATGACCCTCTCTTCCTAGGCAACGACAGTTATGCAATGCATTGAAGTATATCCTCTAACTAATCTCGCATTTGTTGTCTAATATAATTCTACTCTTGAAAATAATAAACATCAATAAATAATGGACAAATTAGCGTCGGTCGGGTATGTTTAAAGGGCTGCACATGGAGGCCGCCATCCATCCATGCAAAGGACCGATGCTGAAAGAGGTAAACTGGTGATCAAAGCGTTACGTCTACTAAGTGTTTTCCTAGTGATAGGGATATGGGTCTTGCCGTCGGAAGGCGAAACAAAGGATGAAAGTATGAGGTTCGAACTTGCTCCCTGTCCAAGCTCACCCAATTGCGTAACTTCATTGTCAAAGAATCCACGATCAGCAATCAAGCCACTCTTCTTTTCCAGCACGTTACCCGATGCGCAGCAATCGATTCGCGAGCTCATCCAAACCATGCCGCGAGCCCGAATCATCCGCGACGAGCCGGGCTACATCCATGCCGAATTCTCATCCCGATTCTTCGGATTCATCGACGATGTGGAGTTCGTTCTGGATGCCGAGACCCAAAGGGTCGATTACCGTTCTGCTTCCCGGGCCGGCTACTACGATTTCGGTGCCAATCGGCGCCGACTGGAGAAGGTAAGAGACCGCTTGACTCGATCTGACGAGATATCAACAGACCCACTCGTTTCTACCCGGACGAGACGGACACCGTAGAAAGGAACCCCCTCCTTCGCACCAAGGTATCTGACTGGAGTTACACGATGCTGAACCTACTCCGTGGAGTTTTGGTCCTCATTCTGCTCTGCATGATCGTCTTGACGGTAGTGGCCATTCAGGAATCAAGCCTGATGGAGGCGGGATCCAAGCTATGGAATGACGCCTGGTTCCGGCTGACCCTGGCGGACGCCTATTTTGGCTTCCTGATCCTCTATTTGTGGGTTGCTTACAAGGAACGCACGCTGTGGTCAAGAATCGCCTGGTTTGCGCTCTTCATGACCATGGGGAACATGGCTGTTGCCGCCTACATCCTGATTCAACTCTCGAGGGTCCGACACGGGAACTTGGCGGAGTCGCTGCTGTTACGAGACGGATAGCTGGCCGCCATACCTCAGCTAGGATGTTCGTCGTCGCCGAGCAGTCTTTGGCGGTCCCCCTCAGGGACCTCGGCGACGTCGGCGAGGATCCTGTCCTCGGCGACCTTCGCCAGCTCACCAAGGGTCGGGTGCGAGAACAGTGTCTCCAGCGGCAGGTCGATGTCGAACTCCTGGCAGAGCCGGACCATGACCTGCATGGTGGCCAGCGATGTGCCGCCGAGCTCGAAGAAGCTGTCGTCGGCACCGACGCGCTCGACGCCGAGCTCCTCCTGCCAGACGCCGGCCAGGTACTCTTCGACCGGCCCCTCGGGGGCGCGGTAGGGCCTCTCGGGGCGCGGTCCCAGGGTCTCCCGGGACAGCGCCTTCTCGTCCACCTTGCCGCTCACGGTCAAGGGAATGGAGTCGACGCGCTGCAGGTGAACGGGGAACAGCTGTGCGGGCAGCCGCTCGCCCAGCTGGCGCCGGAGCTCCTGGTCGGACACGTCCTCCGAGGCGACGTAGAAGGCCTCGAGCGCCGTCTGATCGACGTCCTCTGTCCACGCGCTCCTCGTCGTACCCGATCTCGGCCAGCGTTTTCGCGCACGTGGTCCACGTCGATCTCGTCGTCGAGCTCGTCCAGCGCCCCCTCGCGGGTCTTGTGGCCGAGGCGCACGTCCCAGCTGTAGGGCAGGGCGTAGTTGTGGTAGCCGCGCTCCTTCTTGTGGACGTAGATGCCGGCGTCGTTGATCAGGCAGTTGGTCGAGCGACCGGTGTCCTTCGGGCGCACCCACGGGACCTTCTGCTCGAGGTAGGAGTACAGCTCCTCCATCCCGACGTCGCAGTAGCGATAGAAGTCGACGAAGCGGATCTCCTCGAAGATCCGGTCGTCGTCGAAGATCTCGACGTCCAGGGAACGCGAGACCTCGTCGGCGACCCGGTGGTAGGCCTTCCGCGCCGCCAGCACCGCGGCGTCGACCTCCTCCGGGCTGCGTCGGCCGTCGCGGAACATCTCCTCGGTGAGCCGGGTCTCGAACATCTGTCCGCGGGACAGGCCGGTGACGATGATCGGAATCCCCAGCTCCCGCGCCCGCTTCATGCTCAGGGTGTAGATCGTCTTGAAGCAGCCGTTGCAGACGTTGGAGAAGCGCATCAGGCTGTCGCGGAAGATCGCGTTCATCGCCGGGGTCGTGGCGAACTCGACCGGCACGCCGAGCTGCCCGGTCACCTTGCGGATGTTCTCCTTCGCGCCCTCGGAGATGAACCCGTTGTCGAGGGTGAAGGCGTAGACCGAAAGGCCCATCTCGACCAGCCGGCACAGGGCGTAGGTGCTGTCCTTGCCGCCGCTGTAGAGCATCAGGCAGTCGTACGTCCGGCTCGTGTCGTCGCGCGGACTCCTCGAAGAGGTCGCGCAGGTCGTCCATGGTCCTGAAGTAGGCCTGGGCGTGGTCCTGGATCGACTCGTAGGAGCGGCACACGCTGCACACGCCGTCCTCGTCGAAGACCGCCCGCGGGTAGTTCGAGGGCAGGCCACATCGGATGCAGTGACGGACCTCATCGCGTCGCTTTGGGACGCTGCGCCCGGGCGCCGACGGGCCACCACCGCGCACTGCTCGATCATCGGCAGCGACAGCAGGGCGGCCTCGATCTCGCCGGGCTCGACGCGGAAGCCCGAGACCTTGACCTGGCGGTCGAGTCGGCCGAGGTACTCGAGGGTGCCCGGATCCCTCAGCCGCACCCGGTCCCCGGTGCGGTAGCGGCGCTCACTCCCGGTCGGCGCGGGTGCGCCTGAAAACTCTCCGCGGTGAGCTCGTCGAGCCCGTGGTAGCCGCGAGCCAGACCGTAGCCGCGAGATCCACAGCTCCCCCGGCACGCCCTCGGGCACCGGCGTACAGCGCTTCGTTCAGGATCTCGACCTGACGTGGTCCGCGGGCACGCCGATGGGGACGCTGGCCTCGGTGTCGGCTTCGGGGTCGTAGCGGTGGGCCACGCAGCCCACCACCGCCTCCGTCGGTCCGTACTCGTTGTGGAGCTCGACCTGATCGTGGAGCTGCGCGCTGATCGCCGCCGCGAGGGGCTCCTGAGATTCTCGCCGCCGACCACCATGCGGCGAATCCGGGAGCCCTCGAGACCGATCCGTCGCGAGGAGCGACAGATGGGAGGGGGTGAGCTTGATGAAGTCGACGGCGTTGGCCCGACCACGTCCATGAGCGCGGTGTCGACCGGCCCGTCGGGCTCCGGGTAGATCTCGAGGGTGCCCCCCGTGATCAGGGGCAGGAACAGGCTGGTGACGGTGAGGTCGAACCGCCATCGAGGTGAACAGCGGAAACGTCAGGCGGTCTCCCCGCACGTACTGTCGCGACGCCCAGCTGAGGTAGTCGGCGAGGCCGCCGTGCTCGATGAGGACGCCCTTGGGCCGACCGGTGGAGCCGGACGTGTACATCAGATAGGCCAGATCGTCGAGATCCGGTCCCGGCCGGTCCAGGGTCCGGCCGGGCCCGGCTCGGATCCCCTCGGCGATCGAGAGCACGGCTGACGCCCAGGCACACGTGGTGGCGGGCTCCGCCCCCTCTCCGACGAGCAGTACGCGGGCGCCGGAGTCCCGGAGGACGTGGTCCAGGCGCGCCTGCGGGACCGAGGGGTCGATGGGCACGTAGGCGGCCCGCGCCCTGAGCGCGGCGAGGATGGCGATGACGGCCAGCGTCGATCGACTGCTGACGATGGCGACCCGATCGCCCGGCTCGAGGCCCTGCTCCACCAGGGTCGCGGCCAGGGCCTCGGACTGTTCCCGGAGGGCGGCGAAGGAGATCTCCGATCGCCCCTGGCGCAGTGCGACCCGGTCGGGCTCGCGACTCGGCCTGGGCCTCGAACATCGCGACCACGGATCGATCCGGCAAGCGGTGCCGAGTCGGTGGCGTTGAGCGAGGCCAGTGCCTGTCGCTCGTCTTCGACCAGAATGTCCACCGAGGCGATGGGCTGGTCGGGATCCTCGAGGAAAGCCTCCGAGTACCTTCTCGAAGTGCTCGAGGCTGCGATGCCGGAACCGCTCCGGGAGCGCCCCCTCGTTGAAATCGAAATGCAGGATGGTAGCGGCCCGATCCCGAGAAAGTCGTGCACCTGGAGCCGAAGGGCGTGCACGCTGTCACCGTGACCGGGGTGAACCCAGTCCACCTCGACCGGGACGCCGGCGAAGGTGCCGAACGAGGCCGGAAAGTAGTTGAGCACGATGTTGCTGGCGGTGGCGCCGGAGGGGGAGCTCATGCCGGGGAGGGCGTGGCGCAGGAAGAGCTTGGCCTCCTCCAGGCACCGTGGCGCCGAGCGACCGGAATGTGTCGTGCGGCTCGACGGTCGCCGCGAAGGGGAACATCTCGATGAACAGGCCGAGTGCTCGCTTGGCCTCCGGGGTGGGACGTCCGGCGACCGGGGCGTCGAAGCCGAGATCGGAGCGGCCGCTGACGCGGTGGAGCCAGCTCACGAGCAGGGTCGCGAAGAGCGCGAATCGCGACAGTCCCTCGGACAGGCTCAGGAAACCCTCCTGCCGAGAGAGCCGGTCGAGAGCGCGGGAGCGGTCTTCGTCGAGCTCGAGGGTCAAGCGAGTGCTCGCGGTGCCGACCGGATCGGTGCTGCGACCGTAGAGGGGAACCGAGCGGCCGCGGCGCTGCTGGCGGCTCGCCCAGTGCTCGAGGGCTTTCGTCCGCTGCGCTGCCCTCGGCTGCAGTGTCGCCACGGTCGGGTAGTAGGCAGAGAGCGGTGAGCGCTCGGCACCGTCGCCGCCGAGGAGAGCCTCGTATTCCGCTCCAACCTCGCGATAGAGCAGGAGCGTCGACCAGGCGTCGGTGACCAGGTGGTGCTGATTCAGGTACCACCCGGTCCGGCCCTCGCCGAGCCGGACGAGCACGCTGTCGACGAGCTCGCCACCGAGCGGGAGCGGGCGAGCGCAGCGTTCCCGGCACCACCGACGGAATTCCCCCTCCGGGTGCGAGCCGCTTCCCGAAGTCGAGGACCGTGGTCGGACCGGTGCTCACGCCCAGGACCCGCCTGTCCCTCCGCCTTCATCCTCCACGACCCGAGTTCTCAGCGCATCGCTGCCGTCGGCGACGCGCCGCCAGGCCTCACAGAACAGATCGGCGCGAAGCTCCGTCGGGAACACGAAGGCGAAGGCCATGTTGTACAGCGGGCTCTCGGGATGAAGCCTCTGCCCGATCCAGATCTGCGTCTGGCTGTGGGTCAGTCCTGCACCTTCAGTTGGAGTTGGGCCATCTCTCTCTCCCATTCGGAGTTTTGCCGACCAAGACCGTTCATTGCCCGGAGCCCGTCGCATGACCTGTGGCCCTCAGGACGTACTCGGCGAGCACCACGACGGTCTGGAAGTTCTCGATCACGAAGATCCGCAGGCTGCATATTGATCTGGAACTCTTCCTCGACGAACGCCGCCAGGCGCAGCACCCCGATCGAGTCGAGGATGTCGCCCGACAGCAGGTCGTCGTCCCGATTGACGATCACCTCCGGGACTCAGCAGCTCGCGCTGCATGAACGCCATGATTCGGCGCTCGACCTCCTGGGCCTCCGGCCGCGGGCTGTTGTCAGTTCCCATCATGGCCATCCTTCCCCGCCAGGCGAGCTCTGAGAGCGTTGCGGTCGATCTTGCCGGTTGGGGTTCGCGGCAAGGACTCGAGGACGGTGATCTCGGCCGGTACGGAGTGGCGAGGGAGGATCTTCCTCAGGTCCGCCAGGATCTCCCGTTGCGTCGACACTGCCGGTCCCAACCACCACCGCCGCCCGAATGGCGGAACTTCCCTCGCCGTCCGGCACCGTGAAGGCGGCGGCCTCCTCGACCGGGTCGAGAGACAGGAGCGCTGTCTCGACCTCCTCGAGCTCGACGCGATGACCGCGGACCTTGACCTGGCGATCGGCGCGGGCGACGAACGTGAGGTTGCCGTCGTCGAGGACCCGGACCCGATCCCCGGTTCGGAAGTAGACTTCCTCGAGTTCGCCCGCCGACGGTCGCCGGACGAGAACGCGGCGGTTCTTCTCGGGCTCGCCCCAGTAGCCCGACATCACGGTCGACCCGCGAACGAGCAGCTCGCCGACCTCTCCGTCGGGGACCGGTCGCAGCTCGTCGTCGACGACGAGAGTGCTCGAGTTGGAGCACGCCTTTCCGATCGGCAACGGATCGTCGAAGTCGCCTGCCTCCGGCAGATGATAGTAGGTGCACACGTTGACCTCGGTCGAGCCGTACACGTGGCTGAAACGCGCACCGGGGAGCTGCTGCATGAGTCCGACGTAGGTGTTTCTCGGGGAAGGTCTCGCCGGCAAACAGAACCCATCGGATCGAGCGCAGGTCTCGCGTCTCGAGGTCGCCGCGAAGCGAGAGCTGGACAAGGGCGGTGGGTACCGAGTACCACACCGAGACGCGCTCCTGCTCGAGAAGCGCAGACAGGCTGCCCGGCATCATCAGCACCGCCGGCGTCAGGATGACGGTCGTCGCGCCCGCTCGAGCGGCGCCGTAGTAGTCGAAGGTGGCAAAGCAGGTGTGATGCGAGGAGTGGTTGCTCAGGCGGTCGTCGCCGGTCAGGGAGTACTCAGCCACCGCCCACTCGACGAAGCTCATGGCACTGCGGTGGGTGTGAAGGATGAGCTTCGGAACCCCGGTGGAGCCCGAGGTGTGCAGGATGTAGGCCGGATCGAGATCGATCATCGTCACATCCGGCGGCCGGTCGCTGGCTTCCTCTGACACCGTCTCCCCACGGATGGCATTTAAACGGCATGCTCGTCCTCGGATTCGAGACCGATCACGTGCGACACATCTGGACAGGTGGCGAGCGCACTCCGAACCACGTCGCGCCGTCCTGGGCTCCGAGACGAGGTGCGTCGCACCCGTCGTCTTGCAGGATGCGGACCACTTGCTCGACTGGGGACTTCGGGTCGATCGGCACCAGGGTCCCTCCCGATGCGAGCACCCCGTAGAAACCCACCGGCACGTTGCAGGCCCTTTCCGAGCAGTACCGCAACGCGGTCCCGTCGCGCGAGGCCGGTCCCAAGCAGGACCCGCGCGAGGCCGTTGGCCTGGCGGGCCAGCTGCTTCGTAGCTCAGCGTCGCCCCATCACAGCGGACGGCAGGGGCCTCGGGATGACGGAGCGCGGCCTCGTCGATCATCCGGTGCAGCAGCATCGACCTGCCGGTGGATACCGTCACGGAAGCACCTTCTGGACGGCGGGCGGCAGCAGCTCCCGCATCGGGATGTCGACGTCGAACGCCCGCTCGATCACCCACACGCCGGAGACGAGGATCATCCCCACCGCTGCTACGGGCAGGACCACCTTCCGGTACACCTTCAGCCGACGAACCAGAAACAGCAGAGGAAACAGGACGGCCACGATGAGAACCTGGCCGAGCTCGACCCCCAGGTTGAAGGCGAAGACCGACAGAGCAAGATGTTCGTCCGAGAACCCCCAGGTCCATCAGCCCCCCCGCGAAGCCCATTCCGTGAAACAGACTGAGACCGAAGACGATCCACCAGATCCGTCCCCGGAAAAGGGGAAAGAGGATGTTGGCCGCCGCCAGCGTGGTCGAGGCGGCGATCATCGTCTCGACCAGCGCTTCTGGAAGGTGGAGCAGGCCCAGCGCCGCAAGCGTGAGCGCCACGGCGTGGGCCGCCGCGAAGGCGGTCACGATCTTGACGACGTTCCAGAAGGCCGGCCGGAAACGATCGAGAGCCTGCCAGCCTCCGGCCCTCGCGGCGCAGCGCCACAGGCAGCAGCAGCGCGATCAGGAAGAAGATGTGATCGAGACCCAACCAGCATGTGCTCGGCGCCAAGGTGGACGAGCGCCAGGAAGCCGCGCAGGCGGCCGGAGGAGGTCAGGTCGAACTCCTGCCGCCGGGAGCTCGGGCTGAAGACCAGCGAGATGCGGTTCTCGTTGGCGAAGGTGCCGGTGGCCCAGTTGTGCTCGACGAGGAGGAAGCCGCGGTGGCCTGGCTCTTCGTCGAACAGGACCGAGTAGTCGAACGTCAGAACATCCGGAACTTCTTCCAGACCGCCGATGTCGAACGACAGCAGCGCGTAATCCCTCTCCCACCGTCAAGGACTTCGTGGGTCGTGAACTCGATCGGGAGTGGGCCCTCCGCGCGCCGAGATGGTGACGTGCTCGAGGTAGTAGTCCTGGAGGAAGCCGATCCTCTCGTCGAGGTTGTCCGCCGTGATCTCGCGATCGGTTCCGGACAGCCCGAGGGCCGCGTTGAGATCGGAGAGAGCGATCTCGAAGCGGCCGGTGACGCGTGTCGCGGTAGATCTGCAGGTAGAGATAGCTCTCGCCGAGGTTGTGGGCGCGACCCTCGGCCGCCGCAAAGGCGAAGCAGTATGAGAAGAAGGCAACACCTCAGCGCCAGCGAATCGAGACTCCGCTTGCCTTGACCCGTGCTGATCGCGCTCATCCTAGCCCCCTCAATCCGGCGATCAGGTTTCTCTGAATCTCCGACGTGCCCACGTACAGGGTGGTGGCGAGCGCGTCGCGCAGCTCCCGCTCGATCTCGTACTCGACCATGTAGCCGTAGCCTCCGAAGATCTGCACGGCGCTGCGGCAGCTCTCCACGTACGCCTCGCTGACGGCGAGCTTGGCGAGGGCCGATTCCCGCGTCGCGGTGCCGCGATGCATCCGCGCCAGGCGGCCCGGTACAGCAGGAGCCGGGCCGCCTCGAGCTCCGAGCTCCATGTCGGCGATGCGGTGCGAGATCGACTGGTGCTTGCCGATCGGGACCGAGCCCACGGTCCGCTGCCGCGCGTGGGCGACGCAGCGCTCGAGGAGCCGCTCCATGACGCCGATGGCCGGCGCCATCACCAGCAGCCGCTCCATGTCCATCGTCTGGTTGAAGACCATTGCCCCGGACCCGACGCCGCCCACGACGGCGGACGCCGGCACGCGGCAGTTCTCCAGAATACACTTGCGACATCGGACTCGTGCGCAGGCCCATCTTCTCGATCGGCGGTCCGACCGTCAGGCCGTTGGTGTCTCGCGGAATAAGGAAACACGTGATGCCCGCGAAACCTGAGCCGCCGGTCCGCGCGTAGATGACGAAAAGATCCGCCACCGGCCCGTTGGTCACGAACGTCTTCGAGCCGTTGAGAACCCAGTCACCTCGACTCTCGACCGCGGTCGTTCCAAGTGCGAGTGCGTTCGACCCCGAGTCCGGCTCCGTGATGCCGGTGGCACCTATCACGCTGCCGTCGGCCAGCCGCGGCAACCACTCCTGTTTCTGCGCCTCGCTGCCGAATGCGGACAACGGGACCCTCGCACGATGCCGCATGTGCGGCGACCGAGAACACGAGGCCGTTGTCCCGCGCCCCGTACCCGATCCCCTCCAGAACGGCGACCGCCGACAGCAGGTCCTGGCCGGCACCGTTCCATTCCGCTGGAACCAGCGATGCCCTGCAGTCCGAACTCCGCGCAGGCATCCCACAGCTCACGGGGAAAGACGCCTTCGCGGTCACGTTCAGCCACCCCTTCCACCAATCGCCGGGAGGCAAACTCCACGGCACCGCGGCGCAGGTTGAGATGGTCATCTGTCCAGTCGAAGTCCACGCATTCCTCCAGGGGGGCACTCGAGGTGCTCCACGGTCTGTCGCGAGGCGGGCGCTCGTCACAAGCCTTCGATTAGATAACAACGGCCCTTCCGTTGCAACAGGACCCATCGAACCGAGTCCGCCTTCCACGACCAAACGAATCCGAGAGTCAGAGCTTCGCCGGTGTGCAGAGTTCCTGTGGAACGCGAGGTTCGAAACCGCTGGTCCCGTGGTCCGTGACGACAGGTCAGGCGGACTTGTGAGAACCGTCACACATGGGTGGGTTGTCCGTCTGCTTGCACTGGCAGAGGGCGACTCGCTTCTTTTCGCTGAGCTCTAGTTTGAAGGGCGTGAATTCGGTTCCCGCGTGGCTGCCGTCACAAAACGGTTGCTTTTTAGAATGCCCGCACCGGCACCAGTAGTAGGTCCCGGGCTCGAGCTCCATAACTGCCGGTTGTTTTGCTGCAACTTTGCCCTTGTCCATCGTTTTCTCCTCTTCGGAAAAGGTTTTTGCGATAATGGCGCTGCTATGATAACGAAACGTATTGATACCATGAAGCTGGTTCTATCCATCGTTCTTCCGCAGCTGGTCGGAATTCTCTCGAGTCTCGCTTCCGTGAGCGGAACCCGCGAGTGGTACTCGACGTTGGTCAAGCCGTCTTTCACGCCGCCGTCCTGGGTGTTCGGGCCGGCATGGACACTACTCTACTTCATGATGGGAATTTCTTTGTACCTCGTTTGGCGAAAAGGCCTATCCCACGCCGGTGCAAAAGTCGCCCTCGTCTTGTTCCTGATCCAATTGGGCTTGAACGCTGTCTGGTCACCCCTGTTTTTCGGGATGCACGCTCCCGGTCTAGCCTTGATCGACATCCTCTTTCTTTGGTGCGCGATTGCAGTGACCGTCTACCTGTTTTTCGCTCAAAGCAGAACCGCCGGGGCGTTGTTACTACCCTATTGGGCTTGGGTCAGCTTTGCGACGGTACTCAATTACTCGTTCTGGAACCTCAACAGCTAGTACTGAAGCTCGATGCGGATCTCCACTGAAGGCTCACTCAACTCGAATTTCGCCTTGTCGTAGCTGGGTGGTCCCGCCCCCAGCCGGTTGTTGGAAACACCCGCACCTTCTTTCGGCTTGGGCCAGGGAAACCAACGCATGTCCAGCTTGCCGTTGTCGTTCTCGTCGTGGATCACGTTGATCGCATAGGTGTCGTAGGGCACTTGGACGAAGGTTATCGTAACGGCGGCGCCGTCGATTCCTAGGACTTGGCTTTCATAGGCCTCTTCGGGCTTCAACCAGTTCTCACCTTGTCGATAGAGTGCGAAATAAGCCTTGCCTTTGGCGTTCTTGAATCCCTCGGCGGTCACGACGATTTGGCCCAGTGCCTCTTGGCCGGCAACCATGGTGTTTGTCCTGCCGGCAATGATCGCAAGAACAGCGAGCGTAGCGAATCGTATTGTTCTCATGAGATTAAGTGAACTCCCCAACCGAACGGTAGCAAAAGACGAAGGTCCCATCGTTGACGTCGATCTTGACTTCGGCGCCGCGACTCGCGGCGTAGTCGATATAGCCCGGGGTGTCGCAATCCATATGACACTCACTGACATGAGCCGGTGACTCTCGATCTTCGACTTTGTCGTACCAAGACATGCAGACACTTTCTCCCAGCATCGCATTGGCCACAGCATCGGCCAGCTTCTTCGAGGAGTCAAAGTCCCAATTGATCTCGGAACTTGTGATTTCGATCGACTTCATGACGGCTCCAATCTCACGCCATCGACCCCGCCTTCTCGGTTCGAACCGTTGTCTCCCGGACCTGGCCGGTGGCGTCATGCGCCGACGTCACCATCCGTCTCGCTGACACCCGATACCGTACCATGGAAAGTCCACAAAGATGTCGAACGAAAAGGCGTCGCGGCGCGGCGCACACGAGAGAAGCCGGGCCCCCGAGTGTCCAAAGACTCTCTTCGTCCGACTCGTCGGGGACTGCTCTCTTTAGCGGGGTGGGTTATCGGGAAATCAACTGAAGCAAGCGTTGCTCGATTCCGGCAGGGCGGCCCTCCAGACGCCAAAGCGCGTACTGGACGCTCGAGAACACCATGCCGCCGACCAGGACCTTCGTCGCAAGCGACAGCCAAGAGCCATTCGCCGAGAAGAGGTCGAGCGGTGCGACCGCGCTGACGGCCGCGACAGTGCCGATCATGGCGACCGCCGCAACGAATGGGCGCCTGAGCTGGGACCCGATCTCTTTGAGCAAAAGGCCGAGCGTCCGCTTCAGCAGCCAGGTGTTCAGGTACGAATACAGCGCTCCAGCCGCAACGATGCTCCAGATCGAACCGCCCAGGCCGAAGAGCGCCGTCCCGGCGATGAATGCTGGGAGGTGGACGAGGGCATATAGGAAGCTGACCCAGAACAGCAGCCTCGTTCTGCCCAGCGCCATCACACACGGAAGCGTCATCGAGAGTGTGGCGCGCAGCCCGAGATACGGGACGAGGATTGTGAGCAGGGGAACGATCGATATCCACGGGTCGCCGAGCACCAGGGGCACGAAGTCGTTCGCCACCAGGGCGAAGCCGCAAGCCGCCGGGAGGCTCAGACTTCCGAGTACGTTAATCGATTCCAAGACCACACGGCGGAGCCGGTCCTTGTCGTGGGCCAGCTCGCTGAACGACGGAAACAGAATACGCTGGAGGGGACTGACCAGCTCTCGGGTGGGGAGCACCCCGATTCTCTGGGTCATGTAGTAGAGACCGGCATCGGCAACTCCGAGCAACCGGCCAACGATGATCTTGTCCGTTTCCATCGAGAGCGTCGTCACGATGCTCGTCAGCGAGAGCCAGCCGCTGAAAGCGAAGATATCGGAGGACCGCGCCAACGAGATTCTCGGGCGATAGGGCCTCAGTGCATAGCTCAGGATCATGCTGACCAGAGTGCCGGCGAGCAGGCCCAGGACGAGCGACCAGTAGCTGCGGTAGATGACGGCAATCAGGAGCGTCACGCTGAAGGAGACGACCTTGGCCCCGAGCGTGAGAACCGCGAGCCTGGAGTAGACCAGGTCGCGTTCGAACATGACGAAACGCGGGTTAGAGAGTCCACTCAAGAGCGGGCTCAGGGCCAGCACATACAACACGTTCCCGATCCGAGCATCGGTCAGGAAGGGTGCGACCGATACCATGACCAAGGCTGACACGACGCCGCGCAGCGCCGACAGCGTCCACGCGGTGTCGTAGAGCGCACGCTGCTCGTCCCGCGTTCGGATCAGTGCCTTGTTGACATCGAAGGCGCTCAACCCCTCGATGATTGAGATGAAGGATGCGGCGATGGCGACCAGACCAAAGTCGTCGGGCGACAGAATGCGCGCCAGCACGACGACCGCGAAGATATCGAGCAGCCTCTCGAGCCACCGGTAGCCGTAGAGCCAACCCGCCCCCGAGGCGACGCGACGTGCGGTGTCGGTCATGAGCTCACACCACTTGCGCGCCGCGAGGCGCGTGTCACGTCTGCCGACCGGAGGAGCGATTCGACGACCTTTTCCGCCACACGATTCTCGACATACGCCGTATACCGTTTCCGCAAACGGCTCAGGTTGGCTTCGAAGTGCGGCTCTTCGAGCAGGCGCTCGATGTGGTCGCGGATGACGGGTGTGTCGTCCCGCCGCCGGTCGCCTGCGATTCCAATGCCGTGATGCACGACGCGTGCGGTCGTTCCCCCCATATCCGTCTCGAAGCCGCAGTAGACGAGCATCGGTACACCGCTGAGAACGCATTCGTCGACCGTGCTGATGCCGCCGTGCGTCACCACGACATCGGCGTGGCTCAACACACTCGTCTGAGGCACCCAGGAGAACGCGTAGACCCTCTCCGGCAGACCGCCCAGAGTCGGCGGGCCGGATTCGAGCGCTCAGGCTGATCACGAGATCCCAATTGGGACGATCCGCGACGACCCCGAATAGGCGATGCAAGAAAGCAAGGTCGGTCGAGAACACCGACCCGAACCCGGCATAGATCAGCTTGCGGTCGTCCTGGGAGCGGCGGCGGCGCTCGAAGATCGCGTCGAGCTTGCTCACGTTCTTCGGATGCCATCGGCCGGTCGATTCGAGACTCGAGCACCATCGGGCCCACATAGTGGACCCTATCCGGGGGGGCGATGCGGAAACTCGAACTCCAGCGCGTGCAGGCTCAGCACCGGAAGTTGACGGTAGGTGAACGGAATCAGCCACTGGCTGTCGTCCGTTTCGCGGCGGAGATCGAAACCCGCATCGCGGGCGAGAAGACGCAGTACCGACAAACGATCACACCCGATCCGCCGAACGCTGTGGGACCATGCTTTGCAGCCACTTCCGCACCCGCAGCGCAAGCCACAGCAGCGCAATCCCGACCCGGGTGCCCTTCCACCCGACGCCCGGTCGTACGAGGCAATGCGGGGGAGGCAGGCCGGGTTGCCTCCAGATTGAGACGAAGGAGTTCAGGAGGGCCATCGGGATCCCGGCGGCCGATGCCGCGATAATGTGCTCATGCATCTCACCGTTGATGAGGACAAGATCCGGATCGACATCGCGAACGGCCCGAGCAAAACCGTCGACTGCCATCGAGTCCCTGGCTTGCTCGCGGCGGCGATGAAGGTTCCGGAGCCTCGCAAGTAAGCCAGCCCGAGCATCGGTGTCAAGAAACTGCTCGTACCGGCTCGGTTCGAGGGGAAGGAAGTCGAAGCCGTGATGCTCGGCTAGCGCTCGGACTTCGGGAAGCCCGGCGAAAGTCAACCGATGGCCGACATCGGCTAGACGCCTTGCCAGCTCTATGCTTGCGTAAACGACGCTGGGCAAACCGCACGTTACAGCGAGGATGCGAGCCATTCCGGATCCACTGTCACCGACAGGACGATTTCAACTCGCCGGATGTTCTTGGCACTGCAGGTGTCCGTATTAAGTCGTCACAGCATACCACGGCTCCCGTATGGGGGGGCGATAGGCATTTTCGACGGGCTTGGGACACGTTAACGTGTCAGACTGGACCCCATCGGCGATGGGTTTCCATTTCCCAAAAGCGTTCAACTTGAGAAAAAAACTCACTCATCGCGATGGTGCAGACCGCTGGCCCCGAGGCACGGAAACAAATCTACTGAGTTTGGAACAGCGTCTCGTTCTCACGGCCGCCAGTTTACGAAGAAACGCACGCTACGGCTCTGAAGCGGGTGGAAGTGGATGTCCTCCACGCCCGTTGACGGTTCACCCGGCAACCGCGACCCATAGAAATAGTCAATGTCGTTGGCGTCCTGGTCGAACAAGTTGAAGACGTCGAGGCCGAGCTCGAGCACGTCTGAGAGTTCGTAAGCCAGCCGGGCCGTCGCGAACGACGACGTCTTGCCGCGCACGCTGTTGTTCTCGACGAGCGGCTTCGCTCCGAAGTATCTCCAGCGAAGCGTCGCAGTCCAACGATTGGAGTGAAGTGTCGCGCCCGCGGCAACCACGACTTCCATCGCGCCCGGGATACGGTCGTCCCGATCGCCGTCGTTGAACCGAGCGCGCGTGAACGCCAGATCGGCATCGAGCTTCAACCCATCTACCGGTTGAAAGTAGTTCGTCCATTCGATTCCACGGCGGCGGCTCGGGCGGCTGGCCTCGGTGGTCCCGCCATCGCCGACGAAGAGAAGCTCCGAGTCCAGGTCGAGTCCGAAAAATGTCACGGTGGTCTGGAGATTCTGGAACAGCCGCGTGCGCACCCCAAAATCGAAACCCCAGGCGCGGACGAGAGGGTCGACAGGTGGAACCGACTCTCCCGTCACTGGATCGACGGTGATGGTGGCGCCCCGACCATCGTTGCTGTGATATCCGCCTCCGAAATTCGCGTAAAACTCGGTGTTGCTCCAGGGGCCGAGGAGCACGGAGAACTTTGGGCTCGCCATTGCATCGTTTCTCTGTCCGGAGTTGAGTGGATTGTCGCTTTCGACGTTCACGCGATAGCCGTCCACTCGGAGTCCAGCCACGGTTCGAAGCCACTCGTTCCACTCGGTTCGGTTCTCGATGAAGGGACCGACGCCGAACTGGGCGATGGAATCCTGCCGAGTGGTCGTGAGGCGCAGCCGCTCCCGTGTGGAGAAGAGTCCGTTGTCGATCCAGTCGTTTCTAAGGTCGAGACCGACGACGTTCTCTACTGAACGCTGTGCCCACGAAGACGACCAGTGGTGCGTGAATGTGAAGCCTGCAACGAAGCGCTCGTCCCTCTGCTCAAACTGATCGCCGTTTTCAGGATCGGCCAGCGCGTAAGTGAAGTTCGAGAAAAGAGCCATGTCGTAAGAGAACGCGTACACCTGTAGCGCGGTCAGTGAGCGTGCCCCCACTCGCCAGTAATCACCCGAGAACATATACCGACTCGAGGTCCCGCCGTTGCTGGGATCGATGAAGCCGAAGCGCGAAAGCTCTCCCGAATCGACCGCGCGCTGGGGGATCTGATCCGTGGCGCTCCAATCGCCGCCGTAGGCCTGGGCGTTCAGGCGCCATCCACCTTGCGTGCTCCGCCGCGTGTAGCGAAGGAGTGTACTCACCTTCCTAAAATCGTCGGGGCGCTCCCAGGGGCCGTCGTCTTGGGCGTAGTCGAACGAGCCGAGCAGATCGCCGCCACCGACACGCACAGATCCCGCGGCGAGCGCACGCGCATGATTGAAGGAGCCCACCGACACGTTCACGATAGGTTCTGCAAGCCGGTCGAAGTATGTGAATCGCGCCGCACCCGCGGCCGAGAAGTCTCCCTCTTCGGCAAAGTACGGACCTTTGCGATAGTCGACTTTCTCAACAAGTTCGGGAATGAGGAAGTTCAAATCGGCATAGCCTTGCCCATGCCCGTGGGTCGGCAGGTTCACGGGAACACCATCCACCGTGACACGGAAGTCCGTCCCGTGATCGAGATTGAACCCGCGAACGAAATATTGATTCGCTTTGCCCCCTCCACTGTGTTGGGTGGCGACCATTCCCGGGACAGTTTCCAGCAACTGAGCGGGCCGAAGGATGGGACGAGCCGCCAAATCTTGATGTCCCGTCACGCCTTGGGACGCCGATTCGGCAAAGCGGATCATCTCGTCGGAGCGGCCCGTGACATAAACCACCTCGTTCAGGCGAAACGCTTCGATATCGCCGACGAGCACGGCAGTGACCGTCGCTCCCGCCTGAACCTTCACCGTTTGAACCGCCGCCGTCCGGAGCTCGGTCTCCGCAAGGACTTGATAGGTCCCGGACGCCACATCGACGAAGCGGAAGCTTCCCTCGGTATCGGTCCTCGTCGAGCGACCGAGCTCCACCAGCCAGACGCGGCTGTTGGGCAACGGAACGCCCGCCGCTGTTTCGACGCGTCCTTCGACGGTGCCGGCCGAGACTGAAGCTGACTGCTCGGCGAGCGCGCGCGGTGTGAGCCCGAGCGACACGAGTCCCAGGACGCAAACGAGCTTCTTCAAGTTCATTGACGTCTCCTCCGCTCGGACGGATCGATGCCTGTGTCATCCGTCCGAAACGTTATTCAGATAGAGGTCACCCTTTCGAGATGCAGAAGGGCGTGAGCTTGTGCGGTGTCTGAGGGTGGGGGACCGCGGGCGAGAAACCCGAGAATGGCCGGTGTGTCAACGGAGAGTACAAGCTCCATTGACACTGGCATGACCTTGTAGGAAAGCTTCGGCAGCATTGCCGGCTGTGAAGCGACGACGACTGCCGCGAAATGGAGAAGCGACCCCTCGCCGTGATCCGGATCCGGGGGCTCGTGTCCGTCATCCTCCAGCGGTGGCGACTCGTGAACGTGAGGGTGCTTGTGAAGATCACGGTGTGCATGATCGCTCGCGGACGGATGCGAATGGGAACGCCTTGGCGCAGCATGCGTGTGATCCGAACGGTGATCGAGGTTGTGCAGGAGCGGCAGCGCGTGGAGGCCGCCGAACCACACGAGTGCTCCTGCAACCGCAGAAAACCCGCGAAAAGGCTGCGCTCGGATTGACCCCTGCGTCATAGGGCCGTCATTGTGCCACAGATGGCCGCTGGAAGGGTAATCTCACGTGCCAGAATGATGCGTTCATGGAGCCGTTTCATGGAATAATTGCCGGGTGAGCCAATCGAGTCGAAGCAACCTCTGCTCTTGGCGAATCGCCAAGCTTCTGCTGCCTTATCTGGTGCTCGTCGTCATTCACTTGCTGTCGGGCATGGAGATGGAGCAGCCACTCATTCTGGCTGACGAAGTCGGCTATCTCGGCAATGCTCGCTATCTTTCCGGAACGGCTCATTTGCCCAATATGCAAAAGAGCCAGTTCTATCATTTTGGATACTCGCTGATGCTGTTGCCGGCGTTCTGGCTGTTCACGGATCCCATCTCCGTCTATAAGGCCGCCATCGCCATCAACGCATTGTTGGTCAGCGCGCTCTACTTCCCGCTGTTTTTCATTCTCGAGTCTTTCCTGGATGTTCCGAGGAGCGCGGCACGTTGGATCGCGTTCACATGCTGTCTCTATCCGTCGCTTATCCTATATTCCAGCTTCGCCTGGTCGGAGAACGCCTTCATCCCGTTCTACGCCTTCGTCACAGCGCTCTTTGGGACGGTCCTCGTTTCTCGTTCTTCCCGTAACGCGCTCGTCTTCGGTTTCTTCGCCGGCTTTCTCTACACGATCCATCCAAGGGCTTTGCCTATCCTCGCGATCGTCGTGGCCTATCTGCTCCTGCTGGCGCTCCTGAACGTCGTCCCCAAACGTCAGGTTCTTCTGAGCGCAGCGATGATGGGAGTGGTCTTTCTGATCACTCGGAGCGTGAACGGACATCTCAGAACCGTTGGCTGGAGTGGCGGAGGTGAGATCTTCTTCAACAAGCTCCCCGGACGGCTTCTTCCCGGCAGCGACTTCCCTCAGCTGATGGAACGGGCTTTCGGTCAAGCGCTCTATCTGTCCCAGGCCTCCCACGGCCTGTTCCTGGTAGGCCTCGCGGCGGTGGTCTGGCTGATTCTCAAGAGCACTGCCTCCACATCCCTTCCTCGGGTTATAGCAAGTCCCAGGACGGGAGTCCCGATCTTCGTGCTGATCACCGCCTCGGGAGTGTTCATTGCCTCTTGCACGTCGAAGCTCTTCAGCGTACACGGGTCCAGTGGTCTTAGGGGGGCTGATTTCATCCACGGAAGATACAATGAAGCATTCGCCGTCCTGCTCATTGCGTTTGCCCTGGCGGAATACTGTCGGAGCCGACTCCCGAATCGCCAGCTCATACTGGCTGTGTTGGGCGTCGCGGTGATGACCTTTTGTCTAACCGCAGTGGTTGCGATCGAAGTGGAAGATGCCCAGAGGAGACACGACCCGAGCGTACCGGCTGAGTCCCTCGAAGACAACATCTCTCCTTCGAATGTGGATGTTGTCGCGGTCCCCGGCGTCTTTCCTCTCGTCGGCCTTTTTGGAGGATTGAATCTCTACGCCATGTCCCTCGCCACCATGGGCTCGTTCCTGATGATCACCATTGCCATGCGTTTCACGAAACGCGGCGGCATGGCCCTGCTCATGGCCCTCTTTGCCGTCTTTGCTATTTACAACCATCGCCATTACCTGTTGCCCGCGAACGCTGCGGCCAGGCCACGCCTCACGTTCGCCTCACATTTGAGCCGAGTCGGTCCGATCTGTGCCATCAGCTACGATGCTGCTCATCATGAACCCGAGGTCTTTTTTTCAGCTCAGTATCTGTTGCCACAAACGGTTTTCAATCGGTTTGACAGCAGCAATCACGAAATTCCCAAATCGGAAGCGGTGATCAGCGCCAACAAATGGATACAGGCTCGCCGTCTAAGTGCAAGGTTTGTCGTATCGAGTGGCTGGGACAATGCCCTATGGCTGCTGCCGGGCGAGATGCAATCCCGGCTACCCGCGGCCTCCTACGAAGACGTGACCCTGGGAACAGAGCCTCAGTTTGGTTTCCAAGAAGCCGGCTTCCATCTCCCAGAACAGTTCCAAGATGCTCCGGGGCGATGGACGGATGGCGCAGCAGCGTTGAAGGTGAAGCTGGATCCAGAGAATCATCCCCAATTGCTCGAAATAGAAACGATCGCTCCCGGGCGTGAGGGAGTCCAGCTTCAAGTGCTGGCGAACCGCATCGAGCTGTGGCACGAGAACATTCCGCCGGCTCAATGGGTGAAGACGTTCCGGCTGGGAGAAGTCCCCATGGACGATGAGTTGCTCATCGAGCTCATCAGCGACAAGGCTCCTGGAGACCGACGTTTGGGTGTGATGGTGAGAGGGATCCGATTGAGTCGGTCCGCCAGAGACTACGAAGGCGTGACGTTGGGAGCCGACTACCGACGCGGGTTTGAGGAGTCCGGTTTCCATCTACCGGAACAGATCGAAGGTGTCCCGGGGCGATGGACGGATGGCGCCGCGACGTTGAGAGTGCTGCTCGATCGGCGGAAGCTGCCAAAGCTGCTCGAGCTCGAGACGATGGCCCCTGGCCGGGACGGTGCCCAGATTCGAGTGCTAGCAAACGGTGTCGAGTTGTGGCATCAAAAGATTTCGCCCGATCCGTTGTCAAAGACATTCAGCCTCGAGCAGGTACCTATGACCGATGAGTTGCTCATCGAGCTCAAAAGCGACACGTTCACTCCCGCTCAGAAGGATCCGCAGTCCCGAGATGAACGACGCCTGGGTGTCGCTGTGAGAGGGATACGACTGACGGCGCGCGAGAGCTTTGAAAGCCGGAATGGGAATGGAAGCGAAGCTCAGTAGCGTAGCTCCCGGAGGCTCCCGTTCTAGCTAATGGTGTCAGCCTCAGCCTACCGGAGTCTCGAGACGCACTCGATCTCCTAGCGGCCGATTATCGCTTTCGGCCAAGAAGGTGGCGGACGAGGCCGAGCGCAAAGCCTAGCCCGCCGGTCAGAAGATACAACCAGTAGAACGGAATGACACCGGCCGCGAAGAGGACGCCCCGCTCTCGCTGGTAGAACCGGAAGAGCCCGGCGTTCAGAGCGACCATGAGGATCATCGCTAGCGCGCCGGCTGCGAGTAGTGGTGGCCATATCCACGCTGACAGGAGCGTGACCAGGACCACGAACGCCATGACGACACTGATGCGGTCGCGGGTCTTGACGTTGAGGTCGTTGACCATCTGCCCCTCGCGGAGCATCAGCTCGGTCCACGGCACGGCCCGACGCCAGAGGTCGGTGGCGAGCATGTCGGCTAGACGCCACGTCTTCAGGTGCTTGACCTGGAGGTCCTTGACCAGGCGGATCGTAGTGTCCGGCCCGAACGAGCCTCGACCCGAGCTCGATGTCCTCGATGCTCGGATCCGCATAGCTCTCGTCGAAGCCTCCCATCTCGTGAAAGGCCTGACGTCGGACGGCGCCGCAGCCGGCCCAGAACGTCGAGGCCGTCTCTCGACCGTGTCTGGTGGACGAAGTGGTGCAACAGGTTGCGGTACTGGGAGAGGAAGCCCGGATCACCCGGGGCGTCGTCGTACGAGCCCATCACCGCCGTCAGCTCGCGGTCCGCGGCAAAGAGTGCGGCAACCCTGGCGACGAGGTCCGCGGGAACCTCGACGTCGGCATCGACGAAGAGCAGGATGTCCCTGCTGGCGACCTGCGCTCCACGGTTGCGAGCCCTTGCCGGGCCGCCTCGTTCCTCCAGCACCACGACCCGGGCGCCGATCTCGGTGGCCCGTCGGGCGAGGTCGTCATTCGGGCCGTCGATCACCGCGACGATCTCGCCGGGCGCGGGGTCGAGGCGAGCAAGGCTTTGAGCGCAGCGTGTCCACGCAGGCGCAGCGCCGCCCACGGGAACGACGACCGCCACATCGGAAGGGTCGACCTGGATTGGCGGCATGGATGACATTGTCAGCCGTTCAGGCACGTCCTTTCGCCTCGCACTTCGACCGACTCACCTTCCGTCGGAGCGCCAGCTCGCCAGGACGTTGTAGAGCCAGGCCACGCACCAGCCGAGCACGGCCCCGGTGAGAGCGCCGTAGACGAGACCGACAAGAGAGCCGACCCAGGTCACCGAGTAGCCCGGGTAGTAGGCCCGGAGCAGGCCCAGGTTCTGACCGACGTTCGGGCCGCCCTTGATCACGAGCCACAGGGTGGCGGCAAACAGCGCGAAGCCGCCGACCATCGCCGTGACGATGGCGACGATTCCCGCCCGCAGGCGGGCAATCGCTCGGGTGACGAGGACGAGCTCCCGATCACCTTCGTTCAACGTTACCTCCATCCAGGGCCTCGAGGGTCGTCAGCGTCGCGAGCCTTCGTTCGAGGTCTCTCTCGAAGATCGCGATCAGCAGATTGCTGAGCCGGGCGGCACTCCACCCCAGGCCGAAGCCGACGAGACCCGCCTCGACCACACCGACCGCCAGGCCGGGCCAGGACACCTCGGTAGCCGAACAGGTAGTTGCCAAGCAGCGACAGCATCGGCACGAAGCCGTCGTTCGAGCCCAACAGCAGGACCGCGGTGGCCACGGCCAGGCCGAGGCTCGCGGTGATGCCCACCGCACCGCCCAGGGCGACCTCGTCGTAGCGCGCGAATGCGGCTTCGCAGAAGATCGTCGAGGTCGCCTTCGACTCGCGACGGCGTCAGGCGGTCGCGTCACGCCGCGCTCTTTCGCCTCCTCGCGGCGGACCTCTTCGTGGAAGCTCAGGTCCTCGTTGATCGACCAGAGGTCGAGCTCCGCGCACCGGCAACGTTCCTCGCGGCAAAGAGGCCGGCGAGCATCGAGTGGTCCTGGTTGTTGTAGCGGTGCTGACCGTTGCGACCGACGGTGAAGAGGTTGTCGAAGCGGTCGAGCCAGTCCCGCAGTACCTCGCAGGTGGGTCTCGTACTCGCCGTCGTAGACCGGGTAGGCCTTGGGCATGCGGACCACGGTGCCGGCCCGGACCTCGCTCGGGGTCGAACAGGCCGATGGTCTGGGCCTCGGAGGCGCCGAGTGCGACGAGCTCGTCGTCGGACATGCTCCAGAGGTCGTCGCCCCGATTGGCGAAGTACTCGAGCCCGACGAAGGACAGCTTCGGGTCGTCGACCATGTCGGGGCTCCAGTTCTTGAAGTTCTGAACTCGCCCGACACGAACCTCGGGGGAGTGGATGTAGATCCAGTTGTCCGGGAAGAGGTGCTCGCGCTCCACGATCAGGCCCACGATGAGAAAGTCCCGATAGCGCAGGTTCCTGGCGGCCTCCTGGACCTCCTCGGGCGCCGCAGGATCCATGGCGCGTACCAGAGCTGCCGATGGGCATGGACGAGATGAGCGGAGCCGCAGGCCTCGCGGCGACTCTCGCCGTCCGGTCCCAGCGACGTCGACCGCGCTCACCCGCGCGCCGTCGTGGTGGACGCGGACGACCCGCGACCGAATGTGGGTCTCGATGCCGCGCGATGCCGCCAGGTCCCGGCACCGCTCCCACATCATGCCCGGGTCCGAGACGCGGGTAGTGGAAGCGCTCGATGAGGCTGGTGACGACCTCGCCGCCGCGGGTCCCGTTGCCGAGGAACGCGTTCTTGACCGCGGTCATCAGGTCGAGGTTCTTGATGCGCTGGGCGGCCCACGCCGCGCTGATCTCCGAGCACGGCATGCCCCAGACCTTCTCGGTGTAGGTCTTGAAGAAGATCTCGAAGAGGCGGCGTCCGAAACGGTTGCTGACCCAGGCGTCGAAGGTGCTCTCGTCGGCGATCGGGAAGAGCTGGGCGTGAAGGTAGCTCGCCACGACCCGAGCCGCCTCGATCAATCCCAGGCCCCGCAGCGCGTTGAGCAGGTCGCAGCGGGTAGTCGAAGAAGCTGTCACGGTAGTAGATCCGGGACATCCTCCGCCGGACGAGCAGGTCGCCGTCGAGGATCTCGTGCCACAGGGCCTCGACCTCCGGCACCTTGGTGAAGAAGCGGTGGCCGCCGATGTCCATGCGGCAGCCCTGGAAGACGACGCTGCGGGAGATGCCGCCGACCACGTTCGTCGGCCTCGAAGACGACGCCCTCGACGCCCGAGCTTGCCGAGCTCGAGGGCGGCCGTCAGTCCGGCCGGGCCGGCGCCGACGACAACGGTGTGTTCATTGCCGGGCTGTGAACTCACTGTCGAAACTCAATCCGTGTTCTCATCAGACCGCTCAAGATCAAAATTTTGTGCGTTCAAGAAGGGCGAAAAAGGGTATCGTAGCACGACCCGGTTTAGGCTGTTTGTTTTATTTGGGGACAGTCCCCACGGCAAGCGATTTATTTTCAATAGCTTAGTCGGGGACTGTCCCCATTTTGGCTCAATAGGGGGTTTTGAGGCACAAGAAGAATGTTGTATGGTCGGACTTTCTGAGCTCAACGTGAACCATGATGGTTGGAGTATGGATGAATGAGGTTGCTCGTAACATTGTTCGCGATGTCGGTCGCGATGCTCCATAGGACGTCTATCGGAGAAGTTGAAGTGCCCAAGGAAACATACGTCCTAGATTTCAGTAGTGAGCGCGCCGTTGAGGATTGGCGCGTCGTCAACGACGGCGTCATGGGTGGCCTCTCCATGAGCCAGATCCAAGCGACGCCCCGTGGTACAGTCGTTTTTGAAGGCCAACTCTCGCTCGAGAACAATGGTGGCTTCGCTTCCGTCCGCACTGTCCTGGACAGACTCGACCTTTCCGACTATGACGGGATCACCCTACGCGCTCGGGGTGACGGGCGAACCTACCAAATACGATTCAGAACCGATCAGCGGTTCGATGGTGTGACTTATCGGGCAACATTCGTCACAAAACCAGACCAATGGACGACGGTGAGAGTGCCCTTTTCAGATTTCGAACCGACCTACCGAGGACGGCTCTTGCGCGACGTGGAGCCTCTCGACACCGCTCATCTGCAACAGCTCGCATTCATGGTGGCCGACAAGAAAGAAGGCCATTTTCGAATCGAACTCGAGTGGGTCAAAGCGTTCGTTGAAGACAGTACGAGTCGGAGTCGTTGAATTTCCCAAACACCTAGGCCGCCCGTCGGTCAGCCCATCGAGAACGCATGTCTCGGGCCCGGTTTCCTTGCGCCTTCCTAGACAAAAGGGACATGACCATGTTCATGCGAGCATTATTCTGGAAGCGCCCACGGTCTCAATCTTGCTGTTGTTTGGCTGCTGCCTGGAGTGCTTGCTCCAGCTCGAACTCAGCGGCGCCGACGGTGACGATTCCCAGGTAGCCGTCGACGGTCACCAAGTCACCGTCCTGGAGTACCTCAGTGGCCCTATGGATCCCATTGACACAGGGGATACCGAGCTCTCTCGCGATGATCGAACCATGTATCAACATGCCCCCGCGGCGTTCCACGATGGCGGATGCGAGAGGCACCAAGTGAGTGATACTGGGCTGAATGGCATCGCAAACCAAGATCTCCCGGGCATGAAATCGAGCCAGATCTTCCGGGCCCCGAATCTTGCGGACTAGGCCGGTGGCGACTCCTGCCGCCGCGGGCTGACCGATCAACTGCCGCGGAGTGTCTCCAGTCGGCCCCTCGCTTTCCGCGCGTTCCGGGCCAGGGCCTTCCAATTGTAGGACTCTGCCCGTGGCGTCCCGAAGCGCCGCAGCGAGATCCGAGGCGTCCTTCTCCCCGGGCTGGCCCTGAAGCAAACGGCCGGCGCGTCGCAGCCTTTCAGCTGCCGTACGAAGAGCGCGGAGAAACTGGCTTTCCACGCGTCCCATTAGCAAATTGTCGTCGTCACGAAGCCGCCAGCTCAGCCGGCCTACCTCGAGAATTTCAAGTGCTTCCTGGTGTCGCGATTTTCCCACAGCGGTCAGGAGTTGTCGCTCGAGCTCCGACTTGCTTCTGGGCCGAGGTGCTGGGTGCCGTTCGTCACTCCCCGATCCTGGACCCGAAGACATCTCGAGGAGCAACGAGACGATGAGCTCGGGCCGGTCGATCAGGCGCTCACCCTGGTAGGCCAAATCCATGAACTGATTCTCGAAGGCCTCGAGTTTCTCCGCGAACTCCCCGGCCGCAGCAGCAACCAGTCGATCCTTCAAGCCTGCAAAATCGACGGAACCGTCCTCTGAGATCGCCTCCGCGAGGTTCTGTCTCACGGATGGACTCGCGGCTAACTCCGCCGCCAGCTCCTCCAGAGCGCTGTTCCTTCTCGTCGCCAGCATCTCTTCGCCTTGGAGTAAACCCACGAACTCGTAGGGGTCCTTAGGATGCACGGCATCGTTGTAGTAGATGGCCAACTGACGCACGCCGTGGGCGAACGGTATGAAATCGGCCCGGTAGATCTTCCGCCACTGTTCGACCACGGCTTGGCGCTGCTCCACCGCATCGGCGAGCTTCGTGTCATCGAGCGATTCTAGATTCTCGGCTGCCAACCTCTCTCCCTCACACTCGAGCTGAGGGATGAGCTCCTCGGCGACCCGTTGCTTCAGCTCATTGAGTTTTTGAGACTTCGGCCGAAGCGAAAGATACCACTCTCGGTCGTCGTCTTTCTGGATTTGTCCCGTGGTGATCGGCCGCGCCTGCAGAAGGGTGAGACGGTTCCCCTTACCGGTCCATTCGACGTCGGGGTACCAACCAAAATCGCGCTCTATCCGACCGAGAACCGTGTGAAGAGCCCGCAAGTCTCCATCCTCGAGCAAGGGGGACTCGCGATCCGCGCTGTCCCGAACACCGGGTCGATACTCGACCACTGCGCCGGAAGATCGCCTCAGGATCCAGCGATCGGGATCAACGATGCCATCGACCAAGTTGGAGCAGGGGCCGGGAACCGACTCAATGATCTCCCGATCCAGGCTCTGATCCCGAGGATCGCGCCCAAACGCGACGCCCGAGCGATCCTCCATCACCATTTGTTGCACCACCACCGCCATGCGGCTGCGAGCCGGATCGAGTCCAAGCTCCTTGCGGTAGAGGATCGCCGCATCGGACCATAGCGAGGACCAAACCAAACGCACGGCGTCGAGAGCTGACTCCGCACCGGTGATGTTCAAGAAAGACTCGTGCAAACCGGCAAAGGATCGGTCGGCGGAGTCTTCCCCCGGTGCTGAGGAGCGAACGACGAGCGGATGACGCGTTCCGAGAGATTTGAGAGCCGCACAAATGGGATCGGCGACTTCCTGAGGGATCGGCGCGCTCGAGAATGCCGAGCGGATCCGTAGTGCGGCATCCCAGATTTCCTCCCAGCGCATGTCATTGAGAGGTTTTCGACCGAGCTCCATGCGGATCACGTCGGTCAGATGTGCCTGCGCGACGAAATGCTCGTAGGCGTTGACAGTGATGCAAAAGCCTTCTGGAACCCTGTGGCCCCGTGCGGCCAATCGCCCCAGTTTGCCCGCCTTGCTCCCTATGAGGAGCTCGTCGACTCGAGGGGCCTCGGAGAGAGGGATCACCCACGCTTTGGAGGTCGCCATTGATGTACCTCTTGAAAACGCATGACATGGAAGAAACGAATGAAGTCGATCCGGAACAGGGCGCTGGTGGGTGAGCGAACAAACGCATCGAGATGGGGGTGGCGATCGATCAGACGCTCCGACCATTTGTCCCACTCGGGGCCTTGTTCGAGCTCCACGGCGCGCCCCGTCGCGGTCGCAGCCTCGATATGCATCATGTCATCTTCGCCCTCGGACCGGTTGTCGGTGAACAACGCCACACGATCGCACTCTACGAGGAGGTGGTATTTGCGCGTCGTTACCGGAGTGGCAAACGTCGCCGCCGACAAATCCTCGGAGACCGCAAAGGCGACGAGGGATGCGTAGGGCTGCCCCGCTCCCTGCGTAGCGAGCACGGCGTACTTTTGTGAATCGAGCAGTCCCTTTATTCGTTCGACCAGTGAAGGTTCGTCGGACTCGGATAGGGGAACGCCCATCCGGTAGTCGGGCCCGAGAGCCGGCTCATCGTACCTCATGGCAATTACCTCCCAACACCGTCAGATTAACCGGATCCTTGGTTTTCGCCTGTTTCGGTCAGAACCGTAATCGAATCGAAGCCACGGCGAAATGGAGCCATGCAAAGTTATAGACCTGCTCCACGTCGGCTCCACCTTCGATGGTGCGGTAACCGAAGGCCAGTTCCCACCGGTCCGAGAAAGAGTAGCCCAGCTTGGCAGCGATATCGAAGGCTCGACCCTGGGAGGCGCCCAAACCGTCGAAATCCAGAAGAAAACGCCACCGATCCGACAAGCGTGCCTCCCCTCTCAGATGCGCCAGGGGGACGAAACCGACATCGGTATCTTCAGCAAATGTATCACCCTGACGAAGCGCAATCCGTGCATCACGGATGAAACCGGTAAACCCCACCTTCCAACGCCAGGTGGGACCATTGTAGAAGCGGTACCGATACGTGAAACGGTAAGAACTGAATTTGTAGTTCGCATCGGTAGCAACATCGGGCTCAAAGGTCTCGCCCGCAAAAAAAACACTCGTGTCGAGCGTGCTGCTGTCTTCGATGTCGAGAGGAGCGATGATGACGCGAAACCCATGCCGCTCGTTGATGTCGAAGCCGACCTCGACCCGGAAGGCTCCATAGGGGCCCTTACCAATCGTGTCCACCAGTGAGAACTCCGTGCCCGTCTCGTTGGGTATGCGGACGTCGTTTCGTGTCTGCCAAACGGGGCCGCCCTCGAGCTCGATAGCGAAACGTTCCTTGTCTTGCGCGAGCGTCGGTTGGACAGCGGAACACCAGAAAAGAGACAGAAAAGCAGGTCCTAGACACATTGCCCTCCAGACACACCTCGATACACTGTTTTTTCCAGTCATGGTCACTCCATTCATTTGACACTAAGACGCTTCAATCAGAGCAGAGTATTACATTTCCTCGTTGGTTTGTGTCTACTCCTTCGGCGTTCAGAAAACCTGCTCGAGCGCCCTTTGACGGAATTCAAAGATCTCCTCTAGTCGTCTTCTTACGAGAAACACGTGCATCAACGTTCCGATCAGACCGTACTTCAATGAGTAGAAAACCGTGTCGATCATCTCGGTCCCGCCGGTCACCGCCCGGAAACGATGCTGGTGCTGCCAAAAACGGTAGGGTCCGAATCGTTGCTCGTCCACAAAATAGTGGGGTGCATCGATGTGGGTGATCTCCGATATCCAAGTAACCGGCATTCCGAAAAAAGGCCTGACCCGGTAGAGATTTATCATTCCCGGAAACATACGATCCGGGACCTCTCCCTCGGCTGCGAGGTTCAACCACGGCGGCGTGATCAAAGGGAGATTGAGAGGTGAAGCGAAAAACCGCCACGCTTCTTCCAATGACACCGGAAGGACCTGGGAGCGGTGAAGGCGATGCAGTCTCATTAAGTCTTGTCCAATTCCACCGATGCTACAATCCAATGAACACCTGATGAGCGCACACCAATCTGAGTTGTCGGCACGAGCAAGCCATCAGGCTGATTTCGGGCTTTTCAAACAACAACAGGCTTGATCGGGTCGACATTTCTTGCTCCTCGGACCACTTGCCTTCTAGATCATCGCTGCTCAGAGCTGCTTGCTCGCTGCGGTCATACGCCACCGCCCTCCATTCGGCGGCTTATCGACCGATTCCGGTCATGTTGAATCCTATCCTTAGCTAGTATAACGAGAGCCACATTGCGTCGGGAAAAAAGACGCGACTAGACCCTCATGTAAGATCCTGGCCATTTTTGTCTGACATCGTATTGTGCTCTAATGAACAGGTTTCCGTCTATTCTGCGGACAAAAGGAGCGCGCTGATGAAGATTTCGAAAGAGAATCTACTGGCAGAACTGAATAAGGATCTGGAATGGGAGTATGCTGCTGCGATTCAGTATGTTCAGCATGCGGCGGTCATCACGGGTGCGAAGTACGAGTCCATTTCGAAAGAGCTCCTCGTGCACGCGCAGGAAGAATTGCAGCACGCTACGATGCTTGCTGAGCAAATCGACTTTCTGGGCGGTACGCCGACCGTGGATGTGGAACGAAGGGACATTTCCGAGGATAGTCTGGAGATGCTCAAGCAGGATTTATGGGGAGAGGACAACGCGATTGACCGCTACAAGGAGCGCATTGCCCAGGCCGAAGAGCTCAGGGAGTACGGTCTAAGGCGCGTTGTTGAGGACATCCTCATTCAAGAGGAGGAGCACAAGCGCGACTTGACAACAGCAATTGAAGACTAGTTTCTTGGGGACGGTCACCAAGGCAAGCATTTTATTTTCTATAGCTTGATTGGTGACCGTCCCCAATTTTACACGGAGACTAGCGCTTGGGCAGAAGGTCGATGCGCCAGACGTCGTTGTCGACGCGGGTCGCATTCTCCTCGGGCGGAAGCTCGAAGCGCTCGCGGTCGCCCCCGAACACGAAGATCGTGGGGAGCCAGTCACGGTGCCGCCCTCTCAATACGACGGCGTCGAAGTCATACTTCACGTCGTCCGGACTCTCGGCCCGCCAAGGCGGTGAGAACGGTGCTTTCAACTCCCACCATCGTGCGCCGTCACGGCTCACCCAAAAGTCGACAGGGTTCTGCGGTTCTCCGTAGCCGCCGAAGCATGCAATGTAGCCGGCCGCCTCGACGCATTGGTGACCGGGCCGCGCCGACCAGCCCGCGGCTGGCGTCACGAGCTCCCAGTCCTTGCCATCGCGCGTGCGCCAAACGTCGTTGAAGTAAAGGTCTCGCTCAGGGACACATCCAGGAGCCCCGCCGCACGTAAAGCCACGCTCTCCTCCCAGCAGATAGATGTAACCCTTGTGGACGACAGCCACGCCACCGGCCCGCGGCGCCCAGGGGGCACTTGAGGTGACCAATGTCCAGTTCGCGCCATCTTCTGACATCCAGACGTCGTTGAATAGGCGCCGTCCCTGACCTCCCGTGGAAGCGTCGTCACCTTGGCTGCCACCGAAGATAAATAGCCTATCCTTGAACACGACCGCGCTAAGGCCCGCGCGCCCCTCCCAGTCTGCGTTCGATGTGATCTCGGTCCAGTTCGCGCCGTCGTCGCTCACCCACACGTCATTGAAGAACGTGGAGTTGGGGACGAAGGGCAGGCAAGGAACGAACGGAGGGCAACTATTGGGGTACAACGGGTTGGGCAGGATGTCGAAATTCTGACCGCCTAACACATAGACGTGACGCCCTCTCCGCAGCGCTTGAAAATATCCGCGAGCCGACCATTCCGCATCCGAGATCTTCTGCCACGACCTGCCCTGGTCGGAGCTGCTCCAGACGTCGTTGAAGAGCTCGGTCCCAAATAACGGGTTGAACGGGCCGCGCCCGCCCATGACGATGAGCTCTTGTCCGAGCGCGACCGCTTGCAGGCCGGCACGCCCCTGCCACTCGGCATGCTCCACGACCTCAGTCCACGCGGACCGACGGTGTTGCGGTCCTTTCTTCTCCTCCGACGCCGCAAGATGCGACGCTGCCAGCACAAGTCCAACGATGATGCACAAGTAGGCACCGGTTCGCCATAATGTTCGGTTTTTCATATTCCCCCCTTTTCAACCGAAAGACTTCGTATTTTGACCTACCCAACATCAGGAATAGCGGGTCGACTTCTCGCGGCAGGACCTCAAGGCGACATCGAGTAGCTCAGGTTGCGAGCGAAGTATAGCGCGAACAGAGGTTTGTTCGTCCGCAAAATCTGATAGTGGTAGCGGCTGACGACTTGATCCACGTTCTAACGATCCCGTTGTCCCATGGGGCATTGGTATCTGATGTTCTGAGGGTCCAACGCGCGCTTTGGCGACCCGCGGGCCAAACCTACCGGAATCGCGATCCGATGTCCCGATAGCCTACCCGCACAAAGAGCTCAGTTCTCCACGAGTCGTGCGAAGGCGGACTCGGTTCGCTCAGCGATGGATGGCCAGGAGTGCTGGTCGGCAACACGCCGGCCGCACTCGGCGAGGCGCTCCTGGAGCTCGTAGTCGCCGAGCACCCGGATCAGGGCCTCCGCCAGAGCGGCGGGTGATTCCGGAGGAACGAGCAGTGCACTATCATCGTCTCGAAGCAACACCAGCAGAGGGCTCGCCTTGCAGCCCGGGCATCAGCGAGCCAGCATGATTACTGCACGACCGAGCCGACTTCTACCGTCGTCCCATCTTGAAGCTCGCGGAGCACTTGAAACGGACCCACGATCACCGCAGAACTCTCGGTTGCTCCGGCAACCTCGATATCGAGGCCGCCGATGATGCCGACCTCAACCGGCACGAAACGGGCCTTCCCGCCGTCCATCGAGAACACACCGGAACGCTCTCCAGCGCTTGCCGGATCCGGACGCAGAACCACCGCCTGAAGAGGCACGGTGAGAACATCTCTTTTCTCATGGGTGAGGATCTCGGCATCACAGGTAAGCCCAGGCCGGAGGGCCTGGCCGGGCTGATCGAGACGAATGACGACACGGAACTCGCGCGCCGCCGCGGCTGTACCCACGACCTGCAGAGCGCTGGCGCCGACTTCGACCACCCGGCCGGTAAACTCCCGGTCCGGCAAGGCCTCGAGGACCACCGTAGCCGACTGGCCGACTTCGATGCGTAAGACATCCGCTTCCGCCACCTTGACCTCGGCGTTGATGTCACTCAAGTCCGAGACCGTCATCAGAATGGTGCCCGGCTGATTCTGCACACCAAAGACCACCATCTCGCCCTCTCGAACCTGGAGCCGGGTGACCACGCCGGCCATCGGCGCCGTGATATCGGTCTTGGACACCGCGTCCTGAGCGCGTGCCACCTGAGCCCGAGCCTGTGCGACCCGTCTCTTAGCGGCGGCCAGTGCTTCGTCGACACTCGCCACCACCGCCTGGGCGGCCTGGACCTGCGCTTCGGCGACATCGAAAGCCGCCTGCTCTGCATCCAGCTCCGCGGCGGGAAGCAGCTCCTGTTCGACCAGCTCCCGGACGCGGTTCAAGCGGAGTCTCGCTTCTCGGGTGCGAGCCAAGGAAAGCTCGACGTCGGAGCGAGCCGCCTTAGTGCGTTCTCTGGCAGCTCTTGCCTCGGACTCCAGAGCCTTGACGAAAGCTCCGGCGGCCTGGAGATCGCTTCTGGCCTGCACGGCGTCGATGCGGGCCAGGACCTGCCCGCTCTTGACAGGATCACCCTCCGCCACCTTGAGCTCTACGAGCCGTCCCATCACGCTCGAGCCAATATCGGCATACCGGCTGGCCACAATCTCGCCCGAAGAGCTGACATAGGAGCGAAAGACGGCCTGGCGGGAGACTCGGCCCACCTCGACCGTGACATCGCCCGGGCCACGGCGAAACAAGGCCGCCCCCAACGACAGGACGACAAGTGCCGGAGCGCCCCACACCACCCACCTCGAACTCAGCCAGGCGTAACGTTCAGTCATCATTTCAAACAGCCACTCCGTCTAAACCGACGGGCGGTGTAATATTACCACGTGCTCATTCTCAGCTATGGACGGATCTTCCTAGAGGCCTGGCGCCAGGCGTGGCAATCCTGCCTTGCCCATCCGCTTCGTTCCGTTCTAGGCGCTCTGGCCATTGCCGTGGCGGTGGCGACCGAAGTCTTGGTGGTCACTGCCGTGGACGGCGTGGCAACTTACGCCAGAATCACCACGGCCCGTACCTTCGGCAGCGACACCTTCCTCCTTGCCAACGTCGCCGCCCCGGGGCAAATCAGTCGCCGCGAGTTGGCAGCCAAGCTCGAGCGAAATTCTCCCATCCGCCGGCCGGATGTACGGTTCCTGGAACGGTACGCCTTGGGGAAGGTCGTCTACGCTCCAAGCGCTCGGCGCGAATCGGAGGTCACTGCGGGAGCCCGCACCTTCGAGAACGCCCTCATCACTGGAACGTCGGCCACACTGGCCGAGATTCGAGATCTTGGAATCGAGATGGGACGGTTCTTCCGCGGCGACGAGGAGTCCCGAGCCTCTCAGGTGGTTTTGATTGGCGCCGACATCGCCGACACTCTTTTCCCCGGCCTCGATCCTCTAGGCCGGAAGATCCGACTGGGAGGTCGAGGTTTCACGGTGATTGGAGTTCAAGCCCGCCAGGGCACGTCGGCTGGAGCATCCCTCGACCGATACGTCTGGCTCCCGCTGCCGACTTTCGAGAGGGTTTTTGGAGCGGCAGAAACACTTCAAGTCTTTGCCCGGGCGCCTGATCCGGAAAAGATCCTTGCGGCCGAGGATCACGCCCGCATCAGCCTTCGCGCCCGGCGGCACCTCCGGCCGGATACACCCGACAACTTCGACGTTCTCTCCCCCGAAGCGGCACGGGGATTCGTACTCCGTTTGTCGGAACGCGTGGGTGCAGCGGCGGGGCCGATCTCCATTATGGCGATGCTGGCGGCCATCGTGGTCGTGACCAACACGACCTTGGCCTCGGTAACACAGAGGACGCGGGAGATCGGCGTGCGTCGCGCCGTGGGGGCAAACCGCCGGCACGTGATGGCCGAGGTGTTGGCGGAATCCAGCCTCATGGCGATCATCGGTGGTGTGGTAGGCATCCTCTCGGCGTTCGGTCTGGTGACGTTGCTCTCCCGCGTCGTCGCTTTCGATCTCCGCCTCGGTCTCGGCACGATGTTCTGGAGTCTGATCACGGCAGGCCTGGCCGGGGTCTTGGCGGGTTGGTATCCGGCGCGGCGGGCGTCCAGCATCGACGTCATCGCCGCGGTGCGGTCGGAATAGGGAGCGGAACGAGGGTGAGGAGTCGGTGGGATGGGTGGCGGGCGGCGGTGCGCGAGTCCGCGACACTGGCCGTCTCCTCCTTGTTTGATTATCCTCTGAGATCGTTCCTTGCCATCTCGGGTGTGGTCATCGGCATCGTCACCGTGGTAATGGTGGCTTCGATCCTGGCCAATGTGCGCAACCAGGTGGCGCTCCTATTTCGGGAGCTTGGCACGGAGAACATCTTTGCATTCCACCTCACCGGAGACCCATATCAACCGGCATCTGAAAGCGAGGCCCAGCGCCAGCCTCTGTCGCCTCGATTCGCCAGAGTTCTGGAACGCCAGGGTGAGGCGATCCGGGATGTGGCAGTTCAGGTGATCATACCGACCGTGGTCAACGGACGACCTTTGATCGCCCGCGCGGGGACCAATGATTCCGACCGCGTTCTCGTGGAAGGCGCCTCGTCCAACTTTTTCGAGGTCGTCGGCGCCGAGTACACCGCGGGTCGACCGTTTACCGATCTCGAAGACCGGGCCGGAGCCCGGGTCGCCATCTTGGGCGCGAATCTGGCACGCGCCCTTTATGGTTCGCAACCGGCCGTGGGCAAGTCGCTCACGTTGGGGGGACAAGCCTACTTCGTCATCGGCGAGCTGGCGCCGCGCCGGGGCGGCTTTTTGGGAGAGAATCGTCAGGATCGCGTCCTTGCCATTCCCCTGGGCACCGCCTCACGCTACTTTCCCGAGGCCGACCGAACGGTGCTCTACGTTCGCGCTCAGCCGGAAAGGCTCGATGCGACGTCTCTTCAGACCGAGGCGATCCTCCGCCGCCTGCGCCGAATCCCAGCCGACCAGCCAAACGATTTCACCCTTTCGACCGCCGAGCAGATCATTCGTTCCTTCGATAGTGTAAGCCGCCAAATCGTACTCGCCACAGTGGCGCTCGCTGCGGTGAGCCTGTTGATCGGGGGAATCGGAATCGCCAATGTGATGATCATGACCGTCACCGAGCGGACCAGGGAGATTGGTTTGCGACGAGCCCTCGGCGCAAAGCGGCGTGACTTGCTCCGTCAGTTCCTTCTGGAGGCAACGTTGCTTTCTGCTGCCGGGGGGATCGCGGGAGTCGTCGTGGCCTTTCTGCTGGGGCTGCTGGTTTCTCTCTTCGTCCAAGAGTTCTCGGCCCAGCCTCCCCTTTGGGCGATCACGGGGGGGCTCGCGGCGTCGATTGGCGTCGGTATCCTGGCCGGATATTGGCCGGCGCGGCGGGCCGCAGCTCTCGATCCGGTGGAGGCACTCCGTCACGAGTAATCTCCCCGCAATGCGCGGCAAAGCTATGCCGACCGCCCCCTACCATCACTTTCGGGGAGAGTGGCTCCTGGCTGTCGCTTGTGACGAAGGTCCTGGTCGGCGGCGTGGTATTCTCGAGCGTCCAGCACGCGCTTTGGCGGCGCGAGGGCCGACCTACTGGAATCGGGCAGCGCTGGCTTCACGTGATGTCCCGATGGCCGGCAGCACAAAAAGTTCAGTCCTCGACGAGTCGTGCGAAGGCGGACTCGGTTCGCTCGGCGATGGATGGCCAAGAGTGTTGGTCCGCAACCTGCCGGCCCTTCCGGGCGAGGCGCTCCTGGAGCTCGGAGTCGCCAAGCACCCGGATCAAAGCCGCCGCCAAGGCTGCGGGTGATTCCGGGGGAACGAGCAGAGCGCTATCACCGTCTCGAAGTAACTCGGGCAAACCTCCCACTCCGGTGGCCACCACAGGGACGCCCTGCGACAAGGCGAGGAAGAGGACTCCGGATTGACTGATGTGCCGATAAGGCATGACAAGAGCATCAGCCGCACGAAAATAGCGCGTCACATCGGAGAATGGAATGTAGTCGAATTGGTGAACCACACCAAGGCGCGTCGCCCAGGTCTCGAGCTCATTGCGGCGTGTTGGGTCCAGCCGAACCGGGTCGCCGGCAACGAGGAGACGAGCCCCGGGTCTCGCATCCATGACCTTCGGCCAGGCCTCGAGCAACACATCCAGTCCTTTGTATTCTCGAATGTAGCCGAAGAAGAGCGCGACCTCATCCTGCGGCTCGAGACCAAGACTCTGTCGAGCCGTCTCACGGTCGTGGACGTCGCCGCCGCGATCGAAGAACCCGTACTCTCCATGCGGAATCACGACGACTCGCGCGGGATCAACAGCAAATTCCTCGAGAAGACGTTTCCGGTCGAAGTCGGAGTGGGCGATGACGAGATGACTGATGCGGTGGATGCGCCGGTAGACCGCGTGCTGAAAGTGAAGTCGCTCGTGCGGCGTCACCACGTGCGCCGTCGCCACGAGGGGAACACCAAGAAGCCGGAGCAGCATGAGGTACAGGAGTGAAACCGGGTTCGTGCAGTGAAGATGGATGACGTCAGGTCGCAGTCGACGAGCGAAGGCGGCCACGGCACCCGCGTCGACAACGGCCTCGATCTTCCTGGCCAGGCTCTTTGCGAAAGCCGGGAGAGCCCCTTCAGTCCGGTGCGTGATGCGCGCGATGGACTTCACGAGGCGGACGTTCGCGGGCAAACTCCGGCCCTCGAGCTCGTACGCCGCGGTGGTCATCAAGGTCACCTCATGGCCGCGCCCGGCCAGAGCGCACGAGAGGTTGTAGGCGTAGTGGATCAGTCCACCGCGGCCAAAGGTCTCGATCTCGAGTATGCGCATCGGGCGTCTCGCAACACTGCATACCGTGTCCTCCGACATCGAGGGAGCCGAGCCATGCGTCGTGACGACGCCTCCTGCCACTCCAGGTTATCGAGAAGCTCGAGGGTCCCGCTTTTGACCCGTATATAATATCCCCGAATTCCGAATGGGGTTGAGACCTCCTAATGACGGCCCATAACAACGACACACGCGCCGAATTGCTGCAGCAGGCCATCCGTTTGAAGAAGGCCGCGGCGCGCTCGCGCTCGCCGGACCTCTCGCCGCGACCGGCCAACGAGAAGGCGCATCTCGGTGAGTTGCAGCGTAGCCTCTGGCTCGTGCACCAGATGGAACCGCGCTCGCCCGCCTATAACCTCACCAACGCGTTCCGCGTTCGCGGTAGTTTGGACGTTGCGAAATTACAGCGGGCGTTCAACGAGGTTGTCGCCCGACATCGTCTACTCCGGTCGACATTTCGAGTCGACCGAGACGCCGTTTTCCAGATCGTGCATGCTCACGCCCCGCTCGCGGTCGAGCTGCTCGAGGTGGAGGACGGAAAAGGAATGGCCGCGGCGATTCAGGAGGCCCGTAAGCCCTTTGATCTCGAAACGGGGCCGCTGATCCGGCTGCAGCTCATCGAGGAGATGTCCAAGAACGAACGTCTCTTGATCCTTGTCCTGCACCACATCCTCGCTGACGAGAGGTCCCTCGGATTCCTGTGGAAGGAACTGGCTGAGGCCTTCGACGGTCGGATCTCCGACGCCGGACCGAGTGTCCAGTACGACGACTATGTGTATTGGCTTGGGCAGCGCAAACCGGCCGAACGTCACCACGAGCTTGACTACTGGCGACGACGACTCGACCCACTACCCGAAGAACTGAGGTTGCCCTTCGAAAGACCGGCCCCCCAAGTCGACGAAGCCGGCGCCGCGCAAGGACGGCTCCTGAGCCGGAGGCTGAGTCCCGGAGTGCAATCGGGCGTCCGCCGTCTCGCGGCCGACACCGGTGACACTCCTTTCGTCGTGTTCGCGTTCGCGTTTCGACTGCTGCTGCACCGATACACCCACGGTCAGCACGTTGCTTTCGCGACGCCGGTCTCTACGCGCTCGCATCCCGCCACCGCGAACATGATCGGCTACTTCCTCAACCCGGTGGTGATCTCCACACTCGTCAACGAAGAGCAATGTGTAGAGGACGCCCTTCGTGGCTTCAGCCGGGAGCTGAGGGATGTCCTCACTCATGCTTCGGTGCTCCTTCCAGTCGCTGGCCGAGGACTTATCGCCGCCGCGGCAACGAGACCGACACCCCATCTTTCAGGCCATGTTCGTCTACCAGGAGACCCCTCCCCCGCCAGAGCTCGGGGAGGCTCGATTCGAATCGGTCGCGCTGGACCTGGGGGCGTCTAAGTTCGATCTGACCCTCTTCGTCTCCGAGGGTGAGCGCTCGCTCGAGGTCGCCGTCGAGTATCGCGCGGACCGGTTTGAGGAGCTCTGGATGCACAAACTGCTCGGCCATTACGAAACGCTGCTCGAGCACCTGCCGGACGATCTCGAACGCAGCACGGCCGACGTGCCGATAATGGGAGGGCAGGAGCAGGACCAACTTCGCAAGTACGCCCGGGGTGCCGAGGCGGGCAAGACCGAGATGAACCTGCTGCCGCGGCAGATTCTCGATCAAGCCCGCCGTTCGCCGGAATCCCCCGCAGTGACTTGTAGCGGTGTTCGAATAAACTACGGCGAGTTGGAGAGCGCGGCGCGCTCGATCGCCCTTGAGCTCTCGGCCCGTGGGGTGAAGTCGGGCGATCGCGTCGGCGTGTTTCTCGATCGTTCCGTACTGATGATCGCCGGACTTCTCGGCAGCCACCTGGGCCGGAGCCGCGTACGTGCCTCTGGACCCCTCTTATCCCCTAGCAAGGAACCGCGACCTCCTCTTTGACGCGGACGTCGCGGCGGTCCTGACGACCTCCGCGTTGCGCGCCCATCTACCGGCAGGACCATGGCCGGCGATCGCTGTCGAGGAGCTCGATAACGGCCGTCCTTCCACCGTAACCCTGCCCGAGTTATCGCCCGAGTCTCCCGCCTACATCCTATACACCTCGGGGTCGACCGGTCGCCCCAAAGGTGTGGTTGTCACGCACGACAACTTGAGAGCCTCGACCGCGGCACGCCTCCAGGCCTATGACGTCCTGCCGAAGCGGTTTCTCCTCCTGCCGAGTGTTGCGTTCGACAGTTCGGTTGCCGGTCTCTTCTGGACGCTGGCGGTGGCGGGAACCCTGGTGATCCCAACGGACGACGAGGCCAGAGACCCCCGACGGTTGGCCCAGCTGGTGGCTGAGGAGCGGGTGACCGGCCTGCTCTCGGTTCCGTCCCTCTATGCCCAGATGCTGGCGGCCGGCGCCGACCTACTGCAGGGGCTCGAGACCGCGATCGTCGCCGGTGAGAGCTGCACGTCGCGGCTCGTGGAGGATCACTTTCGGACTCTTCCGCACGTCCGTCTCTTCAACGAGTACGGACCGACGGAGGCGACCGTGTGGGCCACGGTTCAAGAGCTCACAGAACAAGACGCCGCGCGCCCGGTCGCCATCGGCCGGCCTATCCCCGGCGTGCGGGTCGATGTCCTCGACGCTCTCGGCCGTCCAGTGCCGACCGGCATCCCGGGACAAGCTTGGATCGCGGGACCGACGGTGGCGCAGGGGTACTGGCAGCGCCCCGAAGCCACCGAGGAACGCTTCGTCACCGACGCCGGTCCTGGGACAACCGAACGCCGGTATCGCACAGGGGACCGTGTGGCTTGGACGGCGGACGGGCGTTTGTTGTTCTTGGGTCGGGAGGACGAGCAGATCAAGCTTCGAGGCTTTCGGATCGAGCCAGGCGAGATTGAGGCGGCGCTCGTCGAGTTTCCCGGGGTCGAGCAGGCCGCCGTCGTCGCTCGTTCGACCGGCTCGTCCGCGGCCACAGCTTCCAACTCGGGCGACGCGAAGCTGGTGGCATTCATCGATGCGACAGGTTCCGTCGACATCGAAGACTGGCGACAGCGTCTAGCGAGTCGCCTGCCGGACTACATGATCCCGAGCCGACTGGTGGAACTCCCTGAGGCTGCCCCTTCTGCCGAACGGGAAGATCGATCGCCGGCAACTCCGGAACATAGTGCTGGACCCCGAGGCCCGGGATGGGGAGGAATCCGGGGTTCCAAGCACCCGAGAGCAAGCGTTGATCTCGCTCTGGGAAGGTCTACTGGGACGACCGGGAATCGGGACGACCGATAACTTCTTCGAGCTCGGCGGCCACTCGTTGCTCGTCGTCGAGATGGCGCTCGCCATCGAGCAAGACTTCGAGGTCACGCTTTCAGCAGCCGACGTGTTCGAGAATCCAACGGTCGAGGAACTGGCCCGGCGGATCGAGCAGCGAAGCGGATCGGAAGCGCCGCCCTACCAGCATCTGTTTCCGATCCAGCCCGCAGGCCGGAAAATACCCTTCATCGTCGCCGTGCCCCACTTCTTCACGCAGATGTTCGCGGCGAGGTTCCGGGGCGAAAGACCGGTGTACGGCCTCCGGGGGGTCAGTTTGCGACCGGAAGGCAACCGGGGCCGGTGGCGCACCATGAGGGATCTCGGCGAGGAGATGGTGGACGAAATCCGCCGGAGGTTTCCGGACGAGAGCTGCATCGTCGCTGGATACTCCTTCGGAGCGTCGATGGCGATCGAGGCCGTGCGGCTGATGGAAGAGCGTGAAATCCCCGTGCATGGCCTCTACCTGATCGCTCCGATGCCTGTAAACATCTACCGATTCGGCCCCCTCCGATTGCAGATGGATGGCCTTCGCAAACCCGTGGATGAGCTCTCTGCCTCGGAAGCCTTGCGCCTCTACGCGCGCGGCAACCACCCGCTCACGCGTCGGCCCTACCGGCGTGCCTGGCGATGGCTCGCCGTCGAGCCCTGGCGCCGCCTTCTGTGCCTCGTCGGAAGGCTGAGGGGCCTGGCGGGGCTGCCGCTCACACCGCGCATTCTTCACGCCGACCTCCGCGTCGAGCGATTCCGCCTCCATGCTCAGTACCGGCCCGGACGTGTCCGCACTCCCACCGTCATCTTCAACGCCAAAGAGACCGAGACCGACGCCGCTGCGACCTGGCGCCCCTACTTCAAGGGCCCGTTCACCGTCCACGAAACCCCTGACCCGCACCTCGACGCGGCTTCGATCGAGGCCGCGCGCCAGGTCATTCTTCATCACCTACGTGATCTGGGGGATTCATGAGACGACCGATGGCACCCCGTCCAGGAGGTGCAGGGCCATGTTGAGAGAGGCCGAGCCGCGACGTTTCCCGGAGCGGAGCTTGGCTCTCCTCGACGAGATGGCCGATCGCATCCAACCGAATGATAAGGCTCTCGATGAGTGGTTCTCAAAGTACTTTCAAGAGCACCGGAACCGACTCGCCGCGGACCTTTATCTCATCGACCGACACGTCGAGCCCCGCGCCCGAGTTCTGGAGTACGGGGCGATACCGCTCGTGATGACCGCCGCGCTCACGGCTCTCGAGTACGAGGTCAGCGCCGTGGACGTCAAGCCGGAGCGATTCGCGATGGCGATCACGAGCCTTGGCCTCGATGTCACCAAGTGCGATGTCGAGACCGAGGCAGTGCCGTTCCCAGCGGAGACCTTTGACGTCGTTCTGTTCAGCGAACTGTTTGAGCACCTCCGTATCAACCCGGTCTTCACGCTCAGAGGGGTCCACCGGGTGTTGAAGCCCGGCGGACTGCTGCTCCTTTCGACTCCCAACCTCCGGTCGTTCCGCGGTATCCGAAACTTGGTCCTCCGCAACCAGGGCCATGCCGTCTCGGCGGGCGTTTACCGACAGTACGAGAAGCTCGAGACGCTGGGCCACATGGGACACGTCCGCGAATACACGACGCGGGAGGTGTCGGACTTCCTCACCCGGGTCGGCTTTCGTGTCGACAAGATCATCTTCCGCGGAGGGCACGGCCGGGGCGCTGGTCGGCATCGCGGAACGGCTGGCGCCCTCCCTTCGCCCGTTCTTCACGCTCATCGCCACGAAGGGCAAGCCGCAGGGCAACGCCGACCCGGCTGCGGCAGGAAGCGTGTAGGCGATGAATGCCGACCCGGGGATCGACATGCGGGTTTTCGTGGTCGGCGTCCCTCGCTCCGGTACAACGCTGGTGCAGAGCCTGCTGGCGACCCACAGCACGATGACGTCCTTCACCGAGAGCCACTTCTTCGAGCGGCACTTCACGCTTCTCCCTCTGGTCTCGAGGTGGATCCTGACCAAGAATCCCGCTCCCAGAGTGCAGGAGTTCCTGGCCGAGAACGGCGAGGGCCCTCTTGACGCGGCCCGTTGGTTCGAGGTGGAAGGCCGGCGGGCTCTCGGAGTGAGACTTCTGTTGCCGCTTAGAACCCGCCCGGTGGCCCGGCAGTTCCTGCGGGTCCTCGACGAGTTGACGCTCGGCCGGGGCCTGTCGAGCTGGATCGAGAAGACGCCGAAGAACTTGCGCTACATCCCGTTGCTCGAGAGGGTATCCGGTCCCAAACCGCGCACACGCTTCGTCCATGTGATCCGAGATGGGCTCGAGGTTGTGGCGTCTCTCCACGAGGCCTCGCAGAACTGGGAAGACCCTCACGATCTGGACTCCTGCGTCCGGCGCTGGAACGCAGACGTGAGCTTATCCCTGAGCCGGGTCGGCGCACCGACCGATCAGTTCGTCTTCTACGAGGAGCTCACTTCCCGGCCCGAGGCCACGCTCAGAAGGCTCCTCGCCGAGCTCGGTCTCGGCTGGGAGCCGGAGATCTTCGAGCGATATGCCGCGACGTCCAGCCGACTCGTCACCCGGCAGGAAGCGTGGAAGGAAGGTGTCGGCCGAAGGATCCGCCCGTCTGGGACTTCGGACCGGGCGTTGACACCGGAGCAGCGGGACCGCGTCACCCGAACGTTGCGTCATGGAATGTACCACCAGCTCCGCGAGCGCGCCGGACGACAATCGGGTGCGACATGAGCGAGAACCCCTGTGTCTCCGTTGTGGTGCCGTTCTTCAACAGCGAACGCCATCTCGCCGCGTGCATCGAATCTCTTTTGGGGCAGGACGACGTCGGCGGGCCCTTCGAGATCATCCTCATCGACAATGGATCGACCGACGGTTCCGCATCCATCGTCGAGCGTTATCGCGAGCTGATCGTTCTCGACGAGCCCACTCCGGGGGCCTATGCAGCGCGCAACACCGGCATTCGGAGAGCCCGGGCTCCTCTGATCGCCTTCACGGATGCCGACTGTGTCGTCGCCGGCGATTGGCTGCGGTCGCTCCGGGATGGCATGCAGGACCCCACGATCGCGATCCTGCTCGGGCACTGCCGGTATCCGCCCAATGCCTCCCTGGCCTTGCGAGTGCTGGGTGCCTACGAGAACGCCAAGGCCGAGTACGTCATCAACCACTGCGAGGCCGACCCACCACTTCGCCTACGCCAACAACATGGCGGTCCGAACCTCGCTATTCGAGGAGCTCGGCCCTTTCAAAGAATGGAAGCGAGCGGCGGACAGCGAGCTGGTTCACCGGCTGGCGTCGCGCCGACCGGACCTCCGGCTGGCCTATCGCCGCTCCATGAGAGTGACCCACATGGAGTTCCTGCAACGCTCGGACACGGGCCCGGCGGCTGTCGCTGTACTCACGGACGAACTCGAAGATCGAGACCTTTCAAGAGCTCGGTGTCGCCGAGCGCGTTGGCGTGCTCATACACTTGCTCCGAGGTCGTGGAACGGACGACGCAGCATGACCAGTGATACGAAGCTTCATCTCATACACGGTTCGTACCACAAGTGTCTGACGGTCTATTTCGGGCGCATCATGCACGCGGTCTTCAATCGGTGTCTCCCATGGAGCTCCGGCTATCGCCACTACAACAGCCATCTCGAGGACTTCTACGACGGCTTCCATACGCACCGCATCGCGTCGATCAACAATCGAGCCCTCGACCTAGAGCGTCTCGGTCGATTCCGGATCTCACGCTTCATCCGTGATCCGCGCGACCTCGTGGTCTCGGGCTACTTCTACCACAAGCGTGGCTCCGAGTCTTGGCTCACAATCGAATCACCAACGGAAACCGACTGGTACTTTGCCAACGGTCGTGTGCCGGAGGCCCTGCGTGCCACAGGCTCTTCGTTCGCACAGTATCTGCAGTCGATCCCCAAGAGGAGGGCCTGCTGGCAGAGCTCGAGTTTCGCGCCCTGCACCTTGAGTCCATGGCCCGCTGGCCCGCCCAGCACCCCCACATCGTCACCTACCGCTACGAGGACGTTATCGGCAATGAAGTGGCGGTGTTCCGTGAGCTGTTCGAGTTCTACGGGCTGGCGCCCCTCGAAAGGCGGCTGGGCAGCTGGTTCGCGAATCGCTATTCGATAGGGAAACGAAGGGCAGACCCTCACATTCGCAATCCGGCCTCCGGGCAATGGAGGAAGCATTTCACGCCACGGGTGAGAAAGGTCTTCGACGCTAAATACGCGGGATTGGTCAGGCTGCTCGGCTACCCTGCTGACTGAGTGCGCCCGCCGAGCCGGTGACCGCGGATCCGGAAGAGGAGCTTCCTCGCTGTCGCGCTCGGTCTCGCGAAACAGCGTCAAACGAGAAACGACAGCGTTGGTTCCGCCTCCATACGCCAACCATTTCCTCAGCAATAAGCTCTCCGTGTCGGGCTCGGCACTCACACCTGGAGACCCAATATATCCATTTTGTCTATAATAATATTGATATAAATATTGACAAAATACCAATGCATATAGGATAATGAATACGATATGAAAAAAAGATGTAAACACATCTAAAGGAGCACACAGTGGCTTGGCCCGATTCAGCAATTCCTGGAGCATTCTCACGGGAAATCGAAACGGAAGACCGATTGTTCTATGAGACCGATCGCTTCGTCCAACACCTCGATGCTCAGGCGCTCGAGACCGTGGAACGGCTGCTGGGTGAGCTCATCGTGGAAGAACGACCCGTGATTCTAGACCTGATGGCAAGTTGGGATTCGCACCTGCCCAAGAACCTCGAGACGGGGCGCGTGGTTGGTTTGGGGCTAAATGAAGGGGAGCTACGTCGAAATGCGGCTCTTGACGAGGTGGTGCTTCACGATCTCAACGAGAGACCTCGGTTGCCCTTTCCTGACGGAGCCTTCGACGCCGTGCTCAACACGGTCTCGGTCGACTACATGACTCACCCCGTCGAGGTCTTCCGCGAGGTGGGGCGAATTCTAAATCCAGGTGGCCTGTTCTTGGTGGTTTTTTCGAATCGGATGTTTCGACAAAAGGCTGTAAGGATATGGCAAGAGAGCAGCGAGGCCGTTCGAGTCGATCTGGTGAAGAACTACTTCGACTCTGCAGCCGTTTTCGAACCACCTAGTGAATTCACATCGGTCGGGAGACCGCGGCCCGAGAATGACAAATACGCCTCTCTGGGAATCCCAAGTGACCCCGTCTATGCGGTTTATGCAGATAGGAAGGGTGGCGCTCCAGGTCGCCGTCAACGACCGGCACCACGGCTCGACTCCTCTCCGATGCCTTCGAAGGACGACGTAAGAAGAAGGAAACAAACGGCTAAAAACACTCTTCGTTGTCCCTATTGCAATGTGCGAATGAAGAAATGGGCGGTTCCGCAAACACCTTTTACGCAATGGGACAGTGAGTTCATGTACGTATGTTTCAACGATTTGTGTCCCTACTTGATGGGAGGTTGGGATACCATGACTCGTCAAGGCAATCCAGGATTCTCGCACCGGATCATGTACGAGGTCCAAAGAGATACGTTCATCCCGGTTGCTGTACCTAATCTCAATATTATGAAAGATGGAATCATAGATGAAGAATAATTACAAAGAGCCGATGGAGAACGACCCCAAAAACTCTCGCCGGATATCGCAAGCGCATGAGCCTGCGACCGAGACGATCGACCCGGAACTACTCGAGCGTGCTCTCGCTTCCTCAGCTGAAGGTATAACCATTAGCGATGCCCGCTTACCAGACAATCCCATCGTTTACGCCAACGAGGGCTTCGAGCGCCTCACCGGATACAGCAGAGAGGATATCTTGGGTCGAAACTGCCGTTTTCTTCAGGGAAGAGACACCGAACCGGACGCCGTAAGCGCTATTCGCAAGGGAATTGACGACGGACGTACCACAACGGTGGAGTTGCTCAATTACAAGAAAGACGGCACCCCCTTTTGGAATCGCCTTTCAATAACTCCGGTCAAAAATCCCTCTCAACGGATCACTCATTACATCGGTGTCCAATCGGACCTTACGGAACGAAAGGAGATCGAGGTCCAACTTAGACGAACCACACAAAAACTCGAAGACGCCTATGGTGAGTTAAAGAAGGATGTCGAGGCCGCGGCGAGGATTCAAAGAGCTCTTCTCCCCTCTTCGCTGCCCCAGCTCGAGGAAGTTCGCTTTGCCTGGGATTTCCGCCCGTCCGCTGATCTGGCCGGGGATTTTCTCAACATCATTCCACTGAGTGACCACCAGCTCGGCATCTACATCTTGGACGTCAGCGGCCACGGTGTAGCGGCGTCGCTGCTTTCCGTCACGCTGAGCCGGTGGTTGTCAGCAAACCCCTATCAATCATTTCTATTGAGCCAAGGAGCTGATGGCTCGAGACCGGGAGTCACACCGCCATCAGAGGTCGCGGCTCGACTGAATCAACAACTCATCTCCGACACCACCAACGAGTCAGTACTTCACGCTCATCTACGGTGTGCTCGACCTCAGAACGTTCGAGTTCCGGCATGTCTCCGCCGGCCACTCCGGTCCCCTACACTTACGGCACGACGGTGGCACCGAGCTTTTCGACTCGAACGGAAATCCCGTCGGACTGTTGGAAGACGCTCAGTTCGAGGAGCGCATTTTGCAGCTGAACCCGGGAGACCGCTTGTTCTTCTACACGGATGGTTTGACCGAGGCCGAAAACCCCTTCCAATCCGAGTTCGGTGACGATCGCGTGGTTCAGACACTTGACGGATACCGCACGGTCAGCCTGGACGACACCGTGCATTCGCTGATGAACGATCTCGATCAATGGTCTGGCCATGGGCCATTGCGGGATGACGTATCGGTGTTGGGCTTGGAAGTCGTCGGGCGCCACGGAGGAGGAAAGTGAGACCCCAACCCGTAAGACCCGACTCTGGACAAGAGTCTGTTTGGTCCTATCCGCGCCCACCTGCCCTGGAGATGACTAAGCGCCACGTACGAATCGTGGTGAACGGTCAGGTCGTCGCCGAAACCCGTCGTCCGGCATTGGTCAAAGAGACCTCTCATCCGCCTGTATACTTCATTCCCCCTGAAGACGTGAACGGTGAGCTCTTCCGGCCATCGAAGAAATCCTCTTTTTGCGAGTGGAAAGGACAAGCGATTTACTATGACGTCGTGGTAGGAGACCAAGTCATCAAAGATGTCGCGTTCTCGTATCCTTCACCCACCGAACGTTTCGAAGCCGTTCGCCATTGGATTTCTTTCTATGCAGGTCCCATGGATGAAGTCACCGTGGATGGCGAGCAGGTCATCCCTCAAGAAGGTGGTTTCTATTCGGGCTGGATCACAAGAGATGTGGTCGGTCCGTTCAAAGGGGGACCTGGAACTTGGGGGTGGTAGTCATGGAATCTTCGTATCACGAAGCCCTTACAAGCGCTGCGAAGGCACCCACCGTATCTTCAGGAAGTCCCGAAGAAAAAGCGGGCATCGAACGGTTCAAGGACTTTTTCGCTGACTTAAAGGAGGACCACATACGCGCCAAGACTCGCGATGTCTACGCTGAAGACGTCTACTTCAACGACACGCTAAAGGAAATCCGTGGTATCGACGCTCTGGAGCCCTATCTGCTCGAGAGTGCCGCCGCCGTCGAGTCATGCACGGTGGACATAGGGGACGTCGCGGCCCACGACGGCAACTACTACTTCCGTTGGACCATGGACATCCGATTCAAGAGCATCAAGAAAGGACAGCTGACACGATCGATCGGGATCAGCCATATTCGTTTCAACAAAGAAGGCAAGATTTGTCTACACCAAGATTACTGGGACTCGACGAGCGGATTCTTCCAGCATGTGCCTTTCGTCGGTTACCTCATCCGAAAGATCAAGGCAAGGTTTTGACGCACCACGAGCGCGGTGGCGTCACTCGAACCTCAATGCTTCCAACGGGTCGACCTGCGTGGCTCGGCGAGCCGGAAGATAGCTGGCCAGCCCGGCAACGAGCAACAACCCAAGAGGAGCGACGACGTAGACGAGCGGATCGGTCACACTCACGTCGAACACGATCGTCTCCATGAGTTGAGCCAACAGGAAGGCCCCGAGTAGTCCGCCCAGGACACCGAGCACCACCATGTAAGCTCCCTGTCGAACCACCGCCCGCCGGACGTCTCTCGCGTGGGCCCCCAAGGCCATTCGAATCCCTATTTCGCGCGCCCGCTGACTTACGGAATAAGAAAGAACCCCGTAGATACCCACCGATGCCAGCAGAAGAGCCACTCCTGCAAACACACTCATCAATGTGAATGCGAACTCCTCCCGCGCAATAGCCTTTTCCGTGACGTTTCGCATCGAACGGACGTCGTGCATGACGAGGCCGGGATCGATGGCCGCCAATTCCGCCCGAACGAGGTCAACGAGGTCCGCCCGCTCCGATTCAGAGGAGATTAACTGGGTCAAAGTCCAGTTACGGTCCTCAGCCATCTGCGCATGAGGAAGGTACACCTTTCGGGACGTGGTGCCGCGAGCATCGTGTGCCACGTCTTGAACAACTCCCACAATTCTTCGCCTGCTGTCTTCCATGATGATCTCTTGTCCCATGGGATCTCGACCTGCAAAATACGCCTCGGCGGTCTTTTCATTGATCACGGCGACGAGAGGAGCATCGGCATTGTCACTCCTCTCGAAGAGCCGTCCCTTCAGCAACCGGATGTTAAGGGTTTCGAAATATTCTCCCTCTACGACACGGAACTGCGCTCCCCCGTATCGAAGTTCCCCGTTCGCATCCGTCAAACGGAAGCCCCAAGCATTGAAAACGCCAGTTGCCGGCAGATAAGAGATCGCACCTACCCCATCGACACCCGGTATCGCCTCGATTCGGTCGGCAAAGGCCTGTTGAAAGGCAACACGGCTCGCCGGATCTCGGTACAAGGTGTCAGGTAGATGCACCTTGAGCGTCATTGTGTTTCCCGAAACAAATCCAAGGTCCACATGTTGTAGCTTCAAAAAGCTCTTCATCAGGAGCCCTGATCCGACCAATAGCAGGAGCGCCAAGGTTATTTGGCTCGTGACGAGCAGGCCGCGCGTCCAAATCGCTCCCAAACTCGAGGTGTTCGTGCGATCGCTTGCCCGTAGCGACTGTTGGAGCTTCGGGCGGGCGAAACGAAGCGCCGGTACCAGGCCAAAGAGAAGCCCCGTCGTCACTGTCACCAAAAGAGCAAAGATGAGGAGCGTGCGATCTGGGGATACCTCTTGAGCTCTCGGGAGTGAACCGGGACTGAGCGCTAAGAGCGCGCGAACTCCCCAGTTCGCCAAGGCGAGACCGGCAAGTCCGCCGACTGTAGCCAATACCAAGCTCTCTGTCAGCAGTTGTTGAATCAACCGGTATCGACCCGAGCCTAGAGCGGCCCGGATCGCGAGCTCGCGCTGTCTCGCGATACATCGGCCCAAGAACAAGTTCGCCACGTTGACACAGGCAATCAGCAAGACGAGCCCGGCGGCCCCCATCAGAATGCGCAACATCGCTCCCGCACCACCCACCACATCGTCGTGTAGAGGTGTAATCCGCGCTGACCATTTCTCATAGTTCGCGGGGTCTTTCTCAGTCTGGTGCGCGCTTACTGCGTCGAGTTGGGATCGAGCCTGGTCGATGGTGACGTCAGACTTCATTCTCGCGATCACGCTGAGGTAATGATTGCCCGGATTGTTCCACACCGTCGATACCAGCGGAGAAACGTACTGGAGTGTTTCAAAGTCATGGGGCGCCCAGATATCGACGTCTCCGCCAACCACATCGAGAAAGCTCGCTGGCATCACGCCGACAATCTCAAAGGGCTCACCATCGAGGATGAGATTCTCACCCACGATGCTCGTGTCTCCATTGGACCAAGACATCCAAAAACGGTGACTCAAGACGACGACTCGTGACGCGCCCTGCTCATCCTCCCGAAGAAACGCTCTTCCAAGAATTGGTGAAACCCGGTACACACCGAAGAAATCGGAGCTGACGGGTAGAACCCTGACCCGCTGGGGCGAGCCGCGCCCCGTCAAGGTCGGTCCCCATTCCCGGTAGTTGTACAAAGCCGTAACACTCTCCAGTCCATCGATGCTTTCGCGGTAATCGAGGAACGCGGGGGCACTCACGGGCTGGGGCTCTTCCCCGGTGGAGGTATACAACTGCGCGATCCGCACCAGCTGCTCGGGGTCATCGTAAGGGAGAGGCGACAGAATGACGCTATCGAGAACGCTGAAAACAGCCGTATTGGCACCAATGCCGAGAGCGAGCGTCAAAATCGCAACGATTGAGAATGCCGGACTCTTCCAAAGCGTTCGAATAACGTATCGGGTGTCTTGGATAAATGCGTTCATTGAAGGCCCTCGCTTCACCGTTGTGGACGAGAAATTCGCCCGACCTTTGTGCCAAGAGCTCTCGAGGAGCTGTTTCCTCTCTTTCGTTCCGTGAATCAAAACGTCTCCAAAAGCCTGTAGCCAGAATCGAACCAGGCCCAAGGGCACTCGCCGAGCTTCGCGACAATGGTCGCGAAACAACTGGGCCATTTCGTCACCAAACGCCTTACGAAAATCAGCCGGGAACAAGAACAAGAGTATGCGGTAAGCCCGGTCGGCAAGCGTTCCTTTTTTCGTCATCTGATACTCAATACGACATCGTTCAAGGCCGAGTTTCTTGAGCCGACAGAAGTTTCTTGGAGCGAGCGGCTCCCACGAGATGTTCCAAACGGCGGGCTTCCGCGCGACCGACCTCGGCACCGAACTCGGTCAACCGGTAGTAGCGTCGGCGCTCATCATCGATTTCCGGATCGGGCCGTCGGTCGGACTCTTCGATCAATCCTCGAGACAGCATGGTTCGAAGTGTGCGATAGAGATTGCCTGGCAGTAGCTTCTTCCCGTCTCCCATCCGTGTTTCAAGCTCTTTGGCGATGCTCCACCCGTGCCGCTCACCATCCATCAACAACAAGATGATATGGAAGACGATGGGCTTGACGGGCAGCTGCGCTCGGGGGTCAGGTTTGTCTTTCGTCAATTTCTCCCTCCAAATAGAATCATATTGATTCTATCCATTTTGATTCTATAACGCAAATCCGGGACAGCCCCCAGTGAAAGTCCAATAGAAACAATCTGTTAGGTAGGGACAGTCCCCATTTTTATGGCGGATTTGTGGAACCTCTGACTCTGGAATTGCGTTCGGATATAAGAGCTCAACATGTGGCAAGCTGTATGGGACAGGTGAACCAATGAGCACATTGCTTCAAGATATTCGCTTCGCACTTCGAACGTTGGTCAAAAGCCCCGGATTCACCGCAGTAGCGGTCCTTTCCATCGGCCTCGGTATCGGTGCCGTGAGCGCCGTCTTCAATCTCGCCAACCTACTTTTTTTGCGCCCCTTGCCGGTAGAAAGCTCAGAGGAGCTCGTTTTCGTCTACAACCAGGTCCCGGACGCTCCCTACCCTTACGACCTTTCTTATCCGGACTACAAAGACTACCGGGATGGCAACCCCGTCTTCTCCGGGTTGGCAGCCTACAAACCTCGAGCGCTCAACATGAGCGCTGACGGACAAAACGAACGGATCTATGGAGAGATTGTCACGGGGAATTACTTCGACGTGCTTGGCGTTGAGGCCCGGCTGGGTCGAACGTTCCTTCCCGAAGAGGACCAAGCTCCCGGACGGTCTCCCGTCGCTGTCTTGAATCATACCTTTTGGGAAAATCGGCTGGGTGCTCGTCGCGACGTCATTGGAGAAACTCTCCGTCTCAATGGAGTGAACTATACGGTTGTGGGTGTCGCGCCCGAGGGTTTTTCGGGTCTCTTTGTGACCGGCTTTTCGCCCGCTCTGTGGGTCCCCGTGATGATGTCCAACGAGGTATCACCAGGCTCGGGTGATGAGATGCTCGAGCTTCGTGACCGACGTTGGCTCCGAGTCGTTGGAAGACTCAAACCCGGAGTGAGTGTCGACGAGGCTCGCTCAGCAATGACCACGATGGCCCAGCAGCTCGAGCTTCAGTATCCTGCATCCAACAAGGGAGTAGGCATACAGATCTATCCCGAACGTGAAGCCCGCCCGGCGCCCGGCTCCGCACGTATCTTAGCGCTCGCCATGACGGTTTTCATGGCCATCGTCGGCATGGTGCTTCTCATCGCCTGCGCCAACGTCGCCAACCTCTTGTTGGCTCGTGCCACCGGGCGAACCCGGGAAATCGCCATGAGATTGGCCTTGGGAGCTTCACGGTGGCGGCTCATACAACAAATGCTGACCGAGAGCGTCTTACTGGCCATCTTGGGCGGTGTGACCGGACTCCTACTTGCTGTCTGGGGAGGACGTCTACTCGCAGGCATCGAGTTGCCCACAGACGTCCCTTTCCTCTTCGATCTCAGTCCAGATGCTCGACTACTGGGTTTTACCTTTGCCCTCTCTTTGCTGACGGGTGTCGTCTTTGGATTGGTCCCGGCGCTTCGACTATCTCGGCCCGATTTGATTCCTGCACTAAAAGGTGAAGGGACCGGCGTGGCGGCCGGTGGTTCTCGATCTCGCCTGCGAAGTGCTTTGGTCATCGCCCAAGTCGCTGTCTCATTGGTGGTACTGGTGGGTGCCGGACTGTTTCTGCGAAGCCTTCAGAATAGTGCCGACATCGACCCGGGATTCGAATCCGACCGTATGCTTCTCATGTCTCTCGAGCCCGCACTCAACGGCTACGACGCAACGCAACAGGAGCAGTTCTATCGCCGTCTCACGGAGCGGGCAGAATCGATTTCAGGTGTGGAATCGGCCTCGTTCGCCGGGCCGCTGCCTCTGGGCTTCATAGCCGAGTCCGTGGGGGTGATCATCGAAGGCCGAGAGGTCAGAGAGGAGGAAGAGGAGCTCACGATCCTGAACAGTCTCGTGGGCCCTAACTACTTCGAGACGATGAAGACACCCATCCTTCGAGGTCGCGGATTCAATGAGCGTGACGATCAAAATGGCCGACCCGTCGTGGTCATCAACGAAACGATGGCGGAGCGGTTTTGGCCCGATCAGAATCCATTGGGTAAGCGATTTCAGCTCACCGGACCCTTGGCCGAAAGGAGCCCCGACAGGGCCCTCGTGGAAGTCGTCGGTGTCGCGGCCGACGGCAAGTATCGCTCCCTCGGTGAATCTCCGACGGCCTATATGTTCTTACCCTTGTATCAAAGGCCGGCAACGAATGCTGTTACCCTGTTGATAAGAACGGCTGGACCTCCATTTCAGGCAGCGGGGCCGATTCGCGCCGAGATCCACACCATCGACGAGAACCTTCCCATCTTCAATGTTCAAACGATGAGCGAGCACATGAGCGGCACCCTCATGGGCGCGCGGATCGCAGCCAGTGTCATAGGCACCTTCGGTTTACTGGGCCTGCTGCTCGCCGCCGTGGGAATCTACGGCCTGCTGTCCTACGCGGTCAGTCAGCGGAGCCGCGAGATAGGTCTCCGCATGGCACTAGGGGCCAAACGTCTCGATACGATCCAACTCGTCGTGGGTCGCGGCATGGCGTTGACGGCGATGGGAATCGTCATCGGATTAGCGGGAGCCGTCGCTGTAACGCGGGTTGCCTCGAGCTTGCTCTACGGTGTCAGTGCCACCGATCCTCTGATCTTCGCCACCGTGTCGGCGATTCTTGTAGCCGTCAGTCTCGTCGCCGCCACCGTCCCCGCATGGAGAGCCATGCGGGTGGACCCCATGGTGTCGCTTCGTTGTGAATAAGCGAGCGGCGCGACGAGAACGACGAATTTGCCTGATGATCGCCAAGAAGACCACCCTGTACACGCCATCAGGCAAGTGATCGAAAGAAGAGGGTGTCATCTATTGCGTGGAGCTTTCTTCCTCTTCTTTCTCCTTCTCGGGCTGGGGAGGTCGCGGGCGATTCATACTGAGATGGACGCCACCCCAAAACACCGTACCTTTCCGATCGACCTTGTGATCACCATCCACCAGATACTCTAGCGCGGCTTTGTTCCATTCGAGACCCGCCGTGGCCATGATCCGCATCCATTCGCCGTGTGCGGTCTCGTCCGGCGCTTCCGTCCCACCGGACCAAATCGTGACTCGTGGGTTGTACCCCCGTCGACGGGACCCCGGCGATGGCTCCGCCCTTGCACCTTTGAGTGGCATGTAGATCAACACGTCATCGGTCATGTCGACTTTGTAGGTCTCGTCGTCGAACTGGACCCCGTAGCGTTCGTGCCGAGCGTAGTTGCGCTGGTTCATCGCGACGACGTCCGGGTCCGAATTGATCCCCTTTGTGATGTAATCACGGATCTTGAAAGCCGCCTTCTTGTGCTCCGGAAACTGTGGATCGTCCAGGTATCCAAAACCGGGGATGAACCATCCTTTGTTCATACTCCAATTGCGTTCGGTCATGCGACCTCTTCGGACGAGGCCATCGAACTCGGAGAAGAGCTGCACCACTTGATGCGATGGGTATCCGTGAGGGTTGAGGAAAATGTCGGGGAGCCATGTGTTCCAGAGCCGGGGCCGGATCGTCGCTTCCGGATAGATCGGCAGGGCCTGGTTCTCGTCCGACGTTGCATCCATGCCGAGCGGCCCAAGATAGCCGGCGTGCAAAATGAGCTCCGGAGTAATCTTGTAGAGGTCGTAGGCAAGTTGTGCACCGTCCGCATTCGTCACCGGATGGATAACCACGTTCACTTTCTTGAGGTTCTCCTTGTACTCCGGATCCGTTAGGAGCATTTCCGCCCATTTGAGGATATGGCTCGTCGAAGATACCTCGTTCGCATGCTGCCTTCCGGAGTTCACGATGGTCGGCTTGAGTGTCGTCGCCTTGGCGTGGGACCAATGGGAAGCCTCGATAGGAGGCATGAGATCCGCGGCCCAGATCTCCTGGCCAAGGTAGCTCTCACCGATCTTGTAAGCGGTCATCTCTGGAAAGGTGGACATCTTCGCCAAGACTTCGTGTGCTTCACGCGGCGGCATGGGCGTTTCCCACTGGACCAAATTCTCACCTTTGTAGGAATAACCCGCGGGAAGGAGTTTCCGTATGTCCGGCAAAGGCTCGGGTTGACCATTCGGTTCGAGCTCAGCCACGGCTTGAGTCTCGGGATCGACGTCGTGCTCCCATCCGGCCGCGATTTGCAGTACGCCAAGGTCGTGATAAGAAAGAGCCTCGGAGTACATGCCCGCCGAGCGAAGTTCCTGCAGATTCGAGAGCGCGGCCTTGACTTGCGTCGCGGAAATCATGAGAGCGTCCACTTGCTCGGCACGGGCTCGCTTGATGAGCTCTTTGCGCTCGTCGTTCTCGGTGTCGACTTTGACTCGGACGTGAAGACGTTCTATACCGTCGCTCCCGTCCCGAACCCAAGCCGCAAGCGCTTCCGGCCGCTCCATCGTCACCTTGGGTACGTCCAGCCGCGCCTTGCCGACGTGCCCGTTCCGCTCTTTGTACTCGATGGCCACCGCCGGGCGTGACGTAGCGAAACCGGTGAACGTGATCTTGGCTTGCCCGGCTTTCCCGTCGCTCTTGGGTTTCATCACAGGGATCACTCGGCCAACGTAGGTCAGTTCCTCACCCCTCGCATTGCGGCCCAAGAGCCGGAAAAAGAGCAACGACCCAAAGTAAATCTCTTCATGGAGCGCGTCCATCGGAGAGATGAGCTCCTTGTCCACCCCAATCAGGTAGTCCGGCTCGCTCAACGACAGCTCGACCATGAGCTTTCCAAAATAGGGCGCGTCTTGGCCGTTTCCTCGGGGGTTCCCCTCGTGCAGCTTCATGATGTGGTCGTAGGCTGCCGGCAATGTCTTTTCTTGATAGATGTCCCAAAAGCGCTCAGCATCGGTGATGATCCGCTGATCGGCGAGAACATCGTCTCGAACCTTGGCATAGACCCATCCCGTCGTGACGCGTACCTTCTCGTAGTCTTGGAACCGATCTGCGTAGGGACGAAGGACATATTTGGGCTCGAATGTCTCGCGTAAGATCTCCTGACCGCTCGTATCCATGGCAATGACTTCATAAGTCGTTGATCCGATGGGTGTTTTTTCGAACTGGACCTTCTCCAGATCGACGCCGAGCTCTTTGGCCAGAACCTCGTCGATGGGAAAAATTTCCTTCAACCACCGGATCGGCGTGGTCATGGCTTGTTGCGGCCACTCCTTCGGAGGTCCGCACTCGGCAAAACGAATGGTGATTTTTCCGATGGATTGTCCTTGAAGCCTCGGACGCACCGAGTCGTAGAGCCAGCTATAGCCTTGTTTATAAGCAGAAAGGACTCTGAGATCGAGATCCTCTTCGCGGACACCTTTTTCCGCAAGCTGCGCGCGGATCCCTTGCTCGATCTCCGCTCGGATCTCCGGCGGCTCGCTCAAACGAACTTCAATGATCGTCTGCCTGTTCTTTCTGACTTTCGGCAAGATCCGAGTGCGGAACACCTGCCAGAAATCATCGACCTCCGAAGAAATGGGGATGTCTTCTTCGAGAAGCACCTGGGCTTTCTCCACGTCCCGGTTGTCGATGGTCACGTCCAGCGTCCCCGCCCCTAGCGAGGCGGCTTTCTGCCGAACCAATCCTTCGAGACCCTCGGCCGTCTTTTCCAGAGATACCAGAACGTGAGCCGATTCCAGATCCTTACCCGAGAGATCTGCGATCAGCTGATCGAGCTTGTACATCGCGATAGTCGCCTGACCCGCGGGGGAGCGCCCTGAGAAGAAACGCCATATGTCGAGCTCGATATCGTCGATAGTCGTGCGGTCTTTGCCGCGCTCCCAGACGTTCGGGAAATACTCCGCCACTTGCTTGATCGCTCGATCCAGACCCTGTGCATCGCCGCCGGTGATGACGACAGCGCTCTTTTTGCCGAACGCTTTGGGGACGACTTGAATGTAGCCCTGGCCCGGCTCGAGCGTGGGTAGCGACACCTTTTCGTCTTCGACAAGCTGTTTCACGATGGGATGCTCGACGCCGATGAGCACGAGCGTAGGTGCTTTCTTGGGATCCTCGAGCGTCTCCGCTGGCTCGGCGATGGGTAGGACGACGCCGGTCGCCTCCAAACCCAGGCGTGCCGCCAAATCCATTGTCGCTTCCACGCCGTCACCCGAAGGGCTCAGGAGTACGTCGATCCGGTCGGGAATGTCGTTCCGGTCGGAGTCACCCAGAAAACCGTCATTCGAGTATATGCTCGACAGATCCAGTTTCTCTTTTGCGCCCGAGCCCGGACGAGCCGGAATGGGACCGCCTTCATCTTCGGGCTCGACACGCGGGACGTTCACGCCCGTCGGTGAAGCACCCGGCGCGGACAAAACGACCCGGAGCACCTTGGTGCCTTCATACGATAACGGCGGCTCATCCACGGATTCGCCGGATCCGGCGCGGCGGGCAACGCTTCTCAAAGCGCGGTGAGCCGTTCTTTGTGCGGCGGCGGTCTCTAGCTCGACCGCGACCACCAACCGCTCAAAGGCATCTTCTCCACTCTTGACGTGAACCGACTCGATATGGACCTCCTCGGCCTCGACCCCTTGGTCCGACAAAAAGGTCTCGAGCTCTTTCGTCACATCCTCGAGCGTTTTCCCTTTCGGAGCTCCGAGATGAGGTAACTTCCCGGCAAGAGCCATTGCAGCAGACCGCGTTCCGGAATCATCCGCTCCGGCGACGACGACCCAGTCCTTTTCACCACTCGAAACGAAACGAACGACTCCTTCACCCGCCGCGAGTCCCTCCATCCCCACAGCGGAGGGCTCGAGCCCCGCCCGTTCGACCGCGGCAGAGCCGACCAGAATGCCGAGCCCCTCCGTATTCAAATCGGTGGACACGGGAAGGTCCATGGCCATGGTCTCGTAACCGAGGCGGGCCGCAATGTCGGCGGCGGCGGCGACGTCACTTGTCGAAGGACTGTCACCGAGAATGAGGGTCGCCCGGACATAGTCGACGACATCGTCCCCGTTACGATCTTGAAAGACCGGTCCCGTCGTGAATAGGGAATCCAATCCGGCGAGAGACCCCGTGGGACTTGCTTGATATTCGCCCGCACCCTGAACCAGTACGGCACAAAGAAAGATGAAACCGACCCGCACCGAACTTTTTCGAATCCTCATGTCGCTCCTCCATCAGGAGAGGCTCGCCGAAGTCGGAGGGCGGAACTAGAAGAGCTTTTGAAAATAGGAAAGGAAATACCCACCGGCAACGGCAGAGCCGATCACACCCGCGACGTTCGCACCCATGGCGTGCATCAGCAAGTAGCTTTTCTTACTTTCCAGCTGACCCATGTGTTGAACGATGCGAGCACTCATGGGAACGGCGGAGACCCCGGCCGCTCCCAGCATCGGATTAAATGGCTCTTTGGAAAGCCAACTCATGATCTTTCCCAAAACGACCCCACCGGCGGTACCGACTGCAAAAGCTGCAAGTCCGAGAAACAAGACCAACAACGTCTGCGTGTGGAGGACTCTATCCGCCGGCATCGATGCTCCGATCCCCAGCATCAACAGAATCGTGATGATGTTGATCAACTCGTTTTGAGCGGTCTCAGAGAGTCGTTCCACAACACCGCTTTCCCTGAAAAGGTTACCGAGGAAGAGCATCCCCACCAGCGGTGCGCTCTTGGGAATCAAAAGAATGATGATGATGGGCGCGTAGATGGAAAAGAGGATCTTCTCGAGCTGCGAGACTTTTCTCAACACGGGCTTCATCACCAGTTGGCGTTCCTTCTTCGTCGTCAAGGCCCGTATGATGGGTGGTTGGATGATGGCCACCATCGCCATATAGGAATAAGCGGCCGTAGCGGTGATACCGAGGATGTTGGGAGCGAGGAGCCCCGTGGTGAATATCGTCGTCGGGCCGTCGGCTCCCCCGATGATACCGATGGCGCATGCTTCTTTGACGTTGAATCCCAGCCAAATGGCCCCGGCGAAGGAAGTGTAGATACCGATCTGCGCGGCCGCACCCAAGAGAAAGGCCCTCGGATTGGCGATCAACGGACCGAAGTCGGTCAAGGCGCCGATGCCGAAGAATATGAACTGCGGCAGCACCGTCCAAGTATAGAGTCCGTACTTGAGGATGATCCCGAACACACCCGCCATTCCTGGAGCGAGGTCGGGCGAGGGTTGGGTGGTAAGACCGGTGAGAGGCAGGTTAGCGAGAACCATGCCGGCGCCTATCGGTAACAGCTCGTAAGGTTCCCACTGCTTCTTTATGGCCAGGAAGATGAATCCGAGCCCGACGACGATCATGACGATATGGCCGATCGTGAGGTGAGTCAGTCCGGTCTCGATTCCCAACATGGAATTACTCTTTCTCCTTCTTGCTCGAGGACCTATCGCCATCCGTCTCCTTCACCACTTTGCCAATGGCCCAAGTGACGGCGGCCAACAGAGACATGATGAAAAAGACAATTAACAAGCCGTTTCTGATAATCAGTGCAGCTTCCGGCCACATGTTGTAGGAGATTCGATAGGAAACGACTCCCAGCTTCCGGTCGCCGTTCGACTCCAGCACCAGCGTTTCCCTCACCTCGGAATACTTCGAGAAATCCGTCTCGAACACCACCACGAGATAGTCCCCGGAGCCGAAGCCTTCATAATCTCGAACCCTCGTGACACTGAACCGTCGACGATTGTCGACGGTTCCCATCGACTCCCGCTCCGTTCTCATGCGCCCATGCCACGCGGCCTCGCTCTCACGGGCCTTCAGTAGCGGTGACACGAGCTCATAAGTGTCTTGAAAACGTCCGGCGTCCAATTTCTCGAAGAAATCCTGACACAGAACCTGGGCTGCATCGGGAATCTCGATGTCCTGAGCGTAGAGTGCAAGCGAGCTCCATGATAAGAAGGCGAGGACTATTCTTCGATACATAGCCTTAAGTGCTGGTTCTCGTCGCGGCTCGAGCGACTCTACTCGAGAACCGCCATTAATGTCTCTGCCTCTACGGTTTCACCTTCCTGGACATTGATTTCCTTGACGATACCCTCCCCGGGGGAGTAAACAGATATCTCCATCTTCATGGAATCCAGAACGGCCACTTCATCGTCTTCGTCAACCGAATCTCCAACCTTGACCGTCAACTTCAGTATCTTTCCTCTCATCGGTGCAACAATCTCAATCACGGCCTAACCTCGTTCCTCTCGAGCAATGTTTGCTGCTATCTCCATGTTATTTAGGCACCGGCTTTCTGCCCTGGTTTTGGCTTCGCCTCGTAGCCGACCTTAGCCACTGGACAAACAAAGCCTCTTTCTTTAAACGAGGTCCTGCACGATTGTCAAATCGGTGGTCGAACGACCACCACAGTCTATTTCCCCGATACCGTCGTGTCGGGCCGACACCTGCTTACACTTTCAGCCCTGGCGATCCACGTTCGCCTCCCTAGGCTTGCTCGATGGCTCCAAGCGCCGGATCTCCGCGAGTAGCTCCGCAACGTCCAGGGGCTTGTCCCAACAAGAGTCCGCACCGCCTTTCAGTGCTTGTTGTTTTACTTCGGTTCGGCCGTGGCCGGCGGGTACTTTCTTTCCTATTTTCAGAAGTTGTTCAGAGCGGTGTCGCCGCTTCTCACGTCTCTTCTCTCACGATTCCCTGCCCGTGCCGTACACGAAGCGCTCGAGCTCACCGTGGACCCGGAGCACCGTTGCCGGCGATGGCGGATTCGTCAGCCGTGATACGACGAGCGTCACGATGACGTTCACTAGAATCGACCAGACGCCGCCGTGCATCCCGAGCGGATGGGGGATGGCGATGAGAGTCGCGAACAGGGTGAGCAGGCCCGCGCCGATGCCGGCGAGAACGCCCGTGCGCGTCAGGAGGCGACGGGTGGGTAGGCACACGCCGAGCAGCGCGGGGAACAGTTGCATGGCCCCGGCGCCCGAGAGCGCGACCAGCACGACGATGAACTCGACGGACGTGACGGACAGTACGTAGCCCACGCCGAGCAACGCCAGGACGGTCACACGGCCCGCGGCGACGTAGTGTCGTTCGGAGCGGCCCGGGGCGACGTAGCGTTCGTACACATCGCGCGTGAGAACCGTCATGTTGGCGTGGAGGATCGAGACCAGCGTGGACATCGCTGCCGCCGCCGCGCCGGCGAGCACGAGCCCGGTGAGCCATGCCGGTGCGTGGGCGAACAGGAGCTCGGGGAAGATCCTATCAGCAACGGCGAGGCCCGGCATCGCCACGGCGCCGCCCAGACCGACGAGGGCGGCGGGGATGTAGATCGTCATGAGGTAGATGGGAGTCGTCGCGCCCAGCCACTTGAGGGTCTTCTCGGACACCGCTGTGTAGTAGCGGATGATCAGATGCGGCTGGATGATGATGCCGAAGGAGAGCGTGAGCGTCATCCCAAACCACATCCCGGGGGTGAAGAATCCCTTCGGGCCCGGCAGCGTCAGCAGGTCGGGTCTGTTGGCGGCCACGTCCTGCCACAGGGCGGCAGGTCCCCCGAACAGCTCGTAGGCGAGGTACAGGGCTCCGACCCAGAGGGCAACGTACATCCAGCCACCTTGCATGACCTCCGTCCAGTAGACCGCGCGCAGTCCTCCGGCGATCAGGTACAAGGCCGACACACCAAGCAGAATCAGCGTGCCGACCTCGAAGGATATCCGGTCACCGGTCGCGACCTGGATGATGTAGCCCAGGCCCTGTGCCTGGACTTGGATGTAGAGGATGGTGAAGAGCACAGAGACGACGGCGGTCGCTACGCGCACGGCCTCGCTCTCGTAGAAGTCCGCCAGCAGATCCGCCGGCGTGACGTAGTGGAACTTCTTACCCAGCGCCCAGATTCTCGTGCCGAGGACGTAGGTGATGGCACCGGTGACGACGGTCCATGTTCCCGCATCCCAGAACCCGATGCCGTGGGTATAGAAGAACCCCCCTGAGCCGAGAAAGGCGAATGCGGAATGGTACGTGGCCACGACGGTGAGGTAGAGGACGATGAATCCGGTCTTCCGCCCGGCGAGGAAGAAGTCCTCGACGTTGATGGTGAGCTTCCGGCTCGCCAGTGCGCCGACGCCGACGGTGATCAGCAGGTAAATGGCGACCAGTGTCGTGGCAATGACCCAGGTTTCCATCACACGCCTCGCCACGCGGCCCAGATGAGCACCGCGATCATGGCCACGTAGAGCCCGAGCAGGTACGCGAAGAGGAAGGGCATCCCGAACACCCACGGCGTGATCCGGTTCGCGAGTACATAGACGAGCGGCGGTTCGGCGAACGCCAGGAGTACCACGAAGGCGAGCGCTGCGATCCGGCCTTCTCGCGTGCGGGGCAGAAGGTGCGAGCGATAGCGCGGGTACTGCACATCGGGTTGGGACATGGTGTCGTCACTCCTCGGCCCAGGGCGGGCGCCACTGCTCCGCCAGCGAGTCGCTAGCTTATCACGTCATAGAAATCCGGACCCGGCGGTATTGCTGCGGTGCTCGTTTCATCGACAGTTCCCTTCGGTTCGTCGCTATTCACCAGATGTCGTCGTTTGACTCGATCTTTTAATCTTGATGTATCCTTTCGGACCAAGTAAGTTCCGTCTCGTCGGAGGATGACATGAACCGTCAAACAAACCAAAGGTTGTTTCCTTATATCGCGGCGGCGATTCTCTTGGGAAGCTCGAGCTCGGTGGCTCAGGAAGCGCCGGTCTAACGGTGGTCGGCTCCTCGGTTTGGATCATCGTTTTGACGGTCGACCAGTGGATCGGTTATGTCACTTTCGGTTTCGTGGCCGACTGGTGTCACGCCGCATCGAGGGCGCCGTCATCAAGGACCCCGAGCGAGTGGCAGAGAGGGCGCTCAAAATGGCCTTGGAGAACAAGGTTACGGCGATCGACGGAACGGTCATTGAGCTACGAGCCGAGACGCTATGTGTCCATGGAGACACTCCCGGCGCGGTGCAGTTGGTCCAGAGTATAAGAAAGTTGCTCGAAGCCGAGCGTGTAACAGTCGAACCTATGAGCTGCAACGGAGTGACGTAGTGGGCCTTTTCGACGAGCCAAAACTAAGATTGCTAGGGGACACCGGCGTCCTCATCGAGTATGGAGACGCCATCGACACAACCATCAACCGGAAAGTCCGCGCGATGACGATGGCCATCGATCGGAGCGCTCCAACCGGAGTGATTGAGGTGACTCCCACCTACCGCTCGATACTCATCATGTACGACCCAGCCGAAACAAGCCCCTCGCAGTTGGAATCCGAGATGGCTGCGCTCGAATCGCAATTGGACGAGGTGGAGATACCGCCACCGCGTGTCGTCGAAATCCCCGTCCTCTATGGAAGCGAAATGGGGCCCGATATCACCTTCGTTGCCGACAACGCCGGATTGAGCGTCGAAGAAGTTGTTCGGCTTCATACCGAACCGTGTTACCAGATTTACATGATCGGTTTTACCCCCGGCTTCGCCTTTCTCGGCGGACTTCCCGACGCATTAACAACGCCTCGACTCTCGACGCCCCGCTCCCACGTACCTGCCGGCTCCGTGGGGATCGCCAACGACCAAACCGGAATGTACCCCGTCGACAGTCCGGGCGGTTGGCAGCTCATCGGGCGCACCCCTCTGCGATTATTCGATCCTCTGAGGGAGGAGCCCTTCCTCTATCAGGCTGGAGATCAGATCAAGTTCCAAGCGATTTCCCGTGCGGAATACGACGGCTTCTTGGGGCAGGGGGCGGCGTAATGCAGGTCTTCAAAGTCTTGGATCCCGGACCATTGACCACAGTCCAAGATCTGGGTCGATACCGCTATCAACGCTACGGCGTGCCGTTGTCCGGTGTCCTTGACAAATTCTCGTACCGCGTTGCGAACTGGCTCGTTGGAAACGAGGAGGGGGCAGCCGCCCTCGAAATCACGTTCATGCGGCTCAAAGTCGAGGTTCTTTCGCACACTCAAGTCGCCGTTTGCGGAGCGGAGATACCGTTCAAGGTCAACCAAGAAAAAGGTCAGCCCTGGACCAGCTTCGAAGTCGGGCCCGGCGATGTCATAAGTTTCAAGCAGGCCAAAACAGGCTTGAGAGCGTACCTCGCCGTTGCCGGTGGCATCGATGTCCCGATGGTCATGGGCTCTCGATCCACCTACGTGGGGGCCGGATTGGGAGGCTTCGAGGGCCGCGCTCTCGCCAAAGACGATGTCATTCACCGGGGGCACCAGCCGCTCCTCCAGCGGGTCCGGCGGCTTGCCGACACGCTGCGGCCCCCATTCGAACGAGACATCACCTTGAGAGCCTTGCCTGGGCCTCAGGACGACTATTTCGACGAGGGTCTCGACGTGTTCTTCACCAACGAGTTCACCGTTTCGGGTAAGGCCGACCGAATGGGATACCGTTTGGAAGGTCCGACGATCGCATTAAAGGAGGGCGTTGCCAGGAGCATCATCTCGGAGCCGAGCCTTCCCGGGGGAGTCCAAATCCCCGCCGACGGCCAGCCCATCATCCTTCTCGTCGAGCAGACAGTCGGCGGCTATGCGAAGGTCGCTACCGTCATCACGCCCGACCTGGATCGCGTTGCCCAGGCACGTCCCGGCGACAAGGTTCGTTTCGAGCGCATTGATCTCGAAAACGCCCACCGAGCCCACGAAGACTACTTCTCCCTCTTGAGACATGTGCAGCAACAGCTCGAGGGTTGAGACCGACGCCCGACCGAGCTTCAGGCACCAAGATCACGGGCGATCTTTTCCTCTACTCGTCTCTCATCACCTGCCGCCGACAGCGCGCTTTCGACGCCAATCGATTGAAAACGGACCCGCCCGCCGGGCATGAGCTGGCCTAACTTGGCGATGTCGGGACCGACGACCGTGGCGATTTTCGGGTAGCCTCCCGTCGTCGCGCGGTCGGCTAACATCATAATGGGTTTGCCGTTCGGCGGAACTTGGATCGCCCCTGGCATCATCCCGTCAGAGACGATCTCCGATTCTCCGCTGTGCTCCAGCGAAGGGCCGTCCAATCGACACCCCCATCGGTCGGACGACACGGTCACTTCGTACTCCTCGCTCATCAACGTCTCGCGGGCCTTCGGTGTGAAGTAATCGTCTTGAGGACCCCAAATCACCCGAACCGTCACATGGTCCTCATGACGCGGGATGTGCTCCTCAGGCCAGCGCCTTTCCATGGTTACTCTGTTTTGCATCGGCAACGCGCAAAGAACGTCTCCGGGAAGTAGGGCACGACCCGCGACCCCTCCCAGCTCGGCAGGGAGATAGGTGGCGCGAGAGCTCAATACCGGCGCGACATCGATGCCACCTGCTATCGCAAGATACGCACGGGCTCCGCTGCGTCTTTCGGTAAACCTCAACACGGCTCCCTCGGAAGCTCTATAGGTCCGATAGGGAACAATGAGTGTGGTCGACGAGTCGGGGCCTTTCAATACGGCTCCGAGATCCGCCCCGGCGGTTGCAAAAACTATCGGTCGTAGAAAGCGAAAAACCGGTGGACCGGCGATCGTGGCCTCCAAACCGGCCGCGCCCGGCTCGTTACCGACGAGCAAGTTCGCAGCGCGAAGCGCTGACACATCCAAAGCCCCGGACACCGGGACACCGAACCTCTGATAGCCTGGCCGTCCCAAATCTTGCACGGTCGTCTGGGGTGCCCTTCGTTTTATCACCTCAATCGCTGCCAATCCATGTTGGGCACCACTTCGGATGACGGGCTGCCTGGGCTCCTCGAGAGTTTCCGTCGGAACGAATTGCACTCGATCTCCAGGTTGGAAAAACGTCGGGGGATCGAGGTTCGGATCGAAGAGAGGTAACGAGGCGCGCCCTATCACATGCCATCCACTAGGATTCGCCGACGGATAAACACACGTCTGTTGCCGGGCAATGGCCACAGTGCCTGCCGGGACCCTGGTTCTTGGACAAGCCCGTCGCGGGGTCGCCAGGACCTCCGGCAGAAGTCCCATGTAAGCAAAGCCTGGGGAAAAGCCCAACATATAGACCATCAGCTCCTCACGACTGTGGTGCTCGATGACCTCTTGGCGACTCAAGCCGACATGGGCGCACACTTCAGCTAGATCTTCCCCATCATAAACAGTAGGCACCTTCTTGACCGTTCCGGTCGAGACGGAGAAGTCACCGGATTTTTGCAAAAGAGATTCGACACGAGAGCGGACCTCGTCTGGCGGCGACACCAAAGGATCGAAATGGACGAGCAAAGACCGGTAGGTAGGGACCGCCTCGATCAGTCCGCGCCAGGGCTCCCTTCGAATCCTATCATCGAGGGCCCGAACCTCGAGGTTGAGCTCCGGTGCGATGCGATCGCCGAACTCAATGGTGAGCGCCGACTCTCCGAAAGTGAGAATGCGCGGGAACTTCATGAAACCAGGTTGATCAACGGAAAAACCGGCCTGACTCAGCTGAGTGAGCGCACTTCGACTCCCGCCTTCTCGAGCGCCTGCCGGACAGCCTTGGCGTTATCGAGCGCCGACGTGTTATCCCCGTGTAAACAAAGGGTGTCGGCCTCGAATTGTCACGCAAGTTCCATCGTGCGCGATCACGGATCGGTCGCGGGCAATAGAGACCGCCTGCTGAGCGGCTTTTTCCGGATCGGTAATGACGGAGCCCGAAATACGACGGGATTGCAGTGTTCCGTCGGGATTGTAGACACGGTCTCCAAAAGCCTCGCCGGCGAAGCGGAGACCGACGGCCGAGGCCGCCTCCCGCATCACATTTGATGTCGCCAGCCCCACGAAGATGAGATCCCGGCTGAAACGCGCCACGCCGCGCGCGAGGGCCCGTGCAAGCTCATTGTCGGCTACGGCTTGGTTGTATACCGCCCCGTGCGGCTTGACGTGCACCAACCGGGTCCCGTGCGCGTGGGCAAATCCCGATAGAGCCCCAATCTGATACAACACATCTGCTTCGATTTCCTCAGGCTTGGCTTGAAGAGGTCTTCGCCCGAATCCACGCAGGTCCGGGTATCCCGGGTGGGCCCCAACGGCGATGCCGTGCTTCACCGCCAACGACATCGTTCGGTCCGCGACCAGCGGATCCCCTGCGTGGAAGCCGCATGCCACGTTTGCCGAGGTAATGAGTGGCATGAGCGCCTCGTCGGCTCCAATTTCATAAATGCCAAAACTCTCACCCATGTCACAGTTGAGATCGATACGCACGTTTGCCTCCCTTGAATGTCACCTCTAGGTCGCCGATTCTACCCGAGGTCGTTCCCTGGGTCGAGCGCGTCGTACGACAGAAAGCCTGCACGGGGCACACAGTTTGCGTGAGCCGACGAAACGGCTACAATGGCTCCCCTATGGGTAAAGGTGACAAGAAAACCAAGCGAGGAAAGATCTTCCGAGGAAGTCACGGGAAGACCCGCCCCCGCAAAAAAGAGAAGAGCAAGCGGAAACCGTCCAAGTAGAGACTTTGGGTCCTTCCACCCTTCTTTTTTTTGGTAACACCACGCCATCTGCCTGATCGAGCTGTGTCCAGCCGCACCTAGTGCGCTTGACTCCAAAACCGGCTGGCGCGAAAATCCGGTTTCCCTGGCCACGGCGAAAAGCGAATACTCGAACAACAAGTAGGGTCTATCTTGAAGACAACAACCCTAAACATGATTGGGGACTGTCCCCGCCTAAACCAAACAAAACAGGGCGCATACGGTGGGGAATGTCCCCATTTGGAGTTTCCATGGAACCAGAGGGATTCGAGCTAATCGCGCGGCACATCGTCGCCGTCAAAGACCTCGGGGCGGTGGATCGCCTATTTGGAGGGGTGATGCTCGCTTGGCTGGACGAAGCGGGAGCGGCTTTCGCCAAGACGAAAGCGGGCGTCGCAGACTTGGTCACCCGACACATCGAAGCCATGGATTTCTTGGCGCCCGGACGCGAAGGGGACGTCTTGGCCATCTACGGCCGGGTCGCACGGCTCGGCACAAGCTCCGTTGGCGTCGAAATGAAAGTCTTCGCCGAGGACCCGGCGACCCGTTCCAGCCGTGAGATCGTCACGACGACCTTCGTCTTCGTGGCGATCGATAAGTGGGGGAAGAAGACGTCGTTGCCGAGCGCCGCCCAAGAAAGAGAATAGCGGAGAACTCAAGGATTCAAGAAAGGCTTCTGTATTCCAGAAGTAGAAAGGAGGAAGTAGAAAGTAGATCTACGCTTGGCAGCGGGCTACTTTCTCCTTTATTCTTTCTCCTTCATCGCTTTCCTATTGACGTTTATCTTCAGTTTGTCTGTGGCGCTCAAGAATCAAGAAGTCCGATCTCCCTGCTCCTCGATGAGCCGGTCGAGCTCGGCTTTGAGGCGGGGGAGAATCTCTTCATAGGAAAAGGCACCTAGAGTCTCGCGACCTTTTTTCAGATTCACGAATTTCGGCCCACACCAAAGTCCCAGGTCGGCATCGTCCGTCTCTCCGGGTCCATTCACACGGCAACCCATGACGGCAATGGTCATCGCGTGCTTTTCGGCATATCGGGTCAAATCCCGTACCTTCTGCGCCAGTTCCACGAAAGCTTCGTTCTCGACCCGTGAGCAAGAGGGACATGAGATGATGTTCAGGCGGTCGCTCGGAAACTCCGGTACGGATCGAAAGCGGCCTTCTTGAATGTCATCCAAGATCTGTTGCCCAACTGTGATCTCTTCGGGTTTGCGAGGGTTGGGTAAGGTCAAGGACACGCGTATCGTATCGCCAATTCCCTGCGAAAGGAGCTGCTCGAAGGCAATTCGCGTTTTGAGGATCCCATCCGGAGGGAGCCCAGCTTCGGTCACCCCCAAGTGTAGCGGCACATCGGGCCGTTCGGCCGCAAAACGACGATTGGCCTCTATCACCTTTGCAGGGTCGGAGTCTTTGAGAGACACGCAGAAGCGCGTGAACGCCAACCGATCCAACATTTGCACGTGTTCCAAAGCGGAAGCAACCATGGCGCCAACGGAGTCTTCCCCGAACTTGTCCGCGAGAACCGGATCAACCGAACCGCAATTGACACCGACACGAATGGCGCAGTCGTTCTCCGCCGCGGTCTCTGCCAGAAAAGCCACCTTGTCCTCGACCGATTTCGAGCGCTCGTGATGGTAGAGATGACCGGGATTGTATCGGATCTTATCGACGTGGGGAGCCACGACGGCCGCTAGCCGGTAGCTTTCCTGCAGATCCACAGAAAGGTTCGCTTTCGTCTTCTCCCGGATGCGTTGGAGCGCTTCAGCATCCTTGGAGCTATCCACTGCAATGCGGACGACGCCGGCACCGGCCTGGTGAAGTGCCTCTGCTTGCTCGACGGTGGCCTCAATGTTCTCGGTCTTGGTGGCGCACATGCTCTGAACCGCCACGGGGTGGCCATCGCCAATTACGATACTGCCGATGTGAACGGCTCGGGTGGGATTTCTCCTTACCATAACCTCCTATTCTAACGACCGAGACGACAGGCACACAATAACCACTCGACGCCCCATTTGGGATGGGATTGAAAATCGATCGCGGAACGAAACATAATGCGTAGCGTCCCGTGGTTAGGCTTGTAACCCGGCCCCGCCGTCGATTAGCATTGGTATCCGTCAGGAGGAGCCATGGAGAAACGGACTCGTGCACGTCTCGTCCCGGAAGGAGCCTTGAAGTGCACCATCGAATGGGAAAACGGTTCTGAAAAAGGACGCGTTCACAATCTCTCTACCCAAGGAGCTCTCCTCGAAGCTCAAAGCGACTTTGGCATCAGCAGGATCAAACTCACCCTACATTTCGAAAAGTCCGGTGAGACCCTCACGTTGAACGCTGCCATCCGCTGGCACGCGGTCTCTCCGCAGGACCAAACCGACCACTATGGCATCGTCTTCCGTTCGGTGGATGACGACACCCAGAGAAAGCTCGGCGCCGCCATTCACGCCTTGCTCGACGAGCCTGCAAGCGAGCGGGCCGGATAGAGGATTGCCCCGATATCCCCCAACCAGGCCAACTCGCATTTCAAATCTGATCCCAGATTCCTCGTGAACCGCAATGGCGGTATAATGCGCCGTTTTTAGGGAGGTATTCTATGCGTATAGAAGCATTCGAAATGGAGCGGTGGCAATCCATATGGGAGAACCGAGTACGCCTCAACTTGTCCGAAAGCGGTGTCCATCCCATGCAAGTTTCCGAGCTTCTCGAGGAGCCGGATAGGCAAGCGCTCGAGAGCCAGCTTCTCGGATACCCCCAGACGAACGGGACGGTCGAGCTCAGAGAACAGATAAGCGACCTCTATGCAGGCTCGGATGTGGACAACATCATCGTAACCAACGGAACAGCCGAAGCGAACTTCATCTCCGTCCTCAGCCTGGTCGAGCCAGGGGACGAAGTCGTGATGATGATCCCGAACTATATGCAAATTTGGGGGCTCACCCGTTCACTGGGTGCAGAAACCAAAGCTCTCACCCTTCGAGAAGTACGGAGCTGGGCTCCCGATCTCGACGAGCTCGAGAAGCTCGTCAACGACAAGACTAAGCTCATCGCCGTCTGTAACCCCAATAATCCTACGGGAGCCATCTTGAGCGAGGGCCACATGCGTGGCATTTGCGAAGTTGCCGGCCGTGTCGGTGCGTGGGTACTGGCGGACGAGGTCTACCAGGGAGCGGAGCTCGACGGCGAGATCACTCCGACGTTCTGGGGTTGGTATGACCGACTTCTCGTCACGGCGGGCTTGTCCAAAGCCTATGGACTACCGGGCCTTCGCATCGGTTGGGTCGTCGGACCACCGAACAAAGTCGAAGAGCTTTGGTCCTACAAGGATTACACGAGCATTGCTCCAGGGGCTCTTTCCGACTTTTTGGCGCGCCGAGCGCTCGAGCCAAAACGACGCGCCCAAATCTTGGGGCGGACACGAGCCATCCTCAACAAGCAGTTTCCTATTGTGCAGGAATGGGTCGACTCTCAAGGGGATCTTCTCGTGATGACACCGCCACGGGCGGGAGCGTTCGCCGTGGTGAGATATCGACTCGACATCAACTCCACGGAGCTCATCGACCGGCTCAAGGAGGAGAAGAGCGTGCTCATCGTTCCCGGCGATCAGTTCCAATTGGATCACTACGTTCGCGTGGGTTATGGCGGGGAACCGGAAATCGTAAAGGAAGGCCTGGCACTGTTCTCCGAGCTATTGGCGGCTGTTCGCTCGTGAGATGGCCGAAAGGAGCTTGGAAACTCGTCCCCGAAGGTACCGGAGCTTCCGGAGGTCAAGTTCCATTCCAGTGCCAGCCGTGAGAGCTTGAACGCAGCTTACGCATTCGCATCATGGTTCGAACAAACGCCCAACCAAATTTCAGCAGCTTGGCATGAGACTCCCCATCCCGCCGGGGTCGGTAGTGAAAGGGCACTTCACGAATCCGATAACCGTCCGCATACATGCGAACGAGAAGCTCCGGCAGAAAATCGAAGTCCCTTCCCACGGGCTCGATTTGTCGTAGCGCGGAAGATCGATAGAGTCGGAAACCGCTCGAGAGATCTCGATACTGCAAGTCGAGAGCCTTGCGGTACACGAAATTCAAGGCTCGGCTCAAGGTGGACCGTAAGAAACTCATTTCAGCCTTACCGCCGGAAACATAGCGCGAGGCGATAATCAAATCCGCATTCTCGCGGGCCTGCCACAAACTCCTGATGAAGGAGGGCTCATGTGAATAGTCGGCGTCCATGGTCAGGACATATTCCGTGTTGGCGGCGGAGAAGCCCGTCATCAGCGCGTTTCCGTATCCCGGCTCGATTTGCGTCATGACCGTCGCCCCGAGCTCGTCTGCCACTTTCACGCTATCGTCTGTCGAACCACCATCAACGACCACGACTTTCGCATCGAGAACAAGCTCTTCCAACTTGGACTTCAACTCGGGCAAGAGACGTTTCAGGTTTGCGCTCTCATTGATAACAGGAATGAGTATCGTCAGGTCTGTGTTCAAACCACCTCACCTCGCATGCAACAACGGCAATTCGATCTGGTCCTTCTCATCTGCTCAGCTACGGTGAGACCGACTAACGACAGCACGGACACGAAGCGGGAAATCCCGTTCGTATAGGTGACATAGATGCACTTGTGCCGGAACGATTCTATCTAGGCAACAGTTGGGAGGGAAACGCGGTCTTTTTTGCTCTCTATCCGCGGTCGCCTCACGCCCGGGTGACGGCTTCGCCGCGAATCATACAGTTTCTTGCCTCAAAGCACCCTTCCATGACTCATTCCGCTGCAACTCGGGTTTCAAGGATCTAGAACCGACGTTTCCGATGTCATCACAAGTGCGTCGATGTGCTTTCTCAGACTCAATAGAATCTCTACAGCTTATGGGGAGCTCCCCATAGCACGTTGTTCCCTAAACCGACACGTCATGGCCCCACAACAGCACGTTGTTCCTTAGATCGACATCTCATGCGGGACGGATCACAAAAGGTGCCAGGCACGTCATAAGGCTATTGCTGTGGGGATGTGGGACCGTTCGAGCAAACCGTAGTGCAACAGAAAAGTCCGATTGAATCGCTTGTCTGGCTCAGAGAATTGCCACAATGAGCTTCACACGGTGTCTTCGATGCTCGTCGGATGCTACCGATAGCAGAGCGGCTAGGGCCACGTCCTCAGTAGCCAATGCGCTCGAAAACACAATAGAGCTATGTTATTCTGAAATCCTCCCTAGGTCATTTCGAAATAGCTAGAAAAGGAGAGGTCCCATGGCGATCAAGGACTTCATCAGGACGCAGTTTATCGAGGTCATCGAGTGGCTCGATGACTCTGGGAATACGCTCGTCTTCCGTTTCCCCGTCGAGGCTCAAGAAATCAAAATGGGTGCACGTTTGACGGTTCGCGAAGGACAGTCTGCGATCTTCGTCAACCAGGGCAAATTGGGCGACGTTTTTCAGCCCGGATTTCACCAGCTATCAACGCGGAACCTTCCGATCCTCACCAAGCTCCTCTCCTGGAAACATGGATTCAACTCGCCTTTCAAGGCCGAGGTGTACTTCGTCTCCACTCGACAATTCACGGATCAGAAATGGGGAACCGCCAATCCCGTCATCATCAGGGACCCGGAGCTTGGACCTCTTCGGCTCCGTGCGTTTGGCACCTACTCGTTCCGAGTGAGCGACCCGGCGGTCTTCATGAAAGAGGTCTTCGGCACGATGGGTCTCTTCACCACGGAAGAGATCACCGGGCAGCTAAGAGGCTTGGCCATCTCCGGATTCAGTGATCTCCTCGGCGAGTGCAAGATTCCTGTCTTCGACCTAGCTTCGAACTATGACGAGCTCTCGGACCAGGCGAAGCAGAAATTGGACCTCGAGTTCCAAAAGTATGGATTAGCGCTTTCCAAGTTCTATGTGGAGAACATCTCCTTGCCCCCCGAAGTGGAAGACATGCTCGACAAACGCACCAGCATGGGGGTCGTGGGCGACATGAACCGCTACGCGCAATTTCAAACCGCGCAAGCCATCGAGAAAGCCGCCGAGAACCAAGGCGGCACTGCGGGGGCCGGTGTTGGGATTGGAGCCGGTGTGGCCATGGGACACCAGATGATGGGCACGATGCAGCCCGCGCCTCAGGCTGCGGCTGCGACGCAGGCGACCCACCCAGGAGTCAACACAGCAAGCTGCGTCAAGTGCTCGGAGTCCATTCCGCAGGGATCAAAATTCTGTAGCCACTGCGGTGCGCCACAGACCGCCGCTTGCACCAAGTGCGAACAGCCCTTAGTGCAAGGAGCGAAATTCTGTCCGAACTGCGGCGAACCCATCGCGTAAGGAAAGTACTCGAGAACTCAAGTACTCAAGTACCCAAGCACCCGAGCACTCAAGAACTAAAGAGTCTTCCCCGAGTACTCGGGTTCTTTCGTCAGCTCACTGGGCTCGGCGGCGACAGGTATTTGGCTAAGAATCGATAGATCTCGCGTCTCGACTCTCGGGCTGCTTTGGTATCCAAACGATTGAAGCTGTGCCCCCCAGGCTCATCTTGATATATCTTGTACTCGAATTTCTTCCCTTCGGCTTTTAGAGATTTGATCAAGTGCTCCACTTCCAAAACGTTGACGTCCCCGTCATTCGTGTTGGTATGTATCAGTAGCGGTGTTTGGAGCTTGTGAGCGTTCCAGGCCGGCGAGCGGCGCCTGTACTCTTCGACGTCTTCGTAGGCTGATTTCCCAATGTGGTATTTCGCCGAATACAGCTGCCGGTAGCCTTCCGTCTTGTAGCCCATGCGGGCGACGAGGTCACTCACGGGGACGCCGGCGTAGGCGACCTTATAGGACTCGGGGTGCTCGAAGATGTTCATCAGTGTATGAAGTCCACCGTGACTCCACCCCATGATGCCAATACGACTCTCGTCGATGAAGTCGAAGTTCTCCAACATATAGTTCCTGGAAGCATAAGTGTCCTCGATCTCCAGTCCACCATAGTCGATGGCCTGATAGAACCCACGACCGTAGCCCGTGCTACCTCGATACTCCGGCGCGACGACGGCGTAGCCTTGGTCCAACAGCTCTTTCACAATATGCGCGGCCCCCGAACTGAAGTTGCTATGAACCCCTCCATGGGGATAGACGATGAGAGGGATCTTTTGGCTCTTGTCACGGCTCTTTGGAATAAATGCATAAGCCTGGATCCGAAGAGGATTTCCCGCACCCTGAGCCGTCGGATTGGGTTGATAGCGCGGCGGCGGCCCGGTAAAGCGGACTTTGTCGATTTCCGCGATCTCTCCGAGCTTCACGTGCCACATCACATCGTCAATGGCCTTAGCTAGTTGGTTAAAGGTGTGCCGTTGGTTTTGCTGTTGTTGTTTGAGTTCCTGGATTTCGCTCATCAGCATTTCGAGTGTCACGGTCTCGGACTCCTCGCTCTGGGCGCCGACGAAACCAACACTCATGGAAATCAAAAGGACAGTGGTAAGCGCAGTTCTCATAAACATTCCCTCCCGTTGAACCATCGCCGCCATTTTATAGGAAGGGCGGTCTCAACGCAGTCCTGTCCTCCCTCGGCTTGCCCCTCTCTCCTCGCCGAGCTAGCATCCAAAATGCACCATCGCGACAAATGGCCAAGGAGACACACATGGACTCAAGCAAGCTCGAGAACAAGGTAGCCGTCGTAACGGGCTCAACACGTGGCATCGGCCGGGCCATTGCCGAGGCGCTGGCCCGAGAAGGCGCTGAGGTGATTATTAACGGTCGCAAGGAGGAAGACGTCGAGCGGACCGTCAAGAAACTGGCCGGGTCCGGTCTAAGGGTACGAGGAGCGCGAAGCGACATCAGGCACTACGGTGAAGTTGAATCATTGATGCGTTTCGCGGCGGAAGGCTCTGGAGGCCTCGACATCCTTGTCAACAATGCCGGCCTGGGTATCTTTGGGCACATCGGTGATGTCACTCCTGAACAATGGGACCAAGTGATCGAGACCAATCTTTCGGGCGTGTTTTATTGCTGTCACGCCGCCCTCCCCTATCTCCGCAAACGAGGCGGCGGATACATCCTCAACATTAGCAGTCTCGCGGGTAAGAACGCATTCAAAGGAGGAACGCTCTATAACGCTTCCAAATTCGGCCTCGAGGGAATGAGTGAAGCCCTCATGCTCGACTTACGCTACGAGAACATCAAGGTGAGCTATATCATGCCCGGCAGCGTGGCGACCGAGTTCTCGGGACGGCACCCTACCGAGAAAGACTCCTGGAAACTGACCTCCGAGGACGTGGCGCGTGTCGTCATCGACCTTCTCTCTCACGATCACCGCGCGTTGGCGAGCCGGGTGGAGCTGAGGCCGTTTCAGCCCAAAAAGACCTGAACCAACACCGTACTCGAGTACCCGAGTACTCAAGTACTCGAGAATCCAAGAACCAAGAGCCGGAAATCAACGCTGAGCAGCCTAATCGCCAGGCACAGCTGGGCCTACGACGCGTCGGATGGCGGACGTGAGGGCGCAGGCTAGGAGGATGGTAAGGAGGGGCTCAATCTCCCAGCGCATCCGATCGTTCTCACCGATCTCGATGAGATTCGTCGTCAGTGTCACCCATGCCACCGTCACAGTGATGTAAGCAAAAACGGGTCTCCACCTATCGTTCTTGGTTCCATCACGCCTGAAGGTCCGGAAACAGCCGTACACCAACAAGGCCGGAAAAACGATAAGCCAAAGATTGGCCGGGGGCTCGAGCATTCCGATCGGTCTCTCGACCGCCCCCCCCAAGAAGACAAATCGTGTCACCTTATCCCTTACCCAGTGAACCTTCGTGAAGTCGTAGTCAACGAGAAAATGAACGGAATTGGGTCCGGGTTGGAGGAAAAGAAGCAACGATGTGAGAACCCTCTGCAGGTATCGATCCGGGTATCGGCGGATGAGATACTGATCGCCCCGCAGGATCTCCTTTGAGATTCGTGCATAGTCCCGATGGTTGAAATTGGGCTCACCATTAGACTTGTAAGGTGCGTCAATCGCCGGATGCACCGATTCCCCCGACTGGAAGTATCCATAGGCTCGGAGCTCATCCGGCGCTCGAAAAGGCCGGCGGTGCCAGACCGGTGGCAGGTGACCCTCTGCATAAAGAGCGTTCATCTCCTCCTGGGAAAGGGGCCAGCGCTTGGCCAAGCTCATCCCCAACCAGGAGCTCCCGCTGTAAGCTCCCACTTGAAAGAAATTCTTCAAGAACACGAGGTTGATGACCAGTATCGGGAGAACGGCAGAGAGGATGAGAGCGCTTCTCCTCGAACGTTCCAACAGCGGCACAACGACCAGGAGTACTGCGATCAACCACAGCGGGTGATACACCGCACGGGAAAGCATCAAAGCCGCTGCACACCAAGAGAAAAGGTGGGCGTCAACCCTCCTACCATTTCCGACATAGCGTGCAAGCAACACCGCGCAACACAACACCAGGAAAGCCGCCGGAAGCGTATAGAAGAGCCAGTGACGGTACACCATGAAATTGGGCAAGCAGGCCAGCAACAGGCACATGACTCGATTCACATTTCTCGAAACGCCGAGCTCTTCCATGAGCCACGCCATCGCGAGTAACAACGCAAGGCCCAGAACACCGAAACCCAAAGAGAAAGCTGCCCCCGACATCGACCCGAACGTTTTGAGCGTGGCTCCCAGGTAGAAGTTGAAGAGCGGAGGTTGTGCGTGCAAGAAGAAGAGTCCTTTTGTCAACTCATGGCGCAATATTTCAGGGTCGAGGTATTGATAAAGGAAGGACAGCGTGTTGTCTACGAAGCGAATTCCCAAGAGCCGGGACAATCCCTCACTCAGCAGAAAGACACAGACCACCCATCCGATGAGGGGCCGCAGAGATTTTCCGCTCTTCGCGCTCAACGACCGCTCCGAATACCGCCCGCAAGCTCCAATATGCCGAGCGCCAGCACCTTGGTGGCACTGAGCAAATCCTCTACGGTACAGTATTCGTCCGCCTGATGCGCGAGCTCGAGGATGCCTGGACCGTAAGCGACGCAGTGTTCGATGCCAGCAATTCGAGCGACGTGCTTCTGATCGTAGGTACCGGGGCTGGCGACCAGCTCCGGCTCCTTTCCGAGGACAATTTGGACGGCCCTTGCGAGTGTGTCGGTCAGTGGCGACCCCTCGGGAGTCTGAACAGGATCCACCCTCATGAGATCCGTGAGCTCGAAACGACCATCGATGCTCGACAATCTGTCGAGCAACTCGACGATTTCTCCCCGAACGGAATCGAAACGTTCCTCGAGAAGGAAACGACGATCGAAAACGGCTTCGCATCGATCCGCAACGCAGGGGCTCTGAATGGTTTGTCCCACTTGGCCCCCTTCAATCGCATTGACATTGATCGTCGCGCGGCGGGCTCCCGCCGGTATGACCGGCATCCGTGTCGTCCTGCGGGAAAGAGCGTGGGAAAATTCGTTTCGGATCGCTTCGAGCACGACCGACATATTCTCGACGGCGTTGACGCCGAGGAAAGGCATGCTCCCATGGGCGGCGCGGCCGAAGGACGTGACCTTGAACCAATAGACTCCCCGGTGGCCGACACAGATTCTACCGGCCCCAAAGGGCTCGGGGATAATGACGTAATCGATCCTATCAGAGGCGATCCGACCCTGCTCGGCCATCCAAGCCACGCCCGCCTGTCCTCCGCTCTCTTCGTCCACCGTCCCGCTGATTTCCACGCTTCCTTCGAGCTCCGCTCCAGCGCGCCGTATCGCCTCGGCAGCAAAGACCGCGGCCGCGATGCCGGATTTCATGTCCGTCGCCCCACGCCCGTACAAACGGTGGTCTCGCACGATTCCGGCGAAGGGATCGACGCTCCATCCCTCACCCACCGGAACGACGTCGATGTGGCCGTTGACATGCACGAGAGGACGCGGGACTCGACCGCCACGGCGGCCCACCACGTTCACGCGAGGATGGGCTTCCGTATGCTCGGGCCTCCCCACGGCTTCGAGATAGTCCACTTCGAAGCCATGAGATGTCAGGCGGTGGCCGATGAGCTCGGCGCACTCACGATAATGCTCACCCGGTGGATTGACAGTGGGAATGCGAATCAGTTCGCAAGCAAAATCAACGATTTCCTCTCTTGCGAGCTCGATTTCCTTTAGAACCGAATCCTCGATCGCAACCATGATTGAATATCCTCTCGTCGAGCGTGGCGGTTTGTCAATAACCGGAATGGGACTGTTGCTTTTCACGCAAAGGAGCAGGAAGATTTCGGGAGGGAGGAGTAAAGATGAAAGACAGTTCGCTCTACCGGCTAGACGAAAAGGTGGTCGTGGTCGTTGGCGCCGGTTCCGGTATTGGTGCCGCGGTCGCCCTAGGTTGTGCCCGACAAGGGGGCAAAGTTGCCTGCCTGGACATCGACCTCGACGCCGCAGAGAAAGTGGCCGGCCGCATCGCCGAGGATGGAGGCGAAGCCGAAGCGCTTCACCTGGACATTCGGGACCGGGCTCGAGTCGCCTCGACGTTCATTGAGATCAACGAACGTCATGGCCGATTGGATGTGGTGATCTCGACTCCGAGCATCAATGTTCGCAAGCCCATACTCGATTATCATGAAGACGAGCTCGACCGCGTCATCGATGTGAACCTCAAAGGAAATTTCCACGTGCTTCAAACGGCGGGAAGGATTATGGCCCGGCAGGGCCGAGGGAGCATTGTCTTGTTCTCTTCGATACGCTCGTTGGTCGTGGAGCCGGGTCAAGCCGTCTACGCCGCTACCAAGGCGGGAATCGTTCAAATGGTAAGAACCCTTGCTGCAGAGCTCGGGTCTTCCGGCGTTCGCGTCAATGCGATGGCACCCGGTGTCGTCGAGACGCCGTTGACAGCGCCCATCAAATCCAACCCGGATTGGTATCGAGCTTATGCGGACAAGAACATCATGAAGCGTTGGGCAAGCGCAGAAGAGATGGTGGGTCCCACCGTATTCTTGGCATCCGAGGCATCGAGCTACATGACGGGAGCTGTGCTCTTCGTCGATGGTGGATGGACCGCCTGCGACGGCAGGTTCCAACCCCCAGGCATGTAGTTGCGGCCCTTGGTCGTCCATCATTCTGCCTTCCTGCCGACGAGTGAGCTATCATGTGGAACTTCAATGATGGAACGGAGGTGTGAACTATGAGAGCCATGCGGATTCACGAGCACGGCGGCCCGGAAGCACTAAAGCTCGAGCAAATCGATCCACCGCGCCCCGGCCCCGGCGAAGTGACGGTGCAAGTGAAAGCCTGCGCCATGAACCACCTCGACTTGTGGACGAGAAACGGCTTACCCGGTTTGAAGATCCCAATGCCTCATATTCTGGGCTCGGACATCTCCGGAGTCGTTGTCGAGATGGGAGACGGGGTCAATAGGGCGTCCGGCGAAGAAGTCATCATTCAACCAGGGCTCTCGTGCGGTCACTGTTTGTGGTGCTTCGAAGGACGTCACAGCGAATGCAAGGAGTACAAGATCTTCGGCTATCAAGTCGACGGCGGCTACACCGAGCGTCTCAACGTTCCAGAGGAAAACCTCCTCCCCAAACCGAAGAGCCTTTCCTTCGAAGAAGCGGCTTCGATTCCCTTGGTCTTTCTCACTGCCTGGCACATGCTCGTGGGCCGCGCTCACATCCAACCGGGTGAAGACGTGCTGGTCCTTGCAGCGGGAAGCGGTGTTGGAATAGCCTCGATCCAGATCGCCAAACTCTGGGGAGCCCGAGTGATTGCTACAGCATCGACCGATGCCAAGCTCGAACGAGCTCGAGCGATCGGCGCCGACGAGATCATCAACTACAAAGATGAAGACTTTGCCGAAGAAGTCCGCCGGATGACGGACAACAAGGGTGTCGAGGTGGTGATCGAGCACGTGGGTGCCGACACGTTCGACAAGAGCCTTCGAAGCCTGGCAAAGGGAGGAAGGCTGGTCACTTGCGGAGCCACTTCGGGAGCCGATGCTAAGATCAACTTGCGCTATCTCTTTGCCCGCCACATCTCCATCCTCGGCTCTTACATGGGTGGCAAGCCCGAATTGGCGAAGCTCCTACCTCACTTCGACACGGGAAAACTGCGACCCGTAGTGGACAAAGTCTTTCCTCTGGAAGAAGCCGCGGATGCCCACCGGCGCATGGAGGAAAGGGCACAGTTTGGCAAGATTGTACTTACAATATAGAACTCGAGAACTCGAGTACCCGAGCACTCAAGAATCTAGGAATGAATTCCGGAGAGAGAAATCAACGCAAAGACGCAAAGACGCAAGGAAGAAGCCGCCATAGAGGAAAAACCGGCGGCGTCTCCGCTCGAGGCGGCCGTCTCTCTTCCTCCGCGAAAGCGCGCGGCGGTCACGGTCGGCGTCATCATGGGGATCTTCCTCGCAGCCATAGAGCAAACCGTCGTGGCTACGGCTATGCCCACGGTCGTTGCCAGCCTAGGTGGGCTCAACATCTATAGCTGGATTTTCTCCGCCTATCTGCTCGCTTTCACCGTAAGCGTCCCCATCTGGGGCAGACTGTCCGATATGTTCGGGCGGCGGCGCTTCTATCTCATCGCCATCGGCCTGTTCCTTTTGGGCTCGGTGTTGGCCGGGCAAGCACGATCCATGGCGTTTCTCATCGTCGCGCGCGCGATTCAGGGACTCGGGGGAGGTGGTGTCTTTCCAATCGGCCTCACCATCATTGGAGAGATCTTCTCGCTCGAGCAAAGGGCGCGCATGCAAGGACTCTTCAGCGGCGTTTGGGGGTTTGCCAGCATCGTCGGTCCCCTCGCGGGCGGCTTGATTACCGACTACGTTTCCTGGCGATGGGTCTTCTACGTCAACCTCCCCTTCGGTTTTGCGGCCATTGCCCTCATCTACGCTAACCTCTCGGAACCGGACAAAGAAGGCAGACACCACTCGATCGATTACATCGGTGTGGTGACGCTCACCGCTTCCTTGACCTGTTTTCTCGTTGCTTTGATACAGGCTGGAACAAGGGGCGGCTTCTTCGACAGGGACATCCTCATTCTCGTCGGCGCTTCTTTGATGTTGTTCACCGCTTTCATCTATTTCGAACGACGGGCCGAAGAGCCACTGATACCCTTTTCCTTGTTTCAAGACCGCACCTTTAGTGTGTGCTCCGGTGTGGGTTTTCTCGCCGGGATGGGCTTGTTCGGCTCCATTTCCTTTATTCCCCTGTTCGTTCAAGGCGTCTTGTTCGGCTCGGCCACCGAGGCAGGCTCCGCGCTGACTCCCTTGTTGCTGAGCTGGGTCCTATTCTCTATATTGAGCGCAAGACTTCTTTTGAAATTCGGCTATAGACCCGTCGTGATTGGCGGGATGCTTCTGTTCGTCGTCGGATTTTCGTGGCTCTCCCGCATGGGACCCGAGAGCTCCTACGGGGCCATTCTCCCCTCAATGGCGGTTCTCGGTGCGGGAATGGGCCTCGCCATGGTCGCCATTCTCCTTGCCGTTCAAAACACCGTCCCCCATCGACTCATGGGAATCGCGACCTCGACGAACCTCTTCTTTCGCACGATAGGAGGCACGCTGGGTGTCGCTATCATGGGTTCCGTTATGAGCCACCGTATGGCGACTCACCTCGGGGGGACGCGTGACCCTGAGTTGATTGAGCTCGCCGCCCATCCTGACGCGATCGTCAGCGAGGCCACACGATCCGCTCTTTCCCCGGAGGCTTTGGATTGGTTACGTGTAGCGCTGGCGGGCTCGCTCGAACACGTCTTCCTGGTCGGGGCCGCCGTCGCCGCGGTGGCCTTTCTCCTCGCCTGGGCTTTTCCTTCCGGGTCGGCCGAGCAGCTGGCACACAGAAGATGAGCCAATGAGATGTCACGGTCATTTACGCTCCCTCGGGTCCGTGATAAGTTGGCGCCGGCGGAACTCACTATCTTCGAGGAGCTTGGATGACCAATAGACCGGTTAGCTCTGCTTGGCAATCCTCCTTTTCGCTTCTGGCGGCGTTTCGATCGCTGGCACCAGCGCTAACCCTCGCTCTGACCATGGCGCTTCTCGATTGCGGAGGAGGATCGTCGCCTGTCGACACCGTTGTACCCTTCTACTTCGACGAGCACATCCAACAATCGGAGGCGCAATATGACGAGGTGCAATTCCGTTCCTTCCGTCCGAGCGGCGAACTGACCGGCACCGTCACCCTGTCGGGCGGGGTGGGAGGCTCTTCGGCAGATACGCGACGTTCGCTGACGCCTCCCGTTCCTTCCCGGTTCACATTCGAAGTCTTGGTGCCGGACAATGCTCTCCTGCAGTTTGCGATAGGCGTTCTCAACTTCGGGAGCTCGACTCTTCCTGCTTCCGTTGAATTTCTAGTTCGGGTCGCCGACGGAACAGAAGAAGAAACCTGTTTCGACGAAATGGTCCGACGGTTCCAACCCGACGAATGGGTCGACCAGGAAGTGGATTTGTCACGGTGGTCCGGCAAAAAGGTGCGTTTGACCTTCGAGACCAAAGCGCATCTAAGAATGGGACCCGCGACCTCGGCCCGCAGCACCATGCAGCCCTTGTGGGGCAACCCGGCACTCGTGAGCCGGAGCCACCGACCGGATCGGCCCAACGTCGTTCTCATATCTATCGACTGCCTCAGAGCCGACCATATCGGAGCCTATGGTTACGAACGCAACACCACTCCGAGAATCGACGAACTGGCCAAAGACGGAGTGGTGTTCGAGACGTTGGTGAGCACCGCACCTTGGACGTTTCCTTCGCACATGTCCATGCTGACAGGCCTTCCTCCTTCGATCCACGGAGCCACACGCTGGTCCAAACTCCACGATTCGGTACCTTACCTATCGGAGTTGCTGGCGCAGGCAGGTTACCGAACGGACGGAACGGTTTCCGTGGATTACATTTCCCAAGACTTCGGCTTCGAGCGAGGCTTTCACTCATACTATTTCTCCTTCGACCCCGGAGCCACCCGTGTCGTTGATCATGCGATTGACTTGCTCCGCAAAGGCTCAGGACAGAACCAGTTCCTTTTTGTGCACACCCTAGATGTGCATTGGCCCTACTGGCCGCCAGAGGAGTTCAGGACTCGTTTCGGCCCACGCCCCCTCGAGGTGACTGAGCTCCTACAGAAGGTACTGGTGGACGATCCACCAGCCAACCAACAAGAGATCGATCATGTAATCAACCTCTATGACGGAGAGTTGGCCTACGTGGACCAAGAACTAGGCCGCCTATTCGATGAAATGAAATCTCTAGGAACCTACGACAGCTCACTCATCGTCTTGACCGCTGATCACGGAGAGGCGTTCTACGAGCATGGCTTCTGGAAACACACCCAGACTCTCTATGATGAGATGATCCATATTCCTTTGATCGTCAAATGGCCCAAAGGAGCACCCACGGGCAGAGTCGAGGCCATGGTGAGCCAAACGGATGTATTCCCGACGATCTTGGAAGCAGCAGGGGTGGAGTCATCCAACGAATGGTCTCAGAGCGTTCGGAGACATCTGGACCGATCTCTTCCGAGCCGGGGCTCGCGAAAGGTCGTCAGTGAAGTCACTTGGGATGCCAAACCGACCTGGCCGGCGATGATGAAAATCTCCTTCCGATCGGATGACTACAAATACATCGCCACGCTACGTGGTCCTGCAGTCGAATCCCTGGACACCGGTGGGGTTCACTCGGAAGAGCTGTACGATCTAGGTCGTGATCCACTGGAGCGAACGAACCTGCTCGCCCCCTCGGATGAGAAAGATCCCGCCGTCGTCGAGGTGGCTCGTGACTTTCGCGAAGCACTGAGCTCCTTTTTCACGGAAGCCAAAGGGCTTAGGTCGGGACGGCAGGGAGACAAAGTCGATTTGAATGAAAGCGTCAAGGAAAGACTGAAAGCCCTAGGGTACGTCGAACAAGACTAGAATTCCTAGTGGATGTAACCCAGGCTCCTCAAACGCTCCATGGTCTCCTCATCGACGACGACTGGTTTGCTGTCCCGCCCCGCCTGGAGTCGACGTTCCTTCGCAAGATGCGCCGACAGCATACGCCGATAATCGTCCACTCCATGTCCAAGCTCGATCAGGTTCCTCAATTCCTGTGGGTCCTCAATGAGGTCATACAGCTCCTCCCGCAACCGCTGCTCCTCATCGGCATCCCAGTCGTGAGCTTCGATCGCGGCAACATACTTGGCCACAGGACTACGAAAAGAGACCATCTTCGTGAGGTTTCTGTCGTCCAACTTCAAAGCAAATTCGCTAATGAGGACCCGCTCCACGAGAGAACCTGTCGGCCGATTACCATAGAGGCCCAAGTCGATGGCCTCGGTCGGAATCTCGGCCAGTCCCGCGGCGGCAAGGATCGTGGCGAAGATGTCCGTCTGACTCACAGGATGGTCGACGCTTCCTCCCGGATCACCCTTGGGCCACTTGACGATCAAAGGAACCCGTATGATTTCATCATAAAGCGACTCACTATGCTCCCAGTGTCCGTGCTCGTAAAAGGCCTCTCCGTGATCCGCCGTAATGACGATGAGCGAGTTGTCGTAGAGTCCCATCTTCTCGAGCTCACTCAGGAACCGTCCAATTTCACGATCCGTGTAGAAGATCTCTGCATCGTACAAGTTGATGAGTTGTTCCACTTCGGAAGAATCCTCGGGCGGTTGATCGTCCTTGACCCTATCCAGAAGGTCAGAGATGTCCTTTGGTCGCGGCCCGAATCGCTCGATGAGCTCGGCGGGCGGTAGATAGGGAGTATGGGGATCAAATAGATGGACGAAGAGAAACTGACGATGCCCTCGCGCGCCACGGGCCATCGCGAGAGCCGCATCAATCGTCCCGCGGGCACCGGGTTGACGGAGGAAACGATAGTGATGGAATGCTCGTTCGAATCCGAAAACCTGAGACAGATAGTCCCAGGACACGATACCGTCGACCTGGTATCCCGCTCCCGCCAGAAGGTCGGGCAAATAAGGCGCAAGTGGATCGAGCTTGTGCAACTTGCCATGGACGCCGTGGGAGGACGGCAACAGACCGGTCAACATCGACATGTGTGTCGGGACCGTCCACGAAGAGGTGGCGATAGCCGTCTCGAACACAACCCCATCGGCCGCGAAGCGATCGATATGCGGAGTGACTTGACGCGAATAACCATAGACACCAACGTGATCGGCCCTCAGGCAGTCGATGGAAACGAGAATGAGATTCAAAGGCTCTTCTCGAGGTCGAGTCGTACTGAGAACCGGATTGCCCCAAAGGGGCAACAAACTCGCCACTACTGATTCACCCGGCGCTCCCGTGGAACCGGCTGCATTGGCACCGACGAGCGCTGTTTCGAGAATGATTTTGGATGTGGAGCCGGCATAGGAGCTCAGATCGACTTCGCCCTCCCGCCACTGGTTCTGCTGATCTCGGCTCAAAACGATGCTGAAGAGGCGCTCGTCGCTGTCGCCGGTATCCACATACACTCTAAAACGAACCGAAGCTTCGACCTCCTCATCGCCGAGCGTGGCAACACCAACGGCAAATCTCAACATGGGACTTTGGGGAATCTTCGCGACGAACGCCATTCGTGAGGGCAAAGGAGGCGCTAGCGAGCGTCTTGTCTCTTCACCCACAGTCCAGGGAATCGAAAGACTCCGGTTCTGGCGTTGTGAATAGAACTCGATGTCGCTGAAACTCAACTCCGCATTCACAACCTCGTCCACGAAAAACATAGGAGCCTCATCCTTCGGTGAGCTACAGCTCGAGGCTCCGACAAGTATTAAAAGCGTCGCAAACGACGTGACCAACCCTCGCCGACCCATGAAGGCCGCAAAGGCAATGAACCAGCGTGGTGTGTTGGCAAACAAGTGATTCTCGAATCGATTAGTTGATGGCCAAGAAAGGCAGCCTAATATCCCAAATCGTTCTTTGTCAACAGACACCGTCTCGACTATTTTCACGTCCTTTGCTAGACTGGCGCTGGATCGATCACCTTTCGCGAAGCATGCCCCGGCAAAAACTTCTCTCCAGACTTGGCAACAGCCAGATCTCCCAGTGGTGGGTCGACACCGGCATGCTGTTGCTGCTCGCAGCTGTTTCGGCAGGGCTGACGTTTCATGCAGGCCGGCGAGGTTTTTTTGCGTTCGATCAGTCCATCGTCTTCGATGGCGGGTACCGCGTATACCTAGGACAGATTCCCTACCGGGATTTCATGATACCCGTGGGGCCCGTATCACTTTGGATACAAGCACTCTTCTTCACCGTCTTTTCGGTGAGTTACTCGTCCTATCTACTCCACGCGGCCGTAATCAACGCCGTCGCAGCCACCGTCGTCACTCTGTGGATTGCGCTGCTCTGCCCAAACCAAAAACTACTAGCGGGAGCGGGCGGTCTACTAACGGCGATATGGTTCTATCCTCCCTTTGGGACGCCATTCTTCGATCAAACGGCATTCTTCTTCCACGTTTGCTCTTCCACTCTCGTCGTCTACGTTTGTGTCATCGAGATCCGGAATAGACACGAGGATATCGTCTCCAGGACACATTGGATATGGCTACTCTTTGCAGGCGGTTTCGCCGCTTTGTCTTTCCTGAGCAAACAAAACGCCGGCGGTCTCTCCATCTCCTTCTTGCTGGCGATACTTCTCCTTGGTGGGAGACTGGAGTGGAGACGGAGACTAATCCTGACATGGCTATTCTTGACGGGGGCTGCCCTTGTAGCTTTGGCTTTTGTGGTCTGGCTCTTCCTCTGCTCCGACCCGGGTACTTTCAAGGAGTACTTCTTCGTCATTCCCGCGCAGGAGGGACTGAGCCGACTAACTCACGAGAGATTTCTAGAAACACTTCTTGGCCAACTCTCGTTCCGGGGCGCCGCCCGGAGCACAGCCCTGGTGGCTTTCGCGATTTCTCTATTCTTCTTGTCGAGTCGATGGAGGCTTTCCCGCAAACGACCCAACGCCGAGTTGGATCGCGGTCGTCTCGCAGCGGTCACTGCGATGACTCTGTGCCTGTTTCAATTCGTTTACGCACCTATCACCAACAACGACCCCTACAATACCTATGCCTTTAGTGGCATCATCCTGATCCTCTGTCTCTGGCTGTTGTCACAGTCTTTTGCTCTTCGTTTCTCGACCCGGTGGAGTTACGTATTCAGGACAGCCTTTTGGATCCTTGCTTTGACGTTCAGCGCAAGGCTTTTTCATGAAGGATGGACGGTGGCGACAACGAGGCGTGTGCATGACGTCATCGAGCATTCGAGCTTTGCCAAAAACGTGAGCTCGAAGGCGCTCCACCCGGTCCTCTGGGCGATACCGACCTATGCCAGTTGGCGGCGCGAGGTTGTTATCGAGGTGAAAGACGTCGATCGCCTGGCTGCTTTTCTCGCCGAACGGGAGGAAGCGGTCCTTATCTTCCCGGACTTTACGGTTTTGTATGGACTCACTGGAAAGACGCCGCCGCAACCGATCTTGTGGTTCCACCAAGGGTTGACGTACTCCGGCGAGTACTCGGTCGTTCTCGATGAGAGGATCGTCGAAGAGATGAATTCAAACAAAGTCAAGCTCGTCGTCTTGGAAAGCACTTCCTTCTTTGGAACGGCAGAGCGGCTCTCTCATTTCCCGCTACTGCAAAGCTACATTCAGCAAAACTTCTCGGAACGGGAACAAATTGGAATCTTCAGAGTACTGACCAAGCGACAAAGGTAATTCTAACAGGCCTTACTTCGTACCGCGCTCCTCGACATAGCCAAGCTTTTCGAGGTTCTCGCGTACTTCCGGACTCATGTCGAGCTTTGGCGAGCCGGCTACAAGATGCCGAAGGGTGAACTGCCTGAGGTGCATCTTCAGCTCTTCGATCGGCGCCTCGTTTCGAACCGTATCAGAATGCCACAAGTTGACTCGCTCGTCAGGGTCACGATCCAGGCGGAACAGCTCGAAACGATCCTGATCAATGTCATGAATCAGCTTCCACCCTCCGGAGTACACCACCACTTTACGATCATCTTCCCCCGTGGCATGGCTGCCTTCGCTAAAAACGGGGTCACTACTCCGCTTGACTGCCTCAGAGACCTCTAGAAGGTTCTCGCCTCGAAACGAGCTTGCGGCTCCTGCAACCTGCGCCAGAGTTCGTGCCACACTGGCAATCTCGACCGGCCGTTGCACCCGTTTCCCGCGCAGTTTCGGGTCGATATCTCCCCAGATGACGAGAGGGACATGGACCAGTTCCTCGTAGACCTCCCGGCCGTGTCCAAAACGCCCCCGTTCCATGAAATACTCCCCGTGATCCGATGTAAGAAGCGTCACCGAGGGACGATCGGATGGAATGAGCTCCAACTCGGCGACCAAACGCCCAATCGCTACATCAGTGAACGCGATCTCCTCGTCGTAAGTCGCTTTCACGCTTTCCACAGGAAAAGGCAGTGGCGTCCCCTGCTCTCGCAAGTCTCTAGCGCCCTTGTACAGCTCGTTGAATGTGTATTTCGCGGGGTTCGTCCCGGCGGTGTCGGCGACAAAGCCATACTCCGCATGGCGGACATAGGTGAAGTGTGGATCGAAGTAGTGAACCCAGAGGAAGAAAGGCTCCTTGCCGGCGCCGGCCAGGTGCTCGAGGGCCTTCGCAGTGATTCGATCCGATGTGACGCTGTCATGGCCGAGAATCAAGGACTCGTCAAAAATGTCGAAGCCCTGGTGCAATCCATGCTGACGGCTCACAAACCAATGCGTTGCGACGCCAACCGTGTGGTAGCCCGACTCCTGGAGCCGTTCCGCCAAAGTGGTCAAATCCTCAGACAAGGATGTCTCAGAATGAAGCGCACCATGTTCCCTGGGGTAGAGAGACGTCATGATGGAAGCCATGCTGGGCAACGTCCACGGCGCTTGTGCGATGGCATGTTCGAAGACCAATCCCGACGAGGCCAACCGATCGATTTGCGGCGACGTGTTGCGCTCGTAGCCATAACAACCGAGATGATCCGCTCGCAGCGTGTCGATGGTGATGAGCACAATGTTGGGCCGTATCGGATCGAGTTTCCTTTCTTGGCAACCTCCTAGACCAAGTAAACACACCACCCAACTCGCGGCCGCCACGTTCCGCCACGAACCAAGCAGGGTCGCATTCCGTTGAGGGGCCTCTTTGACCATTCTCTAATCGCCCGACCCGCTCGTCTCGTCCTCGACACCCCTCACGACCGGCTGGTCATGAAGTGTGTCGACGTTGAGATATTGATCGCGGAGCATCAGTCCCAGGAAGACTACGACCAAGCCAATCGCTATCGCTCGCCCCCTATCGGACGAACGCCAAATTCGAGCGAGCACCACAGCCGACAAAATGCATGCAATGGGTGCATAGAACAAGTCCTCTTTGGCGTGGAGAAAGATGCGCGGAAGAAGGACCGGGTCCTTCAGAACCAGCATGATGACATACGTCATCCCCGCCGCATAAAGAACTCTCTTGTGGAACCTGGCCGTACCGTTTCGCCACAGCAGCACCCAGCCGAAAAGGGACAACACCACATAAAGAGGGTAACCGTTTCTCAGGATCCGCACCGTGTCCCTCATTTGGTTTCTCAAAAAGAGAAACGTGGCAGGCGGATCGTATTCCATCCGATCGAGCAAGGCCTGGTTCCTAGCTACGGCTTCGCGAGCGTAGGGAAGGTAATAGACCGAAAAGGAAACCGCCAGGCCCAAACCGAAACACGAGATGAGCCGCCAGGCCAGCTTCTTATCCTCTTCGTCTTTCGAAACGGCCAACAGCAAAACCAGCGAAGTGGTCATGATCGAGACTTGTACGAGGGATGCCGGATACGACAGGAGCGTGGCCGCGGTCAAGACCGAGAAGACGAGCATCCCACTTCGGGTGGTGAGTTTCCGGTGCCAAAGAACAAGGCACAATATCCACAGGAGCACAAGAAGCTCACCTAGGATACCAGGGGCGTGGACGCGGTGCGCGTGATGCCAGAGCGAGATCTCCAAACCGAGGAGAATGGCAGAGAGGCGCGGCGTCAAACCGTCATGCCAAATGGCTTTGGTGATGAGAAACACCAAAACCAGCATGATCGCTCCGAACAGGACGGGGAGAAACTCGACGAGAAACCGCGGATCGTCATGAAGGCGCGATACGGCAAAAACAGTGATGTAGAACCACGGCGGGTAGGGCGCACCGTAAGCAGTACCGAAGTGAGGTCGCACGTGTCCGTCGTCGAAGACGTCACTCGAGGTCGAATATCGGTAGAAGTCGCCGGGAGTCAGCTCCAGTGTCTCGAGCCATTCGACTTGAGGAATGTGGTTCCACAGATCGGGTGGCGCATGGTTCGGGAAGAAAATTACGACCGATTGAACCAAAGCTACTCCTACGAACAGCCGGCTGAGAAATGCCGCATCGGTGCCATCCAGAACGGGTTCGCCTGCTTTTACGCTGAGCTTTCTAAGGATTGCGAATAGTGCCCAACCGCAGGGGAACAGAACCCAGAGTCGACTCCAAGCCATGAGACTCAATTGGGGCGCCAGCGCCGTGAATATCGAAACGAGACCCACGCCGAGGAAAAGCACGACAAACGATGCGCGGAATGAACCACCGGTCCACCGAATGAACACAAAGCCAAAAAGAGGAAAAGCAGTGGCAAGCAGCAAGTGCTTCAGCGAGGGCAGAAGAATGACTCCTCGCGACAGTGGCGCCACCTCGATCCAATCCACTCCCACTCCGAGATCTTCGGGAAACCTCCCGCCGGAAGACTCGTCATCACGGATTTCGAGCTCTACTTCGAGCGGTCCTATCTCTGCCACATGCTGCGGTATGACAGCTTTGATACCTCCCCAAGGATAAGAGCGATCCGTAAAAACGAAATCCCCAATGGGATGCCCGTTGACACTCATTGCCAGTGTCCCGTCCAGGCCGAAACGATGACATCGAATTCGGATCTCAACCGGTGAGCTTATGGCGTGATAGGGGAGGACGAATCCGAAACGCCTACGCGTGAGCCGGCCATAAAAGTCGATCACATCCACTCCGCCGTCGGCGAGGCGAATGGGACCATTCATCCTGAGCCTCGAATGAAACTGATCCCGGTTCGCGAGATAGTCCCGGTCCATCGAACCTATCTCGAACCGTAGAGACTTTTGAGCCTGCAAGGCGACCAGATAGGCTGCACCACCCAGTAGAAGCACTGTCAGAATAGCGGCGGTTCCACGCCACGCCGATGTCTTTTCCTTTTCCACGTTGCCGAGACATTACGACTCCGACGCGGCTGAGGTCAAGCGGCTATGAAATGCTACCGCGCAACAAGGTCTTGATTTGCGCCACCACATGAGTCTGTTTAGACTTGGGACTCCAAGACCGACAAGATGAGGTTTCTAAATCTTGATATTGAGAAGAGTTACACTTGTTTGGCTGATGGCTTTGGCAGCCGCTTTGTCGTCCGGATGGACTCTAGCGGCTTGTGGCGGTGCTCGAGAAGAGTCCGTCTCGGAGCCGAAACCGTTCCACGTGGTCATCTTCCTGGTCGATGCACTCAGAGCGGATCGACTGGGATTGTACGGACACGAAAGACCGACGTCTCCGAACATCGACGCCCTCGGCGAACGAAGCGTGGTGTTCGAACAGGCCAGCGCACCGGCACCCTGGACCCTGCCTTCAGTCGCATCTCTGCTGCTCTCCGAGCTTCCCTGCGAGCATCGTGCCCTCGTCGACGGCGAGACGATTGCCCCCACCGCCAAACCGCTGGCCATCCATCTCAAAGAAGTCGGGTACCAGACGGGCTCTTTCTTCATCAATCCGTACGTCGGCCCTATGTCGGGTCTCGATCGCGGCTACGATGTCAGTAAGCTGAAAAAGGCAGACGGCCGAGTCGTCGCCTCTTGGCTCGCCTCCCTCGAGAAGACACCGTTCTTTCTGTATATCCACAACGTCGAACCACACAATCCCGAAGAAGCGGTTAAACATTTCGTTCGTCCATTTGGAGAGGTACCTCCGCAAACCATCAAAGACCTGGAATCGTATTTCCGCGAGCTTCGTCGCCTGACACGAGTGGACTACGACAACGAGGTCCTTCTCGGAACGACTGACAACTCGGACGACCAACGGGAAGTGATGAACAAGTTGGCCGCCCTCCAGTCCGAGATCGACACACTCTACGATGCCACGGTGCTGGAGGCCGACGCCCGGGTCGGCAGTGTCATCGCTGCGCTCCAGCAGGCTGGGGTGTGGGACGAGACGCTGTTCATCCTGCTCTCCGACCACGGGGAAGAGTTGGGCGACCGCGGTGGTTGGCAACATGACCACTCCGTATATGAAGAGCTCATCCACGTACCGCTCATCATACGATTCCCCAACGACCAATACGCCGGTCGCCGTATCAGCGAGCCGGTCGGCCTAATCGACGTGGTTCCCACGATCTTTGATTATTTGGGGCGCCCCGGTTTGGCCACCCACTGTCGGGGCCGAAGCTTGCTTCCGCTCGACAACATCCGGGACATGGCCGACCAAATGCAGATCACATCCATGCGGGTCAACAGGAAGAAATACTACAAGCCGTACAAGGAGAACCGCGGTGATATCAACGTTGTGGTGCGGCGAGGAAAGTGGAAAGGCATTTGGAACGCCGAAATCGACACTTTCGAGCTCTATGACCTCTCTACTGACCCGCAGGAGCAGGACGACCTCAGTGAAAGCCAACTCGATTTGGCCGACGAAATGCGTCGATTTGCTCGCCTCGAGATGGCGGCTTGCCTCGAAATGGACCCGCAACCCCGCCCGACCGCAAAAGAGACGCTCGACGAGGACATGAGGCGCCAGCTGGAATCTCTGGGATACGTCGAGCGCACGAAGAAGAAGCGTTAGCGAGCTCCGTAGATGTCGCTAGCAAGAAGTTGGAGAAGGAGAAGACCATGGGCCGCAAGCTGACGCCGCTGGCTACCACCTTGTTTTGTGCACAACTCGTATTCTCTTTGGGTTGTTCGAAGCAAACGAGCCGGCCTAACGTCATCTTGATATCTCTCGACTGCCTGAACCAGAGGCAGCTCGCCTCCTCCGTGGGCACGAGCATTGCACCAGCACTCTCCGAGCTCAAAAGCCACTCCATTGCTTTCTCCCGCGCCTATACTCATGCGCCCTGGACAAATCCCTCTCACATGAGCATCATGACCGGACTCTATCCTTCACAACACGGTCGCAATGTTCCCTATGGGCTAATGATCGATTGGAACGACTTTTACCCGCGAGTTCCGTCATTTCAGACCATCGGCGATAACCTCTCCCGAGCGGGATACGACACAGCGGCTTTCGTAGGCATGGGGAGTATTTCCGGCATCTACGGAATTCGTCAGGGCTTCCAAGTGTTCGAAGAGTTCCACAAGAACAACAACCTGTCGGATCTCGAGGTGAGCTTCGACAAAGTTGAAACCTGGCTGGCTGAGCGCAAGCAGAATCCGTTCTTTTTGTTTCTCCACACCTACGACCTACACGAACCGCGCCCGGAAGGATTGTCGTCGGACGGGGACGCGATCCGGCACATCGACCAATATATGGGAAGGCTGCTTTTGCAGCTGAAAATGCAGGATCTCTACGATTCCACCTTGATCATCGCAACAGGCGATCACGGGTCCAACATGGTAGAAACCCAGGGCAAGTGTTGCGTCCACGGCGCCGGGCACTACGAGGAGAACCTTCGAGTACCGTTGCTTTTGAAGCTTCCCCATTCCACCGAATCCAGCGAAGTGACTACCCTCGCTCGCCACATCGATCTACTGCCGACCATACTCGAGGCGGTTGGATTGTCAGACGCTTCATACGACGGACCGGGGCAGTCCTTGCTACCCATCGTGGAGCGCGGTGCGGATCGAAATCGCCTTTCGTTCTCTGAGGCTGACGGTCGATGCGCAGCCCGTAGTGCGCTGGTCACCGACCGCTACAAGTACATCTACACCCCAAAAAATCCCATCCAGGCGCTCCTGCAGGGAAACCCTCGATTCTTCGATGAAGACTGTACCGAAAGTTGCCGCAACTTGCCGATAGAGGAGCTCTACGACTTGAGTAGCGATCCTCATGAAAACAAGAACCTCCTCGACTCCGACCTCACCGCCGACCAACAGGAATGGCTGAAGCGGCTTCGAATCGAGATGGCAACACACCTCAACATGCCCCGCCACTATCAGGTCAGCGTCGTAACCGGCCCAAAAGGCCTTTTGGAAGACTCCGAGCTAGAGGACTTGAAGAAGGCGTTGAAAACGCTTGGATATATCCAATAGTACTTCGGCGTTTGCAGAGATATCGCTGAGGTATAATGCCGCATCGACCACCCTAAAGGAGAATTCCAGAAATGAAGATCACGGTTCTGGGCGCCGGCATCATGGGCAGCGGCATTGCATACGTATCAGCGATTGCGGGTTTCGAAACGGTACTCACTGATGTTTCTTCCGACGTATTGGACAAAGCCGCGGGCACGATCGGAAAGTATATCGACATCGGCATCGCACGCGGAAAGATCGATGAGAAGACCAAACTTGAGATAGTGGGTCGCCTGCATCTGGACCCAAAGCTCGAGACCTCGGTCGAGAACGCCGAGTTGGTGATCGAGGCGGTCCCGGAGAAGATCGCGCTCAAATGCGAGATCTTCGCCAAGCTCGACGGGATGACTCTCTCCGAGACGGTTCTTGCCACCAACACCTCGTCTCTCAGCGTCACTGAAATCGCAGCTACCACCAAGCGTCCACAGCGGGTCATTGGAATGCACTTCTTCAATCCCGTGCCGAAGATGAACCTCGTGGAGATCATTCGCGGGATGGACACGAGTGACGAGACCTTCCGCCTCGTTGAAAGTGCCGCGCAAAAAATGGGCAAGGAGACCGTCGACATCCGGGAGTCCCCTGGCTTCGTTACCAGCAGGATCAACGCAGTCATCGGCAACGAGGCTTTCTACATGCTGCAGGAAGGTGTGGCCAGCGCACGCGATATCGACAAAGCACTGAAGCTCGGGCTCAATCACCCCATGGGTCCCTTCGAGATGGTTGACCTTGTTGGTCTCGACACCCGCCTGGGTGTCCTCAACTATCTTCATGAACGGCTTGGTGAGAAGTACCGCCCCTGTCCCCTGCTCGTGCAATACGTGAGAGCCGGTCGGTTGGGACGCAAGGCAGGACGAGGTGTCTACGACTACCGCGGGGCATCGGACTAAGAGACAGGCGACCACCAGGAGAGACGTGAAGTTGATACGCCGGTTGAAGGCCCAGTGTCCGACGAGCGCACCGCTTTGGCTCGGACTCCTGGGTATGACGTTAATTACGGCACAAGCTTGTCAAAGTCCCGTCCTTGATTCGGCGGCACCCTTCTTTTTCGTCGATCAGCTTGCTCGTAAGGCGGGAACCTACGCTCGTGCCGACTTGCCGAACCTACATCTTCAAGGAGACATCTCCACAGCGATCACCATCGCAGATGAGACTCGAAGAGCTCTGGCACCACCTTCTCCATCGAGACTGACCTTCGCGGTGGATCTACCGCCCAACCCCGTTTTGCGTTTCGCCATCGCTGCGGCCACGTTGGGTGGGCGGCCGACCCAGCGTTCACTTCTGGAGTTCCGCATCTTCGCAGATGTAGGTCGCGGTGAGGAGCTCTGCTTCAGTCGAACCATCGAGCGTCCGAAGCGAAACCGGTGGCTGGATCATCAAGTGGATCTGGGTCAATGGTCGGGCCGCAAAGTCCAACTCACATTCGACGTTCGACCTACAGAACAAACCGTCTCGAACAACGTGGTCTTCCCCATCTGGGGTAACCCTGTTCTCGAGAGTCAGACTCCGCAAGCCGGCAAACCCATGATCGTGATCTCCGTGGATTGCCTGCGGCCGGATCACGTCGGCGCCTATGGATATCGGAGGGACACGACTCCACGAATCGACGCCTTCGCCTCGAAAGCCACCATCTTCAATACAGCGATAAGCACCTCTTCCTGGACGCTGACGACACACATGTCCATGCTGACCGGTCTCAACCCCTCCTTTCATGGAGTGAGTCGCACTCGCAAGCTTGCTGATGACCACCCCTACCTTCCAGACCTCTTGTCACAAAGAGGCTATGAAACGATAGGTGTGGTCTCGAGCGCGTACCTCTCTCATACCTTCGGTTATGACAGAAACTTCCACGAGTACCGCACCCTCAAGAGACCCCGAGCGAGTCAAACCGTTGACGAAGCGTTGCTTCGACTTCGACGAAAAACGCACAAAAACCTGTTCCTGTTTCTCCACATCATCGATCCACACTGGCACTACCTTCCGCCGGAGGAGTTTATCGAGCGGTTCGGTCCCCGCCCACATGATGTTGATGGACTAATGGGCAAAGTCATCGATCGAGAGCCGCCATCGGGCCCCGAAGAGATCGAACAACTCATCAACTTGTATGACGCCGAGATCGCCTACGTGGACAGCGAGCTGGGCCGTTTCTTCGATGAGCTCGTGTCCATGAATCTCTATGATTCGTCACTCATTGTGGTCACCGCAGACCACGGCGAGGCTTTCTATGAGCACGGCTTCTGGCAGCATAGCGACACGCTCTACGAGGAAATGACCCGAGTTCCGCTCATTGTGAAATGGCCAGGTCAACGGCACACGGGTCGAAGCGATGTTCCCGTCACGCTGAGGGATTTGTATCCCACGCTCCTGGAAGAAGCGGGGCTCGATACGGACATACCCGGCGCTCGCAACCTTCAACCTATCGCGGAGGGGCTCGACGAAGAGGCCCGGTCGAGGATTCTCGTGAGCGAGGTGACGTGGCACAGGGATGGACCGAACTTCATGAAGGTGGCCGTTCGCAACGGAGACCACAAGTATATTTCGAGCTTTCGTACTCGATCGGACGACAAACTGACGGTCGACGCGATTCTCGATGAAGAGCTGTACGATCTATCCAATGACCCCGGCGAATTGGTCAATCTTCTCCAAGATCCTTCTGTCGAAGTTGAACCCTATCGGAAAAAGGTCCTCGTCTATTTGGACACAGCCCGTGAGTATCAAAAGACGAGACAGGGCGAAGGGGTCATACTCGACGAGGAGACGAGGGAGAGGTTGAAACGTCTCGGATACCTACAATGACCCATTACCACCATCGAGACCGCAGGATTAGGAGACGTGACGTGGCGAGAAAGACGTTCACGATCTCGTTCTTGTTGTGGGTTCTTATAGCGACGGGAACCTGTGCAGCGAAAGATCCTCGACCGAACTTCTTGTTCATCGTGGTCGATGACCTAGGCTATATGGACATCGGGGCAAACCACCCCGGAACGTTTTACGAAACGCCCCATATCGACAGATTGGCTTCCGAGGGAATGCGGTTCACTGATGGATACGCAGCCTCTCCGGTATGTTCCCCCACCCGTGCCAGCATTCTCACAGGCAAATACCCAACGCGTACGGGAATCACCGACTACATCCAACCGGAAGGAGGAAACCGGCCGGAAAACTGGCGACGAGCGACGCCACTCATCCCTGCAAGCTTTCGAGACCGTCTAGAGCTCGAGGAAGTGACTGTCGCCGAAGTATTGAAACAGGCGGGTTATGCGACTTTTTTTGCCGGTAAGTGGCACCTTGGACCCGAGGGGAGCTGGCCCGAAGACCAGGGATTCGACATCAACAAGGGTGGATATGACAGAGGTGGGCCCAAAAGCTACTTCTCCCCCTACGACAATCCCCGCCTCGAGGATGGACCCGAAGGAGAGTACCTGCCTGAGCGTCTCGCGTCAGAGACCGTCTCGTTCCTGGAAAATCACCAGAGCAAGCCCTTCATCGCCTTCGTGTCTTTTTATTCGGTACATACGCCACTGATGACGCGGGAAGACTTGAAGACCAAATACGAAGCAAAGGCCGGATTAATAGATGCAGACGGTCCCGCATGGGGTCACGAAGGCGCCAACAAGGTGCGTTTGGTGCAAAGTCATGCCGTCTATGCCGGTATGGTCGAAGCGATGGACCAAGCCGTCGGGAAGATACTCGATGAACTGAAGGTCTTACGACTGGAAAAGAACACGATCGTCTTTTTCGTGTCGGACAACGGCGGGCTTGCGACGTCCGGGGGTCACCCTACTTCCAATCACCCACTGCGTGCCGGAAAGGGTTGGCTCTACGAAGGCGGCATCCGTGTGCCGATGATCGTCAAGTGGCCGGGTACGACTCCGCCGGGCAGCCTGTGTAACGTCCCGGTGATCACCAACGATTTCTATCCTACTATTTTGGCCATTGCCGGTCTTACCCCCCCGTCAGATCAACCTCGGGACGGCGTGAGTCTCTCGAGCTTACTAGAAGCCAATGAGAATCTCGACCGCGAGGCGCTCTTTTGGCACTATCCCCACTACGGCAATCAGGGCGGTGCTCCAGCCGGCGCCATTCGCTCCGGTCGTTGGAAACTGATCGAGTGGTATGAGAACGGTCGAGTGGAGCTGTTCGATTTGGAGAAAGATATCGGTGAGCAACAAAACGTGGCTCGGGAATTCGAGGAAACGGCCGAACGACTTCGCCGGGATCTCGATGCTTGGCGTAAAGGAACCGGCGCCCTCATGCCGAGCCCGAATCCGATGGCTCAAACGGTCGTCGCGCCGAAACGATAGAGTCCTCGAGCGCTTCCACCAAAGGACCCGGTTCCATTTGAGGCCCGGTGGGCTCTCCCCGGTATAATCTCCCGGTATGCGTGACAGTTCGGATTTTAAATGACACAAAGACCCGAGAACCGAGGCGAGATCGAGCTCTCCATTGTGATGCCTTGCCTGAACGAAGCCGAGACACTGGGCACCTGCATCCAAAAGGCGTTGCGCAGCCTCGAGGAAAATGACATCAAAGGCGAGATCGTCGTCGCCGACAACGGTAGCACGGATGGTTCGCGAGAGATCGCAACGAGCATGGGAGCCAGGTTGGTCCAAGTCGAGACCAAAGGTTATGGTAGCGCGCTTCTGGGAGGTATCTCCGCGGCGCGGGGCAAATACATCATCATGGGAGACGCGGACGACAGTTACGATTTCTCGAACTTGATGCCGTTCGTCTCCAAACTGCGCGAAGACTACGACCTCGTCATGGGCAACCGCTTCCAAGGCGGCATCGAGCCCGGGGCGATGCCGGCGCTCCACCGGTATTTCGGCAACCCGCTTCTCACCGGAATCGGCCGGCTGCTTTTCAAGAGTCCCTCCGGCGACTTCCACTGCGGTTTGCGCGGATTCCGGAAGGACGCCGCACAGAGAATGAACCTGCAAACAACCGGTATGGAGTTCGCGTCCGAAATGGTCGTCAAGGCAACCCTCCTTGGCATGCGGGTGGCCGAGGTTCCCACCACTCTCTCCCCGGACGGTCGAAGCCGCCCCCCACATCTTCGAAGTTGGAGAGATGGATGGCGCCACTTGCGGTTTCTGTTCCTCTATAGCCCCAGGTGGCTATTCTTGTATCCCGGGCTGCTTCTCATGCTCGCAGGTGTGCTCGTCGGCCTCTGGATACTTCCCGCCCCCCGAACCATAGGCAACGTGACATTCGATGTTCACACACTGCTCTACGCGGCCGCCGCCGTTTTCATCGGCTACCAATCGGTCACATTCGCGGTCTTTACGAAAATCTTCGCCGTCAACGAGGGACTGATGCCCCAAGATCCGCGCCTCAACAAGATGTTCCGCTACGTCACTCTCGAGGTCGGTCTGGCTGTGGGCTTTTTCCTTATTGTCTTGGGAGTACTGGGCACCGTTGGAGCGATCCGTGACTGGGAAGCACGTTCGTTCGGGCCGCTGGAGCCGACACGAATGCTCCGACTCACCATCCCTGCCGTCTTGTCGCTGACATTGGGGTGCCAGGTCGTATTGTCGAGCTTCTTTTTGAGCGTTCTAGGACTCGGTCGTCACCGGGGAGAAGCGCGATGAAGGCCGTCGACCGATGGCTGCAGACCTGGAGGATCCTGAAAGCCCGTTCCTACATCAAAAAAGGCTCGCGGGTGCTCGATGTGGGTTGCGCGGACGGAGCGCTGTTCAAGCAGCTCGGAACGCTGATCGACGAGGGTGTGGGATTGGATCCGGATCTCGAAGCGCCCATCGAGGTCGAAGGATACCGACTCTTGCCGGGGACCTTTCCAAACGACTTGGAAGGCGAAGGGCCGTTCGATGTCATCACCATGTTGGCCGTCCTCGAGCACATCGAGCCCCAACATCAACGTGAAATGGCACGAGGCTGTTCCCAATACTTGAAACCGGGCGGATACCTCGTTGTCACAACGCCGGCGCCGATGGTGGATCACATCCTGGATGCTCTTGCCGCTCTCCGCATCATCGACGGAATGTCCTTGGAACAGCACTATGGTTTCGATCCCAAGGATACACCCAAGATATTTGTCGACCACGGTCTAGAGCTGATCAAGGCGGAAAAATTCCAGCTTGGACTCAACCATCTCTTCCTCTTCCGGAAAACCGCAGCACCGAAGGCCTCATTGGGATGAGTAGGTTCCGCGATGTGGCGTGGTTGGCCGCTTACCTCGCATTGGCTTTTGTTTTGCTCATGCCGCTTGCTCTTCACATGGAGACGCAGCTCCCCGACGATGGAGACTCCGTGCTCGGTCTATGGATCATCTGGTGGGGAGCAACTCATCTTGACATGGGCTATCCGGGGATTCTCGAGGCGAATGCGTACTTTCCCCACAAGGGCGCTCTTTTGTATTCGGAGCCCATGCTGAGTCAGGCCTTGCTGTCATGGCCTTTGTTCAACCTTCTCGACAACCCGGTTCTTGCAGCCAACCTCCTGACTTGGATCACTCTAGGTCTGAGTGCATTTTGCGGCCATCTTTTGTTCCGAGAGTTCACCGGCAGCGATGCTTCGGCCGCCGTCGGCGCCGTCTCCTACGCATTTTGCTCGTTCAACCTTTCCCAGATTCCGCGTGTGCAGCTCATTAGCCTCCAATGGTTGCCGCTGGCTCTCTTGTGCCTGCACCGATTTTTCTACCGAGACAAGAAGAGCTACTTGCCGGCTTTCGTACTCTTTTCTGTTCTTCATGGGTTGGCCTGCTTCTACTACCTTGCCTTTTACGCCATCATCCTCGCCGTCCTCGTGCCGACTTATTTCTTTACATGTCGAACTTGGGAGAAGAAAGCCGCGACGCTTTGGCTCGCAGCATCTGGAGGGTTCATTGGCGTTATCTTTCTGTTCGTCGCCCGTCCATTTCTCGAGCTCTACCGGCATTACGGCTTTGCGGGAATCCCGACCAGTTTCGACCTCGCCAGATATTTCCAGCCTCCGTACGGAAACCCGCTCTACGCTTTTCTCGCAAACGGCCCTCACCTCGTCGATTATTTTCTCGGGTATATTGCGTTGCCGGTGGCGCTCTTCGGATTATGGAGATTCGCCCGCTCCAACTCCGAAAGTCGAACGACAACCATCGCATGCGCCTTCTTCGTTTTGGGTGTTCTGGGCTTCGTGTTCTCCGGAGGGCCGGACCTCATCTTCAACGGTTCCCCTGTCGGTCCCGGCCCTTACCAGATCGTTCAAAAAGTGGGTCCCTTCGCCAACTTGCGTGATCCGGATCGATTTTCCCTATTGCTTCGACTTGCGCTGAGCTTGTTCGTGGCAAAAGCAGCGAATGATCTTTTCGCGCGGAGTCGAGGATACCGAAGAGCTCTTGGATGTACAGTGCTCGCCGTTGTCCTGCTGAGTGAGCAGTGGTCCCCCCGCTATGCGCAGGGCACCGAGATCCCTGCCGTCGAAAAAGTTCCGGATGTCTACGCGTGGCTTACGACACGCCAGGACCGAGGTGCCCTCGCGGAGCTTCCCGTCCTTCCCTTCCGTTTCGTCCGTTTCAACACAATGGAAGCCTATTTTTCGACCTTCCACCAACGGCCCATCCTCTTCAACAAGCCCAGCTTTTATCCTCCGGCAATGGAGTACTTGCGGTGGGAGCTTCGCAATTTCCCCGATGATAGCTCCACAACGCTCCTCCGTGCGATCGGGGTCCGCACCGTCGTCGTGCATCCCAAGCGTTGGGGAAGTCCGCGGCAACAGTCCCGACGATTGAGACACCTCCAAGTCCGAGGTTCCGATTTTCCACTCCTAAGGAAGTTTCCCGACCGAGACTTCCCGGTTTGGAACGACTACCGGCTCGGTGGCGAACAGCTACACGCCGTCAAGCCCATGTCTGAGGAAGGTCTTCCCCGAGATTGCCAATGCAGGTTGGTGGACCGAGCCGAATATGAGCTAGAGGGCAGCGGATCGAGCGATCCTCGCTGGGCTACTGACGGAGACCGGACGACGAAATGGACCACCGGGACCACGCAAGAGGAGGGCGATTTTTTGGATATCGTTTTCGATCGGCCTCGACGTCCTGCGCGCATCGAGATCGAGATGTCGTTCCCCTATGAGGAGTTTGCCCGCAACCTCGAGTTCAACGGCTATCGTGACACCGACATGCGCAGAGTCCAGCAAGTCGAGGACATCTGGTACAAGGTGGGCCTCATCCGCCAACTGATCGAAGACCCGTTCAAGGCAAGACTCCGGTACGATTCTCGAGCCCCCAACCGTGGAGCGCCTGCGGCTGTTCATCCATCAAACCGAGCCCGGCTCTCAACCTTGGAGCGTTTCGGAAATCCACGTCTACGAGCTCGACGAGGAGTCCCAACGGAGCGAATAGCATGGAGACACCCGAACGCCATGGCGAGTACGACCACCGAGGTGACTACCATCGTCACCTGGACCCGGACTGGAGCTATACCCCGATTTACAAACAGAAGCTGAAACTCGTCGATCGGTTCGTATCCCAATTGCCCCCGGAGACTCGCATCTTGGATGCCGGTGCAGGAGAAGGCGCCTTGGTGGACAGGTACCGCTCGCAGGGCTATGACTGCCGAGGGGTAGATACCGAATATCGTTCCGAGCTCGTGGAGAGAGGCAGCCTGCTATCACTCCCGTTCGAGAGCGGAACATTTGGCGCGGTTTTGTGCCTGGATGTATTGGAGCACATCAACCTGCTCGAACAACCGCCGGCCCTGCGGGAAATTCGGCGCGTCCTCGTACCGGAAGGAAGACTGCTCCTCAGCGTCCCCAATCTGGCCCATCTTCACAGCCGAATCAAGTTTCTCTTGAGCGGGAGCTTCACTCGCACTTCTTCAGTCGATCGACATCCGGGAGACCGGCCCGTTGGCGAGTATCTAGGACTGCTCCGAGAAAGTGGCTACTGCATCGTTGCCCGTGGAGGCGTCTTTCCGACGGTGCCCATCCTTTTCCGGCTCGTCAACCGTCGACCCAGACGCTTCGGTTGGGTGGTACCGTCCTTGGACCGATTGCTTCCGTTACCCGGCTGGTGTTTCCTCAACGTGATCGAGACAAAATTGGCCCAACCGCCGTGAAATACTCGACGGATGGGGTTTCCGATAATATCCGCTCTGTCCGCTCACTTTTTTGCTTGAGTATCGGACTTGAAGATGGTACAGTAATTGCTACGCTGTATGGCTTGCACGGGATTATTGTGCTAATGCCAGAGGGAATTAAGTACATATTTACAACGTCCCCGCTCAAACGCCGAGGAAAATCCCCTATTTTTGACTTTCGCGCCAGGTCACGTCACCGGAGGTTCACTTAACATGAGAAGACGCCAAATCATTATAGGACTAGCTTTTACATCTATATTAGTTCTAGCGATAAGCCCATCTTTTGCGGAAGAGATAGCACCAGGACATATCCTGAATCCACTTGGGCTCCAACTGAATTTCACCTGCGCCTACAACTCGGAAAACGACGAGTACCTCATCGCGGGAACAGGATTCAACAGCACGAGTGGCACCCAACCCCAGGCCTTTGTCGTACACTTGAGTCCGGCGGGCACGGTCTCGGGCGTGACCTATTTATCCCCGAGCAGCTTGGTACAAGAACACGACATTGCCTACAATCCTGACCGTAACGAGTACATCGTCGTTTGGCGAAACGACAATCTCGCAGGATACGCCACTTACTTAGACGGCAACGGAAACGAGATCGGAAGCGAGTTCCTGTTTTCTTCAAGCGCCCGATCACTCCGAGTTGATTATTCGACTGTAAGCAACAAATACATGGTGTCTTTCCTCAGCGGCAGCGATGTCTACTACCGGATCATCGATGGCGACAGCACGTCCGGCACGCCGTTGCCTGAACCTCGCAGGCTCGTGCAATTGGCCGCCTTCGGTCCCGCGATCGCCTACGGCTCGACGCCGGACAAGTTCCTCATCACGTACCATCAGGAAGCAGGCGGTGGCAATACGGACAACATCTATGGCAGGTTCGTGCCGGGCGATGGCAATCCTGCCAACATGTCAGGCAGACTGAATATTGACACGCAACCTGGTCTACAGCAGGCATCGCATGTGGCCTACGCCTCTTCGGTCAACCGATGGATGGTCGTCTTCTCGACATGGGAGAACGGCAATAGAGATGCAAAGGCGGCTTTGGTTGCCGCCAACGGCTCCGTCGTGAGGACCACCTGGATTGCCACTTCGCCTCTCTGGGATGTCGCACAAGCCGTCACCTACAATTCCGCCACGGACAGGTTCTTCGTTGTGTGGCGAGAAGAACCCTATGGCTTTGGCCGACCCGTTAATCCCGATACGGGCCAACGAGAACCCATAGTTCAATTCTCAAATGAAGATGCCTTCTTCGAAGATGCCTGTTCTCGCAACCTGCCGGCTGGCCCCCAATACCTGGGAGTGTGGCGCAATCAATTAAACGACGGCATCCATGCCGGAATTGTCGGGGACCTCGCGCCCGTGCCTGTCGACGAGCTTCCGTTCGGCAGTTTCGACACGCCGAATGATGGTGTGACAGGAGTCGCTGGCGCCATTGCGGTCACAGGATGGGCTCTAGACGATGTCGAAGTCACGGGAGTCCAGATCATGAGAGATCCGATCGCGGGTGAGGGGACGTCTCTCGTATTTATCGGAGACGCCGTGTTTGTGGAAGGTGCGCGGCCTGACGTTGAGACAGCCTATCCGGGTTACCCCAACAACACACGCGCTGGTTGGGGTTACATGATGTTGACGAACGTCTTGCCCAATCAAGGCAACGGTGCGTATGTCATCCACGCTATTGCCAGGGATACAAGCGGTCAGGAAGTGACCCTGGGGAGAAAGACGATCACATGCAACAACGGCAGCGCGACTTTGCCGTTTGGCACGATCGACACGCCGACTCAGGGTGGCACGGTGTCGGGCACGATCCAAAACTGGGGTTGGGTATTGACGCCGCTACCGGCGCCGACCACGATTCCCGCGGACGGCCACACCATACGCGTGTTCGTGGACGGAGTGCAAGTGGGTAGCGTAGGCGCCGGTGTATCCCGAGGGGATATCACGAGTCTGTTTCCCGGGTACGACACGACGACAGCGGTGCACTACTTCAATCTCAATACGACTCTCTATACCAATGGCGTACATCAGATATGGTGGATCGCCGAAGATAGCGCAGGCAACGCCGACGGGATTGGATCACGTTTCTTCTCGATCTCGAACTAGGGAAGGTAGATAACGCTGAGGAGCTCGCCTGAAAGGCGGGCTCCTACTCAGCAATACTTGCGAATAGTCATACCCCTAACCACAATGGACACTCAGGAGCGTCTAACTTGGCTCGCACGGTGGGTGTCCAAGCTCGACTACTGCAAAATGAAAGCGATCATGTCGTTTTCGTGTGGTATGGCCAATGCAACTCGGCATTGGCGCTCGATTCTTGCGATGACCATCGCGTTCTCATTCTCTCCTCCTTGGTTGAACGCAGGAACAGCGCAGTCCGCGCCGGTGGCTCGTGTCGATGGCGACAATTTGTCTGTGGAAGCGGAGGGTGTGCAACTCGACCGACTGCTCCGAGAAGTGGGCGACCTCGTTTCGTTTGACACACTCATCCTTTCACCAGAAGCTAAGAGAACACCCGTCACCGTCAGCTTTCGAGACGTCCCGATCAAAGACGGCATTCTGAAGATCATGGAAGCGGCGGGAATCAACCATGTTGTATGGGGCGGTGAGGGGGTTCCGTTCCGTATCTTTGCCGGCTCAGCGGAAGACCCGGTGCCGTCCCAAACTTCACCCGCCGAGAACGAAGCACTTTATCCGGACGAGGAAGACGAGTTTTCCTCGCCGGCCCCTCGGCCACCCTCAACCGGTCGCGTACCATCCACGAGAAGAAGAGCCGGTCCTGGGGCCATTGTTCCTCCGCCAACACAACCGAGAAGTCAATCTCCGTCCGCGACGGAACGTTCGGTACCGGAAGCCTACCCGGAGGAGTTACCTCCTGACGATCCCGGTCAAATCCCTTTGGATGAATTTCCTCCTGACGAGCCACCACCTGAAGACATCTACGAGCCCGATTGGCCGTCTAGTCCCTCCAACCCTTCAACTCCACCGCTGCGGCAAAGACAAAGACGCGCCACGGATGAGGCGTTTCTGCTTCAGCGGCCGGACACCATGGCAATCGCCAAGGTTTGGGGCTTTTTAATCTTCGGCTTTGCGCTCGGTATCCCGCTCGTGCGTGAACGTTCCCAGCGAGAAGTCCCGCGGCGCATCAAAAAGAGGAACGCTGAAACGACTCGATCTTGAAGCTGTCCAACGCCTCCTAAGAAGAGGTTCTCACCTCGTCGTCGAGTGCGGAGGAATCTTCACCGTTCTAATCCTTCCGGTCACCTTCAATCCCTACGCGGCAAGGTCCTTTGAGCCTACCAAGGTCACACTCTTTCATTGGACCGTTGGTACGATGCTCGTGGCGTTCGTGCTCGGCAATCTCCTTCATCGACCCCCCCGCGGTAAGTCGGTCTCGACAGCGAGCAAAGCCGGTAAGGTTCGCAGCAACTCCTTGATGATTCCCATCCTCTCCTATTCCGGGGCGCTCCTTCTATCCACCGCTTTATCCGTCGATCCTCACGTGAGTTGGTGGGGATTCGATGACGGATACGGAACCTTTACGTATCTAGTGCTGATCGCCTATTATTTCTTACTCTGGCATACTATCCGATCACACGAACAAATCTTCCGTTTGATCCTCGCCGTTTTGCTCGGAGCCGTGCCCGTTGTGCTGTACGGACTCACTCAATTCATCGGGGTTGATCCCCTGTCGTGGGACAGCGATTCTGTATCCTCGGTGTCATCGACGATGGGGCGTTCCAATTATTTTGGAGCCTATGTGGCCATGCTCTTCCCGTTCGCCTTGCTCCGATTGTGGCGAGCCCCGCGCGATTGGCGATCGGGACTTCTTTCGCTCCTTCTACTTTTCGGGGCCTTCACCTCTCAGGCCCGTGGCGCCTGGTTGGGTCTCGTAGGCGGGATCCTGGTATTCCTGGCTTCGGCGACCCATGGCCGACGGAATCGTCGTTTTCTGGCCGGGGCGCTCACGACTCTAGTATTGGGCTCCGCCTTCTTCGCAGCCATGAACCGTTTCGACTTGCGGTCCCTTGTACAACAGGGCACAACCCGGCCCCCCTCCGAGACTTTCATTCGTCGAGGTTCGCGGCGGGACGATTCAAAGCCGCGGTGACATCTGGCGTACCACCTTGGACCTCATTCCGCCACGGTGGCTGCAGGGGTACGGTCCGGAGACCTTTGCTCGGGTGTTCCATACCCGAGAAATCCCACCCGGACATCATCGTGGACCATCCCCACAATCTCGTTCTCGATCTCTTGATGAGCTCGGGAGCTCTCGGCCTGGCAGCGTTCCTATCCATTTTGTGGACCTTCTACGCTCGTTCGTCAAAAGCACTGAGGGAGACGGCCGGTTCGGAAGACGGAATGCTCTACGCAGCCGTTGTGAGCTCAGCAACGGCTTTTCTCATCCAAGCACAATTCAATCCAAACGTCATCGTCCTCTGGATCCTCTTCTGGACGTCACTCGCCATAGGTAGCGCCGCATGGGATATCACGGTCACGAGAACTCATCACACCGATGACCCACCATTTCAGTTTTTGAACTTGGACCAACAATCCTTGCAAATTATTGATTTTAATTACACTTCTAAGGCCAACTCTCGTGTGATATATTGCTGAATCCGGAGTTTTCTTGACGAACTTCTTGGCTAGCGATTGGTCCAAGGCTTACCCATGAGAGCGATCGTATTGCGGCAACTTCGCAGTCCTCGGAGCTCGGGGTTCATGTTCCCCCTCTTGGTCACCTTGGTCCTCCTTGCGTGGTTGCCGGCTTGTCGTAGTTCCACCGACGTACCGAGGCAGAGACTCGTCTTCCGTTTGATTGACGAGGAACCTCGAGAGACGTTCGTCAATCGTGGACTACATGCTGAGGTCCCGATCGTCAATTGGACATTCACGAGCGATGACAGTATGGCCGGTTGGGAATTGACAAATACTGATCATCGTTCGGGATTGGAGGCCGCAGGACTTCGTGTGTCCTGCGACAGAGACGATCGAGCGCCACGCCCCTATATGGCCCGCGCCGTCGATCTGGAGGCCAACAGCATCCAAGACATCCGTATCAAACTCAGTCGACCGAACGAAGAGTTGTCGGTTCGAGGGCACGTCCGACTGTTCTGGTGCCGCGCGGGTGAGGTATTTTCAGATGAGCGCTCGCTTTCTCTAGAAGCGCGAACAACGGATGACCTCCAAACCGAGTCGTACACATTCCGTGTCGGTACGCATCCTTTGTGGAGCGGAAAGATCGCGATGTTGCGCCTCGACCCAACCTCAGCTCCCGGCGAAACCGTCACCGTGCAGGCCGTCGAGGCTGTCAGGTACATACCGGCGTCTGAAACTTACGTTGACGCTTTGCGGAATACTTGGAAAGTGAAAATCCGTGATGAGCTTCGAAACGCAATTCTAGCTCCCCCCGGTCGACCGTTCGAACGCCATTTCCGGACGCCACCGGACAGTGTTTTGCGTTTCTCATACGGCATTGGCTCCCTCATCCCCGTACCTATCACCTTCAAGGTATTCCTTGGGAGCAAGGCAGGTCGCAAGCTGTTGTTCGAAGATATGATTCGGCCGAGAAGTCCCAAGTCACGACGAGGTTGGCTGGACGCATCTGTGGACTTGTCTGAATTTGACGGCGAGCAAATCACGTTGTCTTTTCAGACATTCAGCCAGCATGAATATGACACACGAGTAGGCTTTCCAGCCTGGGCAAACCCCGAGATTTGGCAACGGGCCTCCGAGTCCGTCTTACCCAATGTCATTCTCATCTCATTGGATACGCTCAGGGCCGACCGCATGTCGCTCTACGGTTACGAGCACGAGACGACACCGAATATCGATCGGTGGGCACGACGAGCTGGGGTCGTTTTCGAAAACGTCGTTGCACCGAGCCCCTGGACCATTCCATCTCACGTGTCCCTGTTCACAGGCTTGAACGCATTACGTCACGGAGTCAACCATAGCGATGCGCCGCTTAGCCCCTACACTTACATGGCGGAGTGGTTTCGAGAGGCCGGCTACTCGACGATTGCCGTTACCGGCGGCGGATACTTGCATCCCGCGTACGGCTTCCACCGAGGCTTCGACTCATTTCGGTACTGGGCCAAAGAAACTCATTCGGATGGAGAACTTGAGGACGGGATCGACCGGCTCATTCGGCTGTTACACGTCAACCACAATCGTCAGTTCTTCGTTTTCTTTCACACTTACGAAATCCACTTCCCATTCCGAGAGCGACAGCCTTTCTTCGGAGATGTCGGCGAACCAATCTCGAAGTTGCGGGCCACCCCAAAGGAGGTGACACCAAGGGAGGAGAACGGTTTCTTGATCGAGAGGCGGTACGTCAAGAGTGCCCCACCCGGCTCACATTCCACACCGCTCCAGACTTCAGACTATCCGGTTCTCAATAGGATGTACGATTCGGGCATCGCCTTCACGGATTTTCATCTAGGGCGATTGTTCCAAGAACTGGAGGATCTCGGTCTTTGGGGCCAAACCATCGTGGTCGTTACGTCTGACCATGGCGAAGCCTTAGGCGAACGAGGGCTAGCGGGCCATGGTTATCTCTACGATTTCAATCTCATGATACCCCTTGTCTTCTTTCTTCCCGAAGGGAAGGCCTCTCGCATACCCGAGCAAGTGAGCTTGGTCGACGTATTGCCGACGCTTCTGGAGCTCGATGGGACCCGCCCCACTCCCGATCTCGATGGGAGATCCCTCGCGCCTTTGATCCAGGGACAATCCATCGACAGGCCGCGCGAGGCATGGAGCTATGCCGCCCACACAAATCACGGCATATCTCTCCGCATCGACAACGAGATGAAATACATTTACAACAACACCGCCTGGAGTCCCATACATGGGCGGGAGGAGCTGTATCGTGTCGACCAGGATCGGAAGGAGGAGGAAAACATCTCCACCGCCGAGCCGATTCTGCAGCGCCTCCGCGAGCACGTCCGGCAGAATCTCAGAATTCACTCCAGCGGATTGAGCATCCGTTTCACGAACGAGGGCAAAGCGTCTTTCGAGGGAGAGCTACAAGGACCGTTTCTCCACTTCGTGAGGATCAAATCACATCATATGCCTTGTGATTGTGTGAAGTGGACTGGTTCGAATAGATTCGAATTCGTAGTACCGCCCGATCAGTCTTTTGAGCTGGTTCTAGAAGGAATCAAACCGGGATCAATGACGCTCGACGTCGCCATGAAACCGACCGGACCCTTGTTTCAGGCCCAATTCGATCCCGCGAAACTCATCCGACCTCGGCATTGGCTTTTTGCTGATAGGGCGTGGACAGAAGTGGATGGAGAGGCTCCACCCTCAATGATGAGTGTGATCACGGTAACGCCAATGGGAGACTTGTCCGTGTCCGGCGAACGGCCCGCGATCGATTCGAGCTTACTTGAACAGCTCCGCGCGCTCGGGTATTTGAAATAGCGTCGGGTCTCCCACTGAGCACAATTCAATCCAAACGTCACCTTGTTCGTTTCGGAGATCTGACGGGCTTTTGCAAATGTACTTGGATAACTTGCAGCGGAACTGGAACGCGTTTGGGAAAAAGGACCCTCTGTGGGCGATCCTAACCGATCCAGACCGTCGACGCCGGAAGTGGGATCTCGAAGCGTTCTTCAAGACCGGGCAGACTGAAATCAATGACGTACTCCAGTATGCCGGCGTTCTCGACCTTCCCAGAGCCCGCCATAGGGCTCTCGACTTCGGATGCGGCGTGGGTCGGCTGACGCAGGCGATGTGCGCGCATTTTGATGCCTGCGACGGCGTGGACATCGCGCCCTCCATGATTCAGCAAGCTCGAGACCTCAACAGCTACGGGGACCGTTGCCGCTATCACGTCAATGCCTCTGGGGATCTCTCGCTCTTCGAGACCAACAGTTTTGACTTCATCTATTCACGGATCGTCCTGCAACACATTCGCCCGGAGTACAGCAAGGAGTATGTCCGTGAATTCGTTCGGGTACTCCATCCTGGAGGGTTGTTGGCCTTTCAAGTCCCTTCGGAGCTCAAACCGGAGGCATTGCCCCTTTCCGCGTTCAATGCTCAAATCTCCTTGTCCGGAGATGTTGAGCGTTTGGTCGCCGGATCAAAATCAACGCTGCAAGTGACGGTACGCAACGCCAGCACCGAGACCTGGCCCGCTTGGAATGAAAACAAAAGCCCCTACGGAATTCGTCTGGGCAACCATTGGCTGGATAGCAAAGACTCGATGTTGGCAAATGATGATGGCCGGGTAGGTCTACCGGCAGACATGCATCCCGGTGACGAAGCTCAATTGCAGTTGACCATTGAGGTACCGCCTGAGGAAGGCGAGTACATCTTGGAGCTCGACATGGTACAAGAGCTCGTGGGGTGGTTCAAAACCCTGGGTTCCAACACTTCTCGTACCCGGGTAACCGTCGGGACGATTGAGAAAGAACCGACCTTCCGAGACAAAGGAGGCAGATCGCCGTTGAATCCGCTGAAGCGCATCCTGGCGAGGGGACGGAGAACCCTTGCCACACTGGGTTGGGGAAGCCGTGGATTCGAACCTCATATGGAAATGCACATCGTTCCACGCGAAGAGATACAGCACCTCATCCAAGAGTCAGGCGGCCGATTGGTCGAGGTCAAGCCGGATATTTCGGCAGGTCCCATTTGGGATAGCTATTTCTACTGGGTCACAAAAGCGAGATGAGCTCGTCAGTTATCCCGAGATCGGCGCCTTTCTTGAGATGAGAATCATGCGTCAACACTCTCGCAACCAGATAACAGTGCAGCAGACGAAAGAACGAAGTTTCTCAAAAGACGTGGGTCAAGAAACGGCAAATTTCAGACGCCGCCAGCTCGTTACCGGCGATGTTCCAATGGGTGTCCCTTTGGCGGTATAGCGCCCGGTTCTTGCCCTCTCTCTTGAAATCTTGGTACAGGTCGATGTGGGCGATTTCCAATTTCGTCAGCACCTCTGAGATCAGGCGATTCGGTAGCGTCATATCGATTTTCTTGGAACCGATGCAGTCACCTAGGGATTCCTTCACTCTCTTTCTCAAGCCGTCATAGATTTGGATTTCCGCCGGACTGATAACGGCGACGAGACGAATTGATTCCCGATCGCAAAACTCCTCCATTTGCATCATATGGTAGTACAGTCTATCGGCGCGCCGGTGAATCTGATCACTCTCGACGTAATTCAGTAGAAAACGCTCTTTCTCGAGCTCCATAAACCACTCTTCAGTCAAGAGCGGAGTCTCGCGGACTTGCAGGTGTTCGCGATGTTCCTAGACACCGTCCACCGTGGCGGTCAGGCGTTCGTGGTCGCGCTCGGCGTGGACCGTGAGGGAAGAAAGTGCCCTCTGGGCTTCTGGGAAGGAGCGACGGAGAACCACGAGATCTGCGAGCAATTGCTGGAGGAGCTGGAGCGGAGAGGATTAAGACTCTCCAAGCAGGTGCTCTGGGTTACCGATGGTGGCGGGGGTATCATCAAGACGCTCAAGGACCGATACGGCAAGAAGCTCATCCACCAGAGGTGTACGCTCCACAAGGATCGCAATATCCAGCGCCACCTGCCGAAACGCTACCGCAAGCAGGCACACCACCTCTTTGCGACAGCCTTGGAGCAGAACAGCTACAAGGACGCGAAGAAGATGTTGGGGGAGTTCGAACGCTGGCTTCGCAGCATCAACGAGTCGGCAGCCGACTCACTCGTCGAAGCTCTCGAGGAGATACTGACGCTCCACAGGTTGAAGGTTCCCGCTCTGCTGCGCAAGAGCCTGCACTCGACCAATCCCATAGAGAGCATGTTCTCCATGGTTCGGCAGTGCGAGCGCAATATCAAGCGCTATCGTAGCAGCAAGATGCACCAGCGATGGCTCGCCGCTGTGCTGATGCACTGCGAACAGCAATTCAGACGAATCAAAGGGCACGCATCCATCGACGGCGTGGTTGCGACCATCGATGCGATCCAACAAAACGACGACATTTCTCGGGCTGCATGAACTCAGCGACGGAGATCGGAAAACAATTATGAGTCGCTTACGATGGTTTCAACTAATTTCTTGACATTCTCTCGCCGATAGCTGCAATGCGGTAAATGCCTTTTTTCTTTTTCAGGTCGAACTCATCGTCAAAAAAGCCCAACGAGTTAACTCTTTTCCCATATATGACGGACCCGGGTTCGGCTCTGAATCGTTGGTAGTGACTCTCTATGAATACGAAAGAAGGAAAAAAGAAATGATAGGTTCGCAAAACGACTTCGAACAACGAAGTCCAGAGCAAAACAGCCGCAAGGACAAACACACTCTTCCGAATCAACTGCTTTGGCTTGCTCAACCCAGTTCACCCCCGGTTGAATTGATGCCTACGAACGGCGTAAATTGTAACAGGGACTCGCACGGAAATCAGAAGTTTGTATGGCCGGTACGTCGGCGCAATCGGGACAGGTAGACAGCAAACACGATTTAGCGTCAGGATCTTACCGTCGGGGTGCGCTTTCCCCCTGTGAAACAGCAAGTTTCTTGTCCGGCGCACTGGATCCGGTATTCTCGATCACGAAATAGCGCGAGCCAATCCCATCCGCATTGGCGGGGACCGCATCGTCCGCCACGATCCAATGGATGGTATGGACGCCGTTCTCGTACGCCGTCGTGTCGAAATCCAGATAATGTACCGCCGTGGTCGTGTCGTATCCGGGGAACAGACTCGTGATATCCCCTCGAGGAGCTCCGGACCCTACGTTACCCACCCGTAGGCCGTCCACCCACATGCTTATGGTATGGCCGTCCGCGGGAATCGTGACTGGCACCGGTAGCGGTGTCAACGCCCAGCCCCAGTTCCGGTAGGCTGTACCCGATACGGTGCCGCCCTGGGTCGGCGTGTCGATCGTCCCAAAGGGTAATATCCCGTTCGCGTTGTCACTCGTGATGGTTTTGTTCCCCAACGTCGTCTGATGCCCTTCCTGGTCCGTTGCGATGGCATAGAACCTGAACGTGCCGTTACCCTGATTTGGCAGGAAGTTCGTCAGCATCATGTACCCCCAGCCGGCTCGGTAGTTGAACGGGCTCACGGGATAGGACGTCTCGACGTCCGGTCGAGAGCCCTCGACGAGGACTGCGTCTCCGATGAAAACAAGAGAGCTCCCCTCCCCCGTTACCGGGCTCCTCCATAGTTGGACTCCCATCACCTCGATATCATCCAAAGCCCAACCCGTCACTGCAATGGCTCCCGCAATGCCCGTACTCGCATTCGCCGGCGTATCGAAGCTTCCGAAAGGACTTCCTGTCGAGTTTCCGAGCGTTTCTCCCCCAACCCGAACAATCCGTGGGCTCGCGTCCGGGGCGCTCACCGTAATCACTTCGCTCCACACAGACGGCAGACTCCCGGGATCGACCGTGACGGTGAAACTGCCGCTGCCGGTTCCGCTTGTGGGCGATACCCTTAGCCACGATTGGCTGGAGGTCACGGACCAGTTTGCGGTGCCGGTCCCACTTGCCGCAATTCGCACGACCTGAGAGCTCGTAAGGTACGCCTGATCCGACGTGCCGTTGAAGTGAAGCTCGTGCTTGTCCAAAGAGAGCGCAACAGGCGGGGCATTGGTGGGATCCACGTATCCTGCACGCAGGTAGGATCCCCTTCCCGTGCCCCAGAGAACAACGGCGTCGGACGTACCGGGCAAATCATAGGCAACGAAACCCGAATGTGCGGTATTCAGAACGACTTCGAGATCGGAGTCGCTGTCAATGTCGGCTAGCGTCGGGGCCGCAAGGGCTCCGTTCCAGTCACCGGAAAACGCCGCGGGAAGGTTGATTTCGCGTAGAGGATTTCCTAAATAGTTCAAAATGTGCAATTTGCCTGTGCGATTCGTACCCTTTTGGACCCACGAGCCGAAGATCACTTCTGCAAGGCCGTCATTGTCCAGGTCGGCCACTACAGGCTCGGATGCGAATCGATAAAAGCCTTCGGCGGAGTTGTAGACAGAGTACGGCCAGTTACCGTGCTCCGTTTTGTCGAGCCAAAAGGCGTGAACCCGTCCGTCGTAGGAGGAGTAAAGAACCTCGAGCTGGCCGTCGCCGTCGAGATCGGCTGCGACAGGATTCGGATGGGCGCTCTCGATGACGTTGTAGTTCTCCGTCAGTGGCGGACCGGTATCGACAGGAACACTCTGCCAGTCGAAGCCCCCGGTATTGAAACGAGAGCGATCGGAATTGAAAATGTAGATTCCGTTGTATTTCCCAGGTGGGTGCCCAGAGTAGCAATCGTAGACGTTGCCCGTGGCGATCACTTCCATCAAGCCATCGCCGTTGACGTCGGCGATGGTCGCCGGACCATGGGCGAAGTTGGTGCGGTAGCTCTCCGAGCGTACGCCGTTACATTGACCCCATCCGCGTAGCTCCGTGCTCAGGCTTTCCCATACACCGACGGCTCCCCAATCTTTGGCTCCGTACATCGAGTGGGCCGGTTCTTGGTTGCCGTCTGGCTCATAGGCACAGATATAATGGACATCGGAGGGAACCACGATCTCCGCTACGCCGTCACCGTCCATATCACCGACCGCCGCGTTGTCATTGAACACGCCGTAGGCGTATCCGCTGTTGTTGTTCAGCTGCGGCCATCCGGAACGCAAAGTTTGGTCGTGCTCATAGACCCATGTATTTACTCGGCTGTACACTGCCCCTGTGACGATGATCTCTAGTGTTCCGTCATCATCGACATCGGAGACGGCCAAACCTCGAAGCTCGTTCGTAGCGGGTCGATTCGTCCAAACAACCGCACCCGTATGATCCCACACGTGCACGTATCCGCCGCCATGGGCCGTGACGATCTCGAGGTCATTGTCGGCTTCCAAATCGGCAATGACGACACCCGGCCACACCCGGCTGCCAGGCGAGTCCACACTCCATTGCTCCGAGCCGTCGTTGCCGTTGAGAACAAAGAGCGTATAGGCGCCTCCGATAACCTCCATCTCACCGTCATTATCCAGATCCGCGACAGCCGGGGATGAGTACCAACCCGTCTCACACCAGGAGGAGTAACATCCGCCGTGTTGCCACTTGAGAACAGGTGTCTGCACCTGACCGAGACAAATGTGGCTCCACAGAGCAATACATGAGATGGAGGATACCGAGACGAAGGCGGGGATCGGAGTCCTTCGTTTCTTCATCGATGCACCATCCTTTATAGGCGCGTGTTCTTGCAGAAAGCCCTTAAGTCACTTCGGAGAAAGCACTTCGACCGATACGCTTGAACAACTCGAACCGTCCGGAATACTAGTGTTTTCCACCCACCTCACTTGCCGCCTGGTCCGGCGACGTGTTCTCGATCACGAAGTAGCGCGAGCCAATCCCATCCGCATTAGCGGGGACCGCATCGTCCGCCACTATCCAATGGATGGTATGCACTCCGTTCTCGTATGCCGTCGTGTCGAGATCGAGATAATGTACGGCGGTGGTCGTGTCGTATCCGGGGAACAGACTCGTGATATCACCACGGGGAGCTCCGGACCCTACGTTACCCACCAATAGGCCGTCCACCCACACGCTTACGGTATGGCCGTCCGCAGGAATCGAGCTCGACTGCGGAGTCAAGGCCCAGCCCCAGTTCCGGTATGTGCCCGACGCAATGCCACCCTGGGTGGGGGCGTCTATGGTCCCGAACGGCAGTGTCCCATTTGCGTTGTCGCATATGATCGTCTTGTTCCCAAGCGTCGTTTGATTACCTTCCATGTCTGTCGCGATGGCATAGAGCGTGAAAGAGCCGTTGCCCGAGCTCGGCAGAAAATTGGTCAACATCATGTACCCCCAGCCACCTCGGTAGTTGAACGGAGCTCCCGCGTTAGCCGTCTCCACATCCGGACGCGAGCCTTCTACAAACACAGCGTCACCGATGTATATTAGAGAGTTTCCTTCGCCGAATACGGGGGCACGCCGGATCTCGACCCTTGCCACCTCGATGTTGTCCAACGCCCAACCCGTGACCGCAATAGCCCCCGTAATTCCCGACACCGCTACCACCTTGTGTAGATGAAACGACGAGGCGTCGGGATGCTCCGGGGATGCTACGGAGTTGCCGTTCTTCAACCAAACAAAGTAGAAACGGTGACGCAGACTCGTCGTCAACGCCACCGTTTCGGAGATAGAGTTCGTGTGGTTCAAGTCAACACACGCTATGCGGTGTTCAGACAGCAGCCGGTTTGTCCCAGCTAAGATGGATTCGTGCAGACTACGGTTGCGGCACCGATCTCCTTCTGGTGCCCCTCTTCATCGTGAGCGATGGCACGGAGCCTGTAGGTCCCATTGCCTCCGTGAGGCAGCCTGCGTGTATCGAGCTCGTAGCTCCATCCCGCCCTCGAGCTCAACGGATAGCCACCATACCGGCGTGCGACATCCGGCCGCGCTCCTCGGGCAAACTCTGCTTCACCCAGAAACACGAAGCCGTTCTCCGATGTTTCCTCTCCTCCGACCGGGTCACGCCAAATCTCGACCTTCGTCGTGGCGATGTCATCCAACGCCCATCCGGTGACCGCAAGAAGATCCTGGACTCCCACCGCCCCATCCGGAGGGGTATCCAGGCTACCGAACGGCCCCTCCGTCGTATCCGTCTCGTATACGCGCAGGTGAGCTTGGATCTGTTGGAAGGAGTCCGCTTGACCATCCAGAGAAATCGTTATGGTGTCGATGTAGTCTCCCGCGACCAAATTGCGACTCGTTGCCGCCACTTCAAGCTTCGTATCGACCGATCCGTTCCGCGGCCTCAACCGGACGAACCCTCGATCGACATCGGCCGTCCAACTGTAGGCTTTTGTCACGCCGAACGGAAGCTCAATGGCTGGAGTCACGGCACTGCCGTCTTCCACAGCCCCGAAACGCAGCACCTTCTCATCAAGTTCCACCATCGGTGTCAGGTCCGCTGTGCCCGTGTTCTCGATCACGAAGAACCGCGAGCCAACGCCATCGGCGAAACCGTGATCGTCCGTCACGATCCAATGGATGGTGTGCACGCCGTTCTCGAATGTCGTCGTGTTCAAGTCTAAGTAATGGACCGCCGAGCTCGTGTCGTATCCGGGAAACAAAGACGTAATATCCCCTCGAGCCGCTCCGGCGCCTACGTTGCCTACCCTTATGCTATCTACCCACACGCTCATGGTGGAGCCATTGGAAGGAATCCGATTTCCGGGCTGAGCCAACGCCCAACCAAAATTGCGATAGTTCCCCGACACCGTGCCACCCTGGGTCGGCGTATCGATCGTTCCGAACGGTAGTGTGGCACTAGCGTTGTTACATGAGATGATCTTCGTCCCCAGAGTGGTCTGATGGCCTTCGCGATCCTCTGCAATGGCATAGAAGGTGTAGGTACCATTGCCCTGATTGGGAAGGAAGTTGGTCAGCATCATGTAGCCCCAACCAGCACGGTAGTTGAACGGACTCGACGGATTGGCGATCTCGACGTCCGGACGGGACCCCTCGACGAAAACCGCATCACCAACAAAGATGAGCGAGCTCCCTTCGCCGGAAACCGGGGCTCTCCATATTCTGACGCTCGTCGCTTCGATGTCATCGAGCACCCATCCCGTCACAGCGATGTTCCCGGCAATGTTGCTTGCTCCGTTCCCGGGTGTGTCGAAGCTTCCAAATGGAGCACTCGTCGAAGAATAGACATTGCCAGACACACTAATGGATTGCGGAGAATTGTAGGCATCCGCCGAAGACAGTGTAATGGCACCGCTCCAGGCATTGAGCGGCATGGAAGCCCGGTCAACCGAAACCGTCAGGGTACCATCTCCCGAGCCGCTCGTGGGTGAGACGCGGAGGTAGCTACGGTTCGACTGAGCCGTCCAGCTCGCAGTGCCAAAGCCGGTAATGCTGACTCTCACGGTTTGAGGATCGGACACGAACGCTCGATTGCTAGTCCCGTTGAAAAACAGCCCTGATTTGTCGGGCACCATCTGAGGAGCAGTCGTCACCTCGTTCGAATATCCGCTCTCCAGCAGACGCGGCGGATCGTAGGCGGTGACCGCAATGAAATAATGCTGGTGAGTAAGGTCCAGATTGAGCGTGTGGGAAGTGGTATTACCCACGTCGACTATAGTCGTGTAGGCGCGGCTGCTCGTCCCATAATGCAGCTTGTATCCACCAACGGTCCCACTATTCGGGTCCCACGCTAAATTGATCTCTTCGGCCTGTATGTTCGACGTACACCAGCCAAGGAATAAGCTACAGGCTACCATACAAACCACAAACGAGCCTCGAGGTGTGACGAGTCTCTTCATTGCCGCTCTCGCTCCTTCTCCACCATGAACACACCGCGCCCCATGCTTCTTCAATCGGCGCCAGTTTAGCAAAAATAGATGTTCGTTTTTGCGACTTTTTATGTGTTGACTACCCCCCAACAGTTTGGGGGGTTCCCCCCACAGCCTACTGAGGCTCCAGCCCCTCGACCGTCCTCGCACATGGGGTGAAATCTCCCTTCAGCACATGACAACCCTAGACCACACCAGTATCAGCGAAGTGATCAATGAAGAAAGAAGATGCTGCTCGCAGGGCCTAGAACAGTGCGACGAACAAGGACTACAGAAGTTTTCGCCGAAGATAGGAGCCAACTGCCCGCATGAATGCCATTGGGCCCTGCACTCTCAGAACATCCCTCGAGCGCTTTACCAAGCGTGCCAACCGCACCGAGATCGTTTTCGGCTCAGCGTCCCCCGCCGAGACCGTAGCGTCAACGTTTGCTCGTTCAACGACTCCACAGGCGTCATGTGGCAGTGGGTGCAGTTCTTTCGGTTCGATGACCGGCAGATGGCCATCCGACACAAAGGGAGGCTCGTCCACTCGGGCTTCACCCTCCACGACAAGAGGCCAATTGACGGGCTGGTAGGCATGGTCTTTGAACCACAAATAGCCCTCGTCCACCATATCGAGCTCCACGATGTAGTTACCGGGTTTTGTCAAAGCGGGAAGCGAGAAAAACAGTCGCACACCCTCGGTGGGTAGAATCTTGCGCGGCAAAGATACTCTCGCATAGTCCTGCGCAACGAGATGATGTTCGGAATCATATAGCATCGCCCCAAGTCGGACGACGCCTTCTTGGTCCTCGGTCGAGCTCAGCCAAACCGTGTCTCCGCGGTTGAATATCGAAACCGTCAGCGTGGGTGGCGAGCCTACGCGAACACTTCCTTCTTCAGGCTCGACGATGAGCTCCGCCAGGAGTCGTCGCGGGGCCAAGCTGTCGGGTTGCAGCTCGCCGGATCTTTGAACCGTGAACATGTCGTGAGGGTGAGCATCTGTCTGATAGTGAATGATGCCACCTAATTCCGTTCCTTCTATGTAACTTTGAAGGTCGGCCTCGTCGAACCCCCGTTCCAGAATACCGTGCTCCTCCATAATGGCAATGGAGTGCGGTACGTGCTCGTGCTCCTTGCCGGGCTCCACCATGGCCATCTTCGCGCCCGGACGCATAATGAAAGAAAGTCTTTTCATTACCTGATTGCGATTGGGAAAATGGTGAAAGGCATCGAACGCTAACACCGCGTCCACACAATCGTCTCTTAGCGGAAGGTTCTCTACGTCACAAATGATCAAGTGGGGCCGATGATCTCCCATGCGGGGAAGACCCGCCAAAACGTACTCACGGGTAATGTCGATACCGATCGCCTCATAGCCCATGCGTACCAGCCACTCGGTGGTCCAGCCGTAGGCTATTCCGAGATCGAGTACGGTCCCGCGGATCCCGCAGTCCAGCCGGGAGACCGTCGTACCGAAGCGGAGCAATTGGTCCAGCGTGAACTCGGGACGAAAAGGATTGAACGGTGCAACCTTAGCGGGACCGAAGAAACCGTCTCTCACACTTCTTTGTCCGATGGCCATCTCGGCGTTCTTGTAGTGCGCTCCATCATCTTCGATCGGCAAAGAGTCGGGCTTCGTGTGCGCCAGCATGAGATTCACCAACTCGAGCGACGTGGTCTCGAAGCTCTCCGCGCGGGTTTCGAGCCAACGCCTGTCGTCATCCCAGCGACGGAGATGATCGGGCAGTAGCTCTGCCAATCCTTCTCTTATGGGATACCAACGCTCGCAATAGACACATGCTAGGACGCCCTCCACGACATGGACACGGGATTGTCTGTCTTCGCTCACCGGCCGAGCCGCCTGCAACGATAGGAGACGGTACAGCGGCGTATCCGCCGGACGGCTTGGAAGAGGCCCCACGGCTGCTTGGGCGGGACCAAGACGGTTGGCCCGCCTCAACCTCATTGAGGTCGTTGCCGGTACCTCTTCAGGAAACAGCAGCGTCAACTCCCCACTGCAGCCAGGGCAGACAAGGAGGTCGAGGAGCGAATAAAACATGAAGATATATTACCTTCGCGATGAAAACCTGCTGTTGTAGCTTTCTCCAGGCGAACTCTGATCTTACACCAGACAGCGAAGCTAAGACTTTGGCTTTTTGGGCTTGGCCGGATACTGGGAAACCACGTGGATCCGGATCCGGATTTTCTCTCCACCGGCCACGTCGGCGTTGCTCCAGAAGACGAAATCGAACGCCCCAAGGAATCCCGGACCAAGGGCCCAGTAGAAGATCCCTTTCTCTTTGTCGAGCGTGGAGCCGATTGGAAGTGGGCGTCGGTCGGAACCCACCAGGTGAAACCCCTGGATTTGCCCCTTGGAAGTCGTCTCGAGGAGATGGACCTCGATGCGATCCAGTTCCCTCATCTCGAGTTGGATGATGCCGTTCTCGTCCGGACTCACGGTTTCGAGCTCAGCATCGGCACGGTATCCTCTGCGTATCTCGACCGAACCTGACGACTTCTCTTTCTTGAGAGTCTTCTCCTTTTCCTCGACGATTTGAGCCTGGACGAAGATCGGCACTGAAAAAAAGAGCACCACCATCAAAACCTTTTCAAACAGTCTGAGCATCGTTTCACCCATCCGGGCAACTATTCATCCAAATTCAAAGGAAATAGTAATACGAGCGTATTACCTGCCGATTGATGGTCGGCTCAAAGTCACTCCTGACCAGAACGTCATGAGGTTTGTTCTTTTCGAAAAAATCGAGCAGTGTTTCACGTTCTACCTTACCCCGCATCATCGCGTAGTAAACGATACCCGGTAGCTCGATCAATATACCGACAAAAGCGCCTATATAGACCCGAATCAAGGCCGCCGCTCCGCAACGCTGATAGATGCTCCTTTTGTCTTCTTTCAAGCAATCTCTAATCCTCCCCAACCTATACTTGCCCGTCAAATTCTTCAAGATGAATCTATATCGACTCTTGACGGCGGCCACCTGTTGCCGTCCAGCGACGGAAGAAGAGCTTTCGTCGCAATAGGCCAACGCGCGGGGGGCGGCAAGAAACTCTAGGCCCTGCAGATGAGCACGCAGACTCCAATCTGCACCGTCATGACATTCACTGTATCGTTCATCCAAGGGTCCCACTCGTTCCCACGCGTTTCTCGTAACGGCAACGGACCTGAAACTGGGAGACCCAACGGTCTCGATCTGCTCGAATTGGCCCAAATCCAGGGCGCCTCGATAGTTGCCCTGGCAACGAACACTCGCATCCATGAACATACCGATGCCCCAGGTAAACGGTCGGTTCTTGATCGCACGTTGTTGAGGCACGATGCCGGCGACATGACTTCCTGCCTCGAGATATCGCCTTATGATCACTTCGATGAAGTCGTGGGGGAGCTGTATGGACTCGGCCAAAACAACCATGAGATCTCCGCCGGCAGCCTTCATTCCGGCGTTGACAGCCGCTGCGTAGGATCGAGCCGACCTCGTCCTCACGAATTTCACATCATGACCATCCACCGCCATACCGGCGTCTTTGGCGAGACCGCCGCGGTCGACCACGATGACCTCATCGGGTCCAGTTGTTTGCGAGGCTATTTCTCGCAGACTTGGTCTAAGAGAATCACCTTCTGCGCGGGCGACGAGAATGACGGACACCTTTGGCTTGTCGACAGTGTCATGGTCGTCGATCGACTCCTTCGGATCTACCGCCGCCAGTCCTTCTACCCGCACGACTCCACACTTCCAGAACAACAAAACGTAGAAGTTGAGGAGCTTGCGTGGAACACACAAGCCGTTTTTCGCGAGTGATTCATACAGTCGGTCCGTTGAAGACGGTAGGCTTCTCAGTATTTTCTCGCCGACTCTATCGATTTTTATGAAACCACCGGCGTCGCGGCTTCTTACGTATGAGCAACCATTGCGCGCGACAATCTCGCTTCCTTCATGGAATGCGATCTCTTCGCCTCTACCGATGACCGATACGCTCAAAGATTCCCTCCCATTGGTCGACAATTCTCTCAGGGTCAAAGGCGACCTTCGCCTCTCGTTCGGCATGGGCAGAGTAGTATTCCTTCGTGTCCTCCTCCTCGAGGAGCTCGAGCAGCGCACCGGCGACTTCGTTCGATTGGTGAGGATCCACCAGCGACGCATTCTCGAGGTCTGTCAAGTATTCACTGGCAACGCACCTTCTGCTCGCCACAACGGGCAGGCCGTGGTTCAGTGCCTCGGCAAAAACGATTCCGAAAGATTCGAACTCCGAGAGCGAGAGGAAGATATCTCCCGAGCGGTAGATATCGTCTTTCATTTCTGGCGGGAAATCGTCAAAGAAGTAAGTCTTTCCGTTCACCTGCTCTTCGAGCTCTAGAGCTCTTTTTTTCAGCTTTTTTGTGAACGCCGTTGTGCCTCCGGCAATGACAAGCGCCACATCGCGCCGTCTCCTCCATACAATCCCCATTGCATCGAGTACATGTTGAGTATTCTTGTGTGCGCCATGTTGACCCACCGAAAGAACGACCTCCTGTTCTGAAATACCTAAATGGTCTCTAAGTCTTTTCTTTTCCGTCCTGTCCGCCCTCTTGCGCGCCAGATCGTCTTCCGTCAGAGGAAGTGGTGGGAGGACAACGAACTTTTTCTCGTCAACATGGCCCCTCTCGATGAGGTAATCCTTCTCGGCATGACTCTGCACCATTACACAGGCAGCTTCCCGCATAATCCGAAAAAAGATACGGTTGTCGAAACTGCAGGGATCGAGGATATGAACGCTCGGTATGACGATCAGCGGTTTCCTCAGTTTCTTGGCTGCTTTGTAGGCATAGAGCGTATTGAGAGTAGGGAGAGGGGCGGCGAATATGATATCAGGCTCGAACTCGATAACTTTGGCGACGAAACGTCTATTCCTTGGCCCAAAGGAATAAAACCGGATCCAATCGTTGAAGGGAAAGGGAAATCTGCAAGCCGTTTCCCTCAGCCTATTTAATAGCGTTTTTCCCGAAGTGTAGAAACCCAAGCGATCGACTTCAACGCCGTTGATCACCGCTGCGTTCTCATCTGTCCTTCTCTTGTCTCCCAGAAAAAAGGCTTCCGTCGAGTAAGCGTTCGTAGTCAGTACCTTGACGCGATAGCCACGCTCAACCAGTTTCTCTGAAAGATTCTTGATGTGATGCTCTACACCTCCCCGAGCCGGATAATACAAATGAGTGACGAAGACGATCTTCTTATTCATGCTTCTTCGCGCTAAAAGCCGTCAAGAGATCGATCGAGCAAGGGTAGCCTCCCGAAGGAACCGACACCCTGACAGTAGGCAATTATAACTGTTATCTGCACTTGGAGAGGATAGCACGGTCAGTGTCAGTGACAGAGATAGGAAGCGGGAGGCGACGCACTTCAGACAGCACGAGCCGTCTCGCAATTCGCCGAGGGCCCGAAGTTGTATCTACGGAGGGGTTGGGCCGGTGTTTTCGATGGCGAAATAGCGCGATCCGATACCATCCGCATTGTTGTCGTTGTCCGTCACGATCCAGTAGATGATGTGTACGCCATTCGTATATGCGGTCGTGTCGAAATCAAGATAGTGCACCGCTGTGTCCGTGTCGTTGAACCCTGGAAATAGAGCCTGAATATCCCCACGTGCCAGGCCCGAGCTTACGCGACTAGCAATTCGTACGCCGTCCACCCAAACGGATATCGAACCATCCATCGAGCCAAGAAGCTCTATCCAATTTGGCTGCGGCGTCAATGCCCAGCCCCAGATCCGATAGGAGGACCCGAACGCCGTGCCGCCTTGTGTCGGGGTGTCGAGCGTGCCGAAAGGCAAGACGCGGCCTGCGTTGTCGCAGGTGATTGTCTTCGTACCGAGGCTAACCGTGTTCCCTTCCTTGTCCGTCGCTCGAGCTTGCAGAGTAAACGTCCCATTACCTTGATTGGGCAAGAAGTTCGTGAGCAACATATAGCCCCAGCCCGACCGATAATTGAAGGGAAGTCCCGGTTGTGCGATCTCGACATCCGGGCGAGAGCCTTCGACGAACACCGCATCACCAACGAAGATGCGAGAGCTCCCTTCCCCGGGCACAGGATCTCTGTAGATTTGAACGCTCGATACCTCGATATCGTCGAGCGCCCAACCGGTTACAGCAATCGCTCCACTGATTCCCGTGGTTCCATTGGCGGGGGTATCAAAACTCCCGGTGGGCGGAGTTCGGGCCGCAAGATTTCCGAAGACCCTCACGTACCGGGGAGCGTTTGAAGCATCTGACGAGGAGATGGTAATGAGCCCGTCCCACGGGCCAAGGGGAACGTTGGCTGGATCGATGGATATAGTCAGGACGCCGCTGTCGGTACCACTGGCAGGAGACACCATCAGATACGAACGATTCGAACTAGTGGTCCAGTTGGCCGTTTCCGCACCGCTCCGAGACAAGCGGACTTTCTGCGCACCCGTATAGAACGGCCCCGACTTGTTGAAGATGAGTCTGCCTTTGTCCAGCGAAAGAAGCGGTTCTTCGACGTAGCTCGGATCCACCACGATAGGCCAACGTGCGTATGTCTGATTAGTGTTACCTTTGCCGTCGGAATAAACCGCGTAAATGTAGTGTGTACCGCTTGGCGGACTGTTCCAAGTGTACTGGCCGGTCGTCGGGTTCAACCCGCCGATGATGGAGGTTCCATTGAAACCCGCCCGGTCGTTGTCGTAAAACAAACCCAGAGACTGGAAGCCGGAGTTGTCATCGGAGTAGTCCCATCGAATGACATAGGAATCGCGTGCCTTTTCGAATGCCGTCAGTTTGACGTCCTTGATGTAGTATTCCCTGGCGTCGGAATACTCGTGGGCGTCGATTCGAAAGTTGTCGATGGGTCCATTCCAACCCGTAGAGGCAGGGCTGGCTGGATCGATATCGAGATCCTCCATATCGATAATGATGGTGTTCAAAACCAGATTGGGATTCATGGTCCGGAGGAGGACATCTTCGCTGACATTCTCGAGCGTTCCGTCGCTGGGCCGCTTCCATACGATTCTGGCATGCGCGCCGATGTTGTAATTCCTATCTCCCGGAACTCCCATCTTCAGCACCAATATCCGATAGCGGTCACTGTCGATGGGGTAGACCTCCCCCCTTCCCACCTGCGATGCGGTCTCTGCCCACCACAAAGGGTACACATAGGGGTCGGCGGATCCGCTGCCCGGTGAGGCGATGCTCACTCCTTTGAGAGCCGTCATCGGGCCAATGTTATGACCGGCATCGTCTTCCACCGTCGCGACAGTGGCTATCGTGAGACTGGAGTTGTTGACCTCCCTGTCGATATCAGCCAAAGAGTCCATATCCCAGGGGTTTGACAACTGAACCGTGGCGAAGTCGTCGCTGCTCCCTTCGTCGCTGGGTGACGTAAAGGCAAGAGTCGGGGTGTCGTTCACACGGTAGAATCCAGAAGAATAATCAGCGGAAACAGGATTCCCTCCGGCGTTGACGATGGCGACATAGTAGTCTCCGGGCGGCAAGCTCCCCACGTTGTAAGTGAAGCTACCTCCCGACACGCCGCGGGCGATCGTGCCCAGATTCCCATTGGCGCCGCTGCTATCATCATCCAGGTAGATATCAACGGACCCGCCACCGGACCAGGTGATGGTTTCATTCAAGGAGGCGTCATCGTCGACTAGCCGGATCCAGTCGATTTCGAGGGTCTGTCCCGCCGGCCTCACGGTAGGATCCAACCTTAGAGAATCGATACTCCCGAACCAATTACCCGCGAGGTTCGGTGAGGTTACCAGCAGAGACGGTATGTCGATCCGGTAGATGGTCCAGTCTCCGAAGGTTGGAAAGCCCTCCGTCGCGCTATATCCTCCAGGAGGAGTATAGATGGTGTTCTTGCTCCAAAAGATCTGACCGACGCTACTCGAACTGAGGCTCATGCGTATGCACAAAATAGTGTATTTGTTGGCATCGATAGGGAAGTTCGTACCTATTTTTCCCAAAAACGCCGTGCCCACGATGCCCGTGTCTAGAATGGACACGGCGGCATCGTTCGTCGCCGTGACCGCGGAAAAGATCCCTCCTGAGAAGCTGATGTCTTCGAAACCGGGGGCACTTCCCGTTCCAAAGGGTAGATCTTCACCGTAGGTGAACCATCCGAGATCCGTTCTCACATCCATATCCCATGGGTCCTGGAAACTCATTGTGGCGTAGTCGTCCGCCGAGGCGACCTCGACCATCGTGGAGGGCTGATTCACCGTCTGAGCAGAAACGCTCAGAGGAATCAGCAACAAGATCAAAAGAAGTTCTGTTCGCATATCCACTGCTCCGGCGCGCCCTACCGAGCTCCGGCCACCGATGTCTCTTTGGGGTCCGGGCTTCGAGGGCGGCATCCTCTCAAAACGACTTCGCACCATTCAGTAACGATTCTCACGGTCTGCAAGTGCCAAAGGTGTCACTCGGCGCCGTGCCGCATGATAATTGTCACAGAAACAACATGGACCCGAATCTACACGACGGGTACCAATGCTCAATTTTGCGTTTTGTGTCCGTAGCTTTCATGGTAGCACGCCGTCGCGGACGCGCCAACGTCATGTGAACATCTTCATGTGAAACCATGTATCCGCAGGTAGGCCGCAAAGGTATGCAAAGACTACACCTACGCAATCGGCTCCACAATATGGTAGATTCCCTCGGTGATACGCCGTCGATTGTACTCAGGATGAGGAGAGTTGGATGCCGAAGTCATTGGTAACGGGAGGGGCCGGATTCATAGGTTCTCATGTATGTGATGCGCTGGTCGCCAAAGGACACGACGTCGTCGTCCTCGATGACTTGAGCGGAGGGTTCGAGGAGAACGTGAATCCGAAAGCACGAGTGGTCAAAGGAGATATCGTTGATGAAAGCACTGTCGATGCATTGTTCCAAGAGCATCGCTTCGACTACGTCTATCACCTCGCTGCCTACGCGGCGGAAGGACTCAGCCACTTCATCAAGCGATTCAACTACCAGAATAATCTCGTCGGCAGCGTCAATCTAATCAATGCTTCGGTCAACACGGGTACGGTGAAATGCTTCGTCTTCACATCTTCCATCGCCGTCTACGGAAGCAACCAGGTTCCCATGCATGAAGATCTCGAACCTTGTCCTGAAGACTCTTACGGCATCGCAAAATACGCCGTCGAGATGGAGCTCAAGGCAACTCACGACATGTTCGCCCTTCCCTATGTGATATTCCGCCCCCATAACGTCTACGGAGAGCGGCAGAATATCGGAGACAAGTACCGCAACGTCATCGGTATCTTCATGAATCAGATCATGCAAGGTGAGGAGCTCACGATATTCGGAGACGGCGCGCAAACTCGTGCGTTCACACACATCGACGATGTCGCACCCATCATCGCGCGTTCGGCAGAACAGCCCAACACCTGGGGCGAAGTGTTCAACGTTGGCGCGGACAAGCCGTACTCCGTAAACGATCTTGCAGAAACCGTCTGCCGGTTCATGGGAGTCGAGCCGCGCTTGCGACATTTGCCGGCGCGCGTCGAGGTCAAGCACGCATTCTCCTCGCATGAGAAAGTACGACGTTTCTTCGGTGACGTGAGCCGAAACGTACCTCTCGACGAAGGAATACGTCGGATGGCGGAATGGGCTCAGACACACGGCAGTAAGAAATCAACCGTATTTTCCGACATCGAGATTTCAAAAAAACTCCCACCGTCATGGCTCGAGTAGCTCGAGCCCGAGGGCATAGCGCGGGGAGCATGATCCCATTCTTTGGAGTAGAATGCCGGCCCGAGGCTGGACCGTCATCGGGGAGCTCGTGAGTATGCCCATCAAATATACGAGGCCGGCAGATGTCGAGACGGTCACGAGAGAACGCCCCCTGCTCTCCACGGGAAAAGGTGGCTACATCGTCATCGACGAGCAACTGCTGTCTCTGTGGAAACTCGCGGACAACCGATACCTCGACGATATTCTCGCCTCGTTTCATCTCGAAGGCGGCACGCCGGATTCCGTTCGGGCAGGCCTGGCTTGCTTGGCCGAAGGCGGTCTGCTGGATAGAGGAGGCTATCCGAGGAGGGAATCGACTCCTGTTGAAAACAGTAGCTCGGAGATGGTCTCAGCCATCGTCCCCATCACCTCTCAAAAGGAGCAAGACTGGCTGGGAGACTGCATTCAGTCTTTGTTCTCTCAAACTCACAAGAATATCGAAGTTCTCGTCATGGACAATGCCACGGACTTTGGTCTCGGCGAGTGGCTGGAGACGAATCACAGCCGGGCGAAACGGGTACGTTTGGCGAAGAAGTCTCCCTTTGCCGTCGCGCTGAATCAAGGCGTGCGCCACGCACGGGGCTCGCACTTCCTACTGCTCAATCCGGACTTGAAACTCGAGCCGGATGCCGTAGCGCACATGGTAAGGGAAGCGGAAAAGGACCCCAAGTGCGCGGCGGTGGCCGCCAAGCTCAAGTTCTGGTGGGCGCCAAGCTTCTTGAACGGGCTCGGCAACCGAGTACGAGATTTCGGCTGGGGAACGGACAACGGGATAGGTCATTTGGACTTGGGACAATTCGACCACTGGGAGGAAGTTCCGTCCGCTTGTTTCGCTGCCACACTCGTGCCGCGCAGAGCTTGGGAGCAAGTTGGTGCTATCGACGAAGGATTTCAGCTCTACTACGAGGATACCGAATGGTGTTATCGAGCTCGATTACTCGGTTTTTCGATCCGGGTAGCTGCTGGGGCGGAGATCCTCCATATCTTCGGCGGGTGGGTTAGAGACCCCGGACAAACGAGCGGACTTACACCTTGGAAGATTCGAAACGCGGCTTACGGAAGAATGCGGTTTGCTGCGAAAATTCTGGGAAAGGAGTCCATCCGACGTTTCTTTCGAAATTACTCCAGCGAGGACATTCGAAACTTCCACTCGGCAGTGAAGAAACTCCATTTAGCAGAGGCTGCCGCCTACCTTCGAGCCTGGTGGACCTTTTTGATCCATTCTCGTGAAATCCATCGCCAGAGAAAGATGCTTCAAAACCAACGTCAAAGCCCCGACGGCCTGCTCTTCGGACCGGAGGAGGCCATGCCACCACTGCTCGTCTGGCGTGATCTACCGGAATTGACCTGGGAAACCGTCGAGCGGGTGTACCTCCCAATGATCCTTGAGAAGAGAACACGTCCCCTGCCCGAATTCGAGACGAGCTAGAGCGCACCGCGAGCCGGGAAAGTCTTCGAAGATCCGTGGCCTCGCACCGTTTCACGTCAGCGGCTCTCATCGGGTACCGGCATCAGACCATCTCGAGGTAGAAAGCGACGACGACAAACCGCAGCAATACAGCAAGATCGAAGAAGCACAACCATGTGACGACGCCAATGCTGATCCAATCCCGGTAACGTCGAGGCACAAGAGAGGCAGCGGCCGCGAACCATAGGGCAATGGCGGGAAGCGCGGGAAAGAGATACCGGCCATGGGGCTGGAAATCGCCTATGTTTCTCAAGGCTACCGCGACAAGAATCAAAACTCCCGAGAAACTGACGACGTTTCTGACTAGCCTAGTCCGATCGTCTGGGCTGCCACGGAGGTCCCGGCCTGAGATAGTAGAGACCGCGCCCGCGGCAATCCACGCGTTGAGTGGCCAGAGGGATGCGTAGAGCCAGTCTGGCAGACGTAGGCTTTGCCATCCGAATCGCGCCCAGAAGCTTTCATGGAGCCAAAAAAAAGCGACACGACCATATTCTCCTCCGAATTCAGAGGAGTCGAAAAGCCGCCGCCAAACGATGCCGGCACTATGCACAACTTTGCGCACCTCTACTGGGTAGTACCACGTCAGCAAGGCATGAGAAAAACTCAAGGTAACACCGAGAGTAGTGAGTAGGAGGACGGTTCGTACCCAAATGCGTCGTCTGACTTGCAATCCGCAGACGAGAGCGAATAACACCAGCGGAACCGTTGCCAGACCTGTTTTCTTCGAGAGAATACTCGCGGCGACGAGCGCAAGGACCGACAGTAACCAAATGAAGCGCTTTTCTACGGCCAATTTGATACATGCTGCAATGGTCGCAGCGTACACCAGGTTGATGGCAGCATCGCTATTGACCCCAACACCCATCGCTGAGAGTTGTGGAAGAAATACGACGAAACAGAGCGCAAGGAGCGCAAGATCCCGGTCATCGGGAAACGCCCATTTGACGAGTAGAGCGAGAACGGTGACGAAGAAAAAAGTAAGAATGACGGAATAGATCCTCAGCAAGTAGAACGCCGCCAACAGTGTTTCAGGCGAGAAAAGGCGAAGCCACAAAGAGCCCACCATGTAGTAAAGCGGCGGCGAGCGATCTATTTGTGATGGAGCTTGTTTCAGGAAGGAGTCTTCGTGAAAGGTCTTGGCTCTCGTCTCCGGCTCGGGCCAGGTCAGGTACTTCCAATAATGGTATTTCTCCATACTCTGGAGAATTTGGTCCTGGAGAACAGGATCAGGCTCTACTGGTGTGAAAGGACTCCCTTCGAGATAGAGCAAGTAGGCGTACTCGAAGTGAGTCGGCTCGTCGGGCACTTGCCATGGCGGAGTCACCAAAGCATAGAGCATGAGCTTGAGAAGGAAGATAACTAGAAGTAGTATCAAAACCCCCGAATAGCGACGTTTGGACATCGATACGTCGTTCATTCAGAGGTCGTACCCATAGGCTTTTGGCGGGTTGATCTGGTCTCAGAAACGTTCCCCAAGATGAAGAGAATATAGGGAGCGTAGAAGCCGAAGTCAAATGTACGCCGAATGTTGCGGTGATCGCTCGTCCGTCTGCGGACGAGGGCCGTTTGCTCCCCTTTCGGAACGGAGGTTTCTCGTTCCGATTCTCGTCTTGTATAATCTCGACATCGTGTTGGTTTTCAAATGGTTTTGCTCCCCTGTCTGAGAATGAGACCAAAAGGCACTTCGCGACCTCGTCTGTACGGGGTGTATCGACAACTCCATGCCTAGTCCGTTGTCTCGCAAGCCTGTCCATCTCCTCATCGTCAGTCACGACGTGGTCAAGAAAAACATGGCTGGCCCGGGAATTCGCTACTGGGAGCTCGCCAATGTTCTCGCCCGCCGCATGGAAGTCACGTTGGCCGTTCCGGGCGAAACCGACCTCGGGTCCGAAACGGTAAGGCTGAGAACCTACGAGCCTCGAGACGAGGCCCAACTTCTCGAAGCGGCAGAAGCAAGTGACATCATCTTCGGTACGCAAGATCTGCTCCACCGCTTTCCCCGGTTGAGTGGTCTGGAAAAGCCCCTCATCGTGGACCTCTACACGCCGGCCCTGCTCGAGAATTTGGAGCTCCATCGTCATCTGCCCATGCCCGACCGTCAGTTCAGGCACCAAAACGAGCTCGCGATCATGCTGGATTCTGGTCCGTCACGGGGATTTCTTTGTTTGTGCAACGGAAAGACAGCTCGACTTCTGGCTCGGAGTCCTACTGGCGGCTCATCGAGTGAACCCCCTGACCTACGAGCACGATGAAAGCCTGCGTCAGCTCATCGATATCGTGCCCTTTGGTATTCCCAGTGGGCGACCCTGTACTACACGACCCGTGGTCAAGGGTGTCGTACCAGGTATCGGCGAAAGGGACAAACTCATTTACTGGGGCGGCGGGCTCTGGAACTGGCTGGACCCTCTTACCCCCATTCGAGCGATGCATCACCTTGTCGCCTCCGAGCCTCATGCCCGCCTGCTCTTTCTCGCCGGCCGGCACCCCAACCCGGGCGTGCCCGATATGGAAATGGCCGTTCGGGCGAAGCGTCTAGCGAAGGAATTGGGGCTGCTCGATCAGTGCGTCTTCTTCCTCCATGAATGGATTCCTTACGAAGACCGGGCCAACTACCTTCTCGAAGCTGATGTCGCCGTTAGTGCACACTTGAACCATATCGAGACGCGCCTTTCTTTCCGTACGCGGCTTCTGGACTGTATCTGGACGGGCCTGCCCATGGTCGTGAGTGACGGTGACGCTGTAGCGAATTGGGTCAAGACTCACGAACTGGGAGCCGTGGTCAAACCGGGCGATGCGGAGGGCATGGCACAAGGCCTACTCCGCATACTACGCCTCCCGGATGCCGGAGCAAGTCTCAGCCCCAACTTCGAAAAGCTAAGGTCCCATCTGACATGGGAGCACGTCGCTCAGCCTTTGGTGAGGTTCTGCCTTCAGCCGCGGCGGGCTCGGGATCACAAAGAGCCTTCGAGCCAAACGGCTCTGCTAGCGTCGCCGACGCCCCTTCGACACTTACCGGGTCGTTTCGTCGCCTTCCTTCGTGAGCGCGGTGCCAAGGGCGCCGCCCGTCAAACAGCGAAGCACATTCTCTGGCGGCTTTCACGGTGGGTCGAGTGAAGTGTGAATCGCGCACCTCTCACGAACTAACTCGAATTCAGCGCAGGACAGTTAGTCCCGATATCGGGAATAAATGGTGAAGTCGCTATCCTTGGGGCCGGAGAGTGTCGCAACCGGTCGGTAATGGGACTCGAAAGTGGGATGGGTTCGAATGGTGCCCAAGGCCCAATCGAAATCCGGCAGATGAACGTAGTAGTCCGGTTTGTACCTCCAGAATCCCCAAGAAAAGTCTACAGCCGCAACGCGAGGAACGATCTCCGGCACGGTAAGACCAGTCAGATCGATGATCCGATTCCCGGTGTAGTAACCCAGATAGCCGATCTCGATGTAGGCCACACTTTGACTTGGCGCGGTGTTGTTAACCAGCCACTCGCTAAGAGCCACATAGCTCGGTCCACGAGAGTCTCCGCTTTAATGACGAACGCCTCTGATTCTGGGCCCAATGAGCAGGTAACAAACGACGATCATAAATGCGGCCGATACCAGCGCTCGCGGAATCCGAAACCCTCCCTTCTTTGCGACAACATCAGCAATACTTATTAGTCCCAAGGCGGTGAAGATATAGAGAGCAAATTGTATCGGCAGTTGATACCAAGGGTAGCCAGCTACTCCCAAGACCGCATAGCCGACAACGTACAAAGAGACCCAGGCAAGAAAGATGAGCCACCTCCGTCTTTTGACGGTGGAGTAGACGATCCCCGCCAAGACCAACAGCCACCAAAAGTTGAACGAAGGCAGTTTGGGATGGATGAACTGGCGCTCCCACCGCTTGAACCAGTTTTCCAGCAACTCTGTGTGGAACGCGCGCCACATATTCGATCGATGTTGAGCCATCTTGGCCCAGAGAGTGTTTGGCAAGAAAGAACCGAAGTTGTACCAAGCGTAGGCGAATCAGAGCCCAGGAATCGCAAAGCCAAGCAAGCAAGCGCCCAATGCGAGAGCAGTCTCTTCCCGACCATCCACCACCTACACTGCGGTCCTAGAGCTCATAAAGGGGTCGTTTCTCTATCAAGACTTAGTTCGCCGTCACGTGGAAGGTTCCTCTCCAGAAAATACCTTCGGCGTCCTCTGATTTTGCCCAAAACTCCGCTTCATGTATACCTTCGGCAAGAACACCTCGATTCACCCGCATTCTGAACACGGCCCGATCCGCGAATCGATTGGAGGCAAATTCCTCGAGGTCTCGACCACTGACTTCGATCCCGGCCTCGGCGATTGAGCGCCCGTCCACCCTGAGCTCCACTCTGTCTATCTTTTTGACTCCAAAACACCAACCTGATATCAAATAATCTCCTTTTCGAAGAACGGGCTGATCGGCATCACCCAAGACGACAAGCCGATCTCCTTTTCGGAACAAAGAATAATAGAACAAGTACCGGTTTGTTGCGTCGTTGACCTGAAAAGCCGCAATTTCGTCATAGTTTTCGAGCCAGATAGCGTCCACGATTCGACCCGAGTGAAACAGCAGATGGCTCGGATCCATGATCGTCAGCAGATACGGAATCCGGTGTGGACTTTCGGCGGGGAAATGGAAAGGTAGATAGTCCGCGCGGTGAACGAGCGAATATAGGTCCCAGATCCAGTTGCCACAGCCGAATCCGACAATCCCAATTTCCTCCATAGCAATGGACGCATCTGCCGGCAGGTATTCGTCGACGAACGAAGATATTTCCTCGAAAGTTTCATACCGCTTCAATCCGTTCATGTGGTCCACGTACCATTGTCCGTAAAAGTAGCTACTGAGGCTGCAAACCTCCAATCCCAGCACACACCAGAGCGTTATGTATCGGAGGGCCGCCAAGCCGCTGCCCCGAAGGTGGAGCAGGCCCAATCTATGTGTCACCGAATCCAGCCCGAGAGCATAGACGGCTGGGAACATGGACATAGGGACCACGAAATACCAAATGAAAAATGGTGCGTACAGAACATGATAAGCTAACAGGTAGACAACACCCGCCAGCAAGGCAATTCCGGGAAAGATGTGGAACAGTCGTTTTCCTGACAATACCAAACCGCAGAGAAACACCGCAAGCCAAAGCCGGCTATGCTCCAGTACTCCCTCGAGGTACGAAGGTGCCCCCCACAAAAATCCGTCAGTGAAGAAAGACATCACCCGTCGAACGAAAAGCTGAGCGGAACGAGGAAAACCCAACAGAGTCTTTGCATAAAGAGTGTTGGGTAGATATGATCCGTAATTCCACTGGGCATAGAGCAGAAAAGGCAGCAACACCGAAATATAGAGCACGCCCGCCAGGCACAGTTGCTTGAATCGTCGCTTGAAAATAAGCACCAAGCACAAGAGTGCTAACAAAACGACCGAGTCCGGTCGGGTCAAGGTGGCCAACGCCATGAGACAGGCCGCGGCATAGAAACGCTCTCTGACGAAGAAATGGATCGCCGCCAAGAGCATCATGATGACGGCGTTCGTCTCCATGCCCAAAACACGGTAGAAAGGGGGGAACAAAGCAAACATCACCGCACCCGACAGAGCCGCAAATTCGGAGAAGTTCTTCGACAAAAGCAGGTAGACCAAAACCGCCGAAACCAAGATCGACGCTAGACTGATCACCGCGCTCGTGACTGGAATGCTACTGCCGATGAAACCCGAAAGTCCCAGGATGACGGCGAAGAGCGGCGCTGTCGTTCCGAGGACCTTCTCGCCGAGATTGAACACTAGGCCGTTCCCACTGGCCAGGTTTCCCGCATATCGGTACGTTATGAATGCATCGTCCTCGGCACCAAGCAACTTCGAGTGAGTGTTGTTTTGGAGAATCCAGGCGATACCAACCAAGACAATCACAAAGCTGATGGCACTCACAAAAACCACTGAAGCGGGCGACGCTCGAGGGCCGGTTTGCTCTAACGGCCGGATTCCTTTTTTGAAGGAGATTAGACAGTAGAGCTGGATCGCAACAAGTAACGCAAGGCCGGCAAGGCCTGCCTGCTTGATCCGAGCGTCTTTGTTTCGATATAGCAGAGAGAAGAGCGTTTCTCTTCGAGCGCGTTGATGAATCTCGAAAAGGAGGAGCTCGGATACGATTTCACCGTCGATTTCAGTGGACAAGGCCGGAAGTGAACGCGAAGAAGGAACCACGAGAAATCGGAAAGGCGCCGAGGACGAACTGAGCTCCAAACGAACTTCTCCCAAAGAGTGCTCCTTAGGAATCCATAGGGACTCGACGGAAAGGGGACTTCCGCGGAGATCCAGTTCGCCAGAAGCCAGCTCTTCATCGTTCGAGAGATTCCTCAGCGAGTAACGACAGGTTACGGTCTCGCCAGAAGCCTTGAACACAGAGAAGCGTATGAAGTTGAAGGGCACACCGGGGGCAAACGTTTGGACCACCTGTGACGCTTCGCGAGTCTCGAGCTGATCGCTCGTCGCAAACGGTGTGGAATATAGGAGAGCCCGACGTTCAATGGGATAGACGAACACCAGGTAGAAGAGTAAGAGTGCGGGTAGCAAAACAACCAGAATAAGGGGTGTTTGGCCCTCGAACTGACTGCGAGTACTCATTTGTCAGAGCCGCAAATCGGTCTACTCTTTTCTTTCGGACGGATCGGGTCATACATTGATTTCTTCAAACGAAGCGATGGCATAGAGATGATAGAAGAGGCGTTGGCCGGATGCGTTGAAGAATCGTCCGAACTCCCCGACGTGAACATGTTCGAAAAACTCTTTCAGGAATCTTTCCAGCATACTCTTGGTGAAAAAATTGAAGTGTGTCGTCTCGAAGAAATGGTGCATGATGACATTGTGCTCGACGCATTCAACGAGCGGCCCCAGGTTAGGAACGGACAAGATGAGATTCTTTCGGGTCACCCGTTTGATCTCTTGCAGTGCCTTCTCCGGGCTCCGGAGGTGTTCCAAGACTTCGAACATAATCACGGTATCGAACGAGTCGTCCTCGAATTCCAGCTCCTCCGCACTCATGAAGTAGGCCTCGATGGAACGACCAGCCTCCTTGGCGATGGCGTCGTCCCACTCAATTCCGACACACTCAAAACCCCTTTTGTTCAATTCCTTGCCGAAAACTCCGATGCCGCAACCGACATCCAAGATACGGTGCCCCGCGTGCTCAGACGTCAGTTCGAGCATCTCTTTTGAGGCAACCGTCGTGGGCGGACCTGAGGCATAAAGGTCTTCTCTATGCAGCATCGTAACCGCCGACGTCTCTTTGTCCTTCATGATATCCGTGTAGATCCGTTTCATCGCCGTGTTGCGGATGACGGATTCGGCCGGCGGGTTGCCCTCTAGATCATAAGGACCCTCAAACTGCCATTGGGATCCTCGGGTGAGGCGTGAATTGGGCGCGGCTGAAGTTGGTTTGTGCCCGATGACATAGCATTCGAAGGGTCGGTCGAACGCCATCATGCCCGCCAGCGTCCCATGGACGCTCTGCAACGCCTGCTGGAGACGCAACAACGCCACGTATCTGGCCCGCAGAATCTCGTTGGCTTGTATGATCACGTCCCCAACGAGCGGCCAAACGCAAACCTTCTGAACCAGTCGTTTGATCCGCCGTATCCATCGCCGGTGCGCCCGATCGCTCTTGAGGGGAGACTCCCACAAATGGTCGATCGACACTTTTGCGAAATTCTCTAGGTTTTCTAGAGGAAACAGACCTTCAAAATCTGGGACGGTCAGTGAAGCTGCCCCGAGAAGTGTGGGCGTGTGCGGGTTCTCACCCTCTTCGATCTCGTGAAATCCGCAGTGATTCAGAAAAAACATGAGCAAACGTGGGTGGTAAAGCGCCTCGTGACCGAAATGCATGTGGAACAGCTCCAAATGCGACATGGGCGAGCGGGGATTCGGCGTTGCAACAACGAGACGCCCTCCAGGCTTGAGAGCCCGGTAACATAGGCGGATCATCTTCAGGACATTCTCATATGGCAGGTGTTCCACCAAGTGTGCGGAGTAGAGGCCTTCCAGGCTTTCTTCTTCCACACTCTCGAGGTAGCGAATGACATCTCGTTCCACTACGGGGACACCGCGAGCGCGAAGACTCTCGCACTGCGTCGGGTCGGAATCGACACCCAGGGCATCGATCCCACTTTGAATCAGAAGTTGAACGAACTCCCCAGTCCCGCATCCGAGGTCAACAACTCGTCGACATCCCTCGAACAGCGGTAGATAGAAGCCACGAATGGCTACCTGTGATTCGGTGGTAACCCCGATGTAGCGCAAAAAAGCAGAATCGAGTCCCGGTTCCATGATCTCAGCTTTCTTTCCTTATCAAGGTCTTGACACACTCCTCATCCGAATGGAACGGCTAATCCGTCAGAACGACTCAAGAGCACGCCCCCAAAACCCGGGCATTGACTCGAAGCACGGATGAGTCTATGCCAATCAAGCCCTTGTTGTCAGCAGGGCACCAGGTGTCTCAACACGGTAGAAGAATCGACACTTCTAAGTCAGCCGTCCAGTACTTTTTCATAAAGATCGCGCCACCGCCGGGTCACGTTTTCCCAAGTGTAGACTTGCTTGACCTTGTTGCGGCCATTCCTACCAAGGCGTCGTCTGAGATCTTTCGAATTCAGTAAACGCAGCAATGCAATCCCTAGGGAATCAGGGTCTCGCGGCGGAACCAGCAAACCATCCTCTCCGTCAGAAACGACCGTGGGGATGGCACCGGACCGGCAACCCACGACCGGCTTTCCGGCCGCCCATGCCTCCAGAAAAGCGATGCCAAATGACTCGTTCCAAGAGGGATAGGCAAATACGTCGCACGCAGCGAAAAGGTCTGCCTTTTCGTTGTCGTTGAAATTCTGGAGGTAGATGACTCGTTCCTTTTCATGAGGCGCGAGTTGGACGTGCATTTGCTCTTCAAAGTCAGGCGCGAACCGCGTGCGCGCTCCTGCAATCAAGAGACGTGCTTCGGGCCGCTCTTGCCAAACCCGTTTCATGGCAGGGATCAAAGAGCCCACACCCTTGCGCGAAGCTTGCTGGCCAATGAACGCAATCAATGGTCGGTCTTCGATCGAGTAGCGCTCACGGATCACGGTGCCGTCGGCTTTTTCAAACGCTTCGGTATCGATGCCAATACCGGTGACGGCGATCTTATCCTCGGGCACCTCCCACGACTCCACCAAATAGTCTCGCTCGAAGCTCGAAAGTGCAATATAGGCATCGGCCCGTTGAATGGCCTTGTAGATCATCGTTCGCTGATAGCCCCATTCATCCAACGGATGCAATGCACCTACAAAAACGATGGGCTTGTTACTTCGCCTGCAGGCTGTCAAGGTCGTATACATATGGAGCAACGGGAACGAAGCGGCCGCGACAAGATCGCACTCGAACTCTTCCACCATGTGCCTCAAACCGGGAACGATAGGACCCGAGTACCACGTGCGGATACGCTCGTGCCCAGGTAACCTGAGACGGTAGAAGAGACGCTGCAATTCAAACAAAAAAGGTCCAAGCTTGTTGAAGACCGCCAAACGTTTGACATGGACGCCGTTCAAATCAAACTCACCGGGAGGAAGCAAAGGTTGGCTCGGGTCAATGAACGCCTCGGCATTGTAGCCATTGGGCGTCATGACCGTGACGCGGTCCCCGTGATCCGCAACGAGACGCTCCGAAATCCCCTGAACCAGCAACTCGCTGCCGCCAATCGCAGGAGAGTAGCCATGTACTACGTGCAGAATGTTCATGGGTCCACTCGGTTCGAGTCGATGTCTTCGAGCGAGTGGTGCTTCAATCGATGAGCCTCGAAACAGATTCTTGGGAGAATCCCTGTCTCATCAACTGTCATCCTGGAAGCTCATCACCGACGATTCTCATCTCATTACCACTGAGCCTCCAGCTCGCCTCGAGAGCCACCAACCCGAAGCGTTCCTTGGTACCTCCCTCCAGCACCATGAAGCTCGCACAGTGTTCCCAATGGTCGTAGGCTTCGATCAGGTTCTCGTCATAGACGGCCGCCGTCACCAAGTAACTTCCCGGTATCAGGGGTAGACGCTCCGCAACATATGCGATAGAGCCTTCACCCTCCACGGATTCGATGACGAGCTCGCTCATCTTGGTGTTGGGACCAGTCACGAGTGTACCGTCATCTCTATTGATGGCGACTCCAAACACCGGCCGGTCTACTCGAGACGGAGCCTCGAACTCGATGCGTATTCCAAGAGGATCTCCGGTATGGAATGTGTTGGTCGGTTGACCTCTCGGCCCACTGACCGCAACGCGTTTGATTTTGATGTCGCCTGTGCCCCAGCGTTTGACATCCACATGCTTTGCTTCACCGGCCGCAATCGAAGTCCGATAGCGGCTCAAAACGTCTGAGGCGGTTCCTTCCGCAACGATCCGTCCGTCCTCCACCAAGTAAACGCGGTCACACATCTGCTCTACCGTCAAGAGCTCGTGAGATACGAAGAGAACCGCCGCACCTGCTTGACGGATGGTGTTCACTCGCCGCAGGCATTTGCGGAAGAAATGATCGTCTCCCACGGCCAGCACTTCGTCGAGGACGAGTATCTCCGGGTCGAGGTGAACCGCGACGGAGAACGCCAATCGCATCTGCATGCCTGATGAGTAGGTCTTGAGCGGCATATCGATGAACCGGTCTATCTCAGCGAACTCCACGATGGCGTCTAAGCGCTCTCGCAGCTTCGCTCTCGGTAACCCCATGAGGGCTCCATTGAGGAAGATGTTGTCGCGTCCCGACAGCTCTGGATTGAAGCCCGTCCCCAACTCGAGTAGCGCTCGTAGGCGGCCGTTCACTTCGACCTGCCCCTCATCAGGGTAGTAGATACCGGCGACGACCTGGAGGAGTGTACTCTTACCCGATCCATTCGCCCCGATCAGGCCTACCATCTCGCCCGGCTTCACGACTAATGAGACGTCCCTCAACGCCCAGAACTCCTCATAGGTGCGCCGCCCACCTCCCACCCAGGAGAGAAGCCGCTCCTTGAGTCCTTGCGGGCCGCGGTGGTACAGCCTGAATTTCTTCGAGACCCCGTGAACGGTGATGGCTGCGTCTGTGTTCAACACGACCTCGTTGCTATGCCCTCGACGCCTCGACATCGACTATCCGCGTCACTGCTACACGAATTCCGCAATGCGCCGTTCACCTTTCAGGAAAATCGCATACCCCACGACGAGCGACAGGAGAGCAAGCCCAACCACCAACACCAACCGGGGCCATCCGGGGAATACCTGTTCGACCACGATTTCCTGGCAAGTCGATAGATAAACCGCAAGGGGGTTCGCGAGCGCGAACGGACGGAAGCGCTCCGGCACCATCTTCAGTGAGTAAAGGATCGGGGTGAGCCAGAACAGGAGCTGCAAAACTACACTGAGCAAGTGCTGAGTATCTCTAAGATAGACCTGCGCCGTCGCGACGGCAAGGGCAAGTCCCGCCGTAAAGACTACGAAACAAACCATGACGAGAGGCACTAGTAGGAACGTGGCGCCGATGCCCACCTGATAGTATGCGAAAACCGGTACAACAACGAGATAGGCAATCGCGAAATGAATGAACTGAGAGAATGTCGTCACGAAAGGCAGAACCTCTCTCGGGAACGCCACCTTCTTCAGGAGATTCCCCTGCTGGGCTAACGCACCAGCCGCTTGATTCAAAGATGAGGAAAAAAACACCCAAGGCAAAACCCCAGAGAGCAAAAACATTCCATAGTGTTCCATCCGCACGCGGATGATGTAGCTCAGCGCAACGACATAGACGGCCGCCAGCGCCAAAGGGTGCATCAAAGACCACAAGATGCCAAGCACCGATCCCTTGTATCGGAGCCGCAAATCGCTCCCCACCAAGACGAAAAACAGCTCTCGCCATTGCCAAAGGTCGACGAGTCTTCGGAATAACTGTTTATGCATGGTGCCGCTGGTTTCCAGGAATATGCTAAGAGCTCTCGTCCGGACTATCTCCCCCCAAAAAGGCGAAAAATCGATGGAAGAACAGGACAATGCCGAGATTACAGAGAACCCAAACCGCTATCAAAAACGGCTCACTCCCAAAAAAATATGGTTTGCCAGCCAAGACGTCGTCGAGTTTTTGAAAGACCGTACTCGTATAGTAGAGCTCGAACCGGAGATCCGAATCCTTCGGCAGATCTTTTGCGTAGGCATTCCCATCCGGATACGGACTCCCGTTCGCCACCGCAAGGAGAATCGGCGACGAGCTCGGCTCGATCGCCGCCACAAAGAAATGGTGGGCGTAGCCGGCTGAATCCTCGATGGGAGGAAAGCGAAAATCCATCCACCCACTTTTGTCTGCCGTCCGTTCTTCAGCCCAATATTCTTTTCCCTCTCGTCCGGCACGCTGCAGATGGAACTCCAGTCGCGTTTCTTCCGATCCTTCGGGCACCCCGATGAACAGACGTATCCGAGTCAGATTCTTACCATGTGCCAAAAACGTTTGGCCCACCACGCGACCCATCTGCAAGGGAATACCATAGTCATGCTCGAACGGCCGGACGCCTTGCGCCTCGTACCGTTTTACGAAGATCCAATAAGTCTCCAGGATCAGGAAGACGGCGAACAGGACTATCCAGAGCTTGCGTAGAGACATGAGACGACGCATGAGTTTATGCCACTTGAACCCGATTGTCAGCACTGAGCCTGCAGAACGCCAAGTTGCGAAGAACAGATACAGCGAACGCCTTCGCAAGGTAGCACTGAAGGCACATCATGCCAGATGGTTGACTCCAACGCCATTACCTTCTATATTTCCTTCCCACGATCATGACGCCTCGCAGCAACGTTCAAACGATTCTGGCACTTGTGTTTACCGATATGATCGCACTCGTCATTACTTACCATTTGGCCATTCGCTTCCGGATTTCGATGAACGCCTTCTTTGGCCAAGCATTCGACATCGAGACGTCCTATTTGCTTCTACCACCCTTCTTTTTGATCCTGACTATTGCTCTCATGTCTTTTTTGCTCATAGGACTCTACGATCACACAAAGACCCATAACAATCTAGAGTTGATTGGGAGGATCGTCTCAGGCGCCATGTTGGCCATCACGCTCCTCATTGCCGTATCCTTTTTCTTCAGCCGCAACCTATACTCGCGGTCTCTGATGGGCTTCCTCCTCGCTACCGCGATCCTTGTAGTGGGCGTCGCACGTCTACTCACCAAATGGGCACTAGCCCACGCTAGGAGCCGAGGACTTGCGGTCAGCAAAGTCGCCATTATCGGGAACGGAAGTGGGGCCGCGAGACTCGCCGAAAGGCTCGATTTCCCAGGAAGTCAGCTGAAAGTCGAAGGAACCATCCGAACTAGCGGGCACGTCGTGGCTGGCAGTGAGGAGCGTCGCGTTCTCGGTCCTCTCGAGCATCTAGAGAACGTCATCAACGAGCACCAGCTTCGTCAGATTGTGCTGAGCGACGAAGATTTTTCCGACGTTGACATTGCCACGATCGCGAGTGTTTGCGAGAAAATGGATGTGAGGTTGGACAAGACAGCGGGGCTTTTCGCGGCCACACCTAAACAGGTTTCGGTCATTAACGGCATCCCCCTCTTGAATCTCGTTAGCCTCGGCGAGTCTCGCTGGGATCACGTCATCAAACGCTCCATGGACATTGCCCTCTCTGTTTTCCTGATCTTGTTACTATCACCGCTCTTGCTGATTATTCCGCTTGCCATTCGCTTGGATTCCAAAGGCCCAGTGATGTTCTTACAACGGCGCCGAGGAAGAGGCGGCCGCTACTTCACCATGCTGAAGTTCCGGTCGATGAAAACGGACGCGGAACAGGACCGAGAGCTGCTAGGCGAGCTCAACGAAAAAGACGGCGCTCTTTTCAAGATGCGTCAAGATCCCCGAGTGACTCGCGTTGGACGAATCCTGCGGCGCTTTAGCTTGGACGAGCTCCCCCAATTGGTGAACGTCTTGCTCGGAGAGATGAGCTTCGTGGGACCTCGCCCCCTTCCTGTTGAAGATATCGAGTCGAATCTAGAGGACCCACGATTGTCCTATTGGATTGAAGAGCGCGAGAACGTAACCCCTGGAATCACGGGGCTCTGGCAGGTAAGGGGAAGAAGCAACCTCAGCTTCAAGGAAATGGCGGTTCTCGACGTTTTGTACGTCAAGAGCTGGTCTCTTTTCATGGATTTCCAGATTTTGGCTAAGACCATCCCGGTGGTGCTACTTGGGAAAGGCGCTTACTGATTCATTTGACGACAAATAGACCTTGCACTCCTCCGTTCAAGAGACCTTCATGTTACGAAGCACTCGTCTTCCTCTGATTGGGACCTTTGTCGGTCTCTTTTTGCTGAAGTAGTTCCTTTACATGTTGGTGATACCCCCATGGCAAATACCTGATGAGGCGACTCACTTCGAGTACGCCTATCTGCTATACCTCGAGAAGAATCCCTTGGTGACGGTTCAGTCTAATCCTAACCTGCAGGAACAGATTCTCCTGAGTATGCGACAATTCCGTTTCTGGACCTTTCTGCCTTTTCCGGAACCGGCGGCATTGGCAAAGACGTTCAGAGACGATTTCTTCCTGAGACAAGCGCCTTCTCAGATCGATCGCTCCCCGCCCTTGTACTACATTCTAGGATCGCTATGGCTTCATCTCTTCTCGCCAAAAACACTACTCGAAGCACTCTTCTTGTTGCGACTCTATTCCATTGTCTTGACGACTCTATTCGTGCTGATACTGTCTCAACTCGTACGCTGGGCGTTCCCTGATCGCATCGAACTGCAAATGGGGGCAATGGCCTTTGCAGTCTTCATTCCTCAGTTTTCTTTCATCGGTGCCGGTGTAAACACCGATAACGCCATTGTTCTCTTCTACGCAGCGACCATGGCGGCGGGTGTAATGGCCGCCACGACCAAGCATCGCATCTGGTTCGCGTTACTCATTATCGCCGTCATCGCCAGCGTACTTTCCAAGAAGACCGGCCTAGCAGCCATCCCACTCGCCGCTTTCAGCATTCTTCTGGGGTACAGATGGAATCGTCAAAGACTTTCGCACGGTCTTCTTCTTATCGCCTTTCTACCGATAGCACTCCTGCTGATTCATGTTTTCCTGACTTGGTATGCCACGGAGACAACGCACACGATCGTGATGAGCGCACATTATGTCTGGTAGCAACTGAGCGAGATGCAAAGCCTCGGTGACGGCCAACCCCTGGCCGTCACCGGCTCATACCTACTCGAGAGCTTCTGGGGGCGATTCGGATGGTTGAGCATAAGGCTCCCCAATGGTATCTACCTATCCACATGGATCTTCATGATATTCATTGTCGCCGGCGCCGCGACGATATTAGCGCTGAAAGGCAAGAGAAGCCCGGACGACAAGGCGAAGGCCACACGAGCCATTGTCACCTTCGCAGGTATCTTGGTTCTATTGGCGCTGCTCATCCGAAATATGGGCGACTTCCAACCCCAGGGAAGATACCTGTTTCCAGCGCTTCCTGCTTTCGCCTTATGGTTCGCGGCAGGTATCTCCCTCCTGCCAAAACGCACCCGCCCGTGGGTCCTGGTGGCGCTCATCGGCTGGTTGTGCTTCTTCGACTTAACGGCCCTTCTAAGATATGTATTGCCCGTCTTCTACACCCGAGTCCCATGACGATCTAGCTTCTCCATCGCTGGAGGAGGACTCTCCAAAGAAACGCAGGATTTCCCAGAAGATAACGCTTCCAGAGCCTGGAAGGCTCGATAAGGAGGCGCCCCAACCACTCGAGCCCAGAGTCCGTCATCCAGCGCGGCGCCCGGCGCAAGCTGCCTGATGCATAGTCGAGCGCAGCCCCGCCGGCGAGAGCAATGTCGGCGTTGATGTGGTCCCAGTTTTCCATCAACCAGTGTTCTTGCAGCGGCATGCCGAAAGCCACGAGTAGTACATTAGGAGCAGTGCGGTTGATGTCTTGAACCACCGATTCATTCTCTCGACTAGCGGGAGTTTTGTCGAAGTAACCATGTCGAGTGCCGACAATGCGAATTCCGGGGTAGCGACTTCTCAAACGGAGCGCGGCTTTTTCGGCAACACCGGGTTTGGCTCCTAAGAAATAAAGCGTCCACTGCTCCCGTTCGGCGAGATCTGCTAGTTCCCAGATCCAGTCCGCGTAAGTGATCCGCTGTCTGATGCGCTTGCCGAGTATTCGAGCACCAAGAATGACGCCACTCCCATCACAAAAGACGATAGTGGCCTTGTTGAGCAACTCCTTCAGCCACGGAAGGCGCGCGGCCAAATTGAGACAATGGACGTTTACATTTAGGACGAGTCCGTGTGCCTTGTCTCGAATCATGCCCGCCATTCGCTCATGAAGAATGCGCAGGTCCAGATTGTCCACGGGAACACCAAGGATGAAGACACGCTCCCCATCAGATCTTGGGGCCTGATTTCCCGTCATCCTGCTTTCACTCCTGTTCCAATCTACCGGGTGTCACGGCACCGAACCTTTTGGTGAAGGAAGTCTTTCGATATTATTGGGGATAACCATCGAAGTGAATCTCCGTTCAGTGAGTTTTGCTCATCTTTTGCATCGCACGGGCCCGCAAACTTCTGAGCACCATGAGATCCGATTCTTCCAATCCCAGAACATAGAGGCTTCCACCATAGGTAAGTAAAAATACCGGAAGACCCATACCCATAGCCAGCCAGTCCGACATAGGTCGGCCAAGCCAAAGGATGACTGCAGTGACGCAAACCGCAATTCCAGCTCCCGCGACGGGCTTGAGTAGCTTTCGGTCATAACACCAGATCCCGAACACCCAGAACACTTGAAATGCTCTCAAGAGATTGACCGATGCAGTGGCGATCCCACCGCTCAGCGCTGCACCGACTATGCCAAACCGCGGTATCAGAATGAAGCCGAGAAAAAGGCTGAGGCCGATGCTCAACAGTGAATTGACCAAATTCAATCCCGGACGACCCGACATCGTTATTACGGTCTCGACGGGACCGGTGGCCGTGCTAATGAGCTGGGCGATTGCCAGGATCACGAGAGCGGGAGCGGCGTCGCGAAAATCACTCCCAAAAAGCCTCACGATAGGCCCCGAGAACGTAATGATCACTAACGATGCCGGTAGACTCGCCGTAAGGCCCCATCGGGTGACGGTCGACATCAACTCCTGGAGCTCGGTCTTCCGCTGACGAACGGCCAGATCGGCGATAAAGGGAGAAAAGACGACCCCCAGGCCGTCGAGAAAAGCGTAAACGAGGAGCGACGTTCGCGATGCGACGTTGAAGACTCCACTCGCCCCGACAGATCTCAATGCGGCGAGGAGGTAGATTTCCACCTGATTTCTCGAAACGTTGAGCAAGTTGTGCAGCATAACGGGAATCGAGAAAGTCATTAGCTCGCGGAACGGAAAAACCGGAGAAACGTCTCCTAGAGCTCGTACGAACAGGTGGTAGACCCGCCAACTCAGGAGAAGGAGAGTCGCAAGGGCTGCCAGCACACAGGCCCAGATGACACCGAGCAGCTTCCCCCCGGCGATCAGGACCGCGCTCACAAGAAGCAACCTAAACAAAGGCCCACAGACATCAACAATGAAGAATCGATCCTGGGCACGTTTAACGGCTTCTGCCACGGCACCGATCTGATAGGTCAGAGCCCACAGGGAAATCCAACAGGCGAAGCCCCACAAGTAATCTGGAAACTGCATTGGCGCATTGAGCAGGTTGGTCAATGGATGAGCGAGCACCATCACGAGAGTTCCGGCAATCAAACCGGTCACGAGAACGATCATCACCGAGGCAAGAAAAGCGCCCCACTCGCGACTCTGGTCGCCCCTCCCCCGATACACGGCGATGAAGCGCACGATGCCCCGATTTAGACCGAGGAGCGCTACGCTGCCGGCCAAATGCACCAATGCAAAACCGACGACGTACAGACCATAGTCGTTGAGTCGGAGTCCTCGCGCCATGACGAGAGCAAGGCAATAGCCGAGCACCATGGACGAGACACGACCCAATAGACCGGCGCCGCCACCCCACGCGATAGAGGTGGCCTCACGAAGGTGGGTGCTTGATTTCTCCGTCTGCAATGTTGGATTCCTTGGCTTCCGAGAAGATGGTGTGGCTCTCACTCAAAGGTGAGTTTTGGAAGCCGCCAGAAGCTGGGAGTCTTCTGATTCAAAGGCTGCGGCGTTCTCGAGGTCTAGAATCACCCGCCTTCATTGGAGTCATCTGCTTCCTGTTGTTCAAACCATCTCGCCGTGTCGGTCAGTCCCTTTAGCAAATCGACCTGCGGCTCCCAACCCAGGAGATTTCGCGCTTTCTCAATAACAGAATAGTTCTTTCGAATGTCACCTCTTCTCGACGGGCCATGCTGCAATTTCAAAGCTTGACCGACGACCTTGCTCATGGTTTCCGCCAACTCCTGAATCGTCGTCTCCTCGCCGTTGGCAATTTGAAACACCTCACCCGACACATTGCTTGCCAAAGCCGAAAGGATGGCTCTGCACAGGTCCCCTACGTATATGAAGTCACGGGTCTGCTGACCGTCACCATCGATGATCACTTGCCCAGTCGTGCGGATGTCCTTGAAAAACTTGGCGACCACGCTGGTCTTGTGGGCGGAAAAAGGTCCATAGACATTACCGAACCGCAGCACCACCGTCCCGACGTTCCAGGATCCGTGGTACGCCAAACAGTAAGCTTCCGCCGCCAACTTGCTCGCCCCATAGGGTGATATGGGCAGCGGGGCCTTGCTCTCATCGGCTGGAGGCGGCTGTCGACCGAGGGGGGCATTTGACGAGGCCAACACGAATCGAAGTTCTCGCCTGGCCATCGCGCCCTGCTTCTCGTCCTCGAGCGCCGCTCGACAGGCCTCCAACATATTCAAAGTGCCAATGACATTGAGCCGGCAATCATTTCTCGGATCTTGAAGAGAGGTGGGCACTCCGCTCTGGGCCGCTAGGTGCACCACGAAGTCATGAGAAGGCACGAGATGCTCCACCAATCTCCGGTCCAAGATGTCGCCTTCTACGAATTCCACGGGTTGGCCATCAAGGCGATCCCTCCGACCCGTGGTCAAGTTGTCGAGTACGGTGACTCGACAACCATGGTCGACGAGCATACGCACCAAATTGGCACCGATGAATCCGGCCCCTCCAGTAACCAAGACAGGTCTCCCCTGAAGCTGGTTCCGCTCGGGACGCTCTTCCCGACCCACTTTCATTGCTCTTACACACCTTTGTCTTTCAAGTTGACTTCCGCCGGATTGGCCACCTCAACTCGCTGTTTTGGCGTCGTGGACCTCTATGGTGCCAGAGTTGAGACCGTTCGAGTGCTTCCAGTACCTGAAGACTAGTTTCCTGCCGGTTTGCGTCTTACCCTCTCGGACTCCACGTACTCCATGACAAATGCCAGCAGCGTACCCAACATGATCAATGCCACAAAAGCAGCCAGAGTATTGAGAACCGGCCGCGGGGAGCTCTTTTCAACCGCCGGAACAGCTTCGTCCAATACTTGAATGAGGGGAAGCTCCGCCGACTCCGTAAGGCGGAGCCATTCGATCGTTCGGGAGAGATTACCGTATAGCGATGCACTACGATCATTTGTCGTATCGACGCCCCTTTTCGGTTGTGCTTCTGGCCGCCGATCTTGGGGAGACTCATCAATGGTCCGTGATGTGTCGGCCGCCGAATCGAGCCGCTCCAGAACAACCAGTTGCTGCTCCACGTACTGCCTCAAGTTCCTACGGCTCTCGTTCAGATTCCCGTTCAACATGTCGCTCAGATGCGCGGCGTAGAAATTCGCCATACTTGCTGCCTCTTGCGCGTCGGTGCGACTCACCGTGATTTCGATGGTCGGGAATGTCTCTTTTCTATAGATCTGCGTATCATCTTGAAGCTCTAGTCGCAGTTCATGGAGGATCTTCTCGTCATCTTGCCACAGGCCATGCTCGCGCAGATTGTCGTCGAGCATTTCTTTGGACTCCAGGATGGCAATGCACTCGGCATGTCCTATCCGCTCGGTGCTCATCAGCAGCGAGAAGGGAAAAAAATCGTTGGACCCGGCGGGAGACTCCTGAGCCATAGAGCCCATACGGGTGAGGGTCTCTCTTTGAAGAAACTCGACGACCAGGAAATTGGTATTCACCGCCTGTAGCAGATCCGGCCGCTCGAGCGGCATCAGGACCACCGTCGACTCGAACGTTTTCGGGAGCAGCAAGCTCACAATACCGACAACGAGAGCACCAATAAGGGGGAGCAGAATGACCAATCTGCGTCGCTTCCAGAGAATCAGCCCGCAGGCCCATAAGTCTAAGACTTGGCCGCCGTGGGGTGCCGGATTTAGAGGAGGTTGCGTCATCAGGTCGGACCTTTTCTTCTAAGCTCTAGACATCAGTAAAATGGAAACGACTCCGTCGGTCACTTCGCTCGATCGAGCGGAAAGGCTACTATTTGAATATCGACAAGTCAATCTCTGTTAATGGCCGCAAACATGTGGTGCCTAACGAGATTGAATCGCCTCGATAACGGATTGGCGGCGGCACCCTCAACCACGATCGCCTTTCGGCCAGGCTGAAAAACGGGAGAAAGGCATCCACTTCATTCGTGACAATACGGCTACGATGATCACAAGCGTCGCTACATAGAGGGGCCAGTCACCGAATCTCACGTAAGGCGTCCATGAATCGAGGGGCTGAATCCTGCCGCGAATCACCGAGGGTGCCGACGAGGGGCTTCGAGCCAACTCACGTCCCGTCGGATCGACGATGGCGGAAATACCTGTCTTCATGGCACGAACGACGTACCTTCCCGTCTCAACGGCCCTCATCCGGGCGAGGTCGGCGTGAACTTCCGCGACCGCCGGGCTCGAGAATACTCCGTCGTTTCCTCCGCTCACCAAAACGTTGGCGCCGTCACGAACGCTCGCGATGAATATCGAAGAGAAAAGGACCTCCTGGCAAATAAAACCACCCAACGCCAAGTGGTCACTTTGGAAGACGTGCGTTCCTTTACCGTGGGAGAACTGGGTACGTCCCTCGACACCGAGCCAATCCATGACACGCGGCTGGTACTCGGCAAAAGGTACCAGCCGGCGTTTGTGGTAGCAGCCTATGGCGCCGCTGTGGCTCCAGAAAAGAAGCGAGTTGTAGACTCGCCCGGCGTCGACCGTGTCGACGCCCATGACGACGAGTGTCCGCCCGCCTCCGACCGACCGCGCGACCTCCGCCGTCCAATCGACCGGCATGAACTGTGCCTCACGAGGCACGTCTGGAACCAGAGTGCCGTCGAGCGACAAAAAGCCATAGTTGATGGACTCGGGTAGCACTAAAAGGTCCAAATCTTCGATTTCCCCTCGAGCAACGATCTGGTGGATCAGCTTCAAGTAGTTCGCATCGAATCCAGAGGCTGTGTAGTCACCCGAAGTGTATTCCGTACGATGGTGCTGGATCGCTGCAGCCGAAAGTTCTGCGTCTTCCGGAGAAAACGAGCGGGTCCTGAGCAGGCCCCCTAGGCAGACGGTCGAGACGATAACAGCCGTCACAATGGGCAAGCGCCAGGGACGTGAATTCCGACGTACGAGGACAAGGGACAGGATCCCGACATTGACGACCACCACGAGAGCACTCACCAGACGCACACCACCGAGAGCCGCAAGCTGCCGAACCGGCGCGAGGTCCACCGTCGCACTCCCCAACAAGGACCATTGAAAGTCCCAAGTGAGCTTCACGCGCAACCATTCGACGATGACTATCCACAAGGACGGCGCGAGCATCATCAGCCGGCTCAGTCGCCTTTCCGCCAGCCATCGCAACGAGCCTGCAAACAAAGCACAAGACCCACCACCGCCCACCGTCGCGAGACCGGCCCACAGAAATTGGAGGAGCCACCACTGGCGCGTGTACATCAACTCCAACTCGGTGGTCGTGACCTGCTCCCATCCGGACCAGGTACTGGCGGTGACCAGCGGCCGGAGGAAGAGCAAGTAAGCCGTGCTCCCGGCGATGCCACCACAAAGCACGGCCTCCCTCGTCCCATCACTCCGAGTGATGGCCCACAGAAGTGGCACCACGGCAAACCAAACGCACCAGGAGTAAGCGAACGGTGGATAGGCAAGTCCGTAGAGGAGGCCGCTCGAGACAGCGGCGATCAGTAAAAGCGACCGTTTTGGACTCTTCGAATATTCTCTGGCTTTCAATTCACGCAATCCAAGAACGACATTATAGCGGCACGGACACGACAAGGAAAACGATAGACAGTCGCACCACCCAAGTTGCACCTTTTGACTCCTTGACTATCTCCACGAAACCTGGTAAAAACGGCTAATACTCAACATGACAAGCTAAGAATTCTTGCAGATTCAGGCGCTGGGCCTATGCGCTTGCAAGCTGCACTTCAGTTCCAGAGGACCTAGACATTGTCGAGGCCTCGTATCGAAAGGAGTGGACACGATGAGACGAATTCTGGTTACGGTTCTCTGTCTGGGCATCGCGGCGCTTCTGTCCGGTGTGTCTTTTGCTCAGGGAGTCTCAACTCAAGAAAAACCCGTCGGTCGCATCGAGGTTTCCAATGGCGGTGTCGTTTTCTACTCGAACGTAGCCGTACGACTGGGCCCGCCTTACTGTCCGCAAACGCGGTGAGGGGATGGTCTTCGATGAGCGGTTCGAGGCGGCCGATTCGCTGTCATGGGGTCTTGTCAGCAACGCGGGCGCGACACTGACCGACGGTCGTTATGTCTACGAATTTATTGTCGTCAGGTCTCCGGAGAAAGACACCGATGGACAAATCACGCAGCTCTATCGTCCGGTGACGATCGGAGGCACTTTCGACATATCGGCCGGGGCACTCGTCCCCATGGATACTGAGGCGAGCAGACGTTGCCCGTACCCGACATCCTTCATGCACGATGACGTCATCGTGGAAGGGAGTCTTTGCGCATCAGACTCCAGTCTGTGTGCCGATGGTGAGACTTTTCGACAACTATTCCGGTACTGCAGAGCTTAAAGTGAAAGACAACTTTCGCCGGTATTTGGTTGAACGACACTGACACTGGCCAAAACAGCTTCATCCTAGAGGCCGTAAACGATGGCTTCTGGATTCGCGATGCTGACTCAACCCCTGAACCGTTCAAAATCGAGGGAGGCGCGCCCGACAACTCGCTTTACATCGCGGACACCGGCCAAATCGGCATAGGAACGTCGAATCCGGACCCCACTTTCTTGGACGCAATGCACGTGGTCTCCGTCCAAGACTGTGTTCCGTATGGAGAACACGAGCTCCGGAACCACGTGGCGCATAGGCGATCTCATTGACGGTTCTTTCTCGTTTGTCATCGACACCAACGGCGGCACTGGTCCAATTGGCAATGTCTTCACGATCGCGGACGCCAACGGTTATGTCGGGATCAAAACGGGGGACACCAATTGTTTCGCCTGGACTCCTGCCGCACCGCTCCATCTTGTGAAGGCCAATGCCGGCGATCTCGTCTTCCAGCTCCAAACCACCGGTAACCCCGCCAACGGTACTTACAACTTTGCGGTGAATACAGCCGGAGTCTTCACGGTCAACAAAGCCGGAACGGGCGGACAGGAGTTCACCGTCCGCGACCGCAATGATGCACTCGGTTCGACGATGCTGGTGCAAGGCAGCGTGCAAGGAACGCAGTTCATCAGCACTTCGTCGCGCGAAGTGAAGACGGATTTTGTAGAACTCGACACGAGAGCTGTTTTGGACAGCCTCGTCAATTTGCCGATGACGTCCTGGAGGTACAAGAACAGCACCGAGGATCGCCATTTCGGTCCCATGGCGGAGGATTTCAAAGAAGCCTTCGATCTCGGCGACGGCGAGCACATCTCCTCGGTGGATGCCGACGGAGTGGCCCTAGCCGCGATCCAGGGTCTCCATTACCAAATGAAGGACAAGGACGCCGAGATCGAGGATCTCAAGGAAAGAATCCGTCAGCTCGAAGCTCTTGTCGGGTCACTGGTCGGATCGATGGAGAACGATTAAGATTCTGATCGACCCGTGTTATTTGCGTCTGTCTCGTTGAGATCGACTCGAATAGAACGCCACGCCCCGTCGGCGTCGAGCGATTGAGAGAGTAGAACTAGGCATCGGGCTTTGCACGAAGCGGGACGGCTGGATTTGACCGGCCGTCCCGCCCTTTCTTCCGGCTCTCATTCCAGAACCAGCGATTTACCCAAACGGCAAAATAGAGGACCGATTTCTCCAAGTCTTTGGCTTACAATATCGAACATGAAATCTCTGGTCATTGGAAAACTGAGAATCTGGTACCGAGAAAATACTTCGGATATGGAAGTCATTCTGCATAGTTTTCAGAACGAGATCTTTCTCATTCCTGAATACTCTCCGAAAAACGGTGATGTCATTCTTGATGTGGGTGCCTATATCGGGACGTTTTCCTTGAATCTAGGTTCCAAATTGAAGGGAGCAAAGATATTTGCAATAGAACCCTGTAAAGACACGTTCAGCTATTTGAAAAAGAACATCAAAGAGAACGCACTAACCAACGTTAGAGCTTTCGAAACAGCTCTGAGTGACCGCAAAGGCACTACCGAACTGTACTATGGTCATGATCATTGGGGACACAGCATTACGAAGGCGTTTTCAGATAGGAGCGTAACCGTCGAGACCGACACGCTCGAGAACTTCATGAGAGCCAACGGTATTTGCCGTTGCGATTTCATGCGATTCAACTGCGAAGGTGCAGAATTTCGAATTATCCTAAATACACCTAGAGAGTGTTTGCAGAAAGTGAAGCTGATGCTGGTTTTGTATCACACCGATTTCGTCACAGATCATTCTGAAAGCGATCTGATCGATTATCTGGAATCATGCAATTTCTCGGTCAGGGTCCGAAATAGGGACCAACACAGAGGATGGCTCGTAGCCACCAACAAAGAATTGTATGAAAAGAAACTCCTATTGTTCAGAGAAATCAAGTACTTTGCGCACTTACAACTGGTTAAGGTCAGGCGACATTTGCATCGCCCCAGGCCGCTTTGAGCCATTCCCCCACATCCGACTCCTCTGCGTAACAATACTCACCGGAAGCACCGGTACGATTTATCAGGACCATTTCAGCGCTTGGCGTTAGACAATATGGTATTGTATGAGGTAATTCTATCAATAGGCTATCGCGTGGAGCTCTGTGAAGAAAGGAAGACTGATATGCACCCAAAAAACATCTCGAAAAAAAGATATGTTTTCTCGTTTGTCCCGTTCTTGATCGCTGTTTTTCTTGCCCTACCTGCGCTTGGACAGGGCGTTCTCTATGTCGAGAACGACCATGTGGGAATTGGCATCGCTAACCCGACGGCGCCTCTTCACCTCTACAAGAACGATACGGGAGATCTGGTTTTCACCGTGCAGAACGCGGGAAATCCAACAACCGCGCTCTACAATTTTGCCGTGAACTCAGCCGGAGCGTTCACGGTGAACAAGTCTGGAACGGGTGGACAGGAGTTCACTGTCCGAGAACGCAATGACGCGATGGGATCGACGTTGTTCGTGCAGGGTAGTGTGGAAGGGACACAGTTCGTTCAATCCTCGTCGCGCGAGTTCAAGACGGACTTCTCTGCCTTAGACACAAGAAAGATCCTGGATCGCCTGGTCAACCTGCCGGTGAGCTCCTGGCGGTATAAACACGAACAATCCGCCGTGCGTCATTTCGGTCCTGTGGCCGAGGACTTCAAAGACGCCTTCGATCTCGGAGACGGAAAGCACATCTCGACCGTGGATGCCGCGGGAGTCGCCATGGCGGCAATTCAGGGACTTCATGAGGTTCTTCAAGAGAAGGACGTTGAAATGCAAAGCCTTCGGGAACGACTACAGGAAAAGGACACCGAGCTCGAGCGACTCGAGAAGAGGATCCATGATGTGGAGTCGCTGCTAATGTCGTTGACCGAATCGAGGACAGCCCAGAAAAAATAAGCGAGATCTCGAAAACTGACTTGATTGGCGAAGCAGTGCCAATTGGGGACAACAACAAAGGGGACAGGTCCTTTTTTTTCGACGGGGAAAAGAGCAGCGAAAAAAGGGACCTGTCCCCGTTTTCCCTTCATGCGGTCGGATCAGTTCCGAAACAAGGAGCAGGCAATGACCAAGGTGAGGTTGTTCCACCTATTCCTGATGTTGGTATTGACGTGGGGAATATCCCGGCGTGAGCTCGAATCAGCCGTCGTCAGCACCGCCGGCGAATTGGCCGCCGCCATCGTCTCCGCCAACAGCGGCGGTGACAAGCTCATCCTCCTCACCGACGGAACCTACACGCTCGATGAAATGTTGTGGGTGGGGACCGAAGGTGTAACGGTTAGAAGTCTCTCGGGCAATCGACAAAGCGTGACCATTCAAGGAAACGGCATGGGAGGCTATCCGACTCACGTATTCAACGTTGCCGGATCTCAATTCACCGTTCAAGACGTCACCCTCCGCAGCGTGAGTCAACACGCCATACAACTCCAACTCGATGTCGATTCCGTCGTCATCCGGAACGTTCACATTCTCGACACGGGAGAGCAGATGATCAAGGTCCCCTACAATCCCTCGAACCTCTCCCTCAGCTCGGATGACGGCATTGTCGAAGGTTGCTTGCTCGAATACAGTGCAGGAATCGGTCCGCAATACTACATTGGTGGTGTCGATGCCCACAATGCCAAGAACTGGACTGTTCGCGACAATACGTTCAAAGGCATTCGTAGTCCCAGCCTCGATGTGGCAGAGTTTGCCATCCATTTTTGGTCGGATTCCGAAAACACACTCGTCGAACGCAACCTCATCATCAACTGTGACCGCGGTATCGGATTTGGTCTCGGGGATCGAGGTCACGCGGGCGGGGTCATCCGTAACAACATGATCTATCACGATAGCTCGGAGATGTTCGCCGACGTGGGGATCGCGTTAGAGTCGGCCCCTGCTGCCGAGGTCTACAACAACACTGTCTACTTCGAGAACAGCTACCCGAACGCCATCGAGTACCGATTCGCCGCCACGACCGGAGTGCTGATAGCGAACAACTTGACGAACAAAGCTATCACTCAACGCGACGGCGCATCGGGAACCGTCTCCAGTAACGTCACGACCGCTGCTGGTTCTTGGTTCGTGAACACTTCGACGGGCGACCTACACCTGAGCTACGCGGTGACCAGCGTCGTCGATCAAGGGCAAGCGATCTCGGGACTAACAGAAGATTTCGATAAGGATAGCAGACCACGGGACTCCGGGTTTGATATCGGCGCAGATGAATACCGGACTTGCGCAGGAGCCTGGGACATCCTTCTCAGCGAGGCAACCATCAATACGACCCTGGAATATGAAGCTTGCCGAACCATCACGGTGGGGCCCAACCTCATCATCAATGCGCCCGGCGATGTGATTCTTCGGGCTGGAACGTCCGTCATTTTGGCGAACGGATTCGTTGTAGGCTCGGCCGCGAAATTGAGGGTAGAGATCGATCCCTCACTTTAGTCCTCGTCCGAAGAAGTACTTTCGATGAAAGGTGGGTGGCGGCACGGCCACTCGATCAACAACCCGCCGAGACCGACTGACGAGGTCTCAATATCCTCTTCAGATCAGAACGAGCTCGAGCTTACAAAAGCCGCAAGCATTTGCTTCTACGAAGCTTATCGTGTTATAAAAGTATATAAACACTCATATTTAAATTGACGAGACCGCTTGTCTTTCTAGGTGTTTTGGCACCGTAGAGCGTCAGTGCATGAGATTCGGCACCTGGGGATTTCGACTCACGTGGTCATCCCTTAGGGGCTGGACTTTCCACTTGTAATGAGTGTGCCACTAGCGTCTGGATGCTCGGTTTCAACTCACCACGTCGGCTCCCCGACCGCCCACGGGTGACGACAGAGGAGGATGACATGAAGCACTTCACCCGGAAGAAATCGACAAGTGTTGCGATCGGTCTCGTTCTATGCGCTTTGCTGGCCCTTCCCACCTCAGCGGAGGAATTTGCCACTGCGTACGTAACTCCCGCAAGGATCAGCTGGGATCTAGACGCGACCTACGGAGCGGTAGAGCTCGTTGTCGCCGGACCGGCCGGGGAAGTATTTCGTGGCCTTCTTCACAGCGACCCCTCTTTTGGGCTTTCCGATATAGATGACCGCGCTCTTCTCGATGGCGTCTACACCTGGGAGTTGGTGCTCATGCCGCACATTCCTCCTGCGGTCCAGGAGGAGCTGAAAAAAACACGAGAAGCGGGTGACGAGTTGGCACTTCGCATACAGATGAAGAATCTCGGTCTCCCCGACAAAAGCGTGCGCCAATTCGGGCACTTCATTGTCCAAGGGGGAGGTATCGTCACAACTCAAGGAACCGAGGAATCGTCATCCCCACCTCCCGTCGCGCAGGATCCCTACCCTCTCCCGCTCCCCGATGTACTTCACTATGACGACGTGATCATAACCGGCAGTTTGTGCACAGGATTCGATTGTCAAGACGGTGAGAGTTTCGGCTTTGATACGATTCGGCTCAAGGAGCACAATCTCCGCATCAACTTCCAAGATACGAGCTACACCGCCACCTACCCCACGAACGATTGGAGTATCCTAGTCAACAGCACCACGAACGGCGGCGCGTCCTACTTCGCCATCCAAGACGTAGATGGAGGCACGATGCCTTTCCTCGTCGAAGCCGGCGCACCAGCCTCATCCTTGTACGTCGAGGACTACGGTCGGGTCGGTCTCGGCACGTCAACCCCTGTGGTGGAGCTTCATATCAAAGACAGCGACACACCGACGATGCGTCTGGAACAAGACGGCTCGGGCGGTTGGACCCCCCAAACCTGGGACGTAGCTGGAAACGAGTCCAATTTCTTCATAAGGGATGCCACTAACGGCAGCAGGCTTCCTTTCCGCATCCAGCCCGGTGCCCCTTCGAGCAGCCTCACGATCAAGGCGGACGGCAATGTGGGGATCGGCACCTGGAACGCGGTCGAGCCGCTTCATCTCTACACGACCACCACTGGAGATTTGGCATTCCAAATAGAAAACCGGGGAACGGGAAATTTGAGCCAAGCGACCTATAACTTCGCGGTGAATCAGTACGGCGAATTTACCGTCAACAAAACCGGAACAGGTGGACAGGAGTTTACCGTACGAGAACGTAACGATGCAGTTGGCCCGACGATGTCGGTACAGGGCAGTGTGCAGGGGACTCAATTCATCAATTCGTCGTCACGTCAGTTCAAGACGGACTTTGTCCCTTTGGATACCAAAGCATTTCTCGATAACCTTGTGCGGATCCCGGTGACTTCTTGGCGCTATAAACACGAACATTCCTCCGTTCGTCATGTCGGGCCGGTCGCGGAGGATTTCAAGGATTCTTTCGACCTCGGAGACGGCATGCACATCTCGACCGTCGATGCGGCTGGTGTCACAATGGCTGCAATCCAGGGACTCTATCAAGTGATGCTAGAGAAGGATGCCGAGATCGATGAGCTCAAAGAGAGAATCCGTCGCCTGGAAGCCTTGGTGACCAACAAAGACTCTCACTAGACGCGGCAGGGCGATAGTATGCGGTGTCCAGACCCCATTCTGAGCGCATGAATCCTGACGAAACCAGATTTTCCGAGGATGTGATGACCCAAGGTTTGCCGGCCGTTTCTGTTTGAATCCGCCCCGCTCTCGTGGTCACGTCCTCGCGGCTCGCCGCAACTAGGATTTCGTTGCTATCACAACTTGCGAGACGCCAAAGGCCCGAAGTATCGGTACTTTTTCCAGCAAACCCGAAAGGGCTCGGAGGAGGGGACTCAACAAGGCAACGATCCTGAGTTGATTCCCCGATATGTTCTCGAAAGTCTGCCACACGTAGCCGGTAAAGGTGATTTCAAACCCGTGCTTGGCAATCAGACGTCTGAGCTCACCGGGCCAATAGTTACGCGCATTGTAGCGGAGCACCCGATTCCCGACGGCTAGCGGCAGGTACGGAACAAAGGGTGTAGAAAGAGGTAGCTTGACGTTGCCGAGTTTGAGATGACTGCCGTGTGTCTCGAAGGGATAAAAGCGGTTCGGCGAAAAAACAATCAGTCGCCCATCGGCTTTCAAAATGCGTCTCACTTCCGATAGAGCCTTCATCTCGCTTGGGACGTGCTCGAGAGCTTCGTTCAAGAGGGCGACGTCGAAGCTGTGGTCATCAAACCCCATATCCTCCACATTCCCTGCTCGTACGCGCGGCGCCTCTTCGGGATTGTTCTGTATGAACTCCGCGACCTTGTTCTCGAAATACTCTATGCCGTAGCTATCCGCACCGAGTTCGTGCAACGCAAGGACATATTGACCCGTGCCACAACCACAATCGATGACTTTTTTGCCGTGTATCGGTACGTGTCTTTGGATGATGTCGAGCCGCTTCCGTAGATTCAGTGGAGCTCCGGTATCACCACCACTCGGCACGATTTCAGCGTAATGCGACATCTCTTAAGACCAAGCTCAAGCTCAGCTTAGGCTGGCGCTCCGGGCACGAGCCACCCGGCCCCACCTGCGCCAGTGGGCGTGGCCGCCCCAATCCCAAGAGCATCCCATCACTGTCTCCGCATTCAGGTCAAGCACTATTTGGAACTCCCGGTGGTGACTCCAGAGCCCAGCAGCTGGGAGCGACCCATGGAGATCGATGATATATTCTCTTCACTAAACGAAGAGGCGGTGGTGTATTGCTTCCACCGAGTTCGAAAAGGAGCTAACGTGCGGGCAGCGGAACTCACTCATTGCAACATAACCATTCGGCGAACGTCCTGGACACGATACCGTGTGACGGCCGTCGTCGTCGTTCTGCTATGTCTGATCCACCTTGCCGGCTGTCAACGGCGGGGCCCGCGCCATGTGATTGTCATCATGCTGGACGCAGCCCGTCCCGATCGGTTCTCGTGCTACGGGTACCCGCGTTTAACAACGCCGGAGATCGACAGACTCGCGGCGGAGGGAGTAGTCTTCCACCGCCACTACGCTCAGGCAACGGCTACTCGGTGGTCGATCCCTTCGATGCTCTATTCTCGGTATTTCTGCGCGCCCATATTTCCCAACAGCCGCCACGTACCCTTCTCTTCGCCCACCGCTCTTTTCCGGCGGCCTGACGATGCCCGTATCTCGTTGCCGAAGGCGTTTGAAAGGGCGGGCTTCAAAACCGCAGCCATCTCGACTCATCTTTGGATCGGCGAGGACACGCCGTTCGCCGCCGAGTTCACGGAAGCCAATGAATTGGTGCCCGGACCTGATGAGGAGCAAGTATGCCCACGCCCGTGCCGATCGCGCCGTGGATCACGCGATCCGGTGGGTCACCGAGAATCACGAAAAACAATTCTTCCTCTACATTCATCTTATGGACACCCACTTCCCCCATTTCTTCGAAGACGACGCGCAACAGTTTTTTGGAACCGATCCTTACCCTGCCCTCAAATTTGAGGAGGCGGGCTGGTTAAGGACTTCACCGTGCCTCTCACTAGCGACGATAGGCGCTACCTCGATGCCCTGTACGACGGCAGTCTCCGGTACACGGACCGCGAGCTAGGGCGTTTGTTCAATTCCCTGCGCGAGCGTGGCATACTGGACGAAACGATCATTGCCATTACGTCGGACCATGGGGAGAACCTACTCGAAGGTCCGGGCGACCCGACGTCGGCCTCACCACACTGAGCCACGGAGGTCCTTGGTTCGAACGCGTAGCTCGGATTCCCCTCATCGTCTTTTGCCCGACATCTCTCGAAACGGGCGACTTCACCTCTTTTAGCGAAGGGGTTGATCTTGCACCGACACTCGTCGCGTTGGCCGGTATTCCCCTACCTCAGGACAAGGCCTTTGACGGCGTGAATCTCGTCCAAGTCATGGAGGGAAACGAGCCGCCGAAAGAACTGGTTCTGTCACCGCGAGCTATACGTACCGAGACGTACAAGTGCATTTTTGAGAACGGAAGCTACGAACTGCTTAGAGCCACTGCTCCGGATGTTCAGAAACTGAAAGGTCAGTTCTTTGATCTGGCCGCCGATCCCGATGAACGCGTAGACCTCTTCGATTCGCGACCGGACCTCGTCCGAGACATCCTCGGCTTGTACCGACGGCACCTGATGCCCCATTTCCAAATCTTCGTGAATGCCCGAACAAACCAGCAGCCCGAGTACGCTTTTGCCATCGGGTCGGAACACATACTCACGGACAAACCCGTTCCACTCGCTGGGGGCGGAGAAACTTCTCTCGAATGGAGTCGATTCAACGTGGCCGACCAAACTGTTCTGGCAGCTCGAAACTCGGACCAGCCTTTGTCGATTGAATTCCCGCTACCGAATGGCCCATACCACATGTCGCTGAAGATCCGTGGAAAGGCCTCGATCCAAGTGGAGGGAGTAGAACGCGAGCTGATCGAACGAGAGGACATGGTCGAGTTCGGCGATATCGAGGTGTCTGATGAGACGTTTCGGGCGACGCTCTTACCATTCCGGGATGCCTCTTTCGAGCTTCACTATCTCGGATTCGTGCCGCCGGCTGCCGCTCAACGGGGCATCGAAGATGAGGAAACACTGCGGCGGCTCAAGGCGCTGGGCTACGTCCAGTAGCCAAAACGACGGTCGCCGCATCCGGCGCCATTGCAGGGTCTCGGCAATCGGGGCATCAGAACATTCTGCAACCCCTGAACGTTTTCAACACCCCGTGAGGCTGCTATGATGTCTGGCGACGCACTTTGCTCGGCAGGACACAGCGCAAAAACCGGTTTCATAGCCAAGGGATGAAGATCATGCTGGCAAAGAGAACCTTGTGGTTCGCATTCATCGGGCTACTCGTATTGGTAGGGATTTTGTCGACGTTCTTATACAGGCCTCCCCTTCTTCGTAGTGCCGGCTTTCTTACACCGGCCAGGTTATTCGATCAGCTCGGCTTTGCGTGGCACCACAACAAGGCCTTTTGGTACGAAGCTCAGAGAAAGGAATTAGACGCTCGGAGAGAGTATCTGGCCTCGGCCTGGTACCGACCGGCTTACCTCCCAAAGTATACGGACACGCCTTTGAACCTGGAGCGACTCACTTTGGACGACTGGACGAAGGTCGGGAACCTCTATTCAGAGGCCGACTTGCACAAGATCGCAAGACAAGCTCTCGCCCAAGCGGTCGCGCTCGGCGCATCCGACGCTCAGACCTTCGAGAATCTGGCAAAGGCTGAGGAGAAAGCCGGTGACGCGACTCGAGCCCTGGAATTGTACCGAAGTGCCCTCAGCCTCGACGAGTCTCGATTCCGCTCCCTGTCCGGATTGGAACGCCTCGGAAATATGTCAGAGAAGGAAATCTCGAGAGCCCGTCTCGAGGAACTGGCAACAAAGCTCTTACAGGTAGAACAAATGACTGCCGATATCGGGAGCCTCGCAATCGGCGGAGGATGGAACCTTTGGACCAACGGCGCTTTGCATGGAGAGGTGAGGCTTCTCGCCGGCCGCAACCTTATGCGAGTGTTCGCGCGAGGGCTGGTTGCTGCGGAGGAGTGGCCTCTGATGGCCATTCTCGTCGAAGATCGAGAGACGGACAGAATTCGCGTGGCAAGCGAGCAGTGGCAAGCCTTCGATTTCTCATTGGACGTCGCCGAAACTGATATTTACCATATCAGTATCAGATTTATGAACGACTACAATGACAAAGAAACCGGAGAAGACAGGAATCTCTACATACAGAAAGTCGTCTTCGAAAGATCTTAAGAGCTCCTCGGTTCTCAGGCTCACACAATCATACCCATCGACACGGTGCTGTCGTCGACGAATTGTAGCTCGCCTTTTGACTTGAATCTTTCCGACGTCACGGTGAACTACACATTGACCTGTGAGGCGGGGGGGACGATTCGCGCGGGCACATCTTTCGTGATCGTGGCTCCCGGGAACGTGACCTTCCGGGCCGGGGAGGGCGTCGAGCTCCAGGGCGGTCTCAGTGTGGGAACGGGGGGACAGTTCACTGTCGAGATCGACACTTCACTGTCGCAGTCAAGCGTGACGGACCCGCTGCAGCGAACGCGTAACCGAGGCTAATCCGAATGCCATCTGCTTGTCTTCTCGAGGATATCAACAATCAGCTTATCGATACTCGTTCTGTCCACTGAAGCCAGAAACTGATCGGTTGGCTGAGGCGTCAATTTGCCTTCCGCATGCGCACGCCAGATCGCCTCGAGAGCGATAGAGACCGAGACTGGGTCACCCGTGTCTGCCACGAAACCGAGGCGCTGCTCGCGTACGATTCGAGCCACCTTGCCGGATGGGTGAACGAGGGCCAAGATGGGCCGTCCCGTAGCTAAGTAGTCCCAGAACTTGGACGGTATCCTCTCCACATTGTCTGGTTCGGGACCCAATATGAGGAGTAACACATGGCTCTTTTCCCAAAGCCGCATACATTGGCTGCGGGTCAGATATCCCATATACTCCACAGAGTCACCTAAACCAAGGTCCGAAACGAGCTGTTGGTAGCCCTCGCCCCAGTCACCTGCAAAAACAGCTCGTATGTCTCGCTTTTCTTTGGATAGAAAGCCCTTCAGACCCTTAAAAAAAGGAATCGGCGTGATGGTCTCACCGTAGAAGGTTCCCGTATAGGAGAACCGCAGCTCTTTGTTATCGCCCACCTCGATGTTCTCATCGAAATTGAAGTTCTCAAAATCCTCCGGATTGTAGCCAGCGTAGGGAACGACGGTGAATTTGCTCCTAGGCAGCCCAGGATATCGATCGTATATGGGCTCCGGCACGAAATCCTGGAATTGAAATATGTGATCCGCACTGTGAATGATGCGGGACTCGAGAACCCTGTTCAAGACCTCCGGGCCTCTCATACTGTAGGCATAGCCAACCAAAGGATCGCGGAACTCGGCAACCCAAGGGATACCGGTCCACTTGCTTATCACCAGCCCTATCAAATGCGCAGCGACCGGATTACTCATGGTAAGTATGACGTCGCTCTCCCGTGCCAGGCGCACTCCCCTTGTGATCGCGTAGGGGAACCATCTTACATATCCTTTGTGTAGATGCACGATATCTGGAAGGCGACCGAGACGACCTGCCTCCACCTCGAGCTTGCGATCCTTATCGTGCCTCAGTGAGCTCCATCGGCTCTTGAAAAAGTATGGTGTTCGGTGAACCGTTATTCCCGGCTCGTCTGGAATCGAGGCGGGATCTTGACGCTCGTTTGCTCCGATTTCAGGAGAAAGAACGTTGACCTGCCAACCGGATCGGGCGAACAGCTTGGCTCTGGAAACTACTTTCTCCGAACGTCCGCCGATCTGAGGAGGAAATACGCTGGACACCAGTAGAACCGATTTCTTAACATCCTTCTCTGAAGTACTAGATTCCATTGGGCATCTCTTTGGGTGGATCAGCGGTTCCGCGGCCAGCAGCCACAACAATCATGGACCAGAGCAGAAAGGTCGTCGTGAGCAAAATGGCGTCCAAGTCAATCTCCATCAAGATCATGTGAACGATATTGCCCAAGAACGCCCACTTCGCATAAAGAAGGAAATCGGATCTATCCGACGTCAAGTCCGGCCGGCGGAAACGTCTGAAGACGGATAGGATCAAGAGCAGATACACCAGCAAACCTACAATGCCATGCCGGTACAGAATGGCCAAATAGTTGCTGTGGGACCCGATGGGGGGGAAATACGGCGGCAAGCCCACCGCAGCAGGAGGGCGTTGCGTTCCCCATCCGAGCACGGGCCTCTCTCGCCAAGATTCCAGAGTAGCCAAGTAGATCGTCATTCTGGTGCCAAGGCTTTGCCCCCGTGCATTCGCGAATTGGTCGATGAACCGTGTCGACTCTTCAGTCACTTCCGGCAGGCGGTCTGACACAATGAACAAACCTTCCAACAAAACGCCCGCTACTACGACGTAAACCACCAACCTGATACGACCTGGTAAACGGCGCCTGACAACAACGGACCCGGCGAGAAGACTTAGAATCGCAGCGCGACTCATCGTGAGCACGAGGGACAATCCCATCAGGGCCGCGGCGCCTACCCAAAAAACTCGACTCAAGAAGCTACGCCTTTTTCGAGCGAAATATAGGGTCAAGGGGAGTGTAATAACAAGAAATCCAGCAAACGGATTGGGGTAAGAAAAGAAGGCCCTCGGCCTATCAAACTCTATTCCAAACATCCCCTTAGACTTCAGTGCTGTCCAGCTTCTTTCGATCATCGCTTGCGCAAACTCACTTTCAGCGATGCTCGACGGCAAGACGTGAGCCAGTGGAGACGTGAAATGTGGATCCCAAAGGCCAAAAACCGCCACAAAACACACCAAGCAGGACAGCAGAGATACCGTGAGCAGCGTGCGCAGGAGGGCATCGAACTCCTTGGATTCGAAGCTTACCAAGTTGACGACCAGTACAAACAGGCAAAGCCCGCCCACCCAAATCCCAAAGTTTCGGATAAAAACTAGAACCCAGGCTGTTTCCACAATGAAGAATGAAGACAGAAGCTGAATGAGGAGAAAGGCGAGCGTCCAACCGGCCGGCGACGGTAGTGAAACACCTAGTCGCTCTACTGTCTTACCGTAGAAAAGAAAAAAACTGAGAACAGCAAAAGCCAACAACCAAATGAACTGCTCCACTCCGAGAAACCACCAGAATGGCAGCAAAATCAGGGTGAGGTTGATTAGACTGGGGATTCTAAACCCAAAGGTCGGATTCACTGTCTCAAGTTTCGCTATCCCTATGGTCATACGTCCGAAGGAAACGACCGATCGAAGTTACGCGAGGGCCTAATGACGTCTTGAAAACGGGGTCCCTGACCTCGTCGAGGTGCTCGGATTGCCTTTCGAGCTCGACTTCCCCGACAACTATCGATCTGGCTCAACGAATCACGGATTGTATCCGCCCAGTGAATTGTGGCGCAACAGCCTTGATCGGCCCGTCGCCGCTGGTCTTCGCGGTTCTTTCGACGCAACGATGAAGCTCTTGTCAGGATCTTTCGCAGCCAGAGATTCAGCCCTCCAGAGCATTCATGGATCTTGGCGATGAAGTAAAATAGCTCAATAATGAAATCAGTCGTTCTCGCGCTCGACCGGATCTCGCGGAGTCGAACCTGAAATGAGCCCACATCACATCGTCCTCATCACGAGCGACGTGATTGGAACACGGATGGCGGGCCCCGGTATCCGATTCTGGGAGTTCGCCCGTGCCCTCTCCGGGGAGTTTAGAGTCACATTGGCCATCCCGCCATTTCTCAACCCAGAGAGAAGAACCCCTCGGAGCCAGACTTTCCCGTCCGGATAAGGGTCTGCCAACGAACATCCGATCTGCAAGCTGTCGTCGGCGAGGCGGACGTCGTTGTGACGCTTGGCGCCGTCGTTCTCGCTCACCCGTTCCTTGCCACGTTGTCCAAGCCTCTCGTGGTCGACTCCTATGATCCTTTCCTGCTGGCCGGTCTTCACCAACATCGTGAAGCTGAGCATCAAATGCGACTGGCGTCGCACGAGAGGTATCGAAGGGCGCATCTCACGGCGCTGCACTCGGCCGATCTCATCCTATGTGCCAGCGATAAGCAGCGTGACTACTGGCTCGGCATGCTCTCTGCGATAGGCCGGATCAATCCGTTTACTCATGACGAGGACCCGACCCTCGGACGTCTCGTCCGGATCGTCCCCTTCGGGCTTCCTCGCGAGCCCCCCAAACAGACCGAACGAGTATTGAAAGGCGTCGTCCCCGGCATCGGGCCCGATGACAAAGTGGTGCTCTGGAGTGGTGGGATCTGGGATTGGCTCGATGCGCCAACGGCCGTCAAGGCCATGGCCCGGATTGGCGAACGCCGAAGCGACGTCAAGCTTTTTTTCATGGGCATGGAAAGGCCCAACGCCACCATGGTTCGAATGGCAGCCATTGAACAAACCGTCGCGCTCAGCCATGATCTGGGTCTCACGGACCATCTCGTGTTTTTCAATGACTGGGTAGACTATGAGTTGCGGCAAAACTACTTGCTGGAATCTGATTTGGGCATCATCCTGCACCGTGATCTATTGGAGACGCGTTTCGCGTTCCGCACACGCTTTCTAGATCACGTTTGGGCTGGACTACCGACGGTGGCGACCGATGGCGACGTATTGAGTGCGCTGGTCCGTTGCTCGGAACTGGGACGAACGGTGCCACCGGAAGACGAAGAAGCGGTCGCAGAGGCGATTCTCGAGCTGCTCGAAACACCTAGTTTGAAGGGGGCGATGGCATCCCGCTTTGCCGGCGTGGCAAGTGAATACACCTGGGACGTCGTTACCGAGCCATTGGTCGATTTTTGCCGCAACCCTCGCCTCGCACCGGACAAATCGTACCTCCGCAGCATGCCGCTCGTATGTGCGCCCAAGCCTTGGAACCTCCGAATGAGAACGGCATGGGCGCTCTTCAAGGAGAGTTGGCTCGGCATTTCTCGCCGTTAGTCTCTTCGGACGACATCGATGACGGACTCATACAGCTCCCGGTAGGCATCGACGATGGCGGGGAAATCGAAATCCTCTGACTCCGACTCTGCGAGCGTTTTCTTGGTACGTTTCGTACTCGCGCCTCAGCAGTGGGATCACCCGAAGAACATCTGATTCGTCGACTCCGCTGACAACCAGGCCGCACTGGTGCTTGAGCACATAGTCAGACATGGGGATACGGTCACTTATCAGAACCGGCCTGCCGCAGGCGAGAGCCTCCAAAAGCGAATGGGGAAAGGCCTTTACGAGCTTCGACTTATCGGCTAAAACGACCGCAGCGTGGACGCGCTTCAGCACCTGCTCGACATCCACGAGCTCCTCGACGATCTCGACCCGCTCGGCGAGTCCGAGCCGGTCTCGACTCGCTCTCGAATCTCGTGGGAAAGGATGCCCCTCCATAACAACACCAACCTCAAGAAGGGAAGCCTCTTCGCAACGTTGAGAAGAGCATCTACGCCTTTGGTACGAAACTGCTTTCGCGTCCATGGCGCAGAGCCTGCCATCAGAACAAACTCCTGTGAAATCGGCGGAGGCCATGGACGGAAACGCGACAAGTCGATCGCAGGCGGGAGCACTCGGGCATTGGGATAGCCTCGATCGCAAAGACGCTGGAGGTCACCATCGCAAGGGACGATGATCGGCTCAATCTCGCGAGCATCCGAGTCGGGGGAAACGTCTTTGGCCTTCAAACCAGAGGCCACCGTAAAGACAACGGGCTTTCGAAGGAAACGGAGCAGTGGAAAGAAATAGAGCTCTGAATGAAAGATGTGATGTAGGTCCACGTCCTGTTCCATGCGCCGGAGTGCGGTCAACTGACGAAGACCGTAAAGGCTTCGGAAAAAACGGAGCGGAGACTTGGATGAGGGCAGCAGAAACACGATCTCGCCGTCGAATCGCGAACGCAGCAGATTGGCTTCCTCGACGACGGCATCGGTCCCAGCCAAAACAGGGGGAGGTGCCGTCATCATGTAGAGGACCCTCATGAGCGCCGTCTTCCGATTCGCCGGACCAACAAGGACCGCAAGGGTGGCTCGGACATGGTCTTCGAGAGCAACCCGTCGAGCTCTGAAACGGAGACCCGTCGAAGGCGATTCATGTTCGTCCGTTCCCGAAGAACGTGAGGAAGGCTTCCGAGGAACGACGTGTATCCCACCAAACTGTGCCAAGGCCTTCTATAGACAATGAAGAAGTAGAGCTGCCCGTAGATGAGTCGGGGCAAGTGCTTGAGCAGCAAGGTCCAAGGTACGCTCTTGGCAAAAACCATCAGTCGGTTCCTCGTGACCAGACGTACATAGTCCTGCCGGCGAATGGCGCTACCGTGTCCCTTGTGGAGCACTTCGGCCTCTGGCTCCAGAAGATAGCGGTAACCGACGAGCCGGCCTCGCAGACCGAGGTCGACATCCTCCAGGTACGCAAAAAAGTGATTGTCGAATCCGCCCAGTGACTCCAGAAAAACTCGACGATAGAGCGTCGCGCCGCCGCTGGGCGAGAAGATTTCTCTCCGATTTCGATACGCGTCGGCCGGTTGTCCGTGCCCGATTTTCTCCGCTGCTCCCCACCAGGAGAGACGGTCCCCGGCATTGTCAACGACATCGGGATCATCCAGACTCAACATCAGAGAAGCGATGGCGGCAACCTCTTCCGAGCTGGCCTCCATGGCTTGGACGAGAGCACCCAGCCAACGGGGCCGCGCCACAGTGTCGTTGTTGAGCAAAGCCACATACTCGCCGCGCGCGGCGCGGATACCTTCGTTCACGGCTCGCGCGAACCCTCGGTTTTCCGGGAACCGAATCAGACGTACGTTGCGGTAGTCCTCTTCCAACAAAGCAACAGAACGGTCTGAAGAACCATTGTCCACCAGAATCACTTCGAAATTACGGAATTCCTGAACGGCCAGAGCATCGAGGCAAGCTGGAAGCCAGTGTGCTCCGTTGTAGTTGGGAATAACGACAGAGACTCTAGGTTCCGCCACGTCAAACGAGTAAGTGCTCATCCAAGCTGCGAGCCTTTCAGAACGTCCATCGAGCCCCTCATTTCACACTCCGCTCCTCCATACCATCGCGGAAAGACTCGGCCGGAACGATAGCTGCCCGAATGATATAGGATAAGCAAAGGGACAGCTATCGTGGCTTCAGCGTTCGGGTCGACAACCTTCACGGACTGTTTGCCCCCACTAAGCGCTTTCACTAGACTGTGATAGGTCGACAAGAAGAAAAGAGACACAAGAGCACATCGATGTTGAACCACGGTTCCCTGAGACGTCTTTTCCGACTCGTGTGTCTTCTCATTCCCTGCACCACGTCGCTATCGAGCTGTGGCGGTCCAAGAGGTGCCGACACCATGATTTGGCCCGGCGCCAACGTGATTCTCATTTCGATAGACACGCTACGGGCCGACCGTCTCGGCTGCTACGGCTACTCACGTCGAACGACTCCGCAGCTCGACGAACTGGCCAAACGTTCCTTCCTCTTCGAGCGCGCCTACGCTCATTCATCCAACACGATCGTGTCGCATGCAAGCATGCTCACTTCGCTGCATCCCGTCACCCATGGATCGCGGCCCGACTTGCCCTTGGACCTGAGCTTCACAACCGTGGCGGAGGCCTTTTGCGCCGGCGGCTATCAGACGGCCGGCTTCACGACGCATCCTCCCTGGCTAAACAGAAAGATGGGCTTTGCCCAAGGATTCGAATACTTCGTAACGAAGGACCAACCCGCAAAGGGCCTCAATCGAGACATCCTCTACTGGCTTCACTCTCGAAAACTCCAAGCGCCGGATGGCCGAGAGAACCCTTTCTTCTTATTCATTCATTATTACGACGTCCACTCGGACTGGAGGGAGTTCCCCTACGAGACGAGAACGAGATTCGACCGAATGTTTACCGGCGACTACAGGGGTGAGTTCCGCGGTTGCCGAAACGGCAAATGCGGTTCCCAGTTGCTCCTGGAGATCCACAAAGGTGCCGCTCAGCTCTCGCAAGAGGAACTAGAATGGGTAAAGGCCCTCTATGACGGTGGGATTGCCTACACCGACCACCAAATCGGCCGCCTATTGGACATCCTTCGTGATCTCGATTACTTCGACTCGAGTTGGATCGTCGTCACGGGGGATCATGGTGAGGAGTTCATGGAGCACGGAAAAGTGCTTCACACCCAACCCTATGAGGAAACCGCCCGAGTGCCTCTCATCATCAAGCCGCCCTACAGACAAACGAGTCGGTCCATTACCGATGCCATCGGCCTCGTTGACTTGATGCCTACACTTCTGGAAGGTACCGGCATCGAGCCCTCCGCCGAGGTCCAAGGTCGCTCACTGCTTCCCTTGATGATGGACGAGTCCAAACCCGAAGCCGCCGTATACTTCAACGAGCTCGGGGACCCCGGAAACGTTACGTTGCGTCACGGCAATTACACGCTCGTGACCCGAAACGAATTCACCGAGCTAGAGCTCTACGAGAACGAGCTCAATCTGGAACAGAAGAACAACGTCTCGGACCGCTACCCCGAAATATCACAGCGCTTGCGCGACATGGCAAGACGTTTTCACCAGCATCAAGTCGCGTTGAGCCGCTCTCGAGACGTCGAGCCGGTGAACCTGACCGAAGAAGAAATCGAACAACTTCGGCGTCTCGGCTACGTAGCGAAATAGACGTCAAAGGTGCCCGAGGTCGGTAAATGAAGCTCGCCGTTTTGATCCTCAACTGGAACGCTGAACTGGACACCGACCGCTGCTTACGTAGTGTTCGAACGTGGCGCTCCAGCGACGTTCTTCCCGAGCCAACGACATGGGTCGTTGACAACAGCTCAAGAAAAGAGAGCATCGATTGGCTGCAAAGGAACCACCCTGGAACGCACTTTCTCCGCAGTCAGCTCAACCGAGGCTTTGCAGGTGGGAACAACTTGGGGATCGAAGCCGCACTCGCATACGGGTGTGAAGCGATTCTCTTGCTGAACAACGACGCGTCGATAGATGACCGAAGTGTAGTCTCTATGCTGGGAACGTTGGCTTCCGGAAATCACATCGGCGCTGTCGGGCCGACCCTATGGCACGGCGAGCGACTTCTTTCGGCGGGCGGCAGGGATATCGCCCGATATGGCGCCACTCATCTTCGCCCCGAAACCCTACCCACTGCGGCCTGGGATGTAGACTATGTGCCGGGAACGGTGGCGCTGGTCAGTAGGGAGGTCTTCGATTCCATCGGCACTTTCGACGAGGACTACTTTTTTGGCGGCGAGATGGCCGATTTGTGTCTTCGAGCAAGACGACAGGGATTCCGATGTGTCATCGATCCCCAAGCGCGTGCGTCCCACGATCTCGACCGATCGTCGAAGATTCGCGACACCCTGCACGTCTACTACGTTTACCGAAATCGATTTCTCTACATTCGGAAGCATCACTCGCAGCGCAGAATTTCGCTCGCTTCAATTTGGACACTACGCTCGTTGAAATCGGTCGCGGTGGACCTCATCGGGGGCAGATATCAAAGGGCAAAGGCGGTTTGGCTGGGGCTTCGAGACGGCTTGTCAGGGCGCTTCGGAGGGCAAAATGACCGCGTTCTCAGCTGAGTCCCTCACTTCGCTACGCTGATCCAGCGAGTTGACTGCCGCTCACCAAGCTCCTTTTCGAAACAAGACCGCAGGGATCGTCATCAACAATATCTTGATATCGAGCCACAACGACCAGTTATCAATATATTGGAGGTCGAGATCCACCCACTCCTTGAAGCTCAACTCACTTCGTCCGCTAACCTGCCACAAACAAGTGATTCCTGGTTTCATACTCAAGCGACGTTGTTGCCACGGCATATACCACCGAACCTCCTCCGGCAACGGAGGCCTTGGTCCCACGAGACTCATCTCGCCACGAAGCACGTTGAAGAGCTGCGGCAGTTCGTCGATGCTGGTTCGCCGAAGGAATCTTCCCAACTTCGTCACCCTCGGATCGGACGAGATTTTGAAAATGGGACGTGCGGCTTCGTTCAAATGCTCGAGGTTCTTTCGAATCTCGTCTGCACCTTCGACCATCGAACGAAACTTGACGAATGTGAATCTCCTGCCGTTCAGACCACAGCGAGTCTGCCTGTAGAATACTTTCCCTTTCGACGTGAGCTTGATCAGAACAGAAAAGAGCAAGAAGAGAGGCAAAGTCAGAACCAGTAGAACGAGACTCAGCGATAGATCCATGACGCGCTTGATCGCCAGGAGATTTGGGCTGTTCGGGCTGGTGGTAAATGTCAGGAGTGGCACACCGTTGAAATGCGTTAGGCAGATACGAGAGCTAACGTGCGGGACAACGTCACAAGAAAGACGCACGGTGATGCCTTGTTCCTCGCAGGTGAGGAGGAGCGGTTCCAGGTCCTTCAAGCTTTTTTCCGGTAGGCCCACAAGGACTTCGTCCACCACATGCTTCGAAAGGATAGACGACGAGTCGTCGAGCGAGCCAAGAACGGGATACCCTTCGAGCTCATTCGACCGAATGGGTTTTTCCGCCAAGAACCCAAGGACCGTGGTTCGAATCGCCGAGCGATCCGCCAGCACGGACAACAACTGCATCGCCGTCTCACCCGTGCCGACGATGACGACGATCAAGGGCTCTCGTTGAATGCGGCGGAACAAAACGGGCCATACGAGTACGCGGCTCCACAGGAGCAGTGACCCGCAAAGGAGCAAGAACAAGAATGTCAGTAGCCGGCTGACGTCATGAAGCCGTAGCGTAAAACCCAAAGCCGATACGATGGCATATTCGAATATGACACCTTGCAAAACCCTGCCGGCAACCGAAGGCGAGTTTTCCATCGTCTTGATGGCGTCCTTCGTTTGGTAGTGCCTCAATACGGTCAAGATAAGAGGAAGGCTGATGACCGCTACAAAGTAGACCCACAGATATCGCTGCAGAGGATAGAGAGGGCCCAAGTAGTCCGAGAGAACCGAACTGCGAAGCCAGAACGAGACAAAAAAGGACAGAGTGATGACCGCCATGTCCGAAAGCACGAGCGAAATCTGGAACAACCTCAACTTTTCGCTGTGCATTGGTCTTGTTACCGCCTCCGATTCGAGTCCTTGTTAACAACGGGCTCCGTGCCGCCTTACGCGCTACTTTGATTTTTCCCTAGAGACTGCAATAGTGTCTCATAAGAATCGGTGACATGCTCCCAATCATAGGACGACAAGACTCTCTCCCTTGCCGTTCTAGTCATGCTTGCCAGCCTTTCCGGTTCGTTCAAAACGAGCGCCATCTTCTTCTGCAGATCCTCCGGGCTCGCGAGTGAGTAATACAGAGCTCCTTCACCTGCGACCTCCCGATTCTCGAGAACATCACTTACGAGAATTCCGTTTCCGAGCCCCATCGCTTCCACCAGTGCCGGGTGTGTCCCCCCCACTTCGGTCGCATGAATGTAACAGTAAGCGTGGCTCATCAACTCGCGGTAACCTTGACCGAACAAGTATCCAGTGAAACGCACGCGATCATCGGCCATCTCCTTCAGTCGAGCGACGTAATCTCGAGCGTATGGGGCATCACCTACCATCACGATTGGGAAATCCGTCGCGAGCTTTCGGAACGCTTCGAGAACGACGTGAGCATTGTTCTCAGGCTCGAAACGACTCACGTACAGGAAGTATCGCCTTTTCTCCAAGCCAAAACGTCGGAGTGCTTCTTCGGTCGGCGATTTCTCCGTCAGAGCACCGTAAGGTATGAACTCACTGGCTCTTCGATACCGCTCCATGTAGTAGCTCTGGATGGCTCTGGCATCGCTCACCAAGGCATCCGCCACCCGACAGGCTACGCGCTCGGAGAACTGGTAGAACCATTTTCCGAGCCGATTCCATTTCTTGCGTTTCCACTCCAAACCATCGACGTTGATCACCACCCGCGCTCCTGACAGTTTGATGATGGGAATGAAAATACTGTTCGCGGCGTTGCAAACCAATACGGCCTCAAAGTCTTGCCGAAGCGAATGAAGGGCGGCGACGAACGTATGGGCCACGGTGTCGAGGTACTTGTAACGCAGCGTCGGCAAAACGACGAGACGAACCCCCCGGTAGTCGACCTGGTCCCGCGAAGTGAAGTGCGATCGACAATAAACGGTGACATCGTGACCCCGTCGCACCAAACGAGTGGACAACTCCTCGGCGAAGGTCTCGAAACCACCATAGTTGGCCGGTATGCCTCGAGTTCCCACAATGGCGAGCTTCATTTCGCGGCTGGAACCATTTGATCTGGGTTGGCGGGGAAGCTACGTGCGACCGGCCGATAGCGAAACCACCGGAGCATCTCTCTACCGGAGGTCGTTCTCTTGGCCATGATGCGTCTCCGCTTGTTCCAGATCTGAGTCAAGTGAGTCACAACGAAACAAAGACCTTTGATGGAGCTCCACTCGCGCAGGAGGACATAACCGATCACCTGCAAATCCCTAAAAAGCGAGGGGAGGAGCAACGTCAAGAACTCCGTCAAAGTCTGATTCTTGATTCGTAACAAGAACCGGTTCTTCACGGAGTGCATGTTGATCTCCGTTGGTAGATTCCTTCGACGCTCGGGCAGGACCCTTCGCTCATGAGTCGCCACCGCATGAGGTGTGTACAAGGACTTCCAGCCTTGGAGCTGCGCCCTCCACGCCAGGTCCGCGTCTTCTCTATAAGCAAAGAAATCTTCATCGAAGTACTCGCCGTCGAGCGAGATGTCCTCCAACATGCGGCGGGAGTAGAGCGCCGCCGCGCCACTAGGTCCGAAGACGTACTGCACACGCTCGTATTGACCTCGATCCGGCTGAGAGGACCCACGGTCCAGGTGTCGGAGACTCGGCGTCATGTACATACCCGTCGAATCGATGAGGCGCGGGCCGTCGCTCGCGTGAGGACGCAAGAGCTTTCCGCTTACAGCTCCAACGGTGTGATCCATCTCGATGGCCTCCACCATCTTCTCTATGAAATCCGGATTCATCACCACATCGGGGTTCAAAGCCAAGTAGTAAGCTCCTTTGCTCGACCGTATTCCCTGATTATGGGCTCCCGCAAACCCGAGATTGGACGCGTTCTTGAAGAATTGCAGAGGTGTCGTCGATGCTCGAACCACCTCTTCGGTCCGATCAGCGGAGTCGTTATCAATGATCGCGACCTCGATCGAAGCATAGGTTTGTCGTCCTATAGAATCGAGGCACGCCTCAATAACCTGTTGGGAGTTGAACGTAACAACGACGACATCGACAAGAGGCCGCTCGCTCAAGTCGCCACCCTCGTTATCCGTCATGAGTCGATCGAGGCGTTTCTATATCGAAGGCTGTTCCGGCACAAAACAAGCGGTTAGTGAGAACGCTAACAAAACTCCTAAACAAACAGAAGCTGCGATGGCTGTTTCAGGCGACGTTGCTTCGTCATGTCACTGAATGCAATGATACGGGCGATCCCAAGGCTGCTTGTTCACGGAACCGACCCGCCGTCCCCTCCTGAACGCTCTGTCATGGAAGCCCCTTGAAATCAGTAGTTTATATACAATAGGCGGCTAGATGTCAACAGCACTTTGCTAAGCTCCATGGTACAAATCGTACTTGATTTCTTGTTGCTGGAATCCGGCCGGTATGAGCGCCAGCGTTCTTTGCACAACGACGATGGCGCGGTTGGGAGGGCAAGGTGGCGCGATGCGGGCATGTGAGATAAGTTATGTCGTCGAGGTTCGCTAGTCGAAACCCGACGGGCACCGTATACGGGTCTTTTTGCCGGCCACCCCGTTACTTGGCGTCATTGAACCGGCGTGATTCGATGAACGAAGTTGCCAGACGTTGGCAACCCCTGTTTGGCACATGTGCTCGAGTCATTCACGATATCAGTAGAACGGAAGGTTCATGTCCGAAACGCCAAATGGTCGACGACCTCGGGCCTTACCTGCCGACTGCTGTGATGACTTCGGCGTCCCTGAGGCACTCCGTGTTTGAGCAGATCATCTGGCTGGTTCCGATAACCGTCGTTGCCGCCGGCCTTTGGGCCCCGCGAGCAGGTCTACTCGTACTCGTGGCGAGTCTTCCCTTTTTCGGCTCGCCTCCCGGAGGCCCCTATCTTGCTGCCCTCGACGCCGCAGCCTTGGCGGCCGTTGCTCTGGCTCTGCGCCGCGGAAAGACGACACCCTCGGACTTGGACTGGCCGGTGGCCGGCCTGGTCCTGGTGAGCGTTGCATCGCTCATTCCCATCACTTATCACCCTCCATCCTTCGCCCCATCGGTCTTGATCGGCCTAGTCAGATTTCTCCCGGACGTTCCCACATGGACGGTTCTCTACACCTGGCGGGCACTCATCAACCTTCTCATCGGTTGGGCGCTCTACTATGCGGTGCGAAGAACATTCGACCGACGCTCGATGGACACGCTGGGGATGGCCATGGGTGGAGGATTGGCCTTGGTTCTCCTGCTAGGATTAGCCGAGCATGCTGGTCTCGCTGACCTAAGCTCTTATCGTTCTCTTGGCGGACCATTCCAAGAAACCAGGCTACACTCTTTGTTTTTTCATTCGGGTTGGCTGGCTGAGTATATCGTCCTAGCGACCCCGGTTGCCGCTGTCACGCTGCTCATGGGCGGCCGGTGGAGACGCACTGGCGGGATCGTCCTGCTCACCCTTGCCTTACTCACCTTGCCCTTCACCGAGCAACGTGGCGCTTGGTACGCCGCACTGGCTCAAATCACCGTCCTCGCCTTTGTCCTTGGGCCTCGGTTGGTGAAAGAACGGAAGGTCCTCGGCCCCATTCTGGCCATCTCGCTGGGCGTGTTTTGTATCGGTCTACTCATGGTGTCCGCAAAACCAGATGTAGCGGATCCTCTTGTCAAACGCTTCAGCGAAGCCACTTTGGATCTCTCCGGTCGCACCAACCTGTGGCGGACTTCGGCCCAACTCTTCTCCGAGCGCCCCGCCTTGGGCTGGGGGTTGGGAGCTTTCGCGCCCGCCTATGATTCTCATCTACCCCCGAGGATCAACCGGCGCATGGCTCTATCGCGATACCGCCCACAGCTTGTACTTCAGCTTTGGAGCGGAACGCGGCGTGATGGGCCTGGCAGCCCTTTCCCTCTTGGCTATTGCTGTATCATTCGGCCTATATCACACTTTGAAGAACACGTTGGCCCGAGACCAATACATGGCCTTGGGAGTCCTGTTGAGTGGTGTTGGATTTGCCGTCAACGGTCTCGTCCAAGACATGTTTTATCTCAAGAACATCGAATGGTTGTCTTGGATTCTCCTCGGGATGGCATCTCTTTATTACTCGTCCTGCAAAGGCTGGACGCGTCGTGCCGCTATCGCTCTGATGTGGGCGACCTTGGCCCTCCTACCATGGAGATTGTTCGCCATAACCACCCCGCCCATGGCCGGCGACCGCAGCTTCGGTCTACACGAACGTGAAGAAAGTCCCAACGGGACCATGCAATGGACTTACGGCCACGCCGTTCGAAGAATCCCCTGGGAGGACGAAGTTCTCATCATCCCTCTAGCCAACGGCCACCCTCGACCGCATGAGAACCCCATCAATGTGACGGTTCGAGTCGATGGTCAAGACATGCTGTTCGAGACAATCCGTGGCGGATGGGAAGAGTTGGCCATCGAGCTTGGACCTCCTCGAGGTGGTTCCCTCATACTTGAATTCGACGTCCATCCGACGTTCCGCCCCTTCAGAGAGTTCGCCAACAATCCCAAACTTCCGTCTTCAAGTGATTTTCGGTCTCTGGGGATTGCCGTGGGAGAGATGAGGTGGGAGGCACTCAACCGCCACTCGAACACCAGGGTCAACTAGACCGGCCATGCCCCAGAACGACCCATCGGCAGAGCACCAGGGAAGTGGGGAGCCCCGCCCCATCCCGAAGACACCGTTAGATTCCTGGTGGCATCTGTTTCACCCTGCCCTGGCCATTGCGGCCTACACCTTGGTGACGGCGTGGTTGACCTGGCCACTGATAGCACGTTTAGGGATCGGTCTCAGCACGAGCCCCGACTCGCTCTTGAACTACTGGGCTCTTTCCTGGAACTTCCACATTGTTCCCATCGAGCCCTTCTCGCTCTTCGATGCCAACATCTTCTTTCCGAGAAGCGATACCCTCGCCTATTCGGAACATCTGTTTGGTGTCGCCTTGTTCGCCACTCCCGCTTACTGGCTGAGCGGAAGCACGCTTTTCGCTTACAACTTCACTATCTTTTCGACCTTCGTCTTCTCCGGTCTCGGCATGTACCTCCTGGTCCATGAGCTCACGGGCTCGCGCTGGGCAGCCCTTTTTGCCGGTCTTTTCTACATGGCAGTACCGTATCGCTTCCTCCACCTACTCCACATCCAGCTCTTGAGTGCGCAGTGGTTCCCCTTCATCTTCTTTTTCCTCCTCCGGTACCTGCGCGGCGAGAGGGTCCGATACGCGATCGCGGCATCTTTGTTTGCTCTCACCCAAATCCTTTCATGTAACTACTACGCCCTCTATCTTTCCCTCGCTCTGGCTCTGTTTGCGTTCGCCCTCATCGCTTCCCGATTCTCGAGCTCCTCTTTGCTGGGCCTCCGAAAAGCCGGCATCCTCTTCGCCTGCGCCGTCATGGTGAGCCTTCTCTCTCTTCCCTTTGCCCTTCCCTACGAACGGAACCGCTCTCACGGTTTCTACCGTCGTTACGAGGACGTGATCCAATTCTCCGCCCAACCCCTCGACTACCTGCGTCCCAGCGCCTTCAACAAAGTGTTTTATGTCGACTATCTTCCGCGCCAGGAACGATCCGAAAGGGCTCTCTTTCCCGGCATCACCGTCGTGTTGCTGGCTGGTCTCGGCTTGATGGTCGGGCCTCGACGCGAATCTCCCGAGAAGCAAGCCAGTGAGAAACGTGCGGTTTGGTTCTTCTTCGCCGGGTTGACGGCCATCGGCTTCTTACTGTCTCTAGGCCCCGAGCTTCAAGTAGGAGGTGAAAGCTACACGCTTCCCTACCGCTACTTGTATCGTTACGCACCGGGATTCCGAGGCATGAGAGTGCCGGCCCGGATATCGATTCTCGTGTGGCTGGGGCTCGGCGTACTCTCTGGCATGGGTCTATCGAAGCTTCTGACGCGATTCCCTCGTCGCCAAACAGTGCTTGGTTGTGCCCTGTTCGGTTTGGCGCTATTCGAATACCAAACTTACCCACTGGATCGCATCCTAGCCCCAGCGCCTCCCACCCCAGAGGTCTATAGCTGGCTCGGCCGGCAGCCCGGAGAATTCGGGATCGTCGAGCTTCCTATGGAAGAGGACATCACCAACGAAGCGATCCGGATGTACTACGCGACCGCGCACTGGAAACATCTGGCCAACGGCTTTAGCGGCTGGTGGCCCAACGACTACTGGGTGCTCGTGGGAAGGATGCGTCACTTCCCTACGTATCGCATCTTGCAGTTTCTCGAGCGAGAGGCTCCGGTGCGATACGTCATCATTCATTACGCGCAATTCCCTGAAGCCCAACAAAGACAGCTCAAACAGGACATGGAAAGATACCGGGATCGCATGCCCATTAGGGCGAGCTTCGGAACGGACGCGATTCACGAGATCCTTCCCGATACCCACGAGTGACTCCAATCCATTAGAATGTTCACCAACTGAAGAACAGGTATGAAGCTCAACTACTTGGCCAACATCCGATTCCCGATGGAAAGGGCCAATGGTATCCAAACCATTCAGACGTGCCACGCCTTGGCTCGAGCCGGCGTTGATGTCGAGCTAGCTGTAAGGAGAAGCGACGACATGACGGACGCGGCATCTCTCGCGTTCTACGGCTTGCCCGAACACCCCAACCTGAAACTTCATAGAACCAAAACACCGTTCGCCAATGGCCTACTAGGCCACCTGTCATTTGCCCTAACGAACCTTGCCCGATGCAGGTCGGACGGATTCAGTGTTCTCTATACTCGCGACCTTCTCTTGGCCGACTTGCTCCTGCGAGTCCAGTTTTGGCACCGCCTCCCGGTGGTCTTCGAAGCCCATACTTCGGCGGTGGCGTTTGCCGAAGAGGCACCGCACCTCTACAGCACCTTCCCCGCCCCGACACGAAGGAAGCTCGAGCGCTTGAAGCGACGTGAGACCAGAGTCTATCGAAAGGTTTCCCGTCTCGTGACGATTACAAAAGCACTGAGGAGTTATCTGGAGGAACGATACGGGCCATTGGCTCCCGTCGAGGTCATTCCCGACGGAGCACCAGTCCCACAAGATGTCCCTCCCCTCAGAGATCTGGCCGACGGAGAAGGACTGCGTATTACGTATATCGGTCAGCTCTATCCTTGGAAGGGTGTGGACACCCTATTGCTCGCCATGAAGGATCTTCCCGAGCACGAGCTTGTCATCGTGGGGGGACTGCCGCCGGAGACCGATCTCGAACGGACGTGCAAGTTGGCTCGCGATCTGGAAATCTCGGGGCGGGTGAGTTTCCGTGGCTACGTTCCACCAACGAAGCTCGATGAGGAACGACGGGCGGCCGATGTCTTTGTCGTTCCCCTCTCGGACTCGACCACGTCCCGACACTTCACTTCTCCCTTGAAGCTCTTCGAGGCCATGGCCGCCGGTCGACCGATTGTCGCCTCCGACCTTCCGTCCATACGAGAGGTTCTGACCGATGGGTCCAATGCCCTTCTCGTTCCGCCCGGCGATCCTAGGGCTCTCGCCCAGGCCATCAGAAGGCTGGCGGAGGATCGCACGCTAAGGGCCGATCTCGCCCGCCAGGCTGGCGAGGACATTACGAAGTACTCGTGGGACGAGCGCGGCCGAAGAATCGCCTCCCTTCTCAACGACGTGGTGAGAGGCGAAACCGAATGAGAGTCGCTCTTTTTACTCCGCTTCCACCAACGCCCACGGGTATCGCGGATTACAGTCACGATCTCCTCAAAGGACTGAGCTCGAAAAACCCTGAGTGGATCATCGAGGCCATCACCGACGCCGGGGAGGCGGAACCGTCTCTTCATGTCGGGGTTAGTTCGGCGAACGGCTTCACACTACCTCCCCAAGCATTACCCGTCTACCAAATGGGGAACAGCTCTCATCACGACTTCATCTACTATTTTGCCTATCGTCACTCCGGAGTTCTCGTACTCCACGACCTCGTGCTCCATCATTCGCGCCTTGCTTCGTATCTCAACAGGCCGGAGATCGCCGCTTATCGCGCGGACATGGGAAGTGTAGAAAAGCGCGACCGGGCGCTCGCGCGTATCGCCGAGTACCAGGCAGAAGTCGAGACGGCCTACCCTGGCCAAGGAACCGAATTGGCCGAAGTGACGGTTCGAACGGGAGGCGGACGTATCCTCTACGCTTACCCTCTTTACGAGCTTCTCGTGCGGACCAGCAAAATGACATTGGTCCATAGCCATTCCGCGCGCCGACAGATTATGGAGAGCTGCCCCGGACGCCCTGTGGAAAGAGTTCGCATGGGCATCGAGATTCCCGCCGTTGTCGAGCGCGAAGAGGCTCGCAGCCGACTGAACCAAGGCCCCGGTGTCATCCTTGCATCCTTTGGGCTCGTCACACCCGAAAAGAGGATCACGACGGCACTCAAATGTGTGAGGCGTCTTCTCAACGAAGGTGTCGATGTCGACTACTACCTCGTGGGTCCGACCGTCTCACACTTCGACGCCATAGAGGTGGCCCGAGAGCTCGACATCGCCCATCGAGTCCACCAGACAGGCCGAGTGTCACAAGAAGACTTTTGGCTCTATGCCTTCGCCGCCGACATTTGTTTGAATCTCCGTTATCCGTCGGCCGGCGAGACCTCCGCGACGCTCCTCCGGTTACTCGCTGCCGGGCGCGCCGTTATGGTCACGGACCAGGTCCATCATCTGGATTTTCCCGATACCGTCGTGCCACGCGTAAGTTTGGAAGGTGACGAAGATGGTCTCTTCTGTGATGTGATGGATCTACTCCGACATCCTCGCAGGCGCCTTCAATTCGAGTCCAACTCGAGGCGGTTCATCTCAGAGGAGCACAGGATCGACGTCATGGTAGACGACTACGTCGAGACTCTCGTTCAAGCCAAAGACCGACCCACGCCGAACATCGTTCTACCTGAGCACTTGAGTACCTGAGCTCGTGAGCTTCGCTCACGACAGGCACTTCATCGCAGAAGGTCCCAGCACTCGGCTGGGTGCCACCAGAATTCGACCAGCGCCCTAGGAATCCCATAAGATAACGAAAATGGAGGAAGCCGGGGCGTCGAGCAGTCACAACCCACCGCCAAGGTCCGCTTCTCTTTCCGGTCGAAACTTGTTTCGGGAGGCATTGATCCTACTGGTTTTGTTCTGGGTCACCTTTGTCTCGACCTCAGGCACTCGTCGCGGCGGAGAGGTGATCTTTAACCTCGGTCCCAACGACTTCACGTACATTTCCGGCTTCGTACCCTTTTACGAGATTGCAGACGGGATTGCGATCCGGTGGACGACCTACGATGCGGCCATCGATTTACCTTTGACCCTCCAGGGCGGTCCGATCGAGATCGCCTATCGTTTCTCACGGGTCTACCCGGAGACGGCGGTGGTCGAAGTCTACTTGGCCGACAACATGGTCGACCGCTTTACTTGCCGCGGGGGTAAGGTCGAAACGCGTCGGATCGATTTGGCAGCGGTCGAGCCTTCGCCCCTTTCACTCCGCTTCGCGATAGACTCCCACGAAAGGAAGAACCGCGGGCTAAGACTGGATTGGATTCGTGTCTCCGTGGGAGACCGAGGTTCCATTCGACTTCGAGGACTCATCAGTTGGCTGCCGGCCCTTTTTGTCGCTTTCTTATATCTCCTTTTTCGTTGGGCCCGACTCTCCTGTATCACATCAACGCTTCTTGTGATCCCGTGGATTGGAGCTGCGGCCTTTGGGGCGCATCTCGATCCTTTCGGTTTCTCTCACGCTCTATCCAAGATCTTCCTTCACGGAGTCCTGCTCTCGACGGCAGCAGCCGCGTTTCTTCGCTCCCGCTCTGGAGGAAAATGGGTCGTCCCCATCTTCGTGGCCGGATTTCTCCTCAAAGGTGGCGGACTCTTCCACCCCACGACGTTCTACCCTGACGTCGCCAATGCCCGCCGTTACGTCACGGCGTTCAAAGAAACCTCAGGAAGTATTGCCGAGCGGGGGGTTCGAACCCAGAAGATGACCAATGTGGCCTATCCTCGCATGGTAGGAGGGAAGGATTATGCGTTCCCCTATTCGCCGGTCTACTTTTATCCCTTCACATGGCTTCCTAGCCCCGGGGCGGTCGAGGACGGGGTTCGACATGTGGGCCTAGCCTCAGCGGCGGCGGAGGTGCCGGTGGTGTTTTGGCTGGGCTCGACCGTACTTGGACCTCATGTGGGTATCATCGCCGCTCTATTGTCGGCCTTCCTGCCGCCGGCCTTCAGCCGTCTCATCTTAGCAATGCACGCCACACCGTTGGGGCATTTCTTCGATGTCCTCATGATTGCTTCCGTCCTCGCCCTGTCGCTTCGACTCACCAGCCGACGATATCTAGCCGCAGTCGCGGGAAGCGCCTTAGCCAGCCTCTTGAGCTATGTCTCGAGTCTATTCACCGTGGGCGCGTTTCTCATTTCGGCGTCGATAACCGATCGACGCCTGGCGACGAGACTCATCACCGTTCTAGCAGGCGCGGGTCTCATCACCGTGACATGGCTCTATTGGCCCTTCACTTTGCTGTTCTTGACTGAGATCTTACCCGCCGCCTCGCAAGGGTTCGGGACATCCGGCACGGGCAGCCTACTCGATGGCCTGTTCCATGCGCTCGGCAGGATCCCCATCTTCTATGGCTACGGTTATCCCGCGCTCGCCATTGCCGGCTTCGTCCTCGTTCGACGGATGAGTCCGCAGTCGTTTCGGATTCTCGCCGCCTACGGCCTGGCCTTTTTGATGCTCGTCGCCCTTCGGGCCTTCGGCGGAGGTTTGTTCAAAGACCTGAAAGAGATCATGTTCGTTTCACCGCTGTTAGCGGTTCTTACCGCGGTCAGTATCGAGACAATCCGGCGGAGGGGTCGGCCGGGTCTCGTAGCCGCCATTTGCATTACAATGGGCCTGGTCGTTTTCGGTCTAGGCAAGTATCGTGACTACTTGGTGACGTACCGGTCTCCCATCATGTCGCTCCATGACTCGAGTCCGGAGAACGAGTCCCGCGATCTCCGATAGAAAGGCAGACGCGAAAAAACGATGTGCGGAATCTGTGGTTTGGTCGAGCCGCAATCCAATCGGGTCCCCGACCAAGCACAAATCGATGCGATGTGCCGTTCGCTCGTACATCGTGGACCCGATGACCAAGGCATCTTCGTCGAGGCCGGTGTCGGACTGGGCTCCAGACGACTTTCGATTATCGATCTTTCAGGCGGTCATCAGCCCATCCACAACGAAGAGCGATCCGTCTGGATCGTTTTCAACGGAGAGATCTATAACTACCGCCAACTCGAGTCGCTTCTAAGAAAGCTCGGCCACCGATTCTCTACACACAGCGACACCGAAGTCATCGTTCACGCTTACGAGGAGTTTGGAGACGAGTGCGTCAGGTATTTGAACGGCATGTTCGCCTTTGCTCTGTGGGACGCCGCCGGGCGTCGCGCACTGTTGGCCCGCGACCGATTCGGCATCAAACCCCTGTATTACACGGTGGTGCAGAAACAGTTGATCTTCGGTTCGGAGTTGAAAGCGCTCTTGGCTCATCCGGCCGTGGAACGGAAGGTCGATTTCGTGGCCCTCGATGAGTATCTCTCTTTCGAGTACGTACCGACGCCGAGAACCATCATCAAGGATGTCAAGAAGCTGCCGCCCGGTCATCGTCTGTCGTTTTCAGAGCGGGGTCTTGCCGTTGAGCCTTACTGGGACCTGAGCCTCAGCAAGAGCGAACGTAAACCACCCGTAAGCTGGCGTGACTACAAAGGGCGATTGCGACAAAAGCTCGAGGAAGCGGTCGAGAAGGAGATGGTCAGTGACGTGCCCATCGGAGTCCTACTGAGCGGAGGGATCGACTCATCGGCCATTTTGGCAATGATGGCAAAGAGCGCTCCGGGCAACGTCAAGAGCTTTTCCATTGCCTTCGACGAAAGATCTTTTGACGAGTCCCGTTATGCGAGGATGGCCGCGCAACATCTCGGTTCCGAGCACCACGAGCTCACCGTTACTTCGAGCATGATGCTCGCGCTGATACCGCGACTCATGGATTTCCTGGACGAGCCACTCGGGGACTCCTCCTTCGTTCCCACCTACTTCCTTTCAAAATTCGCGCGAGAGCATGTCAAGGTCGCCCTCGGTGGCGACGGCGGCGACGAGATGTTCGCCGGCTATCCTACCCTCCAGGCTCACCGACTCATCGAGTACTACGAGCGTTGGGTTCCGTTTTCTCTTCGAGCCACACTGATTCCCAAGATCATCGACTCCCTTCCGGTATCGAAGGACAACATCAGCTTCGACTTCAAAGCCCGCCGGTTCATCTCCGGCCGTGGTGTCCCATTGGCCAACCGCCACCATCGATGGCTCGGATCCTTCACCCCTCAGGAGAAGGCGGAGCTGTTCGTGCCGGAGTTTCTCCAGGAAGAAGTGGATACTTATGACATCGCGTACGAGCACCAGCGACGTTGCGACGCGGAACAAACACTGAATCAAATCCTGTATATGGACGTGAAGCTCTACCTGGAAGGAGACATACTGACCAAGGTCGACAGGGCCAGCATGGCCAACTCGCTCGAAGTCCGTGTCCCCTTCCTCAATCACAGTCTCGCCGAACATGTTGCGGAGATACCTCACAGTCTCAAGCTACGTGGGATGAAGACGAAGTTCTTGTTGAAGAAAGCCATGGAGGGCATCATTCCTTCGGACATCCTGAAAAGACCCAAGAAGGGATTCAATATGCCGGTGGCTTATTGGCTCAACAGTGATTTGAGGGAGCTCGTGCGCGACCAGTTCCAAGAGGCCAAGATCCGACGCGAGGGCTTCTTCAAACCAACCTATATTCAGAAATTGATAACCGAGCATTCCGAAGGGACTCGAGACAATCGAAAGCTGTTATGGACCCTCTTGGTGTTCGAGCTTTGGCACGAGAAATACATTGCGGAGGGTTCTTCACCCTGATTGGAAACGAGAGCCTTGCAGCCTGAAGAAGCTCTATCCCCCGATTCTGCCACCGCATCGGCCTTTTCCGAATCCTGGAACCGTCTGCGGCGTTCGTCCATCTACAGCCGCGAGCAGTTCCTGGACTGGTTCTTACCACTGGAGCCGAACGAGCTCCAGGGCAAGGCCGTCCTCGAGCTAGGATTCGGGAACGGCTCGCTCCTTTATCATATGGCGACATTCGAACCATCCCGCCTCGCGGGTGTCGAGCTTGGCGACACCCTGGACACAGCCCACCACAACTTGAGCCACCTCCCGCCGGGCATGCTCGAGCTTCGCCAGGGCGACTTGACTCAGATCGACATGGGGCAGTTCGACCTCGTCTACTGCATCGGTGTCCTGCATCATCTAAAGATCCCAGAGGCCGGCTTCCAGGCGGTGCTTCGACATACCCGCCCCGGTGGGCGGTTCCACTGTTGGGTCTACGCTCATGAAGGCAACGCCGTCGTCCGAAACCTCGTCGAACCTCTACGGAAGATCGCGTCGCGTCTTCCGTGGTGGTTCACAAAATACTTAGTGGCCTTGCCTCTCGTGATCCCCTATTTCCTTTATGCCAAGTTGCTCAAAGCTCTCTTCCCGAAGGGTGCATCCGATGGACTGTCCGGTAAGATCCCCCTCTTTCACTACAGCCAATGGATTGCTAAGCGGGATTTTGCGTTTTTTCATCATGTCGCTTTCGACCAGCTCGTATCCCCTCAAACGGTCTACATCCCTCGTTCCATGGTGGATAATTGGATGAGCCATACGCGTATCGATCCCCACACCACCTACATCATCTTCCGAAACGGCAACTCCTGGAAATTCGGCGGCCGCACTCT
>CAVONV010000033.1:0-43053 GCA_963697355.1 uncultured Acidobacteriota bacterium
ACCCGTAAGAATCGGCTGAAATCGAAATAGATGTCCAGAACGGCGTCACGGAGTGTGTGGGGAATGCTGCCCGCGGCTACAAGCCACTTCTCGGTAGCCCGACAAAACCCCCTGAGCAGGGGAAAGAGGTCTTCCGGAGGATCGGGGGAGGTCATCCCACCCCCCTCGAGCTCGCATTGTTTGCGACACTTCACGAGCCATGTGTTGATTCTTCCCAGGCTCTTGTAGATCGTGTTTTGGCGTCCTTTGACTTGGCGTCTGAGCTCGAGCAGCGGCTGTTTTCGGATTTCGGCTGAGAACATTTCCCGCCCACGATCGACGAGATTGTGGGCTTCGTCCACTAGAAAGACCCGTCGTCCTCCCTCGTCTTCGAGAAGCCGCCGCAGGTACACTCCCGGATCGAAAGCGTAGTTGTAGTCTCCGATGACCACGTCTGTCCAAAGACAGAGCTCGAGAGACAGCTCGAACGGGCAAACCTTGTACCGAATCGCTGTCTCCTCGATGCCGTCACGGTTGAAGCCGTCGCGCTCGAAGAGCTCGTTCATGGCTTCACCGATGCGATCGTAGTATCCCTTTGCGTAAGCACATTCTTCGCCGTTACATGCCTTTTCGGGATTGAAACAGATCTTGTCCTTGGCCGTGAGGGTAACGGACTTCAATCGAAGTCCTTTTTCTCGAAGGGCCCCGAGAGACGCTTCGGCCACTGCCTTACCGGTCGTACGAGCCGTGAGGTAGAACAGCACGTCGGCGTGATCTTCCGCCATGGCCTTCAAAGAAGGAAATACTGCGGCGATGGTTTTGCCGATCCCTGTGGGTGCCTCTACGGTGAGCTGTCCGCCATCTTTAACCGTGTGAAACACTTCGACGGCCATTCGTCTCTGCCCGGTGCGATAAGAGGGGTAGGGAAACTCGAGGCTCTCGAGAGATCGGGTGCGCTCCTCGCGCCATGTCTCGATCTGCTTCAACCACTCGAGATATCGACCGACGACCTCGGAAAAGAAGTGTTCGAGCTCGGGCAAATGGAAACGAGTCGCCGTCTCTCGTGTCTCGGTCGTGTCGATATGATAGTAAGTCAGCTGGACTGTGACCTGCTCGAGCTCGTTTTGTCGAGCGTAGATATAGGCATAGACCTTGGCCTGTCCCCAGTGGATGGGATTCTCGTCGAGGAGCAGCCGTTCGAGATTTCCGGCGGTCGTCTTGATCTCATCAATCACCACACGGTCGGGGTAAGTGTAGATGCCGTCCACCCGCCCCGATACCTCCAAGATGAAATCATCTGTTTCGACGTGGTGAGTCAGGGGTACTTCCTTGGAGTATTCTTCGGGTCTAGATTGCTGGACGATTTGATGGCCACGGATGCCATCGATTGAGCGGTTGGGACTCCAGACGTCGAGGCTCAGGTCCCCGGAGCGAAGTGTCTGCTCGACCAGCTCGCGAACCGGTACATGTAAGAGCTTTTTCAATTCCGCTATATTCTACTTCGGCTGCAAAAAAGGGGACAGTCTTCGATGAATCAGGGGTTCATCCGAAACCATGAAGAAGTTTTTTTCGGAAGGAGTGGTCTCTGCAGCTTTTCCTTAGACCAACACGTCATGGCCCCAAATCAGCACGTTGTTCCTTAGATCAACATGTCATGCGGGCAGGCCGATTATTGGGCCGCAGTTGGCACCTTCCGCCTTCATCGGCTCTTCGAGCACGACCACATCGATGTTTTGGGTCTCGAGCTTTTCAATCAGGAACGACATCTGGGCGGGAATCAGATAACCTCGGGGTACCCACGCGCTCCTCGTCCCGACCGGCTTGGTCATGTCTTCGACCCCGGGCACCACCTCGGGTGGACCGCTGGGACGGATGTGCGACTTGATGCTGGTGCCGGGCAGGTAGTCGGTCTTGACCTCTGGGAATCCATCTTGGTAGGCCAGGATGTCAATCTTGCCACGCGACTGGTACTCACCGTCCAACCAGTTGCGGAGCTCGCCCGACTCCGCACTCTTCAGAACCCTGTCCACCGTCTCCTTGTCGGCCTCTTCGGCGATCCGTTTCATCTCCTCGCCGTGGGTATTGGTAAACTCCACGAGCGACGTGATGTATGCGTACTGGCTGAAGACCTGTCGCTCGAAACTCGCGGCGCCCGGAGTCTCGGCTAGTATCGACATACGGTTCCTCAGGCCGTAGGCGTTGGCCAAAAACTTCGCGTCGGGAAACCAGACCGTCCCGTCGTGATGCCACACCTTGGGAGGCCATTCCTCGCCTTGCCACAGTGCGTGTGTGAACGGCTCGAGTCCAAAGTTGCTCCTCACCATCTCTCGGACCGCGGGAAAGAGCGTGTCACGCACGTATTGCCGCGGACCAGGATGGGCGGCGGGTACCGTACAATTCACGTAGGCGATGCTGTAGGCGAAATTGCCTCGCCCCATCCGGTGTGAATCGTATAGAAGGACCGGGTCCCATGGATTGAGCAGGTTCTCTAATAGACCTTTCATTTCGGCGGTCTCGAGTTTCACTGCATCCCGGTTGATATCGAAACCCTTGGCGTTCGCGCGCTGGCCACCGATGAAGGGTGCCCGGTCCCTCGTGGCCAGGGTGCCGGTCCCGTCCGCATTGAAGATCGGCGTCATGATGATGATCTGCTTGTCCAGCAAGTGCTTTCGACTGCCGAACAAAATGTCCCGCATCAACATCGCCATGGCTTCCGCGCCCTCGGGCTCCGGGGGATGGATCTTCCCCTGCAGGTACACGACAGGCTTTCCCGAGCTTTCCGCTTCCTCCGGAGAGGTCACTCGCGGATTTGCCAGGACGATGGCGGAAGAGATTCTCCCCAGTCGGGTGGTGAAGAGATTGAACACGTGGACGTTCTCGCTCTTCCATTTCACTGCATCGATGAACTCGTGGAGGTCCTCGATCGACATGGTTCTCTTGAAGTCGGACTTTTCGGCTACGGTCAGCAGTTCAGGGGGCCACTGCCCGTTCCAGCCCTCCGGGACTTCGTTGCCCCAGTACATCTGTTGCTGTGCGGCTGCCCCACTACAAAGAAGAACGAGCACTGTGATCGATGCCAGGAATCGGATTGGTCTCATGGCCTTTCTCCTGCAGCTTTTTCGAGGCGTAGCGCGCCGGTTATCGGCACACCCCGCGGTGCATCACCAGCGTGCACTCGACGGTGTGTACTGATCCGTCCAAGGGCCACTACGACGTCAAAGTACCAGATCCTGAACGGAAAGAACAAGAAAGCTCTTTCACCGCGGCGCCCCCCGAGACTGACACGATCACAGCAGCGGCGCTTGTTGAAGATCCTGTTGAAGGGAGCGTTCGCCAATGGATACCGCGGCAATTCACAATGGCGAGCCCATCCGACAACTCTGCCGGTGTTTTCCTCGGCTGCGCCTAGTCGAGAGATAAGACCGCGACCCCTGTCACGAGGGGCGACTCGGCGAGTGAGCGAACAGAGAAGCGTATGTCGTGAACGACGCCGAATAGCATGGAGGCCTCCGACCTATTGGACGTGGAGTCTCCCGGGAAGGTTCTGTGACCTATTTAGATGTCAGGCCGTCAGAAGGAGATTGGTGAAAGGTTTGTGCTGTTTCCATCGGTAGGTTTTGAAGTCTCGTTCGTCCGTCGACAGGATGCGACCATGCCCAAGATGCTCGGCGAGAACAACGAGGGAAGCATCCGCGAGATCCATGGGCAAATCGGAGTACTTCCGCATATTTCGCACGATTCTCGGGACATGCTCTCTTGTCAAATCAAAGATCTCGAATGCTCCTTCAGTGAAACTTTTCACAAACTTTTCTTGGGAGTCGTTGCCGAGTTTCGACAGAAGGAGGTAGCAGGTTTCCGTCATCACTGGCCAGGTAGTCACAAGGGGTTCCCGGATTTCTGACAAGCACGTTCGAGCGATGTCATGGTAACGGTCGGTGCGATTCGCGAGCGCTAGCCAGAAGCCGGTATCAGCGATAACCATGTTTTTCGGAAACCAGATGGAGCTCGTCTTTGTACGTTTGAGAAAGGTCCGACGGACCTTCGGCGCAGCCAATGAATCCGGACCGCTTCAGTGCGTTTTCGGGATCGGCCTTTACTCTCTTGAATTGCGCAGAGTAGGAACGGATCGCGTTCCGCACGATCTCACTGATGCTCCATCCCGTCTCACGCTCCAAGTAGGAAAGCTCCCGGCTGCTGACGTCATCGAGTCTTGCGTTTATTCTCACTACGATATTCCTGTCATACGATCGTATGACATTTCTCTTTTCCTGTCAAGAGCGCTTTTTCCTTTCCCTACCTTCTTCACGGCGACCCGGGATGATAAGAGCGCACGGCGTTTTCCTTGACTTCGGCCAGTATGACGAGGCGGTAGAAGGATCAACACGTCTGGTTGTTGGCTTCGTTCGCCCTGTGCCGCTGTTTGTATCAATGGATTCATTTTTCCATCAACCGTCGAAATTCGGAGGCTTTTTGAAGCTAGTCGTTTGAAGTGCCAGGGCTCGGGGTGGATTCGCACAGCAGATCATCGCCGAAGTCGGGCCGAGCTCTGAGTCGTTTCCGTCGGCCAAGCACCTCGCGTCCGGGTTGACGTATACTTGCGCCCTCATTGTCCCGTCCTGGAGGTGTCAGATGAGACGAGTCGCGTATCTCGCTCCGCTGGTCGTCGTGGCCGCGCTGGCGGTGGAGGCGGGGTGGTCAGCTGAACCGGGTGCGTTCCGGGCCCAAAGCATGACCCAAATTGCGGGCGAAAGCTTCAACGCGCGCTCCATGGAGCTGCCAGATGAGTTGCTTCGTGGCGCCATCGATATCCATGTGCATGCCGGTCCACACCTCAAGTCCAGCCCGCGCAGGGTCGACCCCCTGCAGGCTGCGCAACAAGCGAAGGCCGCCGGTATGCGCGGCCTGGTTTACATGGATGTGATGGAGAACAGTAGCGGTACGGCCTGGCTGGTGAGCCGTGCGGTGCCCGACATCCAGGTGTTCGGCGGCATCATCTTGAACACCGTCTACGGGGGTATGAATCCACGCGCGGTCCACACTGCCCTGTACTACGGTGCGGGCGCCAAGTTCGTCAGTTTCGGCGCGCACTCCACCTACTACCTGGCCAGTCAAGAAGGAAGGATGGTGGATGGCAAGCCGGTATTGTTCAAAGACCTCTATCCCAAGTTCGCCGCCCAGGAGTTGGCCCGCGCCATCCGCATCCCGTTGGAAGACCCTGTCCCGGCCGACCTGGACGAGATCCTGCAACTCGTCGCCGAGCACCCGGACGTCTACCTCAACACGGGTCATGTGTCGGCGGCAGGAGGCGCTGCGATTGATCGAATTGGCGCCTCGCTATGGCATCCGCATGAACCGGGTGCTAGTGGCGCACGTCGCCCGCAATGCGATGACGATGGACCAACAGAAGCAGGCCGCCGCCGCAGGCGCGTGGTTGGAAGCGACTTACGCGGACTGTGGCGTCTATCCGGGCGGGGTAGCTCGCACGCACTACTATCCAGAGAAAGAGTACATCAACGAACTGCGGATCTCGACGCCTGGCGGACCCGGGAATCTGGGAGATCTTGGGCGGCAGATCCGTGAGATTGGCGTGGACCACTTCATATTGGGCACAGACTACGGCATCCGTGGCGTGTCTCCCCCCGTCGAAGGGATGCGGCAGCTCATCGCGGGCCTGCTCGACATGGAGTTCTCGATTGCAGAGATCCAGCAGTTGACTGGGGGCAATGCAGCTCGCCTACTGGGGCTGGAATAGGCGGGTAATTTCATAAGAGTCTATGACACCGCTCCTGACGGCCAGCGGTTTCAGATGATCAAAAAAACCAGGTCGCCCGAGTAAACCCCGCTGCGCCGAATCTAATAATCACTTATCATGCCTATGGCCCATATCGCCTGCTTTCGGACCTTGGCATTCTCATCTTTCATCGCTTGGATCAGTGCGTCCATGGCGCGCGAGTCTCCAATCATCCCAAGAGCCCAAGCGGATTGAGCTCGGACCCTGGCTTCCGGATCGGCGAGTGAACTGGTGAGACCGTCAACGGCCGAGGCATGCTCGATCATGCCAAGGGCCCATGCGGTTTGTTCTCTCACGTGGTGCGACTCATCTCTCAAAGCGGTGACTAGTGCTTCAACAGCCCGTGAATCTTCGATCATGCCGAGTGCCCAAGCCACCTGTTCCCGCACCTGCGCTTGAATGTCCTCCAATGCTCGGACCAATGGCTCAACGGCTTGATTGTCCTCGATCATCCCCAGTGCCCAAGCCGCCTGCTCTCTCACCTGTGCTTCTGGATCGGCGAGTGACTCGACTAAGCCTGAGACCGATCGTGGGTCTTCGATCATGCCAAGGGCCCAAGCCGCCCTCTCGCGCACCTTCGGCTCGGTCTCTTTCAACCGTTGGAGCAAGGGCTCGACGGCATGCTGGTCTTCGAGAAGGCCTAACGCGAGAGCGGCGTGCATGCGAGCGGCCCATGTCTCATCCTCGAGAGCACCGATGAGTGGATCAAAACTCGCTTCTCCGATCTCGGATAGAGCAATGGCGGCTTCTTTCCCGGGGGAGACTTCTTCCCAGAAGCCACCACCGTACCCGGTTTCCCGGTAGGCACCCGGATCGACGGGAGTCACGTCACCAAGCAGTCGGATCAAAGCGGGGATAGCGGCCTCAGCGGGGGAGCCTATGCGGCCTAGATGGTACGCAGCCCGTGCACGCTCCGCGGCATCCATCGAGGCGATCGCATGGATGAGAGAGGGAATGTCCTTCTGTACTGCGGGTGTTGTCGAGGTCTCGGGGGCAGCGAAGGATGCAGTCGCTACGAGCAGAGATGAGCAGAAAAGAGCTAACGTCATGGCGATTCTCCTTTATGCTGAATTATTAGCATAATATGCTGAATAATTAGCACGTCGTTGCGCCCTTGTCAAGAAAGACCAAACCGTCGGCAAGCCGTGAATCCACCTCGATATTGCGGGAACTTCGTGGCCTAGTTTTGCTCCTCCTTACCGGGCACCCGGCCCAACGGGAATCACGGTTCGCACGTTGGCTGGCTGGCCCTGACGATGTCTCCTCGTCAATAGAAGTGATAAGATGCCGGCCGAGTGTTGGCCTATTCGAATCAGGGGGACTGCAGATGAGCCAAATCGACATGCCGTCCAAAGGGCGGAGGGATTTCATCGCCGCCACATCTATGATGATGTTGGGGGCTGGTCTCTCTGAGTCCCTGTACGCCGCCCCACCCTCTTCTTCGTTGCAACCTCAACTGCTGGAGGAGCTGACGCCGGAGGAGAGGGAGTTTGTCAGCCGATCCACGATGGCGCAGGAGCTCGATAGCTACTTCGGCAAAGGATTCAGTTGCGCGGAGTCCGGATTGGCGGTGTCGCTTCGATATCTCGAAAAAACCGATGATTTGCTGTGGGTTGCGGCCGGTTATGGAGGAGGCCTTGGCCATCGTGATTTGTGTGGGTTTCTAACGTCAGGAGTCATGGCGATCGGTCTCGCGGTGCAAACGCTTCCCGTGCAGAGAAAGGTGGCGAAGAAGCGTTGCCGCCTCATGGTCAAACAGTTTTGGCAGGCATGGTCGTCGATGGCGCCGTTGCACTGTTCCGAAATCTTGGAAGGGCGGAAAGGCTACAAAGTGTGTGACCGCCTGGGCCGACTGGCTTCGGCCAAGCTCGAGCAAATCCTAGAGCCAACGAGGGCAGGGCAAATGACGACTTCACCGGGCTCCGTTCCATGAGGTCGTATCATTTCGGAGGATTGAAACGATGAAGCATTCATTTTTGGTCACTGTGGTCTCGTGTCTCCTCGTTACGTTGGTAGCGCAGGCAAAGTCGTTTGAAGAAGATGTCATCCCCACCTCCTCCGGTGATTTGAAAATCACATTTCTCGGCCACGGCACGTTGATGTTTACGTTCGGTGAGAAAATCATCCATGTGGACCCATTCTCACAGGTCGCTGATTACACCCAGTTGCCCAAGGCGGATCTCATTCTAGTAACGCACGAACATGGGGATCACTTCGATTTGAAGGTCATCGAGATGATCACAAAAGACGGAACGGAGCTCGTCTTGACGAAGACTTGCAGTGAGGAGGCGAGCGGCGGCAAGGTGATGGCGAACGGAGATGTCGAGACGATAGCCGGTTTTCGAATCGAAGCCGTCCCTGCTTACAATCTTGCGCAGCCGTTCCACCCTAAAGGAGTGGGGAACGGATACGTGATCACTTTGGGCGACAAACGTGTCTACGTTGCCGGCGATACGGAGAACACACCTGAGATGAAGGTCCTCGAAGACATTGATGTGGCCTTCTTACCCATGAATCTTCCTTACACCATGACGCCGGAAATGGTGGCCGATGCAGCCAAAACCTTTCAACCCAAGATCCTGTATCCGTACCATTTTGGGAGTACGGATACGGAAGAGCTTCTGGCTTTGATGAAGGACGAGGCGGGAATCGAAGTCCGGATCCGCGATATGAAATGAACACGAGCCCCACATCAGCTAGAACTCGAGAACTCAAGTACTCGAGCACTCAAGGAAAAGACTCTTTCTGGGTACTTGGGTACTTGGGTACTTGAGTACTTGATTTCCTGTTACTGCGACCGTCCGCGAGCTGCGATAGGCCATATTTCTTCGACAGTCTCTCCGCGGAAAGGGTAGTAGTGATCGTAGAGGTTGACCGTCGGATCGCAATGGGAGGCAATGAGCAGTACCTTGTCTCCCAGCTTGATATCCCGAGACGGGTTCTTGAGTTGTAGAACGCCGTGCTCATCTCCTCCAAAGGAATAGCTCACGCCTTGAATATCCAACAGCTGGGGAGGCTCTTTGTCGGTAGCGAAGGCTTTGATGCCGGCATCGATAGTGATCCGTCCCTTGACGGGTTGGCTGATGGCGGTGGCTAGGACGAGAAGAGAAGGTTTGAAGTCGTCGAAGACCGTACCTTGCTTGCCGCCGACGTTGCGGTAGTTCACGTCCATGAAGAGGTAGGACCCCACCTGGACATCGGTTACTCCATCGATGTCGCAGTCGACGTTGTAGGTTCCGGTGCCACCCACGCTAAAAACCGGCACGTCGTAGCCCGCTTTCTGAGCGCGATGGCGGACCTCGAGTGCTCTTGCGAGAGTACCCTCCGATGAACGCTTGCGATACTTCCAGCCCACCTTGTGTTGGAGGTGACCTCCATAGGCTTGAATCCCTGCCAATCGCAATGACTTACTCTTGCCGATGAGCTCGATGAGTTCTACGGCCGGGTCACCCATCTCGATCCCGGTACGGTCCGTTCCGACGTTCAGGTCAACGTAGACGCCGAGCTCGAGTCCGGCGGCTTCAGCCGCTCGGTTGAGGTCTTCCACGTTCGCCGGCTGGTCGACCACGATGTGGAGGTCAGCGCTCCTTTCGGCTAAGCGGATGACCCTGGCAATCTTGTCGATGGTCACGACGGGAGAGGTTACGAGAATCTTCTCGATACCCGAATCCACCATGACTTCGGCTTCGCTCACCTTGGCCGTGCAAATTCCGACGGCACCGAGCTCCAATTGTCGCTTGGCGATCAAGGGGCATTTGTGGGTTTTGGTATGCGGTCGGATGCCAGCTTTCTTGTCCCGATAGAAATCCGCCATTTTCTTCAGATTGGCTTCCATGCCGTCCAAATCAATGAGAAGAGCAGGTGTCGGTAAATCCCAAAGATTCCTGGGTTCCGGGAGTCGCACCGGCGAGACCTCCTTTGCACTGACTTTCGCGCCGCTCATCAAGCTCATGCCTACCGTTCCTCCTGCCGCCAACCCAAGAAAGCTACGTCTAGTGACTCTTGTGCTCACGCGTCACCTCCCTTAAAAGACGGAGGTAGATTAGCACATGACAGCAAACGGCGAGTGAACTCAAGGAATCAAGAAATCATGAAATCAGGAATTCAAGAAGCTTGTTGCACGATTACTTCCGGAAGGTTTCGAAATGGGGATTCTTGAATTCTTGAGTTCCTGAGTTCTTGATTTCGTTCCACTAACTTGACGTCAAACTCTCGATTTCCGAACTCGGCGCGTCGTCTTCGTCCGGTTCATCGGAGGGCTGCATGTGATGAACCCCTCCGATGTGGTTGTCGGAGCTCGAGTCCGAGGGAAAGTCCCCCCAACAACAGACCGTGTTTTTCCCTCTAGCTTTGGCTTCGTAAAGGGCTCTGTCGGCGTGTTCGAGGACTATTTCGGCTGTGTCCCCATCCTTGGGAAAGGATGCCACGCCTATGCTGGCTGTGATACCGGGGTAGTCCGCATCACAACGAAGTCTGAGGACTTCGATCTCGTGACGGAGTCTTTCGGCGAGAACCCGAGCAGAGGGCTTCGGTGTCTCCGGACAGATCACGACGAACTCGTCGCCGCCAACGCGGGATGGAATGTCGATGCGGCGTAGACTCGTGTTCAGATACTCGCCTAGTTGCTGGAGTACTTGCCCTCCAGAGAGATGGCCGTAGCGGTTATTGACTTCTCTCAAACCATCGAGATCCATGAAGATTAGAGAGTAGTGGCGGACGAAGCGCTCAGCGCGGGAATGCTCTGTTTCCAGGGCACGGTTGAAGAAACGCAAGTTGTAGAGACAGGTCAAGTCATCTCTAACTACTAATTCACGAAGCTGGCTCAACTCACTTCTAGCCCGCTTTAGTTGGCGATGTGACTCGCGATCGTTGGCATTGAAATTCCCGGCTGCTTCCAGCGCGTCGAGCGCCGCGGAAACCTGGGCAGCCACCCCACGACCTTTGATCAATCTTCCTTCCGCCATTTCCTTCGAGCGCGGCCGTTGATTTGTGTGCAGCAAGAACACCACAAAGTTGGTGGACCGCCGCAGCTCGTGGAGAGACCGGAGAAGCTTTCGCACCGTGGTGGTCACTCTCTCCGCATCCACGATCACCATCACCGGATCCAAATCAGCCACCTTGGGGATCGTGGTCTGAAACATCGGTTCCCAGAGCAATGGATGTCCTAGGTTCGAGAGGTCCCGACCCATTACGCCACGGGGCAAACCGGTCCGACTCAGCCACAGAATGGGTCGTTTGTTTTTGCTCTTCATTCTTCAGATCGCGTAGTGAGCAGCGTTGATATCGTACACCTCCGGGTCCACGCACTTTACGACGCCGCGGTGGCTTTGATCGGGCTGACTCAAATCGACGAGCACCGCATCTTGCATGATCTTGTTGGCATCCGTGACGACCTTGATCTTTGGTTGGTCCACCCTTTCAGGATCTGGGTTGGACTCGACCACCACCGCCAGCTCCCCCGTGGTCAGAAGGACCGTGGAGCCGATGGGGAAGATACCCATGCAGTTGATGAAAGCCTTGACGAGCAGGGGGTCGTATCGCTGCCCGCTTGCTTTTTGCAGTACTGCCATAGCCTCGTCGGGTAAGAATTTCTTCTGATAGATCCTCCGCGTTGTCATGGCATCGAAAGTATCTACGATGGCCGTGATGCGTGCATAGAGGGTCTGCCGTCGCCGTATGCGCATATTGGGGTAACCCTTGCCGTCCGTTCCCAGGTGATGTTGCATGGCGGTGTAGATACGGCCGAGGGTCCCATAGTCTTGTTCAATCAAAGGGAACAAGGTGCGTGCGGCATAGACGGTGTGGTTGCCCATGAGAGCCCACTCTTCCTCGGTGAGAGGGCCCTCCTTGTTGAGAACTTCCAATGGGATATGGAGCTTTCCCATATCGTGATAAAGAGCGCAGAGTCCCAGCAAAGCCAGGTCTTGTCTTCTCAGTCCCAGGCGTTGGCCGAAGGCAATTGCCAGAATGCACACGTTGACCATGTGGTTGAAGGTGTAGTCATCGTGGCCTTTGACCGATGCCATTCCGGCTAGAGAAAACCCATCTCCTTCCTCGTAGCTCATATCCACCAATCGTTGGACCGTACGCTTGGCCTGGCGAACGTTGATTTGCGCTGGAGAATCGAAGTTGGCCATTGATTCCCGAATGAAATCCAAGGCCTGCTGATAGGCTTGTATGGCTCGTTGTCGACGATCCAGAACTTGTTCCTCGTCGAGCTTGTCTTCTTCCTCCGGTCGCGGCGGAAGGACTCTTATCTCGGTGACGCCCAGTTCATCGAGTGATTTGTTCACCACATCGTGGGCGTGCTCGCTAGGAGTGCGGACCCTTGCCAAGGCGGTCAAGAATGCGGAAATCGAAGCGGCTTTGGGTGGCCTATCGACGCGGATGCCACCAAGGTTTCTTTTGGCCAACTCCTCCCACACATATTTGTAGGAATGCAAATTGCGGATTTCCATGCGCATCCGAACCGTGTTGGCGTAGAACTCCTGGCCTGACCGCTCCAAGCGGAAGCCATGTTCGGTCGCCACGGTCTCCCTTAGGGCGGCTTCTGCCTTGTCGAGTGGCTCGACGAACACCTCGTTGGTCAGATCGTGCAAGTAAGAATTGCGAATGAGTACCGCGAGCTGTTGAAGAACCTCTCGAGCCAAGGTGAGAAAGGCGCGGTTTTCCGGCGAAGAAGTGGCGCTCGTCGTGTCCGTGCCGCTTGTCATCAGGTTCTTCTTTCAGACAGTACTTTGAGGCATGCCGCCCGGACATGACGATTTCCTCTGCTCGCCATGTCTTTGAGGAGCTTTCGAGATTCAGCGGTCCCGATCATGCGGATGCCATGCACGATGGCCTCGCAAGCTTCGCGTTGTTTGCGGGCGGCGAACCAACGGTTTTCTCTAGATTGAAGCCCTTCGGCAAACCCGCCGAGAGCTTCGTTGCCACCGATTTTGGCGACCGCCGCGCACAGGCGTCGTTTTTCTGAAAGGCTACGTTCATCGAACGCCGGATCCTTCAGTGCGCGCTCGAGGAGCGGCAGTGCCAATTCTCGTCGACCGCGACGGACCAATGTGTCTAGTGCCGCCCGGCGCACTTCGTTGTCTTCGTCACTCAAGAGATTCAGGCAAAGTCCGTCGAGCCGCTCGGTCTTGAAACGTCCAAGGACCTGTATCGTCTCGCGGCGTGTCAAAGGATCAGAAGATCTGAGGAGCCTCTCAACGAGTGGTACGGCCTGTTCTTCTGAAAAACGTGACAGGATGAATAGGAATTCCCGTAGCGACGTAGAATCCAACGCCTTCGAGCTTTGTGCCACGCGGCGTTCGAGCTCTTTGAGTGCAGCTTCGCCGTTTACGATCGCAGCCTCTGATAGGGCCCGACGATGGGCCGCGGCCCCCATCCGCCCCATCCAGTCGAAAAGAAAAGGAAGGGCTGCTTCTCCCATGAAGGCAAAGTAGGCTGTCATCTGTGGAGCTTTGATGGATCTTTCGGATTCGGCTTGTTCTAAGAACTGCTGTAGCTGCTTACGTTCCGACAAGAAACGAACCACCCTGTCGCACATGTGCCGAACCGCCTCGGAGTTGGACATTGCCATCTCCGTGAGTCCTGTGAGGTGCTCGAGAGCCTGAGTTACCGAATCGAGGTCTCCATCCATGAGTAACCGTTTCACGATCGAAACCAGGTGTTCGGCTAACGCCTTGATTTCCTCTTCGGAGGTTTCGAGAAGAGCCAACTCGATGGCAAGCTCGACGACCGCGGGCCCGAAGGGTTCTTCCTCTTCTTTTGCAAGCTCCGCGCGAAGGCCTTCAACCTCTTCTTCTCGAAGTCGACAGGCTTCCACCGGAAGATGACGAACAGGTTGTTCGACATCTTTCACGCTCACGGCATCAGGAGGAGCGCCTGCTCCTTCCCGGCCCCCCAACGAGCCTGATGCCAATTGATCTTGTAGGCGAGGGCCGTCCGGTTCGTCCGTGAGCTCCTCGATGGCGTAGTACTTGATGGACTTGAAGTCCGCATCCCAAAAGAGCGTGACGAGGTCGTCCTGTTCGTTGGACAGTACTGCAACTCGGTTCAAGCACTTTAGAAAGGTCTGGAGCTCGGGTTCTTGGAGACCGGTCTCGAAGGTGAGCCTACGGATACCGTCTCGGAAAAGTAGGAATGCGAGGCTATCGTTCCTGTCGTCGCTTTCATAGACGACATCCTCGCCAAGAAGGATTTGGAACTCGCGGATGGTCAGGCTGAACGTCCTGACCTCATCGAGATGAGCGGAGATTTTGGAGTAAAGCTCTTTCTGGAGCCGGTCGGGGATAGCATTCTTGGCTTGATAGAGACGTCGGGCTTTCTGAGCTTTGACGAGGACCTGGAGGATCTCCCGGGTCGTCGCCGTCTCTGGAGACTCCTGCGGTTGCTCTCTTGGTAGTGCCTTCTCTACGGCCAAACAGCACCCCTAGGGACCGTGAAGCGATATCGCTTCCGGGCCGTGGGCCTCCACCGATGCTCTTTCTCCAAAGACACATCGATTGCGGCGTCCGGGAGTAAATCACAAAAATGACTGTATTTTGACTATTGTATCATCGGCTGGCGATTCAGTCGATGTCGGCTGTGGCCCTTTCGACAACCCTTCCCTTCACGGTTTCTTTGCCATTTGCCTCGGTCGGTGTAACTGAGACCCTGTGGAGGTGAACGGCCAAGGCGGTCCCGGCCACGACGAGCGCAGCACCCGTAAGCGTGCGTAGGGTCATGGGCTCACCTCTCAACGTACCGACCACAACCGCCACCAGGGGGATAACATAGGCTATTAGCGCCAATCGCTTGGCAGGTAGGTGCGCCAATAGCCAGAAGTAGAGGGTGAAAGTGATGACGGAGCCGAAAATGGCGAGGTAGAGCAGGGCTCCGATGGAGGACATGTTCCAATTGAAGCTTTGTCCCTTCTCGAAGGCAACCGCCAGCGCGCCCATGATGCCTGCGGTAATGCCCATCGGTACGGCTGAAAGGGAAAAAGGGTGCACGCCTTCTCCCCAGCGTTTGACGGTGACGGTAGCGATGGCTGCCGCCAGTGGTGAGAACAGCATGACCAGGGCAGCCAGACGTACTTGTTCTCCTCCGAGCGCATGGAAATCCTCGGAGAAGATGACTCCGACGCCAACGAATCCAAGTGAAATGCCAATGATTTCAGCACGATTGAGGGATTCGGAAGGAAGCGCCAAGTGAGCCAGCAGTGCCACGAACAGGGGATTGGTGGCAAACAAGATTGCAGCTAAGCCGGACGGGACCCACTGTTCGCTCCAATAAACCACACCGTAGGAAACGCAAAAAGCCAGCAAACCGTTGACCCACCACAGTCGTTTTTCCCTTCGAGTTGTTCCCAGTTTGATGTTCAAGGCGCGAGCGAGAACCAAGAGGATTGCGGCTGCGATGCCGAAGCGGAGAGCCACTCCGCCAAAAGGTGGCATGCTCTCGAGTCCAATCTGAATGACGGCCCAAGTCGTGCCCCAGATCAAACACAACGCAACGAGAGCCACGGCGATGAGAAGTCTGCTCGGTGGATTCATCATGCTGGTGCGCTCATTGACCAGTATAGACCCCGGAATGAATGCGTGGGAAAAACGGCGGCTAATTTTCCATTTAAAGGATGCAGGCAAAGCCCGCAGGGGGCAGCCGCCGCAGCTCTCGGGAGAAACGGGTGTAACATATGATTCGGCGCCGGCCTCAAGCTCACCATGAAAAGTCGCGAAAAAAGCTCTACTAAGGACCTCGAGCTCCTGCGCGCTGCGGCGAACGGAGACCAAGACGCCTTTCGTCATCTCGTGGAAGCTCACCAGAACAAAGTGCTGCGTATTTGTTTTGGGTTTGTGAGGGACCTCGTGGAGGCGGAGGATGTGGCACAAGAGGTTTTCTTCAAGGTCTACGTCAGCGCGGGCAGTTTTCGTGGCCGCTCCACGGTCTCCACGTGGTTGTATCGAATCGCAGTCAACTGTTGTCTCAACCACATTCGCAAGCTCAAATCCCGAGCGTGGTTGCCATGGACGAGCCAGCGATTCGATAGTCCGGAGATGCTCGAGCAGTTACCCAGTGAACAAGAACCCGCGGATGCCCTTCTCGAGCGCAACGAGCGACGAAAGATGCTCCGGCAGGCGCTCAACAGACTTCCCACCAACCAAAGAGTGGCCTTTACGTTGCACGGCGTCGAGGGCTTTTCTTACGAAGAGATCGCCCGGATCATGGACTGCTCTTACTCGGCTGTTGAATCGCGCATCCATCGGGCTAAGTTGAACTTAAGAAAGTACATAGCACGTGCCATCAAGGGAAGAAAATAAACCGAAAGTTTGGATGCCGGTGACGTGTCTAATGGTGTGAAAGGACTTCGAGATATGGATTGCCGTGAGCTCGAGAAACACGTTTGGGCTGTGGCTGAGGCCGGACTACCTCCCGATAAGAAAGGACCCGTTGAACAACACCTCGCTCGATGCGGCGGTTGTCGAGCTCTTACTGACGAAGTGGTGGCGTTGGTGCAGGAAGCCCGAGAAGTGAACGAGGTTCAAGCGTCACGTCATTTCTTTTCTCGATTGAAGCAGCGGATCGAAGCTTATGAGGCCGGGCAAGTTACCACGGCGAGACCCCTCCTTCTCCGGCGGCCCCTCTGGAGATTCGCATCGGTGGCCGCATGTCTGCTCATTGGGGTAGGGGCTGGAGTTCACCTGGGTGATGCCGTTGCCACCCGCCGATCGACCATCTCGACCGAGATTGAGTCTGAGGAGTTTCTTTTCCTGGCCGCCCTAGATAGTGTGCCTCATGGTTCTTTGGCTGAAACGCTTCTCAGCCATGACGAGGGGGAGGAGGCGGTGCGATGAAAAACATTGTTACCAATGTGAATCTCCTGCTTCTGGTACTCAACCTATCGGCCCTCGGTACGATCATTTACAAAGGGCATTTTGGTTCAGGTGGGTCCGAGGAAGCGACCTCGCCCATAGAAGAAGCGCTTGGTTTGTCTCCTCAACAGATTCGTACCATCCAAGCGAAACGCCAAACCTTCAATAACGATTGGGGGCGGATAGATGGTGAAATCCGGGCAGCCCGAGAAGTTTTGTTGACCGCCCTTAAAGAAGATGACATTTCCGATGCAACCTCGGTGTGGCCGCTCGTCGACGAGCTCGTCGAGCTCCAGGCGGAGCTGGAGAAGAGTGCAGTCGCCCAGCTCTTTCAGGAGAAGAAACTACTAACTCCCCAACAACAAGAGCAGTATTTCACACGGGTCGAAAATCGAATGCGTGAGGGTTGCGGTTGCATGCGGAGGTTCCGAGGCGGCCGACAAAACGACTTCGGACAGGGAGATCCTCCCTCCGGCGCGGGAAAAGGTCGCGGTGCGGGCCGTCGTAGAAGACAGTGAACTGCAACGAAATGGCGGAGGTGTCACGATGAGATGGATAGTGGTTGTACTTGCGATAGTCACAGCGGTCCCTGTTTGGGCGCAACCGGCGGGTAACCCCTGGTGGGGTTTCGGACAAGGAGTGCCGAATCCTTTGGGATTGTCTCCCGATCAGATGACGCAGGTCCAGGAAATTGCCAACAAATGGCGGGAAGAACTTCTGCCGCTGTGGGCGGATTTGCAGCGAAAAAATCTGGAGCTCGAACAATTGATGCGGACACCCGACCCGAATTCTGACGAGGTGGAAGCCAAAGCCAGGGAGATCGGTAACCTTCATGCCGAAGTGCACAAGAAAACGGTGGAACGACAAAAGGCCGTGCGCGGTTTGCTAACGAGCCAGCAGAAAGCACTCTACGATCAACAGGGACTCGTTACCGGATGGGGACGCGGTTCGGGTGGACTCGGTTTGGGACGTGGAAACGGTGGCCGAGGTGGCGGCTACGGTCGCGGACGCGGCGGATGGGGAGGTCGGTTTGGTGGCGCAGGCGGCATGAACGGCATCGAAGGCGGTCCGGGAGCAGCCTCTTGGGGTTTCTACGGGCGGGGTCCTTGCGGAATGGGATGGGGATACGGTCGTTCATCGATGGGGAACGGATGGAGACAGAGGCGTTGGTAGTTGACTGACGCCCCCCGGTAGGAAGTAAAGTTCTCCCGGTATGTTTATCTGTACATCAAGCACGACGATGAGGGTATCGCCCCGGAGACGGTTCACCGCTTGCAGTCGGAGACTTGCCAATAGAAAGGGAGAGATGATGATGCGTTGGATACTTGTTTCGATGTTGATGATTTTCGTTCTGGTCGCCTGTGGCTCAGGTGACGCTCCGTCCTCGAACGAATCCGAGAAGGTCGCCGCCACCACAGAAGAGCCGTCCGAGCCCAAGTATTTCCAGGGTGCGGGCGTCATCGAATCCATCGACTTCGAGCGCTCGACGGTCACCATCGCCCATGAAGACATCCCAGGATTCATGAACGCGATGACTATGGCCTTCGAGCTCCTGGATCCGACCCACTTAGAGACAGTGGAAGTCGGGCAACAGGTCTATTTCGTGGTGGTGGTCAAAGAGGACGGCTCGTATTTCATCGAGCGCTTCGGCGAGATACCCCGGTAATCTTCAATGGTTCGTCGTCCGGTCAAAGGCGAGGGAAGACTGTGAAGCTCGATCTACATAAGGCAGGTTTGGAAGCGGAAGGACGAATTAGAGAGCACATTCGAGAAACGCCTGCAGAGCCCTCCGCCTATCTCAGTCAAAGGGGACACTCTCAGGTCCATCTCAAACTGGAGAATTGGCAAATTACCGGCTCCTTCAAGCTGAGGGGAGCTATGAACAAGTTTCTGTCTCTCAGTGAGGAGGATAAGAAGGGCCGACTCATTACGGCCTCCTCGGGAAACCATGGTAACGCCTTCGCCTACGTTTTGAAGCGCTTTGGCGCCAATGGGACCATTTACCTGCCTCAGAATGCCTCCTCGGCCAAGGTGGAGGCATTGGACTCCTATGGAGTGGATGTCGAGCTCTACGGCGATGATTGTATTCGAGCCGAGATGTTTGCCAAGGAGACGGCCCGGGAGCGTGGCCTGTTTTACGTCTCACCCTACAACGACCCCGAAATCATCGCTGGGCAGGCAACAGTGGGTGTCGAGCTGACTCGCCAGCTGGCGCACATCGATGTCGTGTTGGTACCCGTTGGCGGTGGCGGATTGATATCTGGGATCGCGGGCTTTTTGAAGTCCGTCGACCCTACGGTTCAGATCGTTGGATGCCAGCCGGAAAAATCGCGAGTGATGTTCGAATCGATTCAAGCCGGCGAGCTGTTGGACATCGAATCGGAGCCCACACTCTCGGATGGAACGGCGGGGGGCATCGAGGCGGGGTCCCTGACATTCGATATCTGTCGAGCCCTGGTGGATGATTTCATCCTCGTCAGCGAGAACGAAATCCAAGAGGCGATGAAGCTTCTAATCGAGAAACACTATATGTTGGTCGAGGGGGCCGGTGCGTTGTCCGTGGCCTCTTTCCTCAAGGAGATCGAACGTTTCGAAGGTAAGAATGTCGTGCTCGTGCTGAGTGGTTCGAAGATCAGTCTGGCGAGCTTGCGGCAAGTCCTTTGCGCTTAGGGTCCAGCCCAAAAAAGTTGTTGTTTCTTAGACGGCTTTTAGAACAATGACGGTCATGTCGTCATGTTGCTTGCATCCTCGTGAAAACTCCTGAACAGTGGAGATGATGCGCTCGACGATCTCACTCGCCGGTAGATGGCGCGTTTTCACGAGAAGCTTCTCCAGCCGCTCCTCGTCGAAGGGCTCTTCGTCTTGGTTGAATGCATCAACGATGCCGTCGGTATAGAAACAAATCAAATCCCCGGGGCTCATCTTTACAGGTTCTTCCTCAAAGACAACGCCATCGAACATTCCGAGGATAGTGCCGCCGGCCTCCAAGTAGGAACTGTCTCCGTTGTCTCGCACCAATACCGGCGGGAAATGCCCAGCGCTGCTATAGGAGAACGATCTTTGCGCTGGATCTAGGACGCCATAGCAGGCGGTGATGTAGACGTTCCGCTTGATATCCCGGTAGAGTCTGCGGTTCGCGTCATGGAGCACTGCGGCGGGCTCGGCTTGGTTTCGCGCCGCTGAACGAACGGCGCCCCTAGAGGCGGCCATGATCATGGCTGCAGCGACGCCTTTGCCGGACACGTCAGCGATGACGATCCCCATGCGACCATTGGGAAGGCGAATGTAGTCATAGAAATCCCCCCCGAGATTCTCAGCTGGAAGATAAGCACTTCCGAAATCGAAGCCGGGCACGACCGGGGCCTCGTCGGGGAGCATGCTGCGTTGGACCTCCCTAGCGAGCTCGGTGTCGCTTTCCAGCTTTTTCTCACGAGTCAGAATTTCCTCGTAGAGTTGGGCATTCTCGATAGCGATGGCGATTTGGTTTGCCAACGTGTTCAAGACTCTTTCGTGCTCATCATCAAGACAGCAGCTTTGATGGCCCTCCAAGCTCATTAAACCCACCGGTCGGTCTTTGGCAAGAAGCGGGATATTGATTTGAGAGCCCAGTCTCCGGCCGTCAAGGGTCTCTTTGGGTAGGTAGCTGGGCTGGACCGAAGTGTCTTCCGTTACGATTGAGCGTCGCTCATTGATAGCTTTCCAGTAGAGCCCCGTCCCTTTTTCGATCCGGCTGTAGAGGCGGATTGACTCGGCCGACCACCCTCTCGTGTTTCTGAGAATGAGATCGCCGGACTGGGGGTCGAGAAGGAAGATTGCGAAGAGGTCATAGTCGATGACCTTGGTGAGCCCGTCTGCGATCTTGTCGAGGAGCAGGTGAAGATCGAGGGTCGAGCTCGTCTCACGCGAAACTTCGAACAGCAGCTCCCTAGTGGCGGCGTCCCGGACCGAGGCGCGGTAAAGACGCGCATTGTCCAATCCGATGGCGAGAAAGCCGGCTAACGCAGAAAGCAACTGTTCCTGGTCTTCGGTGAACTCGGCTAGGCGAGTGCTCTCGACCGTCACGACTCCCACTACTCGATCGTTATGGATGAGGGGAATGGCCAAAGCCGAACGGATACGATCTCCGCTCTCGGTCTCTGCAAAGAGGAAGTCGGGTTCCATCGATACATCGAGAGATATGACGGACGATCGCGTGCGGACGGCCCGACCTACGAGGCCCCGAGTCGTAGGAAAAGGGTCCAAGCGTCGTCGGGCTTCTTCGGAGTAGCCGATACCAAACTCCCACGAGAGCTCCTTCTTGTCCGGATCGTGGAGGAAAATGGCGAAATGATTGTAGGGAATGACTTGCTTCACAAGGGTGGCGACGTGTTCCAAGAGCTGGTCGATGTCGAGAATGGAGTTGATGTCTTTGGCGATCGACAGCAAGAGCTCATAACGCTCCACTTGAGAGCGAGTCGGTGCGTCACGCTTCTCAGAGGTTTCCTTCTTTCGAGACTTGTTGGGTATGGTTTGCATCACTTGGTTCATATTTTACTTCACTTGCCAGCGAACGCGTCCAACCCGTTCGATCTCAGCTACGAGCTCATCTCCAGGGGCGAGCGGGCCGACACCGGAAGGTGTTCCAGTGAACAACAAATCGCCCGGTTCAAGGGTGAAAATTCCCGACACGTATGAAAGGAGGTCCGGGACCTTGAAGAGCATCTCGGAAGTCCTTCCCGATTGCCGCACCTTTCCGTTGACACTGAGCTCGATGGCAAGGTTGCCCGGGTCTCCCACCTCAGCGGCGGGAGTCGTTTCGGAAACGGGTGCGGAGCCGTCGAATCCCTTGGCTATCGCCCATGGCCCCCCCTTCTTCTTGGCTTCTTGTTGCACGTCCCGCGCTGTGAGATCGAGACCCACGGCATAGCCCGCGACGTAGTCCAGAGCCCTTCCCACATCGATCCGACGCATCTCCCTTCCAACGACGACCACCAATTCCACCTCGTGATGAACGTGAGTGGAGAAATCAGGGAGCGTTATGGTCTCTCCTGGGGTCAACAACGCGGTCGATGGTTTGAAGAAAATGACAGGCTTTTCGGGCCGGGTCCCCTTCATCTCTTCGATGTGCTTGGCATAATTCTGACCCACACAGACCATCTTCCCGACCGTCAGCTCGTGCGTGTCCCCTTTGATTTTGATCTTTCGCATATTTAGATGTCCTTTGAGTCCAACCATTCTGCCACAAACATTCTCTCCGTGCGATAAAAGCTATAAATACTTGATAGTAAAACGGATGAGCCATCGCACGAGCCGAGTGTAGGGTGGGTAGAGCCACCGGGCCATGGTGTGTTTGGGTTGTCTGAGGATGGAGCGTCGGTGCGAAAATGCATCGAAACCCGCTCTCCCGTGTGCCTTGCCAAGACCACTCGTTCCCATTCCGCCGAAGGGCAAACCAACGTGGCCGAAGTGAACCACCACGTCATTGATCACGGCGTCGCCTGAACGGGTATCGCTCAGGATGGTCTCGATGGTCGCGTCGCTCCTGCTGAAGACGTAAAGAGCCAGCGGCGGGGGATGCATGTTGACGAATGCGATAGCCTCACTGAGGTCTTCGTAGCTCAGGACGGGAAGCACCGGACCAAAGATCTCTTCCTGCATGAGCGAGCAGTTGCGGGGCGGGTGACTCACAATGGTGGGAGAAATGAAACGCTCCTCTTCGAGAAACGTTCCGCCTTCCTCGATTCTTGCCCCTTCTACGACCGCTGAGTCGACCAGGTGTTTGATCCGTCGAAAATGATGGAGGTTGATGATCCTGCTGTAGTCGGGATTGTCGACGAGACGGTCTAGAGCACCGTACCTCTTTCTCAGAGATGCCTTTAGCAACTCGATGAAGAAATGCTCCTTTTCCTTCGGTACCAAAATGTAGTCGGGTGCGACACAGCTTTGTCCGGCGTTGATGGTCTTACCCCATGCGATTTTGGTGGCGGCTTCTTTTAGATCGGCACCCGCATCGATAATGACGGGAGATTTGCCGCCGAGCTCGAGACTCACCGAAGTGAGATGTCGAGCCGCCGCCGCCATCACCTTTCGACCTGTGATGGGACTACCAGTAAAGAAGATATGATCGAAAGGCAGCTCGACCAGCAACTGCGCCACCTGATGATCCCCTTCTACGACCGCCACCTCCTTCTCGTCGAAGAGGCCCGAGACGAGCTGCTTTATGAACCGAGACGTTTGAGGAGAAAACTCTGACGGCTTGACGATGACCGAGTTGCCCGCTGCGATGGCCGAGACCAGCGGACCCATTGCTAGATTGAAAGGGTAGTTCCATGGGGAAACAATGAGCACCACACCTTTTGCCACACGACGGATCTCACTGCGAGAGCCCGCAAATACAATGGGTGCTCCAACGGTCTCCGGCTCCGTCCATTCCCTCAAGTGCCTGAGAACGAGTTTGATCTCCGCCGTGATGGGGTATAGCTCAGTGATTAACGTTTCGGGGCCTTGCTTGCCCAAGTCCTCGTAGACCGCCTGTTTCAATTCATCGAGGTGAGACTCGATGGCTTCGAGCAGTCGAAGAAGCTCTCTCAAACGCTCGTCAATGGAAGACGAATTGACACTTCGGCGGTTTGCCTTCTGGCGTTCGAAAATACCCAGAACCCGTTTTCTGATGATATCTGGTGACTCATTCACGGTTCAAAAGCTAATGTCTGAAGACCTGGAAGTCAAAAGTAGAAAGGAGAAAGTAGAAAGTAGAAAGTAGGAAGAAAGTACCCACAGGGTCGGTTCTGCCCCTCCTTTCTCCTTTATTCTTTCTCCTTCATCACTGGTGTCAACAGGAAGGATAAAGTAGTGACCAGTCACCAGTAACGAAAGAACACAGAGAACCAAAGACTGATAATGTGTGAAAGTCAGTATTTGATCGGACAAGCACCGTCCTCGAGAAGACTGTTATTCGACCACTATGTAAACTGGATTTGCGCCCTTAACTGTTCTTGTCACTGGTCACTGTTCACTGGTCACTGTTCACTGGTAACTGGTAACTGGTCACTGTTTCACTGGCCTCTCCTTTCTTCCTCCTTTCTCCTCTCACGAACCAACGACTTGACAACCGGGCGAGAGCGGCAATAGTGTCCTGGCAAAGTCTGATTGCAGCATCACCAGCCTGCGTGGAGGAAGAAAAACATGAAGAGGGTCTTGTTCCTAGTCGCGATCGTCGCCTGCTTCACACCTTTGACGTCATGGTCTCAATCCGGGGACTTTACTCTCGAGCAGGTCATGAGTGCTCCCTTCCCGACCTCTTTGGTGGCGGCACCGAGTGGAAGTGCTCTTGCCTGGGTCTTCAATGAGCGGGGACAACGGAACATCTGGGTGGCCTCAGCGCCCGAATATGTGGGTAAGGCGTTGACGGCGTACGAGGGCGACGACGGCCAGGAAATAGCCGATCTCGTTTGGACGGCGGACGCGGGCGCCATCGTTTATGTTCGTGGAGGTGCTCCAAATCGGCAGGGAGAGTATCCGAACCCGCTGAGCGAACCCGCCGGTGTATCACAGGAGGTCTGGGTGGTTCCCTTCGACGGTGGAACGCCGCATCGACTCGGTGAAGGAGACTCTCCTGCGGCTTCGCCGAGTGATGACCGCGTAGCCTTTCTCAAGGGAGAGCAAGTATGGTGGGCGCCTCTGGATGGAAGCTCGGATGCGGAGCAACTTGTGCGCGCGCGCGGAGCAGGCAACCAGCTGCGATGGTCTCCAGACGGATCCCGACTCGCCTTTACCTCCCAACGTGGAGATCACAGTTTCATCGGTGTCTATAGATGGGAAGACCGGTCTCTCCGGTTCTTGGAGCCCAGCGTGGATCGCGACTCGAATCCCGTTTGGTCACCCGACGGCAACCAAATTGCCTTCATTCGTATCCCGGCTTCGCGAGGCCTGAACATCTTCGGTCCGCATCGCGCGGGACGACCTTGGTCCATTCGTGTGGCGGACGTCGTCACCGGGAACGGCCGAGAGGTCTGGAGATCCGGAGAAGGTCGAGGGAGCGTCTTCAGAAATGTCACGGCGACGAACCGCCTATTGTGGTCGGCAGATGGTCATTTGGTCTTTCCTTGGGAAAAAGAGGGCTGGACTCATCTTTTTTCGGTTCCCGTCGAAGGAGGAGAAGCGACGCATCTTACCCCAGGGCAATTCGAAGTCGAGTATGTGTCCCTCAGCGCGGATGGACGAGACGTGATCTTCAACTCGAATCAAGACGACATCGACCGTCGTCATATTTGGCGGGTCTCCGCTGCCGGTGGAACGCCGTCACCAGTAACCACAGGTCTTGGAATCGAGTGGTCGCCGGTGGAGACCGGAGACGGCAAGGCGGTTGCTTTTCTATGTTCCGATAGCCGAACGCCGGCCCATCCAGCGGTCCAAGTAGGGTCGGCGGAACCGAGGCCGCTGGCCCATAACACCATCCCTGCGGACTTTCCTTCCGATGTCTTGGTCGAACCTGAGCAAGTCGTATTCTCGGGGGCCGATGGCATGAAGATCCATGCCCAGCTCTTTCTTCCTCGCGGGAATCCTTCCGGTCTGAAACATCCCGCGGCGATCTTCTTTCATGGTGGTTCACGCCGGCAGATGCTCTTGGGCTGGCACTACATGGGCTACTATCACAACACCTACGCGTTCAACCAGTACCTGGCTCATCGCGGCTACGTGGTGCTGTCCGTCAACTACCGAAGCGGTATCGGCTACGGGATGGAGTTTCGAGAGGCTCTAAACTATGGAGCGACAGGCGCTAGTGAGTTCAATGATGTCTTGGGTGCGGGGCTCTATCTACGGTCGCGTCCCGATGTCGATCCGGATCGGATCGGACTTTGGGGAGGCTCCTACGGAGGCTACTTGACCGCTATGGGGTTGGCGCGGGCTTCGGGTCTCTTTTCAGCCGGTGTCGATATCCATGGCGTACACGATTGGAACCAGGTGATCTCCAACTTCGTTCCCTCCTATGACCCCGTGAATCGACAGGAAATGGCGAAACTTGCTTACGAATCCTCACCTATGGCATCTATCGCTACTTGGCGATCGCCTGTACTCCTGATCCACGGTGATGATGATCGCAACGTGCCCTTTAGCGAAAGCGTCGATCTGGTCGAACAGTTACGAAATCGAGGCGTGGTGCTCGAGCAGCTGATCTTTCCGGACGAGGTGCATAGCTTCTTGACTCATGCCCATTGGCTCCAAGCCTTCGAGGCCGCTGTCGATTTTTTCGATCGTCATTTGAAAAAAGGTGTCCCATGATCCACCGTATCGAAGCCTTGAGCTACCGTAGCCTTCGGGATCTCTCTGTCCGTTTGGGTCCACTCCAGGTCCTCGTCGGTCCCAACGAGAGTGGCAAGACCGCGCTTTTAGATGTTCCCTCTTTTTTGGGACGTCTGGTCACCGACGGGCTCGATGCTGCGATCGGCGAACGTGCCGACGACATGAGCGATCTCCTATGGCAGAGGAAGGGACAGCGGGTGGAGCTTGCCGTCGAAGCAAGAATCCCCGAGGAGAAGAAACGGCTTTTACCGGAGCAGCACTTCGATCTCATCCGCTACGAAGTCGTGATGGGTGTCAGTTCTCGGGACGGTGAGCCCGAGATCGAAGCGGAGAGAGTCTTGCTCAAAGAGCTCGAGCAACGTCAACCGGAGGAAAGGGAGTTCTTCCCCTTTGACAATCCGGTGCGCAAGACGATTGTGATGCCCAAGGTCAGCGGTGTGCGTACCGTGGTCAACAAGTCCTCGGGTAGAAAAGACAATTACTATTCCGAGGTGTACCGCGAGCCCGGCAAGGGCTGGGTGATGCCGTTCCAACTGGGGACGAGGAAGTCAGCTTTGGGAAACCTCCCAGAAGACGAGTCGAAGTTTCCCGTGACGACTTGGTTCAAACAACTTCTCTCTGAGGGCATCCAGAGGTTTGCCCTCGATTCGTCCCTGTTGCACAGACCTTCAGCGCCGGCTCAGTCGACCCGGTTGAACATGGATGGCTCCAATTTGCCGTGGGTGATAAGCCATCTTCAGGAGGAGTCCCCCGAAGCCTTCGATGCATGGGTCGAGAACGCCAAGACAGCGCTGCCCGATGTCGACAGTGTCCGTATCGAGGAACGCCCCTTGGATCGACACCGTTACGTCACTATCAAGTATCAAACGGGTCTGGAGGTTCCTTCGTGGGGTGCATCCACGGGAACGCTCCGGCTCCTAGCTTTGACTCTTCCTGCGTTTCTTCCGGATTTTTCTGGGATTTATTTTCTCGAGGAACCGGAGAACGGTCTCCACCCTCGCGCCGTCCGTACGTTCTTTCAATCGATTCTGTGCAGTGCCGAATGCCCAGATGCTCATTGTCACCTACTCGCCGGTCATTCTCAGTGAGGCGGAACCAGGTCATGTGATTTGCTTTGCCAAGACCGAAGGTGGCGCCACCGATGTTATTTCCGGGAGTGAGCATCCCATGCTTCGCCAATGGCGAGGCGAAAAAAACCTGGGGCTGTTGTTCGTTGACGGCATCCTTGGATCGTAGCTCTTAGCTGAGGCTACTGCTTTTCGAGCACGTGGCGGCCGAGGACAAGGGTATCCGGTTTTGTTCTCAAAAAGCAGTCCAGCGCTTCACCGGGACGATGGACGATGGGCTCGTCCAGATGACGAGTCGGCCCCAATAGCTCCTGGAGCTTGCTGCTGAAAACGGGACCCATCGTGGACCGTGCTTCGACGATCCTCCTGGTAACACCAACCCGCCGGTGCTGCCCGCGTTTGAATCGGGAACACACCTAGTTTAATATAATAAATACAACATTTTACAATCATAGCCATGGTTACGGAGAGGTGGGCTGCGGGCGGGTCCAAAGCCTGGCGGAGCCGAGTCCGTCTCCCGAAAGGTGGGAGAGTGAAACAGGGAGCGCGTTGCTTAGAGCTCGCGGAGCAGGGCTACAGTTTGGCGGAAGTCATGGTGGCACTCGTCCTTACGTCCGTGATCATGGCATCCGTCTACGGGATGCTTCGGCGCGGGCAGGAGAGTGCCATGCGTGAGCCCGAGATCAGCGCCCTTCAGCAAAGCGCTCGCGGTGGATTGAGTATGCTGGACCGGGACCTTACCCTCGCGGGCTTCAAAACACCCGGAGCCATGGCGGTGAGTTGGCATGACGGAGGAGGGGCAGTCCCCGACGAGATCACGATTGTCTATGCAGATCCGGAGATTCCCACAGCGGAGACGCGGGTTTGCCGGAGAGGCCAACCTTGCGAGCTGATCCACCAGTCGTCGGTTCTGAACCTGAATCCAGGAAGCCTCGCTCCCAAGCAAGAGGACCCAGAAAGGGCCTACTCAACCGATGTTCTCCTCTTAGCCGTAGAATCGAGCGACTGCAACCGTGACGAAAAAATCGGCATCTATCCTTTTCGGGTGACTCGAGAGCCTCGCCTGGGTAGAAGCGGTGGACTTTCAGCGCTCCTCGTCGACCATGAGCCGGTGCCTCTCTCTGAGGTTTGGCAACTGACCGACAACTTCAACAACGAACTGCATCCCGACTGCACGATTATTGGGGGTTTCCATCTGGTCCAGTACCGAGTTCATCCGATGCCGCCGGATCCCCATCCCAATTTGGAGCGAAGGGATCTCAGTCTGGGTGAGGAATGGACGCCGGTGGCGGCAAACATCGAAAACCTCCAATTCACATACGCTACGGGTTCTTCCAAGGACTTCATCGACAGCCCGCCCTACCCAATCCCAATCGACCCGATGACATGGGTGACAAGAGTCAAGGTGACCGTGGCGGGACGAAGCGAAAGTGCGAACCTCAGAGGAAGCTCAAAGGGTGGGTTCCCCAATGATGGCGCACATGTACGTAAGTCCTTTTCCACGACGGTCAGCTTGCGTAACCTCGTGGCCCAAGTTCAAGAACAAACCAAGAGTCGCATCTACAACTGATTTAAGAGGGTCTTTTGGCTTCGGATTGGCTGCTATAATTGAGTAGCCCACGAAGTCATTTCGTTGTTCGGCGCTGTGAGCCAAGGAGTCTGATGAGCTCAGTCAAGAGTCCGGAACCATCGCGAGAGGTAAGAGCCCAGCTCGAAAACGGCGATAGTCCTTTGGCCGTCTATGCCCGCGAGCTCCGTCAGCTATTGGAGCAGGAGCGTATGAAGAGTGGAGAGCTCGCAGCGACGAACCTGAGGCTCGAAGTCGAGAATAGCAACCTCAGGGATTCCACTGATATTTTCAAGAGCCGAAGTGAAGAGCTCGAGGGAGCCTACTATGATACGGTCGTTCGACTCACGCGGGCCAGTGAGTACAAAGACCCTGAATCGGGAGCTCATATCATTCGCATGGGCCACTATGCGGAAATACTCGCCGCCCACCTCGACCTCGGTGAGAGATTCGCAAGACTGATTCACTCCGCTGCTTCCATGCACGACGTCGGCAAGATCGGGGTGCCGGATGTCGTGCTTCTCAAAGAGGGTCCTTTGAACGAAGTGGAGTGGGAAATGATGAGGCGTCACCCGATGATTGGTGCACGATTGTTGGAAGGCTCCAAATCACCACTACTGGAAATGGCGCGTCAAATAGCTCTGACGCACCACGAGCGTTGGGATGGCAGCGGGTATCCAGCTGGACTCGAAGGTGAAGACGTTCCCATTGCAGGACGGATCGTCATGCTCGCCGACCATTATGATGCTTTGCGGTGTGAGAGGCCCTACAAGAAAGGAATGAGCCATTTCCAGGCTTGCGACGTTTTTTTCAGCGGTGATGAAAGGGCCCGACCGGAACACTTCGACCCCCGGCTCCTCACCGCCTTCCGCGAGATACAGGGTCAGTTCGACGGTGTCTTCAGGGTATTCAGCGATTGAGAAAAGTGCTCGAGCACTCGTGAGCTCAGGCGCTCGAGAAAGGGCAGGCTGAGTTCCTTCCCCTTCCAGATGACTTCCATGTTATTGTCCGCCTTCGCATAGCTTCGGCGAGACTCGCCGAAGTCGCTGGCCCATCGATCGATTCAGCGACGGAGGCGGTAGCCGTTGACCAAAGACGACTACCAACGGCGTAGGCGGGTCAAGCAGCCGAGCAGTCAAGCTATCATTCCACTGTCTACTTGTCTACTGCCCACTGCCCACCGCCTACTTTCTTCTTCACTGGCCTCGGACCTCTTTCTTTACTGGTCACTGGTCACTGGTTACTGGTCACTGTTCACTGGGCATGGTAACTGTCGACTGGTCACTGGAGATGATGCCAAGGGTTTGGCTGGAAGAACGCCCGCCGTTGGGATTCATAACGAACAACGACAGTTCTCCCAACCTGATGTGGGATGAGGGGCGGATTGTAGCTTCAATGAGCTCTCCGCTGACGACCTTGACTGCAACCAGTTCTATGTCTCCAGCGGTGCTAGCCGGCAAGACTCTCGTATCAGGTCGAAAGTTGTTCCCGAAAAGGCGGATGGTCGTCGCCTCCCCGGCCACGAGGTCTTTGGGTAGCACGCTATTGATTGAAGGGCGTTCTCGAGAAGCGGCCTTTGTCGGTACGTGAAGGACGACCGCCTCTTCGTCTTCGAATAGGGATGGGCGCACTTTTGCAGGGCTTTGATGTTGATCCTCTCCAACCGATGAGGTGAGATCCAGAGAGCCACCGAATCCCCATGCGAGCGCGATGAGAGAGGCAAACAGTATTCCAGCTCCAGCCATGAGCCAGATACCAACAGAGCGGTTCGGCTCCGTCGAAGCCAAGCCGTTGGGTAGAGCCAAAGACGGTTTGGGTCCGGGCTCTCTGTTGGGCGCTCGCCTGACTGAGACTCGGCTGGTGGAAACGACCGAACCGCCGCGAGTGTGCGAGGCGGGCGTCATTCGATTTTCGGCGTTACGCCGATACCATCGTGCTTCCATTGATTCGGCATCGATAGCGAGAAGCCTATTGGCCGCTTCGATCACGCGTGATGGCTCCCCTTGGCGGTGGGCATTCCGCATCTCGCCCAGGAGTGTTGTTGTCGCTTGTCTCAGGGTGGGATCGAATCGTTGTGAACGGAGCTTCTCCTCACACTGCGAAAGATAGTGGAGCGCCATTGAGTGGATGGGGACCGCATCCAACACTTCGCTCATGCGTGAGACGCAGCCCTCGAGCTCCTCCTTGGCGAAACACTCGATGCCGTCACGAAACGTCCGATCGAGTTGATCTGCCACGGCAGCCACATCGGAGCATTGACTAACTTGAGGAGCGAAGGATCCTTGCCGCGTGTCGCGTGACGTGGTATTGATGATGTCCTCCGGCAAATGCGGTGGCCGAGGCTCGATATCGGCTTCGTGTGCGGCAGTACGGAGTTGGGCGACGAACTCTTCCGCGCTTTGATACCTTCGATCTTCGTTTTTGTTCAAGGCGCGAAAGACGACTTCTTCGATTCTCGTCGGCAGGGTCTTGACTTGCGCGGTCATGCTCTGCGGAATGTCCGAAAGGACCTTGAATACCGAAGCTGCGAGAGCTTCCGCTCGGAATGGATTTCGTCCCGTGAGAAGCTCGTAGGCGACCACGCCCAGAGAGAAGACGTCGGCTCTCGCGTCGACGGGCTTCCCCTGCACTTGCTCGGGTGCCATATACTCCAACGTGCCGAACACGGTACCGGCCCGAGTCAGGTCACTTTCGCCGAACTTGGCGACACCGAAGTCGACGATCTTGGCGATGCCGTTGCGGGAAACGAACACATTGCTCGGCTTGAGATCCCGATGCACGATGCCGTGGTCATGGGCATGCTGAAGGCCGCTTCCAATTTGAACGAGGATGGATAGTTTTTCCGCGATATCGAGGGCGTTCCCTTGGCGGATGAGAACGTACAGCGATGCACCTTCGAGGAGCTCCATGACGATATAGGTTTTGCCTTCGTCTTCGAGGAGCTCGTGCACTGTTACGATATTCGTATGCTGGAGCTGTCCGGCGGATTGAGCCTCGCGACAGAAGCGTCGGCGCAACTCGTCGTCGTTCATGAACTCGCCCGACATCGTCTTGACGGCAACTTGGCGACCGAGAGATGGTTCAAATGCCCGGTAGACGATCCCCATGGCACCTTTTCCGAGGACGCCCCCGATTTCGTATTTGCCGAGTTTCTTGGGTTGAGATAGTGACATTGGTTTGCTCGATACTGCAAATTGCAATCTCCGTGCCGCTCCATGAAGCTACGGACCCTCTTCTAAATGAGTCGCTTAGAAGAGTTCATGGTCTGGGGGGAACGCAAGGTGTTGGCAATTACCTACATGAGTCACGGGATTGGATGCTCGGTGGCTCCTGGCGACCCCGAAGTCCTGGAGTTCCTCGACACCCGAAGCGGCTTCAAGCAAGTAAACTGATCCGTTAAGATCGAACCCTGGACGAGCAACTCATGCTCGGTCCGTGCTAGTATGGGCGCCCCATGAAGATCTTCATCGTCGGTGCTGGAGAAGTCGGGTTCCACATCGCCAACTCTCTCACGCAAGAGGGCCACGAAATCATCGTCATCGAGGCCGATCTCGACAAGGTTCAACGGCTTCAGAGTGAGTTGGACGTACTTGCGGTCACCGGGGATGGATGCAACGCCAATATCCTCAGACAGCACAACGTCCACGACGCAGATTTGTTTTTTGCCGTTTCCAACAACGACCCGGCCAATATTTTGGCTGCGCTGACGGCACGACGCCTTGGGGTAGCCAAGTGCGCGGCCCGAGTGGGAAATCCCTACCATGGTTTCAGCCCGTTGCTCGAAGACGATCCCAACATTCTTCCCCTTTACCCCGAACGTCTAGTGGCTGAAGAGATCCTCGGTCTCATGCGCGTACCCGGAGTGTCCAAAGCCCACTTTTTTGCGGACGGCAAATTGGTACTGCTGAGAGTACGCCCCTCATTGAGCGTTGACATCTACGGCAAGCCCCTCCGCGAATTGCATGGGCCCGAAGGTTGGATCCTCGTCGGGGTCGTCAAAGGACTGAGCCTGGTTGTGCCTCGTGGTGATACGGTTCTCGAGCACGGCGAGACCTTTTACGCCGTGGGTCGTACGGAGACGGTGGGTGACTACTTGAAGGCGATCGGTATCGACATCCCGCCTACACGCAATGTTCTCATCGCCGGCGCCGGCCACGTTGGAACCTGGCTTGCCAAAGGTCTGGTCAAGGACAAGATTCGGGTTACCGTCATACAACGCCAAGCCCAAAAGGCCCTGGCATTGGCATCCGAAGTGCCAGAGGCGCTGGTCCTGCAGGGAGATGCCACCGACCCGGTTTTGCTTCGGGAGGCGGGGGTTCACGAAATGGACTACTTCGTGGCGGCCACTCAGGACGACGAATCAAATGTGATCTCATCATTTCTGGCCCGGGGCGAGGGAGCACGAATGCTCGTAACCCTCTATCAACGCCCCGAGTTCTTCAACGTATTGAGAGCCGCTCATGTGGACATTGCACTGAATCCTCGACTCGTTACGGCGGGAACCATCCTTCGCATGGTCCACCGACGTGAGATTCTGAGCCTCGACATGGTCGAGAGTGGAGATGCCGAAGTCGTGGAGTTCCAAGTTCCGGAAAACTCGAAGGTTCTGAAAGCGCCACTAAGGAAGCTCAAATGGCCCGATGACTCGATCGTCGGAGCCGTCATTCGGGGCGACGAACGTTACGTTCCGAGTGGAGATTTCACTTTCCAGGTTGGAGACCGAGCCCTCGTTTTCGGTCTAACGGAAGCCTTACCTAAGCTAGAGAAGATGTTTCGGAAGAAATGAACCTCCGTGGCGTGCTCTTTCTGCTGGGTCGGTTGCTGCTTGCCCTGGCTGTCTGTCTTCTGGTTCCGACCATCGTCGCGAGAGGCTCGCTCTTAGTCGTGTTCTTGAGCTCTGCAGGCATTACTGCCGTCTCGGGACTGATCCTCGAAAGAACCTTTCACCAAGGCAGAGAGTTTTCTTTTGGCCGCCATGAAGCGCTCGTCCTGGTGGCATCGGCATGGCTCGTCGCCACAGTTTTCGGCAGTTTGCCCTACGTTCTCCTCAAAGGTCCTGGTTTCGTGGTCGATGGGCTGTTCGAGTCCGCATCGGGATTTACAACGACCGGCGCATCCATTTTTACCGACGTAGAGGTGGAGCCCAAGGCGCTTCTGCTCTGGCGCGCTTTTACTCAATGGCTCGGCGGAATGGGGATCATCGTCCTTGGGATTGCCGTCTTACCCAAGCTTGCTGTGGGAGGAATGGAGCTTCTTGGGGCAGAGGCCCCCGGTCCCATCACCGAGAAGTTACGCCCGCGAATTTCGCAGACCGCCAAGTCGCTGTGGGGCATCTACACGCTGTTCACCGCTCTAGAGGTTTTGGTTCTAGCCGGCCTTGGTTTGGATTTTCTCGAAGCCGTGGACCAGTCTTTTACCACGATGGCGACGGGTGGTTTCTCGACGAGAAATGCAAGTATTGCGGCTTTCGGTAGTCCCGCCGTCGAGTGGACGGTGACTTTTTTCATGTTCGTGGCCGGCGCAAACTTCGCGCTTCATTTTCAATGGATTCGTGGCAAAGTCGGAGTCGCACTGAGGGATCCTGAGTTTCGAACCTATGTCGGTGTGCTCGTGGGCGGTTCGATTCTGATCGGTGTGAACCTTGTTTTGAACAAGACCTGCGGGCTCTACGAAGCTCTCCGCCTAGCTGCGTTTCAACTGACCTCTGTTGTCACAACGACGGGTTTTGCCACCACAGACTACGATGTGTGGCCGCATTTCTCGAGGGCTTTGCTGTTCGTGGCCATGTTCGTGGGAGGTTGTGCCGGTTCGACCGGAGGCTCGGTCAAGGTGGTGAGAATCCTCATCGTCTTGCGCAAGATTGCGGTGGACTTGCGAAGGATGGTTCGACCGCACGCGGTACTGCCTTTGAAGATTGGAGCCCGCACCATCCCGGAGAGTGTCGTTTCTTCCGTGATCACGTTTTTTGTTCTCTTTCTGCTTCTGTTCGCGATTGGTGGACTGAGCTTGACCATGATGGGGATCGACCCTGAATCGAGTTTTTCAGCGTCGGCCTCTTGCCTGGGTAACATCGGCCCCGGTTTCGGAACCGTAGGACCCACAATGAACTACGCCCACCTACCTGCAGCCGCTAAACTCTTGCTGGCCGCATTGATGATTGTCGGAAGGCTCGAGCTTTACACCGTTCTCGTTATTGTGTTCTTGAGACGCTGGACTTGATATTCTTCACGCTTTGCATCTTCTGTTCTAGATAGAGCTTCCAATCGGGAAGCGACTCTGCCAGTGGTGTCACGGATTGAAGAACATTGACCGCCATGTGCCCCTTGTAGTCTTGCACGTAGAGGTCCGCCAACGCGATGGATGCTTTGAGCTTGAAAACCGGCTCGGCACTCGAGTCCAGAACTCGTTGGTAGAGGCGCAAGGCATCCTGAACGTGAGCCTCTTGGGCCAAAGCCGGAGCGATCGATAGGGATTCTCTGGGAGATAGATCGATGTTGCGGTGTGCCTCCACCATCTTGTAGTAGGTCAGCGTTGCCATGTCCTTTTCTCTTCGTTTGAGATGAACCTTGATCTTTCGCCGTAGAGTGTTGGCCGCATCATTGGACCGGCCCGCTGCAAGGTAACATTGAGCCAACAAATCAAGAGCATCGATGTCTTCGGGTTTTTCCCTGAGTGCCGTGAGGAGATGTCCGATGCTCGCTTGGTGCTGTCCTGCCTCGATGAGCTCCAAGGCTCGTTCGACTTCCCTGTGTTGTGAAAAGAGGTTCGTCTTTTCGTCGATGGCCGGTGCGAGGAAAGCTTCTTCCACGAGAGTTAGCTTGAGGAAAAGAGCTACAGCCGCGCCGAACAGGAATCCACCGATGTGAGCCCAAAAAGCGATCGGGGAGCTGCTGCCATAGAGGAGAGCTTCGAAGACTTGGATCATCAGCCAGAGTGGAAGCATCACCCAAGCCGGAGCAAAGAATGTACCGAAGTGGATCCAGAACCAGTAGAAGAATCGGATACGCGTATTGTAGAAGCGGATGAAAAAGGCTCCCATCAAGCCCGCGATGGCGCCCGATGCACCCACGAGATGAGCGTTGCTGTCGGGAAACGCCCATGCGTGGCTCACCGCGGCGATGGCTCCGCTTGCGCAGTAAACGGCAATGAAAAGGGGACGTCCCCAAACATCCTCGAGGCTACATCCACAAAGCCAGAGCAAGTACATATTCCCGATCAAATGAATCCAACCGGCGTGCAGGAAGATGGAGCTTAGAACATCGGTCCACTCCTGGCGGGTAGGGACGAAACCGTAGCGCCCAAACAGGCTGTTGCGGCCCGTTTCCTCGAACCTAGCAACGAGTTGCTTGTATTGCTCGAGAGCCTCCGGACTGTCGAAATCCTCCTGGACGATCCCGGGATGCTCGTGAGCGAACGCTTCGATCTCGTCGAGGACATCCCACAGTTTTTCCTGGTCTCTACGAGCCTGTGGCCAAGAAAAGAGGAAGATGATGATATTCAGGGCAATGATGCCGATGGTGACCCAGGGGAGGCGCTGGACCGTCATTTTCTCGTGGGTCAATGGCAGAATCATGACTTCGCGACCAGGCCCGTCAGCGCTGCGATCCCCTTTTGTTGAGTCGATGACTGGAAAAGCGGCGCAAAATGAACCCTGAAACCGCGAAGCCGAGCACTGTCCAGGCAAAAACGGACGGCTGCACGAGGTGTCCTGTGTGCTCACCGACGAAATCCGGATTGTAGATCTCACCCAATATTTCCACACTATCGAGGCAGGCTCGAAAGACCGGCATATCGGTGATGAAGGTCGACTCAAATGATGCACAAGTAATGATATAGATCCTGCCCCGCGCGAAGAGGCACCTCTGGATCACGTGGTAGTAGGTGTCTTCGATTTGAAGTGTTGCCATTGCCTCTATGGCGGGATGGCCGTGATGAGAGAGTTGTTTTTCTTGGACGATATCCAACCCGGGGAACTGCTCGTGGAGTGTTCGAGAGAGCTCTCTTTGGGCCTCGTCGAGATCCGTTGATTTCGTGGGGAAGGCGTAGGACAAGATCTGGATCCGTGGCCCGTATGCGTCCTTTTTCCAAAACTCCACCGGCTCGTCTTTGTTGAGTCCCTCGTTCGCCAAGTGCCAACCTTCGGGAGGGCGTAAACTGAGGTGAAGCCGTTCATTGACGAAAAGCTCTCCGAGTGGGGTGGCGGCCGCGGCCGTCGAAGTCAAGAGAAACGACCAGGTGAAGACCCGCCAAAGAATACGCATTTCTGTCGGCCTTAAGTCTATGAATGTTAATAACTTTTGGGTTTGTTTTATTATAACTCAGCTCCTCTCTGACTCGAAACTCGCTGGCCGCGAGAGCCGCGAGGGCCTCAATACTGGCCTTGTGCATGCGGCCTGTCATATGATCGAATATCGCATTTTGCAGCGAAGGAGAATTTGCACCATGGCCAGCCAAGATTCGAAGCCAAACGAGATCGAGGCCCTGCTGGAGGAAGATCGACGTTTCGACCCCGCCGATTCTTTTCGCCAGACTGCCTGGATCAAAGACGATTCCATCTATCAAGAGGCCGACGAGGATCGGGAGTCCTTTTGGGCCCGTCAAGCCGAGGAACTAGAGTGGATGGAGCACTGGGGCAAAGTGCTCGAATGGAACCCTCCGGATGCGCGTTGGTTTGTCGGCGGCAAGCTGAACGTGAGCGTCAATTGCCTCGACCGCCACATCCGAACTTGGCGACGTAACAAGGCTGCCATCATCTGGGAAGGTGAACCGGGAGACACTCGGACGCTGACCTATTGGGATCTCTATCGGGAAGTGAACCGTTTTGCCAACGCCCTTCGAAATCTAGGCATCAAGAAGGGTGACCGAGTGGCACTGTATCTTCCGATGATTCCAGAATTGCCCATTGCCATGCTGGCCTGTACACGTATCGGTGCCGTACATAGTGTGGTCTTTGGCGGGTTCAGTGCCGAAGCGCTTCGCGACCGTTTGAACGATGCACAAGCGAAGCTACTGGTCACCGCCGACGGAGGATATCGCCGCGGTCAAATCATTCCTTTGAAGAAATTCGCCGATGAAGCCCTCGAAGGTGCTCCGAGTGTCGACAACGTGGTGGTGGTCAAGCGGGGTGGCTTCCAGGTCCATGTCCAGGAAGGGCGTGATCACTGGTGGCATCGTATGGTGGACGACGCAGATGATCATGCGGAGCCTGAAGCCATGGATTCCGAAGACATGCTCTTCATCCTTTACACTTCCGGAACCACCGGAAAGCCGAAAGGAATCGTTCACACCACGGGTGGCTACCTCGCGGGCGTGACGGTGACAACGAAGTGGGTGTTCGACCTGAAGGATGATGACGTCTGGTGGTGCGGTGCGGACATCGGTTGGATTACCGGCCACAGTTACATCGTCTACGGCCCGTTGTCGCTCGGCGTCACTGGGGTGATGTATGAAGGTTCACCCGATTGGCCGGAAAAGGACCGTTATTGGCAGATGATTGCCAAATACGGTGTCACTGTTTTCTACACGGCACCGACGGCCATACGAGCCTTCATGAAGTGGGGAACGAGCTGGCCGGCCGAACATGACCTGTCTTCACTTCGCTTGTTGGGAACGGTGGGCGAGCCGATCAACCCTGAGGCTTGGATGTGGTACCACGAGCACATTGGCGGTCGAAAGTGCCCGATCGTTGACACATGGTGGCAGACCGAGACAGGGATGATTCTCATTACACCGCTTCCCGGCACAACGACCCTAAAACCGGGTTCGGTCACGCGTCCCTTTCCAGGGATCCGGGCCGAAATTCTCGATGGCGCCGGCAACGAGGTCGAGACCGGCGGCGGGTTTCTCGCTCTCACGAGCCCATGGCCGGCGATGCTGCGTGGCATCTACGGGGACCCGGCACGGTATAAGCGGGAGTACTGGAGGAAATGGGGAAAGAAGGCTTACTTCCCCGGTGACGGAGCCAAACGGGACGAGGACGGATATTTCTGGATACTCGGCCGCGTCGACGACGTGTTGAACGTTTCCGGGCATCGCATCGGCACGATGGAGGTGGAAAGCGCTCTGGTAGACTACTCCGGCGTTGCCGAGGCAGCTGTTGTCGGAAAATCTCACGACATCAAAGGCCAGGCTATTGCAGCCTTCGTTACGTTGAAAGAGGGTATTCAGCCGCTACCCTCCTTGGTCGGAGACTTGAAAGACCACGTCGTCAAGAAGATCGGTAGCATTGCCAGGCCGGACGATGTCATTTTTGCGGCTGAGCTGCCAAAGACACGCTCTGGTAAGATCATGAGGCGTCTCTTGAGAGATATTGCGGAGGGCAAAGCGTTGGGAGATACAACGACCCTGGCCGACCCCAGCGTTGTAGAGAAACTCAAGCTCAAATACCAATAGAGAGAGGATGGAAATGAAACTATCGCTACACAAAGCCCCAGTGAATCGCCTCAAAGTGGATCTGGCGATCGCCGTCGTTGATCCGGACACAACGCTCTACAACGTCCGAGAACCAGAGCTTGGCAAAGTCTTGGACCGGATTCGCAAAGGCTTCAAGGATGAGCGTCTCAAACGGGAAGTCTTTCACAGCTTTGGACCGAAATCGCCAGTGCAGAATCTCCTAGTGTTCTCAACATCACTTTCCAGCTCCTACAACATCTGGGAGAACGTGAAAATTTTCGCGGCTCGCTCGTTGGGATACGCTCGTGACTACGGATTGAAACGCATTGCCTTTTTGCTGAACCACAAGGAAGGTGCGCCTTTCGTCGGTAAGGTCGTCGAAGGGTTCGTGCTGGGTAACTACCGTTTCGACAAATACAAGAGTAAGAAGTCAGGAGGCGAGGCTCTGTCGGTGAGCCTCGTGGTCCGCCCCGAAGATTTCACGGTGTCCAACGCTCGAATCGAGCGCTACAAAGCGGTGAGCGAGGAAATCAACGCTTGTCGGGATATCGTCAATGAGCCCGGCGCCGCTTTCACCCCTGACACGATGGCGCGGCTCGCTCGTCGGATCGCAACGAAACATCGGCTCGGATGTACGATTCTCAATGAGAAGCAGCTCGAGCGGCAGGGCTACAACGGCTTGATAGAAGTAGGAAAGGGAAGTGTCCACCGTCCTCGCATGATCATCTTGCGGTACAAACCGACCCGCAAATCCAGCGGTCACTTGGCGCTGGTCGGCAAGGGTATTACGTTCGATACCGGGGGATTGTCTCTCAAGTCAGCGGAAGGTATGGGCTCCATGAAAGGGGACATGGCCGGTGGTGCGGCCGTTCTCTATGCGATGGCTGCCATCGCTAGATTGAAGCCTGCCGCCTCCGTGACTGGAATCATCGCGACGGCCGAGAATTTTCCCGGACCCAAAGCGCAGAGACCGGGGGACATTTTTTTCGCGAAGAACGGAAAGTCCATCGTCGTCGACAACACGGACGCTGAGGGCCGATTGGTCTTGACCGATGCGCTGGAGCGTGCCAAAGAGGAAAAAGCGACTCACATCGTCGACATTGCGACCTTGACGGGTTCTTGTGTGCATGCATTGGGAAACGGCATGGCAGGCATCATGGGTAACAACCCGGCATTGATTCAGGCCGTGATTCAATGTGGCCAGAATCATGGCGAGACGTTCTGGGAGTTGCCTCTCCCCGATGAGTACAAGGAAATGCTCAAGACGCCCTACGCGGATATCAACAACGTCGGGGGCAAGGTGGCGGGAGCCATCACCGCAGGATTGTTCTTGCGTGAGTTCGTTCCTGAAGGTGCCGCATGGGCTCACCTGGACATTGCTGGACCCTTCATCGTCGAGAAGACGTGGAAGTACTACACGGAAGGAGGTACGGCCTTCGGCCTCAAGACGATGGTGGATCTTGCGGAACACTTCAAGGAGTATCTGGGGTAGCAGAGCTCAACGCAAAGACGCAAATGAAAGCTAGAACTCGAGAACTCAAGTACTCGGCATACATTCTGAGTTCTTGAATTCCTGATTTCTTGCATTCTTGACCGGATGAACAACTGCCTGCTGGCCACTTCTTATTGGATGAACTTACCCTGCCGGTGGAGGGCGACGAGGAGTCGTGTGACCTGGCCATAGCTCTCGACGCCGTCTGGTACTCTCTGGGAACGGAGGTAGGTGTCGTTGGCCCGCTCCGCCATCTTGGTCAGTGGCCCTTCGTATCGGTCCCAGAATTCCCGGACGGCATCTAGGTCCTTGCGGGGGCCCGCTTGCACGAGCTTCGACAGCGTTCGGGCTTCCTCCGGAAGGTAGACCGAGGCCGCTCCAATGAGTCGCGCCGCTGAGAGTAGATAGGCGGAGTATCGAAGGTAGGGGTAGTCGTTGGCTCCCGCGCAGGCGAGAAACGCCGCCAGGTTGGCCTCCCCTTCATTAGTGACGCCCCTTTGATGAGCTTTCTCGTGAGCGACGACGAGGGGTATGGTTACATCAGGTACGAGTGCGTTCATGGATGGTTCTCCGGTGAAGGGAACAAAGATGCCACTGATACCCATATAGCAGAGGGCGCGCGAAAAAAAGAGTTTCTTGACCGGTGAAGTCGGGTATTGGATTGAATTTTCGGGAAGAGCCATCTCCCGGAGCCGCCCATCAATGATTTCGTTCAGAGTGGCGAAATCGATGGGCAAAGTCGTTGGGCGGTCCGGAGGACTATCGAGCGCTCGGTGCAGCGATGAAGCCATCTCCATGGAGAGCTTCCCTGCCGCTAAGACCTCTTTAGCCTCTACATCGGTAACGGAAAGGTCCAGGCGCTGCGCGAGTGATGGACGCGCATAGTTGAATCCCCAAAGAAACAAAAACGTAGCCGCCGCGATACCGCACCCGATCCAGATCGTGGCGGCCGCTCGTCGCAGCCGTTGGAACAGCGTTACATGATTACCCTGGCGTAGTCTGAGGATCGCCCTCACCATCCAGATCAAAGCGAAGATGACGCATAGTGCCGAGATCGCTTCGGCCAGTGAGAACCTGGCCAATGTGTTCACGCGGCTGAGCAGAAAGGCTATCTTTGGATAGATCAAGCGGCCGTAGACGGACTCCGTCGTTTCGGGATAGCGGAAGGCCAGTTCCTGTAGCACGAAGGTCAAAGGTAGTAGTGATAGGCCGAGGATGAACCACACTCTTTTCTTTCGTTCTGTCATCTTGTGAATCTCGACCGCACGGGCATTTTATCCCTTCTTTGAGAAAGGGATGAAGTAGAAAGTAGAAAGTAGAAAGTAGGAAGTAGGACAACCTACTTATTTCTCCTTCCTCCTTTATTCTTCCTCCCTTTCGTCGTTGCAACTTCTTGAGTTCTTGATTGTGACTTCCGGCTAGTGTCAATCTTCTCAGTAATTCTGACGTCTAATTCAAAAGCTTGAAAAGCTATTCAACAAAGCTCAATGTCCGATCGTTCAAGGAATTGGATTCAATTTATTGCACTGTAAACGCGTCATCGGGTGTGTAAATGACGTGAGCCAGCCTCGATTTTGGTAAGACCTAACCATCGTCAAATTGCGGAATATATCGGCATTTGCCGACGATAACGATTCCTTTCGTTTATGGCATAGCCATTGCTAACTCGAGGTAGCGAGAGCAGTGGAAGAGCCAAGCCCCAAACAAGCTCAACGCTGCAGACGAATATCCGCTCTTGTCTACAGGGTTCGCATCGTCCCTGATGGCTTCCTGTTGGGAGGACATCATGAGAATCCCTGCCTCGCGTTACCGTCGAAGGCTGGTCGTCTTTGGCACGCTCGTCTTGATTTGTGGTCATTTTTGCGGAAAGGTTGGCGGCACGAGCGTTGGGGCGGATGGAGCGGCCTTGTCGATTCGCGGCAATGGACGACACCCCCTGTCTTTGACGCTTGTTTGGTACGACACCTACCGTTTGCTTCCGGACTCGTTCGAGTTCATGGCTCGGGAAGTCATCCGAATCTACGAGGAGGTAGGTGTGGATGTGATGTGGGAGTTTGGCAGGGAGTGCTACATTGACGGCGTGGATCCGGATCCCCTTCGTGTCGACGTCGTTCTGCTGCCATCGCAACCGACGAGCTGGGGCCTCAAGGCGAATGCCATGGGTGTGGCAACGCACCGGGAAGGGTCGAAGGGAAGTGTCTACATCTTCTTCCCGGCGTTGATCCGAACGTTGAGGCTAAGCTCTCAAATCGGGGACGTCTTTCACCCCCGTGCACAGAAGATGGTTTCTCGTGCGATGGCGAGGGTCATCTCCCATGAATTGATGCACGTCATGGCCCCTCAGTATCCGCACACGAAGGGTGGACTCATGAATGGGAACATGTCTAAATGCTATTTGGAGCGGCCCATGGTCCACTTCGACGATAGGAGCGCTAGCGTGCTACGGAGCGAGATAATCGACAAAGCTCCACAATCGGTCGTGGCTTCTAGGAAACGAGGAGACGGAGACAAAACGGTCGTCGGGGAAGATATTGGTATTCAATAGATGGCTTTGTCGGTCTCCGGGTTTGTGCTAACGTCTAGGAGTCCCGCCTACAAATGGCGTCTAATGCATTTTGCGCGCCGGCGGA
>CAVONV010000034.1:0-40000 GCA_963697355.1 uncultured Acidobacteriota bacterium
ATAAGTACCCGAGTACTCAAGTACTCGAGAATTGAAGAGTTCTCTCCTTAAGTCCTCTCCAAGTGCGCCTTGCACCAACCTGGGCGACCCTTCTAACTGTGCAGATCTGGAGCGCTTCTTTGCTTGAGTACTTGGGTACTGGGTACTTGAGTACTATCCTCGCGCGCCCAATGCGCACTTCGGCGCGTCCATATGATACTTCGCCCCGGTGGTCAGCTGAAGAACCTTACGGGGGATGGAAGATGAGTGCAATCGTACTGGCTGTCATCGGCTTGGGCTCGATGTTGTTGGGCTATCGGTTCTACTCGAAGTTCATCGCTGAGAAGATCTACCGACTCGACCCCGACTTCGAAATGCCCTCGCACAGCATGCGGGACGACATTGATTACATTCCAACCCACAAAGTCGTCCTTTGGGGCCATCACTTCACCGCGGTAGCGGGTGCGGCCCCCATCATCGGGCCGGCAATCGCCATTATATGGGGGTGGCTGCCCGCATTCATTTGGGTGGTCGTCGGGACCACGTTCTTCGCGGGCGTACATGACTTCGGCGCCATCTGGGTAAGCGTGCGTAACCGGGGGAGATCGGTCGGATCCATAACCGGAGATGTCGTCGGACTCCGCGCGCGAAATCTGTTCATGATCGTCATTTTTCTCCTGCTCCTCATGGTCAATGCTGTTTTTGCCGTCGCCATTTCTGAGGCACTCGTGGCAACGCCGAGTAGCGTCATACCCCTTTGGGCGGCTGTTCCCTTGTCCGTGATCGTCGGTCTTATTGATATATAAATTCCAAGCATCCGTTCTTTGGACTACTGCGATTAGCACAATCATCCTGTACGTGACTGTCTACATCGGCGACCTCTTCCCCCTGGAACTGCCCGAGCGGTTCCTAGGCCTTCATCCGGGTCCACAGTGGATCCTCATTCTGTTCGCCTATGCTTTGATTGCCTCTCTCCTGCCGGTTTGGTCCATGTTGCAGCCGCGTGGTGCCATCAACGGCATTCAGCTATTCGTGGGTCTCGCTTTGGTCTACGGTGCGGTTTTCATCGCCAATCCGACCGTGATAGCTCCGGCAATCAATTCCGCACCTGCCGGGGCGCCTCCCATCGTACCCTTGCTTTTCGTCACCATTGCCTGCGGTGCCATTTCCGGATTCCATGGTTTGGTATCGTCGGGAACAACCTCCAAACAACTCAACAAGGAAACCGACGCCCGCTTCGTCGGCTACTTTGGGTCGGTCGGTGAAGGCGCCCTCGCCTTGGCCACGATTATCGCCACGGCCGCTGGTTTCGCCTCCCTTTCCGAATGGGAATTGACATACGCGAAATTTGGCGACGGTGGAATTGCAGCCTTCGCTCAGGGTGGTGCCAGAATTCTTGGCGACGGTTTGGGCATACCACTTGACTTCGGCCTGACGCTTCTCACGGTTATGGCGGTGCTTTTCGCCAGCACCACCATGGACGCGGGCGTCCGCCTCCAACGTTACATCGTCCAAGAATGGGGCAACATTTACAGTATCCCGCTGCTGAAAAACGGCTATGTGGCCACCTTCGTGGCGGTGGCCGCCTGCCTGGCTCTAGCGTTCGGTGCCGGTGGGGTCGAGGGCAAAGGGGGCATGTTCATATGGCCCCTTTTCGGGACCACCAACCAGCTACTGGCGGGCCTGACGTTGTTGCTGATCAGCGTCATACTGGTCAAACGGGGAAGACCCAGCAAGTTCACGATGATTCCCATGGTCTTCGTCACCACTATGTCGTTCTTCTCGGCCCTTTACCAACTCTGGGATCTCTACACAAACGAGAACTACCTACTGGTCGCCCTCGACATCATGATCATCATCGCGGCCGTCTTCGTCATGTTGGAGTCCTTCTCGACTTTCTTGCGTGAAAAGAAAGCCAATGCGCTCGCAAGGCATCTTAGGCATTCAAGATCAGGGCGAGGCGCAGGAGTTAGCACTCGAGTAGTCAAGCAGAGCTCTATGGACTGGTCCAAGATTAGAGACAAGCTCGCGCAAGCAAAGTACCTGTTCACGGAGTTTTATCACGCTCCTTATCGAGGTACGATCGCCCGTGTCAAAAGGGATGAGGACGATCTCTTCATGCTCTTCGTGTTTTCCGAGATGATGGGCATCCCGAACCCCGTGACCTTCTATACGCTCGAGCTTCAGCCGATTCTTCTGGAGAAGTTCCACGATTGGCACAAGCGAATGGGAATGGAGCGTTCCCCTATAGACGACTTCAAATGCTGTTGAAGCCGGGCACGACTCGTGCAAAAGCTGTTCGAACGTAACATCATCTTCGTCGGAGGTAAGGGTGGGGTGGGTAAAACCACCACCGCCGCGTCTCTGGCCCTCACCGCCGCCGAGAGCGGACGCAGCTGTCTACTGGTATCCACGGATCCCGCACACTCGTTGAGTGACATCTTCCACGTGAAGATCGCCTCGGGAAAAGAAACTAGAGGACAACCTCTGGGGCCTCGAGATCGATCCCGACATCGAAGCAGACCGTTACATCGCCACAGTGAAGTCCAATATGAGGAGCCTGGTCCACCCGGAGCTGTATCCGACGGTCGACCGTCAGCTCGAATCTCGCCCGTCAAGCTCCCGGTTCTCACGAGGCCGCTCTTCTCGAACGTGTCGCCGATCTGATGGCCGAGACCAAGAACCGGTTCGACCTGCTCGTCTTCGACACGGCTCCCACGGGCCACACGATGCGCCTGCTCTCACTTCCCGAGGTGATGGCAACGTGGACGGAAGGGATGCTCAAACGTCACAAGAAGTCCGGACATCTGGGCAAGCTTCTCGAAACACTGGGGGGAGCACCAAAAGGGAGGCGAATCCCTCTCGGGGAGGACGGTGAGGGTCTCGAGAGCCGGCGCAACGCAAGGATCAGAGAGATTCTCGACGCACGACAGCACAAATTCCTCACGCCCGCGAGATCCTGCTCGACGGAGACTCGACGGCATTCGTCCTGGTCATGACTCCGGAGAAGCTCCCCATTTTGGAGACCAAAAAAGCCCTCGAGCTGCTCGAGCGACACGGTATGTCAGTGGCCGCGATCGTCGTCAATCGCCTTCTCCCCGATGATGCAGATGGAACGTTCATTGAGACCCGCCGCCTCCAGGAATCCAAGTACCGGAAAGAGATCGAGCGACTCTTCGAGTCGATGCCGCTCTACCATTTGCCGCTTCTGACCGACGATGTTTATGGCACCGAAGCCTTGGCCGGCATCGGAAAGTTGCTCATGGAACAGGAATGAGTCCACTCGTTGCCGCACTCCTGTGCTTCGTCATCTACTACCTCGCGTATCGCTTCTATGCGCAGTATCTGTCGCGGCGGATCTTCGTGCTCGATCCGAATCGACCTACTCCCGCCCATCGCTATCGCGACGACATCGACTACGTTCCGACCAACCGATTCGTCCTCTTCGGGCATCATTACGCGTCGGTTACCGGCTTATCGCCCATGTTGGGGCCAGCGGTTGCCGTTATCTGGGGGTGGTTGCCGGCCATGCTCTGGGTGGTCTCAGGTGCGGTCTTCGTGGGTGCAGTACACGACTTCGGTTCCCTAGCCGTTTCGTTGCGAGCCAAAGGGATGTCGATCGGAAAGGTTGCCGAGGGCTTGATGGGACGTCGCGCCAAAACACTTTTTCACGTCATCATATTCTTCCTCATCGCTCTCGCCATGGGTGTCTTCGTCGACGTCATCGCCCTTCTCTTCACGTCCGATTTCTATCCAGAGGCGGTCGCGCCAAGCGCAGCTCTCATCGGAATCGCGCTCACGATGGGCATCGTCATTTATCGCCGGGGCTGGCCGATCGCCCCGGTCACGGCCATCGGGTTCCTCGCTATGCTGGCGTTCCTCTGGGTAGGAATGGAGAATCCCATCGCCGGTCCATCACAGGGCCAATGGAAGTGGCTCCTTCTGCTCTACGCCTTCGCCGCTAGTGTCTTGCCTGTATGGTTGCTGCTCCAACCCCGAGACTGGCTCAACAGCCTCTTGCTGGTCCTGGGGGTAGGAGCCATGTACTTGGGCCTTTTCGTGACGCGACCTTCATTTGTTGCTCCGGCGATCGAACCGCACCCGGCTGGCGCGCCACCCATGTTTCCCTACCTTTTCGTCATCATTGCCTGCGGAGCAGTCAGTGGCTTTCACTCGCTCGTATCTTCAGGCACATCGGCCAAGCAGCTGAACCGAGAGTCTGACGCTCCGTTCGTCGGTTATGGCGCCATGATCGGCGAATCGCTCCTGGGTCTGTTGGCGGTCTTGGCTTGCACGGCAGGATTTGTGTCCCGCGAAGAATGGCTCACCCACTACGCCAGTTGGCAAACGATGGAAGGACTCGGATCGAGCATTGGTGCCTTCGTTTCGGGCACGGCCCACTTCTTGTCGGGTTTAGGTATTCCCAAGGATTGGGCGGGGACGTTCGTGGCCGTGCTCATTGTCTCGTTCGCGCTGACGAGCCTAGACTCAGCCACTCGGCTGCTCCGTTACAACATCGCTGAAATGGCCGACACCGTCCGGGTATCCGCACTTGGCGACCGCTACATTGCTTCGGCTCTGGCCGTTGCCGCGATTTGGTTTTTTGCCTTTTTCGAAGTGGGCGGCCACTCCGCCGGACTCGTTCTTTGGCAGCTCTTTGGAACGACGAATCAGCTTCTGGGTGGATTGGCTCTCTTGGCCATCACCTTGTATCTTCTCCAACGCCGAAAGCCCATCCGCTACACGTTGTTCCCTATGCTCTTCCTGCTCGTTGCCACTCTTGCCGCAATGCTCCTCAACCTCGCCAAGTTCTGGCAGCAGGGGCTCGTCGTCCTATTGCTGACGGGTGGGGTGCTTTTCGTGCTCGCCATTTGGCTTACGGTCGAGGCTGCACTTGCCGTGCTGCGATACCGGAAAGAACCTCCGGTCGAGACCCTGGAAGTCGAGTTTCGATATTGATGCTCTCGCTCCTTCACTCCTCTCCTCATTCGGCGAGAGCGTTGGACAGGGCCCACGTGTTCAGCTAGTCTCTTGGGGACCCAGGGGTAACGAGGATATTCAGGACGAAATAGATCATGAAGTCTCTCCAAGGATTCCGTGACTTCTTTCCCGACGAGCTCGCACGTCGAGATCACATTTTCACTGTTTGGCGGGACGTGGCGCGTCGATACGGATTTCAAGAGTACGACGGCCCACCGCTCGAGTCGCTCGAGCTCTACACCCGAAAATCGGGTGAAGAGATCGTCGGGCAGCTCTACAACTTCACCGACAAGGGAGGACGAGACGTGGCGCTCCGGCCGGAGATGACTCCCACGCTGGCCCGAATGATGGCGGCTCGCGCTAGCTCGTTACCCAAACCCATCAAGTGGTTCTCCGTTCCTCAGCTCTTTCGCTATGAGCGGAAACAACGAGGACGATTACGCGAACACTTCCAGCTCAATGTCGATGTCATCGGGGCATCGGAAGTCGAAGCGGATGTGGATGTGCTTGCGGTAGCACTCGATATCCAGCGCGGCCTTGGACTGACTGAAAAGGACGTAGTGGCACGGGTCAATGATCGTCGCATCATTGCCGGCGCCTTGAAGCTCCTCGAAGTATCAGAGGAACAGATCCCCACCGTTTACAACGCCATCGACAAGTTCCGGAAAGTCCCCCCGGAAACGTTCCATGACCTCCTCGGTGCAGCCGGTGTTCCAGCCGGACACATCGTCGAGTTGAACGAGCTCTGCTCCGGTCGGAAGCCTTTTGGGGAATTCTTCGGTGCTCGCCTGCAAGGAAATGGCTTCGAAGAAGCACGCGTGGCTCTCGAAAAAATGGAGCGGTACCTCGCTCTTCTGGAAGAACAGGGTCTCGGAGCCTTCGTCGAAATCGATCCTTCCATCGTGCGAGGACTTGCCTATTACACCGGCATCGTCTTCGAGCTATACGATCGACGAGGTGAGCTTCGAGCTATCTGCGGAGGAGGTCGCTACGACAATTTGGTGGCGGCGCTCGGTGGTCCCGACATTCCCGCCGTGGGTTTCGGCATGGGCGACGTCGTGCTTTCCGATCTTCTCGAGGATCGAGGGCTCATTCCCGAAACTCCCGCCAGAGTCGAGGTGGCGGTCATTCCGGTCGGCGGGGAGCTCGCCGATGCCGCTCGCATTGTGACGAGCCGCCTACGGAGCTCCGGCATTTCGGCGGAATCTCCTTACACACCTGCCGGAGTGGGAAAGGATCTCAAGACCGCCAACCAAACGCGCGCGCACTTCGCGGTAATCGTCGGACCCGACGAATGGTCTAGCGGGCAGGTCAACTTGAAAGACCTTCGGACTGGACAGCAACAGCAGTTGCCGCTCGATGGGTTGGCGGCGGCGATTCGCGAATCCCGAGATTGAGAAACCTCAGTCGATCCGTTGGATGAAGACGCGCTTTTCCTCTTCGTTCACACGGAAGCGCGCTTCCTTTGGAAAGAGATTGGGAATCCTAAATGACGGAAGCGGACGAGACGGATTTCGAACGTAGCATTCTCCCTCGCGGACAATGGCTCCGATGAAGAGCAGCTCCCGCCATTTCCGCAAGGGAATGGAAAATCTTTCCGTGCCACCCTCGATGTCCAGAAACGGCTTGTCGAGCTCTTGCCGTCGCGCCATGGATCTAGTCTAATTCAATAGCATGAGCACAGGAACCGCCGACACTACGCAACAGGAAGAAAGTGGCTAACGTTCGCATCGTTCTCGTCCAACCCGAAAGTCCTGGAAACGTCGGAGCAGCGGCACGGGCTATCGCCAATACGGGTCTCGCCGGATTGGATCTGGTCCGACCCTGCGACTGGCGAACCGTAGAGGCATGGCGGATGGCATGGCGGGCCGAAGATATCCTCGAGCAGGCACGCGTATTCGAATCGCTCGAAGAGGCGATTTCGGGCGCGGTCTACACGGCTGGATTGGCGGGAAGGCGGGGATCGCGCGTCGACCCCATTTCGGCTCGCCAATTGGCCAAAGAGGTGGCCTGCCTCGGGCGGGACGATCCCGTGGCACTGGTTTTTGGCTGCGAGTCTAAAGGCCTCCGCGAGAAGGAACTTCTCTGTTGTCAACGCCGCGTTCGCATTCCGTCTCACCCCGCCCAACCGTCACTCAACCTAGCACAGGCGGTGATGGTAGCAAGCTACGAAGTCTTCCTAGCGAGCGGCGCGTCGCCCGAACCGGTGCCTCGAGAGCGTGCCGACGTGGCGGATACCGAACGGGCTTTCGGCGCCCTTCGCGACGCCATGCTCGAAATCGGATTCCTTCCCGTTGAGAATCCGGAAGCCCGCTTCGTCGAATGGAGGGAGACCTTTGGCCGAGCCGGCCTAAGCCCCCGCGAAGTCAAACTGATCCTCGCCCTCGCTCGACGCATCAAGGGTGCCATCCGTGCTGCTAGGCGCTCCCAAAGCATCGATTCCTGAAACCAATGACGAGTCACTAAGGCGCGGCTTTATCTGCGATGCGGCGCCGCAACGCGCCGCCCCGATGCTAGCTCGTGCAGAGCAGGGTGGTGGTCCGTGTCACACCCCGAATTCCACCTACCGTCCCGGCGACAATGTGGGACAACTGCTTGATCTCGCCTACCTCCACGAGCGCCACGATATCGTAAGGGCCGGTGACCGAGTCCACCGCCTGAACGGCACGCATTCGCCGCAAGGCACGCAAGATAGCTTCCACCCGACCCGGAAGTGTCTGGATCAGTACGTAGGCTCGGAAGTTGTGGGTTGCCGATTCCTTCTTCGGACGTGTCATAATAGCCTCCGTCGGACAGGGCAAGCAGGGCATATTTGCCTTTCGCCGGATATCCTGATCTGATAAGATACCCATCGCGGGGTTCAAATGTAACCCGTGTCCGGCCAGTTGCCAACCAGGTCGGGCGATTGCCGCGGCGGGTATCGGCCACCTCATGACAATGCTCCGGAAGCCGTTGGCGTTCCCTTTAGAAGGAATCGCAGAAGTATGTCTACTGTAACCGTCGAAGGTCTACTCGAGCTTGATTCGAATCGCGGTGGGTACCTCCGCAAGCCAGAGGCCAATTTCCTCCCCTCACCAAATGATGTACACGTTCCAATGCGCCTCATCACTCAAGATGCTCTTCTGGAAGGCCACTACGTGACCGGTTCGGCCAAGCCTGGCCGAGGCCCCGGCCGCAATCCGAGCCGCAATCCGCGCCGCGGCTCTCGACGAGGTGGCGGAGGAGGTTCCAACTCGACTCTGGAGTTGACGCATACGGATACCGTCAACGGTCACCCCGTTAAGGAGCTTGCTTCGATCCAACCCTACAATGCGTTGGTCAGCGAGCACCCGACTGAAGCCATTTGGCTTTCCCGCGGTGGTGAGGAATCCCTTTCTCTTCGTGTCATCGATTTGATCACGCCCGTCGGTAAGGGTCAGCGGGGGCTCATCGTGGCGGCGCCGAAGACCGGAAAAACGATGCTCCTCGAACAGATCGGGTGCTCCATCGCCAAGCACTACCCCGATATACACCTCGTTGTGCTACTCATCGACGAACGTCCCGAAGAAGTCACCCACATGCGTCGCACCATCAAAGGCGAGGTAATAGCATCATCTGCCGACGGAACGACTGCCAATCATATACGAGTGGCCCGCCTGATGTTGGAGCGCGCCCGAAGGTTGGTCGAGATGGGTGGCGACGTTGTCATTCTCCTCGACTCTATAACGAGACTTGGCCGCGCCTCCAATCGACAACAGAAAAACCGTGGTAAGACCATGACCGGGGGTATCGATACGAGGGCCCTCGAGTTTCCACGTCAGTTCTTCGGAGCCGCCCGCAATATCGAGAACGGCGGTAGCCTGACGATTTTGGGAACGGCGCTCGTCGACACCGGCAGCCAGATGGACGAGATCATCTTTCAAGAGTTCAAGGGTACGGGAAACATGGAGCTCGTTCTCGATCGTCGACTGGCCGAATCTCGGATCTTTCCCGCCATAGATATCAGTCGCTCAGGAACTCGTAAGGAGGAAATTCTCTTCAGCCAAGAAGAGCTCCCCAAAATCCACCTCTTGCGCCGAGCCTTGGCGGGTCTCAAACCTGTCGAGGCGATGAATCTCCTGTTGAACAAGATGAAGAAGACCCCGTCCAACGAAGCCTTGTTGGAGGAGATCAAAACCGGTTAGTCGGTCCGTGGTCAATGGCAGGCCGCGAGGATCAATCGTCGATGGTCAGGAACAAACCGACACCACGGACGATTGATCTGTTTGCTACAAGGGGACAGTTATTGACTTCGACGCCTAGGCGCCCTGAGACTGTTTAGAAAGACTAGTTCTTGAAGAGATTGTGGAAGGCCGCCTTCGCGTCCTCGGGTTTATGCGCTCGACGTCCTGTGGCATCCAGAGCCTGAACCGGTTTGTAGGACTCGCAATCATTTGCTGCCCACTTATCGGCAAATCGGGATTCGATCGGCTCGCGACATTCGAATCGTGCAGCAGGATCGAACTGCTTACAGTGACGGCAGGAATGGAGCGGAGTGCGGCACTTTGGGCAGGTGGTCTCTTTGTCCACATCGAGTTGGGACGACGGCGTCTGGTGACCGCATTGGGCGCAGCGGACAACAACGGTGACTTCACGATCGATCGCGTGACGGAGAGAACGTATTTGATGCCGATTGCCTAGATCGTCATTGTCCTTTTCTCGCCGGCGCTGGCGTTGTTGGCCATCATGGTCGTCTTCTTTGTAGCCCCTTTGGCGATATTTCATATCGGTCTCCTGGTTGCCCTGAATGTGTGCTCGTAAGATTGAGCATAGAAGGGGGACCCATCCGTTGGGAAGGAGTGCTGACTCGAAAAACGGGCGGCCACACTTCCAGCCTCCCGATTTCCTCTGAACAAACCTAGCATACCATTTTCCCATCCCAGGGTCCAGATTTTGGTCGGACAAATGCACCTCACGATGAGGCGGTTGTGTAAGTAGTTACAAAGAAGAACCTTATGGTCACGCAGAACAAGCATGGTGGGCCTTTGCCTCGAGGCCCTCACCGGTTCAAGCTGATCGGCTCAATGCCTGATCGATATCCGACATGAGATCTTCCGCCGCCTCGATGCCAAAGGCAATACGAACCAGGCTGTCCCGGATACCCGCCTGTTCGCGTTCCTCGGGAGACAACATGGCATGGGAAGTCAAACAAGGGATCGACAACAAAGACTCGACTCCGCCCAAACTAGGCGCGATACGAATGAGCTCCAGGGCGTCGGCGAAGCGCTTGGCGGTCTCCAAGTCACCATCGATCTCGAAGCTGAGCACACCCCCACCCCCCCGCATTTGTCGCGTCGCGAGAGCGTAATGCGGATGGCTCTCGAGGTGTGGGTAGAACACGCTCAGTACACGAGAGTGGCCTTCCAAGAACTTCGCCAGCTCAATTCCATTTCGATTGTGCTGTTCCACCCTCACACCGACCGTCTTCATGCCCCGTATGAGAAGGTAGGCTGCGTGGGGATTCAAATTACCACCGAACACACGAAGCGTATCCTTCACGCGATCGACCAAGGCATGCGAACCAGCGAAGACCCCTCCCATGAGATCGGAGTGGCCGCCTAGGTACTTGGTCGCGGAGTGGACGACACCGTCGATGCCGAGCTCAATGGGTCTCGTGTTGAACGGCGTCGCAAACGTGGAGTCGATGATGGTGATGACACCGTGCTTCTTCGCGATCTTCGCGACGGAATCGATATCGAGCACCTTTAGGGTGGGATTGGTGGGAGACTCGACGTAGAGGAGGCGCGTCGTGTCGCGAATCGACTTTTCAAATCCTTCAGTATCCACCACATCGACCCAACTGACATCCACTCCCCATTGAGAAAGGAACTCGCGAGCAAAGCGGTAAGCACCGCCATAGATCTCCCGCTGGAAAACAGCATGGTCTCCTTTCTTGAGAAACGTAAAAAGCGCTGTCGTGATGGCTGCCATACCCGAACCGAAAACGGCAGCCTCCTCCGCGCCTTCCAAATCCGCCAGCGTTCGTTCAGCGACGCTCACCGTGGGGTTTCCATATCGGGCATAGAACGTGTCCGCCTTGTCTTCTTCGAGGGCAATTTGTTCGTCGTAGTCTTCAGACTCGAACGTTGCGGACAAGTGGATGGGTGTCGCTACGGGCCGGTTCGTGCGTTTACTTCCAATATCCGTGTGGATGGCTCGGGTCGACAGACTATGCTCTTCTCGTTTCATGTTTTCCTCTCTCGTGAATTGTATCGTCCTACTTTACAGGTTGACACCGCGGGCAGTAAAAAGTCGACGGTCCTCGCTGAATCATCCGTTCGATGGGCGTTTCGCATCGTGGGCAGGGCTCCCCTTTTCGGCCGTATACAAGGAATTCCAAATCAAGTGCTTGCCCCGCCGTTCGATTCCGCGGACCGTGGCACCACGAAGAGTGTGAGTGAGTCGACGGGTGCTCTGCCCTCTCAGGGCCAACGGATCGAGGACACGAGCACTTAGAATACGCCGTCCAACAAGCCATCGCGCGAGGCTTCGCCGGTCGATCTCGACTTCGGGTAATTCCGGCATCTAATGATGATGAGCGCCTATGAATGATCTGGCGCTCCTCCTATTAGAACTCGAGTACTCGAGAATTCAAGAATGACACTGCACATCAACGTCAGGAGAAAGAATGAAGGAGAAAGTAGTCAGCCATGCGCCAGCCTCTCCGCCTTCGCAGGTTGAGGATTCATCAAAGCTTCGGCGGATTCCGCCGAAGCCTTGGCGTAGGCGGACTTTCTACTTCCTCCTTACTATTTCTTAAGGACCAAACTCGCCAGTTCTTTCCAGTATTTCAGCATTTCGCTGTAAGAATAGTGAGCGTTTCGGCCACTCGGATTGGGAACAACGAAGAGGCTTACTTCTTCGAACTTCTCTTTTTGCAGGCCACATCGGAGCCGAGACGGGCGCTTCCCCTCGCGCCTCCCAAACTCCCGATAGACTGTCAACCCGACAAATGCAACGACCTTCGGCTGAAAACAGCGTATCTTGTTAGCCAACACCGCTCGCCCTCGATTCGTAATCCTCCCGCTCCAATTCCGTGCTCGTTCGAGTCGGACGTTCGGCAATATTCGTCAGTCCTACACCGAATTCGGGGAGGCGGGAATCCTCTTCGTAGCTCAAACGGTGGGGTGTGATCGCCGCATCGTGGAGCAAGCTCCAGAACCTATTGTTGACCCCGGCAAAGTGATGTCCGAGTTCCGCCGACCGTAGTCCCGGATTGATACCGACCAGAAGTACATCCAAGCCACGGCGGATGTAGTCGAAAAGTCCGTCCAGTCCCATATTCAAACCGCAGCGGTCTCAAAGATAGGGCTTGATGCGCCGCGCCGCGCGGCTGCATGCATTTCCAAGAAACGCTAGGTCGTCTTCGCTATGGGCGGCTGTTGTGCAACCGAGTCCGTGTACCGTATAGACGTTCTCCACCAGCAGGGCGAGCTGCAACACTTTCTCACTGAGCGTAATGTCGCAAACCGCCGGATTGCGTACTTCCTCGGGCACGTTGAGCTCGAGTCCTTCTTCGTAGGGGAAGAGCAGCATGTGAAGGGAATTGCCCGGCAGGACATCGTTACGATCTCCGGCAAATCTTACGTAGACACTCTCTTCATCGAAGGCTTTCTTGACGACGGTTCGCGTTTTAGTGGCGATATCGGCCATGCGGGCGTAGATCGCCTTCTCGTTCTCGACGAGGTGGCTCAGATAGGTCTTGGCGGCCAACATCGATGACGGATGGGCGGCGAATGTGCCACCCTGGAACTTGACGCGGACGGCTTGACCGAGCCCCGCTTGATCCATGACATCACCACGGCCCACGACCGCCGCAACCGGCATACCTCCTCCGATGGCCTTGCCCATGGTCGTCAGATCGGGCTCAACATCATAAAGACGCCCGACGTTACCGGCTCGAAATCTAAATGCCGAGATCACTTCGTCGAAGATCAGCAACACGCCGTATTTTTCGGTGAGCTCCCGCACCGTCTTAACGTACTCCCGCGTGGCCGGCATCAAACCCCCGGCACCGATCACGGGCTCCAGGATGAAACAAGCCAACCGGTCGCCGTAGGCACGGAAATGTTCCTCGAGCAGTTGGGGACGATTGAAATCCGTGATGAAGACGTCTTCGCCGGCCGAGGACAACCCTTCACTGTCGAGCTTCTTGAAGCCATCGTGGTACCCCACTCCCCGGAGTCCCCAAGGTTGGCCTCCATGCCATCCACCACCCACCTTCATCACGAGCTGACGTTTGGTAAAGCCGCGAGCCAGCATCATGGCGTACATCGTGGCCAAAGTTCCGCTCGTGGTAAATCGAATCCGTTCTGCATGGACTTGGCGACAGATGAGCTCTGCGAGCTCCGACTGCAGACGGTCCAAGAAACCGGTCTGCAATCCGAAACCTCCATCGAAAGCTTGAGCCAAGGCCTTCGTCACGAACTCCGGGTTGTGACCCAAAACGTTGGCGTAGTGACCTTGCCAGAAATCGAGGATGGCATGGCCGTCCTCGTCCACTAGCCAAGCCCCCTTCGCCTGGACAATGCGAGGAGGAAAAGGCCATATCGTCCTCAGCGCGTTACTTCCTCCATCCGTGAGGAATCGAAGGGCTTCTTTCTGCAGGGCCGCCGACTTGGGAGCGTGCCTCCGATACTCGTCTGCCAGCTCTTCCATCAACGGTGAATAATCTCTTGACGTCATGAGCGCCTCTCCTCACCTGCATCTGATTTTTCCAAGGCGATTCACTTCCTGTTGGCCACTATCGACCCACTGGCTAGGGCTACGACGGATCCGTCAGCGGCGCGTTCCACCTCGAATTGAAATCCGTTGAGCAAGAACAACCGGTCGGGCTCGGAGGCGTACAGAAGCTCCTTTGCGAAAACCAATCCATCCAGATAGAGCTTCCCGCCTTCTAAGATGACCTGGACTTCACCACTGTCGGGTATCTCATAGGTACCCGACAGCTGTTCCAAATCGGTGGCATCGAGCGTGATGGCCTTTCGCTCCTCGCTCTCGAATCCACCCCAACCGTACTCAGAGGCAATGGCGCGGAGCAGTTCGTCGCCAACGGTGTCGCCTCGATCTCCATTGGTCATGATGGCGACTCCAACCCCTCCCTCGAACGAGGCCACCAAACGACAGCGAAATCCTTTGTTGGATCCACCGTGTCCGAAGTAGCGACGACCGCCCCGCTCGAAGACGCCGAACCCCAAGCCATAGTCGTTGAGCACGGGTTCGAGCATTTGCTCCGTCATGTCCCGGCTGAGAATGCGGTTCGATTCCCCTCGCAAGGACCGCTGCACCTCCATAGCGATTTGAGCCAAGTCGCTCGGTGTCGTCCATAGTCCCGCTGCAGCCAATTCGGGATAGGTGTGAAACAACCCTTCGATGGGAGCGCCGGCGGCCGTGTGGGCGGAGGCTGCTTGTTGGCGTCGCGACTCGGGCAGAGGTTGCTCATAGGTACTGTTCTTCAAGCCAAGGGGCTCGAAGACTCTTTTCGCGAGAACCGACGCGAAGGCCTCTCCCGTGACGTCGGTCATGAGGTGCTGCAGCACGGTGTAGCCGCCTCCGGAGTATCGCCATTCCTTTCCCGGGACCGTGTCGTTCACGATCGCCGCTGTATTCGCGGGAGCTTTCCCGTCGAGCACCTGCTCCACCGTGGGCAACTCGACGGATGACGCATATCCAGGAAAGCCATGAACCGTCATCCCGGCCGTGTGGCTGAGCAATCCTCGAATCGTCACCGGTTTTTCGTCATTCTGCTCACCCGGCGGCACTTTCCAAGACTCGAGATAGCCATTAACGTCTCGATCCAGCGCGACAACGCCTTCCTCGACGAGGCTCAGGGCAGCTAGACCGGCCACGGGCTTACTGATGGAGGCCGCCTGGAAAAGTGTCCCGGGGGTAACGGGCGTCTTCTGTTCTGCATCCGCCCAACCGAAGCCCCTTGCCCATTCGATGCGACCGTCCGCAAAGACGGCCACACTCACACCCGGCACGCCGTAATACTCCATGCGGTCCTGGAGCTTCATTCCCCGAAGCTCCTCGCCCTGAATGCTAATTGCCGGGGTCAAACCCGCTACCACTCGCTCGATCTTGGCTTCCGTCCCGTTTTTTCCGTCGTCTCGGCTAGACGGATTTGGGTCGTCCGGCTGACATCCCCACAAGGCAAGTGTCGTGACAAGGGCCGCTCCACAAACCTGCCTCAAACGGCGCTCGAAAAAAGACTGCATCAAAGGGACCTTTTTCATGTTCACGATCTCAAGAGCTCTTGGCTCTAATCTCGTTGTAGATGACTTCGACGAGCCGGCCTTCGTTCTCTTGGAAGGCGGCCTTGGTTTCTTCGAGCGTCTTGCCCTCCTTCACCATAGCACCGACTTTTTTCTGATAGGTCTTCATCTGAGCAATATGCTTCTCGACCTCTGCGCGATCTACAGGCTCCGCGTGACCGCTGCAGAAACGCTCCGCCTCGAGTGTCTCGAGCATCCTCGTAAGGTTGTCAACGTGTCCGAAGGAGTTTCCGCCCTTGTAGGCGTGAATGAGCTGCGGCCTTCCCACGAAAATTTGGTCGGCCACGAAAGCGATCCTCTCCTCTGGGAAGTAGACCACGGTGTCGCCCTTGGTGTGTCCCACACCAAAATGCCAGAGCTCGACGTTGTTCGAACCGAGATAAAGACTCATATGGTCCTTATAGGTCACCGCTGGCAGGTACGGCGCCAAAGCGGGATCGTTCCAGTCAGAAGGCGACCCGTCGCTCTTCTTGTGAAAGAACTCCTTGCGGCAGTTCTCGTGCGCAACGATGGTGATGTCTTTGGGGAAGAACCGATTACCCCAAATGTGGTCGCCGTCGCTATGGGTGTTGACCAGGTACGTGATGGGTTTGTCGGTGAGTCTCCGCACGCCCTCGATGACCTCACGGACGGAGGCCTCATCCATCTTGGCGTCGATGACCAAAACGCCGTCATCTCCGATGTACATCCCTCCTCGAGAGCCGCGACCGCCTACAACCTCATAGAGGTGCTCGGACAACTTGTTGAATTGAACCGGCTCCACTTCTCCTTCTTGGGCAAAAAGCAACGGAGCCAAACATGACAACACAAACACTTGAAACAGACGATTCATTTCAAGCTCCTTTCATAAATCACACACGAAGGACAGGAGAGTATCATCAAACATCCGGCCTCTTCACCTCTCAGCGTGCTTCTCCTTTACCGTATCCGCTTCCGATGAGATGAGGCGCTTGCCAAGCAGGTTCAGCTTGAACCCTCGAATGGTTTGTGGCGCAACGACACTCCCATCGGGCGCCGTGAAATAGAGTGCGTCGAGGGGACATTGGACGACGCAGGCCCCGCACTGAACGCAATGCTCGATTTGAGCCAATCTCGCCGGGTCACCACTTCCGTCGACTTCGATGACCTGCGTGGGACAGACCTCTCCACAAACGCCCACATCCGCGCAGAGATCTTCGTCCAATGAAATCCGCATCCGTCGGTCCTCGTGAGTGCCGCTCTTGAAGACCGGCGTACTGCCCGTCAAATCCAGGCAAAGGATCCCCACCACGAGCAACGCAGCAACTCCCCAGTAGAGAAACGCACTTCTCGTTACACCCTCGCTGAACAAGGAGGTGATCCAAAAGCCGATCATGAAGATAGTCCATCCGGCGAGCGCCACACCTGCCTGCCGCAGGTAAGCGGTCTTTCCACCGTAGACGAGCGTCGATCGGAAAAGAGGAAAACCCATATAAATGAGAAGCGACAGACCCCATATCAGAGCCACCAGAGCCGGCACGATATTCCGCCACCACGGAAGGCCCAATAGGACGACGAGCGACATTGGAAAGGCCCAGGCCATCGCCATCTCCATTCGTTTCGCCCAACCGAATGTCACGGTTCGCATCTCGGCGTTGGCCTCTTGGCCGCGAGAGAGAAACTCGGAGATATCCTTCACTTCGACCGGGCCCCAGACCACGTGCCAACCGGTGGTCTCTTCGACACGCTTGGCCTCGATACCCGTGGCTGCGAGCTGCGGCAAGATCACACGACGGTGGTGGACGAGCTCTTGGATGCCGCTCGTCTTGAGGACGGAGACCACATCATGATGAGTCAGCAAGGCGCCGGTCGCTGCACACCAGACGTTGACCCCGCGACTATTGGTGACGAGTAGGAAGACATCCAACCCATCGAGAGCCGACTTGACTCTCTCCACGGTCAAACGATAGTTGCACGTGAGAAGGACGGGAGCGTCGGGTCCGGGGTTTCCGATACGGAGGCATCCTGTTTGGCATCGAAACGGAAACAATCGGAGGCAGGCGAAGAAGACGTCAAATAGGACACGTTTCAAATGCCTCATTATCATTTGGATACAGCCTTCGACGCGACGATTTCCATGAAGCTACCCAAGGCGGTCGCCCGCTTCGACTCTACGAAGAAACCCGCTTCTTCGACGCGCACCGGCAGTGACTCGAGAGCGCGGGTCGTTTGTCCCGAGATCAGGTAGGTCGCAATGGCAAGTGGGAACCTCATGAGACGGTGAATCCACCTGAGCCAAATATTGGCCGGCGGAACCTCGTCTGCCACCAGAAGCCGACCGCCCGGCTTCAGGACTCGAAGGGCTTGCTGGAACGCATAACCCAGCTCGTCCTCACTGAGCTCCGATAGGCAAAGTCCGCTCATGACGACGTCGTAAGTCTCGGCCGGCTCCTGGTCGAGCTCCGCCACCCCCTTTTCTTCGAGCGCCACTTCGCCTGAGTGCTGCGCTTTCCCGATGTTGTCTTTGGCCACGGCGAGCATTTCGCTGTTGATGTCGATCCCCTTGACGTAAGCTCCTCTTTTCGCCGCACGAAGCGTCAATGCTCCCGTACCACAGCCCACATCCAGCACGAGGTCGCCCGCTTCAATAGAGTTCACCAGGCGATCGTAAGCCGGCCCCACAGCCCCCAGCGTCAACAGGCGGATGCCCCGGTCATAACGACGGGGAGCGGACTCCAGGATCCGCATCAAAACATAGGTACTCATGGTGGGCCTGGTGGCCATTTCACACCAGCATTCCCTTCCGGTCAAGGTCGTATCGACAGCTTCGGGACGATAAGATCCCGCCAAGACGGAGGAGGGAAGAGATGAAGATCCACGCGATTGCGCTCGTAACAGCGTTCGTTTTGTTTGCCCCGACGGTGTCATTCTCCCAGGATGAACCGCTTTCCGCCGACAACTTGCTGTCGATACGCTCGGTCATTTCGGGCCGCGATGCACCCCAATGGTCACCCGATGGCTCGCGCATCATGTTCATGTCGAGCTTGCGGGGTGGGCTGAATATGATGGGTATCGACCCCGAAGGGGGTTTTCCGACCCTCTTGGCGGAGGACCTCAGTCTCAGTGGGACCGGATCACCCGGTTCACAAAAACCTCAATGGTCTCCCGATGGAAAGTGGATTGGATATGTCTCTTCGAAAGGTGGGGCCCCTGAAATATGGCTTTGGTCGGTCGAGGACGGCCGCGATGTGCAATTGACGAACTTGGGCGCGCGCGTCAACGCGCTCCAATGGTCACCCGACAGCCGTTGGATTGTCCTCTCGAACGACCGCTACGGTAGTCAAGACATCTGGAAGGTCTCGGTGCCGGAAGGTGATTTGGTTCGTTTGACCGATGGTCCGCTCTACGAGGTTTATCCCACCTGGACCCCGGATGGTCAACACATCCTTTTCGTAAGAATGGACGAGCGGTGGGTCGACCATGAGGTATTGGAGATCCCGGCAAGCGGTGGCGAGCCGCGCCTTATCGTCCACGACAAAGGCTTCTTCGACTATCGGGCCGGACTTTCATTTGGAACACCTTTGCCATCACCCGACGGAAAGCTCGTTCTCTTCCGATCCACGAGAAGCGGATGGACCAACTACTGGATCGTAGAGCGCGAAGGCGGCTCATCTCGCCCGCTGGCGACAGAAGATTTCGATCAAAGCCACGCACGCTGGTCGCCCGATGGCCGCCACATCGCTTACGTTTCCAACCACAATGGAGCTTGCGATCTCCGCGTGGTCCCCGCGTCGGGAGGATCGCCACGCATTTTGGTGGCAATTGAAGGAATGGGCGCCGTCGGCAAACCGGAATGGTCGCCTGACGGGACTCGAATCAGCTACACGATGAGTACGCCGACCGTGCCTGAGGATTTGTTTGTGGTTTCCGTGGACGACGGGAAGACTCAGCAGCTCACGTTCTCCATGCCGCATGGGCTCGCGGAACGCTTGGTCACTCCAGAGAAGGTGAGCTTCCCGAGCACCGGCGGTTTTACCATCCCGGCTTACCTCTATCGGCCGCCATCATCGAACGATGGGGAGCGTTTCCCGGGCGTGGTCTGGGTCCACGGCGGGCCGACGTCTCAGTTCGACGACAATATGGGGCGTCATCAGCAGGTACAGTTCTTCGTCCAGCGAGGTTATGTCGTCCTTCTTCCCAACGTCCGCGGGAGCTCGGGCTATGGAAAAGTATTCGAAGATGCCAACAACGGCTGCTGGGGACGATGCGACATGGAAGATGTTCGAGCCGGAGTGGACTACCTGAAGACGCTGCCCTACGTGAATCCCGACAAGATGGGCATCACAGGCACGAGCTACGGCGGCATCTTGAGCATGGCGGCCGTCTCTTTCACACAAGGATTGTTCCAAGCCGCCATTCCTATCTCCGGCTATGGCGATATGAGCGATTTTCACACCGACGTCCCGGAGCTTCAGCACATTCAGCTTCTGAACTACGAGCTCGGGCCTTATCCCGAGAACGAAGACGTCTACTATCGGCACTCGCCTATTCACTTCGTCCAGGATGCGACGACACCCGCGCTCATCTTGCACGGCAAGGGAAGCACGGTTCCCTGGCGACCCGGCCAAAGAGATCCCGAGATGGCAAGTCTCAATTTTGCACGAGCCCTCGACCGTCACTACAAGACCTTCCGCTACAAGTCGTATTCCGGAGAGACGTACTACGTTTACAGAAGAGACAACACGAAGCAGAAGCTTGAAGACATGCTTGCGTTCTTTGATCAGTTTTTGAAAGACGAAGTGAATTAGAAGAGGAACAATGTAGGGTATTCCGAAGGAGGAGAAAGTAGGAAGGAGAAAGTGGATCCGGTCTTGACCGTCCGCAAACGTCGGGCTTCCACTCTCGTCGTTGTCTGACTGTGTCAATCCGGGCGCGTCGTTTACACCGGCCGGCAGGGAAAAAACCTGGTCTCACTGGCCACTGCCGACTGGTCACCGGCGAGTCTTTGACTACTGGTCTCTGGCTTTTGGCCTGTCGTAACCCAGTGGCAACTTTCTGCTGTCTACTTTCTACTTTCTGGCTTCTGGCTGACGGCTCGACTGTCCGCCTTCTCTAAGGCGATCACGTTGAAGCTTCGGCGGACCCGCCGTAGCTCCGCTTGTTACGGCTCAACGGAGCGAAGGCGAGCTGACTCACGGGGCGAGCTGGATTCAAGCTTTTGGTTCCCTGTTAAATTATTTGAATCCATAAACTTAAGCACTTTTTTGGGGTCGGCCGAAGGGAACCAACTGCGCATCAAGTTCGTCTAACCATAGTAAGAACAGGAGCAGACGATGCGATGTTGCAGATGCCGCAGCCGGTTAAACGGGGGCGGTTACACGAACAAAGGCAAGACATACTGCTGCCGAAACTGCGCCATGGGAGCAACTTGCCTTTGTAGGGAACGGCAGCGCAAACGGGCCGCGTAGCGGACGCGAATCCGTTTGTCCTGGACTCGCTGTTGGGGCGGCGAGCCCGGACGATCCAAGAGGCCACTCGCAGGCGTGGGTGGCCTCTTCCTATTAGGAGATCCCGTGGATAGCGCCCATCCTCACTTCGAGTTGTTCTGGGAATGAAATCATTGTTTCTTTCACTATTCCGAATCCAATTCGACAAGCTCGCAAGATGGGGAACTTTCTTCACAACTGCTTGGTAGCGTTAGCTTTCATGATGGCAACTGAAACCGGCTGCATCAAAAGAGCCTCGGCTTGACTTGCCCCAAACCCTCCCGTAACATGGAATTGATCCCTAAAACCGAGATGTGAAGACAGACCATGAACTGCTCCCAGTGTGGTCACAGCAATGCTGTCGACTGTATCGAATGCGAAGGCTGCGGAGAACTGCTGGTCGACGTATTCGAGCAGACGAGCAAGATCTCCATCTCGTTTGACCGACCGAAGGAAGTCTCTTTCGAGACACACGAACCCTCTTCGCACAACGAGGTTCTTTCAGCCGGCTCACTGATCGGTAATCGGTACGAGATCCTGGGGCTCATTGGTGAAGGCGGGATGGGCCGTGTTTTCAAGGTCCGTGACCTAGAGCTCGACAAGATCGTGGCCTTGAAGCTCATCCGTGCCGAGCAGGCAAAGGACCCGGCTAACATTCAGCGCTTCAAACAGGAGCTCATCCTAGCGCGCCAGATCACTCACAAGAACGTGGTCCGCATCTATGACTTCGGGGAAGCCAACGGTTTCAAGTTCTTTACCATGGAGTGGATCGACGGCGAGAGCCTTCGAGATTCTATACGGCGGCGCGGAAAAGTATCGCCAGAGGAAGCACTCCCGCTGGCCCGGCAGATGCTGGAAGCGCTTCAAGAAGCCCACCGTGAAGGCGTGGTGCACCGCGACCTCAAGCCTCATAACGTCATGATCGACCGTGACGGGACACCCCGCATCTTGGATTTCGGAATCGCGCGCGCCGCGGACACCAACACCATGACCGCCACCGGCGCGGTGATGGGAACTCCGGACTACATGTCTCCCGAACAAGCCTGCGGAGAAAAGGCCGGACCACAGTCCGACCTATACTCGTTGGGTGTTATCCTCTACGAAATGCTGACCGGGGAGCTGCCCTTCCAGGCCGAGTCCCCCATGTCGCGGATCGTCCTGCGTCTGACGAAGAAGCCGGCAACTCCACGCGAGCTCAACGGGGAGCTTCCGGATTATCTCGAACGTGTCGTTCTCAAATGCATGGAAGTCGAGTTGGAGCTGCGCTATCAAACTGCCGATGAAATCCTCCGTGATCTCGAACGCGAACAAGTCGATCGCTCCGTCGGCTTGAAGGTACGGTTGGCGGCGGCCCGGCACAAAACAGCACTCTCTGTGGCCGCGGCTCTGGTCGCCGCAACCGCCGTCGGATTCTATGCCGTCAACGAATGGCGTTCCTACCAATCTCGGCCGGCTCCCGTAGTGCCCGTAGCAACCTTAGCGATCCTTCCATTCACGAACGCGACCGGATCAGTGGAGCTCGATTGGATGCGAAACGGCTTGGCCGAAATGCTCTTCACCGACATTTCGCAGTCCTCATACATCCGCCCCGTGCCGACGGAGCGCGTCGCCAAACTCCTTAGTGAGCTCGGTGTTGAAGGCCAGAGCCGACTCCACGAAACCACGCTCGAGTCCGTCTCCGAGCTAGCGCCGGCACAGTCCGTGCTGTACGGACAGTTCGTCGGGTCAGAGGGTCGCCTACGGCTCGACCTCACGCTTCGGAAAGCCGGTGCCGGCGTGCCGCTTCACTTCAAGGTGGAAGAAGACACCGAACAAGTCTTCGCGCTGGTGGATCAGATCACCCTTCGCGTCAAAGAACACCTTGATCTGACTCCAGATCAACTCAAGGGCGATACGGACCGCCCGATCGCGGAAGTATCCACAGCCTCCCTCGGGGCGCTCCGAGCCTATCAGGCCGGACTGGCGCAAATCCGTCAAGGCGCGAATCAGAGTGCCCTTCCATACCTGAAGGAAGCCGTCGCGTCTGACCCTCAGTTCGCCATGGCACTGGCGAAACTCGCTGAAGCGCATCTGAATCTGGGAGAGCGCCACGAGGCGGAGCGCGTTATTGTTGACGCGCAAGCGGTCTCGGAGGCGTCTCCGCTGCCACTTGTCGAGCGCTACCAAATCCACGCCATTGCTGCGCTCGTTAATGATGACTTCGAGACCGCCGGTCAACAGTTACCGGGAGTTGGCCGACCTTTATCCTGAAGACCCCGACATCCGCCTCAGCCTCGCCCAATCGCTCGAGAGGCTGGGCCGGACGCCGGAAGCTTTGAACGCCTATCAAAAGGTTCTTTCGATCGTTCCCGACAATGGAGCGGCGCTGCTCGGCTCAGGAAGGGCCCTGGTTGTCCTTGATCGTCCCGACGAGGCTATCCCGTCTCTCCAACAAACTCTCGATAGCGGCGCGTTCGATGATGATTCGGAAGCGATGGGCATGATCCATTCCATTTTGGGTGTTGCTCATAGAGAGACGGGAGACTCGATGAAGCGGTTGATCATCTGAAGCAATCCTTGGCTTTCCGGCAGCAAGCAGGCGATATCCGGGGCCAATCGGCTACGCTAACGAACTTAGCCGCTGTCTACGAGCACAGAGGCGAGCTCGCAAAGGCACTCGAAGCCGAGCGCGAAGCAGTATCACTGGCGCGGCAAATCGGGGATCGGCATGCGGAGTCGTTGGCACTATTGAACCTCGGGCTAACGCACAAAGCCGCAGGGGACTTGGACCAGGCCCTCGAAGCGCTGCGTGAATCGCTTCGCATCGAGATGGATCGCCAAGATCACAATAACCTTCCCACTCGCTTGAACTATGTCGCCGACATCTACCGGATTCGGGGGCAATTTGACGATGCTCTCGTTTATCTGGAGCAAGCCAAGGGTCACATCGCTGACTCTGGAAGCAAACATGCAAAGGCACTGAACCTCCAACTCATCGGGATGGTAAAGAAATCGCAGGGGTTTTACGACGAGGCCATCGAGGCTTTTCTGGAAGCCATCCCGAACTACCAAGAGGCCGGCATTTCAATGGGTGTGGCTAGCGCCCAGATCCAATTGGCAGAGATTTACTCGGGCCAGGGTCGGTATGCCGATGCTCATCGGGCCCTCGAGAAGAGCATCGATATTTGTGGAGAGCTCGGCCTGCGCAATGTTTTGGCGCGAGCACGGATTCACCTGGGAGATTTCTACATCACGGTGGGAACGCTCGAAAAGGCAGAACAGGAAATTGAAGAGGCACGGAGTCTGGTCGCGGAGTTCCGAGCGGATGAACTCATACCGCTCATGCGACTCACAGAGGGTAGGCTACTGAGATTCCGAGGGAGAGCCGAAAGAGGGGGCCTTGGCCCTGACTTCGGCCGCGGAGGAGTCTTCTCGAAAAGGTCAACTGGAGCTCTCTATCCGAGCCCGCATCGAGCTCGGCCGAGTCTATCTCCAAACGGGAAACGTCGGGGCAGCGGAAAAAGCGATTAGAGAAGTCCTTCAAGAAGCTTCACGATCCGGCCTTCGGCCTCTCGAGGCCTTGGCGGGAACGAGCTTGGCGCAGGTCTATTCCGCCCAGGGTAACTCTGGGCAAGCCTACGACATCGCGCTCGAAGCTCTTGGAATCGCCGAGGCATACTCGGGGCGACCCCTCATCTTCAAAGCACACGCCAACCTCGCCGAAGCTTTGTGAGAAGCTCGACCGCAAAGACGAAGCCGTTGAGCACTGGTCCAAAGTCGCCAGCACGCTCAAGTGGATCCAGGGGAACCTAGACGAAGAGTATGTCGCCTCCTACATGAATCAGCCGGACGTTCGAATGGTCCTGGACAAAACACTGGAGGTGACGGGAGGCGGGGGAGCTCAAGTCGGTACGGAATCCTTGGAGCGGTGTGCACAAAAAAATAGCGAGCAGTGGTTGCCTCTGCTCGCCATTAATGTGGAGATCGATAATGCCAGACGGGTTTCCTAGAATCCAGTGCCCCGGTCTGAGCTGGGTCCAGCTTTCACTCTTGTCTTAACTTTCATTCCCTAGCACCTCCTTGACCCAAAAAACCCAGGAACCCCCTATTTCTCTGGGTGAAGAATGGAACTACATCAGTTGTATACAGTATTTCCCTACGTGGTGTCAAGCCCGCATGGCGTTACGAATTGTAACAATGGCGAAACGCCGTGATTTCACCGCGGGTGGTTTTGGTGGTTTTCAAGGATGGGCGATCAGCAGCAGGCTGGGAGCCCGGTTGAGGACACAACCGAGAGCTTGCCGCAGAGTGTCTGGGTCGAGAGCCGCGAGACTTTCATCCAGAACCACCAGCTCCGCGTCCTGCAGAAGAGCTCGTGCTACGAATAGACGGCTCCTCTCTCCATGAGAAAGCTGCCATCCCGTCTCGCCTACCATTTGAAGCATGCCGGCCGGCATACGGTCGAGTAGATCGCCTAGACCCAGCTCACGGCAGAGCACTTCTGCTGCCTCCATATCTTCGGGCTCGGGTGGCCAACGGCGACCCATGAGCAGATTGAAGGCGAACGTCTCGGTAATGACATGGTTCTCGTGAAACTGGGAAGCCGTGGCAATGCGTTGCGTCCAACCTTCTTCGCCCAAACTCCGCCGATCGAGTCCATGCAAAAGCATGAGGCCCGAGCTCGAACGGCGCAGGCCATTGATGAGCGAGACGACCGTCGACTTCCCGCCACCCGATGGAGACTCGAGCAGAATTCGATCGCCGCTCGTGATCTTGAAACTCATGGCTCGAAGCACCGACTCGCCTCGATCCGGATAACGGAACACGAGGTCGCAAGCTTCGAGAAGCGGTTGCTCCCCTGATTCCGAGGCGGGAGCACTATGGGATGCCAGCTCATTGGCAACCGCATCACCGGGAGTGACCTCTCGAGCAGCGGCGTTAAAAAGAAACGCGACCTGTCTCCATGCAATGATCGCATCGGCAAGCGTTGTAAATCCGTCGACGAGCTTCACGAGGGCGCGCGAGGCGAGGATGAATCCGCCCAAGCCCACCGCCAAGTGGGCCAGGCTCGCCCGGTCCTCGACGAAAGCCGGCGCGAGCCCCAATAGTCCCACGAACATCCATCCTCTCGGCAAGGCCATCATCACCGCACCGAGTCGATCCATCGTGGTGGAGAGATCCAAATAGCTCGCAAGCTCTTGATCTTCCTCTTCGTGCCACTCCTCCGGGCTCTCCTGTGCCAGACGGGTCCGGTGGCCCACCATTTTCTCGATGAGCTCGTGACTGATTCTCAGCCGAGCTACGGTCCACTTCTGCCGGGCTCGCAAATATTGCAGACCTATGAAAGCGGCCAGACACACCCACCCCCCGAGTATGAGCGCGTGGAGCCCCCCTCCCGCTCCGCTGATGATAATCAAGGTGGACAGGGCAAGCTCGACGACGGCCACCAACGTGAGAACCCCACCACTCAAAGCACGGCTTTCTACGACCTCCGACTCGATGACCCGACCCAAATGATAGCCCGCACCCATGTGCCGGAGCTCATCCGGCCCGAGACGAAGCGCTCCTTGAAGTAATCTCTGCTTGAGGAGCCCGCCTACACCGATGACAAAAAGGCCCTCGTACCAAGAGGCGACCATCCGGAACGGGATGCCGGTGAAAAGAACTAGAGCCCATGCGACGAGCCAACCCCAATCCAGCCGGCCGTCCAAGGCACCTTTTCCAATCAAGTACCAGGCGAATATCCAGATCATGTAGTCGAGGGCATGAGCACTCGAAAAGGTGAGAAGATAATGCAATAGACGAGCTTGACGAGCTTGACGCCAGAAACTCGTACCCGATGGGGATCGCAGAAGCCAACAATCGGCTATCTTCGCCTGGCGTAGTCGCTCGCGCACCATTTTAGTGCGAGCCCTTTTGCGACTTGCCCCGCCGACTCCCGCGCGATCCAGTAGACCGTCCACGCTCACAGCGACCGGCGATTCGATATCGTGACAAAGGGCTTGGTGCAGCTCACTCAGCGTCACTGTGTGCTTGGTGAGATCTGTTCCTATCAGGATGGCTTTGCCTTTCGAACCGCGCAGGAGGAGTAAGAAGCCGGACGGATCGTTTCCCGGTAGACGGATCAGTGAAGGGCCGGATCGCAGAAGAAGCTCATCGAGCTCGGGGTACAGAAAGCTCACCGGCTTTGCTTCGATACCGAGATTTCTAGACGTCGTCCGGATCCACTTGTCGAAATCTCGTGAGGGGGGAGACGCCAGCGTGGCTGAGCGGGGATGGAGCTTGCTCCGCTGCGCGAGCACGACCATGGCCTCCCCGACTCGAGCCTCGGGCCAAGCAACGAGAGACCAGTCAACCATCAGCTCGTCGTCCTTTGCGGGGTTTCACGAACTCGACCCTCTTCGATCTGCCATCGACGCCAGATCGGATCCAACCACAGTTTCTGCAACTCGACCTCGGAATCGAGCATCCGGCGGTAATGCGATGTGGGATCCGAAGCGAGGTCTTCCGGATTGGCGTCTTCTACGACCTGTCCCGACTTCATCACCACCACGCGATCGAAGCTCCTGGTCTCCATGACATCATGGGTAACGCAAAGCATCGTTGCGTGACGCCACAACCGACGCGCACGGGCCAGCAACTCCTCCCGCTGAGCTCTGTTCAACCCACGAAAGGGCTCGTCCAAAAGGACCAGGCGAACGCCGGGACGGAGCAGAGCCCTCCCTAGCCGGACGCGTTGTCCTTCGCCACCCGAAACGAGTCCACCGCCTTCTCCAATCATGGTCTGATGTCCGTCTGGAAGGGTTTCCAGGACTCTTTTGAGCGCTGCTTGTTCTATGACCGTTGGCAATGGCAACGCAAAACCGTCCGTGGAGCCGTAGCGAAGATTCTCCAGAAACGTGCTATTCCAAAGTTGCACGGCCGGATCCACCCAAGCGATCTGAGAGCGGAGGGCGGATAAACGCTTGCCCTCGAGTAGGAATCCGTCGACGAGAACCTTTCCCCGGACCGGCCGATGCCAACCGAGCAACAGTCCAAAGAGGCTCGTCTTGCCGGCACCGGAGGGACCCACGATCGCCACGTGGCTTCCCGCTTCGATCTCCAAATCGATGTCCTGGAGGATGAGATGGCCGCCGGCACGAACACAGGCACCCTCAATCGAAACCGAGACATTCTCCGCCGATTCAGACGCGCCGACGACACCCATCTCGATGCGATCTTCGGGAGCTCCAAGCGGTTCGAGGAGCCGGATCATGACATTGCGGTGGGCTGGGTATTGCCGAGCTTGCTGCATCACCTCAAGACTCAAGACGGGAAGCTTGAGCGCCCAGTAAATGAGAAGAAGTACCGTTCCGATCTCTCCTCCTCTGGACAGATGGGAAAGTAGTAGGCCCACAATGAGGCCATACCCAACGAGACTCTGCACGGCTTCTAGAACCACCACGCCCCCGCGGAGATCCTTCCGTGCGCGGGTCCATTCCACGAGGAGGCCCTCGTGCTCACTTCGAAGCGGCTCAGCCGCTCCATGTGCGCGCACGGTGACCAGACCCAGCAGCGCGTCGAGATAAAACCGGCCCAAGCCTCCCACGTGACAACGAACCCGTAGTTCTTTTTCCCCAAGGATAGGTATCGCCGCGAAAGGTATACCGAGACCAAGAGCGGTTGCGACGAGCACCCATGGTGCGCTCGTGGGGTCGAGCCAGATGATACCGGCTGCCGTCAGGATCAACTCGAATCCCGTTCGGAGGAGCTTCCCCCCGATCTTGGGCAAGAGCCGCAGTGTGTGAAGGCTATGGTTGCGCTCGGCCATATCGGAGGTCAAACGGCTGTGGAAGTAGCGATCGTGAAGGCGCGGTATTTTTTTCTGAAAGGCTACCCGTAAGCGGGTTTCCAGCCGTCGCCCCAAGCGAAAAATACCGCTGTAGATGGGAAACTCCAGAAAAAGTAGAAACGCCAGAAGAGCCAGAAGAGCTGCCAGCGCACCGAGACGTTGCCCCGAAATCTGAAGCTCGGGAGCCAACTCCAGGAAAGCTCGAAACAAGACGGCTTCGAGAACGATACCCATCGCTGACCCTAGCATTGCGGCAACCAGAGACAAGGGAGCGAGAAGGCCGTCCGCTCGAAGCAGGCGAAAGAGCTCGCGCCCAGGACGGAGGGGTTTTTCCTGTCGAGCCGCCAGAAGCTCCGGCGAAAGTGCTGACTCGCTCCCTATCTCGTCGCCCGTTGCGGTTCGAGCTTCGGGTTCCGAACGCTTTCCGCGAACGCGAACCACTACCGCCCCGCGGATCATGACCTCTTCATTCCCGTTGTTGGAATCATGGGAGCGAACGGTCCAATAAGCTTTGGGAACGATAGAAGTAGGATCGTCTTCTCGTTCCAGTGATTTATCGAACAGACTCTCCAGAACCTTGCCGGCTTCTCGACCACGGCGAACCGCCCGACTACGGACCATGGAATCTACTGCACGAACGGAAGCGTCCAGGCATGCCATGGGATACCAACTCGGTGTCCGCGCTCGTTGGATGAGCCCTTCACCGGTTGAAGCGTCGAGGCCGAGATCTGTTAGACGTCGACGAACGCTCGCAAGCGCTTCCTCGGAGAAGGCCCACTCCCTCCAGTCCGCGGCCGGAACAGGCATGGCGTGCTCATAGAGATCGCCCAGGAATCGTGAGCACTTCAACCACCGCCTCCCGGTAGCGGGATCCATGACTTGGACGAGACCTGCATGGTGATTCCAGACCACCACGAAATGCGTATTCCCATCCGGAAGCCTGACGACAGTGATGGCGGGTAGAGCATGAGCTTCTTGCAGCAAAACGTGGTCGACCGGTACCATAATCTGCTCAGCGTCGAGCCCGAGCTGACACGCGACCTCCTCTAACGTGTCAATCGAGGTACCATCCACGTCGGTTTGACAAGCCTCCCGCAAACGACCGTAGCTCACTGGAATGTTGTGTCCTTCGAGCAGGCTCTTGAGGGCGGCCGGACCACAGTCCATGGCTGAAGATTGCACCACTTCGGGGACGAGAAAACGCCGCTTAGTAGTCACTCCGGGAACCTTCACTTCGTACGGTTCGCGTCGGTCTGTGATCGACGACCCGATCCGGGTTTTGCCAGCAGTGTTCCCGCGGCGCGGAGCACCAAAGCGGCGGGCGAGATCTTTTCCACATTCACTTCGAGGATGCCGGGAAGGCCGTGCTGAAGAGGAACCGGAAAGGAATGGATGGGATCAACCTTGAGCTCGACGCGGATCTTTCCGCTCCGGCTCTCATTGGCCACACGGTCCACGGTGGCGGGAAGGCTCCCATACTGCACCCACGGGTAGCCATCGAGACGGAGCCTTGCCTTCTGCTCGGGGCGTATGCGGCCAACGGCGTCAGGCGGATCATACTCCGCGACGATCCGGACGACACCCGGAGGGATGACAGCCGCCAATCGATCACCGGCGCTCACATAAGACCCTTCTTGAAGCGGAACCACCTCCCCGAGTCGGCCGGAGACGGGAGCGGCAATTCGATGAAGTTGGAGTTGGTGCTCGAGCCGAGCGCTGGAGGCCTCCAACGTGACAAGCTCTGACTGTAAGACCTCTGCTTGGCGCTCGAGCTCCGCGAGCAGCGCTTGCTTTTCGCTTTGGTCGAAACGCCGATCGGCTTCCAGTCGCTCGAGAGATCTGAACTTCGCCAGGGCGGCCGCGCGCCGTTGATCCGCCTCCGCACTGGCGCGCTTCCGTTCGGAATCAGAGACCAAGCCTTGCTCATGAATGCGTTCGACACGTTCCGCCTCGCCCTCCGCGAGCTTTGCGCCGGCCTCGGCTTCATCGTACTGAGCTCGAGTCTCGTCGACGGCCGAGCTTTCGGCTCTTCGGGCCTGTTCCAGGGCTCGGTTTTGCGCTTGGACCTCTTTCTCGAGCGAACCGAGCTGACCGGCGATACCGGCTTGTTTGGCTCGGGTCTCTCCGAGCTCGAGACGTATGAGCTCGGAATCCAGCTCCACCAACAGCTCACCTTGACGAACCTCGCTTCCGAGACGCATCGCTGACGCGATCACGCGGCCGGAGATAGGAGCCTCGACCGGATGAGCTTCCTCGTCGACTTCTAGTCGGGCTGTCTTGGTGACGGCATATAGAGAAACATTGGAGAAGAAAAACCACAGGCTCCAGAGGAGGGAGAGCACGACGAGAATGACAAGACTCACCACCGTGAGTCGGAAGTTATCGGCTCTGGTGGAGCGCAGGGACCGTGAAAAAGGCTCGGACACCTCAATGCCTCCTTGCTAAACAGGAGGCAATGTTAGCTCAACCGGTGGAAGGATGCGAAGGCTCGATTAGAGGATGTTACCAGATAGGAGTAAGGACGGGTTCTTCGTGATATACGGCCGTCAGCTGCTGATACAGCTCCTCCACGGACTGTGGGCGTCGGTCTCGGTCCTTTTCCATCATGCGCATCACCAGTTCTTGAAGCGCCGATGGGATTTGGACCATTGGATTGGCTTCTTCAAAGGACTTCGGGGCTTTCCTGGCATGCATCGCCAGATAGCCTTGGACCGTCTTGGCATCGAAAGGCCTCTCCCCGGTGAGAATCTCGAAGAGTGTGACACCAAAGGAATAGATGTCGGAACGACCGTCGATCTTTGCTTCGTCCGGGCTCGCGGGCGGTTCGACTTGCTCAGGTGAACAGTATTCCGCCTTGCCTACAATCTCCATGGTGCCGGTGATCTCGCTTCCGCCAAAGCTGAGCGGGTTCTTCGCGATACCAAAATCGATGACCTTGACGAGGTCTTCGTCACCCTTCGGCACCAACAGAATGTTGTCCGGAGAGATGTCGCGGTGAACGACGCCTTCCTTGTGAGCGGTCGATAGTCCCAGGCAAACTTGTTTGGCGATCTTTATGGTCTCCGCAACGGAGAGCCACCCATGACGGTGAAGTCGAGCTCGCAAGCACTCGCCCTCGAGAAACTCCATGACAATAAAGAATAGGTCCTTTCCCAACGTACCAAACTCATGAAGCATGACGAGATTTGGGTGCCTCAGCTTGACCAAGATTTTCGCTTCGCGGTGGAAGCGGGCAATGTAGTCATCTCGATCGGTGAGCTCTGGTCGAAGTATCTTGATGGCCCGAATCTCATCCAAGAGGGTGTGGCGGGCTTTATACACCTTCGCCATTCCGCCTTTGCCGATGCAGTAAAGGAGAAGATACTCGCGAAGTCTCTTCCCGACCAGATGATCTTGCATGTCTTTACGTTCGCCTCATACCGATACGGCACATAGCCACTCAACTTCAGTGCAAATATTATGCCGGAGCTCTCGCGGCACCTGAGTTTCGTAAACCGTGGCTGGTGATGAACTAAGGCGAGGCGTGCTTCAGAGGAGGCGGGTAGACCCGTGGTAAATTACCACCACCTCCAAGAAATCCCCTCGCTCAAATTTAAGTGCTCCGTACCCCGTTCCACAATTTCGGTCGCATTTGAAAGCCGATGCATCCCGTCTGGCGACGTTGCTCGTCGGTCATATATCAAGATATTACTCACTCCTCGCGCCTTGCCAGCCGGGCGCCTCGGCTTTCTCGGTGCGTGACCGTAATTATGAACCGGGGCACTAAGCAAAATCCCTTGGAGATCGCTGTTCGTGCCCGACGATGGGATGGGGTTGGTAGGGTGCTTCGAGTTGAGCCATTTCGTCATGGGAAAGCTCTATCTCGCAGGCGGCCGCGAGATCTTCGAGATGCTCGATGCGCGTCGCACCCATGATGGGTGACACGACTCCGGGCATCGTGAGCAGCCAAGACAAGGCGACTTGGGCCGGTTTGAGGCTCCTTGTTTTCGACACCTCGAGCAAGGCATCAAGGACGTCGAAGTCCACATCGCGGAAGTACAACTCGTCGGCAAAGGGATCGGCTTGTGCGCGCCTTGTATCTCCTTTGCCCTCCCGACGCCGATTGCCCGCCAGGAATCCTCGAGCCAAAGGACTCCAAGGGATCAAGCCAACGCCTTGATCTAGACAAAGAGGGATCATCTCCCTTTCTTCTTCCCGGTAGACGAGATTGTAGTGATTCTGCATCGAAACGAACCGATGCCATCCGCGACGGCCCGCGCTGGTGACTGTCACCGGCTGATTTCGCCGAACTCGATCATCTGCTTCTCTTCTTCGGGTGTCATCTTGTCCATGGTCCAGCCGGTGTAGCCGAGCAAAATGCAAACAAGCGGATTGATCAAATTGAAGAACGCGAACATGAAGTAGCTCCCGGCGGTCACCCCGAGGACGCTTCCCATAAACGCTCCGCAGGTATTCCACGGCACCAATGGGGAGCTCAACGTACCGGATCCCTCCAGCAGGCGCGAAAGATTCTTCGGATGAAGATGTTGCTTGGTGTAGGCGTTTCTGTACATCCGTCCAGGAACGACGATGGAGAGATACTGATCCGGTGCAATGATGTTCATGCCAATGCAAGTCGCGATGGTGGCAACGACGAGTGAGCCCACCGAACGCGCGAGCTTCAGAATCGACGACGCCAGCGCTTCCAACATCCCCGCAGCTTCCATCACCCCACCAAAGGCAAGTGCGGCCATGATGAGAGCGATCGTGCTCATCATCGACATCAACCCACCGCGTGTCAGCAGGCTGTCGACTTTCTCCACCCCGGTCTCTGAAACGAAACCGCTGAAGCCGAACTGGATGAGCTCGGGTAGAGAAGAACCTTGAGCGATGGCAGCAACAACGGCACCCAAGAGCGCGCCGCCAAGAAGGGCGGGCAATGCGGGGATTCGAAAGATCACCATGAGAATGACTAGTAGGGGCGGCAATAGGAGCCACGGCGAGATGTAAAACGCGCCCTTAATCGTATCCAGCATCATGGCCATATCGCCGGCTTCCACACTGTCGGCTTTGTATCCCCAGCCGACGACGGCAAAAAGGACGAGCGCAATGAGAAGGCTGGGCACTCCCGTGTAAGCCATGTGGCGGACGTGTGTGAAGAGATCGGTCCCCGCTGTCGCCGGAGCCAGGTTGGTCGTATCCGAAAGGGGAGACATTTTGTCTCCGAAATAGGCACCGGAGACAATGGCGCCTGCAACCATCCCGACGGGGATGTTCATCGTGGCACCGATACCCACGAGGGCCACACCCACCGTCCCGGCCGTAGACCATGAGCTCCCAGTGGACAAGGACACGATGGCGCAAATGATGCACGTAGTCACCAAGAAGATCGAGGGCGACATGAGCTGCAGGCCGTAGTAAATCATCGCCGGAACAATGCCACTCGCCATCCAGGTTCCAATGAGCATCCCGATGGTCATCAGGATCAAAATGGCCCCTAGGGCAAGGTTGATCCCTTGCACCAACCCACCCTGAATTTCCTTCCACGAATAGCCGAGATAGGCAGCGACGATTGAAGCCACGGCCGCTCCTAGAATCAATGGAATGTGTGAACCGCCCGTCTCCAGGTCGAGGCCCAGACCGAAAAGTGAATAGCCGAGCATCAAGATCAAAACCACGACCGGGATGAGCGAGATGAAGAGTGTGGGTTTTTTGTGGTTGTTCTCTTCCATTCCGTACCTTTCTAGAGCACCGATTTCGTGGGTCGGGAACCTATAGACTACCGCGAAACGAGCCCCGACCCTAAATGACGATTTCGAACCACTTTTCCAGGGCGGACACCCATTGACTCCGGCTTCTTACAGCCTCCTCCGATCGAACGTGGTGTCGCGTCGTAACGATTTTGTCTTCCGTGAGGGTAACCCGGCCACTCGTAAGCGCCCTAGTGCAGATAGGGCCTCTGGTGAACGTCGATTTCGGCGACGTCTGGTGGTATCGGCAGGCTGAGTCGAAATCGGACAAACGATGGGAGGCGAGGGTGAATCGATATTGGGTTTTGAACTTCACCTCATCGCTCTTCGAGCGCTCGAGAACCCACCAATCCTCTTCGGTCTGGAAACGGTAACGCTCTCCCAACTGCTCGATGCTCACTTCGGACATCAGGGGCAACGGATAACGGAAGGAGTCACCGAATCCCACGTCGACCAACCAAGGCTCATCGAGAGTGACATGAAGGACCATGTGGTCGAAAGGGATTCCGAAGCCACCTTCCTCTCTCGCAACTTCGGCGGCAAACACCTTGACCGTGTAGCCGAGGTGTCTCAACAGCCAAGCGAAGGCCGTATTCAGCTCGTAGCAGAAACCGCCACGCTTTCTGTCGAGGATCTTCTTCAATATCTCGTCTTCGTCTAGGGTGATGGGCACACCACCATGGATATCCAGGTTCTCGAAGGGTATTCGAAGAAGATGCTGTTCATGAAGAAACGCGAGTTGTTCCACTGTTGGAGGCCGGGCCTCCTCCACCTGCAATCGCTCTAGATACTGTCTGACCGCCATAGAACCCGCCATAGGTACGTTGCATCATACTTTCCACACCTCAATGTGTCCAACTGACCTGAGGGCGCTTTTGTATCCGTCAGCGCCCCTCCCGTGCAGTCGAGCAGTCGAGCAGTCAAGCAGTCGGCAGTCCGCAGTGTTCCCATGAAGTCTCCACCGGAAATTAAGCGCTCTGCCAAAACGTACCTGCACAACCCCCGGTGAATCGGCTACACTAACGTTGCGCGCCGGGCGCATAAGCCTTACATCGATGCAGCAGAGTACGGAATCGCCCCCTTGGGTTCATGCTTCTTACGAAGATCTACTCGAGCTTCGTCTATCAGACCTTCCTCTCCAAATCGAGGGTAGCTTTCTAGAGCCTTGTATCGACCAACTCTATCTCGAGCTTCGTCAGAAGGGCCTGCGGTTCCGTCCTCACTTTTGGCTTTCCGACGAGTGGTTCACGCCCGATGGGGTTACCGGTTCGGCCCTCGCTTTCTATATGGCTCATCCCCGCCTAATGGCGCTCGAAAAGACGCAGATGCTCGAAGTCGAGGGTGGAACTCACGATTGGTGCATGCGCATACTCCGGCACGAGGCGGGCCACGCCATCGACAACGCCTACGCGCTTCGTCGGAAAAAGAAACGCCAACGCATCTTCGGCAAATCATCAGAGCCCTACCCTGATTTCTACTCTCCCAAGCCTTACAGTAGGGACTACGTCCGTCATCTCGCTTCCGGTTATGCGCAAAGCCACCCCGACGAGGACTTCGCTGAGACGGTCGCGGTTTGGCTGGCGCCCGATTCGGGCTGGAGAAAGAGATACTCCGCCTGGCCGGCGATAAAGAAGATCGAATATATCGATGAGATCCTGACCGAAGTTGCCACAAAGGATCCCATCGTCACCAACCTAGACACGTTCGGACCTTTGTCATCGATTCACAAGACGCTCAAGGATCATTACCGCGACAAGAAGGCGCTACACCAGATCGATTTCTCCGAGACGTACGATGTCGATCTTCGTCGCATCTTTCGCGGTCGTTCCGGCTCTCGCGAGCGACCTCTTGCAGCGTCTTTCTTGTCTCAGATTCGCAAAGAGCTCAGACGCAGTGTCGCCAAAAGCACGGGCGTGTACCAATACACCATCGATCAAGTACTCAAGGATATGATTTACCGGGCCCGCAAGCTCGACTTACGTCTCACGGGCCCGCCGGACAAAGCCAAAGCGGAATTCACGAAGCTCCTTACGGCTCGCACAACGGAGCACCTGGAGCAACGTCGCTACCGGTTCGCACTATGAAAAAGCTACGCGTCCTGGCTCTGATGCATGAGCATTTGGTGCCACCCGAGGATGTCACGGGAATCGATGTCGTCGAGGCCGACTGGAAAATGGAGTTCGATGTCGTCGAGACTCTCAAGCAAATCGGCCACGAAGTGTTGTCGCTTGGTGTGAGTAGTAACCTCGGCGCCGTACGGAAGGCCGTCAAGGAATTTTCGCCGCACATCGTGTTCAACCTTCTGGAGGACTTTCACGACGTTGGGATCTACGACCAAAACGTTGTGAGCTATCTGGAGCTTCTCCGTGTTCCTTACACCGGCTCCAATCCCCGCGGCCTCCTCTTGTCCCGCGACAAGGCTCTTTCTAAACAGCTCCTCTCCTACCATCGCATCTGCGTTCCCGAGTTCGGAGTCTTTCCGATGGGGCGTGTTCCCAAGAAGCACAAACGCCTTGGGTTTCCCTTGATCGTGAAATCCCTGACCTACGACGGGTCCGTAGGCATTTCACAAGCTTCCGTCGTAGAGGACGAGGAGAAACTTCGGGAGCGTATCCGGTTCATTCACGAAAGCATAGGGACCGACGCTATCGTGGAGCAATACATCGACGGCCGCGAGCTCTATGTGGGGCTCTTGGGTAACCATCGTCTTCGCGTATTCCCCGTGTGGGAGATGCATCTCTCACGGCTTCCGGAAGAGGCACGACGGATCGCAACGGATCGCGTGAAGTGGAGCAGCAAGTATCAAAAGAAGTATGGCATCCGAACGGGAGAAGCCAAAGGACTGACAGCGGAGCAAACACGGCAAATTCAGCACATCTGTAAGCGCACCTATCGCATCCTCGGCTTGAGCGGCTATGCACGGATCGACCTGCGGATGGAAGCTTCGGGGAAAGCCCATGTCATCGAAGCCAACGCCAACCCACAGCTCGCTTATGGCGAAGACTTTGCCGAGTCCGCCGAAAAGGCCGGCGTTTCCTATGAGGGGCTGATCCAACGGATCGTGAATTTGGGTCGTCGATGGCAACCCGGCCGCGCCTGAGTTTGGGCTCGCTGCAGTCTGCGGGAAAGATCCAACCGAACGCTTGTTTCGGTTCAGAGACGACTCGAACAGCAATCCCTGGGGCCGCAAACGTGAAAAGCCCGGCCTGTCTTTCGACAAGTCGGGCTTTTCTGGTAATATCCCCGGCGACGACCTACTCTCCCACAGGGTCGCCCCTGCAGTACCATCGGCGCTGGAGGGCTTAACTTCCGTGTTCGGAATGGGAACGGGTGTGGCCCCTCCGCTAGAATCACCGGGAAACTGTTCCAAATATCTGACAAACGGGACTACACAGTTGCGGTAAGAATCTTTGCTCCTCAATAAATTCTATGGTCAAGCCGCACGGCCGATTAGTACCCGTTAGCTGAAGCGATCACTCGCCTTACACATCGGGCCTATCAACCTGGTGGTCTACCAGGGGCCTTTAGGTACCTTATGGTACGGGAGATCTCATCTTGGGGTGGGCTTCGCGCTTATATGCTTTCAGCGCTTATCCCGACCGAACGTGACTACCGAGCGCTGCTCCTGGCGGAACAACTCGTAAATTAGAGGTTCGTCCAACCCGGTCCTCTCGTACTAGGGTCAGCCCCCCTCAAATCTCCTACGCCCACGACAGATAGGGACCGAACTGTCTCACGACGTTCTAAACCCAGCTCACGTACCGCTTTAATGGGCGAACAGCCCAACCCTTGGAACCTGCTACAGCTCCAGGATGCGATGAGCCGACATCGAGGTGCCAAACCTGGTCGTCGATGTGAACTCTTGGACCAGATAAGCCTGTTATCCCCGGCGTACCTTTTATCCGTTGAGCGACGGCCCTTCCATACGGAACCGCCGGATCACTAAGTCCTGGTTTCCCACCTGCTCGACTTGTAGGTCTCGCAGTCAAGCGCGCTTATGCCTTTACACTCTACGGCTGGTTTCCAATCAGCCTGAGCGCACCTTCGAGCGCCTCCGTTACACTTTAGGAGGCGACCGCCCCAGTCAAACTACCCGCCTAACAGTGTCCCTGACCCGGATAACGGGCCTAGGTTAGAACTTCAGGACGATGAGGGTGGTATCTCACCGGTGGCTCCCTCGAAGCCAGAGCCCCAAGTTCAAAGCCTCCCACCTATCCTGCGCACAACGCACCAAAGTTCACTGCTAAGTTATAGTAAAGGTGCACGGGGTCTTTCCGTCTTGTCGCGGGTAACCGGCATCTTCACCGGTACTACAAATTCGCAGTGCCCCTCGTTGAGACAGCGCCCAGATCGTTGCGCCATTCGTGCAGGTCGGAACTTACCCGACAAGGAATTTCGCTACCTTAGGACCGTTATAGTTACGGCCGCCGTTTACCGGGGCTTCGATTCAGAGCTTCGTCAAAGTAGAATACCCTAACTAACCCCTCCTCTTAACCTTCCGGCACCGGGCAGGCGTCAGACCCTATACGTCGTTTTTGACTTTGCAGAGTCCTGTGTTTTTAGTAAACAGTCGCCTGGGCCATTTCTCTGCGACCTCTTCGAGCTCCAGAAGCAAGTTCCTTCACCCTAACGAGGCACCCCTTCTCCCGAAGTTACGGGGTAAATTTGCCGAGTTCCTAAACGAGGGTTCACACTTGCGCCTTAGGATTTTCTCCTCGCCTACCTGTGTCGGTTTGCGGTACGGTCACCCAAGAGGCTCACTAGAGGTTTTTCTTGGCAGTGTGAAGTCAACCAGTTGGTTTGTCCGAAGACGCACTTCCCCACGGCCCTCGGTGTTTATGAAGCACGGATTTGCCTATGCTTCCACCTACGACCATGGCCGCGCACTTCCAATCGCGCGTAGGTCTATCCTTCTGCGTCACCCCATCGCTCAAACGCCCTTAGGTGGTGCAGGAATGTTGACCTGCTGTCCATCGGCTACGCCTTTCGGCCTCGCCTTAGGCACCGACTAACCCTGAGCGGACTGACCTTCCTCAGGAAACCTTAGGCTTACGGCGTCCAGGGTTCTCACCTGGATTATCGCTACTTATGCCGGCAGGGTCACTTCCATACCGTCGACTGGTCCTCACGGTCCAGCTTCGTCCAGAATGGAACGCTCCTCTACCACCCCGATTCATCCGAAGACAAATCGAGATCCGCAGCTTCGGTAACAAGCTTGAGCCCCGTTACATTATCGGCCCGGAGCCACTTGACCAGTGAGCTATTACGCTTTCTTTAAAGGATGGCTGCTTCTAAGCCAACCTCCTGGCTGTCTAAGCGTCTCCAGATCCTTTCCCACTTAGCTTGTATTTTGGGACCTTAGCTGGCGGTCTGGGCTGTTTCCCTTTTGACTATGAAGCTTAGCCCCCACAGTCTGACTCCCGAGGTGCGGTTCGTAGCATTCGGAGTTTGGTTGGATTCAGTAAGCTGGTAGGCCCCCTAGTCCATCCAGTACTCTACAGCCACGACCGATCCCTCGAGGCTAGCCCTAAAGCTATTTCGAGGAGAACGGGCTATCACGAGGCTTGATTAGCCTTTCACCCCTACCCTCAGCTCATCCAAATCGTTTTCAACCGATACTGGTTCGGGCCTCCACACGGTGTTACCCGTGTTTCACCCTGGCCAAGGGTAGATCGCCTCGCTTCGCGTCTATTCCCTGCGACTAATCGCCCTATTAAGACTCGCTTTCGCTACGGCTCGCTTCAAAGCTTAACCTCGCCACAAAGA
>CAVONV010000034.1:45000-302045 GCA_963697355.1 uncultured Acidobacteriota bacterium
AAGCGCCAAGACAATGGTTACCGCCTTGCGGTGACAGCAACTCAGGCGGTAACCGGCGATGTGATCACCAGCGCGGAAGATACGGCGTCCGACAAGACCCAAGTCCTGGTCGTGGCGACGGAGCTCGCCACGGACGTTCGCGACGCGCTCGGTGATGTAACGTCGGACTCGGCTCGACGCTTCGCCATGGAAACGCTCTCAGCCACGTCTTTAGAAGTGGTGGGCGAGTATGCCGGGGCCATGGAGGCCCTGTCCCGAGCCAAATACGATGACGCGCTAAAGGGATTCTCGAACGCCGTGGCCCTCGATCCCAACTTCGGCCTTGCCTACGCGGGCATGGCCATTGCGTCGCGGAACCTGGACCGACAGGAGGATGCCGAGAAGTTCGCACAAGAAGCCCTCCGTCATCTCGACGGCATGACGGAGCGCGAGCGGTACCGCGCACGGGGTCTTTTCTACATGGTCACGGGGGATCATCCAGCCTGTGTGAAGGAATACAGCGATCTGATCGCCCGCTATTCGGCGGACGCGGCGGCACGCAACAATCTCGCGCTGTGCTCCACGTACATGCGCGACATTCCCCGGGCGCTGGACGAGATGCGACAGGTGGTCGAGATCCTGCCGAACCGTGCCCTCTACCGAGAGAACCTGGCGCTCTACGCGAGTTACGCCAGCGATTTCGAGACGGCAGAACAAGAGGCACGTGCCATGGAAAAGCCTGGTCTCTTTGGCTTGCTCGCCTTGGCCTTTGCCCAGGTGGGACAGGGCCAGCTAGCTCGAGCGACCGAAGCCTACCAGGAGCTCGGGGAAATCGATGCGCAGGGCGCCTCTTACGCGGCCTCCGGGCTTGGTGATATTGCGCTGTACGAAGGCCGACTTTCAGATGCGGTCCGGATTTTTGAGCAAGGCGCCGCGGCAGATGTGGAATCCGGAGACACCTACCGGGCGGCCGCGAAGTTCGCGGCGCTCGCCCATACGCAACTCCTACGCCAGCAGACGGACGCCGCCATCGCTGCAGCGGAAAAAGCCTTAGCGAATAGCGAAGCCGTGAAAATCCGGTTTCTCGCGGCGCGAGTCTTCGTCGAAGCGGGCGCGTTCGACAGGGCTCGAGCGCTAGCGGAAGGACTTGCCTCCGAGCTCCAAGCCGAGCCTCAAGCCTATGCGAAGATCGTCGAGGGTGAAGCGGCGCTGAAGACTGGGGACCCGCGCGAGGCCATCAAGCTCCTGACCGAGGCCGACGAGCTTCTGGACACGTGGATCGGCCACTTCGATCTGGGACGGGCGTATTTGGAAGCTGAGGCGTTTCCCCAAGCCGATTCCGAGCTCGACCGCTGTATCGCCCGTCGTGGCGAGGCCGTGTCATTGTTTCTGGATGAGGAGCCCACCTACGGTTACTTCCCACCCGTCTATTACTACCAGGGTCGCGTACGGGAAGGGCTGAACAGCGCAAGCTTCACCGACTCCTATCGCACTTACCTCGAAATCCGCGGCGAGGCAGGTGAAGACCCACTGCTGACAGAAGTCAGCAACCGCGTCGAGCGATAGGCATTTCCCCCGACAACAGAGAAATCGAAGCGCACTATTCTTAGCGGGCACACCCTCCGCCCTGGGAAAGGTGCGCCCGCTTATCTTATCTCTCTACTTTCTCTACGACTCGAGTCGGCTCACTTCAGATTTGTCGCCGTTGTCATTCTAGGAGTGTCTGGTTTGTCATCAAGATAGATCAGCACGGTATAGCAGCCCTCACCCGTAACGGTCGCCGTTGTCGTGTCCCAGTTGAGTCTAAAAGGAGGATTGAGAAACCGGAAACTGCTGTTCCCTGTCGCGCCCTCTGGGAAGCTGAATAGAGTTTCTCGGATTCCTACTTCCGAAGGTACGCAGCCGCCACTCGCCGGACCATTGTAAACGCTCTCCATTTTAACCAGCGTGCTGAGATCGCTGATGACGCTTCCGGTACCATCCTGGAGTACGTATTCGACTTGCACCGCACTCCCCAGTTTGGCCGTTTTCTTTAGCGGTGCGAGTGTCACATTGTAAATGACGTGGTAGTTCGTCGTCTTGGTCGCAGAGTTCCCCGCTACATCCGTTGCGGTGACGGTAAAATTGTTGAGGCCCACGGTACTCGTATCGAAGCTCGAGCCGCTTGACACCGTGCCGCTACAGGTGTCCACGCCGGAGCCAGGGGCATCGTCCGAGCACGCATAGTCTGACGCCACAGACGAATTGAGCACGTACTCCGCATCGTCCACAGGCGCTGCAATCGTGATGACAGGCGGCACCGTGTCAATTTTCACGATTCCTGTGTTGGTGGAACCGCTGGCCGCTCCGCTGTTACCCAGTCCGTCCGTGGCCGTGCAGATCAGATCGTGTGCTCCCTCGCCGCTCACGTTGAAGATTCCACTCGCGTCAAGCGTGCCTATCCCGTTCAGGTTGCCGGTTGAGATCGGCTCGCCGTTGTCGAGGCATTCGAACGAAGCAACACCCGAGGGGTCCGTCGCCGACACCGTCACTCCCACGGGAGCGGTCTTGAAGAATCCGCCCCCTCCGGTTGCGGTGGGAACACTGAGCGTCACGACCGGTGGTGTGACGTCTTGTACCGTGATCGTCACCGTCGCCTCACTCGTTGTGATCGGATTCCGGTTGAGATCGACGTCGTTCGCTCTGTAGGTAAACGTGTCGGGACCGGCGAAGCCGGAATTGGGCGTGTAGGTGAACGAGCCGTCATCGCTCAACATCAGCGTTCCACCCGAGGGCCCGCTCCCGTCAACGAGCTCTACCGTCAGCGTTACGCTATCCACATCTTCGTCGTTAGCCAGTACACCTTGAGCCGCATCAACAGTGAGCGGCATACCCGCCCCGGTGATGTAGTCGACGTCGTCGTCCGCCATGGGCTCATCGTTGATGGCCGTGATGGTAACAAAGATGGACGGGTTGCTCAGCGTATTGTCGTTGAACTCCGCCTTGACATAGTAAGTAAACTCGCCGTTCGGGAGCTCCTCATTATCGATTAGAGAATACTCGACTTGGCCCGCGCCAAAGGGAACCTCTCCGACAAAGTCCACCGAGACCGGAGGGAGCGTGGCACCTTCGAAGCGATAGACGAAGTATTTCTTGACGCTCCCAATGTGGGAAGCCTTCCAGTCTAGTCGGATCCTGTGGCAGTCGGCCGGAGACGACCCGTCGCAACCGTCGTAAATCACCGACGCTCTCAATTCATTGGCAGGACTGTTCGCCAACTCCCGGGCCAGGCCCTTGTCGAGCTCGAAAAGTCCATCGTCCGCGCCGACACCCAAGTCGCCACGGCCCAAGTCGCCGCGACCCAGATCACCCCGGCCCAGATCGCCGCGGCCCAAGTCGCCACGGCCCAGATCGCCACGGCCCAGATCACCCCGGCCCAGATCGCCGCGGCCCAGATCGCCACGACCCAGATCGCCACGACCCAGATCGCCACGGCCCAAGTCACCCCGACCTAGATCGCCACGGCCCAAATCGCCGCGGCCCAGATCGCCGCGACCGGTGTCAAGGGACAATGGCCCCATGAATGCCACGAAGTCTCCTGTTGCAGGATCTTCGACGAGGAACCATCCCCCCACATTTCGGCGACTGCCCACTTGGTTTAGCCGGATGTTGGCCCAATCGTCATGCGACTCGTTGAGTGATTCGAAGAAGCCGTCGAAGTTGATGTCCTGGGGATAAAGCGAACCGTCGGCCCCGTTCCCATTCCAATCCAGATTGTCTGACACGCCGGTGGCATCGAGTCGAACCATGGGTGGCTCTACCAGCTCACCTAATTCGTTGGTCAGCAACGGTGAGCCATCACAATGCCTCGTCGCTGCGGTGAGGTCCAAGATATCGCCGATCGTCCCCGCGGCTTTGGGTGCATACCAAGCGGTCCGGTAAAACAGGGAGCCCAAGGGTCCGGGATCGCTCAGTCCATTCTCGTCGAACCCAAATAGCGTCTGACTCGAGAAATCGAGGTGAGGCACACCATCGTCGTCGATCAATCCGCGCAGCTGGAAGAGATAGTTCATGACACTCAAGTAATTCGGCTTGCAGTTGGGCTCGAGCCGGTCTCCGCCATGTCTCAGCGCCAAGTTGTGCCCCAATTCGTGCATCAGCGTGGAGGCGACCCAGAAGTCGGTCCCCACCGGCCTGCCATAGAGATCATCAAAGCCGCCGAGCGTCACCAGGATGTCACCGCCCGGGAAATCGGCGACGCCCGTGAACGATTGCGGTACGTGGTAGTTGGCGTCCGTGTCCATGCACTCCAAGTCCGGATAGCCGAAATCGATGCTTTCAGGGTCCGTCACCAGACAGGACGCTTTGGGTATACCCAGTGCGTGGGCGAACAAGGCGTAATGGAACATGTCCTTCCGGATGGGATCGAAGTTCTCCTCCTTGAAGAATCGGAAGCCGCTCTTCCAACCTACCGTCCCGGGGTAATCGGAAAACTGGCACACCCAAGGGGCGTCCGGTGGGTTTGCGGTCTCGTCGCGGACGCACACGGTGTCCATCTCGTTCATGGCGTCTCCGCCCTGCGCCAAACCCATCGGAACGATGTAGTTCGAACTGACTTCGCCGAATTGATAATTGTTTCCGACATCGAAGTGCACGCGGATCCCTTGGGCCGCGAACGCGTCTCCCATCATTTGTAGAGCCGCGGCGGTGGGCAAATGAGTGTGCTCGGGCTTCGCCTCGCTGCCGTAATACACCACGTCGTCATCACGTGAAGGATCAGGATCCGCCCACATGTGGTCGACCTCGATGAAGATATCTTTCTGGTTATCCAGCGCACCCATGGCGTAAAGGTCCGGCAGGGGTGTCCCGTTCGGATCGGAGAGTTGCCCGGAGAAGTCCACCGATTCCCACATATCTAGGAGGCCATCTCCGTCGCTGTCGTTGACTTCGGTTCGGTAGATGATGGCGCCCCAGGTGAGACAGTCCGAGGAGCCGACGCCCACATCGTCGACGGACGTCGTCAGTGTGCCCCCGCTCGGAGCAGCAAAATCGTCGAAGGTAACGTTATCCCAGTTGGGACCTTCTGAGGCGGCGAACGCGTCGGTGTACTCCACCCCATTGACCAGTATGCGTTCTCCCTTGTTGGCTTGGCCGCTGCCGACGATGTGCGTCAGCTTTCCCGGATACATTGGAGAGGATGCGGGATCGTAAAAGCCTGCGATGGTCTGAGACATCGATGGCGTGGAGTTATCCACCGTGTAGCCCCCGTCGTAAATGACGATTGCCGCGAGCGGCGTCGAAGGGTTCGGGTCCCGGTAGACCACGACCAGGCTGGCGCCGAGGGCATTGGGCGTTCCATTCCCGCTACCCGAGTCCGGCACCTGAATCGTGTGAGGTCCATTCACCACGTGCCTGCCGGTGGTCTCATCGATGCCAATGAACCGAAGGACGTCGGCACGATAGGTGTACGTTCTTTTCGCGCCGCCGTTCCCTGTGCCGCCTCCAGAGCTCCAGCATGGAGATGTCCCGCCAGAGTCGAGCACAAGCGCTAGCGGGCCGTCGGGTGTAGAGAGGGGGAAACCGTTGAACGTTGCGCCCTCGATGCCGGAGTCCGGCCCGTCGCTCTTTTTGGCCACCACTTGCCAATACAGAAATGCCGCCAGGATCTCCGCTTCCGGGTCCACACCGCTGATGTTAATCGTGCCGGTGGCAATGCCGTTGATCCCTGTACTACTCAGCCCCACCCCGCCGACCTCGTAGTCGCCGGTCACGAAATAGTTCTTATAGAAATTCAGCGCCTGAGCTTGCGATAGCTGTGCTGAGAGCAGAACCAAGCCCAAAGTGATTGCTGTTACAGATTTTCGCCAATGAGTCTGCACCGGTATTCTCCTTACAAGTAACGCAGCCACGGTCGCGTGGGCCCTGCTCCCAACGACCGCGGTCCGCTGATAGGTATCTCTCCGTCCGGGAAGCCTACAGAAAGGACTAGTCAAAATGACCCAGATGGGATTAGCCCCATTTAATCCCAGCCATGACAATATGTCAACACAAATGCATGTCTTTCTCAGGATGAAACCTGCAGCAAAGCATTTATGTGACAACAATATAGGCACAATGCGCAAGACGGCCGGGTTGGGCTTGGGGCTTTAGCAAGGCTCATTCGAGGTGGAAGGCGAAAGAAAAACGATAGTGCATTTACACTATCAGGAAAACGTCGTCGATGTCGGAGGGTTTGTCACAGCCAATTCAGGAACGATGTCCTCGGTGCCCGCTGTCAGGTCACCGCGAGCGTCTCAGGTGGGCTTTTCGCTTCGTCCGGGCGGCGAAAAGGTCTACTCCGCCGTGACCCGCACGAAGCGGCGCTTGCCGACGCGGAGAACGAAGGTCTGAGGCTGGGACAAGTCGACGTCGCGGTCCGTTTTGACCTTCGCGTCGTCGAGCTCTACAGCGTTCTGCTTGATGAGACGATTGGCCTCGCCCTTCGACTTGACCGTGCCCGCGTCGAGCATGAGCTGTGTCAAGCGGATGGGGTCGTCAGACACCGCCAATTTGTGCTCCGGCATCTCATCCGGCATCTCTTTCTTGCTGAAAACCTGCTGAAAGGCCTCCTCGGCTCTTTTAGCATCATCGGCGGAGTGAAAATCGGTGATGATCTTTCGAGCGAGATCCATCTTGACCCGCATGGGGTGGAGACCGCCGCCCGTCATCTTCTTCCGTAGCGCTTCAATCTCTTCCAGACTCATGTCGGTGAGGAGCTCGTAGTAGCGGAACATAAGGTCATCGGAAATGGACATGATCTTTCCGAACATCTCCTCCGGAGGCTCGGTCACGCCGACATAATTCCCCAGACTCTTCGACATCTTCTCCACGCCGTCGAGTCCCTCGAGTAACGGAAGGGTCATAATGACTTGGGGCTCCAACTCATAATCGCGCATGATGTCGCGGCCGACGAGAAGATTGAAGGTCTGATCGGTGCCGCCGAGCTCGAAATCCGCTTCGAGCGCGACGGAATCGTAGGCCTGCGCCAACGGGTACAGAAACTCATGCACGGCGATCGGCTCCTGACCTTCGAAGCGGCGCTTGAAGTCGTCCCGCTCGAGCATGCGGGCCACGGTGTACTTGGCGGCGAGACGGACCCAACCTTCGCTCGTCAACTCGCCGAGCCACCGGCTGTTGAAATCGACGACCGTTTTCTCGGGATGGAGAATCTTAAAGACTTGCTGTTTGTAAGTCTCGGCGTTCGCTTGAATCTGTTCCCGCGTGAGCTGAGGACGGGTCTTGGATTTGCCGCTCGGATCTCCAATGAGACCGGTGAAGTCACCAATGAGAAAGACGACCGTATGTCCGAGATCCTGGAAGTGCTTCATCTTCCGCATGACCACGGTGTGGCCGAGATGGATGTCTGGAGCCGAAGGGTCGAATCCGACTTTAACCTTTAGCGGCTTGCCTGTCTTGGCAGAGCGCTCGAGCTTACTCTTGAGCTCTTCCGGACGGACGACGTCAACGGTGCCCTTGGTCAGGTAGGCCAATTGTTCATCGATTGTGAGGTTCTTGTTGTCCATCATTCCACAAGAATAGCGCGGCGGTCTTCGAACTTGAATTTACCGTCGAGAAGCAAAGCAATGGCTTCGGGATATAGGCGATGCTCAACTTTTAGAATTCGAGCTGCCAGGCTTTCCTCGGTATCGTCACCTCGCACCGGCACCGTCGCCTGGAGCAGTATAGGACCATGGTCCAGCTCCTCATCGACGATATGCACGGTGGCTCCACTGACTTTGACGCCATACTCGAGCGCTTGCTTCTGGCCATGAAGTCCAATGAAAGAGGGCAAGAGGGCGGGATGGATGTTCAGCACTCGATGGGGAAACGCACGGACCAGAACCGGAGAAAGAATCCGCATGAAGCCGGCCAAGCACACGACATCCACTTCGTGCTTGTGCAGCTCTTCCAGCACGCGCTCATCAAAGGCTTCGCGTGAAGGGAACGCTTTGTGTTCGATGACAGAAGTCGTGATGCCGGCCTTTTGAGCTCGCGCTAGGCCCTCCGCCTCGGCCTTATTGCTGACAACCACGCCAATCCGCGCATCGAGCCTTCCCTCGTGAATTGCGTCGATGATCGCCTGGAGATTGGTGCCACGGCCCGAGATCAGGACACCGAGGGTGCGGCCGTCCCGGCTCATAGCGTCCCTCCGTAGACGACTTCGCGTTCACCCTCAACGATCTCTCCTATGGCGATGGCCTTTTCTCCGGCGTCGGCCAGAAGGGACTTCGTGGTCTCCAAGTCTTTACGAGAGACCATGACGACCATGCCGATTCCCACATTGAACGTGCGGAGCATTTCCGCCTCGGCAATGTCACCTTTGTGTTGAAGGTATCGGAACAGCGGCGGAATCGACCATTGGTCGAGATCGATTCGGGCAGCGGTGCCCTCCGGTAACACCCGCGGAATATTATCGGTCAATCCGCCTCCGGTAATATGAGCGAGCGCCTTGACGAGGCCCTTTTCGAGAAGCGGATCGATAAGGGGAAGGTAACAACGGTGCGTCTCGAGAAGTGCATCACCGACCTTGGCGCCGATTTCCTCGACATGGCTTTGCGGCGTCAAGTTTTCTTGGTCGAAGAAGATTTTTCTCGCCAGTGAATATCCGTTCGTATGAAGCCCGGTCGAGCCCAGCCCCAAGAGCTGATCGCCCGGCTCGAGCGCTGCGCCATCAACAATACGGTCTCGCTCGACGACACCCACGATGGTTCCCGCTAAATCGTACTCGTCTGCCGGATAAAAGCCCGGCATTTCCGCCGTTTCACCGCCGAGCAGTGTCAACCCAAACTCACGGCAAGCCCGAGCAAGTCCCGACACCACGGCCTCAACGACTTCCGGCACGAGCTTGCCCAGAGCCAGATAGTCCAAGAAAAACAAGGGGCGCGCTCCCTGCACCAGAATATCGTTGATGCAATGACTCACCAGGTCGTAGCCGACGGTGTCGTGACGGTCCGCAGCGAAGGCGACCTTGAGCTTGGTCCCCACACCATCCGCACTGGCTACGAGAACCGGGTCTCGATATCGGTCCTTGTCCAGGCGAAAGAGCCCGCCGAAGCTACCCATGTCACCGAGCGTTTCGGGTCGAAAAGTGCCGCGAACGAGATCACGGATCTTGTTTTTTGCGCGGTGAGCGGCATCGATGTCGACTCCCGCCGAACGATAATCCATGGAGTGTCTCTCCTTGTCTCCTGCCTCCAGTATCGAACCGAAGGATAGTACTTTCTGGCAGCATCGTGAATCAAACGCGCTCTTGCAGTCGTTTGACTCGCGCGTCCCTCTGTCGATAGGCTCTCTTCAGTTCATTGATGGAGAAGAAACGATGTTGAGACGTTCGGCGTTTTTTGGTGTTGCACTGTGTTTCTTGATCGCGGCCTCGATACTCGCTCAGGAGATCCAACGATTCGGCGGCGAATCGGCTCGGGTGAGCACGCGCATCGCTTACTTCGGCAAGAACAGCTCCGCGGGACAGCTCGCCATCGAATACGGCCAGCCGGAATGGAAAGACGAGTACGAGACCCAGTTCGACGAGCTCACGCGAGGCAAACGCTGGAGGTTCGGCAACAACTTCTGGACCACGCTCGACACCCATTTAGACCTTACGATCGGAGGAACCAAGGTGGCGATAGGCTACTACTACTTGGTGCTCGAGCGATCACAAGGCGACGACTGGTCTCTCGTCCTCCTCGATCCTAAAGAGATCCAAGCCAAGAAGCTCGATGCTTTTCAAGCGGAGCTGACGATCGGCGGCATCGTCGTACCGCTCAACTGGGAACAAACGGAGGACATCAGTGAGAAGCTCGTCATCAAGTTGGCTCCCTCCGAGGGTAAGCTCGATAAAGGCACGCTTACGATCGGCTGGGGAAAGCACAAGCTCACCGCTGATATCGATGTGAGTCTATAAGACGTTACGTGAGGTCGTTCAGTTTGTCTCTCGCGCGCCGGAGCTGGTCGTCAATCGCCGTTGCCGCGACGCCACCCCTCGCGGTCTTCCTTTCGACCGATCGCTCATAGCTCCACACGTCCCGCACGTCCTCATCGAACGCCGCCGCGTAACTGCGAAGGTCACTCAAGTCCAGGCTCGCCACGTCCACGCCCTTCTCCGCGGCGACGGCAAAGATTTCCCCCACGATGCGGTGACTGTCACGAAACGGCACACCTTTGTCAACGAGATAGTCCGCGAGATCGGTGGCAAGAAGCTCCGGTGAGAGTGCGCGCGCCATAGCGTCGGGACAAATCGACATCGTGGCGAGAGTGCCGTTCATGACGGGAAAGACGAGGTTAAGTGTATCTAGTGCATCGAAAACGGACTCTTTATCCTCTTGAAGGTCCCGTTGGTAGCCGGTCGGCAGCCCTTTTACCGTCGTCAGAAGCGCCGTCAAATCACCAATGACACGACCACATTTGCCCCGGATGAGCTCGAGCCCGTCGGGATTCCTCTTTTGTGGCATGAGGCTGCTGCCCGTCGAGTAGGCCTCATCGAGCTCCACGAACCCGAACTCGGCCGTCGACCACAGAAGAAGGTCTTCACTCATCCGCGAGAAATGAGTCGCGAGCACGGCCGCCGCCGACAGAAACTCGAGTGCGAAGTCACGGCTCGAAACGGCATCGATGCTGTTTTCGAGAACGTTCACGAAGCCGAGCTCCTGAGCCATGGCCTTGCGGTCCACCCCCATAGGATTCCCGGCCAGAGCTCCCGCGCCCAAGGGAAGCTCCAGACAGTGACTCCGTGCATGCTCGAGCCGTGATCGATCGCGCTCGATCGCCCAGAAGTAGGCCAGCAAATATTGCGCGAAGACGACCGGCTGGCCACGTCTCATGTGCGTATATCCAGGCAGGATGAAGTCCCGACTCTCGATGGCTCGCTTCAAGAGGGTTCCCTGGACTCGTCGTATTTGTTCCATGAGTTCTCGAATCCCGCCGGCCAGGTAGAGACGGAGTTCCGTCATGGCGAGATCATTGCGGCTCCTCCCGGCCGGGAGCTTCGAAGCGACAGCGCCAACCGACTCGGTCAAGAGACGTTCTACGGCCGTGTGAATGTCCTCGTCGCCGGAATCCAAAGGTGGGGACTCGAGTGTTAGTTGTTTCTCGACTTGGTCCAAACCTCGTTCGATCGCCTCAACCTCGGTCGATTCGAGCTTACCCGCCGAGCACAAAGCACGGGCGTAGACTCGATTGATGAGAACATCTTGTGGTGCCAGGCGCCTGTCGAAGTCGATGGAGCGCCCTAACCGCTCTAGCTCGGGGGCGACGTCTTTACGGAAGCGGCCTCCCCATAGCTTCAAGACACCGTCTCCGGTTTGCTGCACACACCCACTCGAACCGTTTCCGGTTCGGCGGCGACTGGCTTTTCTTTCCAGCGGGTGAGCACGGCGGACGGCCGAACGGAGCTCGCCACGCGCATCGAATAACGGATCTTCTGGGGCAGGCCGTACAGGCGGATGAATCCTTCCGCATCCGCTTGCTGAAAGACTTCATCGCGTCCGAAGGTGGCGTACTCCTCTCGGTAAAGACTAAACGGGGAGCGACGGCCTGTGACCGTCACCGCTCCCCGGAAGAGCTCCAACCGAACTTCTCCCGTCACGGTCTCCTGCGTGGACTCGACAAAGGCATCGAGAGCTTCTCGAAGGGGTGAGAACCACTGCCCGTTGTATACGAGCTCGGCGTATCGTAGTGCCATCACCGACTTGAAGTGCGCCGTCTCGCTATCCAGGGTGATGCTCTCGAGCGCTTCATGGGCCTCGTGGAGTAGGGTTCCGCCCGGTGTTTCGTATACACCGCGTGACTTCATCCCCACGAGACGGTTCTCGACCAGATCGACCCGGCCCACACCGTGGCGGGCACCGACAAGATTCAACCTTTCCAGGAGATCCACCGGCGACAAATGATCGCCGTTGATCGCGACGGGGACACCGCGAACGAAGCCGATCATGATCGATTCGGGTTCGCCTCGTGCCTCTTCAGGATGCAACGTCCATCGACAGACATCTCTGGCCGGTCGCTCCCAAGGATCTTCGAGCATTCCTCCTTCATGACTGAGATGCAACAGATTTTGATCCCGGCTGTACAGGTTGCCCCTACTTTGCTCAACGGGGACACCTCGGGCCGCGGCGAAATCCAGGGCATCTTCGCGTGATCGGATTTCCCAAATGCGCCAAGGTGCAATGACTTCCAAATGAGGAGCGAGTGCCGCATAGGTGAGCTCAAATCTCACCTGATCGTTGCCCTTCCCCGTACACCCATGCGCTACGCCATCGGCACCTTCCTGCTCGGCAATCTCCACTTGTCGCCGGGCAATAACGGGTCTCGCAAGTGACGTGCCGAGCAAGTACTTACCTTCGTAGCGTGCGCCTGCCCTGAGCGCCGGAAAGACGAAGTCTCGAACGAACTCGGTCCTCAAATCTTCCACGTAGACTTTGGAAGCGCCGATGGCCTTGGCCTTCTCCGCCAAAGACATCAAGTCTTCTCCTTGACCCACATCGGCCATCATGGCAATGACGTCACAATTGAAATGCTCCTTGAGCCAGGGAACCGCTACGGATGTATCGAGACCCCCCGAGTACGCTAGAACCACCTTTTTCGAACCCATTCGGAATATCCTCCCAAGCGAATGAATAAATATGCGCCAGCAGTGTATATTTATGCAACGAGGAAGTCAAATTGACTCGGAAGGTTCCGAAACCGCGGTCAGTTACTTTTTTCGCTTGAAGAACAATGGGTCCAGCGAGAAACGGCCTCCCCCCAGCAAGACGATGGCAAGGAAGCAGATGAGATAGATCAAGGCCATCTCCGGATTTCCCCACTTCTTGACCTCATCCGGAGTCGCTTGAGAAAGGCCCAGCGCCACCATGACGTGCTGTTGAAATTGGTGTCGGCCAAAGGCGGCAACGAACATCGTGAAAGCGGCAAAGGAAGCGGCGATTCGTGTGCCAAACCCCAACGCAACGAAGAGTCCACCGGCAAACTCCGCGAGGGCCGCGGCCCACGCAAAAACAGCCGGCAGAGGAAAGCCAAGGGCTTCCACTCCGGCAATGAAGCGATCGCCTTCGCCGGCGGCGAGTGCCGAAATCTTGCCCCAGCCGTGCCCGAAGGCCAACCCCAACCCGGCAAGACGCAAGAGTAACAGTGCCGTGTCTTTTTTCATATGCGGTCCACCTCGAAAAAGCCGTCTTGATTCTACGCGCGGCACGAGCAAGTTCAAAGAAAAAAGTGGGGACTGCCCCACTTAAGTGATTGCATCAAATGAAGATGCAGTGGGGACTATCCCCACTCTTTTCCAGTGGCACGTGACTGCAAACTGCTTGTCTGCTCGACTGCCCGGGCGGGCGCTCGGCATTCCGAGGCGCCTCAGGTCAACTCGAATGAATCTCCTGCAGGCTACGGGCCTCGATGGTCCATTTCTTCAGGGCTTCAATGCCTGCCACTGTGGCGTTGGCCCCCGTCAAGGTCGTCACTGCAAGGATTCCGTGAAGGATCGCGGTCTTGCGGATGGCGCCTTCGTCGTAGAAGGACTCTCGTCCCAGCGGGGTATTCACTATCAAATCAACCTTCCCGCTGACAATGTGGTCCACGACGTTGGGACGCCCTTCGTTGACTTTGTAGACGCGCTCGGCCGACAAACCAGCGGAGCGAAGATAGGCCGCCGTCCCTCTCGTAGCAATGAGACGGAAGCCCAGTCTTGTCAGACGACGGGCGACATCGGCCAGAGCCGCCTTGTCGTTGTCGTTGACTGACAGGAACGCGGTTCCCGATGTCGGTACTTTTTGACCGGCCGCGACCTGCCCCTTGGCAAAGGCGCGACCGAAATCTCTACCGATGCCCATGACCTCGCCGGTGGATTTCATCTCCGGGCCAAGCAGTGTATCGACACCCGCAAACTTGACGAAAGGAAAGACCGGCACCTTGACGGATACGGAGGGCACGGGAAGCTCATCGGGGAGCCCCAAAGATGAAAGGGGCTCACCCAACATGACGCGGATGGCCACCTTGACCAAAGGAACGGCGGTGGCCTTGCTGACGAAAGGAACGGTCCGAGAGGCCCGAGGGTTGGCTTCGAGCACGTAGACGACTCCATCGCGAATGGCGTACTGAACATTGAGGAGACCTTTCACCGACAGACCCTTGGCGATTCGTCGAGTGTAGTCGCGAATGGTGTCTAGATGATGGGACTCCACGAGGTAGGGGGGTAGCACCGTCGAGCTGTCACCGGAATGGATGCCTGCTTCCTCGATGTGCTCCATGATGCCGCCGACGACCACGTGCTCGCCGTCGGAGATGGCATCCACATCCACCTCGAAGGCGTCCTCCAGAAAGCGGTCGATGTAAACGGGATGCTCCGGCGAAGCATCCACCGCCTCATCGATATACCTCTCCAGATGATCCCGGTCGTAGACGATGACCATCGCACGTCCGCCGAGGACATAGGAAGGGCGGACCAAGATCGGGTAGCCCAACTTATCCGCCGATTTCAAGGCCTCGACAGCCGAACGAGCCGTGGCGCTTTCCGGTTGAGGTATCTCTAGCCGACTCAAGAGACGAGAAAAGCGTCGCCGGTCCTCGGCCCTATCGATATTCTCCGGGGAGGTCCCCAGTATGGAGACCCCTTCGGCCTCCAAGGCCCGGGCCAGCTTCAACGGAGTCTGGCCGCCGAACTGGACGATGGCCGCTTCGGGTTGTTCCTTCTCCACGATATGAAGAACGTCCTCCAAAGTCAGGGGCTCGAAATACAAGCGATCGGCCGTGTCGTAATCCGTGGAGACCGTTTCCGGGTTGCAGTTGACCATGATGCTCTCGACGCCCGCTTCGCGCAGAGTAAAAGCCGCTTGGCAGCAGCAGTAGTCGAACTCGATGCCTTGCCCGATCCGGTTGGGCCCGCTACCGAGGATCATGATCTTGCGTCGACTCGTTGGTTCGGCTTCGCACTCCTCTTCGTAGGTGGAGTAAAGATAGGGCGTGTAGGACTCGAACTCGGCGGCACAGGTATCCACTCTCTTGAACACCGGCAACTTACCGAGCTGTTTTCTTTTCTTCCGGACCCACCACTCCTCTTCCTCACAAAGAGCGCCAATTTGCCGGTCCGAAAATCCGCACGATTTGGCTTCGTTCACCAACGCGTCCGTTGGACCCTCCGAGACAAGGCGTGTCCTCATAGCCGATATCGCTTGGAGTTGAACGAGGAACCAACGATCGATGGAGGTGGCCTCGTGAAGCTCCTCGACCGTCAGTCCTCGCTCCAAGGCCCAGAACAACTGCTGCAACCTTTCGGGCCGCGGAACGCGGAGTCGCCTCTTCAACGCTTCGCCGTCATTCCCGCCTGGTTCCGGCATCAAAATCCCTACACCTTCATCGGTGCGCTCCAACGAACGAATCGCTTTCAAAAGGGCTTCTCGAAAGTGGCGCCCCAACGACATGACCTCGCCCACGGACTTCATCTGAGGTCCCAACGTCGTGTCTGCCAAGGGAAACTTTTCGAAATCCCAACGCGGGATCTTGACGACGACGTAATCGATGGTGGGCTCGAAGCTCGCTGGAGTGGTGCGGGTAATGTCGTTCTCGATCTCGTCGAGCCGATATCCCAGAGCAACTTTGGCTGCGATCTTGGCAATGGGAAATCCGGTCGCCTTGGAGGCCAGTGCCGAGCTTCGGGACACTCGGGGGTTCATCTCGATGACAACCATCTTTCCCGTTTCAGGGTGGACGGCGAATTGGATATTGCTCCCTCCTGTTTCCACGCCAACCGCATCGATCACCCGCCGCGCTTGATCCCGCATCCTCTGATACTCGACATCGGTCAGAGTCTGGGCAGGGGCCACGGTGATGGAGTCCCCTGTATGGACCCCCATGGGATCGAAATTCTCGATGGAACAGATGACGGTGAAGTTCGAGGCACCGTCGCGCATGACCTCGAGCTCGAACTCTTTCCACCCGAGCAGAGACTCTTCAATCAAGACGCGTCCCACCGGAGACAAGCGAAGGCCGTGGCGAACGAGACTCATGAGCTCTTCGAGGTTGTAGGCGATACCTCCCCCCGCGCCCCCCAGCGTGAAGGATGGCCGGATGATGGCGGGATATCCAATGGTGTCGCAGAGGGTGAGTGCTTCCTCGGGGCTCCCCGCGTAGCCACTTCGAGCGACCTCCAAACCGGCTTCGAGCATGGCTTCCTTGAAGAGCTGTCGGTCCTCGGCCATCTTCACCGCTTCGAGGCGGGCTCCAATCAGACGAACACCGAATTGGTCGAGCGTTCCCGACTCCGCCAATTCGACCGCCAAGTTGAGTCCTGTCTGTCCTCCCACGGTCGGCAAAAGCGCATCGGGCCGCTCCTTCTCCACGATCGGAATCACATGCTCCAAGACCAGCGGCTCGATATAGGTGCGGTCGGACAACTCCGGATCGGTCATGATGGTGGCAGGATTCGAGTTCACGAGGACGACGCGCAGTCCCTCGCTCTTCAAGACCTTGACCGCCTGAGTGCCGGCGTAGTCGAACTCCGCCGCTTGACCGATGACGATGGGACCCGAGCCCAGGACCATCACGCTTCGTATCGACGGATCACGAGGCATGGTTAGCTCTTGGTCTCCTCCAGCATTTGGGCAAAGCGGTCGAAGAGATAGTGGGCATCGTGGGGGCCCGGCGAGGCTTCGGGATGGTACTGGACACTCATGGCCGGCTGGTTTTTGAGCCGGAAGCCTTCCAACGTTTGGTCGTTCAAGTTCACATGGGTCAGCTCCACCGGCAGACCTTCGAGCGAGTCGGGATCCACCGCAAATCCGTGGTTTTGCGAGGTGATTTCCACCACGCCATCTGAATGCCGTTTCACGGGGTGGTTCGCACCGTGGTGCCCAAAGGCAAGCTTGAACGTGCTGCCCCCAACAGCGAGGGCAAGGATTTGATGTCCCAGACAAATCCCGAAAATCGGCAAGCGCCCCAGGAGCTCCCGAACCGTTTCGATGGCGTACGTGATGGGCTCCGGATCGCCGGGGCCATTCGATAAGAAAATGCCGTCGGGCCCGAGGGCGAGCGCCTCTTCGGCCGTCGTCCTCGCAGGTACCACGGTGACACGGATTCCTGTCGAAGCCATGGATCGCAAGATGCCCTGTTTGATTCCGAAATCGAATGCCACGACATGAAACCGCTCCGGCACCACGGTCGGCCAGGAGTACGACTCTTGGCAGGTCACTCGTTGAACGAGGTCGGCGCCCACCATCTCCGGTGCTTGGCGAGCCTTCTCAACGAGATCATCGACCGTTGATTCTCCTGTCGCTAAAACGGCTCGCATGGCACCCTTGGATCGGATGTGGCGCGTCAAAGCCCGGGTGTCGATGCCCGTGATGGCCGGTATGCCGTGCTCGGCAAGGTAGTCGTTCAACGTACCTGTCGCACGATGATTGCTGGCGATAGGGGACACATCCCGAACGACGAGACCCTCGACCCGAGGTCGGTCGGATTCGACGTCGTCCCGATTGACGCCGGTGTTGCCGATGTGCGGATAAGTGAGGGTGACGATTTGACCACAATAGGAAGGGTCGGTCAGGATTTCTTGGTAGCCGGTGAGCCCCGTATGAAAGACGATCTCACCCGTTGCTTGTCCGGCAGCGCCAAAAGACTCTCCGGCGAACCACCGTCCGTCCTCTAGAACCAAATAAGCTTTCACAGATGGGCCGCCCGATCTTATGCCAGGTTGCCCTTGCTTTCCACAATAACCTCGAGAGACTGCAATCGAAGCGAATTGCTCGCAGGGAAAAAGGGGACAGTCTTCGATGAATCTCCGGATGGATCGATGGTACCCTGCCCCTGCCCGCGCCCGTGCCCCTGCCCGAAGCGTCTACGCGGGTTTATGGTCGTCGATCGGGGCAAATCGGGCTCGGGTTTTGTTGTGTCCCAGAGTTGCACGGTAGTGGTGATCGAAAAACGATTTTCTTTCTTCGCTTTCGCTTCGAGGTTAATATGACGGGCATGAGATTCTTAGCATCATTTCTAATGACACTGGTGGTATCCGCGCCGGCACTCGTACATTCACAAGAGGAACGAGCCCGGCCCGACGAGAAGCATCTGAAGAACGTCCAGCAACTCACTTTCGGCGGTGAAAACGCTGAGGCCTATTTCAGTCCTGAAGAGGACAAGCTCATCTTCCAGTCGACCCGTGCTCCGTACGAATGCGATCAGATGTTCACCATGAACATTGACGGCAGCGACAAAGAACTGATCTCCTCGGGCAAGGGCCGAACGACTTGTGGTTATTTTCTGAACGGCGGAGAGAACATCATCTACGCCTCCACCCACCTCGACGGCGAGGCCTGTCCGCCTCGGCCCTCATTTTCGCGAGGCTACGTCTGGCCGATTTACGATAGCTATGACCTCTTCGTTGCTGATGCCGACGGAAGCAACCTCGAACGGTTGACCGACGCGCCGGGATACGATGCCGAGGCAACGGTCTCCCCGGACGGGTCACGTATCGTCTTCACCTCGATGCGAGACGGCGACCTAGAGATCTATACGATGCGATCGGATGGAAGCGAGCTTCGTCGGTTGACCCACGAGAAGGGTTACGATGGGGGAGCTTTCTTCTCCGCAGACGGGCGGCAGATCGTCTTCCGCGCTCACTATCCGACCGATCCCAACGCCTTGGCTCGCTATGAGGAGCTTCTTGCCGACGGGCTCATCGAGCCGAGTGTTCTCGAGATCTACGTGATGAACTCAGATGGGACCGACCAACGACAAGTCACCTCGAACGGTGCGGCCAACTTCTGTCCCTACTTTCATCCCGACGGAAAGCGCATCATCTTTTCATCCAACGTGGCGGACCCCAAAGGCCGTAACTTCGATCTGTTCATGATTAATGTGGATGGAACCGGACTCGAGCGCATCACCACTGACCCGTCATTCGACGGATTCCCCATGTTCACCCGCGACGGCAAGAAGCTGGTCTTCGCTTCCAACCGCAACGCCAAGGAAGAAGGAGAGACGAACATCTTCATCGCGGATTGGATTCGCTAGCCGAAGGTCATGCAAATTTCCGCTGCCGATCCATTCGAGCCTGTTGTCAAGGAAACCCATCTTTCTCGAAAGCCCGCGCGGAAAAGCTGGTCGGTTGCTGCGGCGAGTCTTCTCTTGTTGCTGGCCGTCTCGGTCGTCTACTGGGCCGACTTTCGCGGTTTGGCGTCTCAGCTCCCCGCAACAGGCGAGCGCGTGTTCCACCACAATGAGTATTGGAGACTCCTCACATCGATCGGCACCCATGCCGACTTCCGTCACTTTCTCTCGAACGGTGTGGCGTTCGGAGTCTTGAGCTTCTTGCTGTTCGGATACTTTGGATCACTCGTCTATCCCACACTCACCTGGGGGCTCGGCGCACTGGTCACGGCCTTGGCGCTAACGACCTACCCAGCCACCACCCGTTTAGTGGGAGCTTCAGGCGTCGTCTATCTCATGGCCGGATTCTGGCTGACGATGTATCTGTCCATCGAACGTCGTTACCGTCCCGTGAAGCGGTTCACGCGAGCTTTCGGCTTTGCGTTGATCGTCCTCGTCCCCACGGTCTGGGATCCTTCCGTAAGCTACCGGACACATGCCATCGGTTTCGCAATCGGCGTCCTGTTCGGATGGGTCTTTTTCGTGAAGAAGAGAGATTCTTTGAGGCAAGTCGAACAGGTAGAATGGGATTAGGCTTGGTGCTGCACCACCGATACGGGTCGCGCATGATGACTTTGTTGACCCTTCGGCACGAGCTCCCGCGAAGTCGTTGTTCTGTCCGGCATGACGTGCTGATTTAAGGAACAACGTGCTGGTTACAGGCCATGACGTGTCGGTTTAGGGAACAAGCTGCACGGATTTCCACGAACTGTCTCGGCGCAATAGGAACTGAAGTGCGCTTTCGAGGTCGAATGGTGCTTGGGATATCGAGGAGACTCCCCTGATCACCCGCAAATCCTCTATGAAAAAAACTCGTAAGACCAAGCGGCCTGTTTCTGCTGAGAAGATCGCGACGATGGCTGATCGCGGTGAGAACGTCCCGAGTTTTTTTACGAACAAGGGACGGATGGTCAAACCTATCCAGAGAGTGAATGTCGATTTCACTCAGGAAATGCTGACCGAACTGGACGAGACAGCGCGACAATTGAACATCAGCCGGCAGGCGGTTATCAAAGCGCTTGTCCGTCAAGGTCTGAACCGTAGATACATGGCGAAACAGGCACGAGAAGCAACGTCATAGCTACCGAGCCCGTCAGTGCTTTCTGTCAAAACACTGGGCTAACCTAGTGCTTTGGCTCTCGCTCCGGCGAACTGGCGAACCTACTGAACGGACCTGCACATGACTTGAATCAACCCGGTAATCCGGAGGAGGTTTCTCCCTTATGTTTCCCAGATGCGCCAGCGGTGAATCCCGAAATGTATTAGGCCCTTTGGTCTTTGTCTTAATCTGCTTCTTTGCTGCATGGAAGACACCGGGAGCAGTACAAGAAGATCCAAAACGGACACTAACGGTCTCGCTTGAGCCGGCGAAGCCTACCTTTCCAACGCCCGACGATGTTGTACTGCGACTTACGGTTATCAACGGTCCCCGACCGTGCCGGCCTATTTACATCGACCCTGTTCTAAGTCCGTCACCCGAAGAACCTAGGGTTCGTCCGTTTTCGGTCTTGGAGTTGAGGGTGTTCGATGAGAACGGGGACATTGTTGCAGGACAGAACCTTGGCGCTCCGGACTACGCCTTGCTGCTCCCAATGGATTTACAGCGAATCGACTGTGATTCCTTCTATGGATGGAATATCCGCCTCACTAAAGGGCCTTGGGACTACAAGCTCGAAAAAGGCATCTACCGCGTCCGATGTACATTGCAACTCGAGTTGAGATCGTATGGCCGCCAACACACTTCCTTTCTGAAACAGTTTGCAGAAATGATAGGTTTGCCACCTGGATACGATCCAGCGCTTCAGCTCGGCGAAGGTGTGTATGAAACCCAGGAAACAACGTTCGAGATCGAGCAAGATCATTGAAGGGATGCGTAACGGCGCATTCGATGTCGAATAGCGGAGGGTCTCCACGCTCGGGTTCCGGCCGGCTGACTGAGAATGTAGGTCGAATGAGTCATCCGTCCTCCCCAACCTCGCGCGGAGTGTACCGGCATTGTTGGGAGTTGGAAGCGGGATCAGCGTAGCAATAGATTCTCCGAGAATCGGCAGCCCTGGGGACGAATGGGAGCGGTACCGACACAGTAAAAGCATCACAGCTCCTCGCCATGGGCAAGTTTCCCGTGCGAGCTAGCAGAAAATGAAGTTGACGCAATGGATCGCCCGGTACCGCCCCGGGAAGCCCTCTGACGCCTTTCTTCGTCGATTTTGTTCTGAATGAACTCGGCGCCGTAGACACGATCCGCCTCGAAGCGATTGTGCCTTTTGCACAGCGCCCGAAGATATCGCTCTTCGTGACTATGATAGATCGCGAAGGGCCGCTCGTGCTCGATTTCGAGTCTCGTTCTGGCGCTACACCGCGTCCCGTCTGCCGACCTGTACTGACACTGGTAGCCGGCCCGCTCGAAGACGCGCTCGCGTACCTCGGTGGGAATATAGCGGGACTCCGCCCTGTCCTTTCTTTCTGGTTGAATCCAAATCTCGTCCGGACGAGATGGTTCGCGTGGCGCAGCTTTCGCGCGCTCCCTCTCGAGCCGCCGTTCACGTTTCTTCTTCGGGTCCTTCTTCTCGAGCGAGATGTCGACCGCACGCTCGAGAATCTCCGCCATGTGCTTCAAGGGATTCTCGAAACCGAGAACTTCGGCCAGTCGCTCGAATTTCTCTTTGAAGTTCCGGTCGGCAGAGAAGCGGAAATTGAATCTGTCGGGTTGGGCCGGCTCGAGCAGGTTTGGAGAGGAGTTCGTTGGACGTGGCCTCGGTGCCTCCTCGACGAAAGGAGACGGGCATGGTGGCTTGGACTGCTCCCTTTCTCGCATCGCCTCCTGTTGTCCTTTAGACTCAGCCACTTTTGTCTTCTCCACAGGAGAAGGTCTTTTCCGGATCGAAGGATTGAACACTGGCTTCGGTCTGAGAGCCACGAGATACTCATCCACGGTTCGCTTCGTCATTCCTGCACAGTCCAGAAGGAGCTTCTCGACATTGTCCTCGTGAAGGTGAGGTGCGAGGTGACCCGCGACCGTAAGGCTGATGTGGTTCTCCGCCAGCGATTGAAGGAGCTGAGGGAAACGTCTCGATACGTTCGCGACCTGGATCCGGAGTGCCACTGAGCCTTCGCTAAGACGAAGACGCGTCACACAGTAGTCGAAGAGATTCTTGTACCCGCACTCGAGGTAGGTCTTTCTTCTCGACATCTCCGCGATATGAGCGATGAGAAGGGCAACGTTTCGTTTCTCGGCGCGGACCAACTTCTCGGCTGAGTTGGTGAGCGCTTCGGTAGAGAGACATTCGAGCGACTCGAAGTACGCCTTGATTTTTTCCACCATGAGCTCTTCTCCTTACTCATAATATAAGCGACGATCTTTTTTCTTTTTGCGTTCGCCTCTATGGGACGTTCACGACCTTAGATGACTTCGAAGTCTCCCAAGCGGTTACAGGTCGTCTGGGACATCACACGGCTGTAAGGCGCACAATCTCGATCGCGCCTTCGACATCAACTCACGGTGATGAAAAATCTTGTCAAGTGCAAAATGAACCTATTGGAAAAATCGTTGTCGGACTCTACGAGTATGAACTCGGTGATCCTACGAAGGGATTGTGGATCATTGCGGACGGCCGCTGTTGCCGGGGGAAGGGTGGACCGAAGTGAGAGAACATGCGGCCGCTGTGGGATTCTACCTGTGTATGAGCAATCCGAGGCTCTATCTAAGTCAGTCGTTCCCGCACGATTCATTTGAATATGTAATCCCAGCCGGGCGAAGGAAACAATGTCCCGAGTACGGGGAAGGTGCCCTTCCAATACCGGAACGAGTCGCTTTCTACTGGAAATCGTCCGTTTTTGAACGGATTCCTCTTTGCAGGTAGATTACTAAGGCTCTCCTCGTTAGCACAGTTATGATCCACCGGCGGATTGCTAGAGCAATGGCTTGTTCCTGAGGATTGCACTCACTTTCAACTGATAGGAGGGGAGTGCACCTGCACAGGGCCCGAGGAGAAACCTTAGTTCAGCGTTACGCCACAAGATCTTACAATCCTCGCTAGACGCAGCTCAAAGCGGAGGGTCTCCACGCTCGGGTTCCGGCCGCCTGACGCCGCAGCGTCGATGAACGACAGCCGTCCGCCACAACCTCGCGGGAGCCCGGCATCAGAAAATGCGTCGGTCACGAGGATCACATTGAAAGAGAAAAAACCGTGGGCAATCCTCGTGCCCTTCGGCTCCCGTGATTCGCCACTTCAGAATGAAAGTGACTCCCTAAATGGCAAGATCTTAGCTGTAGTCGTCGAGTTCTTTTAAGAGTTCATCGCCGTCGATGAAGTCTCCCTGGTCCGCTTCCTCGATGGCCTTGAGGAGGAGAGCTTCTTGTTCGGCAGTTAGCTCAAAATCCTCGTCGCCCTCCTGGGCCAGCACCGTGACGGTGGAGCCTTCCTCTAAAGGCTCTCGCTCCACCACAATTTTTCCGTCGACGACGGTACCGCTGATGACTTTCATAGTCGGTTTGTACCTAGATAAGTGGGTAAGGCGATTGTCGTCTTCGATTGACTCTTTGACACAGGTTGGAATGGGACGATCGATCTGCGTCTTCAAGTTCTTTTTGGTTCTCGAGCTCTAATAATAGAACTTGATCTCGTCGTCTCGAAGATCCTCGAGCTCTCGAGACAAGCGAAGGAGCATCGACATAGCTTGCCTCTGATACAAGTCTAGGGCGTCGAGCCGACGAGCGATCTTTGGCTCGGGCTTTGTTTCTATCACTCGCTGGAGCTCGACCGCCGACGCGTTGGCTCGTTTCAAACTCAGGGCCACGGCAATGAACACCATCAGGTCGATCTGGCGAGCCGAGTAGCCGCGCTGCATCCAGCTCAAGTCCTCCCGAAAGAGTGCTTGCTGAACTCGGAGGCTGCGCTCCAATTGGAACTCGCCGGAAATCTTCCGGAGGCTCGCGGCCGTAGAAGGCGCGAGTCTCGACATCAGGTGGCTCGCCTGTTCCAGAATGGGACAAGGATCGACACCACTGGGCAATGTGTTTCCATCCAAGCATGACGTTTTCATGTCACGCGTGAAACCACTGTCCTCTCCCTCGGCAACGATGGACATGCCAAAAAATGTGAAGAGGCACACGACAAACCCCACAGGCTTACTCCAGCGCCATCTCAGAGTGAACGCCCTACAATTCAAGCGTTTAGCAGCCATGACCGCACCTCGCTCGTCTAAGTTTTGAGGGGATAGTTGCCTATCTGGGTGAACAATTATGCAAATTGCGTTCCGAAGATATGCGGACGCGGGTTGAGACGTAGAAGCGCTGCCGCCGCGGAATGAGTGACGCTTAGTTCTTTCGCTTCGACTCGATGCCTTGACCACCGTAGGCGAGGGCCATCGCCCTTTCCGTAACCTTGGCGTAGAGGCGTTCCAGGGCTCCCCGGATTTCAGGATGGGGCTTCCAGAAAGAGGGGACACCCAACCGCTTCAGCAACGATGCAGAGACGGCCGGTGGGCCGACAGATACCGAAACCGATTCTAGTTCGTCTCCAGCTTCCCAAAAATGATCCATCACCTCATTCAAAGGACCGGCTTTTTCTGGAACCGGAGAGCTGCCGGTAGCTTCTGCTGCTCGGCGCGCACGGAGTTCCTTCAACAAGAGATCCCGGCTTCGACCGCGAAGCTTCAAGAGCAGGAACGGATCTTGGTCGAATTGGTCGGCTAGTAAGAAGTGAACCGCGGCAATGTGTTTGCAGGGATTGGCGGCATCGGGACAGGAGCATTTCGTTTGGAGATCTCTTTGCGAAGAGGGAAACAAATTGAGCCCGACGGAGACAAAGGCTTCCTCGATGTTTTCAGGCATCTCTCCGGCAAGGAGCTTCGCTGCAAACAGAGCTTGCGAGGCCAGAGCTTCCGTCGCCTTTTGCCATTGCCGCTCGCCGAGCTTCTTCATGCGGAGACGGACCCGATAGGGCTCGTAGCGTGATCCTTGAACAAGCGCTTCCACCCGACCAGGTTCGAGGTCGAGGCGAAGCACTCTCCCTGAGCGCGCATAGCGTCGGCCCCTCTCCAAACGACTTGCGAGCCCCAGAGACTCCAGTACAGCAATCCACCGGGAAGCCCACCAAGGAGGATCGGGAGCTCGTGGCGCCACGTTGGGCGCCTTGGTTTCGTTCTTCTTTTTTGCCATCACCGATCAATCCTGGATCGCATCTTGCCGGAGAGACAAGAGCTCGCGTAAGTCGGACGTCGAAAGCTCCGTCAACCAATCCTCGGCCGCACGAACTACGAGTCCCGCAAGCTCCTTTTTTTTCTCTATCATCTCGTCGATCCGTTCCTCGACGGTGCCGGCACAGATGTATTTGAAGACGGAAACGGAACGTGTCTGCCCGATACGAAAGGCTCTATCGGTTGCTTGGTCTTCAACGGCCGGGTTCCACCACCTGTCGAAATGAAACACGTGCCGCGCTTGGGTCAGGTTCAGTCCGAAACCACCGGCCTTCAAAGAAAGGACGAAGATCGATGGACCGGCGGGGTCGTCTTGAAAACGAGAGATCATTTTCTCGCGCTGTCCAGCCGGTACCCCGCCATGGAGAAGGAGCACCTCCGTGGACAAGGCGTCCCGAAGGTGACGTTGCAGCAAGGCGCCCATTTTTGCGAACTGCGTGAATACCAGGGCACGATCTCCCTCGGCGAGCACTTCTTCGAGCATTTCACTGAGGCGCGCCAGCTTTCCCGAGCGCCCCTCCAGACGGCTGCCGTCGCCCATGTAATGTGCGGGATGATTACAAATCTGCTTGAGGCGGGTCAGTGCTGTGAGCACTTCCCCTTTCCGTTCGATACCTTCCGAGCGCTCAATCTGCTTCATACTCTCCTGCACCACGGCCTCGTAGAGCGTCGCTTGCTCTCGAGTAAGGCTGCAGAAGACTTTCATTTCGTTCTTCTCGGGCAAGTCCCGGATGACGCGAGGATCGGTCTTCAGTCTCCTGAGGATGAACGGTTGCGCCAAACGGTGGAGCTCGGCGGTCGCTTCCGGATCCCGGTATCGCTCGATGGGAACACTGAAGTTTCGTTTGAAGGACGACCGCGATCCCAAATAGCCCGTGTTCAAAAACTCCATGATCGACCAGAGCTCGCTCAATCGATTCTCGACAGGGGTCCCCGTCAACGCGATACGCACCGGCGCACTCAGCTTTCGGAGGGCCTGCGTCTGTTTCGCCGATGGGTTCTTGATGTTTTGCGCCTCGTCGAGCACCAAGCCTCCCCACTCGACCCCGCAGAGACGCTCCGAATCGCGGTGCACCAAGCTGTAGGTGGAAACGACCACGTCGTGTTGCACGGCTTCACGGGCAAAGGCTTTGCTCCCGTGCCGACCAATACCATGGTGGATCAGCACGTTGAGAGAAGGAGCGAAACGCTCGGCCTCCTTTCTCCAGTTGCTCACGACGGAAGTCGGACAGATCAGCAAGAACGGTTTGTCGAGACGCCCTTCCCCTTTCTTGTGCAGAAGCAATGCCAACACTTGAATGGTCTTTCCGAGGCCCATGTCGTCGGCCAAGCAAGCCCCGAGCCCCCACCTTCCCAGAAAGGCAAGCCAAGAAAGCCCTTTGACCTGGTAGGGTCTCAGCCGACCCTTGAAGGTCTCCGGAGTTTCGAGCCGCGACGTCGACTCCGATCCCGTCAAACGGTTTAGAAGCGCCTCAATCCAACCTTCGGCCTCCAATCCAGCGACGGGAAGCCCACTTTGCTTCTTTCGCCCCAGGCCCAGTTGGAGGACCTCTCGGAGCGGCATTTCTGCTTGGTCCGGTCTCGAGCGCATCACGGACATCACGTCGTCCAGCTGATCGCTATCGAGCTCGACCCAACGGCCGCGTACTTTCACCAAGGGTTGCTTGAGCTCGACCAATCGGAGAAACTCCTCTCGATCCAACCTCTCTTGACCCAGCGCCACTTGCCAATCGAAGTTCACAATGGCGTCGAGCCCAAGGCTCGAGGTCACTTTGTCGGGCTCACCCGTGGATGTCACTCGCAGCTTCAGCCCAATGCTGCTCTCCCTCCGCCCCCACCACGAAGGAATCAACACGCCAAAACCGCTTTCTTTGAGTAGAAACGACGACTCCCTAAGAAAGCCGTAGGCTTCATCTAGCGTCAAGCAACAGAACTCAGGTCGAGACTCCATCAAGCTCTCTTCAATGGCAGGTAAGAATGATGAGGCGCGCCCGAGAGCCTCGAGGACGTGTTCCTGAGGGCGGTCCATTCGTCGGTGCAGGTAGCGCCATGTCGAGCCCGAGTGACGCCATATACGGCTCACCGGGACGAGAAGACTGGGGTCATCTACAGCTTGAAGGAAGTAGCGAAGCTTCCAGTTCGCGGAGCCCGCGCAACCGGAAGTCTCATCCTCATCCGGAGGAGGATCGAGTCGAAAGGTGACGCGAAAGGGCGCCTCGGTCTCGTCTTCGAGGTGTTGCTTCCAACCGACCAGCTCCTCTTTGAGGTAATGGACGACGTCCTTCGGCTCAGAAAGCGTTCCATCGTGCTCGATGAGGGCGGCGGCAAATCGCGCTCCCTCCGTGTCGACGACACGTGGCCGAAGCCGCAGCCTCGAGGCGGAGTGACGCACGAACGCGTCCATGACGGACGAGAAGAAATCCTCCATCAAGGCCTCGGGCTCAATGGGAGACACGTCGTTCAAGACGAACGCGCGGCAGACAGGAGGCATGGAAGAGATCATCTTCTCCATCCGCTCTTGCTCGTTCTCCAGGAGCGGATCCCAATGCGTCACAGCCCGTGAGGTCCGGGTGTCGATCTCCAGATCCGGAAGAAAGCGCTGGCGAGCGAGCATCTCGAGAGCCATCCGAGCGGCTGTCGCCCAGAACCTCACGTCGGGTCCCAACCTCAGCGCGCCCGGCATGAATTCGCCGTCGGTCGGCAAGCAGGCCAGCCAACCGAGAGCGGTCAACGGAGCAAGACGAATGCCCGAGACCCGCCATGGAGATAGCGATCGTATGGACCCGCCCGTCGACAGCGTCTCTGCGACCAGCTCCGAGGAAGGAAGTGGACGGCCTTCCACGCTCGGGAGAAGAAAGACTTCTTCACCGCGGGTGACAGCCGTCGAGTAACCGTTCTCTCCCAGAGGACGGAAGACCTCGTACTCCAGTTGCTTTCTCGTGCAATGAAAAGGGTGGGAGGGGGCACCGCCCGATTTCTTTCGGGGCGAGCTCGAGCTCGTCGACCGAGTTTCGCCCCAGAGGAAGAAACCTCTCCCTTCATCATCGGGAATCCAGCTTCCGTGGGCAACAATCACAGGTCGGCGTTCAGCATAGGGCTCTCAGTCATTGGCGAGGCAAGAATCACGAAGACCTGATGTGGATCGGTAACGGCTAGCAAAAATAAACGTCTATCGATTCTGAACGCTCAGACGGCTTCCGACTGCGAGCTGACAATGGCGGAGAGGGTGGGATTCGAACCCACGTGCCCGGCTACTAACCAGGCAAGACGCTTTCGAGGCGCCCCCGTTACGACCACTTCGGTACCTCTCCGCAAATCTCGGACCGCGTCAATCAGAGATTGTCGCGGCGATATTTAAAGAAATCTTGCATTATTTTACGGCAATCTTGCTCGAGTACACCCGAAAAGAGGGCGATTCGGTGCGGAACTCGGATTTCTTCCAGGTTCTGAATCGACTCAACCGCTCCAAATTTGGGCTCCGCCACCCCATACACGAGAGAGCCGATACGTGCATGTAAGATCGCTCCAATGCACATCATACATGGCTCCACCGTGACGTAAAGTGTCAGTCCCGACAACCGATAGTTGCCGAGCTTCTTTGCAGCCTTTCGAAGGGCAACAATCTCGGCATGGGCCGTCGGATCCACAGAATGGATGGGTTGATTGAAGCCCTCGGCGATGACTTCTTGATCCGCCGCGACGACCGCCCCAATAGGGATCTCCCCCAAGTGAAGCGCATGCCTTGCCTCCTCCAGGGCCAAGCGCATCATTTGTTCGTGGGTCCCGATAGAAGCTCTCCTCCCGCCGCGCGGTGTACCCCAGTGAGGGCTTCGGCTCGCGCGCACCCATTGGAGGATACCCCGCAAGTCCTTGGTTTCGCAAGGTTCAGTAAGCTCTGTGCTATGACGTTCGGGGCATCGAGACGAGATGGTTGGAGAAACTTCCAATGAAGGACACTTGACAAGGCCTCCCGCCGGTGCTAAATTTCCAGCAGATGCTAAAATATTAGCTTTTGCGACGTACCAGGAAGGAACAATTCATGCCCAAGAGATCGTACTTGAATTTGAGTAAGCGCGAGCGCCAAATCATGGATATCCTCTATCGCCAGGGTCAGGCCTCCGCGGCGGAAGTACAGGCTAACCTGCCCGATCCACCCAGTTACTCCGCCGTGCGGGCAACACTCCGTATTTTGGAAGAAAAAGGTCACGTTCAGCATCACCAGGACGGGCCACGGTACGTTTTCCGACCCGCGGTGGCACGAGACAAGGCGACTCGCTCCGCGATCCGGCACTTGGTGCGCACGTTCTTCAACGGATCGGCAGAGCAGGCTGTGACAACGCTACTCGACGAGTCCACGTCAAAGCTGACACCGGAGGAGCTGGATCGCCTAGCTGGACTCATCGACGAAGCCCGTTCGAAAGGAGAATAACCCTGATGTGGATTTCTTCCATCACCGATACGACATGGGTAGCTTTCGGATTGAATCTCCTCGTGAAGGGCACTCTCGTCCTGATCGCGGCCGGGCTTGTGAACCTCACTCTCGCCAAGGCCTCGGCATCGGCTCGTCATCTCGTTTGGTGGCTCGCGTTTGCCGCGTTGTTGATCTTGCCCTTCGCCTCCTGGGTGGTCCCTCAATGGGAAGTGGCGGTTCCGCAGGAGCTCACTCTGGCTCCAGAGAATATCCCACTGCAGATCGACTCACCCCGTTTTGAAGAACCCAGCAGAGCAACATTAGAACGTTTCACCGAAAACGACGAGCAAAGAGCTCAAACCACACCGACTCCAACAATGTCGGGCTCGAAGAACTCGATATCGTTTTCAAGGTATCTGTCATGGCAGAGTGTCGCGGCGGTACTTTGGTTGGGGGGATCGTCCCTCCTACTTCTCCGACTCCTCGTTGGATGGTCCCTCAGCAAAATCGAAGTCGCGCGCGCGAAACCTGTGAACGACCCAAGCTGGACTCGATTGCTCAATGAGATCGTCCGTATGCTCGGTGTTGGTGGAAAGGTCCGACTCCTTCACACGAACCGAACCATGGTGCCCATCACTAGCGGGGTTTGGCGGCCCAAGGTTCTCCTCCCCAAAGGCATGGACCGTTGGCCTCACGAACGCCGCAAGAGTGTTCTGATCCACGAGCTCGGTCACATCAAACGGCGGGACTGCTTCACGCAATGGATGATACAGGTGGCTTGTGCGACCTATTGGTGGAATCCTCTCGTCTGGCTTGGCGCGCGACAGATCCGACAGGAGAGCGAACGAGCGTGCGACGACTTCGTGGTGAACGCCGGGACGCGCGCGTCGGACTACGCTCACGACTTACTGGAAATGGCCCGGGCTCTCAATACGACTCGACGCTCACCCCTAGCTAGCGTGGCGCTGGCTCATCGGTCGAGATTCGAAGAGCGCCTCCTTGCGGTACTCGATCCCAAGGCCTCACGTCATGCGTTGAGCCGTGTGAGTGTGTTGGCTGCCATGGGTGCAGCCGTGTTGTTCGTCGTTCCTCTTGCATCCATTCAGCCGACGGCGAAGGCAGAAGCAACCGAACTGAGCCTCAACATGCACGTGGTTGCTCATCCTAACGCTTCGGTAGAGGCTCTTTACGAAATCGAAAGCGCGCCATCAACACCCACGCCACAGCTCACTCCAGCGCCTTCGCTAACCGGCGAGCTTCAAGTCAACGTCGACGTCGCCGATACCGAGGACGATGAAGAGGACGAAAAGGCCGTCTTCAACGAAAAAGCCCTTGAAGCCATTGTGGAAGCACTCCGAGACGCCGAACCCTCGGTGAGGGAACAGGCCGTTTCCCTTTTGGGTCGAATGCGATACGAGCCCGCCATCGATCAGTACCTCGAACTCGCGTTGAATGACGAGGTCGCTGAGGTTCGAGAGCAGGCGGCATGGGCGCTCGGCATGGTTCGTAGCTCCAAGGCTGCTGAGGTCCTTAGCCGCGTCCTGCATGATCCCAATCCCGATGTACGCGAGAAAGCGGCATGGGCCCTGGGTATGCTCCAAGACGAGAGCTCGGTAGACGCGCTCGGCAACGCGCTCATCGAAGACGACGACGCTGACGTTAGAGAGCAGGCCGCTTGGGCACTCGGCATGATCCGGGACAGCCGTTCGCTCGATGCCCTCGCAAAGGCACTGACGGACGAGGACCCCGACGTCAGGGAGCAAGCCGCCTGGGCGCTCGGCATGATGCGCGCGGACGAGTCCGTCGATGCACTCATGGGAGTGTTATCGGACGAAGACGCGGATGTCAGAGAGCAGGCGGTTTGGGCGTTGGGGATGATTCGAAACGACCGCTCCGCCGAAGCGCTCGCTGGGGCGCTCAAAGACCAGGACGAGGACGTCAGAGAACAAGCCGCATGGGCCTTGGGTATGCTCCAGGCGAAACCCGCCGTCGACGCACTGATCGAAGCGTTGAGAGACGAAGACACCGACGTCCGAGAGCAGGTCGCCTGGGCGCTCGGTATGATCCGTGATGAACGAGCCATCGACGCGTTGAAGGCCGCAGCGAAAGACGAAGACGCCGACGTCCGGGAACAAGCTGTTTGGGCCCTCAGCATGCTCGCGTATGGGCCACAGTAGTTCGTTGCCAGCTTTCTTCCCGCTCGCCGTGCCACGCGCATCGATCCGACGGAAGCACTCAGATATGAGTAGCGGGATAATGGGACCATCTCTTTCGGCTAGAGGATTGTCAAGAAGGTTGTGCCCACCACTCGAGAGGTGACTTCATGGTTCGAGACCTCCGTGTCGCTATACGCTCACTCCTGAAGCGTCCCAGCTTTTCGGCTCTAGCCATCCTTACACTCGCGCTTGGAATCGGTGCCACGACCACTATCTTCAGCATCGTCAACGCGGTGATCGTGCGTCCCTTACCCTATTCGGATCCGGAGCGCCTGGTGATGGTGTTCGAGAACAGCATCTCGGGAAATCCCAAAAACGTGGCCGCTCCTGCCAACTTCCTCGCTTGGCATGATGAAGCCGAAAGCTTCGAGTACTTGGCCGCCTTCGGTAACTCACCTGTCCACCTGACCGGCGTTGAGAATCCTGAGGAGCTGTCGGCACTCCGCGTATCGGCAAGCTACTTCCCCGCTTTGGGCATGGGTGCCGTCCTCGGCCGAACCTTCACACAAGAAGAGGACCGACCCGGTGGCGAGCGCGTCGCTATCTTGAGTGACCGTCTTTGGAACCGTCGCTTTGGAGGCGACGCGAGCATCATCGGGAAGACAATCGAGATCAACCAAATCCCACACACCGTCGTGGGCGTCATGGCTTCGGACTTCCACAACGTCTCCATGGAGTTTCGCATCGCCGGCCCCGCCGAGCTTTGGTTGCCGATCGCCTTTGATGAGAGTGCACGAAGCTGGGGAGGACGATACCTGCACGTCATTGGACTCCTGAACCAAGGTGTGCCGTTCGACATAGCACAATCCGAGATGAATACGATCGCGACCCAACTAGAACAGGCATTCCCCGACCGAAACAAAGGATGGGGTATCAACCTCGTTCCACTTCACGAGCATACAGTGGGTGGCATTCGACTGGCGCTGGTCGTGCTGTTCGGAGCGGTGGCACTCGTTCTACTCATCGGATGTGTCAACGTTGCCAATCTATTGTTGACCCGTGGCGCGGAGCGACAAAGGGAGATCGCCATTCGAAGCTCACTGGGAGCCAGCCGAGCTCGAGTCCTTCGTCAATTACTCATCGAAAGCCTACTTCTCGCCGGCGCTGGCGGGGCGCTCGGACTCGCTGGCGGCTACGTCGGAGCGGAGCTCCTGCTGCCTCTGCTGCCCCAAGACATCTCCCTACCGAGACGAGGAGAGATCCACATTGACGGATGGGTGGCGGCCTTTGCTTTTGGCGTCAGCCTGCTGAGCGGCATGGTCTTTGGACTGGTTCCGGCTTGGGGAGCAAGCAAAACCCATTTGGTCGAGAACCTCAAAGAAGGTGGTGCTCGGACTTCCGCCGGTCTTCACGGCCACAGATTCCGCGGGAGCCTTGTCGCCATCGAAATGGCCCTGGCTTTGGTGTTGCTCACCGGGGCGGGTCTGCTCATCAAAAGCCTGTCCAATCTCAGTCGGGTGAATCCAGGCATAACGACTGAGAACGTTGTGACGGCGCGAATCGTCTTGCCTTCGTCTCGCTATCCTGAGCACCAAAAAATCGCCTTTTTCGATCGTTTGTTCGAACGACTAGAGGCTCTTCCCGGTGCCAGCGCGATCGGTGGGATTGTCTGGCTTCCTTTGAGTGGAATGCGCTCGGCAACGTCCTTTTGGCGAGGTGACCAACCCGAGCCCCCACCCGACGAAAAGCCAACGACCGACATCCGTATCATTAGTCCCACCTATTTCCGGACGATGGGCATTCCGCTTCTCCAAGGCCGCCTCTTCAACCAAAGGGATCGCTCCGATGCACCACAAGCCATCATCGTGAACAAAACGCTGGCGGATCAGTTTTATCCCGATGAAGATCCCGTGGGGATGCAACTCGTTTACAGCTGGGGCGAACCGGTTATCGGAGAGATCGTCGGCATCGTTGGAAACGTCTTGCACGGTGGGATCGACCAGCAATCGCGGGCGGCTGTTTATCGTCCGTACGCTCAAGAGCAAACGGGACTCCTTCACGTGGTCGTTCGCACGAGCTCGGATCCCCAACACATGGTCGCACCGCTCGCGCGAGAGCTCCACGCCCTCGACCCGGACCTACCTTTGGCGAGCGTCCGAACTCTCGGCGAGATGCTGTCTTCGTCCGTGTCGACCCGACGTCTCCAGACAACGGTGCTTAGCTTGTTTGCGGCCACGGCTCTCCTTCTTGCCGCCATTGGCATCTACGGCGTGATTTCCTATTCGGTAAGCCAAAGGCTCCAAGAAATGGGGATCCGGATGGCCTTGGGCGCTCGGGGGTCCGACGTCTCGAAGCTCGTCATACAACAAGGTATGGGATTCACACTGCTGGGTGCCCTTGTCGGGACGGTCGTGGCGCTCGCGGCATCTCGGCTCTTCACGAGTCTAGTTTTCGGTGTCTCAACGACCGATCCAGCCATCTACCTTTCGACCCTCGTGTTTCTCATAGGTATCGCGCTCGTCGCCTGTTGGATTCCCGCCAAGCGAGCCACGAAGATCGACCCCATCGTCGCTCTGAGATACGAGTGATCGAAGTTGCCGATCCTGGCACAGAGGTTGCTCTAAGAGTAGGTAAGTTGTGGCTCTCATAACCACAACATTGTGGCTAAACCGTTGGCGGACAAACGGTTTGGCAACCGCGTTAGGCGGGCTGGTTACCCCCACCAACCAGCCCGCCGCCCCCTAAAATCTTCCCGAGATGGTAATTTTTACATAGCTAGACTCAAACTGGTCCGGCGATCGAAACCCGTGAGGAGATGGAACGGGAGGCTCTAACGTGATGTCTTTTCACGAGGAGAAGTGAGATGGGCTAGGCTACCATCGCCAAGCTCCCTTGAAATCCTATCCGCCGCCGTCTTGATCAACGTCCCCAGCTCCGCGTATCGCTTGCGTTCGATGCGACTCGTCGGCCCTCCAACGCTGATGGCCCCGATCGGCTCTCCGAGCGGCCCGCGAAAGGCAGCTCCTATCGCGACGAAGCCGGGCTCCAACTCCTCGACAACGGTAGCGTAGCCGTCCCGCCGAACCTTTTCGAGCTGGTCCAAGAGCTCGACGATGTCGGTTGTCCCTTGGGCCGAATGTCGATTGAGAGCGGATTCCAGCAACGAACGTGCCTGCTCATCAGGCATTGCAGCCAAAAGGGCTTTGCCTGTCGAGGTGACATGGACGGGCCATTGGGTACCAATTTCGGCCGTCGCCGATACCAGGTGACGACCCGAGACCTCGTCGAGAATGAGCATTCGATCATCGGAGAGCACCTCGAGGGTTGCTGTCTCGCTCGTGGTTTCTGCCACTTCGATGAGGTGATGGCGAACGGCGGCTCGAAGGTCGCTCGAGCGAAGCGCTCGAGCCCCAAGGGCAATGACGGCAGGTCCTAAACGGTAAGCGCTCGGACCCGATCCTCGTGCGATAAGCTCTTCACTTTCCAATGCGGCGAGAAGCCGATGGGCCGTCGTTTTGGTCAGGCCGGTAGCCGAGCTCAGCTCGTGAAGCGTCATGTCGGCGTCGGACTCCGAGAGTACTTTCAGCAAGCGAATCGCTCGCAAAATCGCTTGGGTTCCTTGAGGGGGCTCGCGTCTGGCCATAATATGGTCCTGGGATCCATATCATGCTACCACGGCGAATCTTAGATTCTTGAGTTCTTAGTCAAGCGATGCAGGAGAAAGAACAAAGGAGAAAGTAGCCTAGCAACTTCCTCCTACTTCCTCCTTTCTACTGCTGGAATATGGGAGCTTCTACTGTACCGGGGTGGCGGACCGCAGAATTCTCGGGTACTCGAGTACTGGACTTAGTACCTCTTAGATTAGCCGATGCAGCTCTTCCAGCCGTTTGTCGAACGCATCACCATCAAAGCAGTACTTCATATCTAGGAATTGCTGCCGAAACGACGCCACCTTGTCCTTGACCGTTGACTGTCGAACGATGACGTCGCGAATCAACTCGGCCAGTTCGCCAAAATCCTCGGCGTCCATCCCGAACCGGGTCATTTCGGATACGCCCATGCGGAGGGAGCCCGAGGCGGTGAAACCTTCTTCTTCCGGTGCAGCTTGATAGTTGACGACGATGTTGTTGTCTTCCAAGCGACGGGCCACTTCCGGGCCCTTGGAATAGCCGACCTTCAGTAGCACTTGGTGCGTCTCGGTAAACGACACTGAAGAATCTCCAGCGACATCCAGACCGCAGTCGCTCAGGGCCCTTGCGAAGGCCTTGGCGTTGGACAACACCTTCGGCTGGTACTCGTCTTTGAAGGCGTTCATCTCATAAGTGGCCATCAAGAGACCCAGCAACGTCCCCAAATGGTGGTTGCTGACCGCACCGGGAAACGCCCGGCGCTCCACGGCTTCCCAGAGCGGGAAACGCGCATCGCCCTCGGCGATACTAGAGCCGATGATTCCACGTTGAGTTCCGTAAAACGTCTTGTGAGTCGAGCCCGTGACGAAGTCGGCCCCTTCTTGGAACGGCTGTTGGAAGTATGGTCCCACCAATCCCAAAACATGCGCCATGTCGTACATCAAGACGCAATCGATTCCCAGCTCGTCTATGAACACTCGCATCTCCTTCACCGGCTCGGGGTGAAGCACCATACTCTTTCCCAAGATGATGAACTCGGGTTCGTGCTCGGCAAGAAGCTCCCGTGCCGCGGCGGTATCGATCTTGTAAAGATTGTCTTTGAGAACCGGGAAGTTGACGACGGCCGCCTTTTCCGTTTTCGGATCGCGAGCCACATAGTCTCGAAGCGCACCCATGGGCTGTGAGCTCAAATGCCCACCTTTGATGATGTGATTGTTCATGACCTTTCGCATTCGTCGCTGTTCGCTCTTGCGGTCGGCCCGATTGATGTAGTCGACCATGGCGCTGAAGACGGTCATATTCGCCATCTGGCCCGAGACCACGCGCGCTTCGACCTGCTCACATCCCAAGTAAGCACGGAGCTCGGCTTGAAGGCGTTCCTCGACCTCACCGATGAAATCGGTCCCCTGATAGTAGAAGACTTCGGCCTCTTCCAGGGCTTTGATTTGCTTGTGCTCGGCGTAGCGGCCCACTGGATTTAGGATGGAGAGGAGCTTCGTCATAGGAGAAGGAGTCATCTCGGACGGTATGAGATTGACACATTCCTTTTGACGCCAGAGTGTGTTGGCGACGGAAAGGTCCAATAAATCGTTGACCCTCCGAGTCACCTCGACGGGCGGGGGGGCGGTCTTCTCGTCTTCCCTCTCGAGATTGATGATGGCCCGCGCGTAAGGAGGGGCCTCGGCTCTCAAGAAGTAGGAAACAATCTCGGCTCGTGCTCTCTTGCCTCGAATCTCGACCTCGACTTCATCGCCTTCCCACAAATCTGCGTCCAGTAGCGCCAACGCAATGGCCCGCCTCCCGGTCTCCTCGGTCAAGTGAGAATCGATACCTTCTCCTTCAGTCGTCCAAAAGGGCACCATGGTCCCGCTCGTAACCCATCCCACCCGTTGGTCTCCTCGAAAGACTTCGTCTCCCGCCCGAGCGATTCCTTTGTCGGCAAGCTCGAGTGACAGCACACGACGAGGAAGGTCCTCAATAAACGAGTAGTCTCGATCCATGATGTGCTTGAGGGCTTTGAATTGCTTCGCCAGCGCGTCCCGCCCAATGTAGTCCCCCTTTAGAGAAGAGAAGCTCACGGCAAAGCGAGAGAGGCTAGATGCGAAAGAAGGGATTTCCTTGCCTTCGGGATCGTTGCCTAGCTCGTGCCCGTATAACGGGAGGCCTGCTTCCAAACGGAGTGTGTCACGAGCGCCTAGGCCTACCGGCACCGCACCACGTTCGGTGAGAAGGTCCCAGAGCTTCAGTGCATCTTCCCGCTTGATGAAAAGCTCGAAGCAGATGGGCTCGCCCGTGTATCCAGTCCTTGCCAGCATGACTTCGGCGCCATCGATACGGACGAGACCGAGGGCGTTTCGCATCGGCTCCGGGAGCTCACCGGAGTCGATGAGATGGGTCAGAATGTCCTTGGCGCGTGGACCTTGAAGACTCAACATGGCGATCTCGAGCGTTCGATCCACCATTTCCGTCTCGGAAAATTGCGCCCGCTCCGCTTCGAGATGCTTCCAGTCTTTCTCACGATTGGCCGCGTTGACCACCAATACGTACTCGTGTTCCACGAACCGGTACAGATAAGCGTCGTCGATGGCACCACCGGAGGCATTGGGGATCATGGTGTATTGTGCGAGTCCCACATCGAGGCCGGCGGAATTATTGGTGAGGACGTGCTGAAGGAAGGGGAGGGCCTCTCGGCCACGGATGATGAAGCGCCCCATATGAGAAACATCGAAGAGACCGGCGTTCTTACGTGTCTCGAGATGTTCTTTGACGATTCCCGTGGGAAACTGAATCGGCATGTCCCATCCGCCGAACTCTGTGATCTTGGCTCCGAGACTCGTGTGGCGCTCGTAGAAAACCGTTCTCAGTGTCTCTCCCATGTGTCTTCTCCTCGTAGGTATATCCGCCGCTGAAAAAGAAGACATAATCTAACCCAACTCACTCAGCACTTTCCATTCGAGATCGGCTGTCTCCCAGCGCTATGCTAGAGCTGGTACTCCAAATCGAGGTGTAAGAGATGAATCGACTCGTTATCATGCTGACCCTTGCCTTCTCCATGAGTTGCCGGCCCAGCGCTCCCCCACCAGGGCCGGCTGCCGATCCCTCAGAACTGATGGCCGCGGATCGCGCCTTTGCCAAAGCGACGGCAACTAAAGGCGTCGAGGGTTGGGTCGAAACCTTTGCCGAGGATGGTGCCATGCTTCCCGCCGGACTGCCGATCGTCCGAGGACATCAGGCCATTCGAGATCTCATGAGTCCCGCATTCGAAAACGAGAGTTTCAGGTTCCTCTGGGAACCTGAGGAGGCTGACATCGCCGCCTCGGGTGACATGGGCTACACGATCGGTCACTACGAGCGCACCGTCACCGGTCCGGATGGCGCTCCAAATACGACAACAGGGAAGTACGTATCGATCTGGAAACGACAAGAGGATGGCACCTGGAAGGTGGTTGTCGATTTGGGAACGCCCAATCAGTAAGGCGCAGAATAGAGAACTCAAGTACTCGAGGACCCAGAAGACTTTTGTTGCGGCTTCCGCCGCTCCATCCACATTTAGTCGTAGGCCAGGCTAGCCCTCAATCAAGCGAAAGGTTCTACTTTCTACTCCAACAGTGTACAGATCTGCCGAGTTTTCCACAGTTTCCGAACGCTTGGGGTCTGGGTCTGGCCCCATTCCGAACGCTCCTCGAGTGCTTGAGTTCTCTATTCAGGCTCGCTTGCGGGGTGGGTCAAAAAAAGGAAGTTGCACTACTTTCGCGGCGGCGCGTTTTCGTTTGTACTCCACGGTTATCTCGAGATCGACCATCGAGCCGGGCTTCGCGTAGGGGGCGTCGATGGTGGTCAAGGCGATGAATTTCTTGAGCAGCTTCGACCAACAGCTACTTGTGGCCTTGCCGACTTGTCGTCCTCCGAAGTAAACCGGGACACCCACCCTCGATGCTTCTTGTGACGGCTCCGGTGGCAGTCCTTCCTCGGTATAGATTCTCTCGATTTCCTTCCACGAGACCTCGAGACCGACGAAAAGCCGTTTTGGGCCAGCGCGCTTCTCCGTTGCAAGGGCCGGCTTGCCGACATAGTTCGACTTCTTCAGGTTGACCGTCCAGCCCAATCCTATTTCGAAGGGAGAGGATTTCTGATCGTCGATGAGGGTACGTTCTCCGTTCCAGAAATCCACATCAATGAGAGGGAAACCGGCCTCGATGCGAGCGAGATCGAGAGCCTGCATGCCTGCAGGAACCAAGTAGTGTCCCTTACCCGCCTCTATGAGCGCATCCCACAAACGTTCTGCTTCATCGACCCCAACCCAAATCTCGTAGCCCAGGTCACCCGTGTACCCCGTCCGGCTCACCACGACGGGCACTCCGCCGAGCTCCGTGTCGGTCACACCAAAAAAACGAAGGCTCGTGAGGTCGTTGCTCGAGATGTGGTTCATCACATCCAGGGACCGGGGACCTTGGAGCGCCAGTGCTCCCATCCTCTCGGTGACATCCTCGAGCACAACATCAAAGCCAAACTTGTTGTCTTCGAACCAGTGGAGACACGGATCAACAGAAGCCAACCGATAAAGCGTCTCGTCGAGCCTCTGGACCGTTCCATCCTGAAGGACTTTGCCACGGTCATCACACCAAGGTGTATAGATCACTTGTCCAACCTTGATCTTTGCCGCGTTTCTCGTGATCAACCGATCCAACAAGCGGACGGCGTCCTTACCTCTGATGTCATACTTGTAAAGCGGTGAAACGTCGATCAATGCCGCGCCGTTTCGCACCGCTTGGTACTCGGGCTCCCAGAAGTCATCGTAATGGTTGGCAACGAAATAGCCGGACCAGTGTTTCCAGGCGAGGCTCGTATTCAGCTCCGATGTTCGAGCATGGAACGGCGTTCCTATGGCCATGGCTCATCTCCCAATGGGTTCTATTTTCTTTCATTCGCATTCCACATTGCAATATAATAGTCCACCATATGGAAGACGAACGGCACGCCTCCAGCCGAAGGAGCGGCGCTTCCAAGTAGGTTGAAATGGCCACCCATAAATTCGATGTCCTCATCATTGGGGCCGGCCACAACGGGCTCGTCCACGCGGCATACCTAGCTCGGGCCGGCAAGAAGGTTCTCGTCGTCGAGAAACGCCATCTCGTCGGCGGCGCGACGGTAACCGAAGAGGTCTACCCAGGATTCAAGTTCAGCGTCTTTTCATATGTCGTTAGTCTATTGCGTCCTCAGATCATCGAGGACCTGAACCTGCCCGAGCATGGTCTGTGTTTCTTGCCGCTCGACGGCACGTTCACGCCTCTGCCGGAAGGCAACTGCCTAGCTCGTTGGCACGACTCGGCAAAGACCCGCCGGGAGCTCCAACGTTTCTCTCGCAAAGATGCCGATGCCTACCCGAAGTTCGGAATGCACATGCATCACATGTCGCGGGCGGTAAGAGGCCTCATCGAGATGCACCCACCGGAGCCGACTTCCCTCAAGCCTTCGGATCTCGCGGGAATGGCACGTCTGGGTCTTCACTTCCAAGGACTCGGCGAGCAGCATCTCTACGACGTCGTCCGCCTCATGACCATGAGCTCGGCAGACTACCTCGACGAGTGGTTCGAGACCGATCCTCTCAAGGCCACCATGTCCGCCAGCGGTATCATCGGCACTTTCCTCGGTCCCCGCTCGCCCGGAACCGCCTACGTGATGCTCCATCACTACATGGGAGAAATTGATGGCGTGTCGCGCTCCTGGGGCTTCCCCGAGGTGGCACGGGAGCCGTGGCGGAAGCCATCGCGTCCTCGGCCAGGAGCTTTGGTGCCGAGATTCGATTGGAGGCGCCCGTCTCCCAGATTATGGTCACGAACGGCCGTGTTCGAGGAGTCGTCCTGGAGGGCGGCGAGCAAATCGAGGCCGACATCGTTTCGTCTTGCCTCGATCCCAAACGCACCTACTTGAAGCTTGTAGAGTCAAGCGAGTTGGACAAAGAGTTTTTGGAGGGGGTACGCCGCTACAAGATCCGGGGCTCGTCGGGTAAGGTCAACCTCGCTCTCGATGACATTCCCCGATTCAAGGGCGTTCCTGCCGACGGCCCTCACCTTCGAGGGGCCATCTCCATCAGCCCTAGTCAAGATTACATGGAAAGAGCCTACGACGATGCCAAGTACGGGAACTTTTCCCGGCGACCCTATATCGACATGATCCTCCCTTCGGTGCTCGACCCTTCGATGGCACCGCCCGGCAAGCATGTCATGTCGTGCTTCGTCCAGTACGCTCCTTATCACTTGAAAGATGGGACTTGGGAAGAAAAGCGCGACGCGTTCGGCGACGCCGTTGTGGATGCCATCAGTGAGTTTGCACCCAACTTGAAGGATGTCATTCTACACCGTCAGGTGATGACCCCTTGGGACATGGAGCAAGTCGTGGGGCTCACGGAAGGGAACATCTTTCAAGGCGAGTTGAGCCTCGATCAACTCTTGTTTTTGCGGCCCGTACCAGGATGGGCCCAGTACAAATCACCGATCCGAAACCTTTATATGTGCGGCTCCGGTGTCCACCCGGGAGGCGGGATCATGGGAGCACCCGGCAAACTCGCTGCTGACGCTATCTTGAAGGACGGGAAACAAACGTAATGGAACAGCCCTACGATGCTGTCATCATTGGTGCTGGACACAACGGCTTGGTGACTGCAGCCTACCTCGCCAAAGCAGGAAAAAGAGTCCTCGTTGTCGAACGACGCGAGCGTATCGGCGGCATTGCCGCCACCGAGGAGTTCGCCCCCGGATTTAGAGCATCGGTGGGACCAGACCTCGTTGGCCTCTTGCTGCCCCGGATCGTTCAGGACCTGGACCTGACTAGAAATGGACTCCAGATCCTGAAACCCGACCCGGCGGTCTTCCTGCCTAGGATTGACGGCGAACCCTTGGTGATTTGGCAGGACAAAAGCAAAACGATTGGCGAGATCGCGCGCCACTCGAAGGCGGATGCCGATGCCTATCCACGATTTGCAGGTCTCGTCGATCGTCTAACCGCTTTTGCCAGACCGCTTCTCTCCAGAAACGCACCTCGTCCCGAAGGTAAGAAGGCCGGGGACCTCTTAGATTTCCTGGGGCTGGGCTGGAACCTGAAACAGCTCGGCAAAAAGACCCTATACCAGGCTCTGCGCATCCCTCCGATGTCTGTCAGCGATTTCCTGGACGAGTGGTTCGAGTCCGAACCTCTCAAAGCTTGTCTCGCCTCCCAAGGCCTGGTGGGATGCAGCGTGGGGCCACGCTCTTTTGGCACGGCAACGGTTTTTCTCTACCATCAACTCGGGAAACCCGGTTGGCCGCTGACATCTTGGGGAGTGCCCAAGGGAGGCATGGGCTCGGTCAGTGATGCTCTCGCCAAGGCCGCGGAAAATTACGGAGTCGGGATCCGAACGGAATCGGCCGTTTCCCGCATCCTTGTCACCAACGGCCGAGCCGACGGCGTCCTTCTCGAAAATGGTGAAGAGATCCGAGCACGGTTCGTCGTTTCCGGCACGGACCCCAAGACGACTTTTCTAAAACTCGTCGATCCCATTCACGTTGAAACGGATTTCCTCAAGAAGGTGGAGCGCATCCGCTATCGAGGTGTCATTGCAAAGCTGATGCTCGCCTTGGGAGAGCTCCCCGACTTCGCTTGCCGACCAGGAATGGATCCCGCCCAACAGCACGGCGGCGTGGTCCAAATCGGACACGACATCGACTACCTCGAACGAGCCTATGACGACGCCAAGTATCGGCGGCCTTCAGAACGCCCGTACCTTCAAGTCGTTCTTCCCTCTTTGGCTGACGCTTCGATGGCTCCCCCAGGTCAACACGTCATGTCCGTCACAATGCAGTACGCACCCTACAAGATCGACGAAGGTGACTGGAGCGGTCGGAAGGAATCTTTAGCGGACAACATCATCGAGACACTCAGCACCTACGCACCGAACCTGCCGAACGCCGTCCTTCATCGAAAGATCCTGACTCCTCGAGACTACGAAGACGTTTACGGTCAACCCGAAGGGAGCTTTCACCACGGGGAGCTCAATCTCGATCAGTTCTACTTCATGAGGCCGGTTGCAGGATGGGCAAGGTATCGAACGCCGATAGCCAATCTTTATCTCTGTGGATCGGGAACGCACCCCGGAGGAGGCGTGAGTGGCGCTTGTGGCTACAACGCAAGCCGCCAGATCTTGAAGGATTGAGGGAGGTCGGCCGCTTCCAGCTAGGATTCGTCCCGCTCCACCAGCCCTCAAGGCATTGAGGAAGCGCCTCGTCTCAGGAGACGCTTCCCCGAGCTCAGGACGACGCTACTATTCCGGAGCGGTAGGCATCGGAGGGGGAACACGCGATCGATGGGATGTGATGACCCAGTTCCCGTCCTGATTCACCACAACGACGGTCGACGTTCCTTTTGTCGGCAGTGACTGACCTTCGACCTCGGGAACACCCGTGAACTCCCACTCGCTATCGCCGACCATGATGTCGGGCGTGATCTGGCGAATGTGTGTCCGCTCAATGGTTATTTGTGTTCCCTTGAAAGTCGTTCCGGCAAGTTCCTCAAAGTATTGGACGATAGCATCGCGACCTTTGTACAACTTCCCGTCGTTGCTAATGAGATCGGCATCCTCGGAGTAGAGCGCAGCCAGGCCTTCCATATCCCCTTTGTTCCACGCTTCCCCCCACTTGGCCCCCATGGCCTCGAAGGCTTCTTCCGGAGAAGTGCCCTCCTGGGCATTAACGACGGCAACAATGCAAACGGCCAACGACAACACAACGAACAATGAAATCCATTTGTTCATGACGATTCCTCCGTAACTTCGGTTTGATGAACGAGTGGCCCGTCTCAGCTAGATTAGGTGGTACCCGGCATCTCGATGGGTACCATGGGTCGCGAGCAAGTAATGAACCATTTGTCGCCCATCTTCGTCATGACATTGGTGAACATGCCCTTGATGTTCGGCATGTCTTGGCCCTCGGCATCTTTGAGTCCAGCAATTTCATAAGTGCCATCGCTTATGGCAACATCAGTTTCGAGAAACCGAACGGCGGTCGTCGTAATTACAATGGTCGTCCCTTTGTACATCCCTTCGAAGCTTGTTCGATAGTTGCCGGCGATGGCCTCCCTACCCTTGTAGTAGCCGCCATCCGGAGACAAAGAATCGCCGTCTTCTGCAAAGAGACCCGCGATGGAATCGGCATCACTCGCATTCCAGGCCGCGACGAAATCATCTCCGACCCTGCGGATGGTGTCCTCGTCACTCATCACAGGTGCGGTCGGCTCAGCAGCGGGGACATCGGCCTCCTGCTGTTCTGCGGGTTGACAACCTACTAGCAGGCAAGCCGACCCGGCCAGACCTACCATCAATAGAAACACTACACTACGCATAAGAATCCCTCCTTCAATGAATTGCTAGCGAAACCTGCCAAATCGATAGGATACGCCTTGTGGCGCGCTGCCCGTAGACTAGTCCTGGCTCACCAGGGAGTCAACACCTAACTTCAAATGTGAGCAGGGCGCTGGCAAATGATCAGGAGCGTGGGGATTAACCCCCAGGCGTGCACCGAAACCGAAGAGCAGGGAAGGGGGGAGGGATAGGACTGGATGATGAGAGGGCTGTCCCGAGGAAGACAGCCCTCTTCGATCCTACTGTCGATCTTCGAACTCTTTCTTCTTCTTCTCGAGCTCTTCCAGCTCCTTCTCCATTTTCTTGAGCTTCTTCTCGAGCTCTTTCAGCTTCTCTTCCAGACCTTCGCCGAGCCTTTCTTTTATCTCTTCGTCGCTCCACCGCTCGGCCCACTTGAATTGATTCCTGAACTCCGGGCTTCGAATGTGGCGTGTGGCGCTGTCAATGGCTTCGCGCACAGCCTCCTCATCGAAATCGAAGTCGAACTCGAACTCATCACAGTCTTCCATGAAAAAGCTGCTCATGTCGACTTCGGATCGATTGCGCTCTTCGATGGTCGCTGTGAGCATGAGGGGGCTTTTGTCGCGGTAGATCTCGAGCTCAACGACATCCCCACCGCTCTTTTGGCGAATCTTCCGAGCGAGGCTCGAGAACGTCGTCACTTCCTCACCGTCGATGGAGGTAATGACATCCCCGACCTTCACGCCGGCCACGTCCGCGGGACCCTCCGGGGTCACTCCGGACACCATAATCCCTGCATCCTTGGGAACGCCGAAGTGAGACCGCAATCCTTCGTTGAGGCTGGTGAGCTCAATCCCCAACATGCCACGCTTCTTGCTCGAAGACATGAAGACACAAGGTGACTTCGCAACCCGGATACGTTTCGTCTCCTTTTTCTCTTCGTCTTGCTTCTCTTGATGCCAAACATGAGCAGCGCGCACACTTTGCGTTGCTGAAAAGGTAAGTGCCACACCGGTCAGAACGCCTACCACCGCTTTCTTATATTTCTTGTTCATCTTGGCGATTCCCCTTTCATAACTCCACGATCCGACTTCTCGAAAGAAGCCGGCTGAACGTTTCCTTCCTCCTTCACGAGCTGGCGAAGGTCCAGGACGAAATCGACGCCCTCGTCTCCCCCGAGGTACAGGATGGGAGCCAGGTCCTTGAGAAGGAGAATATCCTTCTGCGCTTGTTGGATTTCGGCCCTGAGTGTGTTTATTCGTGCATCCACTTGTGCATCCTGATCCGCCTGCCACTGGCCAATGCCAATCCACAAGCCGAGGATCAGCACCAAGCTACCCGCGAGCGCCAGCCGTGGGGGCGCCCAGACCGGGCGCCGCGTCTCGTCGAGACGGCTCATCACCTGACTGGTGAATCCCGCAGAGGCCTTTTCACGAGGAAGGCGACGAAGCAGGTTTCGGATGGGTTCCTCGTTCATTTCCCCCCTCCGTTCATGTAAGGTTCTAGGAGCTCTCGCAATTGGCTCCGCCCACGATTGATGCGTGATTTCACCGTTCCCTCGCGGCATCCAACCGCTTTGGCAATATCCTGATAGGACCAATCCTCGATCTCCCTCAGGATCAACGGAGCACGATAATGCGTGGGAAGGTTGCTTAGCGCCGTGTGGACTTGTTCCTTGATTTCGGCGGCCAAAAGCTGCGAATGGGGACTCGGCTCGTCGCCGTGGCCGTTTCGCGAGAAGGCCGACGACAGAAACAGCCAGCGCCGTTTCTTCCTTTCATCGGATCGGACCAAGTTCGTCGCAATCCGGTAGAGATAAGGGAGCAGCTGTCCCTGCTCTTGGTACCTCGATGCCGACTGATAGAGCCTCAAGAATGCTTCCTGAGCATACTCTTCGGCGCGGTCTCGACAGCCGGTCAAGCGAGTAAGATAGTTCACGAGCATATTCTTGTGACGGTCGATCAGGTCCGAGAAGGCGCCGCGGTCACCTGACCGCATCCTGGCCATGAGCTCTCCGTCGTTCATGCCTTCAACCACTTTCCACTCCTCAAACCTAATAACGCGCGAAGCCGCCTATAGTTCCCAAAAGGGCCGAATTTCTTGTAATTCACTGTGTTTTGGTCGCTTTGGGGAACACAGGAAATTGAGATCTCTATCTCAGTGACGCAGATATCTTAGAACTCAATTCTCGAGTACTTGGGTGCTTGAGTACTCGGGTACTTACAAAGCTATTTCTGATACGGACAAGTCGGACTTCAGACCAGCTCCGTAATGTACCTTTCCTTGGCGAGGCGCCACATGGACGCGATGAAAGCCGTCAGAGGGATGGCGAGGAGCATGCCCATAACGCCTCCCAGTGCGGCGCCCCAGAAGAAAACGGCGAAGATGATAGCCATGAAGTGAAGTCCCGTCCGGTCTCCCATGATCTTGGGTGTGAGAACGTAGCTCTCGATGAGCTGGACGACGCAAAAAACCACGACGACCGCTATCAACGTGTTGAGACCACCACCCGTTTGAAAGAACGCGAGCGGCAGCGCGATACCTAGCCCGATGATACTTCCCAGGTAGGGGATGATATTCAAGAACCCGAGTAGAAGCCCCAGGATGAACCCGTACTGCAAGCCCACCATACTGAATCCCGCCGCGTAGAGTAAGCCCTGTAGGAAGGCCACGATGAGCTGCCCCCGGAAGAAGGCCACCATGATGTCGATGAACTCGTTCACCATGTAGGTGACATCTTTACGCGTCTCTGGCTTGAGGAACGGCAGGAATTGCTCGATATTCAGTTTCTGTTCGCCGGCCATGAGGAAAAAAGCAAAGTAGACGGGAAGGATGGCCCAGCTAAAGACGGCGCCTACACCTCTCATCATACCCGCGCCGGCCAAAAGTGCCTTTTCGCCGAAGATCTGGAGCCCTTGCACCAAAGTGTCTTGCTGAGCCATGACAGCTTCTTGCACTTGCTGCCCCCTAGGCGTCGCTAGGAACTCTCTGACTTGCGGCCATTGGTTCTCGACCAAAGACGCCAGGCTCTTCCACCACTCGGGAGCATGAGAGACGAGCTCGACGATTTGCCTCGTCATCAAGGAGCCGAAGAACCACAGAAATGCCGTAAGAGGAAGAAGCATGGAGACGAACACCGCGACCAAAGCGAGTGGTCGAGGCAGCTTCAAACGTTCACAAAGCCACTGGTAGTAAGGTCTAAAAACGAGAGCGGCGATACCGCCCACGGCGATGGGAAGAAATACGTTGGAAAAGTAACGAAAGAACCACCCCAGGAGCCAGAAAAAGGCAGCCAACGCGAAGAGGATCACGAGCACGGCCACAATGGTTATGGCCACGCCAACCGTCTTTGCCTGTCGCTCACTGAGAGTTATGGGCATCAGTCCGTTTCCATTGTGCATGGAGAGAAGTCTCCCAGAATCCAGCGCGCAATGCAAAGAGACGAACGTTCTCAAGGCTCTGGAAGCTTGCCTTTATTTTCCAACTCAGCGATCACGCGACTATAGGCAAGATAGTACTTGAATATGTTGCTTACGTATTGAACCGTCTCTCGTCCGATGTCTTTTGCCGCCGCGACTTCCACGTTGTCGAACCAGAGATTGGGGTCGAGGCCCATTTCCGCGGCTTTTTTTCGAAGACGCGCGACTGTCGCGGGACCCGCGTTGTACGCGGCCAAGCTAAAGAGTGCCTGCTCCAAGTCATCCATGTCCTCACCGCCAAAGTACCGGTCTCGGATGAACCGCAGATACTTCACGCCGGCGTGGATGTTGTTTTCAAGGACGTGGATATCGGAAATACCGACGTTCTTATCGGCAGCCGTGGAGGGTTTGATCTGCATCACACCCACCGCGCCGGCGGGACTCACTTTGCTCTGGTCCAGGCCGGATTCTTGGTATGCCTGAGCGGCAATCATAAGAGAATCAAAATCGTACTGTCCCGCGTACTTTCTGAAGAGGTGCACCATTTCATGGAACTTGTCTAGTTCCGCGGTCGACATGACTTTTTTTGCCCACTTCGTATTCCGGAGGTATCTCTTGATGAGTAGGTTCCCCATGAGCGTCCCTTCTTTGTGCTTCTTGACGAAGGCGTTGACCACGTCTCGAAGTAGGGGACTGTCTTTGCGGAAGGCCCAGGCAATCTGGCCACCGGTCGCCACAGCGATATTCGGATGAACGGTAATGCCGTCGAAGATCTGCTCCCAAAAAGTCGCCTTGTGGCTATCCACGACCACCTGTGGGATCAGACCGGCGTTGACCATCTCGAGGAGATCTTCGTCTTCCAGATGCTCGTCCGCTAGAGTCAATGCAATCGGCGCTAATCCTTGCTGCTCTAAAAGCCCGTTGAGGTGAATCAAGCTTTCGTAGTAACTGCTGGAGGCGCGAACGACGATTTCCCTTCCAGACAAATCCTCGACGCTCTCGAGAGGCGGTTCACTCGCACCCGCCACGACCACTTCGCTGATGTTGGTCGCAAAAGGATCGGAAAAATCCACGTGCTTCTTGCGTTCCGGGGTTATGGTGAGGTTAGCGGCGGCGATGTCCCCTCGCCCTTCGGCAAGAGCGGGAATCAAACGATCTCGCGGGACCGGTATGATGATGACATGGATCTTGAGATGGCCCGTTTTCAAATTCGCGTTGATTTCCTCCTCGAACATCTTGAGGGCTTCGTAAGTAATTCCCCTTTGAGTCGCCCCGTCGAGAAAATAGCCGGTCAGGCTAAAAGTCACCAACGCCCGAATGTAGCGTCGCTCGACCAGCTCGTCGAAGTCGCCGAACCATGGAGTGTTCAAACCTGCGAGCTCCTCGGGCACCGGCTCATTGCCCGCCGTTTGGGCCGACGCCAGTACCGCCTCTTCAGCGGTCCCTTTCTCTGCCTCTACCGTCGGCGTTTCCGGTTCGGTGCAGGCCAGTGACGCGAACAACACAACGGTCAAAGGCCAAGTGAGCTTCGTCTTCTTACCCATGCCCTCACCTCCGCGCCGGAAGCTTATAGAAACACGAAGGGGGTGTCTAGAAGACACCCCCTTTGATTTCAGACTATTTCGAGGCCCGCTAGGACCTCGCCGCATGCACTAGAAAGCCCAGGAAATCCCCACGTTCAATCCGAAGTAGGAGTAGCTTAGGCCATCTCCCTGAAGGGACGAACCTGCTTTTGCCGCGTAATAGTACTTGGCCTTCGCCAGAAAGTTGACCGCATCGCCCATGGGAATGATGGCACCACCTTCGGGTACGAAGCCAAAGTGCCAGTTGCTTTGTGTAAAGGCAATACTCCCCAACTCGACCCGCTGTTCGATCCAGAACACGCCGACACCGGCCCCAACAAAAGCCCGGGCGCTGTCTTCGTCTCCAAAATGGTAGTGAAACGTGCCCATGACGGGAACAGAGTTGAAGTAACGGAATTGCTTTCCCGTGATGTCGCCGTTTAGGTCCTCCGTCCGGATCGTGATTTGCTCGACCGTCTCTTCTTTGAAGACCGTCCAATCCACGGATCCGCCCACGGAAAAGGCAGGGGTGACAAACTTCTTGACCTCGAATCCGAGTCCGCGCCAGCTCGGGCTCTCATTGGTGAAATCTTTGATTTCGCTCCCGGGGAAACTGATGTTGTAGGTGATTCCCGTCATCCATTCGTCGGCATGAACGGGAGCACTCAATAGCGCCAATAAAACCACTCCATAGACTATTCTCATTGTTCTTCCTTTATCTATCTGCAGGATGAGCCTTTGATGCATCAGAGGTTCATCACGATGTTATTGCGGTAAGGTTCCCGGAGAACCGCCCGACAAGTAGGGAGACTGCGAGAAGGCCTGATCGATGCCGCGAACGATTCGGGACTCGACGTCCGATGCGCTACTTCCACTCAGCAGACCGTTCAACGCACCCGCCCAGACAGCCGGAAGCAACTGTTCTTCGCTGTCAGCATTGTTGGGATCGAACATCTCGACGAAAACCGATCCGTTCGTGTAGCTGGTCACGCCGACCCAGGGATAGCCAATGCCCCAGCCGGGACCGAATCCCGGCCAGCCGCCCCAGCCGCCCCAACCGCCCCAACCGCCCCACCAGCCCCAACTCACCCAGTAGTTGAAGTTCGTCGATTGGATCGCGCTGACGATGACGACGACGTCCGCCCCGTTTTGTTCAGGATTGGACTCTCTCGTGTAGCCGGCCTGCGCCATGTTCTGAGCGACTTGGCTCAGGATGAGCGCCTCGTTCTCCACCTCGGACCCCTCGTCCGATCCCTCACGGATGAAGACTTCATTCGGCATGGCATAAGTTTGGAAGGAGCCAAAGTTTGCACCATCGTCGAAATAGGTCACAACGACGTCGGTCTCACCGGCGCTCGTCGGCCCTCCGGGATAGCAGGACAACGCCAGCCCCGCGGCAGCGATCAGTCCCATCGCAATAATGAGTGTTCGACTACGTCCCATGTTGCTTTTCCTTTCCTTGTCCACGGCTCTTCGTAAGACTTCACAATAGTTACTGCGACACTTCGAACCGCATCGTTGGGCCGGAGGTCGAGATCACGAGCTCGTTTCCATTCCGGGCGAACGACGATACGCTTTCGAGAGCTGCCACGTATTCATCAAAAAAGGAATCTGGACCACAAAACGCCCTGGTACAGGCAAGCGGTCCAATCGTCAACTGGTTTCCGCGGGCCTCATAAGCACCGTTGCACCGATTGCAGTCCGCCTGGATATTGGCACGACCTTCATCGGTGAACTCCACCCTGTAGCGCTCAGGATTAGTGATGGCGACGATGTTGCCACCCATTTCAAAGGCCTGGAGCTCCCAATGGCCCACATTGTCCGAGCTCGATGTGGGCAATTCAGCCTGGTCGCAAGCTGATAGAACGAAGACCGCCAAAGCCAACCCAGATGCAAACCGTTTCATGTGGAACACCTCTTCCTAAGTTCCGAACCCAATTTTTCGTCAACTATGCAGAGCAGTCCGGTGGAGTTTAGACACAACCGAGAAGGTCGCGCAAAGGAAAAGCCGTGAATATCCAATCATTTGATGCGAGATCGAGACCCTGCGTCAGCTAGAGATCAAAGAAGGGTTGACCTTTGCCTCAGGAAGTGCTACTTAAGGACCCTTCACAACATCTAGTATTCAACGGCTTGAACGCTACAAGCCGTAGCGGTGGGCAATTGGGAGGAGACGAATGAAAACACGCTACCTAGTCGGGTGCTTCTTGCTGGTGGCATCCATGAACGTGAAGACCAGCATGGCGCAAGGCATCATCAACCCGAGCGCAGGAGCCATACACAGGTCGATGGCCGGGGCATCAACCGCCATTGCCGTCGATGCCGCCGGAGCGACCTATTGGAACCCGGCCTCAATCTGCTACATCAAGCGGACCGAGATGTATGTTGGGGCGGACTTCGTTTACGGAGACACCTTTCTGGATGCAAGCGTCGAGGCGACCGGCCAATTCGGCTCTAATCGCAGTGACAGCGGACTGGCCTCAGCTCCGGCGATTGGCGTCGTTTATAGGCCCGCAGAGTCACTATTTCGCTACGGTCTCGGTATCTATGCTCTCGTGGGAAGGACCATCGACTTTCCCGGCTCCGACGTCAATCCGATCCTCATGCCGTGGCGGCCCCCCAACTCCTTCGGCGTCGGCCCTGTGTCCACGAATTTTAGCGCCCTCCAGATTGCCCCGATTCTCGGGTATCAGCTTTCGGACAAGCTCTACGTCGGTGGCGGTCCGGTGGTCACAACGATGTCACTTCTCCTCGACCCAGCCTTGCAGGCCGAGCGAAACTTCAATGGTACGTTTCCTCCCGCAACGCATTCTCGCCCTCGTTGGGGCTTCGGATTCCAGGTCGGTATCCAGTATCACCCCGACAGCCCCTGGAGTTTCGGTGGTTCTTTCAAGACCCGACAGGTGTTCGACACCTTCAGTTACAACTCCAAGGATGAAACCGGGGCGGCGCGCACCCTGGAAGCCGAGGTTGATCTGCCAATGATGTTCTCCCTCGGCGTTGGATACGAAGGTTTCGAGAAAACGCTCATCGCCGTCGACTTTCGCTACTTCAACTACAAGAACGCCAAACTCTTTGGAGATGAGCCCGTGAACGGCGGTCTCGGGTGGACCAACGTGGTGTCCGTTGCCGCCGGATTCCAGCGCGAAGTCCATCAGATGGTCAAAGTGCAGGCCGGTTACCTCTGGAACGGGAACCCTGTTCCTGAAACCGAAACGCTCTGGAACATCCAGTTGCCGGCTATTAACACACATACTGTTTCCGGCGGAATCGTCGTCGCCTTAACCGAGTACGCCGACATTTCCGGCAGCGTGGCTTATGCCTTCACGAGCAAGATCAATGGCACGGTTCTGGAGATTCCCGGAACCTTCATCGAGCTTCGACAGGACCTAACCACTTTTAGCTTGGGATTGACCTTTCACAAGTAAGCAAAAAGACCTCTGCTCAGCATCGGAAGAAGGGAGCGGCTGCGGCTGCTCCCTTTTTTTCGCCCGCCCAACGGCTTCTTGCTCGTTCGTTGCTAGAATGAACGGTTGGAGTCGACAAACGAAATGGATCCTATTGCCCACACACTCGTCGGCGGCGCTCTCGCACAAACGGGACTTGCCCGCAAAACGCGATGGGGCGCCGCCGCTCTCATCATCGGAGCCAACCTGCCGGATATCGACGGCCTGGCTTATTCTTGGGGTGGTGACGCGGGGCTCCACTTCCGTCGCGGTTGGACTCATGGATTGCCCGCCGTGGTCGTGCTTCCTCTGATACTGGCTGGAGTGCTTTATTTCATCGGACGCTTGCGGCCGGGTGGTACGGCAAAGTTCCAGAGCCTACTCTTAGTTTCCACCATCGGCGTTGCCACGCACCCGGTACTGGATTGGTTGAACACCTATGGAATGCGATGGCTGATGCCGTTCAACAGTCGCTGGTTCTATGGCGACAGTCTTTTCATCATCGATCCATGGATTTGGCTGATCCTCGGCGGAGCCGTCTTCTTGGGTCACTCGACGTCCCGGGGCAACTTGATCGGTTGGGGTGCGCTCGCCGGTTTGATGAGCTTACTCATGCTGGGCTCTGTTCCCGGCCTAGTTGCCGCCAAAACTCTCTGGTTGGTCGCGCTCGTTGCCCTCGCCTTGTGGCGGATCTTAAGGCCGATTCCCGAGGCCGTTAAAGGTCGCCTCGCCATAGCCGCATTGGCGGCAACGACGGTCTATATCGTGCTCATGGTGTCGTCGGCCCAATATGGGCGAGAGGTGGTGGTCAGCGAGCTTAGCCGTCAAGGGCTCGATGTCGTCGACCTCATGGTGGGGCCGGTTCCTATCAATCCGTTTATCCGCGATGTCCTGGTGGCCACACCAGAAAGCTACAGACATGGATCGCTGGAACTTTTCCCGAGGGTGGAGCTTCGCCTCGAACCTACCGAAATAATCCGACCGCGAAACTCCCGTCTCCTGGATGAAGCGCTTCTATCCCCTCAGGTGCGTGGTTTCAAGAACTGGGTGCGGTTTCCTTTCGTCGAGCTCGAAAAAGTCCCATCGGGATGTGTCATCCACATCATGGACGCACGCTACACACGAGCACGCTCGAGAGGTTTTGGCGCCGTCTCCATCCCGATGAACGAGCCTTGCCCGCTCCGCTAAGATCGCACGACGGCGTCCTACGATCGTCACTTGCCCGGTAGAGGAAAAAGCGGTATGAACACTGAAACACCTTCGCGCTCTTTCTTCATATCCGTTTCGTAGGAGGAAAGCCATGGGCTGGCTCGATTGGGTCATTGTCCTCTTCTATCTTTCGGGGATGATTGGCCTGAGTATCTACCTTGGCCGCGGCCAGAAGAGTCAGGAAGACTACTTCGTCGGAGGGCGGAAGCTTCCGTGGTGGGCGGTCGGCATCTCGACGATGGCGACCCAGACCTCGGCCATCAGCTTCATCTCCTTGCCCGCCTTTGTCGCTCTCAAGAGTGGAGGAGGTGTGACGTGGCTCCAAATGGAGCTTGCACTCCCCTTGGCCATGATCGTCGTCATGGTCTTCCTCCTGCCGTTTTTCCGCCGGCTGGAGCTGGTCAGCGTCTATGAGTACCTCGAGCATCGCTTCAGCCCTTCGGTGCGCTACTTGGTGAGCTTCATCTTTCTGCTCAGCCGCGGGCTCGCTGCTGGAGTCGCCGTCTATGCCAGCGCCATCGTTTTGTCGGTCTGCTTGGGGATCCCTTTGTGGGCCACTATATTGACGGTTGGCACCGTTACGATCATCTACGACACCATCGGCGGTATCACCGCCGTCGTCTATTCCGACGTCATTCAAATGGTCATACTCCTCGTTGGGATCGTCCTTTGTATCTATTACGCCGCGGACATCGTGGGCGGGCTCGGCGCCATGTGGAGCTCCTTTCCCGAGGCGAGACGTGTCGCGCTCGATCCTTCTTCGGGTTTCAACAACGATAGTGCCGCGCCCTTTTGGCCTTTCCTGATCGGCGGGTTCTTTCTCTATGTCTCTTACTACGGTACCGACCAGAGCCAGGTGCAGCGCGAACTATCAGCCACATCGACGGCCGACACCAAGAAATCTCTTATGTTGAACGGTTTGGCCCGCTTTCCCTTGACGGTGCTATACGTAGTCTTGGGCATCGCCATGTTGGCGGTTTATCGCGCCTCTCCCGATCTGGCGGCGCAGGTACCCGCCGATAGGCCCGACTATTTGGTGCCCCAGTTCGTACTGCTCTACATCCCCCAAGGAGTGCGGGCGGTGATTTTCGCCTCCCTGCTCGCAGCTGCGATGTCGAGCTTGGATTCAGCTCTGAATTCGCTTTCGGCTTCTACGATGCGGGATTTCATCGGAAGGAAGTGGAGCAACCCGTCGCGTCTTCTTCTCGCCAGCAAACTGACCACGGTCGCGTGGGGGATCCTCATCACGGCGTTCGCCTTTTTGGCGGGCCGTATCTCGGACACGGTCATTGAAGCCGTCAACAAGGTGGGCTCGGCATTCTATGGCCCTATTTTGGCCACGTTCCTCGTCGGCGTCCTCCACCGGCGTGCTACGGCTTTGGGCGTTTTGATGGGCCTGCCGACCGGGGTGGCTCTCAACCTCTATCTCTGGCTGGCTTTTCCGGCCATCCACTGGATGTGGTGGAACGGCTTCGGTTTCTTGACGACCGCAATCGTCGCTCTCGTCTGCAGTCGATGGTTCCGATCGGCGTCACCGGACGGGTTCGAATCCTATGTCCTGGAGAGGGAAGAGATCCGGGAGGACAACCGAGGCTGGGGGTGGGTCTACATCCTGTTGGCGGTTTACTTTGTTCTAATGCTCCTCTTCCTTACCCTCGTGTAACCGTGACGAAGTCGTTCAAAGATAGCGACTCTTCAGCTCACCCAACTGCTGAAGGTACTGCTCGATCTGTTCCGTTCCGATCTTCTCCTTGTCCACCACGTCGAACTGCTGCTCCAACTCCTGTTGCTTCGATTCCGAAATGTGCATGTCCGCCATCCTGAACAACACATTGTTCTCTTTCTCGATGTGTTGACTCAAAAGGCGAACGTATCCCCTACCGGCTTCCACGAACTGACTCGGCGCATTGGGATCCGCGTTTTTGAGCAACGCCACGGCCGCGCCCATACTTTGGATCAACTCCCGGCCTTGCACGTGCTCGAGGAGCATGACGCCTATGGGCCCTCCTTCCCGCGGGATGCCGGATGCTTCCATGGCCGGAAAAAGCAAGTCCTCTTCCTTACCATGATGACACCGATCGGCGAAGCCTTTCAGAAAAGACAAGATTTGCTCGAGGTGCTCGGGGACCACGGCGTCCGCCGATTCCAGCTTGTCGCACACCGTTCCCAAGACTTTTAGCATGTCCAATATCGAGTCGTGTTCCTTGACTAAGACTTCAGTAGGTCTCAATGGCATAACCTCCAGTTCGAGAAACTACAGATCTTGACGACCAAGGGCGAGAATGCTTCCCGCCGTCGGGATAACGATCCAAAAAAAGAGTGCCGCAACGAGGAGGGCAATGGCTTCACCTACCCCACCCAAGAAACGAACGAGCAGCGCACCCGCTGGTCCGAACATCTCCTTGCCCGATATCGCGAGCATCGTGCCGACGCGTGCGGCGTCCACCGGATTGAGGAAAACCCCGGCAAAGGCGGCTCGGTTGGCCCAGTTCTCCGGGAGCGCAAACGACAGGCCGATGATGACCAAATCGAACAACAAAACGATGACGAACCAGGCAACCAGAACGACGGCGTAAGCTCGGGCACCCCTCCCGGCGATGATGGTCAAAAAGCTGGCAATGGCCGCGAAGGCGATACCGATCAATAGGGTGAAACCCACGAGGACCAAATAGCTGGAGAGCCCTCGAATCCCCACCTTTGCACCCACGAGAACGCCGGTGAAGCTGAAGCCCAGCACCGTTGCAAGGACATGAGCACCCATCAAGCCGACAACCTTACCTAAGACGATCTCCGCAACGGTGACCGGCTCAGCGAAGAGATGATCCGTGGCCCCGCCTTCCGTCCGGAAGCTCTGCACCGCCATGAGCATGGTGGCGAGCGGCACGATATAGAGGATCAAATTCAAAAGACTCACCGCGGTCCGATCAAACTCCTGAAAACCGGTGAACTGGATCACTGCCAACCCGAAATAGCTCACGGCTAGCGCAAGCACCGCAAAAATCGCCGCGTACACCAGCACCCATCGGCTCCTTAGCGTGATACGGAGCTCCTGGCGCGCGATGGTCGCTACGATTCCCCAGTCGAGCAGGTCACTCATGGTCGACCTCGGAGAACATCTCCTCCCACTGCAAGACCTTTCCCTCGAGCTTGGCGGCCGCAGTCTCGGCAGACGTCTTTTTTTGATAGGCCGCGAACCCCGAGCTCATTGGTGTGGGTAGCTTCTTCGAGTGAACATAGGACGCAGTTCGGGCATCAATCCATTGGCCTGTCTGGTAGTCTACGACGAAGATGCCGGAAGCTTCGGGCGGGTGGTGTTCCTTAATCCAATCTCGAAGACACCCGATATCATCAAAAGTGTCGAACGCGCCTGTCACGGTGACAACCTGAGCCGCGAACTCCCGTTGTGACACAGCCATGCGGCAAAAACTGCAGTTCTCCTCGTTGAGCGTGATCTCGATGGGCTCCGGCGGGCCGGCCGTGCATGCGGTCAAAGCAACCAAGAACATCGTCACGCCCACATGCCGCCTCGTCATTTTCTCGCCTCTCGAACGTACTTCAGATAAATGTGCTCGATAGAAGGCTCCTCGGTGTCGAAGTGGTGGACCGTTCCGATCTCTCCCAGGCGCTTCAGGATCGGGTAGCGTTTTTCTACAGGTGCCGTAATGATGACAGCTCGGTGATTGAGACAGGCTTCTGTGGCGCCACACTCCATGGCCACTTTGGCATGCTCTTCCGTTGGCCGCCCGACATCCACCCGCAGCAGAGCAAATTGACGAAGATCGGCTCGAAGCTGAGAAACGTTCTCTTCGGCCACCAGCGTGCCGCCCACCAAGACCACCACCCTGTCAGCGAAATCCTCGACATCCGCCAAGACATGCGTCGAAAACAAAAGAGATTTCCCCGCCTCACGCCAACGTTTTGCTTGTTCCCGGAAGCGAAGGGCGGACTCCGGATCGAGGTTGGCCGTGGGTTCATCGAACACCATCAGAGGCACATCGGGCATTCCCGCCACGGCGAGAGACAATCGCTGGCGCATGCCTCCCGATAGCTCACCTACCATGCGCGACTCTTCCGCTTCGGAAATACCTGCTTCTCGCAGGCTGGAAACGATCCGATCCACATCGAGCCTTCGGAGCTTGGCGTGGAACTCGGTCACCTCTCTAACCGTGATGTTTGCGGGAAAGCACGGTTGCTGTGGCAGATAGCTGAAATTTCGTTTGGCTTTTCGAGGGTTGCGGCCTAGATCAATTCCACATATCTTGACCGAGCCCGAATCAGGACGTAAAAGACCTGTTACGGATCGCAATGTCGTGGTTTTTCCGCTGCCATTGGGCCCGAGGAGACAGACAGCCTGTCCTGATTCGACCTCGAAGCTCACGCCATCGACGGCGCGAAAACCGCCGTAGGACTTGGCGAGCTCTCGGACCTCGACGACGACGCTCATCCGCGCAACCTCCAGGAGAGCAAACCCGCGAGGAACATCGCGAGAAACGACCCTCCCGCGAGCATCGGAGAGCCGTGCTTTCCAACCCCCTCGTATTGATAAGTCATCTTCACGCCGCTCACCGGTTTCATTCGAGGCGCGCTATCCTCCTCCTCGCTGGAGGGCACCAGTGGGAAGCTTCGCTCAGCCGCCGCCAAAGCATCCGATGCGGCGCTATAAAGAAACATCCGCAACAAAGGGCGACTACCCTCCAAGTACTCGAAAGCGTCCTGCAGCCGGTGCGGTGTATCTCCAATGCCGTCGCCGTCGATGTCGTAGCCCCGGTAATCCGTATAGTAGTTACCCATTCCCTTCGGCGTCCAATCGGCATCCGCCCGACCTACCGTGTGCAACGTCGCCAGGTTGCCGACGAAATCGTTCCCGCCAAAGTCATTCTCCAACGAGCTCGCATAGAGCATCACACCGACGTCGTTGTAGGCAACAAGGTTGTTCCGGATCCGGTTACGGTGCGAGCTATCGAGAAAGATTCCATTCACACTGTTGACGATGACATTTCTTTCCGCCACGGAGTCGATGGCATCCTTGAACAAGAGCCCAAAGGCATTGTAGCCCTCGCGATTGTTGAGGATCTGATTATCTTGAAAAATCACACCCTCGGTGTACATGATGGCGACGCCTCCCACACTGTCGCGGAACACGTTTCGATAGAAACGGTTGTTCTTGCAGTACATGTAGTGGACGCCGTAGCGCAAGCGAGCGAATTCGTTGTCTTCGACGGTGTTGAAATCAGCGTGGTCGAAGTAAACTCCGTCCCGAACGAAAGCGATGTCGTTTCCCTTGACGATGTTGTGGTGGGCATCGAAGAAGTGGATTCCGGCACCCCTTCTTCCGACTTCAACCTCTCGACGGCCTCGAATCCTATTGTTCGAAACGAGGGCTTCCGTGCAGCCTCGCAGATACACACCGAACAAGTTGTCGTAAATGGTGTTGTCGACAATGCGAGATCGAGCGCCATAGATCTTGATGCCGGCGTCACTCACCAACATGTCATTGCCCGAGCCAGACACGGAGAAACCCCTCATTTCGACATCGTCGGCCATGACGCGGACGACGTCTCCTTCACCGAGCCCGACGACGTGCGCTTTTCCCTCGCCGATCAGAATTACCGACTGCTCGACAACCAGATTCTCGTGGTACTTCCCGGGAGCGACCCGGATTTCGTCGCCGGGTGCGGCGTCTTCCAGCGCCTCACTGATGGAAGAGTAGCCGCCGGGTCCCACGCGCAGCGTTCCCGCCTCGGTGTGAGAGGAGAAAAGACCCAGGGCTAGCGCATGCGCAAGGACGAATTTAGTGAAGATTGGCCTCACGATATTGCCCTCGGGCATCAAGATAGGCAAGGACGAGGCCGGAGACGAACAGACCGCCAAAAAGGGCCATCACGTAGCTCCCGCCACCTGGGTAGCTTTCCACCCAGAAGTTCGCGATCTGGACGCTACCGAAGAACGGTGGCGTGAAAGGCTCAATATTAATCGCAGCTTCCGGGTTCAAGTTGTGCCCGTACTGATAGAGACGATTATAGAACGTCCACGCCGAGAACAACCCGAAGTAGGCAAAGAGCACCGCGATGTCAACGAGGTCTCGAAGGGTCCCGAATACGATGGCTCTCAAGGTGATGAGAGCAAAGAATCCCATGGCGAAGGGTAGCCACAGAAACTCCGCAAAATCGCTCTCCATCAAGGGGCGCATCCCGATGTAATGATTGAGAGCGTTGATCTCTCGCAAGTCATCCCGTCTATCGGTTTTCTGCCCCTCCAAATGATTGATGTAGATCGACATCGTCAGTGGATCAGGGTACTGGTTGGACCTGAAGCTCATCGTCCATAGCGGGAACTGGAAGACGAACGGGATCGAGAGGACGGCTAGAAGCAACAGAACCCGTGCGCGCATACTGATTGGGCTCTGAAGAAGCACTTGAAAACGCCTAATTTTGTCTTTCATCCTCTCGATCCCTCTCTCGCCGGCCGCAGAGTCAAAGACTACCTTACCAACAGATAACCCTGCATCTCCTGGTGCAGCGCCGAGCAGAAGTTGGTGCAGTAGTACGCGAATACTCCGGATTTCTCAGCCTTGAATGTGACCGTCTTGGTCTCACCCGGGTCCGCCACGATGTTGATGTTGTAGCCATTGATACCCAGGCCGTGCAGCTCATCGGTCGTCTGCTCGATATTCGTCATGTGAATGGTCACCGTGTCGCCCGCCCTGGCTTCGAAACTCGTCGGCCAAAGCGTCGAGCGTACGGCAGCCATTTTGACAACGACATTGTTGCCCTGTCGAGTCACTTCCGCTTCCTCAACGCTGGTGATCTTGTGAGGATGGTCGTTCTCCTCCAGCGGATAGACCTCGATGGGATTCAAGAGAGTGGCAGGGCAAGCCTGGGCGTAGTGAGGCTCCGGTTCGGTGAAGGCATCGTATAGCAGCCTCATGGAGTCCCCGGAGATGTCGATGAGCTGCGAAGACTCGGGTTGGCTCGGACCTACATTGAGGTGACGGCCATGGGACAATTTGTTGAGCGCCACCACGTACTCGCCGTAAGGCTTGGACGAATCACCACCTGGGACCATAAGGTGTCCGATGTTGTAGCTCACGGGGATAGTGTCGACCACCTCACCGCTCGTCGGATTCCACTTCGCCACCGCGCTATCGATGAACAAGCTCGTGTAAGCAAATCCCTTGTCGTCATACTGCGTGTGCAGCGGGCCGAGACCGATTTGAACCTCACGCTCCATGACACTGTCGTAGTTCAAAACGGGGATACCATCCTCGTCTCCGGTGAAGTCCTCGTTCTGAATGGCGGCCAGCATCTTGTCAAAGCTATAAACGGTCGTGATCGCTTCGAGCTTGCCGCTGGTCACGAAGTAGGAGCCGTCCGGTCCGAAGTCGACGCCGTGAGGACTCTTGGCCACCGGAATCAGATAAGCAATCCCCGGAGTTTTGGTGGGGTCGACGACCGTCGCATCGCCGACTTGTGTCGCGTTTCCATCGGCAATCGCTTGCATCGCCGCTTTCCAGTTCACGGCAATGGCGTAGTCCCGATCGTTGGCGGAGGCGGTCTTTTCGAGCTCACCTGTCGCCCGCTCGGAGTTGTAGCAGGTCCACAGGCCCCAGTCCGCGGAAGGGCCGCGCCCGGTCGAACCTAGATCCCAGTTGAAGGGTGGGGTGATGATCTGAAACCCGAGCGACATCTCGCCACTCTCGGGATCGATGTTCACGGCACCCACCACGCCCTTGTACTTGGTCGCGTAGTCTTCGATCGATTCGTAAGCGCCGGGGACGGGCACGGAAAAACGCGACGCGAAAAGGATCATCTCCGTATTAGCGGTCACGAAGGCGCTTCCGTGATTTCCGGAAAGATTAGGAATGGGGCCGAAAATCTGCTTGGTCTTGAAATCTCTCAAGTCGATTCGGGCCAACCGAGCATTTGCATTGTCGTTGACGAAGAGCCATCTTCCGTCGTACTCGCCGTTGGTCTTCGAGAGCGAAGGATGGTGGACGTCACCCCAGGTATAGCCTCCGAGCATCTTCTTGGTCTCGTCGTCGAATCCATATCCGGTCGCCGGATAGATCGCGAAGACGGGAATCGTTGCAATATGACGCATGGAGGGCATGCCCGCCACATAGACGTTGCCCGAATGACCGCCGGAATAAAATAAATAGTATTTGTCCAGGTCTCCTGGGGGAACGTAGGTTTGAACGGCCGCGTCAGCCCCGCCACCGGTAGCCGCCCCGCGACGGCCGGATTCCTCACCCGGCTGGCAGGAGAAGATTCCCACTGCCAGCAGGCCCAGGATGATCGTGGCCCATAACCAGGTGGACTTGGAGAGTTTTCCTTTGCTCATGATTTCCTCCTGTTTAATAAACGAAGGTCTTGCTGTCTCCACACATCGATTAGTTGTTCTCTTCTACCGCTTTTTGCTCTTGGTATTTCTCGTAAGCGAACTTGAGAAGTCTTATGGCTTCTTGCTTTTCTTCGTCTGTGAGTTGGATTTGTGTGGACAAAACCACCTGCATGGTGCCGCTTGGCTCCATCAGGAAACTGTCTAGAGTTCGACCGAAGCGCCGCGGACAATCTTCGACTGCCACAGCTAGATCGGGACCAATCTTGGTGGCCGATACGATGCCTAGGCTCGAGACATCGTGGCAAATGAAGCAGGTCTTTTCGACGAAGAACTTGCCCTCCCCCTCGCGCATGATGCGCTCCTGCTCGGCTTCCTCGGGAGTAGGGACGTCCCTCAAAACGGCGCCCGGCATGAGCTCCGGCGGCAAGTCAGCGTCTCGCCAGCTCATGAGCACCAAAGCCACACTTTGGGCTTCGATCGTTTTGAAGCCGAAATCGGGCATCACCGTGTCCGGAGCAAAACTCTTCGGATTCTGCAGGTGAGCTACCTGCCAAGAGAAGAGAGACGGAATAGAAGAGAGCCGTGAATAGTCGTACTGCTCAGGATTCTTGGTTCCTTCGTCGGTGAGGTCCGGGCCAATGGTCCCCCCTCGCCCGTTGAAGATATGACAGGCTCGACAACCTCTCTCCCGGATCAGTTGCTTACCGCGGTTGACGTAGTCCGCTCCTTGGGTCTCGCGATCGTAGCGGTGACACACGTTACACTTGTACTGAAGGAAGGCCCAGCGATTGGCAACGCGGTAGTCTTCGGCGAGTCGCGTGTCGAGCAATGGGTCGTTCCAATGCCCAACCCAGCCATGGGCGTCGAGTTTCTTGGTGGCCGGTCCCTGGCCCCCGTGGCACAACGTGCAGCCGAACACCTCGACGGGATGATGCTCGAGGGGCGCCCGCGGATGTGTTTTGTAAGGTTGTTCTTCTTGCTCGAGTCCTTGCCAGGTCACACCAAGATGGCAGCTCGTACATCGATCGACTCGATCGGCAGATGGTAGCCAGATCTGTTGAATGCCTTCGGGCGTCGCGGCAGCTCTTTCCGGACCGAACTTCTCCTCCACGAGCCGATGAAACTCCCGTTGATAGCTTCGGTAGCCCGGAGTGAGGTCGCCCCACAACGCCACGGCACAAATGCCGATGATGACGAGTCCCGTCAATCCAACGTAGAGCTTGTCTTTAGAGAACACGATGATCTCCATCTATTAGTGGGATGCTCGGCTCCTCGCCTCGCACCCGGCCCTCGCTCCTCGCTCGGGCCCTTTTCGGCCAGATTCCCTTGGCGCTTCTGACTCCAGGCGCCAATTCCTCCTGGCCGGCGGCCCTGAAGGGCCGCGCGCTTCGCGCGTTTCTCTGGTCGTTCGTCTTCCAATAGCGACGGCCTTCATTCCGGAGGGCGCTCCGCCGACGGCGCGTGGGCTCGAGGCTGCACTCTCCCTCGCCGATATTGATGGGACCCCTACCATCTTCATTGGAAACCCTAGAAAACCTTCGGATGCTCCGGCCACGATTGCCACGGCCAGTAAAAATCCCAATACGGACCGCGCATGAAGGTTCCGACGATGGTGAGTGCGATGAGCATGAAGCACACGATAAGAAAGATCGCGTTGGCCCGGCGCCGACCTCCGTGAAACCACGTTCCGATGGCAGCCGGCCCGGAGCGGTCCAGCCAGGGCACGAAGAACCCCCACAGAAGGAGCACGCCTGGAACCACTACCCCACCCAAGAAGGCTCCGTTAACGGTGAAGCTCCCGATACGGAAGGTCGTGATCGTCACCAATTCTTGAAGCCAGAGGAAATACCAAGGAGCCTTCGCGGGATTCGGTGTGATCAGCGGGTTGGCAGGTTCCTCGAGAGGAGCACCCAACCACAAGGCAAGTACCGAGCTCACAGCAAAAGTCAGCAATCCGACGAGCAGGAGCCGTACGAGAAGAGGCGGAATGGATTGCACGAGATGCTTGTCTTCATCGACCACCGCGGTTTCCACCGAGGCGGTTCTTCCCGCGGTGATTCCCAGCAGAGAATAGGTCTTCGAGGCAACCGGCTTGACCTTCTCGCTCTTTTGGTCGAGGGCGAGTTTGTCGTAGCAAGCCAGGCCGCCGTCTTTGTGAATGCGCCACATGTGCCAGACGAACAGCCCGCCCAAGAACATAGGGAGGAACACACAATGGAGCACGTAGAATCGGATCAATGTGTTCTGATTGATCTCGTGGCCGCCAAGGAGGAAGAAACGGACTTGGTCTCCGATGATGGGAACGGCTCGAGCGATGTTGGTACCCACCGTTACCGCCCAATAAGCCAACTGGTCCCACGGCAGTAGATACCCCGTGAAGCTCAGAAAAAGCGTCGCCACCAACATGATCAGGCCGATATACCAGTTGAGCGGCCGGTTCTGTCCCGCCATGACACCATTCTTGTAGGCACCGGTGAGGAAAACTCGGACCATGTGTAAGAAGACGACCGCTACCATCAAGTGAGCCGCGATCCGATGGCTCGCTCTCAAGAAAGCGCCGAAACTGACAGCGTACTCCAAGTCTTTGATGGTGGGATAAGCCCGCTCGACGGAAGGCACGTAAAGAAACATGAGCACCACACCACTGAGCGTCAGGAGCAACAACAGGAAAGCCGAAATCGTACCCAGCCAAAAGGAATAGCTCGTCGCCAGGGCGCGCCGGCTGACTTTGTTGGGGAACCAGTGCAGCAGAAAATTCCTAACGACTGCATCGCCCGCTTCGCGCTCGGATCTAGGGGACCAAGTCCAGGTGAAGTCCTCCCAGGAAGGTAGAATGCGTTTCTTCTCTTTCGTCTTCACTTGAGCCTCTGCCATCTTGGCCTCATCTATTAGTGGGACGCTCGGGCTTCAATTAGCGCTCGTTCCGCTCCTCGCTTCACTCGCGGCGACCGGGCTCTTCGCCGGCCGCCACGCTCCGTCGACTTCGCGACTGCGCGTGAGCTCAGGGCTGTGCTCGCTGACGGTGACGGGCCGTATGATCTACACACTGAAGCGCCAGCCTTTGTCCGCCACTTGTGACACGTCCACGATCAACTGCCCGTCATCCGGTGAGAGCTCGAGCTTGTAGTAGTCCAGAGGTTTCGGTGCCGGCCCGTCGGTATTCGTACCGTCGCCCGAGAACTTGCTTCCATGGCAAGGGCAGTGAAATTCGTAATCCTCGGTCAATACTCCGGTCGTAGCCGTTCGCACGAGCTGAACGGTACAACCCAGGTGGGTGCATGTGGCACTCAGGCAATAGAAGGTCTGGGTTTCGCGAAAAACGAAAACCCGCTGATCGGTGATGAACGTGGGACCTTCCGCAAAATTCTCGAGCTTGCCCGCTTTGAACCGCCGCGGCGTCTCATAGAGCGCATTGGGAACCAAAGAACGAACCGACATCAGCGCCGGCACACCGAGTGCCGCGCCTACGATGCCCACCCCGATCTTGGTGAGCGCTTGTCTTCGCTCAGGGGATTGAGCTTCTTTGTCGGAGCTCTTAGGATTCGTCTCCTCGACGTTGCTCATAGTAGAGAACCTCCATCGTCATCGCGTCGGTTGGGCAACGGATCGCACAGAGCCCGCAACGGATGCAGACTTCGTCGTCCTTGATCATCGCCGATGCCGCACCATCACCATCGACTCCCGCCATCTCGCTCGCCGCGGCTTTTTGCTCAGGGGGAAGCTCGATCTCGTCCAGAGGAACGAGCTTCAAGCAGTTCTCCGGACAGATGTCGACGCACCGATTGCACAAGACACACTTTTGCGGGTCATAAATCGTTTGAACGTGGCAGGACAAACAACGCTCAGCTTGCTGTCGAGCTTGCTCTTCGCCGTAGGCTTCCTCGACTTCACTGATCCCTGTTCGACGTCCCAAGTCGCTGGTCGGCGGCGCGATCCGTTCGATGCGATCGTAGCCATCGGTTCGGTCGAACTTGCGGGTCGGAATCTTCTCGAAGTTGAGAAAGAAACGGGCCGCGGTCGCCTCTTTGTTCAAGAAAGCGTTCATCCCGCGTGCAGCGAGCTTCCCGTTCGCCACCGCGTCGATCAGGTTTCGCGGACCGAAAGCGGCATCACCTCCCGCGAAGATACCCGGAGCGGTGGTAGCGAGCGAATCGGGATCGACCCGTATCGTTTGCGCCGGCGTAAGCTCGACACCGTCTTCGGGCGAGAGAAAATCGAGGTCCGGCTGCTGCCCGATGGCGAGAATGACCAGGTCGGCCTCCAGCTCTTGAGTCACGCTCTCGTCAAACACCGGGGCGAAGCGACCGTCGTCGCCGTAGGTTCGCTCGACACCTATCATGTGGATCCGTTCCACCCGACGGTCTCCATCGAATCGTGAAACGCTTCGTTGGGGCAGGAAGCGAATGCCCTCTTCGAGAGATTGTTCGAACTCCTCGCGACCTTGCTCGGTGCGCGCGACCGGCATCTCGTCGTAGCTTTCTAAGCTAGCCAAGGTGACATCGGCACCTGCCCTTGCGGCAATGCGGGCTGCGTCTAGAGCCGGCGCCATACCTGAGCCCGCCTCTTCGACTTCTTCGACCGGCGAGTCGGTACTCGATGCCCTAAGTGCCATCCGCGCTGCGTCGAAAGCGACGAAGCCTCCTCCCACCACGAGGACTTTGGTCGCTTGAGGTATGCGATACCCGTTATTGATGTTGATGAGATAGTCGACCGCTCGCACAATCCCATCGAGGTCGTTTCCGGGACAGTCAAGCAAGCGGCCCCTCTGCGCGCCAACAGAGATGAAGACCGATTTGAAATCTTGCTTTTTCAAATCTGCGAGCTGGAACTCCGGTGTCAGCGGTGTGCTGAATCGAAACTCGACACCCATATCCTCGATAGACTGAACCTCCTTATCGAGAAGAGTCCTTGGGAGTCGAAATTCGGGGATACCGTGAAAGGCCATCCCGCCGGCCCTATCACTCGCCTCGAATACCGTTACGGCATAGCCCATAAGGGCAAGGTCATGAGCGCAGCCGAGCCCTGCCGGCCCCGCCCCCACGACCGCCACCTTGCGGCCCTTGCCCACGCCGAAAAGCTCGCTTTCGAGCCGAGGCATATGCCATCGCCACTTGTTTCCGGACTCGCTTATGCCTTCCCGAAGATCCCGGAACGTTTTCGGTTGACGTGACTCCACGCCAAAGCGCTCGGTCACGAATCTCTTGAGAGCTCTGATGCTGACCGGCGCATCGAACTTCCCGCGACGACATCGATCCTCGCATGGCGCAGCACACACGCGCCCGCAAACAGACGCGAGGGGATTCGGGGAACGAGCGGTGAGGAATGCTTCCTTTGACCGACCCTGGGCGATGAGTTGTACGTAACGTCCGGCGTCAGTCAAAACGGGGCATGCGGTTTGGCAAGGAACGCGCCGCGCCCAATACTGAATGTCGGGAAGCTCAACCGAAAAAGTCCTGCTCAACGCCAACCCCTAGAAGGAAGCATGAACGGACACCTGGGGGCTCTTTGCGACGTCATCGTATCCCAGGAACCTTCTTCAATAAACACTAAAACGCCAAAAAGCCATAATTCCACGTTGTGACAATAGTCCCGTTGCCTGGAACCTCTCCTTGATCTAGATCAAATGGAGAACATTCCCGGCTAGGGCGCCTGCAGGGAAGCTATTAGATTAATGTTTTTAACGACTTAGAGGTGGCGGCCGGCTCTGCATCGGCCTGGAGATTGCGACCTTGACCTAGCGAACGAGCATCGTGTCTGGAAATTGGGCATGCCAACCGAACCAGAATGCCCGGCGAGCGGCAATCCTTGGCAAGGGAGCTAGCGTCGCGTCCGAGCTCACGAGGGCGTCCTCGGTGACCTGCCAGCGGCCTCCGTGCGCATCGATGATGTCCCCCTCTTTGGTTTGGCGCTCAAATCGATGACCGGCGGCATCGTAGACTCGGTTCGCCCCCTTTTTACTCGTCAGGATCACCATGTCGTGACCGGCAAAGGTCATCTGGTGGAGGGGGTGTTTCTTGAGGTACTTGGCCGAAAGGGCCAAGGGCTTTCTTTCCGTGTCCGGCCCTGCCTCTTTGGGGCGGAGTAAGACGGCGAGCACCTCATCCTTGTTCTTCAGGCGCTTGTCCTCCTTGGGCACACCAAACATCAGCCCGTCGGTACGAAAGTAATCCTTGTAAGCGGCACCTTCGGAGTAATCTCGCTCGTGACCGGTGTCGATGGATAACACTCTGGTGTCGGGATGGAGCAATCGCCATTCTTTCCACGTCGTCGTTACGACCGGGTAAATCTGAAGCTCCAAATCTTCACCGGCAAGGGGCCCCATTACCGGACGACCTTCCACCGTCGACCAGAGACTCATGGATTCCTCGTCGAACATGAGCTTGTTCGAACGGTACAGCAATCCGCTCGTTCCAAGCGTACGATGCTCGCCGCCCACCTCAGTGCCGTAAGGGATCACGGTTCCACAAAGCGTGCAATAGACGATGGCCAATTCGACGTCACCGACTCGATCACGAGCCATTTCGTGCCAGGCCAAAATTCTCTTTGGGTAGGCTCGCGGGTCTCCGTTCAACGCGATACCAAAGACAATATGGTCATCGTCCAGATAGTCCGCATCGGGGGCAGCAACGTGCCGGGGATGATCGAGTGGCGGGATTCCGTTCACGGGGACGCCGCCCCAGTCGATTTCATCGAGACGGATCAACGATTTGCCGCCGGGAGGAAAGAACTCCGCCATCCGCCGATCGACTTCGCCGTAGAGCACGGACTTGAAAAGGGCGTAGTCCGGATGTGTCTCGTAGGGGCGATTCCACATCCACTTTCGCCACTTACTGAGGTCGTCGCCGAACCTCTGGCCTGTTTGTTTTTCCAGAAATTTGGTAATTCGGGCCCGAGCCTTGGCGCGGGGCGAGAGAGGCGCCGGACGAGAAGAGCGGCTGCCGCCTTCGGGGAACGTCCCCAAGATCTCTGCGTCCGGATCGGACCCGGGACTTGGGTCGCGATCCGCATAAGGATTGTTCGAGGCAGGCGGTCTTCGACGAGGGCTCGGCAGGAAACGGGCGATGTCGACGAGGAGCGGCGCGTAGCCATCTTGCCAATTCTCGGCGATGGCCTCCAAAGCCGTTTCGGCCTCTTTCTCGTCGGAGCTGGTGGTCTGAAAGAAAAGCTGGAGATCCGGTGGTTGTTGAGATGCCATTCCCGACGTCGACAACGAAAGGATCGGCAAGACAATGAGGAAAAGGCCTCGGAGTCTATCGATATGTGTCATTTTCGATCACCTCTCACCCTGCTCTCCGATGATGTCAGCACCTGCGACAAACTATCTCATCTTCGTCGATGCTACCTCGCACCCCAACACCCTTATATTAAAAGCACCACAACTCTTTCGAGAAAATGGCCGGAGTGAACATTCACGCGCTCTTAACCGTTAGGAATAATAGAGCAACCAAGGCGAACGTTGTGTTACACCATTCGGCTGCAGCAGTCGAGCAGCCCGCCTTCGCTCCGCACGTCAGAACCAAACGCGGAGCTTTGTCGAGGCCTCGCCGTAGCCGTTGGCCTGAGACGACCGCCAACGGCGTAGGCGGGTCAAGCAGTCAGCAGTCAGGCACAAGTATTGTGACCCAACAGGGCGGACGGGTCAGACTGGCATCTGGCCTCTGACAACTGAGACGGAAATCGCCCAGAGGAGAAGACCGTGGCCTGGAAAAGATCCTACTCGTTCCTCCTCTTCATCGGACTCATCCTCGGCGCAGCACTTTTTCTGTTCGGCGCCGATATCTCCAAAATGGATCTCACCCGGATTTCTTCGCGCGCCGGGTGGCAGCTGCCAACTCGGGTCATGGAATCTCTGAATATCGAGTCCGGCGACCACGTAGCGGACATCGGGGCCGGGGACGGCTATTTCTCTTTCTTTCTCGCTGATGCTGTCGGTCCGATCGGACGGGTATACGCGGTCGAGGTCGAGGCCGAGCTCGTTGAAAGGCTGAAGAAAACGGTGAGAGAGAAGGGACTCTCCAACGTCACTGTCGTCAAAGGGGACTTCGACGATCCGCTCCTTCCCGACGGATCGATCGACCTCGCTTTCTTGTGCCACTCCTACCATCACATCGAAGGCCGGAGTGACTATTTCGACAAGCTACGTGCTGAACTCGCTCCCGATGGTCGCGTCGCCATCATCGACTTGAAGCCGACACCTCTCGTGAAGCTCCTCCTGCCTTCGGACCACTGGACCATAAAGGAAACGATGAACAAAGAAATGCAACTTGCCCGCTACGAGGCGGTGGGAAGTTTCGACTTTCTACCGGGCCAGAATTTTTCGATCTATTCACCCATTCGGCGCTGATCAGTACGCGATCTTGACGATCTCCAACTCGACTTCGCCTTGGGGAAGCTCGACTCTCCGTATGTCACCTTCAGCGCCGCCGATGAGCGCCTTGGCAATGGGTGACAGCCAGCTCACTTTACCCGATCCTGGATCGGCTTCATCGACGCCCACAATGCGGTAGGTTTTCTCGTTATCGTCCTCGTCCCAAACGGTGACCGACGCCCCAAAACGGACCCGATCGTCCAGCTGTCCCTTGGGGTCCACCAGCTCCATGTTGCTCACTCGATCGCGCAAGAACCGAATGCGTCGATCGATCGCATCGAGCCTCCGACGCTGTGCTGCTTCGACATCGCCGACCGGACCCGCCTCATGGAGGTCGCCTTTGGCGATGCGCGGTCTTTCCACCTCGGTCAGACGTTCCAACTCGGAGCGCAACTGCTCGGCCCCTTGCGGTGTCACGTAGTTCTTCGCGCCCGGCGGAAGAAGGTCCTTGGGCTCCGGAATGATTTCGTCGAAAGGATCGTCGGATTCCTTGGTAAAAGCCTTGTTCACTCGCGCACTCCCTATGAAACAAAGAATAACTCTTTAATAGATGATCGTAAAAAAGGGGGCGGTCTTCGATGAATTGCCGCTTCGCGACTTTGCGTTGAATTCTTCTCAAGTGACTTTTTTGCCCCGCACTTGACTCCCGTCCATAAGCGTTAGATAAAAGACCGTTTCTCATGGCAGAGGAGGCCACCCCAATGATTGATCTCAGAAGTGACACCGTGAGTAAGCCGACTCCGGACATGCGCCGGATCATGGCGGATGCAGAGGTTGGAGACGATGTCTATAGTGACGATCCCTCCGTTCTGAAACTCGAGCAACGCACGGCCGAGATTCTCGGTAAGGAGGCGGCCGTCTATATGCCCACCGGCACCATGAGTAACCAGGTGGCTCTCCGAACTCATACCGAAGCCGGTGACGAGATTCTTGCCGACATCACTGCCCACATTTGGCACTACGAGGGTGGCGCTCCGGCAGCTCTATCCGGATTGATCATCCGCCCCCTCTTGGGCCAGCACGGCATTTTTACGGCCGACGATGTTCATCGAGCGATCCGTGTCCCTCACCCTTACATGCCGGACACGGTCACCGCTCCCACCAAACTCGTTTGCGCGGAGAACACACACAACAACGGCGGCGGTACGATATGGCCCATCGACCAGCTCCAGGCAGTCGCCGAAGCCGCCCGCAGACACGCGTTGGCCACTCACCTCGACGGAGCCAGGTTGTGGCATGCCTCGGTGGCGACAGGGGTCCCGGAGTCATCCTACGCTTCACCCTTCGACACCGTCAGCGTCTGCTTCTCCAAGGGACTCGGGGCACCCCTCGGCTCGGCTCTTGCCGGGAGCAAGGAGCTCATCACACGGGCGAGGCGTTTCAAGCAGATGTTCGGCGGGGGCTTCAGGCAAGCCGGGATCGTTGCCGCCGCAGCCCGGTACGCACTCGAGAACCACCGCGAGCGGCTTGCCGAAGATCACGAAAACGCAGCCAAGCTGGCCGCCGGCCTCAAAGACATTCCCGGCATAGACATCGACACCTCGCTGGTTCAAACGAACATCGTTCGTTTCCGGGTCTCGACCCTCGCGGCATCGGAGCTGGTAGAACGTTGCTATGAAAAGGGACTCTACATGTTACCCGGGGGGGCGGATCAGGTTCGCGCCGTCACGCACATTGACGTATCCCGGTCGATGATCGACGAAGCCCTCTCGATCTTGAGATCGGTCCTCACGCGATAGAATGTCTCTCCGCAAAGACGACATTCGCCTCGCTCAACAAAGGACAGCTTCGGGCTCACCCACTTCATCATAGAAACGGCCGGCCTCGCGACCGAGAACGCTGAACAGGTTTCCTAGAGTACCGAGCTCCATGGGACCTCCCACGGTAGTTCGTTCACACGTGTACAACACCTGACATGGTCCTTTGTGAAAAAATGAGCCCGTTTATGGGTCAGTCCTATCCAAGGTACAATCCCGCAAAAGAGACCATGAAGCCCAAAAGCCGTCGGAGTCGGTTGAAGCGCTACCTCATTGCAGGTTTGCTCGTCTGGGTGCCGGCAGGCGTTACATTCTTCGTCTTGCGCCTTATTATCGACCTCATGGATCGCACCCTCCTCCTCATACCCGAGGCCTACAGGCCGGAGACGATTCTAGGCTTTCGAATCCCTGGGCTTGGCATTCTGCTGACATTCACACTATTGCTGGTCACGGGTTTTTTTACCGCCAACATCATCGGGCGGCGCATGGTCGGCCGTTGGGAGTCCTTACTCAGCCGCATCCCACTGGTAAGCCCGATCTATACCGGCGTCAAGAAGGTCTCCGAAACCCTGCTTTCCGACCAAGCTACGGCTTTTCGAAAAGTACTCCTCGTCGAATATCCGCGTCAGGGTGTTTGGAGCCTTGCCTTTATGACCGCCAACCAACTCGGTGAGGTGCAGGAGAGAACGGGAAAGGAGGTCGTTTGTGTGTTCGTTCCCACGACACCGAATCCGACGTCCGGCTTCATCATCATGGTGCCTAAAGAAGACGTCGTGGAGCTCGAAATGACGGTGGACGAAGCCTTCCGCATGATCGTTTCACTCGGAGTGGTCGTCCCCGGCTGGCCTCAGATCCGTGCGGCCGACTCCGCCCGAAGAAACCTACCGCCAAAGGAGTCCACCACTTGATTCTCCCTTTCAGCGATGAGCCGAATCCACGAGGCTTCGTCCCCGTAGTCACCTACGCGGTCCTCCTCTTGAACGTCGCGGTCTACATTTTCGTTACTCTCCCTCTTGGTGGCCGACCCGCAGATCCACGAGACCCACTCCTTCGAGAATATATCGAGGTGGTCAGTCAAACGCTGCCGCCCAACTTGCCCGTCTCCGCGGTGCTCGACCAAGTTTCCTCGTACGACCTTTTCGTCTTCGCGTACGGGTTTCGGCCGGCGGAGCCGTCTTTGTTGGCACTCTTCACCGCGATGTTTCTCCACGGCGGCTTCATGCATCTTTTCGGCAACATGTTGTTCCTCTGGATCTATGGGGACAACGTCGAGCATCGCCTGGGACGCTTGCCTTTCCTGATCGGATACCTGGGAACGGGAATCGCGGCAACGTTGTTTCACACGCTCTTTGACATGAACTCCCCTTTGCCGCTCGTGGGTGCGTCCGGTGCGATATCAGGTGTTCTGGGTTTCTATTTTCTTTGGTTTCCCCATAACAAGGTTAAAGTTTGGCTCTTCATCTTTCCTATCTTCATGAGGGTCGTTTCACTACCGGCGCGCTGGGTTCTGGGATTCTATCTGTTCGTCGACAACGTCCTGCCCTTTCTCGTTACGCTAGGTGGCCCAGGTGCTGGTGTGGCTCACGGGGCTCATATCGGTGGATTCTTGGCGGGTCTCGCCGTCGCCTGGTTCTGGCACCGCCGAGAAGTGGACTGGCGTCCTTCAGAGTACCGTGACGTTGAAGAGCCAAACGCTGAAGCGATAGGTCCAGGGGAGGCCATCGCTGCAGACATACGTCGGGGAGAATACGAGGATGCTGCAAAGACGTACTTCAGTGTTCCTTCAGAAAAAACGAGGCGTCTCCTGAATCCTTCCGACTCTTTGACGCTTGGCCGGTGGCTTGCACGGGAGGGGCACCACCGCGCGGCGCTTGCTGTCTATCAAAGACAACTGCGCGACTACCCCATCGGTCCGGGTGCCGCCGAAGCCCACACCAACGCCGGTCTTCTTCAGCTACATGCTTTTGACGAGCCCACGGCCGCCTACCAACACTTGGTCGACGCGCTCGACCTCGACCCCGCGCCCGCCACCGAGGAGCTCATTCGGCAGGCATTGACAACCATTGGCGATCAACAAAAGTACCAGACCCCAAAGAGGCTGCACTAAAGCCTGTTGCAGTTTCTCGTACCACCCGGCAAGCTCACTACCGACGTGACGACTAGCGGAAGCTCGGTGCCACGAATCTCCACGAAACAGGACGGGAATGGGAAGCCCGCCGAATCTTCAGGGGACATGGATCACCTTCATTCCCTTTTGAGCTCATTACTTACGTTGGCATCCCCCATGAGCTATATTATATGGATATGAGGCAATCACCTCCGTGTTCCTGCCGAAACAAATCCCGGGCAAGGGGGTTTTCCGTGATCTCTAGCCTCCTGCTCATTTTTTCAGCAGCACTCGCCTCATCGCAGGTTGCGACCCAGAACCCCAATCCCAACCGATCCCTTCGGGATTGGGCCGAGACGGGGCAGACCGAAGCGGTCCGAGAGCTCCTTTCGGGAACATTAGAGGTCAATGTCGATTACCGAGACGCCCAGGGTTGGACCGCATTGATGTATGCTCTCAAAGGCGGGCACGATGAAATCGTCGAGATGCTATTGGACGCCGGCGTGAACGTCCGTCTCAAGAACAACGACGAGGAATCCGCCCTACACATCGCCGCCAAATACGGCCGGACCGATGCTACGCGGCTTCTTTTGGAGGCCGGCGCCGATATTGCCACCTATGACGCAACGGGGCGCACACCGCTGTACCGCGCTATCGAGAACAAACAAGCCGACATCATCGAGCTGCTCCAAGCAGAAGCCCAAGAGCTAGCCCATCAGGTGCGGCTGGTGGATAAAAACGCACCCCAAGAAGAAACGACACCACCCGAGATCGTCCATCGTGTTCTAGCCGAATACACGGACACGGCTCGAGCACAAGGTATCGAGGGAACGGTCGTCCTCATGGTGCTCGTCCATCGAGACGGCTCCGTCGGCGACACGAGCATTTCGGAGAGTCTAGAGGAGAGTCTCGATCAAAGCGCCCTCGAAGCCGTGAAGCAGTGGCGGTTCGTTCCGGCCACACGGGGAGGTAGAACGGTGGAGGTCGTGGTCGAGATCAAGAATCGAGTTCAAGCTCTCGGCACAAGGGTAGTTGACTTCAATCCATCCACTTGTTCCGCACGACCGTCGAGGTGAAGAAAATAGGTCAGCACTTCGACCCCCGGAATTTTCAGCTCCACCAACTTTTTGGCGTCTTTGAGGTCTTTCCAGTGCCGCCCGCGTTCTTCGTCGCTGTCCGGGACACATTCCAAGCCGTAGGCGCCGCAATCCTCATGGTTGACGAGATAGATTTCTTTAATCTGATGCAGCGCGTGGGATGCCATCAGCTGCCCCAGGACGAAATCACGCTCCCACGACTTATTAGGTTTCGCCAAGCTCAACGCCACGCCTGCGACCCGAACGACATCGGCGCCGTCTTTGTCCAGACCCCTGAAGACGAGGAATCGTCTCAGCGGCTTATCGAGACGGAAATCGATACAGGCAACAACACATGCCCGGCAGGTCAGATCGCCCATTTCTTCCTCCGTTTTCCGACGCCGGCCCTCGTCAATTGAGTTCGAAGCATGACAACGGCACTATTCTAGCAGCTCACCGGCTCGTTGGACGAGGCGCTCCAAAACCTGGGTCGGCTGAGGATGAAGCTTGACGGGGAGTTCATGCTTGAAGAGCTCACCCGTCTTTGGTTCGAGCAGAAAGGCATGGAAACGAACCTGTCGCTCGACCTTGCTCTCTCGCTCAACATCGGAAAGACTATTGGTTTGGGAGGCATCAAGGATGCGTCTGGCCGATTTCAAGGTACTGACTCTCGATTGCTATGGGACCCTAATCGACTGGGAGAAGGGAATCTTCACGTCGCTCGAGCCGCTCCTAAGCAGCGTTCCAAGGACCTTTTCCGAAGAGTTCGTCTTAGAAGCCTACGCTGAAGCCGAGTCTGCCCAAGAACTCGCGACGCCCGAGATGAAATACTCGGAGCTACTTCGGGTCGTTTACAAGACTCTCGCTCAACAATGGGGCGCGGAGGTGTCGGAACAAGATTGCGCAACGTTCGGCAACTCCGTTCCGAATTGGCCTGCGTTTGCCGACTCCCCTGCTTCCCTTCAGTATCTAAAGCAGCATTACAAGCTCGTGATCCTCTCCAACGTCGATCGCAAGAGCTTTGCAGGAAGCAACCAGAAGCTTGAAGTCGAGTTCGACGCAATCTACACAGCCGAAGACATCGGGTCGTACAAACCTGACCCACGTAACTTTGAATATCTCGTCGCATCTATAAGAAACGATTTCAGCCTCGACAAAACTCACATACTCCACACCGCTCAAAGCTTGTTCCACGATCTTGTACACGCCACGGCTATGGGACTGGCCACCGCTTGGATCGATCGACGCCGCGACAAGAGTGGCTGGGGCGCAACGAAACCGCCGGCCGCCGAGGCGCGAATCGATTTCCACTTCCACAGCATGGCCGACTTGGTACGGGCGCATCGAGACGAAATGAGGGACTAGATGTACATCGATCTCAAAGGACTATCGCCGAACCGGATCTACCTCACAATGACACAGACCGTTATTCCCCGTCCCGTTGCTTGGGTGCTTTCCGATAACGGCGACGGCGGCTACAACCTCGCGCCCTACTCCTATTTCAACGCCGTTTCGAGCGATCCTCCTCTGGTGTTCATCTCGATCGGCAAGAAACCGGATGGCAGTTACAAAGACACGAGAGTCAATATCGAAGAGCGAAGTCATTTCGTTATCCATATCGCACATCGTGGGCTGGCCGAGTCCATGACCGAGACCTCTCGCACACTCCCGCACGGCGAATCGGAGCTCGAGAGGATCGGCTTGAGCGTCACCGAGTTCGAAGGTTTTCCGCTCCCAAGGCTCAAAGACTGCCGCGTCGCCCTGGCATGTGAGCTCTACGAGATCCAAGAGCTCGGCTCGACACCGCAGTCTCTGGTCTTCGGGAAAGTGCGTTCCATCTATGTTGCGGACGAGGTTGTGAGCACCGACGACAAGGGGCGACTCAAGGTGTACGCCGACAAGGTCGACCCCATCGGCCGACTGGGCGCAAGCGAGTATGTAACCTTTGGTGAAATACTCACGATACCTCGGCCGAAGTAACGCCCCAAGGAGATCGTTATGAATCGATCGTTACACTTCCCCGTCATCACACTAGCTTTGCTGTTTGTCCTCCTTCCCGCGGCGAATGGGCTCGCACATGACGACGCGAAAGTGACCGCATTTGATACCGTCGACCGGAACAAAGAGGAGATCGCAAAAGTCGGCGACGCCATTTTCAGCTTTGCAGAGCTCGGCATGCAGGAGGTCGAAACGGCGCGATTATGTGCCGATGTTTTGACAAAGATGGGCTACAAGGTCGAAACCGGTATCTCAGGAATTCCCACGGCCCTTCTAGCAACCTACGGCACGGGAACGCCCGTCATCGCCATTCACGTGGAGTATGACGCCGTACCCAACGGCTCGCAGGCCGCAGGTGTCACTCAAAGGCAGGAGGTCGTGCCCGGCGCGCCGGGCCACGCCGAGGGTCACAATACGAACGCGGCGGTGTGGATTGGCGCTGCTTTCGCCATCAGAGAAGCGATCGACGAACACGACCTCTCCGGTACCATCAAGCTGTTCTCCGCTCCGGCTGAAGAGCAAGTCATCAGTCGGCCTTACTTCGTGCGTGACGGTTACTTCGAAGGCGTCGACGCGGCTTTTCACGCTCACGTCGGTTCTACTCTTTCGACGAGCTACGGTCTTCGGCAGTACGCCGTATTGTCCGTGGAGTACGAGTTTTTCGGCAAGACGGCTCACGCTGCTTCGTCACCCTGGACGGGCGTCAGCGCGGCTGACGCGGTCAAGCTGATGGATATCTCCTGGGACGCTCTTCGCGAGCACCTGCCGCCAACCCAACGCAGCCACTCTGTGATCGTCGAGGGGGGTGTCCAGCCCAACGTGGTTCCCGACTACGCGAAGATTTGGTTCTATTTCCGCGAATCGACCTACCAAGGAGCGAGGAACCTCTACGAGAAAGCGCAAAAGATCGCTGAGGGTGCGGCAATGATGACGGGAACCACCTGGAAGGAGCACGTGCTCGCAGCCTGCTGGCCGACGCGGGACAACAAAACGTTGGCGGAAGTCGTGCAGTCAAACATCGACTTGGTGGGCATGCCCGTTTGGACCGCAGAAGAGCAAGCTTTGGCGAAGCGCATTCAGGAGTTGGTGGGGGTCCGGGCTTCCGGGTTGAGGACCGACTTGTCACCTTTGACCGAAGCGAGACAGGGAACCAGCTCCAACGACTCCGGTGACATCACCTGGTCCGTACCGCACGGACGCATCACGTTTCCCGCAAATGTCCCCGATGTACCCTTTCACCACTGGGGTGCCGCTATCGCGGAGGCGACATCCATCGCACACAAGGGGAGCGTGGCAGGAGCCAAGGTCATGGCAGGTTCCGTCGTGGATTTGCTCACCCATCCCGAGTTGCTTCAAAAGGCAAAGACAACCTTCCAAAAAGAGGTCGCGGGCTCGACCTACCGTTCGCTGCTACCGGCCGGGCAAGAGCCACCCATCGAGCTGAACCTCGAGGTGATGGCGAAATTCCGGGACGAAATGAAAACTCATTACCCGACGGAGGCCATTCGATTCAAGTGAGACCGGTTTGCTGAAGAGCGGGCCGGCCTCTCCGTAATGTATAGTAGTTGCGCACTAAAACACGAGGGGGGTCGGGGCCTCTCCGAAGTTGAAGAGGGGTCAGATCTCTCGCCGCGGGACGATCTCTGACAGTGAGGTCAGGTCCCACATGAAGCGGAGGTCTTCTAAATGTCTCTACAGATCGGAATCAACCAACACATCTTCGAAATGGAATACGCCGTACGTGGCCCTATTCCCCAAAGAGCCGCCGAACTGGCCAAACAGGGCATGAAATGTATTCCCTGCAATATCGGTAATCCGCAGGCGCTGGGACAACGACCCATTACCTATTACCGCCAGGTTTTGAGCCTGATCGAGGAACCCTCCCGGATCGAACGAGAGAGAAAGCTCAATCGCCTCGCACAGGGCGTGGGAGGCTTCGGCCGGGATTTGATCTCCGATTACGTCCTCGACCAGTGTGAGAGTCTTCTGTCCAAGATGCCAACCGGCATGGGCGCCTACACCGAGAGCAAGGGCCCTCTGTTCATTAGAGAAGCCATCGCAAGCTACATCGACAAGAGGGACGATGTCGGCTCAGCAGGCGTCGGTGCAAATCCGGACAACATATTCCTGACCAACGGTGCGAGCGAGGGAGCCAGGTATCTTTTGGAGATGTTGCTAGCGGATCCCAAAGACGGCGTCATGATCCCTACACCTCAATATCCTCTTTACTCAGCGACCATCAAGAAGTGCGGTGGTACACAGGTCAACTACTATCCCGATGAGGACAACGATTGGAATCTGAGTGTCTCGGCGCTCGAAGAGTCCATAGCGAAAGCCCGCAAAGATGGAATCAACGTCAAAGCTATCGTGGTCATAAACCCAGGCAATCCGACCGGTGCGATCTTGGACGAACAGAGCATCAAAGACGTCATCGACTTCGCCGAGCGTCACGGCCTCATTGTCATGGCCGATGAGGTCTATCAAGAAAACCTCTATGGTGCCGAGTTCTTCTCCTTTGCCAAGGTCCTCGGCGACAGAGATGTACCTTTGTTCAGCTTCCACAGCACGTCCAAAGGGTTCTACGGGGAATGCGGTCACCGGGGTGGCTATCTCGAATCTCGAAATGCCCCCATGATCAAGGATACCCAAATCAGCTTCCTGGATATTCTTCTGAAGCAGGCTTCTGTCAGTCTTTGCTCGAACACCGCGGGGCAACTACTGACCTATTTGATGGTTTCTCCTCCCGAAGAAGGAAGCGAGCCGTACGTGAAATTCGTACAGGAAAAACAAAAGACGCTGAGCGATCTATACGACAAGGCTACGATCATCAAAGATGCTCTTACCCACATGGAGGGTGTCAAGTGCTTCGGTCGCATCGGGGCAATGTATCTTTTTCCTAGGCTCGAGAAACTACCGGAAGGAACGACGGACTTCGACTATTGCATGGCCCTTCTCGAGAAAACAGGACTGGTCACGGTGAACGGATCTGGCTTCGGTCAAAGGGCGGGCACGTCTCACTTGAGGATTGCTTTCTTGCCACCGAAGGTTGTTCTGGAAGATGTCCTCCCGAAGTGGACCAAGTTCCACAATGACTACGTCAACCAGAGCTGAACTCTGTCACTGATGACTGGTCACTGGTGACTGGTTACTGGTTACTGCCCACCGCCTCACTGACCTCTGGCCTCTGGCTTCTGGTCTCTGGCCTCTCCTTTCTACTGGCTTCCCCCGGGCAGGGGCACGGGGCATCCGCACGAAGTTAGTTCCTGATGCGGTGGACGTCGCCTTTCTTGGCCTTGCGGATGCTGGTCACTGTTGACTACTTCCACCGGATCTGCCCAGAGAATTTGGTCTTCTCTTTACTCGGTAGCGATTTCTTCTTCTGTGGAGCGCGCGGCCTCTCCTTCCCACTTCGGGCGCTGAGAGCGATGCGGCTTCGGTCGAGATCCACGGTGAGCACCCGAACCTTCAAACGGCCGCCGACTTGGACTTCACGATGGGGATCTTCTACAAAGTGATCGGCCAACTCTGAAACGTGCACCAAACCGTCTTGGTGCACACCGATATCGACGAAGGCTCCAAACGCCGTGACGTTCGTGACCACCCCTTCCAACTCCATCCCCTCTCTCAAGTCCTCCATCGTCGTTACATCTTCCCTGAAACGGGGTGGTTCGAAGCTGGCCCGGGGATCGCGCCCCGGCTTTTGGAGCTCGGCCATGATGTCACGGAGTGTCGGTTCCCCGACATCGCCGCCGACGTAAAGAGACCTTTCGATTCTATTGATCAGTTGGGAATTGCCGACCAAGTCCTTGACGCCGATTTTCAAATCACGGGCCATTCGTTCCACGAGCTTGTAGCGTTCGGGATGGACCGCCGATGCATCTAGAGGGTGCTCTCCTCCGCGCACTCTGATGAAGCCCGCCGCTTGCTCGTAAGTCTTGGGGCCGAGTCCGGAGACATCGAGCAGCTCTCGACGTGCTTTGAACGGACCGCGCTCCTCCCGATGGCGGACGACATTTATTGCCGCCCTAGATCCAACACCAGCGACGTAAGACAGTAGAGAAGCGCTCGCCGTATTCAACTCGACGCCAACTCCGTTAACGCAATCTTCTACGACCATGTCGAGCTTGTGCTGCAAGAGTGGCTGGTGGACGTCGTGCTGGTACTGTCCGACACCGATCGACTTGGGGTCGATCTTGACGAGCTCCGCAAGGGGATCCTGGAGACGTCGTGCGATCGACACAGCGCCCCGAATGGTCAAATCGAGATCGGGAAACTCCTGGCGTGCCACATCGGATGCGCTATAGACGCTTGCGCCCGATTCGTTCACGCTCACGACGACGATTTGATCTTTGCCGGCTTCCCGGAGCATTCGGCGCACTAAGCTTTCTGTTTCCCGCCCTCCCGTGCCATTGCCCACGGCAATCGCGTAGGGTACTGCCCGCTCGACGAGTGCCATGAAATCGCTCTGGGCCGCCGCCACGGCATTCTCTCCTTTGAAGGGGTAAATCGTCACATGCTCGAGCAGTTTTCCGGTCGAATCCACACTAACGCACTTGCACCCGGTTCGGAGTCCGGGATCGATTCCAATGACACGGTGTTCTCCTAAGGGAGAGGCGAGCAGCAGGTTCTTGAGATTCAGAGCGAAGACATCAACGGCCGATTTGTCGGCACTTGCTTTCACCTCGTTCAAAACCTCCGTCTCTACGCTGGGCAAAAGGAGACGTCGGTAGGCATCGTCGAGCGATCTCCAAAAATGCTCAGAGAACGGACTGCCATCACGATATCCAACAAGGGAACCAATTTTGGCGAGAACCGCAGTTTCACTGGCCACGTCGATCCAGACCTTCAGCACGTCTTCTCTCTCACCCCGCCGGATGGCAAGAAAACGATGTGACGGTACGCTCTTGATGGGCTCTTTGAACTCGTAGTACTGCTCGAACTTGGTCCGTTCACTTAGCTTGCCCGAGACGGCTTCCGACCTGAGTATCCCCCTTGACTGCAGGTCTTCGCGTAAGTAGGACCGAACGTCCGCGGTCTCCGCGATCCACTCGGCCACGATGTCCCGCGCCCCCGCGAGGGCGGTGTCCGGATCGGGCACTTGCTTTTCCGGGTCAACGAATGGCCTCGCCTCCTCGGTAGGATCACCCGCCGCAGGAAGCTCGCGAATGCGCTGGCTCAATGGTTCCAAACCGCGCTCTTTCGCGAGTATCGCTCGAGTCCTCCGCTTGGGACGATAGGGAAGGTAGAGGTCTTCGAGCACCGCCTTCGTCGTACACGTTCTTATCTTCTCTTCGAGCTCCGGTGTGAGCTTGCCCTGCTCCCCGACCGAATTGAGGATCGCGATCCTCCGGTCCTCGAGCTCCATCAGGTAGGTATGTCGTTGTTGGATCTCGCGGATCTTGACCTCGTCGAGCTCGCCCGTCATCTCCTTACGGTACCTGGCGACAAAGGGGACCGTATTCCCCTCTCCAAGCAACTGAACGGTAGCCGAGATGGACCTCTGTGGGATTCCTGTCTCGCGCGCAATCAACGAAACCGGATCGAAGCTACTTATCGCCATGGGATTTTTTCCTTTGGGTTTCTGACGACGATAGATCCCCGCCCGACTGGCCGCCTCCGTCGTCGGAAAATCAATCCTGATCCAAAAATAGATCAGTCCGAAAGGACTGCCAGAAAGAAGGGTCCCTATTTTCCGTGCGATTCGAAAAGCCGCCCGACAAAAAAATGGCGCGCCCTGTACGACTTGAACGTACGACCTACAGTTTCGTAGACTGTCGCTCTATCCAGCTGAGCTAAGGGCGCGCTTCTAGTCAAGCTTTTGTATGCTAACAAAGGCCTTCTGACCCGTCAAACAACCCCTGGAGTCCTAGTCAGACGCCAGAAATCAGAGGGCGGTGGGCAGTGATCAATAACCAGGCAACGATCGCTAGCGCGCGATCGTGCCGTCAGGAACCGGGAGCGCCTTAGATCCCCACCACGGGTTCCGGCATTCCCTCCTTCATGTAGGCATGGGCCATGCAGGGGGTATTGAAATGAAATCCGGGGTTGCCTTCGGGATCGATGAGGATGATCCCCCCGCGTCCGCCCGTGCGTGACTCGAGAATGCGGATGACTTCCTGGGCCGCTTTAGCCGCTCCGGAAGAGGCGATGAGAGACACCGCGCGAAACGCCATGGCGACTCGGATACTGCCCTCTCCCCAGCCGGTCGAGCAAGCCGCGCCAAGCTGATCATCCGCATAGAGCCCGGCCCCGACAATCGGTGAGTCTCCGACCCTCCCTGGGAGTTTGAGCAACGAGCCTCCCGTCGACGTGGCAGAAGCCAGGTGGCCATCTTCATCACAGGCCACTGCGCCTACCGTGTCTCCGGGGTCCATCCGTCTCGCTTGCATCCTGGCCACCTTCCAACGAGTCCGCTCACGAGGCTCGATCAAGACGGATGGATCACATGTGGATATCCCCTGTTGCCGAGCGAACGACACCGCGCCCGGTCCCACGAGCATGACGTGCGATGTCGACTCCATGACCTTCCTAGCTAAGCCGATTGGATTCTCGATTCCCTGAACCGAGGCAACGGCACCGGCAGCCAAAGTTCTTCCGTCCATGATCCCCGCGTCGAGCTCAACTTCGCCCTCGAGATTCAAGACGGATCCTCGCCCAGCATTGAGGGCCGGATTGGATTCCATCAAACGGACGGCCTCCACAACCGCATCGAGCGAAGAACCACCCCGCGACAGAACGTCCCAGCCCCGCTCTACGGCACGGCGAACCCCTTCGAGGTGTGGTTCTTTCTCGCTGTCGGGTACAGCCCAAGCTCCGCCGTGAACCAAGACAACTTTTTTGTTCTTCATTTCTACCTCTCACGGTGGTGCTCACCCATTCGGGCTGGACACGAAAAAGGGCGCCTGGACTGGCGCCCGATGAGTGCTTGGTAGCGCTACGGGGATTCGAACCCCGGTTTGATGGCTGAGAACCACCCGTCCTAACCCCTAGACGATAGCGCCACTGGGGTCTCGATGACCCGAGAACCAAAAATGAAGTTAGCACAGGGGCCATCACCTGTCAAAACAGCCCCAATCGAACCCACCAACGATTTTCTCACCTTTGTTCGTCTGCAAACCTATGATAAGATATGTGGTTACAGCAACAGTAGCTTCGTCGATTCCTTAATTGCGAACTCTCAACCCGAGGCGAGCGGCTCACTATGCTCGACCGTTTTCGAAAACGCATCGAAGGTCTCTTCAACACTGCCGATCAGGCGGAGAACGAGGCCTCACGACTCCAGCGTGAAGTGGGGGCCAGTACCTCTCCCACCGGAGAAGGCGCTTCTCAGGAGCTCGCTGCGATACAAGCTCGTAAGGAGGCTCGAAGACGAGAGGCGCGCCTCATCTTGTCCGAGCGCGTTCACAACCGCGCACAGACCCTCATGAGCGAGATTCGGAACCAGCTCTTGAGCGAGATCCAACATCGACTCGAGGAAGAAGCCGTCTCTGACAACCTGCAGGATCTTCTCCAAGTCGCGTTGGATCCGGCCTTCACTGCCCGGCTAGACGTGGCCGCAGATAAACAAGTCAACGCGCTGATAAGGGACCTCGAGACAAGTTTCCAAGGCGCAGCAAACCTCGATTCCCACCTTCCTTCGAAAGAACAATCCTTGACCGAGCTGAAGGCTTACCGGGATCAAATTCTCCGCACCCACATGCTCGAGCAAATCGAAGTCTACGCACTGCCTTCTCTCTCTGAGGCGTTCCCTTCCGGGGACGTGCCTTCGGATCAGCTACGTCAAAAAAACGCTCAGTACTGGGATGCTTGCAGGGAAGCCCTCGATCGATTCTTTCGTTCCGTCGAGATGGCCCTTCTCAACGGAGCCCGTCCAGGGATCCGTCTCGAACCATCTGTCATTCGAGACAGGCTCGTGGCGGCTCAATTCCGCAATGGATACAGCGTTCTCGAGGAGAGGTTCCGCCAGCTCTACAGCAAGATTGCCGAAGTGCAGATGGCAAACGCGGGCCAGTTGGACAAGGACAAAGCTCTTCTCGATCGCCGAGTCGTCGATGAGATCATCGTTCCTCTCGCCTACTTCATACGCGACCGATCAGAGCCAGAACCCCGCGAAGCGCTGAAAAGCCGGGCCGAGCTCTTCCGGGAGATCGTGGACAAGCTGATAGCGAGCAATGACCCGTTCGTCCACACCGCAGAGGTGATCAAACCCCTCCTTAGGCGGAGCATCGAACAGGCACGCCCCCTCGTTTTGGAGAGCTTTCCTTACCTTCGTTCGTCCATCGAAAGTCTGAAGCCCACCGAGATTCACCGGGCAACGGCACTTCTCCACCTTCTCGAAGCTCTCGTCGAGTCGGATGTGGACGAACAGAAGCTCCAAACCGTTGAGCAAAGCGTCCGCCTCAACAGGTGGCAGTATCATCTGCACCTCCAACTGTGGAACCACTGCCCCAGCCAACTGGAACGCCTCCAGCCGCTGGACCGCATTCACGCGCAAGACGCACAGTATCTTGCGGAGTTCATCGAGACTGTCGATCCGTCCCCACAGGCCATCGAGGATATGGTGGTCCGGCTCGGCTACCTCGATTTTGAAGAAATACTCCGCGATGGTGAGCAGAAGACACTCCTTCGCGCCTTGTCCATTCTCACTCTTCCGCGCACCGAACTGAGCTCTTGGCCCTTTCTCTATGATTCGGCTTCACCGAGCGCGGAAGATCTCGAGAACCTGGCTAAAGCCATCCTCCGACAGATTCGAACCACCGGGGCCGGGGCCGATGATCGACAGCAACAGCTCGGTGCAACGCCTCTTCCTGTCGATCTGTCGAAAGCACTCTCTTCCATCGGCTACCAAGCAGAAGATGGGGGCGATCGCTTCGACAAGTTCCGCGAGCAGCTCGAAGGTCTGATCGTCTCTGGCGAACCGAAAGCCCTCGCGCAGGCCATCCGACTCCTCAGAAAACTGCAGGAAGCCGTGGACAAGGAGAGGCATTCCGTAGGACTCGTCGGACTCGAAGGCGATCCCTACGTCAGCGAAGTGTGGTTGAAAGAATCCAGGGCCATGATGGGCTTGCTCTTCTATCGGGGAAAGGGCTTCGGTCAAGTCCCAATTGAAAAGGTGAGTCGAGACCCCGAGGCAGAAAACCGCGCCGATACCAACGAGAAGCTCAAGCGGCTACTCAATAGCCAAGCCATCATCTACCAAGCCTTCCACAAGCTGTTCCATCACGAATGCGACTTGCCTCGCGCGCGGCGACATGCACTGCCGACATATTTGAAAACGACCTACGAAAAAATCGAGCCCAATCGGCACAGTTTGCTGGCGCACCTCAAAAACGCGCGCTTGCTGCTGAGACGGATCGAAGAGTTCTCCTTCTTCATGGCCGAAGCATCCGTCGAGGCCCGGCCCGACGCGACGAAGGTGGAGCGCATCCTCTCTGGACTCTCTAAGAAGGTGGACCAACTCTCTGACCTCGTGGATAAGACCAAGAATCCCGCCCAACTGGCACGTTTCGCGCGTGAGTACGAGCGCGTTGTGCGCTACGTGAATGTCGTTGTCCTCCACTCGGTCAACCCTTGGCTCGAGCGTCACACACATGGCCTCGCCACCGAATTCGATTTCGTTGAGGAAGAGGCATGCGATGCTATTCGGAATGCCTCCGCGGGTCACGGCCTCGACTGGAACAACGATGTGGAGGATTGTGAAGCCCATAGCATCCGCGGGACGTTGGGCTGCCGAGCTCTTCTGCGGCTTGTGGATGGCTCGTCGAAGGTCGTGCTCTTGGAATACGACCGAAGAAGACGTGCTTGGGAAGTCAAGCACTTCGGACCGCGCATTACGGACGTCGTCAACGACGAGCTCAGCAAACATGGCCATCGGATTCCCGACGACTACGACGAGAAATTCGAGCAACCTACTTTCCGTTTGGAAGAACAGTCTTGTCGATTCTTGTTGATCAAGAAAGGCGCCGCACGTGTCGAAGCGACGCTCGTCCTGGACATCTCCAACATTGAGAATCCCTGGAGAGTCGTCTACCTCATGTGGAATGACAACGTGTTGATCGACAGAGACAGCATGGATTCTTAGTGCAGGACTAGGGACCCTCCTTTCTCCTTTCTCCTTTCCCTTTCATCCAAATTCAGAAACCACCGACTTCTTGATCATCACCACCGCCTGCTTTAAGATGCGATGTGTCTCATCACAAGACCCCTTCCATGCGCCTCGGGCTTCGAGGTCGAACCCTTCTGCTCATCGCCTTTTTCCTGAGTGGGGCTGCCTCGCTCATCTTCGAAGTCATTTGGACGCGCCTCCTTCTCATCTCACTGGGTGCCACGGCCATTGCCGTGGGAGTCGTGCTGGGTGCTTTCATGGGTGGCATGGCCGTCGGGAGTGCACTCGCCAGCAGAGAGTTTCTCTCGCGACGCGATCCCATCGTGACCTATGCGTTTCTGGAAGGCTGGGTAGGTCTCTATGGCGTCGCAACACCCTTCCTACTTCGCCACCTTGCTGGAACACCCCCGACCCTTCAATTCTTGATGGCCGTGATCGTGCTCCTGCCTTCGACCATCGCCATGGGTGCTTCACTTCCCGTACTTTCGCGGGCCTTTGGCAGAGGATCTGAGCTGCCCGCAGTCCAAGTCGGCAACCTTTACGCCGCCAACACCGCCGGGGCGGTGGCGGGTCCACTACTTGCCGTCTTTTGGCTCTTCCCCGAATTTGGGCTGAACCGCTGCCTCCTTGTTGCGGCCGTCGTGAATCTCGTGGTCTTCGCTGGACTCATATTGAGTCGCAAGGCGTTTCCCCCATGGGAAAGTGATGTGCCGCAGCTCCGCGCAACCGCAAAAGACACGACGACGGAGCATCCCAGCATTTTGATCCTCGTCGCTATGGGGGTTTCGGGCGCTACGGCGATGGTCTACGAGGTTGCCTGGGCTCGAACCCTATCGATGGTCTATGGCTCCTCCGTCTACGGCGTCTCTATCATGCTCTCGACGTTTCTCTTGGGCATCGCCGCAGGCTCGGCCCTCGCAGCAATCGTCCTTCGTTGGAGGGAGAGAGCCGCCAGTCTCTCGACGGTGGCTTGGCTGCTGGCCGGCTCGGCAGGTGGGGCTTTCTTGAGTCTCATCGTCGCGCGCGGCCTCCCCTTCTTTTTTGTCAACCTTTACCGATCTTTTCCAGAGCGCGACACCTCGCTCTTCTTGACTCAGTTCGTTGTTTCCGCACTCCTCATGCTTCCCGTCACAGCTTGCCTCGGGGCAATGCTTCCCGTTTCCACCAGCGCTTCTGCTACGGACCGCTCAGAGCTCGGACAGCTGGTCTCGTGGCTTTACACGGCAAACCTCCTGGGATCCACCACCGGGGCCATCGTGGCAGCGGGGCTCTTGATCGGCCATCTAGGAATAGAGCTCTCGGTTCGTCTCACCTCTGTATTCGCACTGGCGGTAGCTCTCATCCTCGTGACACAGTCCAGGGGACGTCGATTCTCAACCGTAGGTGTTGCTGCTTTGGCAGGGGGCATCCTCTTCGTGGCCGGTATCGACCCGAGCGGGGAGCCTGTGGCCAAGGGTTTCGGATTCTACACGGATCCGCGAGCCTACGATCGTTACGATTTGTCGGGCTTAAGGCAGGTCGTCGAATCTCATCAACTCCTCTACTACCGTGACGGCCCCACCGCAACGGTGGCGGTTCAATGGGTCGATAAGTACCTGTTTCTCAAGATCAACGGGAAGACCGATGCTTCGAACGGCCCCGGTGACGTCGACACCCAACTCTTGTTAGGCCACATTCCTTTGATGGTGGCCGACGCCAAGCGAGTTGCGATCATCGGTTGGGGCAGCGGCATGACCGGAGAGGCGGTCTTGAGCCACGACGTCGACGAGGTCGACGCCTTCGAGATCGAGCCCGCCGTCGTAGAGGCCTCTCGTTTCTTTCATCCAGAAGAAGAGAATCCACTGGATGACTCTCGGGTACGCATGATTTTGGGGGATGCCAGGAGTCGATTGTACAAAGACTCGAAATCGTACGACCTCATCATCTCCGAACCTTCGAATCCCTGGCTGACCGGCGTTGCCAACTTATTCACGAAGGACTTTTTCGAGCTGGCTGCATCCAGACTCGAGCACGGCGGGATACTGTCCCAGTGGTTTCACCTTTACGGCATGTCCGAAGCGTCGACCCGTTCACTTTTGGCGACCTTCAAAAGTGTCTTTCCCCATACGCTCGTGTTCAAAGACCGCGATTTGATTCTTCTCGGCTCCCAAGAGCCCATCCGCTTCGACATCGAGCGTATGAATCGACTTTTCGAAGAGCCTCGGATTCGAGACAGCCTCTCCCGATCGTACATCAACTATCCTTTCGATTTGCTCGCCGACCTTCGGCTGGACGAAAGAGGTGTCGAAACCTACGCCAACGGGGCGCCTCTCAACACGGATGACAATCTCCTCCTCGAGCTGGCTGCTCCCCGGAGCCTATACCGAGACAACGTCGACGCCACTCGAGCCGGTATGGACTCCCATTCTCGCTCCATCCTCGACCACCTGTCGAACTACGGATCGGCGACCGAAGTCCATCTGGAGCTGGCTTCTTCTTTCTTCACGGCGAAACGGCTGGACGAAGCTCTCCAAACATGCCGACGCGCTCTCGATACCGAAGCGACATTCGAGGGCTGGAAGCTCCTCGGATTGATCCAACAAAGCCGAGGTGAAACCGAAGAGGCTAGAAAAGCTTGGGAGACAGCCTTGACCTTAGAGGCGGATCCCAAGGATCTGAGATTCGTCCAGGCAGCTCTTCGCTCGCTTGATTCGCCGCCGGCCCCTTGATCTACCGATTTCGGTCCCGGGCCGACTTGAAAACACCCACCGAGCTGTATATGTTGTGCCCCCTTCTTGGCGAACACCTTGGGTAGCAATCTCACGGTGGACTCAGAAGTCCACCTCACCGTTCATCTGTTGGGAGGATCTGAATGTTCGAAGATTTCTTACAGAAGACCTACTACGGGAACACCGTCTTGGACTGGTTGATCGCGTTAGCCATCATCGTCGGCGCCCTTTTGGTGGGTAAAGCGCTCTATTGGATCTTTGGCAATATCGTCAAGCAATTCACGAAGAAGACCAAGACCCGACTGGACGACATCATCATCGATATGATCGAAGAGCCCATCGTTTTCATCGTGACCATCGCCGGCGTCTGGTACGGCATCAACAGGCTCGAGCTCCCTGAAACGGCCGAGCGGTGGTTGGGCAACATCATTCAGTTTCTCATTTTTCTTACGATTGCATGGCTCATTACCCGCCTGCTCGATTCCTTCTACAAAGAATACGTCGCCCCGTTGGTCTCCAAGACGGAAACGGACCTCGATGATCAACTACTGCCTATTCTTCAAAAAGGAACGAAGCTGACGGTTTGGTCGATCGGTATCATTGTCGCATTGAACAACGCTGGATACGACGTGGGCGCCCTCATTGCCGGACTCGGCATCGGCGGCCTGGCCCTTGCAATGGCCGCGCGAGACACCGTCTCGAACGTATTCGGCGGGCTCACCATTTTCGCTGACAGGCCTTTCAAGCTGCATGATCGGATCCAGATTGCCGGCTTCGACGGTTTCATCCGAGACATCGGGGTTCGCAGTACGAGATTGGAAACACTGGAAGGTCGCCTTGTGACGATACCCAACTCGAAATTCTCCGACACTCCCGTGGAGAACGTCAGCTTGGAGCCCTCTCGTAAGGTCGTCTCCAATCTCGGTTTGACCTACGACACGACGCCGGAAAAGATGAAACGGGCGATGGAGATTCTCGAGGACATCGTTGCTCAAAACGACTCGGCGGAGGACAAAGTACTCGTCTCTTTCAACGCGTTTGGAGACTCCGCGATGAACATCCTCTTTATCTACTACATCAAGAGCGGCGCCGATATCCTTGGGACACAGACGGACATCAACATGGAGATCCTCAGCCGCTTCACCGCAGACGGGCTCGATTTCGCTTTTCCCACTCAAACGCTCTACAACAAGCAAGCTTGAGCCGGTTGTGCTGCTGCACAATGATTTGGAAAATAGTAATTTTTACTATACAATGTCGTCGCCTACGAGCAGGGGAGCCCTCGAGCCAGACCTTGCCACCGCTCGGGACGAGGGCCGCATCACTGGATTCCATTAACTCTGAGGTTTAGGAATGCACCCGAGGTGCATCCGGCCTCACTCTTTGTCAAAAGGAGTCATTTTCAATGTCTGATCTAACGAATCTACTTGCCCAAGCCCTGGGTGGTGGAACGCTGACGCAAATCAGTCGTCAAATCGGAGCCGACGAAGGCGCTACGGCTAGTGCGATTTCCGCCGCTTTGCCGATTCTTCTTGGTGCCATGGACCGTAACACGGACCAACCCGGCGGCGCCGACTCACTGTTCAACGCACTTGAACGCGATCATGACGGTGGCATCTTGGACAACCTTTCCGGCTTCCTAGGAGGAGCATCCTCCGGTCCCGGTGATGCCATTCTCGGTCATGTTCTCGGCGGCAAACGCGGCTCTGTGGAGAACGGTCTCAGCCGCGCAAGCGGTCTCGACATGGGGAGCATTGCCAAACTCCTCCCGATCCTGGCACCCATCGTGATGGGCGTACTGGGAAAGATGCAGAGACAACAAGGCTTTGACGCAAGCAGCCTTTCGGGTTATCTCACCAACGAGCGTCGCCGCGCCGAGAAGGAACAACCCGATGCTATGAGTGCTCTCGGGAATCTCCTCGACACCAACGACGACGGTCAAGTCATCGACGACGTCCTCAAGATCGGGTCGAGCCTACTCGGTGGCTTCTTTAAGAAATAGCCACTTCACCACAAACGACCAAACGACAACGAACAAAAACCTTTAGGAGGCAACCAAATGGGATTAGTTGATTTCGTCATGAGTGCCGGCGCGAAGCTCTTCGGCGGCGGTGGACCATCACCGGAGGAAAAGGCGGCTGTTATCCAAAATTCGATCGTCAAGCTCGGCCTTAAAGTTGAAAATCTGAAAGTCGAGGTCAAAGACGACGTGGCAATCATCGCTGGAAAGACGACGTCGCAGGAGATCCGAGAGAAGGTCGTCTTGGCCGCTGGCAACATCGAAGGCATCGCTCGCGTCGACGATCGCATCGACGTCGAGAAGCCCGAGCCCGAAGCTAAGTACTACACGGTCGTGAAGGGGGATTCGCTCTCCAAGATCGCCAAGGAGTTCTACGGCGACGCCATGAAGTACCCGGCCATCTTCGAGGCGAACAAGCCCATGTTGAAGGACCCCGATCTCATTTATCCGGGTCAAGTCCTTCGGATTCCGCCTAAAAAGTAGATTCGAATGAGGGGCTGTCCCTTTGGGCCGGTCCCGGCAAATGGCGTTGGTTGGTGGTTCGGTACAACGGACCGAGATCACCAGCTAACGCCTTTTCTTTTAAGATGGAACTTCCAGAGCACGTATAATTCATCGTCTTCTTTCAACGAACTTCGATCACTTCGGGGGCGGCTCATGAAGAACTACGAACAGCTCGGAGCATTTTACTTGGGGCGCGGCTATGACCGGGACAAGCAAGAGCCTCGCAAAGATCCCTTTCTCTATGACGCCAAGGACCTGACCACCCACGCCCTGATTGTCGGCATGACCGGCAGTGGCAAGACCGGCCTTTCCGTGGTCCTGCTCGAGGAAGCGGCCATCGACGGCATCCCAGCGCTCATCATTGATCCCAAAGGAGACATGGGCAATCTGCTTCTTAGTTTTCCAAAGCTCAGTCCCGAGGAGTTCCGTCCCTGGATCGACGAAAGTGAGGCCGCGAGACAAGGTGTCACACCGGAAGAGCTCTCCTCCCGAACGGCGGTTGCCTGGAAAAAGGGACTCCAGAAGTGGGGGCAACAAAAGGAGAGAATCGCTCGTTTCCGAAAATCAGCGGACCTCGCTGTTTACACGCCCGGGAGCGAGGCCGGCCTACCCCTAAATCTACTCCGCTCCTTCGCTGCTCCTCCGGAGGCAATCGCTCAGGATCCCGACGCTCTAAGGGAACGCATCCTCACGGCCGTCTCAGGCTTGCTCGGCCTCATAGGTCTGAAGGCAGATCCGATTCAGAGTCGTGAGCACATCCTGATCTCGAATATCTTGAGCCAGGCATGGCAAGAGGGGAACGATCTAGACATTGCGACATTGATTGGACGGATCCAATCACCGCCGTTCGAGAAGCTGGGTGTCATGGATATCGAGTCCTTCTATCCTTCCGGGGACCGGTTTGCTCTGGCCATGCAGCTCAACAATCTGCTCGCGTCGGACGCGTTCTCGGCCTGGACGAAAGGTGAGCCTCTCGATATCCAACGTCTTCTCTACACAGACGAGGGACGGCCCCGGCTCGCCATTTTCTCAATAGCTCATCTGTCGGACGCCGAAAGAATGTTCTTCGTGACTCTCCTGTTGAACGAAGTCGTGGCTTGGATGCGAACACTTCCCGGAACCGGCAGTCTTCGGGCCCTCTTGTACATGGACGAGATATTCGGATTCTTCCCCCCCACGGCATCACCGCCGTCGAAGATCCCGATGTTGACGTTGCTCAAACAGGCCAGGGCTTATGGGCTTGGTGTTGTTTTGGCCACCCAAAATCCCGTCGATCTAGATTACAAGGGACTCTCCAACACCGGAACGTGGTTCTTGGGAAGGTTGCAGACCGCCCGAGACAAAGAGCGGGTCATCGAAGGGCTCGAAAGCAGTTCTTCGGACACAGGCCTGGGAAGGCGAGAGCTGGACGAGCTCCTCTCCAGCTTGGATAAGCGAGTCTTTCTGATGCACAACGTTCACGAGGACGAGCCGGTGGTGTTTCAGACACGCTGGGCGCTTTCCTACCTTCGGGGTCCCCTCACACGAGATCAAATCGGGGTCCTCATGGCACCGAGGAAAGGAACGACGGGTATCGAACCAACTAAACGAGCTCGTCCCGCCGAGGCGAAGGCGACGGAAGCTGTTCTCTCTCCAAGACCCCCACTGTCATCGGATGTGCGAGAGCTGTTCCTGCCGACCGCAGGAGATTCGGGGGGTGTTCTTCATCCGTCTCTTCTCGGCTGCGCGAAGCTTCACTTCGTTAGCGCCCGAGCCAAGGTCGATCACTGGGAGACAATCGCGATGACCGTTCCCCTCTCAGGACCCGATATGGCTGCAGCCGACCTAGATTGGGATGAAGGCACTCTGTGGGAAGGAGATCCAAAGGACCTCGATGAAAACGCTCCCTCACAGACGGGCTACGCGGTGCTTCCCGCTGTCGCGATGCGTCCCAAGAGCTATGACGGTTGGCGCAAGTCCTTTTCCGCCTACCTCTATCGCAACCATCGACTCACTCTTTGGAAGAGTCCAGAGCTCAAATCGCTTTCGCGTCCCGAGGAAACAGAAGCCGAGTTTCGAATCCGTCTCTCTCAGCTTCTTCATGAGCACCGTGACCTGGAGCTCGAGAAGCTCCGGAAACGGTTTGCCCCCAAATTGGCGGGGCTCACGGAAAAGATAGAAAAGGCCGAAGGGCGGGTGCATCGGGAGAAGTCCCAGTACGACCACCAGAAACTGCAGACCGCCATCTCATTCGGCTCGACGCTTCTCGGCGCGCTTTTCGGCCGAAAGCTCGCCGGCTCGAGAAACGTCGGCCGCGCCACGGCCGCCGCGCGCTCAGCAGGCCGAGCTGCGCGTGAAAGAGAAGACATCGCTCAGGCCAAAAAAGAAGTCGCGCGCCTCAAAGAACAGTTCGCGCAGTTGGAACAAGAGCTCCAGTATTTGACGGAAGGCCTACAGACATTACCGAGTCCAGCTGACATGAACCTTGAAGAAGTGACTGTCCGTCCTCGCAAGTCGGATATCGACGTCACAGAAATGGCATTAGTTTGGTCTTAAGTCAAGGGCACCTTAGCTGTGCAAGTCGGCACTTGAACTGACAGTCCTGCGGCGATCAGACTCCGGTTCTAGCCGGTTGCTTTGGCAAACCGCGCCAGACCTTTGGCGACGAGTACGTTCCTCCTAACTCGATAGCGCAGGCTCCGATTCGGTAGCGCAAGCAGCCCGTGATGGTCATTTCCGCCTTCCCACGATGGCAAATTCTGAAGCAGACTCAGCAAACGGTGCCCCTGCCACATTGCCGTAGAACTCCTGTCGTGTGAATCCCGCTTTCTCGAACTCGCTCTGCAGGGATCCCGGGGTGAAGTACTGGTACCAGTTATAGAACGTCCGTGTACGCTTGGCCTCGACTATGGTGTACTTGTCCAAGACCACGCCGACGTCGGCATACTTAAAGGTGTTCAGGAAACCGTAGTACTTCTCGGGTGACCAGAATCCATTCAGCAGGTTCTCCTCGTAGGAGACAGCCTCCTCACGTAGTTCGAAAGCATTCACGGAATAGACGTCGAGCAGGACTGATCCCCCTGACGCCAGAAGGGCCTGGAACTTCTCAAGCATAGTCATGCGCTGCGCAGGGCTGAGGGCACAGAAGTCGCACATGATCATCAGGATGATGTCGAACCGATCTTCGGTTTCGAATTCCAGGTAATTCTGGTTAACGTATGCGGCCGTCAATCCCTCCTCTGCAGCAACTGTGCGTGCGTGCTTGATCGAGCGTTTGGAGAAATCAATGCCCGTTACGCTTGCACCGAGCTTTGCGAGCCGGTTTGCGTAGAGTCCGGGGCCGCAGCCGAAATCGGCAATCCGGGTACCGGTGCCGACACCAAAATGCGAGCCGATCCATGCAACTGATTGGTCTATGAACTCAGCTCGACGAGATGACACATCGATATCGGCGTTGAGATGGTGGGCGAGCATCTGCTCTGAGGTGTGATCGTCCGTCCACAGATCTGCCGCCGTATAGCACTCAAACGGTTCAGGTCGATTGTTGATATCTTCAAGTTGTTCAAACATGTCCATACTCTTCCCTCACAGAACGTCATTCTAACGCCGCACTACAAAATACAGTTGCGGAAACCGCAATGTATCCAGACCAATCAACCACTTATGGAACTAAATGGAGATGTAAGTCGAAAGCTACTCTTCATGATTGTCAGACTAAATGCTGACTTCTACACCTTAGCATTCCGGGAGCGCCCGCCTGTGCGGTCGAGCAGTCAGCGGTCATGGAGATCTTCGAATCCACCCCATATCACGTCGTCGACTCTTGAAGCACTTGACGATAGAGGTTCATCAGCTGCCGCGCTCGGTGGGTCCAGCTAAAGTCCGCCTCTACGCGCCGTCTTCCCTCGACACCGAGTGCTGCTAGTTTGGGACCGAGGGAAAACGCTTTGACGACGGCCTTTGCCAGTGCATCTTCATCACCCGGCGGCACGAGAAATCCGTTGACACCCTCTTCGATTTTGTCGGGTATTCCTCCGACGGCCGTTCCGATGACCGGTTTGCCATGCGCCATCGCTTCGAGAGTCACCAACGAGCTGCCTTCGAAGAGCGTCGGATGGACGAAGAGGTCGGATCGTTCGTAAAGCGTGGCGAGATCTCTATCCGAGACCGGGCCGGTGAAACGCGTCATCTTGGCGATGCCGAGCTGACTCACCAAGCTCCCAAGCGCGGACTCCTGGGGCCCTGTGCCCACCAAGACCCATACCCAGGGTTGGGGAAGCTCTTCCTTGACACGTGCAAGTCCTTTGGCGAGAACGTCGAATCCCTTGTAGGCTTCGAGGCGCCCTACAGAAAGCAACACCTTGGCATCACTAGCGAAGCTCCACCGCTCGGCTGGCTCGGCTCGGCTTTCGACCGGAGGACGCTCGATCTCCTCGAGATCGATGGCCAGGGGAATCAAAACGGTCTTGTCTGACGGAACGGAGAGGATCCTGCGAACTTCCTCCATCATCGCAAGATCAGGGACGATGACTTTCTGTGCTCGCATCACTGCATAGCGGGTAGCAAGACGAAGGGGAAGGTAGGCGGCTCGCTTGAGCCAATGAGTTTTGAACTCCTCCAAACCTTGCGCTTGGACGACGAACGGGCGACGGTGCGACTCACGAGTACGCGCATAGCCGAAACCGGCACCCGCTTCGACATGGACGATATCCATCGCCAGATCATGAATTCGTTTTCCTGCCTCGAGATTCCAAAGTAGATAGTTCGTGTTCCGATCCGCGACCACAAAGCCGGCGCGCCGAGGCCATGGAATCTTTCTATAGGGCACGGGTTCGACATGGACATCGGCGATGCGAGCTTCACGTTCCGGCGGCGAGGTCACCAACGTCACATCGGCGCCCTCCCGCGAGAGATACTTCACGAGAGCACCCACATGACGTTCCAAGCCTCCCAATCCGTGGAGAGGATGCGCCACTCGGGAAAGAACACCGACCTTCATCCTTGTAGTCGTTCTCCTTCGCTGACTCGTTCGTAGACTTCTTCCACACGAGGAAGTACAACGTCTTGGGAGAAATGCTCGTTCGCCCGTTGCCGCGCCCCTTGGCGTAGTCGTGTCGATAGGCCGTTCTCGGTGAGGACGCGAGCGAGAGCCGCGCCCATCTCTTCGACATTTCGGCCTATCAAACCGCTCTCCTCGTGGACGACAATCTCATTGCTTCCCCCTGTGGGTTCCACGATGAGCACGGCACCCACGGCTAGGCCTTCGAGAAGCACGCGCGAGAGTGGCTCATCCCACCGGGACGGAAAGAGCACGGCCGCCGCTCGGCGCATGAGCTGGAGCACTTTGTCGGGCTCGATCCATCCGATGAAGCGTTCTTCCTCATCGGATCGGGCGGCTTCCTCTCTCAGCCCCGTCTCGAGACTTCCATTCCCGGCGACGACCAAGGGAACCCGTACACCGGCGGCATGGATGATTGGCGTCAGTTGATCGGGCGCTTTGTTGGGCTCGAGCTTGCCGGCAAAGAAGACAAAGCGATCCGGAAGGTCCTTTGGTGGCTCTCCCTCTGATCTTCGCTCGATGTCTGGAAGGTCCACGAGGTTGGGAATGACCCGGCAATGGTCTACGGGTAAAGACTGCTTCACGTGTCCGCTGACGGCAATAACCCCTGCGGCCCTCCTCAATGTTCGGACTCGATCGTAGAGCTCTCTCCCGATCATGGGTGGCAGCAAAGGTGCAACGGGCCATAGCCGCGGATGACGACGTCCCGAGCACAGCACCCGCCGCCAATAACTGCAACCTGGGCAACGCTCGGTCCCCGAGAGCATGGTGGACCAGACACAGATGGGCCAGTAGTCTCTGACCGTCGCGACAACCGGCCATCCGATGTCCCGGCTCGCCTCGACCGTCGCTTTCGCCGACAACCAATGTTGCGCGTGAGCCACGTCGAAGCGTTCTTTCGGCGCCCACTTTCTCAAAAAGGTCGCGGCACGCTGCTCCCGTTGCGAGCCGCCAGGCGTCGACTTCCCCACCCCAAGCTCGATGACCTGGACGGCTTCCCAGTCCCGGCGGAGCTCACCCTGAACATTCCGCTCGAGAACGAGGACGGTCACGTCATGGCCGCGACGAGCCAAGCCCCGCGCAAGGGCCGCCGTCGATTGCGCGCTCCCGCCTCCGCCGGGTGGAAACACATCGGTGGTGATGAGGATTCTCATGTAGTGACAGTTGCCTCTCTATCCATAATGTTATGCTTTAATCTGCGTTTATTCGCGGCCTCGGTTGAATCCCTGATTTATCGAAGACTAAACCCATTAGGACCTGCTCGAGTTTTTCGCAATGGGCCTGCCAACTGTAGTGCGCGACGATCCTCTCGCGGGCCGAAGTCCCCATCTCTCGAGCGCGTTCTGGCGATGCTACGAGCTCCGTGATCGCTCCAGCAAGGGCTTTTTCATTTCTTTCTTCGAACAACAAACCCTCTTTGCCCTGTCGAACGATCTCTCGCAAGGGATCGATGTCCAGTGTGATGGTGGGAAGCCCACTTGCCATGTACTCGAAAATCTTCAATGGCGACCAATAGAAGCCCAATTGGAGCTGACCGTGACGCGAGGGTTGATAAGGGGCCACTCCGATGTGACAGCGGGCAAGATAATGCGGCATCTCCTGGTACGGAATGGCTCCCGTTAGGTGACAGCGGCTTTGGACTCCCAATCGCTCGATTTCCTGTCGAACTCGAGACCAACCAGGTCCCGATCCCAGAAACAAGAAGAAGGCCTTCTTGCCGCCGCTGCTCTCGAGCACCCTTGTTCCGGCTCTCACCAAAACATCGGCACCGTGCCAGTATCGAAAGCTGCCCGAGAAAACCACGACGCGAGCATCCAACGGAATCGGCACCGCTTCTGCATTACCTCTCGGTGTGAGCCCGGGCTGAAACCTCTCCACATTGGCGCCCCAATGGATCTGGTGGACTTTTTCTCGAGGCACATCCGAAGGAACAATGCTGGGCAAAGGTGTGATCAACGCCGTCGCCTTTTTACATTGCTCTTCACGAAGCCGCCGCATGGGACGCCATAACAGCATCCCGTCCAGCAAGGCCTTAACTGAGCCTGGGTGATCCATGACCGGGGAGTTCACTTCAAGAACGGAAGGCACACCCCGCCCATGAGCCGCTCTCACGCCTTCTCCGGCAAAGTTATAGTAACGCTCCAGGACGACATCGACGCCCAGGCGATCCATCAGATCCCCAATGGATTTCTCAGCGGACCAACGAAACCATCGGTGTTGAAGAAGCGTCTGCGGACGATGAAGCTGGAAACTCTCCGGCTCGGGACTCGATTCATTCTTGCGGGCCACCACATGGACCTCGTGCCCGCGCTGCGCAAGTCCGCTTGCGACCTCTTCGACGTGAACCGAGCCTCCCGTCGAACCCGGCACGATTTGATCGGAGGCGACGTAGAGGAGCTTCACCTGTTCTCCGAAGCACGAAGTTGTAGAAAGAAGGGGCCTGTCCGTATTCCACCGAAAAGCCTGACATCGAGCTTCATCAGGGCCGTTGCCAGCGTGAGCGGACCATGGGCCCAGCGCCCCACGTTGGGGCGTGCCGTTCGCGGAATCGATTCAGAGCCGGAAACTTCCCCGACGGTATTCGACGGCTCTTTCGATGGGCTTTTCTTGTAGAAGTTGTGCTCAACGATCGGCAGTAAAAGGTCCTCGATGACCGCTTTGAACACCACGTTGTAATAGCGAATTTCCTCGATGCGGAATCCAGCTTCGTCAACGAGCCTTTCGAGCAGATCGTAACTGGTTAGAGCATTCACATGATCGGATTTTCGCTCTTGTTCCGGCTGATTGTCCACCAGCCCATGCCGGTCCAGCCAGCGCACCAGATGATTCACGCCCCTTTGAAAGGAAGCTAGCTTCGAGCTCATCATCACATGCGAGTAGACGAACAGTTGCCCCCCGGGTTTGAGAACACGTCGCGCCTCAGAAAGCATAGCCCGCACGCCGTCCTCCGTGAGATGCTCGAGTACGTCCAGTGAATAGCTCTTGTCGAAACAGCCCGTTCGAAACGGTAAGCGCCGGATGTCTCCCCGGCAAAGATCGACCGTGGCCAACGCTTCGGACGCAAAATGGTCACCGGCATCGATGGCCACCATGTGCCCGACGCCTGTTTGCTTGAAGTAAGCCGCGCGCCCGTTTCCACAGCCAATATCGAGAACGCTATCAGCAGGCGAGAGCCCGAGCATCTGACTCATCTGGTCTATTTTGACGCGAGCCGAAAGTAGCGGTGGACGCAGCGGGCCCTCACGATGATGAAACTCTTCTTCAGCATACTCGGTCAGCTCACCAAACGTGCCGGCGGGTGGGCGGAGATCGAGGAATCCCTTGTCCCCGAGAAACGGGAGCCGTCGAGAACAATGGGCACAACGGAGACCATCGCCTTCCTCGATGAGATCGCCCTCGGACCGACAGGCCGGGCATTGGACAACGGAAAGCAAGTACTTGGAAATCACCCTATTCGCCTTCGTTGATCCGATCGCGAGCTCTCAAGTACTTACCCGCCATGGAAAATAGGCGAGTCGGCACCTCGTAGATATGGTTATGGATCACTTCCCCCCACACGAGCTTTTGACGATCCATGAGCCCCAAGCCAAATTGAATCATGAGCGATAGGTTCCAGACGACGAGGAATCCGCTCAGCAGCACGATACCCACGGAGCGGATGCGTCGGGCAAGGGCAAAGAGCAGTACTCCTCCCCAAGCAGCGAAAATGACACTCGTCGCAACAAACCGCCGAGAGCCAAAGGCGCCCGCTTGCGTCCAAGAATCCACAGCCCCCGAGATGAAGACCTGGGACAAGAATCCCATCGCAAGCACCAAAGCAGCTTCGCGATCTCGACCGAACAGTAGCCACCCACCCACGAGAAACAGCAACAAAATGGGACTCCAAAAGAACAAGCCATGCTCTGTCGAGAACAGGACCTCGAAAAAGTGCGGGGAGTACCAGATCATTTTTCTTTTGACGTAGTCCGACGGCGACGGTTGGCCATACAACGTCATGTAAGCAAGGAGTTGTGGCGAAAAGACCAAGGCCGATGTGGCACCGAAGGCAACGAGCCGTTTCAGCCTGCCGGTCCAGTCCGCTTCGAGTTTCGGTGAAATGGCTGCAATCAAAACGACGGCGGCAAAAAGACCCGCTTGCTCTCGAACCAGCGCCATGAGGCCGGCAGAAGCACCCCACACTATCCAGCGCCCAATGCTCCCGTGCGCGGCCCATCGCCAAAGGGTGAAGAAAAGCGCCACAGCAAACAAAGACGGCGCCTCACTCATTCCGGGCGCGACATACAGGTAATAGGCGACAGGCGTTGCCCACCATAGACCCACGATGGCAACGAAACAGGCAAACTCCGATGCGTAACGGCGAGCAAATCGGTAGGAAAGCAAGAGACCCACGGCGCCCCAAAGCATCGAGCCAATGGCGACCGCCCAACGGTAAGGAAGAGACAACCCATCGGCCGTCACATCGGCTCCCAGTGCCTGCGCCACCAGAACGCCTCCGTGCGCAGCGATGTAAAACGGTGACCAGAGCAGGGCCGAGCCGATGGGCCCGAAATTGAGCTTGAGTCCCGTCGGCGTCTCGAGGTCCAGAAAAGTCTCCTTGAAACCTTGCCGTCCCTCCGGATTCTCGAGATAGAAGTAAGTGTACTCGTTCTCAAAATCCAAATCGCCGTCGAAAAGGATCGAGTGGAGGTACGAAAAGTACTCGATAGCGTCAGACTCAGCGATGCGGGGCTTGACCAGCACAACGGAGAGGAGCAAGGCCACGGCCAGAACGATCTCGCCCCGGTCTCGGAAACCCGGCCGTTTCAGGAAGCGCCCTTTTCCCATGATTACGCTCGTCGTCCTTCTATGATTTCGGCCGGCTTGACGAGAACATACTCCAAATTGCTGACGATAATGTTCTGAGTGAGTCCGTTGCCTTCCAAGAGTCGTCGTAGGAACCCCGGCACCCGACGACGAAAAAACCCACTGATGTGGCGATCTTCGCGTACGAGCTGGAATCCACTTTGTCTCAGCCACTCGTGTACGCCGGCCACCGTGACCAACTGCAAGAGATCGTCTTCCTTGGTTTCCCCCCGCTCCGCCATCATCTTCAAGGAGTTGGACTCTTTGGGCTCCTTCAGCCACGACGGCTTCTTTTGTGCGATGTAAAAATTCAGGCGAAAGGCCCAGCTTCGAGGCATCAGAAGATGGATCGGGATAGGGATCCTAAGACGCGAGAGATGCGATCCCGTGAAAGACAGGTAGGGCGCTGTGGAGAGAAACATCACGCCTCCGGGACGAAGCACTCGGGCGCATTCCCTCAAATATTCCACAGCCGAGGCCACGTGCTCGATGACCGAGTGGGAGAGGATAAGGTCGAAGTAACTGTTCCGAAACGGCATCGACGTGCCGTCGGCCTGAACAAAGGTGACGTTGCTGATACCGCGTTCCTCGGCAAGACGCTTTCCCGCATCACCAAATCGATTGGCAATATCCAATCCCACGGAAAACTCGCCTTCCTCTGCAAAGGAAACCGCAATACCACCACCGCCACAACCTGCATCGAGAAAGCGGCCTCGAACCTGGACGCCGGCTCGTTCCACCTGCTTGACCACCTTGGCGCTCCGGAAGTATTCGAAGACCGCGTAGTGGTACTCGGAGCGGAAACGGATCTCGCCGTGCTCCTTGATAGCCTCGGGTTGGATCTCACGCACCGCGGCCTCCCGTCCCCAACGCGTCTTCATAAAGCCCCAGGTACTTCTCTACGGCCGCGTCGGGACGAAACTCGTCCTCGATCCGTTTCAGTGTCTCCTCCGAGCACCGCTTGCCCGAAACGAGAGCCTCCCGGATCGCAAGGGCCAATGCGTCAGCGTTTTGACGAGGAACGACCTCAACATCGTTTGGAAAGAGCTCTTTGATTTCCTTGCCTCCTGGATGGTCCGCCGTCACCACAGGCGTCCCGCAAGCCAAGGCTTCCGCAGCCACGGTGGGAAAGGCCTCCAGCTTTGAGGGCAAAACGAATAAGTCGGCCGCCGCGTAGTAGCCGGGTAGCTCGCGGTTATCGACCAGCCCCAGGAGCCGCACCGAACCCGTTAGATTGAGTTTGGAGATCAACGCTTCGAGATCGGGTCGCGATTCTCCTTCGCCGGCAAACCAGGCCTTGGCTTTGGGAAAATGACGAAGGATCTCAGGCATGGCTTCAACGAGATAACGTTGCCCTCCCAGTGGATGAAGGCGCTTGACGTTCATCAGAAATGGCCCACCATCGACCCTCATCGCCTTTCTTGCCCGTTCTCGCTCATCTGGAGCGTAGGTACAAAAGCGCCTATCACTGGGAGGGTAGACAACCGAGTAACTGGAGGGAATGACATCGAGCTCCAGCGATCTTTCCAGGAGCAAACGAGAGTAATAGGTCACATGCGCCGCCCGGCGATTCATCCACAAGAAGGGATCCACGGGTCGACGTCGGCGGTAGTGCCATATTTCGGTCCCGTAATGGGTCAGGATGAACGGTCGTTTCCCTCTGTCGACCAGCCAGGCCGCAACTTGGTTCATGAAAGTGTTGCTGTGGAGGTGAACCACATCCGCCTCGAGCAGAGGACCTCGGGCCTTCCGTAAGATTTCCCGAAGTGTCGCCAACTGGGACAACCTGAGCTTCCTTTGCCATCCCCCCGCCGGACGTGAGATGTAGGTCACGTTGGAATGAGTCGGTCGACCCTGCTTGGGCTCGAAAGCAACGAACGAGACGTCGTGCCCCCTTTTGGTGAGTCCTTCTCCCAGGAGAGGCGGCAGCAATGCGTTGGCCGCCTGATCGGGAGGCAGATGAGGCGTGACCATGCAGACTTTCAAGGACGATCCTCACTGACCCACTCGTCTCGGAGCTCGCAAAACGTCCTTCCTTCCACACCTCTTTCCGCCAGCCGACGAAGGAGAGCCTCGAGACTTTCGTAGAAACCCTCGACGTCCTCGCGAGTCCTATTGTATGGGCTTCCACCCGGGAGGAGCTCGCTGGAATGAAAGATGATGTTGGCAACCGGTGTCTTTTTGACCACGAGCTTGTCAGCCAGCCAGAGCATGTCCTTGGTCTTCGAGTAGGACGGGCGGAGCCAAATCGGTCGCACGACCCCCGCCAAACGAAGCACTCGTCGAAACTGATAGGCGGGTGTGACATCCGCATAGGTCTTTTGAAGCCACTGCGGCCATCGGCGATTGAGCCGGCTCGTAATCGGGATCTCCAACAGTTTTGTCGAGCCCGGACGGCAAGGATCCTCGCTTCCCAGAAAATAAGGATCCTTCGGCGCACCCGCAAACGATGGACCGCCCTTCTTCCGTTCGTTGAAGAACGGGTCGACGCTCGAGTCGACCAGGTAGCCTTCCTTCTCGAGCAGAGCCACTTGCCAGCCGGCAAAACCGTTTCGTCCGGCACGGTAAGAAACAGGAAGTTCTCCAGTCACCTCAGCAACGACTTCGGTCAACCGTTGAAGTTGTGCGTGATAGTGATGGGGCTCGAGATTCAAAGGGTAGAGATGCCCGTTGACTAGAGGTGGTGTGGTCCATGGATGGTGGTGCGTGCCCATCTCGCATCGACCGGTTGCCGCAAGATCCCTGAGTACGCCTTGGGACTCCGAGTCGGTGGCCACTTCATAGGTGAGAAGATACGTCGGTCGGACGCCATAGGTGTCACAAAGCTCCTGTAAGCGTGGTAGCTCAGCTATGTTGCGTACCGTGAGCTCGTCGCGAGAAGAAGCTTCCCACTGGTTGTCCGCTTCCGTGTCAACGCCTAGCAGAACTCGAGTCATTCGGTCCGATCCATATCCGAGTCCCCAAAAGTCACGTGCCAGCGAGAGGTGTCCAGGAAGAACGAACGCTTGACGTTATCGCTATGGAGGTGCAAACAGAATTGCATGGGACTCTTGATGCGAATATATCCCCTGCGACGAAGTCTCTCCCACCATTGCCTGTGGAACGTGAAGGTCTGTAGGCGAGCGACGCGATGGTCTCGTCCCCATTTCGACGCCCAATCGATGAGCGCATCGGCAGCGGCACTATCTTCGGGGTGAGCAAAGAGATCCACGACCAGACCGAGGCGGACGCCGTTCTTGACCGCCTGGCGCAAGACGACGTAACCCACCAGCTCTCCGTCACGAAAGGCCTGGTAGATCTCATAGGACACATAGGGGATCTGGTGGAATTTCCACTCCAGGTAACGCGATTTACGCTCGACGACGAAGTCGTAGCCGGGAGAAGCTTTGTGCCACAGTTGGTCGAAGGCACTTCCGAAAGGCTCGTCAAGGCGGCGTATCCGGATGTAGTCTTCCTGTGATGGTTTTCGTTCCGGATAGCGGATCCACAAGCCGGCCTTCACCAAGGGCGCAATGATGGCCGCCGGGAGAGCTCCAAACCGTCGCCTCAATAGCGCGCGAACATCGAGTGGCTTGGTGAAACAAGGAACGGGCCCGACATCATGCCATTGGAGTTTCCTGAAGAGCGCGTAAGACGACACCGATAGGCCAAGCCCCAATGGAGCCTCAATATGCTGATCCCAGTAATTGAAGAGCTGGGTGCCCACACCTTTTTTTTGGAGGTGTGGATTGACCATCACATCCATGCCCCAAGAACCCTGCAAGATGCGGTCTTTGACCTTGAGCCGGACATTCATGGTGGCGTATTGGCCGAGAATCTCACCCCTTTCTTTGGCAACCCAAATGTCGGGACCCTCAGGTGGACAATGAGGGTTCAGCTCGTACTGCCACTGCCAGCGCTCGCGACTTTCGGCAAGTGCATCGCGGCCAAAAACCTCAGCATACATTGCTTCGAGCGCTTCCCGGTCCTCCGGCAGCCTTCGACCAATGACCATGGTCGATTCCGACGCCGCGGGGGGCACTTTGGGGGCAATCATACTAAGCGGTTGGAGCTGGCCAGACGGTATCGTTTGGAAGCTCTCAATCTCCCTCGGGCATGACGAGCCACAAAACGATATACACCAAAATGCCCGGGAAAGCGGCCGAGCAAACGGATAGAACGATGTATCCAACCCGCACCACGGTGGGGTCCCAGCCCAGCCATTTGGCGAGACCACCGCAAACACCGGCAATCATACGGTCCGTTCGAGAGCGAACAAGGGCTTTATTCTGTGTCATTTCGCCTCCAGACGGAAGGATTGTGCCGCATTCTCCGAAGCGAATTCAAGGCCTTGCCTGAGCACCGCCGTTGCTGATATCCTCAACAACGTCATGGGTTGTTTGATCGGCTGTTTGGCTCTCGTCACGCCTCGCATTGCACTCGCGCTGATCTTCGTCTTCAGCACCTATCTCGGCCGTGCCTACGACACGGCGCTCTGGCCGGTTCTTGGCTTTCTATTCATGCCTTTGACCACCATCGCCTACGCGTGGGCCGTCAACACGAACGGTACCGTCACCGGAGTTTATCTTGCCGTGGTGGTGATTGCCGTCTTACTCGATCTGGGATTGGTCGGAGGAAGTGGAGCTTCCGCCCGGCGGCGCCGCGACTAGGCTGGTCCCGTCAGTAAGGGCAGACCGTAGATTACCGAAGCCACGATCGATAGCGCGGAAAGCAGCAGACAAACGAGAGCCGCCACGAGGTGATCGCCTCGTTCCGGCTTCATCGGATCCAACCACATGGCCACCACGTATCCTCCCAGGAATCCTCCGCCATGGGCGTAGTTATCCACCCCTGGAAAAACCAGGCCGAAGATGAAAAGGATCACGGCATAGCTCCAAGCCTGACGTCCTAGCGCGCCGCTGGCACCCCTTTTGCCGGAATAAACGAGCGCCCCCAAAAGCCCAAAAATCGGTGCTGACGCGCCGACCGTCATGCTGGCGCCCTGAAGTAGCCCCGGAAGCGGCAAGTACCCGGTGACGCTGCTCAAAGCGAAACCTGCAATGCAGGAGATCGTGTAGATAATCACCATGCGTCCTGCACCGTAGATCTCGGCGGTTACGGGAGCGAGGTTCCTCACCCACATCATGTTGAAGGCGATGTGAAGCAGCCCGCCATGGAGCCATCCGGCGCTCAAGACCGTCCACCAACGGTCGTAGGCGAAAACGGGAATAGCCCCGCTAGCCCCGAACAAAAACAAGCCCCTCGTGCTGGGTGATAGAAAGGAAAGCATTCCGCCCATCCGTATGGCCGAGGGGTCGATGGCGAGTGTTGCCAGATAGAGGCCAACGCAGCCCACGAGCAAGAGCTTGACGAAGCCTAAATCGTGTCCGAGCTTGCGGATCGTGCCTGCATAACCCCAAAGGGCGGGATTCCATCGACCACAGTTGTAGCAGCGCTCGTCATTGACACCGACCAATTGTCCGCAAGAGACACAGAGGACCGACCCTTCAGTCTGACGCAACATGGCGCACTATTATGTTACGAAGCTCGATGGGATCCAAAATGGAAATCGTTTCTTGTCTGGTATGATTTGATCCCAGTGGATTCGAACCTTCCGATCATCGTCACCGCGGGCGTATTGATCCGTGACGGTAACGTCCTCGTCGCAAGACGCAACGAGGGCTCCCACCTTGAAGGACTCTGGGAGTTTCCAGGTGGCAAACTGGAGTCGAATGAATCGCCCGAGGATTGTCTAGCTCGCGAATTTCGTGAAGAGCTTGGTGTCGAGATTGAGGTAGGAACGATTTTGGAGGTCGTCTATCACCGCTACCCCGAGAAGAACGTTCTGCTTCTTTTCTATTCTTGCAAGCTCTTGGGTGGCGATCCCGATCCTCTCGATGTTGCAGAGCTGGCTTGGATTCCCAAAGCCGATCTGCTCGAGCTCGACTGGGTCCCCGCGGACAGATCTTTTGTAAGACGTTTGTCTGAGAAGTAGATTGGCTAGTACTCAAGCACCCAAGTACTCAGAATCGAGCCACACCACTCCAGACAAGACCGTTGGCAACCAGGCGCGTTAGTTCCTGGTGCGACGGCCACCGAGTACGCACAGGAGCTTTCACTTTCTCCTTTCTCCTTCCTACTTCCTCCCCGCCTACGCAGCTTGAGATCGCAGCGAAGCTTCAGCGGGTTCGCGCGGGTCCGCCGACTTGTCCGCGGTAGTCTTAACGAACGCGGACTTTCTCCTTTATCTAGACCAACACTCTCGGAATACTTGGGTGTATCCGCGAAAGTGTCTCGTAAGGAATAGTTCCCGTCTTCTCTGCGATCTCCGCGGCAGACACTTCGGCCTCACCTTGCCGGCCGAGTAAGACGACCTCGTCGCCCTCCTCTGCACCGACCTCCGTGACATCGAACATCGTCATGTTCATCGCTACGCGTCCTACCACCGAAACCGGCTGACCCCGAACCAAGGCGCGTCCGGCGCTCGAGAGCTTTCGATCGTATCCCTCGTAGTAACCCAGCGGCACCACCGCCAGTCGCATCGTTCGCGTGGCTTGATAAGTCAACCCGTAGCCTACATATTCACCCGCCGTGACGTTTTTGATCTGGGCGATCCGTGATTTCCACGTGAGTGCTGGCGTCAATACGATCTCACGTCCTCGTTCTCGAGCAGCAATCCGGGTCTCCCGGGAGGGCCAAATACCGTACGCTCCAATCCCTACTCGTACCAATGAAAAGTGGGTCTCGGGGTACAGAAGTACCCCCGCCGAAGCGGCCGTGTGAACGAGATCCGGCTGCAAACCTAGCGGTTCCATGATCTCGAGAGCATCGCGGAATCTCTTCAGCTGCCGCTCTGCGAACGACGGATCCAAGGTATCTTCGATGTTGGCAAAATGCGTGTAGGCCCCCTCGACCTCGACGCCGGGGGTGTTTTGAAGCTCCTCCGAGAACATGGCGAGGTCGAACCAAGGCACACCGAGTCGATGGGTACCGGTCTCGATTTTAAGATGCACGAGAGCATTCTTCCCGGCATCGCGGGCGGCCCGGCCGAGCTCGCGGACGACGTCCCGCCTGAAAACAACTTGACGGAAGCCGTGCTTCACGACGGTGGTCAAGCGCCCGAGGGGGGTAAACCCCATAATGAGGATGGGCTTCCCCAAGCTCAACCGCTCCAGCCCGAGTGCTTCCTCGAGCGAGTTCACGCCCAGCCAATCGGCATGTGCTGCCATGACCGGAGCCGCCACTCCTAATCCGTGACCGTAGGCGTTCGACTTCACCACGACCAGGAGCCGGCAGTCCGGGCTCAGCACGGAGCGAAACGCCGCCAGGTTCGAGACCAATGCGTCTGCCTCGATCTCAATCCAAGAGGTGTAGTCAGCGGTCATTTCTTAGATGTCGCTCGGCTCTTCGCCTCGCTCCGGCACTCGCTCCTCGCTCGCGCCCTTTACGGCCAGATTCCCTTGGCGGATGACTCCTCACGCCAATTCCTCCTGGCCGACGGCCCTGACGGGCCGTCCTCTCCCGCTATGCGCTCGAGCTTCTTAGTTGTCGCTCGGCTCTTCGCCTCGCTCCGGCACTCGCTCCTCGCTCGCGCCCTTTACGGCCAGATTCCCTTCGCCGCAGAATCCTATGGTCTCGATGTGGTCTCCGTTGCTTTGGCCTTTTTCTCTTCCACGGCACCCACATGGAGATCGTTGTAGTTCATGAGTGCATTGAACACGTATGCGTAGAGGTTGTGCGTCGTATCTCGCCAAAAAGGATTGAACGTAAACAAAATGATATGCCCCTTGCCCAACGGCATATCTACGATGGCGGCTTTTCCTTTGAGTTCCTTTTCGTTCGCCACCATGCCGCTCACGCAGATTTCCCCTTCTTCTGCGTATCGCGCTACCACGTGCTTCTCGAGCTTTTCGGGAATATCAAGGAGCGGGCCGGCGTGGCGGCGAAGAATGACGACTTCCTTGTCGTAGCCATAGGCGATGGGGTGTCTTTCGTTCACGATCTCGCTTTTGATCAGTGACCCGGGATTGTGAAAAGCCTTGCTTGGCTCGAAGTAGCCGATGCCCCTCACCAATCCATAGTCCAATGCTATCCGAACCGGATTCTGAAGAGCCAGAAGCACGCCTCCCGCCTTCACGAACTCCTCGAGGTGGAGAACGCCTTCGATGCCCATACCGCCTGTGATGTCGTTGCTCGAGTCCGGTGTGCCCAAATGCTTGAACTCGTCACTTTTGACAAAAGCCAGGGGGCCCCACTTTTCAGGGTCGAGTCCGTTGACGATATCCGCGCCCTTACTCCCGCGGGCGTTGCTCAGAAGGATGACGTCGAAACGGTCCGCGAGATTTCCTTCCTTCAAGTCGTCCTTGTCGACGTAAGCGTACGGAATCTTCAGCTCGTCGAAGGCAAACCTCACCCACCCATCGTCCTGGGTGCTGTTCCAGGTATGGAAGATGGCGACACGGGGAACCTCGACCTCATGTGTTGGAACATCGGGAGGGTTGGCGGCGCTCACGACCTCGATGCCTAGATCGGAGGCGACCGATGACACCGCGTCGTGCAAGCTCGAAGGAGCGCCGGCCACAGGGAAAATCAGAGACCCGGAGTCGAAGCTTTTTCCGTCCATCTCGAAAGAAGTTTCCGACGCAAGAGCTTTGAAGTCTTGGAGTCGCACGCGCGCCGTCATCAGACGGTTGATGGTTCCGTTGTTGATGACATAAGCCCCCGTGGCCTTACCATCGACCCCTCCTTTGGGCTTCACCGCTTCCGCAAGCGCGATCACGGGCAGGTCGAAAACGGCTTCGTCTTCAACGGCCACCGTCTCCACGCCCATATTGAGGCCCAACGTCCAACCCACGTCATCGTAAGGGCGCTGAGCACCCTCGGGGTACTTCTGAATTCCCAGCAAGAGACATGCGAGGTTGCGGTAGGGCTGATCCATTCGGACGAGGTAAGAGCCGGCGGGATACTCGGTCTCCTCGACTTTCAAAACCTCTTGTGTTTTGTGAAGCTCGATCCCATGCCTCATCAAGACATCAAGAAGAAACGCCGTATCCAGCGGATCTTTCTGTTTCTCCGGAATGACGTAGGCATAGGGCGGCTCGGTCTTACCTTTCTGATACGAGTCGTGGCCTCTGATCCAGAAGTTTTTGAGGAAGAAATCTCTCTTGGACGCCACCAGATGCATCGCCAAAAGGTCGGCCGTGATCTGGTAGTTCAAGTTGTTCCGAAGGGACCAGGAGACCTTCTTGTAGGGAGGCACGGGGCGGTACCAGTCCTTTTTGAGTTGATTATCGCGAGTGATCTCCCGCTCCAGGGTATTGGCAACGGCGTTTCCAAACGTCTCGTAGAAATGAAACGTCGCGTTGTGATTGGGCGCGATGGAGGCCATGAAGTTGGGACTCCACGACGTGTTGCCAAAGTCATGGGTGTGAACACCGGGCATGCCGTAAGCGTTCATCTGCGTCATTTCCCACCAGGCGATGAGGTTCCTCTCCGCATCCATGGTGCCATGAAAGCTGGATGGACCGTTCCCCGACGAGAAGAACAGGAAAGGCACGGACTCGTGATTGTCCTGGACAACGACGGGATGCCAGTCGAAGAAGACATCCGCGATGTTTTGCATCTCCGGCTGAGACATCGTGATCATGTCGCGGTTGTTGTCATGGTAGGTATACTTCCCCCAATAAGGGACCCGAGTGATCTGATCGTACTCCGTGACATCTTTGTTGTACTTGTAGTACCAGTCCGTGTGCTTGTCGTGCCCATCCGGTTCGATGGAAGGTGAGATCAAAACAATCATGTTGTCACGGATCGTTTTGACGGTTGGGTGATCGTCGACCGCAAGTCGATAGGCCAACTCCATGGCCGCCTCCGCTGAGCCACTTTCCGGCGAATGCAAGTTCGAGGTCAGCCAGTAGACGGGCTTCACTCGTGAGACAATGTCGTCCGCCTCCTCGCTCGTGGTTACGACGCGAGGATCAGCGAGCTTGGCCATGAGACCTTTGTACTCATTCAGCTTAGCCATATTCTCGTCGCTCGTGAGGAGCACGAGGACCATGGGCCGACCTTCCCCCGACTTCCCCATGGGAATAACTCGAACGCGCGGTGAAGCTTTGTCCAGCGCGTCCATGTACTCGAGCATGGTGTCGTAGTAGGTGAGCTTTCCGGAGGCCCCGGCGATGTATCCCAAAACATCTTTGGGGGTCGGAACACCATCAGCTTTGGGCAAATAGCTAACGAGGGGACTCAGAAACTCGGGCTTTGTCGTGGCTTCTTTGATGAGGCGAGTGTATTCTTCATCATGGTCTTGTGTAGCAAACAAGGGTTGCGCTACCAGAGTCGTGAGGGCAATCAACAGCAGCATTCGCAAGGATAACTCCATCCCCTACCTCCCATGTGAATACGTCTTCATTCCTGATTTCTTGAGTTCTTGAATTCCTGAATTCTTGCTCTTAGTTCTCTGTTTCCGCCGGCACGGTCATCCCGACGTCGAGATCGTTGTAGTTCAAAATTGCATTGATAACGAACATGTAGTTTCCGTGACTCAGATCGCGCCAGAGCGGGTTGAAAGCAAAGAGGAGTACGTGACCCTTCCCGACAGGCATGTCGATGATGGCGGCTTTGCCCTTGATGGTCTTCTTGCCTTTGATGATACCGCTCAGCAGCAAATCGTCTTCATCGGCAAAGCGGAGCACGATGTGCTTTTCTTTCTCCTTGTCAGGCTCTCCAAACCCCGATGCTGCACCCAAATCCAGTAGCGGACCGGAGCGACTCCGATAAATGGTCGGGTTCTCGCCGAAGCCGTAGACGACAGGATGGGCTTTGTTGACGACAGCCCCTTTGAACAAGCTACCGGGGTTGTAAAAGTCGGAATCCGCTTCCACGACACTCACCCCTCGAAAAAAGCCATAGTCCACCGGGACTCTCACGCTGTTGTGCAGCGCGATGAGCAGGCCACCCTCTTGAACGAATCGTTGCAGGTTGGCAACTCCCTCCAACCCCATACCACCGGTGATGTCGGGACTGGCGTAGGGCATCCCCAGGTGCTCGAACTCGTCTGTTTTCACGAAAGCAAGGGGACCCCGCTCTTCTGGATCGATGCCGTTGACGATATCCGCCCCTCGGCTTCCCCTGGCGTTGCTCATGAGAATAACGTCGAAACGGCCCTTGAGGTTACCCTCCCGAAGGTCGTCCTTGTCGATCGCGGCAAACGGGATCTCCAACTGATCGAAGGCAAAACGGACCCAACCGTCGTCTTGCGTGCTGCTCCAGGTGTGAAAGATCGCTATACGAGCGAGATCCAGCTCGTGGGAAGTGACATCGGGGACACTCGATGCACTCACAATTTCGAGCCCGAGCGCTTTCGCAACAAAGGCAACCTGGTCATGGAGCTTGTCGTTGCCTTCCTCAACGGGGAGGATCATGGAACCCGCATCGAACTCCTTTCCTTCAGCCTCGAAAGAAGCTTCTGCCGCGTAGGCCTTGTAGTCCTGTAGCTTCACCCTGGCGGTCAACAGTCGATTGATGGTCCCGTTATTGATGATGTAAGCGCCGGTCGCTCGGCCCCCAACAACACGACCCTCCGGCTCTACCGGCCCGGTCACAGGTTCCAGCGAAGCACCTAGAATGGTCTCGTCTTCTATCTCGACGGTCTCCACATCCATATGGAGCCCCAAGGTCCATCCGGTGTCATCGTAAGATCGCGGTCCGTCCTCGGGATACTCTTGTCGACCGAGAAGGTTGAGAACGAGATTGCGGTACGGTTGGTCCATCCGGATGACATAGGAACCTTTATCGAAGGTGTCCTCACCGAAAGAAAGTGCCGCCGTCGCCTTGTGGACCTCGATCCTCTGCTTCAACAGAATGTTGACGAGGTAGGCCGCGTCCAGGGGATCTTTCTGACCGGCCGGGATGACGTAGGCATACGGGGACTCGGTTTTCCCGAGCTCATAGGACTTCTTTCCTCGCTTCCAGAAATTCTTGAGGAAGAACTCTTGGTTAGTGGCCACGAAATAGAATGCCGATAGGTCCGCCGTTTGCTGATAGTTCACGTTGTTTCTCATGGACCATCTCACTTCTTTGTAGGGGGGTGACGGCATGAACCACTTCTTCTCCGTCCCACCAAAGCGCTCCCCGACTTTCCGGTCCAATGTGTTACCGATGGAGTTTCCATAGGTCTCGTAGAATCGACCCACCGCATTGTGATTGTTGGCGATGGCAAACAGATAACTCGGTGCCCATCCATCCCAAAATCCGTGTGTCCAGACGCCGGGCATTCCGTAGGACGTCAATCGAGTGACTTCCCACCAAGCGAGCATGTTCCACTCCGAGGTAACGCTCGGGTCGTAGGTCTTGTTATAGGGGCCCGTCCCGGAAGAGACGTACAGGAACGGGATGGACTCGTGGTTGTCCTGAACCACAATCGGATGCCACTCGAAGAAGGCATTGGCTTCGCTCTCAGTCTCCGATTGGGAGATGGCAATCATGTCACGGTTGTTATCGTGAAAGGTATAGCGGCCCCAATAGGGAACACGCGTAATGTCCTCGTAGTCCGTGACATCTTTGTTGTATTTGTAGAACCAGTCCGTGTGCTTGTCGTGCCCATCCGGCTCGACAGAAGGCGAGATTAAAACAATCATGTTCTCCCGAATGGTGGTGGGAACGAGATGCTCATCAACCGCCAATCGATAGGCGAGCTCCATCGAGTTTTCCGCCGCACCGCTCTCCCCGGAATGCAAGTTACCCGTGAGCCAGTAAATGGGCTTGGCCTCGGCAATGATGGCATTGGCCTCTTGCTCTGTCGTCACCACGCGCGGATCGGCCAACTTGCCGAGAAGCCCTTTGTACTTCTCGAGGTTTTTCATGTTCGCCGCACTCGAGACCGCCACAACCACCATTTCCCGCCCTTCACCCGTTTTCCCTATGGGAAAGACTTCGACGTTGGGTGTCGCCTTGGCCAAGGCTCTCATATATCCAAGGATGTCATCATAGTAGGTCAACTTTCCCGGCTCGCCCACGATGTAACCCAGTACATCTTTAGGGGTCGGAACACCATCGGATTTGGGCAGGTAGCTCGTCAACGGGCTCAGAAACTCGGGTTTCGTCGTCGCTTCTTTGATGAGGCGCGTGTACTCCTCATCGATGGCCTGTTTCGAATCTACAGCCTCGGCCAATGGAAGCGCGAGAAGGATGACTGCAATAAGAGCCGTTAGCCACGTTTTTCGAGCCATAGGGACCTCCAGGAAGTAGTGGAAGTTGGACATGAATAGGCGTGCGTCGCGTTGCGACAACCTCTTTGAGCGTTCAAGTGCACGACTGGGTCTGACGTTGGCTGGACCGCTCGACGGGCGGCACCAACCGGACTAGCGAGAATATGGTACTTACCCAACACATGTCAAAACTGGCTTCGAAGGCGGTAAGATATGGGTGCCAAACAAGGAGATTGATCTAGTAAATTTGCATCACATGAACAACACAGTGGAGGCACTCAATGGACTTTAGCTTTAGTGAAGAGCACCGGATGCTTCGCGATGTAGCTCGGGAGTTTGCGACCAAGGAAGTCAAACCGCTGGCGGCAAAGATCGACGAAGAGGGTGACGTCCCCAAACGACTTGTCGACCAGATGGCCGAACTTGGATTCATGGGACTGGTTTTTCCCGAGGAGTATGGGGGCGCCGGTTTCGGCGAGGTCGGATACTGCATCGTTCTCGAAGAGCTCTCCCGCGCCTGCGCTTCGACAGCCGTCGTTCTGGGCGGTCACGAGTCCATCGGTACGATGGCAATCTATCTTGCAGGAACCGAGGAACAGAAAAAGAAGTTCTTGCCCGATCTGACTTCGGGCAAGAAACTCGCTGCTTTTGCATTGACGGAGCCCGGAGCCGGGTCCGACGCCGCCTCGATGAGGACGACGGCTGTCGAAGAGGACGACTACTGGGTACTCAACGGACAAAAGACCTACATCACCAATGGTGGCATCGCCGACGTCTACAGCGTCTTCGCCCGGACGTCCCAACAAGCCGGCACCCGGGGCATTTCGACCTTCATCGTAGAGAAGGGAACCCCCGGCTTCAGTGCTGGACCACCCCAGAAGAAGATGGGTATTCGCGGGTCCCACACCACAGACCTTTTTTTTGACGATGTACGAGTGCCCAAGGACCATTTACTCGGCAAGAAGGGCGAGGGCTTCCCCGTAGCCATGAAGACGCTCGATGTGGGCCGTCTTTCCATGGGCGCCCAGTGCGTGGGTGCGGGAAAAGAGCTTCTCGAGCTTTCGATCAAGCATGCTCGAGAACGCGAGCAATTTGGAGCACCGATTGCCAAGCTGCAAGCCATTCAATTCATGCTGGCGGACATGGCGTCGGACATCTATGCCATGGAAAGCATGGCCTATCGGGCCGCTTGGATGTGCGATGAGGGCTTGCCTTTCGGGCGCGAGTCAGCCATGGTCAAGCTCCAGTGCACCGAGGGCCTCGATCGCGTCGTCGACAAGGCCGTTCAAATCCACGGCGGTATGGGTTACATGTCGGAATACCCTATCGAGCGGTTCTATCGCGATGCGCGCATCACACGGATCTTCGAAGGCACCAACGAGATCCAACGTCTCGTTATCTCGAGGGCCGTGTTGAAGGCGAGAAAGTATTAATAGAAGGCACACCACAAGAACTCAAGAACCCAAGAAATCGAGAATCCTAACCGGAGAGGAGCTTCAGAAAGATTTCGGTGTAGAGGAAGAGGGCGGCGCCGAGGGAAACGAAGACAATTCCCGCGAGCGCTACCAACCGGGCCCACCGGCCCGGCTGGTAAGACTCATCATCCACGAGGCGTGTCACGCAGTAGTAATTGAGTGCGTAGTACACCGGGGCGAAAAGAAGGCTCAGCGCACCGGCCATCGTAACGAGAAACACGGGCGCCGGAACGAACGTCATGAAGAACACGGCCAGAGTGTAGATGGTGATCATGAAGCCCCAGTAGGCTCGAGATTTGAACCGGTCGTCTTTCTTGTGCGAACCCAATAGCCGCATCGTCTCCGCGAAAGCTCGCGGGAAACCATCCATGCAGTTGTAGGCCGTGGAGAACATCGCAAAAAAGGCGGCTGTAAAAAACACAGGAACCATCCACCTTCCCAGAATCGTGGTAAAGATCTCGCTCAACGTTTCAGCCACCGCCGGCCCTTGAGGCACCAGCCCGCGAGGTTGTAGGAGCACGGCTCCCAAACAAAGGAAAACGATGCCCAAAACCAAAGAGACCACGTAGCCCAAGCGCATATCGAAAAGAGCGGTCCGAAACATCTTTCGCCGAAGCTCGGCAGGTTCTCCGGTGGCGTACTTCTCCCAGGTCTTTTCCTTCTCCAGAGCCCACAACGAATGCCAGATGGCGACATCGAGACCGGTCGGCATCCACCCCAGGAGTGCCGCCAGCAAGAAAATCGATCCGGCCGGTATGACGGGGATGAAAAGACGGGCGACCGCATCGACGGGAGGCGGGGCCGCGACGAAGGCAACCGTGGCGCCAACCACCAAAACCAGCATCATGATCTTGTTGATAAAATCGAGGCCCTCGTACCTGCCGACCCAAAGAAGCACCACAATGACGGTGGCGAGAATCACGCTCCACGCCTGGAGCCCAACGACTCCTAATGCCGAGTATGCGACCGCAGCCGCCACCGAGATGACGCCGGCAACGACGGCCACTCCCTGCAATATCGTCCCCACCAAGAAAAGGTAAAGTGGCCAATTCTTTGGCCCCGGCACTCGCGCGTAGCCCTCGAGAAGGGATTCACCGCAGGCCATGGTGAAGCGGGGTGCGAACTCGAAGCCGTAGTACTTGAGCGCGTGAGCATAGAGGACGACCCAAAGCAAGTCGAAACCAAACCGTGCACCCGCCACCGGACTCATAACGATGTGGCTGGCACCAATGGCCGTGGCCGCCACGACGATGCCGGGGCCCAACTGGCGAAAGAAACGAAGGACGGCACGCATCATGTCAGTGATAACGGAAGAGCAAACTCTCGTGCATATTGGCGATGCCCACCCCTATGAGATAGACCAACACGACAGCGACGGCGAACTTTCCGAAACGGCCGCGTTCCCATGAAGTGGAAAGGTAGCTTCCGGCAAAAAGGGCAAGTAGTGGTAGGGTTTGAAGAACGTAGCGCACCTCGAGCGCCGTGGTCAGGTCCAAGATAAAGAAAAGCACCATCACACCCATCCATGCAGTGGCGGCTGCATGGAAGGAGGAGCTGAGAGGGCGGATCAAGATCGGCACACCGCCGACAATGGCCAACAGTATGAACACGGTTCCCAGTTGCCCCCGGTAAAACGGAATGTTGAACGCCAATTTGTCCAGCGGACCGGCGACAGCCGCGGCGCCCGAGGCGTAATCTCTCGAGAACACACGCTCCCACTGGCTGGTCACTAGATCTAGATATCCGGTGAAATAAGCGAGCGCCAAAACGACACTCCCGGCCACTGCCGCAGGAAGCACCCACCTTGCACGGGGTGACACGAAGCTCGGAGGTGCCAGCAAATAGATCGCTCCCAGAAGTGCCGGCCAAAGAACGAGTCCGAAAAGAAATGTGCTGAAATGAGCCGTCAAAGCAAGGAACGAAAAGACGACGGCTCCTGCAATACTGATCGTCGAGCCGCTCGCCGCCGCGGCAAGCAGAAAGCCAACAAACATGGTCGTGGCAGCCACACCGAACAAGTTCGTGAAGTTCCCAGCAGAGAAGGCAAGCATATTAACCGGCACCAACTGATAGACAACGGCGGCCAACACACCGGCCCTGAGGCCGCCTAGGAAGCGTCTCGCCAAAAAGATCAGGACTAATCCGACACCGACGTCGAAAAGAGCCGTGATTCCCTTGAGTACCGACACCCGGTCGATGCCCGAAGCTGCGAAGGGCACGGCCAGTATGTACAAGGAGACGGGGTACGGAATCCGAAACGGTGGAACATGCTGAGACACAGAGGTCGTGTAGAAATCCCCCTCCATTACATTGAGCAAACGATTGGCTTGAAAATCTGCATCGGAGCTCACGAAAAGCGGAAAGAACAAAACGCTCATCTTGACGAGAAAGCTCACCGCGATGACGGCCACCACCACCGGCCGCTCGTCGCGGTGCGGCCACCCCGCCCAACCGAGCATCGCGCGGGTAATAGCCGCGACGAGCAGTGTCAGCCCCGCGAGTAACGCCAGAGTCTGGGCATAGGAGAGGAAACGCACACTGTCCAAGCTCATCAAGTAAGCGAATCCCAAAGAGAAGAGCGTCACACCGGCGGAGGAAAAGGGAAGAGGGAGCCCCGCGACCCATCCCGCTCCAAGGAGGAGAACAACCGTCGCGAGCATCCAACCGACGGGCCTTCGCACTTCGATCTCACCGCCCTGGGGTTCGACACGTACTGAAAAAACCTGCACTCCCAAGACGCGATCATCGTTGCGGCCGATAGCGGACGGCACGAAGACCTCGGGATGGATTCCAAGGGCCAGCGAACTTTCTCGCAGCGTCACCCCGAAACGATAGGTCACGAGCCCCGGAGCACACATCGTCTCGAATACCGTCGCCCCGTTGGCGGTGAATCTCACCTGGGGGAGGGGGACCTCGCGAGGCCTGAGACCTTTGATCCGGACTTCGACGCGAAGACGGCTCTTGCGAGGAAGATTGTCGAGATGGACAAAGGCGTCCCGGGCTGTCCATCGAAACCCGCGGCCTTCCATCCTTTCATGATCGTGGAAGCCTTCGACAAAGGCACCTTCATAGCTCTTCTCGAAGTCCACGTAGGCGACCCGCGACTGTTGATAGACGTACCACGTCGACAGACCGGCGATGGCCAGAGGCAACAACACCAAAACGGCGGAGACTACTCTTCGAGCAACCATACCTCTACCAAAGGCCCTTTGTGGGAAAGCGCGCTAAGCGCCGCCCAATCTTCGTTGTCCAAGTAGGGATGGACCGTCACCCCGTCGCCGCGAAAGGGTGAGAACCGCTCGAGGAGACGCCCTTTCACGCGGATCTCTCCAAAAAACGCCGCTACATCGGGAGGCGGAGTATCCGGCGGCTGCCGAGTCACAACGTAGCTCACGCCTCGTGCGAAAAGAGAGGCGAACCCGTCATCGATGACGGAGCGGTAATCGAAATAAACGCGATTCTTTTCGTCTCCTCTTCCGAGAAAATAGAGGTCAAACGCCGGCCGGTTCTCCCTTGCAGCCTCCGCCATATGGGCGTATTTGCCCTTGCGCTCCAGCTCATCGAGCGCCCCATTCTCACCGAGAGCGAGCTTGATACTCGCCTCGGACTGCGGAAGCGGAACGGAGTAGGACTGAAGCGCAATGGACCTTTGGTCAGGGACGTTTTCAACCATCCATCGCCTTGCCAGCGTGCGAGTGTCCTCACCCCCGAAGAGACGATCCACTTGTACGGCGTTGTAAAAGGGTTGGGCACAGGCCAGCGCCGCTATGGCAATAGCCGCCTTGTTTCCCCAGCGCTCAGAGATCGCACCTATCGTCAAGCCAGCGGCGACCACGAGACTCGAAACAATGACATTCAAGTACCGGCCGGCAAAGAAGGTATAAGACAGGAGACCAAGAAAGAACAACGGGAACGTTCCCCAGAGTGCGAGGTTCTTCTTCCCGCGTTTGGCCATGAGGATCCAACCCGAGACAACCAAAAGGAGCAACAAGTAACCAAGGCCCTGTTCAACCAGGAATTTCACATAGGCGGGAAGTGACGGCAAGAAGAGCGCTCCGCTATCCAAGCTTCTGTCCATCACGACCTGCCGATTCGCTCTCATATGTGCCAACGCCTCACCGAAACTCAGCAAAACGAATGGAGAAAGGAGGAAGAATGTAACGGCGGAAACCACTGCCGCATCGCCCAAATTCCCCAGCTTGCGAAAACCCGATGATACCCAGTGGCAAAGTGCGAAGGTTGGCGCCAAGAAGATCGTGTAGTAGTGGGTCGCAAAGGCGAGACCCATGGCGATGCCTGAAGCAACATAAGCCCCTCGTGTCTTTTGCGTCATGGCACGATCGAACAAAACCAACGCCAGAATGACAAGAAAGCCGACCGGTACATCGTGCTTGAGGTAGTGGGCGTCTCTCACGTGGAAGTAGGCAACGGCAAGAAAAAACGCCGCAGCACGCGCCACAATCCGGCCGAAATGACGATAGGCAAGATGGTAGGTGAGGATAATCGTACCCACCGCCGCCACCACACCCACCAAACGCCCAGCGAGATAGAAGTGAGTCGGATCCTCGAAGAACCGTGACTCAAAGTCTCCTAGATTTTCGTACCACCCCACAAGACGCCCTACAACGAAAAGCCCACCCATGACACCAAAAATGAAATAGAAGAAGAAGCTCGGGTAGAGAAAGTAATGAGGGTTGAGATCTCGGGCCACTGAGAGGGCTCGAGCCATGATGTTGACCTCGTCGGGGTTGTAAACGAAAGGCAGCCCGTGCCCGAGACCCACCAGCCGCAATACGAGCGCGAGAAGAATTGCGGCATAGAGCCACGGGTCTCGCACAACCATCAAGCCTTGGAAAAGAAATCGATGACGCGTCCGAGGGTTTGCTCCAGAGTAAAGGTGGGCTCGTAGCCGATCAGCTTTTGCACCTTTCCGATATCGGGAACACGCCGTTGCATATCCTCGAATCCTTCTTCGTAGGCTTTTTCGTACGGGACGAAGACGATCTCCGACTGGCTCCCGGCCAACCCCTTCACCATCTGAGCGAGCTCGAGTATCGTCACTTCCTGGCCGCTGCCGATGTTGAAGACTTCCCCAACGGCGTCGGGGTGCTCGGCCAAGTCGATGAGGGCTCGCACCACATCAGCCACATCCGTGAAGCAGCGCGATTGGCTTCCGTCTCCGAACACCGTTATCGGACGTCCTGCAAGCGCTTGTTTGACGAAGTTGGGGATCACCATGCCGTATTGTCCGGTCTGCCTCGGGCCCACGGTGTTGAACAATCGCACAACCGTCACCGGAAGTTTCTTTTCTTTGTAGTAAGCAAGCGCGAGAAACTCATCGATGGCCTTGGAGCAAGCGTAGCTCCAACGACCCTTCGTCGTCGGCCCCAGCACCGAGATCGGCGCCCTCCTCAAAAGGGAACTGTACGCTCTTGCCGTAGACCTCAGAGGTCGATGCCACCAGTACTTTCTTCCTTTTCTTGTTGGCGAGCTTGAGGATGTTCTCTGTTCCGTGGACGTTGGTCTCGATGGTATTGACCGGACTCTCTACGATTAGCTTGACGCCTACGGCGGCCGCCAAGTGAAAAATAATATCGGCGCGATCCACGAGCTCGGCGGTCACCGGCTCGTTCATTATGGTCTCGATGGTGTAATGAAAGCGGGGATTGTCTTTCAAGTGTTCGATGTTCTCGATGCTACCCGTCGACAGATTGTCGATGACGAAAACTTCGCCACCCCTTTCCAAAAGGGCTTCCGCTAGATGAGACCCGACGAAACCTGCTCCACCCGTAATCAGAGCTTTCATTACCGTGAACCTCCCATTGCTGGACCGCGGGGCGTGGAAATGACGACTTTCGCGGCTCTTTGTGTCCCTCGTGCATCGACCAGACGGCGTCCTGCCTCGCTCATACTCGCTCGCCTATCCTGACTTTCGAGAAGCTCTTTCGCTGTCTTGCGAAGGTTTGCTTCGCCGACCTCCGTTCCGAGTCCCAAGAAAAGGACGGAACCCTCCCGAGCAAACTTCTCCATCCTGCGTTGTTCGCGAGCATTCTGACAGATGACGACCCCCGGCGTTCCCAGTGCCGAAATCTCGAAGACGGTCATGCCACCGGAGCAAAAAACGAGATCGGATTGCGAGAGCACTTCCGCCATGTGCTCCACGTTTTCGAGCAGATGCGGCTCGTATGACAGTTTCGGCAGCAGGCTCTCGAGCTCCTTCTTATAGCTGAAGGCCGGCCCGAGAACAGCCTTCACTTTCAATCGAGGAAGCTCATTGGCAAGTCCATCCAGTGCACGGAGTACCTTGAGTGTCAGTCCCTGCGGATCGCTCCCGCCGAAGCTCACGACCACCTCGCAGCCCTTCTCCCGAATCTTGGTCATTCGATTGGAAAAGGACTCACGCAGAATGGCGAACTCCGGGCCGCCATAGAAATCTTCGAGCTCTACTTGATCGGCATGCATCGTTGCGATGATAACGGAAGCCCATTCCGCTGGTTTCTCGATATCCTCCAGCGTGTCGACCAAATTCACGGTCGAGGCCCCGAGCTTTGCCAAGGCTTCGAGGTACTCCTTCTTCATAGGCGCCGGGAAGTCGTTGACAATGACGTTGGGCGAATACTCCTGGATCTCCTTCATCACCGAGCTGGGTGCATCATCCGATAGGACGCGAACCGGATACCCGGCACCGGAAATCCGCTGCACTCCCTCGATGTACTCCGCCCTCATCAGAAACTGCATGTCGGCAGCCGGAGAAATGGAGCGAATCTCGTCGGCAATGGCTAAGCTTCGGTAGGCATGTCCCATTCCGATGCCGGCGCCTCCGTCAACACGAAAGAGAATCCGAGGAAGGCGCACGAGTTTTTCCGCCAACCAGAAATCGTAAATATCGTGGACGGTGAGAGAAGAGCCCTTGTCCATGAGCACGTAGCCCACTTTCGAGCCCAATCGTTCCGGCATATCCAGTACGGCTCGACGCATGGCTCGTATCGCGCCGTCCTCCCGGTAGAGAGGTTCCTGATCCTCGCGTCGCCCCGCTTCCCCGAATAGGGGCGTTAGATCTCCATCCACTACCCGCCAAGTCAGTTCTTTGTCTTCACGAAGTGAAATGACGGAATCCAAATCCTCTTCCACGAGCTTGTCGATAGCGGCGTCGATCTGTTCTGCGTTTCGAAACGGGGATGTCGCCTGGAGCGAAACCACGATGTCGATTTTCTCCCCGCCGCTCTTCTCCAAAAACTCGACAGCATGGGCAACCACCGGCTTGAGGTGTGGGATGGGTCCGGCGAGCTCGGCAGGTCTACGGAAAGGCGCTTCGGCACCGTGCTCCTTGGCAACCGCGGCGACTTGATCGTCATCGGTGGATACGATCACCCGATCAATGTAGCGACTCTTCGCCGCCTGATGGAGCGTGTGGGCAATCAAGGGCAACGGACCGAGCTTCTTGATGTTCAAGTAAGGGACTTCGTCGTATCCTCCGCGCGCAGGGACGACGGCAACGATCCGAAGCGAGTCTTTCATCGCTTCAAATCATCTCCCAGGTGATGACGGTATCTTCCGGGATGTCCTTCTGCGCGACTCGACCGATGACGACATCCACCAACTTGGGATAAATACCGGTGCCCGGACGTTTGAAGGTCAGCATGTCGCGAGTAATGTGAGTCCCTCGGGGAATTTGTCTAGCGGAAACGACGCTACGGCGTGCAAAACTGTGAGCCGGTTTTTCGGCCTCCACCACCCTTTTCTCGTAGCTTCCCATGGCTTTCTCAATGGCGCGGATCGACTCCATCATCTCTTTGAGGTCTTTGGGATCGATCGACATATGATGATCGGGGCTCCCGGGAAGTTTCTTGTCGATGGTGTAATGCTTCTCGATAATCGTCGCACCAAGAGCAATCGCCGCTTGTGGAATGGCGATACCCAGCGTGTGGTCCGAAAGGCCAATGGGAATATCCGGAAAGACAGACTTGAGGTGGAGCATCATCCGAAGATTGGCGTTCTCGAATTCACAGGGATATTGCAACGTGCATTGCATGAGACCGATTTGGTCGGCGCCCAAACGCCGCAGCAGATCCACCGCCTCGCTCACCTCACCAACGTTGGCAACCCCCGTAGAGAGGATCACGGGCTTTTTCTTGCTCGCCACTTTCTCGAGAAGCGGAAAGTCGACCAGGTCGGCGGAGGCAATCTTGTACCCTGGCACGCCTAGCTCGTCGAGCATATCGACCGCATCTTCGTCGAAGGGCGTAGAAAAGCAAAGGATGCCGACTTCCCGGGCATAGCGAAAGAGCTCGCGATGTTCCTCTTCACCAAATCGATCGAGCTGAGCAAAGCTATCGAATTGCGATCCGTGGGGATCGTCGGGCTCGAACCAATAGCGTGGTGCCGTTCGCGTGGCGAGCTTTCCCGCCTTGTAGGTCTGAAACTTGATCGCATCAGCACCTGCCTTCTTGGCTTCGGCAATCAAGGCTCGGCCGAGCGCGATGTCCCCGTTGTGGTTGACACCCGCCTCGGCGATGACGAAGGCAGGATGTCCGTCACCAATGATGCGCTCTCCAAATCGGATTTCTTTCATTGTTCTTCATCGAGCTCCACGGAACGCACATTGTGCGCTTTGTGGCCAATGTGCGAGTTGATCTCGGCGAGCGCCGGCTCACCATCGAGAAGACGTATCGCGTCAGCAGTATCTAGTACCTGACCGGGTCGATACAAGCGCTCGAAGATCTTCTCCATGAGCTTGAGATCCTCGGGCTCGTCCACCGTCAGGCGATAGGACGGACGATAGAGATTCTGAGGGATGTCCACTCGTTCGATCCGAAAACGCGCAGGGTTCTCCTTGATGTATAGGGTCACGAGCTCGGATCGATGCCGGTCCTCCCCCTCTCCATGACTGATCTCGAGAGCTTCTCGGGAGATCACCTCTGGGAGAATTCCCATCAGAAGAGCGTCCCCCGGCACATAGGTATAGTCCGCCTTCTCACCCAGTTGACGCCTCGTGAGGTCCCGGACCAGATCGAGATCGGTCAATGGGTTGTCTCCAGTGACACGTACAATGTGATCCGCGCTCCACCGACGGGCCACGGCAACATACCGGCCCAGAACGTCGTCCTCGTCTCCTCGAAGGACGCCTACTCCTACCTGCTCCGCCAACTCTACCAGAACCTGGTTCTTCTGCGGCGGTGGATGTGGCCAGCACGACGTCGTCGAGCTCTCGAACCGAGTGAGAGTCTCTCGAAGAGGTGTTCCAGCAAGGGTTTGCCGGCAAGTGGCGCCATTGCCTTGCCCGGACACCTTTGAGACCGCATACGTGCCGACACAGCACAAACGACTCTACTCAAAGAGATCCTCCGTCAAGGGTTGCCAGGCGGGGATGTCCCGCGTGGGTTTTCTTCCGATCAATCTGCCCGAGTCCTTGGGTGCTAGACCTTTCTCGTTCCTCACAAACAACAATTGCTCCGTTCTCACAGGCTCCCCCCGGGCAAGAGCTTCGCGGCTCAAAACAGCTCTTCGCATCAGATGATGGTATCGCTCGGCACTTTCCTGTCTCGGGTGTTGGATCTCACCGAAGGACTTTTCAGCTTCTCGGATGAGCGTTACCATTTCGGCAAACGGTTCCGGATCGAGAGCCGACTCGTAATCGAAACCCTTTGCCGAACGATCCAGAGTCATGTGTTTTTCGATCAAATCGGCGCCAAACGCTCGCGCAAGCGCGGGGAGGATCTTGGCCATGGGAGAGGCGCCATCGACGTGATCCAAAAAGCCGACGGGGCATCCGAATGCCGACTTGAGGGTCCGAATGTACCTAAGATGTGAGTCTTCCACCCGGGTGGGAAAGTTCTGTATGCCATGAAGAAGAATGATCTGCGCATTGCTTTCTGCTCGCGACAGGTTGACAGCCTTTTCCACATCATCTCGGTGACAGCCCCCTGTCGAGAGAAGCATTGTTTTACCCGTCGCCGCAACCTCCTTTATGAACTCCGGATGCTCCATGTCCGTCGAGTGGATCTTGTAGGCCTCGACGCCGTGAGCCTCTGCTAACGCAAGGCTCGGCCTGTCGAAGACATCCGCGAGCAAAGGAAGGCTCAGCGCCGACATCTCATCCAGGAGCCGCTCCCAGTCGCGTTCACTGAGCTCGATCTGCTGGAAAGTCTCCATACGCGGATCGTTGGGCGCCAGGAGCTCCGAAGATCTAAAAAGCTGTAGCTTGATGCCGCTGGCCCCGGCGTTCTTGGCGGCCCGGCCCAGGGCGAGGACCTGATCTGGGTCTCCCTGGTGGGCGGATGCCACTTCGGCCAAAATGAAAGCGGGCTCGCCGTCTCCAACCCGGCGGTCGCCAATGGCAACCTTTACCATCTTCCACCTTTCTTCTTCGCCATCACACGTACCAGCTCTAGATGCAGCTCATCGTCAATATGAGCCGACTTCCATCCGCCAAGCACAATGGCACGTACATCTCCTCCCAGACAGAAATCCCGGCCGCTCCACGACTCCAGGAGGTTCCGGCGCCGGGCGAAGATCCCTCCATCATATATATATGCGGGTGGAAGATCCTGCCTCTGCAGGAACGACTCGTTGGTGTACTCGTTGAAAGATACCACCCGATCTCCGTCGAGCTTTTTCACCCAGAACGGATGCTCGTGGGCAACGGGTTGCACCGACACCACCGAATCGGCGCCTGTTTCCTCGAGCTTCGCAACGGCTCGATCCATATCCTCAGCTTCAAGAAAGGGAGAGGTGGGCTGAAGAGAGACCACGACATCGGCCGCGAAACCTGTGCGGTCCATTTCGCGCATGGCGTGCTCTACCACAGGTATGATGGAGACCTCGTCCGTCGCGAGCTCCGCGGGACGCCGGAAGGGAACTTCGGCTCCCCATTTTTCGGCCTCTCTCGCTATCGCATCGTCGTCTGTGGATACGACGACGCGATCGAGACGCTCGGCCCGCCGAGCAGCATCGATCACGTAGGAAACCAGAGGCCGACCGTTGACATCAGCCAGGTTCTTACCGGGCACAGACTTCGAGCCGCCCCGAGCCGGGATGACCGCAAGGACTTTCATGCTTGGTTTCGTCGGAGAATCGCCGTCTCCCGTAGCGCTTCCACGATACGTTCCGTAGAACCCCCGTCGGCTCCAAAGGCGAACTCCCGAATGTACTCCTTTCGCCGTGCCTCGAGCTCCGACACGACCGACTCATCATAGAGTAGCAATCGCAGACATTGCTCGATGGAATCACCTCGCCGAGCCCCAAGCGCCACACCACGTTCGACCAAGGGCCCGAGATTACTCGGTAGATTGACCACTAGAACCGGCCGTCCCAGCACGAGTGCTTCAGACGAAGCGAGTGAGTCTACCGTTATCAGGCCGTTGGAGGCAACGAGGAGCTCCATCAGATTCTCGCCCGCGCCCAGGACCTGCACTCGAGAGGCACCCACCCGCGAGACGACCTGGCGGTAGGGCTCGGGAGACTCCGCCTGATGCGGCTTGACGAACATCCAAAGCCCCGGAAGCGCTTCCACCGCTCGAGCGAGTTCTTCAAACACCGGTTCAATGGCCGAATAGCGGGTAGCCACCACGAGCATCGCGGCATCCTTCTCGACGCCGAGTCGGGCACGTGTTCCCTCCGGGTCATGGCCCCGCGCCGAGCGGACCAATGCGTCGAACTTCGGACTGCCCGTGATGACGATCCTCTCCGGTGGGTAGTGACCGCGTTGGATGAGGAGATCGCGGGCCAGGCTCCCGAAGACGGCGGTTCGAGTGGGAATCGGCACTGAATCCGCGCCATCCGCTTCGGATCGGACTTCATGCTCGGCATGCTCGTGCGAGTAATAGCGCGGGTACATGATCCCATGCTGAACAGCAAAGGTGGGAACGCCTATTTCGTGAGCGGCTGCGACGGCAGCTCGACCCAAACCGCTCGACTCCGCGTAGAGGACCAAAACGTCGGGGCGCTCTTCGAGTAGAACCGTTCTCACTTCGTGGTAGGCGCGGATCGCCCAAGGAAGCTGCAGCAAGAAGGTGTCCCGAAAGGACACGAGCGCTCCGTCACCAAGCGGCACACCTCGATGCGACAGGGCTTTCCGAGCCCCACCGAGTCGGCGGAATCGGTGCCACTGAATCCAACAGTCGAGAGAAGCACGGATCATCTCGGCGCTCATGGAGGGCCGAAAATACTCTCGTATGGACACATAAGGTTGCCGCTCGACATCGACCTCCAGAACATCGGCGAGTTTGTCTTTGAGACCCCGTTGCCTGAACGGCACCGGTGGCCCGACCGCTACGAGCTTCACTTCTTCACCGGCGCTGGCGAGCGCTGCTGGGATCTCGTCGAAGTACATCTCCACAAGCTCTCGCTCTCCCGTCTCCGGACTGGAGCGCTCGCGCCACATGGAAGCGTGCGAGAGAAACAAGAACCGGTGACGTTCGCCCTCGCGATGGACTCGAGGGGTCCGGCGGAAAAGTCCCTTGAGACCGGTGCCGATGCTTTTGAACAGCACGCTCAAAAACAACGTTGTTGTTCTGAATCGAGAACGAGCCGGAGTGGGTTTTCCAATCAGCTCGACCTGCTTTGCCAACTGATTTGCCGCTGCCGCCAACTCTCTAACGGGACCGACGAGGATCACCTGTTCCGGTCTCTCCTTTTCAAGGAGCCGAGCCAGGGCCTCCACATCGCGCACCAGCAAACGAAGCGGTGTGTCGTGGTAGAGAAACAGCTCCGCCCACCACCAGAGCGTGAGGCCTCGGTAGCGGAATCGGCCCCGGAAACTGGCTCCATCATTTGCGAGAGACCGACGACCGAACGCCTTCATCCATGCGATGACAGATTCGTCCACCTCGACGCTGAGAGCCTCTCCGAGCGCATCGCTGAGTGAGACGGCGTGTATGCCGAGCTCCGTCAAAGACGACGCGACGTCCGGACTGGGGAACCGTTCTTGAACGATGGCCGGGTGCTGCCACGCGATGATTCGGGCATCCTTTTCTGCGAGCTCCCTCAACCGCTCGATCTCGCCCGCGGCGATCTGAGGACTTCCCACGAGGATCAGGGTGGACGGCGTAGACATAATAGTGACCGGTCGAATAGAGGATTATAACAAGGCCACCCGCCTGTTACGCGATACTCAAGCGCGTGGTTGTCCGGCGGTCAGACTACTCGTATCGTAGGACCTCCGACGGCTCGGCGACGGAGGCACGCCGTGCCGGAACGTACGCGGCCACGCCCGCGACAAAGGCGAGAAAGATCGTTACCGAGGCATAGCTCGCGACATCATTCGCGTCCACACCGTAGAGCATGAAGCCCAGCAAAGGCGTGATGGCCACCGTAACGATCCACCCCACGATCAGCCCCGTCACGGAGAGCCTGAATCCATCCAGCAAAATCATTCGAAGAATCTCGCTCTCGCGAGCCCCCATGGCGATGCGGATGCCCATCTCCCGTTTGCGGTGGCTCACCGTGTGGGCCATCACACCGTAGACTCCGATCGCCGCCAACACCAGTCCCAGAACACCGAACAAACCGAACGCCATCGCAGCAATACGGGGTAAGACCAGCGTTGTGCTCGTCGCTTCTTCCAGAGTCGTGAGGCGACTGATCGCTATCCGTTCATCAAGCTCCCGCGCCATGGTCCGGATAGAGGTCATCGCCCCTGCAGGGTCGCCTTTCGTGCGGACCACCAAGGTTCGTGTTCCGGTCTGTATCGTCACCGCCTTCCCGATCGGCGCTTCTCTGTCTTGAGCCAATGCTCTATAAAGAAAGGGGCGCTGCGGCTCTCCTAGTGTGCGGTACTTGCCCGTTTCCACGATACCGACGACCGCACAGGGGTGACCAGTTCTGAGTACTCTCAAACGACGACCAATGGCTTCCCCGCTGCTGGAAAGGCGTTCCGCCAAGGCACCGTTGACCACTGCCACACAGGCAGACCGTTCGTTGTCTTCAACCGTGAAGTCGCGGCCCTGAAGCAGGGGGATGCCCATTGTCTCGAAATAGCCCGGACCGACCCTCGCCGCATCCACTTCCCACTCATCCTCGGAAGCTTCGTTAAGACGTTCATCGGCCGCAATTCCCTCGACGTGCATCTCGATCGTCAAGGGTAGATGGCTTGTGAACGCCGCCGACGTCACAGAGTTCAAATCACACACCCGACGGAGAAGATTGTCGTAGAAGTCTTCTGCTCGATCCCTCGTGTACCCCTGAAGATGAGGGGCGAAGGTGGCAACCACGACTCCCGAACGATCGAATCCCGGATCGATGCGATGGGCACTCGCCATACTCCTAAGGGTCAGACCGGAGCAAACGAGAAGGAGGAACGACCCAGCGACCTGGGTCACCACCAGCCCCCGACTCCACCAGCGCCGCCTTGGGCTTCCGGAGCCGCCCCGTTCTCGAAGCACGGTCACCAAATCCAGCCGAGCAGCCTCGAGAGCGGGCGCCAAGCCAAACGTCAATGTCGTGAGCGCGGCCACAGCGAATGTGAAGCCGAAAACGCGGTAATCGACGGAGAGATTCAATGCAACGTCCACGGGTATCGGTAAACGTAGCGCGTTCAGAGTACGGTTCGACACAACCGTCACCAGGAGTCCGAGCGTTCCGCCAGCGAGCGACAACAAAAGACTCTCGGTCAGAAGCTGCCGGGCAATGGTCCTTGGACTGGCGCCCAAGGAAAGGCGGGTCGCGATCTCCCCTCTGCGTGACACGGAGCGGGCCAGAAGCATGATGGCGACATTGGTGCTGGAGACCACCAACACCATGCCCACGAGCGCCATCAGAATGACCGAAGAAGCGTAAAGAACGCCGTCCACGCCTGGTAGGATTCGTACTTTGCCGGCCGGAACAGCAACAAAGGCCCGGTTAGAGTTGGTCTCCGGGTATTCTTGCCGCAAACGAGAGGCCAATGTGCGTATCTCTGCTTCTGCATGTTCGAAAGTGACGCCGGGCGCTCGCCGGCCTACTACCCATAGCCAACGGCCAAGGCGATCGTTCCCAAGATCGGAACGTGGTCTTTCTCTACTTCCCGCTTCGTCCGAATCAAAAGACCGCCTTGTACCCAAAGGTACCCAAAGTGCTGGTGAGACCCCCTGAGTGAGACCAATAAACTCGTCTGGCGCAACGCCGACGACGGTCAGTGAAAGGCCGTTGACTCGCAGGACCTTGCCGACGATGTCCGGAACGGAACCAAAAAGACGTTTCCATGCGGAATGACTCAAGACGGCTACCGGGTGTCCGCTCTGGTCATCCTCGGATGTCAACGCCCTTCCCAAGAGCATCCCCACGCCCAGCGTGGAGAAATAACGGCCGGTGACAAGCTCAGCCATCGCCAACCGGCTTTCCCCGTCGTGCTCCACCGCCACCGGCGTGTAGAAATAGGCGAATAGGCCCTCGAAGCTCTGGCCCGCCACTTGCAGATCCTCGTAGTCCGCATGCGCCATCGGTGAAAGATCCATGACATCATTCGGTGAGGAGCTATAAACACGAACAAGCTCCTGCGGTGCACGCACCGGAAGAGGCCTCAGAAGCACGCCGTTGACCAAGCTGAAAACGGCAGAGTTGATCCCGATGCCGCAAGCGAGCGTGACGACAGCAGCCCATGTGAAGACGGGATCTCTCGCTAGGAGTCGAAACGCAAAGCGAACATCCCGTGCCGTTGATGTCATCCTTTATCTCACGTCTTTCAATGGCATCATTTCTAGAAAATTAACATAAATTGGAAGGAGATTTATCAAATGGACCTCGTTCGGGTTTAAGATCAGCCATTCATGCTACGGGAACAGCTCAAGACGCTGGGTCGACAGGCCGCCATTTACGGCAGCGCCGATGTCTTCAGGCCGGTCATCAATCTTGTACTCCTCCCTATCATTACACGCCACCTCTCGCTCGCGGAGTTCGGTATTCTCGGCATCCTTCTCCTGTTTGGCACCCTAACCAAGATCTTGTTTCGGATGGGCCTGGATTCCGGGTTCTTCCGTATCTACTACGAGCAGGAGACCGACGAGGACCGGGGAGTGTTCATCACCACCATTTTCATTTCGGCCCTCACGGCCAGCTCGATTCTGCTCCTGCTAACGGTGGTCGCCTCCGAGTCCATCGGCAACTTCCTTCTCGGAAACGGTCGCGACTACATCATCCTGGTCGCCGTCGACACGTTCATCAATGCGTTTGCCTTCGTCCCGATGAACCTGTTCCGCATCCAAGGTCGTTCCGGTACCTTCACAGGCGTGAGCTTGTTCCGAAACGCCTTGAACGCCGGACTCAAGGTCACCTTAGTCGTCGGCGGATGGGGCGTCGCGGGAATGCTCGGGGCGAACGTCATCTCCTCAGCCGCTTTTGTCCTCGTCCTGTGCCCCACGTTGGCCGCGAGCCTGAGGAAAGGCTTCTCCTTCACGATGCTTCGCGAGACCTTTTCCTTCGGCCTGCCCAAGATCCCACACAGTATCGCTTACCAGATCTTGAACCTCTCCGATCGCAAGCTTCTCGAATGGTTCTACTCTCTCTCCGAGAGCGGCCTTTACCACGTAGCCTATCAATTCGGCACCGGCATCAAGTTCTTCCTCTCCGCGTTCGAGCTAGCCTGGAGTCCCTTCGTCTATTCGCTCCTCAAACGCGCCGATGCGCCTCAGACGATGGCCCGCGTCGCCACCTATGCAGCCGTCATCATTTTTGGTGCGGGTCTTGCCATTGCCGTTTTGGGTCGCGAGCTCTTGGCCCTCATGACGACCCCCGAGTATCACGCGGGCTATAACATCATCCCAGTGATCGCGCTCGCCCACATCTTCCAAGGTTTGTTCCTGCTCATGTCGATCGGCATCGGCATTAGCAAAAAGTCCTACTACTATCCCGTGATGACTTTTGCCGCCGCCACACTGAACGTGGGTATGAACCTCCTCGTCATTCCAGAGTACGGTCGCATGGGCGCAGCTTGGTCGACCGCTGCCGGGTACGGATTGATGACGGTGATGGGTATCTACTTCTCTAACAAACACTATCCCATCCCCTTCGAGTGGGGCCGCATCGGCCGGATGGGTTTGGCGGCCGCCCTATGCTACGGAATCTCGTTGAGTGCTCCAGAGAGCCTGCTGCCGGCCTTGGCGATCAAAGGGGTCTCTTTGGCCTTGTTCCCCGTCGGTTTGTATGTGCTCGGATTCTTCCGGCAGGACGAAATCCAGGAGGTCAAGCGTTTGCTTGGTTCTCGAGGAGGCTCATCGACGCCTCCAGAACCTGATCCACGCTGATATGCTCCAGACATTCGGGAGCACTTGCTGACGCACAGACCCGTGGCGGTTTTCGAATCATATTGCATGGCGAGCAAAAGAGTGGCTGGCGCATAACGATCCTCTTGCCCGTTGCACCCTCGGGCCCGTAACGCACCGGGTCGGAAGGACCAAAGATGGCAAGGTTCGGCGCTCCCACCGCGTGGGCGATGTGCATGGGCCCGGTGTCACCAGTAATGAAGAGATCGAGCTTTTCGACCACGGCGGCAAAATCACGTACACCCGCACCCCCGACCAACTGACGGGCATCGACACTCGCCCGAGCGGACACTCGCTCCACTAGGTCACGATCCGACGGGCCACCGGTTAGAAGGATGGTTCCTGATGTCGCCTCCTCAAGACGGTCGCAAAGGGCAGCGAACTTCTCCACCTCCCACTGCTTGATCGCTCGCCCCGCACTAGGATGAATACCGATCCAGGGGCGGCTCGCCTCCGCGAGACCCACGTGGGCAACGAGTCTTTGTCCGCGCTCCCGATCTTCAGATTTCAAAAAGTTGAAGGGCTCGATCGTCTTGGGAAACGCCTCCTCAGGAAATAGCGTCTCCAACAGATCCATGTTTTGACGATACCAGCTCCGGCTCTCGTCCCACCGACCTTCGTGCGTCAACAGGTGAGCCCCGCCCGTATCGCCGAACCCCGCTCGCAAAGGAGCGCCCGTCATCGCCATGAGCAGGATGGCCCGAACGTCACCTTGAAAATCGACAACCAAATCGGGTCGCTCACCATCTTTTATTGCCCGGACCGCAGTGGACCAACTCGCCTCCTGACCCCAGGCCGCCCACGGCGCATCGACGATGCGAATGTTATCTATGAATGCTAGACGCTGTGCGAGCTCTTTGTTCCAGCTTCCGACGGCGAGCTCAATCTCAGCATTCACTGCCAGTTTTCGAAGCATTAAGAGAGCGGGAAGCGTCATTACTAAGTCGCCAAGGCGATCGAGCCGGAGAGCCAGTATTTTTCGAACGTCCGAAAGTGCAGGTTGATTTCTCGCGGAAGGACGAAGCCCCATGACGGGGGCGGCGCCCCGGAGTAAGAGGTCGAAGAGCCCGAGCGCAAGCCTCTCCCGGGGATCGTAAATCCGGGGTCCGCCTTCTCTAAGCCGACGAGCCGCCATCTCCCGTGACGGACCGAAAAACATCTTCAAATCGTTCTCCTACCCGACTCCAATCGAATACATCTCGAGCTCTCGCACGAGCCGCCTGCCCCAACGTTTCACGTCGGTCCGGCGAATCCAGAAGAGCGAGAATGGCGGTGGCCAGAGCATCCGGATCACGCTCCGCCACCAGGAGGGCCTCTGTCCCGTCCCTTACCGCCTGCGGGATGCCTGCAACGGCGCTCGCGACGAGCGGCGCGCCCGAAGCCATCCCTTCGAGGAGCACATTCGGCAAACCGTCCACGTTGCCGGCGTCGTCGCGAATCGACGGTACGGCAACCACCGTTGCCGCCGCATAGTAAGCTGGCAGCGCATCACGCGAGACGTCGCCGGCGAATCGGACCCTTTCTCCGACATTGAGCCTCTCCGCCCTTGCCTCGAGCTCTCCTTTCAAATCCCCCTGTCCTGCAATGATGAGCCGGCAATCGGGGTACTTGGAAACAACGCGCGGCATCGCCTCGATGAGATACTCGAACCCTTTCTTGTGGACGAGCCTACCCACAGCAAGCACCATCGGTGTCTGCTCTTCTAGCCCCAGCTCGCTTCGCAACCCTCGGGCATCCTCTTGGCGTGGGCCGAAGAGCTCGGTCGAAACACCATATGGAATCGTGATGGGCTTCGGAGAAGCACCTAAGGACCGGCTGCGCTCCGCGAGGTCGTCGCTGCATGCGGTCACCGCCGATGCCCGGCCAAAAGCCATCCGAGCCGCTCTGCCAAACAACGCGCTCTTTTCAGAGACGAAAACATCGGATCCATGAAGACTCACGACCATGGGAAGGCCGCTCGCCCAAGAGACTGGCAGAGCCATGGCCCCGCCCGGCACCACCCAATGGGCATGGATCAAGTCGAAGCGACTCCGTCGCGCGAGAGCCATGAGCTTGGCGGCCCCCGATGCGACGGCCAGGGGAGCCACAAGAAAAGCCGACCGACGCACCGCGACATCGGCTCTCAAGGACTCGGCATAGCCAAAAACCTCGAGCCTTCTCGTGGGCGCATAGGTATACGGGTGAAAACTGACTCCGGAAATGGGATCTGGGCTCAAACCGGCCCGAGCGGGCAAGACCACGGCCACCTGATGCCCTCGGCTCGCCAGCGATCGGGTAATGGAATCAATAAAGGGTGCCGTGGTATCGCCAGGGCACTTCGGATAGGACGAAGTTATCGTAAGAATTCTCACTGCACAAACACCACGGCCGGGCACAACATAAACACGCGACTAGACAGTGTTGTGTCCTCTGGAAATCGGTCGTCGTCCACAATCATGAGGTGACGGCGGGTTGGCCGCCCAAAGACCCCATGTTATCATGGGATTACAGCCGAAAAGGTAGCAGAGTGCTCTCATGGAAGCGATGAACAACGTTTTGTTTCGCCATTGCACCGAGCGTGTGATCGAGGCGGTGAACATCGGCTCGATGGAGCTGGTGAACCTGCGCCAAAACGAGCTCTACCCTGAGTTCATCTTGCTGGGTCTCCTGGAGCAAGACGATTCGGAGATCCTGCGTCTGTTCAAAGAGCTCCGACTCGACCCGACGCAGACCAAAACATCCATCATCAACCTCATCTACGCTGCGCAGCGAAACAAGGTCAAGCTTCATCGCGACCGACCCGTACAGATCCTGGTCGCCACACAGACGGCGGAGGTGTTGAGGATGGCCAAGGAGGAGGCGGACGGTCTCGGGGACAGGTTCATCGGAGTGGGAGCGATGTTTCTGGCACTCCATCGAGAACCCTCCGGTCTTTCTGCAAGGATCCTCAGAGAGTTGAACTTCCGCTACGACGGCACCAAGGAAGCCTATCTCCGCACGAGGGCCGGAAGAAAGGTCGATGACAAGCGGGGCGACAGTAAATCCGAGACGCTTCAGAAGTACACCGCCGATCTTACGGAGCTGGCCCGCAAGGGCGAGCTTGATCCTGTCGTGGGTCGAGAACAAGAAATCCGTCGCGTCATCCAAATCCTTTCTCGTCGCAAGAAGAACAATCCCGTCCTTATCGGGGAACCAGGAGTCGGAAAGACCGTCATCGCTGAGGGTCTCGCCCAGAGGATCATCGATGCCGAGGTCCCAGAGACTCTCCTCAACAAGCGCGTATTGATGTTGGAGATGAGCGAAGTCGTGGCCGGTTCGAAGTTCCGCGGTGAGTTCGAAGAACGACTCAAAACCATCAAAGATGAAGTGGTTTCAGCCACCGGCCAGATCATCCTCTTTATCGACGAGCTCCACACCGTCGTGGGAGCTGGAAACGTGGAAGGCGGGCTGGACGCGTCGAACATGCTCAAGAGCGCTTTGGCCCGAGGACAACTCCGCTGCATCGGTGCCACGACCCTCGAGGACTACAAGAAACACATTGAAAAAGACAAGGCGCTCGAACGGCGATTCCAGACCGTCCTCATCAAGGAGCCGAGCGTCGACGACACCTACCGTATCTTGAAAGGGCTACAGCGTCGCTACGAGCTGCATCACGACGTGAACTTCACGGACGAGTCCTTGCTGTCGGCGGCTAAGCTCTCTGAGCGCTACATCACGGATCGCTTCCTTCCCGATAAGGCCCTGGACCTCATCGATGAAGCAGGATCACGGAAACACCTGGAGCTCGTCTATGCCCCGGCCGAGATTAGAACGCTCAAGCGGAAGCGCGAGATGATGATGGCGGAGCAGAGAGACTTCTACAATCGGCAAGATTTCGAAAAGGCCGCCTTTGCTCAACAGCAACTTCTGCATCTCGACCAGGAACTGAAGGGCAAGGTCTCTGAATGGCGCGAGGCCAGGACACCCCAGGACTCCACCGTGACGAGTGAAGATATTGCCGAGGTCGCCTCTGGTTGGACCGGCATCCCCCTGACGCGCATGCTCGAGTCCGAATCCAACAAGCTCATTCGGATGGAAGACAAGATCCACCAGCGCATCATAGGACAAGAAAATCCCGTTCAGGCCGTGTCCAACGCCATCCGAAGAAACCGGGCTGGACTCAAAGGCAAGAATCGACCCATCGGCTCTTTCATATTCCTTGGACCAACCGGCGTCGGAAAAACGGAGCTTGCCAAGGCACTGGCCGAGTTCCTTCTCGATGACGAAGAACGGATCGTTCGACTAGATATGAGCGAGTACATGGAGCGCCACTCCGTCTCCAAGTTGATTGGCTCGCCACCCGGCTACGTTGGTTACGGTGAAGGAGGTCAACTCACAGAAAAGATCCGGCGCAACCCCTACACCGTTTTGCTTCTCGACGAGATCGAAAAGGCTCACAACGACGTCTTCAATCTGCTGCTCCAAATCCTAGATGACGGTCGTCTCACCGACGGTGAGGGACGAACGGTGAGCTTCGTCAACACCATCATCATTGGCACTTCCAACATAGGAAGCGAGGACATCACCCGCGAGTACACCAGCATCGGCTTCGGCAAACCCGTCACGTCGGTCGCCTACGAGGAGATCAAGAAAAGGGTCATGAGAGAAGTCAAGAAGGCTTTCAAGCCCGAGCTCTTGAACCGCATCGATGATCTCATCGTATTCCATCAACTCGATCGCGGACATATACGCCAGATCGTCGAGCTCACCTTGCGCGATCTCCAAAGTCGCGTGGCCGAGCAAGGGCTCGCCGTTGAAGTCTCGGACGCGGCCAAAGAAAAGCTGGCCGTTGACGGGTTCGACCCTATTTTTGGGGCGCGCCCGCTGAAACGCACCGTCGAGACTCAAGTGGAGAACGTACTTGCACAGAAGCTCATCGCCGGAGAGTTCTCCAAGGGAGATACGGTTTTGGTCGATGTTCAAGAGGGCAACGTCGTTTTTGTACGCCTTCACCCCGAGCTTGCGTCCCGGCCGGTGAACGTCTACCCTAGCAATTGATCCGCCGGCGCGCCCAATCAAACCCAGCGCCTCCTGATGAACTCAGAACCCATAAGGCTTCAAATCTGCTTCGCCGCTCTTAGCTCGACGACATTGATGAAATCATTTTCCAGAACGGCTCGATGTATTCCAGCGCTACTTCTGCCATTGCTTCTCAGCTGCACAGCTCCCGAGCCCGGGGCGGTCGAACAACGTCCTAACATTGTCTTGATCACCATCGAGACGCTTCGCGCGGACCATGTCGGGATCTACGGATACGAGCGCAATACCACGCCCAACCTCGACCGACTGGCGCGACAAGGTGCGGTGTTCCAGCAAGCCATCGCGCAGGCTCCTTTTACCCTTCCGTCGCTGGCGTCGGTCATGACGGGGCTCACGCCACCGTCCCACGGCGTACGCAACCACCCCGCTCAACTGAATCCCGAGCTCATCACCTTAGCGGAACACCTGTCCCAAGCCGGCTATCGCACGGCGGCGATGACTCGGCATAGTTGGCTACGGAGAAAGTCGAGTTTCGATCAGGGCTTCGATGAATACCACAACAACAAGTTCTCCGCAGGACTCGACGCGCGGAGTCTCTCCCTTGCTGCCGCCGATTGGATCAGCGGGAATGATGAGCAACCTTTTTTCTTGTGGCTCCATTTCCTCGATCCTCATCTTCCCTACACACCCGGCTACCCCTATTCGGTGATATACCATCCCGCGCACCAGGAGGATAAACAGGTCAGGCACTTGTCCTCTTTGATCGCTCGCCCCCGAGAAGATTTCTTGCCGACACCTTACGCCGATCTCGCCGGCGGACCGCACTACGACCTCGTCATGCGTTACTACCCCGATAACGCCGCTCTCCTTGATCTGGCTTTGTGGCGACGCCCTCGGGGAGACATCTTCTTCGGAAAGATGCGCTACCCTTCAGCGGATGTTTCACAACTGCGCGACCTTTATGACGGCGTCCTGAGCTACACGGACGACAATGTGGCGCGTCTTCTGAAAACCCTTTCCGAGCGAGGTTTAGAAAACGACACCATCGTCATGGTGGCAGGCGACCACGGCGAAGCGTTCGGTGACCATGACCTTTTCTTCACACACGACTTTACCCTCTACGATGAAGTCGTCCGAGTACCCCTCATCCTGCGCATGCCGTCACGAATAGCTCCGGGGACCGACATCCCCCAGCAAGTTCGACTCATGGACATTGCGCCGACCCTGCTAGACTTGGCCGGGTTGGAAATTCCATCCAACATGGAAGGCGAGAGCCTCGTTCCACTCCTCGAGGGAAAGACTCTTCCTTATCTTCCCGCTTTTGCCGAGAGCGCTCCCTATCGCCGTCAGTTTCCTCAGCAACCGCGCGTCTATTACAAGGGCAACAAGGGTAAGTGGCGCATGGTCCGGACCGAACGTTGGAAGCTCATCATGATCCCGCATCCGGACGGCGACATCTTCGAGCTCTACGATCTCCAATCGGATCCGGGCGAGACCACGAACCTCTACGAGGATCTTCCGGGTGAAGTGGGTAAACTCTGGCCCAAACTAGAGGCTTGGCTGCAGCAAGACGCCCATCGCGACACCGACCGAAGCACCGAGGAAGAGCGCTCTCTCGACGAGTTGGATCCAGCGACCCGGCAGCAGTTAGAGGTATTGGGTTATATCGAGCGGTCGAGCACTTCCGAGAAAGACAGCCCGAAAAAGTGAAAAGGGCGGCTACATCAGACCACGATAGGCGTCTTTTCGGTGGCAAATGCGCAGGACGAAAACCACCAAGCGGTCGTCTTCGATGGAGTAGACGATCCGATAGTCGCCTATTCTGAATCGATACAGACCCTTGTAGGGTCCGAGCAAAGCTCTTCCTTGATAGGGATCATCCGCCAAGAGATTCTCAATGACGTCAATGGCCTTGGCCCTTAGCGACTTGGGGAGCGGTTTCAGATCCTTGGTGACGCTTTTTGCATACTCGACCTTATACGCCAACCTTTTTCCTCAATTCGGCCGAGCTCAATCGTTCATCGCTCATTCGTTCTTTGGCAATCTTTAGATCTTCCAACTCCTCGAGATAGGACTCGACGGCTTTGGAGATGAGCCAAGACCGGTTCCTCTCCGTCTCTTCGACAAGGGCATCCAGGCGGTCGACGAGGTCCCGATCCAACGTGGCGCTCACAGCTCTTTTGTTCATAGTATTAATACTATAAACTATTATCTATAGCATCGCACAACATAAACGCGGTCTACCGGCGGACCGGGTACTTGCGCGGATCAGGGAGAGGCTTTCGCGGAAGCATCTCTTCCCTCATGGCGGCGTGGTACACGAACGCGGCGGCCACAACGGCGGACTGGATGAGATCCTCGGGAATGAGGTGGTCGTAAACGTCCATGTTCGTGTGGTGTATCCGGGTGGTGTAGTCCAGCGGATCCTGGATCCACTGGAAGCTGGGAATTCCCAAAAGGTCCAGGGCCCCGTGGTCGGAACCCATTGATGAACGGTTGACGACTTGGGTCATTCCCAGGTCTCGAAGCGGTTCCATCCACGTCTCGAATATGGGTCGTATTTGAACGTTCCCTTGTGTGCGGATGCCACGGATACGGCCACTGCCGTTGTCGAAGTTGAAATAAGCTGAGACCTTGGCCTGCTCCGGTTTGAGGGTCATGGTCTCGACGTCGCCGAAGTGCTCGGCCGTGTAAGCTTTGGAGCCCAGCCATCCTTTTTCTTCGGCGCTCCACAACACGATACGGATCGTACGGCGAGGCTCTAGCCCGAGATCTCGAAGAATGCGCACCGCTTCCATGTTGATTGCGCAGCCGGCGGCGTTGTCCGCCGCGCCGGTTCCGGGACTCCAAGAATCGATGTGACCACCGAGCATGACGATTTCGTCGGCCTTGTCCGTGCCGGGGATCTCGGCCACCACGTTGTAGGCCGTCAGATCGTCACTAAGAAACTCCGTTCGGACTTCGATCGCCACCTCACAAGGCTCATGGTAGACCTCGATGATGCGGTGGAGACGGTTGTAATGCTCCGCCGCCATGATGATCTCGGGCAACGGCCGAGGATGGTCTTCGTGACGCGCAGAGCGTATCCCGAAGGCCCGCACCGTTCCGTAATCGCGACGGATCTCACTGCTAGGACGGACCAGCACCCCCACACCTTCTTCGCGGAAGAAGTCTTCCACATCATCCACAAACCCGCGTTTATAGTCGTCACCCCATGGTTGCTCATCCGGAATGGGATACTCGTCCATTTCGACAAGCTCTGCTTCACTGAATCGGCGGGCATCTTGTGTGAAGTTCGTGGGGGTCTTTCGAGGAGGCATGTACATGACGATTTTCCCTCCGAGCTTCCCTCGGTATCTGTCGAAATCATCCTTTGATTCGATCTCTACATAGACCGGTTGCCCCCGAACCACTCCGTCGGTGCTCGAGCCCCACTCGACCGAGATGGCAATGAGCGGAGCGCCATAGGGCTGGAGCAGATGTGCTGCGACGTAGCGCGGCGTCCATCCCACTCCGAACTCGTAGGGCTCGAGATGCACGTTCTCGAGTCCCCACTCCTTGAACTTGGCGCTCGTCCATTCGTATGCCCGCTGAATCTCGGGTGAACCCGTTGGGCGCGGCCCGATCACGTCGGACAGGTAGCCCACAAGCTCCATGACCTGGGAGTGTTTGATGCCTTCGTTACGGATCTTCGCTACGGCATCCAAGTCGGCCCGGTCTTCATCGGCAAGGGAGAAAGGGATGCTCACGATCGAAAGAGCGACTAGAAGATACAAGCAGCGTTGCTTCATTGGCGGTGCCTCCTCGCTGGAGACAATTATCATGCGTAGCGGCAAGAGACAAAACCTTGTCACCGCCGCCATTGATGAAGAAAACGCGGCGACCTTTGCGTTTGCGATCTGTCAAGCTGTCAGCGGATCATCAGGAAGCAAACCCGGCCAACCACTACCGCACCTCGATCCAATCCACCCTCACGCCGAGGTCCCTCACATCGGTGGCATCCGGAATGATGTTGGACGGGCGCCAAGTGTCCGAGTCCAAACGAAGGATGGGATACTCGTACTCGAGTGCCGCCGCGATGTCGACGGACAAAGGAAGAACATAGGTCTCGAAGTCCCGGCCGGGCTCGAGCCGGGCCAATGGACGTTCGTTCAACGACACTTGAACGTGAACGAGTGGTACATGCTCGTCCTTGGCCCCCGCCAGTCGTATGACGAGCTCCTTGCTCGCCGGGCCCAAACCGGAAAGAAACACTGAAGATGTCGCTTGGCTCCATCTAAAGCTCACACCATCTTCCAAATCTCTCTCGTAAAACCAAGCGATCAGAGGTTCGTCGCTGCTGCCTCCGACATCGATGCGGCTCATCTTCGGCATTCGCCGAGAGAGCTCCTCGAGATCCACGGCCTTTGAAAGTGTGAACCTCAAATGAAAAGGTTCCGATCGTTTCGGGGGGCGGACGTAGGTGTACTCCCATTTCTCGGTACCTAGCTCGAAATCAGCAACGTGGCGCGTGAAAAAGCCCGACAAACTGATCTTGTAGTTGGTGATGAAGTAGATGTCGCCATACTTGCCCCGCCAAGAGGAGAACAGTCTTTCGATGAGTTTCTTGTCGGGTCGATGCCCGTAAAACTCCAAGACGTTTTTCCCATACTGCTGAGATAGTGGGAGCTCCAGTAAGTGCAGACCCTCCCGTCGAGGAAAGATCACCACATCCTCATCGCCGATGTGGCGCGCCAGACCATCGGTGAATTCGAGACTGCCCCGAAACTCCATGTGGTTCCACAATGGTCGACCGTCGACCAGATAGACAAGAAAGATTGTCACACCGATGAGACCGGAGGCCCAACGACCCATCCGGCCACTGTCGTGGCGCAGCCGTACGAGAAACACCGAGATGCAGGAAAAAAGACACGGCAAGACGACCGGTATGAAACGTCGCATACAGAAGTAATGGTCGTTCCATACGCGAATCTTGTAGAAGAAGAACAGAGAAAATGTCAGTCCCACCAAGATGAACAAACCGCTCCGGCGCTCCTGTCGGTAAAGCAAGAGCATGGCCCCGGCAATCGCGAACGCAAGTCCCAACGGATAGAGATACCAACCCATCCGAAAAAAGGCTTCCGCATCGTGAGGTGCCGTCCGCGCACCATGCCAAATAGGTCGAATGAAATACGCGTAGGAAGCGATCAGAAAAACACCCGCAGCCAGAAAAGCCCTCGTCCTTTGGTGACTCACCAGTGAGAGCGTCCTCGCCGCGAACTTGGGCAACAACCAATCGACGAGGAGAAAGAGGCCCAGGATCACAACGACAATGAGTCCCAGGTTTTCTCCAATCCAACGCCAGTACCAACGACCAAACACATTTGAGACGTACGGAAGGCTGAAGATCCTTGCGTGGATCGCCGCATGTCCCATCAGAAGGACGAAGGGAACGAGAAACGTCATTTCCGGTTTTCCCAGTTGCCGGTTCAACCGCCTCCACCCGAGATAAATGCCGATAGGAATCAAGAAGAGAACGCTATCCAGCCGCACGAGAAATGCTGATCCAAAAGCAAAACCCGCAAGGAACCCCGCGAGACTCGAGCGGTACTCCTCCATGAGAAAAAACAAGAGGATTCCTGTTACAAAGAGAAACTGGACCATGATCTCTGCGGTTGGGAAGCGGGCAAACCACACTTGAATTTGAAAGATCGCCAGCAAACCGGAGCCCCAGAGCGCCATCTCCGGTCCGAACAGCCGACGCAACATCAGAAAGAAACCCGCCATCGCGAAAAGTGCAAACGTGGGCGTTACCCAAAGGCCGGATTTCGTCTGGAAAAGCCCCGAAGCCATTCCCATCCACAGCGGGTAGAGATGGAGACCCTGCGGCAAGACGAGGCCGCTCTGGGGACTCTCCATGTAAAAGCCCTGGAAACGCGGCTGGGTCCAAGGTGCTAGATCCTCCCCGGTCCTGAAAAACAGCGGTCGAACCTCCGGTGGGATGTCCAGAACCAGTGGATCCACGAAACGCAGATTGCCTTCTCTGGCTATATGGAAACCCGTGTTGACATAAACCCCTGGATCCTTTCCTCCAAGGTTGTACTCGAAGGGAGGAAAATAGACCACAAGAGCAAAGCCCATGAGGCAAACGAGGACCACGGCTTCATCTATGCCGAACCCGCCGCGCCTCAGGGTCAGTCGTTTGCGCAGACCAAGGGCGAGAACAAAGACGAGTCCGCCCACGATAACGGCGACCCGCGACGGTGAAAAGTGACCCAGCTCAGCCAACAGCAGACCCACCCAACCCGAGAACAGCAGGCTCCCCGCGAAAACGAGAAACACCTGTTCGCCGAGGGTGAGCTCGATTCGCTTCCGCCCACCGCCCACCGCCGCCACGAGGAGGAGACCGGGCAGGATGAATATCGCGACCACGCTCGAGAATTGGAAAACAGGATGCATGGGTGCTCTCAGCGATAGTAGCCGCGGACAGCGTTCGCCACCCTCTCCACCTGGTCCATGGTCAACTCAGGGTACAGAGGTAGAGAAAGAATCTCTTTTGCGGCCTTCTCCGCGACCGGGCAGGATCCCTCCCCTTGACCCAGGTCGCGGTAAGCCGGCTGCAAATGAGCCGGAACAGGATAGTGGATCAGTGTCTGAACTCCGTCTCCCACGAGCGCTTCCTGGAGTCCGGCACGATCGGGCGCGCGAACGACGAACAGGTGCCGAACCGGGTCGGCTCCCGGCGTGTCTGCAACGGGCTCGACCGGCGTCCCTTCTAGAAGCTCGCAGTAGAGCTCCGCCAGCTCTCGACGCCGACGGTTCCACTCGTCCAGTCTCGACAACTTCGCGCGGAGCACGGCGGCTTGAATCTCGTCTAGGCGGCTGTTGAAGCCGACCTCCTCATGAATGTACCGGCTGGTTTGCCCGCCGTTCCGGAGTCGCATCAACCGATCCGCTGTCTCATCGCTATCGGTAACAATGAGACCGCCATCGCCCAGAGCCCCGAGGTTCTTGGTGGGATAGAAGCTGAAGCAACCGGTGTCGCCCCAGGTGCCCACCCGCTTTCCTTGGAGCTTTGCACCATGAGCTTGGCAGGCATCTTCCACCAAGCGTATTCCTTTCGCGCGGGACAGTTCCAGCAGTCGAGGCAGATCGCAGGGATTCCCGTAAAGATGAACCGGGATAACCGCCCTACTGAACAGACTCAGACGTTCCGCGACGGAGTCGGCTGAAAGGTTCAGTGTTTCGGGTTCGACGTCGGCAAAAACAGGACGGGCCCCCGTTCGACTGATGGCCAATGCCGTAAAAGTAGCCGTCAGCGGGGATGTGATGACCTCATCGCCCCGGCCGATTCCAAGAGCAATCAGAGAAAGACTCAGCGCATCGGTACCCGTAGCCACACCCACCGCGCGGCGTGACTCCATGAGGTTGGCGAATTCTTGCTCGAACGCCTCGACTTCAGGTCCCAGGATGAACCACCCGCGCTCGACGACTCGCGTGAGAGCGGCCTGAATATCGGCGGCGAGCTCATCCCTCTGAAGGTTGAAATCGACAAACGGTACGGCTGGATTGGTCACGTGACTACAAATAATGATCGATGTTCTGCCGGTAGAATTCGACACTTAGCGCGAGCCCGTCGCGTAACGTGTGTCGGGGTTCCCATCCTATGCGCTCTCGAATCTTGCCGAAATCATTGTAGAAGTTGCCGATGTCGATCCGCTTTCTCTCCTCGGGAAAGGGGACCAAGGTGTAGCCCCCTCCGCCGTCAGCAACATCCAGCAATGTCTCGACGAACTCGAGGAGACTAGTGGGTGGACTTGCTCCCAAATTGAAGAACTCCCCTTCAGCCTCCGGAGCGACGGCGGTCGAGAGAAATGCGTCGACCACATCGGACACATAGTTGAAGTCGCGTTTCTGCTCCCCGTCACCAAAGAGCTGGATCTCTTCCTTCCGCACGGCTTGTCGAATGAACCAACCGGCAAATCCCTGGCGGGGATGTTTGACGAGCTGCCGCGGGCCGTAGGTATTCGTCAACCGCAGCGACGTTGTCCGGAGCCCGTACACTTCATGGTAGAGCTGGTGGTACATTTCTCCGCTGGCCTTGTTGACCCCATTGACATCCGTGGGGTGGATAGGATGGCTCTCATCGGCTGGAAGCTTTGTCGGTTTGCCGTAGATCTGTCGCGTGCCGGCATAAATGATGCGCACGCCGGAGTTGACTTGGCGGCAGGCTTCCAGAATCGACAACTGACTACGGCAGTTGATCTCCAGGTCCGTCATGGGATCCCGCATGCTATCCACGTGGCTGACTTGTCCCGCCAGATTGAAGAGGTAGTCCTGCCCTCGCAGCAAGTACTGCATTCCGTTGGCGTCCCGCACGTCGGCGATGTTGACGCGGAGCCTGTCTTCTAGGCCTGAAATGTTGAATAGATTTCCACCATATTCCGGAATGAGTGAATCCACCAACATCACGTCCGACCCCAGCTCCACGAGCCGGCGGGCTATGTTGCTGCCGATGAATCCGAGTCCACCCGTGATGAGCACACGTTTGCTCTCGAAGTGATCTCGGAAGCTGTCCTCGTTTGCCACGATTGTTATCCTCTCCGCCGCTATTCTACATCTAGTGGAGGGCGGAATGAGAGCCTGGCCGTTGTCGATCGCGTTCTGTTAGGGCGTCGTGCTCTGTTGATCGCTATGTGGGCCGCTGCTCTTCATCTCAGGGGGGGCATTTGTCGGGGTCGACTTCGCAACCATATGGGATTTCCGCAAGACGAGGTCGACCCAGAGGCGAGTAAGATCGCCGAGCGTTCGAGCCACCCGTCCAAAGTTGAAGAACTGGCTCTTCCCGTAGGCACGATGAAAATGATGGACCGGGACTTGGCGGATACGGAAACCTGCATCTTGGACTTTTTTCATCAACTCGACACAGATCACGCCGCTCGATTTCGTCATCTCCACGTTGTCGAAAATACTTTTTCGAAACAATCGGAAGTCGCAGTCGACGTCGCGCAAATGCAGGCCAAAGGCCAGGCGGACGGTCCAATGATAGAGACGTCCAATGATGATACGGTGCAACGGATCCGACCGGCCGATCTTGTAGCCGTTTACGAAATCCACGTCGTCGCCCCATGCGGCGTAAAGATCTTCAATCTCTCGGGGATCATATTGCGCATCGCCATCCGTATAGAAAACGAGCTCTTTCGACGCGGAGGCAAATCCCGTTCGTAGTGCCCCCCCGTAGCCCCGATTCTCGTCGTGGTGAATGACCTTCAATTCTGGAAAAACACGTTCCAGCTCCGAGAGAACGTCCGCCGTATGATCTCGGCTACCGTCGTTAATCACGATGATCTCAAAATCATCGGTGAGCTCACGAACCGCGCGTCGCGCTGTCACAACCATGCTGGCGATCGTTCCCGCGTCATTGTAGGCCGGAAAAAAGACAGACATCCCGTGTTGGGATCTTCGGCGGGCGGGCAATTCAGGCAAGTCGACTACGTCCCCAGACCAGATAATTCACACAAATATAATGCGTTACACCCTATCAACAGCGAACGCCGAGGCTACCATGCCCCAACGAATGAAGTCAAAGAAAGCCTACGTCCTTACTGCCCTGTATGATGCAGTAGTGGCGGGAGGCAGGAGAAAGCAGGAAGGAGGTTCCGACTATGTACATGATTTGCAGATCTGACAGCCGCGAACATGGTTTACACTCTTCAAGGATGAGATTCCGGGGTGGCGTTGCTTCCGTGGCGACCGAGAGTACCGTACGGTGAGCTCCTTTCTCCTATCTACTTTCTCCTTTCTGATTCCTACTCACAAACACACACTTGCCCGATTGCCTCCCGAAGAGTAGTCTTTTGCTGTAATCGTAAGTGACCTCTCCATGTCCGGAACTCTTTATATCGTGGCAACGCCCATCGGGAACCTGAGCGATATTTCCCCCCGTGCCCTCGATGTTTTGCGACAATCCTCCCTCATCGCCTGCGAGGACACGCGAACCACCGGAAAGCTGCTCGCGCGTTATGGCATCCAAACCCGGACCATCAGCTACCACGAGCACAACGAGAAGAGGCGGGCCATCGAGCTCGTGGACAAGTTGCTGTGCGGGCTAGACATCGCTTTGGTCTCCGATGCAGGAACACCCGGCATCTCCGACCCGGGATACCGGCTCGTCAACGAGGCGCGTCAAAAAGAGGTCTCGATTCGCACGGTTCCTGGTCCGAGCGCCATGCTAGCGGCTCTCGCCGTCTCGGGGCTCCCCATATCGAGTTTCTGCTTCGTCGGGTTCCTACCCGTCAAACCCGGGGCGCGACGAAAGGCGCTGGACGATGTAGCCTCATCGCCCCATACCGTCGTGGTTTTCGAGTCGTGCCGAAGAGCTCCTGGACTCCTCAGCGAGCTCGCCCTACGTCTTGGGCAACGCAAAGCATTCGTCGCCAGGGAGATGACCAAAATCCATGAGGAGCATCAGTACGGCACCCTCCCAACGTTGGCCGAGTGGGCTAGAAACTCCTCACCGCGGGGAGAGTTGACCCTCGTCATTTCCGCGCCGGAAAACGGCCCCTCCGACACACCTGGCGGTCTGACGAAAAAAGACGTCGTTGCTCGATTCCAGGAGTTCACCCAACAAGGTCTCACGAGACGCCAAGCCGTCAAGAAGCTAGCTAGGGAGCTGGGTCGACCTTCTCGACAAATCTACGACGAAGTGTTGAGCCTCCAAACATCCAAACCCAGAGGGAACGATGAGAATTCTTGACTCCATGTCCCATGAAGGTTTCGAACAGATCATCGCTTTGAGCGATCCTTCTTGCGGTCTCGCGGGTTACATACTGATTCACGACACGTCCCGCGGACCGGCAGCAGGTGGAATCCGTCTCTTTCCTTACCAAAGCGAAGATTTCGCGCTGGCAGACGGGTTCCGACTCGCTCGGGCCATGACGCTAAAGGCCGCGGCCGCAGATCTCCCCGTGGGAGGCGGAAAGATTGTCGTCATCGACCATGCGGATTTGATCCGCGAGGATGTTCTGCGATCCGTTGGACGAGCCATCCAAGGTATGGGGGGCCGTTTCTTGGCGGGGAGAGATGTTGGAGTTTCCGTGGCTCAAGGTGCCTGGGTCCGTGAGGAAACTCGTTACATGGTGGACGAGTCGGAAGACGGCGTCGGCGATCTCAACATTCGAACGGCGGCTGGAGTCGAGGCGGGAGCTCGTGCAGCTTTGAGGCTTCGGTTCGGCACAGACTCGTGGGCCGGTGTTCGCGCGGCCATTCAAGGTGCGGGTAGCGTAGGCGGGTGTCTTGCGACCTTACTCGCGAAAGAAGGCGCGGACCTCGTTGTGGCGGACCCCGATGAGAAGAGACTAGAAACCTTGGCCGAGCAGATCTCCTTCGATGTGGCGGGTCCCGAAGATATCTATTCTGCCAGCAAGGATGTCTTCTGCCCTTGCGCCGTAGGCGGCACCATGAACATCAAGACGATCGAAAAGCTCCGCGCTCGTGTGGTCGCGGGCTCTGCCAACAATGTCCTTGCGGACGCTCGCATGGGAAGGCTTCTCCACCTACGTGGTGTAACCTACGTACCCGACTATCTGGTCAACGCGGGTGCCCTGATTCAGGGTATACGATATTTGACGGAAGGGGAGCGAGATAGCCACGCGGCCATTCGGGGAATCGGCGACAAAGTCGAACGTCTTCTAGACAGAGCCCGCCATGAAGATGTGGCCCCCGAAACGCTCCTCGAGCAGCAAACTCTCGGGCTGCTTCGGCCTCAAAGGAGCTGGAAAGACTGGTACTGGCCGGTGGTTTGATCCCTTTTGGCCTGCGGGTCTATAATTGTAGATCTAGCCTCTAGGCACTAATAGTTTTTCAAAAGTCATTTTTTTGGCAAACAGCCGAACTCCCCTCTTTGGCGGCCCAAAGGGGACGCGGGGCGAAGCCAGTCAGAGACAAAGAGGAGGTTCCATGGCAAAGAAAAAGGCTGCAGCGCGCTCGAGGGGTGCCTCGACCCGAAAAAAAGCCCGTGGTACTGAAGAATCGGAGCGTTACAACAAGGCCCTCGAGACGTTCGAACGTGCCATTAAAACGCTCCACAAAGGTGATGTCGACAAGGCCCGAACCCAATTCGACGGTATCATTTCCGGATTCCCGGCAGAAAGCGAGCTTACGGATCGGGCTCGCACCTTTCGGGGTATTTGCGAACGGCGGACAAGGGACAGTCGTCCTCATTCCCCCAAAGATATGGAGGGCGTCGTCTCATACGGTGTTTTCCTCCACAACCGGGGTGATTTCAAGGGGGCGGTCGATAAACTCTCGAAAGCGGTGGAGATGGATCCTAAGAGTGATCACGCTCAATATTGCCTGGCCGCCTCCTACGCACAATTGGGAGACGCCCGTGAAGCCACGCGCCTTTTGAAGCGTGCCATTAGTACCGATCCTTACAATCGAGTTCTAGCACAGACGGATTCCGATTTTGACCCGGTTCGCAACGACCCAACGGTCTCCCAAATACTGTCGTCGACAACGTGATTTACGGTCTTCGCGTAGTTGCCATCGGTGGCGGGACGGGCCTCGCGGCCGTCCTCGCCGGGCTGAAGCATTTCGTCTACCCGAATGGTGCCGATCGGAGACCCGTGAGACGCTATTCCATCGGAAGCCACGACGCGCTCGAGAACATATACTTCGCTGACCTCTCCGCCCTCGTGACGGTCACAGATGATGGTGGTAGCTCGGGCAGGCTCCGGGATGAGTTTCAAATGTTGCCTCCCGGTGACATCCGCAACTGCCTGGTCGCTTTATCCATGGACGAGTCCCTGTTGGCTTCGCTCTTCAAGTACCGCTTCGAGGGCAGCGGTGACCTTGGGGGTCACAATTTCGGCAACATTTTCTTGACAGCGCTGACAGCGGTCACTGGAGATTTCTACGAGGCGGTCCGCGCCGCAAGCCATGTACTAGCCACCGAGGGGCGCATTTTCCCGTCGACGACGAAGAGCGTTTCCCTTGCTGCGGAGCTTCAGGACGGCACCTGGGTGCGCGGCGAAACCAAGATATCGAAATCCCGAAGCCCGATCCGTCGGGTGTCGCTGGATCCTCCGGATTGCCCGGCTGTTCAGGACTCCTTGCAAGCGCTCGAAGAAGCTGACTTGATCCTGATTGGGCCCGGTTCGCTGTACACCAGTCTCCTTCCCAATCTCATGGTTCCCGGTGTTGCCGAGGCCGTTTCGCGGTCTCGCGGTCTCGTGGTCTATGTCTGTAACATCATGACCCAGCCCGGAGAAACGACTGACTACAAAATCCACGATCACGTTCGATCTCTCATCGAGCATTGTGCCCATCTCCCGTTGTCGTTCGTTTTGGCCAATCGAACACCGGTGTCCAGAGGGATCCTCGATCGGTATCGACTGGAGGGAGCGGAGCAAGTGCTGCCTGCTCCTGATCTCGAGACAGAACAGCAGCACCTACCTTGTCCGCTCGTCTTGGAAGACCTACTCGCAACCGGCGATGTGGTCCGCCACGACGGCACCAAGATCGCTCGTGCGCTACAAACTCTCTTTCACCGCGTGCGTCTTCGGTCTTCGGTGGTTCGAGATTTCGACGCTCAGGCAGCACGATGACTTCAATGGGGGTGAATCGTCGTCGTTCTCGAGCATCGATGTTCAAGCAATCTCCTCCCGAGACAGCCCTTTATGCAAACCGCGCTAACTGCAGTTGTTTGGCCGTCAAACGAAGAGCTCTCCAACACCAAGTTGTTAGGTCGCCCGCTCTGGCATTGGACGCTGGAGGCGGTTCGAAGTCTCGAGCCGAAGCACATACTCTTGATTTCGAAGGGACGGCCGCAAGGCGTCCCCGCCGACGTTCAGCTGACGCGGCGTAGCCAGCTCGCGGGTGAGGTCGCTCGCGCCGAGGGCAAAGTGCTACTCTTGTCGGCGGAGCTTCCCTGTCTCCAACCGAGGTCTCTCAAGCGTCTCGTCTCCGCCACTCGAAAAGACCCACGTTGTCTGAACCTCGCCGGCACGACCCTCTGCCTCACCGGCCGAGATTGGAAGATGGCGCTTGTCGGGATTTCCCGCCGCGCCGGTTTGACGGCCGTGATACAGAAGCTCGCGCCGACGCCTATTCAAGCCACTGATGGTGATGATCTGCTCGTGATCCGTCACCTTCGCGATTGGGCAACGGCGTTGGCCATCTTCCGTCGCCGGAAGTGCGAGAAGCTTTTGGCTTCAGGTGTCCTCATCGAAGATCCCTCCGCCGTACAGATCGATCCCGGCGTCCATATCGGGCGCGGCACTCTCGTTCGGGGCTGGGTTGTCATTGAAGGAGACACACGGATCGGCCCAGACTGCGAAATCGGCAGTTTTTCCCACATCATCGATTCCGTCGTGGGGACGGGCACCATATTGCTGGACCATTGCTTCATACGAGCGAGCCGCATCGGAAAAAATGCTCAACTAGGACCCTTTACCCACCTTCGTCCGGAGTCCAACGTGGGAACGAAAGCCAAGGTGGGCAACTTCGTGGAGCTCAAGAAGACGACGCTGGGTTATGGGAGCAAGGCTCCTCACTTAACCTATCTCGGCGATGCCAACATCGGCCGTGGTGTCAACGTTGGCGCCGGAACTATCACATGCAACTACGACGGGAAGGCGAAACACTTGACCGTCATCGGTGACGGGGCGTTCATCGGAAGCGATGTCCAACTCGTCGCCCCAGTGCGCGTGGGCAAAGGTGCCTACGTCGCTGCGGGATCTTGTATCGTAGAGGATGTACCTGCTGAATCATTGGCTCTGGCACGAAGTCGTCAGGTCGTCAAGCCCGGCTGGGTGCGCAAGAACAATGCAAAGACGCGCAAGACAAAGAAAGACTAGACGAAATGATGCCGAACCAACATGCATTGGCGGCCATTCGCGACTTCTTCTTGGCATGTTCGTGCTTTGTCGCCTTGAGTCTATGGTCCGGAGGTGTCGTTTTACTGGATTCTTGAATTCTCGAATTCTCGGGTTCTTGAGTTCCGTTCTGTTGCGGCACCATTTCATTCGCCGCAGGTGAATCTCATGTGTGGAATCATTGGCTACGTTGGTCCTAGGCAGACGGTGCAAGTGCTCCTCGATGGCTTGAGACGACTGGAGTACCGCGGCTACGACTCCGCGGGGATCGCGACCGTGAGCGAGGGCAAGCTCCGCGTCCTCCGCTCGCAAGGTAAATTGGACAACTTGGAGCGCCAGATCCAAGCGAATCCCCTCGAGGGTAGCTTCGGGATCGGCCACACCCGTTGGGCCACTCATGGCCGTCCGAACGAGGAGAACGCCCACCCCCATCGTGACTGTTCGGAATCTCTGGTGGTGGTCCATAACGGCATCATCGAGAACTACCTGGAGCTCAAGGCTCAGCTCGCGAAAGAAGGCCATCGTTTCGTTACGGAGACGGACACCGAGGTCATCGCACACTTGCTGGAAAAGCATTACAAGGCCAACCTCGAGCAAGCCGTCTTGAACGCACTCGGAGAGCTCGATGGTGTATATGCCTTCGCGGCTATATCGGCAAAAGAGCCCGATAAGATCGTGGCCGTGCGCAACGGCCCGCCGCTCGTGCTTGGTTTGGGTGAGGGGGAAATCTTCATTGCCTCGGACATTCCTGCTTTTTTGAACCACACCCGTTCGGTGGTCTTCTTGGATGACGGCGAAGTCGCGGTCTGTACACCAGGCGCTCTTCGTCTACTGGATCTCGATGGAACGGAGCAAAAGCGCGAGCCCACCCGAATTGCCTGGGACCCCATTCAGGTGGAAAAACAGGGCTACAAGCACTTCATGTTGAAGGAAATCTACGAGCAGCCTCGGGCTGTTCGAGACACGCTTCTTGGCCGCTACTCACTCGACACGGGCAGGCTCCACCTGGAGGAAATCGCGTTCGATGAAGCTTTTTTCAAAGACCTTCGAAAAGTCACGCTCATCGCCTGCGGCACGAGCTGGCACGCTGCGCTGGTAGGCAAGTTCCTCATCGAGGCCGTGGCACGTCTTCCCGTCGAAGTCGATGTGGCGTCGGAGTTTCGCTACCGTGAGCCGATTTTGGGCAAAGACAATCTCGTTGTGGGGATCAGTCAGTCGGGCGAGACCGCCGATACGCTCGCGGCGCTCAAGGCCGCTCGCGAACAAGGACCGACAACTCTCGCGATCTGCAACGTCTTGGGCAGCATGGCAACGCGCATTTGCGACGGCACGATTTATACCCATGCTGGTCCCGAGATTGGCGTGGCTTCCACGAAGTCATTTACGACCCAGCTCGTCGCTCTTTATCTGTTGGCTCTTCAAATATCACAAGCGCGTGGTCACCTCTCCACGGAAGAAGCCCAGAGTCGGCTCGCCGACCTCGCTCGGTCTCCACACCTCATGGAACAAACGCTCCGGCTTTCGCCTACGCTCGAGACCATCGCACGAGAGTTTCACTTGGCCAACAACTTTCTTTTCTTGGGAAGGGGCCTTCTCTATCCCATCGCTCTCGAAGGCGCGCTCAAGCTCAAGGAGCTGTCCTACATCCATGCCGAAGGCTACCCGGCAGGAGAAATGAAACACGGCCCCATCGCCCTCATCGACGAGCGGATGCCGGTGGTGGCTCTCGCCATGTCCGGTTCCCTTTTCGAAAAGATGGCCAACAATATCCAGGAGGCCAAAGCCCGCGGTGCACGCATCATTGCCTTCAGCACCGAGAATGAGAAGCGTTTGACCGAAATACTTGATGACCGCGATCACCTGGTATTCTTACCCGAGCATCCGGAGGCCGTCTCACCTTTGATATCCGTCGTCCCTCTTCAACTCCTGGCATATCACATCTCCGTCTGTCGCGGTTGCGATGTCGATCAACCGCGGAATCTGGCCAAGTCGGTAACCGTTGAATAGCACCGGCACTTCACCCGACGATGAGGGCTTCCTCGGCGATCTCAATCCGAGCCAACGGGAGGCGGTGACCGCGCCGGACGGCCCGTTGCTGGTCCTGGCCGGAGCTGGATCAGGAAAGACTCGTGCCATCGCCTACCGCATCGCCTACCTCATTCGCGAGCGACGCGTCCCTCCATGGACGATTTTGGCGCTGACCTTCACGAACAAGGCCGCCGCCGAGATGCGCGATCGGGTCCTCTCCATGGCCGGTGACGATGCTCCCAATCTCTGGATCTCGACCTTCCATTCCTTGGGCCTCAGACTCTTGAGGCGCTACGGTTCTGATATCGGCATTCCTGGGAGCTTCGTCGTTTACGACGAAGAGGACCGTCGCACGCTGCTTCGTCAAGTGGTTCGAGAGCTCGGTCTTTTGGAGCGTAACTACCCCGTTTGGCGTGTCGCCGCCGCGGTCTCGGCGAGAAAGAATGCCGCCTTCTCCGCCGATCGATTCCAGCGGTGGCAGAATCGGCGTGATCAGCAGATCCTCGAGGATATCGTCCAACATTACCAGAGCCTTTTACAAAGCAACGGTGGACTGGACTTCGACGATCTCCTCCTTAGGTCCATCGAGCTTCTGGAATGCTCGAGCGGTGCCCAGGCTTTCGCCGAGCGCCGGTTTCAGCATGTTCTGGTGGATGAGTACCAAGACACGAACCGCGTTCAGTACCGTCTCTTGAGGCTACTCGCCCCGCACAGCGATCTTTTCGTCGTCGGAGACGAAGACCAGTCGATCTACAACTTCAGGGGCGCCGACCTAAGGAACATCCTCGATTTTGAGAGGGACTTTCCCCAAACCAAGATCTTCAAGCTGGAACAAAACTATCGATCGACGGGAGCCATCCTCGCCGCCGCCGGTGCCCTCATTGCCAAAAACCAGGAACGCAAAGGGAAACGTCTCATCCCCCGCCTAGACGAGGGTACAAAGCCTCTAGTCTACGAAGCGGAAGACGATCTCGAGGAGGCCTCGTATGTCGCCGGTCGCATCCAAGCGCTACAGAAACAACCGGGTCTGAGAGTCGCGGTCCTTTACCGCACCAACGCTCAGTCACGTGCCCTAGAAGAGGAGCTCCTCTCTCGAGGTATTCCTCATCTGCTCGTCGGCGGCCAACGCTTCTACGAACGCAAGGAAATCAAAGATGCCCTCGCCTATTTGAAGCTCGTCTTGAACCCACATGACAATACCAGCTTCGGGCGCGTCGTCAATGTGCCGACGCGAGGAGTTGGCGGCGCTTCCCTGGCTCTCGTCCAACGGGCGGGGGTGGCGAAGGGTGCCTCACTCTGGGACGCGACCGCATCCCTACTGGATGAGGCCGCATTGCCGTCTCGGGCCCACAGCGGGCTCGCGGCGTTTCGAGAGATCATCCAGTCCCTGACGTCCCAATCCAAAACGCTCTCTTTGCCCGAGCTCGTCCAGGCCACGATCACCGCGAGCGAACTGCCGCGATCGTTCGAGAGGGAAAGCCCGGTCCAGCGTCAGACCCGCATCGAGAACCTCGATCAGCTCACTGCGGCCGCATCCGAGTACCAAGAGCAAGAGGAAGAAGTGACCCTGGCAGGCTTCCTCGACAACGTCAGCCTTCTCACCGATATGGACACGACGAAAGACGAGGCCCCTTGCCTCTTGATGACTCTCCACGCCGCCAAAGGTCTTGAGTTCGATGCCGTTTTCCTCACGGGCCTCGAAGAAGGTTTGTTCCCCCACACTCTTTCGCTCGGCAACACCCGGTCCGTGGAAGAAGAGAGGCGGCTATGTTACGTGGGTATGACCCGGGCCAAACGCCATCTCACCCTAACCTACGCCTGCTCACGACGAGCGGCGCTTCAACAGTCCGATCGTTCGCCCTCTCGATTCTTACGCGAGATTCCCAACAAGCTTCTTGAATTCAAGGTTTCCGGAACACCCGCCCGCTCGACCTCTTTGAAGAAGGTTTCTTCAAGATTCAAAAAAGGAATGACCGTGAGGCATTCCCTTTTTGGTGAGGGGTCGATCGTCGCGGTAGAGAACAAAGGCCCGGATCAAAAAGTGACCGTGGTCTTTCGGAAGGTGGGAAGAAAAAAGCTCCTGGCCAAATTCGCGGAGTTGGAAATACTCGCTAAACCCGCCGGGCGTTCTTATTTTTGAGAAACAGCGACCAGCGGTCGAAACCGGCGAGCGGTGACTCTTTCAGCCATCCAGACCAAAACGTACACCGAGCGGCGGCTCGACCGGCACTGGGTCTGAGAGGGTTCGCAGAACGGTATGGGTCGAGCCCGGTTCGAGATACGAGCCGAGCAGGCTCGTGGCGACGAGTCCGGGCTGCGTGATACTCTCAACCCCCACGAGGAAACCGATGACTGTTTTTGCTCAGGAGGTCCGAAGTCATGAAGGTCAAGCTTCTTTTTTCCGCTGTCATTGCCGTTGTCTTGGTGCCCCTGCTGTCGACCGACGTTGGTGCCCAGGAGGCGCGTCGGCGTTGGGAGAAAATGTGCCAGATCCGAAAGGACAAATTCGACCTGATCCTTCCTGTCGTCATGCGGGAAAACGGTATCGACATGTGGATCACATCGGTCCGCGAAGGGGATTACGGGCCGCTCTATGAAGATCTCGGACGCGGCTACCCGGGAAGCCTTGGCTACTACATCTTCGCCGATCGCGGTGGGGATCGGATCGAGCGGAGCGCTTTGGGGGTGGGTGGCTATATGCTCGAGGAGTGCGGCGCTTATGACATTGTCACGGGGCAATTCGATTTAGCCGCTTTCGTAAAAGAACGCGATCCCAAGCGCATCGGTATCAACATCTCGAAGAGCATCGGCGCTGCCGATGGTTTGTCCCACACGTCTCACGTGCATCTCGTCGAGAGCCTTGGCGAGCCTTATGCGTCGCGGCTCGTGTCCGCGGAAAAGCTCGTCTCTGACTTTCGCTCACGGCGAGTCACGTCCGAGATTGCGGCCTTCGCAGAGGCAGGAGAAATATCCCGTGAGATCGCCGAGCGGGCCTTCTCTAATGACGTGATCACGCCTGCTGTGACGACGCTCGAAGGCGTGGCCTGGTGGATTCAAGACCGAATACTCGAGCGGGGGCTCGACGTTTCGTTCGACATGCCTTCGATCTACATCACGGGACCTAAGGGCATCGAGGCTATCTCCTCGGACCGCATCATCCAACGCGGCGACCTCCTCATGATCGATTGGGGGGTGGGCTACCTGAACATGTACACCGACATGAAACGCATCGCCTACGTTCTCAAGGAAGGCGAGACCGAAGTCCCTCCGGGTCTCCAACATGCTTTCGACCAAGGCCGCAAGGTTCGAGACCTCATCATAAGGAACATCGAACCGGGCCGCACCGCAGCCGCCACGCTCGAGCACCTCAATCAGAAGATCGCCGAAGCCGGCTTCCATATCATGGAAGAGTTCAACAAAACCTCGGACACCGAACAGACCGAAGTGATGATCGGCTGCCACTCCGTCGGCAACACAGGCCACGGCATCGGTCCCTCCATCGCGTGGTTCAATCCGCTGCGACTCACGTTCGAGATCAAACCGACGAACCTCTTTGCCATCGAGCTTTTCGCCTATACGGCAGCGCCGGAGTTTGGTGGAGCGAAAGTGCGGATACCCCTGGAAGATGACGCCATTGTCACCGAAAGAGGCGTCGAGTGGCTCTACCCGGTCAACGAACGCATACTTCTTATCAAATAGAAACGGGGGATAGTCCCAGGGTCTCTTTTGTACGGTTCCCTATGGGCGCTCCCCTTCAGGACAGTCAATTGCTAGGGCTTGCTTCTGGGAAGCCTCCGGAATTATCCTTTAGGGGGTTCGTCGGAATCCGCGGCGGTCGACATTCATCTCGAGAGTCGCCGTCCTCGCCGGCGGAACCAATTTCATCGAGAGAGAATTTCGTTCCATGGCTTCATGCTGCTCCTGGTGCAACAAGGAACTACTCGACCCATCCCCCAAGAACAACGATCAAAAACTATGCTTGGACTGCCTATTGACTTTCATCTGCGGGCGACGTCCAGAACGCCGCCGCAACGAAAGGCGGCGCTACCGCGCGATACCACGGGTGGAAAGGCGCGATCAATCCGATCGGCGTCGAGCCTGAAGTCAACCTACGGCGCCCTCGTCTTGCCCACGGATCGCTCACCGAGGAGACGAATCTCATGAAACCTCTGGTTTACCTGCTTATCCTCTTTTTCTCTTCTACGGGAGTCGGCCTTTGGGCCGCCCAGTCGAAAGAACCCGAAGCGATCTCGCTTTTTGGCAAGCCTCTCTATCGAATGAATCTCTCGCCCGAACAAAAGGCCATTCTCGATGCCAACCTCGCCGAGGCGAGAGCCAACTACGAAAAGGATCCTAGCGACCAGGAGAACATCATTTGGTACGGTCGTCGGCTGGCCTACTTGTGGCGTTACAAAGAGGCGATTGAGGTTTACTCCCAAGGGCTCGAGCGTTATCAAGACAGCTACAAACTCCTCCGTCATCGCGGGCACCGCTACATTACCGTCCGCGAGTTCGACAAGGCCATCGCCGACTTGGAAGAAGCCTCGAGGCTAATTGAGGGCCTGTCCGACGAAATCGAGCCCGACGGCGCGCCCAACGCGGCCGGCAAACCGCGGAGCACATCGCACTCCAACATTTGGTACCACCTGGGTTTGGCTTACTATCTCAACGGCGAGTTCGAAAAGGCCCTGAGCAGCTATCGCGAATGCTTGAAGTTCTCCAAGGTCAATGACGACATGTTAGCTGCCACCGCCGATTGGCTCTATATGACGTTGCGCCGATTGGGTAAGGAGGGTGAGGCTCGGGCCATCTTGGGGCTCATCACGCCGGAGATGGACATCCTCGAAAACTCCGCTTATCACCGCCGGCTGCTGATGTACAAAGGCCAGTTTGAGCCCACCCAATTGCTGGATCCGGCCACCCTCAACGAGATGAATCTCCTCACACAAGGCTACGGCGTGGCCAATTGGTACTACGTGAACGGTGACAAGGAAAAAGCCAAGGCGTTGCTCGAGAAGATTCTGGAGAGTAGCTATTGGTCGGCTTTTGGTTATATCGCCGCGGAAGCCGATCTCCGTCGCTGGCCCAAGAACTAGCCGAGCGCACCAACGAGGCCTTGGTGTTGCTCGGCCTTGTTTTCAGCGGAACGGAGCAAGGGTGGGGACACTGCGGACACCGGACTGCTTTCTTCGATGGCTGTAATAATCCATTTGGATGGTGGTTTGTACTCACTCCCCTTCCGAGCAAGCTCGTACTTGCGAAGGGTAAAGAGGTAAGGCCGTTCGCCCGCTTCTGCTTTGGTGACGTTGACCAGCACTTCTTTGACGAGGGCCGCTCCTTCCAGCTGCTCAATTTCCTCCGAGCTCATCAAGGACATCTTTGATAGCTTGAGCTCCTGGTCGATTTCGCGAAGGATTTCGTCTCGCTTTTGGTGCCATTCCTCGTCTCTTTCTCGAAAGGTCTCCCAGGCCTTTTGGATCTCTCCCCACGCCCCTTGAAAGCGATAGTCGGGGTCGGCATCCATTCGGGCGAGGATCATCTTCAGCTCTTCGGTGTTACTCTCCGCGAACTCCATGTATTCGGTGAACTGTTGCTCCCGTTCTCTTTTGGCTTGCTCTTGTTGTCGCCGGAGCTCCGGTATGCGAAACGGTACTGTCGATTCCGATTCAACTTCAATGACTTCCCACGATTCGATGGGGCCCGAGAAACCCACGACGGACATTCTGACGAGTGTGACGTGATCACCCCTTCGGACCGCGTCAAAGAACTTGTCGAGTGTTTGCTCCTCGACACCACGGCAAGACAGAACGAAAACGCTCGCCGTCAGACAAACGATTTGACCGATCCTTTGCATCCTTGCCTTGCTCTCAGTGACCGGCGGCCCGCTGCCTACGACCACGTCCCCAACTGATGTTTCGCTGCAGCTCTTCGAGAAGCACTTGCGATTCAATGGTGCCATCATCGAGAGAGCGGCCGTCTTGCTCTTGACGTTTGACTCGATCCGCAAGAGCAAAGAGCGTTTCGTCTTCCGGGAACTCTCGATCCGCCCGAGCGAGCACCGTCATTGCCTGATCGTACTCCTCCGAGAGGAGCCGAATCTCGGCGGCCGACACATAGGCGTGATGCCGCGCCTCCGGCTCGTCCGTTTTCTCGAGAAGACCCTCCAGCATTCCGAGCGCCTCGTCCCGCCGGCCGTCAAGCGCTTCGATGAGAGCCCGCCGGAGAAAAGCGGCATCCGCCCCCGGATCATCCGGGTAGTCTGCAAGGTCCATCACTCGTCGGTAATGTTCAGCGGCTCGCGCCATGTCGTCCAACTCGTAGTAGCTGTCGGCCAGAGATAGCAAGATGGCCTTTTGCTCGTCGGCCTCCTTCGTCTCTTCGAGGAGTCGTTCGTATTCTCGGATGGCTTTCTCGTGCTCGCCACGATCTTCTTGGTACATCCTCGCAAGCATTAGACGAGCATCCTTGGCTATGGGGCTATCCCTGTGTTCTGTTATGACCTTCCGAAAATTGACATAGGCCGTGTCCAGATCTCGGAGCTTCAAGTAATAAATGATCCCTTGTTCATAGAGAGCCCGCGCCGCTTCCGGGCTCTCGGGCGTCTGGAGGACCAAATCGCCATAGTGGTTGATCGCCTCTTGGTACAAACCCCGTCCAAAGGCTCGACGGCCCGCGTCCAGTTGTTTCTCAGCCGGTGACTTGCAGGCGACTACGCCAGTGACCAATCCCACCGCAACCATCATGGAAATGACTCGGCCGAGCCTGGTGTATCGACAGGGCATTGTCCAAACCCTTGAGCTCGAGGTGTCCCATTCCATTCTAGCCCGCACAGGGCAATACCGGCCAACGGAGGCATCATTCATGTAGGCATTGCCCCTATTTGGTGCCTTCTTCCTCTTCTTCTTGCTTCTCCGGCAACTTTGCCACCGCTACGACGATGTCGTCTTCGTCCAGCTGAATGACTCGGACGCCTTGCGTTGCTCTTCCAAAAATCCCAATTCCGAGAACCCGAAGTCGGAGCAGCATCCCTTTGGCGGTGATCACCATGAGCTCATCCTTCTCTCGGACGAAGTGCACGCCAACCACCCGACCGTTTCGCTCGGTTGTTTTGATATTGATGATGCCTTTTCCTCCGCGGCTCTGCAGACGATAGGCGTCGATCTGGGTCCTCTTCCCGTAGCCCTTTTCGGTCACGGTGAGAACCGCACCCTCGCGCTCCACCACGGACATGCCCACGAGTCGGTCATCCGAACGTAAAGCAATGCCTTTTACTCCGAGGGCCGTTCTACCCATAGAACGCACGTCTTTCTCCGAGATGCGAATCGCCAAACCCCTGCGTGTCGCCAGTATCGCCTCGTCTTCTCCATCGGTAACCTCGGCAGCAATGACATCGTCGTCATCACGGATGCCCATGGCAATGATGCCGTTCGTCTTGGGATTGGCAAAGATCGACAGAGGTGTCTTCTTGATCTGCCCCTTCCGCGTGGCCATGAGGACGAACCGATCTTCAGGGAACTCCCTTACCGCACAAACCGCTGCGACTTTTTCGTTCGGTCTCATCGCCACTAAATTGACGATTGCCTTGCCCCTGGCCGCTGAACCCACATCGGGAATCGCATGGACTTTGAGCCAGTAAACTCGCCCGCGGTCTGAAAAAATGAGAATGTAGCTATGCGTCGAAGCGATGAACAGTTGGTCGACGAAGTCTTCCTCTCGGGTACGCATCCCGATCCGCCCTTTGCCGCCGCGTTTTTGTTTTTTGTACACGGTGACAGCGCTTCTCTTGACGTAGCCTGTGTGAGACACGGTAATTACCATGTCTTCTTCGGCAATCATGTCTTCAATACTTATCTCCCTGGTCTTTGCAACAATTTCTGTCCGGCGTTCGTCTCCGTATTTTTCCTTCACCTCTACGAGCTCGTCTTTGACGATGCCATCGATCTTCGTGTCACTGTCCAGGATCGATTTCAGCTCTTTGACTCTTTCTTTGACTTCCCCGTGCTCTTGAACGATCTTTTCGCGCTCCATCCCGGTGAGGCGATGCAGTTGAAGATCAAGAATTGCCTGGGCCTGCAGCTCCGAGAGCTCGAAGGCCGTCATCAATCCCTTCCTCGCCTCCGCCGGAGACGCCGATGCCCTTATAAGCTCAATGACGGCGTCCAGGTGGTCTAACGCGATGACGAACCCTTCGAGGATGTGCATCCGGGCTTCGGCCTTGCGGAGCTCGAAGGCCGTTCGTCGGCGCACGACGTCCCGTCGAAATTCAATGAAGAGGCGAACCACTTCCAGCAAGGAAAGAACCTTCGGACGGTTGTCCACAATGGCCAGCATGTTCACGCCGAAGGTGGTCTGGAGCGCGGTGTGCTTATAGAGGTTGTTCAGCACGACTTCGCCGACCTCTCCTCGCTTCAAGTCGAGCACGATGCGCATTCCGCTTCGGTCTGACTCATCCCTGAGGTCCGAGATTCCTTCAATTTTCTTATCCCGAACGAGCGCAGCAATCTTCTCGACGAGCTTCGCCTTGTTGACCTGGTACGGAATCTCGGTCACTACGATGGCCTGACGATCTTTGCCCGCGTCTTCGATTTCCGCGCGGGCACGAAGCTGGATCGTTCCTCTGCCTGTGCGGTAGGCCTGCTCGATACCTTGACGCCCGTGCACGAATGCTGCTGAGGGGAAATCCGGCCCGGGAATGATCTGGAGCAGGCGCTTGGTCAGCTGCTCGTCGTCGAGTTGGGCATTGTCCAAGGCATAAATGATGCCGTCGACGATCTCCCGCAAGTTGTGGGGAGGGATGTTGGTCGCCATGCCCACGGCGATGCCGGTGGCGCCGTTCACCAGAAGATTGGGAACCGCCGTCGGGAGAACCGTTGGTTCCGTCGTGTTGCCATCAAAGTTCGGGACAAAATCGACGGTATCCAGGTCGATGTCCCACATCATCCTCTCGGCGAGTGACGTCAGCCGGGCTTCCGTATATCGATATGCCGCGGGGGGATCACCGTCGATGGAGCCGAAATTTCCTTGTCCGTCGATGAGCGGTAGGCGAAGGTTGAAGTCCTGCGCCAGCCGAACCAGCGTGTCGTAAACCGCAGCGTCCCCGTGAGGATGGTACTTCTTGAGCACCTCACCGACGATTCCGGCGCATTTTGAGTACGCCCGATTGGGCAGCAACCCTTCGCGGTACATCGCGTACAGAACGCGACGGTGCACCGGTTTCAATCCATCTCGCACGTCGGGAAGAGCGCGTCCGATGATCACCGACATGGCATAGTCCATATAGGACTTCTTCATCTCGTCTTCGATGTTCACCGGCAAACGTTCTGCCGCGAAGGCCATCTCTTTGTCTCCTTTCGTCTCGATCGTGCGGCAACGTCGCGCCGCTCCGGGAACGAAATCGTACTCAGGCGGATTGCCGACCGCCGTTCCGACTCATTCGTTGCAGAGCTTAAATGTCGAGGTTCTGCACTTCGAGCGCGTTTTCCTGGATGAAGTTACGTCGCGGCTCCACCGCGTCACCCATGAGAACCGTGAAAATCTCGTCGGCAAATACTTCATCGTCGATCTTGACTTGCAGCAAGACGCGCGTCTCGGGATTCATTGTGGTCTCCCAGAGCTGATCGGGGTTCATTTCTCCGAGGCCCTTGTAGCGCTGGATTTGAAGACCTTTCTTGCCGGCAGAGAGAAGATACTCCATGAGCTCTTCGCGAGAGCTGAGCACGGTCTGCCTCCGCTCCGAGGTTCCCTCGGTTTCATCCTTCTCGCCACCCGCCGGCAACCCGCCGGCTCCGTCCTCGAAAATGATGAGTGGGGGGTTCTCGAAGGGCTCGATTTCTTGATAGAGCATGCGAAGCGTTTGGTACTCTGCCGCCGCCATGAAGTTTCTTCCAATGGGTTTCACCCATCGACTGCCGCCGTTACCGTTATCGCCGGGGACAATTTGAAAGAGGTTGTGTTCCTCGTCTCGTACCACCTGTGCATCGAGCCCTCTTTGGCGGAGAGGCTCCAGTGCCTCCTCGAGCCACTCGCGTTCGGCAAGAATCTCCTCTCCTGCTCCGACCCGCAAGAACTCATTGAGAATCTCCATGGGATAGCCGCGCCTAGACAAACGCTCCATGTGTTTGCCATAGTTGATCATCTGTTCCAAGAGACTCGCGAGCTCCTCGCCGGAGTACTCCCTTTCCAGCGCAGGGATGTATAACCTGCGATTGTCGACCGCTCGGATCATGAGGTGACGGTTGAGCCCTTTTTCGTCTTTGAAATAGCTCTCCTTGCGCCCCTTCTTGACTTTGAACAACGGTGGCTGCGCGATATAGAGATGTCCTGCTTCGATGACTTGTGCCATCTTTCTGTAGAAAAAGGTAAGGAGTAGCGTGCGGATGTGAGAACCATCGACGTCTGCGTCGGTCATGATAATGATCCGGTGATACCGGAGTTTGCTAAGGGTGAACTCTTCCTCGATCCCGGTCCCGAGCGCGGCAATCATGATCTTTATTTCTTCGTTCTCGAGCATCTTGTCCAAACGCGCTTTTTCGACGTTGAGAATCTTGCCTTTGAGGGGGAGGATTGCCTGGAAGTGTCGATCGCGACCTTGCTTAGCGGAACCACCGGCTGACTCTCCCTCAACGAGATAGAGCTCCGAAAGGGCGGGATCGCGCTCCTGGCAGTCGGCCAGCTTTCCGGGCAGCGATGTCGACTCTAGGGCGCCTTTCCTGCGCGCGAGATCTCTTGCTTTCCTTGCTGCTCGCCTGGCCTTGGCGGCGTCGGCGGCCTTTGCAACGATCCGCTTCGCAATGGGTGGATTCTCCTCGAGAAACCTCGAAAGCTGCTGGTTGACGAGCGTTTCTACGAATCCTTTTACCTCGGTATTTCCCAACTTGGTCTTGGTTTGACCCTCGAACTGAGGGTTCGGCACACGAACACTGACAACGGCCGTCAGGCCCTCGCGGATATCTTCGCCGTCTATGCCTCCCTGCAAATCCTTGTTGATGTGCCAATTAGCGGCGTATGCATTGATCGTGCGCGTGAGGGCTGCCTTCAAACCGGAGAGGTGCGTCCCTCCTTCGTGGGTGTTGACACTGTTGGAGAACGTAAAGACGGATTCTTGGTAGCCTTCATTCCACTGGAGAGCGATGTCGCATTCCATGCGATCCGCCGCTCCACTGATCGCAAGCGGTGGAGTATTTAGAGCATTACGATTTCGGTTGAGGTATTCAACGAAAGAAACAATCCCGCCATCGAAGCGAAACTCCTTTTGTTTCCCCTCACGTTGGTCGTCCAGCGTGATTGAGATACCGGGATTCAGGAAGGCCAGCTCACGAAAGCGCTGAGACAGCGTTTCGAAACTGAACTCCTTGGTTTCGAAAATCGTCGGATCCGGCAAAAACGAAATCGTCGTCCCGGTCTTGTCGGTGACCCCTACGGTTTCAATCGAACCCTGAGGCTTGCCTGCTAGATATGATTGTCGATAGACGTGTCCGTCACGGCGGATCTCTATCTCCAATCTCCCGGATAGTCCGTTGACGACGGAGACCCCGACGCCATGCAATCCAGAGGAGAATTTGTAGACTCGACTATCAAACTTGCCGCCGGCATGTAGTCGGGTCATCACCGCCTCTGCGGCCGGCGTTCCTGTGCGGGACTCGATATCAACGGGGATTCCGCGGCCGTTGTCAACGACGGTTACACTGTTATCGACGTGGATGGTGACGCCGATTTCCGTACAGAATCCGGCGATCGCTTCATCGATGCTGTTGTCGACAACTTCGTAAACGAGATGGTGGAGACCCGCTGACCCGGTTGAGCCGATGTACATGGCCGGGCGCATGCGAACGCCTTCGAGCCCTTCCAGAACGCGAATCTCGTCAGCGGTATAGTGGGCGCGCCCGGTATTGTCTTTCTGATTCTCCTCTTTACTCATTTCTTGTCACTCATCTCAGCTGTCTTTCTTTCAACAAACCCACTTGACGGGCCTAACTTCTCAAGCTCAATCGCAGAGCAGATGAATCCCAGGCTTCGATTTACTAACACATCGGTCGCGTTATTTTCTAGCGAGAGACGACCTTCAAATATTCGGAGGCGTTGCTCGAGAGAAGAAATCTTCAACGGACTGCCGTAGCTTGCTCGATAGGCATTTATCAATTACAGTCGCATGGGCATTACGACGTATTGATAGTCCTTAGTATCCTCCAGATCTGCCGGTTTCAGCAATCCTTGCGAAGAGTCATTCTTGAGCTCAAGCTGGATTTTTTCTGTACCCGCAACAGTCAGGAAATCTATCAGATACTGGCCATTGAACCCGATCTGTACGGCTTCGCCCGCATAATCGACTTCGACTTCCTCACGAGCCTCACCGAGCTCAGGATTTTGAGAAGAAACTTCGACCTTTCCTGCGTCTATGGACAGCCTGACCGCGCGAGATCGCTCGTTGGCCAAGAGACAAACTCTCCGTATGGCTCCAAGGATTTCCTCGCGGCCACAAACAACGATTTTGTCATTTCCTTTTGGTATGACCTTTTCGTAGGCCGGGAATTGATCATCAACTCTCTTGGAGACAAGGAGCCTTTCACCTAGTCTGAAGAAAAGGTGGTTCTCGCCTTCAGAGAACTCGACATCGTCATCCGACTCGGAGAGCATCTTGACGAGCTCCAGCAAAGTTTTCTTTGGAACGATTACACTGGCCTTTTTTTCGCTGCTGTTTTCCTGTTCGATCGAAATATAAGCGAGGCGGTGGCCGTCGGTTGCAATCATGCGTACGTGCTTGCCGTCTATTTCCAAGCGCGCCCCATTCAAGAAGTAACGGCTATCATCAGCTGTAATAGCAAAGCTCGTCCTCTGGATAACCTCGCGCACTAAGGCCCCCGGCAAGACGGCCATTGGTTCTTCGGGTGGATCTGCTAGCGCTGGAAACTCGGTCTTGGAAAGGCCCACCATCTTGAAGTAGGAACGGCCGCAGATAATCTGCGCCCAGTAGTTCTCGAGCTCTTTGATCGCGATATCGGTCTCTGACACCGCGCGTGCTATTTCGAAGAGCTTCTTCGCTGATATCGTGAGCGCGCCCGGATCCTTGACATCGGCGTTGAACCGGCAGCGAAGGCCAACATCGAGATCTGTCGCAGCGAGATCAACGTGAGATTCGCCGGCCTCGATGAGTACATTGGCCAGCACCGGAATTGTGTTTCTCCGCTCGACGATTCCTTGAATGAGGGACAGCTCCTTGAGGAGGACGTCCTTTCTAGCGGTGAACTCCATTTCCTCTTCCTCTATCTGACTAATTAACAGATAACTTATATATAAAAGGTCTGATCGATCAATTATAACAATAATAGGCTGTTAAAAAAACTGTACGTTGGTTAAATCATTTTAGTTCATAGGCTTACAATTGGCTGTCCGCGTGGATAGGGGTGGAGAAAAGCTGCGCAGGGTTTGTGCAAAAGTGACCGGTGAGCTCTTTGAATAAAGTCTTCCTTTGTATTCCACAAATTGTTCCACAGGTTGTTGAAAGAATTCAGGGCAAGGGATTTCAGTGTGGGGGAACAATTCGAAAAAGGGCGAGGAAAAGGCAAAATACCTCATCTGAAGGAATCAAGAAAACCCTGGATGAGCTGGTCAAAGTCGGGGTCTGTATTTCTCATATTCGCGATCTTCTTGATGGAATGAATGACGGTGGAGTGGTGCTTGCCACCAAAGGACTTGCCAATCTCCGGAAGACTTGCATTGGTAAGAGATTTTGAAAGGTACATGGCGATTTGCCGTGGCAGAGCAATTGATTTTGAATTGTTGCGAGCGCGGATATCAGTAGTACTGAGGTTGAAGTGGTCTGCGACGGACTTTTGAATCATATCGAGGTTTATGACTCTGTCTTGGCTGGGGAGGAGGTCTCGAAGCACCTCCTGGGCTAGTTCTAGATTGATGGGTCGGCCGGTCAAAGAAGAGAAAGCGATGAGCCGGATCAGGGATCCTTCGAGCTCGCGAACGTTTGATTTTATTCTGGATGCTATGAAAATGGCGACGTTGTCTGGAATATGGACACTTTCAACGTCGGCTTTCTTCCGTAATATCGCGATTTTGGTTTCTAAGTCAGGAGCTTGGATGTCGGCGGTGAGGCCCCACTCGAAACGAGAGCGGAGTCGTTCTTCAAGCGTCGGTATTTGACGAGGAGGCGAATCGCTGCTGATGACTATCTGCTTCTGGGCGTCATAAAGGGCGTTGAATGTATGGAAGAACTCTTCTTGGGTGCGCTCTTTTCCGGCGATGAATTGGATGTCGTCAATGAGAAGTACGTCGATAGAGCGGTGTTTGCCTCTGAAGTCGAGAATCCGATCGTAGCGGATAGCGTTGATCAAATCATTCATGAATTTTTCGGCAGAGATGTAAACAAGGGTTAGGGCAGGGTTCTTGTTGCTGATATCGTGGGCAATAGCGTGGAGTAGGTGAGTCTTTCCGAGTCCAACACCGCCATAAATGAACAGAGGATTGTACGCCCTGGCCGGAGTTTCTGCGACAGCCCGCGCGGCGGCATGAGCGAATTGGTTGCTTGTACCCACAACGAAGCTGCCGAAGGTGTATTTGACGTTGAGGGAGGGTTGGTTGATCTTTACTGTCTCAGGATCACTCTTGGCGCCGGAGAGATCGCGACGGTCATCGGGCCTTTCGGAATCGGACTCGGTCTCCGGTTCGAATACAACGCGGACTAGAGGCCGCTCGAGCTCGCCCAGAGACTCGTGAATAACGCCCGAGTAATGCTTAGTGAGCCAATCACGGAAGTGGGCGTTGGGTACCTGCACGGAAAGGGTGTCTCCGGTGTCGAAAATGAGTCGCGTTGGGCGGAACCAGGTGTTAAAACTATGACGGTTGACCTTGGACTCGATTTTGGAAAGGACCTGTTCCCAGAGGTTCATTTTCTATAAGTAGCCATTAAATAAAGACTTAAACAGTTTGAAACACGGTCCCCCAAGATAAAAAGAGACATCTCCGTGAAGGCCTTTTTGCACAACTTTTTCAACACCTGTGGAAAAAAGACGCATCTCGAAACCCGTTTCCTGCAGGGAATCGCAGGCACCTGAGGGCGGATGAGGCGGGTAATCTAGCACATGGGGAACAGGTGGGCAAGTGATAAATGAGGAAAAATCGGGGAGAGATATTCAGAATTGAAATTGACATAAGGCTTCAGTGGGGGTAACATCAGCGGTTTGCCGATTCGCCTCATGAGGCAATAGAGATCTAAGCAACACAGACTAAGATCCAGGAAGAAGAAAAAGCGAAATGAAAAGAACGTTCCAGCCAAATCGCAGGCGGAGAAGTAAAACGCACGGGTTCCGTGTTCGGATGAGGACGAAAGGAGGACGGGCGGTCATATCCCGTCGCCGCCGGAAGGGCCGGCACCGCCTCTCGGTGTGAAATCGTCCTACCGAGGACTTAGGAAGCACGACCGGCTAAGGCGGAGAGCTGATTTCGAAAAGAGCTACAAGCAAGGTAAGCGTCTTTTCGAGCGCTTCTTCGTCGCTTTCGTGCTCACCAAGCCAGACGGGCCGCTTCGCCTCGGAGTCGTGGCAAGCCGCAGAGTGGGGAACTCGGTGAAGCGTTGCCGCGCAAAACGGTTGCTAAGAGAGGTATTTAGAAACAACCGGCCAGCAAAAGCCGTCGCCGCCGATGTGGTGCTCGTCGCTCGATCTTCCATTACCGAGGCGAGTTATGGAGAGGTGGAAAAGGCTTATGCGAGGACCGTATCACGCGCCCTTGAGCAAAGCAGTGGGGACTCTTGATAGATTCCTCCTGGAAAAGCCTCTTCTTTTTGCGATTTCGCTTTATAGGCTTGGGCTTAGCTGGCTGTTCGTAGGCAGCTGTCGGTTCGTCCCATCTTGCTCGACATATGCGGTAGAGGCCATTCACAAATATGGGGGCCTTAGAGGCCTCATGATGTCCATCGGCCGACTCAGTAGGTGTCACCCTTTCCACCGCGGTGGATTTGATCCGGTTCCTTAGGCGCAAAAGAATGGAAAAGAGAATACTCCTCGCATTCACGCTCTCCTTCGTCGTTTTCGTGGTGTACATGCGAATGTACGCGCCTCAGCCCGAGGACATTCCGGTCCAATATCCCGAAGCGGCACAATCACCACAGCAGACGGGGAGCCGAGAACCGACGCGGCCGTCTACAGACGTGCCTCCCGAGACGGCTGTGGCTCCGCCACCGCCGGCGATACAAACGCCGGTGGTTGAGTCAGAGGTCCGGCAAGCGAACGCGGAGCAGAGCATCGAAGTTGAAACATCCGTCTATCGGGCCCGTTTCAGCAACCGGGGAGCTCGACTTGAAAGCCTTGTCCTGAAGGAGTATGCCGATGCTGCGGGGCAACCCTATGAAATGGTTGCGCAAGAGGCGAGTCGGCGAATCGGAAAGTACCCTCTTGATGTGGAATTTGATGCCCCGGACGCGACGACGACGGTCCGGAACGCACTTTTCGAAGCGTCGAGGCCGCGTATTACGGTGAAGGATGGCGACTCGGAGGAACTTGAGTTCACATGGGCGGATGGGCGCGGTCTGGCCGTTTCGAAGAGGCTGCGTTTTTACGGCGGTTCCTACGTCATGGATGTGCGGGTTTCCGCGAAGCAGAGCGGTAACGAGACGCGGAAGAAAATACTCTATGGACCGGGGGTAGGCGATGAGTCTCGAACCGGAACCTACGTGCAACCGGACAAGGGGATCATCCGAGTAGGCGAAGAGTTGAGGTTCTATGATGCCGGCGACATCGAAGACGGCGAGGGCGCATCCGTCGACGTAGCGGCAGTAGGGGTGGGGGCCCACTACTTTGTGGGACTTATGGTTCCACCGCGCGGGAGTGGATATGGTGCTCGATTCGAAAAGGAAAGCCTGGATCCTGAAAACGGCGACGGAAAGAAGCGAGATTACATCACCTCGGCGTTAGAAATACCGGGCGTACCCGCGGAATTCAAGCTTTTTGTGGGTCCCAAGAAGCACGATCAGCTGGAGCAAATGGGTTCGGACTTGGAGCCTCCAGGTATGGAGGGAGTGATCGACTACGGAAGCTGGATGCGGCACCTCGCGTTGCCGCTGCGGTCCGCACTCATTTGGATCCACGGTTTCGTGGGCAACTACGGCTGGTCGATTGTTCTGCTCACGATCTTGATCAACGTCGCACTCATTCCGCTGAAACACCATAGCTATGTCTCGATGCGGAAGATGCAAAAGCTAGCGCCGCAAATCAAGAGGATCAACGAAAGATACAAGAAGCTGAAACCCACCGACCCGAAGCAACAAGATAAGAACCGGGAGGTGATGCAGCTCTACAAGGAGAACAATGTATCTCCCATGTCCGGCTGCTTGCCCATGCTTCTCATGATCCCATTCTTCTTTGCGTTTTATCGACTCCTCATGGTCTCCATTGAGCTGCGCCATGCCCCGTTCATGCTGTGGATTCAAGATCTCTCCACCTACGACCCATACTTTGTTCTCCCGATCGCAATGGGCGCCACGCAAATCGCCGTGCAAAAGATGAGCCCGCAAACGAGCGCGGACCCGGTCCAGCAGAAGATCATGATGATGATGCCCGTCATGTTCGTCTTCATTCTGGCGTGGGCGCCGGCGGGACTTGTCCTTTACTGGTTCGTGAACAACCTCGTGTCCATCGGGCAGCAGACGCTCACGAATCGCATGCTGGAAAAGAAAACAGCGGAAGAGGAGCAGAAGACGGGCCAAGGGAAATCTCGCAAAAAAAAGAACAAGATCGCCGATGGGAGCTAAGTGGGGATGAAGGAAGCCCGAGAGTTTGAAGCAGCAACCGAAGAAGAAGCGGTGAGTGCCGCGGCTCGAGAGCTTGGCGTCAAAGAGGCAGAGTTGTCCTATGAAGTCATGGATGGCGGCGCAAAGGGCATTTTGGGTGTAGGAACGCGTCCGGCGAGGATCGTGGTCATGGTCGTGTCAGAGGACGGTGACCTCGGCGAGCAGGAAGGAGATGTCGGAAGTTCACTCGAAAGACAAGTCGAGGAGTTCCTGTCCCAGATGGTTCAAATGATGCATCTGGAGTTGAGCACGAAGGTTGAATCGAACGAGGAGTACCTCAAAGTGGAGCTCAGCGGCCCCGATCGCGACATCGTGCTGCAGAGCCGCGCGGAACTTCTCGAGGCTTTCCAGTACTTGCTCAATCGCACCTTCGGTAGGAGCCTGATAGGCGTTCGCATTCTTGTAGACTGCGACGGGTTCAGGCGACAGAAGGAGGAGGAGCTCCAGCAAATCGCGATGCGGGTCTCGGAACGGGTCAAGTTGACCGGCCAAAGCGAAGAGTTGGGCATGATGAATCCCTATGAGCGCCGTATCGTGCACCTTACCATTGCTGAAGAGGATGGTGTGAGCTCAGAGAGCACCGGCGGCGGGTTCATGAAGCGCGTCGTCATTTTTCCCTCCTAGCGCCGCCAGGCGCATCTTCCCGTGATACCGAACCAAGAGAACCCGGAGATCAGTACCAGTAGGGGGCGAGGACGTGAACGAGCATTCCGGGAGTCTTCTTCTGCAAAAGCTCGAGGCGCTCGAGACACGGCATCACGTTGTACTGTTGGAAGATCAAAGGCTGGGCCTCGAGAAACTCGATAGATTGGTTGAAAAGTGGAACCGCGCGATAGCTCTTGTGGGATTTCGGACGGAAGAAGAGAGGATCGAGCGTTACTTCATTGAGGCTCTTCACGCCTCCCTATGGTTGCCCGCCGAAGGACACATCCTTGACGTCGGTTCCGGCGGTGGGACGCCGGCGCTTCCGTTGGCCATCCAGAGCCCAGGATTACACTGGACGCTGCTCGAGCCCAATCGGAGGAAGGCCGTTTTCTTGGAGGAGGCGATTGGGAGCGTGACTTCGGGAAATGCGACCGTTGTGAGATGTCGTTTCGAAGACTATGAGCCCCGAACGGATATTGCGGCGATTACGACCAGGGGCGTCAACGTGGGGCCCGAGCTCTCTCGAGCCGCGGAGGCCTGGCTACGACCAGGAGGAAGGCTGCTCCTTTTCACTGGAGCCGACAAAGCTGCGGGGATCGAGCGAGCGGCGCCGGCCAATTGGCAAATCCGAGAGAAAGCGCTCCTTGCGCTCCGCTATAGGGCGGAGCTTCTTGTTGCGGAGCGGACCTGATAGCGGCCTGAGGCACGCTGTTTCACGTGAAACACCGTCCGTCGAGACCCCACCACACAGGCGGCTTTTGGTCGGCGGTAGACGGTCATGCTATTCTTGAGCCGATTCCGAGAAAACCATGGGAAAAGTCATCGCTGTAGCAAACCAGAAGGGTGGTGTCGGTAAGACCACCACAGCCATCAACTTGGGCTCCTCCATGGCCGCCGCGGAGAAGCGGACGCTCGTTGTCGACATTGATCCACAGGCGAATCTGACGAGCGGGCTGGGATTGCAGGTGGGAGATGGCGACGGGACGACCTACAACGCCCTGATCGACGATATCGCCATTTCCGATCTCATCGTTGACACGGCGCTCTACCATCTCAAGGCGGTTCCGTCGGAGAGGAACCTGACGGGAGCGGAAATCGAGCTCGTGGGAGAGCCGGACCGGGAAACCAGATTGAAGAAAGCTCTTCAACCCGTGGTTCCCCTTTTTGACTATATCCTCATCGACTGCCCCCCATCGCTTGGACTCTTGACCCTAAACGCCCTGGTCGCGGCGGACACCGTCTTGATCCCTCTTCAGTGTGAGTTCTATGCATTGGAAGGGATGAGCGAGCTGATGTCCACGGTCCAGAGAGTTCAAAAAAGCTTCAACGCCGGCTTGAAGGTCGAAGGAATAGTACTGACGATGGTCGACGATCGCACGAATTTGTCGACACAGGTTGTCGACGATGTGCGAACGCATTTCAGCGGCTCCGTCTACAAGAACGTCATCCCGAGAAACGTGCGTCTTGCTGAGGCGCCATCATTCGGAAAACCAATTCTCCTTTATGACATTCGGTCAAAAGGAGCCGAAGCTTATCTGGCATTGGCGAAGGAGTTCCTGGGCGATGAAAAGGAAAGCGCTCGGTAAGGGTCTATCCGCTCTACTACCCGAAGTCCCGGAGCCCTCTGGGGGAGAGTTGCTCGAGATCGATATCAAGCGGATCGATCCCAACCCGCATCAGCCGCGCCAGCGAATGGAGCCTGCGAAGCTCCAAGAGCTTGCTCGTTCTTTGCAGCAAGAAGGCCTTATGCAGCCGTTGGTGGTCCGAAAAACGGGATCCCGCTATCAGCTGATCGCCGGCGAAAGGAGATGGAGAGCGGCCCGCATGGCAGGACTCACACGAGTTCCAGCCGTTGTCCGTGAGGTGGCGGACGACCGGCTACTGGAACTGGCTCTCATCGAGAATGTCCAACGCGAAGATCTGAACCCCATTGAGGAAGCGGGCGCCTATAGACGCCTCGTCAGCGATCTGGGGCTTTCGCAAGAGCAAGTGGCAGACAAAGTGGGGAAAGATCGGTCCACCGTTGCCAATCTGCTTCGACTGTTGCGTTTGCCGGAACCCATTCGGAGTGCCATCGCAAGACAGGAGCTATCTCCCGGACACGCAAGACCCCTTCTAGCCGTCCCCGACGCGATCGCCCAAGTCCAAATCGCTCGGGAGATCATCGGAAAGGGTCTGTCCGTTCGGGAAGTCGAGCGACTCGTAAAGGCCGGCTCCAAAGCGGCCAAGCCCGAGAAGAAAGGAACGGGTGGTGCCAAAACCGATCCAAACACGCGTGAAGCAGAGGACAAGCTGCGCATGGCTCTCGGAACGAAAGTGCGGATTGCCAGGAAGGGGCGCGGAGGCCAAATGGAGATTGCATTCTATTCCGAGGAGGAGCTCGGACGGATATACGAAATACTGCTTCGAGGAGCGCGGTCGAAGGCCACAGCGGTGGGATCTCAATGAATAGTGGGGGGTTGAAAGGGAAGGAGGATCCGAGTTGAAGTGGAAGAGTGAACCGAATGGAGATTTGTCAGGGTTTCTCGACCGAGGTATCTCCGTGAAAGGTGAGGTCTCGTTCAAAGACACCCTACGCATCGATGGCCGATTCGAAGGAACGATCCGCTCGGGAAAGACACTCATCGTGGGCGAATCCGCGGATGTCAATGCAGAGATCGAAGTGGACTCCCTTTACGTCAGCGGCCGCCTCCGCGGACAAGCGAAGGCGGCGAACCGCATCGAGCTTGGTCAGTCTGCCCGCGTAGAATCCGATCTCAACACGAGCGTCCTCGTGGTCGAGGAGGGGGCGGTGTTCGAAGGCCGGTGTACGATGAACAAGGAATCGCGAACCGGGCCCCGAGAAGTGGACGACCGCATAGCCAAACTGAAAGACGTATCATCTTCTAAGTGAAACAGCGGCTCGGGCTCACCCTGCGAGTCATTTGCGCCGGTTGAGCCGCCAGGCGGAGTCCTTTAGATCACACCCGTCGCGTCGGGCGGAATGCCCAGAATCAATCATCCTCTGATTGCGATAAAAGCCTGGAATGAGTTAGCCGCTGTGTCTATGGGCTTCGTCGGCCGGCCTGAACGTCCAGATGTCGTTGAGCACGAACGTCACGACCGCCGCGAGGATGATGGCGATGACGTTGGCCAACAGGTAATGCATGAACTGAGCCGCGATCTTGGTGACGATGAACTGCAGGGTGATGGAGAGCCAGCTTGCCAAGAAGTACTGTCCCATTTGAACAAAAAAGCGGTATCGAGTTTTTCCTTTCCGATCTCTCCACGTCCACAAACGATTCCAGAGGAAGTTGTGGACGGTGGCGACGAAGATCGCGAGCGCGAGGGAACCATTCAACCTCGTATCTTCCGGCCTGACGTGAGCCAAGAGATGCTCCTGACTCAGGAAGAGTACGACCAGGTTGACGATGGTGCCGGAAAAACCGACCAGACCGAACTTCATGAAGCGGTGCCGAAGAACGGAGCCCAGGACCGGCGTATCGAGAATGTGTTGAATGAAGCTCACCGGAGTCGGTCGCCTTCTCTTTCTCTCAGGATGTCGCGGGTCTTTTTCATGACGGCTTCCGGAAGGATCGTTTTCAAGCAAACGTTGTTGCCGTCACATGGAGAGTTGCGGTGATTGTATGCTGTGAGACAGGGAGAGCAGGATAGGTTTGTATAGAAGATTTGCGACTTGTCGTCTAGTGGCCCATAGAGCGTCGGCGTTTCTGGGCCGTAGAAAACGATGCTGGGAATGGGAGTCATAGAAGCGAAGTGAACGGGCCCCCCATCGTTAGTGATGAGTAAGGACGCGAAGTGGAACACAAGCATGAGCTCTCGAACAGTGCTCGTGTAGCCGGTCAAGTCGATGCAACTCGGATGACCGCAATGCGATTGGATCTCGCGGGCCAGAGGCTTGTCTCCCTTCAAACCAATCACACCGACCGCGTGGCCTTCTCTTACCAGCTCACGAGCCACGATACGGTAGTGTCGAGTGGCCATGCGCGAATAGGCAGGAGTCCGCCCCCGGGGTACATGAGAACGAGTGCCTTACCAACGACGGAGGGGAAATCAGTCGTTAGACGCGACATCACGGCCTCGACCTCTTCGCGGTCCGTGGCAAGTGGAGCGATGTGCAGCCTATCGTCGGCGCAAGGGCGTTTGACTCTAGGAGCCCCAAAGGAATCAATGGCTCCCGCCAAGGTGATGAACTGCTGTGCGATGTGTTGATACGGGTTGTACAAGACCGGTCGGTTTATGAAGTCCCCACGATATAGGCCTTCTTGAGTATGAGGGTGAAATCCGACCCTCTTCTCTGCTCCGCTCAGCAGTGACAGGATGCTGCTGACCCTAGAAAACAGCTCACAGTCGATCACGGTGTCGATGCCGATCCTCCTCGTATGCCGCACGGCACTGAGGCAATCGCAAAGCAAATGAGCGAATGTGTCGTTGCGAAGCGTCAAGATGTTCGACTCCGGAACGGCATCCAGCAGATCCAGGACTTCCTTGTTTTGTCGGAAGACCAAGGCGTGAAGTTCCGCTTCGGGATAGTGCTCTTGGAGCCGCGCGAACATGGGCCGAGCCAACACGAGGGCTCCCATCTCCGACAAAAGGACAACAAGAATCTTTTGGCTGTCCGGTGTCACGGTGTCACCGCGAAAACGATGCAAGAGGGATAGCACCCGACAGATCAAGCTTCCCGCGACGCGATCGACCTTACGTTGAAATGCGATGTCCATCTCGAATCACCGATCTTATTACCTTCGTCAAACTCCGCTTCCGCCCCCCCTCGCGCCATATTAAACTACATGCATGCTCCGAGAACGACCGGGAGGATTGAATTGAAGGATTGGCCGACCGTTCTACGGGGCATGGACGTCGTGATGGTCCATCCGAAGAAACCATCGGCGGGGGAGAATCCAAAACGTATCGTTCGAAAAGCTGTTCTCGACGCGGGACTCGTTGCCTTTCTCGAGCAGGCCCATCATCGGGGGCGCTCGGTGACGATTCTATTGAACGATCCCGATCGGTTCACCGATAGCCGGACGGCACTGGAAGTTGTGCTCGAGGTCGCCGAGAAGCGCGGCTTGCCTCCCGACTACCGCGTTCTCTTCGCGACAGGCAGCCACTCGTTCTCTGTGGATCAGATGCGCCGGCACGAGGAGCAGGTGCTGCCCCGAGCGGGTACGTTTTTGTTCGAAACACAATGGCACAACTGCCGGAGCCCCGATACCGTTCGCTCCACTGGGAAAGCCCATCTTAACGAGTGGGTTGTCGGGGGAGAACATCTTCTGGTCATCGGTAGTATGGAACCGCACTATTTTGCGGGTGTCACCGGCGCACACAAGACGTTGACCGTCGGCGTGATGTCCTACGAAAGCCTCTGCAACAACCACTGTCACGCGATGACGCGGCTGGCCCGCGGGCTCAGGACCCATGGCAATCCCGTCCACGAGGGGATTGCCGCCATTGTCAACCATCTCACATCTGCCGGAAAAAGCGTCTTCGCGATCAACGAGGTACTCGTCGAGCAACGCATCGTTGGTTGCTTCGCGGGAGGCCCCCTAGAGTCTCTGGAGCAGGGACTACCTCTCGTTCGGAACATCTACTCCCATTGTCTCAACCAAACGGCCGATTTGGTCGTGGCCTGTGTCGGCCCTCCCTTGAACAAGAGCTTGTATCAAGCCGACAAAGGCATAAAAAACGTGGAGAATGCCGTTCGAGATGGCGGCGTCATCCTTCTCGATGCGTCATGCCATGAAGGGATCGGAATCGATCGCTTCATGCAGCTCATGAGGCGAGCCTCTACGGTCGAGGAAGCCCTCGCTGTGGTGGAAGCCGAAGGCTACTGTTTGGGTGACCACAAAGCGGTGCGCCTGCGGGCTCTCACCCAAAGACGGGGTGTGTGCCTGGGAATCATCTCTCGCCACTTGGGCGAACTAGAAGCACGGCTTGCGGGCCTTGAGCGCTTTGCTGACTCCTCCGCCGCGGTTCGCTGGGCAAGAGAAAAGCTGGGAAGTGAAAAAATCCGAGCCGTTTTGGTGGAAGACGCCGGGAACACGACCGTGACACTTCAAGATTGAGGAGGCTTCCGCCGCCGAAGCCTGGTCCTCCACCACCAAAATAAGAATCCCGTCGCATAGAGTACGAGCCACGGGTCGATGAGATAGTCCCACAAGTTCCTGGACTCCAAGAGGCCCATCAGATGGGCCAAAACCGACGCACTCAGGCAAAGAGCAATGAGAGAAAGCTCTTTTCGCACAGCCCATAGGGCGAAGACAAACAAGACCACGAGAAAAGGCCTCGAGCCGTATCCAAGAGTGTAAGGGTCGAAGTAGGTGAGGCCCAAAGCCATAGGGTACAGAAAAACGCCTCCCGCTAAGACCAGGAACATGAGGACACGCTTACTCCGGGCGGAATACAGCTCACGATCGGTCACATGAGAGACGCTGGCGCCGACGAGGAGAATCCAGGTCGTGATGCTGATATCACCCGTGAGCCCACGAACGTACCCGGCGAGGGGAAGACCCCTGATCGGGACCAAGGCCAAGACCAACATCGCGAGGAGAATGAGACCCCGCACCTTCGAAGGGAAACGACCGAGCTTCACAGTGGAAACGACGACACTGGCCGGAAGCAGTCCACAGCCGGCGAGCCCGATGAGCGAAGGGAGATTGATCATCGCGCTGCCTCCAGCCAGGCAGGGTTGAAATGTACGTGTTTGATGTGAGTCCGATGCCAAGTGTAGAGCAAATGGTAGTCGCCGCTAATCGAGCGGATAAGAAAGGGGTAGGAGTACTCGTCGGACCCCGAAGGATCTTCTTCGAACTGATGGATCGTGCGCCAGCTCTCGCCGTCATCTGATGAGAGGGCCAGCGAGAGGTTGCTCCGGTCTGTTTCGCTCGCGTTGAAGACCACCATGAGAGACCCGTCGTCCAACCGTGCGCCCGCGACAGCAGAGTTCGGGTTGGGAAGACCGGTCTTCCAAGGCTGTGTCCAGTGTTGACCACCGTCTGCCGTTCGAACCGCGAGAACCCTCTTGGGAGGCGCGCCGGCATAGCGCATCAAGCCCATGGCGTTTGATGCCGAGCTCGGTAGGATGACCGGTTGAAGAGAAGAGGTGCCTCGGGACAACCGGCTCTTACCGACAACGTTGCCCTCGCGGTCTAGCCTTAGAATTTCGCCGAAAACACCCATGAGCTCGTGGTAAACCGGCAACGCGACCAAACCGCTCTCGAGTACGAGGGCGGGTCCTTTGACGAGGGTCGACAGATTAAGGAAGGGCGACGTGATGAGCCGGCGAGCCGGATTCCATGTTTGGCCTTCATCCCTTGACACGGCCAGGTTGATAGCGCTCCCGCTCCATCCTCCAACGGAGACGCTGACGTAGAACAACCAAATCTCACGATCCCCGTATCGAAAGGCGACGGGATTTCCAATCATTTTTACGTAACGTCGGACATCTGTTTGCGTGGACCATCGATCGAGAATAGGGGTTTCCGGGCTCCATTGACTTGTCGCGGGTTCGTAAACTGAGCTAAAAATGGAAACGTCTCTCGTTCCCTCTTCGGTTCCGCCGTACCAGAAAGCTCGAAGTCTTCCGTCAGAAAGCTCTACGACCGTCGCGGCATGGACCTGTGGTGTTGCTTCGTGTGAGATCAGGCGATCCTCGTACAAGGGTGCCTCGGCTCGAGGAGCCTCGATGATGGGTTGCGTGAAACCGTCCCTGGACTTGCTGATGGGTATACGGAGCCAGGCAAGAGCGAAGATCAACGTCGTGAGAAGGAACAGAGGTTTCTTTGGGGCAAAACGCATGACTTCACGGGAGGATAGTTCGGTCCGCCAGGGCGAAGCAAACTCAGTTCGTCAAACGTCGTCCGAAGGAGCGGAGAAGGAAAAAGCTCGGCACACCCATCGCGCAGATCCCGAGTCCGATGAGAGACTCCTGGGGGCGGTTCAACAGTGTGTAGATGACGCTCCATCCCGTAATGAGAAGAAACAGGATCGGGGTAAAAGGGTATCCCCAAGTGCGATACCCATCGAATTCGGGCGTTCGCCGCCTCAGAACAAAGAGTGAAATCACCGTCCAGCCGGTAAAAACGAGAAGGACGACGGTCGAGAACGTCACGAGTTGAGCAAATGTACCGGAAAGGACCAAGAGCGAAGCCCATACAGCTTGGAGCAGGATCGCCGTGGAGGGCGTTTGATAACGGGGGTGTATGCGAGCGATGGGAGCCGGAAAGAGACGGTCCCTGGCCATGGCGAAATAGACGCGAGGACCGGCAATCGTCATGGCGCTAACGGCGCCCAGGATCGTGGCCATGAAGAGCACATTCAAGAAGGGTGCGGCAGTCGCTGGGAAGAGTCGCTCCGTGGCCATCTCTCCGACGCGGAGCACCCCTTTCATTTCTTCCAGTGGCATGGCGTATAGATAAACAGTGTTCAATCCCAAGTAAATGATGGCGACGATGACGGTCCCAATGATCAGGGATAGGGGAAGCGTCCGCTGTGGATCACGGAGCTCTTCTCCGATATAGGCCGCGGCATTCCACCCGCTGTACGAGAACATGACGAAGATGAGGCCTATGGCAAGGCCAGGAAAGGCCGCGTCCCAGTCGATGGGCACCGAAGTCTGGAAGTGCGCCACCTCGCCTCTGCCGATCGTGAGGCCACCGACAATCAGGATGCTGATGAGGGCTACCTTGATGAAAGTGACACCGACGTGAAAGCGAGCGCCGACCGTTGCTGTTCGTCGATGGATAAGAGCCATGACCACGATGGCACTGATGGCGACGAAGTGACCGGGCCCGATGCGCTCCAACCAAGGGGAGGCCGCTTCCGAACGGGCTTCAATGGCAAGACTCGGATAGAAGAAGGCCAGGTGCTCCACGAACGCGATGGCAGCGGCAGCAATGGGCGCCGAAAATCCGACCCAGAAGGAGGCCCAACCTGTCAAAAACGCCGGTAACGGGCCAAAACCTTCCCGTAGAAAGACGTACTCTCCGCCGGCCATGGGAATCCTGGCCCCCAGTTCTCCATAAGTGAGTGCACCGGCCAGCGCCAGAACGCCTCCGAGCAACCAAGCGCCCAACAATAGAGAAGGATTTCCAAGATCTCGGGCGAGGAAGCCGGAGGTCGTAAAGATCCCGGAACCGATGACGTTGGAGACAACGATCGCGACGGCCGCCCAAAGGCCCAATGAACGTGGTAGCGACCCACCACGAGCGGGTTTAGGGTCCTGGTTCACCATTGGTACTGCACCGAAGGTTCCTTCCGAAGGACCGTCGAAGTGAGCGCTGAATGTGCCCCTTTCTTAGGACAAAGCCAGAAGCCAGTATGGGACCGGACTGCGGACTGCTACAGGGATTTCGGGTGGACTCACTGCCCACGCATGCGCACGTTGAATTTACCTGCGATGATTGTGTCCTTGTTCATCATCAAACGCAGGTAAACCGTGTAACTGCCGGGGTTTCGGAAGGTGTGAGACGCGCTGTAGATGCGTTTGAGCTCGGCACCTTCCTCGTAAGGATCACAGTCGGGCTCATAGAGGGATTCCGTCTCATCACCCCAATCCCATTGCTCTTCCAGGCAGTAATACTCCTCGGGGTTGTCCGGATCCCCTTCCAACTCCGCGCGGAGGTTCACACTGGCCGGTCTGTAACGGTACATGTCGGCAGGCTTCATGAACACCGTTCGTGGGCCCTTGAGCTTGAGTCGCATTTTTTCGTCGCCACCGTTGTTGGCCGGTGCTGCCGCGGCGAAGATGAGAAGCGCGCAAGAGATACCGATGATTCGCTTCATAACGCCATCTTAGCACAGGCCAATTTGGGGTCGAAAGCACCGAGGAGCGAAAAGCGGGCTGCTAAGTGGTTCCTCGAAGCGCCGCCTCCACCACTTCCAAGCTCTCGGTAGGTACCTTGCAGGCATAGCCCTCACAGATGTAGAAGACAGGACCATGATCCGTCCCCGTCTTCCCTTTAAGCAAGGGAACTTGATCCTCGACCTTCTGGCGGTGAGGCCAGTTGGGATCCAAAAACGCCACGGCCGTGCGCGGGTCAAACACACTCCAGATCCGCTCGAGAGCCTGGCGCGTCTCTTGCGAGTCCTCCTTGCCGACCACAGCAACCTCGCGGGGTGTGTCGATGTAATAGTCGAGTGCGCAGAGCATGTGTGCGAATGCGGACGGAGCTCTCTCCAAAAGGACTTGGAACGCTCGCAGGGTCTCCCGCGCTCTTGTGGCGTAGCTCTCCCGACCGCTATAAGTGGAGAGTTTCAGGAGAGAGAGCGCAGCCACGGCGTTGCCGGAAGGGATCGCGCCATCGAACCCGCTCTTCGAGCGGACCAGTAGCCGTTCGTGGTCCGAGCCAGTGAAATGGAACCCGCCACTCGACTCATCACGAAACAATCGGTCGAGCCCCTCGGCGAGTTGGGCGGCCGACTCGAGCCAACCGATATCGAAATCAGACTCATAGAGCTCGACCAGCCCGCTCATCAGGAAGGCGTAATCGTCGAGGTAAGCAGGAAAGCGAGAACGTCCCTGCCGGTATGTGGCAAGAAGGCGGCCCTTGTCGGACATGTTCTCCAGCACGAATCCAGCCGCCCGGCGGGCCGAGTCCAAGAAGCGTTGGTCTCCTAGAATGCGAAAGCCTCGTGCCATAGCGGAAATCATGAGGCCGTTCCAACTCGCAAGGACCTTGTCGTCAAGGCCCGGCCGGACGCGTTTCGTGCGAGCCTGCAGGAGCGACCGTCGTCCTGCGTCGAGAGCTTCTCTGAGCTCGTCCGCGGGACGATTGAGATCTCTCGAAACGACCTCGAGATTCTCTAGGAGTGTGTAAGATGTTGTGTCCTTCCCAGTTGCCTTGTGGAACCACGCCGTAGTAACGGCAGAAGGCTTCTGACTCCTCACCAAGAAGCTCAACTAGCTCCTCGTGAGACCACACGTAGAACTTGCCCTCTATGCCTTCGCTATCAGCATCTTCTGATGAGAAGTACCCGCCCTCGGGGCCCTGCATCTCGCGAAGCACGTACTCGAGAGTTTCCCGCGCCACTCGCGCGTAGCGGGCGTTGCCGGTGACCTGGAAGGCTTCGAGGTAGGCCAACGTGAGGAGCGCATTGTCATAGAGCATTTTCTCGAAATGAGGCGCGAACCAACGCTCGTCGGTCGAATATCGGTGAAATCCACCGCCGAGATGGTCGTACATGCCCCCCCGGCCATTTTGTCGAGTGTCAGCAACGCCATCTGGAGAGCATCGTCATCTTTGTGGGTGCGGTAGTACCGAAGAAGGACGAAGATCGCACCGGAGGGAGGAAACTTCGGCGCCGGAGTGAAACCACCTTCGCTGGGGTCGAAGCGCTGGGTCCAATCCCGGACGGCTTTTCGGATCAAATCGGCAGAGAGAATCTCGCGACTCGATGGAATGTGGGTCATGCTCCTCAAGTTTTCGGTAACGGCATGGGCGTTTTGCGCGACCTTGTCCGGTTGCTCTCGATAGGTCTCGGAAATTCGCTCGAGTACGGTCTTGAATCCGGGACGGCCGAGATGATCCTTCGGTGGAAAATAGGTGCCGCCGAAGAAAGGCTTCAGATCGGGTGTAAGGAATACCGTCAATGGCCAACCACCCGAGCCGGTCATCATCTGCACGGCGTTCATGTAGATGTCGTCCAAGTCCGGTCGCTCTTCGCGGTCGACTTTGATGGGAACGAAAAGCTCGTTCATAAGGCGGGCGATCTCTTCGTTCTCAAAAGACTCCCTTTCCATGACGTGGCACCAGTGACAGGCCGAGTACCCGACGGAGAGCAAGATGGGCTTGTTTTCCTCTTGAGCACGACCAAGCGCGTCGGGCCCCCAGGGATACCAATCCACAGGATTGTGAGCATGCTGAAGTAGGTAAGGACTGGTTTCGTCGATCAGCTTGTTCGTAAACTTGTGCTCAGACATACAAGCATTGTAGACAATCCGTGGGGCCCCAGATAGGGTCAGGCCTCAAACGTCGTCGCCCAGAGAGGCCTGACCCTTCACCTGTGGAAAACTCGGCTGCAGGGGCCGAGGTCGGATTGGACTGCCTACTGCCTACGCCTACTGGCCACTGACGGAGTTACGCCGTCCGAAGTCCCGTCCACCTGATCAGGCAGCTCCCGACGGTATAACCGGCACCGACAGCGCACAACAACACGAGGTCGCCCTTATTGAGTCGCCCTTCCTCATGAGCGTCCCAAAGTGCCAGGGGAATGGTACCAGCCGTGGTGTTTCCGAATTTCTGGATGTTTTTGATGACCTTTTCCGGAGGCAGCCCCAACCGCTCCGCGGTCGCATCGATGATGCGTTGATTGGCTTGGTGCGCCACGAGCAAGGAAACGTCCGAAGAGCTGTACCCATTCCGCTTGAGCAGCTCCAACGAAGCGGCAGCACCTTGTCGGACGGCGTACTTGAACACCTGACGGCCGTCTTGGTGCACGTAGTGCATTTTCTTGCGAACCGTCTCCTCCGTTGGTGGATGCAGACTGCCGCCACCCGGCATATGAAGGAACTGGGCGCCGGATCCATCCACCCAGTTGTTGAAATCAATCACGCCGCCCTCGTCGTCCTCGGAAGGCTCCAACAAAACGCCACCGGCGCCGTCACCGAAGAGGATACAAGTGCTTCGGTCCTGGTAGTTGATGATGCTGCTCATGACATCGCCCCCGATCACCAAAGCTCTTTCGTGGGCTCCGCTCGCCACAAGTTGAGCTCCGGTCGTCAAGGCATATATGAAGCCACAACAGGCCGCAGAAAGATCGAATCCCCACGCGCGACTCGCACCGAGTTTGTCCTGTACACGGCAGGCCGTTGAAGGAAAAATCGTGTCAGGCGTTACGGTTCCAACGATGATCACGTGAATGTCATCGGGTTCGAGGCCCCGCCTCGCAAGTATTTCCTTCGCCGCAGCTACCGCAAGGTCTGACGTGGCGACACCTTTTTCCGCAATGTGACGTTCCTGGATCCCTGTCCTTTCGAGGATCCAATCGTTGGAGGTTTCGACCATTCGTTCCAGTTCGTCATTGGTCAACACTTTTTCCGGTACGAAACGACCCAAGGATGTAATCGTGGCACGTCGAGTGATCATAAGTTTCAAAGCTCCTGGTGGGCCGCCGCCAAAAGACAACAGACGGCTCCGTAAACGGGCGGTCGGCTTCGAACCTGCCCCAAGTTCAATGTTGTCGAATCCGTAACCATGAAACCTCACATCCTAATCTTGTGGGCGTCTCGGATCAACATTGTTTGGGATCACCTGTCCCCCTTTTTTTCTTATGGTTGAAGATTTGCCCACGAAACGCGTATTATTTTTCATTCGCCGTAAGGGCGAAGGCGGGGGTGTGCCAAGTCCCCAGCGATGTTGCCCGTGCTAATGTAGAAGCCGCAACCGCTTGTCTCGGCCGAGAAGTGCTCATCGGCATACGGTTGATGGAGCCATTGGAGCGACAAACTTGCCTTCAGCAGCAGCGTTTTACGACCTAGACGGCACACTGGTCAGCACGAATCTAGTGAACGTCTTTGCCTTTTACGCTCGGAACAACCAGGGGATTCTCCGGAGTGTCGGCAAAACCGCGGCGACCGTCGTAGGATTGCCGGCTTTTCTGGCCACCGATCTCTACAGCCGGAATGTCTTTAACGTCCTCTTTTATAAATGGTACCGAGGCGAGGCTGAAGACCGCCTGAGATATCTCGCCGAGGAGCTGTTCGAGGATGTCGTCAAGCCGTCGATCTATCCGGGGACCTTGGACCTTCTCGACAAGTCGCGGAGCATGGGGCTGCGCCAAGTCGTCGTGACGGGCGCCTTGGACATAACGATCCAGCCGCTACTGCGTTATCTCGGCATCACCGAGTTCGCCGCCAACCGGCTGGAGTTCAATGATGGTTCCGCGACGGGGAGACTCGTCCCCCCGGTCATGGCCAGCGCGACCAAAGCATCATGGATTCGCAATTATGCCGAGCGGGAACGTATCCCGCTCAGCGACTGCTATAGCTATGCCGACAGCATGAGCGACTTACCCATGCTCGCCATGGTGGGACATCCGACGGCCACCAATCCCGACCTGAGGCTGCGAAGTACCGCACTCAGACACGACTGGCCCATCCTCAACCTGAAGAAGAAGAAGGAGCATTGAATCGATGAGCCCCATCTTGCGTCGAAAGATAGACCCGGAAGTCGTTTTCATCGACACAGACTCGGCGCCGCGCCTCCTTCATTGTGGCGAGAGCATTCTGGAAGAAGACTTGCCGGTGGGAACGCGGGTCATTTATCCCAAGCCTCCAATCCAAGGGCTTGCCAATCCACGTGCGGCCATCCGCTATGCGATCAACCATCCCTTGGGTTGCGATCCGTTGCACGCTCAGCTCAAACCTGGAATGCAGGTGACGATCGCAATGGACGACATCTCTCTTCCTCTGCCGCCCATGCGCACACCGGACATCCGGCAGACGATGCTCGAGGTTATCTTGGAGATGCTCTCCGACCATGGGATCGACGATATTCATCTGATCTCCGCGATCGGACTCCATAGGAAGATGACGAAGTCGGAGCTCAAGCGTGCGGTTGGAAAGAAAATCTTCGACGAGTACTATCCCGACCGCTACTACAACCATGACGGTGAAGATCCTGACGGCATCGTCTCGTTGGGAACGACGGATCATGGAGAGGAGCTTCGGATCAACCGTCGCGCCGCGGAAAGCGATCTGCTCATCTATCTCAATATCAACTTGACTCCAATGGACGGCGGACACAAGTCCGTCTCTTTGGGTTTAATGGATTACGAAAGCGTGATCCCTCACCACGAGCCCGATACGATCTCCAAGTCGTGGAGCTATATGGATCCCCCGCGGTCCATGCTTGCGACGAAAATCAACCGGATGGGGAAGCTCGTGGACGAGCAACTCAATGTGTTTCACATCGAGACGGTCTTGAACAACCGCATGTACCACGACCAACTCGAGTTCCTCGGCAAGAACGAGGACGACTTCACCGAAGCGGACAAGCTCAAGGTGAAGGCGACGAAGTGGTCACTCGACAAGATGAGCCATGCAGCGCGCCGGGCATTCTTTCAAGCGGTGCCGGCTTGGTACGAGCTTATTTGCTGCGTCGCGGGAGCCACGGAGCCGGTGCACGAAAAAACACTGGAGAAGCTCTACGAACAGTACTGTGTCCGCATCAAAGGCCAGGCCGACATCCTAATTATCGGTGTGCCCTTCATATCGCCTTATAGCGTGAACTCCATCACCAACCCTATCTTGGTTCATGTCATGGGGCCGGGCTACTTGTTCAACATGTACCGGTACCAGCCGATGGTGAAAAAGGGTGGCGTCTTGATTTTGGCCCATCCGCTCTACGACGACTTCGATCCGGAGTTCAATCCCAGCTACATCGAGTTCTTCAATCGGATTCTTCCCGAGACCCGCGATCCTTTCGTAATGCGCGAGAAATACGAGCTCGAGTTTGCCAAGAACCCGAGTTACATCCAGATGTACCGTCAAGGCAATGCCTATCACGGCGCCCATCCCTTCTTCATGTGGTACTGGGGTTACAACGGCACGAAGCACGTGGGAAAGATCATTGCGGCTGGAGCGGAGAATGAGCACGTGCCGGCCGTTCTCGGCTGGGACAGGGCAGAGACCCTTACGGAAGCCATCGCCATGGCAAAGAGCTTCGTAGGACGGTCCGCGGAGGTCACGATGCTGCACATCCCACCCATCGTTATGGCGGACGTGGAGTAATCTCGTGAGCAAGCTGAAACCGCGCGAGATTTACCAAGGCGCCCGAATCCTCATGCTCGGGGGAACCGGCTTTCTTGGCAAAGTCGTTCTGAGTATGCTGCTCACGCGCTTTCCCCAAGTCGGACGCATCTACCTCATGGTTCGGGCCAGCTCCCGAGCGGATAGCGAGAGCCGTTTCTGGGACGTCGTACTCAAATCTCCGCCCTTCGATCCCTTGCGACGCGAGCACGGTAAGCGCCTCGATGATTTCTTACGAGAGAAACTGGTGATAGTCACCGGCGATGTGACCAGCGACAACTTGGGTTTTTCGGAGGAGGAGGCGGAGCAGATCGCCTCCGACATCCACGTTTTCCTCAACTGTTCTGGCCGGGTGATGTTCAACCCACCACTCGAGAATGCGCTCAAAACGAATGTCACAGGGACGGTGAACACCATCGACTTTGCCCGCCGTATGAAGCGCCCCGCCCTTGTCCACGTGAGCACCTGCTTCGTAGCCGGGAACCGCTCCGGTGAGATCTGGGAGAACGAGCCCATCATCGGCTACTTCCCTCGTAGAGGTGAGCCGGAAGTCCCCGACTTTTCCGTGGATGCGGAGATCAAGGATTGCACCCGGCTCTCGGTGCGGGTTCGCGATGAAGCCAAAGACAAATATCTTGCCGATCAGTTCCGGGAAGCAGCCAAGCAACGATTCCTGGACGAGGGTCGCGATCCGGACGACGAAAAAGGGCTCCGCATCGCCATTGCTTCCGAACGAAAGAACTGGATCCGCGGACGACTGACCGAGCTAGGTATCGAGAAGGCGAACTGGTGGGGTTGGCCGAACATCTACTGTTACACCAAGAGTTTGGGGGAGCAAGTCGTCGCCGCGAACGACGACGTTGTGCAAACGATCATTCGACCGGCCATAGTAGAAAGCGCCGTAGAGTTTCCCTTCCCGGGTGGAACGAGGGCCTTACAACGACTGCGCCGTTGGTGAACCTGGCCCTCAAGGGGCAAAACATGTTCCCGGTTCGCGACGACTTGATCCTCGACGTCATCCCGGTGGACCATGTCGCAGCGGCAACACTGGCCATCACTGCTCAAGCGATGGTGGAAAAACCGGCGCTCGTCTACCAGCTGTCCACCGGCGACACGAACCCGGCAAAGCTCGGCCGATTGGTGACACTCCTCGGCCTCTACAAGAGGAAGTACTTCAAGAACAAGAGTGGTGGAAACAAGCTCGTCAACGAGATCGCGTCCCGAATGGAAGCGCGATCGGTCAGCCCCAAGAACTTCGAGAAATATTCTTTGCCCATGCTCCATGGCGCCACAAAGAAGGTGACGGAGCTCCTCGACAAAGTCCCACCCACTCGACTGGGTCCTTTCAGCGGATGGGCTGAGCAGGTGCGCGACGCGGTCGACCGTTTTGAGCGGTTCACCAAAAAGGGTGAAGACGACTACCACACCTTCCGGCCGTTCATCGTGGACAACCGCTACGTTTTTCGCGGCGACAATATGCGCGGGCTTTACGAGCGCATCGACGAAAAGGACAAGGCGCTGATCCCATGGGCCCCGGAGTCGATCGATTGGTATGACTATTGGCTGAATATTCACCTTCCCGGCCTTCGAAAATGGGTGTTTCCAAGGCTCGATGAAGGGGAAAAGCCCAAGCCGCGCCGGATCTACACCTACGGCAGTTTGGTGGAACTCTTCGAGGCTACGACCAAGAACCATTCGGGCCGGATCGCCATGCGTATCGAGAGGGACAATCGGGAGGAGCGCTACACGTATGGAGACCTTCGTGAGTGCGCGCTTCGAGCCGCAGCCTTCCTCGTGGGCAAAGGTGTCGAGGCAGGCCATCGGGTGGGGCTCCTCTCAGCGAACTGCCCCGAATGGGGTATGAGCTACTTCGGCATCGTGAGGACCGGCGCAGCTTGTATCCCCATCGAGAAGGACTCCTCGACAGCGGAGATCGTCAACCTCCTCCGCCTAGGTGATGCCCGTGGGTTGGTGATTAGCAAGGAGCTTCGAAACGAGCACGCCACCCTCCAAAAGGAGATGTCGGAGGCCGGCCTCGATCTCCCGGTTTGGGAGTTTGACGACCTCTTCGAGCTCGGGGATGAAGCCGTCGAAAAAGAGCGAATTGCTCGACTTCCCGCCTCGGTTCCGCCTTCCTCTAACGCGTCCGTTATCTTTACCTCGGGTACGACCGGCAATCCCAAGGGTGTGATGCTCACCCATCGCAACTTCGCGAGTCTCGTCGCCAAGCTGCTGACCGTCTATGACCTTGAGAAAGAAGATGGTCTTCTGAGTGTCTTGCCGCTTCATCATTCCTTTGAGTTTTCAACGGGATTCCTGCTGCCGCTCTGCCGGGGAGCACAGATCACCTACCTCGAAGAGCTGGAAGGTGAAGTGCTGTCGAAAACGCTCAAGAAAGGTCATGTGACTTGCATCGTCGGAGTGCCGGCGCTCTGGGATTCTCTAAAACGACGCATCTTGAGCAAGTTCTCCGACCGTTCGACCAAGCTCGAGGACTTCGTCACCGCGCTCATCGACGCGAACTATCTGCTGCGCGACGAGACCCCTCTCAATTTCGGCCCCTTGCTCTTTCTACCCATCCATCTGGCTTTTGGAGGCAGGATCCGTTACCTCATCAGCGGCGGCTCGGCGTTGAGCGAGCCCACGATGAAGACGATGCGCGGATTGGGATTCAATTTGAACGAAGGCTACGGGTTGACCGAGGCGGCGCCGGTCTTAGCGGTGTCTCGACCCGATGAGCGTGCCATCCCGGGGAGCGTTGGGAAAGCGCTACCGGGGATCGAGATCAAGATTCACGATCCCGATCGGAAGGGCGTCGGCGAAGTGATCGCTCGCGGGCCCAACGTCATGGCCGGCTACTTCGGCAACGAGAAAGCGACAGAAGCCACGATCCGCGATGGTTGGCTCTACACGGGAGACATCGGCCGCATCGACGAAGATGGCAATCTATTCATCGTTGGGCGTTCGAAAGAGATCATCGTCGACAAGAACGGCAAGAATATATACCCAGACGAGCTCGAGGAGACTTACGACGACGAAGCACTGATCAAAGAGTTCGCCATCGTAGGTCTACCGGAGGGCGCCGGTGAACGCGTAGCCTGCCTCGTCCGACCGGATTACGAAGAGAACAAAGAGCTCAGCCCCGACAAACTTCGGCAACAGATAGAGGAGCACTTCCACGAAGTGTCTCGAAAGCTGCCACTCTACAAGCGTGTGAAATCACTGCATTTCACCGACGATGAACTGCCTCGCACGGCAACGAAGAAAGTCAAGCGGCGGCAGGTGGTGGAGGACATCTCCCGACAACGCCGCGAAGCCGAAGCGGCGGCGGGGGAAGCGAGCGATGACGTCGATACGAATTGGCTCCTCGATGTGGTGGCGACGATCACGGAGAAGCCCCGACAGTCGATCTATATGGATACCCGGTTCGATGAGCTGGACTTCGACTCCTTGATGTACACGGAGCTAGCCACGGCCATCGAGTCGGCGGGGGGAGAGGCACCCATTCAAGACGCTCTCAAGAACCTCGGTGATATTCACGAGCTTGCAGAACACCTGAAGCGTAAGCCACCCGCGGCGGTGCGCAAGGGGGCGGCGCGCCCGTCGGAGGCCAAAGAAAAGGAAGAGGGGGCCGTTGCCATACCGGCTCTCATCGCCGAGGTGGGAAGGAAGGGTCTCACATCGGCACAACGGTGGTTCTACAACGACGTTCTCAAACCCGAGATCAAGGGAAAAGCCAACATCCCTCAGCACACGCATTTTATCGTCGTCGCCAACCATGCTTCTCATCTTGACATGGGACTGGCCAAGATCGCGTTGGGAGATCAAGGCAAGAAACTGGTTGCTTTGGCTGCCGCGGATTACTTCTTCGACAACAAAGTGAAGCGTGCTTTCTTTGAGAACTTCACCAACTTGGTGCCGATGGAGAGAAAGGGCTCGCTCAGGAAATCCCTCAACTGGTCCTTCCACCTACTCCAGCAAGGCTACAACTTGCTCATTTTCCCCGAAGGGACCCGCTCGCGCTCTGGGAAGATGGCACGATTCCAGCGAGGTGTAGGCCACCTCGCGCTCAGGGCGAAAGTAGGAGTGCTGCCGATCTACTTGTCGACCTACGATGCGCTACCGCCGGGCAGTTGGTATTTGAAGGCTACCGACGTTGCTGCCACCATCGGCCCCTTCCTGTCTCACGAGACCCTCGAAGAGATGGGAGAGGGTTTTTCCAGCTCAGAAGCCGAGCGCATGGTGATCGCTCTCGTCCAGAGGATCGTCGAGGGCTTGCGCGACGAGGAAAGAATAAACGTAGAAGACACCATCAAAGAGATACGGGAGTCGTTCGCGGGGGCGAAGCCCTCGCGAGCAACGGAGCCCGTGGAACAGCAAACGTAGGTGGGCTGCCCGCCTTCGCGGTATGTGATTGAATAACCAGCCTCGGCGTAGGCGGACTTGACTGCTCCTGGAAGACACAAAGATGCCAAAGACACTGATCACAGGAGGAACGGGTTTTCTCGGTAAGAATCTGATCCAACTTCTGTTGGACTCGGGGGAGACGGGACTGCGCGTCCTCGATCTCAACGCCCCTCCCGAGCTTGCCGAAAAGGTCGAGATCGTTCAAGGCTCGATCACCGATCCGAAAGTCGTCTCTCGTGCTCTCGACGGCGTTAAGCGCGTCTTCCATCTTGCCGGCAAGGTCTCACGCCACGCCAGTGACAAGTCCATCATGTACCAAGTGCACGTTGAAGGGACACGCGTCTTGGCTCGAGAAGCGCAAGAGGCGGGAGTCGAGCGCGTGGTCATGTCCTCGACGAGCGGAACCATTGCGGTAACCGAGGACGGAGAGGAGATTCCCGACGAGACTTGGCCCGCACCCATCAAGATCATCGCCAACTGGCCCTATTACACGAGCAAGCTTTATCAAGAGGAGGTGGCGTGGCGTGAAATGAAAGAGGGGCCGGAGCTCGTCATGGTGAACCCGAGCATACTCATCGGCCCGGGAGATGCGACGCTTTCGTCCTCTGAGGATGTGCTCCGCTTCCTTGCGAAAGACGTTCCCGCCATCCCTCCGGGTGGGATCAACTTCATCGATGTCCGCGATGCGGCGGCGGCCTTGCCCAAGGCCATGGAGCATGGTCGAAGCGGCGAGCGCTATTTGCTAGGGGGGCCCAATTGGACCTTCGAAACCTTCTTTGGTCGTCTGGAACGGATGACGAAGATCAAAGGGCCGCGCTTGAAACTCCCCGACAAGCTGTATGAGTTTGCGGGCAAGGCGATGGACAACATCTACGAGAAGCTCGGAAAGACCCCCCCCGTCGATAAGATCAGCATGGAAATGGGGCGCTACTACTGGTATCTCGATTGCTCGAAAGCGGAGCAAGAGCTCGGCTTCAAAGCCCGGGATCCGGGCGAGACTCTCTACGAAACGGTTGTCTATCTCAAAGAACATTTCTTCGGCAACGGCGCTTTTAGCTGAGCTCACTGCTGCCCATCACTCGCAGGAAGAGATCGCCCCTGTCTCGACGCCGATTCCTGGAGCTTGGCGAAGGATCAGGGACGGGTTGTCGTGGCAGGGAACATGCGGTGCTCGCCGCCACGACGTTGAACCTCGTAGGCCAGCTTCTCGACGTATGCACGGATGGCAGTGCACTGGGTGGTGCAGTAGGTCAAAAAAAATCGCCCTGCTGCAGGCGTTTTGCGAAAGTGGCCGCGGGAATTAGTTCGATGCCGTCAGATGTCCGACGGGCTCGGGGCTCGAGACACACAATGACGCGTCTCTGGCATTGCGGGTAGTCCTTTCCCAACTGACGGAGACCGTTCATTGCGTCGGAAGTGATCCGCGCGCTGGCCTTCGCCTCAATGGCGAGTTGCATGTCATCGACGATGAAATCGACCTCGATACCGCTCGCAAGACGCCAATAGGAAAGCCGGACGTCGGCTTCCGCATAGGCGATGCGGGATACGAGCTCGTGAAACAACCAGTTTTCAAAAGCCTTACCGAACAACTCGGACCCCGGTAGGATCTCGCCACGTCTGGCCAGTCGGTTCACGACACCAACATCCGTGAAGTAGAACTTTGGCGCCGCAATCACGCGACGCTTTGGCCGCTTGCGGTAGGCCGGAAGCCAGCGACCGAGCAACGTGTCCTCGAGAATCCCGAAATAGCTCTTTATGGTGTGCCCGGAAACGCCGCACTCACGAGCGATGTTCGAGAAGTTCACGATATCGGCGTCGCTAAACGCGGCCACGTTCAGGAACTCGGAGAAGACGGGTAGGTTTCGAACCAAGCCCTCTGCTGCGACTTCCTCCTTCAGGTAGTCGGCTATGTAGGCATCCAGCAGTCGACGCGGCCGGGTCGATGCGTAGATTCGCGGAAGGCATCCGCTATTTAGCAGGCGAGTCAGGTCGAACTCGCGACCCAACTCGGCGGCAGTCAGCCCGTGTAGCTCGTAGCGTACGGCCCGCCCCCCCAACAGGTTGGCTGCGCCACGCCGCACCTTCCGTGCGCTGGACCCGCAGAGGGCGAAGTGAAATCCGCTATTCTCAATCAGCCAGTGGACTTCGTTGAGGATCGCGGGGACCTTCTGCACTTCGTCGATCACGATCTGCCGGGAGGGATCCTCGCCGCCGAGCTCCTGACGCAAGACTTCGGGGTGTTGCAGGTAGCGCCTGTACTCCTCCGACTTGAGCAGGTCTATCCAGAAAGCATCCGGATAGGCGGCACGCAGGAGTGTGGTCTTTCCGGTCTGACGAGCTCCCCACAAGAAGAACGATTCGGTTCCAGACTGTGGCAACGCGAGGTGTCGGCTTATGAACACTTAGTTCAGTTTATCATGATAATATGAAGTATCAATTCATATTTGGGCCTCAGCGTTTTCTCCATCGCGGTCGATAGGAAACGCTCGAGCGTCCGTTAGCGAGAACTCATGGTCCCGATGGTGGGACGTCCCGCGGGCTACCCGGCCCGGCCTTCATTCCTTTTATCGCCCTTGAATAAAGCACTTAGAACGCATCTCGGAAAAGGCACGTGAATTGCTATTCTGGCAAGTGGCGTTCTCGAGCCCGGACATCTGAACATAAGGAGTCCGCTCATGCAGTCACTGTGGCATGACCTTCGTTACGGTTGGCGGATGCTGGGGCAACACCGAGGATTCACCATTGTGGCGATCCTCTCCCTGGCGTTGGGGATCGGAGCGAACACCGCCATCTTCAGCGTGGTGAATGCGGGATTCGTTCGTCCCCTTCCCGTTGAACAGGTACAAACCCTCGTGTCGGTCTTCACATCGAATGTGGGCGGAAGTCGCTATGGGAGCACCTCCTATCCGGATTATGCCGACCTCAGAGACTCGAACGAGGTGTTCTCGGGCTTGGCCGCGCAAACCTACATCCGCATGGGATTGAGAGGGTCCGACCGAACCGAGGTCGTGACAGGTCAACTCGTTTCGTGGAACTACTTCCAGGTCCTAGGTATTGAACCCCATATAGGACGTGTGTTCCTGCCCGAGGAGGATCAAACGCCCGGTACGCACCCCGTCGCGGTCATCAGCTATCGGATGTGGCGGAATGTATTCGGCTCCGACCCGGAGATCCTCGGACGGACGGTGCACATCAACGATTACCCGTTTACCGTCATTGGCGTGGCCCCCCAAGAATTCCGAGGCCTGAGCGTCGTCCTCGCGACCGAAGTTTGGGTTCCACTTCACATGGCCAATCAAGCCCTTCCTTATACGCCACAATTCGATGGACGTATCGATCCATGGCTCTTTCTTGTTGGTCGCCTGAAACCAGGAGTCACCCTGGAACAAGCTCGAGCGGACTTGGACATCCGGGCTGCCAATCTCGAAGATGAGTATCCTAAGCTCAATCAAGGGAAGTCGTTTCCAGCCGTCGAGGCGGACCATGACCGGTTGGGATTTGGTCCCGTAGATAGCGCTGTCAGTGTAACGGCGATCATCATGGGTGTCGTTGCCATCGTGTTGATGATAGCCGCCTTCAATGTTGCCAATCTCCATTTGGCAAGAGCCCTCGCGAGACAACGGGAGATGGCGTTGCGCGTGTCTCTCGGTGCGTCTCGCGTTCGGATCGTTCGCCAACTCCTTACCGAAAGCCTCATGCTGTCACTTCTGGCAGGAGGCGTGGGACTGATGTTCGCTGTGTGGGTGCAAGAGCTCATCGTGTTCCTATCACCCGAGGGTTTCCCGCTGGAGATCGATCTTGGATTCGACACTCGCGTGTTGGGATTTACGCTGCTGTTGTCCATCGTGACGGGTGTGTTTTTTGGCCTTACGCCAGCACTACAAACGAGTCGCCCCGACCAAGCAACGGCTCTAAGGAACCATCCGTCGGCGGTTTCACAACGAAAGACGACATTCCGCTTACAAAACGTGTTTGTCATCGGACAAATTGCGCTTTCGTTGGTCCTCCTCATCTGTGCCGGTCTTCTACTGAAGAGTCTGCATCGCACGAGTGCCGTGGATCCCGGATTCGAGCTCCGCAACGGCGCGGTCGCCTCGATCAATTTGGGTTTCACTCAGTACCCGGCAGCTGAAGGCCGAGCGTTTCAAAGGCGACTTCAAGACCGCATCGCTGCGATGCCAGGTGTCGAGTCGGTCGCTGCAATGGCGTTTGCTCCTTTTGGCGAGTCCCACGGACACCACGATGTGGAGATCGACGGCTACGAACCGGAGTCGGACGAGTCCATGCTGTTCCCGCGGAATATGGTGGGCCCCGACTATTTCGAGACGATGGGGATTCCCGTGATTCGAGGGCGAGACTTCAATGAGCGTGACCGGGAAGGCTCGAAGCTGGTGGCACTCGTCAATGAAACCATGGCTCGACGTTACTGGCCCGGGAGGAATGCTATCGGCGGTAGGATTTGGGCCGATTTGGGTGAAGAGCGAGAAGTGGTTGGTATCGTCAAAGACGGAAAATACCGAGCGCGTGCCGAGGAGCAAAAGCCCTATCTCTACATACCGCTCGACCAGGCAGAATACATGCAACAACTCTCTTTCGTTGTTCGAACTGCTGGCAATCCGAACGGGCTCATCGAGCCGATTCGAAGGGAGATCAGACGCCTCGATCCAAACTTACCGCCGGCGAGCGTGGCGACCGTTGACAAGTACCTGGATCAATCATTGTTCGCGGCCAAAGGTCCCGCTTTCTTGGTCACCGCCTTCGGATGCCTTGCGTTGACGGTAGCGATCGTGGGTGTGTACGGGGTGATGTCCTATCTTGTGAGCCAGCGTGCCCACGAGTACGGCATTCGGAGAGCCTTAGGTGCCCAACGTCGCGAGATCCTATTTCTGGTGATGCGCCGGGGATTCGTGACGACGTCCTCGGGTATCGCTGTCGGTCTTGCGCTCGGTGTGGCGGCGACGCGGATCTTGGCGGGATTCCTATATGAAGTAAGCCCGCTCGACTTAGGTGTCTTTTCTCTTGTTTCGTTAGCACTCATGACCACGGCTCTCCTGGCCGGATTTCTGCCGGCCCGTGCCGCCACCAAAGTCCACCCCCTCGAAGTCCTCAGGATGGAGTAACACACCCCTCCTCTGGTCGAACCCCATCAGCGAACACCGACATTACCCACCGTTCAGCAAGTTCTTGCGAGTCCGGTTATAATCATGAGTTCGCGGGACTACTGCAATGACAGCAACGGATCGGGAAGACATCGTCCAATCACTCCGAGGACTCCTCTGGCGGTCCCGTTTCAATCATGGCCTGAAGATTCTTGCCGCAGGACTCGGGGTGTTGTTGTTGGTGTGGCTGGCGCTCGAAGGTGTAGGTGCGGAGTCGTCCACCCGTGCTTGGGCCGCGGCCGGTGTTGTGGCTGGCGTCATCGGCTATCTGGCATGGCAGATGATCCACTCGGGACGTTTGTCAGGGATGGCCGGGTTGGCGGACGGGCGCTGCGATCTAAAAGACGAGCTGAAAACCGCCTACCGGTTCATTGCCGATGATGAGTCTGGTCCGTGGATTGACTATCAGATCCAGCGCGCCTCGGAGACGAGTCGGAACCTCGATCCGGGCGATGTCGTTACCTTGGCCTTGCCCAAGAAGCTCCTCGTTGCCGACGGTGTCCTGGCACTTGCGGCCGTCGGATTGCTCCTGTATCCCGCTCGGACCCCTTCCGCGGAGGAACCCGCTCTCGCGGGATTAGGTGATCGTGTTCGGCAGATGGAAGCTTCGTTTGAAGCTGAAAACGCCGAAACCGGTGCCGAGTTGTTGAAGGAGGTGGATGAGACTCTACAACGTCTAGCGAAAGGAGAGGTCTCCCTTTCCGACGGTCTCGGTGAGCTTCAGGATGCAGAGAATCGTTTGACGGAGGCCGGCCTCGACATTGGGGACATGCAGGAAGGCCTCAATGAAGTGGCGGAGCAACTCGAGGGCGATCCGTCGACGAAAGAGTTGGCCAATGCCCTTCGAGATCAGAGACTCGCCGAAGCTGCGGAGCTCCTCCGCGAGCTTGCCGACAAGGCCGTCAATGCCGAGGAGCTCGACGAAAACCTTCTGGAGCAATTGAAGACGACCGATACGCGGTCGGCGTCTCTCGAGGATTGGATTGAAGCGCTTCGAAAGGCTGCGGAAGCTATGGAGCAAGGTGACGCCGAGGAGCTCGCGCGTCGCTTGGCGGATGCGGCCGAGCAACTGGACGATTTGGAGCGCGAGCTTCAAATGAAGCAACAAATGAAGGAGGCCGGCGCTCAGGTCGAACAAATCCGTGGCGAGCTAGCTCGGGATCTCATCCTTAGAAAGAAGCAAGGGCAACAACCTGATACGCAAATGCTCGAACCGCTCGACGAGGAAGCCCAAGCCCTTGCCGAAGAGCTGGCCAGGCTTCGGCTACCGGAATCGGAAAAGAGGAAAGGCGGCAATCCCGACGGACTACCCATGGGCCCGGCCGATCCCGCACCCCCCATGGAAGAAGAGCCCACGTCGCTCGAGGTACAACTCGAACGCGAGATGCTCGATATCGGCGAGGAGCCAGAGGAGCCCGACCCCGAAGAGATCACCCACCGTCCAAGCCAGAAACGGGAGTCCAAACTGGCGTACGAGCCCGTCCAACGGTCGACAACCTACGTCGAGGCCGAGGTCATGCACCCCGATCCGATTCCGTGGCGCTACCGCGACATCATCCAACAATATTTCCAGGCTATTCAGCAGAAGGCAGAGAAATGACGACCGACATCGAACAGCAGACCGAGGTTTTCCAACAGCATTTCCGACGGGTCCAAACCGAGATCGGCAAGGTCATCGTCGGCAACGAAGAGATCGTCGAAGGCATCCTGACCAGCCTCTTGGCCAAGGGGCATGTCCTCATGGAAGGTATTCCCGGATTGGGAAAGACCAAGCTCGTACATACGTTGAGCGATGTTCTACATCTAACGTTCTCTCGCATTCAGTTCACTCCGGATTTGATGCCCGGCGACATCACCGGTTCCAACGTGGTTCGAGAGAACGAGGTGGGAGACAAGTATTTGGACTTCCAGCCCGGACCTATCTTCGCCAACGTTATTCTTGCCGACGAGATCAACCGGGCCACACCCAAAACGCAATCCGCCCTTCTCGAGGCGATGCAGGAGAAGAGCGTGACGGTAGGCAAAGTCACCCATCGGCTGGATCTCCCCTTCTTTGTCCTTGCGACCCAAAATCCCTTGGAGATGGAAGGGACCTATCCGTTGCCCGAAGCGCAGCTCGACCGGTTCTTCTTCAAGCTGAAGGTCGTCTTTCCCGATGTCGAGAGCCTCCACAAGATTTTGGATCGCACCACCGAGCTCGAGGAGCCCGAGGTTGAATTCGTGCTGGACAAGGATCAAATTCTCGAGTTGCGAAAGACGGTCCGCGCCGTACCGATAGCTCGACAAGTTCAGGAGTATGCCATTCGGATCACCCTTGCTACTCACCCTGAGTCGACCCACGCCCATGAGATGACAAAGAAGTATGTCCGTTTCGGCGCCAGCCCTCGAGGAGCTCAAGCGATGGTGCTCGGCGGCAAAGTTAGGGCGCTCCTCGAGAATCGTGTGCATGTCTCCTGCGAGGATATTCGTGCCGTGGCGCTTCCCGCTCTCCGTCACCGCGTCTTGTTGAGTTTCGAGGGCGAAGCCGAGCGCATCGACCCGGACCAGATCCTGCAGCGCATCGTAGAGACGATGCCGGAACCTACCGAGTAGTCGGAAAGCACCATCCCCTTTCACCAAAGCGATGACGGAAACAGACACACTCTTCGACGATGACTTTCTTCAGAAGCTCGAGTATCTGAAGATCGTCTCCAACCGGCTTCTGCCGGGCCATCTCAAAGGGGAGCATCGGTCTCGAAAGACCGGGTCAGGATTGGAGTTTTCCGATTTTCGACCCTACGTCTCCGGGGATGACACGCGGGCCGTCGACTGGCGCGCCTATCTCCGTCTCGACAAGTTGATTCTCCGTCTCTTCGAAGAAGAAGCGGACCTGCCCATCTACATCTTCGTCGACTCCAGTCAATCGATGGCCCACGGTACGCCAACGAAGTTCGACTACGCTCGCAAGCTGGCCGCGGCCCTTTGTTATATCGGGCTCCTCAATCTCGACCGCGTCAGCATTGCCGCCTACGCCGACGGCGTCGGCGAGGAGATGAATCCGTCTCGTGGGAAGGAACAGATATCTCGGCGTGCCTTCCGCTTCCTCGAGGGCGTTGACACGAGCGGAACAACGAATCTGTTCAAGGCGCTAAAAAGCTTCTTCGGTGTCCAGCGCCGACGAGGACTCGTTGTCATTGCGTCGGACTTCCTCGACCGCGAAGGCCTCGAGAACGGATTCCGCCTTCTCAGGTATTTCCGTCACGACGTCTTTGCCATTCATATCGCCAGCACGGAGGAAACCCAGCCCGAGTTGCCGGACGAGGTCCTTCTCGTCGACGCAGAAGACGGAACGTCGGAGCGCGTGAGAGTTTCTCCCGCGGTTCTCGCCGCCTATGAAGAAGCCTTCGAACAACACTCGAAGCAAGTCGAGTCTCAATGTTTGAAATACGGTTGGGGCTATGCGCTCGCCATGACCGAGGTCCCCTTTGAAGATCTCATCCTACAAGTCTTCCGCCAGGATCGGTTCTTGAAATGAGCTTTCTGGCGATGTCGACGTGGCAGGCTGTTGCCGTTGTCGTTCTGACGGCCGCCGCCATCGTGGGACTCTACCTTCTAAAGTCTCCCCCCCGACGCATCCTCGTGTCTTCGACGATGCTGTGGAGTCGTGTCCTCAAGAGTGAGCGGCGACGCTCGGACCGCCTGCGGTGGTGGTTGTCGTTGCTCCTGGCGCTCGCGATCGGCATCGCCCTGGCCTTGGCATTGGGGCGGCCGGAATGGGTGGGACGCTCTGGTGTTCCCAGGCGAATCGCCATCATTATCGATAGCTCTCCTTCGATGTTGACCCTTCGCTCGGACGGTAGAACGAGGTGGGAGCACGCTCGCGATGAAGCACGAGACCTCCTTCGAAGCGGGAGACCAAGCGGTGGCTTTCTCGTTGCCGATACGTCAGGACAAGTGACAACGCCGGCATTCGAAGACCTGGAGCAGGCGATCGGTCGCTTGGAAGCGCTCCGCCCTTCTATGAGAACGGAACTGGAAACACCCGAGCTCGCCGTGGGTGATGCTGAGCTCTCGTTCGTTTCTGACGGCGTCATGATCGATCCCGACAGGATCTCGACGGAGGCGAACATGGTCTCGGTCTTCGAGCTTGCTGACAATGTGGGGATCACTCATTTCGAGCCTCGATCCTTGCCGGCTAACCCTTCGCATTACGAGGCCTACCTCGAGGTCCGGAATCACTCCGGCACCACGAAGAACGCTGTCCTTCAAGTCAGCGGAACCGGATCACAAGGAGCTCGAAGGGAAGTGGAGCTCGAGCCCGGCGAGACAAAAGGTGAAATCTTCGATTTGGGGAGTTTTAGGCGTGGCCCCGTTCGTGCTGCGGTCACGGCTGGAGGTGACAGCCTGGATGTCGACAACTTCGCATACTCCTATCTGCCGATCCCTTCGAAGAAACACGTTTTGTTGGTTTCCGCGGGTAATGCTTATTTGGAGACGCTTCTCGAGCTCGATCCAAACGTTGAGCTCGAGCGCTCGACGCCCGAGGAATATACCGGGGGAACCGCTGCGGACGTCACCTTATTTGATCGGCATGCTCCGCAAACACCGCCCAACCGTCCCTGCATGCTATTCCGCCCTCCTCCGCGCGCCTGGCTCCCTGTGGATGACGAAGAGATCGCCCAACCAGAGGTTGGAACTTGGGATCGCAACCATCGAGTTCTCGAGAACGTGGTTCTCGAGGACCTCGTCGTCGATCGCGCCGTCCGCGCCCGTGACACCGAAACGCAACTGCTGGTGGGAAGCTCTGCGGATCCCTTGATTCTGGCGGGAACCGAGCCGAGCAAGTGGCTCCTCTTTACGTTCGCACTCGAGGACTCGAACCTGCCGTTGCTTCCCGGCTTTCCCATTCTGTTGTCGAACGCGTTGAGCTGGCTGTCGGGAGATCCGATCGTAGTGGCTCGTTCGGCAGGTACGGTGGAGATCTCGATACCTTCTGCCGTGGTGACAACACTGGAAGGAACGCGAGTGCCTTCTTACGGGATGGAAGAGCGGACCTACTTCGAAACGGACGAGCCCGGGCTCTACCTAGCGGCGAACGACAAAGAGCGACTCCATGTCGCCGTGAACCTCAACGGCGACAACGCCGTTGACCCGAACCGCACACACTTCTCAGAGGACGATTCAAGAGACACGAGTCCCCGCCGAGAGGCATCAAGCGGAAGGTGGGCTTGGAGCCAGGTGTGGATCGGCCTGCTTTTGCTGGCCGTGGGGCTCTTGATGTTGGAATGGTGGTCCTATCACCGGCGTTGGACGATCTGAATGCTCACCGTTAATCATTACTGGCCGCTCGTGTTACTTCTCGGCCTCCCATTCCTGTGGAGTATGCGAAGGGCTAGTGCGGTTCAGCTCAGCGTGGCGCAGATCAAGAGCCTCGCGATCATTCGATCGGCCGTGCTGGTCCTCTTGGTCCTCGCCCTGATGAGGCCGATCTGGAACCGATCGGGGACCTGGGTCTCGGTCGTCTTCGCTCTCGACGTGTCTGAGAGCATCTCGCCTGAGTTTCTCAAGTCCGCTCTCGATTGGCTGGAGGAAGCGACGGAGGCGGAACCCTCCGCCCGCCATCGATATATCGCTTTCGCCGAGCAAGCCAAAGTGGTCGAGAGCCTCGCCGAGCTCCGCACCCTCCCCGTTTCGAAAAACCGCAACGGTCACGCTTCCACGAGTGCCGTCCAGCAGGGAAGTACCCGTATCGAACGAGCCGTGACGACGGCGCTCCAGGCCTTCTCACCTCACAGCCTCCGGCGCTTGGTATTGGTGACGGACGGTCGTGAGACCGACGGCGACGTGACGCGCAGTTTGTGGCGAGCACGCCGGGAGGGCGTGCGGGTGTTCACTGTGCCGGCCGATACCAGGAGTGAAGGAGACGTTTGGATCGAGAGCATCGAGACGTCGGATGAATTGAGATCCGGCGCGCCCGTCGAGCTCGAGGTCAACATTTTCAGCCGATCGCCGCTGGATGGGGATCTCGTTTTGAGCACGGCCAACCAGACCACGCCGCTCAGCGTTCAATCCGTTCATTTGGAGAAAGGCAAGAATCAATTGGTCGTTCGTGCTCGTGTGGAAGAGGAGGGGTTGGTTCCACTCGAGGCGACGTTCGATGCAAGTGGCCTCCGCGCCGAGCGCTTCGTTGAACCTCTTTGGGTGGGACGGAGTCAACGCGTCCTTCTCGTGGAACGAAGCACCGAAAATGCGCGTTTTTTGGCGGAGGTCCTCGAAGGCGAGGGAATGAAGGTCGATAGGGGCGAGGCGGCGCGCCTTCCCGATGGAGAACAACTCGACAGGTACGACGCCGTGATATTGAGCGATGTCCCGTCGGACCAGTTGGACGAGATCAAGATGCGGAATCTCGAGCGCTACGTCCGCGAAGGAGGTGGCCTCGTCTTCATCGCGGGAGAGACGAGCTTCGGTGATTCGGGCTACGCGGAAACGCCGCTCGAGGAGGCGCTTCCCATTCGCTTTCAAGTCGAGGAGAAACGAAAGGAAGTCGCCCTCGTCATTGTTTTGGACAAGTCCTACAGCATGGAAGGCGAAAAGATCGAGCTGGCCAAGGAAGCGACGAAGGCGGCCCTGGATCTTTTGGAGGAGACGCACTTCTTCAGTGTGGTCACTTTCGATTGGTATCCGCGCGTGACGATTGCCCTGCAGTTGGCAAAGGACAAGGAGCGAATGAGGGAGAGCATCTCCGAGATTGGCGCTTCGTCCCCCACGCGAATCTACCCGGCGCTCGAAAAAGCCTACGAGCAGCTGGCCGAGAACGAAGCGAAGGTCAAGCACATCATTCTTCTGTCCGACGGAAAATCCCAGCCCGATGATTTCGAGACCCTGGTCACGCGAATGGCCAAGGAAGAAATATCGGTTTCTACGGTGGCGGTGGGGGACGAGGCCGACCGCGAGCTTCTCGCACAAATTGCGAAATGGGGTAATGGCCGCGACTACTTCATCAAAGAGGCCGCCCGGGTTCCTGAGATCTTTATCAAGGAGACCCAGATTGCTACGGAAAAAACACTCGTCGAGGAGCCGTTTCGTCCGGTCGTCAGAAGACGAGTGGAATCCTTGCAGGGAATCGACTTCGAGGAGGCTCCTGAGCTCAGAGGGTTCGTCAGCACTCGAGCTAAAGAGACGGCCGATGTGCTCCTTGGGTCCGCCTCAGAGGCCGAAGCACCGCCGATCCTCGCTCGCTGGCACTACGGTCAGGGTAAAGCCATGGCTTTTACCTCGGATGCTAAGAACCGCTGGGCCAACCTTTGGCTGGATTGGGAAGGTTTCGGAAGGTTTTGGGCTCAGCAAGTCCGGGAGACCCTTCGTCGTCACGAGCGGAATGAGCTCGACTTCGAGGTCGAGCGAACCGGGGATGAGGTCGTCGTGACACTCGAGGCGATCGACGAAGAGGGTCGTTACCGCAACCGTCTACACGTCGATGTCGAAATGACGGGGTCCGAGGGAGAGCGCAGTCGGACCAAGCTCGGACAGGTGGCGCCTGGAGTCTACGAGGCGCGGTTCAAGGTCGCTGCCTCGCAAGACGCACCTTACGTTTTTCGCTGGCTGGCTCCGGAATTGGAAGGCGAGGATCTAACCCGTGCGCAAGGGGTTTTCTTCCCCTACCCGGACGAAGAACGATTCTACCCACCCGACACAGATCTCTTGAAGACACTGAGTGATCTCACCGGAGGAAAGTACGACCCAGAGATCAGCGACATCTACGCTCCTTATGACGATCGAACGACCCGCCCCACACCGCTCACTCCTTTTCTGATAGGCCTAGCCCTATTGCTCTACATCTTCGATGTCGCCATGCGACGAGCCCCTTGGCTTTGGAGCCGCTTCGTCAATTCTGGTGTAACACCGAAAACCATTACGAAATAACGACTTACATATAATTTGCGCAAATCGGGAATCCAATTCCCGACTTGCACGATTATGTGATAACTTATTGTGATGGAGGGGATTAGTTACCACAGAAGGACGCTGGGAGGAGTGCTTTCCAGAGCGTCGAAGCAGTTTCCTGCTGTCATCGTGACTGGACCACGGCAGTCAGGTAAGACCACATTGGTGCGACATCACTTTGGCGAGTCCCACAACTACTGCTCATTGGACGAACCAGCATTGCGCGATCTTGCGACGACTGATCCTAAGTTGCTGTTGTCGCGATTCCAGCCCCCTTTGATATTGGACGAAATCCAGTACAGCCCGGACCTGCTTCACTACGTCAAGCTCGATATCGATGCGCACCGAGGCGAAAAAGGCAGGTACGTGATCACGGGGTCTCAAGCATTCCCGTTGATGCGCAATGTAACAGAATCGCTCGCTGGTCGAGCGGCCGTTTTGTCACTTCAATCAATGTCAATTGCAGAAGTAGAGGGGCGGCCGCATTCGAACAGGGACTGGAAGGACATTCTAGAGCAGAGCGGCACTTCCGATGACGGTTGGCAAGCTCCTTCGGTGGACGAGATGGCTCGTTGGTTACTCCGGGGCGGTTTCCCGGAGCTCGCACTCAACTTAGAGGTTGAGCGTCATCTTTGGCAATCTGGGTATATGCAGACCTATCTCGAGCGTGACGTGAGGACGTTGAGGTCCGTTGGAGAACTCAGAGACTTTCAGAGATTCCTGTTCGCGCTGGCAGCGAGGACGGGGAATCCCGTCAACTACACCGACCTCGGCCGCGACCTGGGAGTTACAGGCAAGACTGTCAAGGCATGGCTCTCCGTACTGGAAGCCAGTAGTCAGGTGATGACCCTCTCGCCCTACTTCAGCAATGTTGGAAAGCGGCTCGTGAAGCGACCAAAGAACTACTTTCTGGATACTGGCATGCTTGGCTATCTGCTCGGCCTCGAATCTCCACAGCAAGTGTTGAGGGGAATAGGTGCCGGCGGAGTGTTTGAGGCAGCGGTTTTGGGACAGCTTTATCGGCTATTGATTCATAGGGGAATCGAACCGCGACTCTACTTTTGGCAGACGTCTGGGGGACACGAAGTCGACTTCATTATCGAACAAGGCGGCGCGCTCATTCCAATCGAGGCCAAGATGACAGCCACGCCCAATCCGCGACATGCGGCGGGAATCGAAAAGCTCCAAAAGATGTTGGGCCAGAAAGTGGGCAAGGGACTGGTCGTTTGTCTCTGTCAAGAGCGCTTTCCGCTTACCAGGAATGTGGATGCGATACCTTTTGGCTCGTTTTGAGGTGGCACCAAAAGAAAACAGTTGCGCGCCAGCAAACAGGACATAGAAACCGGCCCCGCTCTTGTATTTCAAGGGGTTACGAGAGACGATGGTGGCCTTGATTTTGCGGCTCTAGTGGAAGCTAGGTCAGCCGGCGGAGGGAGTCACCGAGTTGTGAAAGCCGCGCTCCTCGTTATCGGGCTTCTGTGCGTCCTTGCATTCGCACCCGGAACAAACGCTTCTGAGCAAAACGGCCAAGCTACGTCCACCCAAGAACCTCCCGTTTTTCGACGCACCGTCGACATGGTCTTGGTCGACGTGATCGTGACGGACGAGAAAGGACGCGCCGTTCCCGGGTTGATGCAAAGTGACTTCGTCATCACCGAGGACGGACGTCGACAATCCATAGAGTCCTTTGAGGAGTTCCAAACCACGGATGTGGAGGGCGAGATCAACTTCTCCGGCGAATCATCGACGTCACCGACCGCCGCCGCACGGTTCTTCACCCTTGTGGTGGACGACATCCATATCACGCCACACCCACCGGCCATTCTGCGTGCAAGAGCGGCAGCGGCGGCACTCGTGGAAGCGGCATCAGATGGCGACCAAATGATGCTCGTGTCGCCAGGGGCCGGTCTCATCACTCTCGAGTCCCTTCCCGAAGGAAGGCCGCGACTGCTGGAGCTCTGTGAAAAGATCGAAGGCCTGTGGACCGTCTGCAATCCGGCGGAGATGCGTCGAAGGAAATACTGGTTCCTCGACAACTTCGGCTTCGCCATCGAAAAAACCGCCGAGGTCGAAGGCCCAAAGGGTCTCGTCCTCATCTCCCGCGGATTCAATTACGTGAGCCAATCACTCATCAAAGACAGCGCGGAATACCATCGACTTACGGATCTGTCGCTTCTCGCAAACGCGCCCATATTCTTCGTGAACGTGGGTGGATTGAAATCGCCCATAGAGTCCGATCCGAGCCGGCCGGATAGTCCTTACAAGGATAGAGGACTTTCGACCTATATCGGAGATGACCGGAATCGATTCATCAACATCATGGACACGCTCGCATCCGATACCGGAGGCTTCACCATACACAATACCAACGCTCCCGAAAAGGAAATGCACCGCATCGTGCGGGAGTCCAGCGTCTATTACCAGCTTGGGTACTACCCAGAGAACAAAGACGCTGACGGCAAGTTCCGCAAGATCAGAGTGAAGGTCAATCGGAAGGGCCTCAAAGTCCGAGCGAGGAAGGGCTACTTCGCACCCCTTGAGGAAGAGCTACCGGCGAAGTGAGTCTTGAGAAATAGGGACGTAGTTGTGTCAAAGACGATGATGGTCGCTCTGTTCTGTTTTCTCTGGTTGTGGTGCCCTTTTCTCTCCGCTCAACCGGACACCAGCGCCGACTGCCGGGTGATGTTAGATTCCCGGCAACAATTGGCTAGAGACTATTTCGAGGCCGTCACCCTCTATCGGCAGGGTGACCACCCCGCGGCGACGGATGAGCTACTTCGCACCTCTTCCGAGACTATAGAAGAAACCATCGATGAGCTCGAGGATGTGTTGAAGAGCTCCAATTCGTCTCTAGGTGATTCGTGCCTTCAAGCGGCGGCAATGATGCATTCAGAAATCGAGATGCTCTACGCCGTGAAGCAGAACTGGGAGACCTCGAAACTTCATCATGAATCGGGGCTGAAGGTTGTCGAGCTCATGAGCGACGCCGAAATCCGGGAGCGATTTCGTCGAGACTGGCTGTTGTCGCTCGCCTACTTCTACCAGACCATGACGGTTTATGAAGGCGAAATCTCGAGCTACGCATCGGCGATGACCCATTTCAACGAGGCCGTCGAACGGTTCGGCGGTGACGCCGAAGTTCTGATTGCCGCCGGGACGATGTACGAGCTGAGCGGTTCACTCTTGGACAACGACGCGATGAAGGAGGCGGAAGAGCTTTACCGCCGGGCCATCGCGCTCGAGCCGGGCTCTGCCTTCGCGCTGGTGAGACTTGGAAGAGTCCTAGAGAAACGTCGGCAGTATGAAGCGTCAGAGACAGCGTTGAGGAAGGCCGTCCGGTTGGAGGTCGATCCGATCTCGAGCTACATGGCCTACTTGCTCTTAGGAGGTCTTGCGGAAAGGAATGGAAACCAGGAAGAGGCGATCCAAAGCTATGAAATCGCCGTCGAGATGAAGCCGAAGTGGCAGGTCGCATACATGGCTCTAGGCCACGCCCTTGATCAAGCCGGCCGCCGGAAAAAAGCCAGGGAAGTTGTTTCTGCCGCCATCGAGATGCAAGCCGACTCACCGGAGGAGCTCGATGGATGGTGGGCCTATGAACGAGGCCTTGCGGACCGCCTGGAGCCGCTTTGGAGTCGAATGCGTCGGGAGGTCGCGTTTTGATGTGGGCAATCGCCGTAGCGGCACTTACCACTCTCGCGTACTATCAGGAGTCACAACCTCCAGTTTTTCGGGTGTCCGTCGATCTCGTCCACGTCGACGTGCAGGTCGAGCAAAGCGGCAAACCGCTCCAAGGACTCACTGCGGAGGATTTCAAGTTCTTCGACAATGGGGTCCGTCGAGACGTCGAGCTGGTCGATGTGGACGCGGTGCCCAAGAACATCGCGCTGGTTCTCGACGCGAGCATGAGTGTCGTTGGTGAGAAGCTTGATTATCTGAAGTCGGCGGCCCACGGCTTTATCGATCGGCTGAATGAGAAGGACAACCTAACACTGATTACCTTTTCGCACCGCATCCAGCAGCACGTCCCCTTGTCCAACGATCGAAAAGCGCTTCACTCTGCGATTGACAGCGTCGGGGGAAGGGGCGCCACAGCTTGGCGTGATGCACTATACGCAGGACTCAAGGCAGTGGAGGAAGCCTCGCACCGACCGATGGTCGTTATCTTCACCGACGGTGCCGACACCTATAGTTGGCTTCGAAAGGACCAAGTTCTTCCCTTTGTCCGGCAGTCGGATGCTGTGGTTTATGCCGTTTGCCCGAAACAGCAAGGCGATCTTGCGATGCCGCCGCATTTTGGCCGAATGAATTTGTCAAAGAGCGTGCGCGAAGCTCCGGATCGATACTTTGGACCGGTATACTTTGAAAACGCCGAGCGCCAATGGCGAAGCGTGCGACGCCGGTATTTTGAACGAACCGGACTCTTGAAGAGACTCACCGAATCCAGCGGCGGAAGACTCATCGAGACTGACATCAACGACGAGTTGGAGAAAGTATTTCGAAACGTCCTCCTTGAGATAGAGAAGCGATACCTGCTGACGTACCGCCTCCCGGATGGAACCGAGGAAGGCTGGCACGACATCAAAGTCGAGCTCGAGAAACACAAGGCGTCTATCCGCGCCCGAAGCGGCTTCTACTACGAAAACACAAGCAACAAGCCATTTCCCCAAGATGACAATTGACATCTAAGTCGTCATTTGTAATGATATTTGACGACTAAGTCGTCATTTGGTGTCTGATCCGATGCGTACCCCGATTGTCGAGCGATATGCGGACTTGAGGACGTGGCTCAAGAACAAATCTCACTTTCTCTTCGGACCACGGCAAACCGGCAAGACGTTCTTGATTCATCGCATCTTGCCCGACGTCCGGGTCTATGATTTGCTGGACAATTCCGTTTATCTTACTCTCAGTCAACGACCTAGTCGTCTCGCAGAAGAGTTGCTGCCCCAAGACAAGGCCGTCGTCATTGATGAGATCCAACGGATTCCAGACTTGCTCAACGAGGTACATCGCCTCATCGAGCAGCGAGGTATCCACTTCCTTCTGACCGGCTCCAGCGCCCGCAAGCTTCGACGTGGTGGTGTCAACCTATTGGGCGGCCGCGCGAGGACGCGGTATCTGCATCCTCTGACTTGCGGGGAGCTCGGATCGCATTTCAATCTGGAGCGCGCCATCGAGCGTGGATTGCTGCCGTCGATCTATTTCTCGGACGATCCCAAGGCCGATTTGAGTGCTTACGCGGGCACCTATCTTCAGCAAGAGATCGTTGCGGAGGGTGCGACTCGCAGCGTGCCCGCCTTCAGCCGCTTTTTGCGCGTCGCCGCCCTTTGTAATGCAACGATTGTCAATTTCACGAAACTCTCCAACGACTCGCAAGTCCCGCGGACGACCGTTTACGAGTACTTTGAAATCCTAAAGGACACGCTGATCCTGCATGAAGTTCCGGCGTGGCGCTTGTCGAAGAAGCGTAAGCCGCTGGCCTCTTCAAAATACTACTTCTTCGATGTAGGCGTCGTATCTGCGTTGCAGGGGCGCGCAGTGAAACCGGCAACGCCCGAATTCGGTGTGGCCTTCGAGACCTGGCTGCTCCACGAGCTCATCGCCTACCGAGACTACGTGTCTGGGGATACTGTAAAGTTCTGGCGTTCGACCTCCGGTTTCGAGGTTGATTTTGTTTTGGGTGACCACACCGCCATCGAAGTCAAAGCAAAGGACAATGTGTCTGCGTCCGACTTGAAATCTCTGAGTGCGCTCGCCGAAGAACAACAGTTGAAACGCTATCTATGTGTTTGCCTGGAACCCCGCCCGAGGCTGGTCAACGGAATCTCTGTTTTGCCTTACCGAGAATTCCTCAACGCGCTGTGGGACGGGGAGTATTCCGAATAGAGCGGAGCTCTCGTCGTGAAGCATCTACCGAACGTTGATCAAAAAGCGCTCGTGGGTTTTACGAAGCGCCTCATCCGGACACCGAGCCCAAGTGGAGAAGAAGCAGCCGTCGCGAGAGCTGTGAGCGACGAGATGAAAAGAGTCTGCTTCGATCGTGTGCTCACCGACGAGCTTCATAACGTCTTGGGCGTTGTGGAAGGGCGAGGCGGTGGTCGCGATCTCTTGTTGTTGGCCCACACGGACCACGCCGACGTGGGACAAATGCCCGATCCTTTTTCAGGAAAGGAAATCGATGGCGAGCCCTTTGGTGAAAATGGTCCAGTCATCTACGGACGCGGCGCCTGCGACATGAAGGGGGCCCTTGCCTCGATGGTCTACGCTGTGGACGCGGTGAAGCGGTCGAAAGGCGAACTTGCTGGGAATGTCTACGTGCTCGCTTTCACCCGCGAGGAGAAGGGCGAAGGAGAAGGTCTGGACTACGCCGTCGAGACTTGGGATCTAAAAGCCGATATGGCGATAAGCGGGGAGGCGACGGGTCTCGACGTCTATATCGGACACCGCGGCAGCATGCAGTTCAAAATCGTGGCAAAAGGTCGGTCCTGTCATGCCAGTAACCCGGCGGGAGGGATCAACGCGATCGACCAAATGACGAAAATCCTTGAGCGATTGCGTTCGTCCTACCGCATGCCGAGCCATCCGACATTGGGAGACGCCACGTTTGCTGTACTCGGTATCTGCTCACACCCGGCCGGCGAGACGCCGATTGTTCCAGATCGCTGTGAGGCGATCGTCGACCGGCGCTACTTTCCTGGAGAGACTCGAGAGCAGCTCGCAGCGGACCTCGTCACGCTCATTGAGGATCTACGAAAGGAAATACCCGATCTGGAAGCAGAGGTTCATTTCCACAAGGATAGCAGACCGTACATTTGCGATTCAGAGGCTGAGATCGTCAAAGTCCTTCAGGCATCACGCGAAAAGGTCTTGGTCGAACCGTCCGCGCTTGGACATTGGATGTTCGGCGTGGATGTGTTTGCCATCGAAGATCGGGGTATTCCTTGTGCAGGAATGGGTCCAGGAAAAGAAGCCTTTGCCCACACCCCAGAAGACCACGTCGCCGTGTCGGATCTCATAAAGGCCGCCGAGATCTACGCCGAAACGATAGTGGCAGCCTCCAAAATCAAAGAATGACCTTCTGTCCACTGGCCTCTGACTTCTGGCCTCTTCTTCTCTGGCCACCGCCCACTTCCAACTAACTTCCCACGGGAACGGGCATGCATGCAGGCAGCCGGGACTGAATTCCCGGCGAAGAACTCGAGTACTCGAGAATTCGAGAAGACTCTATTTAAGCTGGATTTGCGCTCTTGGCTGACCGAACTGGTCACTGGCAACTGTTCACTGGTCGCTGTTCTACCGCCTACCGCCCACTGGCCACCGGCTTCTGGCGACTGAGTCCTCTCTGCCTACTGACTGCTTGACTGCTAGCTGCTTGACTGCCCGCCTTCGCATCATGTGATTGCATTCTAGCTTCGGCGGGTCCGCCGACCTGTCCGCTGAAGTCTTGGCGTAGGCGGACTGACTGCTCTACTCGTACACCATCCAAAGCGGCCCGGGGAACAACCACGACAAACCATCCCGCATGCGGTCTCGCCAGTTCCCCCAGTTGTGTCCGTCTTTGACTTCGACGTAGCGGACGTCGATCCCTTCGGCATGGAGGTGGGTGAGAAGAGACCGGTTCTCATGAATGCGCGACTCGTAGACACCGCAGCTCAAGAACACCCGTTCTGCGGGACGCTCTTGAGCATCGGGAAGCCCGTTGAAGAAATCGAGAACGGGATCCACGGCGGCTGGAACGTCGTAGTCATCCTCACGGGCGAAAGCGAAAGAGCATGATTGAAGCATCAGTCGTTGAAAAACGCCCGGATAGCGCCAGGCTGTCGCCAAAACTCCCAGCGCTCCGTAGGAGGCACCCATGAAACCGCGGGCCGTTCGACGCTGAATCAACGGGAATCTTTTTTCCATCTCCGGCAGAAGCTCTTCCACGATGAAGCGGGAGTGCCGGGGATCCTTTGCATACTCCTCAATGTTCTTTGCGTTGTAGAGCGCGACAACCATGGGCGCGATCTCGAGGTTGTAAATCAAGTTGTTGAGGATGTTCTTGAATTTGGAGTACTGGAGATATCCTTCCCCGTCATTGACGACCAGGAGGGGGTACCTCCTCGTCCTCCGAAAACGGGCGGGGATGTAAACCTTGATGCTCTGATCCTCTTCGAAAGTCTCACTGGCCACGGAGAATTCGTCGAACGTACCTTCTCGCGCCTCGGGATCGATGATCGCCCATTTCGGATACTCGTAATCCTTGGCATGCAAAACCGACGTAGGACCCGCAGGGTTTTTCGATTTCAGCGGGTTGAGTGGGTCGAGGAGGAACTCTCGCTTTCCCTTCTTGACGACCACGAAGCGATACTCGATCCGTGAGCCTTCCGGCACTTCCTGAATCAAGAACCAAATATCGGAGCCGGGCATGCGGGTAAACGGCTGAGCAGGAGGAAGACCGATGATCCAATGCTCCAAAACGACGGCATCCGCTTCGCCTTGATAGATGAACGTGACGCAGGAGTCTTCAACAATCGGAAAGGAATGAGACTTGATGAAAGCGTCCACGGACGCGGGGTCGATTTGCCGTTGCCGAGCCAGTTCGTAGATTGCTGGATGCATATTAGGAAAACTCGACCAGTTCTCCCGAGGAAGAAAGTTGTCGTGTTTCCTCCCGGGCGGACCACTTATTGTCGTCCAACCAAACTTGGCTGCCCTCGTCCATGGCCACACAGATCGCAGGGGCGAACCGCCGCGCCAGTAGAGAGACTCGAACGGGATCCTCGAGCGTCAATCGCCGGCGGGCATGGGGAAAGGTCACGATCCCCGGCGCGAGACCCAAGCCACTTTCTAAGATCTCGGGGTAGCCTTCCCCCTGCGGCGGACTGTCATGAAACAGGACGACACGATCAGACAACGCCATCGCACCCGCCGACCAGGCCACGACAGGCCTGTCTCCTATGAGCTCCGCTAGGCCGAGAAGCTTCAAGCGGTAGAGCAGAACGGCAACATGGCCTCCCGCGATGACCACCGCAGAAGCCTCTTTCAACTGCTCGGCGATCTCTTTTCGATGACGGTCGATCGGTTCTCGTTCGTGAAGAGGCCATTTCGATTCGAATCGAGCGTGGACTTCCGCCAGTCGTTCGAGATGATGCAGGTCCAAGGTACGCACAGCTTCGACCGCGGCCTCCCGTTCGGGCTCGACGATATGGTCGGGCGCTTGTTTTTGCATCAGTTCCCGCGCTGCTTCGAGGGCGTGGCTGAGCCGAATGTGATGGAGCTCTTGAAGCCTCTGAAGCTCGTTTTGGCGTTCTCGGTAGGCATCGAAAAACTCCGGGTCGCTCTGAAAAATGTCGTCGCCTCGTTGATGGAGCAGCAAAGGGATAACCGTCCGAGAAAGACTCGAAGCGAGCTCCTCTGCTTCCTCTGCCTCCGCCTCTTGCCACCCGCTGGCCACCAAAGCGACAGCCGCACCCTTGTCGGAGAGTTGGTCGAGCACGCTAGCCACAGTGAGCTCGAGACGCTGCGGGCCCAATAAGACGATACGATTCATCTTCAATGTCTTCGGATGGATTGTTCTCGCGAGATACTGGCGGATCTCACACGAAGCATATCAAGGGAGGGAAGGACCTTCAATCCCAAGGTTGGCAGCGCGGACACCAGAATGTGAGTCTAGGTCTCCTTCCCATTTGTTGCTTTCGAATGGTTGCACCGCACTCGAGACAGGGCTTGCCGGCGCGGCCGTAGACCGAGAGTCGAGGGGTGTCGAATCGCACCTTGGCCGCCGTCCGTCGACTAACGCGGCCCAGGTTCGCCCGCATCAATCGCCCGGCAGCGACGTAAAGCGCCCGCAAGGTCTCATCATCGATGAGATGCAGGTTCTTGAGTGGGTGCATGCGACATACGAACAGGGTCTCGCATTTGTAAATGTTGCCGATGCCCGAAGCGATGGACTGATCGAGAAGAACGTCGGAAATGATCTCTTCGGCCTCGGATCGTGATCGCGCTCTAGCCACGATGGCGTCGAGGTCGACAGCTTCCGACAACAGGTCCGGCCCGAGGCGTCGCAAGGGCCTGTGGAGAGAGAGTTTCCTCTTCTCGACACACTCGATGGTTTTGGCGTCAGGCTGACTGCAGACTGCTTGACGGCTGCAGCCAATGATGCAGCATAGTTGCTCCTGAATTCAGGGTCTGTAAGCATAGACCAAGTCATGGTAGTCGGTGAAGAAGCCTGCCTTTGTCAGCAAAGGGGCATATCGGGATTCGGTCGCTGGCGCGCCATCGATACGAGCCAAACGCAAACTGGAACGTCTACGACGAGCGAGCTCCAGAAGAGCTTCTACGGCGCTGTGAGAGACCTCATCGTCTCTCATTGCGTCGAAAGACAGAAGTGTTCTTCCTCTGGGGTGTACCCATACGACAGGCCGGCCATTGACGATGAAGATCCACGCCCCTGGAATGCGACGGGGACGTGGGACGTTGTCACCATCCGAATCCGGCCAAGCAAGGAGGCTTCCCCATGGGTTGGCGGGGTCCACCGCCGACAAGAGGTGTTCCTCCCTAGCGCTCCCATCTGAGCGACCAGCCCGGAGCCGCTCTACCGCGCCCGCAAAAGCGAACTGGGTGGCTGAAAGGCCTTCCACGAAGTAGCCGCGCCGCACGCGGCCGGCCTCCTCCATGGCTTTGAGAACGCCATAAATGGTCTTGAATCCACCCGACAGCTCTTCGGTGATGGCCGCTTCGCGGCTAACGACACCGTACCGCTCGAGAAGTACTTGTGCTCGAGTATAGGTCTGCTCGGTCGGTTTGAGATCGACATCGATGAGATCGCGAACCAAAGACCAGCGACCACCTTGGCTTTTGACGGATCCCGGCCGCCGCGAGCGGTGAGTGCGCTTGCCCAGCATTCTCAATGGCAGAAAGGTGTCATTGGTTATTTGTCCCGCCCAGACGAGATCCCACAGAGTCTCCTCGAGCTCGGAGAACGTCGATGTGGGTTTCAACCGTTGAAGCTCTGCTAAAAAGGACGCTCCACGTTCGTGGAGATGCTGGAGGACCGCATGGTGAAGATCGCTCGGAGGGTCGTAGGCTATCGACGGATCCATGAGCGCCGTCGCATGTTCGCGCCGGCAAAGAACGATCCGCCCGTCGGTCTTACCCAGAGGACCGGCTCCTATCCACACGACCGCCCCCGACGCCGCCAACATGTCGAGCGCCTCCAGTCGAAAGCCCCGGACTCGTGCAGGAAGAAGGACTTGGCTCAACGCGGACCACGGAAGCGCCAAACCCTCGAGCTGGGCGATGGCTTCTTCGAGCCTTCCTGGTCCGCCCTCGTTCTTGTCGAGGCCGTGCCATCGGGGAAGGAACTGCCCGAGGGCGGAAGATTCTGCGGGTGCGACTTCATGGCGAAGCTTCGCAAGCGTGCGCCGCTTGAGTCGTCGAAGCACATCGACATCGCACCACTCGGTGCCCGTTCTCCCGGGACGAATCTCGCCTCGAACGAGCTGTCCCGCCGATTCCAGACCTTTGAGAATGGGCTCGATTTGGGCGGGTAGCAAGCCGAAACGGCGGGCTGCATTCTCGGCGAGAAAAGGTCCATGGCTGCGCGCGAAGCGGCGAAGCAGATTTTCCATCGGCTCGTCGGCCGGCTCCAGGAGCGCTTCCGGTAAACCCGAGGGAGGAAGGACACCGAGGCCGTCGCGGTACCTTGCCGCGTCCTCCGCGGCAATCCAACGCTCTTCTTTGTTGAGTCGTATGCGGACGGCTCGGCGTTCGGACTCGAGTTGATCGAGCCAATCTCCCGGGTCCTCTTCCGAGCGGGCGGATAGTTCTTCACTTGTGAGGTCTCCGACTCGTCTCAGTAGATCCTGAAGACCGTCGGCATGGCGAGCGCGGTGCGATGGGGCGAGCCCTTGAAGCTCCGATTCCACCTCCTCGATCACGTCGGCGTCGAGAAGCTCTCTGAGCTCGCTCTGCCCCAAGAGCTCTCGGAGGAGGTTGCGATCGAGCGTCAGGGCTTGTGCTTTTCGCTCGGCGAGCGGTGCATCCTGCTCGTAAAGGTATTGAGCGACGTAGTTGTAGACCAGAGAACGAGAGAAAGGTGATGCCGAAGACGTCTCGACGTCATCGGCTCGAATCTCTCGTCGGCGGATGGCTCCCAGAATTTCGATGAGCGTTGGGACATCAAAGACGTCCTTCAGGCACTGTCGATAGGTCTCGAGGATGACAGGAAAGGAGGGGTACTTGCGGACCTCGGCCATGAGCGTTTTGGCTTTCAAGCGCTGCTGCCACAGCGGAGCTCTACGATCGGGCCGTCGCCGCGGAATGAGAAGGGATCGTGCGGCGTTCTCTCTAAAGGCCGCCGCAAAAAGAGCGGAGCTTGCGAGTTGTTCGACGATGAGATCTTCGACCTCCTCCGGTTCCGGGAGGAGTTGATCCGTACCGGGGAGCTCTTCTTCCACATCGGCAAATCTCAAGACGATGCCGTCATCGCTGTACAACGTTTGAACGGCAAATCCGGCCCGAGCACTCAAAGTCGCCTCGAGGGCGAGCGCCCAAGGGGCGTGGACTCGAGAACCGAAGGGCGTCAGGATACAGATCCTCCAATCTCCCAATTCGTCTCGGAATCGCTCGATGGTGATGTTGCGGTCGGTGGGCAAGGTCCCCGTGTGCTCTTTTTGCTCTTGGATGTAGCCGACGAGGTTGCGGGCGGTGTCTTCGAGAAGGGGAGTGTGCTCTTTGACCCATTCGACTGCACTCTTCCTCCGATTGCCGGCCGACTTGTCGGACGAAGGAACCGATGGCTCGGCCCAACTCGATGGGACGACCGGGGCCGTCTCCTCGCCAGAACGGCATCTTGCCGGGCTCGCCGGGGGCCGGAGATACGATGACTTGATCGCGAGTAATGCTCTCGACACGCCAAGAAGTCGCGCCCAGAAGGAAGACCTCCCCTTTTTTCGTCTCGAAGACCATCTCTTCATCGAGCTCACCCACCCGCGGCCCCCCTTGACCCAAGTGCACACTATAGAGCCCACGATCGGGGATGGTGCCGGCGTTTAGAAGAGACAGCATCTTGGTGCCGCGACGCGGAGTGAGCAGGTCGCGGCTGCGGTCCCAATTGAGACGTGGGCGAAGGTCTGCAAAGGCTTCGGAAGGGTAGCGACCGGAAAGCATATCGAGAACCGAGACGAGGACGTCGCGGGAAAGATCTCGATAGGGGTGAGCGCGTCGAACGAGCTCGAGTAGCTCGTCGACGGACCAGACCCGAGAACAACAAAGCGCCACTACCTGTTGAGCGAGGACATCGAGGGCGTGTTCCGGAATATGAATGGGCTCTAGCTCGCCTTCCTTCATTCGTTGGGCGACAACGGCGCACTCCACGAGATCGCCGCCTCGGTACTTCGGCAAGATGAGACCGCGGCTTTTCTCTCCGACCTTGTGTCCCGCTCGTCCGACTCGTTGAAGTCCTCTCACCACCGAGCCGGGTGACTCCACGAGAATCACTAGGTCGATGGCGCCCATGTCGATACCGAGCTCGAGGGAGCTCGTCGCCACGATACCTTTGAGCTCTCCCGCCTTCAGCGTTTCTTCTATGGCTGCTCGCTTCTCGTGAGAAACACTCCCATGGTGGGACTGCACGAGTGGCTCGTCGGCAAGCTCGTTGATCTGCTGAGCCAATCGCTCAGCATGTCCGCGAGCGTTGACGAAAACGATGGTCGATCGGTGCGCACGAATGGCATCGAGAACCTGTCGGGGAAGAGAGGCGTCCTGTTGAAGGGACTTCGCGGAGGCCTGCTTCTTTTTGGCGGAAGGCTGTTGTAGACTCGGAGCGCTGCGTGTCCTGGGGGCGAGGCCAGTCGCTTGGTCGCGCTCCGGAAGGACGACGGACGAGTTCGACGTGCGCAGGCTCGCTGGCATCCACCACCGTTACGTCCCTTTGTCCAACGAGGAACCGAGCCGCTTCCTCGTAGGGACGGACGGTGGCCGAAAGGCCGACGCGCTGCGGAGGCCTAGCCGTCAGGGCCTCCAGTCGTTCTAGCGACAAGGCAAGATGAACACCGCGTTTGCTGGGAGCGAAAGCGTGGATTTCGTCGACGATCACGGTTTGCACGCTTCGGAGAGTCTCCGCCGCCCGCGAGCCAAGAATGAGGAAGAGGGACTCCGGTGTCGTGACGAGGATGTCGGCGGGATCTTCTGATTTGGCGACGGCGGTCCTGGGCCGGTGTGTCGTCCGGTGCGAATGTCCACCTGAACGGGGCGGATCGTTTCGTTGTGTTGTTCCGCGAGACGACGAATGCCGATGAGTGGAGCCCGCAGGTTTCTTTCGACATCGTAAACCAAGGCCTTGAGGGGAGAGACGTAGAGGACGCGAACCCCGGGTGGCGTATCCACCGGTAGGCGACCGAGAACATCGATGGCCCAAAGGAACGCCGCCAGTGTTTTGCCGCTCCCTGTCGGTGCTAGAAGCAGAGCGTTTTTTGCCTGGACGAGTTGCGGCCATCCCTCTTGCTGGACTCGCGTCGGTGCTTCGAAATTCGAATCGAACCAGGCACGAGTGACACGGCTGAAGAAATCCATTGACTGGCCCAACTCCCGGTAGGGGCGGAGCCCTTGCCTATTAGACGGGTACTCTGACTCGGATCGATTTCGGAAGCACCTCAAACTTCGCTGGTAGCGTTCCCGGGCTTTCTCCATCAATTTCCACGGGAATTCTGGTTTGGGGATCAACGGGTCGGGCGCGAGCCGACGACAGGAGTCGGTGGTGAACCTCCGGCATTCCCAAATGGGCTCCAGCGTAGAGACGCGGACCTTGAGCGAGGATCCTGAGGAACGAGAGCTTCTGAACGATGACCATATCCAGCCGTCCGTCCACTAGACTGGCTGCCGGCGCCATCTTCATCCCGCCCCCAAAGTAGCGTCCGTTGTTGAACGTGACGGTGGTGATCGGAAACCGACGGGCCGGTTCGTCATCCACCTCGATGTAGACGTCGGGAGGATCGAAGGTAAAGGCGGTTTTCACAGTGTTCGATGCAAACGAAACGAGTCCACCGAGAGCTTTGCCGGAGAGGTTCGTGTTCTCCGTCACTTCGCCGCTCAAACCAAACGATGCAGAATTGATGAAGAAGCGGAGCTGCTCGCTCCCGTCCGATCCCAAGTAGGACACTTTGCCGGCGTCCATCCAAAGGGTGCGCCCTTCACGCAACGATCGCGCGGCGTCCGGCAGGTGCGTCGAGAGCTCGAGCGAACGAACAAAATCCGCACCGGTTCCGTGCGGTAGGACGCCGAGCTCGGCGTCGGCTCCTGAATCGAGAATCCCTCCCGCGACTTCGGAGATGGTCCCGTCGCCTCCGAACGCAACGAGAAAGCGGCGACCGGCGAGTGCCTCTTCTCGTGCAATGCGGGATGCATCGCCTGACGCCTCCGTGAAGACACACTCAAAGGGTCCGAAGTGCGATCGCACCGCGGCCACCGCCCGAGTCCAGTCTTTTCTTCCGGACCCTCCGCGGGCCGCCGGATTGATGATGATGAGAGGGAGTTTTTCTTTCATTGGCTTTGTCTAGAAAGTCATATTAGCCTCGATCCGAATGGGATAGAAACGCTACCCACATTTATTGAGGGCGACTTGGCCAGGGTCCGGTCTCCATGTCGTCGCAAGTGGCTTTGAATCCTGTGATTTGCCGCGGCAAGTGACGTTGGGGTTGGCACAAACGCCTCATAGTGATACATTTCACCACCCCGAGAGGTCGAGAGATTGAAAGCCGAAGCCAATACCAACACGGTCCCGCATCCGCCAGGATTCCGCGCCGTCTTGCGCGCCATCGCCGTTGCCCTCTCCAAGTTCGTAGCCGGTGTGTTCGGTTTTGCGCGAGACGGGATTTCTCGAGGCATCATTCGAGTGGGGATACCCGTGAACGCGGTCACGCTGGCAGGTCCGGTGGCCGTGAGTATGGTTTTCATTCCTGCCTACTACGGCAACCAACCCCTTGCCGGGACGGTTCTTATTGTGGCCGGTGCGTTCGACCTCCTGGACGGGGCCGTTGCGCGTATTTCGGGTACGACCACTCCCTTTGGCGGATACCTCGATTCAGTGGTCGATCGTTATACCGACTTCGCGATGCTCTTCGGGATCTACATCTATGTGAATCGCTTCGTCCATGGTCCGCATCGTTTGCTTTATTTGGTTCTCTGGGGGCTAGCTCTCATGGGCACGAGCACCACCGCCTATGTGCGCGCTCGAGCCGAAAACGTCATTCCCAGCTGCAAAGTGGGATTCATGGAAAGGGCCGAGAGAACCGTCACGATCATCATTGGGCTCCTTGCAGGCAACGTTCACATCACGTTGTGGATCCTCGCCGTCATGACCAACCTCATTTCGATCCAGCGGATCTTTTATGCGCGGCTCATCATGAGCGGTAGAAAGCCCAAAGGTAAGTTTTGGTTCTGGACGTATGACCGGCTGACCGCACCTCACTTCGTTCTCTGCGCAACCTTTATCTTGAGCCTCATCTTCGGCAACTTCCTAATCCCCCGCCCCTAGGTCTGGTTTTCTCCTTCCTACTTTCTCCTTTCTACTGATTTCGATCTTTATCTGTCGGCGAGGATGCGGGCGGCGCGGCAAGTGTTGAAGACCCCGCAAGTGCAAAACCGAGCCATGTAGACAGCAGCTTGCTCGGGGGTACGGCGGTTCTCCTTGACCCAGTCCAGCATCTTTTGCGCGAGACCGAAGGACACCATGCCGTGTCCACACATCGTGGAGAGTTGAAGCACGCGCTGGTGGGGAAGGATGTCCTTGTCGCCGAAAAAGCCCAAAGAGTACTCCACGCTATGGCGGGTAATACCGGCCTCGCGGCTGAGCGCATCCGCCCGCCCGGTCAAAGCGCTGATGTTGATGGAGAGGCCCAGATCGGCCTTCTTGATGTCCCGAAGGAATGCCACCACTTTGTCCGGATCGTCGAAGACGGCGGCGACGACGGTTGGTGCTTCGACGGCTCGGATCAACGCCGGAGCATTCCGCTCATCTTTTCGGAACCAGTGCGCCAAGGGGTTGAGGTCTTTGGTGGGACGAAACAATCCGCCTTTCGTTGCGTCTCCGAGATTGTTGGGTTTGTGGCGTGTGGCAATCTCGAGAAAGCGGCGGTACTTCTCTGTGGCACCGCGCTCGTTCAGGCCGCGCGCCGCCATTGCGAAGACGACGTAGTCATCTTCTAATGTTCCAGGCGCTCCGTAGCGGTGGAGAGTGTTGGTCATAGGAAAGAACTCAAGAATTCGAGAACTCGATAAATCAAGAATGGGGATCCTGCATTGCATTGCTTTCGGAACTCGTGTCGGTGATGCGGCCGAGCCCTAGGTTCGTTTTTCCACGCCAATAATCGCACCCCTCCTCATCGAGAATCTCTTCCAATCGGTTGGTACCATCAGCGCTGCAACGAGTGGAGACGCCTATGGAGACCAAGGTGTCAATTTTTTTCGAAGAGTCCGTGACGATACGCAAGATCTCAGACACATGCTCGAGCCGGACCTTGATCTCCACAATGGCCGAAAGCACTTTCTCGGCATGGATGTCGGAACGGATCTCCCCCGTCTGCGGATCAACCATCAGGTGGGTCACCGGGTTGTTGGGCTCGAAGGTTACTCCCGCGGCAGCAAGCGCTCGGGTCGCGACCTCGATGTCACGGAAACGGACGCCAACCGTCGGTCTGCCAAACTCGATGGTAAAACCCGCCTCCCCTTCCTCGACGCGGTGAGTCACGTCATTTGTTTTGACTTCCTCCGTCCCGCGCCCGTGGATCCCCGTGCTCTCGTGTGGGACCAAAGGGTCGCTAAAAGCGCGACGGACGACACGTGGCCACGAAAGCTCTTGCGGTTCGATCGCGGCGGTCGGACAAACGTCCGGCTCGGGGTCGAAGCGAACCCGGAACCACCCCAGCACCATTCGAACGGTCCGGACCAAGGTAGGATTCAAATGCTCGGTCGACAATCCCCGGTAGCATGTGAAGCACTCCACACAAGCGTCTTCACTTACCACGGCCCGATGGATGTTCGTGTCGATGGAGATAGCTCCTACGGGGCACACGGGAACGCAGTTCCCGCAAGCCACGCATCGCCGGGTCGAGATCTTCATGGCCGTCCGAGTATACATGATATACGCGTAAGAACTCCGGCACGCCGTAGACCCTGCTGGCGGTTGAAAGTAGGCCGCGGATTGGGATACAAAAGCAGGTTGCGCCCGTTTTGAGAGCCAAAACCACAGGATACACTTCATAGGAAAGACGAAGAAAGCTATGACTAAGCAGAAGCGATTCGAGATTGCAGACAAGAAAGGCAAGCTTGCAGTGCTCACGCCTGGTTTGGGGGCCGTGAGCACCACGTTCATCGCTGGAGTTCAAGCGATCCGAAAGGGCTTCGCCCAGCCCATCGGTTCATTGACGCAGATGGGCACGATCCGTCTCGGCAAACGTACCGAAAACCGCGTTCCTAAGATCAAAGAGTTCGTTCCCCTCGTCGAGCTCGACGATTTGTGTTTTGCTGCCTGGGATATCTTTGAAGATGACGCCTATCAGGCCGCAGTGAAGGCGGGCGTTTTGGATCGGACGCTGCTTGACCAGATACGCGAAGAGCTCGAAGCGGTCAAACCTCTCAAGGCTGTTTTCGACCAAGACTACGTGAAAAAGCTGCATGGCACATACGTTAAGGAAGGCAAGAACAAGATGGACTTGGCCGAGCAGCTGATGAAAGACATCGAATCAGTCATGAAAGATTCGGGCGCTCAACGAGCCGTCATGATTTGGTGTGCATCGACGGAGACGTTTCTCTCACGGAGCCCCGTCCACGAGGACATCGGTGCGTTCGAGCGGGCACTCAAGGAAAACTCCCCGGCCATCGCGCCGAGTATGATCTATGCCTACGCGGCTATCCAAAGCGGAATTCCTTTTGCCAACGGCGCGCCGAATCTAACCGTGGATATCCCGGCCCTGACGGATCTGGCACACGAGAAAGGGGTGGCCATCGGCGGTAAGGATTTCAAGACCGGTCAAACACTGATGAAGACCATTATCGCGCCTGGCCTCAAGGCGAGAATGCTCGGCCTTTCGGGCTGGTTCTCCTCCAACATTCTCGGCAACCGCGATGGTGAGGTCCTCGACGATCCGGGCTCGTTCAAAACGAAGGAAGAAAGCAAGTTGTCGGTGCTCGAGTATATCTTGCAGCCCGAGGTCTATCCCGATCTCTACAAGGATTTCTACCACAAGGTGCGTATCAACTATTACCCGCCCCGAGGGGACAACAAGGAGGGCTGGGACAATATCGACATCTTCGGATGGCTGGGATACCCCATGCAGATCAAAGTCGATTTCCTCTGTCGTGACTCGATCTTGGCGGCACCGCTGGTGCTCGACCTCGCTTTGTTTTTCGATCTAGCCCAGAGAGCCAAATTCAAGGGTATCCAAGAGTGGTTATCGTTTTACTTCAAGAGTCCCCTGTCGCCGAAAGGCGTTTATCCGGAGCATGACTTGTTCATCCAGCAAACCAAGCTCAAGAACACGCTTCGGTATCTGATGGGTGAAGAACAAATAACGCACTTGGGCGACTACGCCTTGGAGGTTGATCCGAGCTAGTCTTCCTGAATCGATCGGACTTTGCGACCTCCCCGCTCGCGGCGTGCCCGGGAATAATCCTCGAGAGGGTGGGTATCTATAGAGAGTCCGCGGATTCTGCGGGCTACACTAGTAAGAGAAACGGGCGCTGGCTTGCGACTTGCGTTTCTGCCTATGTGTTGCTAAAAAAGGGTTTACACGATGGTGACACTCCACTTGGCCCAATTACAACGAAGACACGGAATCACCGATGGGCTGATCCTTTTTGCCCTCCTCGCCGTGGTTGTCGTCCCCAGTGCGGTCTACGGACAAGGCGATCCCGTTCAAGTGACTGTTTTTGGCCCTCTTGGCAAGCAGGCCATTCCCATCAGTTTGTTCGCTGATATCGCGATGATCCCGCTCGATGAGATTGCTACTCTCGTTGGGGGCGACATCAGAAGCGAGACCGAAGCCGCCGTCTTCCGGGTCGGTGAGCGCTCCGTCGCTGTGTACTCAGGGCGATCTCTGGTCCTCTTGGAGGGCAACAACAAGCTCCTTTCCGATCCCGTGACCGTCCGAGGTGGGCGATGGTTCGTGCCCTTGGATTTTCTCAGTAAGGTCCTACCCATTCTGACCGAAGACAAGACCTCCTATCGCGAAAGCGAACGCATTCTCGTTCTCGGTGAGGGTTTCCCCCATCTTCAGATCCGGACGATGGCCTACCCCAACTACACTCGTGTAGTGATACAGCCGTCGATGTCCGTTCCTCTTCAAGTCAACCAGAGCGGTTCGCAGGTGCAGGTCCTCATCCAGGCTCCGTACATCGAAACGGATTTCCAAAGCCAGGACGTTCGGGATGGAGTGGTAGAACGCATGGATCTTGAGCGTTTGGGCGAATCCTATATGTTGACGGTTGAGCTGGGTGAGAGGTTTGGCAGGCTCAACCCCTTCGAGCTGGAAAATCCCAAACGGTTAGTTCTCGATCTTTTCCGAAGCCGCCTACCTGCCGGTGCGGAGGAAGAAATGCCTCTCTCCGAGCCGGGTGAACAGCCCCGGGAGCTGACATCGAGGCCTGTGACACCACCGCCGCCGGAGCCGGTTGACATAGAAGACCTGCCACCGGGCGAGCTCCGGATCATCACATTGGATCCGGGACACGGTGGTGCGGAGACGGGCGCTGAGGGACCGTCGGGCCTTCTGGAAAAAGAAGTCACCCTATCCGTCGCTCGTCGGCTGCGAACGCACCTCGAGAACCGTCTCGGTGTTCGAGTCGTTTTTACGAGGGACGGCGATAGGAATCTGAACTTAGATGAACGGACGGCCATCGCGAACAACAACAAGTCCGATCTCTTCATCAGCATCCACGTCAACGCCTCGCTGCGGGCCAATGCGCGCGGGAGCTCGGTGTACTTTCTGTCCTATGAAGCAAGTGATGAAGAGTCCCGTCGCGTCGCGGCGGCAGAGAACGCTCCATACCGGCCTCTTCCGAACGCGTCGGAACGCGACCTGCAGTTCATACTTTGGGACATGGCACAGTCGGCCTATCTCAACGAGTCTGCGATCCTCGCAGAGATCCTCCAAGAGGAGCTTCTCGGTGATGCAGGTGAAGAGAACAATCGTGGGATCAAGCAAGCCCCCTTTCGAGTTCTGATGGGGGCCGGCATGCCGGCCGTACTCGTCGAAGTGGCGTTCATTACGAACGAGGAAGAAGAGCGCCTTCTTCGCACCGAAGGATTTCAGGAGCGCCTGGCGGAAGCGATCTATCGCGGTATCGTCCGATACAAAGCCCGATACGAGCGAACACTCGGGCTGGGGGGAGAGTCCTCGACGAGGGAGGCGCGGTGACCAAAAGAGGCGTCATCCTGGCGGTCGTCACGGCCGTGGCCTTGTTGATCATCGTCATCTGGTCGACGTTCTGGTTCCTGAGGCAGACCCTTCCGGGAGCCGAGGACCTAGAACAGAAAAACGCCGTTGAGGAAACGGGTATGCCGATCACCGAGGAACCTCCAGTGAGCGAGACGGTGACGGAGGGAAGCATCCGCGTGACGCTTTTCTACCTCTCTGGTGCAGGGAATATGTTCTCGCCCGAACAGAGGGAGATTCCGTTTGCCGATTCCCTGCAAGAACAGGCGAAACAGGTCGTCCAACAGCTCTTGGCCGGTTCTCGAAGCGGTCGAGTCTCGGCGATCCCGTCTGGGGTGGAGCTCCGGGGTCTTTTCATCACCCAACAGGGCCTGGCCTATATCGATCTTTCCCAAGAGCTGATCGCGAATCATCCCGGCGGCACCTGTGCGGAAGAGCTTACGGTCTATAGCCTCGCGAATACACTCATCTCGAATTTCCCTGCGGTTAAGAAAGTGCAGATATTGGTGGAAGGCCGAGAGATTCAGAGTCTTGCCGGTCATCTCGATCTGACGAGACCCTACGGAAGAGGACCCAGTCGCCTCGAGCCGAGCTAAAGCCGATGGAACGTATCGACGGTCGCAACCCCGATGAGCTTCGGCCGATCAAGATAACCCCCCACGCACTGATGCACGCCGAAGGGTCGGTGTTGATTGAAGTCGGGGAGACCAAAGTGATTTGCTCGGCCACGATCGAAGAGACGACACCTCGTTTCCTCAGAGGTAGCGGACAAGGGTGGGTGACGGCGGAGTATGGCATGCTCCCGCGCTCCTCCGCGCAGCGCATTCCGCGCGAGTCGACCCGAGGAAAAGTATCGGGAAGGACGCAGGAGATCCAACGGCTCATCGGCCGGTCCCTTCGCGCGATTACGGATCTCAAGCGACTCGGAGAACGAACGGCTTGGATGGACTGTGATGTGATTCAAGCCGATGGCGGCACCCGAACGGCATCCATCACGGGAGCCTTCGTCGCGCTGGCGATGGCACTCAAGAAAGCACACAGTGATGGTTTGATATCCGTCTTCCCTCTCTTGGATTTTGTCGCCGCCACGAGCGTCGGCATCGTGAAGGGAGAGCTCCTGACGGACCTCAACTACGATGAAGACTCCCAAGCCGAGGTCGACATGAACGTCGTCAAGACCGGCCGAGGCCGATTCGTTGAAGTCCAAGGTACCGCGGAGTCGACGCCCTTTAGCGATGACGAGCTCTCTCGGTTGTTGGAGGCGGCCGGTGACGGCATTCGCCAAATCGTGGAGATGCAGTCGGAGATCCTCGGTCCCGTCGTCTTTTGCCACCCGTCTTCATAAAGGACAACCCTTCCCTTGAAGCTCCTTCTCGCGACCCGTAATAAAGGGAAGATCCGCGAGCAAGTCGAGGTCATGTCCAAGAGCGGCATCGAAGTCGTCGGTCTCGACGCTTGGCCCGATCTCGAATCTCCCGAGGAGCCCGGCCCGAGCTTCATCGATAACGCCGTGGTCAAGGCGTTGTTCTATCATCGTGCGACGGGGCTGCCGGCGGTTGGTGAAGACTCGGGACTCGAAGTCGATGCTCTAGACAAAGCTCCGGGCATTTACTCCGCCCGTTGGATGGGCGAAGACACCTCCTACGCTGTGAAGAACCAGAGGTTGCTCGAGAAGCTGAAAGATCTCCCCTCGGAGAAAAGGACCGCGCGCTACGTCTGTGCCGTGGCTTTGGCGGAACGCGATGACATCATCTTCAAGGTCGTAGAAACCATTGAGGGTCTTATTGCGGAGCATCCCAAGGGACGAGGGGGTTTCGGCTACGATCCCGTCTTTTACTATCCTCCGTTCGATAAGACATTGGCCGAAGCCAAATCAGAGGAGAAGAACCGGGTCAGCCACCGAGGAAAGGCAATGGCCCGCCTTCGCGAGTTTCTTGACCAGACGCATAAACGGCCGTAAAATAGCAGTTTGCTCGGGGCGTAGCGCAGCCTGGTTAGCGCGCCTGCCTTGGGAGCAGGAGGTCGGAGGTTCAAATCCTCTCGCCCCGACCACGAGCTCCCGAAAAGTCCAGGCGTGCTGAGAGATAGGCCCTAGCCCAGGCATTGGCGCCAGTAGCTCAGTAGGATAGAGCGGCGGCCTTCTAAGCCGCGGGTCAGGGGTTCGAATCCTCTCTGGCGCGCCAGCTATAATAGATGTGACGCATTGATGGTGAGTGTAGCTCAGCTGGTAGAGCGCTGGATTGTGGTTCCAGTGGCCGCGGGTTCGATCCCCGTCACTCACCCCATTTTCTGAATGGCAGGCCGGGTAGACCGGCCACAGGTCTTCAGCGCGCCCTTAGCTCAGTTGGATAGAGCGACAGACTTCGAATCTGTAGGTCGTACGTTCGAGTCGTACAGGGCGCGCCATTTTTCTCAGTGAATTGCAGATCCGCCTTCCTAGCCTCACTGATTTTGCTGTCACTTGCCGCGGCCCAGAGTCGGGGCGCGCTGATTTTTCAAAGATTTATCGCCACATCACGACCTCGGTCGCGTGCCCTCGCACCAAACACTTCTTTCGCCCGGCTGATTTCAGAAAAAATTTTGTAATGCGAGAGAGTTCGACCAATCACGGAGGCCCTCCACGCTGGGGTGAGAATAGTGGTTTTCCGAGGGGAAAGTCAAAGAGAGGCGAACGCTAATGGCAATGTCTGCAGCTTGTTCCTTAAACCAACACGTCATGGCCCCAAATCAACACGTTGTTCCTTAGAACGTCATCTCATGCCGGTCCAAACGTATGGGCGACCAATGTCGCAGTCTACTGCTCTTCGCTGAGGGTGAGCATCCAGATGTCGGCTGTTTCTTCCACATGGGTGTAACATATCCAACGTCCGTCACGGGAAAGAGAAAAAGCAGGCGAAATAGCGCCAGAGGTTTCGGGAACAGAGAATACTTCTCGGACAAGGCCGGACACACGATTCACCGAACAGATCTTGCCGTGGCATGGATATAGGAGACTTCGCCCGTCGGGCAACCATAGCTGGGTAGGAGCCCCGCCACTCGTCGTCGCTAGACGCTGGTATTCATTTGACTCGAAAGAGTAAACGACAACCTCAGGCGGTTTCTCGGTTGCCGAACTGCCGATACCAGCTAGCCCCCATCCATCCGGAGACCAGGAAACGACTTCAAATCTATCCGTCTCTTCACCATAGGGAGGAAGAGGGCTCGGAGATTGTTCGGCCCATGGCTTGTTCGGATCGAAGATATAAGACTGGCCTTCGCTCCGATTGTAGAAAGCTATTTGCGACCCGTCTGGTGACCAGCTAGGGTAGTTGATGCTCTGACCGGGTGTGTTCGTGAGCTGCTTTAGGTCGCTGCCGTCCGGTTTGATAGTCCAGATTTCGTAGCTACCGGAGCGATCCGAGTAGAACACAATTCTCTGCCCGTCAGGAGACCAGCGAGGCACACGGTTTCGATGGGCATCCTGGGTCAATCGACGGTAGTCTGTGCCATCGCTCCTAATGACTACTAGGTCTTCTTCCGGTGCCAATTGAAACACAACCCGTTGACCGTTTGGCGATAGTCCAGGGGTTTTTGACAACTTCGAACCGGTCGTTATTTGGATCGGGGCTCCGGCAACGGTCGCCGTTTGAGGCTCGAGCTCGACCTTCCAAAGATTGTTCGCTTCCTGCTCTTCGACATACGCCATCCGCCTCATGTCCCGTGATAGGGCGAGTTGCGGCCGAGAACCGGACCCACCGGTTGTAACGGCCGCCGGCGCTCCAAGCAGGTTTCCGCTCTCGCCATCGACACGAACTCGCCAAATGTTCATGCTACCGCCCCGGTCGCTTGCGAAGTAAAGGTACGTGCCGTCGGAGGACCAAACGGGACTCCAATCAACATAGGTGTCATCAGTGATAGGGACGGCTTCGCCTCCGGTCACGGAGGCCGTCCAAATGTTACGCTGAGCGGTCCGGTTGCCGGAGGCGTCTTCTAAACTCCAGTAGGCAATTCGATTACCGGACGGTGACCAGTTCGGCTGCATTCCATCCCTTTCACTAATGAGAGACGTTTCTCCATTTTCCACGTCGACAGTCCAAATTTGACTCGTGGTGAGCCGCACTTCTTTTTTGAAACCTTCTGTGGCGAAAACAACTTTTTTGCCATCGGGAGACCAAGCCGGGTTGAAGCCGAAGTCCGTCAACCGCCGTACGGACTCGCCCGTTGCACCCATCAAGAAGAGGCCTCCGCCGTCCCGTTCCGATCGGAAAGCGATTCGTTCGCCATCAGGGGAAAAAGTCGGATGGGTGTCGTCGTCCGTAGAGTTCTCGGTGAGATTCATCGCATTCTCTCCACCTACCCTCTGCAAATAGATGTCCCAGTTCCCGGATACCGCACTGGCGTAGACGACGAAACTTCCATCAGGTGAAAGGCTGGGGAACAATTCCTGCCCCGCTTGAGAAGTCAGCCTGGCGAACGTACCTTCAATCGGTGCAGGCGTGGCATCGGAGATTTCCCGATCCGGCCCTATCAGCAAGTACGTCCCGATGACGGCTACGATCGTCACGGCCACAAAGGCTGCCGCTAGAGTCCACTTTTTCTCTGGAGAAGGTGGAGTGGCGATAGCACCCTCCACGACTTCTCTTGAGTCTCTTTCCTGCTTTAGCTCCTCTAGTTCGTTTTTCAAGTCGATGGCTGTTTGAAACCTCTTTCCGGGAAACTTCCCAAGGCAGCGCCGGATGATTCTTCCAAGGTCACGAGGAAGGGTTGGATTGACTTCCGTCGCCGGGTCGGGCGTATCTTTGATTATCGACGAAAGAACAGATGCCGCTGTGTCACCCTTGAAAGGACGCTCTCCCGTCGCCATCTCATAGAGGATGATGCCGATTGAGAAGATGTCCGACCTGTGATCGATTGACTTCCCTTCCGCCTGCTCCGGCGACATATAGGCCACCGTCCCCAAGATTCGTCCCTCAGCCGTGGCTGATTGGGTGGGAAGCTCGCTGGCCCCATCCTCTGCATGCCCAAGCTTCAACTTCGCCAAACCGAAGTCAAGGATCTTCAGCCTCCCGTCATCTCCAACCATGAGATTGTCGGGTTTCAAGTCTCGATGAACGATCCCTTGATCATGAGCCGCACTCACTGCGTCGGCAAGAGGGATCGCAATCTCAAAGAACTTCTTGAGAGGCAGGCCCTTCTTCGGAATCAACTCCGTGATCGTCTTTCCCTTCACCAACTGCATCGTGTAGAAGTGGACACCTTCTGCCTCTTCGACCGAGTAAATGGTGACGATATTGGGATGGTCTAGTGCGGCTACAGCTTTTGCTTCACGTTCAAACCGTGCACGACGCTCAGCATTCTCGGCCATCTCGGACGGCAGGACCTTCAGCGCCACTTTGCGGTCGAGATTCAGGTCGAGGGCACAGTAGACGATTCCCATGCCTCCTCGGCTGATTTCAGAGAGGATTCTGTAGTGCGAGAGAGTGCGTCCGATCACGGAGAGCCTCTCGATCGCTGGCTAGGGATGAGGATAGTATTTTGCCGTGTGAAAAGTCAAAGCGAAGGTGGCTTTCTAGGGTGGATCAACAGGCGATGACATGAAAATGTTGCTTGGGAGGTGAATCATGGCTTCCAGGACATGATCGCCATAAATGCCGCTACTGAATTCGCACGTTCCGGAACGAGCTCCCAAAAGCCAGGTTGGATACACTCGGGCTCAAAAAAGAGATCACTTTTTTTCGATGTCTCTTGACAACTTTCGACTGCATTGTGCAATGAACCAAATGACGCGATCGAGAATGGGCCTCTTTGTCCTCTGGTCGGCGCGTGCGTTTCTTTTTCGGCGAGGAAGCCTTCAAAGCTACCCGAAGTGTTGAACGTTCAACAGCCGTCGTTTATGGAAACAAAAAAAGCTGCGCTTATATTGGAGGCATGAAATACAAACACCAATCACCGTCGTTCTCCGAAGTCTCAGATGATGCCCTGCTCCGCCGACTCACTGAGCTTCTGACAAAGTCCCGGCGCGTCGAAGCCGAGCTGGTCGCACACATCGGTGAGGTGGATGCGAGGAGGCTTTTTGCGAGCAAGGCATCGTCCATGTTCGTCTATTCGACCGAGGTTTTGAACCTCTCCGAGCACGAAGCCTATTTGCGCATCAAGGTCGCCCGTGCGGCTCGAAAGCACCCGATACTCCTAGAGATGCTCGCCGACGGAAGTCTTCACCTGAGCGGCATAGCGAAGCTGGTCCCTCTCCTCACCGAGACCAACTGCGAAACACTTCTGGCCCGCGCGGCTCATCAATCGAAACGGAAAATCGAAGAGCTGGTCGCCGAGCTTTCTCCTAAGCCCGATGTTCCCGCGACGATGCGCAAGTTACCCGAGCGACAAAAGAACACACCGTCCATAAAGATCCAACTAGGTCCGGACCTAGTGGTGTCGAGCTCGGGATCTAAACATGTGAAGCCAGAACGGGAAACAAAACCAGTGCTCCGACCGGCTCCGGCTCGAACCATGCCAGCGGTGGTACAACCCATTGCTCCGGCTCGATGGAGAGTCCAGTTCACCGCGAGTGCCGGACTCCGCGAGAAACTCGATCGACTTCGCGATCTCATGCGCTCGTCGGTCCCGGATGGCGACCTAGCGACCATCATCGAAGAGGCCGTGACCGAGAAGCTCGAAAGGCTCGAATCCAAGCGCTTTGGTAAGACGAAAGCTCCCAGAAAAAGCCTCGAAGAGACGAAGACGTCACCTTCTTCTCGCTACATCCCGGCACCTGTCAAGCGCGCGGTCTACGAGCGCGATCAGGGACAATGCGGCTATGTTGACCCGTCCGGTCGCCGCTGCACCGAAACCGAGCGGCTCGAGTTCCACCACCACAAGCCCTTTGGCCGTGGTGGTGACCACAGCGTTGGAAATATTCAACTCGCTTGCAGGACTCACAACGGGTACTACGCGGAGCGCGACTACGGTAAGGAGGTTGTGGAGCGCTACCGAATCAAAAGGCGCTCAGGAAGCCGTGTTTCCGAGCCCGCGGCCGCCTACACCTTTAGCAACCGAGCGACCTATTACGATCGAGCTTTGCTGATCGGGCAGTACAACTCCATCAGATAATCTCAATCGGATCCAGAGTGACGAGGCTAGTTGCTACTTGTGCCAGTTTTGCACTGCCAAATCCCCGAACATTGAATAGTCATCGAACTTCGCTAGTCTTCTATTGCATCTGCAACCCTATCTGCGAGAATCGCAGCAATCGATATCAATGTATGCCTACTGGCATTGGCCGCGTGGGAAAGATCAAAAATGAGGCCACTGCTCTCGAACACGGGCTCGTCGTAGTTCTCGTTGGTGCCGGGTACCATCGTGTTTTCGAAGGAATCTGTGACAGTAGCACCAGGGCGTACAAAAAACGAGCCCGCGCTCATGGCGTGATAGCCGTTGCCGTCTTTATCCAACGCCGTCGCCCCGCCGGATATCGTGACATTGAGGAAGGCATGTAAGATGACATCCCTGGCAGCCATTTGGAGGATGATATCGCTGACTCCAATGTCAGGGTTCCCAATGTCCCGATCCTCGTCGGTGACCAGAATGAAAAGCTTCGTCACGTCAGCCCGGAATGGGTAGTTGTTCATAGCAAAGTCGATGGCGGAATAGCCGTCCTCGTAGGACGTGCGGTTGTTTTGGAGGAATCTGACAACCGTTTACAACTCCGAGGCATCGCCAAGAAGAAGGCCGTCCACCAAGTAAAGGCGGTTGTGGTCCAAGTCGTCACCCAGCTGGGCGAATCCGAGCAGACCGTACTGATTCACGCCAATCCCGTAAGTCACGTGGAGCGCATGGTCTAACTCGAGGACAAAATCGGCAAGGAATTGCTGCTCGTTCTCATCCATCGTTGTGGATTCATCAACAAGAAAGATGACATCGACGGCTCGCCGCGTTGGCTGTGTACTCATCTCAGCACAAATCAGACCACCGCTGGTATCGATGCCGACAACGGCCTCTCCAGCGGGACATTGCGCGCCAAGCCACGTCAAGAGGTGACCGATCTGCTCTAGTTGTTCAGGGGTCAGAGGGCAATCGCATACACCAGGAGGGCCCTGCTCGCCTCGCTCACCTTGGGGTCCGATCTCGCCACGAGGTCCAGCTGGACCTTCGGGTCCTTGTGGGCCCACGGCTCCAGCCGTCAGGTCGAACGAATCGCTTCGTTTGGAACCCCATCCCGTACGCACCGTCAGGCGATAGTCACCCGGCTCCAGATCGGGTGGTAATTTCGCGATGATCATGTCCCATTGGTACAAATCGACAACGAGAGGATCAGGAAAGTCTCCCAAAGTAACTTCCAGGCCCCGACCATTGTCCAAGCCGCTGCCGTAGATGAAAAGGAGCTCCTGATCCAAATCAAGCGAGACCTCTGATATCTGGAGTTTCTTTTTGGAGGCCTTGTCGCGATACCGTTTTTGACCAGACCAAGCCTCGTCGCCCATCACGAGTAGCATCATCAATATGGTTGATACAAGCAGGGGTTTCCTGACAGTCATTCTGCACCTCCCTAATGCTTCGAGAATTCAAGCGGGTCATGACGTCATCGTTCGGCCCTCGGAGCGAGCTCCTTCACGAGACGGAACCCGGTGCTAGTCTCGACACCCGAGGCGGTCTGGACAGGATTCCAAAGTGGTTCGGATTTCCCGTGGCGACTCCAGTAGGCCTCGGGGTCATAACTGTCCAGAGTCCACGCGGCCACGTTACCCGTCATGTTGCATGGACCGACTCGAACATTACAGCACCAGCAATCGACCGCGCCGGGACCAACAACCTTCTGTCCGATCTGACAATTGTGATGAATCTGATTGTGAGACTGTGTCTAAGATTTCAAGCGATGAGCTAAGGAAAATCTACTGAGCCTCCGGCGAGACGGCGAGAGTGGCTTTCTGTGGCGCTTGAACGCTCCCTTGGAAGTGCAAGGAAGAAGCCTTTCGCTGGTGTACCACCGTGCACACAAATCGCTGCACGGGGGGAACGGCACATAGCGCCCTTATAGGATGTTGAGCGAAGTGCCAACGCAAAGACGCTGTCTGACGCGCTACTCGTCCACCCGAGTTCTGAAACTGGCAACGGCGAGCCACTTTCCGTTCTCTTTGCGGAACACCCGCGCGAATCGTTGCTTCGCCGTTGGCAAGGTCTTGCCGTTTTCGTCAATCCAGTTGATCGACTCCACATGGCCCCTGTAAATGGCAACAGACGGGCTAATGAACACGATGCCGATTTCATCGAGGAGCTTGCGCTCGTGTTTCGGCTGGCGCTCGTGCACCGCAGCCATTTCCTTTTCCAGGGTTGCGGAGCCTTTCCAAGTCCCTTCCCAGTTCTCCCAGTCCTTGGAGAAATTTGCGACCACCGCCGGCACATCATGTCGGTTCCAGGCATCGTTTATCTTCTTGATCACATCTCGAATCGCAGTCTCATCGTCCGCTTGATCGGCCATGGCCGGTAAAGAGCCAAAGAGCAGGCTCACTCCGAGTGTGAGAATCATCAGGTATCTCATGAGAACTCGTCTTCTGCTGGCCGTTTCCGAAAGACTGCTAGTTCACTGAACCGGTCTTATTTTCCAAGCGCGACGATAAACGCTTTGGTGAGCTCCGGCGTTCCATCCTTGAGCCCCCGGTTTTTTGCCGCCAACGGACAGACTCCAGACGTGATGACCTTTCCGTCCTGGACGACGCCGTTCCCGCTATAGGTAGCTTCTTTTAGAGAAGAGTGTGTCTCCGCTCCTTCCTTCGAAGGAAAGGCATATGTTTTTCCGGCTAGAGCGCCTGCGTCGGCCAGGATAAGGACGGAGGCGACTTGAGCAGCCACCGGTTTGCCTTCAGCCATGGCGGCTTCAACAATCGCTGCCGCTTTGGGAGCTTCCGCCGCGGGTGTTTCGGCCTCTAATCCTATCCCCATGCAGGGAATGATGACGCCGGAGTAGTCGGCGACATTGACGTCGTCTAGCTTCAAATCAGCCTTCACGGTTGCCGTGCCGGCCACCATCGGTTGACCCGATGCGTTGGCGACGACGACTTCAAAGCCCGCTTGCTCGAGCATGTCGGTCATGACGCCGACTTCCTTGGTGAGCATGAGCTCGGCTTCGGTTGAATCATCCTTGACGATCATCAGAACTTTGGAATTCTGTTCTGAGATCCCGAAAGTGCTAAAAACGGTAACAACGCCCAACGCCGTCAGAGCAAGGACCATGGAATACTTCATTAACTTTTTCTCCTTTGCGCGCCAGTGAAATTGTCGGGATGGATCTTCTTTGGTGAGTGGCCGCTATTCTACTCTTGGAAGATTGTTCCTTCAATGGGTGAACCTCTGATCATTGCACGAAGCATCCCCGGCACGACTCGTTCCGGAACGAGTAGCAAAACACATTTGCAGCTCGAGGAGATCGAAGCCGGCCGCCGAGATCAGCCTTCCCTAATCGGGCAATACAGATCCATGAGATATTCTTCTAGAGGCATCTTTTCGAACGATCTAACCGACTCGGGTTTCGTCAGACACTCCTCGAGCCATTGGTGTTGTCCCAACCTGTAGGGGCTATTCTCCTGCCAAGCTGTTAGTTGTTTCCATGTTGACGCGATGTTCTCGACGCCTTTGCATCGAGAAACACCATACAGCCCACCAGGAAACTCTTTGATCTCGACGCCGCCTTCAGCCGTCACATCGGGTGTCACCGTGATCCATTGCTCGTATCCGTAGGCGGTGTTGTCTGCCGAGGGACTGGGGTCGTTGAAACCGAAGAAACGAACCTCGTCAAGGTTTTCTAGGAGTCCCTTTGACTCTGCCCAAATCAAGAGCTTGGTCCAGGCGATGAGCTCCGGGCTTTCGCCAAATCCCCGAGCGCTGGCAACTCTCATTGGACCCAGCGTGACGATTCGTGTTTCCAAATCACTCATCGCATTGACCTCCTAAGAGAGTCGGGTGGAAGCAATGTCGGTGGATGTCCTTTCTATCGCCTCGAGAATCCAGAAATACTCTTGAGGATTGCGAACTTCGCACAGAGGCAGGAGGCAAGACTCCTCTTTCCGTCTTGAAAGAGGAGCCTCGTGGAGTGTTGCTCGTTAGAGGGGACTCACTCGAAGGTGGACGTCTTGTGACTACTTCTCCTTCTCTTCCCCCTTCTCCTCTTTGAGTTTGTCTTCGATCTCTTTGAGGTAGTCGTAGCAGTCGTTCTTTCCCTTATTGGCCGCTACGATCATCGCGGTTTCACCCTTGTCGTTTTTGGCCATGACGTCGGCACCAGCTTCAACGAGCATCTTGATCATGTCGAGATTGCCGTTCCTCGCCGCTAGGCCCAACGGTGACCAGCTTGCCTCACTGGTGGCGTTGACGTCGGCCCCCTTTTCTACGATGGCGGCGGCCATATCCGTCTCGCCGAGAAGGGCCGCGATCATCAACGCGCTCTCACCGCCATTGTTCGTGATGTTGACGTCGGCGCCGGCGTCCAACAAAGCGGTGACTGACTCGGTCGCACGTTTGCGCGTGGCGAGCAGAAGCGCAGTGTCCCCTTTTCGCTTTTCCTGCAGATCGGGATCCGCACCCACTTCAAGCAGAGCCTTTACACAACCCGTCTGCCCTTCGGCTGCTGCTGCCATGAGCGCGGTCGATCCGTCCATGGAATCTTGGAAATTGACGTCCGCGCCTGCCTCAATGGCCTCTTTTAGCTGGTCGAGGTTTCCTTCCTCGCACGCCAGCTTGGCGACTCTTCCTTGGTCGGTGCATGCCAATGTGGGGATGAGAACGGTAAGCAGGATGGCTATGAATCCAAAGCGTTGCATAAATCCCTCCTGTTTGGACCTTTCGAGATGTTTGGAACTACGGAAGTAGATGCCCTGTTTCCTGATTGATATCTCGTTTTTGGGCACGAAGTCAAACGCCACCACGCGCAGACAAAAGGGAGAAACGGCAGATGTATCAAATCAGGCCTTTGACACTTGCGGGGATCGTTCCACTTGGGTATTCTTGTGTGGCGTTTGGCACGTGCCAAATGCTCTAAGGGGCGCCTGTAGCTCAGTTGGATAGAGCGTCGGCCTCCGGAGCCGAAGGCCAGAGGTTCGAATCCTCTCAGGCGTGCCAACTCCGCCTTTCCCGTCGGGAGGGGGACGGGTGCGGGGGCCGCGAGGTTTCCCAAACTCCCAGCTCCAATGTGGGCCGCTAGCTCAATTGGCAGAGCAACTGACTCTTAATCAGTAGGTTCGGGGTTCGATTCCCTGGCGGCTCACCAGCTCCAAGCCATTCAAATCCAAAGGTTTTTTTCGATTCCTTCGCTAGGCCATTCTTCTCGTCATTTTCCGCTTGGTTCCACTTTTTGGTTTCAAAAGTTTTGCTGATAATTTCGATTTCATGGATACTCCTACGAGTGAACAACAACACCTCACGAGCGGGCTGTTTCGTCCAAGCGCCCACGAACTGGGTGCGCTTTCCCAGTACTCATCATCTCGGCATGCGAGACCGCAGTACAGGAAAGGAGAGAACATGAAGACCGAAAGCAAGTGTCCGGTGATGCACGGGACTGACCGACAGAAAGCGGGCGGGTCCTTCTCGAACCAACACTGGTGGCCGAATCAGTTGAGCCTGAAGATTCTCCACCAGAATCCTCCCATGATGAACCCCGCGGGCGAGGAGTTCGACTACGCTGAAGCGTTCAAGAGCCTCGACTTCGATGCCCTGAAAAAGGACCTCGAGGACCTGATGACGACGTCGCAGGACTGGTGGCCGGCCGACTGGGGCCACTATGGACCGCTCTTCATTCGGATGGCGTGGCACAGCGCGGGCACGTACCGCATCAGCGACGGCCGCGGCGGTGCATCCTCCGGCACGCAACGCTTTGCGCCCCTCAACAGCTGGCCCGACAACGCAAACCTCGACAAGGCGCGCCGTTTGCTCTGGCCGATCAAGCAGAAGTACGGCCGCAAGATCTCATGGGCCGACCTGATGATCCTCGCGGGCAACGTTGCCCTGGAGTCGATGGGATTCGAGACGTTCGGTTTCGCCGGCGGGCGCGAGGATGTCTGGGAGCCCGAAGAGGACATTTACTGGGGTCGTGAGACCGAGTGGCTTGGAGACGAGCGCTACAGCGGTGACCGGGAGCTCGAGAATCCTCTCGCGGCGGTTCAGATGGGCCTGATCTACGTGAATCCGGAGGGGCCGAACGGAAATCCGGATCCGGTCGCCTCCGGCCGTGACGTTCGAGAGACCTTCGCGCGCATGGCCATGAACGACGAAGAGACCGTCGCGCTCGTCGCCGGCGGGCACACCTTCGGCAAGTGTCATGGCGCTGGAGATGCGGCGCTTGTCGGTCCGGAACCTGAGGGCGCCAGCATCGAAGAGCAGGGCCTCGGCTGGAAGAGCAGCTTCGGCAGCGGCAAAGGCGGCGACACGATAACCAGCGGCATCGAGGGCGCCTGGAAGCCGAACCCGACCAAATGGGACATGGGCTATCTGAACGTGCTGTTCAAATACGAGTGGGAGCTGGTCAAGAGCCCGGCCGGCGCGCATCAGTGGCTGGCCAAGGACGTGGCTGAAGAGGACATGGTGGTTGACGCGCACGACCCGTCGAAGAAACACCGTCCAATGATGACCACGGCGGATCTCTCCCTTCGCTTCGACCCGATCTACGAGCCGATCGCACGGCGCTACCAGCAGAACCCCGAGGAATTCGCGGATGCCTTCGCCAGGGCGTGGTTCAAGCTGACGCATCGCGACATGGGTCCGATCTCGCGCTATCTCGGCCCGGAGGTTCCCGAGGAGCAGCTGTTGTGGCAAGACCCCGTCCCCGCGGCCACTCACGAGCTGATGGGGGAGGACGACATTGCCGCGCTCAAAGTCAAGATCCTCGACTCGGGACTGTCGATTTCCCAACTGGTTTCGACCGCCTGGGCGTCGGCGTCGACGTTCCGCGGCAGCGACAAGCGCGGCGGGGCGAACGGGGCTCGCATTCGCCTCGCACCTCAGAAGGACTGGGAGGTGAACCAGAAGGCTCGGCTTGGGAGGGTGCTGGAGACCCTGGAGTCGATCCAGAAGGCGTTCAACAGCTCGCAGAGCGGCGGGAAGCAGGTCTCGCTCGCCGACTTGATCGTTCTGGGCGGGTGCGCAGCCATCGAGAAGGCTGCGAAGGACGCCGGACACGACGTGGAGGTTCCCTTCGCGCCGGGTCGCACAGACGCGACGCAGGAGCAGACCGACGAGGTGTCCTTTGCCGTGCTCGAACCGACCGCAGACGGGTTCCGTAACTACCTCGCGGACGGAGCCAGCCGATCGGCGGAGGAGCTCCTGGTGGATCGTGCGCAGCTCCTGACGCTGTCCGCTCCTGAGATGACGGTTCTCGTTGGCGGTATGCGCGTTCTGAACGCCAACGTCGAACAGTCCGACCTCGGCGTCTTCACCGACCGGCCCGAGGCGTTGACCAACGATTTCTTCGTCAACCTGCTCGACATGAGCACGGAGTGGAAGCCGTCCCCGCGGTCCGAAAACGTGTTCGAGGGGCGCGACCGCAAGACGGGCGAGCTGAAGTGGACCGGCACCCGCGTCGATCTCGTCTTCGGCTGGAACTCCCAGCTCCGAGCCGTCGCGGAAGCCTATGCCAGTGACGACTTCAAGGAGAAGTTCGTGCACGACTTCGTGGCGGCGTGGAACAAGGTGATGAACCTCGATCGCTTCGACCTTGCCTGATCTTAGGTGAAAGGTGGAGGCAGCCGGGGAGCGAATCCCCCTGCCTCCAATCAAGAATCCCCCGGCAAAGCCGGGGGACCTCTCGACCTTCTAGTTGGTCGAGGTGAGCACCCAGGCTTCGAGTGCGGCTCACCAGATCCAGCCCAAGTGGAAATAGCGCCCTATTGCATTTGAGTGTGATCCTTCGCTTCGGTGATGGAAGCACGTTCAAGTATGATAGAGCCGTCGTCTCTTCGCCGATATCGGAGTCTTGCGTGGTACGTTTACTCGTCGGCATCGTGCGTGTCTTCGCAGTCCTTTGCTCTCCCTTTCTGGGTTTGATCACGGCTGTAGTTGTCTTTATCTCCGCCGCTCACCTCACTAGCAGCCTGGGTGTAATGGCGATCTTGGCTTTTACTTCCTGTTCGTTGGTTGCAGGGGGACTAGCCTGGTTGGCGGGATTCGGAATCTCCGCTTTGAAGCGTCACCGAATCGTGTTGGGAACGATGGCCACCACTGTCTTTGCGGTGTGTTTGCTCGCCTTTTTGTTCATCATCAAACCTACCCTGTCGTCCGATGAGGCGAATTTACCAAGTCCACCCGAGGGTACACGATACTGGGGACTCTCGACAGGATCGCGCATTGCCTATCTCGAAGTTCCGGCCGACAAACCGGCCCGATCCACGCCCGTCGTTTTCCTTCATGGTGGACCGGGAGGAAATGTCGTTTCGGTGGAGCCGATCGTAAGAGCTTTAGCTCCTTTGGCCGCGGAGGGTTACACCCTGTTTTTCTACGATCAGGTGGGCGGCGGATTCTCATCGAGGCTCGCGGACGTGACGCAATATACGCTTGCCCGACACGTGGCCGACCTCGAGGCGTTTAGAGCTCAGATTGGCCGTCCAAAAATGATCCTCATTGCTCAATCTTGGGGTGGTGTATTGGCCGCCAGGTATATGGCCGATTTTCCCCATCGGGTGGAAAAAACGGTGTTCATCTCCCCGGGCGGGCTCGACCATTCGAACCGGGAGTCGGAGGTCTCGGGTAATATCAGAGATCGTGTTCCCCCATCGGTATTTCGGAAGGCCCTTTGGGATGCGGGGCCCCGACTTGCCGTTTTGGAGGAGTTAGTCAAAATCAATCCTGAAGCGGCCCACCGCTTTCTTCCTGAACCTGCCGCCGATGTGATGGGAACAAGGCTTTTGTCCGCGCTTCTAGTGGGAGCGGTATGTGATCCGTCGGCCAAGAGCGATGAGTTTGGCCTGTACTTTGGGACATGGTGTCAATTGATGACCAATCTGGATCTTGAAACCCGTCCGCACGAATGGCAGCAGAGCCTCTTGTCTAACCCGACGCCAATCCTGATCTTGAGGGGAGAGTGTGACTATCTGAAATCGATAGTGACAGAGCGCTACCATCAACTCTTCAAGAAATCCACGTTGGTTGCTATCCAGGGAGCCGGACACTTCGTGTGGTTTGAAAAACCGCAAGAAGTTCTCAGCCTAATTCGTGATTTTCTTCTTGATGACCCGGGTCGGGACATGTCCCAAGCTGGTCAAAGTCGTAAACAGTAGGTTCGGGGTCGGATTTCCTGGCGGCTCACCAGAAGAATCAAGCACTCGGAGACAATCCTAGGCCTCATTACCCTCACCGGTGCCGCGGTTGGTGCGTGGGATGATCTATCTGAGCTTTGACGCCCGCCGCGCCTTCCAAAGAAGCTGGCCCAGCTCCAGCAATTCGTGAGGATTCTCGACACTTTCTCGCCAAGTCTTGGGTATTTCATCAATGCCAAGACGTGCGCCCATGATGGAACCGGTTATGGCGGCGATGCTGTCAGAATCACCGTCCGTATTCACTGCAGTCAGAACCGCACGGCGATAATCGTCTGGGTGAGCCCAGACGCAGTAGAGCGCGCTCGCCACGGCCTCCTCGGCGACCCATCCCTCTCCTAACATGCCCTTGACCAGAACCTCTTCTGGCGGCTTGTCAACCATCGCGGGCACCTTTGCCAAGCATCGGTCAAAATCCGGACTACGACCAAAGCAGCGACTCTGAATTTCTGTGTACATGTCCTGCGGCCCCGATCCCCGGAGAGCAAGAGCGACCAACAACGCGGCAGAAGCGGCACCTTCCAAAGCAGCATTGTGCCCATGGGTGAGAAGGCTCGATGCGCGTGCGACTTCGACAACGCGATCTAAGTCTTCGTAATAAAGTCCAATGGGAGACACCCGCATGGCACTGCCACAACCTTTTGAACTCTCAATCCCAGCAGCCCGCCACGCCGCGCCCTGCTTCAGGTTGGCGCATCCCGCCATGCAGGCTCGGCCCGGAGCGCGATTGTTATCAGCGGACTCAGACCATCGGACGAATTGGCGCCCAATCTCTGTCATCAGCGTGTCGAGGTTCTTGTCTCCAACATCTAGAAGCCCCCGCGCTACCGCGATGCTCATCTGGGTATCGTCGGTATAGAGGTGAGGGGATTCAGTAACAAAATCGGTTATTCCCTTTGATCCAAATTCCAGTAGCATTTGCTCCCGGCTGCGAAACTCGGCGGGAAAACCAAGCGCGTCGCCTACAGCTAGACCAACAATAGAACCTGTAAATTGATCTTGGCGAATAGTTGCTTCCATCGAAGGAGACCATTTCAGGCGGCAGAAACTTGAACGCCGCCTTTCGGATGAGCGCGGTGTCCTCGGCGATGTGGACTTCGCACATCCCACCCGAGCCGAGCAGTGATCTCGTAATGGCCGAGTCGAGTGCCGGGTGTGAGTGTCATGTCAGTTCGTTGGGAACGAGGCGTTTGAGCTCCTCGAACCCGTTCAGCTATTCTTTTCCTCTTTCCTTCCCTCAGAATGCGTCAATTCTCTAGTATGAAACACCGAGAATCGACTTCACGTAATCCCTCACCAATTCGGCGGTCGCTGGGTCGCGGAAGCTGGCACCGTTCGGTCCTACCGGAACGCGCAGGGTGGTGACTCTTCCTTTTAGCGACGGGAACCTTTTCTCTACTTCACTGATCCACTCACTGCTTTGTTCGTCCGTCCAACCGCGTGAGTAAACGAGAAATGAGGTCCTGGGGCTGGCCAATCCGACGTGGCCGAGGAAAGCGACCAGCCTGTTGTTCACGAATGAATAGAAACGCAGAAGGCGCTCTTTGTCCATCTCATCGTGGAAGGGAAAATCGAGTTCGAGATTGATCGCGTGAAAGAAGGAGGACCGGTGAATGAGGATAAGATCAGGTTGCTGCTTGAGAATCTGATCCTCACGATCCCAAGTAGAGCCAACAGTTTCTTTGTGAAGCACGACAGTCAAATCCCGAAGCTCGTGACTCAGATCGTCCGCATTCGTTCCACTGTTTCTTCGCGTGTCGGCATCGTACACTCCCTCAGGAGCAAGCGTATCCATTAGGATGACCACAGGGGGACCCTTCGGTACAGCCAGATTCCATAACCCGATGCCAGCGGCGATTGCTGCCACGAGGACGAGGCCTGCAAGGATCGCTCTCCTCCTTGAAATGAACGGCTTGTCTCTTGAGGCGACGGGTCCGCTTGCCGACGACTCGGCCAGAGCCTCCTCGATCTCGATCCGAGCGTCGGCGATGTCGTGAAGTCGTCGATGGGTATCTTTCTCGAGGCACCGAGACAAGAGGCGTCGGACCCCGGAATGCGAGACGGTGGACAGCGCTTCCCAATCCGGCTCGTTCTTGACCACTGCGGCAATCGTATCCGTGACCGTCTCGCCACGAAAAGGCTTCACTCCCGAGAGCGCCTCATACAGGCAGCATCCAAACGCCCAGATGTCCGTTCGCTTATCTACTGCCCTTCCCCGTGCCTGCTCAGGACTCATGTACGGGGCTGTGCCAAGAAGAACACCCGCTTCCGTGAAGTCCTTTGTCAGTGTGGGAGATTCGGATAGACCTTGCGTGGAGGAGTCTTTTTCCCAGGCCTTCGCCAGCCCGAAGTCCAACACCTTGACCTTACCTTCGGGTGTCACCTTGACGTTGGCAGGTTTCAGGTCCCGATGAATGACGCTTTTTTCGTGCGCGGCTTCGAGAGCTTCGGCGATCTGCTTGAAGAGGGGCAAGGCTTCAGCGACAGGGATCGGTCCGCGGGTGATTCGCTCTGCCAGCGTTTCTCCCGGGAACGTAGCTCCAGTGCTAGGAAGTGAACTCCCCCAGACTCTTCGAGGCCGTGAATGGTGGCAATGTTTGGATGGTTCAGAGGAAGCGAGCAGCCGGGCTTCACGCTCGAATCGGCTAGGCGTTCCTTGTTTTCAGAGAAGGTCGCGGGTAGGACCTTAACGGCGACTTCACGATCCAACTTGGTGTCTTTGGCGAGATACACCTCTCCCATTCCACCTTCGCCGATCTTCTCGATGACCTTGTAGTGGGAGAGAGTCCGGCCAATCATGGAGGACCTCCGTGTCGGAGTGAGGATATTGCTTTTCAGGGAGCGAAGTCAAAGAAGGGCGACGGTATGGAGCGCCAGCTTGGACATCGCCGCCAGAGGCAAGGTGCGAGACGATTTGTAAGACGCGCGCGAGTCCGCCCAATCACGAGCGACTCCCTATGGGGGGCCTATTCATGCCTTGTTTCGAGAAGAGGAAGAGAACAGTTTTGTGAACGGTTTCTCCAAGCCGAAGTCGAGGTTCGCCGGTCCGGGTCGCCGGCTATTCTGATAGAATCCTCTCAGAAAGCTCGAGCAAGTGAAGCTACCAAACCGGGATCGGGCAATAATAGACCAGAGGAAGATTCAGGACTATCTCCTGTCTCCTTCTCATTCGGTGGGGCGGTACAAAGCCACTTTCTTTTATTCACTTGGCTATTCGCGAGAGCTTTGGCAGCAACTTGAGACAGACCTGAGGCATCAACATGTTGCGCAGGATGTCCATCGAGTAGCCGAGTCCCGGCACGGGCAGAAATTTGAGATTCGTGCTAATCTGAAAGGACCATCGGGGAGGACCGTTGAAGTAGTCAGCATTTGGATTGTTCTTACCGATGAAGACACCCCCCGGTTGGTAACGGCATATCCTGGAGAGCGGTGATGAAGTTCACGGAGTTGGATACGGTTGTCCTCGTTCGGGATCTACCTGAACACGGACTAAGGCAAGGCGATCTAGGGGCAGTCGTTCAAATATATGAGCCTGATGCTATCGAGGTCGAGTTCGTGACTGCGGCGGGTAAGACGGAGGCTCTAGTAACCCTCGACATAAAGGACGTCCGCCAAGTTGTAGAAACAGATTTGATAGCGGTGCGTTCCCTCAACCAGACTGCATAGACCATCTGTAGGCCAAACTCTCCGGTAACATTGCCGGGGGATGGTGCAAGGTGTAGACTCAGTGAATTCTTTCGCCTCGGGAGGCCCTCTCATGATGAGCATTCTCCTCCTAATCTTGCTCCTTCAGACCGGCGCAGCCGTATTAGAGAACGAATACGTGCTGGTAACCAAGAACGGGGCGCCTTGTGCCTCGGCCGACACTCCTGGTTGTGAAGATAGGGTCGTGGTGGCCCTGTCGGAGATCGAGCTAGAGGCATCTGGTAGGACGAAGAAGATGGTCCGTGGCGACATCGCCGTCTTCAGAAAAGACGAGTCGTTTACCCCACCATCGAATGGCGACTGGGTGGAAGTTGCTTTCAAGCCGAACCACCCGCCCGTGAAATCGCCCAAGGAGCTCATTCCGCCGCAGAAAAACACCATCCTTTACGATGCTGAGCGGTTTTTCGTCTTCGAGGAGAAGCTCGACCCCGGGGACGTCCGTCCCCGCCATAGCCACAGCCAGCGCGTTGTAGTCGTTCTTAACGACACACGTTTGCAGCAATGGCCCGACGGCGCGCCGGAAGTCTTTAAGACTCAGATCCCCGGTACCATCAAGTTCAACCCTCCGGTGATTCACATCGTCAAGACCATAGGGGAAAAGCCTCTCAGAAACATCGTGATCGAGCTCAAGCCAGACGAGGGACCCACGACGCCCTGACAGATGTACCCGCGGTTTCCAACTACTCGGCACGAAGGGCAACAGCGGGATGAAGCGAAGCAGCCCTCCTTGCCGGGATGTAACAAGCGAGAAAGGCCACGAAAAAAAGGCCTGTGCCGATGACGATCGCTGTGGACGCGGCGAAGGGAGAGACTCCCGAAAGCGCGGCTGAAATGAGCCGGTTCGCTAGAAGAATGCCAGGAACCCCGATGCCGAAGCCGATGGATACGAGAACGAGTCCTTCGCGAACGACGAGCTTTAGGACATCGTACTGTCGGGCGCCGAGCGCCATCCGGAGGCCAATTTCGTGAGTTCGACGCGACACCGAGAAAGCGATGACCCCGTAGATACCGATGGCCGCCAAGAGCAGCGCAAGCCCCCCGAAGCCCGAGAGAATCGCGTTCAGAACCCGCATCCCCACGAAGAACTGCGCCACGAACTCGTCCATCGTTTGAAACTCGTCGGCCGAGAGCTTGGGATCGACCTTCCAGAGGCGGTCTCGTGCAGGACCTGCGAGCGTCAGGGGATCGGCCTCACCCTGAAGGGCGACTCCAATCGTCCGAGCCGGCGACTGCGCCTGAGGAATGTAAACGATCGGCTGCGAGACGTCGGCGTCGAATCGGAAGATATCCTCCCGAACGTTGGCGACGAGGCCAACGATCTCCCGGCTTTGTTCCTGTAAGCGGATTCTCTTCCCCAAGGGGCTGCTTCCCGAGAATTGGGAGCGCACCATCGCTTCGTTGACGATCGCCACAGCAGGTGCGTCCAGCCGGTCCGACTCCGTAAACGGCCGTCCCTGGAGTAGTGGAACTGCGAAGACATCGAGGTAACCGGGGTCGATGGTGACCACGGTGGTCGTCGGTTTCTCCTCGGCCGAGGTGTGGCCCTCGATTTGGAACGTCGTCGTCGGAGGAAAGGGGCTCCGGGGAAGATGATTCGACGATCGTCACCGCTCTCACTCCGGGAACCGAGTCCAGTTCCCTCTTGAGCTCTTCCATGAAGGCGCTTCTTGCCGCCGGCTCCTTGTATCGCTCCTCGGGAAGCTCGACTTGGAACACAAGGACGTTCTCCGTCGAGATCCCGGCTTCGAGCCTCTGAGCCGCCGCGAAGGTACGGACGAGGATGCCCGCTCCCGCGAGCATCACCAGCGCAAGAGCCACTTCCGCAACCACGAGGCTCTTCGTCAAAAGCCGTCGTCCCGTGCCCGTGCCCGACCGGCCACCCTCGTGAAGCGGGCGCGTGAGGTCGGAGCGGGACGTCGCGAGGGCAGGCGCAATGCCGAACGCAAGCCCCGCGAGAATCGATGCGGCGATCGAGAAGAGGAACACGCGCTCGTCCAACCGGGGGACAAACGCCGCGGACATCTGGCCGCCAAACGCGAGTGCGAGGAGACGGACTCCCCAGTAGGAGAGAATGGTACCGAGGGCTCCTGCCACAAAAGCGAGAACGAAGCTCTCAAGAAGGAGCTGCCTGAGGATACGCCCTCGAGACGCACCCATGGCGGTTCTCACCGCGAACTCTTTTTGTCGATCCACCCCCCGAGCGAGATAGAGGTTCGCGATGTTGGAGCTCGCGATGAGAAGAACGAACAGGAGGGCGCCCTGAAGAAGTACCATGAGCTCTCGGTTTCCTCCGCTCGCGAGCTGCTCCCGCATCGTTAGAAGACGCACACCAAGATCCCGGTTCGCGTCGGGGTAGTCGCGGGCGAGTCGGGATGCGACCACCGCGAGCTCTTGCCGCGCCTTGTCTATGGACACGCCTCGCCGCAACCGACCCAGAACGCTCATGACTTTCAGATCCCGCGGCATCTCTCCGCTTCGTAATACCAGCGGCTTCCAGAGATCGAGTCTTGGATCCAAAGTCTCGAAGCCTTCGGCCATGACACCGGCCACTAGATGAGGCTCTCCGCCCAACTCGATGGTGTTTCCGACGAGGGAAGCATCGGCCGCGAAGCGCGTCTGCCAAAAGCCGTGGCTCAACACCACGACCCGATCGCTTCCTTCCGCGTAGTCTGAAGGCTGGAGCGTTCGTCCGTGAGCCGCGGGCTCTCCGAAGATCTCGAAAAAGCCGGGGGTGACGGCGAAACCTGTGAGAGGCTCGGGCCGGTCCCCCGCGGTCAGGCTTAGAAAAGCGGGCATGAGGGCGCTCAAATGCTCGAACGCCGTGGTCCCTTCGCGGAAGTCCAGGAAGTTGTCCGCGGAGGTGGGTTTGATATCGAGGATCGGATTCGACGGGTTCACCTCCCAAAGCATCACCAGGGTGTCGGGCTCCCGAAAAGGAAGGGGTCGCAAGAGCAACGCGTCCACGATGCTGAACACGGTGGTATTCCCTGCGATGGCGAGCCCGAGCGACAGAATCGCGAGGACGCTCACGATTGGCGTCTTGGCGAGCGTGCGAAGACCGAGCCGGACGTCCTGCAATAGATGACCCATGGCAACCTCCATGGATTCTCAGCTAAGACAATAAACCGACGTTATAGAGATTCTAATGTTTGTCAAGCCCTATTTAGGATGTTTCCTATTCCGCGTACCCGTAGGTTCGGGGCGATTCCCTGGCGGCTCATCAGCTCCAAGCCATTCAACGTTCCGCCTCCTTCTCCAGAGCCCGGGCGATCCACCGAGGAAGTATCTCGGCGAGGTTCTTCATAATCGTCTTCGCACGCTCGTGGAAGAGAGCGACGTTGCCGTACGCCTCACCCCCTTCCCGGTCCACGACGTCGCTTACCGCCCTCAAAATGAGCGTCCGCGTACGATTTCGTGACGCCACCCATGCGATGGCTCCCGACTCCCAATCGCCGGCGACAGCTCCGTACTTCTTCTGGAGTCGAATCCAAGTCCTCCGGGAAGAGGTCTCGATCCGCCGAGACCAGTGACACGCGCCTGACAGGCGTCGGATACGGTGGCTGGAGCCAATCGAGGTCGAGATCCGTCGTGTATTCCGCTATCGCTTCACTGGCGTCACCCATCTTTTCCACGATGTCGTAGACGATGGTCTTCTCCACGAGCAAGACTTCTCCCGGCTCGACCGCTCCCTTGAAACCGCGCCGCAGGTTCCGAGGTTGACGAGAAGCCGAGGTGACCAGCGGTCGATGGCGAACTGGGCCGAAGCGGCGGCCGAGATCTTGCCCCAGCCCCCGTGAAGAAAGACGACCTTCTCGACGCCGCCACCGACATCGAGGTCGTGGACGAAATACTCTCCAAAGGGCGATTGCTCGATTCGGGCCTCCGGAAAAAGACCGCGGAAGGGATGCCACTCCGCGTTGGCTGAAATGACGACAACGGTGGATGGCGGCTTCTCCGATACGCCAAGAGCGACCAGGCAGACAATCAGAGAGAGAACGAAGAATCCGCTGAGCCTGCAAGCGTTCATGTCGACGAGCCTAAACATGGAGGGAATTTTGACAGAGGCGGCGGGAATTCTAAAGGAAGACGTTTGGCGGAAGGAAGTCTCATGCGGCATCGAGCCGTTTCACCTGCAGCTTATATGGGGAGCGTCCAGTTATGTAGAGTCGCTGCTGCAAGTAGAATTGAACCAAGCCGCTGGCGCGGCGGCCAGGCTTGCACGCTCACCCGACCAACGTAGGCGCTCCCCATAACACGTTGTTCCCTAAACCAACACGTCATGGCTCCAAAACAGCACGTTGTTCCCTAGATTGACACGTCATGCCGGACCGAACGCACGCGGCGCCGCAGCCGTGGCGGCCACCTGCCGTGATGGCTCCCTTGCGGATATTTCGTAGTGCCAGCAACACTTGATGCCGGAAAGAAAGGTCTCAAGAGTCCCAAAAGACAATTTTTTCCTTGACAGTTTTCTATCGCACTTTTTGAGAAGTCGGCGATCCGATCGAGAACGTGCGCGTGACGTTGCCAGCTAAACCGTACAGCCTGATATCGACGGGAGAAGACCAAGCCGAATCGTTTTCGGCAACTCGGAATGTGAGAAAGAATCGCGGCATGCACGAAAAATGGGAATAGTTGGTTCACACTTCTGACCATCGCGGCGATCGGGCTTACGTGCCGGTGCTCGATCCGGTATCGGTGCGAAGTCTCGATAATGCCTTCAGAAGAGCGACGATACTGCCCCATCTGAGTAAGATCAACCTGCTGGTCCGTTAGCGTTCACGCCTGCACGAGTTTCGATGCCATCATCGGCTTCCAGCGGAGGCGAATCCACTGCTGGATGTTGTAGGTAAGGGCGGCCCACAGAGATTCGCAACGCACTTTGGCAACTCCGCGCACACAAAACTGTCGCAGGCCGAGTTTGGCTTTGATCCACAGATTCGGAAACTCAGCCACCTGCGAGCGTGTCTTGTAGATGGCCTTGGCTTCGTCGGTCTGCATCTTCTGCCGGAACGCGGCTATCTCGGGCAAGGATTCGCTCCGCTCGATCGAGCGCCGCGCCGCGTGCGAGGACAGCACAGAGCTTTGGCCGGGCACGTCTGGCAGTCTTGCTCCGACGCCTTGTATCGATAGTGCATCGTGCCATGGTACTTCGTACTTGGCGTCATAGCGTAAGCGCTTGCCCTGCGGGCACACATACGTCTTGGTCGCTTCATCGTAAATAAACTTCGATGCCTCGTATTCCGGACTCACGCCGCGGTGCTTATACGACTTGCGCCGATTGGCATCTGCCGACTTGCTCCGGGGTTCGGGGCCGATGAGATCGATTTTGCGGTCTGACATCTCCACGATGTTGTCGCTACTGATGTAGCCCCCGTCCACAACTACTTGGTCGGGCACGCGCTCAAGGTTTTGCTCAAGGCGTTCCATGGCCGGCGTCAGCTGCTGATAATCGCTACCGGACTGGGTGACATCGATGTCGACAATCAGACTGTGCGAAGCATCCGTTAAGATCTGGACGTTGTAGCTAGGTGCGGAGCCACCCTCGGCTTGCTTCATCACACGCGCCTCGGGATCGCTCGTGCTCACACGGTCGACGCGGCTTTTGTTCGCTTTCAGCTCGTCGAATTGCTTCAGCGCTGACTCGAGTCGCTCTCGCCGCTCTCGCCGGGCACGTTCCCGGGCTCGCTGCATCTGCCGGCTCACCTCCTCCTCCGGCTGGGCATCGAGTTCCTCCACCGCTTCGCGCGCCTGCTTCAGATACTCTTCGACCCGGGGCTTGCTCCGAAATCCACTCGACGAAGCGCACGCGCGCACTTTCGTCCCATCCTGCATCACCCGCTCGAGCGTGATCAGCCCCTCCGAACTCAGCAGCCCCAACGTCTCCACAAACAACTCTTGCAGGTTCTCCGCATGGGCAACCCGAAAGTCCGACAATGTGTGCGCACTGATACTCTCCATACCGCTCAGCCATTGATACGCCGGATCATATTCGCAGAGCCGCTCAATGGCGCGAGCCGAACTTACTCCACGGCTGTAGCTGTAGACCCAAAGACTCACCAGAAGCTGCGGATCAAATGCAGGCCGGCCAGCTCCACCAGCCACCGATCGGACCTGCTTGGTGTAGCCGCTCAGATCCATCTGGCCCACGAAGTCCCAGATCGCACGCGCAGGGTGGTCCTCTTCGATCAACCGCTCCACGTCGACCGTCCGAATCAGCAACTGCTTCCGATCCACTACTTTCAACCGCGCTTCTGCAGTGGTCTTGTCGCTGTCACAACCCTCGCCCGGTTCCGGCGGGCTCGGCATGCCCGGTAGCAACCCTTGGTTATCGCCCACCCTTACCCCGCTTCCTCTTACGCTTCGGTGCAGGCGTCCGATGGATAATGAGGGTGTTGCGATCCTCAACCACCCACTCGATCTCCTCACCTTGCTCCATCTCTAACGCCTGCGCTAATGGCGCCGGACATATGATGTAGAACTGACGGTTGTCATTGGCGCGTTTGATCACCTGAATCTTTGTCACGTATCCCATAGGCCTGATCTTATAACATAGCGATACCGCTAGTGTATAGTTAATTTTTTCTCACGTCCTCGGTCCGGAACGAGTTGGGCCAAACAAACTTGAGGTTGAAACAACAGCAGCAGGCCTACCCGCTTCCGCTCCGCCGAGCCCTGCTGTGGTGGAACCCATCGCCCCGGCGCGTTACAAAATAGCGTTCACCGCGAGCGCCGAGCTCCGCGACAAGCTGGAACGACTGCGTGTGCTCATGCGCTCCTCGGCGCCCGATGGCGACCTAGCGACCATCATCGAGGAGGCCGTGACCGAGAAACTCGAAAGG
>CAVONV010000035.1:0-446996 GCA_963697355.1 uncultured Acidobacteriota bacterium
ACCTGACCAGGACTTCCCCTTCATTGACGTGGGACCCTTCCTTCACCAAGTAGGTGATCTTGGCTTGATTACCGGGGATGGATGAGGAGTAGGTGATCGAACGTTGCGCCTCGAGCGTACCACTCTCAACGATTTTGACCTCGAAAGGACCTTCCTGGACCACCGCCAGGAGGTGGTCGTCACCGCTGTCCGGCATCATCTTGAGAAGTAGAAAAAAGCAACGAGGCCTCCCGCGCCCCCGAAAAGAGCGCGCCGCGGATGGGACTGGGTCCAAGAGAAGGCTCACTTCAGAGCGGAAGGGACCCCTGAGGGTTGCCCCAACCACTTCCCCAACGCCACCCCGACGGTCCTTACCGAAGCCCAGGCACCTGCTCGCACCGACGTTGGGGCATCATGCATCTCGTGACCTCTCATGGATGGTGCCGCGCCGGGGCAAAAACCTACCGGGCGCGAACTCCTTCTCGATATCCGACGTACCAGGCATCCGCTTCAGCTCGATGAGCACAACGGAATCGTCGGCCAACAATCACGCATTGGTCCCACGGGCATTGATGACGTTGTTCTCGGCATCGATGATGTCGAAGTTGCTCGCCAGCCCCCTCTGGTAGCGTAGGTTGGCAAGACGCCTTGTTTCTCTGCGAAGTCCATGTTTCTCTCTTGTAGCACGATGCTCTTTGCGACCCGTTCCACGTTCCGAGCCGCCGCCCTCACTTCATTGGCGACGTTGTACTCGACGAGACGTAACGACCGTCGCTGGGCCGCGAGAGCGATCTGCGGCTGAGCGGTGGACGCTCTCTCTGCCGAGTCATCCAGCTGGTAGCTCGTCGAAAAGAAGAAGTTCAAACCCTGATCGCGAAAGTCGAAGCTTTCGGCGAGGGAGGGCCAAATCCACGCTGCTCGTAGCGAACGTTGAGGTCGAGCTGTGGCAGCAGATTCTGGCGAGAGACTGAGACGCCGCGTTGCGCATCACCGATTCGATCCCGCTCTTCGAGGACTTCGACACGCCGACTGAGAGCGATTCGCGTCAACTCTTCGATATCGAGCTTGACCGGCTGGTATTCGGGCTCCACCATCTCGAGGACGACTTGTTCTTCGGGCCCCAGGCCGAGCTTGAACTTGAAATCGTCCAGCGCCAGCTCGAGAGCTTCTTGACGCGTGATGACGCCCTCCTCGGCTTGAGATAGTTGTAGCTCGGCGCGAAATATGTCGAGCTTCGAAGCGAGCCCGACTTCGAGACGTGCTTCGGACGCGCGGAGCAGTTCCTTGACCGCGCCATGGACCCTTCGGCGACTTCCACGAGGCCTTTTGCCGGAGGATGTTGTAGTAGTTCGCCACGACCGCCACAACCAGCCGTTGACGATTGATGTCCAGGTTTCTGTTGGAGGACTCCGTGCCCCGCCGGGCGTTGGTCAAGTTGTATTGAGTGGAAGTGGGGCCGAAACCTCGCAGAAGAGGCTGGGTCAACATGAAACTGACGTTGGAGCTGGTCAAGTTTGAATCCGGGTTCGGGCCATATCGCTGGCAACATTTGCCGAGGATTCGTGGTGCCGAAGGGAAGGAGCTTCGAAACATCGACGCCGTAGCGTTGATCAACCGTAGTCTCGGAGCCGAAGCCCCTTGCAAAGAAAGGCGTCACCTTGAGACCAAACTGAGACCGAGCCAGTCCCTCGGATATCTGCGCACTCGAGACCTGATCCACGACGGAGAGTAGATTGAGGTTGTTGACCAACGCCAGCTTGACAGCCTCTTCGATACTGAGAACCCTGGCATCTTGGGTCCCATCCACGACGGCCGTCACTTGCGCGCGAGACGACCCGGCAAAGGCGGTCGTCAGCAGCAACGAGAATGCAATGATGTGTCGGCTCTTCATGAACTTGCAGCTCCTACATCACCGTCATTCAATCACATGACCTATCGACGCATCCAGCGGCTATATACTGCCATGGTTCACCCGCTGTATGTGATTTATCTCTCACCTTCCATTTCCGATTGTCCCCTGCCCCTGCCCGAAGCGTCCACGCGGGTCTGTGGTTAGTTCTAGGTTCCTGAATCGCTTCGTTTTGGCATCAACCGATAGAGGATAAATCGATAGAAACCTGCACTTCGGTCTTCCACGACTTGTGTGGGATAGTCCGCTAGAATTCGGTTACAGAAGGCGTTTTGGACGGGGTCCTGAATGTTGCACCAGAAGTTGTAGTGAAAATACACACCGCCGGCGAACTGTCTGAAATAGTGGTCCACTTTGGCCGGATTGGTGGTGGCGATAGACGCTTGAGCGGCACTCTGGCCCATAACCTGGAGCATTCCCGGATTGTGAGTCAGCACCATGGAATCTGAAGGCACCTGCTCCAACAATTCCATTGCGATGTTATGGTCGGCCCGCGCCGCCCAGGCTTCCCTGCCGATAGACCGCACCAAGGGAAGGTATGCGCTGAAACAATAGATGGCGGCGACGAGAGGCACCGCTCGAAGCCATCGACTTGCCCGATCGAGACGTTCGTCGAGTTGTTCGGCAAGCCATCCCGCTCCTCGACCTCCCAGAATGGCGAGGGGCATGAAACTAAGGAGGGAAAATCGGACATCGGCCCCATAACGGTAGCTGCCGGCATGAAACGGTACGAACACACCGAAAAAAAGGAGGAACCAAACGAGGAGACTCGACTTCTCTTTCCATCTTCCCCCAACCGCCAAACCCAAGACAGCTAGCAGCGTGAAATAAACCGGGTGCTCGTTCCCTTCGAAATAAAACGCCACGTTGGCCTCAAAATTGTCGGCAACATATTTCCACGCAAACTTGCTCCCTTCGCTCACTCCCCACCCTTCACCTCGTACCACCCACAGGTGCACCAAATGAGGTATGAGGAGAACAAACAGCAGCAAAGCCACGACGTAAAGCTCGCGTCGCCGAAGTCGGCCAGGCTCGTAAACGATTGTGACGACACCGACCAGGGCAATGAGCAGAATGGACTCCGGCCTCCACTGCACGGCAAGGGCGATCGCGCCGACCGCCATCGCTCCCGTGGCGAGTCCCATCTCTCTTAGAAACAGGAGCCAAACCGCCAAAGCCACACCTGCAGCTGCGGCTGCTCCCGGCTCAGCCGCAACCGTAGCTCCCCAGAGAAGGTTCATCGGAGTCAACAAGAAGACAACCGCCGACGCCATGGCTACCTGCCGGTTGTCAAAAAGCAACAAACCGAGCCAATAGGAGGCCAGTACACCAACGGCAAAGAGCAGATGGTTCAAGACGTGAGATGCCGCCTCACGAACGCCCGTGAACCTGAAAAGAAGAGATAACAGAAAGGGGAAAGCATGGGGCTCCTTGTTGTATTCCGATTCCCTGCATTCGAAGACACCATCTGCGATGACGCCCTCGTTGCACATCTCCGCTCTTCCATGCCACAGAATGTTCTGCGCTACATTCTGGTAGATGTCCTCGTCGTAGTAGATTCGATGCGTACGAGGCGGTAACACACCGACGACAAGAAGACCGATGAGAGGAAGTGCCCACCAGGCGGGCCCACACCCTTCGAACGAACGGGCCACGACCCGGCGAGACGCCACCGCGCCCCCCAAGAAAAAAAGAAGAGCCATGTGAAGCGAGTAAGGAGCAAACAACGCGAGCCGGCGTTTCAGCATTGCCGTCTCGGTCTGCCCTATCCAGTAGGTCAGCCCGGCCAGTCCGATAACGAACAGAACACCGAGCACGAGCCCGGTTCGGTATCGGCGTCGGTCGCTCACCGACTCTCCCCCTTCTTCGGGGTCACCAGATAGTCGCCCATCGCCATGACGTCTGCACCCGAGACCCGCAACACTCCGATAGCGTCATCTGGGCTCGCCACGATGGGCTCGCCATGAAGATTGAAGCTCGTGTTCAAAACCGCTCCGATACCCGACAACTTCTTGAACTCTTCGAGCAACCGCCGATACCGGCCGCCATCCGGCCCGACGATTTGGGGCCGACAGGTGCCGTCAGGCCCCGTAACCGCTCGGAGCAAGCTCCGCGCTTCCGGCCGTACTCGGTACGCCATCGTCATGTATCTGTCCGAACAGGTTTCGCCCTGTACCAGGAGTCGACCGGCCTCTTCATCGAGGATGGAAGGGCAAAAGGGCTGATACCAGACCCGTCTCTTGAGTCTCAAGTTCAACCGATCACGGATCTCAGGCCGATCGGGACGGGTCAAGATGCTTCTTGCTCCCAAAGCTCTCGGTCCGTATTCCATTCTTCCTTGAAACCACAAGGCCACGTCTCCCCGGTCGAGATGCCGGGCCAGCTCGCGCTCGATGTGAGGGACTTTTTCGTAAAAGAGCCCGGAAGACCGCAGTGCGGACTCGATGTCTCGTTCGCTCACTCGCGGCCCCAAATAGAGGTCACCCAAGTCGAAGCCTTGGGGACGTTGGTTCGAAGCGGTCGACAGGGCCGCTCCCAGGGCGATTCCTCCGTCTCCCATGTGGGGAAAAACGTAGACGTCATCGAGCTCCGGTAGCTCCCGAACACCCATGTTGGCTTTGATGTTGCTCGCGACCCCCCCGGCATAGGCAAGTCGGCGGTGTCCGGTGGAACGGGCCGCTTCCGAAATCAGCCGGACGACATTGTCTTCGAGCACCGACTGGGCCATCCGAGCAAATTGCTCGGATGGCACGATCGACATCTGACGAGCCAAATGAGTCCGAAGACCAAGACTCCCCAACCGACACCGTAGCTGAAGCCCCTGACTCTGGAACAAATCGGACAGCGGGTTGTGGCCATTGTCGAGGGGATAAGCGTACGAAGCGAGGGCCATGACTTTTCCTTCGTCCTCGAGCTCCCGCATGTTGAGTAGGTTGGTCACATGCTCAAAGAAAACACCCAACGAGTCTCGGCCGTCGATTTCGACGAGAGGCTTAAGGTGCCCGTCCCGAAGATCCCAGATGCTCCCTGACAGCCCGTCACCGATACCATCAAGCGTCACCACCAACGCCTTGTCCCAACCCGACGTAAAGGCGGCGGAGGCAGCGTGCGCTTCGTGGTGCGGAACGAGCCTCAACCGGGCCTTCTCGAATCCCAGCCGCGAGAGCTCGCGCTCGAGCATCCAACGGCTCACGGCCCGGCTTGCCGCATTAGGGCGCCACTGAGTCAGAAAGTACTTCGTGGTCTTCTGAAATCCCGCGAGACGACCGGGGATCACTTTGCGTCGGCGCAAGAGGTAATACCGCTCCTTCAAACGAGGAAACACGCGCGTCAGCGTCTTCGCGACATCAAATGTCGGGACGGCGACTTCTTGAACATCCGCTGCGGAAACTCCGCCTTCGGCAAGACAAGCACCGATGGACCGAACCGGGAATCCGACCTCCAGCTTCCTTCTCGAGAGTCGCTCCTCATTGACCGCACAGATGATGCGAGCCTTGTCGAGATCGAGCAACGCGGCGCCTGCGTCGTGGCCGTCCCAGACTCCAAGAATGTACATGGTGAGTCAGATCTCGAGAACTCGAGAACCCGAGAATTCAGAAGAAACAAACCGCATCCGGATCTGACTTCGTGCCCGTGCCCGCAGCCCGTTCCCGCGGCAAGTCAGTTGGAACGAGGAAGGAGAACTACCTGTCTGCAAAAGCCATACAGCAGACGCCGGGTGCGGGTGAAGAGGCTGCACCTCCCGGAGATTCATAACGGCGTCTTCTCTCTCACTGCTGACTGCTGACCGCCGACTGCTCGTTGAGGTGGCTTGACCCGGGTCCAGCGGACGAATTTTCCCAGCCCGGAGAAAAGTCTCAACAGGAATCTTGGCGACACAACGGCCAATGCCCCCAATGCGACCTTCGGCTTCATATAGAACTCACGGTAAGCCCTCTCCCGGTATTGCATGACGTCATCCGATCCAAGAGAAGGCAAGTTCAACACAGCCTCGTCCTGCCGATACCGCGAGAAGTCCGTCGTGCCCAACCAGCCCTCGGAACCTGCCGTCTCGTAGAGCCGAGCCCCGGGAAACGGAACGGCACAATAGAATTGCGCGAAGTCCAGCGGCAACCGACGAGATAGCGAGAGAGTATGGTCGAGGCTCTCCCTCGTCTCACCGGGTAGACCCAAAACAAAATGCCCGGCAACCTTGAGTCCAGCTGACTTGGAGACCCTCACGGCGTGCTCGGCATCGTCCACCGAGGCTCCTTTGCCGATTCCATCCAGCAAACTCTGGTCGCCGCTTTCGATACCGAAGGAAACCATCCAGCAGCCGGCTTCGCGCATGCTTTCAGCTAGTTCACCATCGATCGTATCGACGCGACTATTGCATGCCCACGAAATGCCGAGGGGTCGGAGCGCTTGCGACAACTCCTGCACATAGCGTTTGTCGATCGTGAACGTGTCCGACCAGAAAAAAAAATCTCGAACATCGTATCGTTCGATGTCTCGGAGGATCTCCGCCACGACCCGATCCACGGTTCTTCGGCGCAGCTTGCTTCCGTAGTAGGTTTGGGCCGTGCAGAACGAACATGGATAGGGGCAGCCACGATGAGGAGCGACCATCAAGAAACGCGTGCCTTTGAGTGGAAGCCGGTAAACATCGAGGTCGAAAAGGTGCCACGCCGGGTCGGGCATATTGTCGAGATCACTCATGAAGGGGCGGTCCGGATTACGGTGAACTTCGGACCCCGAACGATAGGTGAGTCCCGCGACGGCGCTCGAGGTCGTTCTTCCCTCCAGCCGCGCTACCCATTCCACCGCGGTGGCTTCCGGCTCGTTGCGAAAGATGGCATCGAGTCCCGGTGCGGCGTCCATCGAGTCTCTGTCCAGCACGGTCACGTGTGTGCCGAAGACCGCTGTATGAACGCCTGGTGCCACCTCTTTGAGCTCCGTTGCCAGCGCCAGGTCATCGTCAATCGAGGGTGTTCCCGTGCTCCAAATGACCGCCTCGGGCCGCCATGCGCTGACGTCTTGCAGCAGGCGCTCCCGCTCGTATCCGGTCGCGCCGGCATCGATGGCCCTAACATCATGTCCTGCCTGTTCCAGCATCGCGGCCATTGTTGCGAGCGTGATGGGCGGCCACAGCGTGGTCCAGACTCCTCCCTCTTGGGTACAACGCCCTTCCCGGATGAATCCTTTCCCCCCGCAGGTCGGTGGGTTGAGCAGTAGTAGTCGCATTCTATTCGGGGTTGTCCCCTTATCTCGTTCTTTTTGTAGAGGATAGTCCGAGGACACTCCCTCGCAGTGTATCAAATCATCAAACGGATGAGTGAAAAGAGATAGCCCCAGCCGTGCCGCCACACCACGATGTGCGAGTTGCCGGCTTTCCGAGGGTATTCATGAGATGGAACTTCGCCCATTCGGAATCCCTTACGAAGCGTCTCCACGATCATCTCCTGCTCAATGGTGGTGTGGCGTGAGCGGAGTCTCAAAACCCGAAGCACATCCGTTTTCAGCGCTCGAAAGCCGTTTTGACTCTCGGATAGTCTCACTCCGAATCGCTTGTTGATACAGGCGGTGATGAACGCACTGCCGGCTAGTCGAGCCCACTCGTCAAAGCTCCCATGGAGCTCGCTCGATCCTCCGAGGAGACGAGACGCAGAAACATGATCGCATTCGCCTCGCAGTAGGGGGGCCAGCAATCGGGGGATATCGTCCGTGTCATGCGAACCATCGGCATCCATTAGAACGGTCAAACCGTTGGATAGGTGGGAGACGGCCATACGGATCGCCAAACCTTTACCCCGCCCAGGATCCGAGATGACACGAGCACCCGCTTCTGAAGCCACCTGAGCCGTTCGATCGATGGACGACCCATCCATCACCAACACTTCGTTAGCATGACGGAGGGCTCCAGTGACGACAGAGGCAATGGTGGGTTCTTCGTTCTTGGCCGGGATGAGCACCGTGGTGGTACTCGGCGCGCCTCGATTTGGCACAACTAGGGTCTACTTCTTCCTTTTGGCGGCAGGTACAAAATGGCTGATGCCCACTTTTTCGAACTCTTTGATCTCGTTTCCTTGCTTCGGTGAGGTGGCGTGAACGGCTAGATCCGACGTGCGGACGGGATCGTCGTCGAACACAGGGTATTCACAAGGAGATTCAGGTATCAAATTGATCTTGTGCGTGCGAGTCCGTTGAGACTCGAAGCCGTCGTCGATCGCCCAAATGTAGTATTCCACACCGCGCACGGATTTCTTGGGGACAGGAAGCGTCGCGCAATATTGGATACCGTCGAAGCTCATTTGACTCCAATAAAACGCCTCTTGTTTCTCTGCCTTGAAGTACACTCGCACCTTTTTGATCTCCCCATCATCGGCAACAAAGGTGCAGATACGAGGATTCTTCTCCCGTATGGAGCAAATCACTGGCTGGTGATCAATGAGCGGTTCTTCAGCGAACGCACCCACTGAGAACAACAGCAACAGGGCAGAGCAAAGGAGTGGATATTTCACCAACTGATGGTTTTGGTGAGTTTGGCGCCGCCGATCAACGTGATCGTTGCTGTGATGTTTCCCTGATCTTGTTCTTCCGTCCATGTCGCTCGTACCCGGTAAAGCAGTGCACTTGATTTGGGGTTGATTCTCGGTGACATCGGAGAGATAGCCTGTCCTTTGCCAATGCTCTTGCCCCCGTAGCTGGTGACCAGCTCCAGAAACTTGACGAGAATGGCCCTGTTTCCCTCGTTGTACAAACGGACAACGATCTCGTAAGGCTGCCCAGGCTGAGCATTGGGAGGATTGAGCTCGATAACGAGCTCCCCGGGAAAAGTAGGTGCGGAGGTGGCTCTTTTGGGTTTGACCCCTCCCCCAGATTCGAATCCTCTGGGACCCTCACGTGTCCCGGGAGGTGGTATGAATACGGTTTTGCTGGGGCTGATTTGACGGATCGAAGCAATAGAAGCCGTCCGCTGTCGCTCCAAGTTCGTGGCGTTTGCTTTCCCGGTGGCAGCGGTCGCGTTGGCGGGGTCCATTTCCAAAACCCGGTCGTAGGCTTCAATGGCCCCACGGAAGTCTTCGGCCACGATGTATCCGGCTGCTTGTTCCAATAGGCTGTTGACGGCTGGAGCCCTTCTTTGGACTTCGTTCTGCTCGCGGATCTGGTTTTCCTTCTCAGCAATCTGGTTCTTGAGTCGTCCCCAACGCTCATCGGAAGGCACAAGTTGCTCGCCTTGAGCGATGAGACTCCGAGCTTGCTGGATATCGCCGCCCGCCAAGGCCATGGAAGCATCAGCGACCAGTGCATCCGCTCGTTGGGCCATGGATGGCCCACTGGGTCTCGTCACTTCAGGAACGGTCGATGTAACGGGTGGCGGCTTCGGAGCTTCCTGTTGAGCCAATGCCAGACTTATCCTCTCCTTTAGCGCCAATGCCATGGGGTTGTTGGGCGAATCGGCCAGAATACCTTCTACGGCTTCGGATGCTTGAGCGAGTCGGTCGTTTTCCAGCGCAGTTTCTACGAATTCCAAACGACCCTCAAAATCGTCAACGATCGGCGCATCGGGCTTCTGATTCGTGAAGTACCAGTAGCCGGCCCCGGCCGAAAACACGAAAGCGATGACCACCAATGCAACGATGGGCCAGCGACTGCGACGCGGCGTCGGCATCGATCTCGGGGCGCGCATCATGCGGGTGGGCGGAACAACAGCGGTCGGCCGCGGAGCCTGAAGGGTTCGACCCATCGCAGATCCCGAAGCAGTCGGTGGAGCGGCGGTGGCACCCGTGGGTCGGTAGGTTCGCGAAACACTACCCGGAGCTGTCGCCGAGTACCGACCCGAGCCCGCACCGGTGCCCGGACGGATGGTCGACCTGCGCGCCCGGGTCGAAGCCGTACCGCACTCGGCCGCATTGGGGTCATAGACCGTGTCAAAGATGGTCTCTTCGGAAACCGCCCCGTGATACTTGTAGAGGATCTGTTCGATATCCTCCGCCATTTCATCGGCCGTCGCGTAGCGCTCGCTCGCGTCTTTCGCCATGGCCCGATCGACAATGGCCTGGAGGTCAGGCAATTGTGATCCGTCCGGAAGAATCAGCTCCGGCGCTTCCGAATTCAAGATTTTGAAGAAAACGGATTGAATGTTCTCACCGGTGAAAGGTTTCTTTTTGGTGAGTAGCCGATAGAGAATAACGCCGACACTAAAGATATCCGACCGACCGTCAACCTTGTGTCCCCGGATTTGCTCAGGAGACATGTAGTCGGCGGTGCCCAAAATCGCACCCGTTTGTGTCTGCGACGACTGCATCCATCGAGCCACACCGAAGTCCATGATCTTGACGTCATGACTTTCAGTGACGAAGATGTTGGCCGGCTTGATGTCGCGATGGACGATTTCACCCTTGTGCGCGTGAGACAATCCGCGACACACACCCATGATGATCTCGAGCTTCTCGTCAAAGGCGGGAGAGTGCTTGCGCATCAGACCTTCGAGATCGGTACCCTTGAGAAGCTCCATGGCGATGAAGGGAGACCCTTCGTCGTCGTAGCCCAAATCGTACACGGTGACGATATTGCGATGTTGCAGACTCGCAACGGCCTTGGCTTCCCGTTCGAATCGTTCTTTCAAATCCTTGTCAGAAACGATGGTACTGGCCATGACCTTCAGCGCAACCTCACGTTCGAGCACGGAGTCGTAGGCAAGGTAGACCACTCCCATAGCACCTTTGCCGAGCTCCTTGCGGATCTCGTACTTGCCTAGCTTCTGTTGGGGTTGAGACATAATGTCGTATGGCGCCTTCAGGTTTGTCGTATCATTCTATCAAACGAGCCCATGACCGTCATCTTCGGCCGAGCTTCGGGAATCAACAGGAAGACCAGTGAGTGACCCAAAGAAGGACATCTAAGAAAGCAGCCGCGCGCACCGAGAGCCAAATTCGAGAGCTAACCCCTCTCGCGCGCTCGTTTTATTCCCGTTCGACTCTGGATGTGGCTCGCGATCTGCTGGGTTCGTTTCTGGTCCACCAAACAGGCCGCCATTTTCTGGTGGGCCGGATTGTAGAAGTGGAAGCCTACATTGGCGAAGACGACCCCGCTTGTCATGCTTCCCACGGTTTGACTCCACGGACCGAGGTCATGTACGGCCCCCCAGGACATGCCTACGTCTATTTCACCTATGGCATGCACCATCTCCTCAACGCGGTTACCGAGTCCAGGGGATGTCCGGCAGCGGTTCTCATTCGTGGGATCGAGCCGTTGGTGGGTATCGAGCACATGCGACGCCGAAGGGGTCCACGTCCCGACCGCCAGCTGACCAACGGACCCGCCAAACTCTGCGCCGCGTTTGACATTGATCTCGAACTCAATCGAAGTGATTTGACGCGTCCGCCGCTTTACATCACCAAACCGATCGAGCCTCCAAGTGAGTCCATTCGATGGACGCCTCGAATCGGTATTCGTCACGGACGCAAAAGGCGTTGGCGTTGTCTCCTGGACAACAACCCTTTTGTTTCCAGAGGATGACGATCCCAACCCACCAATAACCAGCCATTTGACGATGCGAACGGACATCCAATACACTTTGACCGCGGTCGGACGATACAGATCCAATCCCAGACTAGGAGCAGTTTCACCATTCATCGACTCATAGGCCTCTACGCAGTGGTGGTCGTTCTTCTGGGTGGGTGGTTGGGAGCCACCTTACCCATCACGGACCTCGGCTACCTCGACTTGGCCCATGGTCGCAGCGTCAGCCTGTCGGGACAGCTCGAGCTGCCACCCGTGCAACTCGATTCGAGCCCGAAACAGCCGACAGCAGCCTGGGCAGGAAGCTGGCTCCTTTTCCAAACGTACGAGCTCGGTGGGGAAACGGGACTGCGGTTCTTTGCCGCCTCCCTTTCGGCCATCGGTGCTTTGCTGCTGTTCTATACATGCCCGAACGCGAGCGGTTGGCTCGTGACGATGGCAGCGACATCCATCGCAATCCCATACATGGATATCTCGACGTACCTTTATGGCTGGCCCCTCACTGCCGGATTCCTTTGCATTCTCCAGGCTATCCGCCGACGATCCAATGGGTGGGCGCTCGCGCTTCCTTTGCTTCTCACCGCATGGGCCCTGCTGACCCGCGAGGTAGCTGTCGGCGCCTTCTTGGTCGGGCTCGCCTTCCTGGAGAGGTTGGTTTCTTGGGTAAACAACTACCGGGGAGGAAAGCGCGGGACGCCAACTCTAAAGACTGACGTACTCCCCCTCGGGGCCGCCTTGACGCTAACGCTCGCCGTTGTCTTTCTCGTCGTACCGGTGAGTGCAGCGGACCTCACGAGCCCCGTCCGGACCGGCCTCCTCATGAGAGAAACCCCGGTCTCCGAGTGGGTTCCCGTTTCTTTCGAGCATACGCCGATTTTTCTAGTTTTTGCCGCAGCCACAGGGTTACTGGTCGGTCTCAGGAGATTGACCCACGTCCTAGCGGAAGTCATCGCTATGGCAGTGTTCGTCGTTCTCTCTCTCGTCACCGGCCACTTCATCGTCACCTATGCCGCCGTCGCGACACCCTCGGCAGCCCGCTCACTGAACGAATGGGTCGAACTGATCTCATCCGTCCGGACGAGATGGCTTCCTTTACTTGCTCACCCGATCTTGTTTCTCGTCCTTGGTATCGTCGCTGTTACGCCCAAGCTCCTGGGGCAACGTGATCGACACGCCTTCGAATCAGCGGTCGAGGTGCTCAATGAGGAGAGGTTGAGAGGCCCCTTCTTCAATGTCCCTGAAACGGGAGGATTGCTCGGTTGGGTCGTGGGCCCCGACCAGACCCCTTTTTCGGACCTACGAGAGTCATCTCTCGCCCTGTTTCAACAAGCAACCCAAGACGACCGATTACCGGTCGATTCAGAACAAGCAGAAGTCCGTCTAGCGATTCTCAGCTGGGACTTCCTGCCGCTTCACAGAAACGAGATTCCATCCGAAGAAAGCGACCTCTGGCTCGTGTATCTGGACGATTCCGCGCTGGTCTATGCGAGTCCGAAATCGAACTCGAGGGCCGTCCAGAACATGGCTTTTCGACACTTCGACCCCATGAGTGATCCTCGGGACTACACCCTAGAGATCGTGCCTGCCGTCAGTCGAGAACTGTTTACCTATTTTCAGCGCTATCCCATATCGTCACACGCCCTGCTGAAGTTGGGACCGCTACTTCTTCGAGAAGGTAGAAAAGAGGAAGCCCTGGAGGTTTTCGAGGCCGCTCGTCTGCTGAAACCCGAAGACCCGTTCATCTGGAAGAATCTTTCTGAGCTCTACCTCGATAAAGGCATGTATGGTCTTGCAGAACAAGCTTCCCGTCGAGGCCTCGAGATTGTTCGCGACGATGATTTCATTTTTCACTTGGCCAATGCACTCTACGGTCAAGGGCAGTTCGAGGAAGCTGTCGAATGGTTCGAAGAAGTTTTGAGACTCGATCCCGACAACCTGTCGGCCTTGCGAGCAGTAGTCGACATTCACCAGCGTCTCGAGAGGACCGAGAGATCATCTGAACATCGCCAAAAGCTCGAGCAGCTCGAATCATCAAAGCTGAAATCCCTTTTAGAAGAAGCCGAGACAAAGAAGAGCCAGCTAGATTTCAGTGGAGCTGCCTTGGCCTACCAAGAGGCCCACTACATCCTCCCGGCCGATGACGGAATCCTCTGGAATCTCACCGTCGCTCTCCTCACAGACAATCGCACCGAAGAAGCGACCCGTGTTCTAAGAGAAATCGTCAGGCAAAGGCCCGAGCATACCTTGGCTCATCTCACCTTGGGCGCACTCTGCACCGACAAAGTCCAATGTGAGCCCGAAGAAGCTCGCCAGCATTTGGAGACTTTTTTGGCGCTCTCGCCCAACGACATCAACGCGGATCTTGCTCGTAGCGAATTAGCGCGCCTGCCACCCAAGAAGCGCTAGAAAAAGGAAATCAGGAACTCAAGAAATCAGGAAATTGAGAATAATATCCCTGGATTCTTGATTTCATGATTTCCTGAATTCTTATAGAATTCAAATCCACGATGGACAACGGGAAAGAAGGTCAGTTGAACAGCAAGCCGACGTTTCGAGTCGATGAGCTAGCCGATCGGTTGGGGGGTCAACTCATCGGAGACGGTACCATCGAGTTGAGCGGATTGGCTTCCCTGGCCGAGGCAGGCCCGGAAGACTTGAGCTTTTACTCGGGCATCGCTTTTACAGGGACGACCTATGCCGAAGCCCTCGCTCGAACAAGGGCCGGCGCCTTGCTCATCGCCAAACACCATCCCGAGCTCGGCATCCCTCAGATCATCCTTTCCGACCCGCAACTCGCTGCCAATGAGCTCATGAGCCAGTTTTTTCCCCCGACGAAACCTGAAGAAGGCATTCACCCGCTCGCATACGTCTCTGATTCGGCACAAATAGGCAACGACGTTTCCATCATGCCCTTCGCCTATGTTGGAGACCACACCGAGATCGGCGACCGCACTATCATTCATCCCGGCGTCAAGATCGAAGCCCAGGTTCGGCTCGGCAACGACTGCCGCATATGGCCCAACGCGGTCATAAGAGAAGGTACTCTCATAGGCGCGAACGTCATCATCCACCCCGGCGCGGTCATTGGCGCCGATGGATTCGGCTACGCACGACGCGAAGGGCGATTCATCAAACTCCGGCACGTTGGGATCGTCGTCATCGAAGATGACGTCGAAATCGGTGCCAACACCACCATTGATCGAGGCACACTCGGACGGACACTCATCCGCCGTGGTGTCAAACTCGACAATCTGGTCCACATCGCGCACAACGTCGAAGTCGGTGAGGACACGGTCATGGCGGCCCAATGCGGCATATCGGGAAGCTCCGTCATTGGGAAAAGGGTTTTGATGGGCGGCCAAACGGGACTGGTAGATCACCTGCAGATTGGTGACGAAGCTGTTTTCATTGCACAATCGGGGGTCATCGGCAACGTAGCCGGCTCCACCACGGTGTCGGGCTATCCTGCTCGCCCGCATAGAGAAGTCCTACGAGCACATGCAGAGATGCGCAACTTGAGTCAGCTCAGGAAAAAAATACGCGAACTGGAAACGAAGCTCGCCCGTCTTCTCGATGAGGCCAACCCTTCGGTTCGCGGTCAATGACGCGTTCCGCCTTTTCTTTGCTAGCTCCCTTATCTTCGTATACGATGGTGATCTCCAGGTGCTAAATTGATTCCCGTAGAAGACGCGCTCGAGATTGTGCTTGCGCACGCGCCCCGTCTTCCCTTGGAGAACGTGGACTTCCAGGACGCTCCGGGGCGAGTGTTGGCCGAGGACGTTCCCTCCGATCTCGATTTGCCTCCTTTTCCGCGCTCCGCAATGGATGGCTACGCGCTTCGATCTCAAGATGTGACCCAGGCCCCGACAAGACTCCAGGTCATCGGCACCGTTCCAGCCGGTAGGAACCCTTCGTTCGAAGTCAAAAAAGGGCAGGCCGCTCAAATCATGACCGGTGCTCCCGTTCCCCTAGGCGCCGACTCGGTTCAAATTGTGGAGAAGAGCCGGCTCCATGGTGCCGATGTCGAGATCTTGGAGCCCGTAGAAACCGGCCAGAACATCGTTCCTCGCGGCAAAGAGGTGACAACCGGCGACATGGTTCTAAGGAAGGGAACGGTATTGGATCCGGCTGCGGTGGCGGTCGCCGCGACCGTAGGGAAAACGAGCCTGCAAGTTGCTCGTCGCCCGAGAGTTGCCGTCATCGCCACGGGAGACGAGCTCGTCCCACCAACCCAGAAACCGGGACCGGCGCAGATTCGCAACAGTAACGGCTATTCGTTGTCTGCTCAGGCCGCCAACGCTGGTGCACTGGTGTCTTACCTCGGAATTGCTAAGGACAGCAAAGAGTCCCTCTCACACTTGATTCGGCAGGGTCTCACCCACGACGTGCTGCTACTCTCAGGTGGGGTATCCATGGGGCGGCTCGATCTCGTCGAGGAGGTCCTGGAGGAATTCGACGTGAAGATCCTCGTCGACAAAGTCGCCTTGAAGCCGGGGAAGCCGACAGTTTTTGGGGTTGGTCGCAACGACAATCTCGTCTTCGGACTTCCCGGCAATCCGGTGTCAACGATGGTCACCTTCGAGCTCTTCGTACGCCCGGCGTTGGCAAAAATGGCGGGCTCGGTCAATCCGCGGCGACCGCACTTGAATGCAACGCTAAAAGGGCCGCTTACGAGCAAAGGACCTCGGAGAGCCTACCTTCCCGGCTGGCTCGAAACAAACTCCGAAGGTGCTCTTCCCGAGGCTCACCCGATCCTGAGTCGAGGCTCGGGAGATATCGTCGCATTTTCCAAGGCGAACGCTTTACTGATTCTTCCCGAGAACATTGACCTTATGGAAGCGGGTGAGACCATTGCAGTCCATCCGCTCGATAGCTTCTTGTTCAAAGAGAACCGGTGGCAAAACGAAATAGCAAAATAACGCACTTGTCCGCAGCTGGGCATAGTCGGATGGTGGATGTCAGCCCAAAGGATGCCACCCCCCGACAGGCGACCGCGGCAGGTACCATCCGCATCTCGCATGAAGCGATGGAGCTCGTGAGAAAAGGCCGCATTGCAAAGGGGAATGTGGTGGAGACGGCCAGACTCGCTGGAATCATGGCTGCCAAGAGAACCGCGGACCTCGTTCCACTGTGTCATTCCCTTTTGCTCGATCATGTCGACGTCGAAATCACCGACGTCGAAACCGGATTCGAAATTCGGTCCCGCGTCCACTCAACGGGCAAAACGGGCGTTGAGATGGAGGCCCTCACCGCAGTCTCTGTGGCTGCCTTGACTCTCTATGACATGATCAAAGCCGTTGATCGATCCATGGTAGTCGGTGACATCCGCTTATTGGAAAAATCCGGAGGAAAGAGCGGCACGTACATCAGGAATGAAAAGTAGCCAAAGTGTTGGAAGAGTAGAAAGCACGAGGCACAGTGCGTGCTTGATGACTGCTGACTGGCCGCCTCCGCCGTTGGATCTGTTTTTGGGACCAACGGCTGCAGTGAGCCCTCGCCGTCCGCCTACGCGCGGGCGCTTCGGCGAGACCTAGCCGTAGCCTTTGACGAAGGCCGGCTTGACTGCGGCAATGCAGGACGCGAAATACAGAAGTAGCGCTGAAAGTCACTGATAGGAGCAAACCATTGAGTTCCAAAATCGGACCTCGCCCCCCCGGACGTCGCCCACCGAGTCCCAAACCACCAGCCAAGGGACCCAAACCTCCCGTCAGTCCATCCAAACCGTCAGGCAAGAAACCTCCCCCATCCCGGCCGTCACGAAAGCCACCTCTGCGCCCGTCCGGCAGAACAAAGCTTTCTCCTCGTCGACCGGCGCGCACTAAGGGCGGCGGGAAGCCTTGGTTCCTACTGACTCTTTTGGCGATTCTCGTCATTCTTGGTTCCATCGGCGGATATCTTTACTACCGAAGTGCTGCATCACTTCCCCAGATTGACGGTTCGGCTCAGATGCCCGGCCTTGCTGCACCGGTCGATGTACTGCGCGATTCCTACGGTATTCCCCACCTTTATGCCTCGAGCTTGGAAGACTTGGCGCGCGCCACCGGATACGTTCACGCACAAGATCGATACTTTCAAATGGAGCTCGCCCGCCGTTTGGGCATGGGAAAATTGGCGGAGGCCTTCGGGCCCGATCTCCTCCAAATGGACAGGGAGGTTCGTCGGCTCGGGTTGCCTCACGCAGCTCGTGCAGAATATGAGTCCATGAACCCGAGCGCGCGTAGCTATCTCGATGCCTATGCCCACGGAATCAACGCCTATAGAGAAGCACATCTTGCAGGCCTTTCACCTGAGTTCCAGCTTCTCGACCTCGAGCCCGAACCGTGGCAACCGACAGATAGCTTAGCTATTGGGAAATGGATCGCCAAAATCCTGTCTTTCAACAGTTCGGTAGAGGTACTACGTGCGCAACTATCCGAAAAACTCGGATCGGAAGCGGCTTTTGTGCTGACCGGGCTCGAGCCACCATCGTCGAGCGAAGCCGCACTCCCCTTCTCGAGTCCGTCTATTGCTACGAGACTTCGATACCCCATACTTCAAGCACTCCAATCGGGTGCAAGCAACGCATGGGCGGTCTCCGGCTCGCGTACCGCGTCCGGTAAGCCTCTTCTCGCTTCGGATCCTCACTTGGCACTGCCCATGCCTTCGCTCTGGTACGAAATTCACCTCGTGGGTGGTGGGCTGAACGTTGTCGGGGCGAGCCTCCCGGGCATTCCCCACGTTCTTATCGGCCACAACGATTGGGTCGCTTGGGGAGTCACCGCATCATATGCCGACGTGCAGGACCACTACGTAGAGGAGCTCAACCCGAACGACGGCGGGCAGTACGCGGTTGGAGACCAATGGCAAGCCTTTGACGTTTACACGGAGACCATACCTATCGCCGGCACGCATCCGGAGACATTGGAGGTCTTGCGTACTCGACATGGCGTCGTGGTATCAGATGAGCCTCGCGATGGCAGAATATTGGCCCTTCGTTGGGACAACTTATGGTCCGGCGACAACACACTCGCATTCTTGCGAATCAACCAAGCCTCGAACTGGCTCGAGTTCACGGAAGCCATTCGCCCCCTCAGCAGTTTTCCGCTCGCACTCGTTTATGCAGATGTTGAGGGCAACATCGGGCTTTTTCCGTCAGGAGATCTTCCCCTCCGTTCAGGATTCGACGGCAGCATCCCTGTTGACGGCGGCTCGGGAGAGCTGGAATGGCAAGGTTTCATCCCTCATGAAGAGAAGCCGTATCTGCTGAATCCAGAGGACGGTTACGTCGTGAGTACGAATCATCGGATAGCTTTTGGTGAGACAGCACCTTCAATTGGCGTCGATCAACTCGCTCCCTTCCGCGCGCAACGCGTCGCTTCGCTGCTGGCACCGATGGACCGAGTGGCGATTGCCGACTTCGCCCGCATTCAGTCCGATCGATACGACAGCTCGACCGAGCCCCTGCTTAGATATCTGATGTCTCTCGATCTCGACTCAGATGACGAAAAAGAAGCACATTCACTGTTAAGAAGCTGGAATGGCCAAATGAACGTTGGAGCAGCCCCCGCTGTTTACCAAGCTTTCTATCGCGAGTTGCTCGAAAACACGTTCAAGGACGAGCTCGGAGAGGAGCTTTTTCGAGCGTTCTTGGGGTTCGTGGAGATGGGCTACCCGGGCGCGATTCACAGTATCGTCGACGATCCTGCCTCCGACTGGTGGGACGACAAGACCACACCGGTCATCGAGGATCGGAGTGCTATTTTCAAGCAGAGCTTCGCCGAGGCTGTCGCTTTGCTGGAAGAGCTCCAGGGGAAAGGTCCGGGAAATTGGGACTGGGGTGAGCTTCATGCCATCGTGTTCGAACACCCGATGGGGAAGAAGTCACCGCTCCATTGGATTTTCAACCGTGGTCCGGTCCAGTTCGGAGGCTCTACCCACACCATCGCCAATGCGCGTGTATCGCTCAGTGAGCCCTTCCGTGTCATCACTGGCACGTCGTTTCGCATGCTCGTCGACCTAGGTGACTGGAACGCAAGTCTCGCGAGCATCCCCACCGGAGCTTCCGGCCATCCGTTGAGCCGACATTACTTCGACCAGAATCAAGGATGGCTCGACGGCACCGGCCACCCCATGCTGTTCGACCGAGATCAGATAGAAGCTGCTATGGAAGGAAAGCTCACGCTGAGACCATAGGGCGAGTACCTGGCGTCGTTCTGGACAGCGTTTGGAGAGCTTTTCAAGAGGTCGATAGGTAGCCGCTCTACACTACCGAGCTAAACGATAAGGAAGGGTCATGTTTTGCTTTGGTCAGAAGCTTGGTGGTGAACCCTTAGCCACCTTCCTTCCCGCAGGACCATGACGTCAGTCACCCAACCCACCCATTTGAAGTCGATATCATGGAGTCGGCTGTTGGTACGCAGTTCGTAGGTAACCACAGCGACATCGCCGTACAGAGACACGACCGGCTGACCGATGACGGTCCGGGAGTACTCGAACTCGTTGATACGGTTCTCGAGCTCGCTCCTCACCGCGCCCCATCCCACCACTCGCTGTCCCCCCTGAGCTATCATAGTGCACTCGGGGCCCTGGTAATGGGCAGACAGCACCGAATCGAGGTCGCGTCTATCGAATGCACCAGCAATCTGCCTTATCACTTCCACAACCGCCCCAGCCGCTTCTTCGGACATCGTCACGAGTGGTTACCCCCTTTCCACGATATATACCATACAAACTATTGATTTTACGGTCAAGAAGGGTTTTGGGCAAGCTTGCCTCCCCGAGCAGCGGAGAGCTATAATCCGGCCGCGTACCGGCGACACAGAATCAAGTGTTGAGCGAAACCGACCGCATCTAGGTTGTCTCTGGTCGAGCCGGTACTTTGGTACGGTCTATTGGCGCACCATTTGTAGAGGGGTTTGATGTTACCCATTTGTCCAGCATGTGATTCGGAGATCGAAATCGACGACATGGACGTCGACCAAGGGGAAATGATCGGTTGTCCAGAATGTGGAGCCGATCTCCTGGTAACGAACATTTCTCCAATCGAACTCGCACTGATCGTTGACGAAGGAGCGGAATGGGGAGAGTTTTGACAGACGACCGCAGCAGCGAAATCGTCCTAGCGGAAAACGCCGGGAGAAAACGACAGAGGCTCGAATCCATCCTCAGGGAAATGGGATCCGTAGTGGTCGCTTTCAGCGGAGGTGTCGATAGCGCCTTTCTGGCTTACGAGGCTCATCGCATTTTGGGCGATCGAACATTAGCGGTCACCGGCGAAAGCCCCAGCTATCCGGAACACCAACGCAAGATGGCTCAACAAATCGTTGGAGATTTCGGCATTCCACATGACTCGGTCCCGACCGCGGAAATGGACAGCGACGACTACCTGAGAAACAGTTCCGACCGCTGTTTTCACTGCAAGAACGAGCTCTTCTCACGGCTGAAGACCCTGGCCGCCGAGCGCGGATACGAAACGGTCGCCGACGGCTCCAACGCCGATGACCGGGGAGACTATCGACCCGGTCGTCAAGCGGCTAAACAACTTGGGATTAGGAGTCCCCTCGACGAAGCCGAACTTACCAAGGAAGAAATTCGCTACCTTTCACGTCAAGTGTCACTTCCGACGGCTGATGAACCCGCCTCCGCTTGCTTGTCGTCTCGAATTCCCTATCTCATTCCCATCACAGTTGAGAAGCTTCGGACCGTAGAGGAGGGAGAAGAGGCGCTAAGGACTCTTGGTTTCCGGCATTTTCGTGTTCGCCATCATGACAAGCTGGTTCGACTCGAATTCGCACCGGAAGAAATGCCGAGAGCACTTCGCTCTGAAATGCTGCCTCAGCTCGTCGAGACGTTCAAGAAGCTCGGCTACTCGTTCGTGACGGTTGATCTGGAAGGTTACCGAACGGGCAGCCTCAATGAGGTGCTCTCCACGGCTTCCCGAAAACCGACAGGCTGAACCCTCTCTGGGAGACGATGATGAGAATCACTTTCCTGGGCACCGGTGACTCCTTCGGCAGCGGCGGACGACACCCTATTTCGATTTTTGTCCGCGGCCGGAGTTTCGGTTTGCTGCTGGATTGCGGCCCGGGTTTCCTGCCGATGATGAAACGGCTGGAGCTCTCGCCCTCGGACGTCGATGCGGTCCTAATAAGCCACCATCACGGCGATCATTTCTCTGGCGTGCCTTTCCTCTTGCTCGAGTATCAATACCGGACACCGCGTCAGCGTCCACTAACCGTGGCCGGACCGCCCTCGACTCGGGACAAAATCATGGCGCTCACCCGGCTTTTGTTCCCTGGACTCGGTTCCAAGCCGCGCTCCTACGAGCTCGTCTTCCGGGAAATGGAGCACCATAAACTCGAGCGTTTGGACTCCGTCGAGATCACCCCCTTTCGAGTAAGACATTTCCCCGACGGCGTCGCATTGGGTTTCCGCATCTGCGCCGATGGACGAACTCTCGTCTATTCCGGCGACACGGAGTGGACCGACGAGATAGCCCACCAGTCGGAAGACGCTGATTTGCTCATTTGTGAATGCTCCACGATCAACGAAAAGGTGGACCACCACATGTCCCACGCAGAGCTCGTCCGCGAGCGTGATCACATCAAAGCCCGGCGTGTCATGTTGGTTCACGCGGGGAATGACGTCCTGGCGCGCCGTTCTGAATTGCTCTTTGAGCTGGCTAGCGACGGTCAGGAGGTACGCCTATGATGACGATGATCATATCCATATTTGTTTCGTACCTGAGCGCGGCGGCGCCACCAGATGTGGCTCTCGGGCCGCAATCCTCCGAACCCTCGCAAGACTCACAGACGCGAATCGACATAGACCTGAAAGACGCTGATGCAACGGATATCCTGAGTCTCATCGCGGAGCTCGGCCAGTTCAATCTAGTAGCCGATCCAAGCATCCGGTGCCGGCTGACGATGAATCTGAAAGCGGTCACCTGGCGAGAATTGATGGAAACCGCTCTAAGAAGCTGTCGGCTCGGGGAAGAATGGATGGGTCAAAATCTCGTCCGGGTGGCACCTATCGACCGGCTCAGGAAGGAGCTCGAGGAGCGAAGAAAATACGATGAACAGAAGAAACAAACAGGCACGCCACAAACGACTTTTCGCAAGTTGGCTTACGCGCGAGCGAAAGATGTTGCACCGCTGATAAGAAAATTCCTATCCCCTCTAGGGGAAGTCACTTTCGACGAGCGCACCAACACGCTCATCATCACCGATGTCGCTAGATAGGTATCAGGCGTCGTTTTCGTCGGAGCCCTTAGGTGGGAGCTCATCGTCGCCCTTGATAGCTCGCTTGAAGTTCTTGATGCCCGCGCCCAACCCGGATCCAAGCTGCGGCAACTTGCTCGCACCGAAGATGAGAAACAAAATGAAGAGTATGATCAGCAGCTCGGGTAGTCCCAGAGTACCGAACATAAGCGGTAGTTGCATGATGGTCTCCCTGCGCCGCGAGGGCGGCGACACTGCCATCCTACCACGTCGGGCTTCCGAGGTAAATGCGGGTCAAAAGCCCGGTCATTTTGACCACAAAAGGTAGCCATGTCCCTGTCCGATGACCTGCTCCGCCATCCCAACTTGGTTCGAATCCGCCGAAAGTTGACCCAGATGATCTCCTACCTCAATGCGAATTCGGCCTTTTTGGTGGACGATGCAGGCGTGGTCTTTGCGGCTTGCGGTCACATGGAGTTCCGATTCCCGAATCCGCTCCCGGAACTTTCCGGGCGACCTTCCGACGAATACATTCTAGAAGCCCTGCTCGGGGAAGACCGGAAAGAAAAAAAATCCCCCTTCATTCTGTTCGATGTCTCCCCTCGCGCCATCTTGGTATTTGGGTTCGATGCCCATCCAACGGGAAGACGTCGACGCGTCATAAGGACGCAAGCGAAAAGAGACCTCAAGGCACTAAAAAAGCTTCTAGAGATTTGACCTGCCGGCAGTCGAGCAGCCTCAGCAGCCATCTTCTGGTCATGCCTTCTACTGCCTACTTTCTACTTCCTACTCTCTTACAATTCCTGCTTTCTTGAAATCCTCTCTTCCCAGTGATAAATTCGCGTTCTCTTTACCCACCAGGCCGCAAACGTGACGAGAGCTGTTAGTGAACACCCGCGCTGGGCTGACCTCGATTACAAGTTCTGCCCCAAATGTGGAGCTCCTCTCGAATCCAAGATAATCAAACCGACGGAGCCCGAGCGACTCGTTTGCACGGAGTGCCACTTCATCTTCTTCATCGATCCCAAAGTAGCGGCCGGGACGATTTTCCAAATCGGAAACAAGATCGTACTAGCCCGCCGGGCGATCGATCCCGGTTACGGGAAATGGGTGTTTCCCGGCGGTTTTGTCGATCGGGGAGAAACGGCGGAAGAAGCCGCTCGCCGTGAAGCAAAAGAAGAAGTCCATGCAGAGGTGGAACTGAAAGAGTTGGTCGGTGTCTACTCCTACTCCGGCGTACCCATCGTCGTCATCGTATTCGCGGCGAAATTGATCGGCGGGCGCGTTGGCGCCGCTGACGAATGCTTGGAGGTCCGCGGTTTCACGCCCGAGGAGATTCCATGGCAGGAGCTAGCATTCAGCAGCATTCGCGACGCTCTCAAGGATTATCTGCGTCGCTATACGAGTGTCATCCCACCAGGTGAGGAGGAATCTTGAAACGATTTATTGGCAAAGTAGTCCTGGTCACAGGCGCCAGCCGTGGCATCGGCCGGGCCGTGGCAAAGGCCTTTGCAGGGGAAGATGCTTGGGTAGCTCTGTGCTCCCGAGACCACACCGCTCTCACTAAGTTGGCTGAAGAGATCAACCAAGGCGACGGCCGAGCCGTTGCACTGAAATGTGATGTCACCGACAAGACACAAGTCGCGGAAACCATCACCAAACTGAGCAACAAATGGGGAAAACTCGAGGTGGTGGTGAACAATGCCGGAGTATCAGGTCGCACTCCCATCGATGAGGATTCTGACGATAGATGGCACGAAATACTGAACACCAACCTGACAGGTACCTACCTCGTCACCAAAGCGGCTCTAGATCTGATGAATTCCGGACAGGGACGCATCATCAACATCTCCTCGGTGTTGGGACGATTCGGAGTTCCTGGCTACGCGGCCTACTGCACCTCGAAACATGGAATTATTGGATTCACCCGCGCTATTGCCCTCGAGTTGGTGTCACGAGGCATTACGGTAAATGCCATTAGTCCCGGATGGGTGTCGACCGAGATGGCGGACCAAGGTATCCGCGAGACGGCGGATGTGCTTGGAATCTCTCCCGATGAGTTTCGTGAACAAGCTATCCGTGGTGTACCCATTCGTCGATTCATTGAGCCGGAGGAAGTGGCCAAGCTCGTTTTGTATCTCGCATCCAACGATGCGGCGGCGATCACAGGGCAAACCTACAACCTCTGCGGCGGCCAAACCATGGACTAGCCGCACCGGGTCCTCCGCCTACGCCAAGGCCTCTGCGGACCCGCCGAGCCGGGCTCGTATTCGCATGAAGCGAAGGCCGGCCGCCCATGAAAGCGAATCATCTGACATAGCCGGAAGAGCACGGGCCGGCCATTCATCTCTGCCGGGAAAGGTGCCAGGCACTGCCGGGAAAGGTGCCAGGCACGTTGTTCCGTTATTCAGAGGGACGTGCCTCAAAAAAAGGGGAACTTGTCCCCTTTTTCCCAGCTTTGTCCCAATCGGGTCAATGTGTTTCCGGCCGTCGACCTGACGTCACTTTCTATAGTCTCTCGCAGGCATTCCAGGCTGAGCGATATCGAAGCCCTCCTCCAGTTTCGCTTCCCTGACGATTTCTCGAACATCGGCAAGAAGGCTCTTCGCGTCGTAGATGATTCCATCCTTGATGGTGTATTTGACGCCTCCCACACGAACCACCTCGTTGTCTTCATTGACCCGAACGGCGCCCGTGCCGTAGAGCACCTTGAAGTTCGCCAGGGGATTCTCCTCTACAACGACGAGGTCGGCGAGCTTTCCGACTTCAACGGTCCCGAGCTGGTCTGCTAGTCCCAAGGCTTCGGCGCTCTCGAGCGTCGCGGCACGAATGACCTCCAGTGGATGGAAACCTGCTTCTCGGAATAGCTCCAGCTCTCGGATGAATCCGAATCCGTAAAGATTGAAGGTGAAACCTGAGTCCGAGCCCGTCGCCACCCGGCCTCCGCGATTCTTGTACTCGTTCACGAAAGCCATCCAAAGGCGGTAGTTTTCCTTCCATTCCATCTCGTCATCAGTCGTCCAGTCGAAGAAATACGAGCCGTGGGCGCGGCGGTTGGGCTGGTAGAAGCGCCACAACGACGGCAGCGTGTGCTCCTCGTGCCATTCGGCTCTCCTTCCCCGCATGAAATCCCGCGTCGACTCGTAGGCGACGAAGGTAGGCACGAGAGTGAAATCCAGCTCGACAAGCTCGTTCATCACCTTGTTCCAGTGCTCGGAAAAGGGTGGAGCCGCTTGTCTCCACAAGCGACCGGCTTGTCCGAAACGGTTGTACTCGTTGTTGTAGTTGTAGTCCGAAGGGAAATGCTGAACCGTCCGGTCGGAGAACAAAGCCTCGGGCAGTCCATACCAGTGTTCCATTGTGGTCAGCCCGAAGCGGGCCGAGTCGAGCGCATCGAGATCCGCGACACTCACCTGGGCGTGATGACAGGATGAGCGCGCTCCATGTTTGGCGGCTTCTTCGACGGTGGCCTTCATGAGCTCGGGGGTGATGGCGAAGATCTTGATCCCGTCGGCACCATCTTGAACGACTTTGGCGACCCACGCGCGAGCCTCCGCCGGAGTCGATATCGCACCGTCGTGGCCGGCACCGAACGTGACGTACGCCTGCAACCGGGGAGCGGTAATTTCGTCCTGGTCACTCTTGCGCTGATGTTCGAGCACCCAATCCAAGCCGGTGAAGCATCCTTCGTCCCGCACCGTTGTGATGCCGTGGGCCATCCATAACTTGAAGACGTACTCGGCGGGTGTTCCCTGGGGCTTACCGCCGGTGTGCACGTGGGCGTCGACGAATCCCGGCAGAACATACATGCCTTCTACGTCGAGCGTCTTATCGTCAGGCCGGGCTCGAGGTCGGAGACCTTCGTCGATAGGAACCCCCGGATAACCCACGCTGCGGATCTCTACGATGCGGTTTTCCTCGATGACGATATCCATCGGGCCGATGGGCGGGGCTCCGGTTCCATCGATGAGGGTTCCGCCGCGAAGGATCAACCGCTCGAAGGGACCGTCGCCTTCCGCCCGCGGAGGCGCGGGAGTAATGGCACCGAAGAGCGAAGAAATGGCGTGCTTTTCACCTGATTGCGTGCGCGTTTCTTCTTGGCCTTGAGCGGTCACCGAGAGGGTAGCGGATAGAGCAATGATGAAGCAGTGAACCCAAACCAGGACGCGATAACGATTCATGAGTAAGGTTCTCCTGAAAAGGTGCCGAAAAGGTGCCAGGCACGTTGTTCCGTTATTAATCTGACTTCTTCACTTCTCAACCGAGGCCAGTGAGTGGTCCAACTGGTTGAGGTCAACTAGGAATGCGCTGTCTCTGATTCTTCTGCGGGCGGCTCGAGCGATCGTTTGCGTCATGCCATCAGGGGACTTTCGTAGTTCCCTTGCGAGGTCCTTTACTTTGAGTCCATAGCGTTCTACGCCGAGGACCATCAGCAGTTCGCGCGCCCGCACCAACTCTTGAGACCTTCGGCGAGATCGCAGATCGCCGATGTCCACACCGAGCCGTTCGGTGACGCGAGCGACAAACTCGCTCGTCTCGATGGCCGGTCGCCAATATGGACCCAACTCCTCGCGCTCTCGCCGCTGTCGGACGGCCGCCTCCGGATCCTCGTCTTCCCCTTTCGATGGCCGTCCAAGACGCCACCAGGGGAGACGTCCTGGCTCATTGCCAATCCACTCGTTCTCGAAAAACCCTTTGAGTCGACGGACGTAGGTCGCTCGCGCCGACCGTCGCGTGGTTCCAAATAGCCTGAGCACCTCATCGACGTCCACGATTGGCTTTTTCACCTGCCCGAGAAGCTCACGATGACCGCTCCATGTGTACTGCGATGGATCATCAACAATCTTGGCCTGAACCGGGTTCAGGTGAATGTAGAGCAACAGTTGGTCGAAGTAGCGCTGATCGCTTACGAGCTTGGATCGGTACCGACCCTGCCACAACGGTCCATACACCCGCTTTCGAACGTTTATGCCTCGAGTTACTCGCTGCTGAAGACTTCGCATGGGACGATCCAGCGGGACCACACCGGCTCGGACTGCCAAGTGATAGTGATTCGACATCAGGCACCACGCGAAGACCGTCAACCCATCACGCTCCACAACGTCGCGTAGCAGGCTGACGAATGCGGAAGCTGCCGTCTGCTCGTCGAAGACTCGCTCAGCTCGGCCAACCCGGTTGTACACGTGGTAGATCCCACCCTCGATGAGAATTCGATATGGCCTTGGCATTTTCTGACTCGCTGGCATTTCAATTATAACAGCGGAATAACGTGCCTGGCACCTTTCTGTTCTACGCACGAGAACGAAAAAAAGCGAACGACGAACCTCGGTCGGCACTATTTCCTATGTCTTTTTCGTCGTAGTTCTTCCAATTCTGCTTTGAGGGGAGCCCAATAGGCGCGGTCCGCTTCGCGCTCGCGCTTCTCCTCCAAGTCCAAAGCCTCGAAAAGTCGAGTTTCGTCGGCGGCCAAGGCGTGGGAGAGTAGAGGGCGATTTTCGATTGCTGCCCCACATTCGTCGGGATACTTTCGCGCCAGATCCAGCAGAATCGCAGGCGTGCGACATTCCTGTAGCCAGAATTCGAAGTGTTCGCGGTCGGGTTTGTTCCGATGTTGGGCATAGCTGGCTTCCACTAGTCGCCGGACCATCGGCCAGTCTTTGTCGCGCTGTGTCTTCTTGGCAGTGACCAGATCGATCCGCGACATCAGCTCAACAAGGGTCCCCGGCTCGAACTCGACCGTCGTGCGGCGTGTCCAGAGCCGGTCGAACGGTTCGACACCTCGCATCACCGACATCACGTCGATTCGCATATTACGAGCTTCAGAATGCTGACACCGGAAATGGACGGCGTGCCCTCGCTTTAGGTATTCCGCCTCGAAGGGTGGTACGGCGATGCACTGCGCCTGCAACTCGTCCAATGCTTCCGACAAGCGGGCGAGGTTTTCAGTCTCGGACAGTACTGTGATGTCCGTGTCCCGGCTAAACTCTGCTGCGCCGTAGAACACGCATGCCTGGCCGCCCATCAACAGGTACTTGGTGCGGCTCGAAGTCAGGGTCAAAAGGACTTTGAGAATCGGGTTCGGGATCAAGCGAACCTCCGATGGCCAAAAAGAAATCCCAGAGCTTTTGGCTTTCCCGCCAGCGTTGTTGCGGCGTCATGAGATACCACTGTTCCCAATCGCTTTCGACAAGAAGTTCGCTTGCGGATTCCGTACTCATGCAGCCAGTTTGTAGTCTTTTCCTCCCAAAAGCAAGGCAGATCACTTCATCGTAGCAAGCGCGATTCTCTTAGCTCGGTGGAGCTCGAGATTGAATGTGTCCCGGCCACCCCTGGAGGCGATCCAGACGTTGCCGCACCCGCAGGTCCAGCAGGTGGCTCTAGCGCGTCCAGGTCAGAACCATGGCGCAATCTTGACCTCTATCAGATAGAGCGCTCGTTGTTTGTATCGATTTATCCATGAGGCTTCACGCAACCCTTGAGCATTCCTAAGCCAGTAGGTTGCGGGTCGCCTTGCGTCAGTAGATAATCTCGCCGAGCTCACAATCGTCGACGACGGGGTGGGCTTCGGCGTAGAATCCTCCAAGCGGAAGGGCGGGCTGGGTGCTTCTATTGAGGGGCCACTTCATGGTGAGTTCCGATCCCGGCCGAGCGACCGTGGTCAAGGTACGGGTCCAATGAGCCCGAAACATTCAACTGCGTAGAGGGTATCATGAGCAAGCGGAAGATCTTGCTGGCCGACGGTCACACCATTGTCCTCGACGGCTTGCGTAAGATCCTCGACCCTGAATACGACGTCGTGGGGGAAGTGAAGGATGGACGTGCGTTGGTCGTCGCTGCCGACAAGCTGCGTCCGGACGTCATCGCGGCGGATATCGGGATGCCCGTCCTCAATGCTCTCGAGGCGATTCGGCAGCTCGCTCAGGCCGATCTTCGGGCGAAGATCATCTTCATGACCATGCACGCCAGTGTGGAGTTTGCCGTGGAGGCATTTCGTCCGGGAGCATCAGGCTACTTGTTGAAGCATGATGCGTCCGACGAGCTCCTCCGGGCTATTCGGGAAGTGCTGAACGGACGGTTCGATGAGACGAGCGTCCAACTGGAGCCCGGTGATCGGCTCTATTTCTTCCTAGACGGCGTCACCGAAGCGGCCAACGAGCGCGACGAGATGCTGGACACCGAGGGTATCATTGAGCTCATCGAAGGCACAAGGACGAGCTCGAGTACGCCGGGGGCTTGATGACGTTCAACGTCAACCCGTAGCTCGGGCAGCCGTTGCCGGCAGCACGTCACGTGAAGCGAGATTTCGAGCACAAAGGCTTAGCCCCAATCCGACGACAGGGAAAAAGCGGACAGGTCCGTTTTTGAGGCACGTCTCCCCGGCCAAAACGAGACCTGAGATGAAGATTCATGATCTTCACGGCGTTCGGATGAATCTCCGGATGATTGCTCGTCCCCTGCCCGCGCCCGTGCCCCTGCCCGAAGCGCCTACGCGGGTTTATGGTCGCTGGTACGAGCGCTCGGCATGAGATGTCGGTCTAGGGAACAACGTGCCGCTGTGGGGCAATGACGTGTCGATTTAGGGAACAGGCTGCAGGCGTGAGTCGTCTGTCGAGCCACCGGCGCGCAGCCGGCGGGGATTCGTTGGTGTACGAGCGTTAGGCTTCGCGCTGATCCGCCTTCGCGGCCGGCTGAATGAGAATGCCGTGCTTCAAAATCAACCTATCCACCGCTTCCGTTTGAAGTAGATCCACATGCCCACTGCGATTACCGCCATGAGGTCCAAAGCCACCGGGTAACCGTAGGCGTATTGACGGAGGAAAATAAGTACTTCACCTTCACTTCAACCGCAGACTCCATCAAGTTTGAATTCAGCCTGTTTTCCTGGATACCGGCAGCTTCTTCAGCGCGATGACGAGTCGCAGAGCTTCGTTGACAGCGTCTTGGTTGTTAGCAAACACATTAGCTACGTCCGGATCCAGTAACACGAGATTCGTCCCTTGCTTGTAACGCTCCGCGTACTTGCCTCGGACTCCATCTTTAAGAAGCTCCTGCAGGTCATATTCAGGTCGAAGCTCATCGGACATCTCCTTCTCATCCTTCTTCTTCATAGTTCTCTCTCTCAGATCGGGTCACTCGCAAGCACTGATGATGCGAATGCGATCGCCCCGCTCCGTATGTGCCACCATTATGAGACGGTGGTTAATGGACATGCCTATGGTCATGCATCTGTTCTCGTTTATCGAGTGATCGGGATCTCGTGCGGTGGTACTGACGGCATCGCCGAATACTGTTGCCGTCTCACCGAACGAAACCTTGTGCTTCCGAAGGTTCTTGCCGCTTTTTCCAAGTCACTTCCACCCAAGAGCAATGTCAGGGGGACTCAGAACACCCATTTCGGCGACGCGCTCGACCGCCTGCCGGCGAGTCTTTGTCTATTGCCGGCACAACCCTCCTTCCTCCTTTATTCTCCATCGGAACACGATCTTCTGAGCACTCGAGTTCTTGAGTTCTTGAATTCCTGAGTTCTCGAATTCTTGGGTTCTCGAGTTCTGACTTCAGACTCCCCCCAAACTTCTGATATGATCCGCTCATGGCTGACGAAATCTTGATCTACGGAAAAGACGGATGACCGCACACCGTGGCAGCCCGTGAGGACTATGCCAAGAAGAACGCTACGGTTCGCTACATCAACGTCAAATACGACGCCGACGGCTTGCAACAAATGCTGGTAGCCTCGAACGGTAGACGCGAAGTGCCGGTCATCGTGGATGGCGACAAGGTCACCATCGGACACGGCGGAACCTGAGGCGTCTGAAACCCGGCGGTCGCCGGGCATGTTTTGCTTTCTCCTTAAGGTTCAGTATGTAATTCAGGGATAAGTAAGTAATTAACATTTGCTGCGCCCATTCTGACAAATATTAATTACCTATCCCCGAATTACACTGTCCCCTTTTTTGCCTACAAGCAATTCGTCGGATTAGGGTTAGCTCTCTCCATTGATAGCCATCGTCAAAGTCCCTGCCAAGATCTCCCCTTCCGCAAGAGCTCGATCGAGGTGGTCGGCGACACGATTGAGCTCACGTACGACATACGTGCGGGTGAAGCCGTAGAGGTCGCTTTCGGCGTCGAGCTCGGCCAGTTGGTCAAGAGAAGCAAGCCCGGGCAGTAGAGACATCGGAAGCGCGGGATCTTGATGATAAGGGCCGCTTTCTTGGTAGAGAATTCGGAGGACCGGTCGAACGAGGCGTACCAGACGCCGACTGACTTCCTGAGCACCAATCGACTCGGTCATTTCCGGGAGTTTCGCCTCGAGACTCGTGACTAGATTATGTAATCGCTCGGCCCTTTCCAGTACCTCATCAAAAGGCAAGGAGGCGTCCATCACCTTTTCTGCTTTCTCTCTTAAGAGGCGTTTGATCTCAGCGGTCGTCGAAGACGGCTCGAGAGGCGGCAGAGGATTGCTCATCAAGCGATAAAGAGCAGAGACATAAAGACGAGTCTCGGCCGCCAAGTTATCGAAATCGATCTTGTCGAATGTGTCCTCGGGCGTGTGCCAGAACCAATACCCCCCGTCTTCTTCCGTTCGACTGTGATAGAACTGAAGGAGCGGAAGACCTATTCCATAGAAGGATTGGTCGGAGTCCCTTCCCGGGCGTCGAATCGGCCCTTCACCACCGACGACATCCTTCATCACTGACGTGGCAAGGCGATCGAGACCTGGAGTACAAGCAGCACTGTAGTTCTTGGCGCCGATCTGCCCGATAACGTCGATGTTCATATAGGCAAGGGCCTCGTCCCTCAGCTCTGTCCAGAATCTGTCGGCAAACCACGTTGAGCCCGCGTAGCGACCGTTGGAATGTCCCGTCCACCAAGCGACTTTGAGTCCCCTTTCGAGCTCATCACGATGACGGTAAAAAATGCGAGCCATTTCCACCATGGCAGCGTTGGATGTCCCCTCGTCCGTAGCCCCATGGTACCAGGCATCCATGTGGCCACCGACCAACACAAAGCCCTCTGGATCTTTGGCGCTCCGGATCGTCGCCACGGTGACGCGCAACGTCTTCCAGCCCGTCGAGACCTCCGTCTCGAGTGTCACCGTCACGGGTCCGGACGCGAGACGCCGCCGGAGGTCCGCACCGGTCTCGTCGTTGACGGCGACGGTCGGGATTGAAGGAAGCTCTTTGAAGTCTTTGTGTGTCGGTGTTCCCCAGACCGGACTGACTGTCATTTCGTGGATGCGCTCGGAGCTCGAGACAAACACCGCGCCCCGGGCCCCGGCTTCGATGGCCGCCTTGACCTCGTCCGGACGAGCACCGCCGTCTACGAGCGCAATCTTGCCCTCGACACCTGCCCCTCGGTAGTCCTGGGGACTTCCCTTTCCGCAGTCTACGATCTCTCCCGTCAGTCCCTCTGCACCCGTTGAAGAAGAAAAAGCCTGTGTCAAAGCACGATAGACGATTTGCTCTTCGCCCAAACGGAGGGATGCACGAACCGGATCGCTCACGTATCCAGGAAACTCATAGATTTCTACGGGAATGGCTTCTGAGCGAAGTGTCTCGACAACATAGTCGATGGCGGCAAACTCACCGGGACTTCCGGAGGGACGAACGTATTTGACGATTTCTCTCGCGTGAGCCTCCAACACTTCTGGGCTCACTTCAGCCAGAAGCTCCTTTTCACCGTCAGCGGCGTACATCACCATCGGGCAGACGAGCAAAATGACGAGGACGAGACTCTTTGGAGCAACCATAGCACCCTCCCTGAGGTGGGCGATCATATGAGCTCGTTCGCCGGAAATCAACGCTCACGAGTTGGATTGTGGTAGGATCTGCTGACTCGAACATGATGAATCCGGCCCGACTTTCGAGAGAAGAACCACGCGTCAAGCTCCTGTCTTACTCTGAAGATCCCTATGATCTTTCGATTGCAGCAGCTCGCACGTGCTACATGCCCAGGGTGGTCGAAGCCTCCGAGGTCACCGAAAAACAGCGCGATTCCATCGGTCAAGCAACCTACGATGGAGGACATCACACCGTTTACCAACACGCCCACTTCGTCTTTGGTCTAGAGAACATCTCCCGACAGTTTGTGTGGAGTTTTCTCCACTCTCACCCCTTCTACAACTCCGAGCAGTCTTCGCAACGTTTTGTTCGCCTCGACGAAGTACGCGTTTTCGTTCCCCCCATCGAGGGCGAGGCTCTTGCAGTCTATGAAGAGGCGGTTGTCAAAGCGTGGGACTACTACAAGAAACTCACCGAGCTTCTCAAAAAGGAAACTTGGGCCATTCTCTCCGAGCTCCGTCATTATCGTGATGGAAACCACAAGAGAAAGAAGAAAATCGAAAGGGAGGCCGAGAAAAAAGCCTTCGAGACAGCTCGCTACGTCATTCCGGTGGCCGCTTTTACCTCCATGGTGCATACCGTTTCCGGGATCACGTTGCACCGCCTCCAACGCATGACCCAAGCCGGCGATGCTCCTCATGAGGCGGCGCTCGTCGTCGCCGCTATGGTGGATCGCGTTCGTGATATCGATCCTCTCTTTTTCGAAAAGATCGGTGAACAACCCCTCGAACCAAAGGAGCTACCCGAGTTTTCTTTTCCGCATATTCCAGATCAAATCGAAGAGCACAACGAGCACTTCGACCGTGAGCTGGGGGGAGCTACGTCGAAGCTCATCGACACCTCCGAAAAAGGCGAGGAGGTCATCGCCCTGGCCGTTAGAACCGTCTTGGGTAAGCCGACCCAAGAGCTGACGACGAAAGCCGCGTTGGCCCACATCCTCGATCCTCGACTCAATCCGCTTAGAACCGACACTCTCAACGTGGGAGCTCACTCGCCCGTCATGCGGGCCTTGAACCATGTTCACTACACCTTCATGAAGAACATCTCTCACACGGCGGACTCTCAAGATCAGCGTCACCGCATGGTCCCCGCCTCCCGCCCCCTAATGACCCTTACAGACACTCGAGAGCCAGACTATCGAGTGCCCATGCTCATATCGGGGAACCGTGAGGCATTGACCCTCTTCGAAGAAGCGATGGAGACTGGATGGAAGGCCAAAAACCGATTGTTAGAGCTGGGCGTACCAAAGCAATGGGCGTTGTATATCCTTCCGAACGCGAAGGCCATCCGGTTCATCGAGTCCGGCTCCCTACTTCATCTCATGCACAAGTGGACCATGCGCACTTGCTTCAACGCGCAGGAAGAAATCTACCAAGCGTCAATGGAAGAGCTCGAGCAAGTGAGAAACGTTCACCCTCTTATTGCATCGTTCATGGGACCCCCCTGTGTTATCCGAAACGGAATTGTCTCTCCACGGTGCACCGAAGGAGATCGCTTTTGTGGAGTTCCTGTATGGCGACACTTTCCCGATGTGAAACGGCCTATTTGAACCGAGGGCAAGAGAACTAACGGTTGGAACCATGTGGAAGCAAGAGTATGCCAACATGTTCCAGCTCGAGGATGAATTTTGGTGGTACCGGGGTCTCCACGAGCTCATCGAACGCTACGTTCGAGACAAGTCCGCGGAGTGTCGACCGAACATCTTGGACGCGGGCTGTGGATGCGGCAAGCTCATGACAATCATGAGCCCCTACGGCGAGGTCTCGGGATTCGATTTTTCCGAAGATGCTATACGCTTCTGTAAAGAAAGAGGATTCGACAAGGTCGCGCAGCAAGACCTGAGCCGGTGGGAACCCCCATCCAAAGCCTATGACATCGTCACTTGCATCGATGTCTTGTGTCACAGAGCCATCGGTGATGTGGCCTCTGTCGTGAGGAAGTTCCATCAATCCCTGAAACCCGATGGCATGTTGATACTCAATCTCCCGGCCTTCGAGATTCTGAAGAGACCCCACGACATCGTCGTCAACACGGTGAGAAGGAGCCACAGGAAAGAGACGAACCGGATGCTCGAGAAGGAAGGCTTCGATGTCGAGGTGTCGAGCTATCGATTGCCCTTTCTCTTCATCATCATCGCTCTCAGAAAACTGCTCGCCACATTCGAGTCAGACAAGACACCGACATCGGACCTAAAGCCGATTCCTTCAAGTCTGAACTCACTTCTGCTCATCAAACACCGCGGCGAGAACACTCTGGTCTACAACGGGATTTCTCTCCCGTTCGGAAGCTCCCTCTTCATCGTCGCGCGCAAGAAGTAGACGCGGTCGGACTGGCCTCTGGCTTCTTCTTCACTGGCCACCCGCCTTCGCTTGCCGTAATTGACGGAAGCTTCGGCGGGTCCGCCGAAGCCTCGGCGTAGGCGGACTGTTCACTTCCAACTGACTTCCCACGGGAACGGGCATGCAGGTAGTCAGGCAGCCGAACGAATCTGTGCCTCGCAATCCCGGTGTGCTGATGAGCTCTGACTGACCTCTGGAGTCTACCAGGCTTAGGCGCGATCTACCTTCTACTTTCTCCTTTCTACTAGCTTCCCCCGGGCAGGGGCACGGGGCATCCGCACGAAGTTAGTCTCCGATGCGGTGGACGTCGCGGCCGTGCGGATGCTGATTACTGATCACTGGTGACTTCTCTTAAGCCGATCACACGGACCGGCCAGGCACTAGCCTCAGCGAAAACCTGAGCCGGTGGGTCCACAGCTCGAGGCGGTACCGAGCCCGTCACCGCCTCCGCCGGTTGCAAAGGTAGAGACGATCCGTTCCGTTCGCTCGGAGCCGCAACAAGGACACTCGGTGTCTTCTTCCCTGCTGCGACTCAGTTGTAACGACTCGAAGATTTCCTGACACTCCCTACATTGATATTCGAATATAGGCATGGATCTCTATTCTCCCGCACTCTTGATTCTATACCGGAAGTCCGCCGGCGACTTCATCGACTTGGTCCCCGAGCCGTTCTTCCATGATGGTTTCTCTCATTCCCTCGGCGACTCCGCGCCCTTGCGCTGGATACGAAGTGCCGAGAGGAGCATCTACCCCTTGACGCCTGCCTTGCGCAAAAACGTCATCATGGGACACCAATTGGTGAAAGCGGATTGGAACAAGTTCAAACCCACGAAGACCGTAAACAGGTACCAGTAGGGGCTGACATAGTAGCCAAGAGCCACCGAAAGCATCACGAAGAATCCTGCAAACATCCTGAGATATCGATCAACCGACATATTTCATCCCTCCACGTCTTTCATTGGTACAACTAAGAGTGAGGTTGCAGCCGCCCGCATCACCTTTTCCGTTGTCGTGCTGAAGAGCTCACCGAACAACATGACCCAGCGTCTGCCACCCATCACGATGATGTCGGGGCGGACTTCCTGGGCCACCCGAAGGATGTTCTCTGCTGCGTCGCCCCGGGCCAAGCTTTCCTCGATTCTACAACGTTTCTTGATTTCCTCGGAAACTCCAGGACAACTGTCCGGCAGCTCCTCCGAACCCGTCGCGTGGACCAGGCTGAGGTCCGCGTCGAAATCGGTGGCGAGTGAAGCCGCCGTTGATAGAACGACTCCTTCCTTATCTTCAGCACTTATCGCCCCGAGTATCCGCTTGAGCGCTGGGTTTCCGTCCACCCTAACCGCCAACACCGGACAGCCGCCCCGACGGATGACACGCTCCGTGACGGAACCCATCCAAAGACGTTGCGCACCGCTTCGTCCATGAGTTCCCATGATCACCAGATCCGGCTTCTTCGCCTCGATCGTCTTCAATATGAGGTCCGTTGGGGCTCCCTCGGCGACGATCGTCTCGGGAACCCTGCCGAGTACGGGGGCTACGTTACGAGAAACATAGTCAGCAACGTCTTTCCATTTCGTCTGGCGCTCTTTTGCGAGCTCATCTATTTGAGAGCTCGTAAAGTAAGGCGGGACTTCGATCCGTTCTGCGTGAAGGACCGTGACTTCCGCTCCGTACTTCTCCATGAAGACTCGCGCGTTGGCAAGCGCGGCATTCGAGGTTTCACTAAGATCCGTCGGTACGAGGATTTTTTTCGGTGCAAAGGATCTCATTGGACGCTCCCTTCAGCGGACAGAGCGGATGCTGTCGCCCCCTCGGCCTGCCTCTTCCTCACCATGTAGTAAACGATGGGTACCGTGGCGCGAGAGAGCATGAGCGAAGCCACCTCACCCGCCATCAATGCGATGGCCAATCCCTGAAAGATCGGGTCGAAGAGGATCACCCCGGCCGCCACGACCACGGCGGCTGCCGTCAAAACCATGGGCCGGAACCGCACGGCACCCGCATCGACAACGGCTTCCCTGAGCGGCATCCCTTCTTTTAGCCGCAGCTCGATGAAGTCAACGAGAATAATGGAGTTCCTCACCACGATCCCGGCTCCGGCAATGAACCCGATCATCGATGTCGCCGTGAAGAATGCCCCCATCGCACCATGTGCCGGTAGGATACCCACCAGGGAGAACGGGATCGCCGACATGATGATGAGGGGCGTCAGGAAGTCCTGAAACCAAGCCACGACCAAAATGTAGATCAAGATGAGTACGGCTGCGAAGGCCATGCCGAGGTCACGAAAGACTTCATAAGTAATGTGCCACTCACCGTCCCACTTCATGGAGTAGCGATCGGTGAAGAAAGGTTCCTTCGCCGTGTACTGCTCCATGGCGTACCCTTCGGGGAGCTCCATGTCGTCAATCTTGGGCGAGAGATTCAAGATCGCGTAGACCGGGCTCTCGATCTCACCAGCAACGTCGGCGGTGACGTAGACGACGGGCAACAGGTTCTTGTGGTAGATGCTCTTGTCTTCCTTCACGAGCTCGATCTCGGTCAGGTCACCGATACTGACCAACTGTCCCCCTTCGGCTCATGACCCGTAGGCCACGAAGCCTGTTCCAGATCGGAACGGGCAGCTCGAGACAGTTGAAGGACGATGGGGATGTCTTCTTGCTCGTGGTCGTCATGCAGCAAGCCGACCGATTCTCCCGATGTCGCCATCCGCAGCGTTCTAGCGATGACATCGAGACGCACCCCGCTGAGAGCCGCTTTTTCCTGGTCGACTATCAAACGGTATTTTGGCTGGTCGTCCTCCACGTACCAATCCACGTCCACGATCCCGGGTATCTCCTCCATCTGGTCGCGGACGTCCCGGGCAATCTCCATTTGTCTCTCGTAGTCAGGACCATAGATCTCGGCGACGAGCGTTTGAAGGACCGGAGGACCGGGAGGCACTTCTGAGACCTTGACTCGGGCTCCGTAGTTGTCGGCCACGGGTAGGAGCTGCGTCACGAAGCTCCTTGGCGATCTCGTGGCTCTTGACGCTCCGCTCTCCCTTTTCGACGAGATTGACCTGGATGTCGGCTACATTCGAGCCCTGCCTCAAGAAATAGTGGCGCACCAACCCGTTGAAGTTATACGGGCCAGAGGTCCCCGCGTAGACCTGGTAGTTGACGACCTGAGGATGCTCGGCAACGACATCGGCAAGAGCTCGAGTGACACGAGTGGTCTGCTCGAGGGTCGTGCCCTCGGGCATATCGACGATGACCTGAAACTCACTCTTGTTGTCAAAGGGGAGCATCTTGACTTCGACGAAGCCGATCCCGACAAGCGCCATCGAAATCGAGCAAAAGGACCACCACTCCGGTCAAAAAGAAACGACGGTATCTCGCGGAGCTGAGAATCTGCCCCATCAAGCTGCCGATACATCCTGGTGCTGGTTCCTTCAGCTTGTTGCTCTTCTTCACCTTCACACTTGAGTAGTCGAATCGTAGCCCAAGGTGTCACCACGAAAGCGACGATCAAGCGAAAAAATCATGGCGGCAGTGGCACCGATGGGAATGGGCATCATGTAGGGCCCCATGAGTCCACTCACGAAGGCCATGGGCAGGATAGCGGCGATGACGGCCAGGGTGGCCAGGATGGTGGGGTTCCCCACCTCGTCCACGGCTTTCACCGCAATCTCTGCCGTGCTGAGGTTCTTGTTCTCCGGCAAACGACAATGCCGGGCAATGTTCTCCACGATGACGATGGCGTCATCGACGAGGATCCCGATAGAAAAAATCAGGGCGAAGAGCGTGATGCGATTGAGTGTGAAGCCGTAGAAATAGAAGACGGTGAGCGTCAGAGCAAGCGTCGCAGGTATGGCCAACAATACGATGACAGACTCCCGTCGCCCCAAGGTGAGCCAGATCAGAATCGACACGCTGACGACGGCAATGAGCATGTGGAGAAGAAGCTCGTCGCTCTTTTCCTTGGCCGTCTCGCCGTAGTCTCGCGTAATCGTGAGCTCCACATCGGCCGGTATGAGGTCGCCGCGAAGTGAGTCGACCTTTTCCAATACGGCATGGTTGACGGCGACGGCGTTCTTACCTTTGCGTTTCGCCACCGAGATGGTCACCGCCGGCCATTCCGCACCCTCGGCGTCCGAGATGCGCCGCCTCTGCGGCACCGGCGCCAAAGAACACGTAGTTGGAAGGTTCTTCTCCGCCGTCTCGAATCTCCGCGACGTCGCGAAGGAATACGGGACGACCATCGGAAACACCGACCACGACGCTTCCCACGTCTTCGCCGTCTCCAACCACCCGCCGGTCACGACAAGGAACTCGTGATTGCTCGAAGCAAAAGATCCTGACTCGAGGAGGCGGTTGGAAGCTTGAAGGGCGTTTGCCACCATGAGCGGTGAGAGGTTACGGGAGATTAGTGCGGCAGGATCTAGAAGCACTCGGACTTGTCTTCTCTCTCCACCAATGAGAGTCACCTCGCTGACTTCGGGAACCTGCTTGATCGCCTTTTCGAGCTCACCGGCAATTTGACGCAGATCGAAGTGGTTGTAGCGTTTGCTCCACAATGTCAGACCGAGTATGGGCACATCGTCGATGGAGCGAGGCTTGACCAGTGGCTGGAAGGCTCCGGGCGGGATCCGATCGAAGTTGGCCTGGAGTTTGTCCATCAAGCGAACGGCCGAATCTTCTTCGTCTTCTCCCACGTAGAAGCGAACAATGGCCATGCTCATACCTGGGCTGGATGTCGAGTAGACGTACTCGACACCGGGGATCTCGTAGATGAGCTCCTCCATGGGACTCGTGACGCGCTGCTCGATCTCCTTTGCCGAAGCACCCGGCATGGCTACGAAGACGTCGAACATGGGAACGATGATCTGAGGCTCTTCTTCGCGAGGCAACATCACGATGGTGAAGAGTCCAAGAAGCATCGCACCCAGCAAGAACAGGGGCGTCAGCTTGGAATTGATGAACGCGCCGGCGACCCTTCCGGCGGTTCCAATGTTCTGCTTGCTCATTGCGTCACCACTCGCATGCCTTCGCGAAGGCTCTCATCGAGCTCAATAACAACCACGTCACCTTCGCCCAAACCGGAAAGGACCTCCACCCGATGTCCATGTCGTTCACCGATGGTCACGAGGCGGGTTCGGGCTATCCCTTCGTCAACAACGTAGACCATTTCGAGCTGGCCTCTCCGAACGAGCGCGGACTCCGGGATGAGCAGACGCTCAGCCGAACCCACGTTGAAACCCACACGGACAAACATCCCAGGACGAGGATCCACTTCATCAGGTAGCTCGTCAGGCAGGTCGACTTGAACTCCGAAAGCTCGACTCGCGACATTGACGCCTTGATGGACCTCGGCGACGCGTCCCTCGACGGGATCCTCGGATCCCTCGAGCCAAACGTCTGCCGTATCGCCGACCTGTATCTTCCCGGCCTGTGATTCCGGCACGGTGGTCTCAGCACGCAGGCCACCCGCCTTCTCGATGACACCCAGAGGTGTGCCAGGGGAGGCCAGGTTACCAATATCGACACGGCGCTCGGTCACACGGCCCGAAAAAGGAGCCGTGATCTGCGTGTAGCTTTGTACCGCCTCCGCTTCGGCCTCGGCTCGCTGAACTGCAGATTGAGCGCGCTTCCAACGAGCCTGCGCCATGTCTTTTTGGGCAATCGTCCCTGTGTATCGGGCTTCGACCTCATCGTACTCCTGGGGAGCCACGGCGCGCTTTTCCTTGAGCGACTGGAACCGTTCGTAGGTCGCCGTGACGACACGAGCTTGCGCCTCAGCTGCTTTTAGCCCGTTCTCCGCCTCCGTCAAACCCTGTCGCGCCTCTTCGAGGCCGGCTTGTGCAGCGCGCAGCCTGGCACCCAACTCGCTATCATCCAGAACGAAAAGGACCGCTCCGGCTCTGACCTGATCGCCGGGCTTGAATCGAATCTCTTGCACGAATCCCGGTGCCTTGCTCATCAGAACGGCTGTCTGACTTCCTTTCAAGGTTCCGCTCGCTACGAAGCGCTTGCCAACCTCGTGAGTCTCAACCGTGGTGACGACGGCGGAGACGCTTTCGGCTTCCTCACCGAGGTGCTCCTCTCGTCCCTCGGCAGCCAAGGATTCCAAGTGTCAACAACAACATCGAGATAAAGCTCTTGTTTTTTCTCATCACGGCTTTACTGCCCCTGATTCTTTGTGAAGCGTTCCGACCGCGAGCTCCAACCGAGCTTCGGCCAGCCGTCCACCATAGATTGCTCCTAGATACTGAGCTTCTGCTTTTAGCATCGCGTTCTGGCTTCTCAGTAGTTCCGTCACGTTGGCCAGTCCGCCCTCGTACCGAGCTTCGGTAATCCGATGACTCTCCCTTGCCTGGGAAACCGAATCCTGGGCAACTTCCAATCTTTCAGCCGCTGCCTCGCGGTCGAGATAGGCCCGCCGAATTTCGAGACGGGTCGCGTCGTCGGCTTTTTTCTTCTCCGCTTCGGCCTTTCGGAGTGCGGCCGCCGCCGCCTTGGACCCGTAGAACTTCCCTAGGCTCTGGAACAAATTGACGTGGAGCGTAACGCCGACCAGCCAATTGGAGTCACCTCCACCGGTGAAGCGGGGTCGATTCGACTCCCACCCCGCGTTGAAAGCCACGGTCGGAAGAAACATGGAATTGGCTTTCTTTCTTTCCAAACGAAACGACTCGACTTCCAGATCCTTCATCCTCATCGCGGGCTGGCTTTCCAGGGCTGTTAGAAAGAGCTCATCGAGCACCGGGCCCTCGACTTCCCTCGGGTGATGTTCGAGCGGGGTCAGGAGTGCAAACTCGCTCTCCAAAGGTAAGCCCAAGGTCTGGCTGAGCTCCGCGCTCATCACCTTGAAATCGTTCTCCGCCCGGATTTGCTCCTCTCTCAAGGCACCCAGATGCACACGAATGGAAAGCAAATCCACCTCAGTGACCATCCCGGCATCGTATAGCGATTGAGCTCGTTTCAAGTCCTCCTGGGACGCCGCGACAGCTTTCTCGATGACTTCGAGATTCCGCTCGCTCACCTGAACTCCGAAGTACGTCCTCAACGTCTCGAAGATCACATGCATATCGGCCAGCTTTTTTCCCTCTGCCGCCATATCGACGCCTATGCGCGCGCCGTCCCGTCCCAGGTAGTTGCGTCCCCCAAGAAAGATGGGTTGCTGCAACATGAACTGAGAGCGGAAGTTGTTCAAAGGATCGGGATTGTTGAGACTATCGAGTTGGAAGTTCTCCTCGGTGAACCGGCCTTGGTTCAAGAGCGAGCCAAAAACGAAGACGGGATTGTTACTTCGATTGAAAGATTCGTTGTAGTCGACTCGAGGGAAGAACCGTGACACCGCCTGGGAGTGGAGCGCTTGGCTGGCGTTCTCAGCCTCTCGAGCCGCCAGCGCGGAGGGATTCCGCTCGAGCGCCTGCGCGACGGCCTCTTCGAGACTCAGCGGAATCTCCTGAGCCCCAGCCGCGGGAGGCAACCCGAGCACCAGGATTAGTGCAACGGCGATTTTGAGGGATAGTCGCACCCTCGTTCTTCGTTGAGCGTTCGCTTTCAGAATGAGCATCTTTTCCATCCTGTTCATACATATCAACTCACGTAGCGTGAGTCGGGTCGCTTCCATGGTTAGAGCCAGGGATAGGATGAAAAGTTCCCGGGCCAGAACCACTTGTACTCTAATGATCTGAGGGAGATAGAAGGCTGGGATGATCGACTGATTTCTAGACCAGTCTTTTGCGCTGGCGACGGCCAGGCGTGCGCTTCATCTCCGCGAGAATGGCATCTCTCACCGGCTGAGGGAGCTCTCCATCCCCGAGCCGGCGACAAGCCTCCTTTGTGAGATCGAGCGTGGCGAAAAGCGACTGACAACGGACACAAAGCTCTTGCTGGGTGACGGGAAACGCCACGCCTCGGTCCATCGCTTCCTGTTTGGCCTGAAGCAAATCGAGACACACCGCCCGGTCTTGGTTTAGCGGAGGCGCCGGCTTCTTCGATAGGCCCTTTGACAGTTCTTTCGCCGCATAGAGGCGAGCTCGATGTAGACGGGTTTTGACCGTCGCCTCTTTGAGACCAAGGACTTCGGCAATCTCTCCGATGGAGAGATCCATCAACTCCTTTAAGATCAGAGGCAAACGGAACTTGGGAGACAGGTTGGTGATGGCCTGCTGGACCGTGTCGCGTGTTTCGTTGCGCTCGAGGACGTCAAGTGGTGTGTCTCCGTCGGAAGGCAGATCGACAATCCCCTCCTCCCCCGAAGGAAGAAGGATCGACAACGACTCCAGCGCTCGCGGCTGACCAGCCCTTAGACGGTGTCTCCTTTGGCAAACCCTGGCGGCAATTGTGTAAAGCCAGGTCGATGGGCTGGAGCGGCCTTCGAATTGCTTCCATTTGCGGAACGCCTGGAGAAAGACATCTTGCACTAGATCCTGGGCGTCCTCTGGATTGCCGCACATCCTTAGACCCAAGCCGTAGATCTGACCGCCGTACTGCTCGAGCAAGTGCGGAATGGCCGTGTCAGCCGGTTCTGCCGTCAGTGACATCGGTGTCATTTGTAGAAGCCTAATGCAGAGTGGCCCAAAAAAGAAACCCCTTAGTTAACTGCATCCGCACGGCCAAGACAGGCGACGTCCACCGCATCGGAGACTAACTTCGTGCGGATGCCCCTTGCCCCTGTCCGTGCCCTTGCCCCTGTCCGTGCCCTTGCCCCTGTCCGTGCCCTTGCCCCTGTCCGTGCCCTTGCCCTGTCCGTGCCCTGTGCCCTTGCCCTTGCCCTTGCCCTTGCCCTTGCCCTTGCCCTTGCCCGTTGCCCCTGCCCGAGGCAAGTTAGTTGATCGTGCCGATGACTGATAACTCGTCTTGACTTACTGCCAACCGCCCCGCCCACTAGCTTCTCCTCCACTCTTAACTGGTCACTGGTCAAGATTACCTGCACCTGGCCGCCATCAAGATACCCGGCCCACAAGATTTCGTCTATGATTCTCTAATCATTGAGGAGGAACGACATGACAGAGCGACCGGTATGGAAGCGGGTCATTGGCATCATGGGTGGTTTGGGTCCTCATGCTCATATCGAGTTGGAACGTTTGATCCTTGCCGAAACAGGGCGACTCATTGGACGGGCACCTCACGACCAAGATTACCCGCCCTGGATCCTGTCATCTGTTCCGGCCACACCAGACCGTACTGCCGCTCTGCTGACGGGTGGCCCTTCACCACTCCCCGCGCTTGTGGAGAGCGCTCGCCGGATCGGTGGAAAGTTTGGAGCGGATTTCGCCGTCATCCCCTGCAACACGGCTCATGCCTATCTCGACGAACTGAGGGCGAGCGTCTCGATCCCTGTACTGGACATGGTGCAGGAAACGGTCCTCGAGGCACTGCGGCGTGTCGGGACCTCGGGTCGTGTCGGTATCTTGGGAACCACCGGGACGATTAAATCGGGACTCTACTCGGATCGAGTGGCTCGCCTCGGCAGAGGAGCGCGACCGATCACGCCGCTCGATTTGAGTGACGGTGAAGCGATTCAAGAACAGCTCGTTATGGAGCCTATCTTCGGCGCTCTCATCGACGGCCGGCGCACGGGCGGCGGGATCAAATCCGGGGCTTTTCAAGATCCTGAAAAGAGGGAGCTCTTGGCGCGGCCGCTCAGAAAGGCCGCGAAGATGCTTGCAGAAAAAGGAGCGGACATCGTACTGACAGCATGCACCGAAATCCCACTGGCCGTGGGACGAGAGTCGGCAGATGAGGTCCCTTTGCTCGATCCCATGGAAGTGGCAGCCCGAGCGGCCGTCGAAATCGCGATTGGAAAACGCCCACTCCCTGCCTGATACAGATTTCAACGCAGAGTCGCAGCGACGCAGAGGCCTTCTTCTTCTCAGCTCTCCAGAAACTCCTGTACCTCTTCGCGGTAGGCATCCCAAAGTGCCATCGTAATCGGCCCGGCTTCGCCTCCGCCAATGATGCAATCGTTGACGGCCACCACAGGGATGACCTCCTTCGTCGTTCCGGTGAGGAACACCTCATCGGCCCTCAAGAGCTCGTCGGGGAGAATCGTCGTCTCCTCGATCTCGATGCCCTTTTCCTTCGCTAGGCCAATGACAATCTCGCGGGTGATACCGCCCAAAATACCGGTTTCGAGAGAGGGGGTCTTGACCACGTCGCCGGCCACGATAAAGACGTTGGTCAAGGAGCCTTCGGCCAACTCGCCTCGGTAGTTGAGCATCAAGGCTTCATCCGCTCCCTGTGAACGCGCGGCCCGCATAGCGAGCAGATTGTTGAGTAGATTAGAGGATTTGATCCGAGGGTTGACGCTTCGCGGCGGATTTCTCACGACATCCACCAAGGCCACCCGCATGACTTGCTCTCTAGAACGCTCCCAGTCATCAGGAAGAGGTTTGGCGATAATCACAATGGTCGGCTCCGCAGCCGCACCCAACCTGTAGTCGATCTGACCAATCCCCTCCGAGACGACGATACGGATAACGGATTCTCTGTTGTTGGCAGCGGCAATCGTTCCTTCAACTCGTGATGTGAATGACTCGTCGCTCAAACCGATGGGAATGTTCAAGCTAGTGGCAGACTCGCGCAGGCGTTTCAAATGCCTGGTCAAAAGGAATGGTCGGCCGCTGTAGGTTCGTAGAGTCTCATAGACACTCGCGCCGAAAATGAATCCCAAGTCCAGGGGAGAGAGCATTCGATCCTCATCCGTCCCCAATCGCCCGTCGACATTGATCCGAATCCCCATAGTTGCACCACCTACAAAAGCACCTGCTATCGCTCTTGGACCCGACGGTCGGGCCATCGACACACCGGTGCCAAACCGTGAAATCGCGGTATATACTACCGTGTCATGCAAGTTCTAACGACCGAGGAAATGCGCGAAGCAGACCGTAGGACCATAGAAGACATCGGCATCCCGGGACGTGTCCTCATGGAAAGCGCCGGCCGAGCGGTGGTCCGCCAAATGAAAGAATCTATCGCAGGCCTTCGTGACCGCCCTATCGAAGTCGTTTGTGGCAAAGGGAACAACGGAGGCGACGGCCTCGTGATACTCCGAAACTTGGCCACTGAGGGCTACAAGGCGAGGGCGTGGATCCTGGCAGGTTTGGATTCGCTCACCGGAGATGCCAAAGGCAATCTCGACGCCGCCCTCAAGCTAGGTCTCACCGTCAACTCGGTGACCGATGAGTCTTCTTTCGAGGGAGCCATCGACTCGTTCTCATTCCACAGTGTCGTGGTCGACGCGGTCTTGGGGACCGGACTAAGCCAAGCGGCGAGGGGGCTTCCGGAGGTTGCGATTCGGGCGTTGAATCAACTCGACGGGACATACACCGTTGCCGTTGATGTTCCCTCCGGTCTTTCTTCGGACTCCGGCCAAAAACCCGGAGAAGCCATTCACGCGGATCTCACGGTTGCTCTCGCGGCCCCCAAATTGTGCCACCTGTTGCCCCCGGCTTGTTTTCATTGCGGTCGACTCGAGGTAGTCGATATCGGAATTCCACATGGAATTCTCACCTCCACCGGCAGCAAGCTGGAAACGCTAGAGCCCGAAGATTTGAGCAAATTGATCCATCCCAGACGACCGGACGCCCACAAAGGAGACTATGGTCATCTGTTGATCGTCGCAGGGTCAGTCGGCAAGACGGGAGCCGCGGTTATGGCCGCCGAGACGGCGCTCAAAGCCGGCGTAGGCCTCGTGACCGTAGCTTCCCCCAAAAGTACGCTACCTATGATGGCTCCGGCTTTGCTGGAATCCATGTGGGAGCCTCTCGACGAAACACCGGAAGGCACGATTCGAGCCAGTGCCGTGTCCCGCGTCTTGGAGCTCATCAACGGAAAGACCGCCTTGGCGCTTGGCCCGGGCATTGGACTTCACCCGGAAACCGTTACGTTTGCCAAGGAGCTAGTGGCAAAGGTATCCATTCCAACCGTCATCGACGCCGACGGCATCAATGCCCTTACTGGAAGTTTGGACGCCATCCCCCCCGACAACTCCATCGCCATCACGCCTCACCCCGGAGAAGCGGCACGACTTCTCGGATGCAAATCGGCGCAGGTACAGCGGGACCGATTGGGTACGGTGAGAGAACTGGCTACTCGTGGGAAATTCTCCGTCGCCCTCAAGGGTTTTCGGACACTCATTGGAGAACCGTCGGGCCATGTCCGTATCAACCTTACCGGAAACCCAGGTATGGCTAGCGGCGGCACCGGCGATGTTCTAACGGGCGCCGTGGGCTCTTTGATGGCTCAAGGTCTCGCCGTCGAGGAGGCTTTATGTCTAGGGGTATACATCCACGGTTCGGCGGGAGACCTGGCTGCCGATGTGGTGGGCCATCCCTCTCTTACGGCTACGGACCTGATTCGCATGCTTCCCGAGGCGTTTCGACAACTATCTGGTATCGGCCAATGACGACGACGATCTCCAAAACGACAGTCAGCGAAAGCCACTCACCCGGCGAGACACAAGAGCTGGGGAAAGCTCTCGGCAAAAACTACGCCGGCGCCAGATGCTTCTATCTCGAAGGCCAGCTGGGAGCGGGAAAGACCCTTTTCGCGAAGGGTATCGCCTCTGCATACGGCATCGATCCGGATCGGGTGGTCAGCCCAACCTTCGCTCTCGTCAATCGCTATAGTGGTGAAGGTCAGACGGTCTACCATGCGGACCTCTATCGTATCGACAAAGAACGAGAGCTTCTCGAGCTGGGCTTGGACGAAATCGAGGACGAGGATAACACGGTCCTGATCGTCGAATGGTCGGAAAAGCTCGGTCGCTACCGGCGCCAGGATTCGATTAGCGTTAGATTCGAGAGCCTCGACGGTGACTCGAGAAAGATATACATTCTTCAATCCAATGAGGAGTCCCTGTGAAAGAATTGAAAGGCATCATTGCACCTGTGCCTACGGCTTTCGATGAAAATGAAGAGCTGGCCCTCGACCCTTTGGCCGAGAATCTCAAACGCTGGGCGGGGACTCGGTTAGCTGGATTCCTCCTCTTGGGTTCCACGGGCGAGTTCGTTTGCCTCTCGACAGATGAGAAGAAAGCGGTCTTCGAACGCGCCAGGCAAGCAATCCCCCAGGACAAAATCATGCTAGCCGGGACGGGCTGTGAGTCCACCCGCGAGACCATTGCCCTGACGCGCTGGGCGGGAAACCTGGGCGTCGACTACGCTTTGGTTCTCAACCCTTTTTACTACAAAAGGGAGATGAAAGCCGAAATTCTTCGTGCCCATTTCGAGGAGGTAGCCGAAGCGAGTCCCGTCCCCATCGTGATTTACAATATGCCGCTTTTTACTCAGTTGAATATGGAAGCGGATCTTGTACTGGAGCTTGCGTCCCATCCCAATATCGTCGGCATCAAAGACACCGCGCCCAACGTCCTCCAGGTCCAATCAATTTGTCAATCATCCCCGGAAGGATTTCGCGTGCTGACGGGCAACGCCAGTCTCCTCTTGGCATGTATGACGGTAGGAGCATCGGGTGGCATCCTGGCAGCAGCCAATGTGGCTTATGATTTGAGCGTCGATCTCTACGACGCCTACCTGAAAAGCGACTTTCAACGAGCGCGTGAGCTCCAGCGTCGCTTGGTGCCCATCAACCAAGCCGTGACCGCCCAGTTTGGCATCGGCGGTTTAAAGGCATTGCTCGATCGAATAGGCTTCTACGGAGGGCCACCGCGTCGTCCACTCCGAAGGCCCTCCACGGAAATCCAAGAGAAGTTGGTTCAGATACACTCCGAGAACTGCTTACAGGAGGTCAGCTAGACATGAGACATTTCATCCTCCCCTTGCTCGTTTTGTCCCTGTTCGGTTGCGGGAACGATGGGGATCAAGCGAGCACTCCAAACGCCGGTATCAACGTTATTCTGTTGTCCGTCGATGCGCTCCGGCCCGACCATATGAGCACCTATGGCTACCGGCGGCAGACCACACCTGCCGTGGACCAGCTCGCGGCTCGGGGAGTCGTATTCGATCAAGCTTTCACCTACTGGCCCAAGACTCGCGGTAGTTTCGCGGCGATGTTCACCTCGCTCAACGCGTCACAGCATGGATTGACTGTGAAGGACCGGGACCTGTCCGACTTCAATCACACCTTGGCGGAAGCCCTCAAAGAGGCGGGCTATCGCACGGTGGCGGCGATTGATAACGGCAACTTGGACGGGTCTCTCGGCTTCGCACAAGGCTTCGACCAATACGAACAGAGCTGGCTGAAAGCGAACACCGAGATTGAACGTACAGAGTTCCTGACCCAATTCGCCGTCGATTTTCTCAAAGACGAAAGTGACTCTCGACCTTTCTTTCTCTGGCTTCACTACGTCAATCCCCACGCACCGTACGACCCACCGCAGGAACAACTCGAGAAGTTCCGCGGCGACGGATTGATCCCTCGTGGACCCGAGCTCGAGCCCGTCGTGGGGTATCACGGTGGTATCAACCGTAATATGTACGTTGAAGGAGAAAACCACTTAGGAGATTATTTCGACCGCTACGATGCAGAGATCGCTTACACCGACGAGCACATCGCGCGCGTTCTCGAAGCTCTGGATTCGAGCAAATTCAAGAGCAATACGTTGGTGGTTTTCACCTCCGACCACGGCGAGAGTCTCGGTGAGCACGACTACTATTTCGATCACGGATTCGACTTGTTCAACCCGTGCCTTCGCATCCCACTGATTCTCTACTTTCCGGGAATCGTGCCTCAAAATGAGCGCCGAGAGGCCGTCGTTTCGAGTCTCGACATCTTTCCCACCATTCTCGATCTCTCACAGCTTTCCTTCCCGCCCGATCTTGCGGGCAGCTCACTCGTCCCCTTGCTCAACATGAGCAAGAACCAAATCCACGACAACCTCTACTTCCAAAATGACCACCACCAACTGGCAATAACCAACGGACGTTTGAAGCTCATCGCCTACCCTCGCACCGAAGAAGTGGAACGTCGCTACGAGCTTTTCGACATGTACGAAGATCCAAGTGAGGTCGAGGATCGCTTCGCCGAGGCGGAATCGACCGTCGAATCGTTCCGATCGGAGCTGGAACGCTTCCGCACGCGCACTGTAGCTTGGCAGCAGGAAACCACACGTCGCCGCATGGGAGCACCGGCCAAGACCGACGACCAGCTCTCGGAGGATACGTTGAAGAATCTGGAAGCGCTGGGATACGTGGGAACAACGACAAAGAAAGACGACAAAAAGAAGAAGGACAAGTAGCCTACTCGACAGGTAAGTGCGGGGAGACAAGCGCTCGGAACTACGGTTCCTCGAGCGGCTTTGTCTCCCTCCTGCTTCGCTCGAGATCGGGCCATTTCTGTATTGTCCCCATTCCTGAGTTCTCGGGTCCTCGAGTTCTCGAGTTCTTTGTTCCTACCAAATCCCCGGCAGCAATCGATTCTGGACGCGCTCCGCGTACTCAACATAGCCCGGCAACTTCGCTTTGAGCGTCCGATCTTCGAGGGCTGTGCGTACGATGAACAAGACAACGATACCGGCGCTCGGTATCAACGCCCACCATGACCCAAAAACTAGGGGCATCGAGAGCGCGGCTAGAATGACGCCGACATACATGGGATGGCGAACGTACCCGTAAGGTCCCTTCGTCACCACTCTGTGGCCGCGATCCTCTTGTATACGAACCACACGAGACGTGTAGGTATTCGTGAATAGGACCCACCAAATCGCAGCCGAAGCTCCAATGAGCAAAACCCACCCCCAGACATGGATACTCGACGGCATGGAAGACCACTGGAACCGCCCCGCATCGAGCCCGGCAACGACCAAGAGTGTGACCACGAGTAGACCATAGATCCTCAAAATCGTACGATCCCAGCTTTCAACGTTCTCTGCAACTCCAGTCCGTTCCTTGATGAGCTCGGGGTCCTTTCTCCAAAGCACCAACGACAGAATCGTGATGGACGAAAGGGCAAAGATCAGAAACGCCCACCCCGCGACCCAATCCCACCGCCCGGCCGGCACAAACAACAGAGCGACAAAGAGAACCACGCTCAAGATTCCTCGCAGAATGCGCTTCCCCAACGAAGGCACTGCGACAGCTTCTTCTTTCATAGTGTATTCCCCATTCCTGATTATCTGTCTTTACTAATCGAGTACTCGAGTTCTTGAGTACTTGAGTACTTGAGTACTATCTTTTCACCACAAGCCCGGCACCAGTCGATATCGCACGTTTCGCGCATATTCGATGTAACCCTCGAGCTCCTTGTGCAAGGTGCGATCTTCCATGAAGGTCCTCAACACCAAAAGCAAGCATGCGAGGACGCTGGGAATGAGGGCCAACCACGAGCCAAGGAAGATAGGGCTTGCTATCCAACTCGAGATGACGCCAACGTACATGGGATGCCTAACGTGGCGGTAGAGCCCTTCCGTTGCCACCCGATGGCCACGTTCATCTTGTATGCGCACCGTGGTCGCCAGGAAGGGATTTGCGAGCATCGCCAGGTAAGGAACTACCATTCCGACGGCTAGTGGTATCAACGAGCCCAGCTTCGCCCACAACGGGACGTTCGACCATCCGAAACGCACATCGAGTCCTGCGACGATCATGTACCCAATCACAAGAGGGGCCATGATGGCGCCGAGAACTCTGTCCCATCCCTTCGTCTTCGAAGACTTGCGGCCCCGCTCATTGATCACTTCGGGATTCTTGCGGATGACAAAGGTGGTCATCACCGATCCCAAGAAAATCCCACTTCCCAACAGTATCCAAGCTTCGGGCCAATCCATGGTCCCCGCCGACGCGAATAAAATAATCCCCGACAGAATGAACCATATGACAACAACCACTAACCGCTTCTTACCCGATCGATCCAAAGTCGGCCTTACTACAGGCTCGTCCAACAGCGTCCGTTCGACCATGTCACCCCCTTCGCTCAGGAGAGTCATTGCCAGCTTTCTCACATATATAATCAGCGCGCGTCGTATATATGTCAATATACTATTTGCATTAATTTTATATGCTGATATACTATGGCCATCGTATAAGCATCTACGCTGGAGAGCTTTATGGAGAAACCGTCGAAAGGCCATTCACTCCGCCGGATCAGCCTAATGGTCCGAGAGGATCACTACCGCGCACTCGTTGACCGCGGACTCAACGTAAGCGGGCTCCTACGTGATTTGATGGGCGACTACTTGAGTGAGCACCAAATCACGATCAGCGTAGGCGAAGAAACACGAGGCCTATACGATCAGATCATCGCCAACACGGGCAGTACGGATGAAGACGTGGAGGTGTATTTCCGCGAAGCACTCAAGAATCTCTTGAGGGACAAAATCAAATCCATGCAAAAGCTGGAAAAGAGAATGCGCGAGGACTAGAGCAAAGGACACGGCTTTGTGCGGCTAATCATGTTTGCCGGACGGGGTACTCGAGTACTTCGAGCTCTTGGATTCTTGAGTTCTCGAGTTCTCGAGTTCTCTATTCAGACCTCAATCGACACCAATCCCCCCGCAGGCTCGACGCCCTTGCAGACTCGGCAGGTCTTCGACTCGAGAACGTTCTGCCACATCTGCTCCCGCATGCGCCGCCATTTGGGGCTGGTCCAGATCTCCTCGATGGTCTGCTCCTTGACGTTCCCCATGGCAAGTGTGCCTTCGTAGTCGGTACAGCAAACCGTAACGGTGCCGTCCCACAAGATGACGAATTGCTCATTGGGTGCAGGACAGTATCCATCGACCTCACGCGGTCCGTCCCGAGAATCAATGATGTTCCCCCAGGTGTGAAGCTGCTTCCATACGAGATCGACCCCGGGCAGCAAGGTATATCGTCCGCTGTCCTCATCGTGCTCGAGAAACCGAAAGCCGCCGTTCACGAGATCCATATTGTGAGGAGTCTGTGGGAGCCCGTACTTTCTCTCGATAGACCGTGCAAAAGCTATCCACTCCAACAAGACACGACTCGCACGGGACTCCTCGCCAACGATCTGCAGATGACGCGAGCCGACCGTGTTCATCACATCGAGCTCGATGTAGGTGCCTGCGGCAAGCGCCACCTTTCGCTCGACCGCCATCTGGACCTTTTTCATATAGAGGTCGAAGGTCAATTTCTTGTTGATGGCCTTGCGCGTCTCGAAGGACTCTTCATCCGGAGTCTGATAGCTCAAGATGAGATTGGTGAGGCCGGCCTTGTACAGCCCGTCCACGAGCTCGGGAGTCAACATGCTGCAGTTCGTGTTGAGCTCGATGGGGATTCCTTTGGACTCTGCATAGGAAACGATATCGACCAACCGATAATGCAAGGTAGGCTCCCCCATTTGGTGGAGCTTGACCGGATAGAGCGGCCCCAACCGGTCCTTGTCTTTGGCAATCATGTCGAATATTCGACAAGCCTCTTCGTAGCTCATCTTGCCCCGGTGGCGCTCCATGATCTCGTCGGGGCAAAACGTGCAGTGAAAGTTGCAGACGTTGGTGAGCTCCACGAACATCCACCATATCGGGTACACCCGATGGGGAGACTTCCTTATGGAAGGTAGCGGTGCCTCGGTTTGGAACCGATCCATGCGCGTGGGCAACTCGGTAGAGACGGCTACCGTCGCAACGAAGAAGTCTTGCCTCAGCTCGAGCCTGAAACTCGCATCTAGGTTTTGGAACCGGTCGATTGCGAAGTCCTCGACAACGAAGAGACACCGTCTCCAGGAAGGCTCCTCGGTCTTGACACCGTCCCAGAGCTGCTTTGCCTCTTTGTACAGACCGTCATAAGGCGCCGAAGGATCTCGTGAGGCGTACTGCAGCCTAAACGTCCCGTAGTGGGTTCCAAAGTACTCGATCTCGATGACCACCCGATCGCCCAATCGAGCCCGGAGATCGGATCCAACCCGGAAGTAAATGTATTGGGACCACCGATCGGGTGTGGCACCGAGGCGGCCTCCTTTGTCGACGAGCTCGTAACGACCGTCACCCTCGTTGACCATTTGGAGTGCCCCGTCGGGACTCTTTCCAGGGCACACTTCCAGCTTGGTGCCAACTTCGGTGCCTCGGCCAAAGTGCCCCAGCAGTGCTCCCACCCTATCCAAAATAGTGGCCATAGAGAAACCTGTAGCTATCCAAAGAGAGCTGAACTTCTAAGACGATTTCCCATCGCGTGGTTGGAACGTTGCAACCATCTCGTCAATCCAGGGCTCGATCTGACGGTAGATCGTGTTTTGCGCATTGAACTTGAAAATGAAGCTGGCCTCGCCCCTGACGAAATAGATCGTGCGCTCTAGGTAGTCAGCGAGCTGCGTTTCGACATGGTAGAGATCGGAGATGGCCTCTCCTTGTCGGATCACCTCATGCGACAGGAGCCGGTAGTTATCTCCCTGCATCTCGGATCGAGCGGAATAGAAACTCTCCAACGTTACTCCTGGCTCGACCTTGTTGACGTTGATCTCGAGAGTCGTATGGATGGTCGCGCCACCACTCTCCAGAAGAAGCGGAGGACTACGAAAAGCGACGAAAAGAGAATCTCCCTTACCCATCAGCGCCGTCCGTTCCCACGAACGCGGATGTTTCAAATAGAGTCCAACGTCGGGCCTCTCATAGGTTTCAAAAAAGCGTGCTTCTTCCACCGAGAGTCCATCCCACATCGCGTCGAGGGCAGACCGGTAAGCATCCATCGTCCCTGGTTCGCCGTGAACATAGATTCCATAGAGCCTGTCCTCGATGGGTGTCAACATGAGGCGAAACGCCTCCGTCCCATCTTCGGAATGAAAAAACCACGACTTCCCGGCGAATCCGTTGAGCGAATACCCCTGCTCATAGGTCACCGTATGGCCCTTTGTGTAACGGTCAGCCAAATCGTCGAGACTCGCACCCGGGGGCAATGGCCCCAGCATCACTTGTGCTCTGATACCCGGCCGCTCCGGCACATCGACCGAAGCACCGGTGAAGATATGCATCCTGAAACCGGCCTGCCCGCCCTCGTCCGATTTCCATCCCTTGGGAACGGGAACGGAAACTTTCAATGTCGGGTTATAGACCGTGATCAGCGTAAAAGGCCTCTGGAGCGAGCAACTCGACAGAAACGCGACGAGGCTCAGTCCCATCAACCAGCCTTTGGGAAACGTGGTAACCCTCCCAAGGCCCCGGCCGTCGTTATGATGCCAGAACATAAGATCCTCGACTATCGACATCAGTCCAGTTGATAGTTCGGGGCTTCCTTCGTAATGATGACATCGTGGACATGACTCTCCTTGTGCCCCGCCGCTGTTATTCGCACAAACCGGGCTCGGGTCTTGAGCTCTTGGATGTTGCTGCAACCACAGTAGCCCATGCCCGATCTCAGTCCTCCCACAAGCTGCTGCATGACACCTTGCAAACTCCCCTTCGACGGAACACGCCCCTCGATGCCTTCTGGAACGAGCTTTGAAGATTCCACGCCTTGTTGGGAGTACCGGTCCTTCGTAGCATCACTCATAGCACCGAGCGATCCCATGCCCCGGTAGCTCTTGAATGTCCGCCCCTGGAAGAGGATGGTCTCGCCAGGGCTCTCGTTCGTGCCGGCGAACAGACTTCCAATCATCACGGAGTCGGCTCCGGCAGCAATGGCCTTCGTGATGTCACCGCTGAACTTGATGCCGCCATCGGCAATGATGGGAACACCGCTATCTTTGGCCGCGCGGGTACAGTCCATGACGGCGGTGAGCTGCGGCACACCGGCTCCAGAGACGATTCTGGTGGTACAGATCGAACCCGGTCCCACACCGACCTTGACGGCATCAGCGCCGGCTCGAATGAGATCCTCGGTACCCTTGGCGGTTGCGACATTCCCGGCAACGACTTGGACTCCCGAATGCTCTTTTTTCACATTCGCCACGGTCTCGATGACAGCCACGTTGTGGCCGTGTGCGGTGTCCACGACGATGGCATCAACTTGCGCTTCCACGAGAGCCCGAGCTCTTTCTAGAGCCGCCTCGCCGACTCCGATGGCCGCTGCACAACGAAGCCGCCCCAACTGATCTTTGCAGGCGTTGGGATACTCGGTGGCCTTTTGAATGTCCTTGACGGTAATGAGTCCTTTCAGCCGAAAATCTTCGTCGACGACCAAGAGCTTCTCCACTCGATGTTGATGCAGAATCTTCTTTGCATCCTGGAGCGTCGTGCCTACCGGAACAGTGATGAGGTCCTTCTTGGTCATGATCTCAGAAATGGGCAAATCCATCCGACTCTCGAAACGCAGATCCCGGTTCGTTAGAATGCCCACGAGTTTACCCGCCACGGTTACCGGCACACCGGAGATCCGATACTTCGCCATGACGCTCATCGCGGCAGATATGGGTTGTTCCGGGGACATCGTTATGGGGTCTACGATCATTCCACTTTCGGACCTCTTGACTTTGTCCACTTCGTCAGCTTGGCGCTCGGGCGTCAGGTTCCGATGGATGACCCCCATACCTCCAAGCTGGGCGATCCTGATGGCCAGCCGGGACTCCGTCACGGTATCCATGCCCGCACTTATGATGGGGATATTCAAACGAATGCCCGTGCTGAATTGGGTCGTGGTGTCAACTTCAGTAGGAAGCACCTCGGATTTCTGAGGCTCGAGCAAAACGTCATCAAAGGTGAGTCCGATGGGAGGAAGGTCCTTCATCAAGAATGTGGCTCCTTCGTCTGTGTTTGAGGGGCTAGCTAGATGCCGGCCCGAAATTCATTGTCCATCGCGGATCCCATGGGCTAGGCTCCGCAGCACTTCTTGAATTTTTTTCCGCTGCCACAGGGGCAGGGAGAATTTCTTCCGACCTTTGCAGATGTCCGCTTGACTGTCTTCACAGCGGCATCGGCTCCACCTTTTGATTCTCTTCTCGCAAAAACGGAAGGAGAAGCTCCGGGATCGTTGAACAGCAGTTTGGTCGGCCGCGCCTGCTGGTCGTGACTCCATTGTCGGCTGTTGCACCGGTTGGAGAAGAAAAAGATAACGGACCGATTCTTCCTCGATTCGATCCCACATATCCTCGAACATCGCGAAGCTTTCCTTCTTATACTCGATGAGAGGATCGCGTTGGCCATACCCCCTTAAGCCGATGCCTTCTTTCAAGTGGTCCATCGCATACAGATGGTCCTTCCACTGAGTGTCGACGATCTGGAGCATGATGATGCGCTCGTGCGTGCGCATCAAGTCGGCGCCGATGAGCTCTTCTTTTTGTGTGTATTTCTCCTCGATGCATCTCCAAACAGTGTCTCGAATTTCTTGTCGATTGAGTTGGCTCCATTCGATCGAGCGGTAAATTGAACTGTCGAGACCGTACTGGCGAGTCAGATCGTGCCGGAGACCATCGATATTCCAATCCTCGGGATTCGATTCCGCGGGAATATTCTTGTCGAGATTGTAGTCGAGGAGCGCGTCAGCCAACTCCATGACGTAGTCCCGTTGCTCCTTGCCTTCGAGGATGTCCCGCCGCAACCGGTAGACCGCCACCCGCTGCTTGTTCATCACGTCATCGTACTCGAGCAGGTGTTTGCGGATGGAGAAGTTCTGTCCTTCGACTTGTTTCTGCGCCCTCTCGATGGCACGAGTCACCATCTTGTGCTCGATGGGCACACCTTCTTCCATTCCCAACCTTTGCATGAGACCGCTGATGCGGTCGCTGCCGAAAATCCGCATCAAATCATCTTCTAGAGACAGGAAGAAACGAGAGCTGCCCGGGTCGCCTTGGCGCCCGGCACGGCCACGCAACTGATTGTCGATGCGACGCGCCTCGTGACGCTCGGTCGCAAGGATATGTAGACCTCCCAGCCCGATGACCTTGTCATGTTCCGCCGCCACTTGAGCTTCCGCGGCGCGGAACGCGCGCCCCCACTCATCTTCGGAGACTTCCGAAGGACTCGTGCCCTTGTTCTTCAAAGCCGCCCTGGCGAGATACTCGGGATTTCCACCCAAGAGAATATCGGTTCCTCGTCCCGCCATGTTCGTGGCAATCGTCACGGCACGCATTCGTCCGGCTTGGGCGACGATCTCCGCTTCCATTTCGTGGTATTTGGCGTTCAAGACCACATGCTTGATACCGCCGCGTTTGAGCATTTGAGATAGTTTTTCACTCTTACCAATCGAAGTCGTTCCCACGAGAACGGGACGACCCTGCTCGTTCAGTTCTCGGATTTCGTCCACGACGGCATCGGACTTCTCACGTTCGGTTCGATAGACGACATCGGGGTACTCATCTCGAATGAGAGGCCGATTGGTGGGGATGACCATCACATCCAAGCCATAGACCTTCTCGAACTCCGTCGCCTCCGTTTCCGCCGTACCCGTCATGCCGGCCAGCTTGTCGTACATGCGGAAGTAGTTCTGAAAAGTAATCGTGGCAAGCGTTTGGTTCTCTCGCTCGATCTTTACGTGCTCTTTGGCTTCCACGGCTTGATGAAGACCATCCGACCATCGACGTCCCGGCATCAACCGACCCGTAAACTCGTCAACGATGACAACCTGTCCATCCTTCACCATGTAGTCCACATCACGCTTGTACAGCGAGTGCGCCCGCAAGGCCTGATAGACATGATGGAGAATATGCATCTGGGAGGGATCGTAGAGGTTGTCCACACCAAGTGCCTTTTCAGCCGATGGAACACCATCTTCGGTGAGTGTCACGGTCCGCGTCTTTTCGTCGACGGTAAAGTCGACGTCTCTTCTCAACTTGGGGATGATGCGATCGATTTGGTAATAGAGATCCGTTGATGCTTCGGCAGGACCGCTGATGATCAACGGCGTTCTTGCCTCATCGATGAGAATCGAGTCGACCTCGTCCACGATACCGAAGTGAAGGAGTTTCTCGACTTCCTTACCATCAGGGTCCTTGACCGTCTTCGGGTACATGCGGTGCACGAAGAGCGAAGGGTCAAACTTCATGTTGTCGCGTAGGTAGTCGAAGCCGAACTCGTTGTTGGTGCCGTAGGTGATGTCGGCACCGTACGCCTCTTGTCTCTCGAGGTCGGTTTTCTCATGCTGAATGGAGTCCACGCGAAGGCCCAGGAACTCGTAGATCTTGCCCATCCACTCCGCATCACGTCGAGCCAGGTAGTCATTGACTGTGACGATGTGGACGCCCTTGCCCGTCAAGGCGTTGAGATAGGCAGCCAAAGTGGCGACGAGCGTCTTTCCTTCACCCGTCTTCATCTCGGCAATCTTGCCTTGATGAAGCACGTATCCCCCGATGAGCTGGACGTCAAAGTGACGCATGTTGAGCGTTCGGCGTCCAGCCTCCCGGCACACGGCGAAAGCCTCGGGCAACAAATCGTCCAAGGGCTCTCCCTTGTCCACCCTTCCACGAAACTCGGCGGTTTTTGCTTTCAAATCGGCATCGGAGAGGAGTTTTACCTGCGGTTCGAGGTCGTTGATGGTCACAACGATCGGTTGTATACGCTTGAGCTCGCGCTCGTTCTTGGTTCCAATGACTTTGGCGATGACTTTGTTCAGCATGAATCACCCAAATAACGAAGCTGATAAACACGCCAGTCTAGCAAATGCCAAAAAGCGAATCAACCAGGAAGGAAGGCAATCGGGGCACTATCCTCAAAATATGGAAGGAGTTACGAGGAACAAAACCGACATCAGGACGGCGCTGCCGCAGTTGCAACGCTCATGGGGATATCGCTGGCACCTTTGATGAAGTTGGATGGGGCGAGCCGCAACGGCCCATTGAGGCCTCGGCGAGGCATTTGGAACAGAAGTCCTAGCTGGCTTGAAGACGCCTAGTCCGTCCCCTTGGCGGTGCTACGCTCCCTCAGCTTAGCATTCAGCGTCGTAGCGTATTCGAGGACATAGTCGAGCGGGTGAGCCGCTCGGCCGGACACCCACACCTCATAGTGAACGTGTGGGCCTCGACTTCTTCCCGTGTTACCAACGTAACCGATGACGTCGCCACGTGCGACCCGTTTCCCTGGACGCGCGTTGAATCGCGACAAGTGTCCATAGAGAGTCATCATGCCGTACTTGTGGTCGACGATGACGGTATTCCCATAGCTCCCCCGGCGGGCTGCATACAAGACGATACCGTCCGCCGTGGCGACCACGGGCCTGCCAGTGGGTGTGGATATGTCGATTCCAGGATGCCAGTCGGGCGCTCCCGTGAATGGATCCTTCCGGCGACCGAATGTCGAGGAAAGGTACCCTCGAACCGGCCAAATGGAGGGAGTCGAGGCGAGCATGAGGGTGTTCTGCTCATAGAATCGTTCGAGTACCCTGCCTTGATCTTCGAGCGCCGTCAACTCACTGGCCATGACGTCCAGACTCTCCATGACGTGAGTGAAGGCGCTGTCAGAAGAGACGACTTCACCGGCATCCGGCCCGCCTATTCCCCCGAGAGGCTCACCTGCCACCTCGGTGTCCAAGCCCGCCATGATCGACAGTTTCTTGACGAAATCCTGGAGCGAGGTCACCCGCTTGGTGAGGTGCTCGGTTGACACCTCGTAATCGAGGTTCTGTTGCCGGAGCTCAACATTCATCTGGCGGAGGCGGCCCAGCTCTGTCAGCTCCTGATGAAAACGAGCGTACTTGAAAGCCAGCTGACCAGCCAGGATAAGGCTTATACAACCAACGAAACTGATAAGCCCAATCTTAAGAGCAGACAAATGAAATTTGCGGTACTTCGCGCCCCCGTGGGGGACTAAGATGACGGTATAATTTCGTTTTTGCATACCACTGACCTTGAGGGACGGACCAAGTGACATCAGTTAGCAATAAGACCATAGCCTACACATAAAAAACGCCCCTTTGATTACTACAGCCTGGGGAGGGCCGTCAAGTGTAAACTTGAAATGATTGATCGCGATCCACCACTGTTATGGGTTCCTTTTGCAAAAGCCATGCCCATCAACGCACGTAACCCAACGTTCTAAGTTCCTTCAAAATATCCTGGTCGATAGAGCTTGGCCGCGGTTTCCCACCCCGATCTCCCGTGTCGTGACTCGCGACCCAATCGACCGGCCTCGCTGCAAGTAACTGCGGGGTAAGAGCTTCTGTCAACACCCGCCCATCCATATCTTTCCCTACGGGAAGTCCCATCAGATAGAGAAGGGTCGGAGTCACATCGAAAACCGTCGGAGCGTTCAGCCGAGCGCCTGCCCGAACCGGTGGGCCCCATAGGAAAATCACCCCAGGGGGTGCGAGGGTCCCCCCACCCGTGTCCAGTCCGTAATGGTAGAAGCCGTACGGCCGGAACTGAAAACCGTGATCCGAGACCACGATGACCACCGTGTCGGGCCCAGCCTGCTCCATGAGTCGCCCCAGCCGTCGGTCCTCGTGAACATAGACCGGTTCGAGAACGCGCGCATAGGCTTCATTCATGGCTCGTTCAACCTCGGGCGACAGGGGCACGTCGTCTTCCATGAGCTCTTCGAATGTACGTTCTACGAGACGTCGATCCATGAATCGCCAAAGGAAGTGCGAGTAAATATCTACATTTCGAAATATGACACCAAAAAGGTCTCTCTGCCCCCGGCTTCGCAACAAATGATGGGCGGTTCGCTCAATCAGTAGATCTTCAACGAAGTGACCCGCTGAGGCGCGGAACTGACGGGTGAAGTTGTCCGTAGGCCGGAACGTCGCTGCGACAATCTCGGGTGCAAAGACGGGAATCCCAGAGGCTTGCAGAGAGATTCTCGGCCTCCGCCCGCGTGATATCCCGAAGGGGTGCAAGCTCCTCCACGAGCGACATCGGATAGGTGACATCTTCCAGAGTGTCGCCTTTCGGTTTGGGATAATGATTGGAGACCATTTCACCCGCGACGACTTCCGTCGGCCAGGTCGCCCACCAGTTTAGAATCTGGACCGACTTACCGGATCCCGAGGCAATGTTCCACATCGCTTCGGTCCGGCGTACGTTACCTGTCGCGAGCACTTTTTCTCGCTTGTCTTCCGAGAGCAACATCCAGTCGATGATGCCGTGCTTTTCCATCCGCTTTCCGGTAGCAATGGAAGTCCAGATAACGACGGACTTGGTGGGCTTGAAAGTTTGACAAGGCCCGTAGGCTCCCTCTTTGAGCAGACGCGCGAAGTTGGGGAGCCGCCCTTCCTCTATCAAATATTCGAGAAACTCAGGATCAACTCCGTCGAATCCGAGAACCATGACCTTATAGGCCGGCTTCCCGTTTGGGCTCGTCTCACCTCGCGTTACCACCGAGTTCAAAGCAAGGAGCACCCCAACGATGACGAGCGCGACGATGATGTAGCTTCTCATATCGACTTTGCTGGTTCTTTCGGGCGCAAACGTTAATACTACACCAAGAAGGGTGGAATTCAATACTGTTGGAAGAGAGCGAAAGGGAGGCGGGAAACGGCACGGCGGAGCCTTTGTTTCCGTGGAGAACAAGGGAGAATAAAGGAGAAAGGAGTCCGTGTCCGTGCCCGTCCTGCCCGTGCCCGGGGAAGCTAGTAGACTCCACTGCTACTTTAGCAACTGACGTCCAGCCCTCAGGGCATCCTCGACAGTGCCCTCCCAGGTCAATTGAATCTTCCTTCGCTCTCCTGGCGGGACATCCTGCGATTCAAAAAGAGATAGGTCTACAGACAGGGTCGTCGACTCATATCGTACCTCTACAGGGCCAACAGGTATGGTCACAAAGCGCGTGTCGCCCGGCAGCACCAACCCGAACGATTGCCCGGTCCTTCAAGTATGTGTGCTGCCTTCCGCGCCAATTCGAGGATCTTCTGAATCCCGGAATGTATACCCCCACGAGCCCAGACATATCAGGCGAGCGGACTCGGATTTGTTCTTCAGCCCAATCCAAAGCAACCACTCCGGGGAGTCGAATTCAGGTTCCTGGATTGTGGCGACGACGGATGAAACACGCCACACGTCATCTCGTTGGCCCCCCAAATGCGACATCGACACAGCAGCAAGGCCCACCACGATAACGAGCACACCTACTTTGAGTCGACTATTTCTTTTCATCGTGCTTGGATGCTATATCCATGAAGAGGATGCCGCCAGCGTCCGTACTTTCGGCGACCTCTCTAATCCTTTCCTGTTTAGACATGTTCTGGGCATCTATCTTCCTCCGCTTCCTCGAACCGTCTATCCGTTGCGTAATCGTTGTCTGATTTTTCCAAAATAAACTCATTTTGGGCTTGACAGATTTTCCGATCACTCTGAATTGGTACCGAAGGCGCGATCGAGATTGTGCGTATTACAGCCGTGTGATGTGCCACACGGCTCCGAACGGTTTGAAAGACTTCGAAGCCATCTAAGGTCGTGAACGTGCCATAGAGGCGAACGCAAAAAGAAAAAAGATCGTCGTTTATATTATGAGTAAGGAGTGAAGCTCATGGTGGAAAAAATCAAGGCGTACTTCGAGTCGCTCGAAGGTCTCTCTACCGAAGCGCTCACCAACTCAGCCGAGAAGTTGGTCCGCGCCGAGAAACGAAACGTCGCCCTTCTCATCGCTCATATCGCGGAGATGTCGAGAAGAAAGACCTACCTCGAGTGCGGGTACAAGAATCTCTTCGACTACTGCGTGAAGCGTCTTCGTCTGAGCGAAGGCTCCGTGGCGCTTCGGATCCAGGTCGCGAACGTATCGAGACGTTTCCCTCAGCTCCTTCAATCGCTGGCCCAAAACCGCATCAGCCTCACGGTCGCTGGTCACCTCGCGCCGCACCTTCGTGAAGACAATGTCGAGAAGCTCCTTTCGGACTGTGCCGGGATGACGAAGCGAGCCGTCGATGAGTATCTCGTTGCTCTCAGGCCGAAGCCCGTCTTCCATCCGTCAATCCGCAAGAGACCTTCTCCTGTGGAGAATAGAGAACAGGCTCGGCCTGAAGGACAACAGGAGACGATGCGAGAGAGGGAGCAGTCCAAGCCACCATGCCCGTCTCCTTCCGTCGAGGAGGAACAGAGGCCTCGACTAGCGAGCCCCTCTTCGAACCTGCTCGAGCCGGCGCGACCCGACACGTTCAATTTCCGCTTCTCTGCCGACAAGAACTTCAAGGCGAAGTTCGAGCGACTGGCCGAAGTGCTCGGTGTCGAGAATCCCTTGAAGCACATGGCCGAGATTCTCGAGCGGGCCGTCGACATCTCACTCGAGAAGAAGGACCCGAAGAGGAAACGTGAACGGCGGCTCGAGAGGCAGCGCGCGAAAGCTGCGCCTCGCGGTGAATCTCGTCCGGACGAGATTTCGACTCGACCAGAAAGAAAGGACAGGGCGGAGTCCCGCTATATTCCCTCCGAGGTACGCGAGCGCGTCTTCGAACGGGCCGGCTACCAGTGCCAGTACCGATCGGCAGACGGGACGCGGTGTAGCGCCAGAACGAGACTCGAGATCGAACATGTGCGCCCCTTCGCGATCTATCGCAGTCACGAGGAGCGATATCTTCGGGCGCTGTGCAAAAGACATAATCGCTTCCAGGCGGAGCGCGTCTACGGTGCCGAGTTCATCCAGAACAAGATCGACGAAAAAAGGCGTCAGAGGGTTTCCCGGGGCCGTGCCCTGCAATCCAGTGCGTCAACTTTGTTTTCTGACAAGAACGGTCTGTCCCACTAGCTCTTCACGCAGCTTGTTCCCGAAACCGACAGCTCATGGCCCCACGTGAGCACGTTGTTCCTTAGATCGACATCTCATGCCGGCAAGGGCAGCTTCTGAAACGTCTTCACAGCCCCGGTTCGCCAACGGCCAAACAACTCCGATCGTAGCTCCAGGATCGGTTCTCCGTTGAGAGGCCCACCACCAGCTCTTGATTTCCGCGTCGATAGGTGGTCTCACTGGATACTGCCGGTTCTTGGAGTCATCGAGTTTCTTCCCGACCAGTCCGTTGCCAGCCAAAGATCGTGTAAGGCCTAACGATACTGGCCATCTCCTCGAGCGCCTTCCTGCCGAACCACTTGGCAACCTCGGCCAACGACTAGCCCTCGCCATCGGTCAGGCGCAAACGCCGCTTGATCTGAAGTCAGTTGCCTCATGACTTCTCGCGAACATAAACTCCACCCCTGTGTGCGGCTGCTATTTCAGCAATCGACCGTTGGTACCGACTTCTTGAATGCGGTACTGGATGGCTTCCTGGATGTGGCTTTCCCGAATCTCGTTGCAGGCGGCCAGATCCGCAATGGTGCGCGCGACTTTGACAATCCGATGGTAAGCCCGAGCCGATAGACCGAGGCGGGTGATCGCCTGTCGAATGACGCTCCGGCCGGACTCGTCCAGTGGGCAGTATCGACTGATCTGACGCGGCGTCATATGGGCATTGACTCGAGCGCGGGAACGGCGAAAACGCTTCCGCTGTAGGCTCCGGGCTTTCAACACTCTCTTCTTCACGGCCGCGGAGGATTCCGACACGGTGTTTTCCAATATCTCTTCGGCGTCCAAGGGACGGACAAAGACGTGAAGGTCGATGCGATCGAGCAAGGGCCCGGAGATCCTGGCGCGGTATCGATGAACCATGTGAGGGGTGCAGGTGCAAGGCCTTTTCTCTGCGCCAAGATAGCCACACGGACATGGATTCATCGCCGAGATCAAGATGAACTCGGCGGGATAGGTGACTGAGCTCCCAACCCGACTGATCAAAATGCTCTTCTCCTCGAGTGGTTGTCGAAGGGCCTCGAGCGCGTTGCGCTGGAACTCCGGGAGCTCATCGAGAAAAAGGACCCCTCGGTGCGCCAAGCTCACTTCACCCGGCATGGGTCCTTTGCCCCCACCCGCCATCGCGGCCCAAGTCACGGTGTGATGAGGAGCCCTGAACGGCGGCGTCGTGTTCAAGGCCCGACGATGGTCGAGTCTCCCCGCGACCGAGTGAACCTTGGTCACCTCTAATGCCCCTTCGAAATCGAGCTCCGGCAGTATCGACGGCATTCGACGGGCGAGAAGTGTCTTGCCCGTTCCCGGCGGTCCAGAAAGGAGCAAGTTGTGCCCTCCGGCCGCCGCAATTTCCAGAGCTCGCTTGGCGACGAATTGACCTTTCACCTCTGCCATATCAGGCTGCTCGGTGTGACTTCGCCACTGATCGAGAGGAGTGAGAGGCTCCGGGAGCTCATCGATCTGGAGAAGATCTATCGTATCTCTAAGGGAATCAACAGGATAAACGGCTACACCTCGAACCAATGAAGCCTCACCCGCATTTTCTCTAGGAAGGATGACGTATTTGAGTCCGTCGTTTTTCGCTGCGGATACGATAGGAAGCACCCCACGGACCGCACGAAGACTCCCGTCGAGAGCCAGCTCGCCGAGCAACAGCGTTCCCTCGACCCAGCGGCTAAAAAGATAGTCCCCCTCATGTTGGGCTGCAATGAGGCCTACGGCCACGGCCAAGTCAAAGGCTGAGCCTTGTTTCTTGACGTCGGCGGGCGCCAAATTGATGGTCACTCGTCCATCGGGAATCGAGAAGCCGCTGTTTCGAACCGCGGATCGAACCCGTTCTTTGGCCTCTCGAACCGATGTATCCGGAAGCCCCACCGTACAGAAGACCGAAAGCCCGCCACCACCCAAGTCCACTTCAACGCTCACGACGAGTCCGTCGATCCCGTGAACCGTCCCCGTGTAGGTACGTGACAACATGCAATAGAAGAGACGACAAAAAGGTGGGAATGGCGCCCTTTTGGGGGCGAGAAATCAAGATATCAGGTATTTCGTAAGCTTTCTTCTCGAGTTCTTGATTTCTGGAGTTCTTGAATTCCCTTATTCTTCCAAGTCAATGGTGACCTGTACTTTGTAGTCCTCTGGGCAACCGAAGACCGATCGAAAGATGCAATTGACGAGGCGGGCTCCCATTCGGGTATCGACGCCAATTTGCAGAAGGAAGGACATTTCTGTCTCGTTCATTGCTTCGAGACCCTCGACCTTACAGACCCTCGACAGCTCCTCCTCACTCAAGCCCATACGCGGCAAATCGAACGTTAATCCGTCGCCTTTGCTGTAGGTGAACTGGAGAAACTTGCCTTCATCGGACTCGAAGATGATGAAACCCTCGTCCACACCCGCATTGACGAGCTCATCCATGGCAGCTTTGATGTACTTCACATGATCGGTATTGAAATCTCTTACTGCATTCATGCTTCACCGAGTTCGGAAAATGTGGGGGTTCAGGGATAAGGGGCGCTTAGTTCTCTACCAATCGATACTGGTCGACAAAGGAACTCTACGAGACTGATGGAACCCTACCATTGAGGCTTTGACCCTGTCAAGGCTGGCACGACGTCAAACCCCGCATCTCGAGCCGACCCGAAAATCAGGGACTCGGAGGGTATATTTCCAGAGATTCTCCCGCAACGATTCGGTTGTGAGGCAACTGGTTCCACCGACGGATATCCGACACGCTCACGTCGAATCGACGGGCGATCCTCGAAAGCGTGTCTCCCCGCTGGATGCGATACACGACACGGCCGGTGCCGCTGCTTCCATTCTTGCCTCCCCCGTCTCCACTATCCACTCCGTAGACGACGAGCTCATCGCCGGGACGGATCAAGCTTCGCCTTCCGAGACCGTTCCAGTCACGCAGGCTACTCAGAGCAACGCCATGCGTATCGGCAATCTCGCTCAGAGTATCTCCGGCGCGGACGACATAGACATCGCCTCCACTAGTGGGAGCGTTCTTCTTCCTGCTCGAGGCTTGCGACGGCTGAGGTGAAGTGCCGGCAGGGACGGGAACCGTAAGAACCTGCCCCGGCTTGATGAGCGAACGTCTCCCGATGCGGTTCGAGTCCTGGAGAGCACTTACCGTGGTGCCATATTTTCGAGCAATTTGGGAAAGAGTATCTCCACGACGAACGGTATAGGCCAAGAAACGGACTCTCTCCTCCGGCGGAACGGCCTCCATGGCCCGACAAAAACGATCCGCCGATCCCTCCGGAATCTTGAGAACATACTCCCCTCGATTGAGCGGGGTAACCCATCTTCTGAGCTCTGGGTTGAGCTTCTTCATCTCGTCCAGAGTCGTGTCCGCACATTTCGCGGCGGTGCCGAGATCCACGGGTGCATCGACCAAAACGCTGTCGTACTTCACGGGCGGATCGGCTTCGAGCTCGAACCCGTATCGCGAGGGGTCCTTTGCAATGATGATGGTCGCCAGAATCAAAGGAACGTAGCTTTTAGTCTCGCGCCTCAAATAGCGGGTGCGTGAGATTTCCCAAAAATCCCGGGTACCGGTTCCTGCAATAGCCCGTTTGACCCGGTTCGGCCCTGCGTTGTAGGCGGCCATGACTAGATACCAGTCACCGAAATCCTCATAGAGGTCCTTCAGGTGTTCCGCAGCGGCTCGGGTGGATTTCTCTGGGTCGAAGCGGTCGTCGGTCCAGTAGTCTTGGCGCAACCCATAGAGGCGGCCGGTGCCACCCATGAACTGCCACATGCCCCGAGCTCCGGCCCTCGAAACCGCTCGAGTCTTGAAAGCGCTCTCGACCATCCCCAAGTAGACGAGATCCTCGGGAAGCCCTTCCACACGAAACACCTCGCGGGCGAATTCGATGTATTGTCCTGAACGACGGAGCGCGGATTGAAACCAATCGCGTCGTCTCGTCTGAAACATCTCGACGATGGCCGCCACTTTTGGGTTGTGGTCGATGGGAATGTCATAGGTCACAGAGTCTGGAGTAGATATCTCACTTGAATCCTCTGCCTCTGAGACGTTGATTACGGACTCTAACTCTTCTTCCCACAATGCCTGACCGGCCGCCTCTTCAGGTTCCGTATCCTCACCTTGCATCTCGAGAGCGTGGATACGCTCAACGAGCTGAGCATAAACAGGCTTGATTTCAGGATGGCGGTCCGCGCCCCCATCAACGCTGAGGAGAACGTCCACGGCACGGTTGAAGGCGAGTCGGGCTTCTTCGCTATTGTTTTGGGCAAGGAGCTTCTCCCCTAGAGCGAGCTCCCTTTGGGCCTCTCGGATGAGATCGAGGACCTCTTCGCTCTCACCAGTCTCTGCCCGGGCCTCCGATGGCGGCTGGGGTTGGCCGACGGTCTCGGATACCGTCTTATGGGATGAACAGCACCAACCACCCAGAACAAGGAACAGTCCCACGACCCCGTGGGTGGCTAACTTGCTTCTCTTTCCACTACCTTCGCCAATGGGCAACGTGAGATCCCCCTTGATCCGAAACGCCTGTCATGAACCACCATCCGCATGTTCCAACTGATTCACACTCGAATAAAGATGCTGTTTTGATTCCCAAGATCTCGCGCCGACGGAGTAATGACGGTTTTGGAGCCCACCGGCAGTTTTCGGCCTTGGTCGAGCGCAGCTCTCACGTCGTCTTCCGAAATGAAATCGAGGGGCGCGGGAGCTTCCGGAGGACTCGAGGTCCCCGAACTGGGTTGGTCGGACGGTTCGTCCTCCCCTTCGAGATGGGAGGTCGAGACACTGTTTTGCCGACCGGCAGCAGACTTGGAGGACTCGGGAAATCCCCTACGGTCCAAGAATAGGGAGACCTCATCCGCAACCGAATCTGCGACACGCGATGGTGCTGCGGGTACACTCACTTGGCCGTCGAAGCCGTAATCGACAAGGGCCTTGCTCACATCGACAGGACGCAACTCGAAGGCCAATCGTTTGACGTTGATGAGATGCATGGGAGTGATGTTGTCGGAGGTGATGTTTCCACCATAGGCTCCGCACCCGAGTGTCATAGCCGGATCGAGGCCGGAGCTAAATCCCACCGCCCCGTGAGTTGCGGACGAATTGACAATGACTCTGAACGCAGGCTTTTGAAGCGCAAACTCCATGATGATGTCTTGATTCTGTGAGTGAATGGACAACGTGTGACCCATACCACCGTAAGAGAGCACCTGCTTCGAGCGCTCGCAGCCTTCCCGCCAATCCTTCACAACATAAAAAGCCAATATGGGGGAAAGCTTCTCAATAGACAGCGGGTAGTCTCTTCCAACACCTTCCAACTCCGCCACCAAAACTCTCGTTCCCGGAGGTACGTTCACGCCCGCCTTCTCCGCTATGAAACCAGCGCCTTTTCCAACAACCTCCGGATTGGCCAAACGACTCGACGTGACGGCGATTCTCGCGACCGCAGCCGCTTCCTCTCGAGTCAGAAAGTAACCACCCTCTTTGACGACTTCTTCTCGCACCCGAGCCAAAATCGACTCGTCACAAATGAGCGCTTGTTCCGAACAACAGAGCGTCCCGTTGTCAAAGCTCTTGCCGGTCAGTACATCCCGTACCGCCTTGGCAACGTCCGCCGATGACTCTACGTAGGCCGGCACGTTGCCCGGACCCACTCCAAACGCAGGTTTCCCAGAAGAATAGGCCGCCCGTACCAACCCCATCCCGCCTGTCGCCAGAATGACGGAAGTGAGACGGTGACTCATCAGCTCCTGAGTACCTTCTATCGAGACGTTCTCCACGCACTCAATGGCGCCCGGGGGAGCTCCCGCCGAAACGGCAGCCTCCTTCATGAGATCGGCTGTCGCCTTGATGCACCTTCGTGCCGCGGGATGGGGCGACAAGACGATCGTGTTGCGAGACTTCAGGCTAATGAGAATCTTGTAGATCGCCGTGGACGTCGGATTCGTGGAAGGAATGATGGCCGCAACCACTCCCACCGGCTCTGCGATCTCATAGAGCCTCTTTTCAGGGACTTCGCGAATGACTCCGACCGTCTTCAAGCCCTTGATGGATTCATGGACGTCAATGGAGGCGAATTTGTTCTTGATGAACTTGTGCTCCAACACACCAAAGCCGGTCTCCTCGACTGCCATCTCCGCCAATTTTCTGGACGCCTTCGAGGCAGCAGCGGCAGCAGCCGCAACGATCCGATCGACGACCTCTTGGGAAGAGTGGGAGTAAGTGAGCCAGGCTTCTCTCGCCCAGGTCACCCGCTCGCGAGTTTCCTGTAACGAAAGGAGATCGGGATCTTTGACGGTGGCGTAGTTCTTCGTCATGAGTCTTTGACAACGGAAGGCGTCAACTTCTCCGGCCGGGAGATCGCACCCGCCATCGATGACCAGGATTTCGTCGCATTCGTCGGGCTCACTCTTTCATCTCAATGTTATCTTTGTCGGTAGACGTGATAAAAGGTTACGAGATGCTGAATGCTCACAAATTCAGCAGATAAAGCAATATAGCACCTCGCGGAAGAAGACGTCAAGATACTGCGACGGCGAACAAACTCACGAGCTCGAGCTGAAGGAGCCGCCCTAGATCACACACGAACAATTGACTACCCTCTGATCCTGTGACATACTTTGCAGTTTGTCCTCGCCTTCAGACGTTGATACGCGAAGAAGAACAGGACCCGGATTGATGACGACAAGTTCATTTCGCCATAATAAGAGGAGATAATGGGATGAATCATTTGCAACGAAGAATGTCACAGATGGGGATGGCCGTAGTCCTTGCCTTCGGTATGGCCGCCTGTCAAGGGAAAAAGGCGTCCGAGGTCCGTCCTATTACCCCAACCATCGAGCTCAATCAATCGCGCGCGCCTATTGGAAGCCCAATCAAGATTACATACCGTTTCGAAGTTGGGCCGGACTTCGAGCCTCTGGAAAAAGACTACAAGGTCTTCGTCCACTTTCTCGACTCTCATGATGAGCTTCTCTTCACGGACGACCACGAGCCGCCCCAACTCGTAAGCTCTTGGGGTGCGGGCTCGACCATCGAGTACACGCGGACCATTTTTATTCCTCTTTATCCTTACCTGGGCACGACCTCGATCGAACTGGGCCTATATGTCCCGGAAACAGGCGAAAGGCTGGGCCTCGCCGGAGACGAGACGGGGAAGGGCGCGCGAGTCGGAGAGCTAACGCTGCTCGATCAAAAAGAGAACATCTTTTTGGTCTACAAAGAAGGATGGCATCAACTCGAGTCTTCGCCGGAAAATCCGGCCATCGAATGGCAGTGGACCAAGAACGAGGCGGTTTGTTCCTTCAAGAACCCCAAAGTGGATTCCGTCCTCTATCTCGACGCAGACACCAATGTCAATGCCTTCGACGCCCCTCTCACCGTCACCGTCAATGTGGGAGACAACGAGATCGCACAGTTCGTCGTGTCAGAACGAGATCGCTTCTTGAAAGAGATACCAATCCCAGCAGCATCTCTCGGGGTCGAGGATTGGGTCGACCTTCGCATCATCAATGAATCGTCCTTCGTGCCCTCGGAAAAGGGCCTGGGCTCCGACACACGCGAGCTCGGTCTCCGCGTGTATCACCTTTACGTAGCCCCCGAGTCAGGCACCTAGACGCATCACACCATCAGTGAACAGTTACCAGTAATCGGTAATCGGTAATCAGTAACCAGTGAGCAGTAACACTGGTTACTGATAACTTCCAACTAACTTGCCTCTGGCAGGGGCAAGGGGTAACGGATCGGGCAAGGGCACGGGCTCGGGCAGGGGCAGGGGGCATCCGCACGAAGTTAGTCTCCGATGCGCCGGACGTCCCGGCCGTGCGGGTGCTGTTCACTGATAACTGGTCACCGATAACTGGCAACTGAATTACAGGGCGGGCCGATATCGCTGGGCTAGTCTTCTTCTTCCAAGTCAACCGTAATCTTGAATCGTTTCTTCCGGTCGCTGGACTTGGTCGGCAAGTCAACTCGGAGGGATTCTGAAGTCTTCGTCCCCGAATCCCGATCGACAACCTGGAGATCCAAGACCAGGTGACTTGCACTCTGGAGCGAGTTCGGGGGGAGCAGAACTTCCACCCTCCGTTCGCAGTCTCCTTGCGCCACGACCTCAACCTGCGAAGCCTTCTTCGCGGGGACCGGCGTCTTACCTCGAGCTAGCTCGCGGATCTGATCGAGCTCGCACTCGATGTCGAAACGAGATTTGGTCACGATCTTTGGAGGGGGTGCAGGCGACCTAGGTACCTTCTCAATCGGAGGGGGAGTACTGTTGCTGGCCGCAAACTCCACCTTGACCTCACTTGTATTTGGCTTTGTCTCTACCCGAGACCCCTCCTTCGGCTTGGGAGGTGTCGCCATCGAGCTTGGTGGCGTCGAGCTCTTAGGTTTTTCGACGGAGGAACCTATAGGAGCTTGCGTCGAACGAACCCTTTCCGAAGGAACAAGGCTCTCAGGACTCTCTTTCTCTTCGTCACCCGAAATTCTCCGATGGACGCCCGCGAGTGTCTTCTTCGAAATGGCCTTGAGAGTCTCGAACACACCTAGTCCATGAAGAGCCGCGGCCTCGAACACGTCGTATTCTCTTTGATTGAGATAGCAATCGAGAACGTCGATGGGATGGATGTTTCTGAGGTCCCTTTTGTTGTACTGAATGACAAACGGTAGCTTGTCGAGCGGTTGGTTCAGCTCCTCGAGATTCTGTTGAAGATTGGCGAGGCTCTCGAGGTTGGCGTCCAGAGCCGGAACCTGCGAGTCTGCAACGAAGACAATTCCATCGACACCTTTGAGGACGAGTTTCCGCGTCGTGTTGTAGAACACCTGTCCTGGGACGGTGTAGAGTTGGAGCCGCACTTTCATTCCACCAATCGTTCCCACCTCCAGAGGTAGCAAATCGAAGAAAAGGGTCCGATCGGCCTCTGTTTCCAGGCTCACCATCTCCCCGCGGGAGTTGGGATTGGTCTTGGCATGGATGTATTGCAAATTGGTGGTCTTTCCACAGAGCCCAGGCCCGTAGTAGACGATTTTGGCCGAAGCCTGCATCGTTGTGTAGTTGAAAAAGACCACAGCTTTTGCCTTTTATTCCTTCAAATTCATAGGGATACAGAACATGTGATCTTAGCGAGAGGTAGGTCCGGAGTCAAATACCGGGCAATCTAAAACTTCAGCGTCAATCCACCATAGAATCTTCGCTGGTCTTGTTGGAGAACGTTGCCGCGTAGCCGGATGAAGCGATACTCGATCCGTGCATGAAGCGGCCCGCCTAGCCTGATGAAGGTTCCAAAACCAGGCAATGTGCAAAAGGAGCTCACACTTGCATCGGCGGCAATCTGCCGATAGAAGCCAAACCCGGTTGCCAGGTAAGGTTTCAGACGTACGACTTCCACAGGCAAGACGAGAAGGATATTGCCGCTCCAGATGGTCAGCGACGGGGAAGCGACCTCCGCCCGCGCCCTGGAATACTCACCCTCGAGAGTGAGGATCTCGGTGAACAACGGCACGCTAATCGCGAAGCCGATCCCGGCCCTCGAGCCTGGTGATGCATTCTGCAAAAAACCGGTGAGGCCTATGGCGCCGGCCGATGGAGTCCCAAAGAGTCCGATCAACAATGCCAAGCCAAGAAACGCCGGACGTCGAGTCGATACTTTCATCACAACAAGCCTCTCATGGGTCTTCGTTGCCACCCATCCCTGCCGCGTCCATCCTGCCGCAACTCCTCAGCGCAACAATGAGCTCCCGCCGGATTCTTCTTTCCACAGGATCTGTGAAAATGCTGTGGAGCGACGACGACTCTGACTCGTCCAGAAAGGGCTGATCACCGCTTTGCACAGACCTTCAGCAGACACTTAGAACCGATTCTTTGTCGTCGAGCTCCATCAGTCCCCACTCAAAACAGCCGCTGTTAGAACGATATCTCCCGATACGGTCACGGAAAATGTATATTGACTCACGCCCAGACGCCGAGCAACGTCGAGAGCTCGCCGGCACAGCAGACTATCGACACGACCCACTGACGCACTGCTGGTATCAATCTCTTGCCAACCTACGCCCTGCATTCCGGTACCTAGTGCTTTCATGACAGCCTCTTTCACACCAAAGATGGCAGCCAACTTCCGAGGAACATCTTTTGCCTGACTCATCTGCACCATTTCGGCCGACGTGCAGATTCTTCTGGTGAGCCGATCTCCGTGTCGTGAATAGGCCGCAGCCATTCGCGAAACCTCGACGAGATCGACACCAATGCCCCGGATCATGAGCTCAGATGTCCTCTCAGTCCGTCCATCGTGACGAAATCCGGCCCGAGGACGTGAGTTTGGATTCGTGACCAGGCATCTTTCGCGCTAGAATAGCTCCGCTATGAGCTCAACCGTGCGAGGTACGAATCCGTGGAGAACGTAACCATTATCACCGCTTTCATTGCCGGTATCATATCTTTCATTTCGCCCTGCGTCTTGCCCATTGTTCCGGGCTACATTTCTTTCATCTCAGGTGTCTCCCTTCAGGAGCTCAAAGGCCAAGCCGATGTCAGCCAGGAGGAGAAGAAGCGCCTGCGACGACAAGTCGTTGTGAATAGTCTTTTCTTCGTGCTCGGCTTTTCCCTGGTATTCATCGCCATGGGTGCATCCGCCACCTATATTGGACGTTGGTTTGCGGAGAACAGAGTGATCCTCGCTCGCGTCGCCGGTGTGATCATCATCATATTCGGGCTACACACCATGGGCCTCACTCCTATCAAATGGCTCAACTATGAAAAGCGATTCCACGCCAACCAAAAGCCAATCGGCCTCATCGGCTCTTTTCTGATTGGCCTGGCTTTTGCCTTCGGGTGGTCCCCTTGCATCGGGCCCATTCTCGCCGGGGTTCTTGCAATGGCAGCCACCCAGGAAACGGTCGGTGAAGGTGTGACCTTGCTCGGTGCCTATTCACTGGGACTCGGCCTTCCCTTCATCGGAACCAGTTTGGCTATCAACCGTTTCTTGAATGTTTTCTCTCATGTAAAGAAACATATGCGGACGGTAGAAGTGATTGCCGGCGTGTTGTTGATCGCCGTCGGCATATTGGTGGCAACAGACAAACTCCAGGTTCTGTCTCGCTACTTCACCTTCCTGCCGGTACTTGGGTAAGGAGTTTCCTCTGCACTATGTTCGCAAACCTGGAAGAAATCGGCTCACTCAACGAACCATTGTTCCTATCCGGCTCCAACGGATCTGATTGAAGAAGCTAATGACGAGTTCCTGTGATCGACTGCCAGCTTGTCGCGGGTCGATGGACCACCATATGAGCAAAGGTCTGCCGATGATCCGCTCTCTGGGTAAGAGCCCCCAGTACCGACTGTCGTAGCTTCGGTCACGATTGTCACCCATAACGAAGTAATGATGGATTGGAATCTCAACGGGTCCCATAACGTCGCGAGGTCGACGGTCGTTGAGCATGGGGTCTTTGAAGACTGCGTAAGGTTCATCCAACGGTTTTCCGTTGATATAGACCTGTTTGGAACGAATCTCCACAACGTCACCTGGAAGTCCAATGACCCTTTTGATGTAGTACTTGGGACTCGCGGGCTCGTCAAAAAACCTGAACACAACGACATCTCTACGTCGAATATCGGCGTAGGGCAGTACGCCCGAAGAGTCGGTCTCGCGAAAATCTCGAAACGTGAATTTGTTGATAAAGAGATGGTCACCTGGGAGCAGAGTATCCTCCATACTTCCGGTTGGAATCTGGACGGCTTCCGCCAGGAAGGATCTCATGAAAAGCACGACAATCACTGCAAGCAGGAAGGAGTCGAAGTACTCACGTAGGATTGGCCTTCTATGCATGAGCGTCGACGAAGACTAGCCGGTAATCAAGAGAAAAGCAAAACAACTTCCAGTCGAGTGCGTTTCGACATGGATGTTCCCGATGCGAGGTAAGAATGATGAAAGCCGTGATATCGATTCTTGTTGGTGCTGCGTTAATGACGATGGCTTGCGGAAACGGTTCTGCGCCTGCGAACGATGAGAAAAAGCCCGCCCCCTCATTGGAGCTCGATCGAGTAGACGGAAGCGGCTCTTTTTCTCTCGACGCACAAAAGGGCAAAGTCGTTCTCGTTGATTTCTGGGCCACTTGGTGCGCCCCCTGTATCTCGGAGCTACCGCACCTCCAGAAGCTGTCCGAATCGTACGATCCTGGAGAGTTTGCGATGGTGGGGATCGTTCTCGAGTCCGGTGACAGGGAAGATATCGATGAATTCGTCAAGAAACGGAGCATCACCTACCCCAACCTCTTGGGCGAAGAAGGGTCTAAAGAGTCCTTCGGACCGTTCCTCGGCTACCCCACGAAGTACCTCATCGACAAAGACGGCTACGTCGTCAAGAAATACTTCGGAGTGGTGGGGGATCAAGTGACCAAGGACGTCGAACAGCTCGTACGTACGGGTACCCTGTGAAGTAACCTCACGCGGTCGAGGCCCGGAGTCGGCCTCAGCTAGCATCCGTCGGGCTAGCGGATGGGACACTCGGATGTCGATCCACCCCGAATTGACACTTTTCCGCGAGGCAGAGTATCATTCTCCTATCGTAGAACTCGCTTTCGGGCGAAATCAAATTTGCGCGCCAAGTTGGCGGGGACTCGTCTCAAAGGTGAGACCCGTCATGATGGGTGGAGTGTTCTGTGCAAGACGACAAAGCAACGATTCTTGATTCCACTGCCAACTTCGAAGGCAAGATGGTAGGCAGCAATATCACAGTGCAAGGCCGGTTCAAAGGAAACCTCGAGGCGTCCGGCATCCTCCGCATCGTGGAAGGTTCCGATATCGACGCCACGGTCAAAGCGGCCAGGGTAGAGATTAGCGGACACTTTAGTGGCGAAATTGAAACGGAATCACTCCAACTTCTGGAACAAGCGCGAGCATCGGGAACCTTCCGAGCCACGAAGCTGAGTGTCATGGAAGGTGCCAAGATCAACGGTGACCTCGAAGTGGGTGAGCCCGGCAGGAAAGGTTCGGCCAAGAGTCAATCTCCTTCTTAGTGCTTGTTGTAGCACGTCGAGCGTTGAGACGAGCTTCAAGACGGGGCCGAACTAGGTGTCGAAGGATGGTGCGTTCGATTCACGAGGCCAGTCTAAGCAGGTGAAACGTGGCGAAAAAAATCAAGAAAAAGGCGAAGAAAAAAGCGATTCCGAAGAAAAAAACGCATTTAGCGACGAGGAAGAGCACCAAGGTCGACAAGACCACCGAGATCGTCTTTTCTTACGGGGAAATCGACTTCCTCCGAAAGATCACCAAAAGAGACTTCGATCCGGCTTCGGCGCGAGATCGAGAAGCACGACTAGCTCTTCGCGACAAACTGCTTGACATCAATTTCGATGAAAAGGCTATGGAAGGTGGCGGTCTCATCGTCCTCGAATTGACGCGGCCTGAGGTAGCCTTCCTTCAGAGAATCACCAAAGAGGTATATAGCTTCATCACCGCTGAAGAACGGCGGGCTCGTCTCATCCTGAGAGAGAAGATCTTGATTGCCGTTGAGAAACTCACCGGACGCAAGGTCAAGATCGAAGACTAGAGCTCTCTCGAGGCGATTCCCAGAGTCCTCTTTCGACTTTGGGAAGTATTCACCCTCGATTAAGATCGCTTGCTACGACCTCCTTATGTCTCAATTCAACTGAATCGTGACCGGCGCGTCGAGCCGGACGTTGACCTCCGTACCGACGGGCAGTCGGATCTCCTGACCTTTCGTCGTCAACACAACGGCAGTTCCACCCGCACCACCGATGGCGGCCCCAATCGCCGCTCCTTTCTTGCCCCCGATGATACCCCCTACTAGTGCACCGACACCCGCTCCGCCTCCAATGATGGTTGCGTCCTTTTTCTTCCCCGAGCCGGCCTCCTTATCGACATAGCTCGTCTCGACAACCTTCACGCCCGTACCTGTGCTGAGCCTATCGAAGGTGAAGGCCAAACGGGCCCTTCCCTTCACCTTACCAGAGGCTTGAGCTTCGGTAACCCGACCTTCGACATAGGTACCTTGGGAAAGAACCGATTCACCCTTCAAATAGATGGGCGAGATCGTGCGAGCTTGGATTTCGTCGCCGACTCGATTGACGGACGTGTCGAGGGGAGTGAGTAGTTCCAGTTCGAATATGGTCCCTTCCGGTATCACGACCTCGACAATCTCGGGCTCAGGAGGAGGCTCGGGCGATTGGGGAGCGACCACCGGCGGCGCCAGTTTGGGTGGCGGGAGAGACTCCGATTCCTTGCGAGATCGTTGCGTTTCGGCGCCCGTTGGCGCCGAAGAGATAGGCTCCTCCGTCAATTGCTCAGCAGCCTCGCGTTCGGATGTTGCGGCGGAAGACTCCTCCGCAGTGACGGTTTGTTCTTCGCTGGGGATCTCCGCATCGACGTCGCCGCTCCGGCAAGAGCCAGCGACAGACACCAAGCCAAAAATCATCAAAGCCGAGAAGAGCCAGCGGTTCCGGTCCAACATATTGTTGCCCTCCTTAGTGGAAATCGCTGAGGTCGCTAACCTCATGCTCCGGCACAGGTTCACATGTTCCGCTTAGCCAACAGAAGCTGCAGTGACATAGATCATCAACGGGGAGAAAGGAGCAAGTAGGTAGAATACCACTTTTTTGCTTTTTACTTTCTACTTCTTACTCCTTACTCCCCGATGCAGCAGGGGCAGCCACCCCCAAGGCCATGCTAAACTGCGGCACCAAGAACCAGCGAATAAGGAGATTGCCGTGAACATCAAGAGCGTACGACTCGATTTTCCTTCGGACAGCAACATCATCCTGGGAATGTCCCATTTCATCAAAACAGTAGAAGATCTCTATGAGGTCATGGTCAACTCCGTACCCACGGCCCGTTTTGGCATTGGATTCTGTGAAGCTTCTCAAGATCGTCTGGTGAGGGTGGAGGGGAACGATGACGAGCTCATTGAGCTCGCTGCCAACAACGCGCTTGCGATAGGAGCTGGTCACAGCTTCTTGATCATCATGAAAAATGCCTTCCCTATCAATGTCCTGCCTCGGGTACGCGAGTGTCCGGAAGTCTGTCGAATCTTCTGCGCTACGGCGAATCCTGTCGAGGTCCTCGTCGTCGAGACGGAGCAAGGACGCGGAATCGTCGGAGTCGTTGATGGTCTGACTCCCTTGGGAAAGGAAACGGAGGAAGACATAACCAAGAGGAGGGCCTTCCTGCGCCAAATTGGATACAAGAAGTAGATTACTGTTCGACGAACTTGTGTATTGTCGATCGATACATTAAACGGACGGTCGTCGATGGCTCACCAACTCGGTTGATTCTAAGCGTTGTGCCTTCTCCGCTGCTTTCGTCTAGCTCAGCGGCAAAATCAACATCGGCGGCCGACAACATGTTTGGGTCGTTCGTTGCCGTCACCACGAGTATATCGAGGGCGTCCGAAAGCGACTTCAGCTCGGAAGCCTTTACTCGAGGCGAGTCCTCTGGATTCAACCTTTCCAAATGGTCAATGACGATGACCCCGGTCGAGTCTTCGCTGGACCCGACCAACTGTCGTCCTAACTCCTGGAGGAGATCGAAACTAGTAATCGAGGTCCCTTCGATGACGAACACACGCTTCAACCAACTAGCCGCCTTACGCCCATTTTGTTCCACGGCCTGCCAGTCTTGCGAGTCCTTCTTGAGCCGACCTCTTTCAATGTCTTTTGCGGGAACGCCCGATAGGCGGGCCAGTGTCATTACCCTGAGAACTGCCTTCGATGTATCGAAGGAGACAAAAAGGCATGGCACCTTCGATTTGATCGCAATTTGATCCGTCAGCTGTTTCAAAAACCCGGTGCATCTCTCATTGTTTTCATCAAGCACAACCATGAGACCGGCGGAAAGCCCTCCCAGCTCTTCGTCGATACCGACAAAGCCCGTCTCGAAGCTCTTGCCCTGCTGTGCAGCGAGATCGTCGAGATAGTTGGCCCAGTCATCACCTTCGGAAGACAAGACCGGCGCTTTCGGCCTTTTCGGGGCCACCTTGACCGGCGGACTGACAGGAGGATTCTGTTTTGCCGACGACCTTGCGGACCTCGGTTTTGGACCGAACCTGAGTGACGTTGCTGTTAGTCATTGAGGAAGGGATACCAGCAATGGTCGTGCTCGCAGACGGACTCGCATTCTTGGAATCTGCTTTCCTCTCGGCGGGAACTGCGACCTGGGGAGAGCTCGATGGGGTTCTTTTCTCGTCAATGGTGTTCGTATCCCTGAAACCCGGCGCACCACGAGAGCGTTCCTTCAGGCGATTGATCCACTTGTTCAACTCCTCCAATTCCGGAAGCTCGCCACGGAAGAAATCCTCTACAAACAAATTTTCGGGAACGTCGACGGACTTGTTACGGAAGTCTTCCTCCAAATTGGTGTAGACCACATAATCCCCTCGACGGTGCATTTCTATGATGGAAGCAAACAGAGCTTTGTTGATTGGAAAGTAGAAGTCATCTTCAGATAGCGTGTCGATGATCTTGTACTTGAGCTCGGACCCGGTTGCATTCACCGTCAGACAGAGCGTGCGAAGCACCGAGGTCTCGAGGACTAGCAGTTCTCCGTAGTCGTCCATACCCATTGGGGCGGATTGCTCCGATGTCGCAGACATCCTTGCCTCCTGTTTCTACACCACTTAAACTGTTGTCGGATTTAACCTTATGCTAACTATGCTACCAGGCACGGTGCAAAGGTGCAACCGTCAATTCAATGCTTCGGCTCTTCTCCTGGCATCAATTTAGGGTGATGATGTTTGGGAAGAGGATCGCCGGTTTACTTGCTCTGTACGGAACCAGCCCACCAAAACGTTGCCGTCTCCGGCTAGCTTCTGCCTAGGAATCTGGTGTATACTTTAGTATACGTAAATCCAGTAAACACAACTGATAGCGATGCAATTCGGCCACGACAATGAGCTGATCGTCGGCAATCGAACCTATAAGGTAACGACCGACCTGCGAGCGGGAGACGTTCCGTTCATCGAGACTTTGGTCAAAAGCGACGAAGAGACCTTGTTCCGTGAAACCACGGAAATTCGTGATTTGAGGCCACTTTCCGAGTACCGCCAAGAGGTTCTTCGACGTATAGAGTCTCAGCATCAAAAGGTTTCCGAGCAAATCAAGAACGGTGATTTCATTGATTCAGAGAACGTAAGCGGAGATATGACGTCCATCGACGACAGATTGTCACACGTCGTTTCTTGCTTGGCCTCCGGGGACCTGGAGTCCGCGGAAACCGAGCTCCGACAACTGCTTTCAGACGATACCCAACTCGCTGAAGCGCGAGAGCTCTATGATGTGGCGGAGCGGCTGCGCTCCGGTACGCAAGCCACGAGTAGCCTCGTCGATGATTTCAAGTCGGCCGCTGAAGCTTTTGCCGCCGGCAAACGCGGACGCGCCATCGAGCTGTGGAAAGGCTGTTTCGCAAGCGATCCGTCGAAACGTAGCGTCCAGCTCGTGGTGCTCCTGTCCTCAACACAGTCGGTCGAGCGACGAAAGGCATGGACACAGGAAATACTGGCGTTGGGAAGCCGGCTCTTGGCGCAGGGGCAAACGGCAGAGGCCTATGCCTTATTGCTCGTAGCCCAGTCGGCCGAGCAGCAGCCTGCTTCCAAACCCAGGACACCTGCCGCCCCGCCACCGGAGGCCGTCTCGGAGAGCTCGACTGAGGATCGAATACCCGACGCCGGCGCTCACGAGCTCAATACCGTCGAATTTGATCCCGAAGAGACTTTGTCCACATCTGGAACACCCAGCGTCAGCCCTCCCCTCCCGTCTCCAACGCCCGAGAGCCCATCGACCGAAAAACAAGCTGCTGCCGACTCCAACGGCGAAGAAACCATGTTCCAGACACCGGGAGAGCAGGAGCGGGAAGCGGCTTTGTTCGATGCACGCCAAGCCGTGGGTGGCAACGAGCCTCAAGCGGACAAGAATCAAGCGCCGACGAACGCCACCAGCAAGAACCGTCCGTTGAATCAACCTTCGGGGCGATCGCGTATGGCCTTGTGGATAGCTGCGGGAGCCGCCGCGATCATCGTCGTGATTGCGCTGGCTCTATGGTTGTTCCAGAGTGAGACGCTGCCCGTTGAAGAGCTCGATTCGGCCGGCAGTTTGCTGAATACGGGGCAGTACACAGAGGCGGTCGCCGCCTATTCAGCCATTCTCGCATCATACGGTGATGTCGCACCTGCTTATCTTGGAAGGGGCCGCGCTCAGATCGCGAACGGAAATTTCGATGAAGGACTGTCGGATCTGGCCCGGACGGTAGAGCTTGATCCAGATGCGCCGGAAGTTACAGAGGAGCTCGCGGACGTCCTCTACACTCAAGGTCGCTTCGAGGAGGCCACCCGCTACTACCGGCAGGTGGTCGAAGCCGGCGACGTCGGCGCCGAGCCGCTTTATCGACTCGGCATGAGCTTGGTGCAAACCGATCAAGTTGATGAGGCTCTACCGTACCTCAAGTCGGCCGTCGCCAAGAATCCGGCTCAAAGGGAAGCCCGACTGTTGTATGGAACCCTACTGAATACGAGAAGGCGCTACGCCGAAGCCGAGCAGGTTCTTCGCTCCCTCGAAGCAGGAGGCGACGGGTACCTGGAGCTGGGTATCGCGCTCCTTGAACAAGGAAAGCTCGAGGAGGCCGAGGAGGTCATACGATCGCTCTTGAACCAAGCACCGGGCGATGAACGTCCCCTAACACTACTCGGAGAGATCTGACGTAGAAAGAAGACAGTTCGAAGCCGCTCGTCGTGAGCTCATTCGCGCACTTCGGATCAATCCTCAAGAACCCCGCGCTCAGATAGCGCTCGGCAGGACCTGGCTAGCGATTGGAAAACAGAGGCAAGATGAGAGCGCTCTCTCCAAGGCACGTCAAATCCTTACCAGTGCTCAAGGAGTCCACGAGGGAGAGCTTCTGCTCACGCTCGGAGAGGTTAGCCTTGCCGAAGGCGATACCGAGACGGCGCTCAAACTCATGGAAGAATCTCTATCCAAAGATGCAGATCCACTGGCCACAAGACTCGCACTCGCGGAAGCAAGATATATTGCCAAGGATCTTCCCGGTTCAGCTCGAGAGCTACAACAGGCGGAAGGACTCACGCGATCCGATCCCGCGATTTCGTTGTCGCTGGGCTTGCTCTACAGCCAACTCAAGGACGAGCGGAGAGCCTCGGAAGAATACTTGAAGACGATTCAGGGGATTGGCATGACGACGCCTGTGGACGAGGGTAATGGCCCTGTGGTCCTTCCCTACCCTCACATCCCCGTCCCTCCCCGCTTCAACATCAATCAGGCCATCCGTAGCGCGTACCGCCAGGTATTGTCCGAGTCGGAGGAAGACCCCACTGCCGCCGCACTCAAAGAGTTGGCGGATTCCACTTCATTCGTCATCTCGGGGAACAAATAAACCACACCACCTTTGGGGCGGTGGCTTCAAAAACTGCAAAGCGAGGTACTTTGTCCGCTATTCGTTGACACGAAGGCTACGGCGAGACCTCGCGGCTCGATTCGACGACGGCGGGCTCGGCGACGTGACTGCCCAGTTCGTCCTCCAGTAGCTGAACCTCCCCACCGCTGAGACGGAATCGCGTTCCCTTTTTCAACTGTAAACAGTTCGTAGCCTGGGGACCACGCCGGCCGTGGCGGAAAAGTTTGTCCCACAGAAGAACATACCAGCAAGCGACTGCATCACGCACTCTTCGTAGTAGCTTCGGCTTCTTCTCCTCGGCCACATCCGAGCTTCCCGAGTTCATGCTCACATGCTATCGCTCACCTATCCGCGGACCTGTTAGGAAAGCTATAAAAGCGGACTTTTTCAACCAAAAGTCTTCGGCGACATTCTCGGGCGGCTGCGGCAAATCCCACGCTCTGAGGAACGTATGAACTCGACGAGGTGTTGCGTTGTTGGAGTCCCGAGGGAATCAATGCGCTCCAGCGCATCTTTGAGGAGTAGTTTGGAACGGTACAAGAGCTGAAAGGCCTTTTTGAGAGCTCCGATTTCATCCTTTCCGTACCCAGCCCTCTTCAGTCCCACTAGATTCAACCCAATCGCACGCACCGGGAATCCATCCGCCATGAAATAGGGTGGCACATCCAGGTTGACCTTCGATCCACCCCCAATCATCGAAAGCTCTCCAATATGAGAGAACTGGTGGATAACGACCCCTCCAGATATGAAGGCACGAGACTCGATGTGGATGTGTCCGGCGAGAGCGGCGTAGCTGGCGATGACGACGCCATCGCCAAGCTGACAGTCATGAGCGACGTGTCCATAAGCCATGAGAAGACAATTTCGACCCACTCGTGTCACGCCGCCGTCGTAGGCACTCCGATGAATGGTTGCGAACTCCCGAATGACACTCTCGTCACCGACCTCAGCGAAGCTTTCAGCGCCTTCGAACTTCAGGTCTTGCGGTTCTCCACCCAGAACCGCTCCCTCACACACCGTTACCTGACGGCCCAGCAACAGCCCCCGTTTGAGAACAGCGTTGGCACCGATACGACAACCGTTACCAATGACGACGCCTCGCTCCACCACAACGTTGGGACCGATAGTTACCTCAGTCCCAATCTCGCTCTCCGAGCTCACAAAGGCTCTGGGATCAATCGACATGGGCTTCGCCCGCAAGACTCGAAATACACCAAGGACGTTCTAGTGGTCTCCATCAATCAAGGTGCTTCTTGACGATGGCTAGAATTTCTGAATCTTCGAGGAGACGATTCGAGTCCTTGGCTGCTTGGAAGATAGCTTGAGCCAACTCCTCTTTCACCGGATATCCCCGGGAGCTCAGCCAGTAATGAACATTGGATAATCCACTCATGGGTCCCACTTCGATTCTCTGCTCGAGTCCGAACATTGCGGCTGGAACGCCGGAGTACACACGGTCTACTAGCCAGACGTCCTTCTTCTTGAACGCCTTGATCACAGCGGCGGCATGAACACCGGTACCCGTGCGAAAGGCATCGGCGCCCACGACCGGGTACCCCACGGGGATCGGCACACCCACAGCCTCGGAAACGGTCAAACAGTAGTCTCTCAGCTTGGTCAGATCGTTGTCGATCACTCCCATGAGCTTGAGATTCACAAGCAGGATGTCCATGGGGGTGTTGCCACAACGCTCACCAATTCCGAGTGCGCAAGCATGAACGCGATCGACTCCCGCTTCAATGGCCGCCAGTGTGTTAGGGATATCCAGACCGCGGTCGCGATGTCCATGCCAATCGATCTTGACATCTTCGCCCGTATCGGCCACGAGCTCTTTCGCGTACTTCACCAGGTTGCGGACACCGTCGGGCGTAGCATGTCCGACCGTGTCGCAGAGACAGATCCTCCTAGCGCCGCACTCGATGGCCGTGGTGTACAACCGCTTCACCGCCTCCGGCGTGGCGCGAGTCGTGTCTTCCGTCACGTACATATTGGGCAGGCCGTTTTCAACCACCAACCTCACTGCCTTTTCCGTGTTCTTCAAAAGGGTTTCGAGAGACCAGTCTTCCGCATATTGCCGGATGGGACTCGACCCGATGAACGTCGAGCATTCGATTGGAATACCGGCCCTCTGCGAAATCTCTATGACAGGTTGGATATCGACCGCGAGGGTTCGGGCCGCGCAATTGGGCGCAATGTCGAGCTTCTGATCGACGATCTCCTTCGCCAGTCGGTAGACCTGTTCCTGAACCTGGACTCCCGCTCCCGGCAAACCGATGTCGGCCGAATGGATACCCAGATCGTGCATGAGATGAAGGATCTCTATCTTCTTTTCGATCGATGGAGACAAAACGGACGGGCTTTGGAGACCGTCTCGAAGCGTCTCGTCGTCGAACTCGATAGGTTTACGCTCCGGCTCTACCTTTCCTCCCCCGGTGTTCCAGTCATAGATCAAATCATTCTTGTTCGTTGCCATCGACTGTTCTCCTCCATTCATTCTACCCGACCCAGCTGAATTGGTTCAGTATCGAGCTTCATCGTGCCCTTGATCTGCTCTGTTTCCAACGGCTCACTTTCACCTCGAAAAGCTTCCTCCGCTTCCCGAATCAACGCCTCCGATTCACTTTCGTATCGCGGCGAAAAATGAAAACACTCCATTCGACTCACGCGTGACCGACGTGCCAACCATCCTGCTTGCCGAGCTGTCAAATGATGGGTGTCCCGTGCCCGTTCGCGATCCCTTTCGAGAAAAGGCGCGCCGCAAAAGAACAGGTCTGCTTCTTCCGCCAGTTTGACGATGCCTTCGACGTTCCTTCGACTGAAAGCGACATCGGTAACGTAAACGATTTTCTGTCCGTGGCAAACCGAAACGACCGAACGGAGGTCTCCCAAAGGTCGACTCCCGTGGCCCGGAATATCGACGAGCGCCTCGTCATCTTTTCCGATCCTAACCATTTCCTTGAAACTTCGCAGCCACTCGCCGACCGGAAACCCCAGTCTCTCCAATGCCTCGCGATGAATATTCACATGAAGCCGCTCGGCAATCGAATAGGCCGCACAAGGGATACGGTGATCGAGAAGGACCGCTTCTGCCGTAAACAGGTTATCGTTGAGAATCGGGTGAGGTAAGGTATCGACTCGAGTCTCTTCCAGGTAGCGGGGTTCGAAGCCCTCGTCGGCTCGGAGCTCGACCTTTCGAAGCCCGGTCTCGTGAATCTCGACCACCGATATGACGAACGGATAGCTTTCAACGAGGTTCCAGGTGTATCCCGACAATTTTCCAGCGACTCGGTCAATGATGTCGGGAGGACCAAAGATTCTGAGGGGCCGCTCGCGGGCCAATCGTAGTCTCAGTAGATGATCGAACCCAATGAAATGATCAATGTGAGTGTGAGACACAAAGACATCGGACACCTTGAGCAGCTTGCGAGTAGGGAGTTCGTAATTGGCACCCAAGTCAAAAAGTAAACCCCTCTTTTCCCAGGGAATGTCTACGTAGACGCAAGGATCCTCGAAGGGATCGTTGACCAAGCTTGCACGGAAAATCGACTTCACCTCGTCAACCGTCGACCTCAAAATCCTTTTTTCACGAAATACCGATGACACCTCCGCCACACTGAGCGGTCTTTCCAAACGATACCTATGTAGAGGTCGGTAGCGAATATAAGCCTCTCGCTGCACTTCGTCAAACTCATTCGCTGCGGCTCACCGCCACGAGAATCCAGACCTCCGAAAAAAAGGGGACCTGATTTTGAATCTTCTTTTGGCCTGATTGATTGTCGGATCAGAGTTGGAACTCGAGTACCCGAGAACCCGAGCACACAAGGAGGAAGTCTCTTTCTTGAGTTCTTGAATCTCCGCTCTACAGAGCGGCCATCCCCATAATGTGAAATCCGTTGTCTACATACAGGATCTCACCCGTGATGCCGCGCGATAGGTGGGAAGTGAGGAAAACAGCCGCATCACCGACTTCGGCCTGCTCGGTGTTCTTTCTCAGAGGAGCGTGAGTGCGGTGGTACTCCAGCATCTTGGAGATTCCATGCACTCCAGATGAAGCCAGAGTCTTGACGGGGCCGGCAGAAATAGCATTCACTCGAATGCCCTTGGGTCCCAAGTCAGCAGCCAGGTAACGAACCGACATCTCGAGAGCTGCCTTGGCAACACCCATGACGTTGTAGTGTGGGATCACCCGAGCACCCCCAAGGTAGGACAACGTCACGATACTTCCACCCTCACCCTCGAACAACGGGACACAACGTTTGGACAACGCGGTCAGGGAGTACGAGGAAATATCCTGCGCGATCTTGTATCCATCACGAGAGGTGTCAACGAAATTCCCAACCAGTTCCTCCCGGAGCGCAAAAGCCACCGCATGAACCATGAAATCGAGCTTGCCAAATTCCTTCTCGAGCGACTTGGATAGTGCATCCATTTCCTCATCACGCGTGACGTCACAGGGCAAAATGAGCGGGTCTCGGAGGTCTTTGGCCAGCTCCCGGACATTTCTCTCCAATCGCTCTCCTTGATAGGTCACGGCGAGTCGCGCGCCCTCTCTCGCCAGCGACTGGGCGATACCCCACGCCAAGGATCGACGATTTGCAATTCCTACAATCAAACCAAGTTTGCCCTCGAGGAGCATGCGTAACCTCCCGAACCGGGGAATATATCACCCGGAAGGGACGATGAGAAAGCCGCTCTTTCCCCAAATCCTCAGATATCAGGTCTTTGGTCTCCCCAGGAGTGCGCATTCTCGTAGGCATGGGCCACTTTGAGGAGCAGGGACTCTTCGAATGGGCGGGCCGCGATCTGAAGGCTCACAGGGAGCCCGGAGCGCGTATATCCGCAAGGTAGCGATATGGCCGGAAACCCTACCGTGTTGAAGGGGCTCGTCAGACGCAACAATCCAGATCGAAGCTCTTCCCCGTTCGACAAAGACGTCTCTCCTATTCGCGGTGCCGGAGACGGAGACGATGGACAAACAAGGATGTCAATCGAGTGGAAGGCCTTTCGAAAGACCTCCACGATCCGGCGCCGAGCCCTTTGAGCGGCCAGGTATTCCGTTGCACGAATGGCGAGCCCCAGTCGAAGAAGCTCCAGAGTGTTATCGCCGTAGTCGGTGGGTCTTTCACGCAGGTTGGGCTCGTGGTATGACGTCGCCTCAGCAAACGAGATGACGTTGCGGCATGCAAACTGGTGACGGACTTCGGGAATGGAGACTTCGACGGGTTCGATTCCCAGTCTCCTTAGGCTTTCCGTGGCCCGCTGGAACGATCGCATTGACCTCGGGATCTATGCCCTCGAGAAAAACCTCTCGGGGCAGTCCCATCTTGATCGCAGACGGCAACTCCGCCAGTTGCTCGCTCACCTTCTCAACTGCCCTGCGACTGGTGGTCGGGTCCCTGGTATCGTAGCCGGCCGTGACTTCATACAAGACGGCCGCGTCCATGACACTCCGTGTCATGGGCCCAACGTGGTCGAGTGTCCAAGCCAACGGAGTGACGCCAAAGCGGCTGACTCTTCCGTAGGTCGGCTTGAGGCCTACCGTTCCACACAGAGCCGAAGGTATCCGGATGGAACCACCGGTATCGGTTCCAATGGATCCATATCCTATGCCGGCAGCCAAAGCGGCAGCCGAGCCTCCGCTCGATCCACCGGCGATACGCTCTGTGTCCCACGGATTGTGGACCGGGCCGTAATGAGGATTCACGCTCGAGACTCCGTAGGCGAACTCATGGAGATTCGTTTTTCCGAGGAAAATCGCCCCGGATGCCCGTAGCTTGGCCACCACCGTAGCATCGCTTGAAGGGATGAAATCAGAGAAGATCTTCGAGCCCGATGTCGTACGGACCCCTCGGGTCCACAAAAGGTCCTTGAGCGTCAGAGGAACACCATGAAGGCAACCCAAAGAACCGCCGCGTGAAGCAACCTCGTCCGCTTCGATAGCCGAACGGACTGCTTCCTCTTTCGTGACCGTTATGAAGGCATTGAGCTTTGGTTCGAGCTCATCGATCCGACTCAATTGAGATTCCACGAGCTCTCGCGCCGAGACCTCCTTCTTTGAAAGAAGACCCTTTATCTCCTTTAAGGAACAAAACGCCAGTTCATCGAGACTCACGGCTTCCATCCTCCAGCGCCAGAATCGGCAATGGCTCCAATTCCGGGTCGATCAAGGAATCGAGCTCAGCCAACCCCTCCTTTGTCGCGACGAGCCGTTGATGAAGCCGTTCGAGGGCCTCACGTTCCACGGAAACACCGGCGAGCTCCTGAAAAGCTCGATCCAATCCTTCACGACTGAGCCCTGTTGCGGACTTTCCATTCTTTTCCAACATAACGCCCTCCTCAGCTCGTGGTGCAGAAAGATGAATTCTAATGCAACTTACGGAAAAAAGGGGACAGGTCTGGACAGGTCCCTTTTTTCGACGAAGGAAGAAGGAAAAAAGGGACCTCATATGAAGATTCATTATCTTCATGGTTTCGGATGAATCTCCGGATGGATCTGATTGTCCCCTGCCCGTGCCCGAGCCTGATTTGCCTCGATGCGAGACCATAAACCCGCGTAGACACTTCGGGCGCGGGCAAAGCAGGGACGGGGACAATCAACTAATCCGGAGATTCATCGAGGACTGTCCACGAATTGCGTGTCCCTTATTTCCCCGAGCTATACTTGCTGGAATCAGATTCTCGTGGAGTCGCTATGCAAGTCCGGATAAGGGAACTCGAGGAAAGACTCGCTGCTTTAGACGAGGCCGAGTCCTCTTCAGAAGAGCGAGTGGATCTACTCAACGAGCTCTTCATGGAGGTCGGCTGGGACGATCCTCCACGGGCATCGGCCTTGAGTGCCGAAGCCATGGAACTGTCCAAGAAGTTGAACTATGCCAAGGGTATCGCCCGTGGCATCTTCAACCAAGCCATTCAGGAGTACTTCGTCGGGAACTACGAAGCTTCGATTGCCAGGGGGCTAGAGGCTCAGAATCGATTTCGGGAGATCGGTGACAGAGACGGCGAAGGCGACACCGAGAATGGTTATGGTTTCGTTTATTGGGCCCTCGGCGACTACGACAAAGCCCTCGACCACCTCTACAAGGCACTGGAGATTTTCCAGAAGACCCACAACAAGCAACGTGAGAACTGGGTTCGCACTTCCATGGGAGGAGTCTACGAGAACGTCGGAGATCTCGAAAATGCCCTTCGATGCCACCAAAGCAGCTTGGAGGTTTTTCGCGAAATCGAAGACTCCATCGGGGAAGGAAGAGCTTTGACCGGCCTCGGCATGGTCTATCAAAAACGGGGAGATTACGAGAAGGCGCTGGAGTGTCATACCAAGAGCTTGAAGATCTTTCGCGATACCGGAAGCAAAACCAGCGAGTCCCGTGCTTTGAACGACATCGGCACGGTTCATCAGCTGCAAGGTGACTACGCGACCGCACTCGAGTACCACATCGAAGCGCTAAGGATCCGACAAGAGCTTGGCAACGTGCGGGCTGAAACCACGAGCCACCTCAATCTCGGACGATTGCACAACCAACTAAAGAAACCTCGAGAAGCCGTTGAGCATCTCGAACAAGCGCTGTCTTTGGCACGCCAGACGAGTGAAAAGCCAAAAAGTTACCAAGCCCATCAAGCCCTATCCGATTCGTGCCAACTCTTGGGCGATGCCGAGGAAGCGCTGAAACATCATAGAGAATTTCACCGGATCAAAGAGGAGGTCTTCGGCGCGGAGAGCGCCACCAACCTCAAGAACCTTCAAATCAGATTCGAGGTAGAGCGTTCGGAAAAGGAAGCCGAGATCCACCGCCTCAAGAATATCGAGTTAGCCAGCGCCCTCGAAAAACTGAAAGCGACCCAAGCACAGCTCATTCAGTCGGAAAAAATGGCCGCCCTCGGCAAGCTCGTGGCTGGGGTCGCTCACGAAATCAACACGCCGACCGGTGTCATATCCAGCAGCATGGACGTCTCGCACAGGGCTATCGCCAAGATCATCTACGAGCTCAACCGGAGCGAGACGATTGAAGAGCCCGGCAAGAACTCCGATCTCCAGCGCTACCTGGCGATCCTCCGCGACAACAACCAAACGGCTGCGAACGCCGGAAAGAGGATCGCCAAGGTCGTCGACGACTTGAAGAACTTCGCGCGCCTGGATGAAGCAGACCTCCAGTCGAACGTCGACATCCATGATGGCTTGAAGAGCACATTGGCGCTACTGGTACCTCAGCTAGCCGAGGGTGTGGCTATCGAGAAGCACTTCGAGGTGATTCCGACAATCGAATGCTACCCCAACCAGTTGAACCAACTGTTCATGACCCTTCTTCTGAACGCCGCGGAAGCCATCGAAGACAAAGGGACCATTTCGGTGAAGACAGGCTCGGACAATGGCCGTGTTCTGGTGGAGATATCCGATGACGGCCGCGGAATTCCCGCCGATCAACTCGACAAGATCTTCGAAGTCGGCTTCAGCGAGAAATACTCCCGTGTACGGATGCATGTAGGACTCGCCAATTGCTATGCCATCGTGCAAAAACACCGAGGCGACATCACTGTCGAGAGCGAGTTCGGTAAAGGAACGGTGTTCCGCACCTCTCTCCCCATAGAACAAAGATGAGCCTAAAAGGATTCCTCATTGACCTCGACGGCGTACTCTACATTGAAGACACGTTGATTCCAGGCGCGCCGGAGGCCGTGAATTGGCTTCGCGACAGAGGATATCCGTTTCGTTTTCTCACCAACACCACCATCAAATCGCGTGACGAGTTGGTCCAGAAGCTCAACCTTTTTGGGTTAGAAGCAAACCCTCACGAGGTGTTCAGCACCTGCGTGGTGGCGGCGAGGTGGCTCGCCAAACAGGGACTCTCCCGGGTTCAGTTGTTGCTACCGGAAAACTCACAAGAGGACTTTCGAGAGCTCGAGATCACAGACGACCGACCCGACGCCGTGGTTGTTGGCGACCTCGGCCGAGGATTCACCTACGATGTCCTCAACAGTGCCTTTTTAGCGATCCGTCAAGGGGCCCGCCTCGTCGCCCTGCAAAAGAACCGATTCTGGCGAACCGAAAAAGGCCCGGCACTGGACGTCGGCCCATGGGTGGCCGCACTAGAGTACGCGACTGAGACCGAAGCGAGTGTTGTAGGAAAACCCAATCCCTCCTATTTTGAAACCGCACTCGAAGACCTCGGACTCGCCGCCAACCAGGTAGCAGTGATCGGCGACGACATTCACACAGACATCGTCGGAGCCCAATCGGTGGGCTCGAAGACCATCTTGGTCAAGACGGGCAAGTACGAATTCGACCGCGGCAAAGCCCAGAACATCCAACCGGATTGGATTCTGGATTCGATTGGTGAACTTCCGCAGTTTCTGTCCAAGAAGACATAGCAGAAGCACAGGGTAGGAAGTCAGGAGAAAGGAGAAAGGAGAAAGGAGAAAGGGGGGTCCTATCCTCCGGCCTTCTTGGCGGTGAGAACGACTCGGACCAACCATCCAACGGTTGCCAAACCAATTAGAAGCGTCACTACGAAGAAAGCGAACACCCCCCACTGAGGTTGCGCCTGGAGCTGGCCCAGTTGGAAATAGGGCTCCAAATAGGCCGTCCTCATCTCTTGTCGCATCACGGCCATCAAGGCGAGAACGACAACGAGCATTCCAGCACCCATATACGCGGGACGGGAGGCCTTCCGGCGGGAAGCACGTCCGAGCAAATGTAAGGCTCCCATGATGAATATGAAGGAAACCACAAAGGCCACCGTGGCCGGCAGGTTTTTCCCCATGAAGATCATCATCGCCCTTCGGGGAACCGAGATCATGAACCAAAATCCAACAACGATGTTGAGGAGTGTGGTATGCATAAACACTCGCCCACCGTAACGCATCGCCCAATGGGACCACTCCTCATCTCCTGAACGGCGTCGAGCCCCGATGATGAGCACCCAGACACCCGCCACCGCCACCGCACCCAGAAGCATATGCAAATACCGTGGATACAAGGCAGGATCCGACAAGGCCAAGTGACCGGTGTCGGGACTTGTAAAATAGTGATCCTTCCAGGTCTCGGGACGCTGCATCAAGGAGAAGTTGTTCGAATAGATGAACCCTACGCCGGCGAAGATGATAGCCAAAAACCATGCGACAACGGTTCGAAAACGTCCGAGATGATCCCACTTGAATCGCAGGAGATACACACCGTAGTAACCGATAATGACCAATGGAACGACCAGAAACCAGGCGTAGGCCATCAAGATGGATGACGAATATAGCAGGTGCCCGTAAAGCACCTGCACGAACAGCAAGGGCGCGACCCCCAAAGAAACGGCCATGGCGACTGTGGTCGGAATGAGCTCCGAGAGCCGCTTTGCGAGACGAGCGTGACGTTCATGTTTCTTGGAGAGGAGATGACTGATCCCTGCCAAGATGCTGCCACCAAGCAGGAAGTTCATGGGCACCAAATGTAGGATAAAGGTCAAGACGAGCAAGAACTGAATCAATCCCGCGGGTGCGGGCAAAGGTAAAACGTCGGGTACGGGGATCGGTGGGTTCATGATCCGTTATCTTCTGTCATTGCCGTTTCCGGCGGGTACCATGAAAGGATGTAATCCGCTAGAAGCAAAGCCTCTTCGTCGGTTCCACTCCATGGGGTCATCTCGTCGGTCATGTCTCCGATCATCGGCAACAAGTCGAGGATATCTTCCCGCCCATAGCCTTGAAACGACTCCTTTAGTGGCCGGAAACCTTCGACACTGTGACAGAAACCGCACCGCTTTTCGAAAATCTCTGCCCCATCCGTCAGTTTCTCGCCATCGGCCTCGTTGACCAAGAAGGCCGCAAGGGCCCGACGCTCCACGTCAGTGCCTGGAAAACGCGGCATCTTACCTTTCAAGATTTCCAAACGCGCCGTGAGAGCGAAGACATAGTCTTCGTCGAGTCCACCCAGAGGCGCTCTCAGGCCGTTGTATCCATCCAACGTGTGACATCCTCGGCAGGTCACACGGAACACATCCTTGCCGACCGAGGCATTGGGAGCGGCCTTCTCGCTCTCGACCCACACCGCTTGGGCCATCACGCCGCCACTCGATGCCATCGTTTCAGATTCCTCGACGCCGAGGCCCGTGGGGTACATGTACCCATAGATAACGTAAGGTTTCCTAGCCGCTTCTCGAATCCACTCGCTCGAGCCAAAGGCCACGATTCCGGCGAGACCCACCGCGATGGCGGCGGGACGACCAAACCATCGGGGCAGTAGGATCGGCACCAGCAGCACGGTAACAAGTCCCAAACCGGCCCAACCCAGAAACGAGCCGGCAACATTGACGACAGGCTGAGCACCAGACAACAGTTCTTCGCCGGCGCCTGGAAGGAGCCGGTGGTACCACCACATTGCCGGTACCGTCAGGAGTGTCCCCGCAAACGCCCAAACACCCGCGTACCGGACCAATCGCTTTCGGGTCTTTTTTTCTCTGACGAACGTACCCGTCATCAGGGCATAGATCCCGGCCAACGCGATACAGATGGTGGTCCGAGTCGCGAGAGACGGCCAGTAAGTAGGATTGTAGAAACCATCCCAAAAGCTGCGCGTCTCCAGCCAATCGCCCGGCGTGAGCATGAAAGTGATGATCCCGTTGATGGCGACGAGCGACAGGAAGGCCGACACAAAGTAAACCCAACCCACGGCCAAATGGACGGGCCGAGATACCTTGCCCCAGGTATGGTAGTAGACGAGAGCAGCCACGATCTCCACGAGAAAGAAGACCCACTCGATGGCCCATCCCCAGACGAAGATGTGGATGAGAGCGCTCGTTGCAGCGGGGCTCACGAGTCCGATGGTGAACCAGATTCCGACTCCGGTCACCGCACCGAACACCAAAGTCACCAAGATGAAGAAGCGACTGTGTCTCACGAGGTAGGACAGAAGCGCTTCATCTTGCTGCTTGTAGGCAAAGTGTTCCGTGACGACGAGAAACAAACCCCCACCAATGGCAAAGTGGGATACGTAGACGTGAAGAATCGCGACGATTGCTATCAGCAAACCCCCACCAAGCTCCAACTCCCAAACCGGATAGTTCATATCAATTCGTCGCCCGTTGACACACGGCTCCCCCGAGGCAGTCGAGCAGTCGAGCAGTCAGCAGTGTCCGTGAAATCCAATAGCTTAACCACGTTCTTGATTTCTTGAATTCCTGATTTCTTGCTCCCCTATTCGTGCTTGTATTTCAATGGAAAAATCTCGTGGAGTCCTTGGTCCTTTCTCTCTTCGAATTTGAACTCATAGGGGTCCGCGGCCGTGGGATTGTCAGGATTGTGACAGGTGTCGATGCAGGTTCCAGCCGTGATCTCACCGATCAAACCGACCGCAACGAGTTCCGACTTGCTGTAATTCTTGTTCTTGAGACTCATATACTGATCCTGCACATAGGTTCCGCCCGCCCCATGGCACACCTCGCAGCCCACACCGACCAGATCAGGAGTCGCCTCGACATCAACAAACCCACCGGGTTTTCCGTACCCCGTGGTGTGACATGCCAGGCATTTGGCATCTTTCGTGTAGTCCTTGTCGGGGTCCAACCCATGTTCGAGCTTGATGTCTTTTCGCTGGCCCGGCTTGAGGATGTCGAAAGCCTTAGCCATCTTGGTCTCCGTCCACGATCGATGCTCTTTGATGTGGCATACCCGGCACTTCTTGGACCCGATGTAGGTGTGCTCGGCGGCCTTTGCGTTAGAGAACAACAGGCAAGCCGCGGCGATGAACGCAACCAACAGCGTGTACTTCAACAGATTTAGCATAGTTCTCCTTTTGTTCTTGGCACCACCTTCGGCAGTATAGATGTCCACGTAGCCTAGATGCGTTTTCTTCGTTTGACTCCTCCACTGTGAATCAATCACGGTCTTGATAGTACTTCGTAATGGTCGGCAACAGATACTCATCGAATGCACGACCCACATCGTAGTTAGGCTTCCATCCCCAATCGCGACGAGCTGGCGCGTCGTCGACATCCGCCGGCCAGGTGTCGACGATCCGGGCACGCGGTTTGTCGGGCTCGAAGGTGATCTGCGCTTCCGGGAACACCTTCTTGACGCGGTCTCGAAGCTCGCCGGCCGTACAGCTAAACGCCCCTAGGTTATACACCCCTTGGCTCAAGTTTGCTTTGGGTGTATTGGCCAACTCGATGAGCGCCTTGACGCCATCAGGCATGGCCATGAAGGGAATCTGTGCTCCTTCATCGACGAAGCACTTGTAAGGCTCCCCTTTGGCTGCAGCATGGATCATTTCTGGAGCGTAGTCACTCGTTCCGCCGGACGGCTCCGTGACGGCGCTGATGAGTCCGGGGAACCTGAGAGCCCTAAAGTCAACGCCACTGGAGCCGTGCTCCGCAGAAAGCTGCTTGTAGTGCATGGTGAAATAACGACCAAGCTGCTCGCAGTAGAGTTTGTTACAACCGTACATCGTAGAGGGAAAGTTGAACTCGGTTTCTTTGACTCGTCCCGCCCGGTTCTTGGTCTCCCGATCGGGCAACCCATAAGCGGCAATAGAGCTTGGAAAAAGGAACTTCACCGGATTGCCGTGCCAGCGGGATTGCTCGACGGCCAGTTTGAGAAGATTGAGTGTGCCGTTCACGTTGACACGATGGGCTTGAATAGGCGTGTACTCCGCACGCGTACTGAGAAGAGCGGCCAGATGATAGATCTCGTGGATCTCGTACTCGCTAACCAGACGATCCAGTAGATTCTCATCGAGGATATCGCCCACGATCGTCGCGGCACAGCAGCCGCTCAGCCGTTCGTCGAACGGTTTGATGTCCATGGCGACGATGTCCTTCCCGCCACTCTGCCTGAAGTGCGCGACCAAGCCGTGGCCGATCTCCCCGTTCGCACCGGTAATCAAAACGACGGGTTTTCGCATCCGTTCTCCTCCCGCTGGAAGTCAGTCGAGCATGGTTTGCCAGTTTCGTACCAGGAGACGATATCAGGGGAGAAAAACACACTTCAAATGTGAATCCTGGCCGGCTCGAGAAAGGGCGGGTCAGTAAAGGCTTGCTAGTGGTCTTCAGGCATCAAGCTTCAGCCTTCCGGCCTCCACCAAGAAGTCGAGCGGGAAGAAGCACGATGGCGCGCAGTAGCTCGAAAACACCATCGACGGCAATGCCGAGCAGTCGAAACGGCAGCAGCAGAAGCCAAACCAAGGGATACAGAATCAACGCAAACAGTGCCAACGGCCAGCAGATGACGAAAAGGATGAGCCATAGAACAAGTTTCGCCATTTTCGAGTCCCTCCTCGGCCACCCGGAACGCTAAAGCTCACGAGCGACCTAGACATGAAGTTCCTACTAAAGTATACGAACGAAGGCCTTCTTTGGTTCATTGGCCCGGCGCTAAGTCCCTCGAGCGTCCCAGGTCAAGCAACCTTTTGCCCGTACGGCACGTCTAACCCTTTGCTTGGCGGTTTTCTTTTCCCTGGCAGTGGAGCTATGTTCAGAGGTCGATATGTTGGAGAACCTAACCCGAGATATTCGCATCGCATTCCGAGCGCTCACAAAATCACCCACGTTCGCGGCGATTTCTGCACTGACCCTAGCGTTGGGCATAGGAGCCAACACAGCTATCTTCAGCGTTGTGAGCTCTGTACTCCTGAATCCCCTTCCTTATGCCGAGCCCGACCAGATCGTCATGGTTTGGAATCGCTGGAAGGGTTGGGACAAGACGTGGCTTTCTGTTCCCGAGTATTTGGACTATCGCGAGCAATGCCGGTCTTTTTCCGATATTGCGATCTGGGCGACGACGAACGTGAATTTGACAGGCGAGGGAGAACCGGAACGGGTGACCGCAGGATTCGTGTCGGCAAGCCTTTTTCGCGTTTTGGGCGTCGATGCCGCAGTAGGAAGAGCGTTCGGTGAGACGGAGGAATTTCCGGGCCGCGACCAAGTCGTCGTCTTGAGTCATGGTTTGTGGCAGCGGCGCTATGGTGGCGAACCAACCACCATCGGTAGCTCCATTGACGTCGATGGTCAATCGAAAACGGTGCTTGGCATTATGCCGGCCGGTTTCAAGCTTCCCCTGGACTATCAATCTGACGGCCCCAGTGACCTGTGGCTCCCCATCGCTATCGACCCCGCTTCCGTCGACCGCGGCGACAGAGGGAACCACTCTTGGTACTCGGCCGCTCTTCTGACGCCAAGCTCCACGGTGAATCAAGCCAACGCAGAGCTCGAGCTCCTCACGCGTCGATTCACAGAAGAAGGGCTCTACCCTGACGAAATGAGGTTCGAGACATTTGCCCTGCCTGTGACAGAGGAAATCGTTGGAGGAGTTCGACCCGCGCTGCTGCTCCTTTTGGGAATGGTGGGCTTCCTTCTTCTCATCGCTTGCGCCAATGTGGCCAACCTGCTTCTGACTCGATCCGAGGCCCGTCAAAGGGAAATGGCCGTCCGTACGGCCCTCGGTGCCGCCCGCCGGCGACTGGTACATCAGTTGCTCACCGAGAGTCTCTTACTCTCTTCCATCGGTGGAGTACTCGGCCTCGCCTTAGCCTACGCAGGGGCCAAGATTCTCGTGGCCTGGAATCCCGCCAGCATCCCAAGGGTTACTGAAGTAGCCGTAAGTGTCCCCGTCCTGGTGTTCACGCTTGCCGTTTCCGTGGTGACCGGTCTCGTATTCGGCCTGCTGCCCGCAGCTCCAAATCTCGAGGCTCGAACTGACCTCTTCGCTCAAGGAAGGTAGTCAGTCGACGACCCCTGGCTCTCGACGCCAGTTGCTTAGGAACACAGTCGTAGCGGTGGAGATTGCCCTTGCAGTCGTCCTCGTACTCTGTGCCGGGCTCATGGTACGAAGCTTCTGGGGGTTACTTCACGTCGATCCGGGATTTCGATCCGACAGCGTTCTCACTTTGCGACTCTCTTTACCCGAAAAAAGTTATCCCGAATCGGAGGATGTGGTTCGGTTCTACGAGCAGCTGCAAGACAGAGTGCGAGCTCTACCTGGTGTTAAGGAGGCGGGCGCCGTGCGAGGTCTCCCACTGTCAGGTGTCATCGGTGACTGGAGTATTTTGATCGAGGGCCGTTCGCCCATCCCCGGCAACAATCCAAAGGGGGACTGGCAGGTCGCATCTCCTGGATATTTCGAAGCCATGGGAATGGAGCTCGTCAAAGGGCGATTCTTTGACGAGGGGGACCGATCGGACGCTCGAGAAGTAGCGATCATCAACGAAACCATGGCCAAGACGTATTGGCCGGAGCAGGACCCGATTGGGCAACGCTTCCAAATGGGAACTCGAGGAGGACGTCCGTGGATCTCGATCGTCGGAGTCGTAGGTGACGTGAACCATAGCGGAATCACTCTGGCGGTCAAAGAGAAATTCTATCGTCCCCATGCTCAGCTTCACCACTCAACGAATTTCGCTCCACGAAGCATGACTCTTGCAATCCAAACGAGCTCTGACCCGATGGGATTGGTGAGCTCGGTCCGGAGGGAGATTTGGGCCATGGACACCAATCTCCCCATCGCTGAGATTCGATCGATGGACGATGTACTCGCGGACGCGGTTTCGGAGCCTCGATTTACGACTCTCCTTCTAAGCATCTTTGCGGCATCCGCGTTGCTTCTCGCTACGGTTGGCATTTATGGCGTGATCTCCTACTCGGTGAGCCGGAGAACGCATGAGATCGGAATTCGAATCGCGCTTGGTGCAGGGCGAGGACGCGTCCTAGGAATGATCCTCGGGCAGGGAGTGACCCTCACGATCGTACGGGTTGGCACTGGGTGTCGGCCTAGCTCTGTGGCTCACACGCTGGATGGCCTCGCTACTCTTTGGCGTGGGGACGACACGATTTGGAGACCTTCCTCGCGGTCCCCTCGGCACTGTTTCTTGGTCGCCCTTGCTGCAGGCTACATCCCTTCCCGTCGAGCGACAAACATTGATCCCGTGACGGCACTTCAGGATGGAGTAGAGACGCTAGCTGGCGGCAGGACCAATGTCCGACGCCTCCGAGATTCCAGGTATGCTGAAACGGGCAAGAACCACCGTAACGTTGTCACGGCCACCACGGTCCAAGGCCGCGTCTATCAAGTCGCGACAGGCATCATCCGCCGACGTATGGGTCGCCAAAGTGTCCGCGATGGTCTCTTCATCGACCATGTCGGTCAGTCCGTCGGAGCACAACAGCAAACTGTCGCCGTCTATCCAACCGCACGTGACGGACGTCCACTTTGAGTCCCTCCTTGGAACAGCCGACGCAGTTGGTCAACATGTGACGGAAAGAGCTTGCCCCGAGAGCTTCGGGAGGCAGGGCCCCCTGGTCGACGAGTTTCTGCGCAACCGTGTGGTCTTTAGTGAGTTGACGCAGCTCCCCGTTGCGGGCCAGATAAGCTCTCGAGTCTCCCACGTGAAAAACGAACGCATTGGCGCCCACCGTATAGGCGGCGGTCAGTGTAGTCCCCATCCCGGCCACTTCAGGCTTGACGCGCGCCTGTTGGATCAATGCCTTGTCGATGAGGCGAAAATAAACCTCCGCCTTTTCCTCGAGCTCTGCGACTTCTTTCTCGCTCACCCTCAGCGTCCATTTGATTTCGCTGAAGCCCAAGTCCCAGGCCGTACGTAACGCCAGCATGCTGGCCATTTCACCAAAGGCTTCTCCGCCCAACCCGTCGGCAACCAGCATGACATAGGCATCGTCATCTGAGAATTCGGGCAAATAGCCTTCAGGAAGATTACTCATCATCAACGTTCTCGAGCGGCGACGTCGTACCACCATGAAGTGGTCTTCGTTGTTCTCGCGCACCTTTCCCGGATGAGACAAACCCCCAAAATCGACTTTGATCGGTTTGGGGCTTGGCGCAAAGTGCTTGGAGAGAAGACTCTCCACGGAAGGCGCATCCTCGGGCTCATTTTCTTTTTTCATTTCTGCCCTCAACTCACCCTAACGAGGCGTTTTTGATTTCAAAAGAGCGGGAATAGGCTCCGTCACATGACTTGGCATGACTCCAACCACCCTCTCCGGGATGTTTCTGCCAAGAAAGTCCACCAACTCCTGAGATTCTACTCCGAGTGGCTCCGTCTGAGTCAGATTTCTTTCTGGCACCTTGGTCCGCGATCTGCTGAGCGTGCGAGTTTTCCACAATTTCCGAACGCGTGGGGTCTGACCAGGCCAGACCCCATTCCGAACGTTGTGAACGCGTATCGGTGCCGTCCCCTAACCCGTCAGAGACAGGCCGGATATCAGCATTCGAGCCACGAGGGTCGCAAGAATGAGCGCAACAGGATATCTACGATGGTCATTTCTCGCAATCAACCCCACAAGCGAAACAGCCACTCTTGGATCGGCACTCTCACTTGCCAACGAGCTTCAAGAAAGTGTCCTCGTCGACCACCTCAACCCCAAGTTTCTTTGCCGTCTCCGCCTTCGAACCAGGCTTCTCCCCTACAACCACGAGATCGGTGTTCTTGCTGACGGAGGACGTGATGCGCCCACCGCGCCGCTCGACGAGACGCTTTGCCTCATCACGGCTGAGATGAGTCAGACCTCCGGTAAAAACCACTTTCTTTCCTTCGAGGTTTCGTTCCGTTTGCACCTGCTCCCAGCTCGGACGAACTCCGGCAAGGAGCATCTTCTCAATCACATTCCGGTTCCGGAGATCCTCGAAGTAGCTCACGACCGAGCTCGCGACCTCCTCGCCCACCTCGTGAACACCAACGAGCTCTTCAGCCGAGGCTTCCATGACCCCATCAAGGCTACCGTAGCGAGTAGCCAAGACTCGAGCCACATGTTGACCCACATTGGGTATCCCCAATGAATAAATGAAGCGATCAAGGCTCACGCTCTTGCTCTGGTCGATGGCAACCAACAAGTTCTCCGCCGACTTGTCGGCGAAGCCATCGAGCTCCATGAGTCCTTCTTTCGTCAACTGATAGAGGTCCGCTACGTTGTGTACCAACCCACGCTCAACGAGCTGGGCCACGGTCTTCGCCCCCAGGTGCTCAATCTCCATCGCTCCCCTACTGGCAAAGTGCTGGATCCGACCCGTTTGCTGCGCTCGACAAGCCCAACCTCCCGTGCACATGTGATAGGCCCCCTGCAGTAGGACTGGAGAGCTGCAAACCGGACAGAGACTCGGCATCTGGAATGGCTTTGCGTCCGTCTTCCTTTTGTCGGCCAAGACCTCGACGACCTCAGGGATGACGTCGCCGGCACGGCGAATCCTCACTGTGTCGCCAATTCGGACATCTTTGCGGTCCACTTCATCCTGATTGTGTAGCGTTGCTCGACTGACAGTGACCCCTCCCACATCGACAGGCCGAAGAAGGGCCACCGGAGTGAGCTTGCCGGTCCGTCCAACTTGCACGATCACTTCCATGACCACCGTCACCTCGTGCCGCGGCTCGAACTTGAAGGCCACCGCCCACCGCGGGCTTCTCGACCTTTCACCAAGCTCCTCCTGTTGCGCTTTGCTATTGACTTTGATCACAACGCCATCGAGCTCGTAACCCAAGGTGTCCCTTTGGGCTTCGCGCTCATCGTGATAGGCAACGGCCTCGGAAATATCTCGGCATCGTCGAGTACCGGCGTCGGTCCGAAATCCCCAATCAGCGAGAATCTCGAGAACCTCACTCTGCGAGGCAGGCTTCATCTGATCGGAGTACATGATCTCGTAGGCGAACAGATCCAACGGACGGGAAGCCGTCACTTGGGTATCGAGTTGTCGAAGAGAGCCCGAAGCAGCGTTACGGGGATTGGCAAACGGCTCTTTCCCGCTCTCGGTCATCCTGCGATTGAGTTTTTCGAACTCGGCTAGCCGCATGATGGCCTCCGCCCGAATGGCCACGGTCCCCGGCGCCGGCCTATCAGCCGTCCTGAGTCGTAAGGGAAGGCTTCGAATCGTCTTGAGATTCTCGCTGACCTCTTCGCCGAGAAGGCCGTCACCGCGAGTCGAGCCTCGCTCGAAACGCCCATCCACGAACACGAGCTCGACGGAGAGGCCGTCGAACTTGGGCTCCGCCATATACTCGACGACCTCTTCGCCCAGTCCCTTTCTTACCCTCTTGTCGAACTCGAGAACCTCGGACTCCTCCATGGCCGATTCCAAGGACAGCATCGGGGATAGGTGTCGGACTTCACCAAGGTCTTCTTGAACTTTCCCCCCCACTCTCTGTGATGGAGAATCGCCGGTCACCAAATCGGGAAATTGTTCTTCGAGATGGCAAAGCTCTCGGAATAGTCGATCGTAGGCCGCATCCGAAACCTCGGGCGAGCTTTTAACGTAGTAGAGATAGTCGTGGCGGCGGATTTCCTCACGGAGATCCCCGAGGCGTCGGTTGGCTTCATCCTTGGTCACCCCGAGCCTCCTTCTTTGTCCTTCTCCATCCCAAACCAGCTGCGCATGCGATGCTTGAGCGCTTCGGCCTGCTGCCAAGGTCCGGGATGACGACGCTTTATCTCATCGCGAAACCGGCGAATCTTGCTGCTCTCCGTACTGAGAATGGCCAAACCAACTAACAGGAACAAAACCCCTTGCAGAATCGGCAAGAAAAGGCCCACAAACCCGACCCCTAGAAATCCTACACCGACAATAATCTTGGTCACCCGCCAAACAGGATGAGAAGGCTTCTGCTGAAGACTTTCCCGCGATGGATCGTTCATTTCACTCATTCGATGGGCAGTCAAGCAGTCGAGCAGTAAGCAGTCAGTGCAGACCTGCTGTTTTGCTGTCTCCTTTCTACTTCCTCCTTTCTCCTAAGTACCTACTATGCTCTCCATGTAACTCGAGCCGCCAGTCTACCAATCCTATCTCTGAGGACCAAAAAGTCCGACTGGCTTTTGCGTCACATTTTGTTACATTGGAGCGCGTCCGTGAGGGACTGACGCCAATGCGGTCGCTTCTGCCCAAGCTCGTCATTCTAGTCATACTGGCGGTGATCGTCATCGCCATTGGTATAGCGCTTCCACTCGTCCGACACCTCTACGAGCAACCGACGTTCTTCTGGGTCAGTCTCGTCGGGGCCGTCGTTGTAGGGGGGATACTCGTGGTCGCACCGGTCAAAGCCACTACCTCCACCCGACGAAAGCTCATCATCTTTGGCGCTGCCGCAATCCTAACCGCGATACAAGTGTTCCGCATCTATACGGATTTCAAGTCTCCTCCTTTGTGGCCGGCAAATCCGCAGCTCCTCGGTGTGTTTCGAGAGCTGGTCCATATCCTCGAGTACGGCTTCTTAGCCTTCATGGCCAGTCGTCTGCTCAAATCGGAGATGGGTGGGGCGGTCCTTCATCTCGCCGCCTTGCTATACGCAGTCATCGTGGGCATCGCGGATGAATCGCTTCAGTGGCACCATGCTTTTCGAGTCGGCGATTTGAGAGACGTTCAACTGAACGCGGTCAGCGCCTCGATAGGCCTCCTCTACCAGGCCGGACTGGCACGCACGCCTCCTGCCGGTATCACCCGCTCGGCTCGTGGGGTGGTGCTTCTATTAGCCTTGTCCGCACCATTTCTCTACACCGACTTCTATCTCCGAACACAAACCGGCCACCTCATTTGCGATGACAACACCAACTGTTTCACCTCTCACTTTTCGCAAGCTCAGTTGGAGGAAAACGCCCGTGATCGTGCGCTGCGTTGGAGGGACGTCCCAACAGGCTCTTTGGCCGAGGAGAACCGCAAAGCCTCCTTTTGGACTTCTGAAGACCACTTTTTGACCGAAGCCCGTGCCCACTTTCGGCTCGGCAACAACGCGGCCGCAGCCGGCGATTGGGTAACGGCCTGCGGCGAGATCCAAGTCTTGGTTGACCAGTATTCTCCTGCGATACCCGCCATGGGAGTCAGGCCGCAGGACTACCGCTGCGAAGATGGAGCTCGTGACTTCCGCAGTCGCGCCTTTCCCCGTCTCGATACCGAGGTCCAACCTGACCGACAATGGACTCTAGCCTCCATCATGGCCATCGCCCTCGTTGGGCTCGTTCTTCTCCTCACCAGAAAGATGCCGCCCCGTGTGTGAGCGGTGAAAAAAGGGGGACAGTCTTCGATGGATCTCCGGATGGATCGATTGTCCCCAGGCCCTGCCCCAGCCCCTGCTCGCGCCTCTGCCCGACGCGTTTACGCGGGTTTATAGTCGTAAATGGTGGGTTTAACTTCCCCGCCGGAACCCTTAGAATGGCGGACCAACAGGAGGGAGATCGTATGAGCCGTCTCAGTTCCGGTCACGCTGTCAGGTTGGGCCCCGTGGTCCTCGTCACCTTGGCCATTCTTGGGGTTCAGGCCTTCACCGGGGTCCGAGAATCATTTTCGGAAGCCGAAACCTATCAAGTGCCGCCGCGGGCGATCGTGGATCTTGTGGATGCTCCAATGACACCGCAGGTGAGCGTTGGGCCCACCGGCGAGTGGATGCTGCTCATGGAGCCGGTAGGCTTGCCCATGATTTCCGAGCTATCCCAGCCTGAGCTTCGTATCGCTGGTATGCGCATCAACCCTCGAACGAACGGGCCCAGTCGAGGGAGCTATTACTCTGAGCTCTCGCTGAAGCGCACCGCCGACGGAGTCGAAACTCCTATCGAGGGGCTTCCGGATGAGCTTCGTATCCAGAATATCCATTGGTCACCCGACGGAAAGCACATTGCCTTCACGCTCACAAAAAGCTCAGGAATCGAGCTTTGGACTCTGGAGGTCGCGACCGGCACGTCAAAGCGGATGGCTGACGTCCACCTCAACGCCGTCTATCGAGGAAGTCCATTTCAGTGGCACTCCGACAACCAAAGCCTGATCTGTAAAACCGTCTCCGCCGAGCGCAGCTCAGCGCCCGAGGCGCCGAGCGTCCCTGCAGGTCCCGTCATCAAGGAGAACCTCGGGAAAGAAGCTCCTGCAAGGACGTACCAAGATCTATTGAAGAACCCGCACGACGAAGCCCTCTTTGAGCACTATTTGACCGCTCAAATCGTCCGCATCACCATCGATGGGCTTGTCGCCCCGATTGGGCCGACGTCACTCGTGGGTCAGGCATTGCCGTCTCCCGACGGTAACTACCTCCTCGTCGAGACCCTCCACCGTCCTTTCTCTTACTTGGTCCCTTACGACCGTTTCCCCCATCGCGTCGAGGTATGGGACCTCGATGGCAACGTGGTGCGTCAGATCGCTGATTTACCATTGGCAGAAGAGGTCCCGATTTCTTTTGACGCCGTACCTCAGGGACCGCGTTCGTTTGGTTGGCGCGCCGATGCTCCCGCAACACTGTACTGGGTCGAGGCCTTAGACGGCGGTGACCCGAGAAAACCCGCCGAGGTCCGCGATCAGGTCTTCATGCTCGCCGCCCCCTTCGGCGGCGAGCGGACCGCTCTTGCGCCTCTCGGTCTCAGGTTTCGTCAAATAGACTGGGGCAACGACGGCCTGGCTCTGGTCTGGGAACGGTGGCGCAAGAACCGGAAGATACGCACTTGGCTCGTCAAGCCCGGTTCCCCAGAGGCCGAGCCCGTTCTGCTTTTTGATCGATCCTATGAAGACCGCTACAGCGATCCGGGCAGCCGCTCCTTCATGTCACACCGTCGGGGACGGAAGTCCTTCTGACGACCAACGGAGGCGAGACACTATTCCTCGCTGGCGAGGGTGCCTCTCCTGAAGGAGACCGACCTTTCCTGGATAGCTTCGACCTCGAGGCCCGAAAAGCCACGAGGCTCTGGGAATCCGAAGCTCCACACTACGAGCTCGTCGTGGACATTCTCGGCGAGGACGGAAAGAATCTTCTTACCCGACGGGAATCCCAGAGTGAGCCACCGAATTTCTTTCGGAGAAACTTGACCAAAGATACCATTGAGAAATTAACGGAATACCCTCATCCCGCCCCTTCGCTCGCGGGGGTCCACAAGGAGCTCATCCAATACGATCGTGACGACGGCGTCAAGCTCTCGGCCACGCTCTACCTCCCATCCGGTTACAGCACAGAACAGGGCCCGATACCCATGCTGATGTGGGCCTATCCCCGAGAGTTCAAGAGCGCAGCAGCGGCCGCACAGATCACGGATTCTCCCTACCGATTCCTCCGTCTACGCGCAGGCTCCCATTTGTATTTCCTTGCCTTGGGATACGCCATTTTGGACGGCCCTACGATGCCCATCATCGGCGAAGGCGACAAGGAACCTAACGACACCTACGTAGAGCAGCTCGTGTCGAGCGCCAAGGCCGCTATCGACGAAGTCGTCCGGAGAGGCGTGGCGGACCGGAACCGGATCGCCATCGGGGGCCATTCCTACGGAGCCTTTATGACGGCAAATCTTCTGGCTCACTCGGATCTGTACCGAGCCGGCATCGCCCGAAGCGGGGCCTACAACCGATCGCTAACGCCTTTTGGATTCCAGGCCGAGGAACGGACCTTCTGGCAAGCCCCCGAGATCTATTTCAAGATGTCGCCTTTCATGCATGCCCAGAAGGTCAACGAGCCGATTCTGCTCATTCACGGTGAGGCCGACAACAACTCGGGGACCTTCCCCATCCAGAGCGAGCGCTATTACCACGCCCTTAAAGGACATGGGGCCACAGTACGTTTGGTTATGCTCCCTCACGAGAGCCACGGATACCGAGCCCGCGAGTCCGTGCTTCACATGTACTGGGAGATGAACGAGTGGCTCGACAAATACGTAAAGAACGCCCCAGCTAAAGCAACATCGAACTGAGAATCAATATGAGGAGGAGGTAGAAAGAATAGAGGAGGAAGTCTTGATCGCCAGGTACATTAGGGCGATCAAGAGTAATCTGAAGGTCCGCGGTTCAGGCAGACCCAAACGAACGGCAGAGGCGGGAACGAGCGACCGGCATTCTTTCTAGCTTCTACTTTCTACTTTCTACTTTCTACTTCTCCCGCGGTGGGCGCCAGCACTATCCAAGGCGCCCCGAGTGAGCCATTTGCTTCAAAATTAGTGTCGAACTACTATCTCTCTTCTTCAAGCACGTGTTGACGGCTCGTACCCAGCCGTCGAGCGGAGGACAGATTCAATGGACGCTGCTAGCTCGGAAAAGGCAAAAGCGGCGGAGATCAGCACGATTCCCGGCGATGACGTTCGCCAAATCATGTGGCGTTTCTCCGACCGACGCGATTTGCAGATGGTGGTGAAATCCGCTCGGTCTGTGGCCCGCGGAATCGTCGCCCGGCTCGTGGCCGAGGGCGCACGAAACACCCACGATTGGACCGACGACAAGAACCGACTTCTCGAGGCTTTCGATCAAGCCGGTATTACCGCACTATCCATCGACCCCGAGTACGGGGGCTTCATCGAGGGGCCCAAGAACCTCGCTCTGGCCCTGGCCGCCTTTGAAATGGCTTGGGTGGATGGAGGCTCAGCTACGTCGAGCTTGGCAGGTCACCTCGCTCTATCGCCGATTCACGAACGGGGCACTCCCGAGCAGAAACAGTTCTATACAACCAAGAGTGTTCCTCCTCAGCCTGGAGAGGACCGCGAGATTTGGCGGGGTGCTTTCGCCCTTACCGAGCCACTCCCCTACGTAGGCGTGGACACCAAAGTCCTTTCCGGCAAGATGAGAGTGGCGGAGTGGGAAGACGGCAAGGAGCCGATACTTCAAATCGACAAGCGCGGTCGCTTCATCACGGCTATGGGCTATGCCAATTTCGTTGTGGCTGCTGTGGGCTCCGACGATGAACGCATCGAGGGTAGCTGCATGGTGATTCTGGAGGAGACGGATCCGGGCACCTTCGACCGAGGCACCCCCACGAAGAAGCTCGTCCACCAACTCTCCTCCACACATGACCCCATCTTCAGCTTGCAGGTTCCGGCTAGCCGCATTGTTGGCGGCTACACCATCAAGGACGGCGTCCTCATACCCAACCACGACCACAGCGAAGTCATCCGGGCCGTCTTCCGTCGCACCAGGGTCACGGTCGGTCTCATGACCTCGGCGAAACTCCTATCGGCGGTCGAGCCCGTCATTCGATACCACCGCGGCCGGTTCCGCGGCGGACAGGCGGGCACACCCGGGACTCCAAGGTATGAGCTCGGCCTTCAACAGCGCGAGGACACCCTTCACCGATTGATCGATGTCTGGGCCACGGGCGAAGCCAGTGCTTCCCTCGGATTTGCGGCGGCGCGTCTCTTCGATGAGTTCGATCCCATGGAGACCCAAAAAGAGGAAGCTCTCGCCCAAAAAGGCATCAAAGGTGGTCGCGCTCAATACAAGCACATGAAAGAAGTAGAGGCGTCTGCCGTTGAATACCTCGAGCTATCAGCCAAGCCCGAGAACGAACCAAATGCGGCTCGACTCCAAGAGCTGCAGGACGATTTGCTCGTCCAGTACACCGTTCGAGACGCTCTCGCCAATGTCCTTTGCCCGGCGACCAAGCTCTGGAACACCGGTCACGGTGCCAACATGATGCGCGAAGCCGTCAGCTTGATGGGCGGCTATGGAATCACCGAAGACTGCCCGGGTTTCTTGGGACAAAAGTGGATGGACGCCCAGCTCGAAGCCACCTATGAGGGCCCGGAAGCGGTACAACGTCGCCAACTCTCCATCACCATGACGAATGAAGTCTTCTTGACCCAGTTCAAGTTGTGGATCCGTGGGATGCGCCGGATCGCCGGACGGAAACCAGGGACCGGTGCTTGCACGGTGGCTTCCTCGATGGAGCTATGGCTCTGGACTTTGAGACATTTGCTGGACACCGAAGACGCCGACGGGAAGAAACTTTATCGGGACCAGCGCCAAGGCGTCACCTTTCCGATGGCCGATGCACTGTGTTGGCTCCTGGCCTCGCGCCATCAAATCCTCGACGTCCTCGAGCTCGAAAGCAAGGGCCCCGACAACCCCGCATTGGCCGAAGCCCTACCTGGTTTTGTCCAGTTCTTCACCGATCTCTGCCACCTCCAAGCCGCCCGGGCGGCGGGCGTCGTCGCCGGCACGTGCTCCGAGCTGGCCTTTGGATACAACCGACATCCTTCTTGGGAGAAAGAAGGAAAAGCCTGTTATCAGGCGGACGATCTCATCGCGCTCGAAGCCATCATGCCCGGACTCTCAGCGGGAGCAGACGGCCTCGGCGATGTCATCGATTCCGATGGGTCGCTTCCACCGAAAGCGGGTCCATGTGTGCGCTTCACCGGGATGGAAACATTCACGCATATGCGCGGCAAGCTGGACGGCTGTCTATCCGGTGCCCGCCTCGCCAAGGACCGAGCTGCTCATGCACTGGCTCGTATCATGATCCCTGAAGCCTTGGACTATCCAACTTAGCCCTTTGGATTCAACTCCCATCACCGCTACCAAAGGTATACTATTCCCGTTACCGTTACCGTTACGGAGCCCAACCAGGATGAGTGAGCAGCAAACCACGGTTGAGCGCCAGACGATGGACGTCGACATCGTCTGTGTCGGCTTCGGTCTGGCCACCGGCGGATTCCTGACGACACTCTCCCGCGCCATGGTCGACGAGAATGGCCAACCCGTTCTGACGAGTCAGACCATGCCGGGAATGCCGCTCCAGGTACATTGCTACGGACGTTCGGACGACACGAGCTTTGGAGTTTCCGGGGTCGTTTCCAAGGCTCGAAGCATTCGCAAGAGCTTTCCCGATCTCGATCACACTCAAATTCCCTTGACCCATCCCGTATCTAGAGAGAAGGTGCTCTATCTCTTGGACCCCATTGGAGCAAGTCGACGGTGCCTGTGTCTGAAACTGCACACAATCGCCGGAGAACAACCCGAAGGCAGCAATGTGGAGTTCCGTGCCGGTGCCGGCGGTCTCCACTTGGCCGAAAACTAGAGCCTCACTTCGATCGCAGAGCTTCATAGCTTGAACGGCGATCTCTTCGCCGCGCAAGCTCGCTCGAATACCGCAGACCGAGCTTGTCGGCGTGCTCCCTCATCCAATCGGTTAGCCGTGTCCTGCCCGCGGGCGGAGACGAAGTGAAGAGTCGATCTTCCATGAGTCCCTGGATCTCCTCCGGCGTGATGACAACGTCACGAACGACGAAGCCAACCAACCGGCCCAACATCAGGCCGACACCTGGTGGGACAGAGACAATAGGTCTCCTTCTACCGATGGCGATCCCGATGGCCTGAACGAGCTCTCTATAAGTGAAGGTCTCGGGCCCGATCGCGTCAATCGTTCGATTGCCTTGTTGCGCCCCTTGTTCGACCGCCAACTCGGCCAGGTCGTCGACATGAATCGGCTGAAGCTTATATTGTCCGTCGCCAAACACACCGAACAGCGGGAATCGCCGTAGCATCCAGGCAATGTTGTTGATGAGAATGTCTTCTTTGCCGAACAATACCGTGGGACGCAAAATGGCGTACGACAATCCCGAATCCTCGAGCGCCTGCTCGAGGACGGCCTTGCCTTTGAAGTAGGGCAAATCTGAAGACGCGTCCGGATTCGTGATGCTTACATGCACGACGCGTTTCACGTTCGCCCTCTTCGCCGCTTCGAAAAGCGCCAGTGTGTTTCGAACCGCCTGCTCATGATTGAAGTCGGTGTGATCGAACCGCACCCAATAGGTGTTATAGAGAACATCTGCCCCGCTCAGAGATCCCGTCAGCTCTTCGGGTTGGTCGAAATGGTACGAGTGAACGTCGAGCGCCTGCCCAAAAGGATTCTCGCGGCCCCCTGAATTCGTGAGCGTACGCACCTTGCGCCCCGATGCCATGAGTCGTCGAGCGATGTACTTCCCCGAGTAGCCAAAGGCACCTGTGACCACATGCAAGGAAGGATCAGCATCCATCTTTCTCGTGACCATCTCTCACCCTCGCACCGTAAACGAACGGCTGTTGTATACCATAACGCTGCAAAAACAACTGCTCTCTCTGCGTGACATTCTTCAATTCATATCATATTGGTCATAATTTAATTGGTCTAGTTGCATTATTTTTATTGATGTATTTGTGTGCTAATACGCACAGAATTGCTTATAGCGCGCGCTATAATTGCAAGACTTCGAATACAGCGATACCGAAAAAAGGATATCTTGAGCCGCGGGTTTTCTTTGTTAGGACAATAGGCATCAAATGCATCATCTTCATACTCGCGGAAACAACTATGTTGAAAGTCCAAGGTAGCATAGTGCTGAGCTTGGTACTCATCTCTGGTGGATGGCTCCAAGACTCCGACAAGGGAGAGGCTCCCGGCCCACTGTCTCGATTCCATCGAGAGCTTTCGGGTCCCGACGGCTGCAAGTCGTGTCACTCGCTCGACGGTGAAGTCGACGACAAACGGTGCCTGGCCTGCCATACCGAAATGTCGCGCCGCATTCGGGACGCCAGAGGATTCCACCAAGACAAGGATGAATTCTGTTTCGCCTGCCATGCGGAGCACCAAGGTGTCGACTCGGAGCTCATCGAGCTCAATCCAGACAGCTTCGACCATGAAGAGACCGGCTTTCCGCTTCTGGGTTTTCACGCCCGCGTCGGCGAATGTCGAGAGTGCCACTCGAAGTCCAATGCCATATCCCGCCGGCCTTCACGAACTTATTTGCTAGCCGATGCTCGTTGCTCCGCATGTCACACGGATCCACACGGCGAGTCCTTCGGCAAAGACTGCACGGGCTGTCACAGCTCGGAAGTCTCTTTCGTCAAAACCCGCTTCGATCACGGCTCGACACCCTTTGCGTTGACGGGTGCTCATAGCGAGCTAAGTTGCAATAACTGCCATCGTCTGCTTCCCGTTTCGCTACGTGATGTCAAGATCGAGACGTCGGATCGTTGCGGACTCTGTCACCAATCCGCCCATTCGGACCGCATGAGTCTATGTACCCATTGTCACACCACGGAGGAATGGCGTGTATTTGCTTGGTAGTCGCGTTCCCGGACGACGGCAGAGGTCCTGGATATCCACCGGGCTCGTCTTTCTGCTGGGACTCATGCTCGGTGCGACGAGCCTGTGGGGACAGTCTCTAGTCAAAGTTGCCGACAAGGAAAAGGAACGACGATCGGCCTTGAAGGCGGAAGGTCCTGTCGAGGCCGAAGGAGACCAAACCCCGACGGTACCCTCGGAACCCGCAGCGGGCCCAGAGGCCCCCGAGACAAACTCGACCATCGAACAAGGCAAGTCTCCCCTGCCTTCATCGGTCAACAGGGCCGAACCCGTCGCCCAAAAATCCGAGGTGTCGAACGACACCACCGACAACAAACAAAACGCCCCGGCACTCACAGTGACGGGTAACGTCAACTCAAAGCTCCAGTCCGGGATCCAGACGACGCAGGATACCCACACGCGATCGAGCACCGACCTTCGCGGCGCTCTATATATCGATTGGTTTCGGATCCGCTACGGAGACACTGAGTCAACGTCCCAGTTGAGCACCCGTTTCAAGTTTCAATGGGGACGCCGGCCGGGAAACGGCTGGCGGGTCCGGGTCGACATGAGAGATCGATGGAACCCAGGCGATTCCGACTCGAATCAGCTCTTGGTCTATGACGCCGCTCTCGTGCTCGACGATCGGAGAAAGCCCTGGACGTTGTCCCTCGGTCAAATGAATCTCTATGACTCCGCAGGAACAGGACAGCTTCTCGGCGGACTTTTCGGTTACCGAGCGCTGGAAGACTGGACCATCGGCGGCTACGGAGGATTGGAGCCGCGGATCTACACCAACTCATTGGATGCCAGTTACCAAAAATATGGTGTTTTCGCCCGCTACGACGGAGGAAACGCCCAATCGGCCACGGTGAGCTACAACACCCTTCGCTTCGCCGGCAACACGGAACGTCAGTTTCTCTACCTAACCGGATTGGCACCTTTCAACCAATTGGTTGTGTACGGCAACATGGAGTACGAGCTGGGCCCCAATGTGGTTCAAGCGGACCGTCTGTCCAGGGTGTTCGTCAACGCACGCTATGACGTGACCGACACCATCGATATTACGGGCAACTACAGCTCCGGCAAGGGACTCGACTACCACCGGTTTATTCTGGAGAAGTCGAAAGACCCTCGTTTGAGTGACGCGGAGCTCGAACGCTTCTACTACTCCAGCCAGTTCGGAGTGCGGCTGGGTGCCCGTATCCATCCCAGTGTGAGGGTCTTCGTCGAGCAACGCATCAGTGAGCAAAAAAATCGTGATATCCGGAACAACACGACCCGCCTCGGTGCATCCACCTACAACGTGGCCGGGAGCCGCTTCTCCTTCTACGGCAGCTACAGCATCAATCGCGGAGACACGTCGGAGTCGAATGTCTTCCGATTCTCGGCGAGCCGGGACTTCGGACCCCTTTCATGGACAGCCTACTACTCGACGTCGTTCAACGGCATCCGATTCGATACCGTGAGTGGACAACCCGAGGTCATCCACATGGACAATCGGAAAACCCTGTCCAACGATCTATTCTTCGCAATCACTGAAGCTTTGGCTGCGTCTTTCGAGATCGAGTTTTCGAGCTTTGGTGACTCGTCAGAGAACTCTGTTTTCGCTCGGGCGATCTATCGATTCTAGGAACGGTGCTGTGGGATTGAAACGGTCACGGATGGCTAACGCGCTGGCGCTGAGCATCTGCCTTTGGAGCTTGGTCTTCTTCTTCAAGGAGTACCCCACCCATTCAGCCCGCGCGCAGACGGTCGCGTCCGGCCAAGATCAACCACAGGACCTCGTCCAGTCCCACGACAACACGAACTTCCCCTTGGTGGGCCGACACCGGACGGTCGAGTGCGGCGAGTGCCATATCGACGGAGTCATCCAAGGCACTCCCCAAACGTGTGAGACTTGCCATTGGGTTCGAAGACAAGATGACCGATACCGTTTGCAATTGGGCAGTCAATGCGAGAACTGTCACACGCCTCAAAGCTGGAAGCAGATCGTTGGTGGTCCTTGGGATCACGAGCTGATGACCGGTTTCAGGCTGGAGGGTGCCCATCGAGCCGTTGAGTGCGCCCAATGTCACGAGGAACGCGGATTTGCCGGTATTTCAACTCAATGCAGTGCTTGTCATCTTGCGGACTACCAAAACACCCGGCAACCGGATCATGTCGCCGCAGGTTTTCCAACGGAATGCGAAACGTGCCACACGAGATCTGTGGACTGGCGAGGCGCCGTCATCTTCGAGCACGATTTTTTCCCGCTCCGAGGCCAGCATCAAGCAGCCGGCTGCGACGACTGTCACTCAAACGGGCAGTTTGCTGGACTGTCTTCCGATTGCTCGACCTGCCACATCGATGACTACAATCGCACGACCTCTCCGAGCCATCAACAAGCTGGATTTCCCACGGACTGCGATTCTTGTCACTCAAGAGGTGCCAACACTTGGCAAGGAGCGACTTTGGATCATGACCGTCATTTTCCGCTGCGCGGTCAACACCAGGCGTTGGATTGCGAATCGTGTCATGGGAGCGGCGTCTACGCCGGCACCCCGCAGGACTGCTCTGCCTGCCACATGGACGATTACAACAGCACTACCGATCCCAACCACCAGCAAGCCGGATTCCCACTCGACTGCGAATCGTGTCATGGGAGCTCTGCCAACGGATGGAGTGGGGCCAATTTCGCCCACAACCGGTTTCGCTTGAATGGAAGCCACCGCAGCGCTGAGTGCACCGATTGCCATGTAAACGGTCAGTTCCGGGGCATCAGCTCAGATTGCGTCAGTTGCCACATCGACGACTACAATCGGACCAATCATCAAGCGCAGGGTTTCCCAACCGATTGCGAGAATTGTCACGGGAACTCGGCCACGAGTTGGACTGGTGCAAATTTCAACCACAATCAGTTCTTTCGGTTGCAGGGAGCGCATCGCAGCCTGGACTGCCAGGCCTGTCACAGAAACGGTTACAACTTGCCTCGAGACTGTTTCGGCTGCCACGCTCAGGACTACCAAGCCGCCCGCAATCCGGACCACGTCGCGTCTGGTTTCCCTTCGAATTGCGAGCAATGCCATTTTCCGAATCACACGAGCTGGTCACAGGCCGTCTTCAACCACAATTTCCCCTTGACCGGCCCCCACAACCGCGACTGCAGCGAGTGTCACACGTCCGGCAACTTGCGGCAGTTCTCCTGTACGGTGTGCCACGAACAGAGTGAAACGGACCGAGACCACGACGAGGAATCCGGCTACGTCTACAACTCTCAGGCGTGTTATTCCTGCCACCCCGACGGCCGCGAGGTAAGCCCCAATCCCAAAATGAGTTAGCGATAAAACGGGGACAGTTGTCCGAATCCGGCACCGAGCGTCCGGCTATCCGTCAAAAACGTCGCCGCGCGCGACGATTTCAGGGCGTGGTTGCCTGGTGGTGCAAAGCCGCAAGTCCATGCAGACGGTATCGCCCTAGTAGTCCCGAACCGCGTTCCAGTATTATCAGGCGTTGACGGGCGGAACCCTTTATCGCCTGCAGCCAGATCGCGGCATTCATAAGTAGGTGTGGACGTCTGGTAACGCACGGAGACGGAGAGGTCTAGAGCTGACGGCAGTTTGCCAGATCAGTGCTTTAAGGAGAGTCTCAACCCTTGATCCAGTTTTCGATCCGAAGGTCGGGTATTCGTTCAAAGTGACGCACGTTGCCGGTCACCAGAGTCAGGTCACGTGAAAGGGCAATGGATGCGATTCGCAAATCCGGTTCGTCGAGAGGACGGCCCATCATCTCCAGGCCGGCTCGCAGCGGACCATAAACTTCCGCGGCCAACTCGTCAAAAGGGAGCACTTGTTGAGCTTGTTGAACGACATCCCGCACCCTCTCCACCAAGTGGGGGCTGCCTTTTTTTGAAGCGCCGTAGAGTAGCTCACCGAGCGTGATCGATGTCGTGAACTGTGCTCGAGGCGGTATCTGCGCGAGTCGCCGTATCAAGGCGAGTGGTGGATTGCGCTTCAGCACCGAGCTCAAGATATCCGTGTCGAAGCAGTACATCCTCTAATCCAGGTCGGGCACGGCACGATCGTGCGCTTTGCTTCGCGCCGCATAGATCTCTTCGACAACTTCTTCGAGATCATCCCAGTCAGACAGGGCACCTGCTACCGCAGCCAGGCCGATTGGCGGCTCCTGTGATCGGTGGAGCACTTCGCCAGGAGAAACCAGCGCCACTGCCGGCTTTCCTCGGCGGTGTACCACGAACCGCTCACCCTGCCGAACGCGATCGATCAGCTCCGAAAACCGTCTCTTCGCCTCGGCGACGCCTAGGCTTCCTTCGGTCATTGTATCCTTTCATTAGCCAAAGAACTTAATGTCATAAAGACATTGTGACCGAATTGGCGTCTCGACGTCAAGTGGGCGTGGAGTTCCGCTCTTGTGACTTCGATACCATATCTCTGGCGCCGGGTGATGGATGCGCTGCCGAGGAGATTTTCCTCCTACCGGCCGCCCCGTGAACCTCAGCTGGGCTCCTACTCAGGTGGATTGACGGAGATCAGCTCCACCTCGAAGATGAGGGTCCGATCGGATGCTAGAGGGCCGCGCTTCCCATAAGCCAGTTCGGGCGGAATGAAGAGCTGCCATCTGGCGCCTTCCTTCATGAGCTGCAAGGCCTCGGTCCATCCACTGATCACACCACCGACCTGAAACGTCGCGGGCTCGTCTTTGCCGTACGGAGCTGTCGAACTCGTTACCGTTGATGAGCGTGCCTCGGTAGTGGACCGTCACCGAGTCATTGGGACCGGGAGACTTCCCGGTGCCTTCCTCGAGCACCTTGTACTGGAGACCACTGGGTAAGCTGATCACACCCTTCTTTGTTGGCGTTCTGCGGCCAGGAACTCTTGGCCCTCGGCGCGGTATTTTGGCCTCTTCCTGTACGCGCTGTGCCCGCTCATCGGAGACGATTTTCTTCTTCAGATTCGACCAGCACGGTCCGCATCTCTTCTTGGGTCAGGAGGGTTTCCGAATCCGCTCAGCGCATCCTGAATCCCTTGCACGATGGCTTCCGGACTGAGCTCCACGCCCTGCCGCTTGAAGTCGCCACCTATCTGGTAGCCCACGCTGTAGTTGATCTTGTCCGTTTCGTTCTTGAGCTCCACCTTCTCGCCGGCAAAGCAGACGCGGAAATTACGAAAACGCTAATAAGAAGCGGGATGGCCTCGTATTTCAACATGTCTTCCTTAAAATCTTCTAGTTATTTCCAATGGGATTCCATTCTACACTCCGGCGCTCCGACGCGCGTAAGGTGCCATGGGTTCGAAAAGTCTGACAATGACGAGGGCCGCCCATGGCGGCTCCGATGAGTTGAAAGAGGGCAGCCCCACGTGGGCAGCGCTCGGCTGGCTCGAAGCCTGGCATCCAGGCTATCGTCTGTTCGAGTCACCCACACAGTAAGGCACCATCATCTCGTTGTCCTCGTGCTCGACGATGTGGCAGTGCCAGACGTAGAGACCTTCGACGTCGAACTTGGCCCGGATGGTCGTAATCTCACCTGGGAAGGAGAGCACCGTGTCCTTGTAGCCTCTCTCCCAGGGCTGCGGGTTGCCGTTCGGGCTCGGACTCCCGTCCATAAGCGTCCGGCCGATCACCTCAAACCGCACCAGGTGCAAGTGGATCGGGTGCGCGTCGGCCGTGAAGTTGTAGATCTCCCAATCCTCCGTGTCACCTAGCGTCGGATTCTCTGTGACGTTTACGGTTATCGTCGCACCGTTTAGTAGATCTACACTCGCCGCAAAGTTGTTGGGATCCGAAGCGTCCGTCCACTTGAGCGGGTTACCTGTGGCTGTATCACCAGATCCTGTGACCGTACCTAGCAAGGCCTCCTTGGGGCCGAAGGGGACCACGATATTTCCTTCGTCAGGATCGGAGGCGCAAGGAACCTGTTCTATGGGCACGACGAATTCTTCGGTAACCTCGTTTGCCTGCACACACACCACCTCGGATTCGCCTTCGTTGAGGGATACCTGACGTGTAGTCGCGATGGGTCCGGCGAGTGCGGGCTCCGCATTCAGTACCAAGTCATATGGTGAGGTGGCTGCTCGGCGATTTGGTTTCCCATTCGCGCGAACAGGATCACTCTGGCCCTTGCCATTCAGGGCGCTATTCACCACAAACCGCATGACCTGACCAGTTGTACCGGGATCCGCGGGGTCATCCGGAAAGCCGCCAAAGGGGGCGTCGGGCGCGGTATTGATCATACGCACCTCGGTTGTGCCGTACGGGCAGATTCGAGAAGTCGACGATGACGTCGGCCCGCTCAGCAAGGCCCATGAGAAGGGCTTGATCTGGGCTCGCAGCCGGGACAGCGTTGGGATCAGTACCATCGCCTGGAAGTGGTGTCGCCTCGCCTGTCTGGATCCTCACGACCTGCGGCAAGAACCCCTGCTCGGCTCCGATCTGGTAGAACGGCACCTCTCCTAAGACAGAGCCATCTACATCGAGGGCGACCAGGCTGAGGTTCAGGAATCGGGAGTTGCAGCCGTTCAGCAAGCGGAAACGGTACTGAGCCTCCGCCACGTCCAGGTGGGCCAGCTCACACCGTTCACCACCATGACGTTGAAGAAAGCCTCCGGGTTCCAGATGGGCGGCGATGTCGGAGTCGGGGACGAAGTCTATTCGAGATCCGCTGGCGGCACCCCTTCGAAGAACGCCCGGTCACTGGGGTAGAAGAGCGACCCGTCTGCGTTGAACGACCGGTCCTGGATGACAATGGGGATCTCGCGAATCTTGTCTCTGTCATGCACCGGTACGTTGAGCTCTAGGGTCCTCACCTGCCTTCGGAGCCGGCCTCGGGACACGCCATTCTTCCCGGTCGAGAACTCCGTAACCTCGTCGAAACTAGCCGCCACGGATCAGCCAGAAGCCCGCCGGACCGGCGTAGACGTTAAGCCGGGTCATTCCCAGGGGTGGTCGTGGTACCAGAGGGTGGTCGACGGCTGGTCGTTGGGGTACGTGTAATCTACGCATAACCCAAGTTGCTGTCCCTGGGGCTGCCCAGGACGTATCGAACAGCGTTCCAGCTCGGTGGCATACACATCTGTATGCTGATCGCCGGCCGGCAGCCACCAGGCCTCGGGTAGCCGTCGCTGTGCGGGTCCGACGTGGGCACCGTGCACGTGGGTGACGATGGGTACGCGGCCCGATGTAGGGTCCGGCCTCATCTGTGGCGCAGTCCGTACCGCAAGCCTCCGCCTCTGCATTCAGTCCGCGGTAGCGGGATTCGCCCAGTGCAGGGTCTGGTCCACGGGTAACAGGTGGGGCAGGCAGTTCCCGCGTCCGATGCCAAAGCTGGGTTATCAACTCGTATCCGCCGACCGGACGCTGACCGGCAGTTGCGAGACTGTTCTCGATGGTGAAGGCCGGGTAGTTGAACTGGGAATTGCGCGAGCCGGTGCGACTCAGCCGGTGGCGACTCGAGCCGCAGTTGGGCCGTAACTCCAGATCGTGTGGTGCGCCGGGAACGGTGTTCCAGTGCCCCCGGCAGGATCTGCTGCTGGAACTGGCGGACCGCGATGTCGTAATCATTCGTCGATTCCCGTGTCCTTCATCACCGGCGGAATCACCAGCGGCTGCACGTACTTCGGGATCGCGAGAGGGTCGATGATGCAAACACCGGACCCTGGGACCGTCTCAATTTCGCCAGCCGGGCACGGCGGCGGGCTGGTTGCGCAAATGCGCTCGGTGCGCCGACCGCACAGAGCATGCCCAGAGCCGCCACGGCCACAAGGCACTTCTTCAAGAATCTCATTTCACTTACCATTCTTTTTTCTCCATTCCTATGTCGGTCTCTGATTAATGGGTGTTTCGGTTGGACCCGTGTTGATAGCCGCGTCACCTCCATTTAGAAACTGGTTTTGAAACTTCTCGGACTCACTTGAACGCTTTTGTCGGCCCCCCCACGTTGCCGAATGTCGAAGGATGGAACTTCACAAAATCAGGGGGAATTTATCGGGATCGGGTGGCCGTTCCTAGTGGCTGAATAGAGTATTTACGGGTCGGGAATAGAGTATTTGCTTGGAGTGCGCGACAGTATCGGGTAGAGATCCAGTCAGATGGGTTTGATGCGTCCTAATTCACTTCAGCTGGGATTCGATGGACTGGATGACAGCCTCGAGCTCCTCCATGGGAGCACTTTTGGAGAAGAAGTGATCCGCTCCGAGATTTTGAGCAGCCTCCCGGTATTCAGGCAGGTCATAGGCGGTGAGCATCGCGACGACGACCTTGGGCCAATCGGCCTTGATCTTTCTGGTCAGCTCGAGACCGCTTTCCCCGGGTAGCTGGATGTCGACAAACAGGAGATCGGGATGGGTAGCGTTTACTTTCTCGAGCGCCTCTACGGCGTCCGCCGCCTCGGTAATGGCCATCCCTGGAAAATACTGATGGAGGTGCACGGCAAAGGACTGCCGGAAGGATGCACTGTCATCCACGATCAAAACTGTGACCATCCGAATCATTGCGAAACTAGAGGTAAAGGCACCAGAAGTCAGGAGTCTCGGCAAAAAACCATACTCCACCGACGCCAAGCGTAACGAAAGAGCTGAATAGGTAGTTGGGCGCTCGTGCTTTTCCTAAGTCTACGCGGCAGCGACGGGTTCAACTTGCCCGACGTAAGAGTTGGGCAGCGCGCTCACCGATTCGAGACGCCTGTTTTCGCCGAGAGCTCTCACGTGATCGATCTCTGCCGCCAAGTCCTGATAGGCAAGTGCCGCCGGGGATTTGGGGGCATAGGCGGATATAGGTTGTCCTAACGACGAGGCTTCGGCCATTCGGACGGTCTTGGGAACAGGCTTGAAGCCACGCGTCCCAAAACGGCAAGCCTGAAAGGCAATCCGCTCGAGCACCTCGAGCGAGTGACGCGTTCGGGCATCGAACAATGTTGGAAGAAAGCCCGAGATTTCGAGCGTGGGATTGAGCCGTGTTCGAACGTCCTCAACCGTGGACATGATGGCGGGAAGCTGATTCAAAGCCAGAAACTCGGTCTGAATCGGAACCAACAACGCATCGGCCGCCGCCAGCGCACTGATCGTAAAAAAGCTCATCGATGGGCCGCAATCCATCAAGACAAAATCAAATCGGTGGGATTGGGGCTTAAGGGCCCATTTCAGTGCTTTTTCCGCATCTTTGTAATGGCTCAAGTATTTCTCGGTGTTCGCCAAGTCGTAGCCGCCGACCACGGTCATTCCGCAAACATCGACAAAGGCGTCGGAGATCTCGGCCGTCTCCAGCAAAACGGCAGTCGACAGGACATCCGCCAAACCTGGTCTTTTCATGGGTGCCTTGAGACTCGTAGCGAGGTTTTGCTGTCGATCGAGGTCCACGAGAAGGACGTGTCGTCCTCTTGCCGCAAGAGCCGCACCTAAGCTAATCGTCGTCGTGGTCTTGCCCACGCCGCCTTTCTGGTGAGCAATGGCAATCGCATGTGCCATAAAACTTCTCCTGTCATGTCAGTGGAAAAAGGACAAATCATGGAATACGGAGATATCTCGGAATATGAGTCTCCTGGGCCGTTTGAACAAGGATTAGAGCGATGCCGAAGGATCGACCCGCACGATTCCGAACCAAGACACCCTGTATCAATGACGTAGTCAATCCTTTCCCCCCAACCAGAGCATTACGGTTTTCCGAACCGATGACGCAGACTAATGGAGAGCCGGCCAAACTGTAAATGGTCTCCATAGTGTATTTGGCCTCCTAAAAGAGATTATTTTTTTTCTATACTAAGGAGGTTCTTTGGGTATATATTGAGGGCCCCAGCCGAAGCAAACCTAAGATCTATGCCGCCGGAGAAGAAGTATCGCGTCGTCATTGCCGAAGACCACACTCTTTTTCGAGACGGTCTGAAAGCACTGCTGTCTTTCGAGCCCGATTTCGAAGTGGTGGGCGAGGCCGCGGACGGGCAGGAAGCTATTGCTCAAACCGAGGAGTTATCCCCCGACCTCGTCTTGCTGGATCTCTCGATGCCACGCGTCGACGGCATGACCGCTATCAAGGAGATCAAGAGGCGGTTGCCCGAGACGAAAATCGTCGTCTTGACGGTCCACAAGACGGAGGAGCACGTCGCCGAAACTCTCGATTCCGGAGCCAACGGCTATGTTTTGAAAGACGCCAGCCACAACGAATTGGTGGTGGCCATGAAAAGCGTCTTGAGGGATGGATGCTACCTGAGTCCGGCCATCTCAGCGAGGGTGGTGGATGGCTTCCTGAGCGAGCGGAAGAGCCAATCGCCGTGTTTGCATTCGGTGCTCCTCACTTCGCGAGAGCGTCAAGTCCTGAAACTGATTGCGGAAGGGTACAAGAGCAAAGAGATCGCCGACGTGCTTTGCATCAGCGAGAAAACGGTGGCCAAACATCGCGCCAACATCATGGCGAAAACGGATCTCCACAGTGCCGCCGCGTTGACGGCGTTCGCTATCGAACGGGGTCTGGTGGAGAGCTAGCTGCCTGAAAGCTCAGTCCAGACAGTCTTCACTCTCCTAAAGCTGACCAGGACACGCGGAGCGTGGTACCTCGGCCCGGCTCGGACTCAATTGAGAAAGAGCCCCCGGAGAGCTCGGCTCTTTCCCCGATACTCGTGAGGCCGAAAGCCCATTTCGGTTTCCATCACCGTCGGCAGATCGAAACCCTTGCCGTTGTCCTCGACGGCGAGTGCGAGCTCGCCGTTGGTTCGGGTCAACGAGATTTTGACGAGACTCGCCTCGCTGTGTTTGGCCACGTTGTTGAAGGCTTCCTGAAGTATCCGATAGAGAACGGTTTTGAGATCGTCGGGAACGTCACTTTCCTCGACGTCGATGGCCTTTTCCACACTTATGCCTGGAAGGGTCGCTTGGAACTCGCGGCAAAACCAAGTGATGGTGGCCAGAATCCCCAAGGTGTCGAGGGTCGACGGCCGAAGTGCCATGCTGGTGTTGCGCACTTCTTCCATGGTTTGTTGGATCAAAGGAACGAGGCTCGACAATTGGTCGAGATCGGTTTCTCCTGATCCAGAGCCGGCGAGTCGGTTGAGGGTCTCCACTCTCATTTTGATCGTACCCAACGATTGGCCGATACCATCGTGTAGCTCTCTTGCAATTCGAGCTCGTTCTTTTTCCTGAGCCATGAGAAGCTCGCTGGAAAGAAAGCGAAGGCTCTTTGCCGACTTCCTCAGTGCTTCCTCAGAGTGTTTCCGCTCCATCTCCGCTGAAGCACGGGCGGCAAAGACCCGTAACGTCGATTCCACGAATTGCGGGTTACTCAGCGGTTGGCCATCCAGAACGGCAATCAGCCCCAGAGGACGATCCTTCGAGTCGAACAAAGGCACTCCCACGTAGCAGTCAACGTTCAGATCTTTCAGCATTTCATCGTGAGGATATTGCTCTTGAACGCCACGGGGATAGCAACACAACACCTTGCCCACGACGTTTTGGCAAGGCGTGTGCGCCAGCTCGTAAACGAAATTGTCCACGACCCGATCGACGGACCAGACGGCGATGGTGGTCACCCTCTCTTCTTTCCCACCGGTAAGCTCGCCCACGAAGGCATAGTCCATGCCCAAGGTGCGGGCTAGTTGGGCAACCAATGAGTGGAAAAAGGCCTCCCCTGTCGAGGCCGCGACGCCCTCGGCTATGTTTTTGACGACCTGCTCCGATCGTTTGCGCTCCGTGATGTCTCGGAAAAGGCCTTGGACGACGGTTTTTTCTCCAAATCGTACAACGCTCCCCGTGATGTCAACGGGAACCGTGGTCTGATTTTTGGTTAGGATGGCAACGTCGTTCAGGGTACCGATTCCATCCTTCAAAATTCCTTCGAACGCGGGTACCACCTTTTCGAGCAGCTCCTGTGGGTGGAGGTCGAGGAAGCGTTGGCGCAACAGTTCTTCCTTGGTGTAGCCGAACAAGCTCACAGCCGTCCGGTTAGCATCCAGTATCTTTCCGCCGGTATCGGCCAACAATATGGCGTCACTGGCCTGATCAATGAGAGCGCGGTATTTCTTCTCCGATTGCCGAAGTTCCCCCTCCATCTGCCTACGTATTTCGATCTCCCGTTCGAGGTTCAAATTCGCTTCCGACAGCTCTGCTGTACGTTCCTCCACCCGACGCTCGAGCTCCGCATGGGCCTTCTTCAACGCTAGCTCCGCTTTCTTGCGCTCGGAGATGTCTTCGACCAACACGAAGAATCCAGACATTTCACCGTTGATGCCGCGATGCGGTATGTAACGAGCGAGAAAATGACGTTCTCCGCCATTCTTCATGGGAAGTACGCCTTCGTACATCACAAACCGGCCAGATAGCACCTCTTTGACATGGTCCCGAACCTCTAGGTATCCAGCATCACCCAAGAGGTCCTTCAACTCTCGACCAACAATTTCCGACGGTTGCAAACCAAACCAGTGAGTGTATTCGCTATTAGCGAAACGATAAATCTCGTTGGTATCAACGTACGCAATCAGCACGGGAAGATTGTTGGTGATTAAACTGAGACGCTCCTCGCTTTCCAGCAAAGCCGTCTCGGCTCTTCTGCGTTCGGTAATATCTAGGCCGAGTGACATGGCCCCAACAACCCGGCCTCTATCGTCAAAGCGGATCGTGTTGTTCCACTCGCACAGGATGATTTCACCGTCCTTCGTCAGGTTCTCGTTGATCGTGTGGCGCCGGACTTGCCCCTGAAGGAGTGCCGAGACGATCTTCTCGACTTGAGGTCGTGCGTCATCTGGGATCAGGAACTCGAAGAAATTTCGCCCTAGAACCTCTTCGCGAGACCAGCCGAACATCAACTCTGCGCGCCGGTTCCAATCGGTGATGCAGCAGTTCCTATCCCACAGGACGAACGCTAGTGGAGCGGCTTCATAAACGTTGCGATAGAGCACGCGTTCCGAATCGGCGGATTTCGTCCTCTGCTTGGATTCCAAGGCTGCCGTGTGCTTTGATCGACCCACTCTCTTATACTCCGACGGTCAGGTGCTGGACTCCGCTATTTAGCCCACTTATGCGCCAGCACGGTCAGAAAATTCGATTTTGAATTCTGAGGCTTTTGAAAGGGATACCCGCCGCGACAAGACTCAGACCCGCCGAAATGTTTCATTCGCAAGGAAAAACGGCCGCGGCATTTCCCCCTTTTACCGCGTTAGAGGAACTCTTCGGCAAGAGCCCCAGCCCCCAGTCCTCGGAGTATACACAAAAACGACGCCTTTCTTCAGGTGACGGATTGCCCGAGAGCCGGGATCGACGATCAGGAGAACCAGAGTCGAAGAGCAAACACGATCACGGTAACGGTGACCACCCGACGGATCCAACGATGCCCCTTGAGAACGGTCAGGCGCGCGCCGATGAGTCCACCGATGGTGTTGCCCGCCGCCAAGGTGAGTCCCAACGGCCAGTGCACCAAACCCTTCCAAGCAAAGATACTCAAAGACACGACCGTGAAGGCCAGAACACAAAAGACCTTGAGAACGTTGCCCTGAACGAGGTCGAGTCCTGCCAACGTTGTCACCGCGAGTACCAAGAAGCCGACACCAGCCTGCACGAACCCTCCATAGACGCCGACGACAAAGAAATCCCAACACCAGCGCCCATCGCTTCATCCCTTGGGACCTGTCGGACTCCCCTTCGCTAGACGAAATCGGACTCAACAGCGTCCACAGCGTCACGGCCACCATCAAAAAGGCGAGGATCTTTCGAAAGGCTTCGTCTCCTACAACGACGGCCGCTGCCGTCCCTAGTCCCGCTCCCAGCACTGCCGGGACAGCCGCCGATACAGCCCGGCGCCAGTTCATCATCCGGTGGTGATGGAAGCTCGAGACGGCGCCGACGTTTTGGAAGAGAATGGCAACACGGTTGGTACCGTTCGCCACGGTGGGAGGCAAGCCGAGGAAGATCAAGACCGGAAGAGTGAGAAAAGAGCCTCCCCCGGCAACGACGTTCAATATGCCGGCAACGAAGCCGGCAGGGAACAATATTAGGTAGATAATCCAGTCGGGCATGGCTCGATTTCCGAGCCAAAGAGTATCCTATTTTCCCGATAGGATGAACATGCGTCCGGAGTGGGCTCCTCGGATGCCGCTCCAAGCGGAGGTCAGAAGAAAATCGATGGATGGCCGGCGCCGAGTCGGGCTCGATCTCGAGGGACTTCGTCGTCGCCTCGAGCGCTTTATCTAGCTCGTCTTGATAGTGAAGCGCCAACCCGAGGAGGCGCCAAACCTCCACATTCTCGGGCTCGCTCTTGACGAGCGGCACCAGAAGCTCGCAGGCGGCATTGCCGTCCCGAGCCTGCACAAAGAGACAAAAAAGGCCACAACTTTTTTCGTCATTTCCCGTCTAAATAAATGGAGGGGCAAGCCGGTCTTTTTCCATTAAGCCCATGATGAAAAAAATCAAAATATTGAGTTTTTCGATCCTGGTCGCTGCTCGCCGCCCATTCGATCCAAGCAGCCAGCACCATCGAAAAAAAGGTCTACGTCACGGGAGAAACGAATCCCCACGCACCCGTCATCGATGGGAAGCTCGACGAGGCCTGTTGGCAAAAGGCACACTGGGAAAAAGGCTTCGTGCAGCGGGACCCGTACGAGGGAGAACCACCGAGTCAAGATACGGCGTTCAAGATCCTCTACGATGCAGGCAATCTTTATGTCGCCATCCATGCTTCGGATACTGAGCCGAACCGCATCGAGAACAGGGTCACACGGCGAGACGACCAACAGGGCGATCGAGTTGCCGTGAGCTTGGATAGCTACTTCGATCACAGAACGGCTTTCGTTTTCAATGTCAGTGCGGCGGGTGTCAAAAGTGACTACCTCATCTCCGACAACGGTGACAACTTGGACTTCGGCTGGGACCCCGTTTGGCACACGGCTGTCCATCTAGAAGAAGACGGGTGGACGGCCGAGATGCGGATCCCCTTCTCTCAACTCCGATTCGGATCGAAGCAAGAGCAAGTTTGGGGGATGCAAGTTTGGCGCTGGCTGCATCGCAAGGAAGAGTTATCCGGATGGCAGCTCATTCCGAAGGACGCCTCGGGTTTGGTTCATTTGCATGGTGAGCTTCACGGGATTCAAAACATTCGATCTCATCGTCAGATCGAGCTACTTCCCTACGTCGTCGCCCAAACCGAGCGATTCGAGACAGAGGAAGGCAATCCGTTCGCCACCGGTCGTGATCACAACGCCGAGATCGGCCTGGACGGCAAGCTGGCCGTCACGAGCGATCTCACTTTGAACTTCACCGTCAATCCCGATTTTGGGCAAGTCGAAGCGGATCCGTCGGTCGTGAATTTGACCACGCAGGAAGTGTATTTCGATGAACGGCGTCCCTTTTTCATCGAGGGAAGAAATATCCTCAACTTTCAGGTGATGGGAGGCGACGGTGATTTCTCACAAGACAATTTGTTTTACTCTCGCCGCATCGGCCGTCCTCCGCAGTACGATCCTGACACGGAAGATCACGAGTACAGCCTTAGCCCGGAGCACACGTCCATCCTGGGAGCCTTCAAGCTGACGGGAAAAACCAAGGACGGAGTCTCCATCGGCATCATGGAGAGCTTGACGGCAAGAGAAGTCGCCGAGATCGATTCTTACGGCGAGCGGCGGAATGAAGTCGTGGAGCCTTTTACGAGTTATTTCCTGGGGCGACTCCAAAAAGACTGGGACCAGGGCAATACCATCATCGGAGGGATGTTCACCGCCACGAACCGCAAAATCGAAGATCCCCAGCTCACATTTCTCCACCAGGCTGCGTATTCGGGGGGAATCGACTTCCGCCGCTCATGGAAGAACAAGACCTACTATTTTTCGGCCAACTCCCTGTTCAGCACGGTCCGCGGCGACCAGGACGCCATTCTGGAGACCCAGGAGTCGTCCGTCCATTACTTTCAACGTCCCGATGCCACGCACGTTTCGGTCGACCCGACTCGGACCTCGCTCGCCGGACACGGAGGGACACTCAGCTTCGGGAAGGAAGGAGACGGCCGCATCCGATTCTCCCTGGGAGGGACGTGGCGCTCTCCAGGTCTCGAGCTGAACGACGTGGGGTTCTTGCGCCAGGCGGATCGGCTCATGCAGTGGTCCTGGATGGGTTACCGTGTGTTGGAGCCTTTCGGTATCTTCCGGCGGATCAACGTCAACGCCAACCAATGGCGAGGTTGGGATTTCAGCGGGGAGAACATCTTTGACGGAGGCAACATCAACGGAGGCGCCCAGTTCAAGAACTACTGGCGGGTAGGCGCCGGAATCAACCGCCAGGGAGAGTCTTTGTCGACCACTGTGCTTCGGGGTGGCCCGGCACTCCGACGGCCCGGCGGATGGGGAAACTGGTCCAACCTCAGCACCGACTCTCGCAAAAAGCTCCGCTTTCACATCGGCGGATGGAACTACTGGGGTGGAGATGACTCGCGACGCCATAAAGAGATTTGGTTTGGAGGAACGTACCGTGCAAGTAACGCCCTTGCCATCTCCATCGAGCCCACCATTGGCACCGACAAACTAGAGCTCCAGTACGTCAGCACCGAAGAGTTCGGAGACCAGGACCGCTACATCCTCGGCTACATCGATCAGAAGACCGTGGGTATCACCATCCGGCTGAACTACAGCATCACACCCAACTTATCCATCCAGTATTACGGGCAACCCTTTATATCGACGGGAGACTACACCCAGTTCAAGAGGGTCACCGAGCCCCGAGCTGACGCCTATGGCGACCGGTTCCAGACCTATACGAATAACGAGATCAGCTACGATGCGGACGAGGACGAATACCTCGTTGACGAGACGGGAGACGGCCTCACCGATTATAGATTCGACAACCCCAATTTCAATTTCCGCCAGTTCCGCTCCAACCTGGTACTCCGGTGGGAATACTCCCCTGGCTCGACACTGTACGTCGTCTGGTCTCAGGACCGGACGCACGACGGAGAGACGGGTGATTTCAATTTCGGAAGAGACATGAACGATTTGTTTGAAGTCGCCCCTCACAACGTTTTTCTGGTGAAGTTCAGTCGTTGGTTTTCGTTCTGAGCACAACGGGCCCGGCATCCGACTTTTGCACGAGTTTTTCGGTTCCTTGGACCCAACCGGTCTGACGCCAAGACATTGCCTGACGCGAGTTTTCCACAATTTCCGAACGCGTGGGGTCTGGCCCCATTCCGAACGCTTGTGGCACCGGGCTGCTCCGGAACTTGCTTCCTGACCTCTCATGCCAGTATCATTCATGGGTAGAAGTAAGGCTCCTTCTTTGCTGGAGACTCTACTTGTCTAACTCACTGCAATAAATGGCCTTAGCAGACCCGCCCCCCCTGGGGTCATCGGCTGGAAGTGCCCTAGGGTCCAAGGAGCTTCCGATGTTCGAAACGGCTGAACTGGGACAACAGGTTTCAAGAACCGATTTCAAGAAACGCGAGCCCGCGCTCAGAGAGGCCCTGTTGACGCTCCAGAACGAGTTGCGACATTCTGCAAACTACCCCGTCATCATCCTCTTTGCCGGTGTGGATGGGGCAGGCAAAAGCGAGACCGTCAACCTGCTGAACGCATGGATGGACCCTCGCTGGATCGTCACCAGAGCCTTTGGAGCTCCTTCCGATGAAACCCGCGAACGTCCCGAATACTGGCGGTTCTGGCTCAATCTCCCTCCAAAAGGCAGAATCGGGCTACTTCTGAGCGCCTGGTACTCGAATCCCCTGCTACAGCGGGTCTATGGAAAGTCGAGCGGGACGGCTTTCGAAAAACGGTTGGAGGACATACTCGATTTCGAAAAGACGTTGGCCGACGAAGGTGCTCTCATTCTGAAGTTCTGGATGCACCTCGACAAGAGAGCTCAAAAGAAACGCCTCAAAGCCTTCGAAGCCGATCCCCTGCTGAATTGGAGAGTCACCACGAAAGACTGGAGACACTGGCGGCTCTATGACAAGTTCACTTCCACCGCCGAACGGATCATCTCCCGGACGAGCACTGGGCAAGCTCCTTGGTTCATCGTGGAAGGATGGGATCACGAATACCGAAGCTTGCGCGTCGTCGAGATCATCCTGGAAACCCTTCGGATGAGGATGAAAGCTGAGGCGAAGCACTCGCCTTCAAAGGTCACGTTGAACGACGCAGTACCCTCGAGATCCGAACACAACAATTCTACATCCACGGAACAAGCCAGGCGTTATCGCTGAGCGCATGACCGTCTTGTCGAAACTGGACACATCTCGAGCATTGGAAAGCAAAGCTTACAAGAAGTCGTTGGTTAAATACCAAGGCCAACTCAACCTACTGCAAAGGAAAGCAAAGGAGAAGAACGTCTCTACCATCCTCGTCTTCGAGGGTTGGGATGCCGGCGGTAAGGGTGGTGCGATCCGCCGTATCACTTCCGCCCTCGATGCGCGAGAAGCTCAGGTCATCCCCATTGCCGCCCCCACGGATGAGGAAAAGGCTCACCACTACCTATGGCGCTTTTGGCGACATTTGCCCCGCGCCGGTCGCATCACCATATTCGACCGAAGTTGGTACGGCAGGGTGCTCGTCGAGCGCGTCGAAAAGTTTGCCACGGAAGAAGAGTGGGCGCGTGCTTACACCGAGATCAACGCCTTCGAGCGACAACTCGTGGAGCACGGCATCATCTTGCTGAAGTTCTGGCTCCACATTTCCAAAGACGAGCAATTGCGGCGGTTCAAAGCGCGTGAAGAGACCTCTTTCAAACGATGGAAGATCACGGAGGAAGACTGGCGCAACCGCGAAAAATGGGACGACTACGAAACCGCCGTCCATGCGATGGTGGAGCGAACCAGTACCGGGGTCGCCCCGTGGGTACTCGTCGAAGGCAACGACAAGAAGTTTGCCCGGGTGAAGGTGCTGAAAGCCCTTTGCGAAAGGTTGGAAAGCTCCATCAATTAGCCGGTCCATCGACCAAGCACAAACACATGGAACTACCATGAACGCAGAAAACAAAATGAGCGAACAAGCCACGGACCCAAAGGCCCCCAAGAAAGTCGTCTTGAAAGACGTGAGCAAGGGACACGCTTCGACGCCTGCTAGCCGCATCGTATCTTCATCCAAGGAAGGCGAGACTTCGTCGACGGCCGACCTCTCCTCTCCAGAGTGGTATTTGAATCGCGAGCTGACGTGGCTCAATTTCTGCTGGCGCGTCCTCCACGAAGCAGAGGACGAACGCACACCGCTTCTGGAACGCATCAAATTCCTCTCCATTGTCGGTTCAAACAAGGATGAGTTCATCATGAAGCGGATCGGCGGTCTCAAGCAACAGGTTGGAGCCGGTTTGCACCAACTGACCGTCGACGGACGCACGCCGCAGGAGCAGATCAAAGAATGTAACGAGCTCATCCGGGCACTCGAACGCAGGAAGCAGCGGGTGCTGCAAGACCTCAAGCCATTGCTCGAGGAGCGAGGGATCGTGCTCGCTCGATTCGAAGAGCTCAAACCAAAAAAACAAGCAGCGCTGCGAGAGTACTATTTCGAGAACATTTATCCCCTGGTCACTCCCCAGGCCATCGATCCCGCGCACCCCTTCCCTTTCGTTTCCAATCTCTCTTTGAATCTACTCGTGACGCTTCGCTACCCGGACGCCACCAGTGCAACTCCCTCCCTTGCCCGTGTCAAAGTACCGGTGGGGGCAGGAATTCCTCGATTCATCAAGGTTGATAGCGACAACGTCTTCGTTCCTCTCGAGGATGTCATGGCGCACAACTTGGATTTGCTCTTTCCGGGAATGAATGTGGAAAGCCACGAGCTGTTCCGCATAACGCGCAATGCCAGTACGGAGCTAGACGAGGACAAGGCCGACGACTTGCTCGCCATGATCGAGACGGAGCTCCGAGAAAGAAAATTCGCCCCTATCGTTCGCTTGGAGGTCGCCAGCGGTATGGCGCCCCATCGGCTGGATAGCCTTGCCAGCGAGTTGGGACTGACCGAAGCCAACGATGTTGTGGAAGTCGACGGAATGCTCGGAATTAGGGACCTTATGGAGCTAGTTCGACTCGATATTCCGGAGCTTCATGATCCCCCGCACCATCCTGTGGACCATCCTGACCTGACCACGGATCGGAGCCTCTTTCACACGGTTCGTGACTTGGGATCCATCCTCGTTCATCATCCATATGAGTCCTTTTCCACGTCGGTCGAACGCATGCTGCTCGAAGCCAGCGAAGACCCCAAGGTAAAGGCCATCAAGATGACCCTCTACCGAACCGCCGCCGAATCTCGAATTATCAAGCACCTCATCAACGCGGCGCGTAACGGCAAGCAGGTTCTGGTCGTTGTGGAGCTCAAGGCTCGCTTCGACGAAGAGGCCAACATCCGCTGGGCCAACCGACTGGAGGAAGCCGGTATCCATGTCACTTACGGTGTGGTAGGTCTCAAGACTCATTGCAAGCTCATCCTCGTCGTCCGGCAAGACTACAACGGCCTGCAACGCTACGCGCATTTGGGTACCGGGAACTACCATGAAGAGACGGCTCGCATCTACACCGATCTCGGCCTCCTGACATCCGACCGCGAAATCGGCCAAGATCTCACGGAGCTGTTCAACTACTTGACGACGGGTTACAAACCCAAACGCCAATACAACAAGATCCTGCCTTCGCCCAAGATCCTCAAAGACACGATTCAACAGATGATCGAACGTGAGATCAAAAAGCACTCCTCGGCGTCGCCTGGCCTCATTCAGATGAAGATGAATGCCCTCGAAGATGCTGACATCACGCGAGCGCTCTATCGGGCTTCACAGGCCGGAGTCAAAATCGATTTGATCGTACGAGATAGCTGTCGGTTGCGGCCCGGCATACTCGGTCTATCCGACAAAGTTCGTGTCATCAGTATCGTTGGCAGGTTCTTGGAGCATTCTCGCATCTTCTACTTTCGTAACGGCGGTGCAGAAGAGTACTTCATCGGTTCTGCAGACCTGATGAAACGAAATCTCGAAAGTCGGGTTGAGTCGGTGGTCCCCGTAAAAGCTCCTGAGCTTCAAGCGAAGCTCCGTCATATCTTCGATGTGGAGCTCAACGATGAGCGAAGTGCTTGGGATATGAAACCGGATGGAAGCTACGTTCAAAGGAAACCGAAGGAGCGGGCTGTCGGATCTCAACAAGCTCTTATCACCTGGTCGGAAAAACAACACAAGGAAGCCACGCGACTCAAGAAGCGCCGGGCGCAGGGAATCGGACGAAGGAATGTCAGATAACAGGGATAGCCGGATAGAACCGCCCTGGCGCTTTATGCGCGGAATCTCGGCACGGATACGTCCGTCATGGTTCTCAGCCCAGGCGAGGCTTCGAGAACGGCCGGGATCATATTGAGCAACATCGCCACCGTCGCTTCATCGCCGGCCACACCCTTTTCGATCGACATCGTGACGTCCGGCGTCCCTTTGATGTTGATTTGGTTACACGGTTTCTTGACCCCTACAAACATTTGTAAGTCGAGCCGTATCTTCTCCTTCTTCTCCGCAAAAGCTTTACAAACGTGATGTATCCCCGCTACCTCTCCCTTCCGAATCGTCACGAATTCCGTCTTCATGGACCGGGGCGACAAGACAGGGATCACCTTCTCCGCGACTTTGTCGAGATCCCAGCCCAAGCCGTTCGCGATGAGATAAACGGACTCCAGGAGTCCCCGATGCCCCAATGTGCCCTTGGAGACGCCTCGACGAAACTCGCTCCGCGTCAAGCCTGCACCCACTTTTCTTTGTAGAGACTCCCGACGGGTCGAAGCATCTACGATCCGATCAACGCGAACAGATCGGACGTCGAGACAAGCCGCACTGGCGACGAGCGCCATCGTATCCATGACCAGTCCAGGATTCACTCCGGTGCCTAAGACTACGGAGCCCTTGGATCTCGCAAGAAAATCGAGGTCCCGCGCCAAACGAGGTTGACGAACGGTAGGGAAAACGAGCTCCTCGCAAGTGCTCACGACGTGAGCGCCCACCTGGAGGCAGGTGCTCAACTGAGGGAAAACGTCCGCCAGACCAGATTGGGTGGCGTGGAGCACGACCTGAGGTCGTTTCACACTGAGCACTTCTTGCGGTCGGTTCGAGACCCGAATCCCGGAGGGGCGCCGGAGCCCAGAAAGGTCGGCTACATCGCGCTCCAATTTCTCGAAGATCGTCGTCGATGGCACCAGCTAACTCGAGATCGGGGCGGCCCAAAACGGTCTTGACCGCCATGAGGCCAATCGAGCCCAGCCCGTACTGAACAACCCGAGTCCTCGCAGAAGAGCTCATGTGAACACCTCTTCTCAATTCAACAACCGGTTTTTCGTGATGAGCTATTCGGAGATGAATGCAAATGTTATCTCAGCTTACAGAAGTCTCACAAACGCACTAGGTTTTTCCGGCATCTTCGGGTTAGGATCCACGTTTCGGTCTGGAGAATCATGATGCAAGGAAGGCTACCGACGCCCCGTACCGCATTTACACTATTCCTCGTCACATTCGTTCTCAATCTACTCATCGGGGCCATCCTCATCTCCATATCGACCGACGTTGGGTTGTTGCTTTCGGAGCCTCTTGCCGTCCTACTCCCAACCTTGCTATTGACCTTCGCTCTTCGATTCGATGTTCACAAAACGCTCCGACTCGAGGTCCCCTCTCTAGTCGATGTCCTACTGGCTTTGCCGCTGGCCTTTTCTCTCATCATCCTCAACGATCAACTGACGAATTTGACCAGCCAAATCATGCCTCTCGACCCGGACATACAACAAGGGATGGCCCGACTCCTTCGCACAAATACCCCCTACGAATGGCTTGTCAAAATCCTCGGAATCGGTGTAGGAGCGGCCGTGGCGGAAGAAGTGCTATTTCGCGGCTTTATTCAACGAGGCCTAGAACAAGGTCTTCGACGACCCTCCGCCATTCTATTGACCTCCTTCCTTTTCGCCGTCATGCACTTGATCCCTCAGGGAATACCCAGCTACCTCCTGGCGGGAATCGTATTGGGTATTACGGCACTGGCCACGGGAAGCATCGTGGTCCCCATCATCATCCACTTCATCTTCAACATGTCGGCTCTCGTCATGCTCAACTTGGCCGATATCGAGACGCTAGGCCAACCCATCTGGATCCCGTCCGGCATTCTCGTGCCCGCCCTCCTCATTTTCGGGATGACTTTGGGCTATTACGTTCGGAAGATCGCCGACATTCCCGAGCCGCACCCTCCCTTGCCCCCACGGCCCGCGACACCTTTCGTCCTGGACTCGCCGTCGGAGTCCGATTCAATGGCCCAGATCCCGGTGGAGCGTCGTAGACTCGGCTGGCTCGCGGTCGGATGCGCTGTCATTGTGGGGACATTGGTCATATTGAGCCTCTTCGCAGTGTCTCTCTACAACATCTACTCACGCGAGATCCACGCGTCTTGGATAGAGACGATGCAAATGGAAGTCGTTCGCTTGACCCCGCAGAGTGAAAGAGTCCGGGTCGAGGAGGGATTCGAAGCGCTCTCGGCCGTCAATGAGAGGGGGACCTTGGACCTATCTCAAATCGGACGCCTGAACTGGATATACATCGAGGCCAGCTCCGACGGTGAAATCAGTAAAGATGAGGTCGATACCCTGCTTGCCGAAATACGATCGATCGTCGAGGCCGAATCATCCGTAAAACATCTCTAGCCATAACCTTGACGGCGGAACGCCAAGGGAGAAGTGTGGATTCAAGACGTTGTCTCGGCCGGCATCGGAGAACGATGGTACTGAACCATACGCCACGATTCTCCGTCCCGGACATAGGTCGCTGAATATCGTAGTCGCCGAGTCAAAGGTTTGCCATCGAGCGGCCTCTCTCTTCGCACCAACGTTCCGATGACTAAACCTGTGTTTCCGACAACCCGATAGTCAACGTCTACTAGTTCGATCTCGAAGTGCTCCATTGTTCCGAACCAACGCTCAATTCTCGTTTTGAAGGACAAGGGTTCATTCTTCCTCGAGGTGGCAGACGCCCAACCGAACCCGACCGCACCACCTTCTATTTCCACAATCGCCTTCACATCTCGAGCATTCAACGCCGCGAGACGTCTTGCTTCCGTTGACTTCAGACTCTCTATGGCTTCGTCGTCGGGACTCTCGTTTGGAGCCTCACCAGGCCGCGCCAATCCGTCACTGAGGTCAGGAGAATTGAGATACAACATGCTCGGTGCGCCAGATCGTGCCGCGACGATGTCTAGAAAGCCATTGCCGTCCACATCCCCGATAGCCAGACCGTAGACGGCGCCCTGTTCGTCTCCAAAACGAACGTCTGTGAATGCGGCACCCTTCTCCTCGTTCAGTAAAACTGCAGCCGGTGTGCCTCTGTTCCCGAACACGATATCGGAATCGCCGTCGGCGTCGATGTCTGCGACCGCGATCGAGTACCAAATATCCGTCTTCGCACCGACCTCAACGGGATGCGAGAACGTTTCGCCGCGATTGAAGTAGATGACACCACCACCTTCCGCTTCATCCCCGACAACGATGTCCAGGCGGTCGTCACCGTCTAGATCGCCAAGGGCAATCGCCCGCGTCGCCGAGGTCACCGGCCCGAATGTGCGCCGCTGACCAAACCCACCCTTGCCGTCGTTGATGAACAGGTGGCTCTGTCCACCATCCCGGTGCGGCACGACTAGGTCCACCGCGCCATCATTGTCCATGTCACCCGCGGCGATCGTCGTGGCGGAGTCCGTCGAGAGAACATCGCACGAATGGAAACGACCTTGACCGTCATTCACACAGATGTAGTTGGCACTGAGGTTTTTGGGACCGCCTCTGTTGGCCACGACGATGTCGGGCCGGAGGTCCCCAGTGAGATCCACAACGGTAACGTTTCGTGTCGACCAGGCACTCTCTCCGAACGCGGTCGGCCGCGCAAAAAGACCCTTTCCATCATTGATGTAAGTGACTTTTTCGTCGGGTTTGTCGTTGCCGACGACGAGGTCGAGATCCTTGTCCCCATCGAGATCGGCAAGGGCCGCGGTATAGCTTCTGTCGCTTCTGTCGCTCAAAGGATGCCGTTGGTCGAAATGCCCGCTACCGTCGTTCAGAAGAACGAGATCAACGAGAGGCCAATGGCGTCCCTTCGCGAGAACGATGTCGAGATGGCCGTCGCCGTTCACATCGCCAAGGCTCGCGTTCGCTGTGGTTTCTCCGACGGCCTCGAGAGCCACGGGCTGGAATTCCAGAAGCGTGTTGGACCGCTCGGCCGCAGTGGCAAGAGCGGCTGTCGACAGAGCTACGAAACAGCTCGATCTTGTGATTGCTCTCATTCTCGCATCTCCTCGAGGATCAACGGGTTCATGCGTTTATTGAACACCGCGCTTCGCGGTTCCACCTCGGATCGGATAGCTCTTCTCCTGCCATTGCGTGTCTCGTGTGTGTCCAACAGTTCGGCTGCGGCGCTTTCAGCTATAACTCGCGCCGTCTGCTCGAGTGAAGTCTCAGATTGTTGTTGCTGGCTGCTGACAATTTGACCATGCCTCACCGGATCTATAACACATGCAGATGATAGCACTCATCTCGACGTCTGAGCCCTTTGCGTCGGCTTCGGCCGCGAAGCGCACTCTGATGACGCAGCGAGGTTACGGGATCAACTCATCCCGCGCCTCAACCGCTGCAACTCCTGGTTGGACGGTGACGCTACTTCCCGAAGATCCACGTGCCCCAGAGCCCCTGCACCGCTACTTTCTCCGGTAGGCGGAAGCCCGACTGTTTGAGGGCCAGCATGATCTGACCTCGGTGATGTGACTCATGAGAAATCAGGTACGCGAGCCACCTCACGATGTCCCGCCCGAACAACCGAGGCCGAGCTTCCCCACGCAGACACTCCTGCACCGAGGCCGATACTTCCTTTCCAGACTTGACCAGTGCCGCCCTCAGTTCTGCCCTCGAAGGACGTGAACCCTTATCCCCGCGGGGCAACTTCGGTCGCTTACCGGTGCGATGGTAGTGCACCCACCCGAGGCGAACACGGTTGAGGTGGTTGAACTGGCGGGCGACGTCGCGGCCTCGCGAACCTGCTGGAACGGCTGCGAATCCCTTGGCCGGCACGGCGCTCAGTAGGAGGAGCAGGATTTTGTTGTGGCGGTGCCACACACCTCGGATTTGTCGCTCGAGCTCCTTACTCTCCATCGCGCGTCACCCAGAAGTCCGCCCACGCCGTCGCTGAGCTGCGGACGGGTTGTCCGTGAATACAGAGAAGGCAAAACCCCGTCAGCCGCCCGCGAGGGACAGCCGGAACGCGGCCATCTCCTGGCCGTTGCGAACCAGCAGGACGTCGCCGACCAGCACCGGGTGGTTCCAGGTCTTGCCCTCGATCGCCGGGAACCGCGCGAGCTCCGTGAACTGGTCGGGGGTCGCCGCGACCAGCGCCAGCTCACCCTTCTCCGACAGCACCAGCAGCAGGTCCTGGTCGGGCAGCAGGACGAGCTGGCCGTGGCCGTAGCGTCCGCCCTTCCACTTGCGCTTGCCGTCCTCGAGGTCGATGCACGCGAGGATGCTGCCGTCGAAGCCGAAGGCATGGCCATCGTGAACGACGAAGTCGTTGAAGTAGGGCTTCAGCCCGATCGAGGTCCAGCGCTCTTCGACGGTCCATCCGCCGGGTCCGTGCGCGACCGCGATGCGGCGCATGCCGCTTGCCCCGCTGCGCCGGCAGTGCTGATCAGGACGTCGCCGTCCGCGGTCAGGGCCGGCTGCACGATGGGGTCGCCCGGCCACGCGTGCTCCCAGAGCAGCGTGCCGTCGGCCGGCGCGACGCTGGTCGCGCCGGCTCCGCTCAGCAGCAGGATCTGCGCGACTCCGTCGATCGTCACCAGATGCGGCGAGCTGTAGCCGCCGCCGCCGGCCGGGCCGAACCAGCGCGGATCGCCGGTGGCGAGGTCGTAGGCGACGAGCGCGCCGGCGGCGGCGACGATGACGACGTCGTCGACCACCAGCGGCGAGCTCGCGAAGCCCCAGTCCGGGACCTTCGTGTCGGTGTCGGACGCCGCGTTGCGCGACCACACGACGGCGCCGTCGCCGGCGTCGAGCGCGTTCAGGATTCCGGTCGCACCGAACGTGTAGACGCGACCGTCGCTGAGGGTCGGCGTCGCGCGCGGACCGGCGCCGCCATTCGACTCCCAGAACCGGGCCGCGTCGCGGTGTCTCCACACCGGCTCGCCGGTGGTCACGTTGTAGCAGGCGACGATCTCGTCGTCACCGCGCTGCTCCTGGGTGTAGAGGAGGTCGCCGCGGACCGCGAAGGACGACCAGCCCGGTCCGATCGGCCGGCGCCACAGCTCGACCGGCGGCGACGCAGACCAGTCGGTCTCGATCCGCACGCCGCGGATGATGCCGTCGCGATCGGGTCCGCGAAAGCCGGGCCAGTCGGCTCCTGTCTCCGCTGCTGCCGGAGCCGACGGGAGCGCCGTCGGCTCGTCGCCGGCTTGGGCCAGGAGCCGCTCCTCGGGAGTCTCCGCCCACCGCCAGGCGAAATCCGAATCGACGTCGCCGGTGATGCCACCGGTCCGGACGAGCGTCCACACTCCGCACGCGAGCAGGATGGTCGCGACCATCGTCGCGCGCCGAGGTCCGTCAGAGAGGCGACGGCTGGCCACCGCCCAGACGACGAAGGCGAGGCTCAGGACCGGGATGGCGTAGATGAAGAACAGCATCCCCATTCCCGCCGTCGCAATCGACTCGTGGAGGATGCGCGATGTCGCGACCAGCGCGACGATCATCAGGACGACGGCGCCCCAGCGCTCGGACCAAGGCGCCCGGCTGAAGAACACCCACCACACGACGATCAGCCAACCCGCCGACGAGTCCGCCAAACACCCCGTAAATCGATGGCCTCGGGCACGACGATGGGGACGCCAAACCTGACCAGCCACTGCAGCACCACGATGACCACGCCGGGCCACAGCCGGAGCGGCTTCTGAAGCGTCGGTTCGTCGGTCTGCGCGATAGTCATATCAACCCATACGCTCCCCAAGGGAGGTTTGTTCCCTGGCTCTCGGCACGCGTGATGGCGACGTGAAACCAGCCTTACTTCCGCTCATACCCCGCCCGGTTGGGCCGAGCGATGAGCAAGCAAGCGTAGATCGCCGATTGCAGAGCCGCCATTGTCACAAATCCGATGGCTCGAGCCGTTTGTTAGGCCGCCCCATCTTCTCCGTCGCCAACGTCCGCATACAGATCTAGTCGGTCGATTAAGACGCGGACAGATTCACCGACACAGCGTTCGTCATTCGTGTGAGGACCGGCCTCAACCCGCTTGCGAGCGATGAACCATGCAAATGCCCCCCAGAGCTCATCCCTTGCGTCAATGTCGAAACCGACCGACTCCAATTCCCGTGCAAATTCTGACGCGTCAAAGCGATCGCTCTGAGGATGGTAGAAAAGGCGACGCCAAATCGGGTGAGCAATGAATTCCCGGAGCACCTCTTCACCGTAGAAGCGTCCACCTGGCTTGAGAACTCGCTGGATTTCCTGCAAGACACCACGCCAATCGGGAACGTGATGAATGATGCCGAAATCGAAAACAGCATCATAGGTCGAGTCTAGTACGCTGATCGCGCTTGCATCACCCACCCATACCCTCGCCCGCGGGCCGTAAGTAGAAAGACGGCGTCTAGCTCGGGTGACCATACATGGGTCCAAATCGAAGGCATCGACCGAGCCGGCGCCGAAGGCCCCAAGGATTATGCCTGCGCCTACGCCGCGTCCGCACCCTATCTCCAGAGCGCGCCCTCCCTTCATGGACCCACCCATGCGAAGCAACCTTTTCGCTTCAACGTGCTTCTGGATTGCACCACGGATTGGGTTGTTCATTACCGCGAATTCAACCCGGTTCAGTAGCATGGTGCCCGCTCCAGCCTAGCCTCGACTCGAGCTCCGCGCCGACGTCCGTTGTATTCGCATCTAGACATGCTGATCGACAAGGATTGGGTTTCCATCGGGATCGACCGCGACAAAACTTGCTGGTCCGGTGGTTGTCTCGTCGGCTTCGGTCATTAGCTGCGACGCCTTGCGCTCTTAGTTGGCGCTGTAGCTCGCGAACGTCGGTGAAAGTGTCAAGCTTCCTTGCTTTGCTGTCCCATCCTGGATTGAAAGTTAACGTGTTCTTTTCGAACATGCCCTGAAAAAGACCGATGATGTGATCGCCGTTCTTGAGAATGAGCCAGTTTTGCGAGGCATCTCCGCCGAAGACCGTGAAGCCAAACTTCTCGTAGAAAACCCTCGAGGCTTCAAGGTCTTTGACAGCCAAGCTGATTGAAAACGCGCCGAGTTCCATCATTCACTCCTTTGTAAAGTAACCCTATATGGTAGAAACATAACGGTCGAACTGAGCTACGGCCCGCCACATGAATGCGAGCGTCGAGCTCTTTTCGCTACGACTGGGACAGCGCGCCGGCCCGACTCATCCAGGGCCTCGACCATTGTCGTTTGTCAATCCGCCGCGGCGCAAACCCCATCGTGAAAGACACACCGCCTGCGTTAATGTGCTGATCCTTTGACACAGTAAAGCCCGCAAGCGGGAGTGCATCTATGAAAGCTTGTCGCGCCTTCGCTCCAGCGCTCTATCCAGACTCTTGGCAAAGTTTCTTCACCTGAAAAGACGATTGGCGCGGACCTGGCATCAGCCAGCTGCGTGTCAAGCGACTCTGTCAGATGCCAGCTCTTGTTAGGCGTTCGAGGCTCAGTTGTCCATCTTGATCTTGGCGAGGACTTCAACGACTTCTGTCTCCTTCTTTGATCGGATTTCGAAACGAATGACACGCCCTTCGGTGTACGTGCTGGCGTTCTCGACGAAGGCGATGACCTCAGGAGCGAGTTCAGACTCGCGAAGAGCTGCGACCGCCCTCTCCCCAGGATGATCGCAGCGATGAAATGCTTTGAACGAGGGCCGAGATGGAGGATGGTGCGTTTCTTGAGCTTCAGACGGAGTGACCAGCCATAATTCTTTGCCGGAACAACCCACTTCTCCGTAACCTGACCGAAGTGCTCGGTAATGCGAGTCCTTAGCTCATCCCAGGCAGAGGCGCTGCGGCCAAGAACCTGCCGGATATCTGCTGGCTCAGGCGGACGGGGGAAGTCGACGAACGGGTTCGGCGAGGGGGATGGCTCTCGTGATTTGGATTTGGCGGGCATCAATCACCTCGAGTCGTGTTTCAGGACGCCATTGAACTGAGCTGCGGCGCCTCCAATCGAATCCGCGTTGTCTGAACAAGTGGAGAGTTATGCGGTCTGGTCGGACTAAGCGCTTTTTCGAGTTCGAAATACCACATCCACATCACAATCAAGGACGTGCAACAAAGACAGTAACTGCGGGCCTTCTTCCTGAAATCCTTGAATAAGCTCCAATATCAACTTAGTGGCCTTGCCTTTTGTCCTGAGTCCGCCGGATCTCGATATCCGTATAACAGCAGGCCGATAAGCTGCGGACGCCGCAGGCGACCCGACAGCTTCATCGGCTTAGACGACGCTGGCATTACCCGTGATGATGTGCGCCGGTGCGTCGAAGACAACTCGCCCCTCCGCGGTAACGTACTCTCGGAGCGCGCTCTCCGCTTCCAACAGGATACTCTGAATCTGCTCTTCCTTCAGCACGACTCCCATCACTGGCAACCAGCCCCTAAGATCCGCTTCAACCATAGCCCTGATGCTCGGGAAGCGCGCGGTTCCGTTTCGAGTGGTTATACTCACCGACGCTACTCCCGCGCCTCCAAAGAGCGTTGTCAACTCCTCTGTATCACCCAGTGCAAATGGTGCTCGCAGGGCATCGGCTGCACGTTGCCCAGCAAGACGCTCAAGCAGTGCCACCTCAATGGGATAGGCGGCGGTGTTCTCGAGCCGATCCCAAACAGCGACAGCCAGAGTCCCCCCGGGAGTCAACACCCGGAGCATCTCGCGGATAGCCTGGCGGCGGTCGGCGAAGAACATCAGGCCAAACTGGCTCACGACAGCGTCGAAGACCTGGTCGCGATATGGGAGCGACTCCGCTGTGCCATGTCGCCATTCGACCATCGGCGCCAGCTGCTCGGCCACCGCTATCATGCCGCGGTCAGGATCGATTCCAGCAACCAAGCCATTGGGACCAACGCGAACTTCGGCCTCCCGTCCTAGCACGCCGGTACCGCAGGCCACGTCCAACACCCGATGACCCCGCTCGACCTGGGCAGCATCTAGCACATGCGCGGACCACTGCTGGAACAGGGCCGGCACATGCAAATTTTCGTAGGCCCTTGCGGCCGTGATCTGATCATGAAGGTCCGGTTCCTTCACAAATCTCCTCCCCTTCTACCGTCAAACTCTGGAGATAAGCTGATGCAACGGCCGAGGCGTTCGTGGAGAACGCGGACCTTGTCAGCTTCATCTCATTATGTTGTCCGCTCATCACCTTCGAGAGTCAGTACCACTCGGCCCGCCGTTCCGCCCGCCTCGACTAGTTCGTGAGCCGTCGCAATGGACTCCAAGGGCAGTCGCGCTCCGATCTCGAATCCTGGCCAGTCGCGCTGCAGGGATTCGTTGATTGCGCGGGCCGCCGCACTCTTGGCGTCGGCGGGAAAGTCGTCGCTTCCGAGAAAGAAGAGGCTGATGTTCTTGAAGACAAGCGGCCAGAAGGGAATCGCTGGCGTCGGATCGCCAGTGGCGTATGTTGCGATCGAACCACCAAGCTGAAGCAATCGTTCGTCAAGGGCGATGTTGTGGTGGAAGGCAACCTCAACGATGTGATCGACGCCATGCGGCGCGTGAGCGAGGATGCGCTCAACAGTCTCGTCAACGGAGAGGTCCGCCAGGACCGACCACATGATGGGCACCCGCCCTGTTGGCGGTTTCTGCATCGCGCTCGGCGCGCACCGTTGCGATCACATAGGCACCCGCGTGCCGCGCGAGGCCAATCGCACATTGACCGACGGCGCCAGCACCACCCTGCACAAGGACGACCCGCCCTCGCACCGGTCCCGCGATATGTACGGCACGATGCGCAGTAATGCCCGGAATCCCGAGGCAGGCTCCCTGCTCGAATGAGACGCCGTCGGGCAACGGGACGGCCTGCTGCGCTGGGACTACGACGTACTGCGCCGCAGTCCCAAATGGACGGTAGCTCTGAGCGCCGAAGCACCACACGCGCTCGGCCACGCGAGACGTTGGCACCAGGTCGCCGACAGAGTCGATCACGCCAGCCCCGTCGCTGTGAGGGATGACGCGGGAGAAGGGCATTCCGACACCGAACGTGTCTTGGCGCTTCTTAACGTCACCGGGGTTTACGCCTGAGACGGCTACACGAATACGCACTTCGTTCGGGCCAGGTACAGGGGCTGCCATCTCACCGACTACGAGAACGTCGGCGGGCGCGCCTTGCCGCTCGTACCAAGTCGCCTTCATGGTCATGTCCCAGGACCCTTTAGAAGATCGGCATAACAGTTGAACTGAGCTGCGGCGGGATACAGGTGTAGAAGAAAAGGCCGTACCCATTAGATTGGACAGTGTTACGGGATTGCTCGGCGCCGTCCGCTCCAACACCGCGTTAAGTTCCGCCATCACTTGGCGATGCGGGTAAATCGAGCCACTCACGTAAGCACAATTCGACTGCACCAAGTTCTTCGGACTTCAGCCTGCCGAGCGAACGCAATAGTTTCGCTGAAGGGATCGTGAGTACGCCTTGGGTGTCGAAGGCTCCAGCCTTCAGGAAGTTGACCGCAACTGCGGCCTCGAAACGAGTACCGCGGACGCCGGTAGTATGAGGCACAGTTACAAGGGCACGATCCTCCTCACCGGGCGGGATGCTAATCACAAGAGCTGGTCGGACTTTTGCGGCGAGACCGAGATCAACAAGCCAAACCTCGCCCCGACGAGGACTCTTCAACTCTGACTCTCGCGACGATCCAGTTCCAGAAAAACCTTGTCTGCCGCAGCAACCAGTTCTTCTTCACTGGGAGCCTCGTGGTCGCTGTGTGCAGCACGACGGAGGAGTTCCCCAAGCACAACCTCACGCTCTTCAGCGGAGAGAGAATCGAACGCTTCGAGCACGCTCTCGGCACCAGGGCTCATACCTTTACACTCCCACTCTTGCTTTTCTGTGTCAAGTACACACCTTCGTGAACCTAACAGCTAGGCGCGCAGCTGCCGGGCCCGCTGCCGGGGATCGCTCGGAGCGCCCAAGTTTGAATGCCAAACACTACCATGCAGCGATTGGAACGCGCTCTGGCCCGGTCAGCTTGAACGACTTGATTCTCATACGGGCCCCCTCCCGACTACTCCGAGCATCGGGTAGTCTAAGGGCCATTCAACAAACCTTTTTCCAAGGAGGGAGCCATGAGATTCTATACCACAACTCACAAGCACAGTTGCGGAATCGATCTGCACGCAAAAAACATGTGCGTCTGCATACTGAGTCGGGAGAATAAGGTGCTTTTGCACCGAAACCTCCGGACCGATCCCGAGCTGTTTCTCCGCACCATTGCTCCGTTCCGGGAGGACCTCGTCGTTGGTGTCGAGTGCATGTTTACTTGGCACTGGCTCGCTGACCTATGTGCCGAAGAAAGAATCCATTTTGTCCTCGGTCACGCGCTGTAAACGTAAAGCGCTTTCGATTCTAGCCCATCGATTGGGAAGGACCGTTTATTACATGCTCAAGAAGAAAAGGACTTTTTCCATGGATGCTTTTTTGAAAGCTTGACGGAGTCCGGAGCGAGATGAGCCCGACGTCTAACTCGAGCCAAAAAGGGCTGAGGCTGATCAAGATGCCTGAAAAAGATGAACCCATCTGTGCCACCAGAGCACGTCATGGCATCGTTGCCTACCATGAGCCTGGCAGCCCCTTCGCGTGATTGGACCCTCGCTCCGACTCCGACCCAATTTGAATACGGGAGGCTGCTCTGCAGTCGTCCCGACAGCTCTGCCCCTCACCCGCACCCGTAAATAACTGGCAAGAGCCATTGGCTCTATGTCCGTCTCTTTTGAGTGGGGCGGTAGGAGGGAACGCATGAGTTTCTAGTGCCGCGAGGAGCAGTGAACCGCTCTTCGCACCGCCATCCACATCGGGTTCTTTCGACAACGGACAGATGACGGCTGAGCCTCGATAAGTGTTTGGTGCAGGCTGAATACCAGCACCAGACAGTGGAAATGAAGTCAGAGCGGCTAGGGATTGCCCAGTTCCCGTACGTCAGATGCCACGAAAAAGGCATAAGGGAGAGATCTATCTCTTGACAAACGGGGGCCTGATAAGTGTTAGGCCGTTGTTGGTAAAGCTGACTATTGGTGGGATTTGCCGGCGCGCTCCCGGGCAATATCTGCGATGGTACGTAGTGCCTTGTTCACGGACTCAGAGTCCGGAAACACCTCTGCCACGTCTGGCTCCAAGACGACAATGTTACTTCCGTTGGCGAAGCGTTCGGCATACTTTCCACGAACACCCTTGCTGAAGTCATACTCCTCACGCATGTCCTCGTCGTGTTCCTTAGATTTCGCCTTGCTCATAATCCCTTACTCTCTCTGTGCACGTGGCTAGGCGCGCCCTGATGATACGAATATTATCCCCCCGCTCAGTACGGACCACAACTACGGTACGGTCTCCAACAGTTCTCCCGATTCGTACAAACCTGCTTTCGTCAACGAGTGGTCCGGATCTTCAACGGTTATTGACAAAGGGTCACCAAATGCCGTGGCTGCTTCATCGAAAGAAACGCCATGTTTACTGGCATTTGCGGCTGCCTTATTGGCGTCCCACTCGAAGATAAGTCCCATTCGAATCCCTGACTAATAATACCTTATCGGTCTAACGTAAGTATTGTATCCGGCGCTGCGGGCTCGTGGAAGCAGCGATGGAGTGAACGGCGCCGGATCACAATCTGTTGAACGACGCGCGTAAAGGTATTGCTATGGGGATTGTATAGTGTTGGGGGCGCGTTTGAGAACAATGGAAAAACGGAAGGCTGCATCCCGGGAGGAGGCTTGAGTGGCGAGGCAAGGGCAAAAGAGGAAGCAGGCAGCGGTGCTGACGGTTTCAAGACGGCGAATGGGCAGAGCTTTGGCGTAGGAATGACGGAAATGTATTTGAGAGAGTCGGCCCGTAGGTTCATGACGAGTCGTAGCTCCAAGACGATCGAGTGCGGTCGGGATGAGTGTGGATGATTCCGACGAGGTGGAGTCGTCCGTTCTTGCATTGTGGACAGAGGGTGAGCTCGTCGGGTGCATCATCTCGGGTGTCCGAGGTTGGATGGTCAGCTGAGACGGCAGAAGAATCGTTTTGTATTGAAGCTTCTTCGGTGCCCAAGAGCGATCGAATGCGTTGGAGTTTTTGGTGGCGGTTCCGGCTCACGGCGCGACTGTTGAGCTCCAATAGCGATGTGAAGATAAATCGCCGTCGTGTTGGCGCACTATGTTTCTTGGAAAGCGGTGGGAATTACGACCCCCGCGTAGCGGGTTAGTTCAACAGGGACTTGAGCCGCGGCGCGATTCATTTACAGCCCGCGCCGTCCGCTCCAACGCGGTTAGAAGGCACCCCACTAGCTTGCCGCACGTGTCCGCCGAATCAAGCCAAGTACATCGGCCTCTGTCTGCCTTGCATGGTAGAGATCCCATCGAAGCTGAAGATTCATCCAAAAAGCTGCTGAGTTTCCAAAGAACTTCGCCAACCGTAGCGCGGTAGCAGGCGTCACTCCCCGACGCTTGTTGACCAACTCGTTTACACGCTGGTATGGAACGCGAATCCCATCAGCCAAGTCACGTTGTGACAGATGCATGGGCTTGAGAAACTCCTCAAGGAGCATCTCGCCCGGATGGGTGGGCTCGCGATGGGTTGGTACTCGGATCATCATTCTCCTCCCGGTCATCCGCTGTGATAATCAACGATCTCTACAGAATCCGGCCCCTCGTCTTTCCATGAGAAGCAGATTCGGTACCCCTCGTTGATGCGGATGCTATGCTGACCTTTCCTGTCTCCAGCGAGAGGCTCAAGTCGGTTCCCGGGCGGAATCTGTAACTCGACCAAGCGTTCTACTGAATCCAACTGGTCAAGTTTTCGTGCCGCTACCGTCCACAGCTCCCTTGGGCAAGTCTTGCGAGCCTCCTTCGTGTTGCGACCATTGAAAAGGTCCTGAGTCCCAGGGTTCGTGAAGGACCGAATCATGATAACATAATAACCCGGCTACCATGCTATTTCAAGTTGTTCCCTACCCAACAATATGTCCTTCTAACGCTTCACCTAACGCGCAAGGGGAAGGCAAGCGAAGCGCGGCCTTTCACTTGTCGCGTTCAGGTGGTTGTTCGGCTGTGTCATCGATTCCGCCCCGTTTGACCGCCTCAATTGCCTCTGCAATGGGCAGTTTCTTGCCCGTCGTGAGAAAATGGTTGAGCAGCATTTCGCCCACCCTCATCTCAAACGCAAAGGCATCATCGGCTTCGCCGCCGAGTATCCGGTTGCCCTCTTCGTTCAGCGCCGTCAAGACTTGTGTATTGTGCGCAGTCGTTGTTCCATCGGCGGCGGTTTCCAAAACGATTGAGTATGACATGACTCGGCGTCCATCCAGCCGGACGAAGTCGATGCGCTTGGTCGGCTCGTAGTGACTGATCACCCAGACATCCTCAACACCGTCCGTCAGAACACTTGTCCTGAAGACGCAATTGGCTTCTGCGAATCCGGAGTCCGAGCGCAGAAGCTCACATTCCCAGGGCTCGACCCATTCATACTCGCGAGTTGGACACAAGAGGGGAAACACTCTCTTCGGTGCGCCAAGAAATCGCTGCGTGAACCGTCTCGTCATCTTCTTCGCTTTGAACTCGATCATGTACTATTCCCCTTGCCGAACACTGGGCACAAGCTGCAGAACGCGACTCAATGATGCCAGGTCTGACGGGCCACGCTCCTCCAAGATACGCGCGTTCTGAGCGCTTCATGCCCTTGTTAGGCGTCGCGCCGGTGCCCCTTGGCGACGTATTTGAGCTTCCTCTTGCCTCGGCCATCCACATGGGAGGGACCAACCTACTCACGTCTTCTGCGCTCGCCACCCTCCAAGGAGCTGGACCTGGTAGATGCGCTCGACGTTCACGAAGCACGCTTCTTCGAGTAGTTCTCGGATTCGCTCCTCGGAGACTAGCGAATCCTCGCTTGTCGCTCGATGACGCACGTTGTCTTGCGCTGCCTTCGGTAGCCCCTGCAGGGCCACGAACTCCAGCCACGCGTCGAGTCTGCTCCGCGATGCCGGTGTGGCTAAGTCGCCATGCAGGCCGACTAGCACGAACCACCCGCCTGACGCCATCCTGCGATGAACCCCTTGCAGGAGACGAAGCTTGGTGCCATCGTCAGGCATGAGATGCTCGACGAGAATGCATGTAGCCGCGTCGAACCTCGGCTGATCCGGTAGTGTATCGACCGTTCCATGAATCAATGCCGCACGACCCTCCGCACCCAGGGCATTGGTCCTCCGGCGCGCAAGCTCCAGCATGGGTCCGGCCGGGTCAACGCCGACAAACGACCATTCCGGCTGGTGGGTAGCGAACGCGGTGAGGGTGGCTCCAGTGCCGCATCCAACGTCAAGAATACGGGCCGTTGGAGGGAGGCACGTCCGAAGGTGTGACAAGACCACCAAGGGAAGTTGCTCATACCCTGGGAACACCCTTGCCATCATGTCATCGTACTGACCGGCTTCCTCGAAGCGTTTCTGAATCTCATCAGTCACGTCGTACCTCCCAGAGACTCATCATAGACCCCTCCCTCGTGACTCGAGTAAGACCATGACCAGCCGAGGGACGCCAACAGCGCGTTGAGCTGCGGCGCGCCTTCCAGTTCACCTTCCGCCGTCTGCTCAAACGCAAAGTTAGACATCGTCGTCTAGTGGCGACGTAAGTGCTAGTCTGTCCCGGGCTTGATTGCGTCAATCAATGCGGTGGCAAGTTCCTCTGTTCCGTCCTCGATCTCACGTTCTCTTGCCATGTAAGGACAGACTCCAGAGGTAATGATATTGCCCCCCCTTACGATACCGGTTCCGCTACGAACGCTACCTTCGAAATACGGATCATCGTACTCAAGAACGGACGCGTACTTCTGGCCTTTGAGAAGTCCTGCTTTGGCCAAAGTCCGTATTGAACCCAGCTGCGCCGCAACGGGTTTACCTGCCGCAGCTGCTTCCTTTACCATCGTGACAGCCTCTCCAGATGGTTGAGCTTGAGCGTCATCGACGGCCATACATGGTAGGATGAAACCTGCGTAATCCGAGACAGATACGTCGGTAATTCTCAGATCAGGCTTGACGTTCACCGAACCAGCAGAAATGGGTTCACCAGAACGAGTCGCAATCTCTACTTTGAAGCCGGCAGACTCTATGGTCTCCTTCATGATTCCTACTTCCTTCTTAAGCATGTACTCCAGATCCATTGAGCCGTCTCGTATGAACAGAAGCACCTTGTCCGATTCTTGAGAATGAAGTTCAGAAATAGGCGAAGAAACCACGGCTAACGTCAACACGCAAAGAAGAAGCAGATGTTTCATAACTCCCTCCTTTCCTTACATATGTCCGCCCAACAGTTGAACTGAGCTGCGGCGCCTTCAATAAAAACCCGCGCCGTCTGCTCAAGTGAGAAGTTAGGTGGTCCCGATTTAGTCTAGGCACCGACGTTCTCCAGGACTGCCGCTTTCTCGATAGTGTCGACAAGTGTGTAGCTGAACCGCGACGCGGGGGCACCATCGACGATGTCGTGATCGAAGGCAATTGTCAAATATACGTAGTCCCGTATGGAGATTGAACCTTCGTGAACCCCTGGCTTCCTTGAGATTCCGCCGACTGTGAGACCCATGGTGTGAGTGGGGAGAAATCCTAAACCCCAGAGACCGCCCTTGGCGAACATGCCAACAGAGGTTACAACAACCGTACCTTCCAATCGCTTAAACCATTGGGGATTCTTCTTGATGACCCAGAAGAAGAGAAGACGTATGAAACGAGGAAGCTTGGGAGCCAAAGACAAGAGACCTCCATACTGTTCACTATGTTCGGGATGTGCCTTAATGAGTTTGATCTCGTCTGATATCTCCTGAACGGTCTTGCGGTTGGCCTGTCGTACGATATGAGGAACAGCAACGGTCCCTGGTTGGTGCTCGACCATTGTGACGACATCAACGTCACGGAAAACGATGAGTCGGCGACGCCAATCGCGATAAGCCTGCACGTACGGGTGCGCCTCTATCGCACTCGAAAGACTTGAAACGATAAAAGCTGTGAAGGAGAGCGGCGGACCATCTGCGGGAGTCATCGCCCGGAGGATCTCACGAGCTCTGGTGACGTCCACCTCGGCGAGCCCGTAGATGATGTGTCGTCCCGATGCGAGATAGCCAGCATCGACAACGATTTCCCGCTCTCGGGCGAAGGGTACGATGTCGTAGTCACTCATGAGGAGACTTCCGCTTAGCTTCAATATATCTCGAGCCACCTAAACAGGGTGTTGAGCTGCGGCGCGACACAGGTGCAGAAGAAAATACAGTGCTCATCAGATTGAACAATGCCGCAGGACGGCTCGGCGCCGTCCGCTCCAGCTGGCTTTATCCTACTGGGGCTGAACTTCGAGGTGCAGGAGCGCCTCTAAGCAGACCCTCTGTGCTGAGGTCCTCGTCGATATCAGGCCAGTGGATACCAAAGCCCCCGCCGCTGAGTTCCCAATTTGCACGCTGCTCCGGAGCAGCGTGCAATAGACGCGGGAACCAGGCGAGAGGTACTGATATCGTACGACCATCTAAAAGGTCGACGATCAACTCGTCGTCAGAAAACCTAACGTGTTTGACCTTTTCGCCGGGCCTAGGTTCCGAAGTGTTCATTCCATGCCTCAAGCAGTCTGGACTCGTTTTCTCTTAGTATACGCTCAATTTTACCCAATTCGGGTGCCGGGAATCCAAGGTTGCGAACCAAAGCCACAGGATTCAACCAGAACTTGGCGGATTGTCTGTCTCTATCTACGTGGACATGCGGAGGCTCACCGGGTTCATGGCTGTGGAAGTAGATTCGGTACGGCCCCGGTCTCAAAACAGTTGGCACATGAATCCTCCAGCGAGCCCAATTCCACGACAACGCCGTCCCTTGGTCGATATCTTATCCTGTCCTGCTAACAGTGAACTGAGCTGCGGCGCCTCCAATCAACGCCCGCGCCGGCTGCTCAAGTGAATTGTTATACGGTCTGTCCAGACTAGGCGCTTTTTCGAGTTCGGATGACCACATCCACTTCACAATCAAGGATGTGCAACAAAGACAGCAACTGCCCGATGGATTTCCGATAGTTTGTCTGGTCGAGTAACCGGTAGAACTGGCTGGCTGACGTTCCCAGGCGTCGGATTATCTCTCGTTTGCTTAGAGGACTAGAGTCAACACGCTTTCGAGCTTCCAATGTGAGCTTGTAGAGTAAGAGGTCGCGTAGGTAGGCAGGATCTTCATTGTATTCAAGAACTTGTTCCACGTGAACGGTTCCTTCATCTCCGGACTCGAGGACATATGTGAAACCCTCACTTCCAACCTCCTTGTCCACGTATGCGTCAGCAACCTTGTTGCCGAATTCGGGCTGTAGGTCGAGCCGACTGTACGGGTAGTAGAAAGTCTTGTTGCGCGTTGTGACCTCAAATGCCTTGCGGCGATTGTTTTGTTTCACATGACGAATCTTCATAGTAGGCCTTCTTCCTGAAGTTCTTGAATAAGCTCCAGTATCACCCCTGTAGCCTTACCTTTCATTGACGTCTCGTTTTCCAAGTCCCATTTCAGAACCAGTTTCCCGTTCCTATAGACATGAACATGCCTCGGACTATGATCCCCGGCCCAGGTTAGGAAGACGTAGTTTCCCCGGCGGATCTTGCCCAGCAGCTAAACGTTACCACCTATGGTAACATAATGTCAATCCCCATCCCGCCAACTCCCATATCCGTATTAGAGGTCAGAATACGAAACGTTATTGATTATTGCGACCGATTTGTCGTCCGAGGCTATCGAATTCGGGCTTTTGCCTTTCATATTCTTCCACATGGTTCCGATTCTAGACCAGCGACCACCCGTATCGGTGGATTTTCGTAATGTTGTGAATCATCGTCATGAGTTTCCACTGACCATTGACCTTCTTCTTGCCTCGTAAGCTAAAACGTTTGATACCAAGTGCCGATGTGATATTTCCGAATACCGGTTCAACGACACTTATCCTATGACTATAAATGTGGCGTCCTCGAACGCTATCTATTTTGCGCCTCATCTGATCGAGCAAGCGGGTCCCCGTCTTCTCGACGCGGATGTTCACCAATCGCGGGGTCTTCTGATTCTCCGTCCGCAAACAGTTCTTTCTTAGCTCGCACCCCTCGCAGTCTGCCTTGTGTGCCTGGAACTGCAAGAAAAGGTAGCGACCGATCCTCGCTCTGGAACATTTCAACCACATCAGATGGCCCGCCGGGCAACGAACGGTTCTCTTCTTCGGTTCAAAATGAAAGTCATCGACACTAAAGCTCCTCTTGAGCTTGACCCTGTCCTTTCCTCTGTGCCGTTCCGCGCTCTGGAACCGTGGGTCACGAGAACGGAATCCCGTGTCCGCGATGTAGCCGTCAACCTTCTCTTCCTTCAGATATTCAACGTTCTTCCTGCTGTGGTAGCCACTATCAGCAATAACCTTGGCGCCTTTCAGAGGATCCTTCTTGCTGTGCTCCTTATTAAGGGTCTCGCGGATACCTTCGACGGTTGGTTTGAGTAACTCGTGTTCTTGCGGTTGGCCGTGCGCTTCGGCGTGAACCACTACTTGGTGTTCACTATCCACAGCGGCGACACCTATGTAGCCCTGAATCACCCCATGACCCGTTTTCATCTTCGCGCTTTCGTTATCCGTGACATTGCTCTGGATGGGTTTACCGCTAGCTCCTACCTTTTCTTCACTCTCAGCAAGGAATTCCCGGATCTTACGGCTCGCCTTGCGAAGCGTCTTCAACTGGCGTTTCTCGCGCTTCCGGATGCCTTCGTCGAGCTCCTTTTCATCCGATTCCCGGTGTTTTTTCAATATCCGTCTTATCGCTCCGTTTATCTTCTTTTGTTTCTTCTTTAAGTCGGCACGCGTACCACTCCATTCCTTCGATGCATTCGACGGCATCTTGCACCCGTCGATCACGAACATTTCTCGACCGATCAATCCCAGTTCGTCACAGATCAACACAACCTGTTGAAAAATCGAACCGATTTCTTCAGGGCAGCTCGAGACAAAATCCGATATCGTCGTGAAGTGAGGCTGCGTATCTGCCGATATCGCCATGAATAGAACATTCTCCTCGCACAAAGCCGCGATCTTTCGGCTGCTCGTTATGCCTCGAGAATAGGCCAGAAATACGATCTTCAGCAGAATGGCAGGGTCGTACGCCGGACGACCACCTTCATCATTCGTATATCGACCATCGAAGACGCTCAGATCCAGCTCGTGCTCAATCAAATACGTCAGCGAATCCTCAAACGTCCCAGGTAAAATCTGACGATCAAACGACACAGGCAGTATTTTTGATTGCCGGTAATCGTAATCTTTGTACCTCGGCATCTCACTCCCTCATGGATAGTTGATGCCGCTATTTTATCGGCGATGCCTTCGAAAGGGGGGTTTTTCTACAGACTCAACAGCGTGTTGAGCGGCGGCGCCACCTGTTACACCTTGCGCCGTCCGCTCCAACACGGAGTTATGTGGCGTTCTCTACCCTTGGGGAACTGTTACCGGTGTTTCCACGTATCGGGATGACGATGCAAGTGAAGAACTGCGAGGACGACGATTCTCTCTTCTTCAGTTATGAAGTAGACGCCGTATGGAAAACGATTCACCAGGCCTCGGCGCACACCCGCTTCAATCTCAGGAAACTGAAGCGGATGTTCACCGATTCGCTCCAGTAGCGCCTCAAGTTGGTCGAGAAAACGTGCCCCCAAACCGGCTCGTTCCCGTTCGTACCACCGCACCGCCTCTCGGATGTCGTCCTCTGCCTTCGACCGAATCTCGAGCCGGTGCTTCATTCTGAATCTTTGAGAAGTTCTTTCTCTATACTTTTACGAACCTCGCTCCAAGGGCGTGCGTCCGACGGATTGCCACGGTACTCTTCAAGTCGCTCGTCAATCAACTTCTTATGCCATTCGGGCACAGGAACTATCTCGGGCTTGGCTGCAATTCTGTCCCAGAGCTCCTGTACATAATCAATTTGTTCCTCGACCGAAAGGTCGTCGAATCCTGGCGGCGGGACTTGCACAGTTTTACTCATCGTCTGACCTCATCACCGATATTATATCGTACCGAATACTCCCGCTCACACACGCCGAAGGCCTCCATCCAGCTCGCATCAAATCACCGAGCCCATATACAGGCGCTTGAGCTGCGAGCGGGATAGTAATGGGAATCGCCCGCTCGTCTGCTCCAAGCGCGCGTTAGACGACGATGTCGTTGAGTTTAGGATGCCTCTGACAAAGAGGCCTGTACAGCGTCGGGGACTTCAATAGGGACAAACCAATCTACGGGGTAAAGATAATCTTCGCCACTTTCATCAATGACACGGATGTCCCCGTCGTTCTCCGCGTCAGGATCAGGGAGAACACGGTAGATTTTGTGCAGTTCGAGCGACGCCTCGTAACCTTCGTTCCTCACACAGACGACAAAACTGCGTTCTGGAGTTGATTCACTCATGGTCTTTAATCGAGATATCGTTTGCGCTTAAGCTCCCTCTTGCCAATGCCGTGTGCTTCGTACCAATGAAGTTCGGCCCTCCGAACACGACCGCTCTTTAAGCGAATAAGCGCTACTCCCTTCATCTTCCGCCAGCGTCCCTTCCCGTACAACTTCTGCAATCGGGCGAGATCGCGGATTCCACTACCAACCGCGATTGTTTCAATTCCGCTGATCTCTTCTAGTATATCGAAATGCATCAAATACTGCTTATAGATGAGTCCGTCGTGTAACAGTCCGATTCAGCTGCGAGCGACGCGACATCCAATTACACCTCGCGCCGATCGTCAGCTGCAACTGAAGGTTATGCGCCGTGGCCCCAATTCCGACCTTGAACTACTGCTCGCTTCCATTCATATTCCACATCAACCGTGCAAACTTCCATTGCCCTGAATCGGCCCGACGAAAGATAAAAAGTGCCTTGTTATCTATCTTCACTGACCTACCGCTATCCTTAAACGTGTCGCTACCCGTTGCTTCCACCCGTGCAAAGGCCCATCCGTCAAGGACAACGACCTCAACAGGATCAAAGCTGATATCTATTGTTACCTGACCGAATAGCGTGTCGCGAAAAAAGGCGTGAACCGCCTTGTTGCCGACCTGTGCTGGCGAGCCGTGCGGCATGAATACCACGTCCGGCATGCATAATTCTTTAACGCCATCCGCATCTCCCGCGTTCAGCATCTTCACATACGTGGTAATCACTTCCTTGATCTGTACCTCATCGGATTGCGCGGCAACGACTCTCGCAGCAGTCACAAGCATTACAAAAACGATAAGAAAAGAAATAGTCCTTTTTGTCATAACAGCCTCCTTTAAAAAACGTGCGTATAACGAGTCTGTAGAAAAACCCGAATTCGGTCAATTTGTCTGTGGCAAAGCACAGGATCACAACTAGAGGTCAGAATACGAAACGTTATTGATTATTGCGACCGATTTGTCGTCCGAGGCTATCGAATTCGGGCTTTTGCCTTTCATATTCTTCCACATGGTTCCGATTCTAGACCAGCGACCACCCGTATCGGTGGATTTTCGTAATGTTGTGAATCATCGTCATGAGTTTCCACTGACCATTGACCTTCTTCTTGCCTCGTAAGCTAAAACGTTTGATACCAAGTGCCGATGTGATATTTCCGAATACCGGTTCAACGACACTTATCCTATGACTATAAATGTGGCGTCCTCGAACGCTATCTATTTTGCGCCTCATCTGATCGAGCAAGCTGGTCCCCGTCTTCTCGACGCGGATGTTCACCAATCGCGGGGTCTTCTGATTCTCCGTCCGCAAACAGTTCTTTCTTAGCTCGCACCCCTCGCAGTCTGCCTTGTGTGCCTGGAACTGCAAGAAAAGGTAGCGACCGATCCTCGCTCTGGAACATTTCAACCACATCAGATGGCCCGCCGGGCAACGAACGGTTCTCTTCTTCGGTTCAAAATGAAAGTCATCGACACTAAAGCTCCTCTTGAGCTTGACCCTGTCCTTTCCTCTGTGCCGTTCCGCGCTCTGGAACCGTGGGTCACGAGAACGGAATCCCGTGTCCGCGATGTAGCCGTCAACCTTCTCTTCCTTCAGATATTCAACGTTCTTCCTGCTGTGGTAGCCACTATCAGCAATAACCTTGGCGCCTTTCAGAGGATCCTTCTTGCTGTGCTCCTTATTAAGGGTCTCGCGGATACCTTCGACGGTTGGTTTGAGTAACTCGTGTTCTTGCGGTTGGCCGTGCGCTTCGGCGTGAACCACTACTTGGTGTTCACTATCCACAGCGGCGACACCTATGTAGCCCTGAATCACCCCATGACCCGTTTTCATCTTCGCGCTTTCGTTATCCGTGACATTGCTCTGGATGGGTTTACCGCTAGCTCCTACCTTTTCTTCACTCTCAGCAAGGAATTCCCGGATCTTACGGCTCGCCTTGCGAAGCGTCTTCAACTGGCGTTTCTCGCGCTTCCGGATGCCTTCGTCGAGCTCCTTTTCATCCGATTCCCGGTGTTTTTTCAATATCCGTCTTATCGCTCCGTTTATCTTCTTTTGTTTCTTCTTTAAGTCGGCACGCGTACCACTCCATTCCTTCGATGCATTCGACGGCATCTTGCACCCGTCGATCACGAACATTTCTCGACCGATCAATCCCAGTTCGTCACAGATCAACACAACCTGTTCAAAAATCGAACCGATTTCTTCAGGGCAGCTCGAGACAAAATCCGATATCGTTGTGAAGTGAGGGTGCGTATCTGCCGATATCGCCATGAATAGAACATTCTCCTCGCACAAAGCCGCGATCTTTCGGCTGCTCGTTATGCCTCGAGAATAGGCCAGAAATACGATCTTCAGCAGAATGGCAGGGTCGTACGCGGGACGACCACCTTCATCATTCCTATATCGACCATCGAAGACGCTCAGATCCAGCTCGTGCTCAATCAAATACGTCAGCGAATCCTCAAACGTCCCAGGCAAAATCTGACGGTCAAACGACACAGGCAGTATTTTTGATTGCCGGTAATCGTAATCTTTGTACCTCGGCATCTCACTCCCTCATGGATAGTTGATGCCGCTATTTTATCGGCGATGCCTTCGAAAGGGGGGTTTTTCTACAGACTCAACAGTTGAGCTGAGCTGCGGCGCCTTCATTCGCAACCCGCGCCGTCTGCTCCAGTGAATAGTTATGTCTGCTCCTTCGCCGAGTCAAACGACCATGCCCAGTTCGCTGTGGACACAACTTGACGAGTGACGCTCGTGCGTTCCAAGACGGCGACAATGTCTCTACGATCCGTCCTCCACCAACCAACCCGCCGACTATCGGGATTGTCCAGTCTCCGAAGCCGCATCCTGCCGATTTCGCTCGCCCTTCCAATAGAAACGATGCTTGCTTCGGCTCGCGCCCGGATCGACGCTCAGTTGCCGTTGTCGATGACAGCGATGTCATTCGGTTCCGGATGGCGTCGCTCGATGGCTCGACTGTTTCTCCTGCCTACTTTCAACCGAGAGACGCTATCCGGTCTACCGAGATACCTGACTAGCCCCAGCTGCATCCTCGAACTGATATAACAGTGAACTGAGCTGCGGCGCCTCCAATCAACGCCCGCGCCGGCTGCTCAAGTGAATTGTTATGCGGTCGTGTATCGCCGCTCACGAATCAGATTTGTCGAGACGGCGGATTCGCACACGGTCTTCTTCTACGATCCAGAGACACCGAGCGAGCTCCTCACGGCCGATCGTCGCCAGAAGTTGTTTGCACACTTCGAGTACATGGAGCTTATCCTGAGTTTTCAGGCGAAAGACGATCAAGCCATGGTACTCAGAAGGAGGATAAGAGCAGATGTCGGCGAAGCCCAAATCGAACGTGATGAACGCACGCTCTTCCTTAAGAAAAACAGGCGCGATCTCGTCGTCATCAGCACCAACGAGTTCTTCATCGTGGATCGTGATGGCGTCATGGCCAGCGTCCCGGAGCAACTCCGCCACTTCGACAGGAAGGTTTTCATCGACCTTGAACTTCATGGGTGCAGGCCTAAGGCAAGGCTACGACGGTTTCACGGGTCAACTCCGCCGCGTAAGCAATCGCGGCTTGTACTCCTATTCTGACAACGACGGGTAGCTTTCCAGAATTTCGTCTACACTTTGCCCAGCCGCAAGGTTGTCCAGGACCACAGATACCATCACGCGCGTCCCACGGACGCAGGCTTTGCCATGACAGACGTTAGGATCTACCGTTATATGCTCCTGCCAGCGCATGATTGTTCTCTCCCGCCCTTAGTATATCTCCCACTGCGATATCCGTATAACAGTTGAACTGAGCTGCGGCGCCTCCAATCAACACCCGCGCCGGCTGCTCAAGTGAATTGTTATGTCGGCTCTGTCGTTGAATGGAACGCAAACCTTCGGTCCACTGTCGGACAACTTGGCGAGATACGCTCCGATGTTCCTTGCGTGCGATGACTGCCCCTTCGACGAACGCGCTTCATCACCAGCCTCGAGAATCGGCTAGATTGTCGCACCTCTGAAGCCCTACGGCGACCCCGAATGGTCTCCGTTCCTAACCAACGAGATGATGTCCAACCAGCTCCCGTATGGACCAATGCTTGGTAACCGCCATCACGGGCACCTACTTCGTTTGGTCCGCGAGCACCGTCTACCGAGAGATCCCTTCGCGCCACGCTCCTTCGTTCAATCGTGACAATGCCGATTGGTCTGCCCAGGTGCCGACTTCTGTCCTACTGTTCTTGCCACAACTGATATAACAGTTGAACTGAGCTGCGGCGCCTCCAAAGAACACCCGCGCCGGCTGCTCAAGTGAATTGTTATGTCGGCTCTGTCGTTGAATGGAACGAAAACCTTTGGTCCACTGTCGGACAACTTGGCGCGATACGCTCCGATGTTCCTTCCGTGCGATGATTGCCCCTTCGACGAGCGCGCTTCATCACCAGCCTCGAGCTCGGCCAGATTGTCCCACCTCTGAAGCCCCACGGCGACCCCGATTGGCTCCGTTTCTAACCAACGAGATGATGTCCAACCAGCTCCCGTATGGACCAATGCTTGGTAACCGCTCTCGCGGGAACCTACTTCGCTTAGACCGCGACGACCGGCTGCCGAAGATTCCTTCGCTCCACGCTCCTTCTTTCAATCGCGTATTGACGGTGGGTCAGCCCAGGTGCCGACCTCGGTCCTACTGTTCTTGCCACAACTGATATAACAGTAATTCTAACGCCGCAATATAAAATCTGGTTGTGGGGCTCGCTGTGTATCTAGATGGGGTGGTGGATGAGAACGGGATAAACTCACGGCAGACAACGACCTAGGATTCGATGGTTCATTGGACCATGAGCAAAACATTGCAGATTTTGCCACCTATCCGGATAAAAGTAGCGAAAACCCTCTTTGTATAGGAATTGTACACACCTTGTTGTCAATCAGAAAGTGTAATATCTAGAGGACTTCGGACGCCAAGACCGCCACGATTGAGCACGTGCAGGTAGACCATTGTTGTGCTCACGTCCTGGTGGCCCATGAGCTCCTGAATGGTGCGGATATCGTAGCCGTCTTCGAGCAAGTGCGTTGCGAAGCAATGCCTCAAAGAGTGACTCGTCGCGGGCTTCGAGATACCGGCCGACCGGACGGCTTCCTTCATGGCTCTCTGGAAGACGGTTTGGTGAACGTGGTGACGTCTGCGCTGACCGGTATCCCGGTCGACATACATTCGGCTGGCTGGAAACACCCACTGCCAGGCCCACTCCCAAGCGGCCTTCGGGTACTTACGCTCGAGAGCGTACGGAAGCTCTACACTCCCTGTACCCAGCTCTAGATCCCGTTGATGCTGCTGCTGAACGCGCTCCAAGTGGGCCGCAAGGGGCGCCACGAGCTTTCTAGGGAAGAGGGTCATTCGATCCTTGCGTCCCTTTCCTTCTCGTACGGTAACCTCAAACCGACGAAAGTCGATATCCTTGACTCTTAATCGATGACACTCCAAAAGACGCATCCCCGAGCCATACATGAGCGAGCCGATGAGCCAGCTGACGCCGTGTATGTGTCGCAGGATCTCAGCCACTTCATCCCGCGACAAAACGACGGGGAGGCGGACTGGGCGTTTCGCTCGCACGATGCGGTCTAGCCACTCGAGCTGCCGGTCAAGAACATGCCGATACAGAAAGAGAATGGCGCTAAGCGCCTGGTTCTGAGTGGAAGCGGCGACGTTTTGATTCACCGCAAGGTGGGTCAGGAATTGAGTCACTTCTGACTCACCCATTTCATCGGGGTGACGTTTTCCGTGAAAGAGGATGAAGCGTCGGATCCAGTTGACGTAGGTTCCCAGAGTCGCATCGCTGTAGTGACGCGCCCTCATGGTTTGTCGGACACGATCCAACAACCGAGGTTTTCCAGGGGTCTTGCCCTGGCCCTGTTGTTGGAAGCTCGGACTCAGAAGGCGGCATCCGAGGTTTGTCTTGTGTCATCCCTTTAAAGAGACGACTTTTTTGGGATAGATCCTCCCGATCACACTGATCTTTTTTTCGGGAGCGCTATTCGGGGGGCAATTCCTTGAAGGCTCGAGAAAGGTCTGCTCCGGTCTTTTCGAGTTTCTTCCACTCGCTGAGGAAGACGGCGGCGGCTATGGCCATTACCGCAAGATAAGTGGGAGTGGAATGGAAATACCAAGCGGTGGCGGGCGCTCGAAGGTCCTTGAAAATCTGAATGACCAGGAGGGCCCCCAATAGCACGGCTCCCCCACCGCCAATCACCCATTGCAGGGGCCGCGAACGGACGAAACGAATCTCCTCCGCCAACGCCGGGCTTCGATGTGGGAGAACGAGAACGGCCAAGCAGGTCAAGAAGAAGTTCACCAACATGGCCGTCACGAGAATATCCACGCCAAGGAAGAAGTCACCGGCTAAATGACTTCCCAGAATCCCGACGGTGGCCATGGCGCTGCTCAGCACAATCGCGATGTGGGGTGTCCGCCATTTCGGATTCACCCGAGCCACTCCTCGAGGGAAAATCCCGTCTTCGGCCCATGCGAACATGAGACGGGAAACGGCCAGTATCATAGCGGGAAGATCGTTGATGAGAGCGATGGCCGCACCGGCAATGATGAGGACCGTCCAGCCGGGCTCGAGCAGATATCCCAGAAGTCCTGGCGCCGTCAGATCCGTGCCGACCGCCTGGGACGCAATGTAGTTCCATGGCACGACATGGTACATGGCAGCGGTGAACACGATGTAGTAGGCACCGACACTGAAAATTGAGATCCCAATCGCGAGTGGTAGAGCTCGGTTCGGGTTTTTCGCCTCTCCCCCGGCTTGGGCAATAGAATCGAAGCCGATGAAGGTCGAAAAGAGAATCACCGCGGCCGCGAGAACCGTACGCCATTCGAACGGTGTCGCCGGCGGCAAGGTAAGGGACAAACCGTCACGCTCTGCTACGGCTTGCACGAAATCGAGCTGGTCGAAGGTGTATCCGGCGGGTATCACCACCAGCCCACCGATGAGCATGAGAAACATCAAGGGTACCAAAGCTCTCTCGTAGACTTTGACTCCGAACACATTCACGAGTGTGAAACACCACAGAAAGGCCAACGCCAGAGCGACTCTCACGGGCCCCGAATCGAGAGCCTCTGCCCAACGGGTGAGCTCCAACGTCGCCGCGATGTCGCGGAGGAAAGGGATGAGAACGTAGGACACGACACCAATAGCTATCGACAAACCAAACCATTGGGAAAAGCTCGCCACGAAGCCGAGAAACGGATTCAGCCCCCGACTGACATAAACGTAGCTCCCACCGGCCCGCGGCATAGCGGAGGCCAAAATGGCGTAAGCCAGGGCTGCCAGAAGCGCCGGCACGACGGCGAAAGCGTAGGCGAGTAAAACATGAGAGCCAATGCCTGGAACGTTCCTCTGGATCATGATGGGAATGACGTAAATCCCGACGCCCATCATGGAACAAACACCGGTAGCGATGAGTCCCAAAAGACCCATTTGCCGGGCCAGTCTCGGCTTGTCAGTCAACAAAGATCTCCGATCAGGAATTCACGAGGTCGGGAATGGCGACACTACTCCAATAGGGCGTCCAACGCTTTGGCAACATCTTTTACGGTGTATTTGATGTGAAACGGAACGGCTTCGTAGTTGTTACCGTAAAACGGCGGGCACAACACTTTGAGATCGCGATCGAGCAACCACAACGTAGGAGTTCCGTATGTCTGCTGGTCCTCGTGCCATTTGAAACGGCCCTGCCATGGATAAACTTCGCCATAGGCATCCACATGCTGATGCGCATTGGGATTGTCGAGAAGGCGAAAACGGGGGTCATAGAAGATCGGGTCAAAGGGCAACGACCCATCCTCTTTGAGCATCTCCGTCTTGCTGACGAACTCATGGACCGCCTTTTGGTATTCCGCGGATTCCTCGGACTCTGTCAGGAACACCTCGTCCTTGTATCCGTACCGCTCCGACCCATATACCGGCGGAGCCGCCACGGGTACGAACGTGACGCCTTTTTCCGCATAGTTGTAGAGAAGGGTCCGGTGAACGGGAATATCGTCGACCGTATCGACACACCACATACCGCCTCGCTTGTCGGCGGGCTTCACGGCGTAGGCTCCTCCGAAGATCAACAAGTAGATGATCTTGGTGAACTCGTTCACCTGACTCGCCAAGGTGACTCGATTCAGTTTGTTGTCGAGGAAGAAGATCCCCGGATCGACCTGCTCGCCCACCCGGTATCCTTTCGATCCGGATTCTTGCACTGCCGTCAGATTCCTGGTGGAGGCAACAGATACCCCGAAGCCAGTCCCACCACCGAAGTCGTTTTCAAGAACTCGCGTCGATTCATCGCTTCATCCTTCCGTCTGCAGCCGTTCCATCGTCTACACGGGTCGGTCGACGATGAATATGGGCAGTATGAAGATCAAGAAACTGAGGAGGATGACTCCGCCCCCCACCAAGTGATAGTCGGGCCAGAGGACCCACCCCACTAGGAACACATGAGCGAAAAAATTCATGTAAAGCGAAATCACCAAACAGGCCGGGACTCTCGCCGTACCCATCACCATCAGGGCAACGGCCTCGATAATCGTCGAGACAACCATACTGGCGCCCAACGCCGGCCAAGGAACGCCCAAGTGGCGAGAGGGGAAATCCCAGAGAAGATATCTCGGAGGTGGCATTGGCCAGTAGCGCACTTGGGTAAGGGCGACGGCCGGCCATGAAACGAATGAGAGCCCCTTTGGGAAACGTCCAGAGGATGATACCGCCGGCAACGTTCCAAAGAGTCGTTGTCGTTGGCGCTCCGTTGTAATACCTGTATAAAGACGCAGCAACGAGAAAGCTCAAGAGACCGGCTAGGAGCGATCGGACTCGAGGGTTCACGAACGGGCACCCAGCTCTTTTGCGATGAGGTCTTCGGTGGTCTCAGCTTTTCGCACGATTCGAAACGTTTCCCCCTCGACCAGGACTTCCGCAGGTCGAGGCCTCAAATTGTAGTTCGAGCTCATTGAAAACCCGTAGGCACCGACATCCAGAACACAAAGCATATCACCTTGTCGTAAATCTCCGAGTCGCCTGTCGCGGCCGAAGACATCCGAGCTCTCACAGACGGCTCCAACGACATCTACGGTTTCCGCCGACTCTTCCTTCGAAACTACGGGCTCGATACGATGATAGGCATCGTAAAGGGCGGGGCGCAGCAAGTCGTTCAATCCACCGTCGACGACGGCGAAACGGCGACCGTGGACCTTCTTCAAGTAGAGCACCTTCAGAACCAATGCCCCGCATGGACCAACAATGGTACGTCCTGGCTCGAGGATCAGCCTCAAACCCGACCGAGATATCCAAGGAAGGATACAGTTGGCATATTCTTCGAAAGTGGGAACGTTCTCCCCCTCGTAGGGAATCCCGAGACCCCCTCCCCAATCCACTTCTCGTAGGGGTACTCCTTTGTCCAATATCTCCGAAACGAGATCCTCGATGAGGCGGGCTGTCTCGACCATTGGCTCAATGGAGGTGAGCTGCGAGCCGATGTGGGTATGAACACCTATGAACTCCAAATGAGGAAACTCACGATGGCGGGTATAGAGCTCGAGCGCCGCCTGGCTGTCGAGTCCGAATTTTGCGGATTCCACACCCGTCGCAATATGCGGATGGGTCTTGGGGTCCACATTGGGATTGATGCGAAGGGCGATCCGAGCCGAGCGGTCGAGCTGCCCTGCCAAGCGCTCGAGATGGACGAGCTCGCCTTCGGATTCCACCGTAAAAAGGTGGACATCGGCGGAGAGTCCCGCCGTGAGCTCTTGCTCGGTCTTGCCCACACCGGAGAAGACGATTTTCTCCGGTGGAAACCCAACGGCCCGTGCTAACTGGAGCTCAGCGCCGGAGACAACCTCAGCACCAGCCCCGTTCCCCGAGAGGATACGAAGGAGCTCGGGTTGCGAGTTTGCTTTCAGCGCGTAGCAGGTCAAGTGCGGTACAGAAGAAAAGGCCCTTTCGAGCTCTCGATACCGATCCTCTACGCAGAAAGAGCTGTAGATATAGAACGGCGTCGGTACGGATCGTGCGACGGTTTCGAGTGAAACCTGCTCGCAAAAGAGCTTCCCTTCACAGCGTTTGAAAACCTCAGATGGCATACATGCACAATTCTACGTGAATCCAACGGAGATTGCCCTCGGGACCCGCAATTGGCAACCCTTCGATATTTGGATAGGATCTACGCGGCCCAAGGAGGATCTTATGCGTACTATCGTCTATATCGGGATCTGTTTTCTCGCTCTTTCTATGGTGATCTCAGCCAGCGCCCCCGACCGAAAGGTCATTGCACCGCCCGGAACACAAATGGATTTTCCGTTCAGTCCGGGCATTCTCTCGGGCGATTTCCTTTACCTGTCGGGAGCGATTGGCAACAAGCCAGGCACTTTGGAGCTCGTCGATGACATGGGAGCCCAAACCCGTCAAACCATGGAGAATCTCGGTGCCGTGCTCAAGGCGGCGGGAATGGATTTCTCCAACGTGGTGGCCACCAACGCGTACCTTTCGGACACGCGTCAATTCCAGGCCTTCAACGAGGTCTATCGCACCTATTTCGAGAAAGATCCTCCGACACGAGCCACCGTCCAAGCCGACATCGCTATCCCCGGTTCCTATGTCGAGATGTCCATGGTGGCCGTGCGACCGGGTGTGGAACGGAAAGTCATTGTTCCGGAAGGCATGAAGACGCCGGATTTGCCCTATAGCTGGGGAATCCTGGCCGGAAACACTCTTTTTATCGCTGGAGCCACGAGCCGTGACCCAAAGACGTACCAGCCGGTGACCGGCGACACCGCGACACAGACCAAGCAGGTACTGCAGAACGTCGGTTCCGTCCTCAAAGCCGCGGACATGGACTACAAGGACGTTGTTTCATGCAAGGTCTTCCTCGACGACGCCCGAGATTTTCCGGCCATGAACGAAGTCTACCGGACCTTCTTTCCCAACGATCCGCCGGCACGTGCCACGACGCGGGCCCGGCTCATGAATCCCGTCTTCAAAGCGGAGATTCAGTGCATCGCGGTCAAGGATCCCAGCCGGAAAGTGGTCGTCGCAGAGGGCGCTAGTCGATCTTCGAGTCCTTTCTCTCCCGCGATTCAAGTCGGAGATAGACTCTATCTCTCTGGTTTCGTAGGCCGAGGACCTGACGGCTATGCTCCCGGCGACGTCAAGGCTCAGACGAGACAAACGCTCGCCAACCTGGAGGCCACCCTCAAAGCCGCAGGAATGGACTTCAGCAACGTCGTCGACGCCAATGTCTTCTTGACGGACATACGTCATTTTCCATTGATGAACGAAATCTATGGAGCAACACTGCCCAAACCGGCCCCATCGAGGGCCACCGTGGGAGTGCCTCTCATGTCTCCCGATGCTTTAGTCGAGATTATGATGATCGCAACGAAGTAGCGATTTAGCGGAAATGTGGGGTCAGGCGGGCTGACCTCGTCTGACCCCACGTCTATCCAGGCAGTTTTCCACAAGTTTCCGAACGCGTGGGGTCTGACCCCGTTCCGAACGCTTCAGTTCGCGCCGGTGGAAAGGGCGATGAAGAAGCCGGCCGCCAGCCGGAGCTCGCGGAACAAGTTGATGGCCATCCTATCGACTCGCAGAAGAACTTCCAGCCGCCCCCGGCGCACTCTCTGACGGACAGTCATCCAATACTTGGAGAGATCTTCTCGAGTCTCCCGAAAGCGACTCACCTGGACGACGGAGACCTTTTCCCGCAACAGGCTGAATCGTGACGGGATTTCGATGGTGGGGACCTGTGCTTTGACGCGGGCGTAGGCCGTCCGCAAATCAGAGATGCGCAAGCCGCGCTGGAGCGAGGCCCTCATGCTAGCCAGCTCTTCGACGACCCGCACCTCGGTCTCGCTGCGCTTACGCGTCTGCAGCCAAAGCTCCTCCATTTCCATGATCAAACGCACCGCCCCCCGTGTATATTGAACCATCTCTGGAATCCTACGTTTCAAGTGAGCCCAGCGACTTTCTCGAGGAAAGGTGGCTCGTCTCGTTGTTCTATCTTTGAAACGGAAGAAGCCGGAGATCATGGGATGAGCGCCGTCGTTATAGAAGGAGTTCTTACACCATACATAGTTCCTGAAGATATCCCAGTATCTCTTGGAATCGACCTCAGAGAGAACCTCCTTCATATGATCGAGGCTGTAGAACCGATCCCATGCGTCCCGGTAGGCCTGCGTCCAAGCTCCATTTTTCATTTCAGGATGGGGCATGGACTCGTGGAATGAGTCGTAGGTGTTGAGGTCGGTGTCGATCGGGACCCCCGACTCCACCATTCGCTTGTGGTCTCTCGAGCCGGGAAGAGGCGCCATCATGAAAAAAGATGCCCGTTGCGGTTTGACTTCAGTCACCAGCCGTTCGATGTCATCTCTCACGCTCTCCTCGGTATCCTGCGGGAATCCAATGATGTAACCGACTTGAGTACTGACCCCGGCCTCGTGCCAGGCCTCGATGAGGTTCCTATAGTCGTTGACCTTGTTTTGGTTCTTGCCGGAGTCCTTGAGGTTGCGCGTGTTGATGCTTTCCATGCCGATGAAGACACTGCTGCAGCCCGCCCGAGCCGCCTTCTCCACGAAGCCCTTGATCTTGTAAGACTGAACATCCACCTGGATCATGAACGCGATGGGAATACGATCCTTCTCGCGTATCTCGATGAGCTGGTCGAAGATACCTTCCCAAGCCGGGTTACGAGCAAAGTCGTCGTCCGTAAAGAAATACAAATTGACGCCCGAGTCGTGAAAGTTCTTGCGGACGGTCTCCGCAATGCACTCGGGAGAACGGTGCCGGCTCTTTCGGCCTTGGACGTTGATGATCGTACAAAAGGAGCAATTGAACGGGCAACCACGGCTGCAGTCGATGGTGCCGAAGTTGGATACAACGAATTTGCGCAAGTAGTCCTTATTGATGACCGGGCGAGGAACATTAGAAAGGTCAGGAAGGTCACTCATGAAGTTGTATATGGGTTCGAGGACGTCTTCGTAGGCATCACGAAGCAGGTCGGCCCAATGCTCTTCCACCTCACCCGCCACAGCCGTCACACCGGCATCGACGAGCTCTTGTATCTCAGGCGCTACGTCCGGAAACATGGCGAGCATGCCGCTGACGTGGAACCCCCCGATGATCACCGTCACACCTTCCCGCCGGAGCTCGAGGGCGAGATCCGCGGCACGACAGAACTGGTTCGTTTGCACACCAGCCAGGCCAACGACGACGCGTACACCGGGGCGACGACTGAGTCGGGCGATCTTGGACACCGAAATCTTGTCGACCATCTCATCCAAGACTTGAACCTTGATGTCCACATCGCCCAGTAGTTTCCTTCGTCCCACGTCTTCCGTCAGTCCTTGAAGGCAGGCCAGAGTGTTACTCGGTAACACCCCGCGCCAGTGGCGAACAACATACCCATCATCATCGTATCTCGACGGCTTGATGAGAATGACGCGTAGTTCCGAATGTCGTCTGGAACGAAACATTTATGTACCTCTACCCCTGCTCGGTGTCGAGCTGGCTGGAAAGATCGAAAACCTAAGACAAAGCGATCGTTTCTTGTTATCCCAACAGCCGATTGCTGCCAAAGCACAGCTGGTATCGAGGGCCTTCTAGTGAGTGTCGCGGGGCCGGCCTCAAACAGCTTCCGGCTTAGTTTTTGGCTTTATCGTGGCTCAAACGAGTACGCACCGACCGGCCAGGGCCTCATGGTGCTTGTATCTCATTTGTCGGATGGTTCTTCCGAAATGCCCGCCACGTAATTTCTACAACAACTCGAGCCGGATGTCGAGGAGTTTCTACTACCGAAGATATTCGGTCGGTATGGGATTGTCCTTCCGCTCACTGTCGTAGATCCACGAGGTGATCCACCATCGTTTCCCGTCATGGTAGAGCTGAATGCTGTTGATCCCCCGACCGCCAACAGGACCTTTCTCCTCAGTTCTCCACTCGTAGGTGCTCCAGACATGGACGATATTCCCGAATTTCTGTGTCACCCGATGGATCTCATTTTCGAAGAAACCGGCCTCGGCCACCAGGTTGTCTTTGTAGTACTCGTCTAGGGTCATCATCTTGGCAAACGGTTTTCCGGTTTCGTCTTTTCCCGTGACGGCGACCCGAGCGAGGGAGTGGTGAAGCGAATGGTCGCGCTCCACCTGTTTAGGTCGTCCCGCCGGAGCTGAGACGACTTCGTAGTAGGCTTTGATGATACCATCGAGCGTCTCGACGTCTCCGGCTAGAGGGAAAGGACCCTCGGGCAGCTTTTGCTCTGCAGAAGCCGGCGGAAGCGAAATCGCGGCCAGCATAGCTAGGGAAAGCAAGACGTTCAGCGATATGGACATTGTGTTCTCCTTGTCTTCTGCGACTGGACCCCTGAGTCCCTCGAGTCACCGGCGATTGTCGGAGCGTATCATAGGCTGGTTCACCATCACTATGTGCCAATCAACCCTCCCATTCTCAAGGAGTAAAACCATGCGTCAATCCAACCTCCGTTTGGCGGTTTTCCACGTTGCCTTCGCTTTGTGCGTGCTCTCCGCTGGACAACTCGTTGCTCAGCGAGCCGAGCAAGGAGCCAAGCCGGTGGCCAAGGCAAAAAGTGTGATGGTCTCCTCTTCCCACCCCGCGGTGACCAATGCCATGCTCGAGGTTTTGAAGAACGGAGGAAACGCAGTGGACGCCATGCTCACCGCGATCCCCTTGCAGCATGTCATTGAACCTCAGATGTCGACACTGGCGGGCGGCATGGGAGGGCTCATCTATTGGGCCGAGACAGGTGAGCTCATCTACCTCGATGCGGAGCTCGATCACACCAGCCAAAATCCACCCGCCGGACAATCCTACGGACCGGGAGGTCTCGCCGTCACGTCTGGACGTCGCATCGGAGTGCCAGGCACGGTGCCCGGCCTGCAGGCGGCCGCCGAACGTTACGGAACCCGCCCGTGGAGCGAGTACTTCGGCCCTGCGGTCAAGGCAGCCGAAGAAGGTTTCACCATGTATTCCTTTCTCTACGGGGAAATGTCCGATGCATTCGAGCGCCTCGGGGCACACCCGGCAACCCGCGACAAGTGGACGCCCAACGGGTTCATTCCGGCCGCAGGTGACGTCGTTCGCCAGCCCAAGCTCGCCCAAACGCTACGACAGCTCCGAGACAAGGGACCCGACTACTTCGTGAGCGGTGATTGGGCTCGTCATTTCGTCGACGAGGTGAATCGTACCGGTGGTCAGATGTCGATGGAAGACCTCGCGACCTACGAGCCACGTTGGGTGGAGCCGGTATCCTTTTCTTACCGCGGGCACCAACTCCGCGGGGCGCCACCGGCATCCACGGCGGGTGTCCTCAACGGCATGATCTTCAACATTCTAGAGAACTTCGATCTCGAGGCGATGGGCCACTATACGAAATCCGCCGAAAGCCTGGCGCTCATTCGCGAAGCGTATGATCTCGCGCAAATGCACACCACGCGTTTCATTGGCGATCCGAATATCATGAAGAACCCGCTGGGTCTGCTACTTTCCAAAGACTACGGACGTCAACTCGCACGACTCATTCCGGAGAGCTGGCCCAAAGTGAGCTTGTCGGATGGTTCCGGCCCGATCGAGGCTCCGTCCTTGACCACCGCTGAGACCAACTACGGCGCTTCCGCCTACGAGAGTACCGACACCAACCACCTGGTGATTGTCGACTCAAAAGGTAATTGGGTATCGATGACACATACCGTCTATGGCTCGACCTTTGGCACCGGGCTCACCGTCGACGGCGTTGGAGTCAACTCCGGCAATACGTTTCCTGGACTAGGAGTTGCCAATGGCCGCCGGGTCATTACGCCCTTTCCCGCTCTGATGGCGTTAGACGATGAAGGCAAGCCTTGGCTGGCGATTGGATCTCCCGGTCTCTCTTCCCGAGCAGTAGCTCTGACTCTCATCAATTTGATCGGGTACGGTATGGACCCCTATGCGTCCGTCGACGCGCCGAGATTTCGGGGCTATGGTCCGAACGACGCCCTGCAAGTCGAATCACGCATTGCGCAAGAGGTACTCGACGGCCTCGCCGCTTTCGGCGTTCGCGTGAACCTATCGGCACCCTACAATTGGCACCTAGGCTCGATCCAGCTGGTCATTCGGGACAAAGAGAGTGGTGAGCTCGTGGGCGTGGCAGATCCGCGCCGAGCGGGACACGCCGCAGGCCACTAACCCTGCACCAAGAAAAAGGGGCCAGGTCATAGACAGGTCCCTTTTTTCTGTCTTACACTGTGTTCGACTGCTGACTGCTTGACTGCTCCAGTGAACGGTGTGTCACTGGATCCTACTTCGCCTTGTATCGGTCGATTTGATCGAAGAAAATGACGGCTCGGTACCCGGCTTTGACCTTACCAGCGTGCTCGACTCCCTCGGGGATGTAGAAAGACTCCCCCTCTCGGTAGGTTCTCTCCTGCCCCTCCTTCGTCAATCGCACTTCACCGGCAATCACGAGCTCCCACTGGGCCCGGTGGCTATGCATGGGAACTTCGGTGTCTTTGTCGAACCTGGCAAAGGCCACCTGTTGACTCTCTCCTTGGAGCAGATGTCCCGATACGCCGTCAAAGGGCATGTCCAGCTCCGGCAGGTTGGTGATGAATTCGGGAAAATCTTTCATAGTTTCTCCTTCGGTAAACTGAGATCTTGTGGCTCCAAGTCTCTTATGACGTCCGTCGTCATCCAATAGATATCGGCACGACCACGTCGTCTGCTCGTAAAGAAGAAGTATTTTCCATCGAGTGAGACGCTCGGACAAATCTCGCCCGATTCGGAATTGACCCGTGATCCCATGTTCCGCGCCGGAGTCTCACTGCCTGGAGAAGAAAGTGAGAACATTGCAACGATAACTGAAAGAGCCCGCTTCATCGAAATATCCCTACGTCGAGACGTGCTGTACTTCCTCGAAAACTCTGAGCAAATTAGCTCCAAGTATCTTTTGGATGTCCTCTTCTCGGTAACCTCTTTTCAAAAGATGATAGGTGATCAACGTGAGACCCTCTGCCGTTTCCAGACCGATGGGATTCGAGATTCCAACAAAATCAGAGCCGAGTCCGACATGATCGATCCCCGCGACCTCGACGGCATGGTCGATGTGGTCCATGAGCAAATCGATGCTTACTCGCTTTGGGAACAGTCTCGACCGCAACGCGTCCAGCTTCTCTTCCAACTCCTCTTCGTTTCCCTCGAGCTCTTTGTCGATCTTGGCTTTGGCAGCCTCATAGTCTACCCGGGCCCTCTGAAACTGTTCCGCATAGTCTTTGGAAAGGTGGTTGGAAGAAAACGTCACCGCGACCACACCCCCTCGTTCGGCAATTGCCTTCAAGATGTCATCGGGGATGTTGCGAGGTTTGGCGTAGAGCGCCCGAACGCAGGAATGAGAGGCAACAACGGGCGCTTTCGATTCCTGCACAACCGCCAGCTGCTGCGGGTCTTCAGCATGTGAAATATCGATCAACATGCCAAGTCGATTCATTTCTTTGACGACATCCCGTCCGAACGCACTCAATCCCTCTTCTTGGTCCCCGGTGTCGGATCTCAGCAATTGATCGGACGTCAGAGTAAACGATCGCACTCCTTGCCTGTAGTAGAGTTCTACATTCTCGATGTTCCCTTCCAAATGTCCAGGAAACTCGGTACTCAGAAGAACCGCCCGCTTTCCACTTTTGTGAATTTGTTGAACATCGCTTGGCGAAAGAGCAATCTCTGCGAGATCCGAATACCGGCCCACCTGCTCTCGAATCCTTTCGATGCTTTCGAGAATCCCTTTCACCGGATTGTCCCTATCGGCTTCTCCACGAAGAGGCATCGCCATGAAGACCGCGTCCAATCCACCCTGCTTCATCGTTACAAAGTCGATCAAGCTGTTTTCGGTCTTGCGGCCAAGATCCAGCGCGGTGGGATCCGGAGCGGCGGAGAGCTGAGGGTGTCCGTGAGCGTCGAAGACGAGAGCTTCGTCATGAATTTTGAGCGCTTTCTCCCATAGAACCTCATCTCTCTCTTGGGCTTCTGCGGAAAAGGAAACGGCCACTACGAGCAATCCCAGCAGGTAGCCATATCTTCTCGTCCTCATCGTTTTGTCCTCCTCGGTCTTCCGTCGTGAAGGGGATTCGAAGCTCGGTCGAACGCAATTCCTATGCCGGCACCGGGGGGAAATAGATAGCACCGCTCCACTATCGAAATTGTGGGAACTGCACCGGTTCTTTGGGTCAATTGCTGCAGAAATGGTGAATTGCACTATCCGGCCGGTGGGCAGGTGTAAGCTTCCTATGCAGCGGCTCTAGTGCCTCGAGTCGAGCATCTGCCGAAGGACTTCGATGTGTTGCGGTGTGGTGCCGCAGCATCCGCCGATGACGGCAACACCCATCTCTGCCAGCTCCTTGGCCTTCTCGGCCATGAACTCCGGTGTCTCGGGATACACGGCAGATCCATCTCGAAGCTCGGGTAAGCCGGCATTGGCTTGGATGAGGAGCGGCAGATCGGTGACTTTCGTGAACTCCCGAGCGATCTTTACCATGGTCTCGATGCCGTTCCCGCAGTTGGATCCAACGACATCGGCTCCGGCAGCTCCCAGCCCCTGAGCAGCCTTCTCTATGCTCACACCCATGATGGTGTAGAAACCCTTGGGTGTTTCATCGAAAGTCATCGTGGCCATAATGGGGATGGAGCCCGATACGGACTTGGCGGCTTTGACGGCCAATTTGGCTTCTTCGAGATCGATCATGGTTTCGATCGTCACCGCGTCCGCTCCGGCCTCGACGGCGATCGCCAGTTGCTGCTGGAAGCTCTCGTAAACGGCCTCCGGGTCGGCATCACCGTAGGGCTTGAGGATCATTCCGGTAGGACCACAAGACATCGAGACGATCCCCTGCTCCGGGGCCACGCTTTTGACCGCACCAATCGCATTACGATTAATGTCTTCGACGTGATCTCCCAGGTGGTGAGACGTCAACTTCAAGCTGGAGCCACCAAAGGTGTTCGTGTGGACAATATCCGCTCCTGCATCGAAATAGAGTCGGGCAATCTCCTCGAGGGCTTTAGTGTTCTCCAAGTTGAAGGACTCGGGAGCCGATCCTGCTTTCAAACCTCGATCGATGAGCATCGTCCCGATCGCTCCGTCGGAGACGAGAGGTCGACCTTTCCCGAGTCTCGCAAAAAGCCTATCAGCCAACACCGCAAAGACCTTTGACTTTCTCGACAGCATTGATACCGTCGAATCCGTAGGCATCCGCCCCGATTTCCTTCGCGAAGTCAGCCGATACCGGAGCGCCGCCGACGATGACCTTGACCTTGCCCTTGAGGCCCCGTCCATCGAGCAGTTCCACAACCTGCTTCATTACAGACATGGTCGTAGTCAGGAGGGCCGACATGCCGATGACCCGAGCCTCCTCCTTCTCGGCAGTGTCGATGAACTTTTCCGGGGAGACGTCGCTGCCAAGATCGATGACCTCGAAGCCTGCGCCCTTCAACATGATACCTACGAGGTTCTTCCCGATGTCATGAAGGTCACCTTGGACCGAGCCAATCACAACCTTTCCGATGCTCGGAATCCCCTCTTCGATGAGAAGCGGTTTCAGCTCGTCCATACCGGCATACATGGCCTTTGCGGCGAGCAGCACCTCCGGGAGAAAAATATCGTGGTTCTTGAAACGTTCTCCAACGACATTCATTCCCGCAATGAGTCCTTTGTCGAGGATATCTTGCGGCGGAAGCTTCTGCTGAATGGCCGCCTTGGTCAGCTCTAGAACCTTTTCATCCTCGCCGGCCTCTAGATTCTTTGCGATATTGTCCAACAGCTCCATAGGTCATGTTCTCCACTGATTTACATGATGTGCTTCAGACGATCACGACATGTCTTGGTGACACAATCGTTGCAAAAGGGAAAGCTATTGTTGAAAAAGTGAATTTCCTTTTTACCTGACACGATGACCCCCGAAACGGATTTCAAGGGCTGCATGAGATAACTGGAATTCAGCTCGATTCCGATATCCCCGGGGCGAAGGCGGTCAAAGAGCCTCCCTTGCCCACTGATGTGCCAACCGCAATAGCCCGGGCTATATCTCAGTTGGGACTTGTCCTCAAAGGGATCGTCGTCACCCATAACGAGGTGGTCAAACTGTTCTCCGACCGCCTCGGCGGCAAGCTCTGCCCCCTCGGAGGCAACCGCATCGAGAACGTAAGCCAGCGCAAAGTCGTTGGCTCCGAAGAGCTCGTCGATCCTCTCGCTCACCGGTTGGCCCAGAGTCACGGCAAAGAGCGCCAGTTGCTCAGCGCCCGGATAGATTCCTTCTAGGGGCGTCTTGGGCTCGTTCAAGCCGGTACCTGCATAAATCGGAGCAAATTCTTCGAGGGTAGTGGTCTCGAAAAGGCCCTTGGGTCTGGCAAGGTCGATAAACGACTCGAAAGCTTGCTCGATGAGCGAAGCCGTCTTCTCCGAGGGCTCCTTGTCCAATCCAAGGCCCAAGGCCTTGTGGATGGAGGACTCCTCGGGAATCACCCCCTCAATTGAAATGTCGAAGATCTTTCTCATGAGCTCTGCGGAGGAAGCTTGTCCATGCCGTGCTGCCGAGCTTGCCCGGTCATCAACTCGGCGAGCTCCTTTCTCGCTTCATCACTGAGAGGCGTCGGCTCATATTCCTCTATGGCTTTCTCTACGATGCGGTGGGCCCGCTCCCCAGCGTCAGACTTCCTTCTTCGGCCCATCGGGACCGGTTGGCCCTATCGATGACTGCCGACGGAAAGTAATGCTCTTCTCGAAGATGACGTCGAGTGTGCTTGGCGATGAGGAGGTGTTTCTCGGTGAGGAGCTCTTGAAAGAGGCCAACGGCAGGGAAGTCTTCTCTCGGCTCGACGCCCTTGGCCATCCTCAGGGTCATTCCACAGATTTCATTGTCCAGGACCAGCTTCTCGAGACTATGGCAACTCTCGAAGTCCATCATGCCCGGTCCCGAAATGTTGTTGATGCCGGATAGAACGGCTAGGGTCGCCCCCATCGCGGTCTCCAATCCTGCCTGCCCATCGAGGAGCTTCGCGTCACTGAGCCCAATGTAGGCTTGTGTTGGGAGACCGAGATAAGTGCCGACTTCATTGTTTGCGCAATCGACCATCATCGTTTCCACGGCACCCATGGGCGTCGTCTCGTAGCGAACATCGAAGGCGGCTGGTGACCCGCCGTAGAGCGCCGGCGCACCGGGATTGGTGAGCTGAGTAATGACAATCCCGCTCAGGGTCTCAGCCGTGTGCTGCACGACGGTGCCCACGAGCGTCACGGGAGCGATGAAACCGGACAATGGCATGGAGATGTATTCCACCGGTATGGAGAATCGGGCACAATCCACGAGATTTTGTGACGTGACGTCACTCCATTTCAGCGGAGACGTCGGGCAGACGGAGAAAACACAAATAGGCTTCTCTTTGAGAGCCGCCTCCGACCCTCGCACGGCAACCACGAGGTCCTTCATGATCTCGAAGGCTTCGATGGTGAATGCACCCGTAACCACGGGCTTCTCACAATAGAGAAGGCTCAAAAAGAGACGATAAGAATCCGAGATCTTCTCATGAACATCGGACGGGATGAGCGCCGTACTTTGCGAAGCGATATGCCCTAACTGGCTTACGAGCTTCGCATACCGGATGTAGTCTCCGGTTTCCGGCTTCCGCATTTTGCTCGTTCCATAATCCAATATGTTGATGGCGGCGGAACCGGGGGTGAAGTGAACCTTGTCACCTTGAAACTCGTGGGTGCGCTCTCCCCTCTGGTCGTAAAGCTCAAAGGAATGGCTGACCGTGGCCAACGCCCGGTCGATGATATCTTCATTGAGATACGCCCGTCGCTCGGCCTTGTCGACCTCCACACCGTGATCCGACAGCATGGACAAAATGACTTCGTTGTTTATCTCGACTCCCAACCTCGCCAAGATGTCTCTGGCTTCAGAAACAATCCTCTCTATGAGACTGTTCTCGAGGAAACGTACATTCGGACGCATCACTGTACCTTTCTGTAGCAGTCAAGCACCAAGCAATCGTCGACAGACGCTGAGACCCCTCACTGGCATTTGGGCTACCGGCAACTACCAACCACGGTGCATTCAGGTGCCGTATTCTACCTGAGAACAAAGGAGGGGGACAGGCCCACTTCCCTACTCCACAGAGAAGCAAGTATAGCCTGTCCCCGATACCTCAAACGAGATCGATGTATCCGCAGGGACACTCTTCCGCACACTTCTTACATCCGTCACAAACGGAAATATCGATCGTGTAGTAGTGTCCAGGGGACTTTTCGTCCACCTTCTTGAAGCAGTTGTTCTGACAGTACATCCAGCAATTCTCGCAGCCAAAACACACGCCACAGCTGAAGCAACGAGCGGTCTCAGCAATCGCTTGCTCCGGAGTGACCCCGGTGTCGATCTCATCGAAGGGTTTCGCCTGCCGCTCTTCGGGCGGAATGATCTGCCGCTCCGCGCGGTCGGCCGGCTCATACCACGCCATCTTGATTTTCTCGTGGCCAATGACCGCCATGCCGTTCGGGCCCGGGGGATCGATACCACGCAACTTGGCGTGGATACTCTCAGCCGCCTTCCGACCCTGTCCGATGGAGATCGTAGCGAGGCCAATCGTCAGAGCGTCGCCGCCCGACCACACACCCTCGACTCCGGTGCGTCCCCACTCGTCCGTCTCGAGCCAAGAACCTTCCTTCACGATGGCGCCCAGGTCGGACCAATCCGGAGCCTGGCTTACAGCCATCACGATAGAGTCGGTCTCGATGTCGTACACGTCTCCCTCGATGGGAACCGGGCGTCTCCTTCCGGAGTCGTCAGGCTCACCGAGCTCGAAACGCTGAACGGTGACCTTGCTGATCTTTCCAGCCGAGTCTCTTTCGATCTTGGCCGGTGCAGCCAAGAACTCGATGTTGATGCCTTCAGCAAGCGCTTCATCGATCTCGTGCGCGATGGCCGGCATTTCTTTTCGTGTCCGGCGATATAGGATGGTGACATCCGTCCCCAGTCTCTGTGATATCCCGGCAGAGTCGAAGGTCAACCGTGCCGACACACGGGCCGCATCGATCGCCGTGTCGCCACCGCCGACCACGACGACTTTCCCGCCGAGCTGGACCGCTTCCCCGGAGTTGGCTTTGTTCAGGAACTCGGTGCCCGTGAGAACACCCAAGCCCTCCTCGCCCGGGATACCCATCGTCTTTCCACGATGAGCGCCGATGCCCACGAAGATGGCCTTGTACTCCTTTTGAAGGTCCTCGAGGGAAACGTCTTTGCCGACACGTGTGTTCAGCTTGAGCTCGATCCCTAGATCGAGGATTTTCTGATATTCCGCATCCAACACGTTTCGAGGAAGACGGTACTCGGGAATACCCCATCGAAGCATCCCACCGACTTTGTCGAAGGCCTCAAAGACGGTGACCTTGTACCCACGTCGGGCGAGCTGATAGGCACAGGACATGCCTGACGGGCCCGAGCCAACAACCGCAATCTTCTCATCGAAGGGGCCTCCCGCATCGAGCTTGGGAAGCGCGAGCTTCTGCTGAACACCCCAATCTCCGATGGTGCGCTCGACCGAGTTGATGGCGACCGCCCCGTCCTTTTCTTTCCGGTTGCACACCGTCTCACATGGATGAGGGCAGACACGTCCCATGATGGCGGGAAACGGATTCGTCTCCACTTCCGTGTACCAAGCCTTGGTCCATGCTTCATCGAGAGACATGCCGGTCTTTTCCCTCTGGGCAACGATAGTCAGCCATCCCCGCACATCATTGCCACTGGGACACTTGTCGATACAAGGGGGCATCTTCTCTATATATTGGGGCCGAACAGTCGAAATCTCTCCTCCTCCACCCCGTGAAGCCACCTTGCTCAGATCTTTCTTCTTACCGCCCTTTTTCAATAAACCCATTTGTGCATCTTCCTTTCCATTGCTGCTCGACCTTGGGCTCTAGTTGGGACCGCTGACCTTTTTCTTGAACTCATTGAGTTGCATCAGAAGTGTGTCGTGCTTCTCTTCGTCGATAATCAAATAGTCGAGAAGTTGCTTCTGGATAGGAAGTGGGCACTCGTCACGGAGCTTCTTGGCGATCTCGATCGTTTCCTTTTCCATCTCATCGTGTGCTTCGATCTCCTGCCAAATCTCGCCGAGCTCCTCGGGTTTCAAGTGCACCGGATTCGTGGTCAAACTCTCGATGATGAACTGCTGCACACGGTGGTGCTGCACCGAGTCGTTACGAATGATCTCCATGATCTGCCAGATCAGCTTGTTATTGGTTTTCTCCATGATTTCAGCAGTATGCTCGATGGACTTCCTCTCAATCTTCTGCCATTTGCGAAGCATCTCCACCAAACTATCAATCTTCTCCTGTCCAGTACCCTGTGCCATTACGCTTTCTCCTTTCGAGTTTCAAATCTCACAACAACCGATTGAATTCGTCCCTTACATCAGTTGGCTGATGCTGGACCAATATTTCGAAAAAACAACTGTAGATAAGAAATACCCCAGAGGCACGTTGACCATGACGCCGATGGTAAAAGCCCAGAACGGCTTGAGTCCGAATGTGAGTAGATCCTTGAAGCGCGTCGATAGTCCGATGCAGAGGAAACAAAGCACGAACGCCCAAGAACGTAACTTCTTCACCGGGCTAATCACTCTGGTCTTGAGCTCACTTTCGAACCAATCAGATTTGTAGTGGAGCTGTTTCAACGCTCCTATTTTGTCCGCGCGATTCGAATCACTCGCAGGAATTGCAGCCCGCAACTGCTCGTACTCCTGCAAGCTCATCTTGCCGCGGTATCGGATGGCTTCGGTAGCCGCGTCATATTCGAACCGATCCGCCAGCTCCGCGGGCGGCTGGAAGTCGGAAAAGTTTGCTTCGTACTTGATGGTCTCAGCACCGCTCTTGAAGGTGTCCGAGGGATTCGCCACACCAAGATGGTTCTCCGGAGGCCGTGCCGCAACGATGCTCACAATCAATGATGCCGCGAAGAAACCGAGTACGAACTTGGGAAACCGTTGCCAGATGATGCCTGCCCCCACGGCGCGCTGACTGCTCGAGTCGCGCTCCCAGAACAAGACGGAAACCACCGACAAGATGAGACACCAAATCCCAATCCAGATGTCGCGGCCAATGACCTTCATGAGTGTGAAGGTGTTGATGGGATCGTCCGGATTGAGTGGCTCGCCATCTTTGCCCACGAGGGCTCCCGATTCGATGACGTCCGACAGCTCCGCCACCACCGCAAACCCGGCCGCATCAGCGAACTCGGAGGTACCCACCCAGGCTCCTGCTTCTCCCGGCGACAAAGATTCGGGAACCATGACTTTCACGACCACGCTCAGTATGAGGATCATGACGATGGCCCAGACGGAGACCACCGCTATGGCGATGGCAACGTGGTCCTTGTGCGCCTTGACAGCCCCACCAACGGCAATGGACGCGGAGACACCGCAGACCGCGCCGCCGGCGCCCAAAACGGCACCGAACTGGGGCTCTAGCTTGAAGACCCGAGTCGCCGTAAGGTAGATCGTGAGCCAGGTCACCACCGATACGATGGTCGCTTGCATGAATGCAAAGGGACCCGCACTGAAGATGAGGGTCAAAGGAAGGGTTGCCCCAAGAAGGACGATACCGGTCTTGATGTAGTACTCCGTACGCAGGGAAGCGTTGAACCAAGTCGGTAGCTTTACCAAATTGCCTATCGCCAATCCCACGAGTAACGCGAGCAGTGGTGCTCCCAGGTCGGCCTTTTTGAAGACGCTCCACCCCGATATGTAGAAAATCAAGAGCGAGCCAAGGAAAAGCAGGATGTATCCAGGGACAAACCGCTTCACGTCGTGGCCCATGATGGCCATGGAAACGGTGAAGACCACTCCAAACAACAAGAAGACGGCGACGTAGCCCCCCGCGTGCTTCACGAAATCGGCCCCTAACCCCGCGATGTCGTCCCAACTCCCTGGAGTTACCGCCCATCCAGCTATCGTGCTCCCGCCCCAGAAAACCACGAGGGCGAGGAAAACGACACCCAGACCGAGCCAGACCGCCCAGTAATCCTCTGTTTTCCAAAGTTTTCTGAGTTCTTCACCCATAAAGCCCAATCCTATTTCGCACTCGTCCTCAGGTGGGCTGTGCAACCCCTGTGCCAGCCAAAGACCAAAAGCACTTTAGGATAAAACCGACAATCCATTATTTATCAATGTTTTACAGGACAGGTGCTCGGCGGACCTGAGTCATATGGGTTACTTGTATCCTGGTTGCGCCACTTCGCGCATGTTACGAGAGCCATTTGACCCCGCCGATCGGCCGGGTCCACGGGTTGTCTCTGAGTGAGCTGGCAACCAGAAGGGATGTTGTTCAGGAAGGAGAAACGATCTCGACTTCAGTTCGTCTTCCTCGTGGCGCTTCTTACCGAAGTTCGCCGCCTTCACCTACTCGCTGGGGGAACGTACTTTCTCAAAAAGGTCTGGCCGTGGCGCACGACGACAATGGCCCCATCGGCGAGATCGGCGTCGAAAAGAGTAAGCAGATTCACGAGTACGTGAGCCACGGTATCGGTACGGCCCTTGAGTCTTTCAAGAAAAACCAAGGAGGGTTTCGGTGTGCTTTGAGATTCGACCAGGCGCGCCACAGCCGGGTTAATAGAGAGCAGGATCCGGTTCTCGAACTGGGCCAGTCGCACGATTTCCCGTAACGGAAGATCGCCAGCCCCGATCGCACCGGTATGGACCGCGTCATAACCGGCTTGATTCAACTCCTCGACGACGCCTTCGGGGAATAGTGTGTCAGCCAGAAGCTTCAACGTCACGAGTTTCTAATGGATAGGAGAGAGGAGAAAGTAGGAAGGAGGAAAGAGTTGGGAGATCGCATTCTCATCACCTTCGTACTTCCTCCTCTATTCCTTCTACTATTTGTCTAGCTTTCTCAAGGCTCCCACCAAACGATCAATCTCTTCGGCACTGTTGTAGTGAACCAACGACGCACGCACCGCACCTTCCTCCTCACTCAGTCCGATGCTCTTCATCAAGCGGGGGCAATACATGTGTCCATCTCGAACGAAGATATCCAGATCCCCGAGCGACTGGCTTACCTCGGAGGGTTTCATCCCGTCCACCGAAAAGAGGAAAGTAGGAGTCCGAAGGGCGGCTTGATCCGGGTCCGTGACTCCATGCAGCTTGATATTGGGGAGCGCGCCCAAGACCTCCAGCCCATAGGTGGTGAGAGTCCTCTCGTAGTGACGGATCGCTTGCATACCGCGCCGCATACCTCCCCGCCGCCCTACGTCTTCCTCGGGCGCGAGTGGAAGATGCTGGGATCGTCGGCCCAGTTCCTCGATGTAACCAATGGCGGCGTTCATACCCGACACCGCCTCGTAGTTGAACGTACCCAGTTCAAATTTGTCCGGAGCTTCGTTTTTGACGAAATACTCCCTGAACGTCGGTAGAGAATCCAAGATTTCCTTTCGTCCCCACATGAATCCCATGTGTGGACCGAAGATCTTGTACCCGGAGCAGACGAGAAAATCGCAGTCCAAGAAACGTACATCGAGAGGTCCGTGCGGAGCGAATTGCACGGCGTCAACGAACAGATAGCCCTCTTGCGCATGGATGCGCTCCGCGACGGGAATGAGGTCTACAATCGTACCCAGCGCGTTCGACGCCTTCGTGACCGCGACGACCCGGGTTCGTTTGGTTAGGAGCTTTTCGAGGTCGTCTATGTCGAGTCGCTCCCCGTCCTCTGCCAGACGCCAAAACTTGACTTTGATGTCACGCTCCTCGAGAGCCAACCAAGGTGCAATGTTGGCCTCATGGTCGAGCTCGGTAACGATGATTTCGTCTCCGGCCTTCAACGTGTCTCGAATGGCCAAGCTCGTTTGCCAAATAAAAGATGAGGCATTCAAGCCAAGGACGATCTCGTCCGGTTCGTAGGCGTTGACAAATATGCCCAGGCTCTCTCGGGCGACCTGGACGACCCGATCGACTTCTTCAGAAAGCCGGTATCTTCCTCCACGCTGTACGCTACGATGAGTAAGGTGATCTCCCACGGCTTCAATGACACTTCGTGGGACTTGCGCCCCCGCGCCGTTATCGAAGAAAACGGACTGGGAACCGTCCAGTGCCGGAAAGAAACCTCGAACGAACTCCAGAGGGAACTCCACTATCGAACTCCTTTGTTTACGGTAACCGCACCGGGAAAAAGCGGCGCATTATAGCACGGCGCCTCCGTCGACCGTCACTCTCACCGACCGCGGAGCAAATCCACTAACTCGGCACTGAATTTGGATCGTGGAAGAACGCGTTCGCAGCCGGCAGCTCGTGCCCGCCGGCCCAAGTCAGCCTGTACGTGAGAAAAAAAAGACACGAGAGGGATGGATGCCGTCTCAGGTTCATCACCGAGTCGTCGGATAACATCTATGGAATCGATCGTGTTGTCGTTCAAGTCCAAAACGACCAACTCAGCTCCGCTTCTTACTGCCGCCAACAAACCGTCCGCCGTGGTTGCGAGAGTTAGGTCCACATCTGCCTGCTTCGCCGCAGCTCGTATCTTGGCCGCGAAGAACAAGTCGGTGACTCCGACCAACACCCTCTTTTTCGACATTTTCCCTCTGTCGCTGGTTCTTTATGATTATACTGAGTTTTGTCGTAGAAGCACTGAGGGTCGACATTGCCAAAGAAAACACCTTTGTTTGAGACTTTCGCGACTCAGGGAGCAACGTTCCGTGAGGTGGGTGACTGGGTCATTGCCGAAACCGTCACCACGTGGGAAGACGAGTACCAGGCCGCGCAGACGGCGGCTATCGCTGGGGATCGGTCCTACCGAGGTAGGATAAGGGTCACGGGGAAAGACCATATTCAATTCCTTCACAACATGCTCAGCAACGACATCAAGTCGTTGCAACCCGATGCGGGGATACACGCCGCCTTGCTGTCCCGCAAGGGTAAGCTCATCTCGGATTTGTTCGTCCACCGGCGGGCGGAAAATGCATTCTTGGAGATGGAGTCGCAGAGCGTGGGACCGATATCCGAGGCGCTTTCTCGCTACATCGTCACGGAGGACGTCGAACTGGAAGACGTGAGCGGCCAAAACGCCATCATCACCGTAGCGGGTCCACTTTCTCTCGAGCTGATGTCCGAGCTCATGGGCTCTTCCTTCGCCGAATCACTCCCCCTTCAATCCAAGCACGGCAACATCAATAACCTGCCGCTCACGGTCGTTTCCGTACGGCACGGCCCTGGACCCGGGTTCGATGTCTACGTCGAGGCCGATCGGGCAGCGGACCTTCTCCAGCGTTTGTCCGAAATCGACCGAAGTGGGAACATCCGACTCGCGGGGTACCGAACGATGGATACGCGCAGGATCGAAATCGGAGAACCGCTCTTCGGTATCGACATGGACGACTCCCATCTGCTGCTCGAAGCGGGTCTGCGGTCAGCTGTAAGCTTCAACAAAGGGTGCTACATTGGACAGGAATATGTTGCTCGTCTGGCTCACCGTGGGCATTTGAACCGCAAACTGGTCGGGCTGAAACTAACGGAAACGGTTGTTCCTGAGCACGATGAGGAGATCTTCGGCGATGACCGCTCGATCGGTCGGGTGACAAGCGCAACACTCTCCCCGGCTCTCGGTTGCCCCATAGCCCTCGGCTACGTTCACCGAGACTTTTTCGATGCCGGTACTGCAGTGACGGTCAAGAACAACCGTGGCGATTTGCGCGCAGTGGTCACCGATCTTCCTTTCTTGGAATAGTCATGAAAATCTACACACGGACCGGCGATGGCGGCGAGACGAGTTTCTTGGACGGCGGTCGGGTTCCCAAAAGCGCCCTTCGCGTGGAAGCCTACGGTGAGGTAGATGAGCTCAATGCGTCCATCGGCGTGGCTCGAACGGAGTCGACTCACGAGAGTGTTCAAACCTCGCTGGACGAGATCCAAAAGGACTTGTTCTCGGTGGGAGCGATTCTCGCGGATCCCAAAGGTGAGCTAAAAAGCGAAAAGGCGCTATTGGAGCCTATGAACGTCGAACGACTCGAGGCGCAGATCGATCGGATCGAGGGCGAGCTTCCCCCATTGAAACAATTCATTTTGCCCGGAGGCTCAAAGGGAGCCGCACACCTCCACCATGCCCGATCCGTATGCCGCAGGGCGGAGCGAAAGATCGTCGAGCTGGCGAGAAACGAGCCGGTCCCCTCGATTGCTGTCAGCTACATGAACCGTCTTTCCGACCTACTCTTCGTCTTAGCCCGGCTCGAGAACCAACATCGGAACATCCAAGACCGGGTGTGGTGAGTCACATGGGATACCATGATGTGTGCTGAACCACCTTCCACGAGATCCGGAGCTTCCAGTCGAGACGTGGAGTCCGAAGAGTCGACCGCCCCCGAAGCGAAACGTCGGGCCTTTGCGGTCGTCCACTACCATGAAATCGCACTCAAGAAACGAAACCGCCCCCACTTCGTCGGCCGACTGGTAAGAAACATCGAACAGGCCGTCTCGGATCTTCCGGTGTCACGAGTAGTTGCCTTGCCCGGCCGATTGCTTGTTCAGCTCGACGACGAAGATGTTTGGTTGAAACTCCACGAGCGTCTGACCCAGATCATGGGCATTGCCAATTTCGCCCGTGCCGAAAGAGTGGAGCCGGACATCGAAGCCATGGCCGCGACGGCGATCGAGTCCCTGCAGGGGCGAGAGTTCTCCTCCTTTCGCATACGAACCCGGCGCGCCGACAAGCAATTCCACTTGAACTCGATGGAAATTGATCGTGAGGTCGGCGGGAGGGTCAAAGCGGCATTTGGAGCCGCCGTCAACCTGAGCTCGCCGGAGCTCACCGTTCATATAGAGGTCTTAGCTCGAGAAGTTTTTGTGTCCTTCGACAAAGTGGACGGCCTTCGCGGGGTCCCCGTTGGAACGGGCGGGAGAGTCGCCGTCCTTCTTTCTGGGGGAATCGATTCCCCGGTCGCCGCTTACCGCATGATGAAACGAGGATGCCGAGCCGTCTTCGTCCACTTTCATGGGGCGCCTTTTCTCTCCCGTGCCTCTCAACAAAAGGCCAAGGAATTGGTCGAGCTGTTGACTCGATATCAGTTCGGTTCGTGGTTGTTTCTCGTCAAATTCGGCGATCTGCAACGACACATCATGCTGTCGACGCCGGCGCCCCTACGGGTTGTACTCTATCGACGCTTCATGATGCGGATTGCGTCGAAACTAGCCACGCATCGGCGCGCCAGAGCACTCGTCACTGGTGAGAGCCTCGGGCAAGTCGCTTCTCAGACGTTGGAGAACATCTCTGTCATCGAGCAAGCGGCGGAGCTTCCCATCTTGCGCCCCCTCATCGGAATGGACAAGGAAGAGATCATCCATCAGGCCAAGTCGATCGGCACCTATGACATCTCCATTCTTCCCGACCAGGATTGCTGCCAACTCTTTATTCCCAAGCATCCAGCGACAAAAACCCGCCTCTACGAGGTAGAAAAAGCGGAGGAGTCGCTGGATATCGAGGCTATCGTGCAGTCTGCCGTTGAAGAAGCGGAAGAAGTTCGGTTTGAGTATCCGAATAGAGAACTCGAGCCCGCCTTCGCATAGCTCCGGCGAGGCCTCGCCGGAGCCGCCTTGTGAGCGCCCTCGGCGGCGGAGGCGGGAATTCAAGAACTCGAGTACTCGAGTACTCAAGAATGGGGGATCCGAATAGCGGGTCTCGGATCGAACGGCCCACCGGCTATCGACCAGTAGGCCGTGGACAGTAGGTGGTAGACAGTATCGACGAGAAACAGTGGCATAATTGGGACAATGGGTCGAGCCAGGAACATTCTCGTCTTGGTAGTGATTCTAGGCATAGGCCTAACGCTCTTCGTCATGCTGTTTGAAGAGAAACTCATCTATTTCCCCTATAGGGATCTCGATATGACACCGGACCAACTAGGGCTCCGGTGCGACGATTTGTCTTTGACGGCGGAGGACGGTGTTCGTCTTCACGGCTGGTTCTTCCCCTATGAAGATTCCAAGTTCACGGTCCTCGTTTTTCATGGCAACGCCGGAAACATCTCCCACCGGCTGGACCGAGTCCTCCTCATGCAGTCCAAGATCCAAACCAGCATTTTGCTGTTCGACTATCGGGGCTACGGCAAGAGCGAGGGCAACCCGGACGAGCAGGGCACTTATCGCGACGGTCGTGCGGCGTTTCGATATCTCACTCGAGAACGCGGGATCCAGGAAGACCGCGTCGTTCTCTTCGGAGAGTCGCTGGGGGCTGCGGTGGCGGTGCAATTGGCTCTAGAGGGGGCGGGGCGGGCGCTGGTGCTCGAGTCGGCATTTACGTCTATTCCAGATGTGGGACGTGTGCACTATCCGTTCCTTCCCGTGACGAAGCTCGTGCGGACTCGGTACGACAACTTGGATAAGATGCCAAGCATCCGGATGCCTATTCTCATCTTACACGGCCAACGTGACCGTACCGTCCCCTTTGAGCACGGCCGCCGCCTCTACGAGGCCGCAAACGAGCCCAAGAGGTTCTTCCCGATCGAAGGAGCCGGCCACAACGACACTTTTTTCCTAGGCGGCGACGCCTATTGGCAAGTGTGGAGAGAGTTTCTGGAATCAGTGGGTAGTGGACAGTAGGGGCGCCGACTGCCTACTAGCTTCTTCTTCACTGACTTTCTCCTTTCTACTAGCTTCCCCCGGGCAAGGACAAGGGCACGGGCACGGGGCATCCGCACGAAGTTGGTCTCCGATGCGGCGGACGTCCCGGCCGTGCGGATGCTGGTCACTGGCTTCTTGACTGGCCACTGTTCACGGTTTGCCGATCCCCCCCAAGCGAAGTCATGATATGTTTACAATGTGGATGAAGGAGGTATACGTTGGGCGACTTAGACCACGCCGAGGTTGAGCTTACCGAGCCCGGTCGGCCGGTTTTCTACCCGAAGGTTGGACACTGCCTCTATCGGGGCATTGTCGAAGATCGGGCCGTGCCAGGCCTTAAACTACTGGAACTAGAGGATATCGAAGAAGGCAGCCGTATTCTTGTCCCTATCGAGAGGGTACCCATACTTCGCCTACGGCCTGCAGGCGGCGCGTTGGAGGATATTCGCGAAGAGTTGTCCAAGGATTTCGAAACTCCCTTGGAAACGGACGAGGCACGGGAACAACTCGTCGACGAGCTCATCACGGAAGGCAGTCCCCGAGGACTAGCCAAAGCGCTGAAAATACTACACTTAATGCGTCAGAACGACGGGTTGAGCAGAGAGGAAGAACAAACTCGTAGGCGCATTCGAAGCTGGCTGGCCGCGGAGGTCTCCCTCGCAAAGGATTGCACCCGAGCCGAGGCCCAGGCTCTCATCACGCGAATCCTCCAAGAAACCATGGCCACCCACAAGAAGAAGGAAAAAGAAGAGGCAAAAGAACGCCGTCGCGCTGCCAAAGCAGCCGAGAAACAGGCCGAGGCAGACAAGCAACGAGAGTTGGATCAAAACTGATGGCGCCGCGAGTTTAAGAGCCTGAAAAGCCATTTGTTTTCAGGAAGATTCTAGCTCCCCGGTCTTTTCTCAGCAAGCTCCTCCAACCGGGTTTCGTTGTGGAATTTCCCCCATTTTGTGGGCAATAACCCAAGATTCCAACTCGGACAAGAAGGACCGGGTATTCTCTCTATCTCTCAACTATATTCTTATCAGTTGTTTATACGTACAACCTTTCACCTCCGGCAATGGAACGGCTCTTGCAGTTCGGCGGTACAACGGGAGGGAGGTAAAGGGTCCACCGCGCGGCGACATACCAGTCGCCGAAATGATGCCCCGGAGACCTCCCAAGGCACGGTTTGCTGCGAGGATCGCTGGCCCCTCGCCGGAAGCTGGTGCCATGGATAAAAAAGGCCTCCGGGTCCTCCTTCCCATTAAAAACTAGAAGGAACTGGCCGACAGAGTCGGTCGCCGGAGCGCGGGCGGGGTTCATCGCTCGTTGAAGAGTTCGCCAAGCTCTTCAACATTCGAAGTCATCCCTTCCACGAGTAACCTGCCCACCCGCCAAAGCCAAGGGAGCGTGACCCCGCCCCGGCATTCCTTTCTGCAGTACCAACGCCTATTCGCATTTCCCTTCTTGACAGCCCTCGAACTAGGGTGCTACTTATACTAGTTTGCGGTGTCTTCGAGGCGACATCTCTTGCTTGAAGAAGCTCGTGCCCTCGTGTCGGCGAGCCGCAAATCCAAAAAGAGAGAGGATCCCGGTAGTCCGCTATGACTCAGAAGCCCGAACTTCTAGTACGCCCACTCCATGGAGAGCCCTTTCGCTTCCCTGTCGAAAAGCCCGTCATCACCATCGGTAGATCTAAGCGCAACGACCTCGTGCTTGCCGATCAGTGGCTCTCTCGCCACCACGCCGAGATCCGTGAAGCCGACGGTGACTTCGCTATCCACGATTTGGACAGCCGCAATGGCACATTGGTCAACGGCGCGAGAATCAACGCACAGGTCCCTCTCCAAAACGGCGACATCATTACTCTGGGCGATCAATCCATCACGTTCATGCAGGAAGATTCCCGGCCGGTCATCCTCTCCGAGAGTCTGGACGACCTCGACATGGAGGGTACGGTCGTCGTCCCCACGGAACAACTCCTAGCGGCAACCCGAGGCCAAGAAGAAACCTGGGACAACCTCGATAGCCCGGGGGCAAGACCGCCGGCCAGCGCACTTCAGCAAGATCCCGGCCGTATCGTCAAACAGAACCAAATCCTGACTGCGCTCAGTCAGGCAAGCATGGCGCTCATCAGCGATCGTCCGGTCACCGAGCTCATGGAGTTCATACTCGAGCTCGCGTTCCGGGTCGTCAAAGCGGAGCGAGGATTTCTCATGCTCACGGCAGGAGACGGCAATGGCAATGCCGAGGGCCTCGAGGTCAAAGCGGTACGATCCAGTTCGGACGAAGACTTGAAGGCCGAGGGCATTACATTCAGCCGTTCCATCGCAGAAAAGGTGATTGCCGAAAAGGTCTCGATTCTCACCAGCAATGCCATGACGGATCCTCGGTTTCGCTCCCAAGACTCCATCGTCGCCGTGGGGATCCGCTCAGCCATGTGTGTACCGCTCTGGAACAACAAGACCGTTACGGGATTGATTTATGTCGACAGCCGGATTCACGACAACGTCTTCAATCAAGACGATCTGTCTCTGCTGACTTCTCTCGCCAACGTAGCAGCGATCAAGCTCGAGAACGCCAAGCTCGTCGAAGCGATGATCGAAAAGAAGCGCATCGAGCACGAACTGGAGCAAGCTCGTCGTATCCAAAAGGATGCACTCCCCAGCCTGGCGCCCGACCTCCAAGGCTGGGATATCTACGGTACGAACACTCCCTGCTACACCGTCGGCGGTGACTACTATGATTTTGTCACCCGACCTAGTGGCAATCTGGCCTTTGCCTTGGGGGACGTCTCCGGCAAGGGGATTCCCGCCGCAATGATGATGATGGTCCTGAGGGCTACTGTGAATTCCTCCACCCAACAAGAAGACAGCGTGGACAGCATCGTAGCCCACACGAATCGTGTCATGTTCCACAATTCCCCGGAACAGTCGTACGTCACATTCTTCCTGGGTGACTTGGATCCCGAGTCCGGCGAGTTGAGCTACGTCAACGCCGGCCACATCCCTCCGATTCTCTACCGAAAGGCCTCGGGGACGCATGAGCTACTCGAGGCGGGTGGTACAGTGGTCGGACTCTTCGACGGTATGGAGTACCAACGCGGCCAGACGCGACTCGACCCAGGTGACATTCTCGCCGTATTCACCGACGGCATCAGCGAAGCGTGGGGGCAGGACGACGAAGAGTTCGGAGAGGATAGAGTGACCGACCTCATCAAGAAGCACGCTTCGCTCAACGCCAAAGAGCTCATCGACACGATTCAGCAAGAGGTCGATCAGTACACAGGGGGCAGTCGACCCAGCGACGACTGCACATTCGTTGTCGTCAAACGCAGCTGATCTCGTCCTCGAGTCTGGTTTTGCACCGGTCGAGAGGGCGGGCTAGAATCTGAGTTTTCGAATCGGCAACTTTGCCGATCTAGAGTACGTTCAAATAGGTATCTCCACTTTTCCTGGATAGGAACGAGGGCGATATGGTCCAAAGGCAACGTGGCCCCAATCAAGGAGTAACACTGCAGAAGGAAGTCAACAAGCTCTTCGAGCAGTTGGCTCACTTCGAGCGGACTGGAACAGAGCTCGGAATGGGAGAGTGGTTTCCCAGCATCGATGTCTTCGAGACCAAAGACAATCTCCTCATCAAGATCGAAGCCCCGGGTATGAACAAAAGTGACCTATCCGTTGTGTGCCATGGCCACAAGCTCGTGGTCACGGGAGAGAAGAAGCGACCCAAAGAAGACAAGCGGGTTGCGAGCTACATCTGCATTGAGCGGAGCTTCGGCCGTTTCGAGAGGACTATCCGTATTGATCAAGCCGTACAAATGAAAAAGGCTACCGCCACACTCGGCCACGGCGTGCTCACCATCACGATGCCAAAGTTGAACGATCGTCGCGGCAGCGAGCTCCGGTTGCCCATCGAGGAAATCGACTAACGGAAGTTTGCAGGTGACAAGGGCAGGAGAAACGTCCTAGAATCTCTCGCCCGCAGGAATAACAATGCTTGGAGCTTGAAGGCTGACCATCATGGATATCGACGAAAATAAGGAGAGTCTGGAACAAGTTCAGATACCGGACATCATTCCAGTACTCCCCCTCCGGGATATCGTCATCTTCCCCTTCATGATCGTTCCCCTCTACGTCAGCCGGGACATGTCGATCAAGGCGGTCGATTCCGCTCTCGCGGAAAACCGCATGATCCTCCTCTTGGCGCAGAAGGATCAGAACAAAGAGGAGCCCGCTGCCGAGGACTTATTCCGAATGGGTACGGTGGCGGTCATCATGCGAATGCTCAAACTGCCGGACGGCCGCATCCGCGTGCTGGTACAGGGGATGAATCGTGCGGTGGTAGAAGAGTACAACCAAACCAGCCCTTTTCACCAAGTCAAGCTCAACCCGGTTCCGGAAGCCGAATGGGAAACAGAATCTCTGGAGCTCGAGGCCTTGATGCGTAACGTCAAAGACGCACTCGAGAAATCGGCCAACTTGGGCAAAGCCATTTCTCCAGAAGTAATGGTGATTGCTGCCAATCTGGAAGACCCCGGGCGTCTGGCCGACCTAGCCATATCCAACTTGGATCTGAAGGTCGAAGCCGCCCAAGACATCCTGGATACGATCGATCCCGTCGAGCGACTCCACAAGGTCCACGAGCTCATGACCAAAGAGCTCGAGGTCCTCACCATGCAGCAACAGATCAGCTCTCAGGCAAAAGGCGAAATGGACCGCTCCCAGCGAGAGTTCTTCTTGAGGCAACAATTGAAAGCGATCCAATCCGAGCTCGGCGAGGGAAACGAGCTAGCCGAAGAAGTCCGCCAATTCAGAGAAAAGGCGGAGAAATCCAAGATGCCCAAGGAGGTTTTGACTGAAGTCAATCGCCAACTCACAAAACTGGAGCGGATGCACCCCGATGCGGCTGAGACAGCAACGCTGAGGAACTACTTGGACTGTATCGTCAGTTTGCCTTGGGTGAAAGAGACCAAAGACAATCTCGAGCTCCCCGATGCAAAGAAGATTCTTGATGAAGACCACTATGGTCTCGAGAAAATCACTGAACGCATCTTGGAATACCTCGCGGTTCGCAAGCTCAAGAAGAAGATGAAAGGCCCTATTCTCTGTTTCGTTGGACCGCCGGGTGTCGGCAAGACATCTCTCGGGCGATCCATCGCCCGCGCCATGGGAAGGAAATTCCATCGCATGTCTCTTGGCGGAGTTCGAGATGAAGCAGAAGATCCGGGGGCATCGACGGACCTACGTAGGCTCGATGCCGGGTCGCGTCATCCAAGGTATCCAGCAAGCAGGCGCCAATAATCCCGTCTTCATGCTCGACGAAGTGGACAAGGTGGGAGCGGACTATCGCGGCGACCCGAGCTCTGCTTTGCTGGAGGTTCTCGATCCAGAGCAAAACCATGCTTTCCGCGACAACTACCTCGGAGTTCCCTTCGATCTGTCCAAAGTCATGTTCATCACGACCGCGAACCAACTCGACCCCATACAACCGGCTTTTCTCGACCGGATGGAGGTCATTGAGCTTCCCGGCTATACGGAAGAAGAAAAGCTGCAGATCGCGAAACGGCACCTCGTACCGAAACAGCTGTTGGAGAACGGCCTCACGTCCGAGCGAGTGACCTTCAGCGACATCGCGGTTCGGAGGATTATCGCTCAGTACACTCGTGAAGCAGGTCTCAGAAACTTGGAACGAGAAATAGGGCGCATCTGTCGCAAGGTGGCGAAACGAGTCGCCGAGGGCCACGAGGGCTCGACCCCGGTCACTGCCAAAAACTTGGCCACGTTCCTAGGCTCGCCAAAGATCTTGCCCGAGGAGATCCTCAAGGATGATCAAGTCGGTATTGCCACAGGTGTGGCATGGACTCCCACCGGCGGGGATATTCTGTTCGTCGAAGCAATCATCATGAAGGGAAAGGGCAATCTGATTCTCACCGGCAAGCTCGGTGAAGTCATGCAGGAGTCCGCCCAGGCGGCTCTTTCCTACGCGCGCTCGAGGGCTCGCCAGTTCCAGATCAAAGAGGGTGTCTTTGCCGAAAACGATCTCCACATTCACGTTCCCGAGGGGGCGATTTCCAAAGACGGCCCCTCCGCCGGTATCACTATGGCAGTGGCCATGATATCCGTTTTGACGAACACTCCCGTCAGGCGCAACGTCGCGATGACGGGCGAGATCACACTCCGCGGGAATGTGCTACCCGTCGGAGGCATCAAAGAAAAAATATTGGCCGCTCGACGTGCGAAGCTCAACACCATCGTGCTGCCTCGTCTCAACGCCAACGACCTCGAAGAACTACCCGACTACGTCAAGCGTGACATGCAATTCAAGCTCACCGACGATGTCGACGAAGTGCTTCGGTTCACGCTTCTTGATCGAAAAAAGATCTTCAAGAAACAGAGCACCTCGGGTCAGTCCTCACGAAACCAAAGGACGAAGTGAAGGTTCTATTCATAGGTGACGTCGTCGGGCGACCGGGCCGTCAGATCGTCAGACGAGCGCTTGCCAAGCTCCACGCCGAAACAGATTTCGACCTTGTGGTAGCCAACGTTGAAAACGCGGCGGCCGGGTTCGGAATCACTCCTGACGTGGCCGACAAGTTGTTCTCTTTCGGAATTGATGTCCTCACGTCCGGGAACCATGTCTGGGATAAGAAGGACGCCGTCGACTACTTGATACGGGAACCGCGACTACTTCGCCCGATCAACTACCCACCTTCCTGCCCGGGCTCGGGCAGCTATGTCGCACAGAGTCGGACGAATGTCCCGGTGGCGGTGCTCAACCTTCAAGGCCGGGTATTCATGCCCGCCATCGATTGTCCCTTTCAAGCCGCCGATCGAGTGATCCCCCGCATCAAAGAGGAAGCGAGGGTCATTCTTGTCGACATGCATGGTGAGGCGACCTCGGAAAAAATGGCCATGGCATGGTACTTGGATGGGAAAGTGACAGCGATAGTGGGTACTCACACTCACATACCTACGGCGGACGAACGCATACTTCCCGGTGGAACCGCCTACATAACCGATATCGGAATGTGTGGATCGTTCGATTCCGTCATCGGCATCGAAGTAAAGACATCCCTTCCTCGATTTCTGACCGCCATACCTACCAAGTTCGAGGTCGCGAAAGGCAATCCCTGGATGAATGCCGTCATCATCGACATCGACAGGGAAACAGGCCTTGCACGATCCATCGAGCGACTGCGTCTGACGGAAACCGACCTCAAGAAACAGCCATGATCGGTTCCGAGCCTATAGGAACAGGCAAGGTTTACTCGGTCCACGAGTTGACCAAGGAGATCAAGCTTCACCTCGAGAGAGAGTTTTCGAACGTTTGGGTCACCGGCGAGATCTCCAATCTCAAGCAACCTTCCTCGGGACATGTCTATTTCACGATAAAAGACCAACGTTCCCAGCTACCCGCCGTCATGTTCCGAAGTTCCCGCCGCCGCCTCAAGTTCCAGCCGGAGGACGGCATGGCGGTTGTGGCTCGCGGAAACGTCACGGTTTATGAGCCACGGGGCGCCTACCAGCTCCTGGTGGAATGGATGGACCCTCAGGGTAAAGGTGCGCTACAGGCCGCCTTTGAACAGCTCAAAGAAAAGCTCGACAAAGAAGGCTTGTTTGCCACAGAGAGGAAAAAGGCGCTTCCTCTCCTCCCGCAAAAGATCGGTATCGTGACGTCTCCGACGGGCGCTGCGTTGCGAGATATCTGTCGCATCCTTCACCGACGTTTCCCCAACCTGGAAATCGTCTTGTACCCGGCCCAAGTACAAGGTGATCTAGCCTCGGCGGAAATCGCCAAGGGCATTCAAGTTTTGAACCGAATAGGGAGCTTTGATGCACTCATAGTGGGTCGTGGCGGCGGATCCTTGGAAGATCTGTGGCCCTTCAACGAAGAGCCCGTCGCCCGAGCCATTGCCGCCTCAGAGATTCCCGTCATAAGTGCTGTGGGACACGAGGTGGATTACACGATTGCCGACTTCGTCGCCGATGTGAGAGCACCGACGCCCTCGGCAGCGGCAGAAATGGTCGTATCGCGAAAGGACGCCTTCGAGGAGCGCGTCAATTGGCTCGGGCAAAGAGTAGAGCAGGCCACCCACCAACGAATGCTCACTCTCAAAAGCGAGGTCAACCGCCTCGGAGAGCACAAAGCGTTTCTGGCCGTTCGCCATTCGATCGAAATGGCTGGGCAGCGCCTCGATGACGCAAATTACCGGGCCACCACGATGATGGAACGCCGCCTGCAGGCGCTTGGCTCGCAGCTCCACAAGGCCAGGCGTCGACTCGAGACCTTCCGCATCGACCGGCAGATCGCGGAGTCTCGCGCGAGACTCCAACATCTCGACTCGCGCTTGTTCGCAGTACAAAGAGCCCGCCTGGCCACAGCACACGAAAAACTGAGCCGGAGCGCTGCTCAACTCGAAGCCCTGTCGCCGCTGGCCGTTCTCGCGCGAGGCTACAGCCTTGCCTGGGATGACAAGGGCGTCCTCATCCGAGAGGCGTCACAGGTGAAAACGGGTGAGCACCTTCGTTTGACTTTACACCACGGCGAGCTCGACTGCCGGGTCGAGCGAACCCGGTCAGAGAAAAGGATAGAGACCACGTCATGACACTCAAACCCAAAGACTTCGAGACGTCGCTAAAAAAACTCGAGGAAATCGTCAAAGAATTGGAAGAAGGCGAGCTGACACTAGAAAAATCTCTCGAGCACTATGAGAAAGGCATTTCTCTTGCTCGTTTTTGTAACGCCAAGCTCGAGGAGGCCGAAAAGCGCATCGAGATGCTTCAGAAAGACGACAACGGTGAACCGAAAAAAGATGCAAACGGGAACATCATACAAACACCCTTGAATTTCGAAAAGGAAAAATCCTAGTAAACCGCGCCTAGAGCTCGCAAATTCTTCGGGTCGGAGCTAGGATCATCCTCGGCTTACCCACCATGATGGATTTCGACAACTACTTATCCGAGCAAGTTCGAGCAGTTGATGCTTATCTCGATGACTATCTTCCTTCCGATAGGACCTATCCCGAGAGCATCCATCGCGCCATGAGGTACAGTCTTTTTGCGGGCGGAAAGAGACTTCGCCCCGTTCTGGCTTTGGCGGCAGCCCAAGCGGTAGGAGGACGACAAGAAGAGGTCATGCCCGCCGCCGCCGCGCTCGAGTTGATCCATACTTACTCACTCATCCACGACGATCTTCCCGCGATGGACGATGACTCCTTGAGACGGGGGAAACCTACATCCCACGTTGTTTTTGGAGAGGCGATCGCAATCCTGGCAGGGGATGCGCTCTTGACGGAAGCCTTCAGCCTGCTTTCAGGAACGACCAGCGGCGATGCCGAACGGTGGCTCCTGGCCGTCGCCATCTTGTCGGAGGCGGCCGGTGTGCGCGGAATGGTGGGCGGACAAGTCGTCGATGTTGAGTCGGAAGACCTTCCTGTCGGCGAAGATGTTCTCGAATACATCCACCGGAACAAAACGGGGGCACTCATCAAAGCTTCAGTGCATATCGGAGCGCTTCTGGGTGGGGGGTGTGAGGAAGATCTGCGCCGGATGGACAGCTACGGCGAAGACCTGGGTCTGGCCTTCCAAATCGTTGATGACATTCTGGATATCGAAGGCGACGCGGCATCGCTCGGCAAGACCGCCGGCAAGGACGAAAAGGCGGGAAAGGCCACCTATCCCAAAATTCATGGCATCGAAAAAGCTCGTCGACGTGCACGTGAGCTTTCAGAACGCGCCGTAGACATCATCCAACCATTTGGTCAGGCCGGTGAGCCCCTTGTGGGTCTCGCCCGCCGAGTGCTCAGTCGCAGTTCATGAATTCATATTCAAACAAGAAATACCGGGAGTGGGAACGGGCACGGTAAAGGGGCGGGATTGTCGACGATATGAAGCGCAAAGAAAAAATCCGATTGGATCGCTTGGTGATGGACAGTGGCCTGGCCGTGACGCGTGAGAAGGCGCGTAGATTGGTTCTCGCAGGAGAAGTGCTGGTCAACGACGTTCCCGTCGAGAAGCCGGGAACGCTGGTCGATCGTGAATCCAACCTCAGACTGCGCAAAGCTCCCTCTCCCTATGTCGGTCGCGGTGGCGAGAAACTCGAAGGCGCGCTCGAAGCCCTCAAGCTTGATGTGCGAGGCTTCCGTGCGCTCGACATTGGCGCTTCAACGGGCGGTTTCTCCGACTGTCTCCTCCAAAAGGGTGCTTCGGAGATCACGGCACTGGACGTAGGGAAAGGACAACTGGACTGGAAACTGAGATCGGACCCTCGAGTAAAGACGGTGGAAGGGGTCAATGCCCGCTATCTGAAATCTGAAGACTTCCCTGAAAAATTCGATTTGATCACCATTGATGTCTCTTTCATCTCGTTGTCGAAGATCCTTCCAGCAGCCGCGCCTTTGGTGAAGGAACAAGGGAGGCTCCTTGCTTTGGTCAAACCGCAGTTTGAGCTGACCCGCGACGACGTGGAAAAAGGCGGCATCGTTCGAGACCCATCCAAGCATTGGGAGGCGATACTGAAAGTGGTAGATGTGATAGAGCTATGCGGTCTTTCGGTGGAAGCCGTTACTCCGTCGCCTATCACAGGACTCGAGGGCAACCGGGAGTTTTTTGTCCTAATGCGCATAGGCGGACAAACCGGACTCGCGCTCGACGCCGTTCAAGAAAAGGCGCGCGACATTTGCGGATTGGAGTAGCCAATCGTGAAAGCTAAGCTAGCCAGGATTCGAAAGGCGGCCATCGTTGTCAAACCGCACGTGAGAAATTCCCATTCGACCGTTACAACATTGGTCAAATGGCTGCGTCGCCGCAAGATCGACACGTTCGCCGAAGTCCGCTTTGCGGATTGTATGAGGGATCCATCCCGCACTTTTCCACCGCGTAATCCCCCTCGCAACATGGATCTCATCATCGTCATTGGTGGAGACGGAACTTTCCTGTCGGTCGTTCGCTCGATGGGGGCACGACAAGTGCCCGTTCTCGGCGTCAATGCGGGCAGTCTCGGATTCTTGACCGACACATCTCTGCCAGATCTCTATAAGGCCCTTGAAAGGGTTCTTGCCGGAGATTACACCATCGAGTCACGCATGTTGCTCGATGTCGAGCTCGAGCGTCATGGCAAGGTCGTCGCCAGGCAAACGGTTCTCAACGACGTTGTGATTACCAAAGGCGCCATCGCCCGGATGATCGAGGTCGGTGTCGAGCTCAACAAACAACTCGTCGCCTCCATCCGTGCCGACGGGGTCATCGTCTCGACCCCGACCGGCTCCACCGCCTATTCCTTGGCCGCGGGCGGCCCCATCCTCTATCCCGGCATCGGCTCGATGATACTGACACCCATTTGTCCTCACACTTTGACGTACCGACCGGTAGTCGTTTCTGACAGTTCCACGGTAGACATCACCCTTCGAAGCTCTTCGGGAGAGGTCTATGCAACATTCGATGGACAAGTCAGTATCCCCATGCTGCAAGAGGACACGGTTCGCGTTCGCAAGAGTCGAAGCCGATTGAAGCTCGTGAGCCTACCGGGACACAACTACTTTCAGGTCCTTCGCCACAAGCTTCGATGGGCGGAACGACCTCGATCTCCATCCGATGCGGCCGGCGAGATACAGACCAGCAGGAAGCGAAAACGGCAACCCTGATGCGAGTATTTGTGAAGCCGCAAATAAACGCGAATGAAGAGAAAAAAGGGGTCAGGTCTGGTCAGGTCCCTTTTTTCTGTCGGAGGTACTCGATGGCAACGATGAGGCAACGACTTGTGACTTCTTTCTTACTCTCTGCTCTCCTCACATTCCTGGCTATAGTTCCCACCGCGCTATCCAGGGAGGAACCAGATCCGAACGCGGTTTACAACCCATCCTATTACGGTGCCATGGAGTATCGGATGATCGGTCCTTACCGCGGCGGCCGCGTCACCGCTGTCACCGGTGTCGTTGGACAACCGTTCACCTTCTACTTTGGAGCAACCGGTGGAGGGGTCTGGAAATCCACCAACGCCGGAGAAAGCTGGACGAATATCTCTGACGATGACTTCGAGGTGGGATCCATCGGGGCCATTGCCGTCGCTGATTCCGACCCCAACGTTATCTATGTCGGCACCGGCTCGGCCTGTCCTCGCGGCAACATCTCCGTAGGCAACGGTGTCTACAAGTCTACGGACGCCGGTAGAACCTGGACTCATGTCGGTTTGCCGGAAGCGGGGCTGATAGCCCGTGTTCGCGTTCATCCGAAAGAGTCCGACCTCGTCTACGTCGCTGCCCTCGGGCATATTTTTGGTCCCAACGACGAGCGTGGCGTATTCCGTTCCCGGGATGGCGGCACGACTTGGGACAAAGTACTCTACATTTCTGAGAAGACGGGGGCCGTCGATCTCGCGATGAATCCAAAGAACCCGCGAGAGATGTACGCCGCCATGTGGCGGGCCGAGAGGAAACCTTGGACATTCATCGACGGAGACGAGGAAGGTGGGATATACAAAACGACCGACGGCGGAGACAACTGGAGCAAGCTCGAGTCGGATCTGCCTGACGGTCTCATCGGAAGGATCGGACTCGCTCTTTCGCCGAAACAGCCGGACCGCGTTTGGGCGCAGGTGACCGCGGAGAAAGGCAAAGGCGGTCTCTATCGAACCGACGACGCGGGAAAAACCTGGACGCTCATCAGCGAGGACCGAAATCTACAAGGTCGCGGCTGGTACTACGCTCACGTCACTGCCGATCCCAACGATGAGAATACCGTCTGGGCGATGAACGCGGGCTTCTTCAAGTCTATCGATGGCGGCAAGAGCTTCGACCGGGTTTCGGTACCTCACGGAGACAACCATGACCTTTGGATCAATCCCAACGACTCGAGGATCATGATCCAGAGCAACGACGGTGGGGCCAACGTCACCTTAGATGGTGCCGAGACCTGGACCACGCAATACAATCAACCCACGGCCGAGTTCTACAGGGTGACGGTCGACAACCGCTTTCCCTACCGCGTTTATGGTGCCCAGCAGGATAACAGTACCATCACGGTCCCCTCCTGGAGCCAGGGTGGAATCACCCCCAAACAGTACTGGTACGCCGTAGCGGGCGGAGAAAGCGGCCATATTGCCGTCGATCCGGACAACCCGGATCTCACTTATGCAGGCAACTATATCGGCCTCATCGATCGTTATGACCATGGAACCGGTCATTCAAGAAATGTCATCGTCTATCCGGAGATGGCAGATGGTGTCGCCCCTAAAGACCTAATGTATCGCTTCCAATGGAACGCACCGATCGTGATCTCACCCCACGACCCCCAAACGGTTTATCACACTTCCAACTTCGTTCATCGCACCACGGATGGAGGCATGAGTTGGGAAACGATCAGCCCTGATTTGACGAAAAACGAGGTAGAGAAGCAGGAGTTACCCGGAGATCCCATTCAGCACGACCACACGGGCGTCGAGGTCTATAGCACGGTCTTTGCTTTTCAAGAATCTCCTCATCAGCAGGGGGAGTTGTGGGCGGGCACCGATGACGGCCTCGTGCAGCTATCTCGAGACAACGGCGGGAGTTGGGCCGATATCACGCCCGAAAGACATGCCTGATGATGGCACCGTGAACATGGTCGACATCTCCTCGCACCAACCGGGCAGAGCTTTCATCGCCGTCTATCGCTACCGCATGGACGATTTCGCACCCTATGTCTTTCGCACCAACGACTACGGCGAAAACTGGGACCTTCTTACCAACGGCACCAACGGAATCCCCCAAAATCATCCGGTCAGAGTGGTGCGCGAAGATCCGGATCGCAAAGGTCTTCTCTATGCAGGAACGGAGTTCGGCATGTTCGTCTCCTTCGACGACGGTCGGCATTGGCAATCGCTCCAGCTGAACCTCCCCCACGTCCCCGTAACCGATCTACTCGTACACCGCCAAGATCTCGTCGTCGCTACCCAAGGCCGGTCTTTTTGGATATTAGATGACCTCACTCCCCTTCATCAGATCAACGACCAGGTGGGCTCTTCCGACATGTTTTTGTTCAAACCACGCGACACCCACCGCATCGAGGGTAGGGGCTTTCGAGGTGATCGTGCCCCAACACCACGTCCTGCCGGCGCGGTCATCTACTACCACCTGGCTGAGAAGCTCGACGTCGCGATTCAGCTCGAGATTCTCGACGACCAAGATCAAGTCATTCGTACTTTTCAAAGCAAGGACGAAAAAGACCAAGCCGACGAGGACGAGGAAGAACAGAAAGAAGAGCCCCTTCCGGCCAAACAAGGTATGAACCGCTTCGTCTGGGATCTGAAACACCAAAAACTCGACACCGTCAAGGGTTCGGTGATGTCGCTCGGCTACACCGGAGGCTACTGGGCGATTCCCGGGAACTACAGAGTGAGGCTGAGCAAGGGAGAAGACGTCCCGCTCGAAACGTCATTCCAGATCCTCAAAGATCCGCGTTTGACCGAGGTCACTCAGGAGGACCTCGAGAAGCAGTTCGAGCTCGTCACCCAGGTCCGAGACAAGATCACGGAAATCCACAATCACATCCGCACGATCCGCTCGGTGCGGGATCAGATGAAAAACGTGATTGAGCTAGCGAAGAAATCGGGAATCGAGGGTGATTTCAAAGACCAAGCCGAGGCGATCGATGAAAAACTCACTTCGGTAGAAGAAGAGCTCATCCAAACAAAGAACGAGGCCGGTCAAGATCCGTTGAACTTCCCACCAAAGATCGACAACCAGTTCGTCTACCTATATGGACACGTCAATGAAGCCTATGGACGACCAACTGAGGGCTCCCAGAAGCGCTTCGAAGACCTGGCCGCCCAGCTCCAACCCCACGTTGACCAGTTGAAGGAAGTACTCGATGTCGACCTGGCCCGCTTCAATCAGACCTTGAGGGAAAAAGATGCTGCCGTAGTGATGATTCCTAAGTACTGAGACGAAAGCATCCGCACGGCCAAGACAGGCGGACGCCCTCCGCATCAGAAAACTGTCTCCGTGCGGATGTCCCGTTCCCCTGCCCGTGCCCGGGGCACCTCCTTTCTCCTTTCTCCTTTCTACTTCCTCCCTCCTGAATTGGACTTCGGCGCAATCGTCGAGCTGAGGTAAGATGAGCCGGAATGAAGTCGTTCCCACTACGAATCCTGCTGAACTATTCCGTTCCTCTCGGCATCTTTGTGGGCGCCCTGGCCTTCTACATCTACACCGGCCCGCCCGATATCGCTTGGTTGGACGGTGCGCATTATCAGCGGCGCATCGTCCTGACCGAGATTGGAGAGGGTCCGTGGGACCAACCACTTTACGTTTTGCTGTCTCAGCCCTTTCTCCTTATGCCGTGGGGCTCACTCACTCAACGCGCCAATTTAGCTTCCGCCACATTCGCGGCCGGCGCCTGTCTGTTCATCTACCTCTTGTTGAAATCTCTTCTCGAAGTCGCTCCTCAGTTCATTGCGCGGCGAGTCGGCATCCTGACGGCCGTTTCCCTCGGCGTGTCTCACACTTTTTGGTCCCGGGCTGTGAGACCGGCTCCAGAGGTGTTGGATGCCTTGCTTTTGGCCGCCATTCTTTATTGCCTCGTCCGTTTCGCCAACGAAGGTCGGGTACGCTACTTCTACGCTTCGATGCTCGTTCTGGGATTGTCCTTTTCCAACAGTCTCATGATGCTCTTTTTCCTCCCCTTCTTGGCCATTTGGGCGAGAGTGGTCAAACCTCCTTTGGTTCGCGAAATCGGCGTGGTTCGATTCAAGGGATTACTCCTTTTGGCGGCAGGTTCAGCGGTCGCTCTCGCCGTCGCCGCATGGGGATGGTCGGCGGCCGGCTTCCGAGTTCCGGATGAACAACTGAGTTGGCTCACCTTCTGGCGGGGTCACATGATGCTCTCCTGGGAGGGGGGATTCGGGACTTCCCTGATCCGTTTCCTCGCCATGCTTTTTTATAACTTCCTACCTTGGTCAGCCATGGTGGGCCTACTGGGTATCATCGAGCTCTTCCAAAGGCAGAAGTACATCTTCTGGCTCATTTTTCCACTGCTATTGGTACACTCGGGGCTAACCATCACTCTCGATCTGGCGGAGCCGGTCCCGGCCTACCTCCCCGTCTGGGTGCTCTTGTCCATCGCCATAGGCTATGGATGGTGGAAGATATTGGCCGAATCAACATGGAAGGGCTTCGTTGTTGCGTTGATTCTGAGCCTGTCCCCCGTCGCCATTTACCATTACGCCGCCCCTGCCATCCAGAGAATCGGTGAGGAGATCCGAGTCCGGACACTAATGAGTCCACCTTTCGAGATCCCCCTGGAGTCACTCGACTACTATCTCAATCCCGACCAGCGTCATTTGCCCGACGCCCGGAGCTTCGCGCAGACGATGTTGGCCTCGTTACCCGACAAAGCTCGAATCGCTTCCACTTCTTGGGACGGTGAAATGTTGGTCGCGCCCGCCCGCTACATCGCGGAGGTCGAGAACGCCCGCTCCGAGCTCAAATTCGACACCGTCGGGCGGGACGATGACGAAACGCTCGACCAATGGGCGCGACAAAGTGACACCCCTTTGTTCTTGTCGAGCCTCCACCCACTCAATCCATCCGTGGAAAAACTCATCGGCAAATATGACTTCCTACCTACGGGCTACTTGTACCAAGTGAAACTCCGAGGCGACGTTCCGGACGAAGCCCCAGCTGGGGTGGAAGAACCTTTCCCCATCGCCGGAATATGGTCCGGTTATACACGTCCCCATGGATACCGCCTCGAGTTCGATATTCTGACGGCGGCGGACAATGTTCACACGGGAAGCGCGATCTTGAATCGGACATCGGCCCGACCCCTAGAAGGCAGTTTTACCAGAATCACATACGTCGGTGAGTCTTTTTTGGGAAGGATTGCCTTTGAGGATCGGGTTTTCATCCACCTCGATGCCCGCGTCGTCGGGAAACGCATGGAAGGTACTTGGCAAATCTTCGAGGCTCAGGATCTAGCAGGAACCTTCGTGGTCACGAAACGACAGTAGCCCCTTCGGCGAAGGCGAGCATTCAGCAGTCGAAAATCCGCAGTAAAACCTAGCTCTGCCAAACCGTGGGTTCCAGAAGATCCGCTTGGAGCTCTCCTCGACTTTCTGGTAACGCTCCGCTGGTGCCTTTTTCATACACCTCAGGATGATGAGCTCGAGAGGGAGCGTGATGTTCGGGTTGATGGAGCGCGGATTGGGAGGGTCTTCCTGCACATGTTTCATAGCGATGACCATGTGCGAGTCCCCCGAGAACGGAAGCACACCGGTAAACATCTCGTAGAAAACGACACCCAAAGAGTAGATGTCACTTCGATGGTCGAGGTCTTTCTTGCCCTGCACCTGTTCGGGAGACATGTAGTCCGGAGTACCGACGATCAATCCCGTCGCCGTCATCCCACTCTTGTTCATCGGACGGGCAATCCCAAAGTCCATTATCTTCACTTCGCTCGCCGGAGTGATAATGATATTTTGCGGTTTCACGTCTCGATGAACAACACCTTGCTGATGAGCGGCCCTGAGTCCGGATGAGGTTTGTTTGGCAATTTGAACACCCACCTCCATCGGCAACGACCCGCGCTTCCGGATGAGCTACTTCAAGGTCATCCCCCGCTTTCTGTTGCGAAGAGCCATGGATGGGACTGGAAGAAATGGGATATCGGTGCGAGGGTAACCATCATTCAGCACGTGGATCTAACGGTGGAATACTCCATCGTGAAGATCAAAGCTACTGAAGACATCGACAACAACGAGTTCCTGACGACCCTGGCTCTAAAGAAAAAGTGGCCGATAGGCAGTCGTGGTCACATCCGCTACTGCCTACCGGCCTGTTTACTGCTTACTGCTTACTGCTTACTGCTTACTGCTTACTGTTTTCTGTTTTCTGTTTTATGGCTTCTGCCTTCTGGTCACTGATTACTGATTACCGGTCACTGGCCTCTGGTCTCTTATTCTTGAGTACTCGAGTTCCCGAACGCAAGGCGCCTACCTACTCACTGGGCGCCTTGCTTCGTTCTACTCTCCACCATGATGCAGGCGTTAGCCAGGTAGTTGAAGCCGCCGGCTTCGAGAGCACTCATCACCTCGGGGCTTTCGGCACCCGGCTGCAACCAGACGTTCTCCAGACCCAAATCCGCGCACTCCTCGAGAACCCGAAGTGCCACAGTCGGCGGCACGACAATGTTGACGATGGTTGGTTTCTCGGGGAGAGCTCGCAGCGAAGGATAGGCTTCGTCCCCGTCAACGCGGTCGTCATTCTTGTTGATGGGATATGTTCTGAAACCTTTGCTCTTCAAGTCCCGATAGATGACATTGCCGTATTTCGCCGGATTGTTCGACGCTCCGACGACGGCAATGGTCGTCTCCGGCTGCTCCAGTAGAGTCGCGATGTCTTTCATCTGACTATCATCAATGCCAAATAATGGCGTCAGTCATTTCTCTAACAGCCCGCTTGTCTCCCGCCAAATAGCGTCCGGCAATGGGCTCGGCGTCACGGAAAGCCACGCGGCCGATGCGGTCGGTTAATTCGTGCCGCAGATAGATATAGACCACATCGAATTTGTGGGGGATCGCCGCGGTTTCCAACGCCGCGATCGGAGCAAAGGCCGTGAACTCATCGAGGGGCATCGTGAAACGTAGCTCCGCATCCTGCCCTTTTCCGTCGTTGGATTCATGGACGTTGACAACGCACTTCCAACCCTCTGCCTCCTTCTCCTTCATCAGGGAGCTCATCTTGGAATCCATCTTGTCTTCGAGGTCCATCTTGTACTTCGATATCAGCCGCTTCTGTGCAAAACCGTCCGAGGCCAGTAAGAGTCCCGCAACGGCAAGAAAGGCAACCACGAGTTTCGAATACCGCTTCATCTTCTTCCTCCCATCCCACCCTGCTTCCGCAGACGTGGACATTCAACGATTGTCTCGGGCAACGACGTTGGACCCGACGTTGCTCCCACTCCAAACCACCAACAAGACACAAGGGCACGCCATGAGCCTGGAGCGCATAGGAAACCGCGATGTCTTACTAGCAGTCAAATATTCTAGCATGGAGGCTTTTGGTAGCCAACTCAAGTCGGGTAAGGGAATGGTCGGGCAGGCCAGACTCTCCTAACTCAGGCAGGACGGACTCGATTCGGGACCAGTATCCTCAACTCAATCAGTCTCGACATTGCTTTCGCCACCTCGACATCCAGATAAGGACTCACATCCATCACTTCCATCAAGGTTCTGGCTTCCCCGGCTGCGCGAGCCACTTCTTGTTCGATAGGTGAGAGCTCGACGTTCGGTGACGAAGGAACGAGGGTCAGTTGACTCCCCGGGTCAGGCAACGAGTCGAGGAGACGCTGATATTCCCCTTGCAACCTCATGCTGTCCACCAACATCCGTTCCAGCGGCTGCTCGATATTTACTTGTTTGGGATGACCTTTTCGAAATTGAAACTCTGCCCCTCCCCAGCCCAGAATGCGATGGAAGGCTTTCTCCCCTAGAATCCCGTTGACCTTGGCATAACATGCGCAACCATTTTGGAAGTCAATGCGACCGAACTGTCCGTTGTAGAGCATCAACGTCCCGCTCTTCCCATGGTGGGCAAGCACTTGCACCAAGTCCACCGGGCTCAAGTGCTCGGCAACGCCGAACAGGACGTCGTCCGTGATCTTTTCGTCGTTCTCACCTCCCGCTGTCTCGCCATTCCCTTCGGGGAAGGTTGGATCCAAGCACATCTCCAACTCGGCCGACCCAAGGCGTATTCGATCACCTGGATTGACGACTTCTTGCTCTGTCCTAACGTCATTGACAAACGTCCCATTCGTACTATCGAGATCCTGCAATATGAGACGCTCCGACTCCATCCGGATCTCGGCATGGACCCGTGAAACGGTGGGGTCCGGGACGACGAGATCGCAGCCTCTGCCGCGTCCCACACGAATGGCCGCGGATGCCTCGAGCTCGACAACGAGCTCTCTCCGAGCTCCACGAAGGACGAAATTCAGATTCACATTCCTCTCCCTCCTTCGTTAGTAGCAAAGGACGGGCCAGAATAGAGATTTCACTAATGACCAAGAATCAGGGGGTTACAACCACAGGATGTCAACGAGAGTAGGAATCTCCCCTCGGGGGAAGGAAAACACCCACAGTGTGAGAACGAGAGCGCCGGCTCAGTTGCTGCGAGACGGAACCTGGAGCTCCAGCTCTTGGCGAAGTTTCTGTTCGTGCTCCGCGAGCTGCCGTTCTACACGGGAGCGTTTGGCCTTCAACTCCGTGAGGTAGCGGGTCAAGAAGTAGTGGATGGTCTCTACTCGGACCTTGATTGAGCCTGCCGGTTTGTTCTCATCGATATCTTTGAACGCAAAGTGAGGTGTTCCCGCGCATTCGAAGATACCTTCGATGACACCGAAGATGGGGGCGTCGTGGCCGCACTTGAAGCTCGCGATCTCCACACCCACCAGATTCGGGTGTCGTGCCGCGAATTTGGCCGCCCATATCTTCTGGCTGCTCGCAGCCGATGTGGTGTTCTTCCAGACGTCGGAAACGTCGAGAGGACTCGAGATGATGCCCTCACGGACCTCTTCACCAAACAGGCGCTCGAGTAAACCCTCATCGGTCGGAAGCGTGCTTTGGGACAAGATAGGATAACCGAGTCTCTGCAGGCGCTCGAAGATCTCGTGGTTCATTCCCGGGTCGTGATGATAAGCACGCCCCAGGACGACGATCCCGATTCGGTCCTCCCGCTCCAGCATATCGATCACTTCGCGCGACTTCGTCTGGAGGTCCGACATCACCCGATCGTAGGCCTTGAATCCTTCTTCGACGGCGCGACTGCTTTCTTCTTCGCTCAGTCCGAAAATCGGCTCCCATGCGCGAAGCATCTGACGAGCGAACAGCTTCCGGTCATCCAAGTTGATCATGGGAGACAAGTAGCGGATCCCGTAGTCCGCGAAAACATCAGACTCTTTTGTGAAGGCGGCCTTGACCACTTCCGGGGTGATAGCGACCATGGGACAAGCATTTTTGCCGAGCGTGTTGACGATGGGAGTCGTCAGCACGTCGAGCATGGGGAAAAAGATGCAATCGAGCGGCTTTCCCCGATGCTTCACATAGATCAAATTGTGGATGTGGGATGTGGCCACCTTCGACGGAAAGCAGGGATCGATAGCACCGCGACGAGCACCCTCCCGATACAATTTCTCCGTCGTCGTGTCGGAAAAGACGATATGGTCACTCGGAACACCGAGGCTCTCGAGGTAGCCCGTAAAGACCGGTGCGTATTGAAAGAGCCCCAGAACGCGCGGTATCCCGATGCGAAGACGCTCCCTGGCCTTCATCAGCTCTATCCGTTCCCGCGACGACGACGACCATCCCAGCCGTGGAATCTTGTCGGCCACACGGGCGGGACTCTGGGATTTCCAGACATTACGAGCCGCCATCTCCACCAAGTTTGGATTCGCATTTTTGACCGTGTCCATCTCGGCTTTGATCCCGCGCATGGCATCCACGTCTTCCACGGAGCCTTTCTCGCAGGTGGAGATGATCAAACGCTCTTCGCCCGGATGAAGAGGAACATTGGTGTGACAGGCCGGAGTGACTACCGTTTCCGAGTCACTCAACTTGACGTCGATGAACGTCCTCATGCACTGGTTCGTACAGAAAATGCAACGGGTGTCATCGTTGGTCGTGCTGCGGTACGTTATCTTGCTGACCTTGTCCACTCCGATGAAAGAGGTCTCATGCCCTTCGCCCACGACCCGCATTGCCTCGATGGCAGTGCCAATGGCACCTGCAACTCCGCAATGCTCGTGAACGATGATTTCGGGCTCCACTCCCGAGCCTTCGAACCGAGCGCGAATATGATCCGTTTGAGCCTTGACCGCGGCCAGGTTGTTTTGTGTTCCCCCTTGGAGAATGAAACGACGACCCAATAACGGCAGCTTGGGGATCTTTGCAACGTAAAGCCATATATTCTTTGGCAAGACGGCCGCCAACCCCGCAAGGATCTCTTCCTTGTTCCAACCCTGCCGCTGAAAGTTGACGATGTCCGACTGAAGGAAAACCGCACAACCATAGCTGAAGACCGGCATGACATCCGCCGAAAGAGCCAAGTCCGCGTAGTTTTCAACCGGGACTCCGAAATCTTCCGCAGTGGATTGGAGAAAGTAGCCGTTACCAGCAGAGCACTGCGTGTTGAGCATGAAATCGTGGACCCGCCCCTCTTTCAGAAGGATCAGCTTGATGTCCTGCCCACCCACATCCACGATGACATCGGGATTGCCGTAGTATTTGATGGCAGCTCGCGCGTGCGCCACCGTCTCGACGAGCGCCACGTCGGCTTTGAGCACACCCTTCAAAAGATCTTTAGCATAGCCGGTCGTGCCGAAGCCGAGCACTTCGAGCTCCGCACCTTGTGATTCCACTTGCTCTCGAAGACTCTCGAAAACCTCGATGGCGTCTTGTATCGGGTTGCCCTTCGAGAGCTGATAGGCTTCGAAAAGGACATCGCCTTCTCCGGAGAGCAGCACGGCTTTCGTCGAGGTGGACCCACCGTCGAGTCCGACATAAGCGCGGACCGTCTCCCCCGACATCAATTCGGCCGAGCGAAACGGTTTGCGTGTGTAGCGTTCCCTGAAAGTCTCCAACTCATCAGGAGACGAGCTCAATCCCAAAGTCCCCGATTTGAGCTTTTCCTGGCGGCGCCCGGCCTGAATGTAGTGCTCCAATTCCCGGGTACCCCGATACCGCCCCACCTCCAGATCTTCTTCTTTGCCGAATTCCACCGCCCCGATGGCAGCAAAATAGACACCGTTGTCAGGATTGAAGATCAAATCCTCGATCGTTTTTCCGTCCGGAATCTGAACGCCCCGTTCTTCCCACATCCTCGGAATGTGAGCACGCCAGGCCTCACGCATACCGGGAATGAAAGTATTGGGGCCTCCCAGAAGCAGGACCACCGGATGCAGTGTGTGCCCGCGGGTCAGGACGGTGATGTCCTTCACCACAATGGCTTCGAAGAGGGAGGCCATGAGCGCCTCGGGTTGAATGCCTTGCTTTTGAAGGCTGTTGATGTCGGTCTCGGCGAAGACACCACACTTCCCCGCTACAGAATGGATTTCGAAACCCTCGTAATGAAGCTCGCTGACGGTTTCCGGGCGGATCTTGAGCTTGCCCGCGATTTTGTCGATGACCGCACCGGTTCCACCCGCACATTTGTCATTCATCGAGGAGATTTTTCTTTTGCGGCCGGTTTCCGAATCCGTCTTGAGGACGATGATCTTGGCGTCCTGACCACCGAGCTCGACCACCGATCGAGCCTCCGGATGAAGCTTTTCGACGGCGAGAGAAACGGCGAGGACTTCCTGAACGAAGCGGCCTCCCACCAAAGGAGCTAGAGGCCCTCCGCCCGATCCACTGAAAATGATGCGGCAGTTGTCCTCGGATAGCCCGACCTCGGACTCCATCCGGCGAAGAAACTCGAGAACGTTTTCGGGTTGATGGGTCTCGTGACGCCGGTAATCCTGCCACACGATGGCATCGGTATCGGCCTCGACCACGACCGCCTTGACGCTCGTGGATCCCACATCGAACCCAACGAGATATTGGTTGGCCATAGAGGCTAGTGGGCCGCCTTGCCGCGTTTGCCGTCCATGTGATCGTTCACATGCAAGATGAAGTTGGCGGCCATACCCACGACACCCTGCCGGTGCGGGATGGGATAAAGAGCCTTCTTGAGCTCTGGATGGGATGTGACGTAGTCCTTGATGCCGTCGAGGTCTTTTCCAGTCGATTCGAGAGCCTTCTCGAACTCCTTTCGTGCAATCGTCTTGGCGTCGCTCAGTGCCATCTGCGCACGGCTATGAGCCAAAACCTCACCATCTCCTGTCGTCTCGACGGGTACGAAGAGCATGTTCCGATGGTGGCTCGTGACGGCCGATTGAACGCCGTCCGAAAGAGTCGAGGGCATGCAGCCGAAGGGTTTCAGGCTCAGCACCATGTGGCAGAGTTTCTTCTCGTTGTAGTAAATGTTCTTTCCTACTTCCAGATGCCCCTCGCCGCCTCGAGCCAAGGTGTGGTAGTAGCTGTGGGCACGCTTGGCTAGCTCCTCTTGCGGCAGAAGCTCGTGGGCCATCCCTCCCAAGCGCTCGGCGGCGCGTCGATAGAGACGGGCGTACATTCGCTCGGCAAACGACAGGAGCGCGTGTCGTTTCTTGAAGTGAGCGTAATTCGCAAACCGCTTGCGCGGCTCCCACCAGCGCGGCTTGTCATGCGGAGCCTCCAGCCCCTTCCGGTTTATCCAGTGTGCTTTGGCCTGGTAAAGGAGGTAGGTGATCCAACAACCGACAGCCTCTACTTGAGCTTGAGCCCCTTCCTTTTCCAGGAAAGCAAACATGTTGTAGTTGCCGAGGCTTTCCGTGGTCTGCGCAAAGAACTCACCCGTGACTTTGACGAGGGGCTTCACCCTTGTGCGGTCGACTTCAATCCCGTTGATCCGTTCTCGGCACTCGTGAAGCGCCTCAACGTATTTCTCCCCCCAGAAATGCTCGCGGAACTTTCCCATGGTGTTGAACGTGTTCTTGGGTTGCTTTTTGCGAGCCAGGCGCCCGGCGACCCACTTCGGGGTGCTTTCCAAGATTTCATATGGAGGGCGGTCACGCAGGAAGTCCGACAGATAGTCGATGCATTCTTCGAAGACGCGATCCGACTCGCCCGGATTCACCTCATAAGGGCGGATTTGGTAGAGCATGTCGGTCATCACGTCGGCCAGGATGAGAGCATTCAGGGCGCCCATCCCCAAATCCGCCGTGTATTCGAAACCGGGCTCCTGATCTTGTTTCAAAAGACCCTTGCTCTGCTGAAAGAGCAGGACGCGGAACCCATCGAAACCTGCGTTTTGAAGGGCGTATCGGTACTCGGATTCGTACATGCCGTGTCGGCAAGGACCGCATGAGCCTACGGTGTAGTGGACGAACTGATCCGCGATTTGTTGGGGCGAGAGCCCCTCTTTCTCCTTTTGCTTGAGGAACTTAATCAGAGCACCGACGGTGAAGAAACTCGGATTGCACTCGGCGTTGTTGCAGTTCTCCTTGCCGAGTTGAAAGGCTTCGCGGTCTGGATTAGGGAGGATCTCGCAGCGATACCCGCAACCTTCCAGGACGCCCTTGATCAGCTTGTGATGTCTCCAGGTGAGACCCCCAAAGAGAATCGTTGTTTTCTCGCGCTCTTCGGCAAGGAACGGTCGCTCTTCAGGGCGGCGAAAGTGGTCCTTGGCCCGTAGACCGGCCTCTTGTTCCAGCCGGACCTGTTCCGCTGAGAGCTTTTGGTCTAATACATCTTCAATGGTCGATACCGGTTTCACCATAACGAGCGCTCCGGAGGCAGAAACGAGTTCGCACAGAAGTTTACATCAGTTGTCAAGAATGATGAAGTTGTTTCACAAAATAGCCCATTTGCTTCAGCAACAAAATCCTTTCATTCCAACGTGTTACCTTCTTGATTCGCCGTTCTGCCGAAACGAACCCGAGACAAATTCATCATCAGGGGTAGATGAGAAGCCCCTCAAATGGCCATTTCGTCACGGAAACTCCTTGTCTCGCTTTCGAGCTATGGATACAATCCGGTCCTTCGTCTGGAAACGGTCCGAGGAGACCGTCAAAGAGACACCTACATCGCCTCGCTGAGGTAGGGCGCAACCGCAAAGGAGGGCTTTCGATTCCTGCAACGATCACTCGAAGCGAAGCTCGGCGACTCGCTCTCGCACGGGCCGGCCTTTTGAAACCGGAGTGGACAGACATCCCGAACCGCTCCTCTGGCGCCCGCCAGCGAGATGTCAAATCCTGCCACACCATCATTCGTCGATTCGGCTATCTCCAAATCGACACGCTGTCCGGGACTGGAGCCCGGAGTCACGGCATCGTTCTGCTGTCTCGCTTGGACGGGCTCGACCCGGAAATTCCTGAGCAGCTACTTCGACCCGGTGAGCCGCTTTTCGAGTTCTGGGGACACGAAGCCTGTTGGCTCCCGATTGAGCTCTATCCGACCTTCTCGTTCCGGCGAAAGGACTTCCGGATCCATCCCTGGTACGGTGACGTGCTTGGCGAGCACGGCAAGCTCGCTCAACAGATGGTCCGCCGCATTAGAAAAGAAGGCCCGCTTCGACTCTCCGATTTCGACAGCAGCGCTCGTTTCGGACCTCTCAAGCTCGCTCATGTGGTTCTGGGCGCCTTGTGGCTTCGCGGCGATATTGCCATTAGAGAAAGAGTGGGCTTTCAGCGGTCGTTCGATATCACTGAGCGCGTTATCCCCGCTCAGTGGCGCAAGAAGGCCGTGCCTAAAGAAAAAGCACTCCAATTTCTACTACTCAAAGCCCTCGAAGGCCACGGCTGGGCACAGACCGCGACGCTTCGAGAAACCTGGCGACTCAGCAAGCTTCAAAAAGAGATTCGCGCCGCCCTCGGGCGACTCGAAGAGGCGGGACAAATCGTCTCGTGCGAGCTCATCAAACCCCAGAGCGATCCCGTTCCCGGTTGGATACGTCCCGACGACCTAGAGCTCGCCGTTAGGCTCAAACGCATTCGACCTCGGACCGACCAAGGTGTCTTTCTCTCTCCTTTCGATCCCGTTTTGTGGGATCGGGAGCGAGTTCGCCTTCTCTTTGATTTCGACCAAGTCTTGGAAGTCTTCAAACCCGCCAAGAAACGTATCTACGGCTACTACTGTCTACCTGTTTTGGCCGGCGATCGTCTCGTAGCGCGTTGCGACCTTAAGGCCGATCGGCGCGCTGGAAGGCTCAACATTCTTTCAACCCACTACGAGAGGAAGGGCTCCGCGGCGGACCGCCAGGCGACGAGAATAGCCTTGGAACGCTACGGCCAAGCACTGGATTTGCAGCCAACAAGAGCTTAACGAGATGCGTTAAACTACGCGACAGAACGAAGATGGAGGTACGCTTGATCTGGCGAACGTTCCTAATGATGTGGATACTTGCGGGTGTCGCTCTTAGCCAAGAAGAGGTTTTCGACCGAGCCGACCCCATCGATGACAACATGAAGACCGGCGTTGCCGTCGGTGAGACCATCCCCCCGTTCGAGGCCGTCGACCAGAACGGAAAGATCTGGAGCTTCGATTCCATCAAAGGACCCAACGGGGCCTTCTTGCTCTTCTACCGCTCGGCGGATTGGTGACCGTTTTGTAAAACCCAGCTCGTGGAGCTGGAACGATCTCTCGACAAGTTCAAAGAAAAAGGCCTCGGCGTCGTCGCCATCAGCTATGACAGCCAAGAGCTCCTTCAACATTTCGCGGAGCGAATGGGTGGTTTCAGCTATCCGCTCCTCGCAGATCCCGAATCGAAGATCATTCGAGACTTCGGCATTTTCAACACCAATGTTCCCGAAGATCACGAGTGGTACGGCATGTGTTTCCCGGGCACATACCTCGTGGATGAGAACGGCGTTGTTCAATCGAAGTACTTCGAGGAGATGCACCGTCAGAGGTATACGGCCGACTCCATCCTAGTGAAGGAGTTTGGCGCCGAGGGCGTCAAGAGCAAGAGGTACAAATCAGATCACTTGTTCCTCACCGTGTCGGCTGCTCAGCACACGGTTCGGCCGGGAAACATCGTTACCCTCGTCTTCGATGTCGTCCTTCCCGAAAAGATGCACGTCTACGCTCCCGGCGTGGAGAGCTACCGTCCCTTGGTCATCGAGGTCGTAGAAGACCCTTATCTTAAGGCACATCCCACGGTATTTCCCGAAGCGAAAACGCTCCATCTCGAAGTCATCGAGGAAACGGTCCCCGTCTACGAGGGCGAGGTGAGAGTCCTCCAAGACGTGACGATTTCTCCGCGCCTCCGCGAAGAGAGCGTCACGATACCCGTCAACTTCTCCTACCAAGCCTGTGACGACCAGATTTGTTACCCGCCATGGAAATTCCAGGTCGAGGTCGATCTCGATATCGAGCAGCACGACCGAGAGCGGGCGCCGGAACATTTGAGGAAGAAGGGGGAGAAGTAGTCGCTGCACCGAACGTCATCGGCTCGAATTCCACCATCGCAAGCCCTTCGGCCGTGGCGGCGACCACAGCGTTGGAAATATTCAACTCGCCTGCAGGGCTCACAACGGCTACTTCGCCGAACACGACTACGGAAAGAAGGTGATGGAGCGCTACAGAATCAATGGACGCTCAGGAAGTCGTGTTTCCGAAGCCGCAGCGGTCTACGCCTTCAGCAACCGAGACACTCGAGCAGGCGACGGACCACGACCCTGTGAAGGAGACTGGAACTAGAACCGGAACTCCCGTCCGGACGGAGTTGATACCCCTAACTCATTGCAGGATCGAGTCATCCTCAAATTCCTAAACACGATTTCGACGTCACCGCTTTTGTCCCAGCCAACCCACCGGCGGTGTATCACCGGCAGGCAAGTTGACACCCATAACGTCACGGGTTACAATCCGATTGTGATTCAAAGCTTCAAGCACAAGGGAGTCGAGCGCTTTTTCACCACAGGTAGCAACAAAGGTATTCAGCCTGACCACGCGCGGCGCTTGAAGCTGCTACTGTTCCGGCTTCACTCGGCAAAAGAGGCCTTTGATATGGGCTTCCCGGGTTCCGGGCTTCATCAACTCAAAGGAAAGCTCAAAGGTTGCTGGGCAGTCAAGGTCACTGGAAACTGGAGAGTGATCTTCCGATTTGAACTAGGAGACGCATGGGAGGTCGACTACGATGACTACCACTAAGGGGACGCAGTATGAGATGCATGAGCCTCCACACCCTGGAGAGATTCTACGCGAGTTGTACCTGGAACCCCTGGGACTCACCGTGACGGAAACAGCGAAAAGGCTGGGGGTGACGCGCAAGACTCTATCCGAGCTCCTCAACGGCCGTGCCGGTATCAGCTCCGAAATGGCGATCCGCATCGGAGCCGCGACTGAATCCACTCCTGAGAGCTGGCTCAACATGCAGATGTATTACGATCTGTGGCGGACTCGAAAGAAACGGAAGAAACTGAGAGTGAAGAGACTCGACGCGGCTTGAGTCCGCATGTTATTCGAATAGCCCATCTCCGGACAACCTACGATGTCACACCAGACGGCCAACGATTCGTGATGATCCAGAGTCCCGAAGGTACTCTAGAGCCTCTACAGATGGTCTGCATTCCCAATTGGTTCGAAGAGCTGGAGCTGCTCGTTCCCAATAATCAACCACCCCGGCCACATGAAGACCATGGCCAGCTCTATCGTGCCCCGAGCTTTCTCTGAAGCTGCACGCCCTTTTCTTTTTCGGTACGGGAGCGATCTTGTTGCCCGAGCCGAAGATAAATGTCGGCTAAAACAAAATGACCAAAAGACGCGAACTCTGATTCCGGGTCCAGCGCGAGACCTTTCTGGGTGAGTTGTAAGGCTTCCTCCAGGTTTCTGTTCGCGTCCAGGTAGGCTTTGCCGAGCATCAAATAGACCCTCGCGAAATCACTCTTGTATTGAATGACTTTGCGGAGGTGCTCGATTTTTCGCTCTGGGTCTCCCAACTGATCGAAGAGTCGAGCGAGATGAAAATGCGCCATGTAGGAGTCAGGATAGAGGTCGACTTCGGCTTGAAGCTCCCGAACCGCTCCCGGCGCATCGCCTCTCCGGTCGACCAAGAGTCCCAGGTTGTAATGCGCATCTTTGATCCAGGGCCTCAATTCGATGGCTCGCTTGATCTCCCGTTCGGCTTCCGCGAACCGGCCTTGTTGTAGATAAGCCGCACCCAGGAGGTTATGGGCCATCGCGCTTCGTTCCGGATCCAAACCTGTAGAAAGCCTCAAAAAGGAGATAGCTGAATCGATGTCACCGCGCTCCAAGTGGATCTTCCCCAAGTTGAGAGGCGGCCTGTAATCCTTGGAGTCCAAGCTCATCAAGCGCTCATAAACGGCAACCGATTCGCTGTACTCGCCCCCGAGCCGATGAGCGTGAGCAAGTGTAAAAAGAGCCGCTTTGTATTCGGGATCGGATTTCAAGGCCGCTTTGCAGTCTTCGATGGCCTCTAGAAGTCGGTCCTTCTTCAAGTAGATCTGGGCGCGGACCTGACGGGCTTGGGGGACATCGGGGTCTTCCTGAATCACTTCATCGATGTCGCTCAGAGCCTTGTCCAGGTCGGCTTCGGCGAATCTTTCCTCGGCCTGATGGATCCGATTGAAGATGTGAATCTTGTCTTTGGGGTCGGCCAAAACATCAGGTCGAGCCGAGGAGAACCCTCCCAGGTATCCCAGGGCGACGAGCTTCGTCAGAGATTCCTCATCCAAGAGTCGAGGCTCATGGACTGCGTCTCCGTCTTCGATGCGCGCTAGCTCTTTCTCGAGCTCGGCTGCCACCTCGGGAAGTTGTTCGTAGATGTTGGCCTGCTCTCCCGGATCCTTTTCGAGGTCGTAAAGCTCCGGCTGGGGAGCTCGAATGAGCTTGTAGCGGGCGCTACGGAGGCCGGAGAGTCCGCTCCACCCGTACCGATACAAGGGAAAATAGGTCTCGAAGTATGAAAACGCCGGCTGGTCACCGTCCTTTCCGCGGACCAGGGGAAGAAGACTCTCTCCCTGTACATCCCGGGGAACGGGAAGACTCAGCTCTTGAAGGAGAGTCGGCAGTATGTCCACGGTTTCTACAGAAGACAACACCTTCCTTCCGCCATCGCGAGACAAAGGAAAGCGAATGATCAACGGGACGCGAACCGTTGCATCGTAGACGAAGAAACCGTGTCCGTTTTCATCGTGCTCTCCGAGGCTCTCACCGTGATCCCCAACGATCACAATGAGAGTTTCATCTAGAACCGATTTTCGGCGAAGCTCTTCGACCACTCGGCCGATGAGGGAATCGACGTAAGCAATTTCCCCGTCGTAAAGTCCCCATTCCCCGCCAGAGAAAGCCGTCCGGAAGGGCTCAGGTGGATCGTAAGGTGTGTGGGGATCATAGAAATGAATCCAGCTGAAGAAGGTTCGTTCGAAGTGGTCGTCCAGCCAGCCCACAAATGACTCGACGACATCGTCTCCCCTTCGCTGAACCGCATCCAATGTGACGGCTCTTTGCGTCTCGAGCCCAAAACCGTCGTCATAGAGCTCGAAACCCTGCGCCAGTCCCCAACGCGAGTCGAGCACGAAAGCGCCAACAAAAGCCGAGGTTGCGTAGGATTGATCTCGAAGGATTTCGGCGAGCGTCACGAAGCGGTCTTCGAGGTAGAAGCCTCCGTTGTCCCGAACGCCGTGAAACGGAGGATGGGTCCCCGTGAGTATGGAAGCATGGGAGGGCAAGGTCAGAGGTGCCTGGCAAATAGCGTTCTCGAAAAGCACTCCGGTCGCCGCGAGCTCGTCGATGTTGGGGGTTTGCGCATTGTCGAGACCATAGCAACCGAGACGGTCGGCGCGGGTGGTGTCCAGCGTGATGAGAAGGATGTTCGGTCTCGATTCGCTCTGGCTCTCATATCCACTGCAGGCACAGCGCGCCAGGACACTCGAGGCGAGAAGGAGTATTATCAGGTTCCGACGGCGCACCCGGAGATCATATGCCGAGTCCTAACGCCGTACCACCCCGTGCGCCTTTCGGCTCACGGGGTGGTCGCATCAAGCGGGAGGGCTCAACGAGTAGCGACGATGCCGGCGACGTTGGCCTGCTGTAACACGGTGTTGAAAGCCGGGATGTCGTTTTCGAGAAGGGCGTGAAGCTCTTCGAGCGCTGCAGTCATCTCCTTCTTCAACTCGTCATAGACCGCTATCTGTTGCGTTGTCGGAGGGAAGTCCGCCGATCCGCCCCCAACAGTGTTGGTCAGAAACGATAGTTGCCCATAGACCCTTTGACTCTGCCGGAAGGACTTAGGATCTCCTTCGGCCAAGGCTCTTTGTACCAGCTTGTCCTCGGTCGCGGTGAGCTTCGTCTCGAGCTCCTTGGCGGCGGCGACGACCGACGCTTGATTCTCCATGCCTTCGAATCGTCCCAGGAGGTCCTTGAGCTGGACACGCATCGACTCGATGAGATCCACGGCGTCAACGACGTGGTTGATGTCATCGTAGATCTTCATCGAGAGCTCGTACTGCGCACGAACATCGGCAAGAGTCCCTTCGCTTCGCGGGTCTTTGACAACGGTCAGAGTCTGGGAAAGCTCTCTACCATTGACTGCCATTTTGACGGTATAGGCGCCGGGCATGACCAACGGTCCGAAAAGACCGCGGTTGAGCGCATAGTTCTCGAGGGTCAACCGTCCGTCCGGATCGAACGCAACATGAGGATTTCCCGGTGGTCGAAGCCTCAAGCGCGCTTCCTTGGCCGCTTCGTGGCGGAGGTCCCACCACAGGCGGTTGATGCCTGACTCACCCGGACCTTCCAGGGTTTTGATCACTTTGCCGCTTTCGTCCAAAACTGAGACTTCGACCTTTCCCTCGGCAGCGGACTTCAGATAGTAGTTGATGGATGCGCCGTAGGGTGGGTTCTCACCGTCGCAGAGATCCCCTCGGTAGTTCAAGGGAAGTGTTCACCTCCCGGAAGCGGTACGCTTGCCGCGGCTCGAAAAGATGGGCATTGGACTCGATAATCTCTTCAGTGAACTGCTGGAATGGTGTCACGTCGTCCATGATGTAGAAGCCTCGACCATAGGTCGCGACCACCAGATCGTTGAAGTGGTCTTGGACATCGAGCCAATGTACCGGTGCATGGGGAAGATTGTTTTGAAGCGGCATCCATTTCGCCCCGTCGTTAAAAGAAACATAGACGGCGTTCTCCGTCCCGGCATAGAGCAGCCCTTTGCTCTTGGGATCTTCACGGACGCAGTGGACGTAGCTGAAGACACTCTTGGGAATGTCGCCACTGATGAACTTCCAGGTGCCGCCGTAGTCCTCGGTTTTGTAAATGTGGGGATCGCGGCCGTTCATCTGGTGATAGTCCACCGAGATGTAGGCGGTGCCGGCGTCGTAGCGGGACGGGTGGATGTTGCTGACGGTTCCCATGGGAGGCATGCCGTTGATGTTGCCGGTCACGTTCGTCCAGTTGGCGCCGCCGTCGCGGCTTACCTGGACCTGTCCATCGTTGGTCCCCGCCCAAAGGAGTCCGGCCTCGAGCGGTGATTCGGCGAAAGCGAAGATGAGGTCTCCGTATTCGACACCCAGGTTGTCGAACGTGAGGCCTCCCGAATCGAGCAGGTGCTCCTCGTTGGCGAGGGAGAGGTCGGGGCTGATGTCGCGCCAGCTTCGGCCGCCGTCGGTGGTCATGTGGACGATCTGACTCGTGACATAGACTTTATTGTGGTCGTGAGGCGAGATGACGATCGGGAAGGTCCAGTTGAAACGATATTTCAGAGTCGAGGGCGCGCGAGTTCTGAGGATTCTTGGGCCAGACATCGACCATGTGGTCGTGTCCGGTCTCGACGTTCGAGCGCTCGAGACCGCCGTTGTAGCATCCACCCCAGACGATGTCGCTGTTCTCGGGGTCGGGGATGGCGAAACCGCTCTCGCAGCCGCCGACGTTCTTCCACATGGTCGAGGGGATGCTACCGCCGCTCAGACTATTGCTCGGTCCTCGAATGGACGGACCGTCTTGACGGTTGCCGTAGACGTTATAGGGAATGTCGTTGTCCACGGCGACATGATACATCTGGGCGATGGGAAGTCGGATCCGTTTCCAAGTTGTCCCGCGAGTCAGGGTGATGCTGACGCCCCCGTCGTTACCGACCATCATCCGGTCCGGGTTTTTGGGATCGATCCACCAATCGTGGGCGTCACCACCCGGGTTGTTTGTCCCCGCACGCTACGAATCGTATCTCCGCCGTCGAGGGTCATGTTGACGCTGTTGCAGGGGAAATAGACCTCGTTGTCGTTGTCCGGAGCGACCGCCATTCTCGAGTTGTAGTGCGGCCGCTCGTTGATCAGACGGTCGTAGCTGACCAGAGCCCAGTTTCGACCGCCGTCGTCCGAGCGCCAGAGGGAACCGCCTCCCCCGGTCTCGATCATGGCGTAGACGCGATTGGAGTTGCTCTGAGCAACGGCAACGGCGATCTTTCCCATCTCGGTGGTGGGCAGTCCATGCCCCTCGATCCGTTTCCAGGTCGCACCACCGTCTCGAGACACGTAGACGCCACTTCCCGGGCCGCCGCTGTATCTTCCGAAGGTCTTGATTTCGAGATGCCAGGTACCGGCAAAGAGGATCCGAGGATTGTTGGGATCCATGGCGATATCAGCGCAGCCGGTGTTCTCGTCGACGAAGAGAACGTGATCCCAGGTCTCGCCGCCATCGGTGGTGCGGTAGATGCCGCTGTCTTTCTGGGGGCCATGGCTATGTCCCATGACGGCCGCGAGCACGATGTCGGGATTGGAAGGATGGATGATGACCCGTCCGATCCTTCCTGACTCCTCGAGGCCCATGTTCCTCCAGGTCTTGCCGCCATCGGTGGACTTGTAGATCCCGTCACCAATGGAAACGTTGCTGCGGATGAAGGTTTCGCCGGTTCCAGCCCAGACGATCTCGGGATCGGACGGTGCTATAGCGAGCGAGCCTATGGACTGCGCCGGCTGGTCGTCGAATACCGGCTCCCAGGTGATGCCCCCGTCGGTCGTTTTCCACACGCCTCCGGAGGCAGCACCGGCATAGGCAATCATCGGGTTTCCCGGCACCCCGATCACGGCGCTCACCCGATTGCCTTGTATCCCGACGAATCGATATTTCATCTGGCGGTAAGCATCGGCATCAATGTCTTGGGATGCACCCGCGAGCGGGTAAAGGGCGAGCATCACAAGAAGAATTGCGGCGATTCTCACACTTATCCTGCGCGTAGTATCAGGCATCTGTACCTCCTCCCGGCGGTTCGTGGATGAGTTCTTGTGGGCTTGCTGGATACGTCGACCATGGAGACCCTGGCGTGCTGGCCAACAGTCTTGTTGGGAAGAAGACTAGCACAGATCCATCTTCTCCGGACAGCGCATCAGACCAAACTCAACGCTGGGACACCTGAGCCTGATCCCAGCGAAGTCGCTCAAGGCGTTTCAGGATGAATGGCTTCCAGGCCTTTATCCTCCAACATCCGGTTGAAAGCGGGAACCTCCCGTTCAAGCACGCCATCGAACGCACTCAGTTGAGTCGCCATTCGTTCTTTCAGGACCTCGTGTAGCTCCAACGCTTGTTCGGTCGGCGCAAAGTCGGACGTGCGGACGCGGTGGGCAAGAGCCCCGAGCCGGCCGTATAACCTGTGTGGCGACCGGAAAGAGTCGTAGGTTGCGCCGGTGAGATGGTTTACGGGATAGAGCTCTTCTTCGATCGCTTCGAGCTTGTCGTCGAGCTCTTGTGCGGCTTCTTCGACGGCGACATTGGACCTTCCCTTTAACGAGGGTCGCAGCTCATAGATCTGCCGGCGGATCCATTCGATTTGGTCGATCACATCGACCACCGTGTTGATGTTGTCTTGGATCTCGAGCGTCATTTGGAGCTGCTCGCGGATGTCGTCCTCGCTGGCGACGCTCGACGGATCCTTTTTCACCTCGAGCTTCTGGGTGAGCCTCGGCCATCCACAGAGAGCTTCACCGTGTAGACACCTGGAGCTACGAGGGGTCCGCTCTGTCCCGGTCGCGACATGTGATCTGTCCTCAGCGGCCGAATCCCTTTAGAAGTGAACTCGACGTGGGTGTGCTTCTCGGGAATGGTGCGGAGCTTGGGCATCTTCGGCGGTGTGTAGCGCAGGTCCCACCAAATTCGGTTGATACCGGTAGGTAATTCGCGAGAAAGACCCGCTTCGTCGAGACCCGTCATCCCAAAGGCGTCGAAACCTTCCATCCCAAAGACACGAAGAAACCATCCGAGCTCGTCCCCCCGACCATCGAGATCCTCCAGCAACTCGAGAATCTCACTCGAGACTCCGGCTCCGGACAATTGCCGAACCGTTCGACCCATGTCATCGAGAATCGTGATCGACACTTCCCCCGCGGGAACCGACTTCAGGTAGAAATTGATGGAAGCCCCGTAAGGAGGATTTTGTCCTACACACTGATCCGCAGGTACGTTGAAGCGTAGCTCCTTGTTACGAAGCCGGTATGCCGGGCGGGGCACGAAAAGATGCGCCGCTGAGTCGACAATCTCGTGGGAAAGCTGTTGAAGCGGTGTGACGTCATCGAGAATCCAGAAGCCGCGACCATAGGTCCCCACGACGAGGTCGTTGAAGTTCTTTTGAACGACCAGATCGTGGACCGGCGCATGGGGCAGGTTGTTCTGAAGAGGATGCCAAGTAGCGCCGTCATCGAGAGTTAGAAAGAGCGAGTTTTCAGTCCCAAGATATAGCATCCCCTTGCGGACCGGGTCTTCATGGATCCAGTGCGCGTAGCTGAAAACACTTTTTGGAATAGCACTGCTGATGGACGTCCAGGTCTCACCATAGTCGGTGGTTCTATAGACATAGGGATCGCGGTTATTGACCTGATGAAAGTCGAAGGTGACATAGCAGGTGCCGGCGTCGAATTTGGAAGGCTCCACGTTGCTCACCGTGCCCCCAGGGCGGCAGATCGGGGATGTTCGCCGTGACGTTGGTCCAGTGCTCACCACTATTGCGGGTTACATGGACGAGTCCGTCATTGCTGCCCGCCCACAGGACGCCCGGCGTAATCGGCGACTCGGCCAGAGCAAAAACGACACCGAAAAAATCGAGCTGATGATTGTCGACAGTGAGCCCCCCCGAGTCCTGCTGCTTGCTCTTGTCGTTCAGGGTCAGATCGGGGCTAATCTGACTCCAGCTTTGCCCGCCGTCCCTGGTTTGATGCACAAATTGGCTGCCAACGTAAACCTTCCGGTGATCATGCGGCGAAATGACAACGGGAAACGTCCAGTGGAACCGGTACTTCACGGGAGCCGCCATGGAGCCCGTCGTCGGCCTCCGGCCACACGTCGACGCTTCGGATCTGGCCTGTCGCAAGGTCGAACCTGTCGAGGTAGCCGTCATAACCGCCGGACCAAATGATGTCGGTATCGACGGGATCGGGGATCGAGAACCCGGACTCGTTTCCCGCCGACATCGTGCCACATGGACGATGGAATGCCGGCGGTCCACTTTGCAAGGTAATTGCTGGGGCCGCGAGTGGGACGCTCCGTCCTGTTTGTTGCCGTAGACGTTGTAGGGCACTTCGTTGTCCACAGCCACGTGATACATCTGTGCAATGGGCAAATCGGCAAGACGTCAGTTGATACCGCGATGACGCGAGATGCTCGACGCCTCCGTCGTGCGCCACCGCCATGCGGTTGGCATCGAGAGGATCGATCCACATGTCGTGGTGGTCATAACCGGGTTGCGGCATCTGAACGATCCCCGTTTTTCCACCATCGAGGGAGACCATCTGTCGTACGCCCTGAGTGTAAAACTCGTCGGGGTTGTCCGGCGCTATGGTGATCCTCGAATGGTGGTGGGGTCGCTCGTTGAACATGTGATCGCGGCTGACCAGCTTCCAGTTCTCCCCCCCGTCCTCCGATCTCCAAATCACTCCGTCCTCCGTCTCGATCATGGCGTAGACGATCTTCGAGTTGCTCGAAGCGATGCCGAGCGCCACCTTCCCGATGGGAGGCTCCGGCAAACCATAACCCGTGAGACGCTTCCAGGTCGCGCCACCGTCGCTCGACATGTGAACACCGCCGCCCGGTCCTCCGCTTTCTCTGCCCCAGGTTTTGATGACGAGCGGCCAGGTGCCGGCGAAGAGAATCTGCGGATCATTGGGGTCGATCACCAAGTCAGATGCACCCGTATCTTCATCGACGAAGAGCACCTTCTCCCAGGTCCGCCCTCCGTCGGTGGTCCGAAAAACACCGCGTTCCGGTTGCGGGCCGTAGCAATGACCCATGGCGGCCACCAGTACGGTCTCGGGATCACGAGGATGAATGACGATCCGTGGTATTCGGCCGGTCTCGGTCAGGCCCATGTGCTGCCACGTTTCGCCTCCGTCCGTTGATTTGTAAACACCGTTTCCGATGGAGATGTTGCTTCGTATCCATGATTCGCCGGTCCCCGCCCAAACAATGTCGGGGTCGGAAGGAGCCACCGCGAGCGCTCCGATGGATTGGACCGGATGGTCATCGAAGACCGGCTCCCACAAACCGCCGCCATCGGTCGACTTCCAGATACCTCCGGAAGCGGCACCGGCGTAGTAAGTTCTCGCGTCGCCCGGCACACCGGCCACCGCGGCCACACGATTGCCCGGAGGACCGATGTGACGGAACTCGAGCTGGCGGTACAAATCAGGAGAGATCTCCTGCGCGACACATAGGTATGAGGTCATCGAAAGGAGTGCCAAAATCGATGCGCTGCTCTTCAAGAACCGCCCTCTCAAATCTCGTGACATTCGAAACCTCCTCGGATCGTAAGGCAACACATATCTGAATCGAACCGGTTTCGCCGCCCTGATACGGCAACGTGCGTGGAGTGATTCTATCCCGGATGGTTAGGTCTTTATCAATGAAGATTCAATGTGGGTCTATGCCTTAGGCAACCGAGACACTCGAGCCGGCTACGGATTGCGGTGCAATGGCGGAAACACTCTGAAATGCGCAAACCCCCGCATCCCGGAGAGGTTCTAGGTGAGTCGACGAGTCAAACCACAGGAGGCTTAATCACATCATTCGTTCGACAGCTGAACGCGTAGATTGGCAGGCGCCAGGAGGGGCGTGCCATCGCTCTGCCACACGGCCCAACCGTAGCAACCGGAATTGTAGACGACTGAGCCAAGTTGCTGTGGGGTAGGAGGTATCTCGCAACATGCGACATCTCCATTCGTGCCGCGTTTTTCATTGTCATCACAGGTTAACGTTCTCCCTCTACTGATCAGTAGATTCTCACCGCCTGAAGCCTGGAAAGTCAGCCAATAGTAGTCACCCTGTTTGATCGTTCGGGAACTATGAACGGTATTCAGGGCAAAATCATGGTATTGCTCCGTGCCAACAGAGGTCCAATTGTAATTGGCTACATATCCGCTGACCAACAGAGGACCGATTCTCCCATTGTCGTCTTCGTACACGGCATATCCGACCTCGTTGTTGGTCTCCGGGCTCGAGGCGAATGACCACAAATACATTTTGAAGCTGTCGGCACTTCCAGAGGCGCTCGCGCGCACTCTTGGCCTTCCAGACCGTATTGTGCAAGGGCGCGCCCGCGTAACCGTTGACTTCCGGGTAGCCCACAGCTGACTATCCGTCGATAGATTGGGAGCCAGAGCAAGAGATGCCAACAAAACCGTCGCAACCAGATATGATGCATGCTTCATCACACACCCCGTCATCTACCGCCGGCTGCTGCACGAATCAATGTCGCGTTCAAACCGCGAGCATCCTCGGGCAGCCAGCAACCTTCGACCTAGTTAGTCTTTGTTTTGATGCCCCTATTTAAATTGGTTTATGCCCCTATGTCAAATCGCAGATGACTCTCTCGAGGGTAGGCGGAAACGGTTCTTTGGAAACCTGGGCGTGCCCCGTCACACGCAGTCGAGTGCCATTCGGCTGACACAGTAAGTAGTTCTGATTGTTGGAGATACACTTCGCAGGGGTCCCTCCATGCCTATGGAGGCACATGGGCAAGGCGTCCCGCCGCAAGACCCATGGTCGGCGAGGGTTTCTGGTGATTCCAGCGTGGCATGCGCGAAGATGTTGATTGGGAGCGGCAGTCGGAACAAACCTACTGAAAGGCTTCGACCAGCATGATGTCGGAGCCGGCTCCATCTTCTCGACTGAAGAGAATCCATTGCCCATCGGGAGAAACCGAGTGCCGGCCATATCCACCAAAGCGAGTCTCTAGTCCGAGCTCGGCGACGAGCGTTGTCTCGCGCGTTTCCATGTCGAAAGCCTCAGCCCTTGCCCCCTCAACATTGTCTTGAAGTAGGTAGACAATCAAGTTTCTCCAAAGGCTGAAACCCGTCACCCCGACGTCCGCTTCACAAATGAGTCTCTCAATGTGACTCTCCAGGGAAAGCCGCCAGATGCTCCTTGGACTCGTCAACTTCAAGTAATAGACGAATCAATCGTCGGGGGAAAGCCGCAGGCAGAATCCCTCCATTGTAGGTGACCTGTTCTGCATCCCCACCCGAGGCGGGAACTCGCCAATCTCGTACCAATCCGTGCGGTCTGAGCTGAAATCGAATCCACTCGCCGTCACTCGACCAGCACCCAGCGAGGTCACTCGACGCTTCTCGAGTGAGTCGAAAGGGGATGCCCACGTTCACGTCGATAACGTAGACTTCCGCATTGCCTTGAGACGTCTCGGTGAAAACAATGCTTTCACCGCCGGGGGACCAATAGGCCCCCGTGGCGTTCGCCCCTCGGGGAGTCAGTTGAGAGCATTTGGTCCCGTCGCTGTGGCAGGTCCATATCTGAATTTCGCCCGACCGATCCGAGGTCAACGCAAGCTTGCCGCCGTCGGGCGAGTACCGAGGTCCCCAGTCTTGTCGAGTAGAACCAATGAACCGGTTGGGTGGGGATGGTTCCCTCGCCCCTGGGCCGCTCACCCGCCAGATGTTGCTGTCGCGATGACGTTGAGAAAAAGCCAAACGACCTAGATGGCGAGAGACGGAGACTCCTGAGGCGTTTTCGCCATAGTTCAATCGAGTGGGTTCTCCGTGCTCGATCGGCAGGCGCCACAATCCTAGTGTTCCCCTCCATTGGGCCGAAAAAACAAGGGTGGAATCATCCGCCAGCCAATCCAAACCTCTGATTTGACCATCGAAACTCGCCACAAGCCTCTGACGTCCCTCTTCCAAATCCAACACGTAGATTTCGTTGCGGTTTCCTTCCCACCACCGCACGAAGGCCAAATACCGACCATCACCGGAGAACACCGGGTTTCTGTCGCCCGATCCCGCAGTGGGCGGCGCGGTGAGTTTCCGCTTCGTCTCCTCCTCGATCGAGAACAGAAAAATGCTCTCACTTTCATGGGGTTGGCCCTTGTCAACCAGTGCCAGGTACTGCCCATCGGGGGCCCAATCGACCCCTGCGAAATGAACATCCGTTAGGGAGGTCAAAATTCGCTCGCTTCCACCACGCGCCTCGACAGCCACGACTTCGCTATCACCTGCTTCGAGCTCGCGTATAAACACAATGTCCCGGCCGTTTGGCGACCAGGCTGGATGGCTCGCGCTCTGCAATCCACTCGTGAGAGCGATGGGCTCCTTCGTTTCGATGTCGAGGACGTACACTTCGAAGGGGCCGCCCGTCCCGCCATCCCAAACGAAGGCTAGCCGCTCCCCATCGGGTGACAAAGCGGGATCAGCTTCGGAACCTTCGAAGCTCGTAAGAGGGGCAGGTACGGCGGGAGAGGGTGAGCCACGCTGCATGACAACGACAAATGACAAGACGGCAGCGACGCCGGCAACAAGCACCAGGCCAATCCAGAGCCAGCGACTCAAACCCGAGACTGCAGATCGCCTTTCGCCTTGTTTCGCTTCGTTATTGTTGCGCGCCACCTTGTTGTCCCAAACACTTGGAGGAGAGGATACTATTGACGTCGACGACCATTGTCAATTCGTCAGTGACTGCCCGCCTTCGCTGAGGTCATTCGGAGTTAGCTTCGGCGGGTCCGCCAGAGCTATCGCGTGGGCGGACTGGGTGGACCAAGCGTGCGCCGAGACGCCGCCGCTCAGAGATCACTCCTTGCCAAGGACCTTGAATGGGTGAGCGAGACGATTACCTTTCTCATCGACAACGGTAACCACGTGACTTCCAGGTGTGATGTCGAGTGCCTGTTGGTGGAAGGTAGAGGTCGAGCCCAAGTAGCGGTCGTCGAGGTGCCAGAACAGGGTCGCTTCGGGTCGCCGGTGCACCGCCTCGAACACAGTCCGGCCCCTCTCCTCGGCCAAGTCCATGGGAATGTAGAGACGAGTCCCAACGTTTGGATAGATGAAAGCAATGGGGCCCGAAGAACCTTTGACGATCGCAGCTCGCTGGCAATCGTTACGGAAAGGCGGCAAGGACCGGTAGTCGGCATGACGTTTCCGGTAGTAGAACTCTTGCTTAGGTGACAGGACGAACCACGAGCGATGGGTCATGCGACCCGGTGATTCACACTCACCATGTACACGAAAGCGTTGCTCGCTATCGAGGTGGACGAGGCGATTGTTCGGACTCAGTTGTCCGAAATGGCTATCGCGAGGCACCCATTGTTGTTGTGTTTCACAATGGCCATTCGCCAAATAGCCGTCGTTGCGGCAGGTCTCGACTTCTTTCATGTGCAAATAGGGCTGAGGAATCCACTCGGCTCTCTCCAATCGATTGAAAATGTCAAAGAGGATGGGTGCGGCGGCAGTCGCTCCGGTCAAACCAGGTCGACCCTCACCCGTGGCATTACCCACCCACACGGCCACCGTGTGCTCACTCGTCGTTCCGATCGCCCATGCATCCCGATGCCCGAAGCTCGTCCCCGTCTTCCATGCAATCTTCCGGCTGCTCGCAAAGTTCTGCCAGAAGCCCTCGTCCCCGGGGCGCGCCACCTCCAGCAATGCATTCAGGGTTAGCCAAGCCGCAGCCGGGCCGATATCGGGCAGCCGATCGGTCGTGTTGTCCTCGGTTTGCAGCAACCTGAGCCTGCGAAGAGCTTTTGGCGGGCCGGGTTGCGAGTGACGGGCAATGGCCACGAGGTTGGCGTACATACCCGTCAAATCCCAAAGTGTTGCTTCCGCCCCCCCCAAGATCAGGGTAAGGCCATAGTCCTCGGGAGGGCGCATGAGCGTCGTCATTCCTGCCTGCTCGAGAAAGTCATAGAAACGAGCCACACCGTGGCGCTTCAGCATCCGGACCGCCGGAACGTTCAGGGATCGGACCAGAGCTTCTCGAGCCGGCACAGCACCTCGGTAAGTGCGGTCGAAGTTCTCCGGCATGTAACCCGCGTATTGAGTGGGCACGTCGGCGACCAGTGTGGTCGGAAGGATTTCTCCAGCCTGCAACATCGCGGCGAACAGGAACGGCTTCAAGATGCTCCCGCTGCTCCGCGGCCGATGAATGATATCCACGGCATAGCCCGTATCGTTTGCTACGGACCATTGCGTATTGCCTACGTAAGCCAACACGTCGAAAGAGCGGTTGTCCACCAAAAGAACGGCTGCGTTACCTATCCCTTGAAGAGTCAACGACCGTGCGTGTTGCTCCACGATCGACATCGTCGCCTGCTGTAAGTCCCTGTTCAATGTGGAGGCCAAGCGACGGGTTCCCGATTCAATACCCGAGTTCAACGTTTCGAGAAGGTGGGGCGCTGCTCGTGGCAGCGGGACCGGTCGTTCCGGTAGGGATTCTCGCAAAGCGAGGTCCAGGTCGAGATCACTCAGTACCCCGCTGCGATGCAAGGTAACGAGGAGTCGGTTGCGTTTTCCCTCGAGGGAATCTCGGTTGCGACCCGGGTGGATCAAGGCCGGACTGTTGGGCAGTACCGCGAGCATGGCACTCTCCGCCCAAGATAACTTCTCGGGAGCTCGCCCGAAGTAGCGCCAGGACGCCGCTTCGAGACCCACAACATTTCCCCCGAATGGAGCGTGACTCGCATAAAGAGACAGAATCTCCTCTTTGCTGTGACCCACCTCCAGTCGAATCGCCATCGCCAGCTCGATGAATTTTTCGGCATAGGTACGCGATGGGTTGTTACGCGCGAGGCGGATCACTTGCATGGTGAGGGTGCTTCCCCCACTCACAATCTTGCCCTTGGAGATATTCTCGATGAGAGACCGCGCCAGAGCCAATGGATCGAAGCCGGGGTGCCGGTAGAACCGTTTGTCCTCGAACGCGGTGATCGCCCGGGCGAACTTGTCCGGTACCTTGCTTTGCGGAGGAAACCGCCACTGTTCGTCCTCCGCGATCTTCGCGCCCAGCAGCTCTCCGTTCCGGTCCACCAAGACGAACGACACCGGTTCATCAAAGAGGGGCTCGGGCAGACAATGCCAAAAGGCCAAGCCGGTCAAGCAAACCGTGACGACCAGCAGCTCGCGCACCCTCGCTTTGACCATCCAGTCCTTCATCGTCTCGAGCTCGTGACCTCTACCCACCGCCCTTTCGTTCGGGCTTGTTTGCTGACATCGTACATGGCCTCCACCGTCACACTGGGTAAGTAGTACCGTCCCAGATAGGCAGCGTTTAGAAACGTCGTGAACACCTTGGTCTCACCGGCATTCAGACCGAAGTACCGGTAGACGCGGTCGTCGCGAATATCCTCGTAGTCGAGGTCCGACGGCTCCGGTTCGCCCGATTCCTCGAGGCGCGTATTGTGGATCTCCCAACCGGAAGGCATGATGTGGGTGAGTGCCAGGTTCTCCAAGTTCACGCTGGTCCGGTTCGTGACCTTCACCACCGCGACGAAATCGCTCCCTTGATCCAGTCGCTCGATGTCGAGGCTATCGCCATCGGGATGGGTATAGAGCAGGTCGATACCCAATCCCGAGGCCGAGGCCTTTTCCTCACCCGCCATTGGCGTACCGCGAACGGCGACGGTCGCGAACAACGTGCGATCATTGGACGGATTCACCAAGGTCAACCGCGATCCAGAGGCAGGGATGTCGTCCAACGAACCGGTGTATATGGGTTTGCCCATCCGAACCGCTTGCGGAGGACGGTCCCCTACCCGGACCTCGAACGAAGGTGTCCCGGTATCGGCGGCACCGGCGAACTTCGCCATCGCCAACAAGCCGAAAGCTACCGACTGGGTGCTGTGCCACTTGTTGGAGGCGAGCTCGCCCGAAACCTGATCGACGATGTCTTTCAACCCGTTCTCGCGGTTCAAGATCAGCATAGCGTTCAAAACGATGGCCCGGTCACGGAGGCCCGAACCGAAGGTGAAGTCCGGCTGCTCATAGTCGCGAATTTCGATGCGGTCCGTTTCGACCAGATCGTTTGCCACTTCGACGAGGCCCGCGAGTCGATAGGCGGCAGCCAATTGCCAACGGGCCACTGACGTGAGATCGCGAGTCTCTCGCAGCCGGTTCATGGCTCCGAGCTCCGGCCGGTTTGCGAGAGCCAGCGTGTAGAGACGGTAAGCTTGGTCCAGGACCGACGTATCGGTTCCGGCAGACCAAGACTGAGCGGCCGATTTCTGGTACTGCAACCAATCAGAAGACATTTCCGCCGGTACGTGATAGCCGAGCTTTTCCGCTTCCAACAAGAAATGCCCGGCGTAGTTGGTAGACCAAGCATTTCGGGCGTCGAAACCCGACGATACCCAGAAGCCACCGGGCCAGTAAATGAAGGCTCCCGACCCAACCTGAAAACCGCGCAGCCGGTCGATACCTGCCGCGATGTTGTTCTCAATCTCCGCCTTGCGAGTCTCCTCGAGATTGACGAGTTGGGACAAATAGAGCTGTGGAAACACCGATGAAGTGACTTGCTCGAGGCAGCCGTGGGGATACTGGATGAGGTAAGCAAGGCGACGCTCCAAGCCGAGCGGCGGCACCGAGGACACCTCGAGACTCACTTCGTTCGTGCCCTCCATGCCATGAGGCACAATATCGGTTTCCCAGCTCTCCCCCGCGCTCAAGACCTTACTCACCTGTTCTACCGTGGGAGGATTGGGATTTCGGACGTCGATGGTGACTTCGGCCTGCGCCGAGTGCCCGGCCGCTCGAGCGCTGAAACGCAATCTGCCCTTCCCCGGGCGTGGGCGCACTTTGAAGTTCAGCATTCCAATCTTCTCTTCGGGCTCCGAGAAGGTCACCGTCACCGTTTCTTTGCCGACGATGTCGAAGTGTTGGTCGGGCTCCACACTGAGGCTCACATCATTGATAGCCGGATCCATGACAAAAACAGAAACGGGCGCGGAAAACTCCTCCCCCGGGCCAATCACACGCGGTAGTGTGGCCAGAAGCATGAGCGGTTGGCGCACGAAGACCGACTTGTCGGTGGAGCCGTAGGCACCGTCCCGACCCGCCACCACCATCACGCGAACCGCACCCACATATTGCGGTAGCTCGAACTCGTGAGCGTTCTTAGCGCCGGCCCCGAGTTGGAACGGTCCTAGGTAGGACACGACCGGTGGGAACCGTTTTCGTTCTTGTTTTTCCGGCTGCAGATCGGTGTCACCTCCGCCGAGTGCAAGCAGGCGTTCCAACTCACCGCCATAGGCTCCCACGATATGGTCGAACAGATCCCATGTCGATACGCCCAACGCTTCACGCTTGTAGAAGTGGTCATGAAGATGCGGCGTCTTGAAGCTGGTGAGTCCTAGCAGGCCCTCGTCAACGATGGCCACCGTGTAGAACATCGGCCGGCCTTCCGCCTCGGAAACCACAACGTGGGCGGTCGTCTCCGGAGCCCATTCTTCCGGCGCCTCGAGCAAGGGCGCAAGACGTGTCTCGGGGTCGTTCACCTTCAAAGGGATGATTCCATAAAGACGTATGGGTCGATCGTTTTTCTTGTCAGCATGCGGCTGGAGCAAGGTGACGCTCACGTAAACATTGGGGCTCATCGCCTTGGTGATGGGCACCTCCAACGAAGTTTCCTCATTGGGGAACTCGATCCAGCGCTGCTGCAAGATCCCGGTACCGTTCTCGATGGTTAAAAGAGCCCTTCCCTCGGAGGCTTCCGGCAGCTTCAATTTCGCAACCTCACCCACACGGTACTCGGACTTGTCGGCAACGAAGGTGAGCACATTGGCACCCGGTCCCCCTTGCTCTTGGGCACGGCCGGCCCAACCCGGCCAATCGACGTAGAAAACCTTGCCCGTACAGTGTCCCCCTTCGGCGTCGCAAGCGCGCAAAAGGTAGCGTCCCCATGAGGGATACTTGATCTGGAACGTCCAGTTCCCTCTACCGTTTTCGGTCGCCACGGTGTCTTTCGCGACCACACCACTGTGCGAAGCACTGGCATATTGCGAGAGCGTGTCGCCCGATTTGTCCCACCACCACTTCCATTCGATCTTGTAGAGCGTGAGCTCGATGCTCTCGAGCGAGACCGGCTCGCCATCGTCGTTCAAGCTGGCGATCTCAACCACGTGATCAACGTCGGTAAGCAACATGTTGCGGGCCTGGTCGCCCTTGGGCATCTTGACACCCACATAACGCTCAAAGGGCGAGAACGGAATGCTTTGACGAGAGACACTGAAGGCTCCCCCGCGCTCGAAGACACGTGACGTAAAGCTCGCATTCAACATGCCGGGCGCCTCTTGCTCCAAGCTCAAATCGCTCGAGAAGTTGGCGTAGCCTTGACCATCCAGCTCGCCTTCGAACAGCGTCTCCGGATCACCGTTGAACTCCCGAACCGGATCGTCGAACACGAAGTCCGTGTTGCGGCTGAATCGAGTGGGTGCCGTTCGCAGGCGTACCGACACATCGGCCTTCAGGCTCGAAGCCGTGGCGCCACTCAACCACTGTGCAAACAACTTGCCTCGAAGCGGCATTTCAGAGCGCGTCAACACCTCTCGGCCGAAATCCAGATCGACTTTGAGTCGGTTGGGCATCACCGTTTCGACTCGGACGGCCTTCGTGAAGGTATTGCCACCCAAAATGGCCTTTGCCTGCCACAGGCCGGTAGGAGCATCGTCTGCGGTCTCCATCACGAAGGGATAGAAACCCCCTACCGGCAGGTTGTTCGTCTGAGTTGCCATGAGTTGGCCCTTGGGATTGTAGAGCTCCATGGTGGCCGGGTGCCCGTCCGGTATCGATCGATCTTTGTCTTCCAAAACGAAGGTGAGATACATCTCGTCGCCGGGGCGCCACACGCCTCGCTCCCCGTAAATCATCCCCTTGATGCCGTCGGTTACTTTTTCCCCGCCCACGTCGAAGTGGCTGGTCGGTAGCGTGGTGCCCTTGGAGAGTTTCAAGTAGCCCTTCTCACCGGACTTTTCGGCCAACAGATAAAACGGTATGGCGTCGATGTCCAGCTCCGCGAATCCTCTGGAGTCGGTCACCGCATTGCCAACGACCTGGTTTTGGAAGTTCATTACCGAGAGGTTGACTGCTCTCATCGGCTTCGCGGTTCTCAGATCGGTGGCCACGACGAAAAGCTCGCCGTGCTGGTCGCGCTTCGCAAGTAGCCCGATGTTCGAGGTGAGGAAGTTGCGTTCGTCTTTCACGCCTTCGGAGTACTTGTAATAGGCGAGTTTGCAGGGGTCGTTGCGATCGTTCCAATTGCTCCCGTCACTGGCCGTACCATAGTAGTTCTCCCAGTAATCCCAACTACTGGCGTCATTGACATTTAGGTCCGTGTCGTTGGCGAGCGGGGGCTCCGTCTCCGAGTCTTCGTGAACGTCTCCGCTGCACTCGAAGGTGGAGTCCGATCGGCGAATCGACAAGGTCAGCCGATAGAGTCCGCCGGGATCGTCTCGAAAGAGCTCAGTGGCATCCAGGCTGTATCGATTCCATTTGTTAAACTCGGGCGAGGAAAGGTGAAGGGTGCGCCGCCAAAGATAGCGCCCCACACGTCCCAACTCGCTCGAACCGTCCAATGTGTTGGTTTGCAGAAACTGCCCCATGTTGTCTTCGTAGATGCGGAACGCCGTCACCCGAACCGATTGCACCCCCACCGCTTCGAAAGGGATGCTCAACACGGGATTCTCCGGCAGGATCACACCTTTTCCCACGAAACGCACCTGTGGGTTGACGGTCACCAAGGTCACCGCATGCTGCTCTTGGTCCACCAGGCGAGCACCGTCGGCGTTCACGATGCCGGGCTCGAGCGTCACCAACACCTCGCCAACGGTCACCTCGTCGGGGTAGATTTTGAGGAGGTTACCCTCGATGCGAGTGGTGAAAGACCCCTTGTCCAACCGCACGAGACCCGTCAAGTCCTGACGCGGATCCAAATTGTCGGAAAAATAGACCTGAAGATGTTGCTGCCGGTCCCGGATCGCTTTGACTTGGGTGACTTCGAATCGGTCCTTGTCCGGGACTTCGATGTCCCGTTTTCCTAAAGTATCCACACCGATGATCTCACCGTCCCATTGGAGACGAATCATCTCGGGACCTGCCTGGCGCACGATGCCAGGGATGGAGAAATCATGGAGCTTGCCGTTGATATTATGTTGCCACTCGATCGAGACGGGCTCGTCGAGAAAACTCGCCGAGAGCATCTTCTCGACACGGTCCGCATCTTCCACGTCGGAGGTCAAGACCGATCCTTTGAGAACCATTTCCCCGTCGTTGGCCGCACTCGCACCGAGGCCGTCGATATTGATCTCGAACTGCTGCTCGAGAACCTGAAAGGCGAACTCGTAACTGTCGAGCTCCTTTGGAATGCCGGAGAGCGCCTTCGCTTCGACCGTCACACGAAAATGCCGCCCACTGTCCAGATCTTGGTCGGGTACTAGGACAATCTCCCTTGGACTCGTAAATGTGCTGACACCTTTGATCCTCGGATCGACACGCAGTATCGATGCCGCGTCTTGACCGACCCGGCCTTCATCGACAACATCGTTGACGAACAACACCCGGATCTTGGCTTTCTTGGATACCAGGCCGGACGTATGGGCACTCACGACTTGGCTCCACAGAGGATCTTGGGGCGCGATCTCGGGGCGTTCGCGGCCTACCCGACTGCAGGAGACCGATGAGCCCAAAAGCAACAGCATGCCTACTGCAACCCGACCGATGGACAAACTCCGTATCATCATTTTTCCCCTAACCGGGTTGTGGAGACTTCGCGGCGATCGAGCGATCGTTGTCCAAGGCAAGAGCTCGGCGCTACTCGTCGGACAGGCTCCCACTGCAAGTCCCCAAACCTCACGACAGTGATGCGTTGAGCTCCCGTTGTTCTCTTCTCATGCGAATTCCATTCCAGGTCGACGAACGAGCCCGACGAATCTGTGAGCTCATTCCCCAACCGACGTAAAGTACTCTACATCACTTCATTCGTGAACCCATTTGTGACACGAACGTAGCAAGGTTCATTCTCGGGAGTCAAACAGCGGGGCTGAGCTGAGGTAATTCTTTCTCGGCACACCCCGATCTTACATTGAGGAGAAGCATTCCGCGGCGAACGGCAGGACGTCAAGAAGGAGCACGAAAAGAGGATCAAGAACCCGCCTGCTCCGGATCGGCCGAGACGGAGTTCTCGCCGAGTGCGGGCCTAGGCGTTCGTGCTCCGCCTGCTTACTTTTGTCCGTACGCGCCCAAGAGCTTCTTCAGAGCATTGCGGCTGATAGGCAAGATACGGTTTACGGGCGGCTCCAGCTTCAGCTCCCAGTCGGACCCTTTCGAGCGACGGCGGATCTCTCGAATCCTCTCGAGGTTGACGGCGTGGTTCTTGTGGATCCGGACGAAGCCATAGGGTTCGAAATCAGGTTGTAGCTCTCCGAGCGAGCGAACGTCGCGAAGGGAGCGTCGGCTCCGAGTGCGAATGAGGGTTTCGTCGCCGACCGCCTCGAGGTAGTAGACCTCGGCCGGGTCGATGGGTTTACGAACAAACTCGCCGATGTGGATAAGGACTTTCTCTAAGCGTCTCATCCTATCTTTCTAGCATGAGATGACGTTTTATGGAACAACGTGCTCTCCTGAAGGCATGACGTGTTGGTTTAAGGAACAAGCTGCAGAGTATGGCCCTCACTCTTTGGGTAAGCTCGCAATGTCCCCTAGCTGGGACTGGTAGGCTGCCATCCGTTCATCGTATTCATCAAAGCCGATCATTTCTCGGAGCTCTTTGAAATCCATCAAGCCAGGCATCGACTGTTCCTGTCGCAAACATGTCAGGGCTTCGACCATAGCACCCATTGCGGCGTTCAGGAGGCTCAGCGGGTAGACCGCGATTTTGTAGCCCATCTGATACAGATGGGACCGCGACAACAATGGCGTCATACCGTTTTCTACAAGATTGGCCATCTTGGGACCCGGCACTTCACGACAATAGGCACGCATTTCGTCTTCGCTCTGGGGTGCCTCCAAGAATGTGATGTCGGCTCCCAACCGCACAAATGCCTGACATCGAGCAATGGCCTCCTCCAAACCACGGTTGGCCCGCGCATCCGTCCTGGCCATGATGAGAATGTCGGCACCAGCTTCACGGGCATCGGTGGCCGCCTTGATCCGCAGTAGCGCCTCTTCTCGATCGACAACCTCCTTGCCGGCGGTGTGGCCGCAACGTTTGGGCATCACCTGATCCTCAATCATCACACAGGCAAATCCCACTTGATGATAGCCATTGACCGTGCGCGCCACATTCAGAGCATTGCCAAAACCGGTATCGGCGTCTCCCACCACGGGAATTGAAACCGCACTACAGATATTGCGCCCCTGATCGAGCATCTCGCCGTAGGAGATCAGACCCGTGTCCGGCATCCCCAGCCGCGTCGCGGTGGTTCCGAAGCCACTCATGAAGGTGACGTCGAACCCTGCCCGCTGAATCAGTTTCGCGGACAACGCATCATAGCAGGCCGGCATGACCAGCATCTCCGGCTTTGCCAACAATTGGCGCAAACGATCGGCGGCCGACAATTTTGGTTGATAGCTTCCCGACATGGTGATGTTTCTCCTATGGGATGACCCAGGGGTGTTCGATAGCTGAAGTCGTTCGATAATTCTGTGTTATCCCAGGGCCATTTCGTCTGGTAACGTCTTTTCCATACTCTATTTCGGTGCCGGTGTGGCTCTGCTCAGTGTTGTCAAATTCTCTATCGCCTAGACGCCAAACCTACCGAACCGAAATCTACCCGGATTCCAGATGAAGTACATCTTGGAGCGGCTTGAGTGACTTTATCGAAGGGGATATCGAAAATACCGCCACTTCCTTCTCGTACATGAGGTGCAGTGTCGGTTGTTACGCCTCGAGTATCGAAATGATTTGAGCCCTCAGTTCTAGGATGCGGTTTTGAACAACATCCCAAACCAGCTCATAGTCCACGCCGAAGTAGTCATGGATCAAACGGTCGCGCATGCCAGCCATGGCTCGCCACTCGACCGACGGATACTGCGCGCGAAATTCCTCAGGAACCTTCTTCGCCGCCTCTCCGATGATCTCGAGACTCCGCACAAAGGCACGCCGGAGCGTCTCATTCGTCACGAATTCCTCAAACTTCAAACCGGCCCTCTGTGCAACCAGGTAGTCCGCCTCCACCAATATGTGGCGAAGGTAATCACGCGGCTCGAAGGACATCCTGTGCCTCTGCCAAGATGCGCGGCCCAATGAACGGAGTGAGCGCCTCCGTCGTGACGAGCTCTACTCGGCGACCGAGGCGTCCTTCAAGAAGCTCGCAAAGCGCGAGAAAGCGGTCGAATGTCTTGGCACCGGGTGAGAACTGTACAAGCAAGTCGATATCGCTGTCAGGCCGTGCGTTGCCATGCAGGACGGATCCGAACAAGGCGAGCCGCTCAACACCAAGGGCGCGGATCTCCGGCTCGGACGCGACCAGAAGTTGAACCGCCTGTTCTCGGGTAAGAGGAATTGTTGTCATAACCTCAATTCTATCGTCTCTCGGATTTTGAACCAACAGCGGAGAAGCCGAGCATTGATGAAGTAGCCGGCTGCCGGGCGACCCTTCAAATCATTTACTCTCAGGCGGAAAACACGTTCCCGCCGACGGAGACGGGGTATATCTCAGATGCACTAAAGGTGTCTATTTGACAGCTCTTTCAATTGCTCGAGATGATCTACTCCCATTTCATTCCAGGGCTCGGACAGCGAATTCACAGTCCTCTCCAGCACTCGCATCGTCTCCCTATCAGAGCAAACGTCGTAGGACGACCGCATCTGTATCTGTTCGAAAACATAGGTGTAGTCCAGTTCCTCCGTGATTCAGCCAACGTCCTTGCCGGCATCGCCCCACCACGATGTCCAATTTCTTTGAGTTCGTCGGCTCCAGACCGCAAAAGCAAAAAAAAGATCATTTTCGCTTGACAACTTCAGACTGCATTTTGAATTGCAGTCAAATGACGTATCGAGAATGGGTCTGTTCGTTCTCTGGTCGGCGCGTACGTTTCTTTCTCGACCAGGAAGACTTCCAAGCTATCCGAGGTGTTGAACGTTCAACAGACGTCATTTATGGAAACAAAAAAAGGTGCGCCTATATTGGAAGTTATGAAATACAAACACCAACCTCAGTCGTTCTTGAAGATCTCAGATAATGTCCTGCTCCGCCGACTCACCGAGCTTCTGACAAAGTCCAGGAGCGTCGAAGCCGAGCTGGTCGCACACATCGGTGAGGTGGAGGCGAGGAGGCTTTTTGCGAGCAAGGCATCGTCCATGTTCGTCTATTCGACCGAGGTGTTGAACTTGTCCGAGCACGAAGCCTATTTGCGCATTACGGTCGCCCGTGCAGCTCGAATGCACCCGATACTCCTCGAGATGCTCGCTGACGGAAGTCTTCATCTGAGCGGTATCGCCAAGCTGGTTCCTCTCCTTACCGAGACCAACGAGAAACACTTCTGGCCCGCGCGGCTCATCAATCGAAACGGAAGATCGAGGAGTTGGTCGCCGAGCTCTCTCCTAAGACCGATGTTCCTGCGATGCTACGCAAGTTACCCGAACGACGAAAGAAGACACCGCCCATGGAGATCGAACTCGGTCCGGAACGAGTGGACGTCGCTCTCGGAGTCTAAACAAGTGAATCCAGAACGGGAAGCAATAGCAGTCGTCCCTAACGGGTCCGGCTCGAACCAAGCCAGCGGTCGATACAACCCATTGCTCCGGCTCGATGGAAAGTCCAGTTCACGGCCGGCACCGAGCTTCGCGACAAGCTCGATCGACTTCGCGCTCTCATGCGCTCGTCTGTTCCGGATGGAGATCTAGCGACGATCATCGAGGAAGCTGTGACTGAGAAGCTCGAGAGACTCGAAGCAAAGCGCTTTGCGAGGACGAAGGCTCCAAGAAAGAGCGTCGAAGAGACCGACACGTCGGCACCGTCTCACGCTACATCCCGGCTGCGGTCAAACGAGCGGTCTCGAAACGTGATCAGAATCAGTGCACTTTTGTGGCAGAAGACGGTCGGCGGTGTAACGAACGGGAGAGGCTCGAGTTCCACCACCACAAACCCTACGGCCGTGGTGGTGATCATAGTGTTGACAATATTTCCTTGCTATGTCGAGCTCACAACGGGTATCTCGCCGAGCGCGACTACGGTAAGGAACTGATAGAGCGGTATCGACGGTCTGCAGGTCGAGTCTCCGAGCCTTCAGCCGTTTACGCCGTTGGCACACGGACCGTCGAGCCGCTCGGTCCGGACCGGCTATTTCCTCTCGCACCATCTCTTCCATACTTCAGTTCGGTGTCCTGTGCGGTGAGACCAAACGAATAATCCTCCAAGGGTTTTCCTTTCTTCGGACTCTGGAGGGAGGTTGACCGCTCTTTTTTTCGTCTCCTATCTACGAAGTGAGGAAAAGAATGAAAAAAGCACTCGTAGATGCGACACTCAAGTTGGATTTCGATGGGGAGACGCCCTTTATCGAGACCCGAACCCGCGTTATGAGCGGGGAAGATCCCGAGTTGCCGGCGGGAAAGGTCATGGTGACGAGAACGCCCTTGTTGCCCCCTGGTGCAAGCGAAGAAGACTTCCAGAAGGCAACCACGACGGAGATTAAGGACGACGAGCATCCGGACGATCCCTTTCATTGCGAGGATTGCGCCAAGCTCGGCCTCAGCCCCCATGCATGGATGGAAAACCTGCAGGTCTGGCCACCGCGGCCGCACGTCGGAAGAAACGACCCTTGCCCTTGCGGAAGCGGTAGAAAGTACAAGAGATGCTGCTTGCTTTCGTAGCAAGGCAGACGCGACATCGCCTTCCAACAAACACTGCCTAAGGCAGGGGTAAGGGATCGAAGTTAGTCTCCGCGGATGCTGTCCAATGCCCATATAGACCGATATGAATGCACTTGCTAGCATTGATAGCATATGCTAGCATGCCAACTGGGAGAGACATCATGCCTAGCTTGAGTGTTAGGAGAATCGACAGTGACGTTTACGAACGCCTGAGGATTCGCGCGGCCCAGCACGGGGTGTCCATGGAGGAAGAAGTACGCCGGATTCTGAGGCGTTCCGTGGCGGCACCAGAACGACTCGGGGATTTGGCGTTGCAGTTCTTCGGGGCTGACGGAGTCGAGCTGGAGTTGCCATCACGGGAGCCGCATGACCCCATGAGTGTGGGCGAGTGATCCTTCTCGACACCAATATCGTTTCCGCGATCATGGCGCCGGCACCGCCACCGTTCGTCATCGATTGGCTGAATCGACAGGAGACCGTCACGCTTCATCTCTCGACGATCACCATCGCCGAGATCGGATACTGCCTCCGAGTTATGCGTGACGGCAAACGCCGCCGGTTGCTCGAAGATAGATTCGATAAGTTTGTTGCTGATGGTTTTGAGCAGCGGATGTTGGATTTCGATCAGCAAGCGGCACAGTTGTACGCCGAGGTCATGGGTCGCCGCAAGGCCATGGGTCGGCCGTTGAGCGTACTCGATGGACAAATCGCGTCGATCGCACGTGCCAACGATCTCGCTGTCGCGACTCGCAATATCCGTGATTTCGAAGAATGCGGGCTCGATCTCATCAATCCATTCGATCCCGCCGGATCCATGGAATAACTTCGTCCCTTCATGATGGAGGAAGCTTCGCCCCGTCGCTTCGGATCGTGACCTATTGTCGGCCCGAGCTCAATCCCACGAAGGCGCCGCCGTTTTCGCGGCAGAGAAGGCGCATGAGGGTGGCGAAGCGCACACCGGTGTTCTCCGAGAATCCTCCGTGAGTGAACATAACGGGAAATCCTATTGCATGGATGCGCACCAATCGGTTCCCTTGGGCGTCCTCTTTATTGATCTGGTCGACGGTCTCTACGACCTCGTCGATGGACTTTCCGGTGAACTCATCGCCAAAGACATAGAGACTGATCTTCTTGTCGCCCTTCGCATAGGTACGGATCGCCCGGGTGATGCCTTCCACGGGACTCGAGTTGCTGAAAGGAGTCCATTGACGCAGCCGATCGATGATGATCCGGCGTCGGCCGGGCGTGTCGGGGATCCACTTGCCGGCGTAGTTCGAGAACATGTAGTTCCCCATGTCGTTCATGACCTGGATTCCCTTGACTTTCGGGTAGACATCAAGGACTTCCCGCATCTTCTGGATCACCAGCGGCCAAGCGTAGTTGTGCATGCTGCCGGAGGTGTCGATAATGAAGATGATGTACTCGCTGTCGACGGGGATACCGCCGATGGTGGCATCCACCCTCTCTCGTCGATAGGTTCTCCCCAGCAAACGCTGCATCTCCTCGGTGAGCTTCTGTTGCGCGGCGAGGAGTCGTCCTTCGACGATCTCGTTCACTTCCGAAAGTTGGCTCGTGGCGGCGTACTCACCCTGGATCCTGGACAGGTCACCGCGAAGTCGAGCGATGAGAACGCGTTCCAGCGAAACCTGCTCTTGCTTGGTGATCATGTCGCGGTTCAAGACGTTCGTCTCGCCTCGAATCTCGAAAATCTCCTCCTGAAGTTGGGCCACCAGTCCTTCGAGATGGATGCGAAGCTCCTCGAGCGCCCTTGGTTCTCCAATCTTGGTCAAGACCAGAAGAAGAATGATCGCGCCAAACCCACAGCAGATACAGTCGAGGAAGGACAGGCTGAAGCCCTGCATGTTGTACCGCTCTCGGGTCTTTCTCACGGCCAGTCCTTCGATGGGCTCACATAGGATCCGCCCGTCCCCATAGCGAGCTTCCAGTAGGCGCTGGGCGCCAGGGGGTCCCCTTCCATGGGAAAAAGAATAATGTTGATGGGGACCTTTGTCCGGATGACCTTCACGGCGTCATTGAAGAGCTCGACCCGATCCTTGCCGGAGATCGTCGCCCGTCGCGGTGGCTTCTGCCCCTGCGTAGGCAACCCGTCGACGAGAAGAAAGACGTTGTCCGGAGCCGGACGCAACGACCCGATAGATTGGAGCGCGTGGTAGAGGCTCGTCCCCTCTTGCGGAACGACCTTTTTCAAGTGCGTCACCGCGTCGTTCAAAACACCACGGTCACCTCCATCCAACCACTGGCCTTCGGTATCCGGGATCACGGCACTAGCCTTCGTGTTGAATGTGTAAATCTGGAAGCTCGCATCACGCGGTATCTGTGTGGTCAGCCAATCGACGGTCTTGACGGCCTGCTGCCATTTGTCCGCCTGGACCTTGACCCGGTCCGGAAGGTTCCTTCGGCGTATGATGTTGACGACGGTGTCACCCAGCATGCTCGCCGAGGCATCCACCAACAGGAGGACCCGACGCCCCCCGACCTTGATCCCCGTGAGGTACTGCCGGTCACCGTCCCCCACAAACGTGCGGAGCTTGTCGCCGGGCGTCTCTTCACTGGGAGCGGCGGCGGAGAGTCGCTTGACGTCTTCCTCGAGAGATTTGAGGTCGGCCTTGAGCTTGTTGACATGCTCTCTTTTGGCGATGGTCGTGTCTTCGAACGTTGCCAGCTCGACTTGCACTTTCTCAAGCGTCTCGATGAGACGCTTCGAGAGTCCCGCCGTAACCACCCTCTCTTGATCGATCTCACGGACGGAGTTCCGGAGCTCGACCAGATTCTTGTATCCCTCGAGGACTTCCACCTCCAGCTTGTTGACCTCACCTTGGAGCTCGGCGGTCATCCGTCCGGAGTGGCGGCCGAAGCTGGCGTTGATGATCATGAAGAACAAAACGACGGCACCGAAGCCGCAGGTCATGGCGTCGAGAAACGACAAGCTGAAGACGTTTATACTGCGGCGTGCCATGTCACTCCACCACGGTGATGAATTGCACTACGACCCCGGGGCTACCCAGCCGCAGCCGGTTGCCAACGACAACACTCGCCTTGCCATTGACTCTAACGTCGTTGATGAAAGAGCCATAGCTGCTCTCGTCTTCCACGAACACCTGGTCATCGAACCGGTAGATGCGGCAATGAGTGCGCGAGACGCCCGCCGTCATCCCCACCAAATTGAGTCCGCGACTATCCTCCGGAATCGCAACGCCGAGCAAGAACGGCTCTGCCGTGATGGGGTGAGCGACCCCTTCACAAAGGACGTGGGTTGGAAGTGTCTCGTCCTGACTCAACGAAGGGGCTCCCGGCACCGTCGGCGGTTTGGTTTTCCGCCTGGCGTCTTCTAGTGGCAATCGGATGACAAAGGTCAGCTCTCCACTTCCCTCGGAAGTTCGAATGTGGTCCTTCCGAGCGAGTGCGCCGGCGGCCGCAGCCACCGAAGAAATCGGAGTAATGCGGGTGTCCGGTTCAACCGAAAGATGTTGCTCCAGCCCCGGAAGCTCCGCCAATCGATGAGAGAGCAGCAACGTCGTCAGCTCGTCACGAGCCTTCAACGACTTCGATAGCCGGCCTATGCGTACATAGAGCGGGATGACGCTTCGAACGACTGCTTCGCGCGTGAGCTCGATGGAGTGAGTCTTGCCTCCCGCCTCGATCGAGACAACCGTACTCTCCTGATGGCAGAGGACGTGGAGCCACTGCGGCAAGCGCTGGTAAAGGACCTGCTCCGTTTCCGCAAGATGCAAGGGATCGAAACGCGTTTCGTAGACGAAGGTCTCAGCGATGACTTTGACCCAAGTATCGTAGAGGTCCAACAAACCGATCTTGGGGTCCCATTCGACCCGACCGCGCTGGAGATCATCCGAGCGTCGGAGCTTCGTGGCAACGACACGATGAAGATGCAGATCGAGATGTACGAGGGTCTTCCCGGAGACTCCTAGACCGGCCGCCGCAACCGCCGCATCGACCATTCCCGACACCGACATACCGCACGACTGAGCAATCCCGAGCAGCAAGCCGAGTTGCTCCTCCGTGTGAAACCCGGGAACCACGAAAATGACGTCGTCCACTTGGATCTTGACGGAGCTCCAGATCTCTTTCAAATGGGCATGAACGAGATCGGCGCGCGTCAGTTTCCTCGGGAACGGACGCGTCAGCGGTGCTCGGTCCAGCTCTTCCCAGAAGCGGCTGTTGATATAACGTGGTTTGAGACGGGCTTCACGCCACGCGGCAAGGCCGGTGACAATCCGGTCTCCATCGAGCAGGGCGAATCCGGGACTCGGGTCGACCGCATTCGATGACGCCTGAGATTCATCGTCAAGGACGGTGATTCCCGTGTCGTTGAGCTCGACGGCCAGAGTGGGCATTTACGAGACCCGAAGGTGCTGTATGAGGTGCTGATCGAGGTAAGTTTCCGTATCCAGCACGAGACGCTCTTGTCGGAGCTGCAATTGGTGTAGCACGAACATCAAAACGATGCTTATGAGAAGCGCAATGAAGGTGGAGTTGAAGGCCACACCCAGGCTTTGCGTGACCCCGGTGATGTCGCCTTCCACCGCCTTGTGGGCTTGCCCAAGGGCCTCACCGATACCGCGCACGGTCCCGATGAACCCAATGGAAGGAATCGCCCAGGCAATGTAGCGCACCATGGAGAGCTCGGAGTCCAACCGCTCCGATTCCGACTCACAGACGGCATGAGCCGTGGCGGAAACATCCTGTATGTTACGGGTCGCCCGGAAACGGGAGAGAGAGGACAACAGCGTGCGCGGTAACAAGAGACTCTGTTCGGCCTCGGGGAGCGATTGGACTTGTCGCGCATACTCCCGGGCATCTTCCGGCAGGATCTTCGTTCCCTCGGCGACCGGCACCAACTCCATTTGGAGCAACTTGTACTCCCGAGATGCGGTTATCCCCTTGTGCGCCATGATGGCGAAGGCCCAAAGCATCAAGACGAAGCAGGCCTCTTGCTCGAAGTCGCGAATGATGACGTAGACCGACCGTTGCTGAACATAGTCGGGATCGGACGCCATCATGGCCTGTTGCTCCGCCAGAACGGCGTCCGCCTTGGGCCTGATGACCAACACGTAGATAGCGTGCACAATGATGATCGCGACGATGAGCGAGAGCGCCTGATAAACGAACTCAACCGGATAGGTTTTTTTCATTCCTGCTCCGTTTCCTGCTTCAGATATCCACGGGAAAGGAGATGGCGCTATCGGCCGGTACCTTTTCCGTCGGCTCGAACTCTTCCATCTCTTTTTGATAATCCTTGGGCGGCTTTTCCTGTTCGTCCTTACCCGTTGTTTCTTGTGACTCGGACTTCGTGGGCTCGGAAGAAGACGGCTTTGCCAAAGCCCTCGACGAGACGAAAGCCCCACCCACCAACATCGAAGCAAGCACCGAATACAATAGGTACTTCACAGTCATTCTCCTCGTTCTTCATTCTCGAGTACTTGAGTACTTGAGTACTTGAGTTCTATATTTTCACTCCACGCTCCGCGCAATCCTGAATCCCACATCCTGCCTAGGTTTGGCACCGTAATCTCGATAGGCGAACCGTAACCTCGTCACATTGCCATGCATCCAACTGGCCCCCCGAATGACATGGAACTTACCCTCGGAAGGGCCCATGGGATCTTTCTCCAACTCGGTTCCCGGTGGATAAAGGGAGTAGCGATCTTGCACCCACTCTGCCACGTTGCCCCCCAAGTTGTACAATCCCAAAGGATTGGGAACAAAGCTACCGGCCGGTGCAGTCACGGGAAAAGAGTCGTCGTAGGATTCGAGAATGGTTGGAACGAGCCCATTGGCGGAAACGTCAGCGTAGTTATCCGAATCGGGCGCCACAGGAAGCGAGCCGCCCCATGGATACTTGAGCGGGTTCTCCCCATCGGGATAGCGTGCCGCTCCGGCCCATTCCGCTTCTGTGGGCAAACGGTACCCTATCGATTGAGGTGCCGTCGCCACCAGCGTTCCACCTTGATCGACATAAGCAGGAGGCAGCGACTCCTTGGCACTCAACCAGTTGCAATAGCGGGCTGCCTCTTCCCACGTCATGTTGACCGCTGGGTGATGATCGAGCTCCAAATTGTATCCCCCGACGATTCCCGAGCGGTGTTTACCGTTGAACTCGCGAAACTGTTGATTGGTCACTTCCTGGGTAGAGAGATAGTAACGTCTCGTAATCTCCACCTCACGTTCGGCTTCGTTGGCTCTACGGCCCGGTTCCCGCCTCGAAGCACCCATGCGAAAACGGCGCGGACCGATCAAGCGCAGCTCGTGCCCCTGCGAGGTCTGGATCAGATCGGGTGTCGCTTCCGCCTTGGCCTCTTCCTCGGTCTTGAGGACCACTTCAATCGATTGGGGGAAACCGGGACGGGGAGTAATCGTCGTCGTGTAAGGGAGGTATCCCTCTTTCTTGATCTCGATCTGTTGGGGCACGGCCGTGAGTCGCATCACCTGACTGGCCCGTCCGCGAGACCCGCCATTCACGAAGAGTGTGGCATCCGGAGGATCCACCACGATCTCGACGACGCCCAGTTTAGCCACGAGATCAACAGCGAGGGTCTTGCTGCTCCCGGAACGAATGATCACTTCGTGAGTTTGAGATTCGTACCCGGCTTCGGATATGTCGATTTCGTGCATCTCTCCAGGTGACAAAAAGACGTCGAGCGGTGTCTGGCCACGATAGGTCCCATCAACGGTCACGTTTGCGCCGGACGGCTCACTGGTCAAAACGAGATTCCCATCGGCCGGTGAGAGACTAACCAGCGGCAACGACTTGGCTTCACCAGCCTTTACCACGAATCGGCTCCGATAGGGCTTGTGACCGGCCAGGATGACTTCGTAGGCGTGCCCTCCCTCCAGGATATTGGCCGTCACTGGGGTGGAGCCTACGTCTTTCCCGCCGACCCGTACCGTTGCACCAGAAGGCTCCGAGCTGAACGCAATGGGAGCCCAACGGGGCTCGAGCTTCACCGCCAACGTTTCAACCAAACCTCCACCCTCGATTTGAACCTTGGTGGAGAAGCCTTCGTGGCGGTCCGCCCGCAAAGTGACTTCGTGCTCCCCAGGCTCGAGCTCCATCGACTCGAGCGGCGTAACGCCCACTTCTTCACCATCGACGATGACGACGGCACCTTCCAGGGGATCGGTCGTCACAGTGAGAAGACCTGGAAGCCGCTCCAGATTGAATTGAAACGTCTGGCTTCGCTCATCCGTGATTTCGATCGGTGATTCGAGCCGGCGATACCCCTCTTTTTCAGCCACGACCCTGTAGTCGCCCGCTCTCAACAGGTACCGACCGCCGAGCTCGAAGACGAAGAGACCTCCATCGATTTCCACCCGCTCGGCCCTCGGTTCGATCACCAGCTCAACCGAACGTAGAGTAAAGACGAGCCAAGCGGCCAGCCCGAGAAGGGGCAGAGCGAGCCAGAATATGATGGTTGCAGGATGGATGCGACGCGAGCCTCCCTTTAGAGACAACTGAGCCGGCTCGAAAGCAACAGGTTTGACCACCTGTCCGGCACCGTCCGACTTCTCGGTGGAAGGAGGCACGGTCGGTACGACCATCGGGGGATCGGTCTTGTCCTCCTCCTGCTTCTCCTCGACTCGGAATCGGACATGTTCTGCGGTCATCTCGACGACGATCCGCGCCTTGGTAAACGCAAGAACATCGCCGTGCCTCAGCCATTGAGAGGTCGTGACGAGAGCGCCGTTACAAGTGACCCCTGCGCCGGCTCGTCCCGGCTGCACGAAGAGCTCTTCACCCGAATAACCTAGATACCCCACCGGTTCCGGAGCGTGATACCCGGGTAGCTCTATGTCCGCCCACGACCCTCCAATGGCCAAAGGAAATGTTTCCCTTTGAACACGGTGAGCTCCGCGCGCGTCTTCGATGGTAAACTCTGTCGTCAAATCTTGTCCTCGCATCGAACGACCAACGGTTCGGGCTCTTTACCCGCCACGACCGCTAGCTCGAGTCGCACATCCCGATAGCCGTTGCGCGTACCAACGACCGTGTACTTACCGGGACGAAGGTCCAATCGACGACGTTCAAAAGTGCCGAAACGACCTACCCTATAGATTACGACTTCGGTCAATCCGTCCGAAACCAACTCCACCCGCATGGGCACCGACATCTTCGCCACCACTTCGTTCAGATAGGCAATCTGCTGTCGTAATGTGGGACCGGCGGGCTCGATGGCTTCAGCGACACCGAGAATCGTCTTCGCCTCATCCAGAACTCCACCATCCGATAGACGCTCGGGATTATTGATGTGAAAATCCAGCCGATCCGAAAGATCGGCACGCTCATCGGTTCTTCGCTTGCCGAGTTGAGCAAACTGAACAGTAGCGTCGAGATCCAGCACCTTTTGATACTGTTCCGAAGCCTGGCGCCATTGTTCCTGTTCTTCAAGAACTCGCGCTTTTTCTCCGTGCTCGGAGATAGCATCCAAACGCTGGCCCTCTTCGACTTGCGCCAATCCATCGGCGATCCCCGGGCGGTTGGGTTTGATGGCGTTTGCCTGCTGAAACTCCTTTCGGGCCGTTTCGTAGTCTTTGCGCTCGAGGGCCGCCATTCCATCGGACATGGCTTTTTGAAAGGCCTGCTCCGTGGCGCTCTTGTCGACCCGAGCCAATGCCAGTTGGACGGGCCGTGAAAGAGAATCTAGTTGGGCGGCCTTCTTGTAGCTATCCGTCGCGCGACGAAGATCTCCGCGCCGCTCGTACTCCTCTCCTTCGGCAACGAGCATCAATACCTCATTCAATACCCGAGCCCGCCCGAGTCCCGTCGCGGCTGCGGCATGTTCCGGCTCGATGGTCGCCGCCAAACGGAAGGCCTCTCCCGCCGCTTCGGCATCTCCGGACGTGAGCGCGCGTCCTCCCCGTTCCAAAGCATCTCGTAAGATAGACTTTGCACTCGAGCGTACCGCCGCCATGTATTGGCCCGCTTGTTCATAAGCCGCCATAGCCCCGCTGTAGTCCTGGGATCGAAATCGAGCATCACCGTCTGAGATGGACTTGAGGGCGAGCCGGAAATCCTCCCCCCCCCAACTCGATGCGCCACTGGACTCCAAAATCTCCTTCTGCCGCAGGACACGTTCGAGAATCTGCTCGGCCTGACTCTCGAGCACCGCCCGTTCCTGCAAGTCTTCTATCGGAGATGGGGAAAACTCCGCCCTCGGTTCCGAGGGGTCGGACCCCGTGACCGTTTCTGAATCCCGAGCGGGGGTTTCGCTTTGGGTCGGAACCTTGCGCTCGCTCACCCATTGAGGAAGGAAAAAGAACACAAATGCCGCCACGAGCAGAAGTCCCGAAAACAAAGCGATGGTCGGCCAGCCCATGCTCGAGCGCGGGAGCGCGTTCGGCGAACGTTCGCCCGAAGGGGCTCGAGAACCTTGTGGGTCTGAGGCATCATTGATAGGGCGGTAGGCCTCGGGCGAAACACGACTCGAGACTCCGATGCGCGGTGGCGGCCGGACCTTAATGTCCTTTCTGGGCACCGCTGGAATCTGTGTTTCTTTTTCGGCGAGTTCGCGTTCCACCGTTGTCAAGACCGACTTCACCGCACCCATATCTGCAGGTCGGCTGCTCGGCTCTTTTTTCAGTAAATCCGAAACGAGTGACTGAAGTGTTTCGGGAATCGGGTAGGCCGATTTCATCGGAGCCGGTGTTTCGGAGCGAATCCGTTCTCTCGTGATGTCGGGCCAAAATGGTGGCTCACCCGTCACGAGCTCGTAGAGCAAGACTCCGAAAGCGTAGATGTCGTCCGCGGGTTGAGGCGCGTCCCCATCCACCTGTTGCGGACTCATGCTGTATCGAGAACCGCCACCGGAGAGAGTGATCTCACCCGGCGCCGGCTCGAGAAGCCCTGCGATGCCAAAATCCAGCAGCCGCGGTTGACCTTTCGCGCCGACGAGTATGTTCGAGACCTTGAGATCGCGGTGGATGACTCCTTGACGGTGGGCATAGTCGATGGCATCAGCAATCGGCAGGAGCAACCCGATAATCTCGGCGGGAGGCTTTCCACGATATCGACCGAGATCCTCTCCTTCGACATGCGCCATGGTAATGAAGCTCACTTCGTCTCCACGATGAAACTCGAAGACGGGAACGATGTGGGGATGAACTAAGCGTCGAGCGTGACGGCATTCCCGGCGGAGTAGGTGGCGACGTTCCTCGGGAGCATCGGGCGGGACGATTTTCGCCACCACCTGCTCCTCGAGCTCACCATCATCGACGAGCCATACCTCACCCATTCCCCCTTTCCCAAGAAGACGGCGAAGGGTGAAGCGCTCATTTAGTTTCTGACCTTGGGCCAGCTCGTACATGGGGCTGGATGGGGACGACGGCCTCAGTGTTGGATCGGACCCACTGGGTCCGTCGGCTTCTGAGCATTGGGATCAACAGGAAGGCCCGTCTCGGACTCGAAGATCTGTCGCAGAAGCTGACGCCAAGTAGCGTATTTCGTCTCTACCGATCCCGTCAGCCGCATGACTTCACCTTCCACGTCGACGAGAAGAGGAGCCACATCCGAGTCGAGCGAAGCTGCCAGCTCGCGAAGAGCTTCCGCATGCATCTTGGATTCTTCACCCTTCGCGAAACCATCTTGAAGGGCCGCAATACCACCGATGACGGCCACCTCCCCAGCGGTATGTCCCGCTCGACCACCCTTTCCGCTCGCCACAATCCCACCGATGATAGCGGCAGCGCCTAGGATCTTCTCCCACCGAGCGGCACTCCTTAGCTTGTCGAGGGCGACCTGTTCTTCATAACTGTATGCACGCCAGTGGTCATAAGGCTCATCCATCCGGTCGTAGAAATCCGCGTAGTACTCGTTGAGAGCGTCGATGAACATGTGATCTCTTTCGCGGATGGCCGCGAGACGATTCATCATCGGGTCCTCGCTGGCCGGGAGTTTTTCGATGTCGTACCGACCCTTATCATCGACCTTTAAATAGTCGTCGAACCGAGTAGGCGCCAAGTCCACGGCAAACCGGAGCTCTGAGACCATTCGCACTTCGTTGAGGTAGTCATCCTTCTTTTTCCTGAGGGATTTCAACAAGTCGTTGGCGATTTGGTTGTAGAGGCTTTGATAGGGGTCTTGCATGCCGAACTTGCCTTCCATGTATGCATTGAGATCCGCCTCTCGCTTGTATCTCTCGTCGAGCCACTCCTCGCCCATGGCGTCCACGGCCTTGATGATGAGCTTCAGCTCCTTTCCGTTGGATTTCACTATTGTCCCACTTACCCTGAGATCGACAGCGTTTGCGCCAGGCACCAATCGGACCGCGCCCCAAAAGCCGCTGGACTGCAAGGTCCGCATGAGATTCATTGGGATGTATCGTGCTTCCGATTTTCTGACGTCGGCGAAGATTCCTTTTTCAGTGAGCTCACCTATCGCCAGCGGATCTTCCGGCAGGCCGGGATCGAACAGTTGGATGCCAACATCGAGTAGACTCTCCTCTCGGACCTCCGCCTGGGCTTGTATCAATTCGACCGGGTCCTTCTTGCCCGCCCAAACCTCCGGAGCCACGACCGCCATGAGCAACCAACTGCTCACCGCTCCCCAGAGAATCCAACCTATCCTGCTCATCATTGTCCTCCCGACTCGAGCACCAAACATTGTAACCCTACTTCTTCTTCCCACTCGTGCCCTGCTTGTAAGTTCGATACTCGTCCCAAAGCTTTTCTCGAAGCTCGGGGTCTTCCTCTTTCATTGCCGCTTCACGAAGCTGACGGGCTACGATATCGTCATTGCTGCCGTCGCCCACGTCCGGCGGAACCCGATCGTCGCGTTGGTCGTCGGTCTCGTCACCCATCGGAGCCCCCGGAGCCGACTCCACTGGATCCGCCTGAGGTCTATCCGGCGACCCACCGGTGGCACCGCCAGCCTCAGCGCGATCCGAGCCCTCGAGCTCTCCCGTCTCCGACTCACCGCCTCCGCCGGCCTCGTCACCCGCAGCACCGCCTCCGCCGGCGGGATCGACGGCTGAATCCTCTCTTCGCTCTTCCAGAAGCTCCTGCTCCTTTAGTAAGAGCTCGTCGAACTCCGACAAGGACTTGTCCAACTTGCCCTCGAGCCCGGCCTGTTTTTCGCCGGCCGTCTGCACCCCCCCTTGGGCGCCTTCGCTGGGTTCAGGCCCGCTCGCGCTCGGCGCGCCCCCGGAAGAGGTCGACGCTCGGGAGACTTCAACTTGACCTCGAGCGCCACTTTCCGTGGATTGGGATGCGGCCTTTTCTGCGCTCGACGCGGCTGATTCCGATGCTCCAGTCACCTCCGAGGCAGACGGTGCTTCGTTCGAAGAAGCCTCCGGAGATCCGGTCTCGCTAGAAGGTGTCGAAGGCGGTTCGGTTTCCGGCTCGGAAGGCGGTTTCGAGGTCTCGGATGAGGGCACCGAAGGCGGTTCTGGAATGGGAGGAACCGTCGGAACACTTGGGCTTCGCGAGGCGCAGCTTGCCGACACGAGGGCCATAGCCACCGCCAGCACCACGTTCAAAGTCACTGCGAACGATTCCCTTCCCCACAAATGGGATGTTACGAGGGGCATCGCCACCGAGCGAAATCCTCTCATTGAGACCCACCTCCCCTCAGAAACCCTGTCTCATAGTACATCAATATGCAAATCGAGGGCCAGAGCTCACTGAAAGCGACCAATCCCCATAAAATATTGATTCGAATGACTTTGAATAAGATCGTCCCCATCCTGCCACAAAATTAGTTCCGGGGAGCACCGATCAATCGAGGACGCCGACGTCCGTCACCGATGACAAGGACTAGCCGATCGGTTAGCCCGTCGGTCCAGAACTCGAGAACTCAAGGACCCGAGCACCCAAGGAGGAGAGGTATTTCTCGGGTACTTGGGTACTTGGGTACTATTCTCCGTCCGATTGTATCTTCCCATGGCAGGTGCTACGCTCAACGTTCCCCCAATTAGCGGGTACCTCCAACTCGTCCCAAGAAGCCGCATACCGCGTCGCCTCGGCCGGGTTCCAGGAATCCCACTGAGAGGAAAATAAGGCTGCGATGAGAATCGTCCTGTGCCTCGTGTTCTTTCTCTCCGGAGCGGCGGGCTTGATCTTCGAGACCCTCTGGTTCCGGATGGCAGGATTGACCTTTGGCAACAGTGTCTGGGCATCGAGTCTGGTTCTGGCGAGCTTTATGGGAGGCCTGGCCCTCGGTAACGCCATTTCCGCCCGTTTTGGATACCTGCTTCGTCGACCCCTTCTCACTTACGCCGCTATCGAAGTCATCGTGGGTCTTACCGGATGGGGACTGGTGTTGGCGTTCCCCTATTTTCCGGAGCTCTTTGCACCCTTGTTCCGCCCGTTACTCGGTCAGCTCGTGTTCTTGAATCCTCTGCGTCTCGGGATTGCCTTTGCACTTCTGCTCATCCCAACGACGGCCATGGGGATTACGCTTCCCTTGATGGTGAAGGCTCTCAACCGAAACAATCCCGGATTCGGCAGAGCGCTGGGGCAGCTCTATGGTTGGAACACTTTGGGGGCCATGACGGGAGCTATCCTTGGCGAAGAGATCTTGCTCGGGCTCTTGGGTATCAAGGGCACCGCACTGGCGGCCGCGTCGCTCAATTTCTTGGCCGCTCTGGCTGCACTGAGATTGCGACGGCGGTATGACCCCGCGCGACAGCAGAAGCAAGAAGACAAACCGCGAGGCAATACACTGCGGAGACTCACATCGACCGAGTGGCGGATACTCGCGGCCGCATTTCTCACCGGTGGGATACTCCTATCGCTCGAGGTCGTGTGGTTCCGATTCCTGCAGCTCTTCGTTCCTTCTACTCACCGAAGTTTTGCCATTATGATCCTGGTCGTTCTCTTCGGGATCGGCGCGGGCTCGCTGGCGAGCTCTTTGTGGCTGCGGTTCCGCCCCAAGGCTTACCGCTTGTATTCTCACCTAGCTCTCGTGGCAGGTCTTTTGACACTTTGGTCCTACATCCTTTTCGAGAGCATTCCGCAACGGTATAACGGGGCCACCTTGGGCAGTTTCACCGATACGTTGGAAATCTCGGCTTATCTCATGCTCGCCGTTTCGTTCCTTTCCGGACTGTTGTTCACCTTCTTGGGAAGGACCTTCTTCGAGACATGTCAAAGAGGAGACTCGTGCGGTGGGCCTTGTGACCCTAGCCAATACCTTGGGAGCGACCCTTGGTGCCCTCTCTCGCCGGATGGGCCTTGCTCCCAAGATTGGGAATCGAGCATTCCATCTTTTTACTGGCCGTCCTCTATTTCGTCGCAGGTGCTTTGCCGCGCCCCATCAAACCTTGGAGGCTCGAGACCGGCCACGGTTCGCACGAGTCTCGCCGTCCTACTATTGGCTTACCTTACCTCGACGGCGCTCTACCCGTTCGGCCTCATGAAGAATCATTTCGTTCCCATTGTGGCGAATCGGTTCTCGCAGGGTGATGCCTCCGATCATCGACTACCGAGAAGGATTGACCGAGACCATCGTTTTTACTCAAAAAGACTGGTTGGGTGAGCCTTATTCGAAAAGGCTCATCACCAACGCCTACTCCATGTCGGGAGTCGATCTGCCACCCATTCGCTACATGAAGTACTTCGTCTATTGGGCGCTGGCCTTCCATCCAAAGGTCGAGAAGGCCCTTTTGATCAGCTACGGTGTAGGCTCCACCGCTAAAGCCATGACGGATTCAACGGAAATCGAACAAATCGATATCGTCGACATCTCCCGAGACATCCTCAACGCGAACAGCATCGTCTACCCCGACCCTCGGGAGCTGCCCCTGAACGACCCCCGGGTGACGGTCTTCATCGAGGACGGCCGATTCTGTTTGCTGACTTCCACCGAGACCTACGATCTCATCACGGCGGAGCCCCCGCCTCTTTCGACCGCAGGTGTCATCAACCTCTACACCCAGGAGTATTTCCAGCTTCTTCGCAACCGTTTGAACGAAGGCGGATTTACGACCTATTGGCTTCCCGTCGGGGATCTGTCCATGGACGATTCCAAGTCCGTCGTGAAGGCCTTTTGCAGTGTTTTCGATGACTGCTCCCTGTGGCGAGGAGCAGAGCTCGATCTCATCATGGTCGGCTCGAAGAACGCACGTGGACTCATCGAACGAGCGTCCTTTGAACGACAGTGGAGAGATCCCAAAGTCGCCCGCGAGCTTCAGATACTCGGGATCGAGACGCCGGAGTTGTTGCTGTCGACCTTCCTCGGCGATGCTTCATTCTTGGCCACCTGGGCTGGAGATCAACTTCCCTTGGTGGACGACTTTCCTCATCGTCTCAGCGGCAAGGAGCCCGACTTCAGTGTCTACGATTTGCTCTTGGACAACCAAGACGCACAGGAGCGATACCGGAACAGCAGCTTCCTGAAACAGCGCTTGCCGCCACCTCTGTTCGAAGCCGGACTGGCCCAGTATCCTTACCAGGCCATCATCGACTACTCTCTAAATGAATATTTCGCTACAAGAAGAAGCCTACAGCTCGAGGAATTGAATCTCATCTTGACGGAGACGAACCTACGGACACCGGCTCTCTGGCTCCTGGGAGACTACACGGAGTTCAGTGGAATCATTGAGGCCCTCGTCGAGCGAAACGTCACCCATGAACAGGTCGAGCTTTACTTGGGGTTTCGCGAGATGGCCGATCGCAACTACGTTGCCGCTGAACGTCATTTCGATAGATCCCAAGTCTTGGGTGGGGGCAACATCAACCTGCACTACTACCGTATCCTTGCCCTGGCCTACGCCGGTGATCAACAACAAGCAGAACAACTGGCAAGGGAGCTTCGTTCGAAGCAGGGTCCGATGCGGAACGATAGTCGTTTTTGGGAATTCTGCGCGAACACCCTGGGCCTCGATACTTCGAATTAGAAAACCTGATTTCTCCCTTGCCCGTTTCCGTTGCCGTTACCGTGCCCGATTGACTTCGAATAAGCGACCATTCGTTTCAGGAGAACCACGACATCAAACACTGTCCCCTTTTGTTCCTGTCACCGCCTGCGCAATACTTCGAACCATTTCAAGGTGTCAGCCACCCGCTCCTTTCCGTCGAGGGGTTGCGGGGGCACATCATCAAGATCCACTACTGGGTCAAAGCTCTCTGCTAGTTCCAGATAGCGATCGGCTAAATCAGTGCGTCCAAACTGTGCTTCGTACAGTGCTCTTGCATAGATGTTTCTCGCATAGAGCTCCGCCAGCTTGGTCGTATATACGGATACTCTCCCTTCGACAGGCTGGTAACGAAACTCGGGAAACTCCTGAGGCAGGTAGGCGGGGTCCTTCACGAGTTGAAAGGTCAAGTAATGCGGTCGTCGCAAATAGTCTTCGCCTACATCGGATCGCACTTCCGAAGTCACTAGAACCGGACGCTCGTCGATGTGCTTATGGATCATGGCGTTCATCAGTCTTTTGTAAGCGGATTCAATCGTCGCGGCCTTGTAGGGTAATCCATGCTCGAACTTGAAGAGCTCCTTGCGGAAAATGGATGTTTCTTCATCTACACTTGCCATGAACCGGGGGTTGGCTCTCTCGAGTTGGGCCAGATACCAAGACCGGCGCAAGAGCTCAGGGTCGATGACCAGTACGTCGGGACGCAGGTTCTCTACCGCTTGCAGATACCAACTCCCGGCCACCCAGAAATCCCACTGGGCCGACAAAACGATGGCGTTTTGGGGAAGGTTCTCGAGGATGTCGCGGGCCATGTTCTCGACCAACATGTTGTTGCTCTCGTTGCACTCGGAATAGTTGGACACACCAGTCGCGACGACCAAGAGCACAGCCGCAGCTAGAGACGCTTTTCCTCCGATCCTCCTATGCAACCAACTCAATCCCAAAACCACCCAGAGGCCCAAGGCAAAAACGGCGGTCAAGTAATAGGGACGGATCTCCATGATGTCGTAGCCAGCGGCATAGACCACACTCGTCACGAACAGCAGCGTCACCATGACAATGAGCGCCCCTTGACGCTCAGCGCCCCCGTCCCAAACCGCCCATCCCGCAGCGACTAATATAATGATGACGAGGGGCCAGACTCCGTGAGAGCCGGCAAGGAACCACAGATAAACACTGCTCGTAACCAGCACTGCCATCGACCACAAAGCAAGTCGAGCTCGATGCCCCGCTAAGGCGAATATGCCCACGACAGCGAGGAGCAACCCCAGGTAACCGACCTCTCCCGGTAGCTCGGCAAAGAAGTAGGCCGTTTGTTGCTTGAACGTCTCTGGGTTGGTGAACATCCAAACCCGATACTGCCGGCCCGTCACATGGTCCAGGAACCTTTTCAAAGTCGACGGGTCGCCCCAGTTGAAAAGGGGCATCATCGAAGCACGCAAGGGGAGCCAGAGATAGGGTAAAAGACCTAGAAGAAAGAACGGAACCAACCACAGCAGTCGTCTGAAGGACCTCCAATGAACGCCCAGGGCCCCGAAGAAGTAGAACAGGAACGCCGGGGCCAACAAGACGGTCGTCAAGTGGTTAGTAAAGGAAAGACCGAGGACACCTCCAAACCAGGCCCCTCGCTTCGAATATCCAACAGGCGCACTATCACGTTGCTCGTCGACGTAACGTAGGAACAAAAGCGTGACCAACGGCACGAGGAGAGCATGAAGCGAATAGACTTCGAACCCGTTCCCCTGACTCCACCAAGTGAGCGTCAAAGACGTAGAGAGTGCCCCAAAAGCAGCGTAGGTCGCACACCAACGACCCGTGAGAGGTTTGCCACGACGAGCTTCGACGAATTCCTTCCTCTTCTTCTTTTTTTTCTTTTTTGGGAGGACGGATGACGCGTCCCAATCCTCAACACGTGTCGCCACTTCACAAAAGAGGAGACCCAAGACCATCGTACTCGCCGCCACGAGCAGTGCAGCCATGATGTTGAGGGCCACGACATCTCTCATTGGGAGCATTCGAGTAAAGAGATAACCGAGGATCATCACGGTGGGGTACCCGGTCGGGTGGGCAATGCCCAGGGTCGAGACCACCGCCACCATCTCGCCCTTGTCGACGAATCCAAACGATGGCGACAAGGTGACCAGATAAACGCCGAGCGAGAGAAGGGCCGCAAGTGCAGCTGCTTTGGCCGGCGTCACCTTTACATTCATCGAAATCGAATTCTAACTCCAATTCCACGTTGCTTGCTTGCATTGGAACTGCTTACAGAATTGCCGATTCTTGATTTCGACGATTTCGAGCTCATACGACAGGTCGTCCGTTTGGGACGGGACACAACGGCCGACATCCCCGATCTGCTGATTGGACTCTCAGGAAAGAGCGCCGGGTGCGAAACCACCCTGACGTTTGAAAAAGGACTGGACCGAACGGGATTGTTCGAGCGCATCGCATAGCAGCTCATCAATCGACGGGTCTCCCTCCCACTGCAAACCTCCACTTCAGTTTTGTTTTCAACGCTTCAAAGAGGTTGGCACTTTCCGAGGCCCTCTGGTATTTTTACTTCCGCGGAGGGAACCATGATGCGTCTTTTCTCTTTCTTCGTTGTTTTGTTGTGTGTCGTGAGCTCACCTGCTTCCCATGCACAAGAAGACCCGTTGCAGCCTGAATGGACGAGCTATCACAGCTCCAGCGAGACCCATGCGCTTCTCGAAGCGTGGGCAAAATCATTCCCGGACCTTACGAACCTCTACTCCATCGGCGAGACCCTCAAAGGGACGCCTTTGATGATGCTGGAGATCACCAACAAAAAGACGGGACCGGGGCTCGAAAAGCCCGGGTACTACTACGATGGGAACATCCATGCCGAGGAGTTGACCGCTGCGGAGGTGGCCCTTCACTTCGCGTGGGTGCTGCTGACGCAGTATGGCAAGGACCCGAACATCACGGAACTGGTCGACACCCGAGTCCTCTATGTGCGGCCGAAGTTCAATCCCGACGGTGCCGACGTGGCTCTCACAACGATCCACAATCCTCGCAGCACACCGCGACCGTACGATGAGGATGCAGATGGTCGACTCGACGAAGATCCGCCCAACGACCTCGACAAGGACGGTTTTGCCACGCGCATGCGGGTGGCGAATCCCAAGGGTATTTGGGCGGCAAGTAGCGATGACCCGCGCATCATGGTGAGAAGGGACCTCGAAGACAACGACGGTAGTTTTTACGACCTTTATTCCGAAGGCATCGACGACGACAACGACGGAGCGTTCAACGAGGACGATGTCGGCGGCATCGACATGAACCGGAACTTCCCTCGCAACTGGGGCATGGAGTTTCAGCAGCGAGGCGCCGGCCCCTATCCGCTATCCGAGCCGGAGACGCGGGCGACCATCGAGTTCCTCCACGCCCATCGCAACATCACCGGCTTGTTCCACGGCCATACGAGCGGCGGTTTCCTCTTCCGGCTCCCCTCTACGACGTCCTGGGACAATTACTCGATGGCGGATCAAAGGCTCATCCTCGAGCTCTCGGAGAAGTACCACACGACGACCGGCCAACCGGTCCGGCCTAGCTACAGCAACCCGCGACTCCATCGTCACGGCACTCTCATCACTTGGGGCTATTGGGACTTCGGGGTGGTAGGAGCCGTTCCCGAGTTTTGGGGCGGATTTGGAACGGACGACAACAAAGACGGAAGCGTGAGTGAGATCGAACGACTCCGTTGGAACGACGACGAGCTAGGGGGAGAGGGCTTTGCCGCCTGGACCCCGTACGATCATCCCCAACTCGGACGCGTGGAGATCGGAGGATGGAGGAGCCGATTCACCGCTCGCAATCCGCCGGTTCAGTTCCTGAAGAAAGAGCTCGAGCTCTACGTCCCATGGATGCTTTGGCTGGCACAAATCAGCCCGCGAGTGGTCATCCGAGAGGCGAGTGTCGAGCGGATCGAACCCACTGACTCCTATCGAATTCTGGTGGACATCGAGAACGAAGGCTACCTACCGACGAACGTGACCCAGAGAGCGCTCGACAACGAGAGTGCCGTACCCGTGAGGGTAATGGCAAAGATCGAGGACGCCGAGCTCATCACGGGCCAAGAACGCCTCGACCTGGGACACATCAAAGGCAGCCGCGATACCACCTCGTCCGTCGGCCGACACGAGTCCCGACGTCGGATCGAGTACATCGTTAGAAAAACCGGTGGCGACCCGAGGGTCACGGTGACCGTGGCCTCGCAAAAAGGAGGCACGACTCAGCGGACACTGGAGCTCCGCTGAAAAGAGCCGCTCGCGCGTTCATTTCAAAGGCTCGAGGCACAAGACGATGTTTCACCACACAAGAACCACGCTGTGCATATTCGGACTCGCCTCCCTGGCTCTTCTGGCCGGGTCGGTTGGAGCGACCTTCGGCCAAAGTGAGGCGAGCTCTTTTGATCTGATGGAGGCTTCGATTCCCGAGCTGCAGCAAGCCATGGAGGCCGGCCTCGTGACATCTGCCGATCTCGTTCGGTGGTACCTGGCTCGCATCGACGCCTTTGACGATAGAGGTCCCCAGCTGAATTCCATGGTGTACGTCAACAAAAAGGCAATCGAGCGAGCAGAAGCCCTCGACAAAGAACGAAAGGAAAAAGGACCTCGCGGGCCTCTCCACGGCATTCCCATCGTCTTGAAGGACAACTATGACACGGCCGACATGCCCACGACCGGAGGGTCCATTGCACTCTCCGAGCTCTTCCCACCGGACGATGCTTTTCAAGTTAGGAAGTTGCGCGAGGCAGGGGCCATTGTCATTGGAAAGACGAATCTTCATGAGCTCGCAGCCGGTATCACGACCGTCAGTTCTTTCGGTGGGCAAACTCGGAACCCCTACGATCCCGATAGAAATCCCGGTGGGTCGAGCGGAGGCACCGGCGCCGCCGTTGCCGCGAACTTCGCCGTGGCCGGTATGGGAAGCGACACTTGCGGCTCGATCCGGATCCCAGCTTCCCACAATAACCTGGTTGGCTTACGGGGGACGGCAGGTCTCTCGAGCCGAGATGGCATCATTCCTCTCTCGCACACTCAGGACATTGGAGGTCCGCTGGCTCGAACTGTTACCGACCTGGCCATCTTGCTCGACGCCACGGTGGGCTTCGATCCCGAAGACCCGGTCACAACGGCTGGCAAGGATCACATCCCAAAGAGTTACACCGATTATCTGGATCCTGAAGGCCTTCGTGACACACGCATCGGAATTCTCAGAGAAGCCTTCGGAGACTCAGAGGTTGCCGAGGTCATTGACACGGCCATAGAAAGAATGAAGTCTTTGGGCGCCGAGACCGCCGATGTGGCACCTCTCGACCTGGAGAAACGACTGGAAGACGCCTCCGCTATCACCCATGAGTTCAAATTCGATCTGATGGACTACCTCCGAGCCACCCCCGGAGCGACGGTGCGATCGCTGGGAGAGATTCTCGAACGAGGCCTCTACCACAAAGCGCTGCAAACGCGGTTCGAGACCAGAAACGACCCTCCTAGTCGGGATACCCAGGAATACCGTGATGCTCTCGACAAGCAGAAGACGTTTCGGAACGATCTCGAAAGCGTCATGACGACAATGAGCCTGGATGCTTTGCTGTACCCGACGATTCGTAGCAAACCGGCACCCATCGGTGAGCCCCAAAGAGGAAGCAATTGCATGGTGAGCTCCGCTTCCGGCCTCCCAGCCATCAGCGTCCCTGCCGGTTTCACTGCCGATGAGCTTCCCGTCGGCGTCGAGCTCTTGGGTTTGTCCTTCGCCGAGCCCACGCTCATCCGGATCGCTTTCGCTTTCGAACAGGCGACTCACCACCGACGTCCTCCGTCGACAACGCCGCCTCTTTTCAATGGGATGGTCCCACGTTTGGAGCTCTTGGCCACCGCCACGGGAGCGGACTGCGTACCGCCGGTCGAGACAACTAAAGGCGCCCAAGCGATGTTCACCTTCGACCCGTCGACGAGAGAGCTCGACTACACTATCCAATTAACCGGTTTGAACCACGACGACGTTCGACGCGTTTGTCTACACCAAGGGGAAAAGGGCAAAAACGGACCGATACTTCATTTTCTGTGGGAAGGAGGCTCTGGAACGGTCTCCGGAAAACTCCTTCTCACGGAGCCGGATCGTAAGAACCTCGTGTCCGGCGGGATCTACATGGTGGTCTACACGAGCTCCCACGCAACCGGAGAGCTACGAGGTCAAATCGTCCTGCGCGAGGCGGATTTGGGATCGCGACAGGCTGCTCTCGAACCAAGCTCCCCCGGCTTCATTTCTTGTGGAGGGACGAGACCCCACCGCTCAGTCCATGGAGCGTCGACACCTCGTCATCCGTCAAAGGACGGTTGAACAAGGCCAACTCGTCGTAGAGTCCCACGTAGTTGACTCCAATGCGGATTTGAGCGCGAGAAAGGTCCCACGTGAAGGGATCCTTTATGCCGGAAGTCGTACCCTGTAGCTTGCCATTCAAATACAACTTGGCGCTCCCTCCTCCGGCCGAGCCCAGCCCCGAGAATGTGATGACCACATGGGTCCATTCGCCGCGCTTGAAGGGGGGATTGTCGACGACTACCAGACGGTTCATGAAGTCCGGATTCTCATCTGAAGAGAGTTTCTTGGGATTCCACGATTCGAGGTCGCCGAAGGCACCAAGACGGAATTGCCGTGGATTGTCTTTGGTGAAATCAACCCAGACCGCCGCGTCGTTGTAAGTCGTATCCGTGATCTGGATGGGATCACAATACCCCGGCTCGAGGTCCTGGTTCGGGCCCAGGCTAAGCCAAAATGAAACGGTACCGCTCCAGTCCTTGGGCGTATAGGCCAGATTGGTCTCACCCCGAAAGAAAAGAGCCGAGGTGTTCTTTTGGTGGAACTCGAGGGCCGAACCGAATCGCCCCTTGTTCCGCACTAATTTGACGTTGGGGTTATCGAAACCCGGCTTGGCCTTGTCGACTTCGTCGTAGGAAGGCGCCGTGTAGATCCGTTTATCGCCCGAAGCAAAGTCGGCATCAGTGCCACTGTCGAACGAGCTATGAAACGTCAGCCCGTCTCGCAGGGCGGACAGGACCGACTCCGTAGCCTCCTGCGGGAATCCCGACCCCAAGGGAGCAACAAGAAACAAAAAAACGCAACCAAGGTTCATCCAATTCGACGACATGATCCACCTCTCAATTAGAGACTCACCGCTCTGATGTCAGCAGTGTATTGTCCCTTCGATAGAATCTCCGGCAGTGTATGCCAAAAACCGAGAAAGTTCAGCCGCTCGGTATGTTTCCTGTTCGGATGAGTCAAACGACCCTACGGGCACCGATACGGACAGAGATACCTTGTTAGTCCAGCGCAGTGATATCTTCGAACATACGATCAAATGCGACGGACCGTATCCCGTCAGCTAACGGAAAGGTATGCTCCCCTGCATGTACGACATCGAGTCGGTCTAGACCGAGATCCCGCATGGCTGAGTGCATAGAACGTGTCGACGAGGGTGCCGTGGTGCGCTTGATCTCGAAGCCCAAGCGTTGATTCCCTCTTACGATGAGTAGGTCGAGCTCCGCACCGGCGTGAGTTGCCCAAAAGAAACACTCTTCGGGAAGCGCACCGAGGTGAAGAACCAATTCGATTAGAACGATGAAAAACGAGCGCCAGACACTCGATATTCAATACTAACCGGGGGGGGGAGAGGAGCGGAAAAGAGAGGTCAAGGATACGGATTTATCTCTTGCGCTTGATGCCGAGTCTGGCTGTTCGGGATTCCAACGTCGATGGATTAGGCCGAGGATTGGCACATTTACGCAACAATCTCTCACCTCATCAAGGAGAAGATAGACCTGACGAGCAAGAATTCAGAAATGGAATACAAACCGTGAAACCGAACCTCGGAAAACCAGGAAACGCAATTCTTCGTGGGCGCCCAGCTTTGCAAACGAAGAAAGTTCAAGCGTGGCTGCACTGGCGAGGCGCCTAGAGTAGATCTCTTCTCATGAGAAGATTACTCGTAGGCATTAAGTTCGGTCTCGGCGGCCCTTTCCTAGTAACACAATTCATCAATAATTAAGGGGCGTGAACTTAGCACGGAGGGGTGCCAAATGTGACACCGTCCAATACCGTGCCCAGAGAGTCACGTTTTCGAGTTCTCGCGAGTTGTTTGGCGCGGACGTCGCTCGACGCCGAGTCGTTTCATCTGGTTTCGAAGCGTGCTTTCCGGGACACCGAGGATTTCCGCCTTCGGGAGAACATTCAGTGTGGAGCGGGTCTCGATACATGACGGAGGACCTTCCATGGGCCCCGCTCGCGGACGGTTTCGAGCTCCGCCTCGTTGCGGACGAGTATGGAGCCGGCAAAACCCAGCGCATTGACGGATATCGTCTCGTAGAATTCTCGCGTCCTCGGCACCATGAGCATCCAATCCCGGGTCACGAGGAGGTTGTAAGGGTCCGAGTCCTTCTCGAGCCCCACCGTCGTCCGCATTTCCATGTAGAGCGCCAGAGTGTGTCGAGCCGCTTCGACCGCCCTCATTCGGCCGCAACGCTCTACACCGGCCACGGCATGAATGAAGGGAAGCTCAGGTACGGTCCGCACGCGCTCCTCGAGCCGGATCGATGCGAAAAGAGGATCCATCGGTGTGCGGTCGTGCCCCTCTCCGAGGGGAACCGGAACTTGTTGTAGGTGTTTATGCGGCTGGCTGGCGCCGGCAACCACACCTCCGTTGTAGAAGGCGAGGCCGTCGAACTCGCCCATACCCGTCCACATGGCCTCGAAATCTCGTAGGTTGAGCAGATCCTCTTGGTCTTCGTACTTCTTGGTCACGATGAGCAAGTGATGATCCACAACGTTGAACTTGTTCAGGAGTCCGACGTGTGTTTCGGAAATGTCACCGACGTAGAGATCGACCTCGTAAGGGAGGAACGGATTGGCGCCCGACCGCTTTTGCTCGCGGCCCGCCATTCGCTTGCGCTCGATACTCTCGACCACGGGCACAACGAAGCGGACACCCCGGTCCACTAGGACCTCGTTCCGCGTCGGTATGCGCTGGAGAGCACCGCACGCTATCGCGTGCTCGGTCCGCTCCAGCACGGAATCCCACAGGGTGCCCGGCGCGAATATCGCCACCTCTTCAAGTCGGCTCAAATCTATGAATGGAGCTTACGGGTTTCTGACTCCAATCACAACATTGGAAAAGATAGCCTGCTCCAGCGTTTCTTCGCGAGGCGCCATACCGAGCTCAATCCAATGCGTCGAGGGATTGTAGATACGATCGTAGTTGCGCGCCATAATCTGTTGTCCGTCCAGCAAGACTTGGACACGCTGGCTGCTGACGATATCCGGAAAAGCTCCCCACTCCATACGCCAGTGGTAGACCTGGTTGCGATTCCATTGGAAGAAGTCGTACCCGGTATTGGCTTCCTGGCCTTGTGAAATCCAGCGCAAGCGGACGTACCATCGGTCGACGAGGCGCGTGTCATACTTCGCGATGTGCACCCGGTAAGGATTCTCGGTGTATTCGCCCGCCGTAGGATCCCACATGATGAGTAAATTCCGTTTGTCCGATCTCGGGTTCGGATTCCGAAGGTTGGTCACGTCGAACTCGACGAAGCCGTTTGGGAGCGTGGGGACCCGATAGCGAATGTAAGTGTCAGCGGCCGTAGCCATCCAACCTCGTTCGTTGAACGATCCTCCACCCACCTCACCTATCGATGAGCCCACCGTCAACGGATCGAAAACCAGGATACCATCCGGGCGAGGGTCGGCACTGTTGAAACCGCCCAACGTTGCAAAATCGGCAACGCTCGACCAAGAGCTGGATTCGCCCGTAGCACTGGAACGAGACCGCCAATAGTACGTCTGGCCCGCGTCCAATACCACGGTGACCTTCCAAGAGGTGCTTCCGCTGGCTCCTTGACCGATCCCTTCGTCGGCCGCCACCGTGCTGCCGAAGCCCGGATCCGTTGCGATCTCGAACCGATAGGTGGGCACTCCTACCCCGCCCGTCGAGTTGCCCACGGTCAGGGTCGGCTGCAAATCCGTGAGGGTCGCGCCCACCGCAGGGCTCTGAATCGTCGGAGCCGAGAGAGAGCTCGAGGAGGTTGGCGTTTCCTCGCTGCAAGCGACATAAGTCAGTGTCAAGGCCAAGATGCTTAGAACAGTGGGTATGCCTCGTTTCATTAAGTCGTGTCCTCCGTTTGTCTCTAAAGCCGGCAATGCCTAGCGTTTGCCGTCGCCCGGGCTCTCACCCTCATCAAATACTAGATATTGTACCCCGAATCCAATGAGCCGCAACATTTTGAATATTCATGCGAACTTAGTGGAAGAACTACTCGATTGGCACAACACCACATATTTTAAGACCTTGAAGGTCTCGCGCTTGCAATTCCGGCAAAACCTGCACAAGACTGTTTGCCATGAAAAATCTACTGATCGTGGTCGCCATGGGCCTGCCCATTCTCTTCTGCGGACCTAGCGGTTCCGAACCGCCGGTGCCCGCGCCCAAAGCTCCAATAGATGCTAACCCCAGCGAGCCGCCGCCACTCGAAACCGTAACGATGGACGATCGGGAGATCGTACCGGTGCAAGAGCAACAGACTTCCGCCAGAAAGCCTGTCGGCGTTCCTTGCGCTTGGGCCAAGATCTGGGGAGCTCCGGGCCCGAAACCCATGCCGGTGGGCGGCATGGTCAAGGCGCCCAAGAAAGTGAGCGACATCGCTCCCGTCCTTCCATATAGGGAGACCGAAACACAGGGGGCACCGGTGCTGGAAGTCATCATTTCAACGGATGGCAGCGTGTCCGAGGTCAAAGCGCTTCAAACCTTCGACCCTCCATGGCCGGAGGGCGAAGCCGCTCTCATCGACGCCGTCCGCCAGTGGAAATACGAGCCTACCATTTTGGACGGGAAGGCGATTCCGGTCTGCACCAAGATCACACTGAGTGTGGAGTGGACGGAGTTCAGTCGCGACGAATAAGCTCCCTGATGGCATCCCTGACCAGACGCCATGCCGGGGTCTCGGGCGCTATCGGCTCGAAGTGACCCGCGTCGGGGCAAACGATGAGCGCCACATCATCGCCCCGCTTCTTTCCTGCTGTTTCATAGTGTCGACTCATTTCGAGTGGCACGATACCGTCGAGATCGCCATGCACCAACCTTTGACGAACACCCAAGGGCAGAAGATGCATTGGCGACGCCTGTCGATAACGAGCAGGAACTTCGTCGGGTGTTCCTCCGAGAAGCCGGTCGACTACATCACCGCATACGTTTTGTTCGTGCGCTACTTCGAGGTCGCTGACACCCGCAAGCACGACGACTCCCGAAATTGGCAGTGGATTCTCGCTGATGACCGCGGAGTCTTCAGGAAGCAGGTTTCGGCCCGCCAACCACAAGACCAGGTGACCTCCCGCGGAATGACCGACAGCCACGAGACGCTCAAGGTCGAGAGGATAGTCCTTCGCTAGATCGCGGAGATGGTCCGTACCTCGTGCGACATCCTGGAAGGTCCCCGGCCAACCGCCTCCTTCGTCACCGACGCGACGGTATTCGAGACTCCATGTGGCCAAACCCACATCCGTCAAGGCCGCGCAAAAGGCGGCGATGTGGTCCAAGTTGTATTCAGACAACCAGCACCCTCCATGGACAACGACGACCACAGGAAAGGGACCCTCGCCTTCGGGCATCCGGAGATCGCCAAATTGAAGAGGGTTCGGACCATAAGGTATGCGCCGGTCCGCCGGCGGAACCGGAAACTCCAAAACGTCCTTAGTCGTCAACATCTGAACCTGAGAAGTCCTGGCCTGGACTATTGACAATAGCACCACCAAAGCAACAACACTGATGAAACAAGCGTTTCGCTTCACGTTGTCATTCGACTTCCGATGTTTATTCCGAAGCCTTGGTTCGCAGGCGGACAATGAAACAGGCTCTTATTCTTGAATTCTTGAATTCTTGAATTCTTGAATTCTTGAGTTCTCGAGTTCTCGAGTTCTTGAGTTCTTGAGTTCTTGAATTCTGAGCTCTTGAATTCTCTCTTCACCCCGTTACCCACTTCCCACCCGAAGCCTTGGCGATCCGTTCCCGGACTTCCGGACCGCCCTCGTAGACCTCGAGGATGGGAACCCCGAACCTCTCGAATCCCTCGATGAGCTTGACCTGAACGACCTCGGCTTTGGGCCCCTCGGTGCCGACACAAACGGTCTTCACTTGATCGAGTGGCGTCGGCCCCTCATAGACCAAACAGCCGTCCCAGTCGGGCTCGGGCGTAATGGTCGCCAGTATGGCAAGAACCACCTCGGTCTTGCCCACTTTTTTGAAAACATCACCGCCCACTTGGCGATCGAACACGAAGCTATAGGTTGTCTCTGACATCGAACCACCCGCTCTCTTTGGAACAGCCCTATATGGAAGAGCTCCTTTGCTTTTTCCAGGCCCTCATCGTCAAAACCGCTAGTGTGATCACGGTCAGCGGTATGACGAAGGCCCACATGATGCTGCTGAAAATGGGGAGCGCATCATGATGAGATGCGCTCAGAACGAGATAACCCGTATAGGCGACGTAGTATAAGAGAAAGAGCGCCCCTTCCCAACGTGCGACCAGATGATCGGTAAACAAAATGGGCAGACAAGCTACGGACACCGCAATCATGACCGGTATGTCGAACGACAGCAGAGCCGGATTCAGCTCGATGCCGTTGGGTGCAACGAGAGAGGCCGTCCCGAGAACCATCAATAGGTTGAGAATACAGCTGCCAACGACATTCCCAATCGCGATGTCGCGCTCTCCTCTCATCGCCGCCATCAGTGACGTTGCGAGCTCCGGCAAGGAAGTACCACCAGCGACCACAGTGAGTCCAATCACGAGCTCGCTGACGCCCATCCAACGAGCGAATGAGGTAGCAGAGTCCACCAACCAACCGGCGCCCAAGACAAGAAGCACCAGCCCCGCGAGGACCATCACCAATTGGACAACCACTCCAGCCCACTTTTTGCCGACAGGTGCTCTGGCTCTTGGATTTTCTCGAGGCTCGTCTTCCTTCTTTTGGGTCAGAATCAGCACGACCGTATAGGTGATGAGTGCAAGAACAAGGATGGTACCGTCCCAGCGACCCAAGCTTCCGTTCCAACTCAAGATGAGAACGAGGAACGAAACAGCAACCATGATGGGAACATCGAAGCGGACGAGCTGCCGGGAGACGACCAAAGGAGCAAGAAGCGCCGAGCTGCCCAGGATGAGCAATATGTTGGCGATGTTGCTCCCGACCACATTGCCGACCGACAAATCAGCCTGCCCTTTCAGCAACGACAGGAGACTGATGGAGAGCTCTGGGGCGCTGGTGCCGAACGCAACCACCGTCAACCCCACCACGAGGGAGCTGACTCCCAGAGAACGGGCCAATCCGGAAGCACCTCTTACGAGAACTTCTGCGCCGACGACGAGGGCCACGAGCCCCAGAAGGAACCACAAAAGTGCACTCGAGCTCAATTCACCACCTTCTTGCTCAAATCAATGTTCATCACAAAAAGGTCATTATCTCCTGCTGCAAGAACGCCGTCGAGAAAAGGGTCACCCCTCCGCCATGGCGGCATCTCTCAAGGCTCTTGACGTGGGTCACTTCGAGTAATAGCCTATGACACCCGATTATGGGTAAGAAGGAGGAACCTACCATGAGCTTCCTTTATTTCGCAATTGTAGGCATCATCGCCGGCTGGCTCGCCGGCCAAATCATGAAAGGTCGCGGCTTCGGCCTCGTGGGCAACCTCGTCGTCGGTGTGCTGGGCGCCATGCTCGGAGGCTGGCTATTTGGATTCCTGGGTCTTTCGGCCTACGGGCTCATTGGCTCGATTCTGATGGCCGTTTTCGGCGCCGTGGTCCTTTTATTCCTCATCGGACTCATCAAGAAATAACCTTCTCGCTTCAAGTTGAACAGACCAGCAGTCGAGCAGTCGAGCAATCAAGAGGGCGGGGTGTCGTTGCAGTCGGGCAGCCCGCCTTCGCTCCGCACGTCTGTGGACTAAGGGCGGAGCTACGGCAAGGCCGCGCAGAAGAGCGCAAAGAGGCGGACTGCCTACTGGCCTCTGCTCACTGGCCTTGTACCTACTGGCCCTTCTACTTTCTACTTTCTACTTCTTCCTTCTCATGCCAGGAGAATTTCTGCTTGCTCAATTCCATCGGATCGTCGTCCACCAGAGAAAACGGACGCAGTCTGAAGGTGTAAGTGTATCTCTTCGCAGGGAGCCTATACTGCTCGTGGACCCTTGCTCCCCAGCTCGTATCGCCCCCGACGCCCATTTGCTTGTAGTCGAGGTTCAATGTCACGAAATCTCGCGGCTTCACGTCGATGGCATGGCGTTGCCTCTTCGTCGGCCCCGGATCCAGATCGTCGATTCCAAACGGATGGGCGCTGACGTTTAGCAATGGCATGCCCACCGCGAGGAGGCCAACACCATCTTCGTTGGTCAATGCGACCCATCGGACGTCGGATTTGTTGCCGTTTTCTTGAGGTCGAACGTAGGGCTGATACTGGTCCCAGACTCTCCCTCTATAGACTGCTATCTTGGCTCCCGTCTTTCGGTCCCAATAGCTCTCATGTGGGCCGCGCCCGTACCAGGTCATGTTCTGAAGCGCATCCGACAATCTCATCCTCATGCCGAACCGCGGCAGGTCGGGGAGCCCTAACCCCCCCGGCTCGAATCGGTTCTCGACGAGGATATCTCCGCTTCCAAAGACGTGGTAGGTCGTTGTGTATCTGGACCCACCGGCCGGAAGTGTGGCGACGACCTCTATGAGGACATCTCGATCCGAGTTCTGGCGGATCGACACGTCGTTCACAATTCTCTTCTCGCCTGCCTCGCGCCAGATGCCCAGGCGCTCGGGCATGTCGTTGCCAAAGTCGTTATCGGTCGGAGCACGCCAAAAATTCGGTACGGGACCACTTCGGAACAACTCCGTCTCTCCATAGGTCATCGAAAGGATCTCGCCCGTGGCGGTATCGAAGGTCACTGAGAACTCGTCTCCCACGATGCGCAGCCCGTTGTCGTTCTCATGGGGTGTCAGTTTGGCGGCCCGTGCCAACTCGACGGCCGACTCTGGCTCGCCAACCGGCAACTTGAATTGTTCCCAAGCGACCTCGTGCCCCTTCGGAACGAGCGCAGAGGCCTCTCGAGTCCGGAAGCTCAAGTTGAGGAAGTACTCGACGCCGGGTACCGGCTCAATCACCGGCAGAGGCAATTCAATGGTTTCGTCAAAATGTGGGGCGATATCCGGTGACACCATCTCGCCCTCGGCGAGCCTCTCGTCATCTCCCACGACCGCCCAGATGAGCTCGAGCTCACTCGTACTCGTGAAATCGTATCGATTCACGATCTTCACTCGGCCGCTGGCCAACTCGATCGGCTCCACATGGACAGGCTGGTAGACCTTCTTGACCTCCCAGAGGCTGGGATAAGGCTCGCGATCGGCCGAAACGAGACCGTTGATACAAAAGTTGCCACCGCTCGGTGTCCCCTCCGGGCCAAAATCGCCGCCGTATGCCCAGTAGGATTCCCCTTCCGGCGAAGTCTTCTCGATCGCCTGATCCACCCAGTCCCATATGAAGCCGCCTTGAAGCGACGCGTGCCGATGGATCACATCCCAATAGTCCTGCAGATTGCCCACGCTATTCCCCATAGCATGAGCGTACTCGCAGAGGATGAGTGGGCGTTGTCTTCTTTCACTGCCGTAGGCTTCGAGAATGTGGATGCGGGCATACATGGGAGCGAAGATATCCGTGTGGCGACGCAAATCGGCCATTTCGTATTGGACCGGCCGGGAAGGATCCCGTCTCTTTGTCCATTGGTACATCTTCTCGAAGATGACTCCGTCGCCCGATTCGTTACCCAGCGACCAGACGATAACGGAGGGATGATTCTTGTCACGCTCCACCATCCTCACCATGCGATCGAGATGAGCCGCCTCCCACTCCGGCTTGTTGGCCAATGTCACGTCCGGGTCGTAGCCCACGCCATGGGACTCGACGTTAGCTTCATCCACGACGTAGAGGCCGTACTCATCACAGAGCTCGTACCACCGGGGAACGTTGGGGTAGTGGCTGGTCCTGACGGCGTTGATGTTGAATCGTTTCATCAGTTGAATGTCTTTCAACATGAGCTCTTCCGACATCACTCTCCCCTTTTCGGGATCGTGCTCATGACGATTGACGCCTTTGATCAAAACAGGGGTCCCGTTGACCAACAGCTGCCCTTTCCGGATCTCCACCTTTCTAAGTCCGACGCGTCTCGAGACCACCTCTTGAACCGCTCCATCCTCATCTAGTAATTGCAGGACGAGGGAATAGAGGTGAGGTGACTCGGCGCTCCATTTCTTGGGACGCGAAATCGTCGTCTCGAAGACGACGAACGATCGACTGCTTGCCGCAACCTCGATGTCCTCGACCATCGGCTGTGGGAGCACCGAGCGGTCGTCCTCGTCGAGCAGATCCATGACGACCTGCAAGGGGTCCGAGGCCGTCGTCCGATGATTTTCGAGATCGACCTCTACGCGTAACTGCCCGTCGGCATACTCGTTCACGAGATCGGCCACGGCCAAGAAATCAAACATGTGAGTCGGTGGCGTCGAATACGCGAAAACGTCCCTCTCGATACCGCTCAGCCTCCAGAAATCTTGATCCTCCAGGTAGCTCCCGTCACTCCAGCGGTAAACTTCCACGGCCAGCGTGTTCTCCCCGGGTCGAACATAGGACGTGATATCGAACTCTGCCGGTGTCTTACTACCTTGGCTATAGCCAACCTCTTGCCCGTTGATCCAGACGTAGAAGGCTGAGTTCACGCCACCAAAATGAAGGAACACCTGTCGGTCGAGCCAACTCCCGGGGAGCACAAAAGTCCTTCTGTATGACCCGACCGGATTCTCTTGGTGAGGCACTCTCGGAGGGACCGGTTCGGAAGAAAACGGCAATCCGGCCTCGATGTATATGGGCACACCGTAACCCTCGAGCTGCCAGTTGCTGGGCACCGTCATTTCCTCCCAACGACTGACATCGAAGTCTTCTTCATAGAAACGAACGGGTCGATGAGCAGGGTCGCTTGACCAGTGGAATTTCCACGAACCGTTGAGCGATAGAAAAAAGGGCGATCGATTGGGTGCTCCAGCCAAGGCTGAGGCGCGATCCGCAAAGGGTATGAAAGAACTCCTCGCCGGCTCCCGGTTCCGGGAGAAGACTTCGGGATCTTCCCAGTCCACCCTCGCGGGCGATCTTGGGTTACAGCCAACAAGAACTATCCCGGTGAGAACGATTCCTATGGCACCTCTCGTCATCGTCAAACACCTCGAGAATGGGGCGAACTTCGCAGCATCCTATCGCATGGCGGCACCGCTGGATAGGACGGCGTTCAATGAGCTTCTCACCAAATTGAAACACTTCGTAACGAAACACTTCGCTCCTTCTATTCAATTCAATGGATAGAACTCCAATAAATTGGATTTCGATCTAAAACATTGGATCTTTCGTCACATAAAATGAGCTCAATGAGACGCTAGTTCCCGCTCGAACATATTTTTGTTGTGCATTTTCAAAATTTAAAACATATATATTCGGCCAAAACGACATTATTCCACATGTAAATTCTTGGCTCGTGATTTGCACTCACATCGCACTAAGAGCATGAGTTTTATCACTCATTAACAAAGCTTCAAGGAGGGAACACATGAAGCGACTTTTTCTCGTATGGCTGGCCCTTCTCATCGGGTTGGCACCCTATGCCTACTCTCAAGTTGCAAAGGGTAACATCTATGGCACCGTCACCGATGACTCGGGTGCCGTCTTACCCGGCGCGGTAGCCACTCTCACGGGCGACTTGGGCACCAACTCCACCGTCACCGACGGCACCGGCAAGTTCCGTTTCCTCAACATGGACCACGGAAACTATACGATCCGGGTCGAGCTGGCGGGCTTCGTGACCCAACAACGAGACTTCATCCTGTCGTCGGCGGTCAACGTGGACTTCAACTTCGCGATGTCGATTGCAGGCGTCGAGGAGACTATCACGGTCACCGCTGAGACCCCGGTCGTCGACATCAAAAAGACCGGTACCGAACAGACCATTCAGAAAGACGAGCTCGAGAAAGTCCCGAGCTCTCGTGACCCTTGGGCCCTTCTCAGGACCGTCGCCGGCGTCCAAGTGGACCGCGTGAACCTGGCCGGGTCTGAAAGCGGCCAGCAGTCGGGCTACCAAGGAAAAGGCGCCAACGCGGACAACAACACCTGGAGCATCGACGGCATCAACATCACCGACATGGCCGCCACGGGCGCCTCACCGACCTATTACACCTATGATACGTTCGATGAGGTCAACGTCACCACAGGTGGATCCGATATCACGGCACCTACCGGTGGTGTCCACATGAGCTTCGTGACCAAGCGCGGCACCAACAACTACCATGGTTCTTTCGTGTTCAACTGGGTGGACGACGCGCTGCAGTCCGCGAACCTTCCGCCGGAGCTCGACGGAGACCCGCGACTCAAGGGTAGTGACAAGGCCGACCACACCGACAACATCACCGACTACAGCGTCGAGTTCGGCGGCCCCATCCTCAAGGACAAGCTGTGGTTCTATGGTCAATACGGTAAGAACGACATCCAGATCCTCACGCTTCCGCAGACCAGGGACCAAACGATCCTCAAGAACTACACGGTCAAAGTGAACTTCCAAGCCACTCAAAAAGACACCATCTCCTATTTCTGGTTCCTGGGCGCCAAAGAAAAATACGGACGCTCGCCCGGAGGTTCCTTGGAGCAGACGGAAGAGCACCTCTGGGATCAAGGCGGGTACTACCCGAGACAACCTCACGGATTGACCAAGGTGGACTGGAACCGCGTCTGGAGTCCCAACTTCATCATGAACGCCAAGTACGCCTATTACAGCACCGGTTTCTCACTGGCGGGACGAGTCGATGAAGACGAAGTCCAGGACTATGTCCAGGGCAGGTATTTTGGAGCTCCGTACTCGGCGCTCTACGGCCGACCTCAGTCGACGTTCCGGGTCGACAACAGCTACTTCCTGGAGCAGGGCGAGGGCAGCCACGAGATCAAGTTCGGTGGCGGCTACAAGCTGGTCAACAACGAGTCCCAGGCCGTGACCGCCGGGAACAAGACCGTTGCCTATATCAACACGTCCGGCAACGACGAGGCACGGTTCTACCGTGACTCCTACTCCGGCACCAAGGGCACTTACTTCAGCCTCTACGCGGGCGACACCTACACACGTGGCCGCATGAACCTGAACGTGGGCGTGCGCTACGACCGGCAAACCAGCGAGAACAAAGCGGCTGAGGTAGGCGGTAATCCGCTCATTCCAGAGCTCCTTCCCGGCTTGAGCTTTGCCGGCGGCGGTGTGGGCGTGAACTGGAACAACGTCTCTCCTCGGTTTGCGCTGACCTATGCGCTGGACGAGGAGTACAAGACGGTCCTGCGGGCCTCGTTTTCCGCTTACCACGGGCAGCTTTACGTAGGGGCGGCCGGCAATGACAATCCTCTCGGTGGACGGGCATACCTCCAATACCCTTGGGTGGATGCTAACGGAGACCGGAAGATCCAGCTGAATGAAGTCGATTTTTCCCAACTGAACACCTTCGGCGGCGTCGACCCCAACGACCCGGGAAGAATCGGGGAATCGGTGGACAAGATCGATCCGGACTACTCCGCCGACAAGGACTACGAGTTCGTCCTCGGCATGGATCGCGAGATCGTGCAGGACCTGGGTGTCGGCGTGGCGTTTAGCTATCGGAACTCCAACAACTTCACCTGGTACCCGGACATCGGCGTCACCTCGGCGGACTATAGTCAGGGCACACCCTCCACCATCGATGGTTACACCGCAACACCCTGGGTCCTCAACGCTGGTGTTCTCGATCGGCCTGGGGTCACGGGCGGCGACATCGAGACCAACCGGGACGGCTACAGCCGCAAGTACTGGGGCCTCGAATTCACGATGAACAAGCGTCTCTCTAACAAGTGGATGAGCCGGATGAGCTTCGCGTACAACCAGCAGCATGAGCACTACGACGGCATGGCTGGTATCCAAAATCCGTCCTTCTTCGATACCTCACCGACCGGTCAGGACGGGAGCCCCGTGATCCGTCTGGGTGGCGGCTCGGGCAAGAGCATCTACTTCACCTACGGCTGGACGTTCAACATTTCGGGTCTCTACCAGCTCCCCTACGATTTCGACATCGCCGGTAACCTCTTCACCCGTCAAGGCTATCCGCTACCTTACTGGCAGCGTCTGAACCTTGGCGCGCTCGAGGGAACGACGGAAGTCGTCGCTGTCCCCAACGTCGAAGATGAGAGACTTCCCACGCTCGTGAACGTGGATCTCCGATTTGCCAAGAACTTCAACTTCGCAAGTGGTCGAGGTGCGACCCTCGCGTTCGAGGTGTTCAACCTCTTTAACGGCAACAAGAGTCTGGCCCGCTATATCAACTTGGGCTCGTCAGAGTTCTTCCGGCTGGACGAGATCCTGGCCCCGCGTATTGCTCGTATCGTAGCGAGAGTACGCTTCTAGGTCATCTAGTAGCTAAGAGGAGCTAAGCCTTCAAGCCCCGGGGACAACCTCCCCGGGGCTTTTCTTTGGGCAATAAAGAAGCCGCAAACGAACGCGAATGGAAAGACAAACGCCGCCAAGGTCATTGCACGGGCGTTGAAATGCCACCCACCAGTGTTGGTATTCCCTAGTTGGGAAATCGACAAGGAATCGGCAGCCTAAACTATTCAATTGAAGAGACGGCGCGGTTTTTGACTGGAGGCGCCGCAGCTCAGTTCAGCCGGTTAGAAGGGCGAGCCGAGTGTGAGGACCGCCTGGAGATTCAATACCAAATGGGCCATAATATCGGTGAGAGGAAGGCTATCGTGGCGACAATAAAGGATGAACTCGAAGTGGCAGCGTTGAAGTTACCACCTGCTGAACGGGCGAGACTGGTGCACCGGCTCCTCACGAGTTTGGAATCCTTGGAAGGGCGTGACGTCGAGGCCGACTGGATCGAGGAAGCCGAGCGTCGATACGCCAATTATAGAAAGGGCATTCTCGCTGGTAGATCTGCCGATTTGGTACTAAGAGAAGCCAAAGCACATCTCGAATGAAGAAACGCATATTCCTCCAACCGGCGGAGGAAGAGATGCTCGAGGCAGCTCGGTACTATGAAGAGCAAAGCCGCGGATTGGGCGTGGCTTTCCTTGAAGAGATCGAACACACTATCACATCTATTGTTACCCACCCTCAATCCGGCAAGAAACTATCGGACAACATACGGCGTCGCATTGCGCGGCGATTTCCATTCGGTGTTCTATATGCCATAGAACCAGATGCAATCGTTATTGTTGCGATCATGCATCTTCACAGGCGACCCGGATATTGGAAGGACCGAATATAGCCTTCAACTTCTTGCGGCCACATGTCTCCTGCTGCTTTGCGTCTCCGCGCCTCGGCGTAGGCGGACTGCCTGACTGCTCGACTACTTTGACTGCTTGACTGCTACCTCTCGAAAAACGCTTTCATCGCACGGTAGAGGTAATACACATCGATCTTGGAGCTCACCGAGTAGGGCGTGTGGACTGACAGAATGGGAATGCCGAAATCGATGACCTCCATGTTGTCATCCGACATCGTGACACCGATCGTACCGCCACCGGCCCTACCGACCTTATAGGTCGCCGTCTGCCAAGGGATCCCCTCCTCATCGAGCATCCGTCGAATCCAAGCGATGTACTCGGAGTTGGCGTTGAAGCCTCTGCCGTAAAGCTTGAGGTTGACGCCCTGCCCCAGCCGTGGGGCGTTTGTTGGTTCCCAGGCAGAAGGCCAAATAGGATGCAGCCCGGCGTTGACGTCAGAGGAGATGACCCGGGTGGCCCTCAAGGCCCGGCGGAGCCAGTGCTCGCTGAAATCATTCCCCATTTGCGCGTGCATCAGCCGCCCCATCAAGTCGACCAGATAGGTCGAGCGGGCACCGGTGTTGTTGACGTTCCCCACCTCCTCGTTGTCTACCAGGTAAGCAATCGATGTGCGCTCAGGTGAGGCGCTCTCCAGGATGGCGCGAAGAGCGTCGTAGCCAGAGCCGCGATCATCTTGGCCATAGATGGCCATGAGTCCCTTGTCGAATCCCACGTCACGCGGCATGAAGGCGGGCACCAAAGCGAGCTCGGCCGAGACGAGATCATCGAGATCAACATCGTAAACATCTTTGAGATAGCTGGCGACGGCCTCCTTGACGCTTTTCTCGGCGCTCGCCGGGATGTGGCCGGCTACCGGATCCAGCTCTTCCAGCTCGATCACTTCCCTAGCGGTTCGATTGCGTAGCTGGGCATCGACGTGCGGTGACAGGTCCGGGATCACGAAGACCGGCTCACTTGCTTCGTTACCCACAGAGATCCACACCGTGGAACCGTCTTTCTTGTCGACACGACCCATGAGCGCCAGCGGAATATTGGTCCATTGGTAGGTCTTGAGCCCACCGTGATAATTCGTCTGAAAGAGCGCGAATTCTTGAGACTCGTAGAGGGCTCTCGGTTTGAGCTCGAGACGGGGTGAGTCGATGTGAGCACCGACGACTTGAAAACCCTGCCGCATGTCGTTGGTTCCGACGACGACGAGCGTCATGGCGCGATCACGGTTGACATCATAGTAACGTGAGCCGGGACTCAGTCTCGAGTCATCCTCGAGCTTCCGGAAGCCGGCTTCCTCGGCCAATTTGACCGCTTCCGAGACGAAGGACAGCTCCGTCTTGGCCTTATGCAGAAACGACTTGTATTCCGTGGCGAACTGCTCCACGGCTTGGCGCTCGCCGGGGTCGAGCTCCAACCAACCCGAACGTGCGGTGTCGTCGTTCGACTCTACCGACCCAGGTCCCTCCTGCCGAGCCCCTATTGCCGTTGAGCAAATGAGAAGTGCCAGCGCAATCCACAGACTCGATTTCATGATTAACCTCGATTCCTTTGTTCCTGAATTCTCGATTTCTTGATTTCCCGCCTCCCCGAAGCACCAGCGAAGGCGGTCTTGAGTTCTTGAGTTCCCGCCTCCGCCGCCAAATACCTTCATCCGCGGCTACGGCGAGGCCTCGCCGAAGCTTCAGCGAAGGCGGGCTTGAGTACTACCAATGATTGACGGATCACATCAAGCTCGTCCCCCCAACAGGCCGACACACATAGAGTGACCCCGCTTGTCCGGACTGTTTCTTATAAGCCTGTTCTATGTCGAACGTGAAATTCTCGACATGATCGGCCCGGATGAGCGCCACCCCGCATCCACCAAAGCCTGCTCCGGTCATACGAGCGCCGTAGCACGCAGGGTGCTCCCTGGCGAGTTCAGAGATGAGGTCGAGCTCTCGGCTCGAGACTTCGTACAAATCACGAAGGCTCTCGTGAGACGCGTTCATGAGGCCACCGGCCCGCTCCAAATCCCCGCTTTGGAGCACCTCGGCCATCTCGGTGGTTCGTTCATTCTCTTCAACCACATGCCGAGCGCGTCGATACACCACCGGGTCCATTGGGTCCTTGCTTTCCGACAGTATCTCCAGAGTGACATCACGTAACGCTCGAATGGAAGGGTCGTTTTGCTGCAGGGCGTGCACAGCCGATTCACAGCTCGCGCGACGCTCGTTGTACTTCCCGTCGACCAACGCCCGACGCGTGCCGGTATCCATGACAACCACCAGAGCTTGGTCGGGGATGGGAACGAGCCGGTAGTCCAAACTGCGGCAATCGAGAAGCAGGGCCCCTCCCTCTTGTCCGGCGGCAACAGCCAACTGGTCCATGATCCCGCAAGGCATCCCCACCCAATCGTTTTCGGCCTTTTGGCCGACCAGAGCCATTTTCTTCGGCTCCCACGCGAGATCGACAGATGCTGACACAGCCCGTGCCGTCGCAAGCTCCAACGCTGCCGAGGACGACAGTCCCGCTCCAATGGGAATCGTACCCGCCACGACCAGATCGAGCCCGACGACCGGATGGCCCTCCTGTTTCAAGACCCAGAAGACCCCGCTGATGTAGTCGTGCCATTCCGCACCTCCCGGCAAGCGGAGGCTCTCGAGCAACACTTCCTGGGTTTCCCCGTAGTCGACGGAGTGGATCCGCAGTCGGTCGAGATCATTGGCAGCAAAGGCAAGGGCCACATAGCGATCAATGGCGAGGGGGAAGACGAAACCGTCGTTGTAATCGGTGTGCTCGCCGATGAGATTCACCCGCCCCGGCGAAACGGCGAGACCGGGCTCGCCTCCAAAAGCGGCTTGAAAGCGAGCCTTCGTCTTCTGGATAAGAAGCGAAAGGTCAGTACTGGAGATCGGCAAGAGCAATCGCCACGTTGTTCGAAACTCAACAGGACTTTGGACGCACCAAGAGCAATGGGCGATCGATCCGGTTCAAGACCCCGGAAGCGACACTGCCGTAAAAGGCTTGCGTCAGGCCGCTTCTCCCATGACTCCCCATCGCAATGAGGTCGGCGTCGATATGCTGCGCGGCCTCGATGATGGCGGACACCGCTCGGCCGTGGAGGACGACGACTTTGACCTTGATGCCTTCTTTTTCAAGTTTCTTCTTCTGTTCCTCGAGATAGGACTCCGCTTCCGACTGCTCTTTCTCCACGTATTCCTTTTCGGATTGCTGTCCGATCCTCGTCACCGACGGCGGCGCGTGGTCAACGGCCGTCATCAGAACGAGGTCGGCCTCGAAGCCCTTCGCCATGGCTTCCACGTGGGGCAAAATCGCCTCGGCACACTTCGAACCGTCCAGCGGCACCAAAATCGTCTTGTACATCAACGTCCTCCGTTAGCTGTCCGTTCCACCGCCGCCGACATGATAGTGCTTCGAGCACAAGTCATCAAATCTACACGAGTAACCGGCAGAACAACAACCCAAGAGACGTGCCTAGCACTGTTCCGCGTCGTAGGACATCATGGTGTAGTAAAGAGCCGGAACGATAAGAAGCCTCAAGAGGATGGCGAAGAAGAATCCTCCGATGTAAACCACGGCCAAGGGACGATGAAGCTCGGCGCCGGTGGTCTCGATGAGTGCCAAGGGCAGGACACCTACAATCATGACCAAGTCAGTCATCAAAATCGGCCGGAATTTCGTCAACGCTCCTTCGATGACGGCTTCTTTCAGTGCCCTGCCTCGACATCTTAGCTCGTTGATCTTCGCAACGAGGATCACATCGTTTTGGGCGCAAATGCCGAAAAGAGCGATGAGTCCGATGGTAGACGACACGTTCATTGTCTGCCCAGCAATTAGAAGCCCCAGCACACCTCCCAACAATGTCGTGGGGATGTTTAAAATGATGAGGAGGGCCTGCCGCAACGATCGAAACGAAGTAAAAAGCACCACGAAAATGATAAGGAGGACTAGGAGCATGACCATGGTCAAATGCCTCATGGCGCGTTGTTGACTCTCGTACTGCCCCCCGAAGATCACGTAGTAGCCGGCAGGCAGGTCGACTTCCTCTGCGATGATTGCCCGCGCTTCTTCAACAAAACTCCCAATGTCCCTGTCGACGACGTTGCACAGGAGGATTTTCCTGCGTTGGAGGTTCTCCCTAAAGATGCTTTGCGGACCTTCGCTACGATAAATGTCCGCCAACACACTCAAAGGGATCCTCTCCCCGTTCGGAGCGTCAATGAGCAGATTCCTCACTTTGTCTTCATCGTTTCGGTATTCCTCGGGCAGTCGAATCAATAGCGTGGTGATCCGATCCGGTTCGTAGACGTCTGTAACCTCGAATCCGTTCAACGCGGTCTCGATGACATCTGCCACGTCGCCTACGGAGATGCCGTATCGAGCCAACTCCTGCCTTCTAACGTCAATGACCAGCTGGGGGACGCCGGTCGTTTGCTCGATTTGGAGATCGGCAACACCTTCTCAAATCAGCGAGGGCATTTCGTATGTCCTCGATATAGTGATTCAAAGTCTCCAGGTCCGCTCCGAAGAGCTTGATGGACAACTGACCTTCCGTCCCGGTCAACATCTCCGCTAGTTTGTTGGCGATGGGCTGCTCGAAGATGTAGTTCACTCCAGGTATCTTGTCCAGCTCCTCCCGCATGGCTTGAGTGATCTCCTCGAAGTCCCTTTCGCGCTCTTCACGCGGAAGGAGCTCGATGTTGAAATGACTGTGGTTGACGGGGTGCAAATGTTCCGAAGCTTCCGCGGTACCTGTCGTCCTCGAGACCGAGATCACCTCCGGGAAGGAAAGGAAGACGTGCTCGATCCGCTTGGACACCTTGACGGACTCCTCCAGCGATGTCTCCGGCAACATGACGCTCGACGCCATGATGGCCCCCTCATCGAGCGGCGGAACGAACTCCGTACCCAGGAACCCAAAGGACACAACCGTTCCTACGAGCACGAGCAGGACCATGGGGATCGGCAGTTTGTGGTGCTCCAAAGCCTTGTTCAATACCGCACGGTATTTCTCGTTGATGAGCTCCGTAATGGGGTTTCTTCGCTCCTTGACATGTTTTTCCGTCAGGTAGTACGAAGCCAGTACAGGCTGTAGTGTGATATTCACGACCAAGGCGCCGAAAAGAGCCGCCACTACCGCAAAGGCCGTGGGGCGGAACATGGCTCCCTCGATCCCTTGTAAGGTCAGCAGGGGAAGAAACACCAAAATGATGATGAGATTGGCGGAGAAGAGGTACGTACCCACTTCTCGCGAGGCTTCCGAAGTCAGCTCAATGGTCGACGCTTGGCCCTTTTTCTCGTTCAACACCCTGAAGATGTTCTCCACCATGATGATCGAGCCGTTAGCCGTTTTTCCGATGCCGATCGCCAATCCCCCAATGGACATAACGGTAAGCGCTATCCCGAAGATATCCATCAAGACCAACGCGATGAGGATCGATATGGGAATGGTCAAGGAGGCTATCAAAGCGGTTCTCAAATCCCACATGAACAGGATCATGACCACTACGATGAGCACCGCACCCTGGAGGATGGATATTTGTACGTGTTCCAAGGATTTGAGTATCAAAATGGACTGATCGTAAAAAGGTATGATATCGACGCCATCGGGCAGATCGTCTACTACCTGGGAGAGGGTCTCCTTTACATTGGCAATGGCGGTTAGGGTATCCCCGCCGTATTGCTTCTCGATGGTGACGTAAACGGCTTCTTCACCGTTGTGACTACCCGCTTCTCTCCTGAATTTCCGCCCGACTTGAACATCGGCGACGTCCTTTACATAGACGGGAACATTGCTTCGAGAGGTAATAACCGTCGTGTTGATATGCTCGAGTGTCTCGATACGACCGAGGCCCTTGATCAGGATCTCCTGGGAACCTTTGGTGATGACGCCTCCGGAGAAATTTCGGTTGCTGTTCTCGAGAGCCTCCTTGACGTCCTGAATGGTGATGTCGTAGTTGCTCAGCATGTCCGGTTGGAGAAAAACCTGGAACTGTTTGACGAAACCTCCTAGGTTGATGACGAAGGAAACGCCATTGACACCCTGCAGGCGATACCGGATGGTCCAATCGGCGATGGATCGGAGCTCCATAGGATCGGTGCCGTCTCCCACCACCGCGAACTCGAAGACCTCCCCCATTCGCGAAGAGACTGGCCCCAGAATAGGTTCGGTGGTTCCCAGTGGTAGTCGGCCGGCAATGAGCTCGAGCTTGCTGGAAACGATCTGTCGCGCCAAGTAGATATCGGTTCCCCAGTCGAACTCCACGGTGACGACGGAGTCGCCCGTGGTCGACTCCGAGCGCACTCGCGTGACGTGAGATGCACCGTTGAGGAGACTCTCGAGAGGAAAGGAGATCAAACGCTCCACGTCCTCCGAAGCCATTCCTTCGTTCTCTGTAATGATTTTAACGAGGGGGGCGTTGAGATCCGGGTAGATATCCTTGGGCATACTAAAGTAAGCGATCATTCCCCATATCGACACGAGCACAACCCAGAGTATGGTGAGCACGCGGTTCCTCAAAGCGGCCTCGATGATTCGATCAATCATGGAATCCTCTCACTTCGACGTTCAGACTGAAGTATCTCGTCTAATGCACGTGCCCCTTTGAAATGACGCCTTCATACATCTTCGATTTGAGTTGAAAGTTGCCGTTTGTCACGACCACATCGCCTTCTTGGACACCGCTCAAGATCTCAACGTAATCCCTTTGTCGGATACCGGTTTCAACGATGAGCGGTACGTATTCTTCGCCTCGCCTGACGAAAACGAGCTCGAGATCTTTGTCGTCGAGAATGGCTGACTCGGGCAAGGCGATAACCCGATCGTGATGATTGAGGTGGATAGTGATATCTGCAAACATCCCCGGCTTGAGCTTGTAATCGGTATTGGCCACTTCGGTGTGAACGGTGATGGTTCGAGTATCTTCCTTGAAGATGTCACCCACGTATTGGATTCGGCCTTTGAATACTTCATTGGGGTAGGCGTGGACTCGCACCTCGACTTCCTGGCCTTCGCGGATCTTGGCGATGTCTTTTTCGTAGATCTCCGTGTCGACTCGAAGCGAGTCGGAATTCATGATGGTCAAGATCTCGGTGTCCTGATCAACCATAGCCCCCAAAACAGCTTTGTTCTCCACGATTTTTCCGCCAATGGGTGCATAGAGATCGATAATGGGATTGATTTGATGATTTTCTACCGTCTCTTGAATTTGTTCTTCGGTGAATCCAAGAATGTGGAGCTTCTTCTCTGTCGTTTCTAAACTGGACCGAGCGACACTAAACGCCGCTTCGGCCAACAGATAATCCTTCTGGGCACCCACGCCACGATCGAGGAGTCGTTTTTGTCGCTCGTAGTTTTTCTTGGCAAGCTCGAAATCCGCTTCCGCTTTGTAGAACTCGGACTTCGCATTTCCCACTTCCTCACTTTGTAACGTCAGAACTTTCTGTCTCTTCTTGACCCAATCGCCGAGACGGACGTGAACCTCGGAGATTCTCGCCGGAAAGGCGTAGCTGACGATGGCTTTCGTGTGAGGAGGAGCGACGACTTTTCCCATGGCCGGAAGCGCGGCATCGAGAGCTCGATAAGAAGCCTCGACGGTCTGGATATCGATCGATTCCGACTCGTCGTTCGTCAGGGAAACGGGCTCGAACCGTTCCAGGTTCGCTCGTGCCGGCTGATTTCGACCGCGACCTTTCCCGGTGTCACGGAGATTTCGTCCTTGACCCTGGCCTTGTCCTTGCCCGCGCCCCTGGCCTAGGCCTTGTCCCCGCCCTTGGCCTTGTCCTTGACCACGACCTTGTCCTTGTCCGCCGCCGGCGGACTCCGCGTTACTGCGACGGGAGCGGGCCGTGGATGAGTCTTGGCGATCTCCGCATCCGCCGGTGCCGACACCGACGAGCACAAGTGTCAATAGGACGGAAATGGTTTTGCTTTTCATGGTCGATTTCCTCCGAGTCCCTGACCAATGGCTTTTTGGACGGCTGCCAGGGCCACAGAATAGCCAAAGAGCGCATCGGCGTAGCTCCTGCGGGCCTCCATGAGCGTTCTTCTTGCCGCAATGAGCTCGATACCACCGATTTCCCCTTCTTGATAGCTGAACAAAAACATGTTGTAGACCTCTTCGGCCTGCGTCAAGATGTCCGCTTCGAAAAGCTCGATTTGGTTTCTCGCCGTCACGGCTTCCCGGTAAGCCTGCTCCACTTCGAGCGAAACGGAGTTCTCGATGTGCTGTACTTCCCTCTCGAGCGCTCTGATGTTGGCTTGCGCCTCCGCAATCTCGCCCTGTTTGGGTTGCCAAAAGAACAACGGCACGGGAAGGGCAAAAGTGACATCCCATGTTGACGGCTCTCCCTCGATGCGGTGGCGTGAGATACCAATCTCGAAGTCGGGGACATAACTCTGATAGGCAAGATTCTTCGCGATGCCTTCACGTTCCAGCGCTATCTGGATCGCCTTGACCTCCGGCCGTTGCGCGTAGGCCATTTCCTTGAGCGCATCGAGATCCAGCGTCATGGAGGGGGCTTTCAACTCCCCCGTGACTTCAATAGGCTCGAAATCTCTTTTCGCCAGATGAAAATTCAGGAGAGCCCTTGCCAACCGGACGTCGTTCGTAGCTTTCCTCACCTCGTTCATCGCGCCCGAGGCTTCGACGCGAGCCCTCAAAGCTTCGACCCGTGCCACCTCACCGGCTTCGAATTTGAGCTCCGTCTTGTTGGCAAAGTCCTCGGCGAGCTCGAGATTGTCCTCGGCGTATTGGCGCTTTTCTTGTGCGAGGAGGAGTCCGTAAAACGCCTCCTTGACGCTGAACATGATCTCGAGCTTCAGAGCTTCCGTATCCGAAAGGAACCCATCCGACTCCTTCCTCGCAATCCGTCCTCGATCGCGGATCTTCGTCGGGAAATCGAAAGCGAAGATGAGACCCGTGTAAGACTCGAAGGCGTGCCTGAAATCGAAAAAGCCGGGCTGGAGATCGGAGTCATAAGCGAACACCGGTTGCGGGAGGGCCGTGGCCTGTTTGATCCTCGCCAGAGATGCCGTGTAATACTCAGCGGCAGAAAGGACGAGGGGATTCTTCTCGAGCGCGATGTCGATGCAGTCCTGTAGATTCAATGGCGCCTGCTCCTGTGCGTGACACCACTGAGGAATCGCCATCACCAACAGCAACGACGGAACAAGTGTGTGTAGTTTCATCACTGGACCTCTCTCGAAAAAAAGCTACCGAGAGGATGTACTCAATTGTCAGAAAAAGAAAGAGCGAAGAAGCTAGACCTGCGGGGGGGCACGAGAGCTCGGATGGTCCAAGTAGACCTGGAAATAATGGATGGATTCGCTCGCCGACGGAGTATCCTCCGTGAGCAACCTTGGCGGCTGAAGCGTCGCACAAACGTCGCGGTGACTCAGGCTGGGTATGGAGTTTTGAAAATGGCACGCAGGACAACTCTCATTGACCTGGAGGGCCTTTTCGGTATGAAAAAAGTCGATTGAAGTGACGAGCGGCAGAAAGAGTAGAAGAAATATGAGCGTCCAACTCTTCCTCATATCTACGGATTCTAAGGCATTTGGTGCCGGCGTATCAACCGCCGCGTTTGGTGCTGCTTGCTTCTTCTGCCACTTTCCTACCAACCTCCGGCAACCTAGTTCTTTTTTACTACTTTCGATGGCCCATTTGCTTTAACTTCGAGCCAACGACTCCCTGATCGCAGCAGATCTGCTTCATTGGACCCTACTGCCACTTCCTACTTACTTCTTCCCACTACCCACTGGTTACCCGATTACTGATTATCTGGTTACCGTCCACCGCCTCGCTGTTTTACCGCCTACCGCCCACTGGCTTCTTCTTCACTGGCCTCTGCCTACTGGCTTCTGACCTATCTCACGTCACTGGTCACTGGTCACTGGTCACTGGTCACTGGTCACTGTCCCACTTCCTATGTCCTCCTTCCTCCTTCCTCCTTCCTCCTTCCTCCTTCCTCCTTCCTCCTTCTTCTCGCCCTTGCCACTCGCCAGTTCCCGCACTATCATCAGCGGTTGACATCCGACATCGCTTTGCGAAGGGGCATGCGTGAGATTCACTCTCCTGACATACAACATCCATAAGTGCGTCGGAGGGGCGGATAGACGCCACGACCGAGACCGCATCACTGAGGTGATCTCTCACTATGACCCCGATCTGATTTTGCTTCAGGAAGTGGACCAGTACTCCAAACGTTCAAAGGCAAAGCGACAGGCCGATGTTTTGGGACAGGCTCTCGGGTACCGCCATCGCACCTACTTCCCCAACGTCAGAATTCGAGGGGGCGGGGCCTACGGCAACGCGATACTGAGTCGATTCCCGATCACGGAAACATCGAACCTCGACCTCACCATTCCTCCCAAGAAACGCCGCAGCGTGCTCCACGCTCGAATTCGCGTACGACTCAATGGGCAATTCGGGAACACCACCCGTACGTTCCATGTCTTTAACCTACATCTGGGCTTGTCCGGATTGGAACGAAAGATACAACTCCGCAAATTCCTTGACAGCCAACCCTTCGTGCGGCTCCACCATCAAACACCCATTATCGTGGGGGGTGACTTCAATGACGTCTGGGGCACCCTTGGCAAGAAGCTTCTGGTCCCGGCCGGCTTTCGCGGCCTCGTGCGACCCATAAGGACTTTTCCCGCCTATGCACCGCTCCGAGCCCTTGATTCGCTCTATGTCAGAGGAGACATCGCCATCACCCAGGTGCACAGAGCGCGGCTGGAGGTTGCCAAGTGGGCGTCGGACCATCTTCCGCTAGTGGCGGAACTGGAAATTAAATAGAGGACTCAAGGACTCAAGAACTCAAGAACTCGAAAACTCAGGACTCGAGAATGCAAGAGGAGAAGCAAAATGGCTGCTTACATGGGGGGGCGGATTGAGATTATTCAGACGGATATTACAGCGCTCGATGTCGATGCTATTGTCAACGCTGCAAATCCATCGCTCCTTGGTGGCGGAGGGGTCGACGGTGCCATTCATCGGGCGGCGGGGCCGGAGCTACTCGAAGAATGCCATGGGCTAGGCGGGGCGCAAACGGGCGAAGCAAAAATCACCAAAGGGTACCGCCTTCCGGCTCGATTCGTCATCCACACCGTTGGACCGATCTGGAAAGGTGGCACGGCCCGAGAACCGGAGCTTTTGACGAGCTGCTATCGACATAGCCTCGAGCTCGCCAAGGACAACGAGCTCATTTCCATTGCCTTCCCCTCACTATCGACCGGTGTCTATGGCTATCCCATCGACAAGGCGGCCCGCATCGCCCAAACGACCGTCCGCAACTGGCTCGGTGAGCATCCCTTGCCGGAAAGGGTCGTTTTTTGTTGTTTTTCCCAATCTGACGTCGCCGTCTACGAACAACTTGCAGAGGATACACTGGTTTAGGACGCTACCCTCGCCACTTGCCACTTTCCCTTGTTTCGAACTAACATCTCGACCCGCTAGACACGAATTTCGGGGACAGGTTATTAATATTCCCTCGTAAGCGATTCAGAATATTGATCACCTGTCCCCGAAATTCCGGACCGTACTTCGAACGATCGAACGTCGCATGGTCCAGCGCTGCCACGGAAAATCCTGCGGTCCGTTTCCGCATGGCGGGTTGGAGTCAAAGAAGCGGGGTGTAATTCTATGAAATCCTCATCGACAACTTTTGGAAGAATCCTCGTTCTCATTCTGTTTCTCGGTCTAGCCTTGGGCTTCCATCAAGCGCTACTCGCCCAAGGGAGCCACCGAGACTACGAAGCGAACGAGGCCAATACGGTGGTTTCGCCCTCGTTCATAGAGGGCCTCAAATTCCGCGACATCAATTTCTCCCGGGGCGGACGATCCACGGCTGTCGCGGGTGTCCCCGGTAATCCCTTGGTCTATTACTTCGGAAGCACCGGAGGCGGTGTGTGGAAAACCGAAGATGCCGGCAACAACTGGAAAAACATCTCCGACGGATTCTTTGGTGTGGGTGCTATTGGATCCATTGCGGTGGCTGACTCGGATCCCAACGTCGTCTACGTCGGAACCGGCTCGGCATGCCCTCGCGGCAACATCTCCGTGGGCGACGGCATTTACAAATCGACGGATGCCGGTAAGACCTGGAAACACATAGGACTCCGGCAGGCAGGCCAAATTGGCTGTATCCGAGTCCACCCCAACAATCCCGACTTGGTCTACGTAGCGGCTCTAGGCCACATCTTCGGCCCCAACGAGGAGCGCGGAGTATTTCGCTCCAAGGACGGTGGCGGGACATGGGAGAAGATCTTCTACATCAACGAGGAGACTGGCATCAACGAAATTGCCATGGACACCACCAACCCCCGCCATCTCTACGCAGCGGCTTGGCGGGTGGAACGGAAGCCTTGGGCTTTGCTGTCGGGTAACGAAGACGGCGGCATCTTCAAATCCACGGATGGCGGCGATTCATGGAACAAACTCGAGGGCGGACTACCGACCGGTCTCGTCGGCAAGATTGCCGTTACGGTCTCACCAGCCAATTCGAACCGAGTTTGGGCACTCATCGAAGCCGAGGGAGAAAGAGGAGGCGTCTTCCGGAGTGATGACGCCGGTGAGAAGTGGACAAGGATCAACGGCGAAGCCAAGCTACGCCAACGTCCATGGTACTACCTTCATATCTTCGCCGATCCCAGGGACGAGAATACCGTCTACGCATTGAACACCGGCTTTTATAAATCCATCGACGGCGGTAAAACGTTCCCCATCCAGTCAAGAGTGCCGCACGGGGATAACCATGATCTGTGGATCAATCCCAACGACCCGAAAGTCATGATCAACGCCAACGATGGTGGGGCCAATGTTTCCTTCGATGGTGGGGAGTCTTGGTCCTGGCAAATGAACCAACCCACGGCCGAGATCTACCGCGTGTTCGTCGATAACCAGTGGCCGTATCGTGTCTATGGACCGCAACAGGACAACAGCACTATTTCTGTACCCAGCCACGGAATGGTCGCCTGGAATCGGATGCCGCCGGAATGGTACGACGTCGGCGGTTGTGAGAGTGGACACATTGCCTTCGATCCCGACAATCCGGACGTGACCTACGCCGGGTGCTATGGAGGTAACATTTCACGAGTCGACCGCTCGACCAGTGAGTCGCGTGCGGTTCTGGCCTACCCCCAACTTCAGCTCGGTGCGGCGCCCAGGGATTTGAAATATCGCTTCCAATGGAACGCCCCTATCCGCGTCTCACCACACGATCCCACCGTCGTCTACCATGCTTCTCAGAAACTACTTCGCTCCAAAGACGCAGGTCAGTCCTGGGAGGAGCTCAGCCCCGATCTCACGACGAACAACCCCGAGACCCAGGACTACACGGGAGGCCCTATTAGTCACGACAGCACGGGAGTCGAGGTTTACAACACTATTTTCGCCTTCGAGGAATCTCCCCACCAGGCGGGGCTCTTCTGGACGGGAAGCGACGACGGCAAGGTGCAGATCTCCAGAGACACCGGCGCCAACTGGACGGACATCACGCCGAAGGACATGCCGGAGGGCGGCACCGTAAACGTCATCGAGCTTTCGGCGCACGATGCCGGGCGAGCCTTCATTGCCGTGTACAAGTATCGAGAGAATGATTTCCATCCTTACATCTTTCGTACTAATGACTACGGTCAAAGTTGGGATCTACTGACCAACGGTACGAACGGTATCCCGGCTACTAACTTTACGCGCGCCATCCGGGAGGACCCCGACAAGAAGGGGCTACTTTACGCGGGTACTGAGTTTGGTCTGTATGTTTCGTTCGACGATGGTGCTCACTGGCAAAGCTTTCAGAGCAATATGCCCATCACTCCCATCACCGACCTCCGCGTCCATCGGAAGGACCTGGTCATCTCGACGCAAGGCCGTGCCTTTTGGATTCTCGACGACGTGACCCCCCTGCATCAGGTGACAGAAGAAGTCACAAAAGCCGACGCTTGGCTCTTTGAGCCACGAGCGGCCTACCGTGGAGTCTCGAGAGGGGCAGGGATCAACTACCACTTCACCAAGTTACCGGAGAAAGAGGTCACCCTCGAGATCTTGGATGTCAATGACAAGGTTCTCAGAACCTTCAAGGGGACACCTGGTGAAGCGCCCGAGCCCGAGAACCCGATGGCGAGATTTTTCGGATTCGGCCGGGGATCCGACAAGATCCCCGTCAAAGAAGGGCTGAACACATTCACCTGGAATTTGCGCTTGAAATCCCCTGAGGTTCCAAAGGGTGTCGTTCACTGGGGTGGGATGCGTGGTCCCACGGTGGTACCCGGCAACTACAAGGTTCGTCTGAGCGCAGGCGATTGGAGCGAGACTCGTGCGCTCAAAGTCGAATCTAATCCCAACTACCCGACCACCGTGGCTCAGTACCAAGAGCAGCTCGATTTCGTGACGGAAGTCGGCGCCAAAGTTGAGGAGCTTTTCGACGGCCTCACCAAACTGCGGGACGTCAAAACGCAAGCTAAAGGTATGGTGGAGCGGTTGAAAAAAGCGGAAATGGAAGACGAAGAAGTCGCTGAAGCCGCCAAAGAGCTCGACAAGAAACTGACCGACATCGAGGTGAAACTGACGCAAGTCGAGAGCAAGTCGGGGCAGGATCCCATCAATTTTCCACCCCAGATCGACAATCAATTCACGACACTCTATTCTTATGTGTCAGGAAACGACTATCAGCCGACGGCGGGGGCGCGCGCGCGATTCGAGGACCTCAAGCCTCAATTGGCCGAGCTCATGAGTCAACTCAATCAAATCTTGGGCACGGACGTCGCGGCATTCAACACGCTGGTAAGCAGTAAGAACGTACCACCTGTGGTCATAGCGAAATAAACGCATACGGTCCCGGAGAGGCCTCGGTCCGAACGAGGCCTCTCCGGAAACGTCAGAAGCGCTCAGCCCGCCATCACGCGCAAATCTCACACTACGTCAGTCACTTCAGTCGCTTGCTCGTTCGCACTCCTTCGCGACCATCTGCTGCCTCCTTCCTGGAATTCCTGATTTCTTGATTTCCTGCTTTCCCGGAACTCTTCTGCTTTTGATCCCGTATGTCTCTTCAAAGGGAACTTTGGGCCAGCGGCAACAAATAGGAGAGGCGAAATGAAACAACTCCTTGTCACCACGGCCGTTTTTTTCGGCTTGACGGCATCCGCTCATTCCAAAGAGGTGCGCACATTCGATAGGACGTTCGACGCAAGTGCATTCGATAGGCTTTCTGTCGATATCCCCGTGGGTGAAGTGGAGATCGCAGGCTCCGGCACGAGCGAGAATCAGCGTCGAGGTCACCGTGAACTGTAGCGGATGGCGAACCTCGCGCTGTGAGGAATATGCAGAGGATGTCGACCTCGTGTCGCGCGAGTGGAAGGACCGTATCGAGCTCGAAATCGATGGCTCGAGAAAATGGAAAACCATCGGCCTTTCCTTTGATATTCGAATGAGAGCGCCCGCCGGCATGAAGCTCGAGGTCGACATGGGAGTGGGGGAATTGGACATCTCAGGGTTCAGGAATGATGTTTCCGCAGACCTCGGTGTCGGAGAATTGTCGGTCGCGATGGACGAGTCCAACGTTCGTTTGGTGGACCTCGAAACGGGACTCGGGGAAGCCGACTTACGATACAGCGAAGGCGAAATGGAATCGAGCGGCATATTCGGAAACGAGATTCGCTGGGACGAGGGCAAGGGCACCGCGAACGTCAGACTCGAGGTGGGCGTCGGTGAAATCGACCTTCGTTTGAGACCCTAGCCCTCGCGGGCAACAATCCGTAAAACAAGGGGCGCTCGATTCCAGAGATGAAGTCTTCCCGCCCATTCAGGGAACAATCCCGCGACCAGATCCGTTTCAAAGAGCATGGAAAATCTCTGGAAAGACATCCAGTTCGGCCTCCGGATGTTCACAAAGAACCCCGGATTTACGGCCGTGGCCACCCTATCGCTGGCACTCGGAATCGGTGTCAACTCCACCATCTTCAGCCTCGTCAACGCCATACTTCTCCGACCCATGCCGGTTGAGGATCCCCATCAACTCGTAGAGATCTACTCGGGAACGGACCTGTTCGAATATTCGGTCAACTCGTACCTCGACTACGTGGACTTCCGCGATCAAAACGACGTGTTCAGCGGACTAATCGCCCATTCCATGATGTCTGCTCGAATCACCCTCGAAGGTCGCTCCGAGCTGGTCGTTGGTGAGATCGTCACCCACAACTACTTCGATGTCTTGGGAGTCGAGCCGCACTTGGGACGATGGTTCCTTCCCGAAGAGGATCGGACGGAAGGCACGCATCCGGTGGCCGTAATCAGCCAAGGAGCCTGGCAGCGACGATTCGGCTCGGATCCGGCCATCTTGGGGAAGACCACCAAAGTAAACGGACAGGTCTACACCATCGTTGGAGTGACACCGGAGAAGTTCACGGGAACGGTTCCCGGATTCTCGCCGGAGATCTGGGTTCCCATGATGATGGCCGAAGATGTCGACCCGTCAGGCATCACCGATAGTCAGCCCTCTCCTACCGGAGACACGCGGCTCGAGCAACGAGGCAACCGCTGGCTCTTTCTCAAGGGCCGTCTCAAAGATGACATGACTTTGGAGCAAGCTGAGGCCCAGTTCGCCACCATCATGAAACGCCTGGAGCGAGAGTATCCCGAGACGAACGAAGACCGAAAAATCACGATGATGCCCGCCGGCAATGTGAGGCTTCACCCCATGATCGACCAATACCTCACGCCTGCCGCACTGCTCATCCTCGCCGTCGTTGGTTTAGTGCTTCTCATCGCCTGCGCAAACGTCGCGAACATGCTCCTGGCTCGCGCGTCCGCCCGAAGACAAGAGATCGCGGTCCGGCTCGCTATCGGTGCCAGCCGCATGCGACTCTTTCGTCAGCTACTAACGGAAAGCATCCTGCTGTCAGGACTAGGAGGATTGCTGGGTCTCGTTTTTGCCTACTGGACCGCAGACTTGCTGCTGGCGTTCCGCCCCCCCGGTGATTTCCCCATTACTTTGGACCTCGGAATCGATTCCCGCGTGTTCTTGTTCACATTTGGTATCTCCGTTCTCGCCGGGTTGGTCTTCGGTCTGGCTCCTGCGCTCCAGGCTTCCCGCCCGGATCTGATGCCCGTCCTCAGAAACGAGGGGACGAGAGGAGGTGGAAGCAAAGGCCGCCTCCAACTTCGAAACGTCTTGGTGGTCGGTCAAGTGGCCGTTTCCCTGGTCCTTCTCATCGGAGCGAGCCTCCTCGTGAGAAGTCTCGAAAGCGCCAGTATGATGGACGTTGGATTCGACGATGACCGTCTCGCCGTACTAAGCGTCGACTTCGATCTCCATGGATACAATGAGGAAGCTGGAAAGGCTTTTTTTCAACAGCTCGTGGAACGGGCACGCACCGTCCCAGGTGTCGAGTCAGCCACGCTCGTTCAACGGCTTCCACTGACCGTCGACTTGAGTATGACGGGCATCTATATCGAGGGACATCACGAAAGCAAGGACGACGAGCCCTACCTCATCGATGTGACAAGAGTGGCCTCGGATTACTTTGATACATTCGGAATCCCGCTCGTCAAAGGCCGCGATTTCAGCGAGGCGGATACCGAGGATGCGCCTAGAGTGGCCATCATCAATGACACCATGGCCCGTATGTATTGGCCGGACAAGGACCCCATAGGGCAGCGTTTCCACACGGAAGGACTCGACGGCCCAACCACAGAGATTATCGGTGTTTGCCGGGATTACAACGTCCGCACCGTGGGAGAGGAGCCGCGGCCCTTCCTCCATTCACCTCGATCGCAACGATACAATTCCTTTGCCAACATTGTGGTGCGAACGAGCGGCGATCCCGCGACGATGGTGGGGAACCTGAGACGAGAAGTTCTCGAGCTGGACTCCGACTTGATGTTCATCGATGCCGACGCCATGCCGAAACTTATCGAAGTGACGTTACTCCCCGTCCGCATGGGAGCCGTCCTCATCGGCCTGTTTGGTATCCTTGGAATGATGCTCGCCGCCGTCGGACTCTACGGTGTCATTGCCTATTCCGTCGCCCGCCGAACACACGAGCTGGGACTCCGGATGGCCCTCGGTGCCAAAACCGGTGATGTGATCCAGATGGTCATCCGACAAGGGATGGTCATTACTCTTCTCGGAGTTGTTGCCGGATTGATTGGAGCAGCTGTGGTAAGCCAGGTCCTTTCTTCGCAGCTTTATGGAGTCAGTGCTCTCGATCCCCTTAGCTTCGGTTTGGCCGCCCTACTCCTGGTGGGAGTGGCGCTCTTCGCCAACTACATCCCAGCGCGCCGAGCCGCGAAAGTGGACCCAGTCATTGCGTTGAGGTACGAGTAGAGAAGCAGGAGGAAGAATAAAGTAGAAAGGAGGAAGTCGTCCATCGCTACTCTCTCTTTCCTACTTCCTCCTTTCTCCTTTCTCCTTGATTGCTTCACTTCCTAGACAATCCCAATGATCCACATCACCCATACAGTGATGAACGAGAACACCCCCCCCACAAGAGTAACCCCGCCGTAGCTGTAGATAGCATCACTCACCTCGAGCTTCGTGAGGGACGTGCAGACCCAGAAATAGCTGCTGTTCACATATTTGATGATGACCGAGCCGGAAGCTCCGGCTAACATGGCGGCCTCTGGAGATAGATGCAACGTCCCGAGCATGGGTGCAACGAGAGACGCCGCGGTGATGACCCCTACGGTAGTGGAACCCGTGATCATATTACCCACGATGCCGAGGATGAACGGTAAGAGAAGGGACGGCAAGCCGCTTTCGGCAAAGAACTCCGCTATCGTGGTCACCGCCGGAGTTCCTTTCAAAATTGCACTCAACGAACCCCCAAGGCCCGTCACGACTAGGATCATGGCGGACACGCGGAGGCCGTCTTCGACCCATTCGTCTTTCGCTTTCCGTTGGTCGTCTTTGTTCTTGATGTTTCGGAAAGCCAACCACACTCCAATAGAGAGTGCCACGACCGGCCAGCCGAGATAGCTCGAGACGTCCAAGAGGAGGCTTCCCTCTTTCAGAAAGAGCTTGGCCAGGCTTTGAGTCGAGATGAGCAGGATGGGGATAACAATGGGGGCATAAGACCTCCAAGTTCCCGGAAGAGAAGAGTCCTCATCGAGGAATCTACTCCCCGTGAACTCCTCGGAAGGTGGCGTCTCGATTCGGGGACCAACAACGAACTGTCCCCAGATCCATCCGGCCAACGAGCCCACGAGACAGGCGATGCTACCCAGGATGATGACCTTTCCGATGTCCGCACCCACCAGGGCTGCAGCAGCCAAAGGACCGGGAGTGGGTGGCACGATGGCGTGCGTAAGTTGCATCGCTCCCACCAAACCAGTCGCCATGAAACTGATACTGACACCCATGACCCTAGCCGCGGAATGAACCAGCGGATTCAAAATGATGAATGCGACATCGGAAAAAATAGCGATACCCAAAATGAATCCCGAGAGCGTCAACGCCAGGGGCATTCTTCGCGCACCCACCAGACGTACCATCGAGCGGGTAATGACTTGAATCGCACCGGTGTGCTTCAGAGCCTCGGCTATAAGGGACCCGAGAACGATAACGACTCCGATCTTGCCAAGAGTCTGGCCGAACCCTGTTTCGAAGGCCTTTATGAAGTTGTTCCGCTGGACACCGGGAATGATGCCAAAAAGGATGATGGGAATGAGGAGCGCCAGAAAGACGTGCCATCTCCATTTCGCGATGAGAAACAGCAAGACGATGATGACCGCAACAAACGCGACCAACGTCAATAGTGGACTCGTTGCCACCGCTGTCGAAGGGTCCATTCTCGCCTCCGTGTTGAACGTCTTGGTGAGAAGTGGTAACTTCTCCCGCGCCTGAAGGGCTTTGGGTTGCACAGGTTATCGCACTAGACCAACAAAAACGAATTCTATTGATATTATGAAACCAAGAATCTCATTTCACGGTGGTGTCGGGACCGTTACGGGCTCGCGATATTTGGTCGAGACGGAAGAGACGACCGTACAAGTCGATGCGGGCCTTTTTCAGGGGCTCAAGAAGCTACGTCTCTTGAATTGGAAAGGTCCCTCTTTTGACCCGAAATCGGTTGACCATCTCGTGTTGACGCACGCCCACATCGACCATTCCGGCTATCTCCCTCGACTCGTGAAGTTGGGCTATTCGGGTCCTGTGTATTGCACCCCGGCCTCCGCTCAGCTCGTCGAGCTCCTTCTCTTGGACTCCGCCAAGATACAAGAGGAAGAAGCCGAGTACGCCAACCGCAAGGGTTTCTCCAAGCACAAACCGGCACTGCCTCTATATACAACCCAAGATGCCGAGGCGGCCATCGCTCTCCTACATGCCGTCCCCTACGAGAAGTGGCACGAGCTCGAAGGCAACATCAGATTCCAATTCCTCAACGCCGGGCACATCCTAGGGGCGGCTATGGTGGAGATGCGTCTACCCGTCGGCGGCCGGGAGTCGACTATTGTATTCAGCGGCGACGTGGGACGATACGATGTACCGCTCCATTCCGATCCGTCACCACCGCCCTCGAGTGATCTCCTCCTCGTGGAGTCGACCTACGGTGACAGGCAACACGACCATCGCCCCATTGGGGAGCAAATCTGTGAGCCCATCATCGAGACGTTCGATCGAGGCGGAGTCGTCCTCATCCCGTCCTTTGCCGTAGGAAGGGCCCAGCTCGTAACCCTGATCCTTCGCGAGCTCATCAACACCGGTAAGCTCCCGGATGTACCCATTCACATTGACAGCCCAATGGCGGTGAACGCCACTCGAATCTACAGCGAGCACATCAACGACTTGAGTCTCGATGACGACCTGATCGAAGACGGACGGAGCCGTCTGTTTCCCCGGAACGTTCAGTTCCATCGCACGGTCAAAGAATCGAAAGATTTGAACGCTCTCGATGGTCCTCGCATCATCATCTCCGCCAGCGGGATGCTCACGGCGGGGCGCGTCATTCACCACTTGCATCGACTCCTCCCCGACCCCCTCAACCTAATCATGCTAGTGGGATACCAGGCGGCCGGCACCCGCGGGCGAGCCTTGCTCAATGGTGCCAAAACGCTGAAGATGCACGGCGATCAAGTCCGCGTCCGCTCTCAGTTCATGACGGTAAACGGCCTCTCCGCCCATGCGGACAAAGACGAGCTCTTCCGATGGCTGAGCTCAGCAGAATCCGGTCCACCCACGGTTTTCGTAACCCACGGAGAGCCGGATGCGGCCAAAGCCTTGGCCGAACATATTGAAAAGGAGACCGAATCCCAAGTTCTCATCCCCGGCCTCGGGGACGGATTCGACCTCGAAGAGTTGATTTCCCGAAACGGTCAATGACCACGCCGACCGGAAGAGAAATCAAGAACCCAAGAATTCAAGAATCCCAGAAAAACGAAATCTCCGGAATTCAACGCCAAGGCGCGGTGACGCAGAGAAGAGAGGGCACTCTTTCGGGTTTGAATTGAGCGGCGCTACTCGATCATCGCCGCGACTCTGCCACTTTGTGGCTCTGCGTTAAGTTATTCATTTGAAAAAATTTACATAAATATTTCAAGTATCTGCAGATAAGCACTTGACAAGTGTTATCATTTGATATAGATTACTAATCGCTGTTGAAAGCTTATGCTGAAAGATCACTTGAACTCACTCGAGGCTGTCTTCCGAGAGAACGGTCTCCCCTTGACGGTCCAACGCAAAGTCATCCTCGAAGCGATCCTCGACCGCAAGGATCATCCGACAGCCGACCAAATCTACGAGACCGTAAAAGTGGACCTTCCAGGCCTATCCAAAGCGACGGTCTACCGCGTCCTCGACTTATTGGTGCAGGTTGGTGTCGTTCAAAAGGTCTTTCACACCGACGCCATGACCCGCTTCGACCCCATGGTCAGCCGTCATCACCACGCTACCTGTCGACTCTGCGGACAGTTCAATGATCTCGACCCTGATATCGTTCCTGATATTCCCCTTCCCAAGACTGAAGGATTGGGGTTCGAGATCACTGACTATTCCATCAACTTCACCGGTATCTGTTCACGATGCCAATCTTAAAAGGAGAGAGAAAAAATGGCAGACCTCAAAGGAACCAAAACTCACGATAACCTCAAGGCGGCGTTCGCCGGCGAATCACAGGCCAACCGTCGCTATCTCTATTTCGCCAAAGTTGCCGATGTAGAAGGCTATCCTGAAATAGCCAGCAACTTTCGCGAGACCGCGGAAGGTGAGACGGGGCACGCCCACGGTCACCTCGACTACATCAAGCAAGTTGGCGACCCGGCAACCGGTTTGCCGCTCGGCGAGACAGATGCCAACCTCAAAGCCGCCGTAGCCGGTGAGACTCACGAGTACACGGATATGTACCCCGGGATGGCCAAGACCGCCCGCGAAGAAGGATTCAACGAGATCGCCGATTGGTTCGAGACTCTCGCCAAGGCAGAGAAGTCCCACGCCGGCCGCTTTCAGAAGATGCTCGACAGCCTGAGCTAAGTTCTTTTTCATTCCTCGCGCGAGTCGAGGTCGAGCACCTCGGCTCGCTCGTGTTTTTGTTCCTATCGGGAGAACCAAACATGACTGAAGAAAACAAATCGGTCTCCTACATGCCCACCGACGGGTTGAGCTACGATCCGGAGGACGATCGGTACTGGAACAACGACGCTCTCACCAAAGAAGTCACGCGCGCATTCGAGATCTGTCACGGATGTCGAATGTGCTTCAAATATTGTGACAGCTTCCCCATCCTTTTCGACCTCTTGGACAAAAAGTACGACGGTGATGTTCGTAGCATCAGACCCGAGGAGACGGAGCAGGTGATGGATGCTTGTTTTCAATGCAAGCTCTGTGAAGTCCAGTGCCCCTACACGCCCCGTGACAATCATGAGTTTCAACTCGATTTTCCTCGACTCGTTCACCGATACAACGCGGTGAAGGTACGTCGTGAAGGCACCAAGTTGAGCGATCGACTTCTCGGCGATCCCGACGGTGCCGCAAAGATGGCGAGGGCAAGCCTCGGTCTTGCCAATACGATGAACCGCGTGAGCGCCCATCGCTGGTTCATGGAGAAGTTCATGGGCGTTCATAGAGAGAAGCTTCTCCCGGATTTTGCCGGCTCGACGTTCGAGCGTTGGGCCGACGCGAATGGGCACATCAGTGACCAACCGGGTGATGAGCCACCCGAGGTGGTTCTTTTTCAGACCTGTTACGTGCAGCACAACGAGCCTCAAATCGGCAAGGACACCATAGAGGTCATGGAAAAGAACCAGGTACGAGTGACTTGTGTCAAAGGCCTTCAATGTTGTGGCATGCCCGCTTGGGAATATGGTGACCTCGAGAAACTGAGACGACAGGCGACTCACAATCTCGGCATTCTCATGCCCTTCGTAGAGGCCGGATCGAAGGTACTGGTTATCAATCCGACATGCGCGATGATGATGCGTCGGGAGTATCCCGAGCTGTTACCCAAATCGCAAAGAGGTGAAGCGCGCAAACTCGCGGAAGCGATTCAAGATCCATCCGAGTACCTTTGGTCCATCCGACAAGAGGGCCGTTTCAACACGCGGTTCTTGAGCACTCCGGGTGGATCGGTCGCCTATCATGCACCTTGTCACTTGAGAGCCCAGGCCATCGGTTTCAAAGGCCGGGACCTCCTTCGTAAATTGCCTGGGGTGAAGCCCAAGCTGGTCATGGAGTGTTGCGGTCACGATGGAACTCACGCCATGAAGGTGGACGGGTTCGAGTACTCCAAGCGCGTAGGCGAGAAAGCCTTCACCGGCATGAAAACGGCAGAGGCCGAGATTTGGGCCACCGATTGCCCCCTCGCCGCACTGCAGTTTCAGCAACACGCCGGCGTGAAGCCCATGCACCCCATGTCGATTCTCGCCCGCGCTTATCAGAAAGGTGGTTTTGCCACCGCCGTCGATGACGAGCCTCGACCGGAGAGAGAGTAATGAAACCAGTCGAACGTCGAGAGATCCTCGACTATGTGACTTACCAAGAGCAGCGCGATCCTATCCGCACTGCTGTCTTGCAGCAAAAAGAGATTCGTCGTGTACACGTCGGGGAGTATTTGACGCTCTTGTTCGAGAACCACGACACCGTTCTGTACCAAATACAAGAAATGATGCGGGTCGAGGAGATCGTCAAAGAAGCGGATATCGTCCACGAAATGGAAACTTACAACGAGTTGCTCGGACGCGCGGGAGAGCTCGGGGCGACCCTTCTCATCGAGATCGATGACCCTGGCGAGCGTGACGTCTTGCTCCAGAAATGGTTGGATCTTCCGCGACACATCTACGCCAAGCTCGAAAGTGGGGAAAAGGTCTACGCCCAGTTCGACAACAGGCAGGTCGGCGACACTCGCCTCTCTTCCGTTCAGTATATCAAGTTCGATACCAACGGAACGACACCCGCCGCCCTGGGTGTCGACCACCCAGCTCTCACCGAAGAAACCGAACTGACCGAAGCCCAAAGAGAGGCTCTAGCTTCGGATTTGAAAGAATGACGAAAGATCTTGATCTTGTAGCATGACTTGACTGCTCGACCTGCCCGGTCCGCCTAAGCCGGTGCTACGGCGGACCGCCGGAGCTATTATGCAATTACGCTAGCGAAGGCGGGCCGGGCCTACGACTGCTTGACTGCTAACGATGTAACACTAAAGGAGGAAAGAATGGCTCAGATAACACTAGGTGGCAATCCAATCAATACGGGTGGAAACTTGCCGGCAACAGGCTCCAAAGCGCCCGACTTTGTTCTAACGACTACCGCTCTCGCCGATGTTTCGTTGAAGGATTATTCAGGGAAGAAGGTCATCCTCAACATTTTCCCGAGCCTCGACACGGACGTTTGCGCCGCATCTGTCAGAAGGTTCAACGCCGAAGCGAACAAGCTCGAGAACACGGCGGTCCTTTGCGTGTCGGCCGATCTTCCCTTTGCTATGAAGCGCTTTTGCGGAGCGGAAGGGCTGGACAACGTGGTCGCCTTGTCCGCGATGAGGAACCGGGATTTCGGGAAGGACTACGGTATCAGTATCGTCGATGGGCCACTCGCAGGAGTTTTTGGGCGGGCCATCGTAGCCTTGGACGAGAACGGTAACGTGACCTACACCGAGCTAGTCCCGGAGATCAAACAAGAACCCAACTACGACGAAGCCCTCGCCGCCGTGAAGTAAGGACGCCATCCAAGAACAAAACGCCCTTTCCTTCGAAAGAGGAAAGGGCGTTGTTTTGTGCGCCAGCAAAAAAGGGGACAGGTCCTTTTTTGCTTCAACCTCCGGGACCGTCGGCACTCACGTAGGAATCGAGTGCTTCCAGCTCGTGCGACAGGTCCTCCACCATTCGATGAAGGAGATGCCTCACGGAAAGCATGCCTAGGACTTTGCCTCGGTCATCGACAATGGGCAGATGGCGAAAGTGATGGGAGTCCATGATCGACAAGGCCTCGCTAGGATTTGTATCTCGGTGTGCGACCTCGACTTGAGAGCTCATCACCTCGCCTACTTTGGTCGTATCGCAAGGTAGACATTTCGCAGCCATCCGCTCCAGGACATCACGTTCGGTGAAAATGCCCTCGATCTCTTCTTCCGCGTCGACGATGATCACCGCGCCAACGCCGACCTCGACCATTTTCGCCACGGCATCTTGCACACTCGTATCCGCCGACACGGTGGGTGCCGGGACACGAGCAATCTTGAGTAGGGTCATTAGTTATCCTCCACGTCCAAGGTCGCAGAATATCAGAGGTCGCTCGGCGGGGCAAGATGTAGCCCGAACAACAGAGGTGAGGCTTTTCACACAGTTCGGGGCTTTTCTTCCGTTTCCGCGGGCCTCATTTCCTTCCGCGAGAGATGTTTAGACTGACGGTCGGTTCGTAAGTACCCATACAAAGTTCAGATTTCAGGATGTTGGGAGGACATTCCGACCCACCGTCTCGTTCACGAGCGTGGCATGCCACTTGCTAGCCCCTTCCTTGATGCGGAAGCGACGCTATTCGGTTCGTTTGCCGGTGACCCCAGGTGAAGCATTTGACCTATGTCACCATCGAGGTTTTCGCCCATGACCCACCTATCCCGAATCCCTTCTGTCCACTGAGTTGCCGGGAGAATCCACGATGGAAGACATTAGAGTTCTTCTTGTTGACGATGAGCAGGAGCTCATCGATGTTCTCTCCGCCCGGCTAAGGACCAGGGGCTTCGATGTAGACACCGCTATGAGCGGCGACGAGGCCCTCCGCAAGCTGAAGGACAAAGACTTCGACGTCGTCATCTTGGACGTCTTCATGCCTGGCAAGGACGGGATTCAAACCTTGAAGGAGATGAAGGCGCTCAAACCCCTCACCGAGGTCATCATGCTCTCGGGAAACGCCACTCTGGAACTGGCTATAGAGGGAATGCAATATGGTGCCTTTGATTTCCTAGTCAAACCGGCCGACATGGGAGATCTCGTCGAGAAGCTCAACAAAGGCCTCGCACGCAAGGTTGAGCATTACGAGCGTATCCGCAAGGCTGGCTTCATAAAGGAGCAAATGCTCAGTCCCGCCGACGGGGCAGCCGCGGAGGTAACCGATGAGACACCTGGATTGCCGCAGGATCTACCGGCCGATACCGGACGACTCCTGGTGATAGGCAGGGAAAGTGATTTTTCACAGGAGCTCATCCAATATGCATTGGAAATATCCCATCGGATGTCTTATGCGATTCTCGCCATGAACGTCGCCGGTTTCAGCAACGAGTCCTTCATGCAGTTCCCCAAAGCGCGAGAAAGAGTTTGTCAAGAATTCCAAGAGATTTCCGAGAAAAATGCTTCACTGTTCAGACGGGCCGCGCAAAAAAAGGCCATACCTTTCGCTCATATCGTCAAACTCAACGAACAGGACGAGGCGATAGACGAGGTGATCAAAGAAACAGGCTACATCGACTATGTGGTCTGCGAAGCCGATGAAGGACCGAATAAGGGAGAGATCGTGGCCTACTGCCCCATGCAGTAGGCAGCAGGTAGCCAATGGATGTCTATTTCTATTTGAAGTTGCTCTTGATCTTCTTTGTCTTCTTTCTTTGCTTCTGGTTTCGTAACGAGAATCAAAAAAAGACGAAGGATTGAATGCCGGACCTGGACTGAACTGACTCTAAGCTCTCTACAACCTTCAAATACTGGAAGATGTGATGACACCTGAAATGATTCTGACCATGCTCGTCCTGGCGTTCGCCGTCTGGATGTTCGTCTCAGAATGGGTGCGCGTCGACGTCGTCGGCATCATTATGATGGTCATGCTTCCCCTCCTAGGATTGATCTCTCCGAGGGAAGCCTTCGTTGGCTTGAGCAGTAATGCCGTTGTTTCCATCATCGCCGTCATCATTATCGGCGCGGGGCTGGACAAGACAGGCGTCATGAATCAAGTGGCTCGCCCGATCATCCGACTTGCCGGTAAGAGTGAAGCCCGGATCATGGTGCTGATCTCGGCTACGGTCGGTGTCATCTCCAGCATGATGCAGAACATCGGGGCAGCGGCGTTATTCCTTCCTGCGGCGCTGCGTATTTCAAAGCGGGTCGGCGTGCCCGTCTCCCGAATTCTCATGCCCATGGGCTTCTGCGCCATTATCGGCGGCACCTTGACTCTGGTTGGCGCCAGTCCGACGATCCTCCTCAATGACTTGTTGGTGCTGGAAGGCCAACGACTCGAGCCTTTCGGGCTGTTCACTCAAACACCGATTGGCATCTGTCTCCTAACCTCCGCCCTCCTCTATTTTGCACTGTTTGGACGCTTCGTTCTGCCTGCAGGCGGGGGAGAGGCAGACAAGGGAGTCACCGCTTCTCTGTTGGAACAATATCGAGCCCTTGAAATAACCTGGGAGATCCACGTACCAGAGACCTACTCCGGCGACAAGACACTCGGCGAGCTCGCTCTTCAAAACAAGTTTCTCGTCACGATCGTCGCCATTCATCACGCAGCTCAAAGAAAGGAAAACCTGGTCCCACGGAGCACAGACATCGTAGCAGCCAATGACGACCTTGCTGTAGTGGGCAGAGAGCGCAATATCCGCGCACTCGCCAAAGAGCTCGGCTGGGAGCTCAAAGAGGGTTTGGATGCCTTCGCCGAGACTCTTTCGCGCACCAACGCCGGTATGGCGGAAACCATCGTGGGCCCCCGTTCTGAGGTCATCGGTAAGACTATGAGCGAGTCCAACCTCAAAGGTCGTTACCAGCTCAATCCCATTGCGCTCGTTCGCGCCAAAAAGGCCTTCTACAGCGGTCATACGCACATCCCCCTTCAAATGGGCGACGCTATTTTGATGCAGGGACTGTGGGAGAAATTCCACCGACTGAAGAACTTGCCCCAGCCCAGGGTACTAACGTTCTCATCGCCCTTGGAAGGCGAGATCATGCGACCCCAGAAGGCCAAATTGGCCATCTTCTGGTTGGCGGTGGCCCTGGCCCAAATCATCTTTTTCAAAGTCACGCTTTCCGTGGCATTGATGTCCGGTGCCCTAGGCATGATCGTCACGGGTGTGCTTTCCATCGACGAGGCCTATCGAGCCGTCGACTGGATGACCGTCTTCTTACTGGCCGGCCTGATACCATTGGGCGTCGCTTTCGAGAAAACCGGCACCGCAGCGTTCATCGCCACCGGTGTTCTGCAACTCATCGGCGAGGTCACACCCATTATTTTGCTGGCGGTGGTGGGGATCATGACATCGTTCTTCACATTGGTGATTTCCAATGTTGGGGCAACTGTTCTCTTGGTGCCTCTGTGCATGAACATGGCCGTAATGGCAGGCGCCGACCCGCGCATGGCAGCGCTCGTCGTTGGATTGTCCGCCTCCAACACATTCATCTTGCCGACACATCAAGTCAACGCACTCATCATGAGACCGGGGGGCTACCGAACGGTAGATTACACCAAAGCCGGTGCCATCATGACCGTGATATTCTTGGTGGTGGAGCTGACCGTGATTTACTTTTTTTATGGTGTGAGCTAGCTCCAAAGAGCCCCGCCGGTGGCTGGCGGGCCAATGCGATCACAAACAAGGAACTGAAAGTGCCTATCGTAACGTTATTCAGCGGAACCTATTGCCACGGCGAAGAAATCGTACCATCGCTTGCCGAGCAACTGGGATACGAACCCATCGCCAATGAGGTCATCGAAAAAACAGTCAAGAGTTTCGACATCTCAAAGGAAAACCTGCGTCGGACACTTTCCGGACCGCCTTTCTTCTGGAACAACTTCACCCATGAAAGGGAGAAGAACCTCGCCTGTTTGAAGGTTGTTCTTGCTGATCTCATCGAGGACGATGACAAGCTAATCGACGGTTTCCTGAGTCACCTCGTGCCCGCGGACATTTCGCACGCGCTCCGTGTTTGTATCGTCGCGAACTTTCCTTACCGCATCCAACAAGCGATGGAAAAGACGGGAGAATCCGAGAAAGAGGTGACGAAACTCCTCCACAAAGGTGACGAAGAGCGCCTGCAATGGACCCAATTTCTCTTCGAAAAAGCTCCCTATGACGAGAGCCTCTACGATCTCGTCGTCCCCATGCAAGAGACGAATGTCGAAGAGGCCACCAAGCTTATCGTTGACACCGCCGAGAGCGAGCCACTTCAGACCACTGCGCTTTCGAAACTTGCGGCTCGCGATTTTTCTCTTGCCGCGCGAGTGAACCTTGCTCTCATCAAAGCCAATCACGACGTCGGCGTCATCGCCAGGCACGGCGAAGTGACCCTCTCCATCAATCGCCACGTCATGCGAATGAAGCAGTACCGGGATGAGCTGAAGAAAATAGCCTCGCAAGTCCCTGGTGTCAGCGATGTCAAAACCCAACTAGGTCCCAAATACCATGCACCCGCGATTAATCCCATGGCAAATGTAGCATTACCACCCAAGATCCTTCTCGTAGACGACGAAAAAGAATTCGTCCAGACCCTTTCAGAAAGACTCCAAACCCGTCAACTTCCCGCCTCGGTCGTCTACGACGGGCAGCAGGCTCTGGATTACCTGGAAACCAACGAACCCGATGTGATGGTGCTGGACCTGATGATGCCGGGGATAGGCGGGATCGATCTCCTACGGCGTCTCAAGCAGACGCACCCCAACATCGAAGTGATCATATTGACCGGCCATGGTTCCGAGCACGAACAACAGTTGGCCGCGGACCTCGGTGCTTTTGCCTATTTGCAGAAACCCGTCAACATCGAAGTCCTCGCCGAAGTCATGAGAGAAGCCTACAAGAAAGTCAACGAGGCCGCCGGCACAACTCAGAGAGACGATTCCGACTAGACGGATGAAGGAAGAAAAAGCCGTTTCTCGATGGCACATTTCTGAAGAAGGTTTGAGGAAAGAGGTGCCGATAGGAGACCTCGAAATCAAACCACCCGTTCGGGTGGAAGAAACCGATTCCTCCTCGTCTCGCTACCGTGGCCTTTGGCGCCTGTCCGTCGTCGTCACGTCCCTCGTCGCCATTTTGCCCCTCGTCATCATGACGGCGGTCAACTTTCTGCACGACCGCGAGGCCAATCGCACGGAGAGCCTCCTCGCCGTCAGTCGGATCCTGACTTCGACCACACGCAGTTTGGAGTTCGCGCTCGAGGAACGGCGCAATGCACTCTCACTGATATTGAGCGAAAGCACCTACGAGGAGCTTGCCGATGAGCTTGGGCCCACGCTCGAGCACCTCCAGGCAGCCTTTGGGGGATTCGTCGATCTCGGTTTGATCCAATCCAACGGCAACCAAACCACTTATGTCGGGCCGTACGACCTCAAAGCGAAGAACTACCAGGGCCAAGACTGGTTTCACGAGGTCCTTCTTCGGGGCGTCTACATTAGTGATGTGTTCATGGGCTACAGGAACTTCCCACATTTCGTCATCGCTATCCGAGATCAGAAAGAAAACGGAGATTTCTATATCCTTCGAGCGACCATCGACATGGAGCTCATCACGAGCCGCATCAACACCCTGGATATGGATGTCGACACCGACGCGTTCATCATCAATCATCACGACACGCTCCAGACCGCGTCGAAGTTTTACGGCAATATTCTCCAGAAGGTCGAGGTCACCGTCCCTCCTTCGACGCACAATCCCGAAGACATCGAAGAGCATTGGGAAGACGGTACTTGGGTCATGCAAGGGACGGCCTACATCGATGGCACTCCTTTTATCGTGATGGCCATCAAGCGGCAGACCAGCCCGTTCCGGGCTTGGCTTCGCAAAGACTCCACGATCATTTGGTTCCTCGTCGCAAGCATCGCGTTGATCATCACCGTGGTATTGATTTCTTCCAATCGGATGGTCGCGAGTTTGAGAGAAGCCGACGCGCGCCGTACCAAAGCACTGCACGACCTCGAGTACACGAACAAGCTGGCCACCATCGGACGGATGGCGGCAAGCGTCGCTCATGAGATCAACAACCCTTTGGCCATCATCAATGAAGACGCGGGTCTTCTAAACGACATGGCGACCTTTACGGAGAACTATCCCCAGAAGGAAAAGACATTGAGTCTCGTCGCCTCCATCCACAAGTCCGTGGATAGGTGCAGCAACGTGACCCATCGACTCCTGGGTTTTGCCAAGCGAATGGACGTGCACAAAGAGCCCATTGCGCTCGACAAACTACTGGAAGAAGTCGTCGGCTTCCAGAGAACCGAGATAGTGCATCGAAGCATCAAGATCGAGTATCATTTTCCAGAGGTCGCACCACCGATCGAGAGCGACCGAGGAAAGCTCCAACAAGTCTTTCTCAACATCATCGGCAACGCCTTGGCAGCGGTCGAAGACGGTGGCCTGATCGAGATACGTCTGGTGCATATCGATGTCCAACACCTAGCGGTGGTCATTACCGACAACGGCACGGGCATCTCCGAGGCCGATCTAAAGAACATCTTCGAGCCCTTTTACTCGACAAAGGGAGAGTTCGGTACCGGCTTGGGGTTGTCCATTACGCGAGATATCGTCAACAAGCTAGGTGGTACCATAGACGTCCATAGCAAATTGGGTAGAGGAACGAGCTTCATCGTTACCCTTCCCATTAAGACGAATGTCTAAAGGAGCGAACGGGTGGGCGTGAGCGAGTTGCGAGTTCTACTCGTTGACGACGAGGAAGAGTTGGTCTCCGCGTTGGTCGAACGACTCGGCTACCGTGGTATCGAGGCCAAGTATGCCCTGAACGGTCCGCAAGCCATTGAAATGGTTCAAGGGGAGAGCTTCGACGTCGTCGTTCTCGACATCAAACTGCCGGGGATGAGTGGGGTGGAAGTTCACAATGTCTTGAGGAACAGCTACCCTGATCTTCCCGTCGTTTTGATCACGGGCCATGGTGCCCCAGCTGAACAAATCCAAGAAAAGCCGGGCGAGCACTACGATTTCCTCGAAAAGCCCATAGGTCTGGCCGTCCTCATCGACAAGATCAGGGAGGTCGCTCGGAAGCCGTGAGCACAGACATGGATCGAGAACCGGACTTCCAAGAAAAAGAGCTGGCGTTTTTCGGCGCCGTGACTGCGTCCATATCGCACGACCTCAACAACGCCATAGCGATCATCGAACAAACGGCAGGTCTCCTGGAAGACCTCACGATGGCCCATGATGGCGAGCGGCCGGTTCCCAACGACCAACTCCAGAATATCGCCGAGCGCATCGCCAACCAAACCAAAAGAGGAGCAACCATCGTTCGGAGGCTCAACGCTTTCGCTCACAGCGTCGATGACGGCGACAAAGAGCTCGAGCTCAACGCATTGGTCGAGACGGTCATTGCTCTGGCCCATCGAGTCGCGGAACGCAAGCGCGTCCTTCTGGAGACTCGTATCGCTGAACAACCGGTCACTATAAGAAACAGTGCATTCCGTGTTCAGCAGGCTCTCTTCCTGTCCATCCAAAGAGCCGTAGCCGCAACACCCGAAGGGGAGACGGCCGTCCTGTCGACGGGAAAGGAAGACACCTCGGCTTGGATATCCGTGGAGGCGAAGCTCCCCAACGACTCTCCCCCGGCGAACGGGAGCGACCTCGAGTCACTGATGAAACAACTCGGTGGCAGAGTCGAGTCAAACACCAGCAAAGAGACTCTCTCGATTCGGCTGGTTTTTCCCGCCTGACCAAGGGCACCTCGATGACCGGTGAGCGTCCATCCTGCCGTGGTCAAGCTGTCAAGCAGTAGGGCCGATTAGCCGCCGCGTTGGCACGAACCTTCGCGCCATCACCTTGGAGAAGGATGCCGGGGCCCGTGGCTCGAATCGCGGCCGAGCTCAACCTGACGATTCCTTCACTACTTCCAGCAGAGGGCAGTGCTCTTCTTCCGAGCCCGAATGGGCCTCATCGTAGATGCGATGTACGGCCAGGATCTGCGTGGGATAAATGTTGCTATCACCGATCGTTTCATAGACACTGTGTTCTTTGAGGACATCGAGAACATCGTCCGCCCAGCCGGAAAAGGCCACCTCGTAACCCGAGTCCCGAAGCCACCTCACCATCTTCCCCAGCTTATCCGCGCCGAGAGTATCGATCTGGTGGATCCGGTGCGAAGCAAAAAGCACCACCTTGAGGTCCGGCATGCTGGCGACATATTCCTCGACCTTCTGGAGAAGGACCTCTGAACCGGACGAGTCCAGGGAACCGTCGAATCGAAGCGCCGCAATGTGCCGACATCTATCGAGCCCCCATCTCTTGGCGTCTCGAAGCGAGCCGTCTGCATGGAGAGACAGCTCCGCGACATAGGGCCGGAGAGGCTGAAGCGGACAGTCCGTCTCAGTTGATTTGGCGTGTGCGTCGACGTAAATATTCCGAACGGCTTGCACTTGTGTCGGATGGATGTTGCCCTCTCCGATGAGCTCGTAGAGGTGAAATCTCTTCAGAACATCGAGCACGCTATCCGAAACACCGCTGTAGCAAATTTCGAGTCCGGAATCCCGCAATCGACTGGTGAGCCTCGAAAGAGTCGCCGCTCCGTGTGGATCGATCTGATGGATACCGTGAGCCGCAACGAGGACGTGCTTCAATTCAGGCAGATTGACAATGAGCTCATTGACCTTCGCCTCCAAGTATTTCGAGCTGGCCAAGTCCAGCGAGCCATCGAATCTAATAGCGGCAATGTGCCGGCAACGACGGAGTCCGTACCGCTCGGCATCTCGCAGAGATCCATCCGTGTGGAGCGAAAGGTCGACAACCCGCGGCCTCATGGGCTGTAACGGGCAATCGGTCTCCGTTGAGTTCACATGGGACTTCGCATAGATGGCAGCGACGGCCAAAGCTTGGGTCGGGAACATGTTCTGCTCGCCGATGCGTTCCTGCAGACCCGTCCTCGTCAGGGCATCTTGTACTTCTTCCTTGAGCCCACTAAAGGAAACGTCGTAGCCCGCTCCCCTCAGCCTCTCCACGAGGAGACGCAGCATGTCCTCACCGGAGGCGTCGATCTCGTTGATTCCATGGGCGACGATGAGCACATGGCGGAGCTCCGGCATATCGGCAACCAGCTCCAGGACCTTGTCTTCGAGATAGCTCGTGTTAGCGAAGTTGAGCGGACCGTCGAAACGGATGGCGGCGATGTACTTGCATCTTCGGAGCTGATGCCGGCCCGCATCTCGGAGCGAACCGTCTGGATGAAGACTCAGTTCCGGCACGGGCGGCTTCATGGTTCGATAAAGGTATGCACCCAGTGACAAGACGACGCCCAGCGCGATACCCCATTCGAGATGAGGCGCGAAAGCAAGAGTCGCCACGAAACTGGCAACCCCCGTGAAACCATCGAACGGTTGCGCTTTCCAGGCGTGAACGAAACCTTCCACATTGAGTAGGCCAATCACCGCCATCATGATGATGGCCGCCAGGACTGCTTGTGGCAAATTGTAGAGTAGGGGTGTGAAGAAAAGCAGGACGATGACGACCACAGCGGACGAAAAAACGTTGGACATTCCCGTCCGGGCACCGGCCTGCAAATTGACGGCAGAACGAGAAAAAGACCCGCTGACAGCATAGCTCTGGCCCATACATCCGACGATGTTGGCCAGCCCTTGTCCGATGAGCTCCCGATCTGGGTCCAGCCGTTGGTGGGTACGAGCCGCCATGGCTTTTGCAATGGAAATCGCTTCCATGAATCCGAGGATGGAGATGATGACGGCTACTAGAAAGAGCCTGTACGCCATTCGAATGTCCACCTCGGGGAGGGCCAACTTCGGAAGCCCCTCGGGTATGGTCCCGACCACAGCACCGCCACCCGTCATGGTGAGCGCCTCTTCGTCGAGCTGGGCGTTGCCTACTCTCATGCGCCAGACGTTGCCGACCTTGGCGCTACCCTCGGGCATCCCTCCGAGCTTGTAGAAGGTGAAACCCCCGTTGGCACTTTCCGTTGCTTCGAAGAAAAGCTCACGAAGCTCCGCTCTGTGTTGTCCTTCCAGCTCCTTTAGTTGTTCGATGCGCTGATCGAGAAGACCCGCAGCGTGGTGGAGCACCAGGGCGGTTCCGGACCGCGAGCCCACGAGTTCCTCCGACCGAGCTCCGGCCCTATCGAATCCTCCCACTCGCCTGGCGTGACAGTTTGTACAAACCTGCTGGTCGAGCTGCCGTGCGGCATCACCCACGTCGAGATCTTTGTTGCCCTGCATACGGAGTCCTTCGATCTCTTCTCTTTCGAACACCGTTTCGTTGAACGCGAGAACCAGCTGTCTCACCTCGCTCGATTCGATGTTCCCGATGGGAATCTTCTCGTTCTTCTCGAAACCAATGGCCGAGGAGATCAAAGTCGTCACCACCACAGCAACAAGAACATTGGGAATCCGCGGGTTGAGTTTCTTGAGACCCACCATGATCGCAAAGGCCAAAACCGCCATGGCGAGCGTTGCCCAGTGAGTGTATTTGATAGCGGCGAGGACGACTCCATATACGGTTTCGTAGTGGTGCTCCGCGTTGTCAACGTAAACGCCGAAGATTTTGGAAAGCTGTGAGGTCGCTATGATGAGAGCCGCCGCGTTGGTGAAGCCGTTGACGACGGGGTGCGATAGGAAGTTGACGATGAGGCCCAAGCGTAGAACGCCCAATGTCAGCTGAAACAAACCAACGAGGAGTGCCAGTAGAACCGCATAGGCGATATACTCCGCGCTCCCCGCCGCGGCCAGCGGCTCGAGAGCCGCGGCCGTCATCAGAGAAACTATCGCCACGGGACCGGTCGCAAGCTGATGGCTCGACCCAAACAAAGAGGCCACCATGGGTGGAAGAAAGGCGGCATACAATCCGTAGTAAGCCGGAAGCCCGGCGAGCTGGGCATAGGCCATGGATTGAGGAATGAGAACCAAAGCGACGGTGACGCCCGCAATGAGATCTGCCCTGACCGTAACAACATCGAGATTTTCGAACCAGCCGAGAAAAGGAAAGAGTCGCTTCAACAAACCCATCGCTTCGCCTCGAACCACACGCAACAGTAACGGTGAATTGGTCTTTGTTCGCCGGCCCCACTTCGTAGTCGTCCGAATTGTATAGGATAAGTCATTAAATGTTGAATGTCTCGCCAAAGATAGCAAGAGAGTCGGCAGACAGCATCAGAACGGAGCGTTTCTATCCCGCGAACAGCGCGCAGACGCATGTGGTGCCCAACTGCAAACGACAACTGGGTCAACTGATGGACTATCACAAGGAAGGCATCGAGATTGGGGTTCACGACATGCTCTCGCGCGCCATCAAGATCAATGGAAAGGCAGCGGAGAGGATGGAGTATTAATCAAGAAATCCCCGCAGCCCGATTTCAACCCGCCATCAAGGCTGCGGGGATTTCTTGATTTTGGGGAAATTGGCTCACTGTGTTGGGGAATAGAACGCATCAACTCGTTTTTGTTTATCGACGCTCGGCCGAGCCCAGAAGACCTTTGAATTATATAAAGCCAATGTAATCAAAAACATAGATGGACTTATCCCCACTCGCCGCTTCTTGGCACACATCTTGCCTAAATCAATAAAACAGATAAAAACAATAAAAGGTGGAGGGCTATGAATTCTAGAATGCTAACAACGGGCCAAGCAGCCAAGCTCTGCTCGGTGACACCGGACACCGTTCTCAAGTGGATCCACTCCGGTGCCCTCCCTGCTCGTCGAACCGCGGGTGGGCACCATCGAATCGACCAGCAGGACCTAACTCAATTCGTGGGACCCATCCGACAAAACTCGGTTGACAAAGAGCCGGCTCCCGTCGAGTCATCCGAAACGGGTTCGACACACTATTGCTGGGAATACAACAACGGTGACGAAGTTCCCACGGGGTGTCAAGAATGCGTCGTCTACAAAATGCGGGCTCAGCGTTGCTACGAGGTGGCCAAACTGGAACCGGAGATCGGCCATACAAAGACCTATTGTAAAGGCGACTGTCTAGACTGTGACTATTACAAACGTGTTCACCTCCAAGGCACGAACGTCATGGTATTGACGGACGACGGACAGTTGATTCAAAAGCTCAAGGACGAGAAGAACGAGGCACCCTACTCCCTCGAGATCGCCGACTGCGAGTATAGTTGCTCGGCTCTCGTCGATACCTTCCGGCCCGACTACGTCGTGGTCGACTGCGCTTTCGGTCCAGAACGAAGTGGCGACATCTGCAATCACCTCGCTGAAGACCCACGCTTACCCTACGTACGAGTCGTCATGGCCGTCGACGAGGGCATGTTCCCCACCGGCTGCGACAAGAACGTTTTTGCCAGGATGCAGAGACCTTTCACGGTCTCGGACATCTCGGAATGTATTCACCGGGCTCAAAACTAGCCAACTGGGAGTAACGGATGTCCGACGAAAAAAGAGTCAACGAGAGCACGATTCGCCTCATCAAAGGCGATATTACGGATATCGAAGTGGAAGCATTCGTCTTTTACGCGCGCCCCGACCTGAAGCTGGGAACAGGTTTCGGTAACGCCATCTCTGTTAGAGGAGGACCAAGCATTCAAAAAGCGCTCGACGAGCTTCCAACGCCGGTCGCGATCGGCGAGGCGGTCGTTTCCGATGCGGGCAAGTTGAAAGCCAAATACATCGTTCACGCCGTCGGGCCGGCGTTCCAAGAAGAAGACACCGAGCAGAAGCTACGCAAAACGGTCACGAGCGCATTGAAACAAGCCGAACAAAAGGGAATCCAGCAACTTGCTGTTCCCCTCATGGGCGCAGGCTTTTACGGGGTTCCCATGGACGTCAGCGCCAAAATCACCTTGGGCTCGATCAAGGAGTACCTCGCGGGAGAGACGGGGCTCAAAGAAGTCGTCGTCGTCGCGCTGGACAACCGAGAACTCAAGCCATTCAAAACACAGTTCGAGGCTATATAGCCTGAGAACGGAGGCGGATAATGGGCGAGAGCAGTCTACTTCAATTCTCCAAACACGCACATGATTGGGCATTGGTCATCATGACCTTGGTCTACATCACGCGACTGATCTGGTTCTTTCGGTGGAAAGCCGGTAAGGAACGTCAGCCCAGCACCAATAAGAGTGCTCCGCCCAACGTCACGCGTCGTAAAGGCATCCTCTATTCCTGGGGGATCGTCGGCATGCCTTGGACCATGGAGAGCGCTCGCAAGAAACTGTTCCTCTATGCCCAGTTTGTGACATTCCATCTCGGCGTAGTGGCTTCCATTTTCCTCGCCTTTACCCTTTCCTTGGCTCCGGGTGTCGTTGAAAAGCCATGGCTCGTCACACTCCTCCGCGTGATCATCGGGGCTGCGTTCGCGGTCGGTGTGATGAGGATCATTCGCCGGATCACGAGCCCGGTTATGCGTGCCATTAGCTCTCCCGACGACCACTTCTCCTTGTGGCTGTTGACGGTCTGGTTTTTCTTTGCCTTTCTTGCCGCACCAAACAGCACGGCCAACGGAGAGTGGCATTTGATTGTCTTCTTCCTTTTGACCGCTTTCTTTCTCATCTACGTCCCGTTCAGCAAGATTTCTCATTACCTCTACTATCCGTTCACGCGATTCTGGTTCGGCAAATCGATGGGTTATCGCGGTGTCTACCCCTTGAAGCGAGGACCCAAGCCGGATTATCTGAAAGTCTGAAAGATTCGAGCACAACCGATATCTGGGAAGGAACCAATGAGCGAAACAAAGAGATCACATAAAGCGGAAAAGTTCATCGAGGAGATGGGAAAACGGCTGAATCGCCAGATGGTGGGCTCACTCCTTGCGTGTGTGCACTGCGGCCAGTGCGTCGACTCCTGCCACTACGTCCAAGCCAATCCGGACGACCCCACCTTTGCCCCTCCTTATAAAGCGGATCAAATACGCAAGGTCTTCAAGCGCCACTACGATTGGACCGGACGGGTCTTTCCCAAGTGGGTCAAGGCCGATACCGTCATGACCGATGAGGATTTGGAGAAGCTCAAGGACACCGTCTTCGGCAAATGTACCAACTGCCGTCGCTGCTCCATCAACTGCCCCATGGGCGTGGACTACGCCACGTTCAACCGCATGGCTCGCGGCTGCTTGGTCGCCGTCGGCGTCATGCCGGAAGGCGTCGCCACCGTCAGCAAAGACCAATGGGAGATCGGCAACCAAATGGGTGTCCTCAAGGAGGAGTACCTGGAGACCCTTGAGTGGTTGTCCGAAGAGCTCGAAGACGATTTCAATGACCCCAATGCCGCGATCCCCATCGATAAGGAAGATTGCGAGATCGTTTATACCATCAATCCCCGTGAGATTAAGTACGACCCACGAACGATCTCGGATGCAGCTAAAATCTTTTACGTGGCCGGCGAGAACTGGACCATGCCCAGCGAGGGCTGGGACATGACCAACTTCGGCCTTTTCTCCGGTGATGATCAACTCGGAGGAGCCGTGGCCGGGCGCGTCTACGAGAAGTGCGACGAGTTGCACGGCAATAAACTGGTCCAGTCCGAATGCGGCCACGGGTACCGTTCAACGACCTGTGAAGGGCCGAACTGGGCGAAGACGGACATCAAGAGCTTCGAGCTCGAAAGCTCGGTCAACACCATGCTGCGCTACATCAATACGGGCCGCATCAAGGTCGACAAGACCAAGAACACCGAGCCGATCACGTTTCACGACTCCTGCAACAACGCGCGGAGCTGCGGGCTTTTCGAGGAGCCGCGAGAGCTTCTGAATCTCGTCGTTACCGACTTTCGTGAGATGTATCCCAACCGCTCCGAGAACTACTGCTGCACCGGAGGCGGTGGAGCCATGTCCATGTCGGAGTACACTCCAAATCGACTCAAATCAGCCAAGGTCAAAGCTGACCAACTCAAGGCGACGGGCGCCACGATTGTAGCCACCTCGTGTCACAACTGCGTGGACGGATTGACGGACTTGATCCGGCACTACAAGCTGGACATGAAAGTCGTCCAGCTCGTCAACTTGGTCGCCAACGCCCTCGTTATCGAGAAGCCTGTCGAAGTTCCCGCAGAAGTGGCCGTTCCTGCTGCTGCCATGGAGCTCGAAGGTTACAAAATCCTCGTGGTGGACGACGAGCCCGATGTTTGCGATTTCCTCTCCGCGGTCCTGGAAGACAACGGCGCCAACGTCATCACGGCGACCACGGGTGAAGAAGGCTTGGAACTGGCCCGCAAGGAGAAGCCCGACCTGATGACGCTCGATTTATCGATGCCGGGGATGGATGGCGGCAAAGTGTTCGAGGCGCTTCGCAAGGACCCGGAGATTGCCTCGACTCCGGTCTGCATCGTCAGCGGAAAACCGGAGCTTCGCAAGCTCATCTACGAGCGCCCCGTTCGGCCACCGGAAGGCTATCTGGACAAGCCCATCGAGGAGGAAAAATTCCTGTTCAACGTACGAAAGATTCTCGAATTGGCTGACAAGCACGAAGAGACGACAGTCAATTAGAAGAAGTAGGCGGTAGGCAGCAGCGAAGAGCGAACACCAAGTAAGCTCCAGCCTCATGCGGAATCTCAGGATGCATGAGGCTGGTCGGCCCTTTAGGGCCGCCGGCCAATCCGCCTTCGCCAAGGCCCGCCGATGCTTGAAGCGTGAAGAAGTCAAGCGTAGGCGGGGAGGAATTTTGCCGAGGGATTTGCTTCGAAGAAGTCCGGCAACATCTGATTCCTTCGAGGTCGCCCCAAAGCGGACGATTGGGCCCGAAGGCCCGAGGGAATTTGGCCGGAAAAGGCCGGAGCGAAGAGCGACGGCCGGGCGCGAGCCGAGGAGGCGAGCGTCCCACTAATAGATGGAGGTCGCGGATGGATTTTCCCTACGAGCAATATTTCGAGGCCATGCCTTGTTACCTCACCGTCCAAGATCGCGATTTCAAGATTGTCAAAGCCAATCAGCGCTTCTGCAACGATTTCGGTGACTACGAGGGCCGCTACTGCTACCAGGTCTACAAGCAACGTTCCGAAAAATGCGAGCCCTGCCCGGTGGAGCGGACCTTCCAGGATGGCGAGCGTCACGGAAGCGAGGAGATCGTCACTGCCCGGGATGGACGAGAAGTGACCGTCATCGTCCACACAACGCCCATTCGTAATGAAGCAGGCGAGATCACATCTGTGATGGAAATGTCCACCGATGTGACAGAGACAAAACTGCTACAGAAGCAAGTCCATGATAGCCGTGAACGATATCGCTCCTTGTTCGAGGAGGTTCCCTGCTACATCTCCATCCAAGATCGCGATCTCCGGATCATAGAAGCCAATCGGCGTTTTCGCGAGGCTTTCGGCGAATGCTATGGCTGCAAGTGTTACCAGAGGTACAAGCACCGTGACGAAGAGTGCATCTCCTGCCCGGTCCAACGCACCTTCGAAGACGGGCAAGTCCATCGAAGTGAAGAAGTCGTAACCGCTCTGAGCGGTGAGAGGATAGACACTCTGGTTTATACCGCACCTATCCACAACGCCTTGGGTGAAATCGAAAGCGTGATGGAAATGAGCACCAACATTACACCCATCCGACAGCTTCAGTCTCAGCTCGAGTCGACGGGACTCCTCATCAGCTCCATATCGCACGGTATCAAAGGCATGTTGACCGGTTTGGACGGCGGCATCTACATGGTCAAGACCGCCATGGAAAAAGACAATCCCGCCCGACTCCAAAAGGGCTGGGCAATGGTGCAGCGCAACGTCCAGAAGATCCGGAACATGGTGCTGAACATCCTCTACTACGCAAAGGAAAGACAACCCAACTATGAAATTGTCGAGGCCTCGGAGCTCGTTGACGAAGTTCTCGAAGTGGTCCAACCCAAGGCGGATCGTAATGCCATCGAGCTCAGATTTGCTTTGGCGCCTGAAGCCGGCGACTTCGAGGTGGATCGCAAAGCACTGAGAGCCCTGCTCATCAACCTTACAGAGAATTCGCTGGACGCATGCCGCGTCGACAAAAAGAAGGACGAGCACGCGGTCACCGTCAGTCTTGGAGGTGACGACGAATCAGTGGAGATCGAGGTCATCGACAACGGGATCGGCATGGACCAGGAGACCAGGGAAAAAGCCTTCAGCCTCTTCTTCTCTTCAAAAGGAGCCGAAGGGACGGGTCTGGGCCTGTTCATCGCCAACAACATCGCACAGAATCACGGCGGACATATCGATGTGGAATCTGAGTTGGGAAAAGGAAGCCGTTTCGTGGTAAAGATCCCCAGGAGGCACAACGATCGCTCTCAGGAAACGACTAACGAAACGGGGGTTACTGATGACTGACGAAAAGAAGACCGTCCTGGTGGTCGACGACGAACCCGATATCCGGGATTTCCTCACCACTCTGCTCCAAGACAATGGATACGAAACCATGACGGCAGGCAACGGTGAAGAAGCACTCGAACGGGTCAAGGAGAAGACCCCCCACCTCGTTACTTTGGACATCACCATGCCCGAAACGAGCGGCGTTCGGTTCTATCGAACGATGAAGGAAAGCGAAGAATGGAAAGCGGTCCCCATCATCATCGTCACCGGTATCTCCGGCGAGTTCGAGAAATTCATCTCATCTCGAAAGCAAGTACCGCCTCCCGAGGGTTACGTTTCAAAGCCCATCGCTGAAAAGGAAATCCTCGCTCTCGTCGAAAAGCTTACTAATTAGCTCGGACTTAAAACTCACTATTGCAACTACTTGCATCCCTCTTCGGGGGTGCAATTCTGCGCTAGCTGACCCATCTCAGTGCGGCATAGCACGCAACCTACAGGTTCTCTTCGAGACACACCCTATCGAGCTCCTACGATAAATCACCTGGTTAGAGCCAGTAGGTTCGTTAGCAAATTGAGTTGTTTACCGTGGCACGGATCTTGCGAACGACAGCGCTCTACTTGTTTAGTTACCTGCCCATCAATTTCTCTCGGTACGTCAATTGCATCAGTGTTGCACGGTAATTTCTTTGTTCCTGCTACAGGAGAAGCTGGATGAGCGGCGTCGAAACATGGGATTGGCAAATCGATAGAAGACTCGTTGCAGACCTAGACAAGCTCAGAAGTCAATTCAAACGAGTCGATGAACTAGTCGCGAGCAAAGATGGCGAGAGAATTGCGGCTCCGGTGCAGATTGAAGCCGGTGTCTACACGGCAGCCGTCAACGGAGAGCCCTGGCCCGAGAAGTTCGAGCTCATCTGGTATCCGCGCTTCTCGCCCAACGGTGACCTCACGGCGCTCGTGAAAATCGACGATGAATGGACCCTGGCCCGTGAGGGACAACCCTGGGAGACCCGGTTCGAGTACGCTTGGAATCCGCAGTTTAGCCTTGACGGGACGTCCGTCGGCCTCCTGTACAAGCTGGACAACAAGTTCGGCGTCGCCATCAATGACAACACCTGGGAAGAAGGCTTCGTCTCCATCCGCGATTTCGCACTGAGCGGGGACGGCAAACACGCCGCCGCCACCATTCAAATCCAAGCTTTGAAGGAAGCCGACGTTTTCGGATTTTTCGACGGTGTCTGGTCGTTGGCTGTCGACGGCAAGAGTTGGGGCGAGAAGTACATCAATTGCTGGAATCCCGTTTTCAGCTCTGACGGGACCAAGGTTGCCGCAGAGGTCCGGACGGATATCTGCGAGTACTCGGTCTCAGTGAACGCCGGTATTTGGTCGGAGAAATTCGCATGTGTCTGGGTGCCGGCCTTTCGGCCCTCAACTCAGAACGTCGTCGCCCCCATTAGGCAGGACGGCTCTTGGACTCTCGTAGAAGACGGCCAGCGACTCTGGGAACGACGATACAACATGCTTTGGGGCCAGAAGTTCAGTCCCGATGGCAACCGTATCGCTGCTGTCGCGTCTCCCGAGTTCGGCAAGTGGACCGTGGCCGTCGACGACCAGCCATGGAATCGCCTTTTCGGTGACATGGTCATCGAGCCCATTTTCTCGCCGGACAGTCGCAGAGTGGCGTCCATCGTCAAAGACGACAACCGTTGGACCATTGCCGTCGACGGCGTGGCTTGGGACGTAGACTTCGAGATGATATGGAATCCTGTTTTTTCAGCTGACGGCCGGCACGTCCTCGCCAAAGCCGAAAAAGATGGGAGCTATTTCGTCGCCTGTGATGGTCGAACCATTCCAAAAGCTTACGACGAGCTCTGGGACCCCGTTTTCAGTGCGGACGGACAAAGAGTCCTGTTGAAGTTCGTGGAGGACGGCAAGTACTACCGGCAAGTCGTTCCCACTAATGAACTGGTAGGGTGAATCAAAGAAAGGCTCTAGGCATGTACGAGTTCGCTAGAGGCCCGATGGTATGGATCGGGTTCTCAATCTTCATCCTGGGGAGTCTGTATCGCATCATTTGGGTGATCCTCTACTCCAAGAAGGACAAAGTCGTTCATCCCTACATGAGTGCAGAGCACGGGGCTCGATCACTGTTGCATTGGACTCTGCCTTTCGGCGCTCACAACATGCGGATCCGGCCCTTCTTCACCGTTGTCTCGTTCCTCTTTCATATCTGCCTACTCGTCACCCCGCTCTTTGTCTTGGGACATACGATTCTGTGGAAAGAGTCTTGGGGCATTTCACTCTGGAGCCTTCCAGAGAGCTTGAGTAACGCGATGACGTTCGTCGTCGTTGGAGTCGTTATCTTTTTTGCGCTACGGCGAGTGGCCGTACCCGTGGTTCGATACGTCACCTTCTGGAGTGATTACGGCTTGTTGCTTGCAGTCGTCGCTCCCTTTGCAACGGGGATTCTGGCTTACTACCAGGTCTTCGACTACAAGACGGTCGTAACGATTCACATGCTGACCGGCGCCGTTTGGCTCGCCATGGTTCCCTTCACGCGGATCGCCCACATGCTGTTCTATCCACTTACAAGGGCATACATGGGCAGTGAATCTGGTTACGTCCGTTCCGCAAAGGATTGGTAGCTCTTCTCAGCAAAACGTCGAGATTTGATGCAACCGGGAGGATAGGATGAGAGAGGCTTTCGAAACCGAGGTTGTTGATCCTGGCCTCGACGAGACGATCAAGAAGCTGACTCCTGATCAGATCGAACGCGTCGTCAACCACGTTCTCAACAAGGAGTCGGCTGCACGTCTCAAGGTCTTCGTCGAGGAGTGTGTTCATTGCGGCCTCTGTGCCGAAGGCTGTCATCACTATATTTCGAGGGATAGTGACCCGGCCTTCGCTCCCGTCGCCAAAGTCAGAGACACGATATGGGAGCTCGTCAAACGGAAGGGCAGAGTCGACGGCGAGACGATTCGTAAAATGGCACGCATCGCCTTTACGGAATGTGGAGCCTGTCGCCGGTGCAGCATGTACTGCCCTTTCGGCATCGACATCGCCTATCTCATCATGACGGTTCGACGGATCTGCAGTCTTCTTGGCGTCGTCCCCCAATACTTGCAAGACACCACCAACTCCCACGCCGCCACACAGAATCAGATGTGGGTCCAGCAGGACGAATGGATCGACACTCTACAGTGGCAAGAAGAGGAAGCACAGGACGAAATCCCCACAGCCCGCATTCCCCTAGAGAAAGAGGGCGCCGATGTCATGTACTCGGTGATAGCTCCGGAACCGAAGATCCTCGCCCAATTGCTCGGCAACATATCACTCATCATGACGGTAGCCGGGATCGATTGGACCATGCCCGCAACGGACGGTTGGGACAACAGCAACATGGCCATGTACTCAGGCGACTTCGAGATCATGAGTCGCGTGGAGAAACTGCACTGGGAGACGGCGGCGAGACTCAAAGTCAAGAAAGTGGTCATGGGCGAATGCGGACATGCCTTTCGGGGAGCCGTCTACGACGGCCCTCGGTGGCTCGGCTGGAAATTTCCCCCTATCCCAATGGTCCACGCCATCGAGTTCTACTATGACTTGATCTCGAGCGGAAGGATCAAGATCAAAGAGAAATTCAAGGAGCCCATTACTCTTCAAGACCCCTGTAACACAGTCCGGGGCCGCGGCCTGGGCAACAAGCTGCGCTACGTTATGGATGCTCTTTGTGAGGATTTCCGCGACGTCGCTCCGAATCAGGAGCACAATTACTGCTGCGGCGCCGGCGGAGGCATCATCAATTGCGGCCCTCCATGGAAAATCGAGCGAATGCTGAGCACAAGGGTCAAGGCGGAGCAGTTCGCCGAGACGGGGGCCCAGGTGCATCTGTACACCCTGCCACAACTGTCACAGCGGCATCGAGGACGTCGTTGGTTACTATAAGCTCGGCATGCACGTGAAATTCATCAGCGAAATTCTCGTGAAGGTGATGGAGATTCCTGAGGAGCTCCAGCCTTAAGACAACCGATGGAAGCGAAAGACGAGATGATGAAGATGTTCGGCCCTCGACATGAGACGAGTATAGCTTTTGTTTTCACTTTTCTTGTCCTGCCTTGCTCCGCCGCGTTCTACGGCTGCAGTGCCAGTGCCGACGACGATGCCATCCCACGGCCCGATGTTGTGGTGATCGACGGGTTGTCCCGGCTCGATGAGCTCGAACGCCCGGCCGTGGAGTTTCCTCACGACCAACACACCAGGCGCTCGCTGAGCAGGACAAGGACTGCGAGACCTGCCACCTGCGGATGGACAATGAACGCATCTATCTCAAAAGTTCCTGCGATTGGTCGACGAGAACCGAGATGCGGTGATGGATATCTATCACGAAAAGTGCATCGCCTGTCACAACGAGACGGCGGCCGCCGGAAGCAAGTCAGGTCCCATCATTTGCGGGGATTGTCATCGACGCCGACCGTTGTACGTTTCGACCCGAACGCCCATGGGCTTCGACCGTTCCCTTCATCATCGGCACGTGGAAGAAGTCGGTTACGAATGCGCCCGCTGCCATCACGAGGTCAACGAAGAGACGAAAGAGCTCTTCTATGCCAAGGGCAAAGAGAGCACATGCCGCTATTGCCATCGAACTGATCCGCAAGACAACGTGCCTTCTTTGTCAGAGGCCGCTCATTGGGCATGCGTGGGATGTCACTGGGTCATGCCCAACGCGGGGCCTACCGATTGTCACGGATGCCACGACATGGAGCGCCGGCAGCAAATCGCACGAGTCGACCAACCCAAACGACTCGAGAGAGGTCAGCCAGATTTCACGCTACTGCACACCGCGGAAGACAGATCTGGCGTTCAGTAAGCTCAACACGGTTCCTTTCTCCCACATCGACCACGAGGAGTTCCACGAAACCTGTCGGACGTGCCACCACGAAAGCATGACACCTTGTGTCGAATGTCACACTCTTGCCGGAAGCGAAAAGGCTCAAGGTGTGACTCTCCAGCGAGCGATGCACGACCTCAACTCGGAGCATAGCTGTGTCGGGTGCCACGAAACTCACAAGCGCGAGACTTCGTGCTCGGGCTGTCACTCGCTCATGGAGCAAGGTCGCCTATCGGATCACGCTTGTACGATATGCCACTCCGGTCCGTCTCCGACTGAAGCGGCGGCGATGAAATATGAAATCGATTCGGTCAAGCCGTTCCGGGCGAAACCCGATGATACGAAATTGTCGTTCACGGATGACGACATTCCCGAACAAGTGACGATTGACGTCTTGTCGGAGAAGTACGAGGCCGTAGCATTTCCTCACCGAAAGATCGTCAACAAACTGCTGGAGAACATCAACGAGAGCAAGATCGCGACCTTTTTTCATGGTAACGAGGACGTCGCCTGCCAAGGTTGCCATCATCACAGCCCGGCAGGACAGAAACCGCCTTTGTGCGAGAACTGCCATGGTGAACCGTTCAACGAGGCCGAACTGTTCAAACCCGGCCTCCTTGGCGCCTATCACCGTCAGTGCATCGGCTGTCACGAAAGCATGCAAATCGAACCGACGGACTGCCTCGGTTGTCACAAAGAGAAGACGACTGAATCCAACCCCTCGATGATAGGCGGGTCTCAGTAAAGGGAGCAATGATGAGTACGTCACGCAGAAAATTCCTCGGATGGATGGCGGCTGCGGGAGCCGCTATGGGACTGCCCAAACGGGCGTCGGCGCAACACGCGCACTTTACCGGTTATCCCGAGAGCTTCGGTGTGCTGCACGATACTACGCTCTGCGTTGGATGTCGTTCCTGTGAAGCGGCCTGTAACGAAGTCAATGACTTGCCTGCGCCCGAGAAGCCCTTCGACGACGAATCGGTTCTCGAGGACAGGAGAAGGACCACTGCTTCGGCATACACCGTGGTCAACAAGTACGACGTCGGTGGCTCACCCCAGTCTCCCGTGTTCCGAAAATCGCAATGCAACCACTGTCTCGAGCCGGCATGTGCATCGGCTTGCTTCGTGGGTGCCTTCACCAAGACGCCCGAAGGTGCCGTCATCTATGATCCATCGGTCTGTGTGGGATGTCGGTATTGCATGATCGCATGCCCCTTCAACATACCCACCTACGAGTACGACGAGGCTTTCGAGCCAAGGGTGATGAAGTGCACGATGTGCCATCCTCGTATTGCGGAGGGCAAGCTTCCGGGCTGCGTCGAAGCCTGCCCTATGGAAGCTCTCACCTTCGGCAAGCGGGAAGACCTCATTACCATCGCCCGTGAACGGCTCCGCAAGTACCCCGACCGTTACGTCGACCATATCTACGGTGAGCACGAGATGGGCGGGACGAGTTGGCTCTACATCACCGGGGCAGCCTATACAGACATCGGTATGCGCACCGACGTAGGTCTTCTACCTGCGCCCGAATTCACCGCCGGGGCTCTGGGAATGGTACCCATGGTGATCGGGATGTGGCCGGTACTGCTCGGTGGCATCTATATGATGAACCGCCAAAAAGAGCATGCGGCGGATACCGAAAAGCGAACGGCCGTTGCCGATGCCGTCGCCCAAACCCAGTCGGCAGCCGATGAGACGGCCAAAAAAGCAGCCGAAAAAGCCAGAAAAGACCAAGAAAAGGCTGTAGAACAAGGCCGTCAAGAAAGCAGTCGAAGAATCCGCCAAGGAGGGCGGTGAGGCGGAGGCATGATGTCCGAAGAAGCCGTTGTCATGGAAGAACCAGTGGCTCCCCAAAGCTCCTGGCTCAATCCCTTCAATGTTATAGCGGGATCCATCATCTTGATGGGCCTCGTGCTGACGGTCCTGAGATTCACTCAAGGATTGGGTGCCGTGACCAACCTCGACGACACCAATCCCTGGGGCCTTTGGGTCGGGTTCGACTTGTTCACCGGGGTGGCTTTGGCGGCCGGTGGATATGTGACCGCCGCGGCCGTCGAGCTTTTTGGCATGAAGAAGTACCATGCCGCCCTTCGTCCCGCGATCCTGACAGGTTTTTTGGGATACTCATTGGTTTGCTTCGCCCTATCGTATGACGTAGGCCGCCCGTGGCGACTGCCCTACCCCTTCTTCGTGAGCCAAGGCGTCACCTCGGTGATGTTCGAGGTAGGTGCTTGTGTCCTGCTCTACCTGACCGTGCTCTTCCTCGAGTTCTCCCCCATTGCCTTGGAATGGCTTGGGCTCAAGAAGCTCAGGAGCACCTTGGTCAGGCTGACTATCCTCCTGACCGTTCTCGGCGTCGTTCTCTCGACACTTCACCAATCGTCTCTGGGTGCAATGATGCTGATCGCCCCATCGAAGCTGCACCCGCTCTGGTACTCTCCATTCATGCCCATTTTCTTCTTCGTCTCCAGCATCGTCGCGGGCCTGTCGATGGTGATTTTCGAGGCCACACTCTCCTACCGCTATTACGCTTACAAGATGGACGAAGAGCACAAGAAGAGTCGGGATACGGTCGCACTGGGTTTCGGGAAGGCGGCCGCTTTCGTTCTGGCGGGTTACTTCGCCATCAAAGTCTTTGGAGTCGCACTCGGAAACAACTGGGGACTGTTGTTCACGGGGTGGGGGTTGTGGTTTCTCGTGGAGATGCTGGGATTCGTTTTATTGCCCTGCTTCCTCTACACGATCGCCGTGCGGGATCGCAACGTCAAGCTCATTCAACGTGCGGCGCTTTTGACCGTTGTAGGCATCATGCTGAACCGTTTGAATGTATCGCTCATTGCTTTCAATTGGCACCTGCCCTTCGAGGAGCGCTACATCCCGAGTTGGTCTGAGATCGGAATCACCGTTTTCGTGGTGACCTGCGGAATCGTTGCGTTTCGATTCATCGTGACTCGCATGCCGGTTTTTCACGAGCATCCCGACTACAATGAAGCGCATTGATTGAGTAGGCGGCAGGCAGTGGAAGTTTGCATGAGACAGGACACGGCAGATCCGGACTCGACTGTCCAGCAAAGACGTGCGACCATACCGGTTGTCCTTTCGGCGTGGACGCGTCCGAGCTACTTATGTTTAGGGAGTAAACCCGTGGCAGAAGGAATTCACACACTTCAAGAGTTCATGTTCCAGACCAAGGGCATGGTCTACCTGCTGGCAATTGCCTACCTGATTGCATTCACCTGGTTCTGGAAGTTCATCAGTAACACCAAGAAGAACCGAGACTAGCGGTTTGTCTGCCTACTTTATCCTTCCTACTTCCTACTTCCCTGGACCGTCGGGCTATTAGAACCTATGGCCCAATGGTGCCATCGCTGGAACAAGCTCGATGCCTCAACCTTGCCACCTTCAGGAAAAGCGGTGTCGCCGTTGAGACACCGGTGTGGTTTGCAGAAGTGGAGGGGACATACTATGTGTTCTCCGCCGGTAACGCCGGCAAGGTCAAGAGGCTGAGAAACTCCTCCCGAGCTCGCATCGCGCCATGTGACGTGAGAGGCAAAGTGCTTGGGACATGGCTCGATGCAAAGGCGGTAATCGTCGAGGGTCCGACGGAGACAAAGCGAGCTCATGCGGCACTCCGTCAGAAATACGGCTGGCAAATGAAGCTTGCCGATTTCATTTCTAGGCTGTCAGGACGACGGCGTCATCGAGCCTACATCGCCATCACTTCTTGACTTTCTCCTTCCTCCTTTCTCCTTTTCTCCTTTTCCCTCCCTACTGAACTTCCAACGCGTCTTTCTCAGGCAGCTTCGGAAAAGGCGCATGAGGTTCCTGTTGATACCAGTAAGCGACCGAAGCGATGTCATCCTGCAATGGAAGATACCTTCCCGCCGAGCGCCATCCCAAAGCTTGGATCGTCACCTTGAGGTCCTCCTCGAATCGGATGGGATCCATGACGTGCCATCGATAGAGACCGAATCTTTGTTGAGAGACGTTGTGGCCATCGGGACGGATAACCTGGGGCATGCCGGCAAAAGGAGTCGTGAACTCTTGATATTCACCGGTCTCCACGTTCTCGAATCCATAGGATCCGCAAAAATAGTCTTCCGTTCCCGTTCCACAGATCGTGGGGAATTCCTTGTCGCCGTCGATGTAAAACTTGATTTCCCCCTCACCCCACCAACCGTTGTTGTTCACACCCCAAGCCATGTACGTCCCAATGTAGTGCCCCCAGCCTTTCACTCCTTCGAGGACGGTGTAGACGTCTTTGTAGGGCAAGGGATTGACTCTCCGAAACTGGGCATGAAAATAGGCGGCGTCCTCCGGAACATCGGTGAGTGTGTAGTTGATTTGATAATAGAGAATCGTTTTCTTGTCGTCCAGGTTCTCCATGGTGATCTTGCAGGATTTTCTGAACGGCATGACCCAGTAGGAGTTGAAGGCGCTACCAGGATTGACGGTAACGGGCAATGAAGACACTTGCGCGTATTTGCCCCATCCGCTGGCAAAGAAGTCGCCCACCGGCACTTCGACGGAAGGCTCTTTCTCGCCATCCCAATAGAATCGCAAAATGGAGTAACGCCAATGGCCCGTTGGTGTCATCCAAATCTGTTGGATCGCCCCGGATCCCTCGATCTCAGCCACGGTGAAGGTCTCTCCAGGCTCGATGTTGACGGAAGGTGAGATCTTCCATCCCCGTCCCAACTCACGGCCGGCTCGGGATCCCGTCCCTTCCATGGCCATCCCGCCCCGGCCCTTCTCACCGTTGAAATTCTCAGGACTGATGGAGCGGGTCTCAGCATGAGACAAGCGGGGAAGATTACCAAGGTTCAGATAAAGACCATTGAACTCATCCGACTGTCCTTCTAGCGAATTATGGGTGAAACAAACGGCAAAAGTGAGCATCAGCAGAAGAGATAGGTGTTTCATCTCGATCTTCCCTCCTCTGAAAGGATACGACGGGTAAGAAAAGGGGACGGGTCCCTTTTTCCCAAGGGAAACACTGAAAAAAGGGACGTGATATGAAGATTCGCTGGGGCGCATCTTCATGGTTTCGGATGAATCCCTGATTCATCGAAGACTGCCCCTTTTTTTCCAATTTGCCCAAGAACGGGAAGATAGCACGTCGGTAAGCGACTTGGTAATTCTTGCAGCCTCAATCGAGGACCTGATGGATGGCCTCTAGCAACGCTTCTTTTTCGATGGGTTTCTCGAAAACGGGTACCGACTTACTGACAGCAATATCCCTCCCGGCGAGCCCACTGATGACGATGACCGGGATATCCTTCAGTTCTCTTCTGTGGTGGAGCTTTCGATAGAATCCCGTACCGGTCTCCTCGGGCATCTGGAGATCGAGGAGAATGAGATCCGGTATTTCCTTCATAATCCTGTCCATGGCTACATGGCCGTCCTCAGCTTCCATCGTCACAAAGCCCTCATCTTCGAGATAGCTGCACAAATAGTCGCGTATGTCAGGTTCGTCGTCGACCACCAATATCTTCTTTGCCATTTTCGCGCTCCTCGCCGGTCAACTCATCGACTTCAATACTCTGAGTATCTGGGAAAGCTCGGAGGGGGCCGCTTCTTCAATCAAACGATGAAGCTCTCTGCGCATCCGATCGGAATCTGTCTCCACCAGCTCTTCCTCACACTCGACGTTAAGTTTCTCACATATCAGGCTGACGTATCGCTCGGGATCCACAGGCTTTTCCAGATGAAACTGCGGCCCCGCCAGTCGCCTATTGGAGAAGATATCTTCAAAATCCTTCTTACCCTCTTCATCGTGAGCATGAGAAGTAACTACGACCACCGGGATGTCCCTCCACTCTTGCCGCTTCCGCAGATCATATAGGAACCTGTTACCTGATTTTCTGGGCATCACGAGATCGAGGGAGATGAAATCGGGAGTCGACGTCTCGACCCTTTCCAGCGCTTCTTGCCCGTCGGCCGCGGTGACGACATTGAACCCAGCATCTTCCAAGACGGTCGATAGATACTCGCGAATGTCCTCTTCGTCGTCCACCACCAGGATAGTTTTGTCTTCTGGTCTCGCCATATTCGAAATCTCCGCTTGAGCCCGAATCGATCCATCTCTCAAGAATGGGGCAGATTGGCCCGGGGCAGCTCGATGCGAAAAACCGAGCCCTCATCCTTGATCGATTTCACACTGATCTTACCACCATGTTCCTGAACGATCTTCCGAGTGACCATGAGACCCAGTCCGGTACCGCCCAGTCCCTTGGTCGAGAAGAACGTCGTAAAAACCTTGTTCTTGATTTCACATTCCATTCCGACACCGTTGTCGGAGACTTCATAAATGAGAACGTCGTCGTGCTCATCGACTCTTATGGCCACGATATGGTTTGGTTTGTCGGAAGTTTGACAAGCGTCTATCGCGTTGGAAACGAGGTTTTCCAAACAAATACACATATCCTCCGGGTCGATGTTCGCAGCTTCGGCATTTTCATGGGTGTGAAGCTCCAGAACAACACCTTTCTTCTCCGCAGCATCCTTGTACAGATCATAGACGTCAATAGCAACCCTGTTGGGGTCCGTCAGCGTGACCTCCGGGTCGTGCCCTTTGGAGAAGCTCAAGAATCCTTTGACGAGAATGGTGATGCGATCGACGTTTCGCTCGAGCATTTCCCAACCTTTGGTCGTCCGCGCTGTGGAGCCTTTTTTGATGCCCGATTTGATAACGTACATACCACCTTGGAGACCGGTCAAAATGTTCTTGATTCCATGAGCCAGCTGAGCGACGGTGCTTCCCACCGCGGCAAGGCGTTCGTTGTCGAGCTTTTCCTTCTCCAGTTGCTTGTACTCCCGCAGGTCTTGCAGAAACGCGGCCGTACCGATAACTTCGGCCCCCTCTTTGAGAACGGTGCCCGAAATCCGAACAGGAAGCACTTCCCCCTCCGAGTCCACGACCGTAGACTCGGGGAGATGGATCGGCTTTCGACCCTCTCGCGTCATTCCGATGAACTCTTCAGGCAAGAAATCCGATATCTGCTTCTTACCAATCACGTCCAGAGCGCTCACACCGAAGAGAGTTTCCGCAGCCGGGTTGAAGATGTTGATGGTTCCTGCGGTGTCGCTCGCCACCAGCGCATCCATGGCACTTTCCGTCAGCTTACGCCGGAAATGAGCCTCTCTCAGAAGTCTCTCCGAGAGCTTCTCCGACTCCGTTACATCCACAGCCATCTCGATAACGTGCTCAAACTCTCGGCCTCCGCTCGCCAATGGTGCCGTCGACACAACGTAGCTGGTCAACTCACCCTTCTTGTTGATCCCGACTTGCCTCGATGTGTAGGAGCCGCCGTCGGCAAACGTCTTCATAGCGGGGCAGTCATCGCACCTTTCATCACATTGTTTGAGGAGACGGTGGCAATGCTCTCCCACACGGTCACCAAATGTCTTTCTGAGAAGCTCGTTGGCGCGAACAACTCTCAGATCTCTATCGATGACAGCAACGTAACAAGGCACCCTTTCGAAGAGAAGGTTGTACTGTCTCTGCAAAAACCGAGATTCCGTGACGTCGTAGGACATCTCGATGGCGTGGGTGATCTCGCCATTCTCATCATGCACCGGGGCAATATGGACGACATAGTGCGCCGGTTGTCCGTTCTTGTCGATTCCGCGGGAATCACTGATCCGCACCTCGCCGTCTTCGAAGACCTTGGCGGTCATACAGTCGTCACAAGGCGTCTTCCTTTTCTTGTAGACCTCATAGCAGAACTTACCCGCTGCCTCACCGAAAACATCAACGAAGTTCGAGTTGGCCGTCACAACTTTGAAATGGCGGTCGATGACGATGATATTCGAAGGAACCTGCTGGATAAGCTCTCGACCGATCCACTTGTGAACATGTGCCGGAATGTCGGTAGCCGTTGTCATGATGCACCGCCGATGATGCCCCGCACCTTGGCTAGGAACTGGGGCGCCGTAATGGGTTTTTCGGCAATACCTTCGGGCTCGGGTAATTCGGTACCGTCGGGCAGTCGCCGGTAATCGATGTCCTTGAGCTCTTTAGCCAAGCTCAACCCACTGGTAATGAGAACGGGTATCTTCCCGAGTTCTGGGTCGTTTTTGAGCTTTTGGTAGAGCGACACACCCGACTCTCGCGGCATGAGAATATCCAAACAAACCAAATCCGGCTTCTCGCGCCGGATGAGCTGCAATCCCTCAGGGACGTTCGAAGCGGTAAGCGCCTCGTAACCGGCGTCCTCGAGTGCCGTCTGGAAATAGAGGATGATGTCCTCTTCATCGTCCACGAGTATGATCTTCTTCATCCCTTGCCCTTGCCCTTGCCCTTGCCTGCCCTTGCCCCTGCCCTTGCCCCTGCCCGTTACCGTTTCCGCTTCCCTGCCCGTTACCGCTACCGTTCACTGCAGCTTCTCCCACACCTTGTCATCTAATGGCGGTAAGCCCCGGTGACAGTTCGTGCAGCGGGAGAATTCTTCCCTGGGCTCGGCGAGCTTCGGTTGCATCTCCTCGTGGCAGTCGATACATAGTCCGTGCATGGCATCCATGTACCCGGAGGCAAGATAGCGCTTTGCCGGATCAGTGACGTTCACTCGTGATCCATCCGGGCGCATCCCTTTGTGACAATCGAGGCAATCCGGTGTGTTTTCCCTCACCTTGAGCTGTCGTGGGTCCTGGTGACACTTGCTGCAGCCGACATTGCCTCCCAGCTTCCCCATGTGAACATCGTGGTCGAAAATATCGACGGACAGGTACATATCCGTGTGACACTCGTAGCATCTCGTGCCGCGATCGAACGGCTTGTTCATGTGATGACAAAGCACACAGGATGTGTCGAGTGCTCCCGACTCGCTAAGCGTCAATTGATGCTGCTCGTGGTCGAACAGGACGTACCGCCCATCCCGATTGCCATCAATCATCAGAACATTGGCCACTGTGCCATTGGCCATGCCTTCTTCGTCGAGGACGAAACTCGTGCCTGCGCCATTGACATTCGGTGCCTTCAACACCTCTACGACCCTGGCATTCTCCGTCGGCGTCCCGACCGGCGAGACACCGAAAACCGCGTCGTCTGAAAGCAGACCAAATGACAGTGCGATGGCTAGGACGAAAGCCAGAGAATAAACACGTACCTCACCAAACCGTTGGCTTCCGAAGTACAGAGCCGCCCAGTCCGTGTGATCGAGATAGCCCGGCTCGTAGCTTTCCGTCACGTTCACTTTGCTCACGTTCTCAAAGAGATGAAAGTACTCCGTTGCAAAGAGATAGGCCAAACCCGCCGCGGAGAGGACGCCAAGAGTCACCGCCCATTCGGTCCAGGCCGGAAAGTAGAGTGATTCCGTCAAGCTCAACGTGGCCAATCCCGCCACGTTGACCCGATTCAAGGACATTCCGACCGTCGCGCAGAGCGCAATCCAGAACATGGCCGTCTTGCTGTCCCGGTATTTCTTCTGAAACAGGAAGACCATCGGAATGAGGGCGCTCATCAAGATCTCTATCCAGAAATTGGCCGTGTCCCAACTTCGCTCCAAGAGATAGCCCGCTTCACCGGATAGGACGATCTGCGCGAATCTCAACACTAAATATGTGGCCAGGAAATAGGCGGATATCCGTCCCAGACCGGATATCGCTTTCATCGGCGGCTCGGCATTGTAGAGCCAATGCACGAACAGGGTGACCAAGGATATCGTCAGGCATCCGATGCCCATTGCGGTAACGAAAAACAGAAGAGGCAACAAATCCGTATGCCACAGAGGATGCAGACGAAATGGCGTCGCTAAGAACAGAGTTCCCAGTGAAGACTGGTGCAGCGTCGACAGTGCTATTCCAGCGATGACGAAAACGAGTGTGAACTTCTCGAGGGTATGCAGCGCTCGGCTCCACTTGTAGCGCTCCAACACCGTGTGAGAGAACTCGAGTGTCAAAACGAGGAGGTAGAGCATGATACACCAGGCCACCTCGAACAGCACGGAGTGTATCTGCCAGTTCCACACCGGATAGACGATACGCCACCAAATGCCGATATCGAAGGTCAAGCCCACGCCGACGCTGCTGTAGCACAAGAGACCAAGGAGAACCGCCCCGCGGACCAGCGGTGTGATATTTCGTCCACTGAAAAATGAAGACGAACATCGCGAGGGTGAATCCGGCACCACCGATGGCGACCAGAGATACCACACCTCCACCTTTCCAGAGTCCCCATGGAAGCAAATCGGTTAGGGCAGTGACGGAACCGGGTCCATGAATGATTCGTGAGACAACAACGGTCAACCCCAGGCCGGACAGAAACCACATTATTGTTTTAGCAACTCTCAGCTTCATGATTCTAACGCTCTTCCTCATCCGAGCTCGTTTCAGCCTCTTCCAAGCTCTCTGGGTTGCCGGCCGCCAGCTTCTGGCGACGACGGATGACCCAATTGACCCCCCCCATGGTGCCTGCCATAAGTCCAAAGACCAGTGGCATCTGATGCAGAATCTTCGTCGTTCGATGAGGCATCGGTGCCGTGTCACTCACCGGGTGTGCCAGGTCGGTTAGATTGATCTCCACATCCGATATGTAGAGGACCGAGGTGCCGCCAACTTCGTTTCTCCCCATATTTTCTGGATGTACTTCTCCGGCTCGGCACTCAGACGACGATGTGCCTCGGCAAGCAGCTCGTCCCGCTCTCCGAAGATAGTCGCTTGTTCCGGGCAAGCTTCTACACAGGCTGGAACCGCACCGTGGTGCACCACCCGTTCGTAGCACATGTCGCACTTCTGTACGTAAGGAACGGTGTCTTCCCAGCTGTATCGAGGAATCTCCCAGGGGCAGGCAATCATGCAGTAGCGACAACCAATGCATATGTCTTTGTCGTAGATGACGGGGCCCTCCTCCGTCTTCTGCAGGGCCCCGACGATGCAGACCGACACACATTCCGGATCGACGCAGTGGCGACATTGTCTTCGGACGAAGTGCTGCCCGCCGTCGTCGGTCTTCTCCACCAACGTGGTCCATCGGGCGCTCGACAGATCATCGATCCTCTTCAACCATCGCCAAGGTTTCTCTTTCGGAAGATCGTTTACCTCGCGGCAAGCGTCAACGCATTTTTCACAACCGATACACTTTGTGACATCGGTCAAGATCGCCATGTTTTTCCAACTCATATCGCTTCGCCTTCCTTGCCCAGAGCCAAAGCGACCCGGCGACCGGAATCGGCAACGAGGTGCCACCCCATCTCCGACACGACTTGGGTCGTCGGGAACAGGACCACGTGACTCAACTTCGTGAATGGAATCAAGATGAAAATCAGGTTACCGCTCATCACGTGCACGAACATGGTCGAACTGTAGTTGAATGGATTGATAGCGGGGTGCATCGCCAAGTACCCGGTAATGAACGGGACCGCGATGATGAGCGGCAGCAGAGTAGTCTTGGGCGCGGCTGAGAGCCCTTGTTGCCCCTGCGGACAACCGCCGCCCAAACGAGAATGAGAGATGTGGCAACGGCGACGAGCGTCATGATGTCGGCCCAGGACTGATCCATGGCCGGCCATCCGACACCCAGTCCTCGCTTCCACAACAATATGTGTGCCCCCAGAAGAATGGGAACGAAGATGATGCAAATATGAAAGATGAACGAAACCGACGTGAAGAGGAGTTGAGGCTTCGGCACCTTACTGAAAGGGAAGAGCCATCGAAGCGTGTCTCGAAGAGACCGTTCTTACGGGAACGTTCTTGTCCTGCGCTTGACGCACCAACGTGATGATACCCAGCGCGTTCAGCACGACCAATCGGGCGAGCCCCAGGATCATCACAACGAAAGCAAATCGAAAAGCAGGACCGCGCGCCCATTCCAACCAAAATTCCATGGTGTTTCTTCCTTCCTTTTCTCGAATTCCCACTAGAGGAGACTCATCTAGTCATCTTCTTCTCTCACGATCGGCTTTTGTCCGTTGGGCAGCACGATGGCCTTCAGCATCAAATCGTGAAGCCCGGTTCTCACTTGCTTCAGCTTGTGGTCCTTGATCACTTCGTCGACTTGTTTCTTACAGTTGGCGCAAGGAGCAACCACATAGTGAGCTCCCGTGGCGTCGATTTGATCCGCTTTGGTCTTTCCTCCGATCAAGGTACGGAACTCACGGATCTCGTCGATGGAAACCGTTCCACCTCCGCCACCGCAACAGTAGTTTTGGCATCCATGGGGCTTCATTTCGACGAATTCTCTGCAAATGTGACGAAGAATGACCCTGGGTTGCTCGACGATCCAGCCCTTTGCGGGCGATGTTGCACGGGTCGTGATACGTCGTTCGCTCCTCAATGGCATTCTCGATCAAATTCGAGCTCCCCGGATTGGAATTTCTCGTAGGCCAGCTCCATGATGTTGACGACGGGAACCTGTCTCTCCGGTGGACACGAAATTGGCCATGCCTTCCTTGGCCGAGCGCGAAGCGTGTCCACACTCACCAATGAGCATACTTCTTGCCACCCAGGCGGTGTACTTCGTCGACCTGCGCTTGATGATCCGGTCCCACATCCGATCGGAATAGAACAGACCATAGTCGATGCCGTCGAAGTTCTCCGTGCCGATGGTCCAGGAGAGTCCCGGTTGCATGCAGCATGGCGGCATTTCCCATCAGGGTGTCGGCTTCGAGGAGGTAGTCGGAAACCGCCGGAAAGAAGACGTACTCCGCGTCTTCGACGTCGATGGGAAACTTGATACCGGCTCCGGGTATATCTCCTCCAGCTCCTCTTCGAGGAACTCGCAGGTATCCTGCATCGCCGGAACGGGAATGGCGGATGTGTTCTTCGTCTCACCCTCGAGCTGTTCCCGAACAGAAACCAGAAGCGCTTTGGGAATGATGTCGATTTCCGCCAGGATCCAACGTCCCAAGTGCGTCACAAGACCGTGGTCGATCCCGATGGGGCAGGAGTATTTACATCGCTTGCAGGCCGTGCATCGGTAGAGCTCTTCGGCCAAACGATCGATGTGCTCGTTGGTGAGTCGGAAGTAGTCGAACAAACGCGACTTGACCATCCCCCGCCAATGTGAAGTACCGACGGTAGACCTTGAGCAACAGCTCCGATCGGTGGCAGGGGATGTCCCTAGGATCACCGGTCGCCTGGTAGACGGGACAGGAGGCCGTACAAATGGAGCATTTCGCGCTGACCCGGGTATAGGCGTCCAAGACCGGCCCATAGTTGGAATGCTTCAGGATGGCGGCAAATGCCTCCAAGAAACGACGGGGCCTTTCCTCCAGCTTGATAGGCTCGGTGTAGAAGCAGTACTTTGGCTGTTCGGCCGCTCTCAGCCGCCTTTTGACGACCGGCTCTTGCTCTCGGGCCGTCTCAGCCTGTTCGCAAACAACGGATGGTGTATTCGCACTCATGGAAGCCTCGACATTCTTTTCTTCTGTCTATCTAGTGGCACCTTAGAATCAGCGGGACCTTTCGAGTACGGGCCGCTTGGTGCAACGAGACGACCCGTCCCGGGGATCAATTGGCCTTTGAGGAAAAGACCCAGGAGCTCATCCACGCTGCCGGTGACCCAGGAGAACACGCGGATACCACCGGCACGGAGTAGATCCTCGAAGGAGGACTGCAATCCCCCACAAATCAATGTACCGACCTCTTGGTCACGGAGGAGGCGAACGCGGTCCAATGCCTCCCGACTTTGAAGAGAGAAACTGGTTTTCTTGACCACCTTGCGGCGGTGAACCGTGAAGATCGTGATAGCCGCGGTGGCCTCGAAGCACGGCGCGACTTCGTTCTTGTAATGCGGAATGGCCACTTTCGTCTCCATGTCGCCGTCTCTGTTACCGGCAGGAGCAATTTCCGAGCCAGGACGTTGCAACAGTGCATAAAACACTGTCTTATATAGACTTAATCGCCAGGCCCAGTGGACAGCGCTCTTTGAAATGTCACAGGGCTGAAACAAGTATCACGTTCCAATGTTTCAGATATGAACCGTTCCGCTGATACCTCGCATTATGGTTTTTATCGAATAAGCAACGGTTTTATCGAATTCAGTACTGAACTAACTTGTTTCATATCAATGGCTTGCTGCGGCAGCTGACCCAACGATGGGGGACCTGGCACGCATCAGGCCCTCCGTTGAGACCCATGCCCTCAGCCTCCACCTGCCCATAAACTCCCTCGCTGCAATCAATAAAGCCGAAAGCGACCCTGCGTAAGAAATCGTGGCACGCTTCTCGCATAAGGGCCAATTCCTAGCGGAGCTATAGGAGTTATAGGAATTCACAGGCCCGGCGGGACTCGCAAATGAAGATCAGAACGAGAGCACGTTATTCCCTTCGGTTCATGATCGCACTAGGGAAGCTCTCCTCTGACGGGGATCCGGTGGGGCTAGGAGACATCTCTCGCCAATCGGGTATCTCACGTCGCTACTTGGACCATCTCGTGGTTCCTCTCAAGAACGCCTCACTGATTCGAGGACGCTCGGGCCGCGCCGGGGGTTACGTCCTGGCAAAACAGACCAACGAGATCAAGCTGGGAGACATCATCGAAGCGGCCATCGGACCCATCGCCATAACGGATTGCGCGGTGGAACCCGAGCTGTGCATGTTCAGCGATTTCTGCAACTGCAAAGACCTCTGGATGCTCATCAACCACCGCATTACGGCGGTCCTGGATGAATACACTTTGGCAGACATGTTGAACCAGAGCTGGTCGAAAAAAGTGAAAGAAGAACTGCACAAGATGGACGAAAAACGGAGTCTCGTGACGCATTAACCGAAAAAAAGGACGGCGCGCAATGGGTTTGATTTCACTTGTCACTTTTGCTGCCGCGGCGGTGTTCGTCATTGCTGTGGTTTCACGCTTCGTAAAATATGCGACGTTACCCATTCACCTCCGATGGGAGCTCTACCCGGTGGCCCACGAGAAAGGACGGGCCCACTACGGAGGCTCCTATCTCGAGGAGTCCGATTGGTGGACCAAACCTCGCGAGTCCTCCGTCATCGGTGAGCTGAAGGTGATGGTCCCGGAGATCCTCCTGCTCGCCGGCGTTCGAGAGCACAACAAGAAGCACTGGTTCCGGTCCTTCCCGTTTCACTTCGGCCTCTATTTGCTGGTCGGATTGATAGTGCTCCTCGTCGTTGGTGCAATCGCAGCGTTAGCAGGCGTCAACGTCTCTGCAGAAGGCAGCTTCTTCGGCAAACTCGTTTACCAACTCACCTATTTGGTCGGATGGGCGGGGCTCGTTCTCGGCTTGCTTGGATCTCTTGCACTCCTGGCCCGACGTTGGTTCAACACCGACTACCGTGAGTACACCAAGGGCGTCGATTTTTTCAACCTCATATTCTTCATCGTGACATTCGGTGTGGCGATCGCAGCACATGCTTCAGGTGATCCCTACTTCGTTCAGTTGCGAACCTATTTCGAGAACTTGATTTCGTTCAATTTTGCGTTTAGCGGTGGGCCGCTTCTCGCGGCCGAGATCGTTCTGGCCTCGATTCTGGTGGCTTACATTCCACTCACCCACATGTCTCACTTCTTCACCAAGTGGTTCATGTATCACGACATCCGTTGGAGCGACGAGCCGTCGTTTCGTGGAGGAAAGATCGAACAGAAAGTAGGCAAGGCACTTCAGTATCCCGTAAGTTGGGCGGCGCCTCACATCCGCGGAGACGGAAAGAAGAACTGGGTCGACGTCGCGACCTCGGGCGTCGAGGAGGATGAGTTAAAGATGAAACGGGTCAAGATTGAAGACATTTCCAAGCCGTCGGAGAAGCTCTCCGAGCTTCACAAGGAAGATTTCAAGCCTCTACCGGCACCTTCGACACGCCGGAGTCCACACCGGACTTTGCTCCGTTGAGCGAAAAAGCGCGCGAGGAGCTACGAGGCCACGCTGGACGACACGATCGCCGTGAGCATCCCCAAGCCCAAGAGCAAGGAGGAAGAAGACGAGCTGGTGGCCAAGTTCCTCTCCGGCATGGAGAAACTCTTCACCAAGGAGAACAACTGGACGTTTCTCCAGCCGCTGCTGCTTTCGATGGAGCACTGCGCTACCTGCCACACCTGCTCCGACGCTTGTCACATCTACGAGGCCAGCGGAAACAATCCCATCTACCGGCCGGCCTATCGGTCCGAGGTCTTCCGCCGTCTGTACAAGAAGTACGTCAAGGCGAACGGCGGTCTGCATCGCTGCAGGCTGGCAAGACGGCGAAATCGAGCTCAACTGGACGACGGTGGCCCGCCTGGCCGAGCTCTCCTATCGCTGCAATCTGTGCCGGCGCTGTGCGCAGACCTGCCCGATCGGCGTCGACAATGCCCTCATTGCCCACGAGATTCGCAAGCTCTTCAGCCAGGAAATGGGCATCACGGCCCAGGAGCTGCACAAGGACGGCTCGGTCCTGCAGCTCAAGGTCGGCTCCTCGACCGGCATGAACTCGGCCGTGGTCAAGGACAACATGGAGTTCATCGACGAGGATGTTTCGGAGAAGACCGGTCTCAATATCGAGACCCCTTGGGACAAGTACGGCGCCGATATCCTGCTCATCCACAACGCCGGTGAGATCATGAGCTGGCCGATGAATCCCGGTGCTTTTGCGGTGATCTTCGAGTCGGCCGGTTTGAGCTGGACCATGTCGAGCGAGATCGTCGGTTACGACAGCATCAACTACGGCGTCTGGTACGACGACGTTCCAGTTCGCCCGCGTTGCCATCAAGCACGCTGAAGCCGCCAAGAAGCTCGGGGTCAAGAAGATCGTTCTCGGCGAATGCGGTCATGCCCACAAGGCGCTCACCGTCATCGCCGACCGGGTCCTCACCGGCGATCTGAACATCCCTCGCGAGAGCTGCATGGTCACGTTCGAGAAACTCATCAATGAAGGTCGGATCAAGGTCGATCCCACGCGCAACGACTTTCCGGTCACGCTGCACGACCCCTGCAATCTGGTTCGGCTCATGGGTATCGTTTCACCGCAGCGGCGGAGTCCTCAGGAAGATCGCCCCCCGCTTCCGGGAGATGGCATCCCCACGGCGTCGAGAACTACTGCTGCGGTGGCGGTAGCGGTTTCGCCATCATGTCGGGTCACAACTTCGTGCGACTGGCGCGCACAGATTGCGGGCCGCAAGAAGCTGGAGCAGGTTCTGAACGCATTCAAGGACGAGCTCGACCCATCGATCAAGAAGTATCTCTGCGCTCCTTGCTCCAACTGTAAAGGGCAGTTCCGCGACGTCATGGCTTACTACAACGTCTGGGAAAAGCACAGCATTCTCTACGACGGTCTTGCCGAGCTCATCGTCAACTGCATGATCGATGTAAAGCCCGGATTCATCGAGTGGGAGTGGCATTAGACGACGCCGGCCGGCGACTTCCCAAGAATAAAACTATGATCGAGCAACGATCCTGAACGCCAAAACGAGGAAAGGGAAGGTCGAAGGATGAGTCTTTTTGAGGACGGAGATGGTCTTCGCACTCAACTGGACAAGGTCGAGAACCTGAAAGACGACGATATGCTGGTCGAGATTGCCTGCACGGACGAGACACCTCAAATCCGCCTACTCGCTGTCTCCCGTGTCAACGACGATGGGCATTTGATGAAAATCGTCAAAAACGCCAAGGAGCTCGATGTCCGTTTGGTCGCGGCCGAGCGAATCTCGTCGGAACAGCACCTGGCAAATATCATCAAAGATCGGGAGAACATCGAGCTCATCGGTGTGTGCTTCAGCCGGATCACGGATAGGGCGATCATCGAGTCCATCGCCCACGACACGACGGTCAACTCCGTCGCACGGCGGATGGCGGTGGAGTATTTTGCCGACGAGTCCTATCTCGAGGAAGCCACGGAGGCGGCGGCAAAAGCAAAAGAAGAGCGTAAGACCCCCGAGGCGGTAAAGGCATTCGTACAAGCCTACGGAGGAGGTATCGCCGGAGTACGTGCCATCGGCAGGTTCCGGCGCAGTGAGAAGGCATTGAAAGCACTGGGTACGATCGCCAGCATGGGAGGCGAGGAAGGCGGACTGGCCATCGAGTATCTCTGCCAAGGACTCGCCAGCCCGAATCCGTCACTCAAGAAGTGCGCGGCTGAAGAGCTTTGCGGTCTGAAGAATCCGGAGCTCGTAGCCTGTCTGGTTCGTAGCTTGGACAAACCCGATCTCCGAGAACCGATTCGAGATGTGCTCGAGAAGCTCGATACACCGGAGGCTCGAGCCGCTTTGGGACAAAACGGAAAGACGCATTGAGCCCGCTAGCGAGGGAGAGAATTGATGGCAAAGAAGGTACTGATCATAGACGACGAAAAAGACATGCGAGTCTACCTCGGGACGCTCTTTCGCAAAGCGGGCTACGAGATTGAGAGCGCTCCCAATGGCGAGGAAGGACTCAATCTGGCCAAATCGTTCGAACCGGATCTCATCACATTGGATATCATGATGCCCAAGAAATCCGGTTTGAAAGCCTACAACGATCTACGGACCTCGTCCGAGACGAAGGCGATCCCAATCATCGTTCTGACCGGACTGACTAAGCAAGAAGATTTCTTTGGTGAGAACCTCGGTGAGATACCTCGGCCTGAGGCCATCGTGGAGAAGCCGATCGATCGGGAGAGCTTTCTCAAGAGGGCGAAGAAACTCATGGGCGACTAGTTGGTCAAGGACGCTATCAAGACACATGACCGGCAACCCGTGGCGATGGCCGCGATCGGCAGGCAATCCGGTCTCGGCGCCTATGTCGCAGGTGCTGCGGTGTTGTCCGTCGGTTTGGCATTCGCTGCGGGGAGACTATCGCCGCTCATCATCGGCGCCATCGTCGCACTCTATCTAGCCGTACTGGCCTATTTCCTATTCCAGCCTCGGCACCGCCTCTTCACTTATGCCAGGTGGCGCGATGTGATGCCGTGTCTTCTTTCCGTTCAAGACCGCGACCTTCGCATCATCGACACCAACGACTTGTTCCGCGCCAATTTCGGTGAACGGGAAGGCCAGCACTGCTACAGCGTCTACAAAGGAAACGACGCACCTTGCCCCGAGTGTCCGGTACTCCTCACCTTTGATGACGGTCTAATGCATACGAGCGAAGAGACCGTCGTCAACAAAGACGGTAATCAAGAGCGAGTCGTCGTCACTTCCGCCCCTCTCATGGACGACCGGGGAGAAGTCCAGGCTGTCGTGGAGATGGCAACCAACGTGACCGAGCTCAAAACTCTCCAGGACGAGCTCGAGAAGACCCACCGAGATTACAAGCGACTATTCGATCATGTCCCCTGCTACATTTCCGTGATCAATCGCGACCTGCAAGTCGTTCAGTCCAACGCTTTGTATAGAAACGACTTCGTCGGTAGCGACGGGAGCTTTTGTTACGAAGTTTGCAAGAAACGCACCTCGCCCTGCCCAGATTGTCTCGTCCAGGAGACTTTCAAAGACGGCAAGCTCCACACCAAGGAAGAACGGCTCACCACTCGCGATCGCCGAAAAGTCGACGTCGTTGTCTACACCATGCCCGTGAAGAATAACGCCGGAGACATTACCGCCGTGGTCGAGATGTTTACCGACATCACCGAAGTCAAGCGTCTCCACAAACAACTCACCCTGATGGGGCGGGCCGTCGCCGGCATGGCGCATCGGATCAAAAACATCCTCATGGGTCTCGAGGGCGGCATCTTCGTGGTCAATACGGGAATGGAGGAAGACAACAAGGAGCAGATTGCTGAAGGCTGGGAGATGGTAGAGCGCAACGTCAAGCGTGTGTCGAAAATCGTCATGGACTTGCTCTATTGCTCCAAGGAGAGAAAACCTCGTTTCAGGAAAGACGTCCACATCCAGGAGATACTCGGCGACGTTCACGCTCTCTATAAAAAGAGAACCAGAGACGAGTCCATCCAGCTTCGCATCGAGGTGACCGACACACCCATTCGCGGGACGTTCGATCCGGACGGAATCCATAGCCTGCTCTGCAACTTGGTCAGTAACGCCATTGACGGATGTCGTTTCGACCCTGACGATAACAAGTCCGATCACACGATAGTTTTGCGGTGTTCTCAGGACGGGTACGGCGCGACGGTGCTCGAGGTGGAGGACGACGGGGCCGGTATCCCCGAGGAGTTCAGCCAGAAGGTCTTCGAGGACTTCTTTTCCACCAAAGGAACGGAGGGTACAGGTGTGGGTCTCCTCGTGGTACAAAAGGTCGCGCAAGAGCACGGAGGCGATGTCAACTTCACGAGCACACCCGGCCAAGGCACAAAGTTCCGCGTGACCATCCCACCCATCACAAAAAGCTAGCCCCAAACTTGACATACATTTCAGCGATGAATCCGTGCCGCTTCGAGGCTAGAGGCTCATTGCACGGCCCGGGGTCGATACGTTACACTGCTCTCGTAAACCACATAGCCTACTACTCAGAGGCCGGCAACGCTGGAGGTTCAGATGGGCAAGAAGGTTCTCGTAGTCGACGATGAAGCGGATGTGCGGAAATTCCTAACCACTGTTCTAGAAAAGCACGGCTACGAAACGATCACAGCCGAAGACGGCACAAAAGCTCTCCTGGTCGCCGCAAAGGAAAAGCCAGACCTCGTCATCCTGGACCTCCAAATGCCCCACGAAACGGGTACGGGATTTTATAGGAAGTTTTCTCGTGGCAAAGAATATGAACGTACTCCCGTCATCGTCGTGAGCGGCCTCGCGGGTCGAGAGCTCGCCGTAAAGAAACCGGCCGCCGTCTTCGACAAACCCATTGATCCCGACGAGTTCATCACGGCCGTCAAAAAGGCCCTTCAAGAAGAATAGAAAACACTGTCCTTTTTTCTATTCTCTTCTGCGCTTCATCGCTACCACGAGCTCCGAAGCGGGGCCCTCCACCGTTTCTACATGTCTCCATCCGAGGTCCTTGGCGCGATGGGCCGTGTCCTCGTTCAGACACCAAGCCACCATCTCGGGACTCCACCCTGCCCCGTCCCTCTCTTCGTCCAAAGCTTCGACGTCATCTGCGGCACGAAAAATGCACCCCGTTAGAGGCAGAGCTCCCATAACGATTCGCGCCGCCGGTGAAACCGGTAAAGGGATCTCAACGACATCGACACCATTCACATCGAGCACCTCTTTGAGCTCGCCCGCTGGCGCGGAGACTACGAGCCTCTCCCCGAAAAGAGGCCGCTTTTGAAACCACTCGAGCTTGTCCGCGTAACGGACGGCAGGTCCGATGGCAAAAAGGGCTGGTGGTTGGATTCCCGCCTTCTCGACCGCCTTCGGCAGATCCGATAGGGTACCTCGTGCCACTCTCTGCTGGGACGTCGTTCCTTTCTCCACCATGGCCGCGGGTGTGGCCGGATCCATGCCATAGGCGAGGAGGTTCCGGACCACGTTCGGAAAGGCCGTCACTCCCATGTAGCCGAGAATCATGGAGTGTTTGTCGGAGGCCAATAAATCCCAACGAGCCTGAGGTCCACCTTCCTTGGCACTCTCATGAGCCGTTACCAGGGTGACGCGGACCACTTCCTTCCTGTGAGTCACTGGAATGCCCGCATAGGCCGGAACGGCCACCGCGGCCGTCACTGACGGCACCACCTCGAACCCAATCCCGGCCGAAGTCAGCGCCACGGCCTCCTCACCGCCCCTGCCAAACACGTAAGGATCTCCACCTTTGAGTCGTACGACCTTTTTGCCTTCCTTGGCCAGCCGGACGAGCAGAGCATTGATCTCATCTTGAGGGATGGGATGACTCCCTGCCTTCTTGCCCACCGAATGGAGCTCCACTCGTGGAGATAGATCACACGGCAAAGCCGTCTCCGCCAGGTGGTCGTAAACCACCGCATCGGACGCCATGAGGCGCTGGCGTCCTTTCAATGTGAGCAACCCAGGATCTCCGGGCCCAGCGCCGACAAGCGAGACAAACCCTCTCCCCTCACCCGCTTCCGCGACGATATCGTGTGCGATGTTGCGGGCAACATGTGCGCGACCATCCGCCGATACGCTCGGCATAAGCCACTCGGCCTCTTCCTCGGCACTGGGAACTCTCGCGCTAAGGTTTTCCTTGTCAACGGTCTCCCAAAAGAACCGGTCGTAGCGCTCCTCCCTTTCATTTCGGGAAAAACTGAGACTCCGGACGGCTCGGCGGAAGCGCGCCGCCGCCTCCATCCATTCCCCCCACTCCAAGCCGAAGCGCTTCTCCAGAAGTTGTCTCAAACGACGGACCACGAACGGGGCCTCACCAGCTGAAGCCACAACCAACTGAAACGCACCTCGCTTCAAGCGTGCCGGTAGATGAAAACTACAGATGTCGGGCTCGTCCGCCACGTTGACCCAGATTCGCGCTGCCTCACCATCCTCGTAAATCTGCTGGTTCACTTTTCGGTCGTCCGTAGCGGCAAAGCCAAGGGCATATCCATCGAGCTCACCCTTTTGGTAGGAACGTTTCTCGAGTCGAATCTCGCCGTTGTCGGCCAACTGTTCGAGCGACCTGATGGGCTCAGTGGCCACGACCGTGACCTCGGCCCCCTCAGAGATAAGCCCCTCGACCTTACGCAAAGCAACCCCGCCACCTCCTACCACGAGACAGCGGCGACCTCGCAAACTCAACATCACTGGATACATATCGACGTGACCTCACTATCGAGAGAAAGAAGTTATCATCCTTTTAATAAGGGTGGCGCGTCAAGTAAGCAGAGGCCGGAAGCCAGAGACCAGTGAAGAAAGTGGGCGGAAGGCAGTAGGCAGTCCGCCTATTCAAGCTTAGGGCGGACCCGCCGAAGCCAACAGCGTGACCCAATGGGCGAAGGCGGGTGACCAGTGAAGAAGAGGCCAGAAGCCAGTGAAGAAAATAGGCCGGTGGACGGTAATCAGTGACCAGTAATCAGCAACGAGAACAGAGGTCGGTAGGCAGAAGCCAGTGCGGCGGTAGGCTGTAATCAGTGACCAGTGAAGAATCACTCAACGAAGATGTACAATTGCAGACGAACTCGTTGAGCCGTGAGCCAGCAGCGTATTTCGCCATTCTCGGCTCCGGTTGTTTCATCGCGTCATGGGAGGCCATCTTGAACCTACCGGTCGTCGCCATTGGATACCTACTGATCGTCACGTCGACAACGGTAGGCGGTCAAAGTCGGTCAAATGAAGCGTGGGAGAAGGAAACGTTCGAGAAACAACCACCGGAGAAGGTCATGGATGCCGCAGGCATCGAGTCCGGCATGACTATCGGTGAAGTCGGTGCCGGCCGTGGTCGTTTTACCTTCCACCTGGCCCGGAGGGTCGGACCCACCGGAAAAATCTTCACCAACGACATCGATACCGAGAGCTTGGAGATCCTTCGCAGCCGCTGCAAAGAGGGGGGCATCCATAACGTCGAAACGATCCTTGGAGAAATCGATGACCCACTTTTTCCCCCTGGAACTCTCGACATGGTATTCATGGTCTGGACCTACCATTTTCTCGACGAGCCGGTCCGCCTTCTGAAGAGCCTCAAGCCCGCGCTGAAGTCCGGCGGCACGGTGGTTCTTGTCGAGCCGGATCCGGTGCGCGGCCCCGGCGGGAGCGACCATGGTGTTTCTCCCGAACGTATGCGCAAGGAGGCTGCTGAGGCCGGCTTCGATTTGGTTCGGACAGATACCTTTTTGCCGGAAGACCTCCTGTTCGTGCTGCGCATGAGGAGTCAACGACAAAATTGACACGACTCCGGGATCAAACAGAAGATTCTGCGGGCACGTCGAGCAAAGTCGGCTCGATCTGGTGATGGGACCCAAGGCTTCGGCTGACAACGCCGGTTCAAATCTACTCGGTCGGTCTCGCCGCGAATCAACGGGTGGAAGATTAGCGGTTGACGTCGACGGCGATGCCGCGGGCGGGCCCACGACGAGGAAAGCGCTCTTCGGGAACCGCCAATACGCTCGCGTCCCGGTGTGCGAAAACACTGGGCGTCATGATCTCGATGCCCGCGGTGTTGAACGCATCCAAGACGTTCCGGCGGAGGTTCGAGCTGGTGACGTGCATTTCATTCGCTCGAGCGGTCCAAGCTCGCAGCTCGTATTCGACCGCGAAATCCCCCAGACTCGTTTGCAGTACCAAAGGAGCTGGCTCGGCCAAGATATGCTCGGTACGACGGGCCGCTTCCGTCATGAGCTCGTGGATACGTCTCCAGTCCACCTCGTAACCAATTCCCGCCGTTACCGTCAGGGCCAGTCCGCCGGCGGAAGCCCGGGCGCTGTAGTTCTGCACGGCGTTCGACAGCACGGCACCGTTCGGAATCGTCATCTCCTCGTTTCGGTTCGTGCGCAACCTCGTGACCAACAATGTCTTTTCGAGAACCGTTCCGGTGGTGTCTCCAATCCGGACCATGTCGCCGATGTGAAAGGCCCGCGTATAGGTGAGGACGATTCCGGAAATGATGTTACCGATGGCGCCCGAGGAACCGAACGTCACCAGAGCGCCGATGAAGACGGAGAAACCTTGAAAGAATCGGGAGCTGGCTCCGGGTAAGTACGGATAGCTCACCATCAGGAGAAAGACGAGAAAAAGGAACCGAAACAACTTGTAGGTCGGTAAGGCCCACTCCGGCTCGAATCCGCCGATGACGAGAGACCCCGTCTCCAAGGCAACCGCGATGTACTTGGTGAGCTTCAGGAACGCCCATCCAAGCAGGAGAATGATTAGAAGGTACGCAAGATTCGGTAGATAGTTGAGTATCGCTAGGCCGATGTCTATCGCGGACGGTGCAAGTTGTTCACCCACCGAATCGATGAGAACTGCAGCACGGGGTGAGAAGCGCAAGGTCAGCGGCAGAAAAACGAGCAGCAGGGTGACGATGACGGTCGACCGCACGACCTTGTTCGCCAAACGCAACGCTTTGACGATTTGAGCAACCGCCTCGTGCTGGCCTTCTGCAGCGCTCACCGCATACTTCTTTTGCCAGCCTTCCAGTAGCGTCTCGAAAAGCCAGTATGATCTTCCGACTATCTGAATGAGAAGCAATAGTACGGCCGTAGCGGCCAGCGTATTGTACAATCCTACCAGCCCCGAGCTCGCCCAGGATTCCTCGCTGATGTGAATCGTCCGGGTGACGTACATGCCGAGGCTCGTCAGCAAACGGGCCGCGGGTCTTTGAAACAGGAACAGTACCAAAACCGCAGCCAAGTTTGCGGCGGCCCATCGGTATCTACCCTTTCTCAGATCGCGTCCTCCTTCACCGACGAAGGAGACGAGAGCCCGGTAGACGACCAAGCCCAGTGCCGCGAGTATGAAGATCCCCAACGCCAAACGCACTCCGTTGAAGACGGAAGTGGCAAGGGGTCCTCCCAAACTGATCTGTTCACCCATAGGTCCTCCAACGATCCAGATTTCTAACGACGTTTTGGTCTCATGCCGCCGTGCTGCACGCGAATACCTGGGTACCGGCCAGTCCAAGGAATCGGAGTCTCCGGCCACTGAATTCTACTTGATGCATGGCAACTTTGGCTCGCGATAAGCGCAAGATTTCTCGATCTCGTCGTCGAGCCTTACCTGAAGACCACTTGGTAGCTCACCAGGAATTGGCGAAAGTCCGCGCCGAACTCGGTGGCGGCACCCCGGCTGTACCCGACTTTGACGGCGTGGCGACCGCGAAACGGCACGACGATGGTCCCCCCAACCCTCGAGTTCCGTTGCACGTCGACGAGTCGATTTTCTGCGATGGTTTGCCGCCCCCCGCGAAGAAGTTGGCCTCTAGCGACGCCCAGAATCCGGGGCGGAAGCGCCTCACGAGATGAACCTCTGCAGCGAAAATGGGTGTCTGCTCTCTCTTGCCTGGAAGGAAGTCCTCGTCGTCACCGAAGAACCACGCGCCCCCCTCGATCTCCAACAACCACTAGGAGCTCAAGGGAATGAGGAACCCAAGCTCCGGCTTGGCGGCCCAACGGTTGGCTCCGACGTTGATCAGCCTGTCCTTCTCGTAGTGCCCGGTGGGGGCCAGAACCTTGAGGCTCGCACCGAGAATCGGATGCGGGCTCGCGCGCAACTTCTGAAAGTCCGCAGGGGTCATGGAAGGCGCGCCGAGCAGATTGACCGCTAGGGTGACGCCGAGATCGGAAAAGCCGGAGAAATCCCTCCGTGCCGGAACCTGGAACAGGAGGCCTTTGGTTGTTCCCCAGGAGTATGGCAGCTCGACGACGACGTTCGTCGTCCGCCCCCACAGGCTGACGGTCTGCAGGTAGGCGACGAAACCCGTGCCGATCGTGGAATCCACACCGTAGATCGGAAGCGAAGGATCCATGAGCACGTCCCCAGAGGAGTACGAGTATCCGAGAACCAGGACCTTGGTCCCCTTGGGTGCCGGCCAATAGGCACGCGGCGAGAGCTCCTGTGCCGTGCCGGCGGCCGCCGACAGGATGCACGCCGCCCACACCAGCACCGCCCGGGGCAACCTCAGACCTTGCACGATAAGCATCTTGGGGAGTCCGCTCATTCTATTGACTTTACGGTAGGTACCCTCGCCCTTTCGAGTGCAGTCCCCGAGCTTCTTCGTTTGGCCCGGATTCAGACTACGGCTCCACGACCCTGTACGAGAAGATCCGCCACTGGCCGTTTTCTCTTGTCCAACCGAGAAGCAGTGCAACGGTTTCGCCGGCTACCGTATCGAACCGAAAGGCCGACACGTAGTAACGACCATAGCTCGGGGTTCGTGCCTCGAGCGGGGTAGCCGCCGCACCGTCGAGCCGCTTCTGACACGTCACGTCCTCCGCCATCCAATCCGGGATGCCGAGCAAGCTGTAGACTTGTTCACGGGGGTGAGTGACGATGTGGACATCGGGATCCCAAGGTTCCACGCCGTCGATGATGTCTTCGAGCCGTGCGACGGGGCCCAGATTCGCGCTCGAGCGCTCCAATCCGAGACGGACCCGGTCGAGCTGCTCTTCGGGTGTCGCCTTCGGTGCCTCGCCGGGATCCAGATCGAGATTCACGCATGGATAGGAGCTCGGTGCAACAAATCCCAGCGCTTTGTCGATATCCTTTTCGACGAGCCAGGCTTCCAGAAAGCCCTCGGTTGCTGCGATGAGATCGGGATCGCCGGGCTTGCGCTCGAGCTCGGGCGTCTCGATCGCCGTCCGGACATCCGGCATGGCGCCTTGATCAGTCGCTTCTTCCGGTTCCACTTCGTAAGAAACGATCTTCCAGTAGCCTCGTTCTTTGGCCCAAAGCAAAGCGAGCGTCGCGCCTCGACCTTGGGGACCCTCGAGGTGGAAGGTTGAACCGAAATAATCGAAATCCTTCACGTCCCGATACGAGGTTTTGGTCCGCGGGTGCATCGGCTTGCCGATCTTTGTGCGGTTGGCGCACTCGAACGAGGCGGCTACGTCATCGGGAACACCGTAGAGGACGAATTGAGCGTGTTGTTTCTGGCGCACGACGGCGAGCTTCGGATTCGTCAACCGCACACCGACCACCACGTCTTCGAGGCTTTCGACCTTACCGAGCGCGTCATTGATCGCTTTCATCCCCATCATTACCTGGAAAGGAGCCATTCCATAATCGAAGGATTCCCCGACTTCCTTCTCGAGGGCGGTGCACGCGTAGGCCCGCTCGGATAGATACGCCACAGCCAGATTGGGCTTACCCTCGACGAGCCACGAGCTCAAGAAATCGTAAACCGCGACGTCGATAGTCTTCTTTCCTTCCCGCGGAATGGAGGGGAACTCTTCTTCGAGCGCTTCCTCCCCCCGATACGTCTCGGCGAAGAGCGGCAGACCGAAGAAACCGCGCCACCAGGCTTGGAGCCCTTCCCAGCGCCCAATATGCCGGTCGGAGTTGTCGCCGGCGCGGACGTCGGAGTTCGTCGCGCTCAGATGCCCATTGAAGATCGCGGCCGGGAACTTCGACGAGCGGTAGTCCACGTCGACGTCCGCCCGTGCGCCGTCCGGACTGAGTGAGAACTGGATTGAAGGGACACCGCCTTGCTGCCGGTAATTGAGTGGATAGCCCTTGTGGTAGACGGTATTGTTCCCTTCACGGGAGAACTCCCTCGAGCGGTCCAAGATCTCATTCGCGCCCGGTTTGAGCCGTACGTAAATACGGAACTGCTGATCACCCCGGGCGCCCTTGACCTTGCCGTTCACCGCTTCGAGGTGCTCGATCAAGTCAAGGGCGGTCCCCAGAGAATCTCCGTTCTGGTCGCTGAGCGGCGTCGTGCTGAGTGCATGGGTGACCGCTTCGAAGGTCGTGCGAGCGGAAAGCCTCGCTTGTGCGTACGCTTCTTCCGGTTTCAGCTCTCTTCCCGTCACTTCACTGAAGCGACCGTAGAGATCGTCGACGAGCGCCTTTTGTTGGGGCGTCAGATCCTCGTAGGCGCCCTGAAACGGTTGCGACTCAACCGCTTCCTGGCCCGGCGGCGCTTCCGCTCGAGTCGCGGCTCTCGCGGTGAGGGCAAACACCGCATATCCAACACAGATGGCAACGAATCGAACGGGATTTCTCCTAAACGTGAAAATCATGGGATTTCTCCTTTTCTACTCGCGAATCGCCGGCAGCCTGTCTTGTTCTTCGAGCGTTGGCGGATGCTGAATGCGCTCGAAAGCACGACGCCGTCACCAGCCATACTTGCCCACCACTGCTTGTGTTCTCTCGATCCGCCCGAGGCTATAGGGCGTTTCGATCCGCTCGCGTTCAGCGATATCGACCCGACCGACCAACGATGCGTTCTTACCCAGCCGGCGTCGAAGGTGAGGTAACCGTGCCTCAGCACCGCGCCGGTGGCGCCGTCGCCTTCGTCCGTGTGGTGGCTAACCACGTGGTAGAGATCGCCGAACAGCAGGCCACCGACCCGGAAGGCCCGTTTCTCGTCCTCCTGGGCGGCCGCGTTGGGAATCCAGCACAAGCCGGCTAGGACGCAGACCAGTGCGGCGCCCTGCACGCTCCGGGTCGAAGGACTTGTGTGCTGCAAGAATTCTCCACCTCTCGGCCGGCCTCTTCTTGTCGACGAGTGTTCACTCGCTTATTTCTGCCCAAGGTATAAATCTCGTAGGGCCCGTTGTTGCTCGGCATCGATGCCCAGGCCCTCAGCGAAGTAGTTCTCGACGGTGCCGTAGGCCGTCTCCATCTCGTAGAAGGCGGCCTCGAGGTACTCGCCGCGAACCCCCAAGAGGTTGGTGAAAAAGCCCATGATCCCGCCGCCAACGTTGTAGCCGAAGTCGTTGCTGGAGATATCGTCGAGAGCTCCTCCAAACTCGATCTTGCGACGCAAAAGGCCGACACCGAACATACCGTAGGGACGAATTCCCGCCCCCGACTGTCCCCCCACCGGGATGCCGGCAATGAGGCTTCCCATCATCGTCATGACGCCGCTCTTTTGGACGCCGCTGTCTTTGCCGAAGAAACTCGGCGTATAGCCGAAGTCGAACTCTGCGCCGACAATGCCGCCGCTCATCGCACCGATATTGAACCCGTAAGTCATCGTCTCTCGGTTCTTCACCACTTCCGCGAGATCCCACCCGGTCGACCCCCTTGGGTCAAAATACTCATGCGGCTTCCCGATGGTAGAAACGGAGCAACCCGCCAAGCCGTTCACGGGAACGCACCGTACCCTTGGATTGATGTGACGCCTCGGCGGCTGGGAACAACAGTAGATTATCCTTACCTTGATGATTCCTCTCGTGGTGATGATGTGCGACGTACGCCTTCAGCGCGTGACGCAGCAACCTCTCCCCGAACAAGATGAGCTTCGAGAGACATTCCTCTCTGACGGACTTCGTCCACACCTCGGCGGTGAAGAAATCCGTAGCGGCAAGGACATCCATGTACGAGCGGATGAATTCGCTCCACGTCGTGGTCTTTCGCCGCTCCGGCGCAGGCGGGACCCCGTGGCGTTTCAGAATGTTGCCGACGGTTTGGTCGCTGACGCGATACCCAAGGTTCGCCATCGCGCCGGCAATCCTATCGTAGCCCCACACGCGACCCAGACGCTTTCCGATCTCGGCCAAAGACCGCCGTTCGCCGTCGGTCAGGCGCAAGCGACCCGGGATCTGATTTCGAAGAATTCGATTCTCGGCCACAAGATACTCTTTGCGCAGGAGCAGCTCCTCATCCACCGATCCCGAGATGTAGGCTAGCATGGTCTTCCAGTCCATCGCGTCTCCTTCCGAAGAACTGGAACACATATCCGACCGCGATGGCGGATTCAAGGGGCACGTCCACAGACCAAGGTCTCCGAAGTTGCTGGCCCGCAGCGCGTTCGAGTATTTTGACCCTACGGGCAGGCGACAATCGAATTTCCTATTTTTTTTCCTATTATTCAGCGACCCGAACTCACCGAGTTACAGGAAGAGCCGCGATGTCGCGAGCCTGAGTGGCGCCCGCCATCCAAGCAAGTTGACATTTGGTTGCGGTTGACATATAGTTGCCTAAGGAGGGAGCCGATGAGCACGATAACGGAACTTGCAGGGCTCGACCCGCAGGAGGTGGCGGAGAAGATCCTTGAAGCGCACCCAGAAGAGAGCGAATGGCTGGACGAGTTCGCCGAAGCTCTCGACCGTCGCCGCGCGGGACGCTCGCTCCAGCGCATTCTCCAGGTATGGGGGCTGAACCAGTCGGAGGCGGCGCATCTCTTCGGTGTGACCCGTCAGGCTATGAGCAAGTGGCTGGACCGCGGTATTCCCTCCGAGCGCGTCCAAGCGATCGGGGATCTCGCGGTCGCCACCGACCTGCTCGTCCGCCACCTCAAGCGCGACCGGATCCCGGCTGTCGTACGCCGTCCGGCGGCGGCGCTCGATGGTCAGTCCTTGGTCGACCTTCTCGCTTCTTTCCGTGCCCGTGAGGTACTCGACGCATGCCGGTCGATGTTTAATTTCGAAAGAGCGCACGCGTAGTCAAATAAAGTGCGGACAGAGACGTTAAGCAACGGGCACGAGTGGTGGCGGATTGCGAATCCAGCTTGGGATGATGCGCTAGATCCCAGTTACGCTGGGCGCTACGGCGGCCGCTGGAACCCACCCGATAGTTTTCCGACGCTTTATTGCAATGAGGATAGGGTGACGGCACGTCTCAACCTCCGTTTGTTTATCCTTTCCTGGCCGTACGAGCCGGAGGATCTCCGGGACGATAATGGTCCCCTTCTCATCGGTGCCACTCTACCCCGAAACCAACGGGTGGCCGACGTGCATTCGCGAAAAGGCGTCGCTTCGGTGAAGCTGCCCGCTACGTATCCGATGGACGCAAGAGGCAAGCTCGTGCCTCATACCCCATGTCAGAGGATCGGACGGGAGGCGAAGGAGCGTGGACTCCGCGGAGTTCGGTGTCGCTCGGCTCGGGCTCCGGATGGTGCTGGGCGCGAGCTGGCATGGTTTCCCGCAACGACTCGAAGTCGTGCCCGCCGGAAGACGACACTCGCCTTCGAGCAGTGGTTCTGGGATTAAAACGGAGCGACACACTTCCATCGGCAGCGTTCCTGTCAACGACTCCCTGCCTTCTTGCCCACAGAATGGAGCTCCACTCGTGGACTCAGATCACAGGGTAGCACGGTCTCCGCCAAGTGGTCATAAACCACCGCATCGGCCGCCATGAGGCGTTGGCGTCCTTTCAGCGTGAGCAATCTGGGGTCTCCCGGTCCGGCGCCAACAAGAGAGACAAAGCCTCTCTCCTCACTCGCTTCCTCGACGATGTCGTGGGCAATGTGGCGGGCGACTCGTGCGCGGTTTTCCGACGATGCACTCGGCATGAGCCACTCGCCTCTTCCTCGACACTAGGAACCCTTGTGAGGCCACGACCAACAGAAACGCACCTCGCTTCAAGCGAGCCGGCAAATGAAAACTGCAGAGGTCGGGCTCGTCCGCTACGTTGACCCAGATTCGAGCGGCCTCGCCATCCTCGTAGATCTGCTGGTTCACTTCCCGGTCGTCCGTCGCGGCAAAGCCAAGGGCATATCCATCGACTTCGCCCTTCTTGTAGGAGCGTTTCTCGAGTCGGATCTCGCCTTTGGCGGCCAAATGTTCGAGCGACCCGATGGGCTCAGTGGCTACAACCGTGAACTCGGCCCCCTCAGAGAGAAGTCCTCAACTTTGCGCAAAGCAACCCCGCCACCTCCCACCACGAGACAGCGACGACCTCGTAAACTCAACATCACTGGATACATATCGAAGTAACCTCACAGCTTTGACAAAGATGCGATCTTCCTTTTAATAAGGGTGGCGCGTCAAGGACAAGATCTGTGTTCCTATGGAGGAGAAAGGAGGAAGGAGGAAGAATCACTCGATGAAGATGTACAATTGCGGGCAGGTTTGTTGAGTTGTGAGGAAGAGGCATATTTCGCCGTTCTGTTTCATCGCGTAACGGGAGGCCATCTTGAACCTAGCGACCGTCGCCATCGGATACCTACTGTGCGTCACGTCGACAACGGTAGGCGGTCAAAGTCAGTCGAATGAAGCGTGGGAGAAGAAAACGTTCGAGAAACAGCCACCTGAGAAGGTCATGGATGCCGCAGCCGTCGAGCCCGGCATGACTATCGGTGAAGTCGGTGCCGGCCGTGGTCGTTTTACCTTGCACCTGGCCCGGAGGGTCGGACCCACCGGAAAAATCCTCGCTAACGACATCGATACCGAGAGCTTGGCGATCCTTCGCAACCGCTGCAAAGAGGAGGACATCGAAAACGTCGAAACAATCCTTGGAGAAATCGATGACCCACTTTTTCCCCATGGTACTCTCGACATGGTATTCATGGTCTGGACCTACCATTTTCTCGACGAGCCGGTCCGCCTTCTAAAGAGCCTCAAGCCCGCGCTGAAGATCCGGCGGCACGGTGGTTCTTAGTCGAACCGGATCCGGTGCGCGGCCCCGGCGGGAGCGACCATGGTGTTTCTCCCGAACGTATGCGCAAGGAGGCTGCTGAGGCCGGCTTCGAATTGGTTCGGACAGATACCTTTTTGCCGGAAGACCTCCTGTTCGTGCTGCACGTTAGGGGTCAACGACAAAATTGACTCGTCGTCGTTCTCGCCCTCGACCGGCATGGTCGATCGCCCACATCGCCGGCGGCATGGTGCCACGCACAACGAAGGATGTCGATGTCGTCGCCCTCTCGACGTCTGGGATTCTTCGATCGCCCGATCCTCTGCCTGAGGACCTCTTAAAAGCGGCCTCCGAGGCGGCTGAGGACATGGGACTCACCAACCGCTGGCTCAATAACGGTCCAAGGCCGAGGAGAAGGTCGTTTGTTTCAGCTGGGCCTCCCCGATGGATTAGCGGAGCGACTTCACCCGCGAAGATATGGCTCACATTTGACGGTACATCTCATTGACCGCCTGGATCAGGTTCATTTCAAGCTGTATGCCGCAGTCGATCGTGGCGGCTACCACATAGAGGATCTGCTAGCTCTCAATCCGAAGCCCGATGAGATCGAAGCGGCAGCGAAATGGGCGATGAGCCACGATGTCTCCGAGGGATTTGCTGCGATTCTGAGAGAGCTGTTGAGGAAACTCGGATATGCAGACACCGCTGACAAACTTTAGGACAGAATTGCGCGACCGCCTGCTGGACATAGTATGGCGACAATGGACGTCCCTAGGTGTGTCCGGACATGGAAAATCCTGGTCGGGTTCTGTGATCGATCCTGAGGCGTTACTCCTCGTTTCGTGCACGATCGCCCGCTACGACCCGCGACTTTTTGACTCCATACTGGATTGGCTGCGAATCAATGGGCGCTTCATTAATGTGCAGCGGATCAAGCGTTTGTTGAAAGAGGAGTTGTTTTCTGGAGAGCCCGTCCTGCGTGCCGTGGCTGCTGCGACGAGCACGTCCGTCGATGAGGCAAAGTGGAAGCGAATGTCTCACGGCGCGAAGCGAAAACGAGGGAGCAAAGAATCACTTTACTTCCTCAAAGGGGGGGGGCCGATTCCGGTTGTCCAAGAAGCAGATGACCTTTTCGCGAAGTATGGTTTCCTGCGAGACCGCTATAGAGCACGCACTGCAGCCGAACCCTTCCGACCCGAACCCCTCAGCAATCTTCTCCTACGCTTGAGAGCCTTGCTGGGAGTGAACGCGCGTTGCGAAATCTTGCAGTTTCTTCTCTTGAACGGACGCGGATCACCTCGAGCCGTGGCCAAGGACTGTTATTACTTCCCCGCTACAATCAGCAAGGCGTTGGCCGAGATGAACCGATCCGGCTATGTCATCTCTCGAGCCGAGGGGCGGCATCGGTTCTACAAACTAGTACCAGATATGTGGAAGGAATTGCTTGTGGGAGACGACTCGAATATTTCTTGGGTGGTCTGGGCGCGTCTGTTCAGCGCGCTCGAGCAGATTTGGCTGTTCCTCGATCAACGAGATCTTGGTGGGAAATCGCCCCTCGCGCAAGCCTCGTCCCTTCGACGAGTGCTCAAGCAACGCGTAATCTCACAACTCGAACGAAGTGGGCCCGCTTTCACGTTCGGCGATGACTCGGCCTATCCCGGTGAGCAGCTCACTCCGTACTTTGTCGCACAGATGAAAAACGTACTCGAGTGGATGAAGTAATACGAGGTCATTCGAAAGGAACATAATTTGGCGTCAAACTCAGCTCCGGTTCTGGTCACTAGGCACTGGGTGGGCGGGCGGCATACTACGAAGATGGTGTTCGAAACATCAGGTGACGAAGATGAAGAATGTGCTTTCGAGAATCTTAGTACTTCTTGTGCTGCTCCTGGGCACCGCCGGTCAGGCGCCCGCACAGGAGGCCTAGCAAGGATCCTCGGTCGATCCTCGCGTCGAAGAGATATTGCTTCACACGAGCGACTTTCTCGCCAAGTCCTCGAGCTTTGCCTTCAAGGCCGAGGAGATCATTGATGAGGTGCTCGACTCTGGTTTCAAGGCCGAGCTCTCGCATACTTGCACGATCGCGCTACGGCGACCGGGCGGCGTGGTGACCAACGTCGACGGCGACACGGCACAACGAAACGCATGGTTTGACGGTAAGACGGTCACCGTTTTGGACCGGAAACACAACCGCTACGCCGTTGTGGACACGCCAGACGATATCGACGAGATGCTCGACTATGTCGCGGAAGAGTTCGACATCGTGTTCCCGCTCGCGGACATCCTACACTCCGATGTTTACGGATCGCTGACGGAGGCGAGGGAGGGCGCGGCCATTGGTGCCGCCGTCGGTGCAGGAGTCGGGACCGCCGCTTCTGCGGCGAGCAAGGGCCAGCAAGTCGTGATTGGCGAAGGAACGGTGATCCAATTCAAACTCGAGGAACCCTTGACCGTGCCCATCGATTGCTCACTAGTTTTGGGGGCTCTTCTTCTTGCGACTTCTATCTTCTTTGGCCGGGCGTTCCGGCTGAACGGGCGGATGTGCCGCGAGTCGCTTCAGCGCTTCTTCAATGGCTCGTTCGAGCTGGGTATCGGTACCTTTGGCCAACTGGCTTAGGTCTTCCTTGACCTCGATGTCGGGATCGACGCCGTGGCCTTCCTTGAACCATTTCCCGTCGGGATCGTACATCCGAAACGTGGGCACGGTCACGACGCCACCGTCGATGAGTGACGGTGCTCCGGTCATGCCGATCAAGCCTCCCCAGGTGCGGGAACCGATGAGTGGTCCCAATCCGGCTTTGCGGAAGTAGTCGGGGAACGCGTCTCCCCCGGATCCGCTCCAGCCGTTGATGAGCATGACCTTCGGGCCGAAGTGGCCGACGGGAGGCCACTGCCAGTCCTTGCCATCCCGTACGGCCCAAAAGGCCAGGGCCGGACGGTTCAAAAGCTCGATGAACCGATCCGGGATTTGACCGCCGCTGTTGAACCGCTCATCGACAATCAGACCCTCTTTGTGGAACTGGGCTATGAACTGACGCACCAGCTCGCTCTGCCCATCGCGCCCCGTGCTTCGAACGTAGATATACCCGACTCGGCCGTTGCTCTTGTCTTCGACATGTTTCCGATTCGACTCGATCCAGGAGAGATGCCGCAAGCGGGTTTCATCCGCAAGCGCTTTGACGAACACTTTGCGCGAGCCTTCCAGGACTGGACTATCGTTGACGGTGAGCTCGATGGTCTTGTCTGCCAATCCTTGAAAGGCTGACCAGGGATCCTTTGACACGTCGAGAGCGACGCCGTTGACCGCCAGGATGTACTCGCCTTCTTTGACGTTCACACCCGGAAGTGCCAATGGGGACCGCACCTCACTGTCCCAGTCTGCGCCGTCAATGACTTTCCCAACTCGGTAAGCACCGTCGTGAACCTCCCAGTCGATTCCCAAATAGCCCACACCCACCTCGGCCGGCGCTTCGAGATCTCCACCGCCGCGGTAGGTGTGAGAAGCGTTCAACTCTGCGATGAGCTCACCGAGGAGATAGTTGAGATCCCACCGTGTCATGACGTCTCGCAGCAGGGTCCCGTAGCGCTCGCGCATTGTCTCCCACTCGACCCCGTGCATGCCGTCATCGTAGAAGAAGTCGCGGCACAGACGCCAAGCGTCGTTGAAGATTTGCTTCCACTCGGCCTGCGGATCGAGGTGCATCTCGAGCTCTGCCGTGCGGAGCTTCTTCTCCATTTTCTGGTCTTCTTCCAAATCGACGATGGAGAAATCCTGCTTCTTCCACGCCAAGACTTTTTGGTGGTCCGCCGAGAGACCATAGCCATCTATGTCTCCCGCAACGGTTTTCTCTTCCCGCTCCTCGAGATTCGTAGTAGACGAGAGCACTCGTTGCTTCTGGCCCCATGTCCGTTGCCGGCCTTCTCAAATAGACGACCTTTCCTGGAGCGGCTTCGAGCGCATCGTAGTTCCCTGCTTTGGGCGGCAGCGCTACCGCTCGTCGCTCAAAGCCATCGAGCTCGATCTCGACCGGCGGAATCGCCTTCTCTCCGGGCTCATCTTCCTCCGGCTCCCCTTCCTCGTCTTGTTTGTCACTCTCGAGCTCGACGTCATCGTTTCGCGGAGCCATCGGCGAAGGAGTGTCAGACTTGAGTGAGACGGCTAGAATATTTGTCGAGTTCGCGTAGATGAACGAGTTGTCCAAGTCACTGTAGCTGGGGGTGAACGTCCTACTGGAGAGGAAATAGAGGTACTTTCCGTCAGGATCGAAGACCGGTTGACGGTCATCATAGTATCCCGACGTGACCTGATGGCGCTCCTCGGTGCTCGTGTCGAAGAGATAAACGGAGCGAATACGGTTTTCCTGTCCTCGAGCGTAGGCGAGCCAACGGCTATCAGGTGACCATCCGACCTTGAAATCGTGAAGAGAACCCTGATACATCCAGAGTCCCTTATCCACCTGGGTCGTCTGGTTTTCTGCAACGTCGTAGACGAAAATGCTCATGCTCTTGTCGATGAAAGCCAGCTTCTTGCTATCGGGTGACCAGTCGATTCGATATCGGTAGCCGGGGCCGTAGGAAGTGAGCTTGCGAACATCTGATCCATCTTTCGCGTCGCAGACCGTGAGCTCGTACTCTCCGGAGCGGTCGCTCCAATAGGCCACATGCTTCCCATCGGGGGACCAGGCAGGGTAACGTTCCGCAACTCCCGGACTCCTCGTCAAATTCCGGATGGGCCCGTGCTCCGCCGGCACAGAAAAAACCTCGCCCCTCGCTTCGATGAGCGCCCTTTCACCCTTGGGAGAGATCGATGCGTTTTGAATGAGTTTTGTAACGTTGACCATCCTAGGTTTGAGCGTCGATTGATCCGTCACGATTTTGATATCCACAGACCGTATCTCTTCCGTCTTCAAGTCGAGGAGGTAGAGCTCTCCCCCCGCTTCAAAGACTATGTCCGATGGGCCGATCGCCGGGAAGTGGATATCGAGCTCCTCGAATCGAGTCACTTGTCGCGACTCCTGCGAATCCAAGTGGTGAGCCCAAATATTGTGCCTTTGATTGGGGCCCCGATCGGACAGAAAGTACACGGTTCTTCCATGCCACATGGGCTGAGCATCGTTGGCGGGGTTATTCGTGATATTGGTCGCAGTGAGCGCGTCGAGATCGAACAACCAGACGTCGGGCGCCATGCCGCCGCGATAGCGTTTCCAGGTACGGAAATCTCTGGATATAGGTGTGAAGGCCATCGTTTTGCCGTCGGCCGATAAGGACCCGAACTCACCATAGGGTATCGGCAATCGTTGGGGAAGCCCGCCGTTCGCCGAAGTTAAAAAGAACTGGCGGAAGCGTTGCCGACCGCTGGTCATCGGAGAGGCATAAAGTATCTTCTTCCCATCAGGCGTCCAATCCAGCATGCGGTCGGGGATGCCATGGTGAGTTAGTCTTTCCAAGGCCCCACCCATCGTGGGCATGACGTAGATATCGGAATTCCCGTCGTAGTTACCGCTAAACGCAATCTGAGCTCCGTCGGGTGAAAACCGTGGAAAGGACTCCTCCCCTTTTGGTGAGCTGAGGCGATGCGCAATCCCACCTTCTTTTTCCACTATCCAAATGTCACCCGCATAGACGAAGCAGATATGACTTTGAGAAACGTCTGGGTAACGGAGCATTCGCCCATCCACTTGCCCGACGAGCCGGCCTGCAATGCAGGTCGCAACGATTACGAGCACAACCACCATGGTTCTCCTCATGATTCTCTCCTTCTCTGAAACCGTTGAAAGTGGCCAACGCTGGCCCTGCTCTTGCAGCTACACAAGCCTCGGGAGCTCCACAAGATTCGCCTAAACGGGCACAAATTATCACACAAGGCTCGACAGATAAGGAAAATAGTCCGAGGTCAAAGTCCGATCGGAAGGGCTAGTGGTGCTCGTTCTGTCTCGCGGTTAGTCTATCTCGCGGTCGGTCATGAGGAACATGAGGGTGTGGTCCCCCACAAGGAACTCGGTACGATCGTCGAGCACAACTTGGTTGATCCGTTCTCCATCGACAAAAGTGCCGTTCGTGCTGCCCAAGTCCTGAAGACGGACCGTGGTACCGTTGATCGCTAACAAGGCATGTTGACGAGAGAGCTTGCCATCATCCAGTTCGATGTCGGATTCGATGCGTCCGATCGTGACCCGCGGCTTCTCTATGGTAAAAAGCTTGCCAGGATCGTTACCGCTAACGACAACCACCGCGTAGTTCTTTTCTTTTGAGAGACCGCCGGCATCCGCCTGCGAGCTTTCCGCCGTAGGGATGTCTTCCTCGGACAAACGCTTCTCGGCTTCACGGGCCGTACTCCGGTTGCAACGCGGGCAGAAAACCTGAGGATTCGAGGCCGATGCCGATTCCTCATCGGGATAAGGGTGGCCACAAAAGGGGCATGTTGTCATGTCGCTCTCCACATGCTGCGCGTTCGCTGATTGTCCGTTGATAGAACCATTTTAGCTGATACATGCTCTCTCCGGAAACGTCATGCAAGGCAAACTGCCACACCCGACGGGCTATATGAAACGACTTGATGCCCGTGAGCCCCTCCGACAAGTGGAGGATACCCGGCCCGTCCGGAAGCTGAACCGAGCAGGACATGCCCCGAGACGAGGTGGTAGAATAGATGTCTAGTTCACTCATCAATAAGGAACCAAGAAACTGACTGCGGCGTTGCAGATAAGTTCCCTCGGACGATATGCCATCCGCGGCGAGATAGGCCGCGGCAACATGGGTGTCGTATACCTCGGCTACGATCCGGTCATCGACCGTATGGTCGCGATCAAGACCATCATCATCCCAGAGACCCTACCTGACGAGACTCGCAAGACCTTCGTCGAACGCTTCCTTCAGGAGGCGCGCATTGCCGGAAAGCTCCTCCATCCCAACATCGTAGTGACCTACGATGCCGCCACGGATGAGAAAGCGCAGATCCCTTTCATTGTCATGGAGCTCATCGAGGGCGAGCCTTTGAGCAGACGGCTGCGGGAGCGAGGTGCTCTACATTGGAAAGAGGCACTCGAGGTTACTATTCCTCTCGCGCAGGCCCTCGAATATGCTCATGGAAAAGGTATCATTCATCGGGATATCAAACCCGCAAACGTCATCGTTACGCTCCAAGGTGTTCCAAAGCTAGCCGACTTCGGTATCGCCAAGCTTCCCACAACCGATCATACCCAGACCGGGAGAATCATTGGAACGCCGTCATTCATGTCACCCGAGCAGCTCATGAAAGAGCCGGTCGATGGCCGGAGCGACGTGTTTTCTTTGGGTGTCCTTCTATACCGTTGTGTCACCGGCCGCCTTCCCTTCGAGGGGGAAGACGTTCCGACGATCGTGAGCCAGGTGCTCTACAAGAATCCGCAACCTCTGTCCGAGTTGGTCCCGGACATTCCCGAGGGCCTCGACGGTGTTCTGGCGCGCGCGCTGCAAAAACAGGCTCAACGGCGTTACCGAAACGCGACCGAGTTTAGTGAGGATCTACTCAGCGTGGCGGGTGGAACAGCCGCCACGCTCTCGCCGTCGGTTGGGGAGAGCACGATCGTCGAGGAATCGGAATTCCCAACGAAACAGCTTGTCCGTGGTTCTGAAACGCGTAGCCCGCTTCCATCGCGACGAAGATTGTTGCTGGGTCTCGCTTCGTCCATACTAGTGGCTGTGGTGGCGTTGGCACTTATCCTTGGGGGTGGCAGTTCACTTCCAGAGTTACCGCTCGAACTGGCCGTGACGCACCAACACCTCGTCGGCGAATGCTCCGGACAGCTCACCCTTCATGAATGGGGTATCGAGTACACATCGCAGGCGCATGCAACCTGGCGGTGGGAGTGGAACCAAATCGGCCGATTGGAACGGACGGACAAGAGACATATCTCCGTGATGACAAAAGAAGACGGGCTGAGATACTACTTCACCCTGACCGCATTCGACCTACAGGATGATTTCTGGCAGTACTACTCCGTGCTTGCCCAGGAGCCGCGCGAAATCCGTCAACCATAGAGAGAAGCCTGGCGGAAGCCGCCTTTCCCCGCTAGCGCCGGAGTACAGTGGCCCGGGCGACCGTGGTCTCGATCACCCGGGCTCATGGAAATCCCTTTGCGGGATCAACCGCCAAGTTTCTTGTTGACGTGGTCTATGACCTCGGTGTGCTCCTGCTGGGGGCTAAAGAGAACGAAGTCGGTGTCCTTGTCGGCCCGTATGGTATGTCCCGGCGGCCAATAGAACAGATCCCCCGCGTGAGTCTTTTCTTCGGCACCGTCCTTGAACGTCACCGTAAGCCCACCCTCGATGACATAGCCCCAGTGGGGTGATTGGCATAGATCACCCTCGAGGCCCTCAAGCAACGGCGCCATGTCTGTCCCGGCCGCTAGGCTGAAGTACTCGGCACCCATGATACTGTAGCCCGTTGCATCACCGAAGTCCGTTTTCTGGCGCGCAGTGGCGCCCGGAATATCTATTTTGGTCGGCACATCATTCTTCGCAATTCGCATCGTTATGGTCCTTTGGCTTAAGTCTCGTTTTCGTGTTTCTTTGACTCTCAATCAAACGAGGAGTGGCGTTGGCGCGGCGCAGTATCTTGGCAAAAGCACCGGCAAAACGATCTGATCACTGATCGATAGCGAAAGCTATACTCCTCATACTCCATCTCTGTGTCAAGGAAAAGAAATGTCGTCAGGCCCCTTCTCTTTTTCTATTCGAGAAGATGCAACAGATCCTCTCGACTCAGCACACCACCGGTCGCGGCGGTGGTCAGATCCGAGAGCCGCTGTTTTTCTTGCTGGAGGGCGAGGACCCGTTCTTCCACGGTATCGGCGGCGATCAATCGGTGGACGAAGACGGGCTTTTTCTGGCCGATGCGATGGGCCCGATCCGCCGCCTGATCTTCCACCGCTGGATTCCACCACGGATCCAAGATGAAGACGTGATCCGCCGCAGTCAGATTGAGACCCGTGCCACCGGCTTTGAGCGAGATAAGAAAGACGGGAGGCCCATCCCGCTGCTGAAATCGAGACACGACGCCCACCCGATCGCGGGTGGTTCCATCGAGCCGCAGAAAGTCGATACGCTCGCGTTTCAAGTGAGGCTCGAGAAGATCCAGCATCGTCGTCCACTGGGAAAAGACGAGGGCTCGATGTCCCTCCGCAGCGGTCGTTTCCAGCGAGGAGAGCAGAACCTCTGTTTTGGAAGAGCTCGACGCTTCCTGTCCTGGTACGAGGGCGGGATGACATGCCGCCTGGCGTAGGCGGAGGAGCGCCTCGAGAGCCGTAAGAGGATTTCCCCCTGCCTCGAGCTTGGCCAAAACGTCGTTGCGAACCGCCAATCGGATCGCTTCGTAGAGCTCGCGCTCGCTCGGACCGAGCTCGCAGCGAAGCGTCATCTCCGTACGCGGCGGGAGCTCGGGCGCCACTTCACCTTTGAGCCGTCTCAGAAAAAAAGGCCCGATACGCTTGCGGAGTCGCTCCAAGACACGCTCTTCCCCCGATTCAATGGGACGGATGTAGCGCTCCTTGAAGTCCGTGAGGCCGCCAAGAAAGCCCCGGTTCAAGAAGTGGAACTGGCTCCAAAGATCCTCCAAGCGGTTCTCGATGGGCGTTCCCGTCAAGCTCATGCGAAACTTCCCAGGCAAACCGTAGACGGCTTGGGCAAGCTGGCTATCGGGATTCTTTATGGCCTGAGCTTCGTCGATGACGACAGTGTCCCATGCCACGGCGGAGAGCCTCTCTTTGTCCTGCCGCAGCAGCGCGTGGCTCGTAATGGTGAGGGCGGCGTCGGGCTCGAGTGTACGATTCCCACCATGGTAGAGACAGACGGTGAGCTCCGGACGGAAACGGGCCGCTTCCGTCTTCCAATTGTGGAGGACACTCGTCGGAGCAGCTACGAGAGTTCTCCCCTCTAGAGCGCAAAGTGCTTGAAGAGTTTTCCCCAGTCCCATGTCGTCGGCAAGGAGCGCTCCCAGTCCGGCTTCGCGAAGGAAGACGAGCCAATTGACACCCTGGCGTTGATAGTCCCTGAGCCGTGCCGCCAGCGTTTCCGGCAAAGGTGCTTCGGAAATTCCAGTGAAACCGCCTACCCAAGCACGTATCTTTTCGAGCTCGGGAGGTGGCGGTTCGTCGAGATCCTCGCAGAGTCCGGCAAGTTCGGGTAGAGCCGCTTTCGGAAGGGCACCTTCGCCCGCGTCCCGTGCCGCCATCAAATCGGCGAGGCGCTCTCCGTAACGATCCAACCAGTCGAGAGGCAGAGGTGAAAAACCTCCCCCCTCCAAGGGAACGAGAGACCGGCCTTCGCGATAGGCCCGAAATACGCTCTCGGCGCGAGCCGATCGGGGCGGTTTCTCGCTCGTCTCGAAATTCAAATCAAAGCCTTTCGCGTGGATCGTTGTTCGCGGCCCGAGTCGGGGAGCCAAACGGAAGTACTCGTGCCCGCGGCCCTCGATCCGGCCGTTCCATCCCTCGAGCTTTTGTACCATCTCGATCGCTTCCTCCGTCGCGAGCTCCTCCCCCCGCCCCACCGTCAGGCCAAGCTCCCTCACGAGACTTTCCGTGAGCTGCCGCTCGGCATCGAGCAGACGATAGGGAACGGCGCCCCCCAGGGCGATGAGTCGGTCCCCTTCGACACGGCCGCAGGGTGGATCGCCATACACAATGCTCGGCAATACGTACAATCTCTCCCCCTGCCGCTCGAAGAGAAGTGAAACCGTAGGCTGCTCCTTCGCCGCGCGGGGAAGATTAGCGGAACGGATATCGACGGGCACCCGCTTGCCGAGTGACGGCAGCACTTCCGACACGAGCTCTCCAATCTCCACGGGACCGTATACGCGCCCTCGCGCAAGCTCCGAAAGCTCGCGTCCTGATAAGGCTGGCTCACCCATCGGCCGCAACACCCGACCGCAAAGAGCAACCCCGTTTCCAAAGACTTCGTCAATCTCGCCGCTCTCGTGCAAGCTCAGCCGGAAACCGTCACCGGCATCTTCCACCCGGACGCTCGGCAGCACTTCACGCGGGGAGGTTTCGATGGGCAGGCCATCGAGCTCGACGTTTTTGAGGCGGGACAACGCCTCCAGGATTGGAGGAACAGCTTCTCGGTCGAGTACACCAGTCAGCCGGCCTCCAAGAGCTTTTTCTACGGCGAGATCGTCCCGCGTAGCGGTAAAGGGAGGGCCGCTGAAGCGACCCGATGCTACGGCCTCCAATGGGGATTCGATGGGACAAAAACTTCCGTCATCCACGATTCCACGCTCGAATGCAAGCCCTCGAGGCGTTCTTCGAAACCGATAGGTCATCGGTCGCGCCTCGGCCGGCGCCTTCTTGCCCTGGCGCAAGGCAACCACCGCCGCGGCGACGTGCTCGCAGGCATCGAGAAGACTCAGGCAGTCACACTCCCATTCGTCCTCCTGCAGGTAGAGCTCGACGGTGGGTGTGAGAGCCGCGCCTTGAACCTTGACACGGGCGATGACCTCGTCTTCATCCGAAGACTCGATGGAAACCGAGCCACTTCTTGCCAGACTAACCCCGAGCGACCAGGCCTCTGCCGGGCAACGCTCGCGAACAGCCGTGAACAGTCTTTCCATGTAAAACTGTTGTTGGAATGCCAATCGCTCGTCGCGGATTATGTCTCCCCGTCGGCACGATCACTGTAAACCACTTCGCCGTCGAAAATGGTCACACGGACAACGGCGTCCAGCACTTTCTCGGGGGGAAGGCTGAAGATGTCGTCGGAGAAGATGACTATGTCAGCAAGCATGCCGGGCTCGAGGCTTCCCTTGATCTGCTCATCGAACGAGGCATACGCGGCGTCACGCGTGTAGGCGTCGATGACTTCCGTCAAAGGCAGCTTCTGCTCGGGAAGCCAACCGCCGGGAGGTCTGTCCGTCGGGAGTCGTCCGGTTGAGAGCCATGTTGATACCGATACGTGGGTCGAGCGAGACAACGGGCCAGTCGCTGCCGAAAGAAATCCGCCCTCCGGCGTCCTTGACGCTCTTCCAGATCCAGGCCCTCGACGCCCGGTCCGGCCCGATGTTGCCGGCCCACACCTCGAGCTGATTGGGGCTGGGATTGGCGTGGTACGGTTGCATCGCAGCGATCACGCCGAGCTTTCCAAAACGGGCGACGTCCGCCGCGTCGATGGTCTCGGCATGCTCGATCCGGTGGCGCCGCCCGTGCGCGGGAGCAGGATTCACTTTCGCGGCTCGTTCAAAGGCATCGAGCGCCATACGCACGCCGCCGTCACCAATGCCGTGGATGAGAATTTGCCAACCCCGACCATCCATTATTTCAACGATACGGTTCAATTCGTCCGCTGCGTAGTTGGCAACACCGGTCGTCGATTTGTTCGCGTAGGGTTCCAACATAACGGCGGTATGCGATTCGATCACACCGTCGGCAAAGAGTTTGACCGCGCAGGTCTTGATGAGGGGGTCATCGGAGAACCTCGCCCGCAGCTCCTCGAAATCATCTGCATGCTCCTCGCTGAAATCGGAGGGAATCGAAAGCGCCACAGCAACACGGATCTTCAGATCGCCTTCCTTACGGAGCTGGTCGTAGAGCCCGAGTGACTCCTGATCTCCGTCGGCGTTCTGGAAGCTTGTGACCCCGAAACGTTGGGCTTCCTCGAATACCGGCCCGGATGGCCCGCAGACGATCTTCACGAGAGACTTCAGGAAGGACATCTCTCACGAGCGCCTGTGCCGCTTCCTTGAGTATGCCCGTCGGCTCGCCGGTCTCGGGGTCTTTGTCGATGACGCCGCCCTCCGGGCTCGGCGTGTCCCGGGTTATCCCGGCAAGCTCCAAAGCCTTCGAGTTCACCCAAACGGTGTGCCCGTCATAACATTCCATGTGGGCCGGCCGGTCGGGAACAGTGGCGTCGAGCTGTTGCTTCGTCGGCATGGAGCTCGGAAAGGGTGCGTAGTACCAGCCACGGCCCAAAACCCAAGGTCGATCCGGATTAGCGGCGGCAAAGCTCTTGATTTTGTCTTGAACCTGCTCGAGAGTCTCTGCGTCCAGTAGGTTCACTTCATCCAGGGCCATGCCGCCCGCCACAAAATGAACGTGCGAATCGTTGAGACCCGGGACGACGGCACCGCCTTCGGCGTCGATGACCGTCGTTTTCTCCTGACGCAAGCTCTCGATATCTTTATTGGAGCCCACGCGGAGGATCCGGTTTCCCTGCACCGCCACGGCCTCGGCGAATGCTCCCGTGCCGTCGGCCAGGTACACGTTGCCGTTGAGAACAATGAGATCGACAGGGCCAAGATCTTCCTGCGCACAATCCAGGACGGTGAAGCTTGTACACAAGGAGAAAAAGAAGGGATACGAGGAATCTGGTGAGCTTCAATGGAAACCTCCGATACGGCTGGCCGTTGCAATCATAGCACGCGTTCAACTGATATGATTAAGGCGCCCACAGGGTCCGATGTTTTGAGACCCCTTTCTTCGAGAAGCATTCAAGGAGAGGGCTTTCGGCGACGGGCTATCGATCACACCCTATCGAGTGACCACTTCGGCATTGACGTCATGAGTCGTGGCATGCTAGATTAAATGAACATTCAATTAATGACACAAACTCTTTAAAAACCATGCGAAAGCGCCACAAAGCCGAGACTCGGAAGCCCGAAATACTCGAAAACTACTACCATGTTTTGATCGAGGAGGGCTTCGAAGGGGCATCCATCGGCAAGATCGCCCAGCGTATGAAGATCCATCCCAGCTTGATCATCCACTACTTCAAGAACAAAGATAACCTGACGGTAGAGCTGGCGCAGTCCCTCGTAGAAAAGTACGAAGCGCCCGAGCTCCTTCAATTCGACCATATTCAGGATTTGGAACAGCGATTCCACGCGCTTATCGACACGATATTTTCGTTCGAGTGGTCCCGAACGATTGATCCGGGCGTGCACTTCGGTTTCTATTACATGAGTTTCAGAAACCAAAAGATCCGGAGGCACTACGAGGCCATGATTATACGTTTCAGAGATTATTTGAGTCGGGAACTGGAAGTGTACAAAAAAGCAGGAATCGTGGGAGTTGAAGACACGAGAAAGGCGGCCGACGTCATTGTGACTTTGATGGAAGGTTTGGAATTCCACGCACATTTCTTGTCTGAAGGACGACCGTTCGAGGATTTTGCCGACGACTCAAAGAGATTAGCTCTGGAAGCTTTGAATCATTGAGAGAGGAGAACCATGATCGACTACGAAGACCATCATCCCAGCGACTACAAGGGAAGAGACGTCAAAACGGCTGCGAAAGAAGCGCAGGACATGGTCGATACCATCATGACCCGTCCGGATGAGACTCCACTCGAAGTCCGCGAGGAGATCGCCCGCAAAACGGCGCGAAACTTTCGCGACCACATCAACAAGGGTTTCTTGGAGTACCGCAAATCGGTGACCGAAGCCACCAACTTCGCCTTCACCGAGTGGACCGGGCAGGGCTCCGTCTTGGTGGACGCATTGGGCCGCGAGTTCCTCGACATCCTCGGTGGTTTCGGACTCTACTCCTACGGCGTTCGCCACCCCAAAATCGTCGCTGCGGTCAAAGCGCAGCTCGATCGCTCGCCCCAATACAGCCAAGAGCTGCTCGATCCCTTGAGAGCTCAGTTGGCCCGCGTGTTGGCCTTGCTCACCCCCGGAAAAATCCAGTACGGCTTTTTCGCCAACTCCGGTACCGAAGCGGTTGAAGGTGCGATGAAACTCGCGAAGTTCCACACCGGGCGAAAGGGCTTCATTGCGATGCTCAGAGGTTTTCATGGCAAGACGCTGGGCTCGCTTTCGCTGATGGGAAAGAAAACCTACCGCGAGCCACTGCTTCCGCTCCTCGACGGGGTTCGACACGTTCCCTTTGGAAATGCCGACGCGGTCGAATTCGCAATGGCGGGAGCCAAAGCGGTCGGCGACGACATCGCCGCCGTCGTCGCAGAACCCGTGCAGGGTGAAGCGGGAGCGGTGGTGCCACCCGACGATTATTGGCCGCGCCTGCGCGAGCTGTGCAACCACTATGGTATTCTCCTCATCGCCGACGAGGTGCAAACCGGCATGGGCCGCACCGGCGAGATCTTCGGTGTCGATCACTGGGACGTCGCACCCGACATCCTCTGTCTGGGCAAGGCTCTCGGCGGAGGCGTCGTGCCCCTGTCGGCATTTTTGTCCACTCCCAAGATCTGGGAGTGCCTGGAACCCAATCCATTCATGCACACCACGACCACCGGTGGAAATCCCTTGGCGTGCGCCTCGGCGCTTGCCGCCATCACCGTTCTTATCGAAGAAGACCTGGCGGGACAGGCGAAGGCCAAGGGAAAGTACGTGAAGACCCAGCTAGGGCAACTCCAAGAACGCTACCCCGGTGTGCTGGCCGAGGTCCGCGGTCTGGGCCTTTTGATGGGCATGGAGTTCGCCACCGATGGGATCGGCTACAAGGTTGCAGCCGGTCTCTTCTCCCGTGGTGTGCTCACCGCCGGGACATTGACAAACTCCAGGGTGATCCGTTTCGAGCCGGCGCTCAACGTACCTCAAAACATTTTGGATGAGGTTCTCAACCGCATCGAAGATGTTTTCAAGACAATCGAGGTGCCGAGGCCGCGTGCGAAACCGATGTATCTCTACGCCGGCGAGGTACTCCACGTCAATTTGACCACCCGGGAGATTCAGAGAAAGCCGATCAAGGAAGAATGGTTGAAAGACTACGTCGGCGGCTGGGGGTTGGCCGCGCGGTACTACTACGACCTCGTCGATCCCAAGGTGGATCCACTTTCCGAGGACAACGCCTTGGTCTTCATGACCGGCCCCTTATGCGGTACCGTCGCTCCGACCGGTTCGCGGTCCTGCCTGGTCTCCAAGTCGCTTCACACCGGAACAATTTTCGAGTCCAATATCGGCGGCGCGATCGGTCCCGAGCTCAAGTTTGCCGGGCTTGACGGCATCGTCATCACCGGCAAGGCGGACCGGCCCGTCTACCTGCGTATCGAGGACGACAAAGTCAGCCTCGAGGATGCCGCCCCCCTCTGGGGCAAAGGTATTTTCGAGACGGAGCAGTGGTTGGATGAGACCCTGGGCCACGGCGTCAAGAGCCTGTCCATTGGACCGGCGGGTGAGAATCTGATCCCCTTCTCTCTCGTCGGCTCCGAAGCCTATCGCTCGCTGGGGCGCGGCGGCGCGGGAGCGCTCTTTGGCTCCAAGAACCTGAAAGCCATTGCCTGCAAGGGCACCGGCGGCGTCCAGGTGGCGGACATGGGCATTTTCCTGGGCAAAGTCGGCGAGCACCGGCAGTCGAACTTGATGACGGATGCCAACCTCTGGGCACGTACCGACGGCACACCCATGCTGGTCGATCTGACCAACGAAATGGGCATCCATCCCACGCGGAACTATACCTCCGGCGTCAATCCCGAGCGGCGCTCCCTCAACTCCGAAGCGGTCAAAGAATTCAAAATCGGTGATCGCTCGTGCGCCTCCTGCCCTTTGGGCTGCGGCAATTTCACGTCGGTCAACGGGGTTCAAGTTGAAGGGCCGGAATACGAGACACTGTGTATAGCCGGCTCCAACTGTGCGATAAACGACATGGAACAGGTCATGCGTTTCAATCGCGAGTGTGACGACCTGGGCCTCGACACCATTTCCACCGGCGCCACGATCGCACTGGCCATGGATTTGACCGAGTCGGACGTCCACGATTTCGATGTCCATTTCGGAAAAGCCAACGGCTACCTGGATGTCCTCCCCGAGATCGCTTTTTTGTCGAGCGAGCGCGGTCGCGACATGGCCTTGGGTGCGGCGAAAATGGCCGCCAAGTACGGCGCCGAAGACCAAGTGGCTCACTCGAAAGGCCTAGAAATGCCGGCCTACGATCCCCGGGGTAATTACGGCATGGGACTCGCCTATGCCACGAGCGAACGAGGGGCTTGCCACCTGCGGGCGTTTCCTCTTTTTGCGCAGGATCCTTTTAAGCTAAAGGATCTGGCCCGAGAAGTGATCGACGGTCAAAACGTGAACGCCGCGAAATGGTCGATGTGTTTTTGCGATTTTTGGGGAACCGTCGATACCAAGATCATGGCCGATCTTCTGACCGCCGGGCTTGGCCGGCAGGTCTCAGCCAAAGATCTAGACAAAGTGGGCGAGCGAATCTGGAATCTGAATCGACTCTTCAACGTCCGAGCAGGCTTCACCGCAAACGATGATTTCCTGCCCAAGAAACTGACCCAGAAGCGCTTGAAGGGCGGACCCCACGACGGCCGGGTTCTGAGTGAAGGGGACCTGACGGAGATGCGATCGCTCTATTACCACTTCCGCGGATGGGACAGCGAGGGCCGGCCCGGTGAACGAAAACTGCGCGAGCTGCGTTTAGAGAGCCTCATGAAGTGAGGGAGAGTTCCAATGAAAAAGCAACTACTGGCGATTCCCAATCGATGTACCGGATGTAACCTTTGCGCCTATATCTGCTCGGCTTTGAAGGAAGGCATGTTCATGCCTTCCAAAGCGCGCATCTGGATCACCAACTTCGCTCAAGAGGGTTACTCCGTACCCAACATCTGCTTCCAGTGCCCGGCCGCGGACTGCATGACAGCCTGCCCCGAAGACGCCATCTTCAAAAACGAAAAGGACGTCATCGTGGTCGACGCCAGAAAATGTAACGGCTGCGGTGACTGCGTGACCGCATGCACTTACGGCGTGATCGAGCAGTACGCGTCCGGCAAAGCCTTCAAATGTGACCTGTGTGGCGGTAACCCGGCTTGCGTCGAGGAGTGCAACTTTGGGGCGTTGGTGTTCAAAGAACCGGACAAGATAACGAAAAAGCTCCGGGCCACCCAGATGAAGCAGCGCATCACGGAAGGCACCGCTGGGGACAAGCGCCGCAAGCTCGCATCCAATATACTCGAGGAGACCGATCGGGTTCCCCTTACGCCCGGTTACATGGGCTGAGGCATATAGGGCTACCCGCACATAGGCGAATACAACCGTGCCGACGCGCAAGGAAGCAGGCTTTCGAATTCCACGCCTCCTCGTGACGGCCTTCTTCGTCGTGATTGCTGTCATTGTCGCCGATACCTTCATTCCGGATAATCCTGAAGAATTCGGAATCCTGACCGTGATTCCCTCGGCGTTTTTAATCATCTACATCTTCGCCACCAAGAGAATCCTGGAAGCACTTACGTTGGCAACGCTCATGGGACTCGTCATGGTTCACGACGAGGGATTCTTCTCGGCCTTCAGCACTTCCCTCCTCAAGGTCTTGATGAGCGAAGACATGGCCTGGTTGTTCCTTGTATGCGGCCTGATGGGGAGCGTCATCGCCCTCGTCGAAAAAGCCGGTGGGTCCTTCGCCTTCAGCGAATGGGTCTCCAGAAGAGCTCGAACTCCCAAAAAGGCGCTGACCTGGACATGGATTCTGGGGATGGCGATTTTCATCGATGACTATCTCAACTGTCTGACGGTGGGCTCCTGCATGACTCCCATCACCGACCGGCACAAAACCCCTCGGGAATTGCTGGCCTACGTCGTCGATTCCACGGCCGCTCCGGTCTGTGTGCTGATTCCCATTTCCACCTGGGCGATTTTTGTAGCGAAGTTGCTGGAGACCAACGGGCTCGCCCCCCAAGGTGAAGGGATGTGGTATTTCATCAAGACCATCCCATTCAACTTCTACGGATGGTTCGCCGCCATCATCGTGCCGCTCGTCATCTGGGAAGTCATTCCCATCTTCGGTCCGATGAAGAAAGCTGTGGAGCGTGCCCGGGACACGGGGGTTCTCGCACCACCGGGATCCGAGAAAATCGACATCAAGGCCGGTGAGACGATGGAGATTGCGGAAAAGCCGAGACTCATCAACTTCTTTCTGCCCATGTTGTTCCTCGTCGCGGCAACGGTCTATTTCGACCTCGATGTGATGAAGGGCGTGATCGCCACGATGGCTTTTCTGTTTCTCTTCTTCGTACCGCAAAAGATCGTCGATGCAGAGGAGTTCGCCGACCTGAGCATCAAGGGGATCAAGAACATGCTTCTCCCTTGTCTGATCATGGTTCTAGCATTCACTTTTGCGGACGCCAACGAGCAGGTCGGTTTCACGTCCTACGTCATCGACACGGCTTCCAAGGTCATGACGCCCGTCCTCACACCGGTCGTCATCTTCATCGTCTTGGCTTTCACGGAGTTCATCACCGGCACGAGCTGGGGTATGTACATCATTGCTTACCCCATCGTCATTCCCCTCGCCCTGGCCGTAGGCGCGAATCCGATACTTGCGGTGGCCGCGGTCATGTCGGCCGGAGTCCTGGGATCTCACCTATGCTTCTACGCCGACGCCACCATCTTGACCTCGGCCGCCACGGGCTGTAACAACTTCGACCACGCCCTGACCCAGATGCCTTTCGGCCTCCTTGCGGCGGGTCTTTCCGTTGTTGCGTACCTCGCCGCAGGGTTTTTGTTTTGAGTGCAACCACAAGATATGTTAGATTAGCGGCGCAAAAGCACTGAGCTCGAACATGTCCCGAAAAAAACGCCATCGCGCTCAAAAACAGACATCACCGAGGCATACTCGCCGTTGGACTGTCTTGAGCTTGTCGGTTTCGGCCCTGATCTTGACGAGCCTGGTCTTGTACTTACGCTCGCCTGTCCGGCCGAAGAACGTCGTCATCATCAGTGTCGACACGCTTCACGCCGGACACCTGAGCTGTTATGGATACCAGCGTATCGAGACACCGAACATCGATCGCCTTGCTCGCGAAGGAGTTCTCTTCGATAACGCCACGACGTCCGTTCCCCTCACACTTCCGGCACATGCATCAATATTCACGGGTCGGAATCCTCTGCGACACGGAGTCGTCGACAACTTCACTTCTTTGTTAGCCGCGGAGGAAGAGACCTTGGCCGAGGTTCTCGAGACCCAAGGTTATGCCACCGGAGCTTTTGTGGGTGCCTATGTACTGGACTCGAGCTGGGGGACTGCGCAAGGATTCGAAGTGTACTTCGACGATTTCGACATGAGAGGATCCGACGTTCACTCGGCGGAAGTCAACTCACGTTCGGGAGATGAAGTTTTGAAGCGGGCATTGCCCTGGCATCGGCCGGCAGAGTGGGGACCCTTTCTTCCTTTTCATTCACTTCTTCGATCCGCACACGCCCTACGACCCGCCGCAGCCGTACCGAACGAATTGCGATGAAGACCTTGTGAGCTGCTATGACGGGGAAATCGCCTTTGTCGATGATTTGGTCGGCAAATTGGTCTCAGAGCTCGAGTCGCTCGGCGTTTGGGAGGAGTCTCTCGTCATTCTACTGGGAGACCACGGCGAGTCTCTAGGCGATCACGGCGAATCGACGCATGGGTTCTTCCTCTACGATGCGACGGTGAAAGTGCCCTTGATGATTCGAGGACCAGGAATTCCCGGCCGAGCGCACGTCAAAGCTCAGGTACGTACGGTGGACATCATGCCGACAGTCCTGGATCTGCTGGGGCTGCCGTCTCCGAGCTCTATGGACGGCGTCAGCCTTCGACCGCTTCTTCTAGACCCGGACGGTGACCTCGAGCTCGTGGCCTACATCGAGTCCCAATACCCGCACCTCCAGTTCGGTTGGGCTCCATTGAGCGGTCTGCGCAACGAACGCTACAAGTTTGTGGATGCACCCCGCCGGGAGCTTTATGACCTGAGCGTGGATCCAGAGGAAACCCGCAACTTAGCCAAAGACAAACCTAATCTCGTCGAAGAGCTCGCTTCGAAACTCGAAATGATTCGAGCCCAGACTCCCTCTGAGAAGCGAGAGCCACATCTTCCCGATCCGGAGACCGTGGAAAGGCTTCGGACATTGGGTTACGTCACATCGGTGACGGGAGCTCCCAGCCGCGAACTCTCCGGGAGATCTCGCTGACCCCAAGGACAAGATCGATCTGGTCAAAAGACTCGATGATGCACGCGTCGCTCGACGAAGGGGCGATGCCGCAACTGCGCTCGATCTTCTCGCCTACGTGGTCGAAAAGGATCCAGAAGTCATCCTTGCCCATTTGCTTGCCGGGAATATCTACTTGGAAACCGGGGAATATAAAAAGGCAAAAGCGGCGTTCCAAAACGTCCTAGACCAAAGACGAAGAACACCTAGAAGCCTTGTTCGGTCTCGCACGAGCTCACCAGAGTTTGGGATTGAATACCGGGAAGCGGCCGAAGAGCTCGAGCGCTACCTCGAGCTCGACCCGAGACAAGCCCGTGCGGTGCGTGCCCTCGCTGAAGTTCGCCTGGCCATGGGACAGGGGCCGGAGGTGGAACACTTGATTCGAGGTCTCAGCGCTCGCGAGCAAGACGCGTCGGTGAGGCTCCTTCTGGCAAACTCCCTTCTGATCCAAAGAAAACGCCAAGAGGCAATGGACATTCTTGGACGGATCGAGCGAGAGGAATTGGAAGACGAACAGGTCTTGTTGTCCTTGGGCGAGTCTTTTTCTCAAAGCCGGCGAAGAAGAACGGGGCATCGCAGCTTACCAACGTGCGGTTCAGGTTCCAGCGAGCGGGGACGGTCCGAGCCGCGAACAAGCTGAAGCGCTCAACGCCGTCGGCCACCTGCTGGCCCGCCAAGGTCGATCTCTCGAGCTCCGCCAAGGCCTTCCAGAAAGCGGTTCAGCGAGACCCGTCACTTGCTTCCGGCGACAACAACCTGGGCATCGTTTTCGCCCGAATGAAACGTTTCGACGAGGCCGAACGAGCCTTTCAGCGAGCTATCGAGAAAGTTCCCGACTTCGCCGAGGCCTACTACAATCTGGGCTGCCTCTACCTCGAGACCGGACATCCGGATCGGGCGATTGTCGTGCTCCGTCGTGCTCTAGTCGCCAAGCCTGACTATGCGAAAGCCCGAGCCAAGCTCGAGCAAGCCCTCGCCCGCGTTTCGGGTGGACGCTAGTAGGGCGAATAAGAATTCTCAAGTGAGCGTTCCCGCCACTCACGATACTTGCCATCTTGGAGCCGGGACTACTCGCTTCTGAGCGCATCAACCGGGTTGATTCGGCTCGCCCGCTGAGCGGCCACGAAAGAGGCGAAAGCGGCAACCATCATTAACACGATGGGTGCCGCCACAAACGTGATCGGATCGACGGAGTCCACTCCGTACAGAAGGCTACGGAGTCCTTGGGACAGAAAATAGGAAAGCACGAGCCCCGCGACACTTCCCAACGCAACAAGCTTCATTCCGGCTCCCATGAGCATCCATGTGACACTCCCGACACCGGCGCCGAAGGACATCCGGATCCCGACCTCGCGGGTCCTTTGAGAAACGGCGTAGCTCACGACGCTAAAGAGCCCTACGCTCGCCAAGGCCATGCCGACGATGGCAACTGCGGAGAGAATGAGTGCCGACAGACGAAACGGCAGCAATACGAAGCTCAGATGCCGCTCCATGGTCGTAGGAGCCCACAAGATGAGCTCGGGATCGAGCGCTCGCGCGGTCGCCACCATGTCTAAGGCGGTGCGCTCGGGATCGATACTGGTCCGAGCAACGATTTGTGTATGAGCGGCATATTTCTGACTGAAAGGCAAATAGATGAACGGTCGCGGCGACTCACTCAAGTCCAAGACCTTGGTGTCGCGAGCGACACCTACGACCATCAGATCTGGAGCATCGTCTTGGCGGATGATGCCTCCCACGGCGTCCTTACCTGGCCAAAACTTCTTCGCCATGGCCTCACTCACGATCGCCACGCGTTGGGTCTCGACCCAATCTGCGGCACTGAAGTTGCGTCCTCCCACAATGGGAATGCCGACTGCGTCGAAGAATCCCGCATTGACAACCGCATAGTCCACCGAATGGGACCGTCGTTTGGGTGGTGGCTCGACGCCATCCACCCGGACGGCCATGTCGTCGGTACCCGTCTTCCTCAGCTGCATATTGCTTGTGAGGCCCGCGCTCTGAACTCCTGGGATCTGCTGGATTCTTTCGAGAAGCTGCCTCATCAAGGCTCGGCCTTCTTCTTCAGGGTAGCGATTCGAGGTCAAGGCAACCGTCAGTAGTGCCGTCGGGTCTTTTCCGAAGCCGGGATCCACGGACTGGACTTGCTGCAGACTTCTCAAGAAGAGTCCCGCTCCAATCAAAAGCACCAAGCAGACCGCGACCTGCGCCGTGACGAGTCCGTTCCGAAGGCTCAGCCGCCGCCGAGAGGACCCGCTTCCGGCACTTTCGTCCTTCAGTGTCGGCGCGATATCCAAACGCGTGCTTTGTACAGCAGGGACGAGACCAAGGAAGAGACCAGCGGCCACAGAAACGGCGATACTGAAAACGGCCACCGCCGCATCGACGCCGAGGTCGAGGGTGATGGGTACCGGCAGCGGAAGGTCTGCCCTCGTCAATGCATACAGGAGCCAGCTCGAAATGAGGATTCCCGCCAACCCTCCTAAAACGGACATGAGCGTCGTTTCCGTGAGAATCTGGCCTATCAGCGTTCGTCGCTTCGCACCCATGGCGAGTCTCACTGCTATCTCTTTTCTTCGGTCGAGGTTCCGAGCCAAGAAAAAACCCGCCAAGTTCGTACAAGCGATGAGCAAGACGAGACCGACGACGGCGGAGAGAAGCCAAGCGGCGGCAAGAACGAATCGAATCTACGGGAGGAAACACAATGACATCCGCCTGAGGGATGAGAAGAAAACCCGTCTCGGCTCCCCAGCCGAAGTCTTTCCGAAATTGCTCGGCCATCCGGTCCACTGAGGCTCGAGCTTGGGCCAACGTCGCTCCCGGCGCGAGTCGACCCATGACGAAGAAGCGGTGAGAGTTGCGGGCTTCGAGAATGACACGCGTATCGGCCGTGAGCACGTCATACATCATGGCGGGCGCGTAGAAATCCGACTGTATGCCTCGCAAGCTTCCGTGATAGCGCGCCGGCGTTACACCCACGACGGTGTAAGGGTGTCCGTTCAAACGGAGGTCACGACCGATGACATCGGAGTCCCCACCAAAGGCCCGCCTCCAATATCCGTGCGAGATCATCACCACAGGGTGAGCCCCCGGTCGAACGTCGTCATCGGCGGTAAATGTTCGCCCTATCTCGGCCGAGATGCCCAGCAATTGAAAGTGATTGCCGCTTACAGCTTCACCGAGGATCGTCTCTACGCTACCGTCGCGATCAACCTGACCAACGATGGTCACCGAAACAGCGAGACCCGCAAAAGCGTCCCGTGTTCCGTCCCGTAGATCTTCGAAATCGGGGTAGGCAAACTGTAGGTAAGGATATCGGGGCGAGGACTGGTAGATATGGACGAGTCTTCTTCCGGTTTCTCGAGAGGAGCCTCACGCAAAAGGACCGCGTTGACGAGACTGAAGATAGCGATGTTGGCTCCAATGCCGAGACCGAGAGAGAGGATGGCCGTTGCGGCAAATCCCGGACTTTGCCGCAGCCGTCGGGCCGCGTATTTCAAGTTGCGAAAGAACGTGATGACAAACGAGTCTCCTCGACCCCACGTGTCGCTCGAGACGAACAGGAGACCGTTTGTGTCGAGTGATCAATCTTGCCGCGATGCGCTCGTCGCCGAAGTCGCGCAACAGATCCTGAACGGAGTTTCCTGCCGACAACCCATCCTCGAAATGAGCTATCAATTCGCGGGCGACATCGACTTGCTTCGCAGGGCTCAGGCGGCTCTCCCTCAAAACGACCGCTATCTGATGCGTGAGATCCTCTGGAAGCCCCGATTCTGCAAGAAGCCGAAAGGCGTCGTTCGACCGTTCTTGATGCGATTCACCCATGAGATGCTTACCTTTCCGCTGAGCCCGAGCCCAACAAACCAATCTGCCTCATCGCCGCGACGAGGTCGCTCCATTGCTTTCGATCCGAATGCAGGCGGGCGATACCCTTGCTGGTCAGCTCGTAGTACTTCCTTTGCCGCCCCGCTTCCGACTCCCGCCATACACCGCGGATAAACTCTTTGGACTCGAGGTTGTAGAGGAGCGGATACAAGGTCGATTGCCCCATCGCCAGGACACCCTTCGTCCGTTTTGAAAGTGCCTCCACCAACTCGTAGCCGTACATGGGACGTTTCTCGAGTAGCTGCAGCACGGCGAGAGGCCCCGCTCCCCGCATCAACTCACGCTCGATTCGCATATTCCCTTCCCTCACCCGTCATGACTACCGACTCACATACTATGTATTACATGGTATAAGACGAGGAATTTGCCCGCTAGGTTCCGTTCGATTTAGGAATTGTTCCAGCGGGCTAGGAGAAGAAGTTCCAACCTCGGCAAAGGTCGAGGGCGCGTCCTTTTAAATAATTGATATTTATAGCTTTTTTAATATTGTTGTCGCTTCTCTCTCGACGACTTGTGGAGACATCGATCGTGTGGTAGTGGTGCACGAATGGACTATGAGATCATTGCGACCCTCGGACCGGCTTCTCGCTCAACGGATGTTGTCTCCGCCATGATCGCCGCGGGGGCCACCGCATTCCGTATCAACACATCTCATCTTTCAGTCGAGGAGCTCGACGAATGGCTGGGAGACGTGACGACGGTTATCGCAGATCAGACGGTGGCAGTCCGCGGCACGAGCTCGATTCCCGTAGTACTGGATCTGCAGGGCAGTAAATGGCGTTTGGGTAAGTGTGGTCCCCTCACCCTTCCAAAGGGCGGGCGCGTGGTTCTGGTGTATTCGCCCTCTTCGTCAAAAACCAACGAGCTTCCCGTTCCTCATGCAGATTTCTTCCGCTCCGCAGACGTTTCGGAGGGTACGCTTTTATTAAATGATGCCAAGGTGATTTTGGAAGTCGAACGTGCCGAGACGCACCAAATCGAAGCCGTCGTTACGACCGGCGGTCAGATCACTTCATTCAAGGGCATAACCTTCGCTCAATCAAGGTTTCGCACGGAGTCCCTGAGCGGCAAAGATGCGGACATCGTCGCTCGCAAACGTGGAACGCCGCTCGTGCGCTTTGCTCTCTCCTATGTGAAGGACGCACTCGAGATGCAGAACTACCGCTCCTCGATCGGCAGGGACGCTTACTTGATTGCAAAACTGGAGCGTCCGGACGCCCTAGCCCAAGCGGGCGAGATTGCCCAGATCGCCGACGAGATATGGCTTTGTCGCGGAGACCTCGGTGCCGAACTGGGTCTAAGCGACATGGCTCGGGAGGCACACGAGCTCACAAAGCGCGTGGCGAAACTCGGCGTGCCGGCCATGCTTGCAGGACAGGTCTTGGAACATATGACCGAGCATGAGACGCCGACCCGGGCCGAAGTTTGTTCTCTCTTCGACGCCCTTGCGGCAGGTTATGGCGGCGTGGTGCTTTCCGACGAGACCGCGATCGGCCGCTTTCCCATCGACAGCTGTCGCGTGGCGGCACTGTTCCGTTAGCGGGTGGCTCAATAGAGCTCTTCGCCCATAAAGGTGAGCTCGCTGACGTCTCCCTTCCCTTCGCGGACAACAACGGGCTCGTCTCCCGACAAGTCCACGACGGTGGATGGCTCATTGGGCAAACAGCCGCCGTCCACCACCATCGCGAGCTCCTCGTTGGACGCTTCCTCGATCGCCACCGGATCCAGAATGAACTCGTCCGCGCTCGAGCGAACGGACGAGGCCAGCAGCGGTTCACCTAGCGCGGCGAGTATCTCGAGCGTAATGGGGCAGTCGGGAAAGCGGATACCCACTGTCCTTCGCTTACGGAGCACAATCCGTGGCACTTCGCCGGAGGCTTGGAAGATGAACGTGTAGGGACCCGGCAGGATCCGACGCATGGTACGAAACACCGGATTGGGAATGTCGCGTGCGTATTTACTGGCCGCCTTTATGTCCGGAACCAGGATCGACAGGCGTTGGGCGAGTGAGATACCCTTGATTTCGTACAAACGCCGCGGCGCGTCGCGGTCGCCGAGAGAGCAAGCGTAGGCGTACACCGTGTCCGTGGGGATGACCACGACGCCACCTCGTCTCAAGGCCTGCACCACACGCGCCACCAGCCACGGCTCGGGATTCAAAGGGTCTATGGATAGCAACATAACCTTCAATGAAGGGGTATTGTTCGCGTTTTGACGACGATTTGCAACGCCCTACCGGCTGCCGATCTTTTCCTCCACCCGATATCTCAACTGACTACACATCCCAGCGTCGCCTGTGCTATTTTTGCGCGTTGGAAGAAAGCATAAGACTATGCTGAGCAGGTACTTCTATAACCCGTGACTGAGACAGGAAAGCAGGGAACATGTTTGAGCTGATGCACGACCTGCGAGCTTCGATCCGCAGCCTCCGCAGCCGTCCGTTTTATCCGATCGTGGCGGTATGTATCTTGGCGCTCGGCCTTTCGGCCAGCATCGCGGTGTTCACTTATGTCAACGGATTCTACCAGCCCTTTCCTGGAGTGGACGCCAACCAACTGGTCCGGATCTTCGAGGTCGATAACGAAAACGCCTACCAGGATATTTCGTACCTGGATTTCCTCGACTACGCCGCAAATGAAAAGTCGTTCGAGGGTATTGCTGCGGTGCAGCCTTTCTATGCCGCCAGCGTTCGTCTCGAGACCATGACCGAGGTCGCCTTTCTCGAGGCTGTCTCAGGGAATTACTTCTCGGTGCTCGGCATCGAGACGATTGTCGGTCGCGGCCTCACGGCCGATGACGATCGGCCGGAAGCGAATCCCGCTGCCGTTATCTCCCACGAATGGTGGAAACGCCGTTTCGGTGGAGATCCATCCGTGATCGGCACGACCATCTATCTCAACTACCGGCCTTTCACCTTGATCGGCGTCGCGTCACCGGCGTTCCTCGGCTCGACTTCCGACTTCCGACCGAACGTCTGGATCCCCATCGCTCCGTTCAGGGATAGATACACGAGCTGGGCGAAACTCGCCGAGGATCGTGACGCACCGCTGGTCCGAGTCTACGGACGGCTTCGGGCCGGCATCCGAGAGGAGCATGGGCTGGCGGAATTGGAGTCGGTGGCTTCGGGTCTCGACGAAGTATATCCGAGAGATCGCGCGACGCGGCGCGTCAGCATCGATGCTACTACTTGGATCGATCCGCGTTCACGAATCGACGAGTGGTCCACAGTTCGCCTGATGATGGCCGCTGCCGCTGGACTTCTGCTCCTGGTTTGCGCCAATGTGGCAAACCTGCTCTTGTCGGTCGCCGTAGGGCGCCAGCGCGAGATGTCCATGCGGGCGGCACTCGGTGCCTCTTCGGGCCGACTCATTCGGCAAGTATTGATTGAGAATATCGTTCTGTCACTGCTTGCGGGCGGAGTCGCGCTGTTGCTGGCCGGTCCGGTCAGTGCGCGACTTGGGGCCTACTTCGCACGACCCAGCGTATGGGGGGCCAATGTGGCTCGCGAGGCCACGGTCGATCTGCGCGTCATGGCATTCGCGATCGCGATCGCGCTGGTCACGGGGGTGATTGCAGGCCTTCTTCCCGCGATTCGAGCTTCGCGATGGGATCTGGTCACCACACTCAGGGCTGACACGGATACTTCCACCGGCGTTCCAAGACGTTTGTGGGGACGACGTCTACCGGGTGTGCGTGACCTCTTGGTGTCGGCTCAAGTTGCTCTTTCGGTCGTCCTTCTCGTCGTCGCCGGTCTCGTACTCCGCACCCTGGTGACCGCGGGCAACCTACGCCCTGGATTCTCCTACGAAAGGCTCGTTGTGACTCACATCTCGACCAGCAGTACGGACATGGAGCCGGAGGACCGTGACCGGTTCTTTCGGGAGCTAGCCAAGCGTGTCACTGATGAGTCATGGGTGCGCTCGGCCACCGTCGCCGACTACCCCCTTCTGTCCCCGCACGCTTCGGCGGAGCTACTCCTAGACGGTCAAAGCGATCCTGTTTCGCTGGTCTATTCGAGGGTCATACCGGGGTTCTTTGAAGCCCTGGGAATCGAGGTACTCGAGGGACGCGCCTTTGTAGAAGCGGACACAGCCGGTTCTCGGGACGTTGCCATGGTCAACGAGAAGCTGGTGCGTCACTTCTTCCCCGGCCAAAACGCCGTCGGCCGGCGCCTTTGGTGGCCTGACAAGGAGTCCGGAACGGATCGAATGTTCGAGATCGTCGGGGTGGTACGCGATACCAAAACCCAGGATTTCTTCGCCGAGCCTCCTCCTACGGTTTACTTCTCCTACCCTCAACACCCCTACCCCACCGGCAGCGCGCTCATCGTCTCGACGATCGCCGATCCAGGAGGATCGGTACCGCATCTGTATCGCTGGTTGAGGGATTTCGAGCCCCACCTCGCCATCATCAATGTGGTGCCCTATACCGATGTCGTACGAGGTTTCCTTTATACCCACCGCATGAATGCCGAGATGTTCTCCGTGCTGGCGTTTCTCGGGCTGATGCTGTCCGCGGTCGGGATCTTCAGCGTCGTGAGCCTCGCTGTCAGCCGGCGAACCAGGGAGATCGGCATCCGTATGGCCATCGGTGCAAGGCGCAGCGATATCGGCCGCCTCATCGTTGCGCGGGCGCTCGCCTCGGTGGTACTGGGACTTGTCCTGGGCATGGGGGTTTCTTACGCTCTGACAGGGCTGGTGCGTAACTTACTCTTTGGCGTGGAGCCAACAGATCCATTCACTCTCGTATCCGGAGCAAGCGTGATTGTGGTCGCTGCCCTGGCGGCTTCATACCTACCGACTCGCCGCGCCGTATCCGTTGAACCCGTGACGGCACTCCGGCACGAATAGTGAGCTCAGTCACTTTGTGATGCTCGAGCCATGGCTTCATGGCCCTTTGCCTGAATGACGACCGTCTCGAGAAAGCTCATTACCAAATTCTGGCAATCTCATCTCCTCGATTGCCGGTTTTTCCACACAGTTGCCTGGATGCCGGATTGCGGCTATCGGCCAAAGTACTTATTCTCAACGCTTTGCAGAGCCGCAACAAAGATGCCTACAGGCATGATATTTGCTAGATCAACATGGATTGTTTCCCCGACCGATCCAGCTCGACTCCCAACGAGCAAGAACATCATATTCCGTATCTGGACAAAGGAGTCGGAAATGGAGGCGGTCAGAACTTCGCGGCGTTCCAAGCGGCTCGTCCCCCTCAAACCGGTCACCATCGCCATCGAAGAAGGAACGAGAAGAATCTACGGAGTGGCCAAGAACATCTCCGAAGGTGGCTTGTGCATCGTTACCAACGAAGAATTGAAGCCAGAAAGCACCTTCCACTTGAAACTGAGCTTCCCTCATCACGATGTCTTGGAAGCAAGGGGGCGCACGGTCTGGAACGATGTCGAATCGGACAGCGGACCACAAACTGCAAAGGGTTGCCTATCCTCGAACATTCTGAATGGCCTGGAGTTTTCCGGACTATCTCCCGATGTGTCGCAAAAACTCCGCGACATCCTCTGCGCGAACGGCTTCTGTGCTGAAGCATGAACCGCCTCACTCCTTTCGGCCAGCGGCCCACCCTCACGGAGAATCTCTGCCACCAGCTTCGGCCGCACGCTCGATGAGCACGGAGTGGCGGTCCGACTGAATATCTTGCATACTTGATGGTATCGGATAGGGCAGCTGGTGATACCGGCCGACAGCAAGACAGCGCCCTCCGAAGGTCATGGGCATCAAGCTGGCGACGATACGATTAGAGCTGGAGTCGAACGTGCGTAGGGAGCGGCCAAAATGACGACAGAACTCAATCCTGACCCATCCGATGGTGTCGTTCGGAAAGCTCGGAGGCTATCGCCCACAATCGAGTCGTCGCAGAGAAGTGCACGCCCCGTCGATATGGCTGCTCCTCTGAGCGCCGTCGATCTCCCCACTTACCACGAGCTCCTCCCCATGCTGAGCGAGCGTTTGCTTCGGGGTGGCCACTTGGCCATCGTTTTGATTGACCTCTCGGAGATCGGCAAGATCGCCCAGGGACAAGGAAGCCAAACCTACGACAAAATGATGGACTTGCTGGGCAGCGAGATCGTAAAGCTCCGGGGCGCCGAGCTGAGGCAGCAAGATCTGTTGACGATTAGCGAAAAGGCCGGGGACGCCTTCCTCGTCTTCCTCGCTCCCAGAAATGCCAATGCACCTCCCACACCACAAGCTCTCGAGGAAGTGGCCGAGCGGGTTCAAGGGGCACTCAACCGGCGCATTGCTTCGCCGACTCTTCTTTCGCTTCGCACTCGTCCTGGAGTCAACGCAGGCTTCTCACTGATCGTCAACAATCCTCTCATTCATGTCACGCGGTTGATACAGCAAGGGATCAAGGAAGCGAGAGACATTGCTTACTTGGCTCGTCTTTACCGTGAGGCGCGCGACAAGCAGCGCCTTCAGCACATCATCTTGACGGAGGACATCCGTACCGTATTTCAACCCATCGTCGACCTCAAAGATGGTGGCAACATCCATGGCTTCGAGGCTTTAGCGCGCGGCCCGCGCGGTACTGACTTGGAGAGTCCCTTGGCGCTGTTCGACATGGCAGCCAAGACCAATCTGCTCTTCGAACTGGACCAACTTTGCCGGCGCAACTCGGTACAAAGTGCGGAGAGCTTGGGTACTCCCTACAAGCTCTTCATTAACACACTCCCTTTCTCCATACGAGACCCTCACTTCCGCGGCAAGTTCTTGCTCGACTTGCTCGACGGCAGCAATCTGCATCCCGATCGCATCGTCTTGGAAGTGACAGAGACCTTTGCTATCGAGGACTACGCCGCGTATCTCGAGGAAATGAGGTACTTCTCGGATATGGGCTTCCCCACCGCCATCGACGACATGGGCGCCGGGTACTCGGGGTTGGAGAAGATCGTCCACCTCCAACCCAACTATCTGAAACTCGACATGCACATGGTGCGCGGTGTCAATAGAAGTGTCATCAAGCGTGACATTATGCAAGCGTTCTGCACCATGGCGAAAAAGATCGGGGCGGGCGTCGTCGCCGAAGGGGTGGAGACGATGGAAGAACTGGAGACGGTTCGGCGCCTCGGTGTGGAATACGCCCAGGGATTCCTCATGGCAAAACCGACCAGTGGTTTTCAGTTCGAGCTGAACATCGATTTCAAAGGGAGATAGCTCAAAGGCCTCAGCGAGAACCGGCATGTGAGGTGTGGGGCTCACTGAGAATCTTCCTCGGCACCAACCATCACCGCCTTTGTTCCCAACAACGTCTTGAACTGCGGAACAAGGGTCTCCACGAGCTCTCGATATTGAGTTTGGCATTCTGCAAGCTGCCGCTCATATTCTTTGTAGACTTCGACCTGCTGGTCGGTGGGCGGGAAGTCGGCGCCAGAGTTGATCAGATTCCCGCCCAAGGCACTCAGTTTTCCGTACAGCTTCATGGCCCCACGAAAGGAGTCCTCTACTGGCCCTGTAAGCGAAGTGTCAAAGAGGTTGTTCTCTACTGCGAGGGCCTTCTTCTCCAAGTCCTTCGCCGCTTCGAGAAGCGACGTCGCTTCGGCGTCTTCTTCGAGCATGAGGCGGATGTCACCAAGCTGCTTTCGAATCCACTCGAGGTGATTGACCATGCCGACGATCTCGTTCACGCTGTCTCTTATTTTCAGGGCGAGTGCCACTTGAGCTCGAATGTCTTCATCGGTTCCTACGGTGTTCGGATCTTTCAGCACGGTGACGGACTGCTCCATGGCCTGATCGTCCAGAGTGACCTTGACCCTGTAGGTTCCCGGTAGCGCGAGAGGGGCAAGCGTATGATCACTCCAGGTGATCAGGGGTCGCCACCCTTCTGGACCCGGCTCGACCCAGGATTTACCCGGTGGTGAAGTCCTAAGCTTCACCTCACGCTTTCCTTCGACTCTCAAGTCCCACCAGATCCGGTTGATACCGGACTCGCCGGGTACCGTTAGTGTACGGACCGTTTTCCCATCGGCATCCACGATATCGAGCTGAACCGGCTTTTCGACGGCCTCATCGAGGTATAAGTGGATAGCGGCTCCGTAGGGAGGATTGTCTCCGGTCACTTGGCTTCCGGGCTCTACCGCGATGGCAGTGATGTTATGAAAACGATAAGCAGGTCGCGGAGTGAAAAGGTGTGTTTTGGAACCTAGGATCTCTGCATCCAGTTCTCGGAGGGGCGTTACATCGTCCAGTATCCAGAACCCTCGCCCGTAGGTGCCTATCACGAGGTCATTGAAATGCTCTTGGATCGTCAACCAATACACGGGTGCAGGCGGCAGTCCGGACTGAAGATGGTTCCAGTTCTCACCGTCATCGATAGAAAAATAGACCGCGTTGTCCGTGCCGAGGTAGAGCATCCCCTTGCGAGCCGGATCCTCGCGAACGACGTGGACATAGCTGGACACGGACTTGGGGACGGCCGCGCTGATTAGCTCCCAACTCGCACCGTAGTCGGATGTCTTGTAAACATAAGGATCGAAGTCGGCGACCTGGTGCAAATCCACTGCAACATAGGCTGTCCCCGCATTGAAGCGTGACGGCTCGATGTTGGCGATGGTCCCCCAGGGTGGTAGCCCTTTGATGTTACCGGTGACGTTCGTCCAATTGGCCCCACCATCACGAGTGACGTTCACTTGGCCATCGTTACTTCCTGTCCAGATCAAGCCTTCCTCGAGTGGGGACTCGGCGATGGCAAACAAAACACAACCATCCCAGGTCATCAGATTGTCGGTGGTAATTCCTCCCGAGTCGAGTTGGTGCTCCTCGTCGTTGGTCGTTAGGTCCGGGCTGATGACGGTCCAGCTTTGTCCTGCGTTGGTCGTCTGGTGTACGACTTGGCTGCCCACGTATACCCGGTTGTGATCGTGGGGCGAGATGGCGAGGGGGAAGCTCCAGTGCCAACGGTACTTTACGTCCTTGGGTGCCCAGCCGTAGGCCGCATCCGGCCAGACCTGAACGCTTCGGGCATGTCCGGTCCTCAAATCGAACCGCTCCAGCTGGCCGTCGTAACAGCCGGACCAAATGATGTTGTGATCCTCGGGATCGGGAATGCCCCATCCGCTCTCGCATCCTCCGAACTCACGCCAGAGGCCTAATGGGATGCCTCGAGCGAAAAAGCCTCCCTGGCGGGAGTTGCTGGGCCCACGGTAAGAAAAACCGTCTTGGCGATTGCCGTAAACGTAGTAGGGTATTTGATCATCGACCCATACGTGGTACATCTGAGCGATGGGCAGAACGATTTGCTCATAGGTTGTTCCCCTATTCAAGCTGATACTTGCGCCACCGTCGAACGCGACCAGTACTCGATCGGGGATTTCCGGATCAATCCAAATGTCGTGATTGTCGTAGCCGGCGGAGGTAGCGTCCGCAAGCAGACTATCACCGCCGTCGACCGATACCGACCAGGAGACGGAAGCAAAGTAAAGACGGTTTTCATCATCAGGAGAAACGGCAAAGCGCGTATAGTACGGCGCCCGTTCACACATGACGTGCGCTTGGTTGACGAGCTTCCAGTTGTGGCCGCCGTCGTTTGAGCGATATAGCCCTGGTGGGTCCTGCTCGATTAGGGCGTAGACTCGGTTGGAATTGCTCGGTGCCACGGCGACAGCCGTTTTTCCGACCCGTTCGCGTTCAGGGGGAAGCCCATTGCCCACCAATCGTTTCCAAGTGTCGCCGCCATCCCGAGACACGTAGACGCCGCCCAGCGGCCCGCCGCTATCCAGTCCCCATGTCTTTATCTCGAGATCCCACATCCCTGCGAACAAAATGCCCGGGTTATTGAGATCCATCGCGAGGTCCGAACAGCCGGTATCTTCGTCCACAAAGAGAACGTGCTCCCAGTTTGCGCCGCCATCCTTGGTGCGGAAAACCCCGCGTTCCTTTTGTGGCCCGAAGCCATGTCCCAGACTGCAGGCGAAGACGATATCGGAATTTCGAGGGTGAACCACAACCCGGCCGATGCGTCCGGTTTTCTCGAGACCCATCAGGTTCCAGGTGCGCCCAGAGTCGATCGACTTGTAGATGCCATTTCCCATGGCATGACCGGGGCGGATAAGAAACGTCTCACCCGTTCCCGCCCAGACGACGTTGTGCGCGGAGGAGGCAATGGCCAACGACCCCACCGAGGAGACCTCATAGTCATCAAATATGGAGGTCCAGTTCGTACCGTGGTCGGTGCTCTTGAAGATGCCCCCCGACGCAGCGCCCACGTAGGTCACTGCCGGATTGCCCGGCTCACCTACGACGGCGATGGCACGGTTCCCATCGGGGCCGATGTGCCTGTAGGGAAGCTGCTTCAAGGAGTTCGGACTGACGCTCTGTGATAAGCCTGTCGTAGCCGAGAACATGACCACAATAAGAATCGTGGCCCACAGATAGGCGCCACCCTTACTCAATCTATGCTTGTCTGTCATCGTTGGTGCCTCCTTTAGGCATACTTTTTGTCGCAATACGTCTGGAACCTACGGCCATCCAAGTGTTCGGTCCCTTCCGTGTAAGGTTTCCCTTCCGCCATCAAGCCAACAAGGACTCATTCATCGCTGGGCGCGGACTGGCTCACGAACCGGCGCTCGCTCGCTCGAAAAACTCGCGCAAAACGCGGGCAACTAAAACCTCTTCCCCGTCGCGCAGGCAGCGCACTCGGACGGTGGTGCCGTCGTAGGCGAGACGTGGCTCGCCTACCATCAACTTTTCTTTGACCTCTTCCTCGGAGAGCGGAATGACGTCTTGGTCCCAACTCAAATCAACATCGCCGTAACCCATTGTGTTTTCGGCATATACGGCCTTGACGCCTGCAATACCCTGTAGCTGATCCGCGAGCCATTTTGCCTTCTGGTTCCAGCCTTCGATCACTTTTTGATAGTTCTGCTCGACGAAACGGTTGAGCGCCACTATCATACCGACGATTTCTTCTTTGCCGATTTTCATGCCGCGCCCGATGTTGCCATTGGGTGCAGCATTCAACCTGGCGGCTTCAATGAGATCTCTCCTGCCGGCCAGAATGCCCGTGGACTGCGGTCCTCGAAGGGCTTTGCCGCCACTGATCACGACGAGATCCGCTCCAGCTTCAATGAAGCGGGTCAAATGGGAAGCTGGAGGGATGTCCGATGCCGTATCCACCAATACCGGAATCCCCGCGTTCTTGCCTATGTCGATGAGCTCCTCGGGAGTCAAGGTCTCCGGAGAAGGAGGTCGAGCCCGTATTTGAGATTTCGGCGGGCCGAAAACAAGCTGTTTTTCAGCAGCGACTAATACGGCGATCATGGCCGTCTTATCGCTGATTTTCCCAACGAGCTCTTCCCGGTCTTTAGCCTCTACAATCGTCATACCGGCGGAGCGGTAGGCACGGTCGTAATCAAAACGATGCGCTGATTGGATGAGACATTCCCGCTTCGGCCAAGTCGGGTGAGGCAAGGCTTCCATCTTCTCGGGATCCGTACCCGTCAAACAAGCCGCGGCACCCAGAATCATCCCGGAAAATGCGCCGGCCGTTACCAATGCCGCCTCGGCTCCCATGACCTCGGCCACGCGCTTGCCGGCTGCCTCGGTCAGTTCGTCCATATCGACGAAGTAGTTGTTGGCCTCGGCCATCGCCTCAACGACCTCAGGAGGCATGCGCGAGCCGCCCAACCGGGAAATATGCTCGTGCGCCGGCAGGTGGGGACGAACCCGCAAAAGACGCGTATAGATGCTGTCCTTGTATGAAGCTTCAATGTCGGACGGATCGCTGCCACTCGGCGGTAGTGGCCCACCGGCCCTCGGAGCCTGACATGCGATGGTTCCTACGAGCCCGACACTCAAGAACTCCCGGCGATTCCAAAACCAATTTCTGTTCCGCTCGCTCATGACCACCTCCAGCGCACGGTATGGTATCACTCGAAGGATACAAAATACCTAGACTCCCGCCTTTTTTTAGCTCCTCAAATCTACATTTCACAGCAGGCAGTTATCGCCAATAGTGAACTCTTCTAGACTGTCCAACGCCTCAAAGCAAAAAAGGCTCCTCTCCGTTCCCGCTTTGTCGCCGAAGAGGTTTTTGGGGAGGCCTCAAACGCGGTATCCTTCTGTAGGAAACGCACTCTCCGATCTAGCCAAAATAGCCATGGAGAACCTTCCATCAACAGCCACCGGACCCGACCGGGCTCAGGCCTCGGCGATCAGGAACCTAACTCTTCCCATTTTGGTGGCGGTTCTGGCATTGGCCTTTTGGGACACTTTCTTGGTGTATCCGCTCAAGATTCTCGTGGTGCTCTTTCATGAGCTCTCGCACGGCCTTGCGGCTGTGCTCACCGGGGGCGCCATCGAGCATATCGAGATTTCTTTCGACCAAGGCGGCGTTTGTTACACCCGAGGTGGATCCTCTTTTGTCATCTTGAATGCGGGCTATGTGGGAAGCCTTGGCGCCGGTGCCGCGATGCTCGTCCTCGGCGCGAGGACCCGCCACGACCGTTTTTTTGTTGGATTGCTCGGTGCGGCGCTCCTCGTTGTGACCCTCGTCTATATCCGCTCTCGTTTCGGCTTTGTCTATGGGATCCTGGCAGGTTCGGCACTCCTGGCCATTTCATGGAAACTGCCCGAAGGCGTCTCGGATGCACTTTTGACCGTGCTGGGAACCGTGAGCTGCCTCTATGCGGTCTGGGATATTGGCTCGGATGTCATCTTCCGTCACATCCCCGGAAGCGACGCCTACCGATTGGCAGAGCTTACCGGGATTCCTTCCGTGGCCTGGGGGGTGGTCTGGGTGGCACTCTGTCTCGTCGTCACGTTTGAGGCGCTCGCTGTGGTGTCTCGAAAGGAAACGACTCGAGTGTGGTAAACTTTTTCGTTAGCTCCTCCTGCGACAACTCATCTTGGCTCGCATCCACGGGAACATGAGGAGATGCCCGAGGGGGGCAATGGTTTCTCTTGCGCCATTTCAAGATCTTAGGCTTCGTCGACAAAAGAGAGGGAGAGCATGATACTCGGAAAGATCTGGGGTGCTTTTCGCGCCCAACTCAACAAGATCGCGAATTTGTTCTGGGAGGCCGATCCCATTGCGCAGATGCGATACGAGTACGACCTGGCGGTGGAACAGCTCAAAGAGGGTCGCCAAGGGCTGGAGATGTACCGCGGGCTCGTAGAGCGCGTCTCTCGGCAAGTCACGGCGGGGCGATCCCACGCTTCGAAGCTGGAGGCCGAGATCAAAGCCTACCTCAAAGCGGGCGATCGGGAAACGGCTTCCAAGTTCGCCCTCGAGCTACAAAAGGCCAAGAATGAGCTCGCGGCGAATGAGGAGCAGCTCAACATGCATGAGACTGCCTACGGCAACAACCTCACGAAGATCAAACATGCGAATAAGAAACTCGTCGACGTCCGCGAGAAGATCCAAAAGTACGATGCCGAGCTCAAGATGAGCGCTGCGGAAGCCGAGATCGCGGCTCTGGCGGAGAGCTTCGATATGAACATCACGACTGACTTCGGGCAGCTCGAAGATGTCATTCAGAGGCAGATAGATGCCAATCGCGGCAAAGCGCGGGTGGCCACCGATCTATCATCACAGGGCATCGAGGTTATCGAAGCCGAGCAACGAATGGAAAAAGTCATGGCCGACCAGGCCCTTGCCGAGTTCGAGGTCGAGCTTGGTCTCAAATCCCCTGAGACGTCGCCCGTCACCGAGGCTATGAAGGATTTGGGACCTGCTGCGCCAGCCAAAGAGAAAGAAACGGAAACGACTTGATCGATTACCGGGAGGTATAGAGGATGTCCAACGCAAAACCCAAACCTACTTTTTATCTTGCCGTTCTAATCCTCGTCGTCGGTCTGGTGGCTCTAGCCCTCTGGCGTTTCGGGGCGCTCCCAGGCATGGGAGAAGGCGCCCGCTTCAGCGACGAGGAAATGCAGCAGTTGACCGAGGTCGAGGCACCCGACAGCGATGGCATCACGACGGTCAAGGAGTATACCTACGTCGCCGCCAGCCGGCTCCCCGAGGTCCAGGGGATCTCCAACTATCAGGAGCTCGAGGACCGGACGGTTCGCTTCGCCATCAACGTGTGGGCCGGGTGGGGACCCATCATTTATGCCAACAACGGCTTACGGGCTGGAAAAACCTGGAAAGCTCCGGGAGGCCGGGATTTCAAAGTGGAACTGGTGCTCATCGACGATCCGGTGGCCATGCGCGATGCCTATGCGGCTGGAAACGTCCATATCGGATGGGCGACTCTCGATATGGTCCCGTTGTTTCTCGAGGGTTTGCGCCGCGATTCCCGGGTGATGCCGCGTATCTACCAGCAAGTGGATTGGTCGAACGGCGGTGACGGGATCGTCGTTCGAGACAGCATCAAAACGATGTCGGATCTGCGAGGCAAGACGCTGGTGCTGGCGCAAAACTCACCTTCCCATTTCTTCGTGCTGAACGCGCTCATCAACTCCGGAGTCCAACCGGCGGAAGTCGAGTTCAAGTTCACTCAAGACGCCTTCCAAGCCGCGGCGGCATTCAATGCCGACAAGTCCATTGCGGGCTGCGTGACCTGGGCGCCCGACATCTATAACTTGGAAAGCGTCCCGGGCAATCGCCTCATCGTCACGACCGCTACCGCGAACAAGCTGATCGCAGACGTTTGGTTCGCTCGCGCGGACTTCGCCAAGGATCACCCCGACATCGCCGAGGGTCTCGTGCGCGGGATCTTCGATGCGATGGAGGCGCTCAAGCAACAGGAGGCCAAGCAGCAGGTGGCCCGGCTCATGGCGGACGGTTACTCGATTCCGGAGAGCGATGCTCTCGCCATGCTGGGCGATGCCCACTCCACCAACTACGCCGAGAACCGCGAGTTTTTCGTCAATCAGAACAATCCCACCAACTTCGAGAACACCTGGAACACCGCCTACTTTCTCTACAAGCGTATCGGAGCCGTCACCGAAAAGACGCCCTTCGATCAAGTGATGGATTTCTCCGTGATCAAGAAACTCGCAAGTGAGCAAAAGTACGCCAACCAGAAGAACGAATACGACGTGCAGTTCGCTCCCACGACCGCGGGGAGTATCCAAGCGGAAAGCGAAGAGATCCTCACAAAGACGGTCGTCATCCACTTCTACCCGAACTCTTGGGATCTGAACAAGAAGATCGTCAAGAACATCGACGGACAGGAACGACAGGAGCTCTACGATCCCAACGCGGGTTTCGTGATCGAGGAAGTCGGAAAGCTCGCCGGCCAATACGGAGCGGCACGTATCGTGATCGAGGGGCACACCGACGCTTCGATGAAGGGGCGCATCCCGAAGAACCTCGTGCAGGAGCTGGCTGCCAACCGCGCCAACTCCGTGAAGGAGTCGATCGTGCGCAAGTATCCCAGCCTCCAGCCAAATCAGTTCGCCACGTCGGGCGTTGGGTGGGATCGACCGGCCGACCTGGCAGACCCCGGAAACCACGCTAAGAATCGGCGGGTGGAGATAAAGGTCTACCCGGCGGAGGCACCGAGCAACTGACGATGAAGCGGAAACTCGATTGGCCGGGTCTGCGGGTTCCCCTGTCGCCGCTCGTTGGCCGCCTTTTGGGAGTGGCGACGGTCGGATTAGTCGTTCTCGTTTGGTGGCTCGTCACGCGCGGAGCCACACCCGAAGCCCGTATCGTGTCGCCGGTCATCCTCCCGAGCCCTGCCGAAGTGCTGGGTAGCATCGGGAGTCTCGTCGGGGAACGGGCGCTCTTCGCCGGCATTGCCGCTACCCTGCAGAGGGTTCTCATCGGGTTTGGCCTGGCGACAATGGTCGGTGTCCCTCTTGGTATCCTGGCCGGCTCGTGGCGCCTCATCGAGGCCTCCGCCGCACCTCTGGCTCTGCTCGGTCGAAACATCCCTATTGCGGCCCTCATCCCCTTGACCATATTGTGGTTTGGAATCGAGGAGACGCAGAAGGTCATGTTCATCTTCATCGCCTGCGTTCCCTTCATTTTTACCGATTCCGTTCATGCGGTGACCTCTGTCCACGAACGCTACGTCGAGACAGCGCAGACGCTAGGCGCTTCTTCGCGCCAGGTCATCTTGAAAGTGCTGGTGCCGCTGGCTCTTCCCCACATCTACAAGAGCCTGCGGGCGCTCTTCGGCCTCGCCTTCGGCTACATCATGCTGGCCGAGCTCATCAACGCCAAGCACGGGCTCGGCTATCTCCTGAGCACCAGCCAGAGGAGAGGTCTTTCCGAGCACATCTTTCTCATTCTGATCATCATCGGAATACTCGCCTACGGGATCGATCGACTCTTCTTCTGGTTCCAACAGGGTCTTTTCCCGTTTCAAAGCGAAGAGGAATAGCTGCGGTGAACGACAATAACGGGATCGTCGTCGAGTTCAAAGACGTCACCAAGACGTTCAATGCAGGCACACCACGGGCATTCACCGCGATCAAGGATGTCAACTTCACCGTGAACGACCGTCCCGGGCGGGGAGAGTTCGTCGCTATTCTTGGACCCTCCGGCTGCGGCAAGTCCACCGTGCTCCGCCTCATCGCCGGCCTCAGGCCCCAACATCCACCGACCGTGGGAACCGTACGGGTCGATGGCGAACCCGTCGGAGGACCCGGCGCCGACCGCGGCATGGTTTTTCAGGACTACACGTCGTTCGACCATCGCACCGTGCTCGACAACGTCGCCTTCGGGCTCGAATGCCAAGGCGTCGGACAAGACGACCGCCACGAAAAAGCCCGCGCATGGATCGACAAGGTGGGGCTCGATGTCGAACGCGATCAGCACAAATACCCTCATCAGCTTTCCGGCGGGATGAGGCAACGGGTGGCCATCGCCCGCACCCTCATCCTTTCACCCCGCATCATCCTCATGGACGAGCCCTTCGGGGCGCTCGACCCCGGCACCCGGCTCCGCATGCAGGATCTCTTGGTACGCATGTGGGAGGACGTCGAAGCCACCGTTTTTTTCGTCACCCACTCCATCGAAGAGGCGGTTTACCTCGGAGATCGGGTCTACATCTTGTCGTCCTCACCGGGTACGCTCCTCAAGGAGATCGAAGTGCCGCCTCCCGACCGGCCTTCCAAAGAGATGCAGCGCGAGCCGAAGTTTTTGGAGCTCGTTTTCGACATCCGTGACACCATTGAGAAGTTGGAAGCCTCGACACGGGCCGGAGACGACTAGTGCGGATCCCATGAGGGCCAAGAGACCCCCCCTACCGACGAGCTCCCGGCGCCAGGGCGCCGGTATCGGCCGCTATCTCAAGGAAGCCTTCTTGTTTCGCTGGAATGTCCTGCTCTTTCTGGGTGGGGCCGCGGCGGCGCTCCTAAGCCCCTGGCCCGATATCTTCCTTCCTCTGGTCGGCGCCGCGGAGCTGACCTACCTCGCCGGTCTAGTGTCCATTCCGAAGTTTCGCACCGCGATCGATGTCAAGGCGCATCAAGAGACCGAAAGCCTACGAGGCCCTTCCACCGCAAAGGCGGCAGCACCGCCATCGGTGACGGATCTCGTCAGGAGCCTCCCCAAACCGGCACGTGAACGTTTCGAGAAGCTTCACCGCCGCTGCTTGGAGATGCGGTCCCTGGCCCACGGCGCACGTGGAGGTACGGGATCGGGAACCGGCACCGGCGACGACATCCGCACTCCTGCTCTCGACCGTCTACTTTGGGTTTTCCTACGTTTGCTGGTCTCACAGAACGCCCTTCATCGTTTCCTCGACACCACCGATGAAGCGGAGATCATGGCTCAGCTCAACGAACTGAGGGCGGGTCTAGACAAAGCCAAGGCAAATCCCGAAGAGGTCGACGAACGGATCACCCGTTCGCTTCAAGATAGTGTGGCCGTGGCGGAGCTTCGGCTCGACAACTACCGCCGCACGGAAAAAAACGCTGAGTTCGTGTCGGTAGAGCTCGATCGCATCGAAGGGAAGATTCAAGTTCTGACCGAGATGTCGGTGAGCCGGCAGGACCCGGACTTCTTGAGTCGTCAGGTCGACTCGGTGACGGAGAGCATGAAGCAAACCGAAAAGGCCATCAGCGAGCTCCAGCATATTACGGGCCTCACCGACGAGTTGGAAGAGCCCCCGTCCATCCTCGAATCGAACGTGAAGGAGGTTCTCTCGAGTGAAGGCTGAAAACGAACGTCCCAGCCTAGAACGCTCCTCGGATGTTTCGGCCGCAGATGCCGCCCGGCTCCCGGCTTGGTTTCCGCCCTGGGCTTCACGCCTGTCCGAGCTCTATTTTTCGGGAACCACTTCGATGTTCGTTCTCCACGGCAACACGCACGACTTGATTCGCAACGGGGCTGACGACAAGCTCCGCTACGGTGTCTTGTCGGAGTTTCTCGCTGAGCAGGTGTTCGGCCGCTGGGATCTGGTGCTCTACTACGATTTGGCTCGAGGCTTGAGGGCGTTTGCCGGCAGCGACGGCAAGCGTTTGAAAGAAATGGTCCCTCTTGCGAACCAGAAGGTGGCCGACCTCTCCAATCTCCGCAAGGACCCCGGCTCGGTCCTTCCCATGCTCGACCGATTCGTCAACAACAACCTCATGGCTGATGAAAAGGACCGTTTGAGTGCCGCCGTCGTGATCGACCATGCCTCCTACGTAGCGCCTCGAGGCGAGCCCGGACACTTGAGCTTGACAGCTTCGACGCATCTCGTGACACTGCTCAATTGGGCGACGAGTCCTCATATCAAACGTATCAACATGGCCTTCGTGCTCGTGGACGAAAAGCTCGCCGACCTGAACGAGCGGCTGGTGGGTAACCTGCATGTTGCCGCCGTCGAGGTTCCCCTGCCGGAAATCGAAGATCGGGAACGGTTCGTCGAATTCACGGTGGGCTCTCGCAACGTCGAGGATTTTTCCGACTTCGGAAAACCCGAGCTCGCCAAGCTCACCGCCGGTATCTCGCTCACCGATGTCAACGTGCTCATCCAGTCCACGATCGAGGGAGGAAGACGTCTGGACCAAGCCGTCTTTCGGAGCTTGAAAAAGCGTCTCATCGAGCGCCAGTGCCAGGGACTCCTCGAGTTCATCGAGCCCAAGTGGGGGCTCGATATGGTGATCGGCCACGAAGCGGCTAAGGCCCGGCTGAGGGAGGACGCAACGCTTCTCAAACGGGGAGCGCTCGAAAGCCTACCGATGGGGTATCTGCTGTGCGGACCGGTGGGAACAGGTAAGTCCTTCTTGGCTCAGTGCACGACGGGGGAGATCGGCATTCCTTGCCTCATGCTCAAGAACTTCCGCTCCAAGTATGTGGGAGAGACGGAAGGCAATCTCGAGCGGGTGCTTTCGGTTTTGAGGGCCATGGGACCGGTGGTCGTGGTCATCGATGAGGCCGATGCGGCTCTCGGCGATAGGAGCCAGGACGGTGATTCCGGAACGTCCAACCGCGTCTTCGCGATGATCGCGGCTCAAATGGGTGACACCCGCTATCGCGGCCGAATTCTTTGGATGCTCCTCACCTGCCGGCCCGATCTTCTACCCATCGATATCAAACGCCAGGGTCGTGCCGAGGTCCACATCCCACTTTTTTACCCTTCTGACGAAAACGAGATCCGCGACCTCTTCGTAGTCCTGGCGAAAAAGCTGGGTGCAACGTTGGCACCCGAAGACATTCCGCCGGTGCCCCAGGGCGGGCAAATATCGGGAGCGGATATCGAGGGGATGGTGGGACGTGCTTGGAGGCGTTCTCTTCTTTCCGGCGCGACGAGCATCAGCCGGGAGAGCCTCGAGGAGGTCGTCTCTCAGTTCATGCCTTCGACGGCAGGCTTGGAGAAAGAGCTCCAGGAGACCGCCGCCATTCTCGAATGTACCGACCGCCAGTTCCTTCCTTCCGAAGTCATCACCCGCATCGATGTTGAAGGCGGACGCCAAAGGCTTCAGGAACGTCTTACCGCGCTCAGACAATTGGTGGACAGCCTGTAACCATCTCTACCTCGCCAAAATACATCCGCCGCGCAAAGTGAGGACGGTAATGGGTCGCTTTGACGCCGTCGATTTCTCTGACTTGGGATATGCTTTGCTAACCGATGTGCTTCGCAATGGGGCGGCGGGAGGAGGGATGAATCATGGCATACGCACAGTCCTCTTGGTGCTCTTGGATCCAATGGCCATGCTGTTGTACTGTGGCGAGCAGAGAGGATCGGCAAGAAAGACGTGACGGAGAGATTCAGCTTGGAGAGACGTCTGACACCCCGACAAGAACTTGGCAAGAAGTTTTTTTTCGACAAGAGCCTATCATCTCCGCCACGCCAAGCTCGGGAACCCCGACGACCGGGAGGTGTCACCCGGTGCGGTCCCCCGGCGAGCCGGCAATCGCAACGCGCCGACCGCCGCTTGCGCCACCTTCAGCCCTTTCTGTATCTCGCTCTGGAGTATCGACACACCGACATTCGGCTTCCGCCATCGACGACATGGACTTCAGCGCGGCCAATGACGAATTCCTGTTTCGATTACGTTTGGTTCTCCCGGAGTCCCTCGGTCCAGTTCACGGCCACCGCATCGATGCTGCCGCCCGCAGTGTGAACGTATACTACCGCTGCTGAGATTGCGCGGTATGGCGCTCTTGGCACCCGGAACTCCTGCCGAGCCTCTTGAGTGGAGACCGGCAGCAGAAGTCCGCCGTCGTGAAAGGCTGAATCCTCGACCGCACCAAGGTAGAATGAGACGGCGTCCGGGCAAAGTTCCGCAAGGCCACGCACGGCTGCAGTCGGCCGGAGACAAGGAGGAAACCCATGATAACCGCGACGATGGCTGCAGCCAGGGTTCATAGGTACTAATGACGATAGGGCCGCCAGTGTAGATCGCAGTCTCCCCGTTCCGCAAATCATTTCAGGTGTGCATGGAACGTGAGACACGATGGGAAGCTTCATCATGATTACGATGGTCGCTGTCCCAGCTGCACAGCTCCCGGTGTAGTAGAATGGTCCTCTTACTCCCGTTGAATCCTTAGCGGCGGAGTCACGCTCGCTGTACACACAAGGGGGAGCGCAAGGATATCTTGGCCGGCGAGAAGACGCCGGTAGGGCGGAGACCCTGACGATGACACGACACATCATCCTGCTGTTATCTATTGAACTTACCCTTGCAGGCTGTGGCGGCGGGTCGAGCCCGTCTAGTCCATCGGGCCCGACGGGACCGGCGGGCGGAAGCCACAACGCGGGACAAAACTGCATGCAGTGTCACCAGCCGGGCGGAGGTGCTCCGACTTGGACCGTGGCCGGCACCGTCTATCAGGCCGACGGCACGGCACCCTTCCGAGGAGCGACCGTACGGCTCACGAGTGGCGCCGACGGTACCGGCACGGTGATCCTGAGCGTTCTGACCGACGCGTCCGGCAACTTCTTCACCGCCCAGGCTCTCTCATTCGACACCGGCCTCTTCACCGACGTTTCAGGTACGGGCGCAACACGCCGCGCCATGTCAAGCCCGGTGTCCTCCGGCGCCTGCAACTCGTGCCATGACGCCTCGAACCGTATTCGTGCCGACTAGCGACCCGCTCCACCACGCTTGCAACGATCCCGTTGGCGCCAACACAAGGTCCGCCAGCACGTTGCAGAAAATGAGGAGCTTATCAAGCCGCGGCATGCCGGCCGCTCAGACATTTTGTCTCATCTCAGCAGGGAATCACGGAATTGCTCGTCATGGAGTCGTTTGTAGAGGCCGCCCAGGGATAGTAGCTCTCCGTGCGGCCCGGTCTCTACGATCTTACCGCGCTCGAGCACGATGATCTGATCTGCGGCCTGAATGGTGGAAAGGCGATGGGCGATGACGAGCGTGGTTCGTTGATGCATGAGTCGCTCCAGGGCCTCCTGCACCAAGCGCTCCGAGTGCGAGTCCAGAGCTGATGTGGCTTCGTCGAGAATGAGGACGGGAGCATCCTTCAAAAAGGCTCGGGCCAGAGCGATCCGCTGTTTCTGACCACCCGACAGCTTGACGCCCCGCTCTCCGATCTCTGTCATGTAAGCCCTCGGCAATCTCCGTATGAAATCGTGAGCGTTTGCCGATCGAGCCGCCGACTCGGCTTCCTCGCGACCGGCGCCGGGCTTACCGAGAAGGATGTTCTCCAGTATGGAACCGGAAAAGAGAATCGGGTCCTGGGGGACGAGAGCGATTTGTCTACGCAAGCAATGGAGTTTCAAGTCACGAATATCGATCCCGTCGATGGAAACGGTTCCCGAGGTAACGTCGTAGAAACGCGGCAAAAGCTTGACGAGTGTCGATTTTCCGGCGCCGCTCGGACCCACCAGAGCCAGCGTACTCCCAACCGGAGCGGTCAGATTGATGTCGTCGAGCACCGTCTCGCTAGACTCGTAGGCGAAACCGACCCCGGAATAGCTGACCTTGCCCTTCAGCGCGACTTCCCGCGCTCCCGGACGATCTTGGATGCCGGGACGCGTCAAAAAGATTTCGTAAATCCGTTGGATGGCATCCTGTGAATTGGCCACGAGAATATTGAACTCAGTCAGCCGGTTGAGGGGCGAGTAAAACATGCCCAAGTAGGCGTAGAACGCCGTCAACTCCCCAACGGTGAGCTCCCGACGAACCACCAGCACCGCCGCGTACCAGACCACCAAAACCGGCGCGATGGATGTCATGAAGCCCACAACCGATGTGGCCCAGGCGCTGTTCCAGACGTTTTCCATACGGAAGCGCAGATAGTCTCGTGTCTCCTGCTCGAATTCCCGCTCCTCTTGTGCCTCCAGGGTGTACGACTGAATGATCGTCATTCCGCCCAGCTTCTCGTTGACATCGCCGGCGATGTCTTCCATCTTCTCCTGTGCCATTCTGCTGAACGTCTTGATTTTTTTCTTGTATCGCTGGTTCACGACGACGTACAAGGGAAGAACAGTGAGCGCTATCAGCGCCAGTTGCCAGTTCATGCGAAAAAGAAGCACGGCAATGAGCAACAGCGAACTCACGTCCATCACCGTGTTCGTGAAGGCAGCGCCCACGAAGTTCTGGGCGATGGCAATATCACCGAACAAACGCGAGGCAAGGGAGCCCACCTGGCGTTTCTCGAAAAAGCTGAAAGACAGCTTCTGTAGATGGGCGTAAAACTCCGACCGCAGGTCGAAGATGATTCTCTGCCCGGCGTAGTCCGCCAGGTAGGAGCGAAGGAACGTTGCTACGGTCCAGATGAGGTACAGGACAACGAGGGCGGCCATGCGCCAATGGACCTGGCTGAGACGGGGCTGAGGAGCAGAGAGAATGTGATTGATGACGTCTTTCAAGATCCATGGGAACGCAACGGGAATATTGAACTTCAAAAGCCCGAAAAACGTTGCCCCTGCCACCCACCAGCCGTAGGGTCGGACGTAGGAGAAAAATCGTCGCAGGGCGGGGTCGAGATGTAAGAGTCTCGTTTTCCCGCTACTCATTCTCCTTCGCCCCCGCTCATTGTCGATGACGTTGCTGCCACGGCGAGCGGAGCTCACCGGAACATGAGCCCCCCTTTGACGAGCATGGCACGGAGTTGGATGGCAAGTGCATCGAGCTTTTCGAGGGCGTCTTCGGATTCCGCCCGAAATAGCGAGTCGAGCGTCGACGACGTATTCCAGGGGCTTCTCGAGCTCACCTGGCTCAAGGTCTCCCACGCCTTTCGCCATGGCAAGTAGTTCTGCTTCAATCACTTCCAGCTCTTTAAGGCTTCCATCCGCCTCTCCTGCACCGAGAAGCCGGTACGCTTTGTTGGCGCGTTGGGAGACCTCCAGCAAAGGCAGGTAATAGCCGGAGAGCCGCTCGAGGTCTTTTTCAGCTCGCTCCAACGCCGCATTCACGCCTTCTTGAGAGCGCCCGAGTTGTTGCTTCGCGTCTTGGATCTCCTCCAAGACTCGCGTGGTTTCCCTCCTCAGAACGACCATGGAGTTCTCGTCGAGCATGGGAGCTCGTGCTTCCCTTGGCTCCTTGCAGCCTCCTAGGAAACAGAGGAGAATCGACAGACCCGTGATTCCGTAATAGACTGGCCTCCACATGACCATCCCCTCCTCCCGGTGCTGGTTATCCTGCTCCGGTAGTCTTTCTTGCTTCAGGCCCGCCATGGTATCGCAGGCGGACCCTGGTTTCATACATGGAGAAGCCGGACCGATATTGGGGCGACAGGATGAACAGGCCGTCAATCATTGTTAAAGATGGCAAAATCCAGCCCTCTATCGAGCCGTTTGGCGGCCCCGATGCGAAGTGATCGTATGGCGCGTTACGTTGACCTCCTTTTGGCCGTCGTCGTTCTTTTGGGCATCGCCTCCGTGGGGTACGCGGATTTCACCGCCAAAACGGTGTCGCTGGGATTCCTGTACATCTTTCCCCTCGTGACTAGCGCCATGTTTCAGTCCCAGCGCACTTCCATTGTACTGGCACTTGTTTGTGTAGCACTGCGGGACTTGCTAGAGCCCTTCGATTACACGGGTTTCGATCTTGTATTGCGAACGTTCCTGACGACCGTCGGTTACTTGTTCGTCGTGATTGTAGTCTACCGGATGGCAAGCCAGAGAAGGCGGCTCAACGAGGTCGTTAAACAACAACGGGATGAGCTCGCCAGAGAGATGACGCAAGCCGCTGAGGTCCAGCAGCGCCTTCTTCCCCAGGGATCCCTTCTTGTCAAGGGGTTGGACATCGCTGCTCGGATGTATCCATCCAAGATCGTGGGAGGAGACTTCTACGATCTCGTTTCGCTTCCAGGTAACGAGACCGCTTTCTTGATCGGTGATGTTTCCGGGAAAGGCGTCGCGGCCGGTCTGCTGATGGCCGCGGTCGGCGCGACTTTGCGTGCAGAGGCTCCACGTGCGGCGAGTCCTGACGGCCTCCTAACAAAGGTTAACGAGATTCTCCTCCAGACAACGACCGAGGGAAGATACGCTTCTCTATTTTTTGCCTCGATAGCTGAGGACGTTATGCTTCTCGAGTACACGAACGGCGGTCATCCACCGCCGGTCTTGTATCGCCCTGCCTCCAACGAGATCCACTGGTTGGAAAAAGGGGGGCCGGTAGTGGGATTGTTGCTAGACGTGTCGTACGATCGAGCGAGTGTCCCACTCCAAGCCGGAGACGTTCTTCTTTTGTACACGGACGGCCTTACCGAAGCACTAAATGTGGAAGAGCAGGAGTATTCCCAAGCAAATATCGTTTCTTGTCTTTCCAAAAGTGCTCACCTATCCTCACGGAACATCCTCGAGGAAATCCGGACTTCGGTGGTTGATTTCCATGGCGGCGAGCATCTCGACGATGATATGACGCTCGTCGTCGTGAAGATCGTCGGGTAACTCAGGGTAGAGAAATCGCACGCGCGGCTCTCGAGTGCCAACCGAGCCGGCATCGATGGGTCGAGATGCTCAAAGCCAGCCCTTTCTCCTGAAGAAGAACAACATCAAAAACCCAAGGAAGCTCATGATCGCTAATGCCGCCGGATATCCCCAGGTCCATTTGAGCTCAGGCATGTACTCGAAATTCATGCCGTATATGCCGGCAATGAACGTTAGGGGTATGAAAATCGTGGCGATGATGGTGAGGACTTTCATGATGCTGTTCATACGATTGCTAATCGTGGAAAGATGAAGCTCGAGAATCCCCGCATTCAGGTCACGGAAGGATTCCATCGTATCGATGACCTGTATCGTGTGGTCATAGACGTCCCGCAGATAAATTTGCGTGGAATCACTCACCAATGGCGAATCACCGCGCTGGAGTCCGCCTATGACCTCACGGAGAGGCCACACAGATCGACGGAGATAAATGAGCTCCCTTTTCATGAGCTGAATGACGTGAAGCACGTCGCCGTCGGCTTCGGCGAGAATCGTCGACTCCAGCTTCTCTATGCTCTCTTCCATATCTTCGAGAAGCAAGAAATAATGATCGACCGCGGTGTCCAGGATGGTGTAGGCGAGGTAGTCCGCCCCATGCTTGCGGATTCGCCCCTTGGCGGTGCGGATGCGCTCCCGAATGGGCCCAAATAGATCGACTTCCTTTTCCTGGAAAGTCATCACGTAACCTCGGCCAATGACAATGGCGAGCTGCTCCGCATCAAAGTGCAGTGTAGCCCTCGTCCGGCCAGGCCATTTTGAGGACGACGAAGAGGTAGTCGTCGTAATCCTCCAGTTTGGGGCGCTGGTCGGTATTGAGGATATCTTCGACAGTCAGAGGGTGCAGCCCGTAGGCGTTGCCCAGTTTTTCCAGCACATCGATGTCGTGAACGCCGTCGACGTTGACCCAGGTGACACCGGTCGAAGGTCGTTTTGCCGGGAAACATTCCTCCACGGTGTCCAGGACGCGTTCTTCTGATGAGTCCTCGTCATAATGAATGAGCGTGATTTTCGCTTTTTCAACCTTTTTCTCGCCAATATGTACGAGGCTTCCCGGAGGAAGACCCGCCTTGTGAGACCGTTTTTTGGTTATTTTTCGCATGGCTACCTCATGACCGCAAATGCAGGATTCGAAGCACACTGCCTTCTACAAAGGCCGCACCCGTTCGATAGCATGGACATCGGACCCGGCTCATTTGCCAAAGACGTCCTTCAAGCCGCCGGAGACAAGTGCAGCTGGTGATGATGGTAGGTAATTTCAATCCCCCGGGGCAAGTCAGGTATTGCGGTTCCCAAACTGGATGGAACTTTTCTTTGTACTGGCGCAGGCCTTGGAAATTGTAGAAGTCCTCTCCGTGCCGGAAGACGAACGAGCCCAGCCGGTGCCAGAGCGGAGCATGCTCCCTTTCCTGCATGCCCGACAGGGGCGCCATGCCTAGATTGAACCAGTGATAGCCCTGCTCGTGTCCCCACAACATCAACTGAATGAACATATACTCCATGACGCCCCGCGGGGCCTCTTTAGGCTGGCAACGCATGAGGTTGATCGAAATCTCCTCCTTGCCGGCACCGACCCAAACGTTGGCGAAGGCGACGATACGCCCATCTTTCCAGATCGTGGCAACGGGAGTGTTCTTGATGTAGTCCTCCTGGAACAAACCAAGAGAAAAACCCTTCTCCTTCGTGTTCTTTTCGCCCAGCCACGCGTCGGAGATTTCTCGCAGCCTGGGCAGAGTAGGATCGAGCTCTTCCGGCGAGAACATTTTGAAAAGAGACCCTTCCTTTTCGTGTCGATTCCGCGCAGCACGCAGACCTTTGTGCTGGCTGCCTTCGAGCGTGAAGGCATCGAGTGGTACCGCCGTCACACTGGCGACGTTGGTCTTTTTCCTAGCTCATTTTACTCCTGTCTTTCCACTTCTCGAGAGCCGTCGAGCGGCTCATTCTCAAGGCGTTCAAGAAGCGTGACGCCGAGGCACCGGGTAATTTGGCCGTCGCTGCCCGTCTTATCTACTATGCGCTCCTCATGCTCGGACTCGGCATCGCCCTTCATACCATTGGAATCAACATGACCGGACTGTTCGCTGCCGGCGCCGTTTTTGCCGTTGGTGTCGGTTTCGCGATGCAGAACATTGCATCCAATTTCGTCTCCGGAGTCATCCTTTTGCTGGAGGGTGCCATCAAACCGGGAGACGTCCTGGAAGTGGAGGACCGGGTGGTTCGCGTTCGTGAGATGGGTATGAGAGCTGCGGTGGCTCGGACGCTGGATGACGAGGATCTCATTGTACCGAACTCGGCTCTCGTACAGTCGACGGTCAAGAATTTCACGCTCCGCGATCACCTCTACCGACTAAAATCCACCGTGGGCGTCGTTTACTCTTCCGATATGGCGAATGTCGAGGAAACCTTAGTGTCAACTGCGGAGAAGCTACCCTGGCGATCCGACAAACGAAAGCCGCAGGTGCTCCTCACGGAATTTGGGGATTCGTCCGTCAACTTCGAGGTCTCCGTCTGGACCGAAGACCCCTGGAGCCAGAGGCTCAATCGGTCGCAGCTCAATCAGGCGGTTTGGTGGGCGCTCAAAGATGCCGGAGTGACCATCGCCTTTCCGCAGCTCGACCTCCATCTGGACTCAGCGGTAGTGGAATCCCTCAGGAGCCGCTTGCCTTCATAAACTTCCCGCGGATGGGATAGCGAAACACGGCGATGCCAGGGTGGAAGCGAGAGAGTCCATTCACAGATGCGGAGGTGGATCCGCATCCGAGTACGCATAGGTTCTATAGAGAAAAACGTGAGTCCTTATCCTGTCCTCTTCGGCTTGCTCGCTTTCCTCTCCACGCTATCGGGGGGACTCGTCGCAGCGCGCCATCGAGACAAATTGGGGCTGGTCACAGGAACGGCAAGATAGTAGCCCCGAGACCACTCATGCGAGAGCCATCAACCTTTCTGAGAGTTAAACAGCAACTCCAGAGATTCGTCGCATCAGTCGATCATGCTTCCGCCCGACCGGAGGTTGCAGCCCGCCGGTAAAAGAGCTTTTTGACGACCTCTGCGGACAAAATGTAGCAGATCACAATGGCGCCTAATATCAAAAAGAACGAGGCGGGAAGCGGAACGAAGCCCATCAGGCCGGCCAAGGGGGTGAAGGGCAGTGCAATCGTAAGCGCAATCACGGCGACGGTGACGACCGACAGGAGCCTGCCCGCGTGGCTCTTTACGAAGGCCCTTTTCAAGGTCTCGTGCGTCGACCACAAACGAAGCATTGGCGTAGTTAGGAGCTCGCCGCTGGCTTGCTTGCGACAAGTATCGAGACCGGCATCGTCCAAATGGTGGCGCGTTTTTCCTGCTGGAGGGCCAATCCTGCCGCTTCTACGAAGCCCGCGGCGTCGATGGGACGACAGTCGACGATATGAGGAAAATGGCGATGCATCCACTCGTACGATCGCTCCAGCAGACTTTCTCGTTCGCCTTCGAACACCGTTGCCATGGAAACGACTGAGAGCCGTCCGTCGGGCTTCAAGACGCGTTTAGTCTCCGCGAGCACTTCGGATATTTCATCTAGCGGGAAAAGCTCCAGCGTAAAACTCATGAAAACGGCGTCGAAATGGCTTTCTGGATAGGGGAGCGCTCTGGCATCCGCGATCTGGAGCAGCACCTTGGCCGGTAGATTAGCCCGGGCGACCTTCCTCTGGGCAACTTCGAGCATGCCCGGTGAAATGTCAATCCCGCAGACGGTACCACCGGCGCCGACCATCGTAGCCAGATTTAGGATACTGTTGCCCGTACCAAATCCTATTTCCAAGACGTGCTCACCGAACTTCAGTTGGAGGGCTTGCTCACCTTGTTCGCGGAGCTTGTGTTCACTGGCGTCAGCGATAGCGTCGTACACCTTGCTGACTCGGTTATAGAAGTCACGGTTGTTGTCTTGCGCCATAGTTTGCTCTCGTGATTAGCCTAGGCCATCTTTTTCGCAAGCAGATTCGGTAGAGGCTCCTACTCTCGTTTCGACCTCATAGTTCACCGTGACCATCCAATCGGCGTAGGTCGGCTCGATCGTCTTGAGTGCTTGGACGAGCTCTTGTTTGAAGGTCGTCTCGATGGGCATCCCTCTTCCAGGCCAGATACGGAACTTCACGCGCAAATAGGTCTTCCCTGAACTGGTCTGCATTCTACCTTCTATTGACGGTGGTGTTATGAGGATTCCCGGGAACTGCTCCCCTATGGAGGCCATGAGGGTTTTGACTTTCGACTCCATCGCGTCCGCCAGCTCGGCCGCCTCAGAAAGCGTCACGTCAGCGAGTGCCCGGATGTAGCCCCGCGGATAGTTGATGACATTGGTAACGGTCCGGTTCGGAATGAAGACCTGAGCCCCGAAAGCATTTTCTATTACCGTAAACCGCATCGTCACAGCTCGTACGATACCGGTCTGGCCGGAAATCTCGACCAAGTCCCCGATATCGTAGAGATTGGAGAAGACGACGGTCATTCCGGTAACGACATCTTGCACCAGTCCCTGGGAGCCGAATCCAACCGCGAGCCCAACGATAGAAGCACTTGCGAAATAAGCCGTCAGGGAGACACCGAACTCGCGCAACACCAGACCAAAGGCTGCGAAATACAAGCTAAAAACAGAAGCGCTCACGGCCAGCCCCGCCACCGTCTTCCACTTCGAAAGCGACGGCTCCGCACGTGCAGCCGTGACTCGAGCTCCCAAGCGACGAACCAGGGTAACGATGAAATGTATGAGGATCAGAAACGAGCAGATCACCAGCACGCGCGCGCCGCCACTCGAGCCATGCCATATCCATTCATAGAAGTCATACAAGGAGTTCATGGTGAGCCTCCTGACGCAACTGACACATCAATGATGTGGTGTGAGAACAAAGCACTTGCCTTCACGTCGGGCCTATCAGTGACGTAAACTGTAACACGATGCGAGGTATGCATGACGTCGCCCCTCTAAACAAACGCGACTGAGAGCGGCTCGTCTCGGATGAGTCGGAGCGACATCCGTTATTCGAGCTTTGCCGTGGACTTGGCGGTCCCTCGGACGAGACTAAAAACCTCAGCGGAATCTTCACGATTGTTGTAAGGACAGTCGTTACGCCGGGGATTTATGCCTTTCTCAGACTCCGCCGCTGAGCCAATGCTCATGGGGACGCCGTTACAACCGGGGAGCGCTCGAAAGCCTGCCGATGGGGTATCTGTTGTGCGGACCGGTGGGAACAGGTAAGTCCATCTTGACTCATTGCACGACGGGGGAGATCGGCGTTCCTTGCCTCATGCTCAAGAACTTCCTATTTCCTTTGGTATCTCACCTTGCCGCCAACGATGGTATACAGGGCTCGAGTCGTCAGTATCTCTTTGGATTCTATGGTCAGAAGATCCTTGTCGAGTACGGTTAGATCAGCCAGTTTGCCAACCTCGATGGAGCCGAGAACCTCCTCCTGAAATGCGCCGTAGGCTGCCCAGATCGTGAATCCCTTTATCGCTTCTTCGATGCTCATACGCTGTTCGGGAAACCAGCCGCCTTCGGGACGGCCTGATGGGTCCTGCCGGGTGACGGCAGCATAGATGCCGAGCATCGGATTGTTCGACTCGACTGGGAAATCCGAACCGCAGGGAATGACCCTATCGGCATCAAGAAAGGACCGCCATGCATACGCACCCTTTGCCCGCTCCATTCCAACCCTGTCGGGAACCATGCGCATGTCGGACGTACAATGAGTGGGCTGCATTGCCGGAACGACACCCAGTTCTGCAAACTTAGCTATGTCCTCATCCCTTACGATCTGAGCGTGTTCTATCCTGAAACGGTGGTCTTCTTTGGGAAACTCTTTGAACGCTTTTTCATAGGAATCGAGACACAAACGATTCCCCCTGATCCCAATACAATGAGTATTGACGCCCATATCGGCCATCAGTGCCGCTTTCGAAATCCTGTAAATATACTCCGGTGTAACCCTCAGGAGCCCGGTATTGTCCGGATCGTCCGAATAAGGCTCAAAGAAGGCAGCACCGCGCGAACCCAGCGCACCATCGAAGAAGAGCTTGATGCTTAGAACGGAGAGCATGTAGTTGCCGTAGTCTTCGATTCTTTGTTCCTTGAAATACTCGGCGATCTCTTCGGCGCTCCCCTCCAGCGGAAGCGCTTCTTGCTCCCCAAGCATCGCGTAGGCCCGCATGGGCAGTTCGCCTTTGTCAATCAGGTTCTTGTAGATGCCTATCTCCCAGGGGCTTACCCCAGCCTCGTGCCACCCCGTAAGCCCGACCGAAAGGCAGCTGTCAACGGCTTTGAGCAGTTTTCTGTTGTATTCTTCCACCGTTTCAGCAGGAAACTTGTCTTTCACCAGGTTCATTGCCTTGTTGATGAGCACGCCTGAGGCCTTGCCGTTACCCTTCCGACGTATCACTCCCCCGAACGGATCCGGAGTGTCTTTGGTGATACCCGCGATATCGAGCGCCTTCTGATTGACAAATGCAGAGTTGCCGTCGACCCGGCGCAGGTAGACCGGATTGTCTGGAGAAACCTCACTAAGAGCGTCATGCTCCGGAAATGTCTTCACATCCCAGTTGTTTTGATCCCACCGTCCACCGATAATCCATTCCCCTGGTTCTACCATCCGGGCTCTTTCAGAGACCTTATCGACGATCTGCTGGAAGCTCGTTGTACCGTAGATATCCAGGTTCATGAGCTCTTCACCGAGGTTATGCATATGCGCATGCCCATCGATTAAACCCGGCAGGACCAGCTGACCATCGAGGTCGATCACTTGCGTACTTCGTCCCACGAAGGAAACCGCATCTTCGTCGCTTCCGACGAATATGATCTTGTCTCCCTTTACCGCTACGGCTTCTTCAATCGAGAAGTTGTCGTCAACGGTCGCGACCTTTCCGTTACGGAAAACAAGGTCGGCCTCCTGCGGTTTGTTTGCAGGAAAGTGCCAGCAGCGCTATCGACAAGAACGCTGCGGTAGAGAGTTTGGAAGGACTCATGATGCCTCCGTGGTCAGTCCTGTCATTCGGTGACAGGTAACTGATATTTGGTGCGGATATACCTGCAAATATCAGTTACCTGTCACCGAATTACTCGTTCTGGCCCGCTTTCCCGCTCGAGATCAGCCATTTCATCCCGCCGCCCAAATATTGCGCCGAGATGCCTTTCTCTCTGAGAACACGTACGGTCTCTGCAGAACGCATTCCCCTCTCGCAGACGACGAGCCACGGACCGTCCTCCAATTCACCGACGCGCGTACGAATCTGGGCCAAGGGAAGCGCCGCCGAAGATTCCGCGGGGAGTGGCCGAGCCTCAATCTCCTCTGAGTGTCTGACATCTAACAGTTTAGTATCCTCCAATACTCTGAAGGGTGAGGCGGCCTCGATCCCGTCCTCGGCATTTAGCGCCGCAAAGGCCAGGACGGCCAAGGGATCCAATGCCGGCGAGTAGGGAGGAGCGTAGGCATGCTCGAGATGAGCCAACTGACCGAGCGTTGCTCCTTCTTGAATGAGTTGGGTCGCAACATCCACGCGCTTGGTCACGTCACCTTCTCCAACGACTTGTACCCCCAGCACTCGACGCGAAGCGGATTGGTAGACGATCTGAAGCGCGATGTCTTTGGTCTCCGGCCAGTAGTGCGGACGATCTTGAGCCGACACACAAACCGTTCGAGCGTCTCGATACCGTTTCTCCGCTTGCCGAAACGTCAGACCCACGCCGGCCGCGTTGCAATCGAACACTTTGACGGCAACCGCACCGGCCACGGCCGGGAACCGGTCGTCTCTTCCTGCCAAGACATTGGCCAGTGTCCTCCCCTGCCGGTTGGCCAGGGATCCAAGGGGAAAGTAGCAAGCCTCACCCGTGACCGCGTGTCGAATCTCAGCACAGTCACCCACGGCCCAGACATTGGGTTTCGAAGTGGCAAACCGTTCATCAACGGCGATCGCTCCCGTTGTTCCGATAGTGATGCCGACCGTTCGAGCGAGCTCGACAACGGGCTCGACTCCCGTCGCCACAACGGCGCAATCTGCCTCGAGAGACTCCCCCCCTGCCACCACGGCAACGCCTCCATCCGAGGCCTCGATGCGCTCGACGGGAGACCGAGTGTGAAGATGAACATCATTCTCCCGTAAGGCATGGCTTACGATACCCGCCGTCTCCCGATCGAGCACCCCTGGTAGAGGACTCTCGGCAGCTTCGACGAGTGTCACTTCAGCTCCCCAAAGGGCACCAAAAGCCTCGGCGAGCTCACAGCCAACCAGGCCGGCACCGACGATGATCACGCTTTCAATCTCACCCTTTGCCAGCCCGTTGTGAAGAGGGGCGATGTCTTCATAGGCGTGAAACGAGCGCACCCTTGGGTGGTCCGGCTGCTGCGCAAGCCTCCTTGGTCGAGCTCCCGTCGCTAGGACGAGCTCGTCCCATTCGAGCTGCCTTTCGCCATCTTTGCTCTCGACCCAAAGCCGGTTTGGCGATGGTTCGATGTGGATTGCCCGGTGGCCGCCCAGAACCTCGACACCCTTGACGGAGGAGAAATAGTCGGCGTCCCGGAGGACTCCGTCACCGGTCTGCCGGAGTGCTATTGCATCACCGATATCTCCGGAGAGGACGTACGGCATACCGCAGGCTGCATAGGAGAAGACGTCTCCTTGCTCCACGACAGTGACGTGCCAATCGGGCTCGAGACGCGCCAGGCGGCTGGCACAGCGTAAGCCTGCTGCAGAGGCACCTACTATCACAACGCGACGTTTGCCCATGGGTTGCTCCGAAGTGGTAAGGAGTGACCAGTGACCCAGAACCAGTGAGTTACCAGTTACCAGTCTTCACTGGTAACTGATTACTGATGACTGATTACTTGCTTCTTCCACACTCAGGGAGCCATCTCTTCTCGTACAGAGACGGCGATCTTGTACAGCCCGGTCAAGATCAGGAAACCAATGGCGTAGATGCCGAGCGTGATGAGAGCCTCAGGCAACGTCGGCCAGTACTCGACGACTTCACCGAGAGGATTGGGGATGAATCCCGTGACGACCATTCCGAGGCCTTTTTCAATCCAGATGGCCGTGACGGCCACCGGAACGACGATCACGTTCTGGCCCGATCCGACGATCTTCAACGCCGAGGGTGTCGAGTTCGTGGCGCGTACCGTGCTCGAACGGTTGCAGACCATGGCGTTCCTCAACCGTGGCCTCGAGATCGTCTTCCGCGACGAGCGAGAAGGACGTGAGCAGGACGTCACGTACCAGTACAAGGGCGGGCTGATCGACTTCGTGAAGCACCTCAACGCCACGAAGGAACCGCTGTTCTCGAAGGTCTGCCACTTCGAGGACGAAGACGAAGACGAGGGCCAGTACCTCGACATCGCGATCCAGTGGAACACGGGGTACCACGAGGGGATCCACGGCTACGCCAACGGCATCTCGACCATCGAAGGTGGGATGCACGTCGAAGGGTTCCGCACGGCATTGACCAACGCGGTGAACCGATACGCCAAGGCGAAGAACCTGGTCAAGGAGAAGGACCCGAGCCTCGCCGGTGAGGACATCCGCGAAGGGATCACAGCGATCATCGCCGTGAAGCTCCGTGAGCCGCAGTTCGAAGGTCAGACCAAGGCCAAGCTCGGCAACGTCACGATGCGGTCGTTCGTGCAGAAGGTCGCCTACGAGCGTGTCGGCGAGTGGCTGGACGAGAACCCGACCGAGGCGAACAAGGCGGTGAAGAAGGCCCTCGCCGCGGCCCAGGCGCGCATCGCCGCGAAGAACGCCCGCAACGCGATCCGGCGCAAGACGGCGCTGTCCGGCGCGGGGATGCCGGACAAGTTGAAGGACTGCTCGTCGCGCAACGCCGACGAATCCGAGTTGTTCATCGTCGAGGGCGACTCCGCCGGGGGGACGGCGGTCGATGCTCGCGACCCACGCACCCAGGCGATCCTGCCGATCCGCGGCAAGATCCTCAACGTCGAGCGGGCGCGCATCGACAAGATGCTGAAGAACAACGAGATCCAGGCGCTGATCACCGCCATCGGAGCTGGTGTCGGCGACGAGTTCGACGTCACCAAGGTGCGCTACCACAAGGTCATCGCGCTGGCCGACGCCGATGTCGACGGCAGCCACATCCGCACGCTGTTGCTGACGTTCTTCTTCCGCCAGATCCGCGAGATGGTCGAGGCGGGCTACGTCTACATCGCCCAACCCCCGCTGTATTCCACCGAGGTCGGCAAAGAGAAGGTCTACCTGAAAGACGACCTGTCCAAGGCCCGGTTCCTCGAAGACCGCCCCAACCACAAGAAGCAGTTCCAACGGTTGAAGGGTCTCGGCGAGATGGACTGGGAAGAGCTGCGCGCCACCACGATGGACCGCTCGACGCGCACGCTGTTGCAGGTCACAGTCGAGGAAGCCGCGCTGGCCGACGAGGTGACGTCGGTACTCATGGGCGACGACGTGGCGAGCCGGCGGGAGTTCATCACGAAGAACGCCCGGGACGTACAGCACCTCGACTTCTGAGTCCGTCGACCCGATGCCGAGCTGGGCGCAGCGCTGAGAGCCGAGAGAACGAGTGACTGACAACAACGACACCACCACCACCGACGGCGACGATCCGATCGACCCGATCCAGCCACGACCACTCCACGACGAGATGGAGACGTCGTTCCTGGAGTACGCGATGTCGGTCATCATGTCGCGTGCCCTGCCCGACGTGCGCGACGGGCTGAAGCCGGTACACCGCCGGATCATCTGGGACATGGACGAGCAGGGCTTCCGGCCCGATCGCGGCCACGTCAAGTGCGCCCGCGTGTCCGGCGACACGATGGCGCGGTTCCATCCGCACGGCGACTCGGCCATCTATGACGCGCTGGTGCGGATGGCGCAGCCGTTCTCGCTGCGCCACCCGCTGATCGACTTCCACGGCAACTACGGCTCGCCCGACTTCGGCCCGGCCGCCTCGCGCTACACCGAGTGCCGTCTCGATCCCCTGGCGATGCAGCTGCTCGCCGACATCGACGAGAACACCGTCGACATGGTGCCGAACTACGACGGCACGTCCGAGGAGCCGATCGTGCTCCCGGCACGGTTCCCGAACCTGCTGGTCAACGGCAGCCAGGGCATCGCCGTCGGGATGGCGACGAACATCCCACCGCACAACCTGAGCGAGGTGATCGATGCGGTCGTGCACCTGATCGATCATCCCGAGGCGACCGTCGAAGACCTGATGGAGTTCGTCAAGGGCCCCGATTTCCCGACCGGGGGCAGCATCCTCGGCCGCGCCGGGATCATCGACGCCTACCGCACGGGTCGCGGCTCGGTGAAGATGCGGGCCACGGCGGCGATCGAAGAGACCCGCAGCGGAGCGATGGAGATCGTCGTCTCCCAGCTGCCCTACCAGACGAGTTGCTCGTCGATCGCGGCGCGGATCACCGAGCTCGTCGACGGCGGCGATCTCGACGGCATCCGCGACGTCAACGATGCGTCCTCCGGTGGCGCAACCGACCTGCGCATCACCCTCAAACGTGACGCCAACGCCAACGTCGTGCTCAACAACCTGTTCAAGCTCACCCAGCTGCAGTCGACGTTCTCGATCAACATGGTCGCCCTCGTCGACGGGGTCCCGCGGCAGATCAACCTGCGCGATGCGCTCGTCGCCTACATCAAGCATCAGGTCGAGGTCATCACTCGCCGGTCCGAGTACCGCCTCGACAAGAAGCGCGATCGCGAGCACATCCTCGAGGGTCGCATCAAGGCGCTCGACGTCATCGACGAGATCATCGCCTTGATCCGCGCCAGCGATGATGCTGCAGCGGCACGCGCCGGACTGATGGCCGAGCCGTTCGCGTTCACCGAGCGCCAGGCCAACGACATCCTCGACATGCAGCTGCGACAGCTCACCCGTCTGTCGCGCATCGACCTCGAGACCGAGCTCGGAGAGGTGCGTGAAGCGATCAAGGAGCTCGAAGCGATCCTCGCCGACCCCGACCGACTGAACGGTGTGATCAAGGACGAGATCACCGCGATTCGTGAGGAGTTCGCCAGCCCTCGCGTCTGCCAGATCACCTACGACGACGGCGAGATCTCGATCGAGGACCTCGTCGACGACAAAGAGCTCGTGATCGTGATGACCGAGGCGCAGTACGTGAAGGCGGTGCCGGCGGCGTCGTTCAAGACGCAGGGCCGCGGAGGTCGTGGCGTGTCGGGCGGCAAGATGAAGGCCGACGACATCGTGCGCCACGTCATCTTCACCACCGCGCACGCGCACCTGCTGTTCTTCTCCAACCGCGGCAAGGTCTACCGGCTGCGGGCGCTCGACATCCCGGAACGTGAGCGCACCGCGAAGGGGATGCCGATCGTCAACCTGCTCCCGCTCCAGGCGGACGAGAAGATCCAGGCGATCATCGACACGCGAGCGTTCGCAGGCGACCGCTACCTGTTCTTCGCAACCCGGCACGGGACGGTCAAGAAGACCGCCTTCGACGCATACGACTCGTCCCGACGTGACGGCCTGATCGCGATCAACCTGCGCGGCGACGACGAGCTGGTGCGCGTGATCGAGACGGGTGGCGACGACGACATCTTCATGGTCAGCGCCAACGGGATGACGATCCGGTTCAACGAGAACGACGTTCGTCCCATGGGTCGAACCGCAGGCGGTGTCCGAGGGATGAAGCTGAAGGGCGCCGACGACGAGGTGGTCTCGGTCGACGTCGCTCGCGACGACACCGCGATCTTGTTGATGACCGGGGCCGGATTCGGCAAACGCACTCAGCTCGACCGGTTCAACGTGCAGGGCCGCGGTGGTCAGGGGGTCCGCGGCATCAAGCTGACCGGTCGCAAGGGCAAGGTCGTCGCGGCGTTCATGGTCGGTCTCGACGACGAGATCGTCGCCGTGTCGAACAACGGGATCACGATCCGCCTCGCTGTTCGGGAGATCTCCTCACAGGGGCGTGACGCCACGGGTGTCCGGATCATGAACCTCGACGACGGTGACGTCGTCGGTTCGGTCGCCCCGATCCTGTCCGCCGACGACACCTGATCTCGCCCATCCGGTGACCCCCGCCCTCCGGGGGCGAGGGGTTCGCCGCGGTGGCCGCTTCGCGACCGGCCGGTCGCCGACATCGATAGCAACACGACGGGACGTCTGGACGGGCGGCGGCGACGGTCGCCGTCACCGTTCGCCGTCACCGTCCGACGATGGAGGTGGCACATGAACGGCGAGCGATGCTCGACAGAGGTCGGATCAGCTCCGCCGGGCGCCGGGCGCCGGACCACAGGGCCGGTACCCCGCAACGAGGCGGCGGGACGACACTGCCGGGACGCGGCGACACGCCGACACCGCGCGACGGCGACACGCCGACACCGAGCAACGAGACATCATCGCGACGCCGAGCGGCGATGGCGAGATGGTGGGCGTGGCAGCGCTGCCGTGGTGGTGTTGATCGTCACCACGGTGATCTCGTCGCTGGTGCTCGGCGCGGTTGGGGAGTTCGGTCGCGCCAGCGTGCAGCGGGCGCGCGCCCAGACAGCAGCTGATGCGAGCGCGCTCGCCGGGCTCGACGGCGGTCGAGCCGCCGCCGCCGCCATCGCCGCGCGCAACGGTGGAGTGCTCCTCGGGTGGCAGCGCGGACCCGGGGCGGGTGAGGTCACCGTGGTGGTTCGCTTCGGCGAGATCACGGCCATAGCACGCGCGTCCGATGCCGAGTGACCACTCTGGGTGGAGGGGTGTCTCCTACACTGGGCGCGGTGAGCACGACCGAAGACGACCTCGTCCAGGCAGCACGGCACGCTGCTCGTGACGAGGCAGCGCCGCGAAATGCGGCCCGGTCGGTCCTGCCATCTCCCTCGCCGGGCGACGAAGCACGCCTCCCGAACGGGAGCATCGCACACGATCCCGATGCTGCCGGACCGATCGATCCGGGTGTCGTCGTCGTGCCGTTCGGGCCCGACGACGACCTCGTCACCCGATCGGGCCACGGTCCCGCCGACGTCGATGCCGTGCCGGGCCCTGCTGACGTCGATCCGGTGGCACCCGGTGACGACAGCGTGGCACCGGCGACCGACGTCGCCGCCGAGTCGAGGGATGCGGCGGTCCACCACCCCTCGATCGACCATCCCCCGATCGATGACAACGCCAGGGTCGACGAGGAGCTCGTGCTCGACGAGGAGCTCGTGCTCGACGGGGAGCTCGTGCTCGACGGGGAGCTCGTGCTCGAGGAGGGTGACTCCGGCGGCCGCGAGCTCGAAGAGCTCGGCGACACCGGGCCCGACAGCAAGCGACTCGGCGACGAGCACACCGCGGACGACGTCCCTGTCGAGGCGCGCACCGACGACGTGCTCGAACTGCTGCGCCACGGCATCGTGGACGGCCCGACGGTGCGCCACCATCCCCAGGACGACACCCAGGCCCAACGTCGGCCGACTCGTCGTACGCCCGACTACGACCCCGCACCGAACCCGATCCCGACACCGCTCCCGCGCCTGCTCGGCCGCAAGCCAGCGCGTGCGCAAGGTCACCCGTGTGGTTCGCCACGTCGATCCGTGGTCGGTGTTCAAGGTGGCGCTGGTGGCACACCTCGTGCTCTACGTGATCTTGCTCACGTCGGGGGTGCTGTTGTGGAATGTCGCCACGGCCACCGGAACGGTCGACAACGTCGAGCGGTTCCTCGAGTCGTTCGGGTGGAGCTCGTTCGAGTTCGACGGTGGGGAGATCTATCGGCAGGCGTGGATCGGTGGGCTGTTCGCCGTCGTCGGGCTGACCGGCCTGGCAGTGCTGACGGCCACCCTGTTCAATCTGATCACCGATCTCGTGGGCGGACTGCGGTTCACCGTGCTCGAAGAAGAGGTGGTCGAGCGCCGGACCTCGTCGATGCGACGGTTCGTGATCCGGCGACCCGAGCCCGTCGTTCCGGCGCCTGCTGATGCCGATGGTGGCCGGGCCACTCGCGAGGTCGTCGTGGACGACAGCGGTGTCAACCCTCCGCTGGGCCGATAGCCTCACGTTTTCGCCGGGGCTATAGCTCAGTTGGTTAGAGCGCATCGCTGATAACGATGAGGTCACAAGTTCGATTCTTGTTAGCCCCACCCAGCACCTCTCGGTGTCTGCTGGGGGCGATCGCTGCTCCTGGTTCCCGACGTCGTGGGTGGCGTCACCGTGAGCGTTCGCAACATCGGTAGGGTGGCCGTCGTGAAGGGCGAACGAGTCGATCAAACCGAATCGGTCAAGAGGTGACGTCGTCGTGAAGTTGCTCCGTCGAGTTGCCTCGGCACTCACACTCGCTGCGGCGTACGCCACCGTGTTCCGCATCCGCGGCAGCGGCGGAACCCCGCCCCAGCACGGTGGCTGGCGGCCGCTCTCGCTGCCGGCGCTCGATGCGCTCGACGAGCCTGCTGTTGGCGCAGGGCCGATCGTTGCTGCGGCGGTCGAATCGCCCAGCGACCCTGCGTCGCCGACCGGCGGTGCCGTCCACACCGCGGCGATGGCTGCCGGTCCAGTACCGGTCTGACCGCGCAGCCAGTCGACGGGTGGAGTAGCGATCAGTGGAACCGCTGCACATCGAATCGGACCAGGGCGACTGGGCGATGGGATCCCCGTCCGTCGATCTCGTGCGTCCGGCCTACGCCTATCGCAGCGGTGTCGTCGGGACCGTCGGCGTCGTCGGCAGCGGTGTCGTCGGGAGGCGGGTCGAGCGTCGGTTGCGTCTGCTCGGTCATCGGTCGGTCGCGATCGCGTCGAGCCGGGCTGACCAGTACACGACGCTCGTGCTCGCCCACCCAGGACCGCATGCACGTCTGGTCGAACAGCTGTTGACGACGCGGCGCACGATCGTGACGGTGGCGGACGGGCTCGACGACGTGCGCGAACTGCTGACGCTCGGTGTCCACGCGACCCACCTCGGTGCGCGGGTCGTGGTCGGGGCGGCGATGTCGCCGGGCTTGTCCGGCCTCGTCGCCCGGTTCCTCGCTGGATCGTTCGCGCACTGCGACGAGATCCACATCGCCGTGCACGGGACCGCAGGTCCGGCGTGCGCTCGACAGCACCACCGCGCCCTGTCGGGTCGGTCACTCGGCTGGCACGACGGCCGGTGGGTCACGGCCCGTGCGGGGACCGGACAGCGAGCTCTGCTGGTTCCCGGAGCCGGTCGGTGCCTATGACTGCTATCGAGCCGAGATCCCGGGATCGCTGCTGCTCTCGTCGGTGTTCCCGCAGGTGCAGCGGATCAGCACGCGGATGTCGGCGAACCGTCGCGATCGGCTGACGTCACGGCTACCGATGCTCGCGCCACCGCACCGCGAGGGCGGGGTCGGGGCGTTACGCGTCGAGGTTCGCGGTCGTGCCGCCGACGGGGCGCAGGTGACACGCATCTGCGGGATCGCCGAACAGGTGGGGACGGCGGCGGCGGCGACGGCGGTGGCTTTCGCCGATGCCGCGATCAACGAGGCGTTGCCGTACGGCATCGTCATCGCAGGAGACGAGCGGCTCGACACGGTGGCGTTGCTGCACAAGATCACGCGGCTCGGTGTGCGGTTGCAGGACTTCACGGGAGAGGCGAGCTGACCGCGTCGCCGCGGTCCCTGGACAGTGGCCTGATCGAGCCCAGGGGACGCTCGATCACGTCCGTGGGGGCTCGGTACCGGCACGACCCTCGTCCGTGCGTTCGCCGCCGGTGGCGCGATCGTCGTCGACGCGTCGCTGCACGATTCGTCGCATCGTCTGGCACACGGTCCGCGAGGTCGGCAGCGCTGGCCGCCAGCGCTTCGACCCGCTCGCTCAGGGCTTCCACCGCGTTGCTGAGGCGCGTCAGCCGTTCATCGAGGTCATGACCGGTGACCATGTCGGCCAGCGCCAGCCGAACGCCGGCGATCTCGCGGGCCAGGAACTCGGTGTCGGCCTGGGTTCGTTCGGCGACCTCACGGTCGTTCTGCGCAGCGACGCGATCTCGACGCTCCTGGCGTGACTGCGCGAGCAGGATCAGCGGTGCTGCGTACGCCGCTTGGATCGACAGGACCAGCGTCAGCAACACGAGCCCGCGATCCCACGGGTCGAAGCTCACACTGTCCGGCGCCGAGCGCGTTGAAGGCGATCCACACGACGATGACCACCGACTGCCAGACGAGGAATCGTGCCGTCCCGATGAAGCTGGCGATCGACTCGCTGAACGCGCCGAACACGTCCGAGTCGTACTGCACGCCGAAGCTGCGCCGGGCGCGTGGCACCGACAGGTCTTCGCGACGTTTGACCACGGTTCCTCCCTTCTTGTGTTCGAGCTGGTGTGTCGGACGGCGGGTGATGGTGTGTCGGCTGGAGTGCTGCTGGTGTGCTGGTTCGTGCGGTGTAGGGCGGCGCCGTGACGGCCGGGCCTCGGCGTGCGATCGGCGGTGGTGCGGGGGTGGAACCGGCCTACGCCGGACGCACGGGCGCCGGGCTGGTCAGCGGCGCGTCATCCCCTCGCAGCCGCAGGGGTGCTTCGCTGTCGGATACGCCACGTGGCACCGAGCATGCGATCGAGCACGTCGTCCACGGTGACCGCACCGAGGAACAAGCCGGCGTCGTTGCACACCGCGACGGCGAGCAGGTCGTAGCTCGCCAGCCGTTCGGCGACTTCGCGGTCGGTGGCCTCGGGCGGCACCACGGCGATCTCCTCGACGATCCGGCCGAGCTCCATGCTCGGCGGTTCGCGCAGCAGGCGCTGGACGTGGGCCACGCCGAGGAAGCGGCCGGTCGGCGGTTTGAACGGCGGGTTGCACACGAACACCTGAGTGGCGATGCTCACCACCCAGTCCGGGTTGCGGATCTGAGCGAGTGCTTCGGCGACGGTGTCGTTGGGGCCGAGGATGATCACCTCCGGCGTCATCAGTCCGCCGGCGGTTCCCTCTTCGTAGGACAGCAGGCGACGCACGACGTCGGCGTCCTCTTCGTCCATCACGCCGAGCATCACCTCCTGCTGCGCCGGGGCCATCTGACCGATGAGGTCAGCCAGGTCGTCGTACTCCATCTCGTCGAACACGCCGACGAGCCGCTCACGATCGAGCTGCTCGACGATCCGGATCTGCTCCTGCTCGGGAAGTTCCTCGAGCACGTCGGCGAGGCGTTCGTCGTCCATCGCCTCGGCGAGCTGACGGCGCTGGTCGATCGGCAGCGCACGCACGACGGCGGCCACCTCGGTCGGGTGGAAGTCGCGCAGTCGGGCCGCCTCGGCCTGCATCGCCGTCGGCGCGTCGAACAGCTGCGACACCTCGGCATAGTCGACGAGTCGGTAACTGGGACGGCGACGCAGGGTGGAACGCTTCGCGAGTCGGACCTTCTCGATCACCCACCGTGCCGCACGACCGTCACCGACCTGACGCAGCGCGATGTCGCTCACGGTCTCCTCGCCGATCTTGCGATCGATCAGCTCCTCACCGACGAGCACTTCGCCCGAGCGCCGCCGGAACGGGTTGAGGTCGACATCCCAGCTCCGCAGCCGGGCGCCATGACCATCGAGATCACCGATCCGATTGGCATTGACGAAGATCCGTCGGTGCTGACTGGAGGCCACGAAGCCGACGACGCGGGGCGGGATCGCCGGCTCCCGTCCGCGGCCGGGTCGCCCGGGGATCACCACGATGTCCTCGATCCGCCCGATTGCCTGCCCACCGGCGTCCAGCAGCGGGAGCCGCATGACGCGAAACGCGTAGATCAGCTCTCCAGCCATGGAGCCGACACTACCGGCGAGCCCCGACCCACGGAGGTCTGCACGATGCCGCCTCGGTGCGGTCGGTCCCGGTGCGGTCGCCGTCGTCGTGTCAGTGCGGCCCGGCGGGTGGACTCGTGGCGATGATCTCGGCGAGATGTGGCCATGCGGCCGCGAACCCTTGGTGCAGCGGGAGCTGGTCCACTTCGTCGGGCGGGAACCAGCCGACCGCATCGGTCTCGAAGTTGATCGAGTCGCCGAACCGCTCCGCGACCTCGACGACGATGGTCGTGTAGGTCCAGTCCGTCGCCGGCGGCGAAGACGTACTGGCCGAGCAGACGAACCTGACCGGGGGTTGGGCCGACCTCCTCGGCCGCCTCGCGCAGCGCAGCGATCACCGGGGTCTCGCCCTGGTCGAGCGCGCCACCGGCGCACGACCACGTGCCCCCTTCGTGGGCCATCATCGATCGGCGCTGCAGCATCACTTCGGGTCCGTTCGGACCACGCCAGACGAACACGACGCCAGCGGCGCCGTAGACCCCCCAGCGGATGTGGCCGTCGCTGCACCGGATGAAGCCGTCGCCGCTGCGTCGTGGGAACACCTCCGACACTCTGCCACGCGATATCGGCCAGCGCTGCGACGCAGCATCGGGCAGTGCGGCGACGCAGCATCGGGCAGTGCGGCGACGCAGCATGCAGCGACGGGGAACGTTCGGCGGCCGCGCGGTGTTCCACTCTGCTGTATGAGCAGCCCAGAGCACTTCGACCTGATCATCATCGGCTCCGGATCGGGCAACTCGATCCCGGACTTCCTCGCCGACTGGAAGATCGCCATCGTCGAGCGCAGCGTGTTCGGAGGGACCTGCCTCAATCGGGGGTGCATCCCGTCGAAGATGTTCGTGCTGCCCGCCGATCGAGCATTCGAAGCGCAGCACTCCGACAAGCTCGGGATCACGACGAGCTTCGACGGCGCCGACTGGGCAGCGATCCGCGACCGTGTGTTCGGGCGGATCGACCCGATCGCCGCCTCTGGTCGCGACTACCGGGCCACCGGAACGCCGAACGTCACGCTCGTCGAAGGGACGGCGCGCTTCATCCGGTCGCTTCCCGGGCGGCGGTGGCGAGCTCGACGTCGACGGCCGCCGGCTTGCAGCGGCGAACGTCTTGATCGCAGCCGGCGGACGGCCGGTGATCCCCCCGATCGACGGCCTGGTCGAGACCGGGTTCCACACGTCGGACTCGATCATGCGCCTCGACGCACTCCCGGCCCGGCTCGGGATCATCGGCGGCGGGTTCATCGCGGTGGAGATGGGCCACGTGTTCTCCGCGCTCGGCACACACGTGACGTTGATGAACCGTTCCGAACTGCTGCTCCGTTCCTTCGACGACGACATCTCGACGACGTTCACGGAGCTCTGGCGCGATCGTGTCGATCTGCATCTCGGACACGTCCCGACCCTCATCGAACGGCGTGGGGACGAGATCGTCATCCACTGCGCCGGTGAGGAGATCGTCGTCGACGACCTGCTCGTCGCCACCGGTCGCGAGCCGAACAGCGACCTGTTGGACGTCGACGCCGCGGGCATCGAGTGCCACCATCACGGCACGATCCAGGTCGACCCGACGATGGCGACGAACGTCCCCGGGATCTGGGCGATCGGTGACGTGGCGAACAACTACCAGCTGAAGCATCTCGCCAACGCGGAAGCGAAGGTCGCGTTCTGGAACATCGCCCACCCGGACGACCAGCGGCGACAGAGCTACAAGGCCGTACCGAGTGCGGTGTTCTCGCATCCGCAGGTCGCAGAGGTCGGTCTCGACCGAGCGTGAGGCGATCGCCAAGGGCATCGCCTACCGAGTCGGCCGGCGCGACTTCGCCGGCACGGCGTACGGCTGGGCCCTGGCCGACGAAGCAGGGTTCGCCAAGGTGATCGTCGACACCGAGACCGGGTTGATCATCGGCGCCCACGTGCTCGGCCCACAGGCCGCCACGCTGATCCAACCGCTGATCCAGGCGATGGAACTCGACACGCCCGCCGAGGTCGTGGCGCGTGACGTGTTCTACATCCACCCGGCGCTGACCGAGGTGATCGAGAACGCGCTCCTCGACGCGCTCGACTGAGCTCGACGAGTGTCAGCGCGGGCAGTGCCGACCGACGAGCTCGACGACGCGCTCGACCTCGTCCGGTGTGGTCATCCACGAGGTGACGAAGCGGACGACGCCCGGTGAGATCCGGTAGAAGTCGAGGCCGGCGCGCTTCGAGGGCGGTCGCTTCGTCGTCGGTGATCCGCAGGAACGCCATGTTCACGTCGGGCCGGTTGACGAACTCGATGCCGTGGGCACGCAGACCGGCCGCCAGCGCGCGCATCTGCTCGTTGGAGTGACGTGCAGTGCGCAGCCACAGGTCGTCGGTGAGGTAGGCGATCAGCTGCGTCGACTGGAACCGCATCTTCGACGTGACGTGACCGGCGCGCTTGGTCCGGAAGTGCAGCTCGTCGGACGCACGGTCGTCGAACGACACGATCGCCTCGGCCGACAGCGCCCCGTTCTTCGTCGCGCCGAGCGTGAACACGTCGACTCCCGCCCGCCACGTCATGTCCGCGGGGGAGCAGCCGAGCGCCGACGAGGGCGTTGGCGAAGCGGGCACCGTCGAGGTGCACCGCGCATGTTGCGATCGTGGGCGATCGACGCGAGCTTGCTCAGCTGGTCGAGGGGGTACACGGTGCCGAGGTCCGTCGGCTGGGTGAACGACAGCACGCTCGGCTGCGAGTGGTGTGGATCGCCGATCGTCTGCGCGGCCAGCGCGTCGAGCAGCGCATCGGGATCGATGCGGAAGTCGGCGCCGTCGACGGGGATCATCACGGCGCCGCCACCGAACAGCGACGTGGAGCCACACTCGTTGGTGAGGATGTGGGCCGTGCGATGGCACATCACCGCACCCCACGGCGGACACAGCGCCGAGAGCCCGAGGGCGTTGGCGGCGGTGCCGCTGGTGACCGGGAACACCCGTGCGCCGTCGTGCTCGAATACCGCTCGCACCCGGGCCTGGAGTGCTGCGGTGAGGTCGTCACCGCCGTAGGCCATCGCGGTGCCGCTGTTGGTGTCGACGACGGCGGCCAAGATGTCCGGCACGACGCCGGCGCTGTTGTCGCTGCGCAACTCGATGCGAATCGTGTCGGTGGTCACGGATCCCAGTGTGCCCCGGCGTGCGCCGGGGCGGACAGCGCGATCAGCGGCGGACGACGGGATCGCCGACGGGCACGGGGTGGAAGCAGGCGTACTCGTGGCCCTCGCGGAACGCCGGTTCCAGCACCGGGCGTTCGTGCAGGCAGCGGTCGTCGGCACGGTCGCAGCGCGGCGCGAACGCACAGCCCTTCGGCGGGTTCACCAGGTCGGGTGGTCGACCCGGGATGACCTTCAGCCGGGTGTGGCTGGCGTTCTCCACCCGCGGGATCGACTGCAGCAGTGCGTGGGTGTACGGGTGGCGCATCGCTGCGAAGAGATCGGTGGTCTTGGCCTTCTCGACGAGTCGACCGCCGTACATCACCGCGATCTCGTCGGTGCGGCCGGCGACGACGCCCAGGTCGTGGGTGACCAGGACCATCGCCATGTGGCGCTCGTGCTGCTGGGCTTGCAGCAGGTCGAGGATCTGGGCCTGCACCGTGACGTCGAGGGCCGTGGTCGGCTCGTCGGCGAAGATCAGCAGCGGGCCGGCAGCGAGCGCGACCACGATCATCACACGCTGGCGCATGCCACCGGAGAGCTGGTGCGGATACTCCTGAAGCGCTTCTCCGGCTCGGGGATGTGCACCGAGCGCAGCAGCTTGATGAGTTGTTACGCTGGTTGTCGAGGAGTTATTGCGCAGCGGTTGGTGATCTGCTTGTGAAGCACGCGGTACTCGTGACCCTCGCGGAACGCCGGTTCCAGTACCGGGCGTTCGTGCAGGCAGCGCTCGTCGGCACGGTCGCAGCGCGGCGCGAACGCACAACCCTTCGGCGGGTTCACCAGGTCGGGTGGCCGACCCGGGATGACCTTCAGCACGGGTGTGGCTGGCGTTCTCCACCCGCTGGATCGACTGCAGCAGGGCGTGGGTGTACGGGTGGCGCATCGCCGCGAAGAGATTGGTGGTCTTGGCCTTCTCGACGAGTCGACCGCCGTACATCACTGCGATCTCGTCGGTGCGGCCGGCGACGACGCCCAGGTCGTGGGTGACCAGGACCATCGCCATGTGCCGCTCGTGCTGCTGGGCTTGCAGCAGGTCGAGGATCTGGGCCTGCACCGTGACGTCGAGGGCCGTGGTCGGCTCGTCGGCGAAGATCAGGCGCGGGCCGGCGGCGAGCGCGACACGCGATCATCACGTGCTGGCGCATGCCACCGGAGAGCTGGTGCGGATACTCCTCGAAGCGCTTCTCCGGCTCGGGGATGTGCACCGAGCGCAGCAGCTCGATGCCGTTGTCCCTCGCGGTCGCCTTGTCGATGCCGAGGTTCTTGCGCAGCGGTTCGGTGATCTGCTTGCCGATCTTCATCACCGGGTTCAGCGACGTCATCGGGTCCTGGAAGACCATCGCCATGTCCCTGCCCCAGAAGCGGCGCATCTTGCTGTCCGGCAGGTTCAAGATCTCCTGGCCGGCGTACTTCACGCTGCCGCTGCGGATCACGTTGCGACTCGGCAGCAGGCTGATGATCGAGCGGCTGAGCACGGTCTTGCCCGAGCCGGACTCGCCGACGATGCCGAGCGTCTTGCCGCGTCGAGGATGAACGACACGCCGTCGACGGCGGTGACCGTGCCGCGCGGCGTGAGGAACTGAGTGCGCAGATCGCTGACTTCCAGCAGTGGACCACCGCTGTCCGGGCGCTGGTCGACCTCGCGCTGATCGAGCTGCCCGATCGAGCTTGAGCGGCTCGACGCCGTTGCGAGTGACGCTCATGACCCGCCTCCGGCGGTCGACCCGGCTCCGACCGTGACCTCGACGCCACCGGCGCCGGTGGCGTGCCAGTCGATGTCGGTCAGCGGATGGTGGCAGGCCACGTAGTGGTCCTGTTCGATCATCGTGAGTTGCGGTGCCTCTGCAGTGCACTGCTCGGTGGCGCGTGGGCAGCGGGTGCGGAACCGGCACCCCGACGGAGGCGCGATCGGCGAGGGCAACTCCCCGCCGAGCCGACCGGACTCGCGGGGATCGACACCGGGATCCGGCGCAGGGATCGCCGAGATCAGTGCCTGGGTGTACGGATGGCGCGGGCGGGCGTAGATCTCGTCGGGATGGCCGACCTCGCAGGTCTTGCCGAGGTACATCACCTGCACGCGGTCCGAGATGTTCTTCACGACGGCGAGGTCGTGGGCGATGAAGATCAGGCTCAGCCCGTGTGACGCCTTGAGATCCTCGAGCAGGTTGAGCACCTGTGCCTGCACGGACACGTCGAGTGCCGACACCGGTTCGTCGCAGATGATCACCTGTGGTTCGAGGATCAGCGCTCTGGCGATCGAGATGCGCTGGGCCTGTCCGCCCGAGAACTCGTGGGGACGCTTCGGCATCGACACTTCGGCGGGGATGCCGACCTCGTCGAGCGCGGCGGCGACCCGCTCGTCGAGGTCGGCGTCGAACTGCTTGCGGGCACGGCGCAGCTTCACGGTGCGCCCGATGTCGGCGATCGGGGCGAGCACAGCGAGCAGGATTCGTCCGATCGCACCCAGCAGACCGAGGACCACGACGGGGAGTACCATCACGCCGGCGGCGCCCATCACGAACTGTCCGATGTCGGCGAGCGTGCCGCCGTCGCGTCGGCCGAAGTCGTCGGCATCTGCCGCGGCCGAAGCGCCGACGAACAGCACGAAGCCGACGAAGAACACCCAGACCGCGGCGAACAGGTAGCGACGCAGGTACGGGTGTGCCGCAGCCCGGCTCAGCAGCTTGCCGAGCCGCTCACCGAGCGCGCTGACCGGTGACCGTGGCACGCTCTCGAGCCAGCGGACCACCAGCGGTTCGGCGACCACGTCGCGGATCGTGCGTCGCGGGTTGAGCGACGAGATCGGATCCTGGAAGATCATCTGCAGCCGGCCGCGCACCTTGCGCAGGCCGTCGGCGTCGACGCTCGCCAGATCGACTCCGTCGAGCAGGACCCGCCCCGACGTCGGCGGAGGAACGCGCATGATCGCCTTGCCCGTCGTCGACTTGCCGCAGCCGGACTCGCCGACGACTCCGAGCGTCTCGCCCGGGAGCACGTCGAGGCTGACGTCGGAGACAGCGTGGACCTTCGCCGACGACCCTGCGATCGGGAACTCGACGACCATGTTCTCGACCCGCAGCACCGACTGATCGGCGTCGCGGAGATGATCCGAACCGGAGCCGGCCATCAGATGCCTGCCTCCCTGACGCTGGTGAGCTGGGTGAAGCGGTCAGCCAGGTAGTTGAGCGCCAGCACCGTGAGGAACATGAACAGCGCCGGGAAGAGCACGATGTGCGGCTGCTCGTCGAGGCGGTCGCGGCCGAAGTTGATGTCACCGCCCCACGAAACCGCCGTGACGTCGCCGACACCGAAGAAGGCGAGCGCGGCCTGCACGACGATCAGTGCCGCGATGCCGATCAAGGCGAACGAGACCATCGCTGGTACGACGTTGGGCATCACGTCGCGCCGGATGATGCGCCCCGTGCGGGTGCCGATCGTGCGCGCCGCGAGGACGAACTCGCGGTCGCTCCACACCATCGTCTGGGCGCGCGACACACGGGCGATCGACGGGGCGGCGAGGATCGACAGCGCGATCGTCGTCCAGATCGTGGCGTTGGTGGCCGGCGACACGTTGAAGAACAAGAAGCGCTGGTCCTCGAACCCACCGGTGGGGGCGAAGAAGCCGACGAGCGCCAGCGCGAGCACGAGGCCGGGGATGGCCAACATCACGTTGACCGCCGCCATCAGCACCGAGTCGACCCTGCCTCGGTAGAAGCCGGCGACGAGCCCGATGGTGCCACCGAGCAGGAGTCCGCCGAGCGTGGCCAGGATCGCGACACCCATCGACATGCGCGCACCATGCAGCGTGCGCGCCAAGACCGAGTGGCCGCGGTTGGTCGTGCCGAACCACATGTTGATCGAGTCGAGCGACGGTGACATGCGGGGATCGCCGACCCGTTCCTCCGGCTCTGCGATCCCCGGGAACCACCTGCTGAACAGCACGCACAGCAAGATGAACGCGATCCAGCCGACCGCGATCCAGAACCACGGTCCCTTGCGGATGTGTTGGTACTGCTGCCCGGACTCCTCGGCGGCGCGCGCCAGTGCTTCGCCTTCTTCGACCTCGAACTCCGCGAGTGCGACCTCGGTCGGTGAGGACGTCGTTCCGACGCCGGTGGCTGATTCGATGACATCACGCCCGGACATGGCGCACCCTTGGATCCAGTGTTGTGAACAACAAGTCGACGAGGAAGTTGACGGCGACGAACGCCAGCGCGAGCACGACCACCGCACCTTGCAGGACGAGGAAGTCGAACCCGACGATCGAGGTGGCGATCAGGTTCCCCATGCCGGGGATGATGAAGATGATCTCGATGATCAGCGCGCCGCCGATGAGCACGCCGGTGTTCACGGCGAAGATCGTGAGGATCGTGAACAGCGACGGTCGCAGCGCGTGGCCGAACAGGATCGTGCGCGGACTCATCCCCTTCGCCTTGGCCGTCGTGATGAACGGTTCCTGCAGGGTCGACACCATGTCGGCACGCAGCAGTCGCATGTAGGTCGCCGCGAGTCCGAGGCCGAGCGAGAACGACGGCAGCGCCATGTGTTTGAAGTGTTCGACGATGCTCTCGCCGAAGTAGATGTACCTGGTCGCCGGCAGCCATTCGAGACGGACCGCGAACAGGAAGATCAGCAGCAGGGCGAGCACGAAGTTCGGGATCGACAGCAGACCGAGGGCCGTGGTCGAGGCGATCGCGTCGCCGCGCCGGTTGGCGCGGTACGCCGCGTACACCCCGACCGGGATGGCGATCACCAGGGCGATGATCTGCGCGTACAGCATCAGCTGCAGCGAGATCGGCAACGCCTTGGCGACCTGGTCCGACACCGGGGTGTTGGTGACGAACGAGGTCCCGAAGTCGCCCACGACCGCACCGGACACCCAGTCGAGGTACTGCGAGAAGAACCCCTGGTCGAGGCCGTTGGCGTCGATGAACTGCTCGACCGCGTCCTGGGTGGCGCCCGGACCCAGGACGCGGATCGCCACGTCCTGGGTGTCGATGCGCTGGGTCTGCAAGAAGAAGGCGAAGAGCGTGACGAGGAACAGCACCGGCACGATCGCCATGAGGCGTTTGAGCACCGATGTGCCGTCGACGATCGCCGCGCCGACGACGATCGAGGCGAACGCCAACAGGGCGGTGATCGCCCCGTTGACGCTCAGCGCCCAGCCGAGGATCACGATCAGGGCGGCGGCGACCAGACCGATCGCCGCCGCCCGCTCCCGCAATTTCATCGTGACTCCCGCATGTCGTGCCTCACTCCGCGGCGTCGCACGTCAGCCCTGGCAGTTGCCGTCGGTGCACCAGATCTGCGGCACGTAGTGGCGGCCGGCGATGATCGGGCGCAGCAGCGCACCCTCCGGCGCCGTCTGCGCCCCGACGTTGTTGACGTTCTGGTTGCTGAACACGCCCCACAGCGTCCACGTGGTCCAGAGGTTCCAGACGTTCTCGGCGAACGCCCGGTTGATCGCCTCGGCGGCCTCACGCCGGACCGTCGGGGTCGGGACTCTGACGCTGGACGACCAGGTTCTGGTCGATCACGGGGTCCTGGAACCGGCCGAAGTTCAGCGCCAGCGAGCCCATCGGCGAGGCGGTACCCGAGAACCACCAGAGGAACTGCACGTCCGGGTCGGTGCCACCGTGGTTGCGCCAGCCCTGGGCCTGGAACGCACCGACGAGGGCGAGGCCGATGTACTGGCCCTGCTCGATCGGGGCGATCGACACCTCGATCTCGCCGCCGAAGGCATCGTCCCACATGCTGGCGATCAGCTGGTTGGTCTCGACGTTGAACGGGTCGTTGGTGGTGTTGAACGTGAACTGGATCGTGTCGGTCCCGGCGTCGGTCTTGCACTGCTCGAACTCCGCCTGGGCAGCGTCGATGTCGAACTGCGGGTAGCCGCTGTCCTCGAGGTAGCCGAGCGCACCCGGCGGGAACGGACCGTTCGCCGGGACGGTCAGCCCGGCGCCGCGCTCGTCGGCGAGTGCGCTGGTTGTCGATCGCGTGGGCGAGCGCCTTGCGGCAGCTGAGGTGGATCAGCGGGTTGGCGGCGTTGGAGCCGTCGGGGTCCATCGGTACTGGTGCGTCGAGGCCCTGCAGCGCGGCGATGCGTCGGGTTCTCACCCTGGGCGACGTTCAGCAGGATGTAGTTCGTCTCGCCGAAGTCGTTGGCGACGATGCTCTTGAGATCGCCGTCGTCCGTGGAACGCGGCGATCTCGTCGCCGTTGGCGGTGTGGATGATGTCGAACTGGCCGGACTGCAGCGCCGCCGAGCGGCGACGCGATGTCGACGGCGACGACGAGCTCGATCTCGTCGAGGTACGGCAGCTCCTCACCGGTGATCCCGTTCGGGCCACGCCAGTAGTCCTCGTTGCGCTGGGCGATGAAGCTGTTGCCGTTGCCCGGGGTGTAGCTGACGAACTCGAACGGTCCGAGGCCGACCGGTGCGGCCGGGTCGCCGTCGGCGGGCAGGGCGGCGATCTCCTCGGAGAAGAACGGTGCACCTTCCGTGGCGGAACGGGACGTCGGCGAGCGACGCCAGCCACGCCGGGCTGAACATGTACGAGCACGACGCGCTCGTCGATGCTGCAGCGAACGTCGCCGGGAACGCCGCCCACGGCGAGGCCATCGAGACGGTGACCGTCTGGCCGTCGGCCTGGACGTCGGCGATGTTCGCCAGCGCAGGTCCGGTGAGCGAGCTGAACCGGCAGGTGTTGATGTTGAACGCGATCGCCGCACCGTCGAACGGCTCGCCGTCGTGGAACGTGATGCCCTCGCGGGCGGTCATCGTCCACTGGGTGAAGTCCTCGTTCGGCTCGAGGCTCTCGAGCAGGTTCGGGACGAACGTGCCGTCCTCGGCCGGGGCCATCAGGCTGTCGGACACGATCTGCATCACCATCATGCAGCTGATCGCGCAGCTGACGCGGTATGGCGCCCACGGGTTGGCCGAGTCGGCCTCCACGCCGTAGACGAGCTTGCCCCGCGGACGGGGCCGTCGTCGGAGACCTCGACCTCCGGCGCGACCGTGGTCGGCGCAGCGGTCTCGGCAGGCTCGTCGTCGCCGTCACTCGACTCGTCGTCGCCGGCGGTGCCGTCGTCGGTCGGTGCCTCGGTGGCGTCGGGTGCCGGCTCGTCGGCGTCGCCGTCGTCGCTGCCGCCGCACGATGCGGCGAGCAATGCGAACGCAATCGACACCGCAGAGAACATGCGGAGCTTGCGAGATGTGGTCACTGATCCCCCTTGCCAGTGGTCGTGTCGACGAATCCCCTTGTCACCGACGCGGCCGACTGTAGCCCACGAGGTGTGACGTCGTTCACGTCGAAGGGCGAGGAATATTATGCGGCCTATACGCCCGGAACGCGGCGAAGCCCGGTCCGTCTGTCCTCGAACGAACCGGGCTTCGCCGCCAGGTCACCCGCAGCAGCGCTGCAGGTGGTGGTCTCGGGTGGTCACCGGGTGTCGCGTGGGCCGCCGTCGAGCGGCCGGGGCCCGGCCGGGCATCCACCGCGGGTCAGGCTTGGCAGTTGCCGTCAGTGCACCAGACCTGGGGCATCGCGTGCCGCCCGGAGATGATCGGACGGAGCTGGTCACCCTCGGGCGTCGTCGCGAACCCGAGGTCGTTGACCTGCTGGTTGCTGAAGATGCCCCAGACCGTCCACACGTACCACAGGTTCCACACGTTCTCGGCGAACGCCCGGTTGATCGCCTCTGCGGCCTCGCGGCGTACGTCGGGGTCCGGGCTCTGGCGCTGGACGACCAGGTTCTGGTCGATCACCGGGTCCTGGAACCGGCCGAAGTTCAGCGCCAGCGATCCCATCGGCGACGCCGTGCCCGAGAACCACCACAGGAACTGCTGGTCGGGGTCGGTGCCGCCGTGGTTGCGCCACGCTTGAGCCTGGAACGCACCCGGTGAGGGCGAGGCCGATGTACTGGCCCTGCTCGACCGGGGTGATCGACACCTGCAGGTCGCCGCCGAAGGCGTCGTCGAACATGCTTGCGACGAGCTGGTTGGTCTCGACGTTGAACGGGTCGTTGGTGGTGTTGAACGTGAACTGGATCGTGTCGGTGCCGGCGTCGGTCTTGCACTGCTCGAACTCGGCGCGCGCCGCGTCGAGGTCGAACGTCGGGTAGCCGGTGTCGTCGAGGTAGCCGATCGCTCCCGGCGGGAACGGACCGTTGGCCGGTGCGGCGAGCCCGCCCCAGCGCTCCTCGGCGAGACGCTCCTGGTCGATCGCGTGCGCCAGGGCCTTGCGGCAGCTGAGGTGGATCAGCGGGTTGGCGGCGTTGGTGCCGTCGGGGTCCATCGGTACCGGTGCGTCGAGGCCCTGCAGCGCGGCGATCGTCGGGTTCTCACCCTGGGCGACGTTCAACAGCACGTAGCTCGTCTCACCGAAGTCGCTGGCGACGATGCTGTTCAGGTCGCCGTTCTCCTCCAGGCCCACGATCTCGTCGGCGTTGGAGGTGTGGATGACGTCGAACTGGCCGGACTCGACTGCGGTCGAGCGGGAGGCGATGTCGACGGCGACGACGAGCTCGATCTCGTCGAGGTACGGCAGCTCCTCACCGGTGATCCCGTTCGGGCCACGCCAGTAGTTCTCGTAGCGCTGGGCGATGAAGCTGTTGCCGTTGCCCGGCGTGTAGCTGACGAACTCGAACGCGCCGAGCCCGACCGGCGCCGCCGGGTCACCGTCGGCGGGCAGCGCGGCGATCTCCTCGGAGTAGAACGGCGCGCCTTCCGTGCGGAACGGCACGTCGGGCAGCGACGCCAGCCACGCCGGGCTGAACATGTACGAGCACGATCCGCCGGCGAACGCCGACGGGAACGCCGCCCACGGCGTGGACGTGGTGACCGTGACCGTCTGGCCGTCGGCTTGCACGTCGGCGATCCCCGCGAGCGCAGGCCCGGTGAGCGAGCTGAACCGGCAGGTGTTGATGTTGAACGCCATCGCCGCGCCGTCGAACGGTTCGCCGTCGTGGAACGTGATGCCCTCGCGGGCGGTCATCGTCCACTGGGTGAAGTCCTCGTTGGGCTCGATGCTCTCCAGCAGCATCGGTGCGAAGCCGCCGTCGGCGATCGGCACGAGCAGCGGATCGCTGATCGTCTGCAGCACCACGTAGCAGCTGATCGCGCAGCTGACGCGGTACGGCGCCCACGGGTTGGCCGAGTCGGCTTCGATGCCGTAGACGAGCTTGCCCCCGCGGACGGGTCCGTCCTCGGAGGCCTCGACCTCCGGCGCGATGGTGGTCGGTGCGGCGGTCTCGGCAGGCTCGCCGTTCGCCGTCACCTGACTCGTCGTCGCCGGCGGTGCCGTCGTCGGTCGGTGCTTCGGTGGCGTCGGGTGCCGGCTCGTCGGCGTCGCCGTCGTCGCTGCCGCCGCACGATGCGGCGAGCAACGCGAACGCGATCGACACCGCGGAGAACACCCGGAGCTTCCTGGATGTGGTCACTGATCCCCCTTGACAGTGCGAGCCCGGCACCGTGTCGACGCCGGGCAAGGCGACTGTAGCTCAGAGGTGTGACGTCGATCACACTCGCCCGCTGGAGCGTCGGGGACTCCGGCGACGGCGCCGGCGATCAGCTCTCGGGGTCGCGTGCCTCGTTCTCGGCCAGGCGCCGCTCGAGCAAGTCGAGCACCCGCGATCGCGTCGGCGGGCACCTTGTCGAGCAGCTTGCGGAACTCCTTCGTGCCGAACGCCACCAGCACCATCGGTGTCTCGGCCACGACGCTCGCGTTGCGTGGACGGTGGCCCACCAGCGCCATCTCGCCGACCATCGTTCCCGGGGCCGACGGTGGTGACGAACTCACCGCCGATGCGCACTGCGGCGCGTCCGTCGACGATCACGTAGCAGGCGTCGCCGACCCGTCCCTGATCGATCAGCTCGGCGCCGGCGTCGAGGTCGAGGCGTTCTCCGAGCGCGGAGATCCTGCGCAGCTCGTCGTCGTCGAGGCCTTCGAAGAAGTCGATCGACGCCAGCCACGACGGATCGAGCTTGTTGTTGGATCCGAACACGGCACTACCTCCCCAGGGCGACGGCAGGCGAGAACCTACCGCAGTACGTCACCACCAGTACGTGACACCACCAGTACAGCTGCACCACCAGCGCTCCGTCACACGACGTCGGCGGCGCCGTAGAGCAGAGCGAGGTTGAACCCGCGCGCCACCCACTTCTTGGTCAGCTCGGCGGCGCGCCCGTCGCCGGCCTCGGCGAAGTCGAAGGTGCCCACGAGGCTGAGCGGCCCCGACAGCAGGTAGGCGGCCTGCTCGGCCGCGGCGTTGCGGAAGTCGGCTTCGTCCCACTCGACGCCGTTGGCGGCGAGCGCCGAGTGGTAGCGCATCAGCAGCCGTTCCGCGTGTTCGTCCTGGACGTCGACGTCCATCGAGGTGGCGAGCAGCCACACGACGTCGTACACACCGCGGCACTTCAGCGAGAGCTGGAAGTCGATCAGCGCGAAGTCGTTCGTCCCCGGCGTGAAGAACACGTTGTCGAGGCGGACGTCGCCGTGCACGAAGGTGTGCGGGCCGGCGGCGCACCGGTCGATCAGCTCCTCGAACGCTGCGTCGACCTGCGCCGCGAGGTCGAGCGAGCCGGGAGGAAGGTCGGCTTCGAGCGGAGCCAGCGCAGCCGCTCCGGCAGACACGATGGCCGGGACCGATGCCTTGTACACCGGGAGCGTCCTGGCGCGGCAGCCACTCGAGTGCCGCGAGGCGGTCCGACTCCCACCAGTCGGCGTGGAACGCGGCGAGCAGGTCGATCAGCGGCTCGGCGCGCTCCGGGGTGAGCCCGGCGAGCTGGTCACCCTCTTCGAGGTAGGCGAAGTCCTCCATCAAGATGAGGTACTCGCCGGTCGCAGCGTCGCCGGACGAGAAGTAGCACCGTGGGACCGGGAACGGGACGCTGTCGGCGACCGTGTCGTAGAAGTGGTGCTCGCGTTCGTACAACCCGAGCGCCAGCCCGACCTGGCGGTTCGCTTCTGCGGCGGTGGGGAACTTGGCGATCACGGTCGTCCGGCACGTCGCCTGCGGCGTCGGCGACCGTCAGGTGCAGACGTCCGATCACACCGAACACGCCGACCCCGGTGCCGATGTCGTCGCAGGTGACGTCGGTGACGCGCCCTCCTCCGAGGACGTCGGCGAGCGCCTCGGTGAGGAACGCCGGGGTGAGGTCGTCGAGCGCCTGTGGCAGTGTCATGTGTGGGTCCCCTGTGTGATCCGGGTGCGGTGTCCGCTCTGGCGTGGCGGGTGTGGCGGAGGGTGTGGCGGAAGGGTGTGGCGGGTGGGTGGCAGATGGCTGGTGGGCGGGTGGCAGTTCTCGGGCTGCGCTTCGCCGAGCGCCCGTCCGGACCGCGAAACTAGTGATCGACGTCCTCGCCGCTACGAGTCGGATCGCTTCGGAGCCCCGACCCGCACCGGCTCGAATCGCTGATCCCTGCTCGGATTTCGGGCCGGGACGGCCCGCTGCTCGTTGGAGATTCAATGCACGACTACATCATCCGTGGCGGAACGATCGTCGATGGCGACGGCGGCACGCCGTACACCGGCGACGTCGCCGTGCGCGACGGTCGCCTCGTCCAGGTCGGCGGTTCGATCCGCGAGGCGGCCAGAGAGGTGATCGACGCGGACGGTGCGGTCGTCACCCCTGGCTGGGTCGACGTCCACACCCACTACGACGGACAGGTCAGCTGGGACACCGAGATCGCGCCGTCGTCGCACAACGGGGTCACGACCGTGGTGATGGGCAACTGCGGGGTCGGGTTCGCACCGGTCGCGCCCGGCACCGAACGCGAGCTGATCGAGCTGATGGAGGGGGTGGAGGACATCCCTGGCGCGGCGCTCCACGAGGGCATGGAGTGGGGCCGGTGGGAGACGTTCCCCGACTACCTCGACTACCTCGCCGGCCGCGAGTACGCGCTCGACGTCGGTGCACAGATCGCCCACGGTGCGGTGCGCTACTACGCGATGGGTGAGCGCGGCCGTCTCAACGAGGACGCCACGGCCGACGACATCGACCGCATGGGCCAGCTCGTCGAGGAGGCGATCGAGGCCGGCGCCGTCGGGTTCTCCACCTCGCGCACGGTCGGCCATCGCTCGCTGTGGGGGACACCGGTACCGGGGACGTTCGCCGCGGACGAGGAGCTGCTCGGTATCGCCGAGGCGATGGCCCGCGCCGGCAAGGGGGTGTTCGAGATGATCCCCGCCGGCACGGTCGGCAAGATGGAGGCGCTCGGCGGCGAGCAGACCACCCAGGAAGCCGAGCACGTGCTGATGCGCAAGTTCTCCGAGGTGTCGGGGCGACCCGTGACGTTCACCCTCGTACAGTCTCCGGACTACGACCCCGACCTGTGGCGCGAGATCCTCCGGCTCACCGAGGAGGCGAACGCCGGGGGTGCGCAGTTGCGCCCGCAGGTGTCGTCACGGCCGATCGGGTTCCTCACCGGGCTGTCCGGCTACCACACGTTCATGCGCAAGCCGACGTACCTCGAGCGGCTCGCGCCTCTCCCGCTCGCGGAGCGCGCCCGGGTGATGGCCTTCCTC